>NZ_RDBE01000007.1:373971-440058 GCF_003674065.1 Nocardioides mangrovicus
TGGTGCTCCTGGCCGCGGCCGGGTTCCTGGTCGTCGCGGTGCTGCGGGTGCCCTGGCACTGGCTGCCGGCGGGGGAGCAGCTGCCCCGGCTCGACGAGCACACCTACTTCAGCGCCGCCGAGCTGCGCCGGACCGAGGCCTACAGCTCGACGCAGAGCCTGCTCTCGCTGCTCTCCTACGCCGTCTCGCTCGTCGTGACGGCCGTCCTCGGCCTGACCGGGCTCGGCGCGCGGCTGCTCAGCCGGACGCCGGGCTGGTGGTGGCTGCGGCTGACGCTGGGCACGCTGGTGCTGCTGGTGATCGGCGAGCTGGTCACGCTGCCGTTCTCGCTGGCCCTGCGCCGACGCGCCGTGGCCGCCGGCCTGACGCGCCAGTCGCTGGCCGGGTGGGGGCGCGACGAGGGGGTCTCGCTGCTGGTCACCGCCGTCTACACCGCGATCGCCGCGATCGTGCTGGTCGGCCTGGCCCGGCGGCTGCCGCGCACCTGGCCGGCCTGGGGTGCGCTGATCTCGGGGCTGCTGGTGGTCATCGGGTCCTTCGTCTACCCGGTGGTGGTGGAGCCGCTGTTCAATTCCTTCCGGCCGCTCCCGGCGGGCGCGCTGCGCACCGAGATCCTGCAGCTGGCCCGCACCGAGCACGTGCAGCTGGACGACGTCCTGGTCTCCGACGCCTCGATCCGCACCACCGAGCTGAACGCCTACGTCACCGGCTTCGGCAGCACGCGACGCGTGGTGCTGTGGGACAACACGGTGCGCGACCTGCCGCGCAGCCAGGTGGCGGCGGTCGTCGCGCACGAGCTCGGCCACGCCGAGCACGACGACGTGCTGCTGGGCACGGTGCTGGGGGCCTTCGGCGCGGCGTTCGGCGTGGGCCTGCTGGGCCTGCTGCTGGCCCCGGGCGGGGCGCTGCTGCGACGCTCCGGCGCGAGCGGACCGGGCGACCCACGGGTGCTGGCGCTGCTGCTGGCGCTGACGGCGCTCGGCGGCTTCGTGGCCTCGCCGGTGGAGAACGCCGTCAGCCGCTCGATCGAGGCGCGTGCCGACCGGACGGGCCTGGAGGCCACGCGGGACCCCACCGCGTTCGTGGCGATGCAGCGTCGCCTGGCGCTCTCGGGCCTCGACGAGCCGCAGCCACCGGCGGTGACGCACTGGTGGTTCGGCACCCATCCCACGACCATGCAGCGCATCGGGATGGCCGAGGTGCTGCTGAACCGGTCCTGAGCCGCGCCCCGGATTGGTCCAGAACTGGCACGGGACGGGCACAGGAAGGTCTCCTCGCCCGAGCGGGGAGACCGTCCTGAGGAGTCGGCGCTGCTCAGCTGCAGGTCTGCGTCGTCGACGCCCTGGTCTGCACGCTGGAACAGGTCTTGCTGAAGATGCCCTTCACGACGCCGCCGAAGCTGAAGACGACCAGGACCAGGACGACCGCGACGCCGCTGATCAGCAGGGCGTACTCGACCGCCGAGGCGCCGTGCTCGTCGCGTCGCTGGCGACGGGGCACGCGACCACTCACCATCCGACCTTCCCTTTCGTGTGTCGGTAGGACGCGGACGGGGCGTCGATCCGGGCCTGGCCCGGATCGACGCCCCGTACGCGTAGCGGCACTGGGCCGCTGATGGTCAGCTGCAGGAACCGACGCTGGACGAGGCCTGGACGGTCGAGCAGGTCTTGCTGAAGACGCCCTTGATGACGCCGCCGAAGGCGAAGACGACGAGCACGATCAGGGCGGCGATGCCGGCGACCAGCAGGCCGTACTCCACGGCCGACGCGCCGTTCTCGTCACGACGGGTCCAGTTACGGATGAGCTCGAGCATGGGTGGTTCTCCCTCAAAAGGATGTTGGGTTTACGGATGGCCGGCGTACCCCACTGCCGGATGAAGAAATGGTGGCAAGACGGAGGTATCGGGCACATCGGGTAAACGGTCGTACCTAAGAGGTCGCCGAGAATGATCCGTTCATAGCCCGATCGGGCCATAGCGGGGTGCGAACGGGCAGATCCCGGGTCCCGCGGCTCTTAATTTCGCCGAAAGCGCGCGCTGACCTGCAGGTTCAGGTGTAGCGCTACATCCGCTCGATGTCGGTGAGCAACCCCATCCGCATGGCCGTCACCAACGCTTGGGCCCGGTTCGCGGCGCCCAGCTTGTCGTAGATCTTGGTGATGTGCGACTTGGTGGTCGACTCGCTGACGTAGAGCTTGGAGGCGATGGCGCTGACGCCCAGACCGGCGGCGAGCAGGTCGAGCACCTCGCGCTCGCGCTCGGACAGGCGCGGGGAGGTCGAGGTCATCTTGCGCATCATGGCCTCGCCCAGCCCGGTGCAGGTGAACGTGCGCGGCGAGACCGCGGCGTGCTTGGCGGCGTTGATGACCTCGCTGCTCGGGGCGTCCTTGCCGACGAACGCTGACGCACCGGCGTCCATCGCGGCGAACAGCTGCTCGTCGCCGGAGTACATGGTCAGCACCACCAGCCCGATGTCGGGCCGTTCCGAGCGCAGCGAGCGCACGATGTCCAGGCCGCTGCCGTCGGGCAGCCGGACGTCGGTGACGACGACCTCGGGCTGCGCCTTGCGAGCGGCGGCCAACGCCTCGGCCACCGAGCCGGCCTGACCGACGACCTCGAACTCCCCGGAGGCGCGGAAGGCGCCGGCCAGCCCGTTGCGGATCAGCTCGTGGTCATCGACCATCAGGATCGTCGTCATGGTGTCCTCACGCCTCTGCGGATCCCCCCGTGCCGGTCATTGTCTCAGGTGGTGCCAGCGGGACGGCCCAGGCGCACCCGCAGCTGGGTGCCGGAGGTGTCGCCGGTGCGGTTGGCGACCTCGAGCCGGGCGCCGATCCCCTCGGCGCGCTCCCGCATGATCCGCAGCCCGTGGGAGTCGTGCCGGCCCGGCTGCAGGCCGACGCCGTCGTCGATGACCTCGATCTCGGCGTAGGGCGGGCGCACCGTGCAGCTGACCCACAGGTTGCTCCCGCCGGAGTGCTTGCGGGCGTTGTTCATCGCCTCCTGGGCGATGCGCAGCAGCTCGGCCTCCACGTGCGGGCGCAGCCGGGTGGCCCCCTCGTCGAGGCGGACGTGCACGGTGAGGTCGGAGCGCGACCCGATCTGGCGGGCGAAGGCCGAGACCCCCTGGCCCAGCCCCTGACCGGCACGCATCTCGTTGCGCAGGTCGTAGACCGAGGCCCGCAGCTCGGCGACCACCCGGGTGACCTCCCTGCGCAGGGCCACCAGCTGCTCGCGCTGGTCGTCGGTGGTGGCGGCTGCGCTCAGCCCGTCGACCATGTAGCCCAGGGACGCGACGTCCTGGGCGACGCCGTCGTGCACCTCGCGCGCCAGCCGGTTGCGCTCCTCGCTGGTGGCGTGGGCCCGCACGCTGTCGAAGAGCAGCGCGGCGTGCAGCTGCAGCGCCAGGCCGCCCAGGGCCTCCTGCAGGCGCAGCAGGCTGCGATGATCGGCCGGCCGGGGGAGGTCGAGGGTCAAGACACCCACCGTGCGGGTGCCGGTGCGCACCGGCACGCCGGCGACGTTCTCGCGGATCAGGGGCCGGTCGCTGCGCCAGCAGTTCTCGACGAAGTCGTCGAGGCCGACGAAGGCCTGGGGCGCCGAGAAGGTGGAGTACCGCAACGGGGCCACCGTGCCGACGGGCGTCCGGGTGAACACCGCGGCCTGCTGCACGGTGACGAACAGGTCGGCCTCAGCCATGAGCTCCTCGGCCAGTGCGACGGGGTCCAGGCCGCCGGAGAGCCGGCCCGAGAGGGCGTCGAGCTGCTCGATGAGGGCGATCGCGTCGCGGTAGCTGCCGGTGTCGGACCGGCTCTCCAGGCGTCGCTGCAGCAGCACCACGACCAGTCCGACGAGCAGGGCCGCGCCGAGCCAGAGCAGCAGCGGTCGGGTCTGGGAGAGCGTCGGCCGGCCGTTGACCGGCCACCAGGCCACGGCCGCCACCAGCGCCTCGGCCACCAGCACCCGCACCAGCCCCGGCATCCGGGCGGCGGTGGCGCCGACGAGCATAGGGACGACCAGGTAGGGCAGGACCGTCGTGCCCGCGGGCTGGGTAAGCACCCCGATGCCGGCCACGGCGCCGCCCTCGAGGATGGCCAGCAGGTCCTCACTCACCCGGCCGATCAGGGTCGCGACACTGAGCACCGCCGCCAGGGCGATCACCAGCAGCAGGGGAGTCGCAGCGTCCTGCGGGCCGCGCACCAGCGTGAGCGGGATCAGCACCACCAGCGCCACCACGCGGGCGGCCACGGCCACCCGGCCGGGCAGGTCGGCCGGGTGGCCGTCGGCCGGGAGCCCGGCTGCGCGCGACCCATTCACAAGCCCGCATGATCCCATCCGAGTGGCGCGAGCGGGTCAGCGCCACACGGGCGACGCCGGGCGTCTCCTGGGACTCAGACGCCGCCGGCGGAGAAGCTCTGGAAGATGCTGATGCCGGCCGGGCCGAGCACCGCGAGGAACAGGCAGGGCAGGATGCAGAAGATCAGCGGCACCAGGATCTTGACCGGCACCTTCTGCGCCTGCTCCTCGGCCCACTGGCGGCGCTTGACGCGGATCTCGCTGGACTGCACGCGCAGCACCTGGCCCACGGGGATGCCGAAGGCGTCGGCCTGCACCATCGCGCTGACGAACTGGCGCAGGTCGGGCAGGTCGCTACGGTCGCCCATCGAGCGCAGCGCGTCGGAGCGACCGCGGCCGATCTGCATCTCCTGCAGCATCCGCGAGAACTCCTCGGCCAGCGGGCCCTTGGTGTTGCGGGCCACCTGGGCGATGGCGGCGTCGAAGCCCAGTCCGGACTCCACCGAGATGGTGAGCAGGTCGATCGCGTCGGGCAGGGCCTTGCGGGTCTGCTCGGTGCGCTCGTGGGCACGGGAGTACAGGTACATGTTCGGCGCCATGTAGCCGGCGAAGGAGGCGCCGAGCACGATCGCGAGGGTCAGCCACAAGTTGGTGCCCATGACGACGGCCAGCACCAGGCTGACGACCAGGCCGGCGACGAAGCCGAGCACCTTCAGCCCGTTGACCCGCTCGACCGTCAGCCCGGCCGGGTTGCCGGCCAGGTCCAGCTTCTCGCGGATGGCGGCGCCGCTGTCGGTGGGCGTCAGGCGTCGGGTCAGGCCCTGCATGCGGCCCAGCAGCGGCGCGAGCACCCGGTCGGCGAACGGCGCGTCCAGCTCGGCGCGCATCTGCTCCGGGGCACTGGTCAGCGCCTCGAGCACGGAGATCGAGCGGCCGACGCCCTGGGTCTCCTTGGTCAGACCGCCGATCGCGGCGATCGCGGCGAACATGCCCAGGAAGATGCACCCCAGGCCGACGTAGACGAGCATCGGGTTCATGCGTGGCTCCCACTGGGTGCGCAGGAGGCGAGCAGGACGAGACGGTTCGGGCTCCTCACAGCTCCACCTTCGAGACCTTGGACATCCAGAAGACGCCGACCGAGAGCAGGATGCTGATGGCGCCCAGCAGCACGTAGCCGATGCCCGAGGTGAACAGCGGCTTGACGTAGGTCCACTTCGTCAGCGCCAGGTAGAGCAGGAACACCGGCGGCAGCCCGCCGAGCACGTACATGCTCAGCCGGCCCTCGGCGGCCAGGGCGCGCACGTGGCGCCGGATGTACTCGCGCTCGCGGAGCGTGGCGGCCACGGTGAGCAGCAGCTCGGCGAGGTTGCCGCCGACCTCGCGCTGGATCCGGATGGCCATGACGACCCACTCGAAGTCCTTGCTCTCCATGCGCTCGGCGACGCCCTGCATCGCGTCCTCCAGCGCCACGCCGAGCCGGCTCTCCACGACGACCCGACGGAACTCCGAGCTCACCGGCTCGGCGCCCTCGCGGACGATGGTGTCGACCGACTGGGCCAGCGACAGGCCTGCCGAGAGGCTGCTCGACATCAGCTGCAGCGTGTCGGGCAGCATCGACTCGAACGCCTTGAGGCGACGCGAGCGCTTGAAGCCGAGGTAGATCCACGGCACGAACACGCCGATGACGATGCCGACGATCATGAACGGCAGCCGGCCGCCGGAGAGCAGGATCCAGAACAGCGCGGACCCGACGACCATTCCGGCGTGCAGCAGCACCCACTCCGCGGGCTTCATCGAGTGCCCGGAGCCCTCGAGCCGCTTGGCGATCTTGGCCTCGAAGGACTGGTTGTTGGCCAGCACCTCGGTCATCTTCGACTTCGCGGCGGCGGCGATGCTCGCCGCCTCGGCCTGCTTCTTGCGGTCCGCGGCACGCGCGGCGACGCCTGCGGCGCCGTAGGCGTTGATCTGGTCGGAGACGGCGTCCTTGCCGCCGGTGGCCGGACGGGCGCTGACCAGTCCCATCCCGAAGATGACGGCGAGCGCGCCGAACAAGATGGCGACGATGCCGCCGATCATCATGACCGCCGACGGGTCGACGTTGCGCAGCGCGTCCATCAGCCGCTCATCGCGAACGTCATCGGGTCGACCTTCACGTTGTGGTCGGACATCTTGTCCAGGAAGGTCGGGCGCAGCCCGGTCGGCTTGAGCGAGCCGAGGGTCTTGCCGTTGGCGTCCCAGCCGGCGGAGTGGTCGAAGACGAAGACGTCCTGCAGCGTGATGACGTCACCCTCCATCCGCTCCACCTCGGTGATGTGGGTGATGCGGCGCGAGCCGTCCTTGAGGCGGGTCTGGTGCACGACGAGGTCGACCGCCGAGGCGACCTGCTCGCGGATGGCGCGGATCGGGAGGTCCATGCCCGCCATCAGCACCATGGTCTCCATGCGGGCCAGGGTGTCGCGTGGGCCGTTGGAGTGCAGCGTGCAGATGGAGCCGTCGTGGCCGGTGTTCATCGCCTGCAGCATGTCGAGGGCCGAGGCGTCACGGACCTCGCCGACGATGATGCGGTCGGGCCGCATGCGCAGCGAGTTCTTGACCAGGTCGCGGATGGTGACCGCGCCCTTGCCCTCGATGTTGGCCGGTCGCGACTCCAGCCGGACGACGTGGTCCTGCTTGAGCTGCAGCTCCGCGGCGTCTTCGATGGTGACGATGCGCTCGTCGGAGGGGATGAACGAGGAGAGCACGTTGAGCGTGGTGGTCTTCCCCGCGCCGGTACCGCCGGAGACGATCACGTTGAGGCGACCCCGCACACAGGCGTCGAGGAAGTCCGCAGAGCGCGGGTCCAGCGAGCCGAAGCGGATCAGGTCGTTGACGCCGAGCGGGTCGGCGGCGAACTTGCGGATGGTCAGCGAGGAGCCGTCGACGGCCAGGGGAGGCACGACGGCGTTGACGCGGGAGCCGTCGGAGAGCCGGGCGTCGACCATCGGCGAGGACTCGTCCACGCGGCGGCCGATGCGGGAGACGATCTTGTCGATCGTGCGCCGCAGGTGGGCCTCGTCGTTGAACTTGCCATTCACCTTGGTCAGCCGGCCCTGGTACTCCAGGTAGATGTCGAAGGGGCCGTTGACCATGACCTCGGAGACGTCGGGGTCGCGCAGGTAGGGCTCGAGCGGTCCGTAGCCGAGGATGTCGTCGGCGATCTCGTTGGTGATGTTCTGCCGGTCGGTGGACGTCAGCGGCCGGTTGCTGGCCGCCATCACGTCCTTGAGGACGGCGTGGACCTTCGACTCCAGGTCCTCCTGGGTCATGTTCTGGTCGTAGAGCTGCGGCCCGAGCTGGATGAGCAGCTCGTTGTGGACGTGCGCCTTGAGGTCGTCGAACCGGTGGGTGTCGCCGCTCACGCGGTCGCGGGACTCCGGTGCGGCCGAGGCGGGCCCGGCCGGCGGCATGCTGGCCGGGGCGGGCGTGGCGGCCCGTGCCCCCGCGGCGGGAGCAGGCGCCGGCGAGGCGGCGGCGTGCGGGTCCGGGTAGGCGACCGGTGCCCCCTGCTCCGCGCTGCGGACGGCGGCGAGGCGTTCGCTCAGGGAGGTCATCGGGTCACTTCTTCCCGCGGCGCAGCAGCGAGCGTCGGCCGGAGGGTTCCGAGCCGGCGCCGGCGGCGACCGGTACCCGCTCCTCCACCGCGGCGATCGAGGCGGCCACGGCGCGGATGCCGCGGCTGACCGGGTGGTCGGGCTTGGAGAGCACGATCGGCCGGCCGTGGTTGGTGGCGTTCGCGACCTCCACCGAGCTCGGGAACGAGGCGATGGTCGCCATGCCCAGGATGCTCTCGACGTTGGGGATGGTGAGCCCGACCTCGTCGTCGGCCCGGTTGACCACCAGGTGGCGGTGCCCGATGGCCAGGTTGAGCAGATCGAGGGTCTCCAGCGACATCTTCACGTTCTTGACCGTGGGGACGTCGAGGGTGGCGAGCACGATGCACTCGTCGGTCTCGTCGAAGGCCGAGAGGACCTGCTCGTCGAAGCCGGGGGAGCTGTCGACCACGATGTAGTCGAAGTCCGAGCGCAGGGAGGCGATGACGCGACGGACCAGGGCCGGGCTGATCCGGTCCTTGGCGTCGGGCAGCGTCGGCGCGGCCAGCACCATCAGGCCCGAGTCGTGACGGGTCAGGAGCTTCTGGAGCATGGCGTTGTCCAGGTGGCCCTCGACCTCGGCGGCCTCGGCGATGGTGTGCTCGGGGATCAGCTGCAAGGTGATCGCGACGTCGCCGAAGGCCAGGTCGAGGTCGACCAGGGCGACCCGGTTGGTGCCGTTGTCGGCCAGTGCGACGGCCAGATTCACCGAGACGGTCGTCTTGCCGACGCCGCCCTTCGGCGAGAAGACCGTGATCACCTTGCCGTTGTCGCGGGCCGAGGCCGACGGGCCGTGGATCGCGTCGTAGTTCTGCTGCGAGCGCTCGATCGACTCGCGCAGCGAGTCCATCTCGTCGATCGCGATGACCTCGCGCACACCGGCGTACATCGCCTGCGCCATGAGGTCGGTCGTGGTCTGGGTGCGCAGCATGATGACCGAGAGGCCCGGGCGGCTGAGCCGGAGCCGGTTGGTCAGCCCGGCCGCGGCGTCCATGGAGACGTCGGGCCCGAGGACCACGGCGTACTCGTTGGGACGTCGGTCCAGCCAGGTCTGCAGCTGCTCGACGGTGGCGACGACGTGGCTGCTGTGGCCCACGGTCGCCGAGAGTCGGACCGCACGCGTGGTGTCGGTGTCGACGATGACCGGCATGGTCTGCTCCTTCGCTGTCCGGTGGCCTAGTTGAAGAGGTTCGACATGTTGGTGGGAGCCTGCGCCTTGTTGACCACCGAGTCCTTGTTGAGCAGACCGAAGGTCAGCGTCTGGCCGGCGCTCTGGGTGTAGATGATCTTCTGGGCATCCGCCTGGTCCAGCGACAAGGTGATCTGGGTGCTCGGCACCTGCTCGGTGGTCTGGGCGCCGGTCGGGTCCGTGGTCGTGGTGGCCACCGTGGTGGTGCTGCCGACCGCGATCACGGTGACGTCGGGCAGCAGCACGCGGGTGCCGTCCTTCGCGTTGTCCGTGGCGTCGCTCGCGCTGCCGGCCGTGGCGAAGATGGCGACCTTGTCGCCCGGCTCCAAGAAGCCGGCGACGCGGTTCGGGTCCGACATCGTGATCGCGATCGCGAGCTGGCCCTTGGCGATGCTCAACGTCGATCCGCTGGCGGCCGCCGCGGCGCCGAACTTGGAGGTCAGGATCTGCTCGCCGGGGTAGATGGCGGTGAGGGCGACGTCCTTGCTGGAGATCGCGGCGTCGTTGGCGACGGCGCCGGGCACGACGCTGCCGCTGGTGACCGACTTGACCTCCAGCTTGCCCGCGGTCTTGGCGGCGGCCAGGGTCTCACCCGGCTGGATGGCCACCTTGGCCACGAGCACCTGCTGCGCGGCGAACTTCTGGTCCGCGCGGTTGTCGGCACCCTTGACGTAGAGGTAGACGACGCCGGTACCCAGCACTGCGACGAGTGCGCCGACGAGGACGATGACCCTTCTGCGGTCCACGGCCCGGAATCCTTCTCAGTTCGAGGCGATCGGCACCGCTCCTGCACGCCCACGACGTGCTCCTGGTGCGGTACCCCGGACCCTGGTCTCCCCAACCCGGCCCGGTGTTGCGGTACTCAGCCTCTCGTGTTCGCTTCCAAAGTGGGCCAAACCCCAAAGATTCGGACTACTAGGACAACACGTGTAGCCCGAACGGGCTATGAGCCATTCGATCGGGGCCCGGTCGGGGCCCAGTCCGGGCTCGGTCTGACCCGGTCACTCAGCTGCGGTAGAGCGCCTCGACGTCCTCGTGGGCCTGGCGCATCACCTCGGTACGGCGCAGCTTCAGGCTGGGCGTGAGCTGGCCGCCCTCCTCGCTCCACTCCTCGGCCACGATCGCGAACTTGCGGATGGACTCCGCACGCGAGACCGCCTGGTTGGCCTCGTCCACGCCCGCCTGGATCTCGGCCTGAAGATCCGGGTCGTCGAGCGCCGCCACGACGTCGGCGGGTTTGTCGTGCTGCTGGGCCCACAGCGCGTAGCTCTCGCGGTCGATGGTGACCAGGGCCGCGATGAAGGGCCGGCCGTCGCCCACGACGACGCACTGGTCGACCAGCGGATGCGCGCGCAGCCGGTCCTCGAGCACGGTGGGGGAGACGTTCTTGCCGCCGGCGGTCACCAGGATCTCCTTCTTGCGCCCGGTGATGCGCACGAACCCCTCGTCGTCGATCTCGCCCACGTCGCCGGTGTGGAACCAGCCGGGTCCCTCCGGCCCCGCTGCCAGCTCCGTCCCCTCCGTCGGGGCGTCGAGCACCTCGGCGGTCGCCTCGGCGTCGTGCCAGTAG
Source organism: Nocardioides mangrovicus (assembly GCF_003674065.1). Taxonomy (GTDB): domain Bacteria; phylum Actinomycetota; class Actinomycetes; order Propionibacteriales; family Nocardioidaceae; genus Marmoricola; species Marmoricola mangrovicus. The sequence goes on from NZ_RDBE01000007.1 coordinate 384,654, forward strand.
CCGGTGAACACCTGGCCGCCGCGGAAGAGCAGCTCGCCGTCCTCGGCCACGCGGACCTCGGTGCCCGGCAGCGGCCGGCCGACGGTGCCGATCTTGAGGGCGTCGGGCAGGTTCACGGTGAGCGCGGCGCTGGTCTCGGTGAGCCCGTAGCCCTCCAGCACGGTGATGCCGATGCCGCGGTAGAAGTGACCCAGCCGCTCGCCCAAGGGCGCGCCGCCGGAGACGGCGTACTCGCAGCGACCGCCCAGGGCAGCGCGCAGCCGGCCGTAGACCAGCCGGTCGAACAAGGCGTGCTGCAACCGGACGCCGCGAGGCACCTTGCCCGCCTGCTCGCCGCGGGAGTAGGCGATGGCGACGTCGGCGGCCCGCGCGAAGACGCGCCCGCGGCCGTCGGCGACCGCCCGCTGGGAGGCGGTGTTGAAGACCTTCTCGAAGACGCGGGGCACCGCCAGCACGAAGCTCGGCCGGAAGCCGGCCAGGTCGTCGGTGAGGTGCTTGATGTCGGCGGTGTGGCCCATCCGCACCCGATGGCGCATGCAGCCCACCTGGATCGCCCGGGCGAAGACGTGGGCCAGTGGCAAGAAGAGCAGCGTGGAGGCGTCCTGCGCGCCGAAGAGCGGCTCGAGCTCCGAGCCGGTCACGGCCGCCTCGAAGGCCAGGTTGCCGTGGGTGAGCACGCACCCCTTCGGTCGCCCGGTGGTGCCCGAGGTGTAGATGATCGTCGCGACATCGGCGGGCCCCGCGGCGGTGCGCCGCTCTTCCAGCTCGGCGTCGTCGACGTCGGCCCCGAGCCGGGTCAGCAGGTCGACCGCCCCGGCGCCCTCGCGCGGCTCGATGGCCCACAGCTGGTGCAGCTCGGGCAGGCGGCCGCGACATCTGCTGACCCGGGCGACGTGGTCGGGCGTCTCGACGACCACTGCCCGCACACCGGCGTCGCTGAGGATGTGCTCGACCTGCTCGACCGAGGAGGTCTCGTAGACCGGCACCGTGACGGCGCCGGCGAACCAGATGGCGTAGTCAAGGACGGTCCACTCGTAGCGGGTGCGCGACATCAGCGCGACCCGGTCGCCGGGTTCGAGGCCGGCGGCCACCAGGCCCTTGGCCACGGCCCGCACCTGGGCGAGGAGCTCGGCGCAGCCGACGTCGACCCACTCGTCGCCGACGCGGCGGCACAGGGCGGGGGCCTCGGGATGCTCGGCGGCGTTGCGGACGACGTCGTCGGTGAGGTTGCCCTCGACGACGCCGGGCAGGGCCGCGGCGTCGACCGTCAGGGGGGTGGCGTACTCACGCACGGTGGGGAACGTTACCGACGGGTCGCCTTCGCCGAGGAGCCCCCACTATTGTCGGGACTCTTCCCGCTCCCTTCGGCAAAGGACCAGGTGTGGCCGACCAGACCACCTCCAGCATCGTGATCGACGCCCCCGCGGCCGAGGTCATGGCGGTGATCGCGGACTTCGAGTCCTATCCGCAGTGGGTGCAGGGGATGAAGCGCGTCGAGGTCGTGGCCCGCAGCGACGACGGCACCGTCGAGCAGGTGGCCTTCGACCTCGAGGCGATGCCGATCAAGGACTCCTACACCCTGGCCTACGACTGGCACGGGCAAGACGACGTGTCGTGGCACCTGGTCGAGGGCCGGATGCTGTCGGCGATGGAGGGCTCCTACCAGCTGCGGCCCGTGGGGGTCGGTACCGAGGTCACCTACCGGCTCGAGGTCGACGTCAGCATCCCGATGATCGGCATGCTGAAGCGACGGGCGGAGAAGGTCATCGTCGACACCGCGCTCAAGGGGCTCAAGAAGCGCGTCGAGACCAGCCGGTGATCGCGGCGTGATCCCCCGGTGACCCGGCGGTGACCCGGCTGCTGCTGCTGACCGGCAAGGGTGGCGTCGGCAAGACGACCCTGGCGGCCGGTACGGCGGTGCTGGCCGCGCGCCGCGGGCTGCGGACGCTGGTGATGTCGACCGATGCCGCCCACTCGCTCGGCGACGCCTTCGGGCTCGGCGCCACCGGGGCCGAGCCGGTGGAGGTCGAGCCGCGGCTGTGGGTGCAGCAGGTCGACGCCCAGCGGCGCTTCGAGGCCTCCTGGGCGCAGATCCAGGGCTACCTGGTCTCGGTGCTCGGCGCGGGCGGCGTCGACCCGGTCACCGCCGAGGAGCTCACCGTGCTGCCCGGCGCCGAGGAGGTGCTGGCGCTGCTGGAGCTGCGCACGCGGGTGCTCGAGGGGGGCTACGACGTCGTCGTCGTCGACTGTGCGCCGACGGCGGAGACGCTGCGGCTGCTGGCGCTGCCCGAGGCGCTGGGCTGGTACATGGCCCGGGTGCTGCCCGTCGAGCGGCGCGTGGTGCGCGCGCTCAAGCCCGTGCTGACCCGCGCGGCCGGCGTGCCGATGCCAGGCGAGCCGGTCTTCGACGCCGTGGAGCGGCTGCACGCCGACCTGCACCAGGCCCACCAGCTGCTCACCGGGCCCAACGCCACGGTGCGTCTGGTGCTCACGCCCGAGGCCATGGTGGTGGCCGAGGCGCGCCGGTCGTGGACGACGCTCTCGCTCTACGGCTACCGCGTCGACGGGGTGGTGGCGAACCGGGTGTTCCCCGCCGCCGACGACGCCTGGACCGCGGGCTGGGTCCGCAGCCAGGAGCAGCAGCTGGCCGGGGTCGCGGAGTCGTTCGCGCCGCTGCCGCTGTGGCGCGGTGAGTACTTGCCGGCCGAGCCGATCGGCACGGACGGGCTGGCGGCGCTGGCCGAGCGCGCCTACGCCGGCAGCGACCCAGTGGCGGTGCCCGACGGCGAGGGTCCGCTGCGCCTGGAGCCGGGCCCGGAAGGTCCGGTGCTGCGGCTCGCGCTGCCGCTGGCCGGGCGTGAGGACGTCGACCTGGCGCGGCACGGCGACGAGCTGGTGGTCACCGTCGGCTCCTACCGTCGGGTGCTCGCGCTGCCGGCCTCGCTGGCTCGCGCGGAGGTGCGGGGCGCCGCGGTGGCGGACGGCTGGCTGCGGGTGCGGTTCGCCGCGCCCGTGCAGGCGGCGCTGTGAGCGCGGGGTCCGACGGCGCCCACGGCTCCGAGCCGGTGGGCAGCCTGCACGAGGAGGCCGTCCGGTTGCTGGGTGCGCTGGGCGAGGTGGCCGGCGGGATGGGTGCCGGTGCCGGTGCCGGTGCGGACCACGGCGAGCGGCGGCACGAGCCGCTGGCGGGGGACTGCCGCTTCTGCCCGGTGTGCCAGATGATCCACGCGGTACGTGAGACCGTGCACCAGACCAGTCCCGAGGTGCGCGAGCACCTGGCGACGGCAGCGACCGCGCTGCTGCAGGCCGCGACCGAACTGCTGAGCACCCGGCCTGAGAGTGGTGGGACTTCTGGGTCTTCTGGGTCTGGTGAGGCTCCCGCGGCGACTGGGTCACATGGGACCTCTGTGGAAAGAATCGACCTCGACGAGGATCCGTCGACCCCGCCCGCGTAGTCCGTTCAGGCCAGGCGGCCTCGACGTTCGTCCAGAGTGTCGTGACAAGTGCGGCTAACTCGGGATTTGGCCGGTTCTGTCCTTCTACGCTCGGCTGCGTCGGGGGACGACCACAAGGGGACCGGACATGCACGAGCTCAGGCGTCGACGCCGTCGCGGTGAACGCGGTGCGGTGGCGCTCGAGGCTGCCCTGATCTTCCCGGTCCTGATGCTGCTGGTCTTCGGCATGATCGACATGTCGCTGATGCTGCGCGACTACGTCACCGTCACCTCCTCGACCCGCGCGGCCACCCGTTTCGTCTCCGCGGAGGCCGGCGTGGGTCCGTGCACGAGCACCGACACCTCCGTCTGCCCCTCTGGCACGACGGTGCCGCAGGTGGCCCAGGACGCTGCCGACCGCGTGCAGGGCAACCTGGTGACGGTGCCGGCGTCGTCGGTGAACTACCTGCTGGTCTACGAGGCCAACCAGAACGGCTACCCCTGCGCCTCAGCCGGCGGGTGCAACGCCGCGATCGCCAAGCAGAACAGCGTGTCCGCGGACAGCTTCAACGGCCCCATGCCCTCGACCTGCACGGGCTACGACTCATGCGTGAAGTTCAAGTGGAACGCCACCGCGAAGGCGTTCCGCTACGACAGCGGCAGCTGGAACTCCACGACCATCAACGCCTGCGTGACCAAGGAGGACAACGTCGGCGTCTACGTGAACCTCTCGCACAACTGGCTCACCGGACTGCCGCCGTTCACCGGGTCGATGACGCTGGCCGACCGGTCCGTCACCCGGTTCGAGCCGCTCACCAACGACATCTGCGCCGCGGGAACGCACCCGTGATGGGCCGATCCGAGGTGCAACGGTCCCTCGTGCGCCGGCGCGACGAGCACGGTTTCGTGGCGATCTTCGCCACGATCTGCCTCTCGGCCTTCCTCTTCGGCTGCGCCGCGATCGGCATCGACATCGCGCGCTGGTACCTCGAGGGTGCCCGCGAGCAGAACGCCGCCGACGCGGCGTCGCTGGGTGCGGTGGTGTGGCTGCCCGACAACATCGACAAGGCGAAGTCCACAGCGGCCGACCTGGCCCAGGACAACGGCTACGTGGACGGCACGAACAACACCACGGTGAGCGCGGCCCTGGGTGCCAAGCCCACGCAGCTGCAGGTGACGGTGTGCCGCACCGTCACGAACTCCTTCGGCGTCGTGCTCGGCTTCGGCTCCACCAAGGTGTGTCGCACCTCGACCGCCGACTACACCGGGCCACAGCCCATGGGCAGTCCGTGCAACACGCTCGGCAACGAGCCGGCGGGCACGACCGCCAAGGGACCCACCGACTCCCAACTGGTCAAACCGAGCGGAGCGACGTGCAGCTCCACGCCGCAGTTCTGGATGCACATCTCGGGCCCGATGGTCCCCAAGGCGCAGGGCGACCAGTACGACACGCGGACGTGCTCGTCGGGCAACTCGGGATGCTCGGGCACCACCAACTCCGACTTCCGGCCCGAGGGGTACTTCCTGCTCGTGCGGGTGGCCGCCACCGCGGTGAACACCCCCATCCGGCTGCAGCTCTACGACCCCGAGTTCGCCGCCACCAACAACCGCTGCGAGTCCGGGCCGACCGGCACGTTCCCGACGACCGACAACTGGAACAAGTGGACGAGCAGCGACGGGCTCACGCGCTACAAGGTGACCAGCGGGTCGGACACGCCCAACGCGTTCTGCACCGGTGACGTGGCGGCGACCACCACGCCGACCGTCACCTCGTTCGCCCTACGCAGTCCCACCGACACCCAGGACCCGACCAAGGCGACGCCGGTGGCCGGGTGCACGAAGCAGTGGCCGGGCTACAGCGCCAACGACGTCACGATCAACAACCTCTTCAGCTCCACCAACCCTGGCGCCTTCGACACGCCGCTGAGCGAGTCGTTCCACCAGTGGGTGACGTTGTGCGACTTCACACCGTCCGTCGCCGGTGACTACTACGTCCAGGTGCGCAGCAACGTGGCCATCGGCGGCAGCGTCAACAACGCGGGTCAGACCGACGGCAGCTACCAGCCGCCCGATGCGGCATCGTCGAAGGTCTACACGCAGACCGGTGACGACACCAGCGTGACCGGCGGCGGCTCCAACCGGTACGCCGTGCGCGCCTTCTATGCCTCCGGCACGACGCCGGCCGGGGCGGTCAGCGTTGCGGCCTTCGGCCGGATGCCGATCTACATGAACTCCAACGCCTCGACCGCCACCTTCAACCTCATCCGCGTGCTGCCCGCAGCTGCTGGCAAGAGCATGAACTTCACCTTCTTCGACATGGGCGACGCCGCCTCGTCGGGCACGGTGACGGTGCTCCCACCCAATGACTCCAACATGGGCGGCACCGCCACCAACTGCACCGCCACCGGGTTCATCAACCAGACGTTGAGCACCTGCGCCCTCTCGGGGGTGTCCTCGGGCAACGGTGCGGACGGGAAGTCCGAGACCATCTCGGTGCCGATCCCGAGCACCTATACCTGCTCCTACGCCAGCGCCGGCGGCTGCTGGTTCCAGGTGAAGATCAACTTCCCCAGCGGCACGGTGACCGACACGACCACCTGGACCGCCAACATCTCAGGACAGCCGGTGCGCCTGATCCAGTAGCCCACACCACCACCCGACGTCCCTCGTCGCGGTCCGGCCCGGACGCGCGAGGGCGGACGAGCCCGCACGGGGGCGGGCTCGACCACCTACGACCCGGGCCGTCCGATCCTCTGGCTGTGGACCGGGCGGCTCGGGTCCGCGGTGTCTCGGGACCCCGGGACCGCCTCGCCGTCAGCGGCGGTAGCCGGGCACGAGCTCCTGGGCCAGCTGCTCGAGGAACAGCCCGACGTCGGTGACGATGCCGCGGGCCTGGGAGGAGCCGCGGTCGGCGAGCTTGGTGACCGTGGCGGGGTTGATGTCGACGCAGACCAGCGGGATCGAGGCGGGCAGGATGTTGCCGGTCGCGACCGAGTGCAGCATGGTCGCCACCATCAGGCAGAAGCCGACGTCGGCGAGCTCGGCGCGCATCGCCCGCTGACCCTCGATGACGTCGGTGTAGACGTCGGGCAGCGGGCCGTCGTCGCGCACGGAGCCGACGAGCACGAAGCTCTTGTCCGCCTTCACCAGGGCGTGCATGACGCCACCGGTGAGCACCCCGGCGTCGACCGCGGCCCGGATCGAGCCGGCCTTGCGGATCGTGTTCAGCGCGCGGATGTGATGCTCGTGGCCGTGCTCGACGCCGCGGCCCGCGGCGAGGTCCACGCCCAGCGACGTGCCGTAGAGCGAGGACTCGATGTCGTGGGTGGCCAGCGCGTTGCCGGCGAACAAGACGTCGACGAACCCGGCCTCGACCAGGGCGACCATCGCCGGCGCCGCGCCGGTGTGGACGACGCCGGGGCCGCCCACCCACAGCACCTTCTGGCCGGCAGCGCGAGCCTCGCGCATGCCGTCGGCCACCTGCCGTACGAGCACCGCCTGCGGCTTCTCGCTGGACACGTCGGACTCCATGAAGCCGAACGTCTCGCCCTCGTCGCGGGCGGCGAGCGGCTCGACGCGGACGCCGTCGACGCCGCAGACGACCTGCATGCCCACGCGGACGTCGGACATCGGCAGCGTCCTCACGCGCGCGGCGTCAGTGCCGGGGTCGGTGACGACCAGCCCGCAGTCCATCTCCGGGTTCTCGACCTCCAGCCAGTGGCCGTCGAGGCGGACCCGGGTGAGGAGGTTGGTCGTGGAGTAGAAGCCGTCGGGGAACACGCCGTCCTGGTCGGCCGGCGCCAGCGTGGCCTCGCCGACCTCGGTGGGGTTGACGCCCTTGGTCTGCAGCCGCATCAGCAACCGCTCCATCGACTCCTCGTCGGGGGTCGAGACCGAGATGACCGCGGTCGACTCGTCCTCCGACTCGTGGCCGATGTCGATGCTGGAGATGACGTAGTCCGCGCCGTAGCCGCGGATGTCGTCCAATACCCGGGAGAGGATCCCGGAGTCCATCAGGTGGCCGGTGATCTCCACGGTCTCCTGCGGCATGTGACCTCCCACAGCATCGCGGGCGGTCAGATCACCGCCCCGTCGTCCCAGTCGTCGTCGTCACCACGCCGCATCGTGGCGACGAGGTAGCCGAACCCTCCGACGAACCATGCCAGACCCAGCACGCCGGCCCACGAGGGCACCGCCACGTGCACCACGGCCAGCACGACGGCCAGCACCGGGACGCCCAGCACGCCGGCCCAGGCCAGCAGCCGAGGCGGCTCCGGCAGGCTCATCGGCGGCGGCTCGGGCGGGACGAAGTGGTCCTCCGGGTCGGCCTCGGGCGCCGGGTCGTGCTCCTCGACGCGGTCGGCCTGCGAGGCGGACTGAGGGCTCGGCTGCGGCCGGACCAGCGGCTCGACCTCGGCCGGCGGGTCGTCGAGCGTGGCCCGCTCGCCGTAATTCTCGACGATCGAGCGCCAGGCGGCGTCCAGGTCCGGCTCGTTCGTCATGAGGACATCATCACCCCGCGGCGGTGACGCGCGCGAGGAAGTCCGCGGACTGTTCGAAGATCACAGGGGCGTCGTTGTCCAAGGTGGCCACGTGGTAGCTGTCGGCGAGGTCCACCCGGGTGTAGTCGCGCGAGCCGATGCCGGCCTCGATGTCGCGGATCGAGCCGTCGTCGACGACGTGGTCCTCGGTGGAGCGGAACAGGATCGTCGGGGCGGTAACCTTCGACAGGTCGGCACGGACCTGCTGCCAGCCCACGGTCATCGAGTGGAGCGCCTTGAGCGGCGTCTTGGGATAGGCGTGCTCCTCGACGCCGGGCTTCTTGATGTCGCCGCCGATCGCGTCCAGGCCGCCCACCAGGTGCTTGGCCAGCCCGACGACGCGCAGCCGCTTGTCCTGGCTGGAGACCGCGGGGTTGACCAGCATGAGGCCGGCGACGTGCTCGGGGTGGCGCGCGGCGAGCCAGAGCACGAGCCCGCCACCCATCGAGAGCCCGCCGGCGACGACCACGTCGGTACGAGCGCGCAGCGCCTCGAAGGCCCGCTCGACCTCGGCGTACCAGTCGGCCCAGCCGGTGCGGTTCATGTCCTGCCAGCTCGTCCCGTGCCCGGGCAACCGCGGCACCGAGACGGCGTAGCCGCGCTCGGCCAGGTACTCGCCCCATGGGCGCATCGAGGCGGGCGACCCGGTGAAGCCGTGGGAGAGCAGCACCCCGACCCGGCCCCCCTCGGACTCGAAGGGCGCAGCGTGGGCGGCGACGTCGGGCACGCGTGCAGCCTAGTGTTCGCCGCTATGAGGCCGCTGGCGACCGATCCCGCCGCGGTGGCCGTGCAGGACACCACCTACCGCGCGCTGGCGGTGCTGCGCGTGGTCGTGCTGCTCAACGCGCTCGGGCTCGGGTGGTACCGGCGCGACAACCTCGACCACCCCACGGCCGGGCTGCTGGTCTTCGTCGCCCTCACGGTGTGGACGCTGGTGGCGGTGTGGGCCTACGCCTCGGCGGCGCGGCGGACGTCGCTGCTGCTGGTGGCCGACCTGCTGGTGGCGCTGGCGGCGATCGGGGTCTCGCCGTGGGTCAAGGGGCCCGAGATGAGAGCGACGCTGCCCGGGTTCTGGGTGATGGGCGTCGTACTGGCCTGGGCGATCGGGTGGCGCTGGCGCGGTGGCCTGGTGGCGGGGGTCGTGGTGGCCGTCGCGGACCTGGGCGTGCGGGTGCACCTGGACCAGGGCAACTACGGCAACGTCTTCCTGCTCCTGGTCGGGGGCCCGGTCGTCGGGTTCCTCGTCGGACGGCTGATCGACCTCACGCGCGAGCGCGACACCGCGCAGCGCGAGGTCGCCACGGCCGCCGAGCGCGCCCGGCTGGCGCGGGCCGTCCACGACGGTGTGCTGCAGGTGCTGGCGCTGGTGCAGCGCCGCGGCGCCGAGATCGGCGGCGACGCGGCCGAGCTCGGCCGGCTCGCCGGCGAGCAGGAGGTCGCGCTGCGCGCGCTCGTGCAGAGCCGGCCCGAGCGGTCCGACGAGGTGACGGCCGACCTGGCCGACCTGCTCACCGCGCTCGGGGGCCGTCCCTCGCCGCGGGTGTCGGTGGCCGTGCCGGGACCGGTGCCGATGGACACGGCGCGGGCGCGGGAGGTCGAGGCGGTGGTGCGCGCCTGCCTGCACAACGTCGCCGACCACGTCGGCGCCGACGCCTCGGCGTGGGTGCTGCTGGAGGACCTGGGCGACGTCGTGGCCGTGAGCGTGCGCGACGAGGGACCCGGGATCGCGCCGGGGCGGTTGGAGCAGGCCGCGGCGCAGGGGCGCCTGGGCGTGTCGGGGTCGGTACGCGGCCGGGTGAGCGACCTGGGCGGCACGGCGGTGCTGTCGACGTCGCCGCGTGGGACGGAGTGGGAGCTGACGGTGCCGAAGGAGGCCCAGGAGTGAGCCCAGGAACGAGCCCAGGAACGAGCCCAGGATGAGCCCGGGACTAGACGAGGAGATCCGGGTGATGGTGGTCGACGACCACCCGATGTGGCGCGACGGCGTGGCCCGCGACCTGGAGGAGGCCGGGCTGAGGGTCGTCGCCACCGCCGGCACCGGGCCCGAGGCGCTGGCCCGGTTCCCCGCGGCCCGGCCGCAGGTGGTGGTGCTGGACCTGCAGATCCCCGAGCCCAACGGCGTCGCGCTCACCGCGGCGGTGGTGCAGCAGGACCCGGCGGTGCGGGTGCTGGTGCTCTCGGCGTCGGGGGAGCAGCAGGACGTGCTCGACGCCGTCAAGGCCGGCGCCACGGGCTACCTGGTCAAGTCCGCCTCCCGGGCCGAGCTGCTCGACGCGGTGCGCCGGGTGGCCGCGGGCGACACCGTCTTCACCCCGGGGCTGGCCGGGCTGGTGCTGGGGGAGTTCCGACGCATGTCCGCAGCGCCCGAGGACCCCGAGGACGACGGCCGACCCCGGCTGACCGAGCGCGAGACCGAGGTGCTCCGGCTGGTGGCCAAGGGGCTGTCCTACAAGGACATCGCCGAGCGGCTGGTGCTCTCGCACCGCACGGTGCAGAACCACGTGCAGAACACGCTGCGCAAGCTGCAGATGCACAACCGCGTGCAGCTGGTGCGCTGGGCCCTGGAGACCGGTGCCGTCGAGCCCGGGTCCGACGACTCGGACGGCCCCGACGCATGAGCACGACCGAGGCGAGGACCGGCCGGTCGGCCGATGGTCCACGGGGTGTCGGTCGGGGAAGATAGGTTGGTTCGATAGCGTTGATCCACACAGCAGCTTGACTCGACCGACGAGTGGTGAGGGGTGCCCATGGTGCTGTTCCGCGACAGCCTCGGCAGCGTGTTGCGCGCCGAGCGCGTCAACCGCGGCCTCACGCTGCGTGAGCTGTCGGCCGACGCCCGGGTGAGCCTGGGCTACATCTCCGAGATCGAGCGCGGCCACAAGGAGGCGTCCTCGGAGCTGCTGTCGGCGCTGTGCGACGCGATGGACCTGCGCCTCTCGGAGGTGCTGCGCGAGGTCAGCGACACCGTCGCGGTCGAGGAGCAGCGGCTGGCCGCCGAGGTGCCCACCATCGCCCCGGTCGCCGACGGCGACGCCGCCATGGTCGCCGCCTGAGGCTCGCTCCCAGAGGTTCGCTGCTTGGGTTTCGCTCCTTGGGGGTGGCCGCCTAGGAGACCCCGGTGGCCTTCTCCAGCAGTCCCAGCTCGGTGTCGAGGTAGGTCAGCAGCCGCTGCAGGTGCGGCACGCTGCGACGGCAGCCGGTCAGGCCGAACTCCATGTCCTGGTCGTAGCTGTTGCAGGTGATGTTGAGCGCCATGCCCTGCAGCGGGATGGAGAGCGGATAGGTGCCCTGCAGCCGGGCGCCGTTGAGGTAGAGCGGCTGACGGGGCCCGGGCACGTTGCTGATGATGAGGTTGAAGGGCGGTCGCACCACCTCGTGCAGCCGCAGCATCGGCAGCGCGATCGCCGGTGCCATGCCGAGCCCGGCCATGGCCAGGATCTGGGCGGGCGACATGGCGCCCAGCGCTTGCTTGCCGTCGACCATCGAGGTGTGGATGCGGGCGAGCCGGTCGGCGGGGTCGTCCAGGTCGGTGCCGAGCTGCACCATCACCGCCCCCAGCGCGTTGCCGCCCTCGCCGGAGGCCACGGAGGCGTTCTTGGCCTGCAGCCCCACCGGCACCATCGCCACCAGTGTCGTGTCGGGCAGGGCCTGCATCTCCTGCAGGTAGGTACGCACGGCGCCCGAGCACATCGCCAGCACGACGTCGTTGAGAGTGGCGCCGGCGGCGTCGGCGATGCCGCGCAGCCGCTCCAGCGGCCAGCCCTGCGCCGCGAACCGGCGCGAGCCGGTGATGGAGACGTTGAACGGCGTCCGCGGCGCGTACAGCGAGACCGAGGAGGTCTCGTTGCGCAGCCCCTTGGCGATCGTGCGCACCAGCGCGGACGGCATCCCGGCGGCCTCCGTGGCCATCGCCAGCGCCGATCGGAAGACGTCGGCGGGCAGCTCGGCCAGGGAGGTCGGTCCGTCGCTGGTGCGAGGGCCGGCCGTGGAGGTCGGCTGCGACCACGGCGGCGGCATGTCGCGGCGGTCGGGGTCCTCGTCGAGCATGCTCTGCAGGAGCCGCATGGCCGACACGCCGTCGAGCAGGGCGTGGTGCATCTTGATGTACATGGCGAAGGTGTCGTCGTAGAGACCCTCGATCAGGTGCGCCTCCCACAGCGGCCGCTCGCGGCTGAGCCGGGTGCCGTGCAGCCGTGAGCAGAGCTCGAGCAGCTCACGGATCCGGCCCGGACGCGGCAGCGCGCTGTGGCGGACGTGGTACTCGATGTCGAACTGGTCGTCGCGCTCCCACACCCATTGACCGGCGGTCCGCACCGAGCGCGCCGGCCGGCGCAGGAACAGCGGCCGGATCTCCTCGGCGTTCACCGACGCTTCGTAGACCGAGCGGACGTAGTCGTCGCCGGCGCCCTCGGGCTTGCGGTAGATCGCCAGACCGCCGACGTGCATCGGCTGCGACCGATTCTCGGCGCTCATGAACGCCACGGCGGTCGGGTCCAGGGGAGTCGGCATCTGCCGATCCTCCCTCCGCGACGGGGTTTGTGGAAGTCGTCACTTCGTTACCGTTTCCCGGTGACTTCGGCGCGGTGGCAGCGGCTGGCGGGCAAACGCTGGCAGATCGGGCAGTGCGCCGTCGCCGCCGGCCTCGCGTACTGGATCGCCCACGACCTGCTCGGCCACCCCAAGCCGTTCTTCGGGCCGATCGCGGCGGTGGTCGCGCTGGGCACCTCCTACGGCCAGCGGCTGCGCCGGGTCGGCGAGATCACCGTCGGGGTGGCGCTCGGGGTCTTCCTCGGCGACCTGCTCACCAGCTACGTCGGCACCGGTCCGTGGCAGATCGGCCTCATCGTCGCGCTGGCGATGACCGCGGCGCTGCTCCTGGACACCTCGCAGCTGCTGGTCACCCAGGCGGCGGTGCAGTCGATCGTGGTCAGCGTGCTCGTCGCCCCGGCCTCCTACGCCTTCTACCGCTGGACCGACGCGGTGGTCGGTGGGCTGGTCGCGCTCGTGGCGGCCACCGTGGTGCCCCAGGCGCCGCTGCGGCGTCCCCGCGAGCAGGCGGCCTCGGTGCTGCGCCGCATCGTCGAGCTGCTGCGTGCGGCTGCCGACAGCATCGACGACGGCGACGTCGACCGCGCGGTGAGCGTGCTGGAGGAGGCCCGCCGCACCGAGCCGCTGCTGCGCGAGCTGGAGGGCGCGGCCGCCGAGGGCCTCTCGGTGCTGGCCTCCTCACCGTTCCGGATCCGCCACCGGCCCGGTGTGCGCCGGATGGCCGAGCTGGTGGAGCCGCTGGACCACGCGCTGCGCAACACCCGTGTGCTGGTACGCCGGGTCGCCGTCGCGGCCTACCGGCGCGAGCAGTTCCCGCGGGGCTACGCCGTGCTGGTCCGCGAGCTCGCCGGCGCCGCCGAGCTCGTCGCCCTCGAGCTCGACGCGGGCCGGACCCCCGAGCAGGCCCGCGACGTGCTGCTGGCCGTCGGGCACGACAGCGCCCTCGTGGAGCGTGGCCACGGGCTCTCGGCCGAGGTGGTGCTGGCCCAGGTGCGCTCGATCACCGCCGACCTGCTCGCGGTCAGCGGACTGGACCCCTTCACCGCCACCGACCAGATCCCACCCCTGGCCTGAGAGCTCGTCCATCCCTCTGACCTGGGCTTCCGGGCGTTCTCCACAGCCGACCCGGATGCCGGTTGGCCGCCCTCGCCGCGCTGGTCACGATTCTCGACGGATCGACCAGCGCCGGACCGAGGAGGGGTTGCGCATGGGTGGCACGGGGTTGAGCACGGGGTTGAGTACCGGGTTCAGGGGAGGCGACGTCGCGGTCGTCGGCCGAGCGGGGGAGGAGCTCGCCCGGGCGGGCGATGACGTGGCCGCGCTCGCGGCCGAGCTGCGGGCCGCGCTGGCGAGGGCGGCCGGCGCCGTGGGGCACCGGGCCGCGGCCGCCGCGCTGGAGGCGGTGTCGCTCACCTGGTGCGGGGGGCTGGTGGCGGCCGCGGCTCAGGTGACGGCGCTCGGCGCCGCTGCCAGCGCCGGGGCGGCGGACCTGCGGCGGGCCGGCGATGGCTGACGCGCTCGCGGCGCCCGCAGGAGACGCCGACGCGCTCCTAGCGGCCGGTCATTCACTGCTCTCGGTGGCGGCGGCACTGGACCGGCAGCGACGCGGCGTCGGCCGCTCGCAGCGGGCGGGGGAGTCCTGGAGCGGTCCGCGTCGCGACGGGTTCGTGGCCGCTGCAACGGCCACGCAGACCGGGTTGAGCGCCTTCGCCGACGACGTCGGGAGGATCGGGCGCCGCCTGCAGCACCTCGGCCACCTGCTGGCCGAGACCTCCGCCGAGGTCGCGCGGCAGCGGCTCCTGGCGGCGGCCGGCGCCGACGTCGCGGCGTGCGAGGACGCCGCCGAGCTGGCGAAGGACGCCTACGCCCGCGCGGCCGCCGCCTTCGCCGTCGCGGCCGGCGAGCCGTCGGCCTGGCGAGGCCACGCCGCCGACCGGGCCAACCGCGCCCGGCTGCCGCGCATCGAGGCCCGGCTGCGGGCGAGGCTGGACGAGCTCGCGGCGCGCCGCCACGGCTACCAGCCCTACGGACCCGGCCTCTCGATGCCCGACCGTGAGGAGGAGGACCTCGCCCGCAAGCTGCGCGCCCTGGCCGTGCTGCGGCGGGTGCTGCGGTTGCCCGGGCGGCAGCTGCTGGCCCTCGACCCGTGGCAGGGCCACGACCTGCACGCCGCGGTGTCCGTGGGCGACGTCGACACCGCGGCGCACGTCGCCGTCTACGTGCCGGGCATGACCAGCAGCATCCAGGACAGCCTGGTCAAGGCCGACGCCGCGATGGTCGCGCTCCGCGAGCGCAGCGTTGGCAGCAGCGGGGGAGGTGGGAGCGGGGCCCCGGACACCGCGGCGATCACCTGGCTGGGCTACGACGCGCCGCAGGCCGACGACGTGCTCGACGGCTGGCTCAGCGTCGGCTCCTCCCACCTCGCGCGGACCGGCGGTGACCGGCTGGCCGCCTTCCTGGCCGGGCTGCCACCGACCCATCTGACCCTGCTGGGTCACTCCTACGGCTCGGTCGCCGCCTGCTACGCGATGCGCCACCGGGGCACCGGCGTCGACGACCTGGTGCTCTTCGGCTCGCCCGGCACCGGTGTGGACGATGTGGCGCGGTTGCACGTGCCGGCCGGGCACCTGTGGGACCTCTCCGCACCGGAGGACGTGGTGGCCGCCACCCAGCGGTTCGGGACGCTGCCGTCCATGCTGCGAGGCTTCCGGGTTCTCGGCTCCGGCTCGGCCCGCGGGCACGTGCACTACCTGGACGCCGAGACGCTGAGCCAGCACAACATCGCCGCCGTGGTGGCCGGTCGCCCCGAGGACCTGGTCCTGGCGCCATCGATCAGCCAGCCCGAGCATCTCGCGACGTTCGGCGGGATGGGCTGATGGCCAGGTGGCTGCCGGCGCTCCTCCTCGTGGTGCTGGCGGCCTGCGGGTCGCAGCCCACGGCCGCCGCGGCACCCGATCTGCACGCCGTGCGGTCCGAGCTGGTGGCGGCCCTGGCCCGAGCGGTCGGGCCGCGACCCTGGCGCGAGGCGGCCTCCGGGCAGCGGGCGCTGTGCCACCGGGGTGAGCGCAGCTGGCTGCCGACGCTGTCGTTCGACGGCGGCTACACCCGCCGGCACACGGTGCGCGCGGTCGTCCGCCGCGTGGCGGCTCGCCACGGCTTCACCCGCACGCTTCTCGACGTCGACCGTCCCGGTCTGCTCGAGATCGACGTGGCCGACCGGACCGGCGCCGAGCTGGAGCTGGAGTCCACCCCGCACGGGACCCGGCTCTCAGTCGCCTCCGGCTGTCTTCTCGCGGAACAGCGCGAGCCAGCCCGCAGCGGTGGCGCCGTCGAAGGGAGGCTCACCGGCCTGCACGGCGGCCAGGACGCTGGTGCACGACTCCATGGCGTGCTCGACGACGTCGTGGGGGTAGCCCAGCGCCGAGCGGTGCTCGGCGAACTCGTCCTCGTCGTCGATCCAGACCCGCCCGGTCGTGCCGCGGATGACGTCGAGGTCGAGGTCGACCGCACGGACGAGGTGCTCGCCCTGCCAGTCGCACGGCGTGGCGATGTCGACGTAGGTGTCGAAGGGGCGGGCGGCGTCGCGCACGGGGTGCGAGCCGTAGAAGGTGGCCAGCCACCAGTCCTCGTGCGGTACGCAGGTGACGTGGTCGGCCGCGGCGGTCTGGGTGACGCCCGGGCGACTCATCACCGTGCCCCGCACCAGCCCGCACCACACGCCGTGACGGTCGGCGCCCAACCGCATGGCGTCGAACTCCCAGTGGGGGGAGTCGGGCCATTTGCGGGTCTCGATCCTCACCGGGCGCACGCGCCCGAGTATCTACCCCCGCCGCTACCGGCTCCGCTGGGGCAGGGTGCGGCGCGCGGCGGCGGTGAAGACGTCCTGGTACCGGGCGCCGAGCAGCTTGGCGAGGGTGTGCACGGCGTGGGCGTCCGCGCCGATGAGCACCCGCGGCCGGTTGTGGAGGATGCCGCCGACGATCACCTGGGCGGCCTTCTCGGGCGTGGTCTTGGCCAGCTTGGCGTCGAACATGTCGGCCATGTCGGCCAGGTCCTCGCCGCCGGTGACGCGACCGCCACGCACGATGTTGGTGCGGATGCCGCCGGGGTGGACGCAGCTGACGCCGACCGGGTGACGGGCCATCAACATGTCCTCGCGGACCGACTCGGTGAAGCCGCGCACGGCGTACTTCGCGGCGTTGTAGGTCGCCTGGCCCGGCATCGAGACCAGCCCGAAGAGAGAGGAGATGTTGACCAGGTGGCCGTCGCCGGAGGCGATGAGGTGGGGCAGGAACTCCATCGTGCCGTGGACGACGCCCCAGAAGTTGATGCCCATGATCCAGTCGAAGCCGTCGTAGTCGATCTCCTCGATCGGCCCGCTGTAGCTCACGCCGGCGTTGTTGACCACGACGTTGACCCGGCCGAACTGGTCGGCCACGGCGCCGGCGTAGGCGCCGAAGGCGTCGCGGTCGGCCACGTCGAGGTGGTCCGAGCGCACGGCGCGGGCGCCGTGGTCCTTGACCAGCTCGACGGTCTCGGCGAGTCCGTCGTCGTTGACGTCGCTGACGGCGACCAGCGCGCCCCGCCCGGCGGCGTTCACGGCCACGGCGCGGCCGATGCCGGAGCCGGCGCCGGTGACGACGACGACCTTGTTGTCCAGAGTCCTCATGTGCTTGCTCCCTTGCTCGCGGTGGAGGTGAGGTAGGCGTCGGGGTCGAAGCTGCGCAGCAGCCGACGGAAGGCGACGGTGCTCATCGGCCACAAGGTGGTGTTGCGGCCGTGCTCGTCGAGATACCAGCTGGAGCAGCCGCCCTTGGTCCACACCGTGTGGCGCATCCGGCGCTGCAGCCGGTCGTTCCAGCGTCGCTGCGCGGTGGCCTCGGGCTCGAGGGTGGTCAGTCCGCGCTCGTCCATGACGCGGAGCGCGTCGAGGAGGTAGGCGATCTGGGACTCGATGATGTGGACCATGCTCGTGTGCCCCTGGCCGGTGTTGGGCCCGACGACCTGGAAGAAGTTGGGGAACCCGGCGACGGTCGTGCCCTTGTAGGCGCTCATGCCGTGCTCGGCCCAGGCGTCGGCGAGCGTGCGGCCGTCGCGGCCCTTGATGTGGTGGGCGATGGGCAGGTCGGTGGTGTAGAAGCCCGTGGCGACGACCAGCACGTCGATCTCGCGCTCGCGGGTGGTGCCGTCGGCCTCGCGGGTGCGGATGCCGGTCGGGGTGATCTCCGCGATCGGGTCCGTCACCAGGTCGACGTGCGCTGAGTCCAGGGCGGGGTAGTAGTCGTTGCTGATGAGCATCCGCTTGCACCCCATCGTGAACTGCGGCGTGACCTTGCGGCGCAGCTCGGGGTCGGAGATCGAGCGCTCCAGGTGGCGACGGGCCACGAGCTGGGGGAGGGCCTGCAGGCGCGGCTGCAGGGTCAGGCCGGGCACCAGCGCCTCGCGGCCCCAGTAGATGCCGGCACGGTAGAGCCGCTGCAGACCCGGAACGAGCCGGAACCCCAGCTTCTCGACGCCGGTGTAGGCACGGTCGGGGCGCGGGGCGATCCACGGGGCGGTGCGCTGGTAGACGTCGAGGTGCGAGGCGAGCTCGGCCAGCTTGGGCACGATCTGGATGGCTGAGGCGCCGGTGCCGATGACGGCGACGCGTTGACCGCGCAGGTCGGCGGAGTGGTCCCAGCGCGCGGAGTGGAACAGCTGACCCTCGAACGTCTCGATGCCCTCGATGTCGGGCAGCCGCGGCTCGGAGAGGCCGCCGGCCCCGCTGACCAGCAGGTCGGCGGTGACCGTGCCGGCCGAGGTGACCACGCGCCACACCCGGTCCTCGGCGTCCCAGGCGGCGTCGTGCACCTCGGTGTCGAAGCTGAAGCGGTCGAGCACCCCGGCCTCGCGAGCGGTGCGCCGCAGGTAGTCCCAGATCTCCGGCTGCGGGGAGAACGACCGGCTCCAGGAGGGGTTGAGCGCGAAGGAGAAGGAGTAGAGCTGGCTGGGGACGTCGCAGGCGGCGCCGGGGTAGGTGTTGTCGCGCCAGGTGCCGCCGACGTCGGAGCCCTTCTCGACGACCAGGAAGTCCCGCTCACCGCTCTCCTGCAGCCGGATCGCGGTGCCCAGCCCGGCGAAGCCGGAGCCGATGATCAGCACCCGGACGTGCGCCGGAAGTGCTGGGAGCGCCGGGAGCGGGGTCTCGGATGCGGTGGTGGCGGCCATGCGGCGAACGTACCGACGGTATTGAACCAGCGTCAATAGCGTTGTTGAAACAGATTCAGTAAGGTGGGCCACATGACGGCGGCGACCACCCAGCGCACCCGCATGCCACCCGAGCAGCGTCGCGAGCTGCTGCTCGAGCACGGCGTGCGGCTGCTGGCCACGCGGTCGCTGGAGGAGCTCTCGACCGAGCTGATGGCCGAGCAGGCCGGCATCTCGCGCGGCCTGCTCTACCACTACTTCGCGAACCTGCAGGACTTCCACCGCGCCGTCGTGCGCAAGGCGGTCGAGGACCTGGTGGCCATCACCGCGCCCGACGACGGCGAGGACCTCCTCGGCGTGCTGGAGCGCTCGCTGGCGGCCTACGTCGACTACGTCGTGGCCAACCGGGCCGGCTACCTCTCGCTGGTGCGGGCCGCCAACGGCGGCGACGAGGAGCTCCGGGTCGTCTACGAGCAGGCTCGCGACGCGCTCACCGGGCGGATGTTCGAGCGCGCCGCAGGCGAGCAGCGGATCGACGGGCTGACCGCGCTCGGGCATGCGGACACGCCCGCGACGCGGCTGATGGTGCGCGGCTGGGCCTCACTGGCCGAGGAGCTGGTGCTCGCCTGGGCCGAGGACCCCTCCTCGATGACGCGCGAGCAGCTGATCGCCGCGCTGGCGGGATCCCTGGTCGGCGCGCTCAACGCCGTCTCCGGCTGAGCGGCCGGCAGAACGGCTGGCTCAGCGGCTGGCTCAGCGGCTGGCTCAGCGGCTGGCCAGGTGCGCCAGCACGGCGTCGACCCTGACGACGCCGACGTAGCGGCCGCCGTCGTCGGTGCACACCAGCGGCAGGAACCGCGTCGGTCCCGGCCGCGACGTCGCGTAACGGGCGGCGGCGGTCACCTGGCTGCGCACCTTGACCGTGCCGGTGCTCTGCTCGACGCCGAGCACCCGGCCGAGCTCGTCGATGATGCTGGCCGGTCGGTGCTCGGCGTCCAGCACGACGAGCACCTCGCCGCGCGGAGCCCGTTCGCCGTGACCCAGCGAGGTGGTGGTCGGCGCCTGCTGGAGCAGGTCGACCAGGGTGGCGCCGCCGTGCTGGGCGGCGATCGTCTGCAGCAGCGCGGTGGTCTGCTCGCGCACGATCGGCCACTCCGGGGCGGGACGGGCGAGCAGGAAGCCCTGGGCCAGGTGGACCCCGAGCCGGGAGATGGTGTCCAGCTCGGCCAAGGTCTCCACACCCTCGGCCAGCAGCTGGGCGTCGAGCTGGCAGGCCAGGTTGGCGACCAGCTCGATCTGCATACGGCGGGTGGGGTCGCGGTCGACGCCGGAGACCATGGCGCGGTCGAGCATGAGGATGTCGGGGCGCAGCGCCTGCAGGTCGTGCAGACGCGTGTAGGTGGTGCCGCCGTGGTCCACGGCCACCCGGGCGCCGGAGGCGCGCAGCTCGCCGAGGGTGTCGAGCAGCTGGGTGCCGAGGTCGACGCCGGAGTGCTCGGTCAGGTCGAACACGACGCGTCGCAGCGAGCCGCGCTCCTCGAGGACCTCGCGCACCTCGCGGGTGGCCAGCACCTCGGGGGAGACGTTGACGGTGAGGAACGTGTCGGCCGGCAGCGTGTCGAGCCGGGCGATGCCGGCGCGCAGCGTGGCTGCCTCGAGCCGGGTCAGTCGACCCCGGTTGCGCGCGGCGGCGAAGACGCCGGCGGGGCTCTCCTGGGCGGCACGGCGGAACCGGGCCAGGGCCTCGTAGCCGACGATCGTGCCGCGCGCCAGGTCGACGATGCACTGCACGTAGGCGACGACGCCTCCGGGCAGCAGGGCGTCCTCCAAGACGCCGTCGACGTCACCGGCACGGATGCCGGCGCCGACCAGCGGGGTGGCCGTGACGTCGCGGTGCGTGCCCATGCACATCCTCCTGCGCAGAAGTGGCGACGGGCCGTAGCGGAGGGCCTGTCGATATGCACAAGGTACGCGAAACGGGCAGAGCCTATGTCCGGATTGTCGAAAGTTCTCAGACCTCCCGAGCACCTCGCGCGAACACCCAGACCCGCATCGCCACGAACCGCATCACGGTCACCAGCAGGTTGGCCACGGTGAGGACGACGACCTCGACGCCGTGGTGTCCGTGACCGCTGCCGTTGCTGGCGTCGACCGCCCACAGCGCGCCGCTGGTGACCCCCAGCCCGATGAGGAAGATCACCAGGCCCTGGACCTGATGGCGGACCATCCCCTCGGGCCCGCTCACCCCGAACGTCAGACGCCGATTGGCAGCCGTGTTGCCCACGGCGGTGATGAGCAACGCCAGCAGGTTCGCCAGCTGCGCGTCCATCGAGGTCCGCAGCAGCAGGTAGATGCCGCCGTAGGCCAGCGTGGAGGCGACGCCGATCAGCCCGAACATCACCACCTGCATCCCCAGGCGACCGCCGCCGGCGTCGGCGCTAGCCCGGCCGAGCCGGACGGCGACGTCGCGCACGGGGATGCGCCGGGTGATCAGGCCGCGGCCGAGCCGGGCGATGCCGCGCACGTCGTCGCGAGCGGTACGCCAGATGTCGACCCGGCTGTCGGGGTCGTCGGTCCAGTCGACCGGCACCTCGTGGATCCGCAGCCCGATCCGTTCGGCGAGCACCAGCAGCTCTGTGTCGAAGAACCAGGCGTTGTCCTCCACCAGCGGCAGCACCTCGCGGGCGATGTCGGCCCGGATCGCCTTGAACCCGCACTGGGCGTCGGAGAACCGGGCGCGCAGCGCTCCGCGCACCAGCAGGTTGTAGCCGCGCGAGATGACCTCGCGCTTGGCGCCCCGCACCACTCGCGAGCCCGAGCGCAGCCGGCTGCCGATGGCCAGGTCGGAGTGACCGCTGATGAGCGGCGCCACCAGCGGCAGCAGCGCGTTCAGGTCGGTGGACAGGTCGACGTCCATGTAGACCAGCACCTGGGCCGCGGACCGGTTCCAGGCCCGCTTGAGGGCGCGGCCGCGGCCCTTCTCGGCCAGGTGCACCACGTGAACCTCGTCGTAGGCGTGGTCCAGCCGACGGGCCACGATGGCGGTGCCGTCGGTGCTGGCGTTGTCGGCGATCGTGACCCGGAACGACCACGGCAGCCGCCGCAGGTGGGCCACCACTCGCTCCACCGCCGGGGTCAGGGCCACCTCCTCGTTGTAGACCGGGATGACGACGTCGAGCACCGTCGCGGTAGCCGGCTCGCACGAGGCTCCGGCGGCGAGGCCGGCCACCGGATCGGTCCCGGACTGGTGGCTGGTGGTCACGTGGCACTCCCGTCGGTGGCGGTGGAGCTGCTGGCGGAGCTGGTGGGCTGGGTCAGGTCGTAGACGGTCGTGCCGCCGACGGTGGTCGCGGTGAAGTTCTGCGAGACCCAGGTGGAGATCGACGAGGAGTCGCTGCTGCCGCCGCTGGAGGAGCCGAAGCTCGACCCGCTGCCGATGAAGTAGTGGATCTTCTTGGCCGCGACGTAGGCCTTGAACTGCGCCAGCGTCGGGCTCGGGTCCGAGCCGTTGAACCCGCCGATCGCCATCACCGGTTCCTGGGTGGCCAGCTGGTAGCCCGAGGCGTTGTTGGATCCCACCGCCGCCGCGACCCAGGTGTAGCTCGACGCATCGGCCTCGAGCAGCTTGGTCAGCGCCGAGGACGCCGTGCTGCCGTTCAGCAGACCGCCGGCACCGCCACCCATACCGCCGCCGCCTCGTCCGAAGCCACCGCCAGTCCCGTTCTGGGTCTGGCCGTTCTGGGTCTGGCCGTTCTGGGTCTGGCCGTTCTGGTTGGGCATGCCCGGGGGCCGCCCGCCGCCGTTGCCACCGCCACCGGGTCCGCCACGGCCGCCCCCGAAGCCGCTGCTGCCCGTGCTGGGGCCGGCGTCGACGATCGAGCCGCTGTGGCCGGTCGTCGCGGTCTGCACGGCGTACGAGGCGGGGCCGGCCATGGTCGCCACCAGCACGCCGGCGCCGACGGCGATCGCGACCCGGCGCCCGTAGTGGCCGATGCCCACCACCAGCAGCGCCGAGACCACCCCCACCACCAGCACGACCCAGCGCAGCCACGGCACGAAGTCGGCCGAGCGGCCCAGGAGGTAGAAGGCCAGGACGCTGGTCAGCGAGACGGTGAGCGCGGCGGCACCCTGGGCGAGAAGGGAATCGCGATGACGCCACAGCAGCCAGCCGCCGATGCCGACCAGGGCGCCGATCGCGGGGGACAGCGCCACCGTGTAATAGGCGTGGAAGATGCCGGCCATGAAGCTGAAGGTCAGTCCTGTGACCAGCAGCCACAGGCCCCACACGACCAGGCCCGCGCGCACCAGGTCGGTGCGCCGCTGCCCGAAGCCGGTGCGGCGGGTCAGCCACAGGCCCACGCCCAGCAGCACCAGGGCGGCCGGCATCAGCCAGGCGATCTGGCCGCCGATCTCGGAGTTGAAGAGGCGCAGCAGCCCGGTCTGGCCCCACATGCCGCCGCCGGTGCCACCCGCGCCGCCACCGCCACCGCCGACCGAGCCGGTCTCCTCGCCGTTGAGCCGGCCCAGGCCGTTGTAGCCCAAGGTGAGCTCGAGGATCGAGTTGTTCTGCGAGCCGCCGATGTAGGGCCGGCTCGAGGCGGGCCACACCGACACGATCGCGATCCACCAGCCGGCCGAGACGATCATCGCCACCAGGGCCAGGGCCAGGTGGCCCAGCCGCTTGGGGATGCTGGTGTGGGCGAAGAGCAGGTAGACGACCGCCAGGGCCGGCAGCACCAAGAAGGCCTGCAACATCTTGGCCAGGAACGCCAGACCGACCAGCACGCCGACGAGGGTCACCCACCGCAGCGACGGCTTCTCCAGGGCCCGCATCGTCGCGTAGACCGCGCCGGTGAGGAGCAGCACCAGCATCGCGTCGGGGTTGTTGAACTTGAACATCAAGACCGCCACCGGGGTGATGGCGAGCGTCAGACCGGCCAGCAGGGCCGCGCCGTTGGAGCCGGTGGTGCGGCGCACGGTGTTGTGCAGCAGCCAGACCGTCAGCACCCCCTCGATGGCCTGCGGCACCAGGATGCTCCACGAGGACAGCCCGAAGATCCGGACCGAGAGGTCCATGGGCCACAGTGCGAGCGGCGTCTTGTCCACGGTGATGGCGTTCGCGGCGTCGGAGGATCCGAAGAACATCGCCTTCCACGACACCGAGCCGGCCTGGACGGCCGCGGAGTAGAAGCTGTTGGCCCAGCCCGAGCGGTCCAGGGCCCACAGGTACAGCACGGCGGTCAGGGCGAGCAGCCCGACCAGTCCGGGACGGGCCCACCGCGGTCGTGTGCCGGTCCCGTCGCTCGTGTCGATGTGGGCCTGGCGCACCCGGAACGGCGCCGTGAGCTGGCTGCGGAAGGCAGTGCTGTCCGAGGTCATGCCACGAGCCTGCGGGTCGGCTCTGAACGGACCCCGTGCCGAGTCTGTGGCTGACCTGTGAGGTGGGCCGGCCCCACGACGAGGGCCTGCGCCGAACCCAGGGCCGAACCGTGCCCGGCCCGGGCCTGGGCCGGGCCGGACAAGAGTCAGGGGAGCAGGAGAGTGAACGTGGTGCTGCCCGGTCGGCTGCCGAGGCGGGCGGTGCCGCCGTGGGCCTCGGTGATGGCCTGCACGAGCGACAGGCCCAGCCCGGCGCCGCCGGAGGCCCGGGTGCGCGAGGAGTCACCGCGGGTGAAGCGCTCGAAGACGTGGTCGGCGAGCTCGGCCGGGACACCGGGACCGTCGTCGTGGACCGTGACGGTGACCGGCTCGCCGTCGGCGGGTCGCGGCCGCACGCCGACGGTGACGGTCGTGCCGGGCGGGGTGTGACGGCGGGCGTTGTTGATCAGGTTGGTCACCACCTGGTGCAGCCGCTGCTCGTCGCCGACGGCGCCGACCGGCTCATCGGGTAGGTCGAGGCGCCACTCGTGGTCGGGCGCGACGACGCGGGCGTCGGCCACCGCCTCCAGCAGCAGCCGGGTGAGGTCGACCTCCTCGCGCTCGAGAGGCCGGCCGGAGTCGAGCCGGGCCAGCAGCAGCAGGTCGTTGACCAGCGACGTCATCCGGGTCGCCTCGGTCTCGACCTTGTTCATCGCTGCCGTCAGCGCCTCGGGATCGTCTGGCGTGCGACGGCTCAGCTCGGCGTAGCCGTGGATGGTGGAGAGCGGCGTCCGCAGCTCGTGGGAGGCGTCGGCGACGAACTGACGCACGTGCTGCTCGCTGCGATGCCGGGCGTCGAGGGCGGCGTCGACGTGGTCCAGGAGCGTGTTGAGCGCGGACCCGACCCGACCGACCTCGGTGTGCGGGTCGGTGTAGCGGGCGTCCACCCGGGTCTCGATGGACTGGCCGCCGGCCTCCAGCGGAATCGCGGTGACGTCGTAGGCGGTGGCGGCGACCTCGTGCAGCGGGTGCAGCTGGCGGCGCACCAGGATGGTGCCGGCGCCGGCCGCCACCAGGACCCCCCCGACCGTGAGCAGCAGCGACCAGCGCAGCAGACTGGCCTCGGCTCGGTGGATCTCCTCCATGGAGACCCCGACCGCGAAGGCGTTGCCGTCGCTGTCGGTACCGACGAGCACACGGTAGGAGCCGAGGCCTGAGAGGTCGACCGTGTGCGGGTGGTCGTCCACCGACACGCCGCGAAGCTGCCGGCGGACAGTGCTGCTGATGGCCTTGACGTCGCCGTCGTCGTTGGTGACCCCCTGCTGTTGCCGGGTGCCGCTGTCGGATCCGGAGAGCTGCACGAACAAGGTGCCCTTGGCCACGAACGGGCGGAACCCGCGCTGGGACCCGTTGGGTGTCGGCGCGCTCGGGGCGGGCCCGTTGCGCTGGGCGCGCTGCTGGGTGTCTTGCAGCTGCGAGTCCTGCCGCGAGACCAGGTAGCGGCTCATGGCCAGTGTGGTCACGAGCGCGACCAGCAGGCTGACGACCGCCACCAGCGCCACGGCCGTGACGACCAGGCGGGTGGTGAGGGTGCGGGGGACGAGCCTCACTCGACTGCTGGCTTGAGGACGTACCCGGCGCCCCGCATGGTGTGGATCATCGGGTCGCGGCCGGCGTCGATCTTCTTGCGCAGGTAGGAGATGTAGAGCTCGACGACGTTGGCCTGGCCGCCGAAGTCGTAGTTCCACACGCGGTCGAGGATCTGGGCCTTCGAGAGCACTCGCTTGGGGTTGCGCATCAAGAACCGCAGCAGCTCGAACTCGGTGGCGGTCAGGGTGATCTCCGTCTCGGCGCGGCGGACCTCGTGGCTGTCCTCGTCCAAGGAAAGGTCGCCGACCACCAAGACGTTGCTGGACTCGACGTCGGTGGCGCCGGAGCGGCGCAGCAGGCCGCGCAGCCGGGCCACGACCTCCTCGAGGCTGAACGGCTTGGTGACGTAGTCGTCGCCGCCGGCGGTGAGGCCGGCGACCCGGTCCTCGACGGAGTCGCGGGCGGTGAGGAACAGCACGGGGACGTCGCCCTGCTGGGCGCGCAGCCGGTTGAGGACCTCCATGCCGTCGAAGTCGGGCAACATCATGTCGAGCACGACGGCGTCGGGGCGCACCGACTTGGCGGCGGCCACGGCCTTGCTGCCCGTGCCGGCGACGTCGACCTCCCAGCCCTCGTAGCGCAGCGCCATGCGCAGCAGCTCGGCGATGTTGGGCTCGTCGTCGACGACCAGCACGCGCAGCGGCGAGCCGTCGGGGCGGGTGAGCTGGGGGTGCTTGTCGACCAGTGGCATAGGCCTACTGTGCGCCTGGCAAATACCTGTGCGCCATGGAGGACCTGTGCAGAACCTGTGAGAACCGGACAGGTCGCGGACGGCAGGGTCACAGGCGAATCTCAGTCGACGCGGTCAGGATCGACCCATGAGCCAGGAACCCGTGTCCTTGCCTGCCCACGCGCCTGATGCCGCGTCCGACGCTGCAGCCGACCCCACGCCTCCTGCTCGGACCCGTCTCGCGGACCGGCTCTGGGCGCTGCGGGCCGTCATCGCGGTCGCACTGGCCTCCGTGATCATCGGCGGCCTCGGCGGCGCCGCGATCGCCAAAGCCGGCCAGAGCGAGGGCGGCAACCGGTTCGGTCCCGGTCAGGGCGGGTTCGGCGGCATGCGCGGCTTCCGTGGCGGCGGCGGGCAGCCGGGCCAGGGACAGGGCCCGGGCCAGGGCCAGGGCCAGGGCGGGTTCGGGGGCGGCTCCGGTACGCCCCAGCAGCAGAACGGCCAGCAGAACGGGCAGCAGAACGGCCGGCAGCAGCCGCCCGCCGCGTCCGCATCCCCGTCCGCATCCCCGTCCGCATCCCCGTCCGCATCCCCGTCCGCAGGGCAGACGTCGTAGGCCCGCGCGTCTCGGCCTTGCCTAGGCTGGGTACGTGACCAAGGCTCTGCTGCTGGAGAACGTCCACCCCTGCGCCGACGAGGTCTTCGCCGCGGCCGGCATCGAGGTCGAGCGGGTGTCGAGCTCCCTCGCGGAGCAGGACCTGATCGCGGCGCTGCCGGGCGTGGACCTGCTCGGCATCCGTTCCAACACCCACCTGACCGAGCGGGTGCTGGACTCCGCGCCCCAGCTGGCGGCCGTGGGCGCCTTCTGCATCGGCACCAACCAGATCGACAAGGCCGCCGCCGCCCGGCGCGGGATCGCGGCGTTCAACGCGCCGTACTCCAACACCCGCAGCGTGGTGGAGCTCGTGATCGGCGAGATCATCGCGCTGGCCCGGCGCCTGGTGGAGAAGACCGACCGGATGCACGCGGGCGTGTGGGACAAGTCGGCCAAGGGCAGCCACGAGATCCGGGGCCGGGTGCTCGGCATCGTCGGCTACGGCAACATCGGCTCACAGCTCTCGGTCGTGGCCGAGGCGGTCGGGCTGCGCGTCATCTTCTACGACGTCAACGAGCGGCTCGCTCACGGCAACGCCGAGCGGGTGCGTTCGCTGGAGGAGCTGCTGGAGCGCTCGGACGTCGTGACGCTCCACGTCGACGGCCGCCCCGGCAACGCCGGCATCTTCGGGCCGGAGCAGTTCGACCGGATGAAACCCCGCTCGATCTTCATCAACGCCTCGCGCGGCATGGTGGTCGACGACGAGGCGCTGCGCGAGCGCCTGCTCACCGGTCACATCTCGGGGGCCGCCATCGACGTGTTCCCGATCGAGCCGAAGGCGCAGGGCGAGCCGTTCGAGAGCCCGCTGCGCGGCCTGGACAACGTCATCCTCACCCCGCACGTCGGCGGCTCCACGCAGGAGGCGCAGGAGGAGATCGGCCGGTTCGTCTCGGGCAAGCTGGTCTCGTTCCTGCACGCCGGCAACACGGCGCTCTCGGTCGACCTGCCCGAGGTGCAGACCCCGCCGCTGGCCGCCGGCGCGCTGCGCATCGCCCACCTGCACGTCAACGTCCCCGGCGTGCTGGCCGAGATCAACCGGGTGCTCTCGGAGGAGAACCTGAACGTGGTCGCCCAGAACCTCGCCACGCTGGGCGAGCAGGGCTACGTGGTGACCGACGTCGTGGGCCCGGTGGCCCCTACCGCGGTCGAGAAGCTGCAGGCGATGTCGCAGACGATCTGGCTGCGCACGCACACCGCGTAGGACCCGCTCCACAGCTGAGCGAGAATGGTCGGGCTGTGCAGATCACCTACCCGCCCGACCTCCCTGTCTCCCAGCGGCGCGACGACATCGCGGCCGCGATCCGCGACCACCAGGTCGTGGTGGTGGCGGGCGAGACGGGGTCGGGCAAGACCACGCAGCTGCCGAAGATCTGCCTGGAGCTCGGTCGTGGTGAGGGCGGTGCGCTGATTGGGCACACCCAGCCGCGGCGGATCGCGGCGCGCAGCGTGGCCGAGCGGGTGGCCGCGGAGCTGGGCACCGAGCTCGGCGACGTCGTGGGCTACCAGGTGCGGTTCGCCGACCGGACGTCGAAGGCCGGCCGGGTCAAGCTGATGACCGACGGCATCTTGCTGGCCGAGCTGCAGCGCGACAAGGAGCTGCGCCGCTACGACACGATCATCGTCGACGAGGCGCACGAGCGGAGCCTCAACGTCGACTTCATCCTCGGCTACCTCAAGCGGTTGCTGCCGCGGCGGCCGGACCTGAAGGTCATCATCACCTCGGCCACGATCGACACCGCACGGTTCAGCGAGCACTTCGGCGGCTGCCCGGTCGTGGAGGTCTCCGGTCGCAGCTACCCGGTGGAGGTGCGCTACCGCCCGCTGCTGGAGGAGTCCTACGACGATGACGACGGCGAGCCCGTCGTGCGCGACCAGACCGAGGCGGTCGTCGACGCCGTCAAGGAGCTGCGTGCCGAGGGGACGGGCGACGTGCTGGTGTTCCTGCCCGGCGAGCGGGAGATCCGCGACACCGCCGACGCGCTGGCACCGCTGGACCTGGAGGTGCTGCCGCTGTACTCGCGGCTCTCGGCCGCCGAGCAGCACCAGGTGTTCGCCGCGCACACCGGACGCAGGGTGGTGCTGGCCACCAACGTCGCCGAGACCTCGCTGACCGTGCCCGGCATCCGGTACGTCGTCGACACCGGACTGGCGCGGATCTCGCGCTACTCCGCGCGGACGAAGGTGCAGCGGCTGCCGGTGGAGCCGGTCAGCCGGGCCTCGGCCAACCAGCGCGCCGGCCGCTGCGGCCGCGTGGCGCCGGGTGTGGCCATCCGGCTGTACAGCGAGGAGGACTACGAGGCGCGTCCGGAGTTCACCGACCCCGAGATCCTGCGGACCAACCTGGCCAGCGTGGTGCTGCAGATGACCTCGCTGGGGCTCGGCGACGTCGCTCGGTTCCCGTTCCTCGACCCGCCCGACAACCGGCAGGTCCGCGCCGGCATCCAGCTGCTCGAGGAGCTCGGTGCGTTGCGCGCGAAGGGCGGTCTCACCCGGCTCGGGCAGCGGCTGGCGCGGTTGCCGGTCGACCCGCGGCTGGGCCGCATGGTGCTCGAGGCCGATCGGCTCGGCTGCCTGCGCGAGGTGCTGGTCGTGGCGGCGGCGCTCTCGGTGCAGGACCCGCGCGAGCGTCCGGTGGAGCATCGGGCGCGCGCCGACCAGCTGCACGCGCGGTTCCGCGACGACCGCTCGGACTTCATGGCCTGGCTCAACCTGTGGCGCTACGTGCGCGAGCAGCAGCGAGAGCGCGGCTCGAGCTCGTTTCGTCGGATGTGTCGTGACGAGCACCTGAACTACCTGCGCCTGCGCGAGTGGCAGGAGCTGGAGGGGCAGCTGCGGCAGGTGGCCAAGGAGGTCGGGCTGAAGCCGGGGCGTCCCGCCGAGCAGGTCGACGCCGACCGTGTGCACCAGGCGCTGCTGTCGGGCCTGCTCTCCCAGATCGGCTCGAAGGAGGAGCGGGCCACGCCTCGGCCGGGCCAGCCGCAGCCCCAGCGGCGGCCGATGCAGGAGTACCTCGGCGCGCGCAACACCCGCTTCGCGATCTTCCCCGGCTCGGGGCTGGCGCGCAGGCAGCCGGACGTCGTGATGGCCGGTGAGCTGGTGGAAACCTCCCGGCTGTGGGCGCGCCAGGTCGCGGCGATCGACCCGGCCTGGGCCGAGCGGCTCGGCGAGCACCTGGTGCGGCGGACCTACTCCGAGCCGCACTGGTCGAAGAAGCGCGCCCAGGTGATGGCCCACGAGCGGGTGACGCTCTACGGCGTGCCGCTGGTGGCCGACCGGCTGGTCGGATTCGCCCGGCAGGACCCGGCGCTGGCGCGCGAGCTGTTCATCCGCCACGCGCTGGTGCAGGGCGAGTGGCACAGCCGGCACCGG
This sequence comes from Nocardioides mangrovicus, assembly GCF_003674065.1. Taxonomy (GTDB): domain Bacteria; phylum Actinomycetota; class Actinomycetes; order Propionibacteriales; family Nocardioidaceae; genus Marmoricola; species Marmoricola mangrovicus. The sequence goes on from NZ_RDBE01000007.1 coordinate 415,065, forward strand.
TTCCTCACCGAGAACGCGGCCGCGCTGCGCGAGGCCGAGGAGCTCGAGCACCGGGCGCGGCGCCGCGGCATCGTCGTCGACGAGCACACCCTGTTCGACTTCTACGACGCCCGCGTCGGCGCTGACGTCGTCAGCGGGGCGCACTTCGACACCTGGTGGAAGGCCGCGCGTCGCGACCACCCCGACCTGCTGAGCTTCGACCCCGCGATGCTGGTGCGCGAGGACGACGCGGTCAGCGTCGAGGAGTACCCCGACACCTGGCGCGAGGGGCCGCTCTCGCTGCCGGTCAGCTACGCCTTCCAGCCCGGCGCCGACGACGACGGCGTCACGGTCGAGGTGCCGGTGGCCACCCTCAACCAGGTGGACCCCGCCGCCTTCACCTGGCAGGTGCCGGGGCTGCGCGAGGAGCTGGTGGTGGCGCTGCTGCGCTCGCTGCCCAAGCAGCTGCGCACCAGCTTCGTACCGGCCCCCGACGTCGCCCGCGCCTTCCTGGCCGAGGTGCCGCCGGGGGAGGAGCCGCTCACCGTCGCGCTCGCCCGCCACCTGCGCGCCCGCACCGGCGTGCACGTGCCCGAGGACGCCTGGGACTGGTCCAAGGTGCCGGCCCACCTGCTGACCAGGTTTCGCGTGATGGGCGAGGACGGTGCGGAGGTGGCGGTCGGCCGCGACCTCGACGTGCTGCGCCGCCCCTTGCGGCCGGCCTTCGAGCAGGCGGTGGCCGAGGTGGCGTCGTCGCTGACCCGCACCGGCTCGACCACCTGGGACTTCGGCGAGGTGGCCGAGTCGTTCCGCGAGCAGCGGGCCGGGCACGAGGTGCTGGCCTACCCCTGCCTGGTCGACGAGGGCGACTCGGTGGGGCTGCGGGTGGTGGCGTCGGCCGAGGAGCAGGAGGCGCGCCACCGGCTCGGGGTCCGCCGGCTGCTCACGCTGGGAGTTCCCGCACCTCGGCTGACGGACGGCCTCGACAACGCCACCAAGCTGGGCCTGGCCGGCTCGCCGTACGCCTCGGTGGCGGCGCTGGTCGACGACGTGGTGCTCGCGGTGCTGGGCGGCCTGGTCGACGGGCGCGACCCGGTACGCACCGCCGGCGACTTCGAGGCGTTGCGCCGGGTGGCCGTCGCCGAGGTGGAGCCGCGGTCGCGCGAGCTGCTGCTGCGGGTAGTCGACGTGCTGGCGCGCTGGCGGGAGACCGACCGGGCGCTGGCCGGGCGGGTCGAGCTGCCGCTCCTGCCCGCGATGAGCGACCTGGGCGCGCAGCTGCAGCGGCTGGTGCACGACGGGTTCGTGGCCGAGGCCGGCACCGAGGCGCTGCTGGGCTACCCGCGCTACCTCGGCGCGATGGGCGAGCGCGCGGCGCGGCTGCCGGCCGATCCCACCGCCGACCGGCGGCTCATGGACCAGGTGACGCCGTTGCAGCAGGCCTGGCAGTACCGCCTCGACGCGCTCGCGCCGGGGCGACCACCCGGGCGCACGCTGCGCCGGGTGCGGTGGATGCTGGAGGAGTACCGGGTGAGCCTGTGGGCGCAGCGCCTGGGCACGGCGCACCCGGTGAGCGACGCCCGGATCAGGAAGGCCCTCGATGAGTGAGATCGCGCTGGTGACGGCCGGCGAGATGGGCGCGGCCGTCGGCGCCCAGCTGGTCGGGGCCGGGCACCGGGTGCGCTGGCTACCCGCCGGGCGCAGCGAGGCCAGCCGCGCCCGGGCCGACGCCGCCGGGCTCGAGGCCGTCGAGCGCCTCCCGGACTCGACCGAGGTGCTCCTCTCGATCTGCCCGCCCGCTGCGGCGCGCCAGGTGGCCTCGCAGTTCGCGAGCCTGGACGTCGTCTACGTCGACGCCAACGCCGTCGCCCCCGCCACCGTGCGCTCGCTCCGGGTGGCCCACCTGGTCGACGGCGGCATCGTCGGCGGTCCGCCGACCGCGGACTCCGGTCCACGGCTCTACCTCTCCGGCGAGCGGGCCGACGCGGTCGCCGCCCTCTTCGAGGCCACCACCGTCCAGACCCGCGTGCTCGGTCCCGACGTCGGGACGGCCTCGGCGATGAAGGCCTGCTACGCCGCATGGACCAAGGGCAGCGCCGCCCTGCTGCTCGACGTCGCCCGGCTGGCCGACGCCCTCGAGGTGGCCGAGCCGCTGCGCGCGGAGTGGGAGCAGTCGCTGCCCGGCCTGCCGGAGCGTCTCGCCGCGGCCGAGCGCAGCGCGACCACCAAGGGCTGGCGGTGGGTCGCGGAGATGCAGGAGATCGCCGAGACCTTCGCCAGCAGCGGTCTGCCCGACGGCTTCCACCGCGCCGCTGCGGAGGTCTTCGGGCAGCCCTAGCTGGTCCTCTAGATCGTGTGGAAGGCCTTCGCGGCGGCGACCACGTCGGTGAAGACCGCCCGCGGCAGCGCGGCGCCCTCGCGGCGCACGTCGGCGTCGGTGAGCACCACCAGCCGGTCGAGGCGGACCTCGCTGGGCCGGTGCCGGACGTCCCAGTCGCCGGTGCCGACGTCCATCCAGTGCCGCCCGGCAGCGGCCTCCTGCGCGGCGTCGCGGTCGTGGTCCTTGCTGGTCAGCGGCAGCGTCAGCAACCGGCCGTCGTCGCGGGCCAGCACCAGGACGGGGCGGTCCTTGCCCTGGGACGGATCGTCCTCGAAGGGCACCCACGCCCAGACGACCTCACCGGGATCGGCGTCGCCGTCCGGTTCGGGCTCATAGCTGATGCCCACGCCGGAGAGCCTAGTGGCCCGCCGAGGCGTCGGGTTGTCGCGCGTCTGGGGCGGTGAGGCGTCGGGTTTCAGGCAGACCCGCTCCGACCGCACGTTGCGCCGTTTTCTTGCGGTTCGCTGCTGGCTCGCCGAGACGTCGCGACTTCGCACTCCTGACGTGCGCGCTTCGCGCGAGCAGCACGACTGCGAGGTAGCGACGTCTCGGCTCCTGCGCATCATCGCCTTGCAAGCTCGCGGAGCGAGCTTGCAAGACGATGATGCGCCGGGCCGGGAGCGCCTCACGGCGCGTGGCCGCTCGTAGCGGCAATCAGTTGGGACCCGGGGCTGCCACGGCCCGGCGCAGGCACCACGGTACACACCGGGCAAGGCCTGCGGAGGTAGATCAGAGCCGGTCGGCGAGCTCGAGGCGGCCGGCCTGCTCGAGCTGCTGGGAGAGGGTGAGCAGCCGCGCCGCGGAGAGGTCGCCGGCGTGGTCGGCACCCGTACGCCCGGCCGCCGCCACGCGCGCGAACGCCGCGGCGCGGAACAGCACGTCGGCGTACTCACCGCGCACCACGCCGGCCAGGACGTCGTCGACGAGCCGGCGCACCTCCTCGGGACCGGGCGGGTCGGCGACCCCGGCCACCACCTCGGCCACCGGCGTGGCCGTGCGGCCGGCGGCGAACTCCGTCGACGCGCGCACCGGGTCGGCATGGACCCAGGTCCGCAGCAGGTAGAGCCGCCACAGGCTGCCGGCGACGCTGTCGGCCGGCGAGCCCGACCACAGCTCGGCCAGCGCGTCGAGGCCCTCGGTCTCGGCCAGCGCGACCACCCGGGCCACCAGGTCGTCGGTGGCGGCTTCCGTGGTGCCCCGGACCAGCGCGACGGCCGACTGCTCCGCCGCCTCGCGCAGCTGCGCGGGATCGGGGCCGCCCTCGACCGCCTCGAAGGCCAGCCGCCCGGGCAGCGCGGGTCGGTGGTGGGGTCGCTCGCTCATCGCGGGCCAGCGTAGGACGGTGGGCCATGCGCGTCGGATGGGTGTGGGACGGGAGTGAACAGGGGGCCGATATCGTGGGCGCGCTGTCCGGGGATGGAGGGTCTCGTGCGCGTAGGTCGAATCGCGCTGGCGGCCGCAGCGACGGTGCTGCTGACCGCGGCGTGCACGCCCGACGGCGACGCGCCGCCGACTCCCACGGTCACCCGCACCACCGGTCCGATCAGTCTGACCGTCGGCGTCTACGGGCCTGCCTCGGTGATCTCGGCGTACACCACGATCGCCTCGCGCTTCAACGCCGCGCACCCGTCGGTCTCGGTCACGATCAAGCCTTACACCGACCACGACACCGCGCTGGCCGACGTGGTCGCGACGAAGGGCACCACGAGCCAGCCCGACGTCTTCCTGGCCGACTCCGACGACCTGCCGACGCTGATGGACCAGAAGGCCAACCAGTCGGTCGACGGCATGCTCACCAACCAGAACGTCGACTTCGGCGACGGCTTCCAGCGCATCGCGCTCGAGGCGTTCAGCGACGACAACGCACTGCAGTGCATGCCCGTCGACGTCTCCCCGATGGTCGTCTACTACAACGCCAACCTGGTCCACCTCTCCCAGCTGCGGCCACCGGGCCGCAAGGTGCCCAGCGCCGACGACGGCTGGCGGTTCGACGACTTCGTGACCGCCGCGCAGCAGGCCTCGAAGGGCACCGTGAAGGGCGTCTACGTGGCGCCGACGCTGGAGCAGATCGCGCCGTTCGTGTTCTCCGGCAACGGCTCGCTGGTCGACGACACCGACAAGCCGACGACGCTCACCCTCACCGACGGGTCGTCGGAGAAGGCGCTGCAGCGGCTGCTCGAGCTGGTCCGCGACCCCTCGCTCACCAACACCGCCGCGCAGATCCAGCGGCGTGACGCGATCTCGCGGTTCAAGGCCGGCAAGCTGGCGATGATCCTGGGCTACCGCAGCCTCACCCCCGAGCTGCGCACGCAGGAGGGACTGCGCTTCGACGTGATGCCGATCCCGCGCGTGAGCCGGTCGGCGACCACGGTCGACGTGTCCGGGCTGTGCGTGCGCTCCCAGGCGCCGCACCGGACCACGGCCGCGCAGTTCATCGCCTACGTCGTCGGCGACAAGTCGATGGAGACCCTGGCCCGCACCGGCTACGTGACGCCGTCGAGCACCGTGGCCATCCACTCCGATGCGTTCTTGCAGGCCGACGAGGACCCCAGCTCGGCCCAGATCTTCAACACCCAGGTGCGCTTCGCCCGGACGCTTCCCAGCGGCGAGGCGTGGCAGCAGGTCGAGCAGGAGGCCGACCAACAGCTCTCCGCGCTGTTCTACGACCCGGCCATCGACCCGCTCGACGACCGGTTGCAGCTGATCGACGACACCTCGAAGATCACCTGGGCCAGCATCACGGCCAGCCCGTCTGCCAGCCCGTCCGCCAGCCCGTCCGCCAGCCCGTCCGCCAGCACGTCGTCCTCCGGGGCGCCGTCGGGCAGCCCGAGCGCGGGCGCTAGCTCTCCGTAGTCGGCTCGGGGGTTCCTGCGTCGGGGGTGACCGGATCGATGATCGCCTCGGCCAGCACCGGCCCCACCAGCTCGATCTGCCAGGGCCGGGCGTCGGCCTCGGCGAGACGTTGTGCGAGCTGGGCGGTGAGCTCGACGGGTTCGCGCGAGGGCGGCGGCTGCCACAGCACGCGCCGCACCAGGTCGGGCGTCATCATGTTCTCCACCGGCACCGAGCGCTCCTCGGAGATCGCGGCGAGCGCGGCGCGGGCGGTGGTGAGCCGGGCGGCCGCCTCGGGGTCGCGGTCGGCCCAGGCGCGCGGCGGTGGCGGACCGTCGGAGCGCAGCGCGACCGGCGGCAGGTCGGCCTCGGGCATCGTGCGCGCCGCCTCCATCGCGGCGACCCACACATCGGCGTAGCGACCCGCGCCGCGACCGTGGAAGCCGCGGGTGCCGAGCAGGGCGCGGCGTTCGACGGGCCGGTCGGCGACCAGGGTGCTCGCGGCCACCACGATGGCGGAGTCGGGGATGATCCGGCCCGGGGTGACGTCGCGGAGACGGGCGATCTCGTCCCGAGCCAGCCACAGCTCGCGGACCGCGGCCACGGGGCGCTTCCCGCGGACCTTGTGCATTCCCGAGGTCCGTCGCCACGGGTCGACCCGAGGCGACGGGCGCTGGCGCATGACGTGCTCGAACTCCTGGCGGGCCCACTCGTCCTTGCCCGCCTCGACCAGCTCCGCGGCCAGTCGGTCGCGGATCTCGAGCAGCACCTCGACGTCGAGCGCGGCGTAGTCCAGCCATGCCTCGGGCAGCGGCCGCTGCGACCAGTCGGCGGCCGAGTGCTCCTTGCGCACCCGCTTCTCGCAGATCGCCTCCACCAGGGCGGCCAGGCCGACCCGGGGGTAGCCCAGCAGCCGGGCGGCCAGCTCGGTGTCGAACAGCACCGGCGGCTCCAGGCCCACCTCGCGCAGGCACGGCAGGTCCTGGTTGGCGGCGTGCAGCACCCACTCGTTCTCGGCCAGCACAGCCCGCAGCGGCGTGAGGTCCTCGAACGCGATGGGGTCGATCAGCCACGTGGTGGCGCCCGCGCGTCGCAGCTGCACCAGGTAGGCGCGAGCGGAGTACTTGTAGCCGCTGGCCCGCTCGGCGTCGAGGGCGACCGGGCCGTGCCCGCCGGCCAGGTCGGCGACGGCGGCAGCCAGGGCGGCGTCGGTCTCGACGACCTCGGGCAGGCCGTCGCGCAGCGTGAGCAGCTCGAGCTCGGGTTCGGTGTCCTCTGGGGAGGCGGGGGAGTCGGGAGCGGGCTGGTCCGGAGCGGGCTGGTCGGACTGGGAAGTCATGGGCTCCGGTCAGCCCTGGCCGCGCCGGGTGGTCGAGCCACGCTGGCCGCGGCGGCTCGGCAGCGTCGAGACGCCCTCGGGCACCGGGGGCAGGCCGGCGGCGGTGCACAGCACCTCGCCCCACGCCTCGACGTGGGCGGCGAGCGTCTGCCCGACCTCGCCCAGCGGCGTCCACGACGCCCGGATCTCGATCTGGGCGCTCGCACCCTCGTCGGCCAGGCCGCCGAAGCTCTCCGAGGCGACGCAGGTGACGGTGCCGCTGGGCGCTCCGAACTCGGCGCCGTGGGCCTCCAGCGCCTCGGTGAGCCAGCTCCAGCCGACCTCGGCCAGCATCGGGTCGGCGGCCAGCTCGGGGTCGAGCTCGGCGCGGACGTAGGCCACGCAGCGGAAGGTGCCGTCCCAGGCGTCGTTGCCGTCGGGGTCGTGCAGCAGCACGAGCCGGCCGCCGCCGATGTCCTCGCCGTCGACGGTCACGTCGGCGGCCAGCGCGAAGGAGTAGGGCGCGATGCGCTGGGGCGCCGGCATCTCCTCGGCCAGGATCTCCGGACGCAGCGGAGCCAGCTGCATCTGCTGGACGGCGTCGCGGAACTCCGAAGGGGTCCCCGGCTCGTCCATGCTGGGCTCCTGACGTGCGGGCATGCCATCAGGGTAAGCACGCCGTCACGGCGTCCCCTGCTCGACGCGCCGCCCTGACCTGCGACGATTGACCCTGTGACCTCGCTCCACGACTCGGCGTTCCTGCGGGCGGTGCGCCGCGAGCCGGTGCCTCACACACCGGTGTGGTTCATGCGGCAGGCGGGCCGGTCGCTGCCGGAGTACCGCGCGATCCGCGAGGGCACGACGATGCTCGAGTCGTGCATGCGGCCCGACCTGGTCGTCGAGATCACGCTGCAGCCGGTGCGCCGCTACGGGGTCGATGCCGCCATCTTCTTCTCCGACATCGTGCTGCCGCTCAAGGCGGTCGGCGTGGACCTGGACATCAAGCCCGGCGTCGGTCCGGTGGTGGCCGACCCCGTGCGCACGCTGGCCGACGTCGAGCGGATCCCGCTGCTGACCCCCGAGCACGTGACGTTCGTGACCGAGTCGGTCCGCACCCTGGTCGGCGAGCTCGACGGCACCCCGCTCATCGGCTTCGCGGGCGCGCCGTTCACGGTGGCGTCGTACCTGGTGGAGGGCGGCCCCTCGCGCGACCACGCCCGCACCAAGGCGATGATGTACGGCGCGCCGGAGGTCTGGGACGCGCTGCTCACGCGGATCTCCGACATCGCCGCGGCCTACCTCCAGGTCCAGATCGCCGCCGGCGCGAGCGCGGTCCAGCTCTTCGACTCCTGGGCCGGTGCCCTCGACCCGGCCTCCTACGCCACGCACGTGATGCCGTACTCGGCCTCGGTGCTGGAGCGCGTCGCCTCGGTGCCGCGGATCCATTTCGGCGTCGGCACCGGCGAGCTGCTGGGGCTGATGGGCGCCGCGGGGGCCGACGTCGTCGGCGTCGACTGGCGCGTGCCGCTGGCCGAGGGGATCCGGCGCAGCCAGCAGGACGCTCCGGACGGCCGCGCGGTGCAGGGCAACCTGGACCCGACGCTGGTCTTCGCGCCGACCGAGGTGATGCTCGAGCAGGCCGCCGGCATCCTCGACGCCGGCCGCGCCGCCCCGGGGCACGTGTTCAACCTCGGTCACGGCGTGCTGCCCGACACCGACCCCGACCAGCTCGCCCGGCTGGTCGACTTCGTCCACGACTACGAGCCGACCGCCGGCTGAGGGTGGTCGCTGCTGCGTCGTCAACGGGTGTTGACGTCGGTGGTCGGGTTGGTCGGGGTGCGGCGTGGCGGCGTGGGTGGTCGCTGCTGCGTCGTCAACGCGTGTTGACGTCGCGGAGGAGAGAGGGCGCCGGACCCGAACTGTCGGTGGCCCCGGCGAGGGTGAGCACGTGCGCCATGAGTAGTCCCCTTCCACCAGGGTCCCACCGCCAGTCCTGAGAAATGTCGAGGCCAACGTGGCGATCGAGGTCGTGCAGCTGGGCCGCGAGGCGCTGAGCCTGCGCTCGATCGCCCGACAGCGTGGCGTGAGTCCGGCGACACTGGTGCGGCGGTGGGGCTCGGTGGATCAGATGTTCGACGCCATCCTCATTCGGATGCTGGCCCGGTAGGTGCAGGTCACGACGCGCCAGTGGCGGATCGCCCGGCTCGATCCGCAGCTCGGTCTGGCCGGACTGGTGGGGATGCTGCCGGACATCGCCAGGCCTTGTGACGACGAGTACTGCATCGAGCCACACGTGTCCGTCGTCGACCTCGCTCACATCAGCGTCTTCCTCGACCTGGCGCGCCAGCGTCCCCGCAGCGAGGAGATCGTGCTGGAGGTCCGTGCGGAGGAGCGTGCACTGGTGGCGGAGTCGCTGGGCGAGCTGATCGGGCGTGCCGCGAGCCGGGCGGAGGTCGACGCCGTCTCCTGCGTGCTCGACGGCCTGCGACGCCGGCTGATCGACGTGCACGCGCCGATGCCGCTGCCCGAGGCCATCGAGTGCCTGCAACGCGTGGTCGACTCGCTCCGGACGAGCGCCGGCGCCGTGGCGGCGTGAGTCAGCCGGCGGCAGAGCGGGACGCCAGCGCACGCCTGCGCCGCAGCACCAGCCACACCGGCCCACCCACCAGCGCGGCCACCGCCGCGAAGGGGAGCACGGCCCCGACCCCGGTGAACAGGCCGGCCAGGAACAGTCCCAGCGCGTGCCAGCCGTGGCTCAGCCCCGCCCAGAAACCGGCCGGCCGCGCGTCGTGCTGCGTCGGCGGGGCGGAGGTCCGGGTCAAGGTAACCGTGATCGTCGACAGCGAGGTCTGGTCGGCCAGGTAGGCCTGTTGCTGCAGCAGCGAGTCCAGCTCGGCCTGCCGGCGGGTGATCTCCTTCTCCAGCGCCAGCACCTCGCTCAGACCACCCGCGCGCCCGAGCAGGTCCTCGACCCGGGTCAGTCCCACCCGCTGGGCCTTCACCCGCTGTGCGGTGTCGATGACCTGGGTCGTGACGTCGTCGCTGGTGCGGTCGGAGTCGCGGACGCCGGGCACCGCGGCGAGGTCGTGCATGGCTGCGCCGAACTCGGCCGACGGCACCCGCACCACCAGTCGCAGCTGGGAGAGGTCGCCGTGGCGGTCGGTGCCGGACCGCTCGTCGGCGACGACGCCGTGGTGCGCCGCCACCACGCGGTCGACCTGGTCTCGCGGCCGCTCCAGCTGCCGGGCCGTCACTCGCACGGTGCCGGTGCTCACCACCTGGCGCTGCATGACGGCCGGGTCCGTTCGGACGGAGGCCGATCCTGCCGCCGATCCTGGCGCGACCTCGCTGCGGGCCGAGGTGCCCCCAGCGTCCGATGCCGAGGAGTTCTGCGTTAGCCCGGCCGAGCCCCCGCAGCCGGACAGCAGGCCGACCAGGCAGAGCAGGGCGACGAGGGGCAGCACCGTGACGCGTCTCATGCGGCTGGGACGTCGCCGGGCTGGGTCCGGTTCCCGCGCCGCGAGAGACTGACGGGGTGGCACGCATCGTGGTGGTCGGAGGCGGCATCGCCGGCGTCGCCGCCGCCCATCGGGTCACGACGCTGGCTCCCGACGCCGAGGTGGTGCTGCTGGAGGGCTCGCCTCGGCTAGGCGGCAAGCTGGCGCTGGCCGAGGTCGGCGGGCTGGTGGTCGACACCGGCGCCGAGGCCCTGCTGCAGCGTCGGCCCGAGGCGGTCGACCTCGCCCGTGCGGTCGGCCTGAGCGACGACCTGGTGGAGCCGGCGACGATCAGCGCGTCGCTGTGGTCGCGCGGGGAGCTCTCATCGTTGCCTCGCACCCTGATGGGCATCCCGACGGACGGCGACGACGACGGCCGCCCGGTCGTGCTCGACGCGGACGTCAGCGTCGGCGACCTGGTGGCCGCGCACCTGGGTGAGGACGTCGTGCAGCGGCTGGTCGAGCCGATGCTGGGCGGCGTCTACGCCGGGCACGCCCACCAGATCTCCACGCGCGCGGCCGTGCCGCAGCTGGTGAGGCACCTCGACGGCACCCGGACCCTGACCGAGGCGGCCGCCGCCGCGATGACGCCCAGCGGTGCGGGGGGCCCGGTCTTCGCGGGCATCCGCGGGGGAGTGGGCCGGCTGCCGCTGGCGGTCGCGGCCGACCTGTCGGTCGAGACCGATGCCGTGGTGCGCGAGCTGCACCGCACGCCGACGGGCTTCGAGCTGGTCGTGGGTCCCACCCGCGCCGAGCGCCGCGTCGAGGCCGACGCCGTCGTGCTGGCCACCCCGGCGCGGCCCACCGCTCGGCTGCTGGCCGACGTCGCCGCCACGGCCGCCGCGGAGCTGGCCGAGATCGAGTACGCCTCCATGGCGGTGGTCACCCTGGCGGTGCGTGACCTGCCGGCGACCACCGGCTCGGGGTTCCTGGTGCCACCGGTGGAGGGGCGCACGGTGAAGGGCGCCACCTACTCGTTCGCCAAGTGGGGTTGGGTCGGCGAGCACGACCTCACCGTGCTGCGCTGCTCGATCGGCCGCCACCGCGAGGAGCAGGTGCTTCAGCGCGATGACGACGAGGTCGTGGCGCTGGCAGCGGCCGATCTGTCCGACGCACTCGGGGGCCCGGTCGTCCCGGTCGACTCCCACGTGCAGCGCTGGGGCGGCGGTCTGCCGCAGTACGCGGTCGGTCACGTCGAGCGGGTGGCACGGATCCGCGCCGACGTGGAGCGCGTGCCCGGGCTGGCGGTCTGCGGTGCGGCGTACGACGGGGTGGGGGTGCCGGCCGCGATCGGCACCGCCTTGGCTGCGGCCGAGCGAGTCGTCAGTTCACTGGATGGGAGAATCGGGTCGTGACGAAGAAGGCCAACGAGATCAACGCCAGCATCCGCTACACGATGTGGTCGGTGTTCCGGCTGCGCGACGTGATCGGCGACGGCGACCGGACCGCGGAGACCTCCGAGCTGGAGAAGTTCCTGGCCGGGCTGGCCGAGGCCGACGTGGTGGTGCGCGGCCTCTACGACGTCTCCGGGCTGCGCGCCGACGCCGACGTGATGGTCTGGTGGCACGCCGCGACGTCCGATGAGCTGCAGGACGCCTACAACGCGCTGCGCCGCACGGCCTTCGGCCGGCGGTTGGACCCGGTCTGGTCGCAGCTCGCGCTCCACCGCCCGGCGGAGTTCAACAAGAGCCACGTGCCGGCGTTCCTGGCCGACGAGGAAGCACGTGCGTACGTGTGCGTCTACCCGTTCGTGCGCTCCTACGAGTGGTACCTCCTCGAGGACGGCGAGCGGCGCCGGATGCTGGCCGAGCACGGCATGATGGCGCGCGACTTCGCCGACGTCCGCGCCAACACCGTGGCCTCCTTCGCGCTGGGCGACTACGAGTGGCTGCTGGCCTTCGAGGCCGACGAGCTGCACCGCATCGTCGACCTGATGCGCCACCTGCGCGGCTCCGACGCCCGCCGCCACGTGCGCGAGGAGCTCCCGTTCTACACCGGCCGCCGGCTCTCGGCCGGGGAGCTCGTGGCCCTCCTGCCATGAGCCTGCTGATGCTGGACCTGGACGACACCCTCGTCGTCCGCGAGCCGGTGCTGCGCGCCTGGGGCGAGCGGCTGATCGAGCGCCACTCGCTCCGCGTGGACCTCGACGGGCTCGTCGAGCTCGAGGGCGGCGGACTGCGCGATCGCCACGAGGTCTACGACGACCTCGTCGCCGCCGGGTTCCCTGGCAGCTTCGACGATTTCACCGACGCCCAGGACGACGTCGCTCGCGGGTATCGGCTCACCGACGAGACCCGGCAGGCGCTCGAGCAGGCGCGCGCCGCCGGCTGGACGCTCGCGGTGGTCACCAACGGCTTCGTCCGGCGCCAGGAGATGAAGCTGCGCGGCAGCGGTCTGTACGAAATGGTCGACGCGGTGTGCATCTCCGAGGAGGTGGGCGTCCGCAAGCCCGACCCGCTGATCTTCGCCACCGCCGCCGCGCGGGCAGGTGCGACGTTGGAGGGAGCGTGGATGGTCGGCGACAACGTCGACGCCGACATCCTCGGCGCCCACCGCGCCGGCGTCCGCTCCGTGCAGCTGCCCTGCCAGGACCACCGGCTGGAGTTCACCTCCGGCGCGCAGGCCGACCTGCAGGCCGCCGACGTCGCCGACGCGGTGGCTCAGATCCTCACGCTTGAGCGGGCTCCAGCGTCATCGCGATCGAGTTGATGCAGTAGCGCTGCCCGGTGGGCGTGCCGTAGCCGTCGTCGAAGACGTGGCCCAGGTGCGAACCGCAGTTGGAGCAGCGCACCTCGACGCGCTTCATGCCCAGCGTGTTGTCCTCGATGTACTGCACCCGGTCCTCGGCCAGCGGGGCGTAGAAGCTCGGCCAGCCGCAGCCGGAGTGGAACTTCGTCTCGGAGCGGAACAGCTCGGCGTCGCAGGCCTTGCAGCGGTAGACGCCGACCGTCTCGGTGTCGGTGTACTCGCCGACGAACGCCCGCTCGGTGCCCGCCTGGCGCAGCACCTGGTACTCGGCCGGGGAGAGCTCCTCGCGCCACTGCTCCTCGGACTTCTCGACCTGGTAGGTGCCGGCTGGCGCGTCGCCGGGGCCCTCGTGCTTGCTCTTGAACATGTGGCTCACGCTACGTCGAACACCCCAGGCGGCAGCGGTGTTCCAACGCGGGTGCGCTCCCCGAGGCCTGGGCTGGAAACATCCACCTCATGCAGAGCACCCAGATCCGGCTGGCCCGACGACCCGACGGCGAGCCCGACGCCGACACCTTCGAGACTGTCACCGTCGACGTCCCCGAGCCCGCCGAGGGCGAGGTGCTGCTCGCGGTGCGCTGGCTCTCCCTCGACCCGTACATGCGCGGGCGCCTGTCCACGGCGAAGTCCTACGCGGCTCCGGTGGAGATCGGCGACGTGATGGTCGGCGGCACCGTGGCCGAGGTGGTCGAGTCCCGGTCCGAGAGCTTCGCCACGGGCGACCTGGTGCTCTCCTACTCGGGTTGGCAGAGCGCCGTGGTGGCGCCTGCCGGTCAGCTGCGCAAGCTGACCGGCGACGCGCCGCCGCAGACTGCGCTGGGCGTGCTCGGCATGCCCGGTTTCACCGCGTACGCCGGGCTGCTGCAGATCGGTCGCCCGCAGCCGGGGGAGACGGTCGTCGTGGCCGCCGCGACCGGACCCGTGGGCTCGGCCGTCGGCCAGATCGCGCAGCTGCGGGGCGCTCGCGCGGTCGGGATCGCCGGCGGGCCGGCGAAGCAGGGCGCGCTGGTCCAGGAGTTCGGGTTCGACGCCGCGCTGGACCACCGGGCGCCCGACTTCGCCGAGCGGTTCGCCGAGGCGGTGCCCGGCGGCGTCGACGTCTACTTCGAGAACGTCGGCGGCGCGGTCTGGGACGTCGTGCGGCGTCACCTCAACACCTACGCCCGCATCCCGGTGTGCGGGCTGGTGGCCGGCTACAACGCCACTGCCTCGCCCGAGGGACCGGACCGGATGCCCGGGTTGATGCGCCAGGTGCTCACCCAGAGCCTGACCGTCCGGGGGTTCATCCAGAACGAGTTCGTCGCCGAGCACTACCGCGACTTCCTGCGCGAGATGGGGGAGTGGGTCGCAACGGGGCGGGTGCGCTACCGCGAGGACGTCGTCGACGGGCTGGCGGCGGCGCCGGCCGCGTTCGCCGGCATGCTGCGCGGTCAGAACTTCGGGAAGCTGCTCGTCCGCGTCTCCTGACCAGGTTTGGTGAGGAAGGTCTCGGGCAACGTGTGATCACCGACACCTCCGGGTGGTTGTCGGCTCCAGTGAACATGTGTTTACTGGGCGGAACTTCCAGGAGGACACCGTGGCGCTGACCGATCGCGTGAGCTGGACCGGCGTGCGACGCCTGGGCCGTCAGCTCACCACGCCACTGCAGCCCGACGACTACCTGCGCCTGGTCAACCCGCTGTGGACCGCCCGGGAGCTGCGCGGCGTCGTGGAGCAGGTCGTCCCCGAGACCGACGACGCCGCCACCGTGGTGATCCGGCCGGGCTGGGGGTGGTCCTTCGACCACCAGGCCGGCCAGTACATCGGCATCGGCATCCAGGTCGAGGGCAAGTTCCACTGGCGCTCCTACTCGCTCAGCTCGGCCCCGGAACGTTCGGGCCGGACGATCTCGATCACCGTCCGCGCGATGCCCGAGGGCTTCCTCTCCGACCACCTGGTCAACGGCGTCGCGCCGGGCACGATCATCCGACTAGCGCTGCCCAGCGGCGACTTCGTGCTGCCGAACCCGCCGCCGGCCAAGATCCTCTTCCTGGTCGGGGGCAGCGGCATCACACCGGTCATGTCGATGCTCCGCACACTGGCCCGTCGCGACACGATGCCCGACGTCGTCCTCAGCTACTCCTCCACGGGCCCGGACCGGATGATCTTCCGCGAGGAGCTCGAACGGCTCCACGCCGAGCACGAGACGCTGCGCGTGGTGCCGCGGCACACCGACGACGAGGGACTCTTGGACCTCGACGAGCATCTCGACGAGCTGTGCCCGGACTGGCGCGAGCGCGAGGTGTGGGCCTGCGGCCCGGCGCCGATGCTCGACGCCGCCGAGGAGCACTGGCAGGCAGCCGGCCGCGAGGACCACCTGCACCTGGAGCGGTTCAGCCTCAAGGCCTCCGGCGACGGCGGCGAGGGCGGCACCGTGACCTTCCAGAACTCCGGCAAGACCGCCGAGTGCGACGGCGCGACCAGCGTCCTGGAGGCCGGCGAGGAGGCCGGTATCGGCATGCCCTACGGCTGCCGGGCCGGCATCTGCCACACCTGCACCCTCACGTTGATCTCGGGCACCGTGCGCGACCTGCGCAACGGCGAGGAGTTCGGCGAGGGAAACGACCGCGTCCAGACCTGCGTCACCGTGCCCGTCGGTGACTGCACCTTCGACATCTAAGACCCCACCACCCGGGAGGAACCGCCATGGCCATCTCCGACGTCACGGAGTACACCCACCTCACCTCCGAGGAGGTCGAGCAGCTCGGCGCCGAGCTCGACGCCATCCGGCAGCGCGTCGAGGAGAGCCGCAGCGACGACGACGCCGCCTACATCTACCGGATGATCAAGGTGCAGCGCGGCCTGGCCACCGCCGCGCGGGTGGTGATGGCGACGACGCCGTGGAGCCGGCGCACCCGCGTGCCCGGGGCGATCGTGGGCGGCACCCTGCTGGGACTGGCCAAGATCTTGGAGAACATGGAGATCGGCCACAACGTCATGCACGGCCAGTGGGACTGGATGAACGACCCCGAGGTCCACTCCAGCAACTGGGAGTGGGACACCGCGCAGCCGGCCGAGCAGTGGAAGCACTCCCACAACTACGTGCACCACCAGTTCACCAACGTCCTCGGCTACGACGCCGACATCGGCTACGGCATCCTCCGCATGGCTCGCGAGCAGAAGTGGAACCCCGGCAATCTGGGCCAGCCGGTCTACAACGCCCTGCTCGCGGCGCTCTTCCAGTGGGGCGTCGCGTTGCACGACCTCGACCTCGAGGCGATCCGCAAGGGCACCAAGGACCCCAAGCTGATGAAGAAGCAGCTGCTGCAGATCTGGAAGAAGGGACGTCGCCAGGCCGGCAAGGACTACGTCGTCTACCCGCTGCTCTCCGGCCCACACTTCGCCACCACGGCGGCCGCGAACGCCTACGCCAACGCGATGCGCAACCTGTGGGCCTACGTCATCATCTTCTGCGGTCACTTCCCCGACGGGGCGCTGCACTTCACCGAGGAGGAGATCGAGGACGAGTCGCGCGCAGAGTGGTACCTGCGCCAGATGCTCGGCTCGGCCAACTTCGAGGGCGGACCGCTGCTGCACATCATGAGCGGCAACCTGGGCTTCCAGATCGAGCACCACCTGTTCCCCGACCTGCCCAGCAACCGCTACGCCGAGATCGCCGTCGAGGTGAAGGCGCTGTGCCAGAAGTACGGCATCCCCTACACCATCGGCCCGCTGCACCGGCAGTACGGACAGGCGCTGCGCACCATCATGAAGCTCTCGCTGCCCAACCGCTTCACCTCCGGTCCGGACTACGACCCGACCGACGAGGTGCCGCGCGGGCGCAAGAACGACGCGCAGATGGGCCTGCGCCGCAAGGAGCTCGGCTCCTACGAGGGCCGGCGGACGGCATGAGGACGCAGTCGTGATCGCGACCACCGGCATCACCGAGCGCCCCCGCGACGCCGAGCTCGACGCGCCGGTGCCCTACGCCTGCGAGTTCGACGACGGCCGCGCCTCGGTGCGTCTGCTGAACAAGAAGCGGGTCACCCAGTGCGCGCTCTCGCGCATCTGCGGCGTCTGCGGCGACACCCTGGGCAACCCGGTGGCCTTCGTCGGCCCGCTCGCCGAGCTGCAGCGCGCGGCGTTCCACTTCCCGGCCGTGCACGAGTGGTGCGGCGAGACGCTGGTCCGCGCCTGCGGTCGGGCCGGCTTCGGCGTCCTGGGACAGGACCATCCGGTGGCCGACTGGGTCATGGTCACCACCGGTGGCTACGACCACGACCGCGCCCAGGCCGAGGATCCCGACCAGCGCCCGACGTTCCGGCCGAACTCCGTGGTGGACGTCAAGGAGCTTTAGCGGCTGAGCCTTGCCCTCGGCGGGCCGTGTGCCGAGAGTGGTCGACATGACCGAGAGCGCGGGCCCGGCAGCGCCCCGCTACCTGCGTCCGCTGACGGCGGGGGTCGGCGTGCTGCTCCTGGTCATCGTCGGCTTCGCGGTCGTGCGCGTGGTCACGGACTGGCCGCACATCCTCGACGGCACCGTGCCGGCCGACGACTTCGCCAAGCGGTACGTCGCTCACCCGTGGTTCGGCTACCTCCACATCGTGCCGGGCCTGGTCTACCTGCTGGGTGCTCCGCTTCAGCTCTCACGCCGGTTCCGGACGCGTCACTACCTGCTGCACCGCCGGCTGGGCCGGGTGCTGGTCGGGTGCGGTGTCCTCAGCGGTCTGCTGGCGCTGGTGATGGGCGTGCTCTACCCGTGGGGGCACGCGACCGAGTCGGCGGCCACGGTGGTGTTCGGGACCTGGTTCGTCGGCTGCCTGCTGCGGGCCCTGTGGGCGATCCGCCACGACGACGTCCCCATACACCGTCGCTGGATGATCCGCGCGTTCGCGGCCGCCACCGGCATCGGGACGATCCGGCTGTGGGTGGGCATCTTCACCGCGATCGTGCTGGCCACCACCGACGTCGAGACCTTCCCCGAGCGGGTCACCTTCGGCATCGCCTTCTGGCTGGGCCTCTCGATCAACGTCGCCGTCGGCGAGTGGTGGCTGCGCCGGACCCCCGATCTCGACGGCTAGTCTCCGAGCATGGCGAAGCCGCCCGCAGCCGAGGTCGACGCGGGCGGGCGCGCCGTCCGGGTCTCCAGCCCCGACCGGGTGATCTTCGAGGCCACCGACGCCACGCCCGAGGTCACCAAGGTGATGGTGGCGCAGTTCTTCGCCGACGTCGGCGACGGGCTGGTGCGGGCGCTGCGCGAGCGGCCGACGGCGCTGGAGCGGTGGACGTCCGGCGTGCGGCCGGGGATGAGGCTGGCCACCGGTCCGCAGGACAAGGACGCCGACGCGTTCTACCAGAAGCGGGTGCCCAAGGGCGCGCCCGACTACCTCGAGACGGTGAAGGTGGCCTTCCCCTCGGGGCGTACGGCCGAGGAGATCTGCCCGACCGAGATCGCCGTGCCGGTCTGGTGCGCGCACATGGGCACGCTGGTCTTCCACCCCTGGCCGGTGCGGCGCGCAGACGTGGACCATCCCGACGAGCTGCGGATCGACCTCGACCCGCAGCCCGGCACCACCTTCACCGACGCGGTCCGCGTGGCGGGCGTGGCCAGGGAGCTGCTCGACGAGCTGGGCATCGCGGGGTTCCCGAAGACCTCGGGCAACCGCGGCGTGCACGTGTTCGTGCGGGTCGAGCCCCGCTGGACCTTCGAGGAGCTGCGCCACGCCGCCATCGGCTTCGGCCGCGAGCTCGCCCGCCGCGACGACCAGGTCACCGTCGACTGGTGGAAGGAGGAGCGCGGCGAGCGCATCTTCGTCGACTTCAACCAGAACAACCGCGACCGCACCATCGCCTCGGCCTACTCGCTGCGTCCGCTGCCCGGCGCGCCGGTCTCGACGCCGGTCACCTGGGACGAGCTGGCCGGCCTCACCGACCCCGGAGCGTTCAACCTCTTCACCGTCCCCGAGCGGATGGCCGACGGCGACCCCTGGGCCGCGATCGACGACGTCGCCCACTCCCTGGACCCGCTCCTCGAGCTCTGGGAGACCCTCCCCGGTGGCGAGCTCAACTGGCCCCCCGACTACCCGAAGATGCCCGGTGAGCCGCCGCGCGTGCAGCCCAGCAAGAAGGTCGCTGAGCACTGGGACGCGGACGGCAACCGGATCGAGCCGTGAGGCCGGGGCGGCTGCCTTGACTCAGCGTCGGTACTGACGGATCGCCATGTAGACCGCGATGACCAAGATGACGACCAGCAGCACGGTCAGGTGGTGCGACAAGAAGATCGGATGCAGGCCGCGCAGCCCTCGCATCACGACGTCGGCGCTCACGGCTCGAACCTACGTCGTGCGGCCTGGCGGGGTAGTCCAGAACGAGTGACACCGTCCACCCGCGGATAGTTGGTGTCACTCGTTCTGGACTAGGCGCTCAGGCGGGGGCGAGGGCCGCCTGACGCCGCGCACTCACGTGCATCGCCGCGGCGACCAGGAAGGTCAGGGCGGCGAAGGTGGCCGAGGCGTCGAAGGCGGCGCCCAGGCCCGGGACGAACTGGCCCGGGATGCTGTGGCCGGCGTAGACCGAGACGATCGTCGCGACGCCGACGGCGCTGCCCAGCTGCTGGGTGGTCTGCAGCAGGCCGGAGGCCGATCCCGCGTGCTCCGGCTCGACGCCGCCGAGCGCGATGGCGGTGATGGGCATGAAGCACAGGCCCATCGAGATGCCGATGAGCAGCATCGGGCCGAAGACGCCGGTGAGGTAGGTCGTCGTGGCGTCGACCTGGGAGAGCCACAGGTAGGAGACCGCGGCACCCAGCCCGCCGGCCATCAGCAGCCGGGTCGGGCCGAACCGCCCGACCAGGCGGGGGCTGATGCGCGACATGGCGAACACGGCGAGCGAGAGCGGCAGGAACGCCAGCCCGGAGGCCATCGGGCCGAAGCCGAGCACGCGCTGCACGAACTGCACGACGAGGTAGAACATCGACAGGTTGCCGCCGACGATCAGCGCCATCGCCGCCAGCGCTCCCACGCGACGTCGGTCGCGCACCAGCACCGGGGCCACGAGCGGGTGGCTGACGCGTCGCTCGGTCACCGCGAGCGCGGCCAGGAGCAGCGCGCCGACCGCCAGACCGCTCATCGTGCGCACCGAGACCCAGCCGTGGGCCGGGGCGCCGATGAGCGACCAGACGATCGCGACCGCGCCGCCGGTGGCGGTGAGGGCGCCGACGACGTCGAAGCGGCCGGGCTGACGCGCGGTCTCGCCGACGTAGCGCCCGACCAGGGCGATCACGACCAGGCCGATCGGGGCGTTGATGAAGAGCGTCCAGCGCCAGGACCCGAGGTCGGTGAGGGCGCCGCCCAGCAGGAGCCCGAGCGACAGCCCGCCAGAGGAGACGGCGCCGAACAGCGCCAGAGCGCGCAGCCGCGACGGCTCGTCGGGGGCGCTGGTGGTCAGCAGCGCCAGGGTGCTCGGGGCGGCGAGCGCGGCGCCGACGCCCTGGAGGACGCGGGCGCCGACCAGCATCTCCGGGGTTAGCGCGAGGCCGCCGAGGATGGAGGCGAGGGTGAAGACGGTCAGGCCGAGGCGGAAGGCGCGGCGACGCCCGAACGCGTCACCGAGGCGGCCACCCAGCACGAGGAGGCCGCCGAAGGCGAGCGCGTAGGCGTTGAGGACCCAGGAGAGGTTGGCGCGGTCGAAGCCGAGGTCGGCGCTGATCCGGGGGAGCGCGACGTTCACGACGGTCGCGTCGAGGATGAGCATCAGCTGGCCGGTGAGGACCAGCGCCATGGCCAGGCCCGGCCGCTCGGGGCGGGGCCGGCGCGCCAGCCGGGCGCCGGTCTTCTTCATGGGGAGGGGACGGCGGTGCTCGATGACGGCGATCGGGCGCTCGAGCGGGTTCCGAGAAGCAGTGGAGACGGTCACGCGAGTAGTCCTGTTCTGCCCGGTCCGGGCGAGGTACTCTATGGGTTCCGGAGAACTTCTCCGGTTCGGTCAGAACAATACGGAGACTGTCTCCGTTTAGCAAGTGTGAGGACGCGACGATGCGTGCGGACGCCCAACGGAACCGTGAGCGGATCATCGAGGTCGCTCGCGCGATCTTCCGCGAGCAGGGCTATGACGCCTCGCTCGACCTCGTCGCCAAGCAGGCCGGCGTCGGCGCCGGCACGCTCTACCGGCACTTCCCGAACCGGGAGTCGCTGGTCGATGCGGTCATGCAGGTCTGGGTCGACCGGGTCAACGACACCGCCGGCAAGGCGATGGCCCGCGAGGGCGCGCCGCGCGACGTGCTGGTCGGCTGGTTCGCCGACTACGTCGCCCTCATCAGC
Organism: Nocardioides mangrovicus; assembly: GCF_003674065.1. Classification (GTDB taxonomy): domain Bacteria; phylum Actinomycetota; class Actinomycetes; order Propionibacteriales; family Nocardioidaceae; genus Marmoricola; species Marmoricola mangrovicus. The sequence continues at coordinate 436,116 of NZ_RDBE01000007.1, forward strand.
CTCCACAAGGGCGGGCCGGCCAAGCTGACCTGCGCCATGGGCGATGAGACCTCGCCCATCCGCACCAAGTGCCAGGTGCTCTCCGAGGCGATGCGCACCGTGCTGAGCGACCTCGAGGACGACCTCGTGGTGCCGGTCGACGCGCTCCAGGCGTGCCGGCTCGTCGGCGGCGTCGCCACCGTGGCCGACCAGGCCGACCTCGACGCCGAGGCGGTGCGCCCGATGCTCGAGGTCGTGGCCGACGGCTTCCTCGCGCGGGGTTAGTCCAGATCATGGAGCACCGCTTCCAGGTCCCGAACTGGTGCTGCTTGATCTGGACTACCCCGGTCAGGCGCTCAGGTGCGCCACGCCGGCCCAGGTCGGGTCGGGGCGTGCGGTGACGACGGCCGTGCCGTCGGGCCAGGTGCCGGCCAGCGCGCGGACGCGGTCGACGGCGTCGGAGGTCTCGTCGACGTAGGCGTGGATCGTGCGCAGGCCGCCGGCGGTCTCATGGGCCACCAGGCGGCCCTCGGCGGCCAGCGTAGCGGCCACCTGGTCCTCGAAGGCGCGCAGCGAGGCCAGCGAGTGCTGGCCCGGCAGGCCGTCGGAGAGCATCTCGGCGAACGGCACCGCCACCGCGACGTGCACGGCCAGCGAGGGCGCGGTGGCCGGGTGCAGCGGCACCTGCACCGAGGCCAGCAGCGGGCCGTCGGGGGTCTCGCCCTGCAGCAGGATCCAGGCGGGCCGGCCGTCCTCATCGACGTGGTCGGCCGCGTGCTGCTGCACCACCGAGCGCAGCGCCGTCAGTCCGAAGCCGTCGACCAGCGGGTGCTCGGTGGCGGTGGTGGTGCCGATCCACAGCTCCACGTCGTCCTCGCCCAGCGTGAGGTCCAGGGCCAAGAAGGCGACCTGCAGGCGCGCCGGCTCGATGAGGTCGGCGAACCGCGGGTGGTGCACGACGACGTCGAAGCGCAGCCCGTTCAGCCGCGCGGTGACGCTGACGTCGCCGAACGCGACGGCGCCGCCGATCGAATCCAGCCGGACGGACTCCGGGTCGGTGCGCGGCAGCCGGTGGTCGGAGTAGGACCAGGTCTCATCGGAGGCGGGGGCGGCGAGCAGCCACCGCCGCGCGGTCGCGCGCAGGTCGGGGTTGCCGGCGGGCGTCACCACGAGCACGTACGTCGACAGCTCGCCGGGCGCCACTTCCCACGACAGCTCGGAGTGCACCGTCGAGACGGCCTCGGCCAGCGGCTCGACGGTGCCCGCGGGCTCGCCGGCGGCCAGCGCGCGCGAGGTCAGCGTGCGTCCCTCCTGGTCCCACCAGCTCCAGAACGCCGTGGGGTCGCCGCCACCATCGGGTCGACCGCGCCGGCCCCACCTCATCGGGCCCACCTCATCAGTCGGGGCTCATCGGTGCGGGCTCACAGGCCGGTGACGCCTTCCTCGCCGTAGCCCTCCGCCTGCTCGTCGAAGGTCTCGGCCTCGAGCAGGTGCAGCACCGGGACGCCGAGCTTGCGACGGGCGCGCGAGGTCCAGTCGAGGTGGAAGAACTCCGAGACGACGTGCGAGCTGGTCATCACGATCACCTCGGCGGCGCCGAGCTCGCCGACCTTGGCGACCAGGCCGTCAACCGGGTCGACGCTGACCAGCTCGCCCTGCACCGTCGCGGCACCGGCGTCCTGCAGCGCCGTGACGGAGTCCTGCAGCGCCTTGCGGGCCTGCGTGACCAGCTCGTCCTGCAGCTCCTCGACGTCGAGCTCGGGCTGGATCAGGCCGGTCGGCAGCAGGTCGCCGGGGCTGCCGAGCGCACCCATCGCGCTCTCGACGCGGACGGCGGCGTCGTCGACCGGCAGCAGCAGGTGGTAGCGCACCGTCTCCGGCAGCTCCTCGTGCAGGCTGCGCACCTGTTGGGCGTCCAGCGCGCTCAACGGCTGCTCGATGAGCAGCACCACGTCGTAGTCGTCGCTCATGCCCAGCACAGTAGTGCCCTGGCCGGGCAGGGCCCGCGGCGACTAAGAATGGGCCCGTGAAGCTGCCCGTCATGCCCCCGGTCAAGCCGATGCTGGCCAAGTCCGTGCCCGAGATCCCGGCCGGGGCCTCCTACGAGCCGAAGTGGGACGGGTTCCGGGCGATCGTCTTCCGCGACGGCGACGACGTCGAGATCGGCAGTCGCAACGAGAAGCCCATGACCCGGTACTTCCCCGAGCTGGTCACGGCGATCCTGGCCGAGCTGCCCGAGCGGTGTGTGCTGGACGGGGAGATCGTCATCGCCACCGACGCCGGCCTGGACTTCGAGGCACTGCAGCAGCGCATCCACCCCGCCGTCTCGCGCGTCACCCTGCTCGCCGAGCAGACGCCCGCCTCGTTCGTCGCCTTCGACCTGCTCGCCCTCGGCGACGACGACCTCACCGACCGCCCGTTCGCCGAGCGTCGTGCGGCGCTGGAGGAGGCGCTGGCCGGTGCGCGGGCGCCGATCCACCTCACGCCCACCACCACCGACCTCGAGGTCGCGAACCGCTGGTTCGTCGAGCTGGAGGGCGCCCATCTCGACGGCGTGGTCGCCAAGCCGCTGACGGGCGCCTACCAGCCCGACAAGCGCGTGATGTTCAAGATCAAGCACGTGCGCACCGCCGACTGCGTGCTGGCCGGGTTCCGCTGGCACAAGACCTCCACCGAGGACGCGCCGCTGGTCGGCTCGCTGCTGCTCGGCCTCTTCAACGACGAGGGCCGGCTCCAGCACGTCGGCGTCGTCGGGGCGTTCACCGCGAAGCGACGAGCCGAGCTGGTCGAGGAGCTCGAGCCGCTGGTGCTGCGTGAGGGCGAGGAGCATCCGTGGCAGGAGTGGGCCAGCGCCGAGGCGCACCAGGGACAGCGGCTGCCCGGCAACGTGAGCCGCTGGAACGCCACGAAGGACCTCTCCTTCGTCCCGCTGCGTCCCGAGCGGGTGCTCGAGGTCAAGTACGAGCACATGGAGGGCAGCCGCTTCCGCCACCTCGCGCACTTCGTGCGGTGGCGCGAGGACCGCACGCCGGCCTCGTGCACCTACGAGCAGCTCGAGCAGCCGCTCACCTACGCCCTGGACGACATCGTGCCCGGCCTGGGGTCCTGAGCGGCGTGGAGACCTTCGCCGCCGGCCTGCGGATGGGAGAGTCGCCGCGCTGGCACGACGGCCGGCTGTGGGTGTGCGACTGGCTGGCCGGGGAGGTGATCTCCTTCGACGACCACGGGTCCTCGCGGGTCGAGGCGCGCGTCGAGGGGCTGCCGTTCTCGATCGACTGGCTGCCCGACGGCCGGCTGGTCCTCACCTCGCCCGCAGGGGTGCTGGTCGGTCCGGAGCTCGCCGTGCACGGGGCGGCCGGGCAGCCCTTCAACGAGATCGTGGTCGACGCCGCCGGCCGGGCGTGGGTGGACATGCCGGGGTCGAGACCGGGCGAGCCGAGACGACCAGGCGTCGTGGCGGTCGTCCTGCCCGACGGCTCGAGCCGGCAGGTGGCCGACGACGTGTGGTTCCCCAACGGCATGGCGATCCTCGAGGACACCACGCTGCTGGTGGCCGAGTCTCACGCCGACCGCATCACGGCGTGGCGGATCACCGACGAGGCGACGCTGGTCGAGCGCCGGGTCTGGGCCGAGCTCGGTGCGGGCGAGGCCCCCGACGGCATCTGCATCGACGCCGACGGCGCGCTCTGGTACGCCTCCGTCCCCGGCCGGCACTGCGTCCGGGTGGCCGAGGGCGGTCGCGTCCTGGCCACGCTCGAGGCCGACCGCGGCTGCTTCTCCTGCGTGCTCGGCGGCCCCGACGGCACGAGCCTCTTCGTCGTCGCCAACGAGTACTCCGCTGCCGGGGCCTCCGACGGAGTCGTGCTCACCGAGCAGGTGGCGGTGGGCCGTCCCTAGTGTCGCGAGTCAGACAGTCACTTTCGGCCTCGCACCCTGAGCACGCGCCTCGCTGCGTTGGCAACGC
>NZ_RDBE01000007.1:440084-664952 GCF_003674065.1 Nocardioides mangrovicus
CCGGCCCGCCCCGCGTCCTGGGTCGCCTCGCGCAGCCGGGCCGCCAGCGCTGGGGTGAGCGTGCCGGGCTCCATGCGCCAGCGCCAGCCGCCCTCCAGCCCGGGCTGGTTCATCCGGGCCTCGGTGCCCAGCGAGAGCAGGTCCTGGGCCTGGGTCATCGCCAGCTCGCACGGACTCGACCACGCCAGCGCGATGAGGCTCCACGACGGGTCGGCCGGGTCGACGCCGGCGGCCTCGGCCAGCGTCCGGCGCTCGGCGGGCAGCGTGTCCCACCAGCCGACGGTGGTGTCGTTGTCGTGGGTGCCGGTGTAGACGACCTGGTGCTCGCGCAGGTTCACCGGGTCGTGGGTGTTGTCGCCCGAGCCGGGGTCGAACCCGAACTGCAGCACTGCCATGCCCGGGTAGCCGAGGGCGTCACGCAGGTCGTGCACCGGCTGGTCGATGTCGCCGAGGTCCTCGGCCAGCACGGGCAGCGCGCCCAGGGAGTCGGTCGCCGCGTCGAAGAGCGCCCGGCCGGGCCCGGTCTCCCACACCCCGTTCATGGCCGTCGCGTCGCCGGCCGGTACGGCCCAGTACGCCGCGAAGCCGCGGAAGTGGTCCAGCCGCACCAGGTCGAACAGCGAGAACGTGCGCCGCAGCCGCTCGACCCACCAGCGGTACTCGTCGGCGGCGAGCACGTCCCAGCGGTAGAGCGGGTTGCCCCACAGCTGGCCGGTCGCGGCGTAGGCGTCCGGTGGGACGCCGGCCACGGCGTCGTCGCGGAAGAAACCGGGCCAGTGCTTCTCATCGGCACCCTCGGGCGCGACGTAGATCGGCACGTCGCCCATCACCTCGACGCCGCGCTCGGCGGCGTAGCGGCGCAGGTCGCCCCACTCGCGCTCGAAGCGCACCTGGTCGGCGACGTCGCCGCCGAAGCGGGTCCACGACGGCACCCAGTACGCCTCACGGGCGGTGAAGGCGGCGATCTCCTCCTGGGTGACCGGTGCGGCCGGGTGCTCCAGCAGGGCGGGGGAGCAGGCGAAGGCCGAGGGCGACTTGTAGGGCGAGCCGTGCTCGTCGGGCACCGAGAGCGGCAGCACCTGCCACACCGACTGCCCGGCCTCGGCCAGCCAGTCGACGAACGCCCGGGCGGAGTCGCCGAGCCGGCCCTCGGGTAGGGACGTGATGTGCAGCTGGACGCCGCTGCGACGAGGTGTGGACATCGAGGACATCCTCCTCGACGCACCTCGATCAGTCGTCGCCGACCCGCAGCCACGCCGAGCAGAGCTCGACGCTCACGGGGTCGGCCGTCACCTGCGGGGCGTCACCGTGCCGGGCCGCGGACGGCGTAGACCCGCTCGCCCCGGGGCGTGAGGACCTCGGGAAGCAGCGCGAAGCCGGCCCGCTCGGCCACCCGGAGCGAAGCCTCGTTGTCGCCGTCGATCTCGAGGCGGAGCTCGGCCAGCGCGAGACCACTGAACGCCCACTCGCGTGCGAGCGCCACGGCCCGGGTGGCTGCTCCGCGACCCCGGGCGGCCGGGAAGACGGTGTAGGCGAGGGTGGCCACGGTGTCGCTGCGGAACTGCACGGAGAGCAGTCCGAGCGGAGCATCGGTGCCCACGTCGGCGATGACCAGGGGGGCCGCCGTCCCACGCCCGAAGGCCTCCTCCACACGGCGCAGGCTGGCCTCGGCGTCGTCCGCATTCGGCGGGGGAGCGTCGAGCCAGCGCAAGCTCTCCGGGTCGTTCACGCCGCTCGCGATCGCGGGAACGTCCGAGATGCGTCGCCGACGCAGACGGATCTCACCGTCGTCGAGCTGCGGCGGGTCCGGCACCGGGGTGGATCGCACGGCACGACGCTAGCCTCGGCGCATGCCGACGTCCCTCATAGACCGTCTCCAGCTCCCGGCGGGCCCGGTGAGCCTGGCCGACCACGACCCGTCCGCCACCCCCGGCCTCAAGGGCGGCAAGGCCGAGGGCAAGGCCGCGCTCGAGGCCATGGACCCCGAGCTGTTCGACCTGGAGGAGAAGCTGCTCGCGGGTGGCTACGTCGGAGACCCGCGGCGCGTGCTGGTGGTGCTACAGGGGATGGACACCAGCGGGAAGGGCGGGGTGCTCAAGCACGCGGCCGGGGTGTTCAACCCCTCGGCGCTGCGGATCACCTCCTTCGGCAAGCCCACCGAGGAGGAGCGCGCCCACGACTTCCTCTGGCGCGTCGAGCGGGCGGTGCCGGCGGCCGGCCGGATCGGCTTCTTCGACCGCTCCCACTACGAGGACGTGCTCATCCAGCGGGTGCACCAGATGGCCGAGCCGGCGGAGATCGAGCGCCGCTACGGCGCGATCAACGACTTCGAGCAGCGGCTGGTCGAGGCGGGCACCACCGTCGTCAAGTGCATGCTGCACATCTCGCCCGACACCCAGAAGGAGCGGCTGCTGAGCCGCCTGGAGACCCCCCACAAGCAGTGGAAGTTCAACCCCGGCGACGTCGACGAGCGAGCCGTCTGGCCGGCCTACACCGAGGCCTACGAGATCGCCCTGGAGCGGTGCAACACCGAGGCGGCCCCCTGGTTCGTCGTGCCCAGCGACCACAAGTGGTACCGCAACTGGGCCGTGGCCACCCTGGCCCTCGAGGCGCTGCGTGGGCTCGACCTGGGGTGGCCGAAGCCGAGCTACGACGTCGACGTCCAGCGGGCCCGGCTGGTCGGCGAGACGTGGTAGTCGCTGCCGGTCTCCAGCAGGTCCGGGCCACCCGCTACGTCGCGCCGCTGCGCGAGGGCGGCTCGCTGCCCGGACTGGTGGAGGCCGACGACCTGGGCATCTACGTCACCAAGTTCCGCGGCGCCGGCCAGGGTGTCAACGTGCTGGTGGCCGAGGTGGTGGTGGCCGGTCTCGCCCGGGCGCTCGGGCTGGACACGCCGCGCCAGGTCACCGTCGAGCTCACCGAGCCGATCGCGCGCTACGAGGCCGACGAGGAGGTGCAGGACCTGCTGCAGGCCAGCCTCGGCTCGAACCTGGGCGTCGACTTCCTGCCCGGCTCGTTCGGGTTCGACACCAGCCACGTGGTGGGTGAGGACTTCGCCGGCCGGCTGCTGTGGCTCGACTCCTTCGTCGCCAACGTCGACCGCTCGTGGCGCAACCCCAATCTGCTGGTCTGGCACGGCCGGCCGTGGCTGATCGACCACGGCGCGGCGCTGTACTTCCACCACGGCTGGACCGGCGGCGTCGGCTCGCCGGAGCGGTTCGCCGCCCAGCCCTACGACGTCGGCGACCACGTGCTGGCGCGAAGGGTCGCCGCCGCCCGCACGGTGGACGAGGTGTGCGCGGCCGCGGTGGACGACGGTGTCCTGCGCTCGGTGGTCGCCGACGTGCCGGACGCCTGGCTGACGTCGGTGCCGGGGACCGAGACCCCGGAGGCGTTGCGCTCGGTCTACGTGGAGTTCCTGCGCGCGCGGCGCGACGGCGGACGGCCGTGGCTGCCGTGAACCCCTACCAGTACGTCACGCTGCGCTGCGTGCCGCGCGTGGACCGCGAGGAGTTCGTCAACGTCGGCGTGGTGCTCTACTGCCAGGCCACCGGCTTCCTGGACTGCCGCTGCGACGTCGCCGTCGAACGGCTGCGGGCACTCGCGCCCGGCGTGGACGTCGAGGCGGTCTACGCCGGGCTGCGGTTCGTCGAGGGCGTCTGCCGTGGCGAGGAGGACCTGGGCGAGGTGGCCGGTCGCGACCTCTCCACCCGGTTCGGCTTCCTCAAGGCCCCGCGCTCGACCGTCGTGCAACCGGGCCCGGTGCACGGCGGCCTGACCGAGGACCCCGCCGCCGAGCTGGGGCGGCTGCTCGAGGCGCTGGTCAGGTAGCGCGAGCCTCACAGCCAGGGTGAGGCGGCCTTCGTGTGCGCGGCCTTCTTCGCCGCGTCGAGGCCGTCGTAGTGGCGCACCGCGAAGTTCGAGCGGGCGTTGTGCTCGAAGACGTCGCGGTGGTCGCGCACGAAGGTCCAGTACAGCCCGTCCCAGGCGGCATCCCAGTCCCCGCGGGGGAAGTCGCTCATCTTGCGCAGGTAGTTCGAGCCGGAGACGTAGGGCTTGGTGGTGATGGCCTCGCCGGCGGCGAACTGGCTCATGGCGTAGACGTTCGGCACCATCACCCAGTCGTAGGCGTCGACGAACATCTCCATGAACCACTCGTAGACGGCGTCCGGGTCGGTGCGCATCAGACACATCGCGTTGCCGAGCACCATCAGCCGCTCGATGTGGTGGCACCAACCGTGCTCGAGCACGCGCTCGACCACCCGGTCGATCGGGGCCAGGCCGACCTCGGCGGTCCACCAGCCCTCGGCGAGCGGGCGGGTGTGCACGAGCCGGTTGCCCGAGCGCATCCGGCGTCCGTAGTGGTGGTAGGTGGCGCGCATGTACTCCCGCCAGCCGATCAGCTGACGGACGAATCCCTCCAGCGACGCCAGCTCGACGCCGTCGACCTCCAGCGCCCGGTCCAGGACGTCATGTGGGTCGAGCAGCCCGATGTTGAGGCCCGGCGTGATCGCGGAGTGGAACAGGAACGGCTGGTCGGCGGCGATCGCGTCTTCGTAGGGGCCGAACTGCTCGAACCGCTCGGCCAGGAACGCCCGGTAGCCGGCCGCGGCCTCGTCGTGGGAGGTCGGCCAGTGGAAGGCGGTGGCGTCGCCGGGGTTGTCGGGGAACCGCTCGCGCACCCAGTCGATGGCCTCGTCCACCTCCGGCACCCGTGCGGGCCACGCGACCTCGGGCACCGGGTGGTCCTTCGGGAGCTTCTTGCGGTTCTCGGGGTCGAAGGACCACTGCCCACCGACCGGCCGGTCGCCCTCGACCAGCACGTCGAGCCGCTGGCGCTGCCAGGAGTAGAAGTGCTGCATGCGCGCCGGGTGGGCGCCGAACCACTCGTGCAGCTGCTGGCGCGTGGTGAGGAAGTTCGGCGACTCCAGCACGTCGTCGCCGCGCAGTTCGTAGCCCGCATCCGTCAGGGCGGCGGTGCAGTCGCGCGCGAGCCAGTCGTCGACCACGTCGTAGACACGGACCCGGTCGGGCCGCAGCCGCTCGAGCACCTCGACCAACCGGCTGCCGCTCGCCGACCGGCCGTCGGTCTCGACCACCTCGACGTCGTAGCCGGCCTCGCGCAGCCGGGTCGCGAAGCGCCGCATCGAGGCCCGGTGCAGCACCAGCTTCTGGGTGTGGAACCGGTACTGGCGGAAGAACAGGTCGTCCTCGACCATCACGAAGGTGGTGCCCGCGGCTGCCTGCAGGTGCTGGGCGAAGAGCTGGTGTGGGTACACCAGCCGAACGGGTCGGCTCATCTCCGCGAGCCTAGATTGGGAACCATGGCGTACCCCTCACCCCGCAGTCTGAGCTTCGGATCGGTCGCCGAGCGCTACGAGCGCTACCGGCCCGGCTACGGCGACGACGTGGTCGACCTGCTGCTGGCCAGCGGCCCGTCGTCGGCGATCGAGGTCGGCGCGGGCACCGGCAAGGCCACCCGCGTGGTCGCGGCTCGCGGAGTGCCGGTGAGCGCCGTCGAGCCCGACCCCGACATGGCCGCCGTGCTCGCGCGCACGACGGCGGGGCTGCCGGTGACGATCGTGCCCACCACCTTCGAGCAGCTCCACGCCGAGCCGGTCGACCTGCTCTACGCCGCCGCGGCGTTCCACTGGACCGACCCCGACACCCGCTGGCAGCACGCGGCGGAGCTGCTGGTGCCGGGCGGCTGGTTCGGCTGCCTGGGCGGACCGACGAACATCGCCGACGAGGCACTCGACGCCGAGGTCGGCCGGGTGCGCCGTGAGGCCGTGGGTGGTGAGCGCACCTCCGGTGCCCGCGGCAGCGACGACGGCACCGCGTGGCCGGCCAACGAGCTGCGGGACTCACCGCTCTTCGACGAGGTCGTCGAGCACGACCTGACCCGGTTCTACGACCTGGCCGCCGACGACCTGATCGGCCAGATGTCGACGGTCTCGGCGTTCATCGTGCTGCCCGACGCCCAGCGCGACGACGTGCTGGGCCGGATCCGGGCGATGCTGCCCGACCCGGTGCCGGTGCGACGCGACCTGCAGCTGCACCTGGCCCGGCGGGTGGCATGACGCCGCCCGCGCTCGTGTTCGTAGCCACCGCGCTGGTCGACGTCGGCGCACCGGTCGCGGTGGGGGGCGCCAACGGTCGGCTGCGGCGGATGATCCCGATCGAGGGCGGCACCGTGAGCTTCGCCAGCGGTCGCACCGGCACCGTCCGGCCCGGCGGCGCCGACTGGCAGGACGCCGACGCCGAGTTCATCGAGCTTTCGGCCCGCTATGCGGTCGACCTCGACACCGGCGGCCTGCTGCTGGTGGAGAACGACGGCGTCCGCACCACCTCCGCGGAGACCGGCCAGGCCCTGCTGCGCGGCGAGCCGGTCGACCCCGAGCAGGTCTACATGCGCACCGTGGCCCGGTTCAGCACCGACGACCCCGAGCTGGCGCCCCTCGCGCGCCGGATCGTGCTCGGCGTGGGCCGGCGCCGGCCCGCGAGCGTCGAGATCGACTTCTACGAGGTGCGCTGAGCTACCAGGCGTAGTCGAGGAACTTGCCGTCGAAGGTGACGACCACCCGGTCGCCGCCGGGATCCGGACGGCGGCTGACGTCAAGCTTGAAGTTGATGGCGCTCATGATGCCGTCGCCGAACTCCTCGTGGATCAGCTCCTTGATGGCCGGCCCGTAGACCGCGAGCGCCTCGTGGAAGCGGTAGATCGTGGGGTCGCTGGCCAGCTCCGGCTCGGCCGTGCGGTAGGGCTGGCGCTGCAGCAGCGCGACGTCGGCGGGGTCCAGGTCCAGCAGCGCCCCGGCCCGCTCGGCCAGGTCCTTCGGCACCGGGTGCATCCCGAACAGCGCCGAGACGGTCCACTCCTTCGGCCGGTCGAGCGTGTCGGCGATCTCCGACCAGGTGAGCCCGGCGGATTGCTTGGCGGTCAGGACACGCTCACGGAGCTCGGCTGCTGCACTCATGGTCTCAGGCTAGGTCGCTTGGATGACAGCGGCGTGACGCGAGCCGTGGGCGCTGTGCTTCCCACGACGAATGGATGGTTCCCACGGGTCGTACGTCGTGGGAACCATCCGTTCACCATGGTGCCGTGGTGAACGGACGACCCGGGCCAGCGGCGTCCACCCCGTAGCGACCCGGCCGCCGCTACACCGGGACGAGCTCGACGGCACCCACGGCGTAGCGGGCCAGGATGGCGCGGGCCAGCACCGGGTCGGCGCCCAGCGGCTCGGAGACGGCGACGGCGCCGGCCTCCAGGGCCAGCTCGGCGGCCCGGTCGGGCAGGAACCCGGGTGCCAGGAACATCGAGGCGACGGCGACGTGGCGGCGGCCCTGCTGCCAGAAGGCGCGCACGGCCTCCCCGGTGGCCGGGGGAGTGGCCGAGGCGTAGGCCGCCCGCACCGGCAGCCGGTGCCGGGCACCCCAGATGCGCGCGAGCCGAGCGACCGCGGCGTTGGCCAGGGCGTCGCTGGAGCCGGCCGCGGCCAGCACCAGGGCGTCGAGCTCGCGCACGCGGGCCGTGCTGAGGGCGTCGCGCAGTCGGCGGTCGAGCACCTCGAGGTACTCGGCCTCCAGCCCGAGCACCTTGCTGGCGCGGATCTTCAGCGACGGGTGCCGCTCGGTGGCGGCCTGCACGCCCGCGGGGACGTCGACCTTCGCGTGGTAGGCCTCGCTCAGCAGCAGCGGCACGACGACGATCTCCTCGACGCCGCGGCGCACGAGCCGGTCGACGACAGTGTCCAGCGAGGGCATGGAGAGCTCGAGGTAGGCCGGCTCGACGACCAGGTCTGGGCGCAGCGCTCGGACCTCGCCGACCAGCTGGGCGACGGTGGCGGCGTGCCGCGGGTCGCGGCTGCCGTGGGCGAGCGTGACGATGGCAGGGGCGGTCATGGCTACTGGTTGATCCCGCACTCGGTCTTGTTCAGCCCGGCCCAGCGCCCGCTGCGCGGGTCGGCGCCCTCGGCGACCCGCTGCGTGCACGGCCAGCAGCCGATGGAGGGGTACCCGTCGTACTGCAGCGGGTTGACCAGGACGCCGTTCTCGGCGATGTAGGCCTCGACCTGGGCGTCGGACCAGCGGGCCAGGGGCGAGACGCGCACCTTCTGCTTCTTCTCGTCCCAGCCGACGACGGGGGCGATGACCCGGTTGTGGGTCTCCTCCCGGCGCAGCCCGGTGGCCCAGGCGTCGTAGTTCGCCAGCGTCTTGGCCAGCGGCTGCACCTTGCGCAGCGCGCAGCACAGGTCGGGGTCGCGGGCGAAGAGGTCCTTGCCGTAGGCCGCGTCCTGCTGGGCCACGGTCTGCTCGGGCGTGACGTTGACCAGGGTGACGTCGAGGGTGGCGGCCACCGCGTCGCGGGTGCCGATGGTCTCGGCGAAGTGGTAGCCGGTGTCGAGGAACACGACGTCGACGCCCGGGGCGACCTTCGAGGCGAGGTGGGAGAGCACGGCGTCGCCCATCGAGGCCGTGATGGCGAACCGGTCGCCGAAGGTGGCGACGGCCCACTCCACGATGACCTCGGCGGGGGCGAGCTCGAGCTCGGCGCCGACGTTGTCGACGATCTCGCGCAGCTCCTCGGTGCTGCGTCCGACGGTGTCGGAGCCGCGGGCCGCGCGGGCCCGCATGGTGCTGACGGCGGTCATGACTGGCTCCTGTGGAGTTGTCCGATCATCGTCAGCTTGAATGCTCGCAGGCACGAGCGGCATTCCCACTCCCCGAAACCGGGGGAGTCCTCGGAGGACTGGTGGGGCCACAGGTCGGTGTCGCCGCAGTAGGGGCAGTGGTTCGGGAACGCCCGCTGGTTGCTAGCCACGGAGCAGCTCCTCGTCGGCGCGGGCGGCCCAGCCCGCGAAGGACTCGTCGTCCTTGCGGTGCTCCAGGTAGTTGGTCACGACGCCGCTGACGTAGTCGCCGAGACCGGCGCTGGTGACCTTGTGCGCGCGCAGCTTGCGGCCGAAGTCCGCGTGCAGCCCGAGGGCACCGCCCAGGTGCACCTGGAAGCCCTCGACCTGGTGGCCGTCGTCGTCCATGACCAGCTGGCCCTTGAGGCCGATGTCGGCCACCTGGGTGCGCGCGCAGGCGTTGGGACAGCCGTTGACGTTGACGCTGATCGGCACGTCGAGCTCGGGGAAGCGCTGCTCGAGCTCGTCGACCAGCCGCCGGGCGCGGTCCTTGGTCTCGACGATGGCCAGCTTGCAGAACTCGATGCCGGTGCAGGCCATCGTGCTGCGCCGCCAGTTGCTGGGCCGGGCGGTGAGCCCGATGCGCTCGGCGCCCTCGCAGAACTCCTCGACGCGGTCGGCGTCGACGCCGAGCACCACGATCTTCTGGTAGGCGGTCAGCCGGGCGCCGTCGGCGCCGACCTGCTCGACCAGGTCGGCCAGGTCGGTGAGGATCGTGCCGGAGACGCGGCCGACGACGGGCGCGAGGCCGACGTAGAACCGGCCGTCGTGCTGCTCGTGGACGCCGATGTGGTCGCCCTGCGCCTCGGGTGCCTGCGGCGAGGGGTTGTCGACGAGCGCGCGGCCCAGGTACTCCTTCTCGAGCACCTCGCGGAACTTCTCCTTGCCCCAGTCGGCGACCAGGAACTTCAGCCGCGCCCGCGAGCGCAGCCGGCGGTAGCCGTAGTCGCGGAAGGTGGAGGCGACGGCCGCCCAGACGTCGGGCACGTCCTTTAACGCGATCCAGACCCCCAGCTTCTGGGCGAGCATCGGGTTGGTGGACAGGCCGCCGCCGACCCACAGGTCGAACCCGGGGCCGTGCTCGGGGTGCACCGTGCCCACGAAGGAGACGTCGTTGGTCTCCGGCGACACGTCGTGGCTGGGGTGGCCGGTCAGCGCGGTCTTGAACTTGCGCGGCAGGTTCGAGAAGGCGGGATCGCCGATGTAGCGACGCTTGATCTCCTCCAGCGCGGAGGTGCCGTCGATGATCTCGTCGGCGGCGACGCCGGCCACGGGCGAGCCCAGGAACGGCCGCGGACTGTCGCCGCAGGCCTCCGTGGTGTCGAGCCCGGCGGCGTCGAGGGTCTCCCAGATCGCGGGGACGTCCTCGATGCGGATCCAGTGGTACTGGATGTTCTCGCGGTCGGTGACGTCGGCGGTGTCACGCGCGTAGTCGCGCCCGACGACGCCCAGGGCGCGGAGGGTGGCGGCGGGGAGGATCGCGCCGTCGGAGCGCACGCGCATCATGAAGTACTCGTCGTCGAGCTCCTCCTCCTCCAGCATCGCGGTCTTGCCGCCGTCGAGGCCGGGGGCGCGCTGGGTGTAGAGGCCCATCCAGCGGAACCGGCCGCGCAGGTCGGCGGGGTCGATGGAGGAGAACCCGCGCTTGGAGTAGATGTTGAGGATGCGCGCGCGGACGTTGAGCGGGTTGTCGTCCTTCTTGGACTGCTCGTTCTTGTTCAGCGGCTCGGTGTAACCGAGCAGCCACTGACCCTCGCCACGCTTGGCACGAGGGATCTCGGTGCCGTTGGGCGTGGTGCGGGCGATCGCAGGAGAGGTCATCCGTCGCTTCCTTGAACAGTGCTGGGGTGCGCAGAGAGCAGCCGAGGGCAGCAGGGGTCAGCAGAGATCAGCGAGGAAGACACATGGCGCTGCGCAGGCGACCGAGGTCCACGTGGCGTCGGGCCACGAGCCAGGTCGTGCGGTCAGCGGTCATGGACACGAGTCTCGGCTGGTGGACCCCCTCCCACCAAACCTGAATCTCATGCAGTGAGACACCTATCCACGATGTGGACAACTGGACAGCGGCTCTAGTCTGGCGCCATGTCCGAGCAATCCCCGGTGCTTCCGTACGCCAAGGCCGCCTCGACCGCCTACGACGCCGCGCTGGAGGTGATCGCGTCCGTCGAGCCCCGCATCGCCGAGGCCACCCGCCAGGAGCTGGCCGACCAGCGCGGATCGCTGAAGTTGATCGCCAGCGAGAACTACGCCTCGCCGGCGGTGCTGCTGACGATGGGCACCTGGTTCAGCGACAAGTACGCCGAGGGCACGGTCGGTCACCGCTTCTACGCCGCCTGCCAGAACGTCGACACCGTCGAGGCGCTGGCCGCCGAGCACGCCCGCGAGCTGTTCGGTGCGCCGTACGCCTACGCCCAGCCGCACTCGGGCATCGACGCCAACCTGGTGGCCTTCTGGTCGATCCTGGCCCACCGGGTGGAGACGCCGGCGCTGGAGAAGCTCGGGGCCAAGAGCGTCAACGACCTGACCGAGCAGGACTGGGAGACGCTGCGCCACGAGCTGGGCAACCAGCGGCTGCTCGGCATGTCGCTCGACGCCGGCGGCCACCTCACCCACGGCTTCCGGCCCAACATCTCCGGCAAGATGTTCCACCAGCGCCAGTACGGCACCGACCCCGAGACCGGGCTGCTGGACTACGACCGCGTGGCCGAGCTGGCCCGCGAGTTCAAGCCGATGGTGCTGGTCGCCGGCTACTCCGCCTACCCGCGCCGGGTGAACTTCGCCAAGATGCGCGAGATCGCCGACGAGGTCGGCGCCACCCTCATGGTCGACATGGCCCACTTCGCCGGCCTGGTGGCGGGCAAGGTATTCACCGGCGACGAGGACCCGGTGCCGCACGCCCACGTCACCACCTCGACCACCCACAAGTCGCTGCGCGGCCCGCGCGGCGGCCTCGTGCTCGCCCAGGAGGAGTTCGCGGCCGACGTCGACCGCGGCTGCCCGATGGTGCTCGGCGGTCCGCTCTCGCACGTCATGGCGGCCAAGGCGGTGGCCTTCGCCGAGGCCCGCCGCCCGGAGTTCGCCGAGTACGCCCAGCGCATCGCCGACAACGCCAAGTCGCTGGCCGAGGGCTTCCTCACCCGCGGCGCCACGCTGGTCACCGGCGGCACCGACAACCACCTGGTGCTGCTCGACGTGCGCTCCTTCGGGCTCACCGGGCGCCAGGCCGAGTCGGCGCTCCTCGAGGCGGGCGTGGTGACCAACCGCAACTCGGTGCCGCAGGACCCCAACGGCGCCTGGTACACCACCGGCGTCCGGCTCGGGACCCCCGCGCTCACCACCCGCGGCTTCGGGTCGAGCGAGTTCGACACCGTGGCCGAGCTGATCGTCGACGTCCTCTCCCACACCACGGCCGGCACCACCAAGGCGGGTGCGCCCTCCAAGGCCACCTTCGTGCTCGCCGACGGCGTCGCCGAACGCACTCACGCGCGCATCGACGAGATGCTCGCCCGCAACCCGCTCTACCCGGGTCTCGAGCTGACCTGATCCGGCGCGGGTCAGCCGGCGGTGCTCAGGTGAAGTCGAGCACCAGCCGGCCCCTGACGCCGCCGGCCTCGAGCCGGCGGTGCGCCTCGACTGCCTCCTCGGCCGGCAGCACGTCGGCGACACGCAGCGTGAGCGTGCCGTCGTCGGCCTGGTCGCGCAGCCGCTCCAGGAGCTCGGTGCGCCCGGCGTGGGCGAAGACCATCACCGGCGTGATGGCGATGTCGCGCTCGCTGGGGCCGTCCCAGCCGCGCACCGTGGCGAGCGCGCCGCCGTCCTTGACCGCCGCCAGCACCTCGGCGTCGCGCACCGCGCCGTCGGCGAGCGCGTCGACGCCGTCGGGCGCCAGCTCGCGGAAGCGCTCGGTGACGCCCTCGCCGCGCTCGACGACGTCGTCGGCGCCCAGCTCGCCCACCAGCGCTACGTCCTGCTCCGAGGCGTCGGCCAGGACCCGTAGGCCGTCGGCCTTGGCCAGCTCGATCACGTAGCCGCCGAACGAACCCGCCGCACCCGTCACCGCCACCGTCGAGCCCTCCTCGAGGTCGAAGGCGTCCAGCGCCAGCCGGGCCGTGAGCGCGTTCATGAGCAGGGTGGCGCCGTGGGCCATGTCGATGCCGTCGGGCTTGGCCACCACCGACTCGGCCGGCACCACCACCTGGTCGGCGTACGCCCCGCCGTGCGGGCCCGTGGGCAGCACGATGGCCAGGACCTCGTCGCCGACCTGCCAGTCCGCCACGCCCTCACCGATCTCGTCGAGGACACCGGCGGCGTCCATGCCGGGCACGTAGGGCGGCTTCCGCTCACCGAACCGCTCGTCGTAGAGCCCGGATCGCAGGCCGGTGTCGGTGGGGTTGACCGCGGCCGCGTGGACGCGGATCCGCACCTCCCCGGCACCGGCGTGGGGCTCGGGGAGGTCGAGCACCTCCAGGGCCTCGGGACCGCCGTACTGGTTGACTCCGATCGCTCGCATGAGCAGCCCAACAGCGTGATGGCCAGAAGGCTTCCGTCGCTACACGCGTAAGGAGCGGTAGATCTCCAGCGTCCGCTCGGCGATGGCGGGCCAGCCGAAGGACTCCTGGGCGCGGCGGCGGCCGGCGGCACCGTACGCCTCGGCGCGGGCGGGGTCGGCGACGGCGTCGTTGAGGGCGGCGGCGAGGTCGGCGACGTAGGTCTCGGGGTCGAGCGGGGTGCCGGTGCCGTCGTCGGCCTGCTCGATGGGCACCAGCCAGCCGGTCTCGCCGGGCACGACCACCTCGGGGATGCCGCCGGTGGCGGTGGCCACGACCGCGGTCCGGCACGCCATCGCCTCGAGGTTGACGATGCCCAGTGGCTCGTAGACCGACGGGCAGACGAACACCTGCGCCGCGGTGAGCAGCGCGACGACGTCGGCGCGCGGCAGCATCTCGCCGATCCACACGACGCCCTCGCGCGAGGCGGCCAGCCCGTCGACCAGGCCACGCACCTCGGCCTCGATCTCGGGGGTGTCGGGGGCGCCGGCGCACAGCACGAGCTGCACCTCGGGCGGCAGCTGCGCCGCCGCGCGCAGGAACAGCGGCAGCCCCTTCTGCCGGGTGATCCGGCCGACGAAGACGACGCTGGGCCGGTCGGGGTCGACGCCGAGCTCGCGCACCCGGTCGGGGTTCGGAGTCGGCGACCACAGGTCGGTGTCGATGCCGTTGTGCACCACGTGGACCCGGTCCGGGTCGACGGCGGGGTAGCTGCGCAGCACGTCGTCGCGCATCGCCCCGCTGACCGCGATGACCGCGGCCGCGGACTCGTACGCGGTACGCTCGGCCCAGCTGGAGACCGCGTAGCCGCCGCCGAGCTGCTCGGCCTTCCAGGGCCGCATCGGCTCCAGGCTGTGGGCGGTGACGACGTGCGGGGCGTCGTGGAGCAGCGAGGCCAGGTGCCCGGCCAGGTTGGCGTACCAGGTGTGGGAGTGCACGACGTCGGCGCCGGCGCAGTCGCCGGCCATGACGAGGTCGACCCCGAGGGTCTTGATCGCGGGGTTGGCGCCGACCAGCTCGATCAGGTCGGCGTAGGAGGTGGTGCCCTCCTCCTCGCGGTGCGCGCCGAAGGCGTGCACGCGGGCGTCGACGTCGGGCACGGCCCGCAGAGCCCGCACCAGCTCGGCGACGTGCACCCCGGCCCCGCCGTAGATCTCCGGGGGGTACTCCTTGCTCAGGACGTCCACTCGCATGAGAGCAGACGGTATGCGCCGCGGGCGAGCGCGGATAGGTTCGTTCACATGAACGTCACGCCGTCGCGCAAGAACGTCCTGGCGATCGTGCTGGCCGGCGGTGAGGGCAAGCGGCTGATGCCGCTGACCGCCGACCGGGCGAAGCCCGCGGTGCCGTTCGGGGGCATCTACCGGCTCATCGACTTCGCGCTCTCGAACGTCGTCAACTCCGGGTACCTGCGCGTGGTGGTGCTCACCCAGTACAAGTCGCACAGCCTGGACCGCCACATCTCCACCACGTGGCGGATGTCGACGATGCTCGGCAACTACGTGACGCCGGTGCCGGCCCAGCAGCGGGTCGGCAAGCGCTGGTACCTGGGCAGCGCCGATGCCATCTACCAGTCGCTCAACCTGCTCTCCGACGAGCAGCCCGACATCGTCGTGGTCGTCGGTGCCGATCACGTGTACCGCATGGACTTCGACCAGATGGTCGACGCCCACGTGCAGTCCGGCGCGGCCGCCACCGTGGCCGCGATCCGGCAGCCGATCGGGCTCGCCGACCAGTTTGGGGTCATCGACGTCGACCCCGACAAGCCGAGCCGGATCCGCGCCTTCCTGGAGAAGCCGAAGGATCCGCAGGGGCTGCCGGACTCGCCCGAGGAGGTGCTGGCCTCGATGGGCAACTACGTCTTCGACGCCGACGCGCTGCGCGAGGCCGTCACCCGCGACGCCGACATCGAGGGCTCCAAGCACGACATGGGCGGCGACATCATCCCGTGGTTCGTCGAGCGCGGCGACGCCGGCGTCTACGACTACAAGGACAACGACGTCCCCGGCTCCAACGACCGCGACCGCGGCTACTGGCGCGACGTGGGCACGATGAGCTCCTACTTCGCCGCGCACATGGACCTGGTGGCGCCGCTGCCGGTCTTCAACCTCTACAACGACCAGTGGCCGATCTACACCAGCTACGGCCCGCTGCCGCCGGCGAAGCTGGTCGAGAGCGAGCTGGGCAAGCCGATCAAGACCTTCAACTCGATCCTGTCCCCGGGCGTCGTCATCACCGGCGGGCGCGTGAACAGCTCGGTGCTCTCCCCGCGCGTCCGCGTGGAGGCCGGTGCCGAGGTCTCCGACTCGGTGCTGCTCAACGGGGTCACGGTCGGCGCCGGAGCCGTGGTGCGCAACGCGATCCTCGACAAGCACGTGGTGGTGCCACCGGGTGCGCAGATCGGCGTCGACCCGGAGGCCGACCGCGCCGCCGGTTTCGTGGTCGAGGACGGGCTGACCATCCTGGCCAAGGGACAGTCGGTGCCGCGGTGAACGACAGCAGGGCCGGGCAGCCGGCCGAACCCCGCGACCTGGTCGACGTCCCCGCCCTGGTGACGGCGTACTTCACCGACGTGCCCGACCCCGACGACCCCGACCAGCAGGTGGTCTTCGGTACCAGCGGGCACCGCGGCAGCTCGCTGCGCACCTCCTTCAACGAGGGGCACATCCTGGCCACCACGCAGGCGATCTGCGAGTACCGGGCCGCGCAGGGCTACGACGGCCCGCTGTTCCTCGGCGCCGACACCCACGCGCTGAGCACTCCCGCCACCCAGACGGCGCTCGAGGTGCTGGTGGCCAACGACGTGACCGTGCTGGTCGACGAGCGCGACGGCTACACGCCCACGCCTGCGGTCTCCCACGCCATCATCCGAGCCAACCGCGGGCGGACCTCGGGCCTGGCCGACGGCATCGTCGTCACTCCCTCGCACAACCCACCCTCCGACGGCGGCTTCAAGTACAACCCGCCGCACGGGGGCCCGGCCGACAGCGACGCCACCAGCACCATCGCGGCCCGCGCCAACGAGCTGATGCGCGACGCGCTGGTCGAGGTGAGGCGACTGCCGCTGCGCCAGGCCCGTGACCGGGTCGAGCGCTACGACTTCCTGGGCCACTACGTCGACGACCTGCCGGCGGTGCTCGACATCGACCGGATCCGCGAGGCCGGCATCCGCATCGGCGCCGACCCGCTCGGCGGCGCCAGCGTCGGCTACTGGGGCGAGATCGCCGAGCGGCTGCGCCTGGACCTCACGGTGGTCAACCCGGCTGTCGACCCGACGTGGCGGTTCATGACCCTGGACTGGGACGGCAAGATCCGCATGGACTGCTCCTCGCCATCGGCCATGGCCTCGCTCATCGAGCGTCGCCACGAGTACCAGATCGCCACCGGCAACGACGCCGACGCCGACCGGCACGGCATCGTCACGCCCGACGCCGGCCTGATGAATCCCAACCACTACCTCGCCGTCGCCATCGGCTACCTGTTCGGCGGCGGCCGACCGGACTGGCCCGGCACCGCGCGGATCGGCAAGACGTTGGTCTCCTCCTCGATGATCGACCGGGTCGCGCAGTCGCTGGGCAAGCCGCTGGTGGAGGTGCCGGTGGGGTTCAAGTGGTTCGTCCCGGGCCTGATCGACGGCTCGTTCGGCTTCGGCGGGGAGGAGTCCGCAGGCGCCTCGTTCCTGCGCCACGACGGCACCACCTGGACCACCGACAAGGACGGCATCCTGCTGGCGCTGCTCGCCTCGGAGATCCTCGCCGCCACCGGTCGCACGCCCAGCGAGCACTACGCCGACCTGGTGGCCGAGCACGGCGACCCGGCGTACGCGCGGGTGGACGCCCCGGCCGACCGCGAGCAGAAGGCCCGGCTGGCCGCCCTCTCGCCCGACGACGTGAGCGCCACCGAGCTGGCCGGCGAGCCCATCACCGCCAAGCTCACCGAGGCCCCCGGCAACGGTGCCAAGATCGGCGGGCTGAAGGTGACCACCGAGTCGGCGTGGTTCGCGGCCCGGCCCTCGGGCACCGAGGACGTCTACAAGATCTACGCCGAGTCCTTCCGCGGCCCCGACCACCTCCGCGCCGTGCAGGATCAGGCGCGGGAGGTGGTCGGCGCGGCGTTGGGCTAGCCGGTCAGGCGGATCGGACCGGCCGGCGCCAGCCGCGCAGCAGCGTCATCCCGATCAGCATCATCGCGGCACCCAGCCACAGCAGCACCGGGCTGAGCTGGTTGCCGGTCTTCGGCAGGTTGGTGGGCGGCGAGACCTGGGTGGTCGCGGTGCCCGAGGTGGTGCCCGACGTGGTCGCGGACGTCGAGGTCGACGTGGTGCCCGAGGTGCCGCTGCCGCCGGTGGTGCCGGTGGTGCCGGTGGACGGCGCGGAGACCTGCGTGCAGTCCTCGCGGGTGAAGGTCCGCGACACCTCGCTCATCGCGGGCGCGGTGACGGTGACCGTCTGGTGCACGCCGTTGCTCACCGGCCACAGGGGCGGCGAGAGCTTCTCGTGGGCCGGCACGGTGAAGCTGTGCTCCTCGGCCTGCGAGGTGCCGGCGTGGGTGGTCACGACGTAGGTGGTGTCCACGCTGCTGCCGGAGTTGTCGAGGATGGTGAGGATGCCGGTGCAGTTGGCCCGGATCAGCGCCGCCGGCGCCACCGTGGGCGGGCTGACCTGGGTGCAGCCCACCGCGTTGAAGCTCTGGGTGTCGAGCTGTGTGCCGCTGGAGGACACCGAGACGGTGGTGGAGCCCGAGCCGACCGCCCCGGTGACGTGCTGCGGGGTGCTGTCGGCCTGGACCGTGGTGGTCTGCCCGTTCACGGTGACCTCGAAGGGCACCTGGGTGGTGCCGCCGCCGGTGTTGGCGACCGTGACGTTGTAGCCGTTGCAGTCGATCGTCACGCTGCCGGTCGGGGTGCCACTGGCGGGGGGCGAGGTGCAGGTGGCGGTGTCCAGGCTCGCGGTGTCGAGCTGGCTGCCGACGGAGGACACCGCGACGGTGTTGGCGCCGGAGGACAGCGGACCGGTGACGGTCTTGGGGGTGCTGTCGGTGTTCACGGTGGTGCTGTGGCCGTTCACGGTGACCTCGAAGGCCGCCTCGGTGGTGCCGCCTCCGGTGTTGGCCACCGTGACGCTGTAGCCGGTGCAGCTGATGCTGACGTGCCCGGTGGGCGTACCCGCCGACTGGCAGCCGACGAGGTGGACCTGCTGGTCGACGACCGTCGTCGAGCCGCTGGTGACCACGACGTGGTAGTCGCCGGGGGAGAGGTGCCCGCTGGTCCAGGTGCCGGTGTCGCCGGCGCCGACCGTGCCGGTGTGGACCGTGGTGCCGCCCTGGCTCACCGAGTAGTCGATGCTGCCGGTGCTGTTCGGGTTGTGGACGCTGACGGTGTAGGTGTCGCAGTGGGTGGCGATGCTCCCGGTCGGCGGTTGCGTCGTGGGCGGCGCCGTGCAGGAGTCGGTGGAGAAGGTGCTCGTCACCGGCGACATCCCCGTGGCCGTGACCCGGATCGTGTAGTCGTGGTGATCGCTCACCGGACCGGTGACGGTGGCGGTCTCGCCCTTGGCCACCGAGGTGGTCTTGTCGGTGCCGTTGACCGTGGTGGTGAAGGTGACCGTGTCGGTGCTCTGGGTGTTGTTCAGGTGCACCGTGTAGCCGGTGCAGGTGTGGTCGACCGTGGCCGAGGGCTTGAGCACCGGACTGCTCGGGGTGCAGCCGCTGGGGGCGCCGACGGTGATCTCGGGGGAGTAGCCGCCGCCGGCGCCGTCGCCCCACTGGGTGGCGGCGTACGCACGCATCCGGAAGGGGAAGCTGGAGGGCTGCTCGCTGAACGTGCCACGGAAGGAGTAGCCGTTGCTCGGGCTGTAGGCGCCGCGACCGACCTCGGTCCACGACGAGCCGATGAGGGCCTGGATCCGGATGTCGGAGTTCGTCCGGGCCCCCGGCTGGTCACTGGTCCAGGCAGTCGAGGTGTAGCCGACCGTGCCCGCGCAGTCGGCGCTGGCGTTGATCGTGGGGTGGTGGGCCGAGGCCGGCAGGGTGGTGACCCCGACCAGGACGAGGGCGAGGCCGAGGGCGGCGAGCACCCGTCCCCACACCGGGTTGAGCGAACCGAGAGCGCGCAGGCGTTGGTTGAGCATGAAGGAGTCCCCAAGTCGTCACCGCGACCGCCACGACCCCCCGCTGCGATCGCTCCCAGTCAACGACATGGAGGACCTGGATCGACGTAGCGACACGGCCGGCCGGGTCTCGCAGGTAACAGCGGCGACACAGGCGAGACGGTCGACCGTGTCGGTCCACCGTCTCGCCCGTCACGCTGTGCCTGTCGCTCGTGCTCGTCTCAGGCGACGGTGGGCCGGATCCGGTACAGGAGCAGCATGAGTGCGCCGGTGACCATCAGGCCCAGACCCAGCGTGAGCAGCAGGTCGCTCACGCCGCCGGTGTCGGGCAGGCCACCCGTGCTGCTGGTGGTGGCGCTGCCGGTGGTCTCGCCGCTGCTGGTGCCCGACGAGCTGTTGGAGCCGGTGGTGGCCGCCTCGGTGGTCGTGCCCGTGCTCGGCGCCGACACGATGGGCGGCGTGGTGGTGGGCGTCGAGGGCGCGCTGGTGGTGGGCGGCGAGACCACCGGAGGCGTCGTGGTGGGAGAGGTCGGGCCGGTGCTGGGGCCGGAGGGGCCGGTGCTGGGGCCGGACGGGCCGGTGCTGGGGCCGGAGGGGCCGGTGCTGGGGCGGGAGGGGCCGGTGCTGGGGCCGGAGGGGCCGGTGCTGGGGCCGGACGGGCCGGTGCTGGGGCCGGAGGGGCCGGTGCTCGGGCCGGACGGCGCGGTGCTCGGGCCGGAGGGGCCCGTGCTCGGGCCGGACGGCGCGGTGCTCGGGCCGGACGGCGCGGTGCTGGGACCGGACGGCGCGGTGCTCGGGCCCGAGGGACCGGTGCTCGGCCCCGACGGGCAGTAGCTTGGGGTGCAGGTGGGCTCACCCGCAGCACGACCGCTCGCGGTCGCCGGCGCCATCGCGAAGCCGATCATGGTCAAAGCGCACCCCAGCGCGGCCAGGACGCATCCAGCGATCCCGAACCCCGTTGTGCGGCGCATGCGGCTGAGCAGCATGTTGTTCTCCCCTGGGCAGTGGCGCGACGAGACGTCGCGCGGGTCAGAGCCTTCTCACAGGCAACGCCTTGATAAACCTGCAGGTCACGCCATGTCCGGAATGTCTTCCGACATGTCTGGTTTGCGACCGACGTCAGCCGACGCTGGGGGTGGCACGCTCCACGAGCATCCCCGCCGCGGACCCCGCGGGAAGCGTGCCCAGCACTCCGAAGGAGGCATCGAGACGGGAGGCGCAGAACGCCTCGGCCACCTGCGACGGCCCGAACCGGACCAGCAGCGCGGCCTGCAGCACCACCGCCATCCGGGCGGCGAGCCGGCGCGCGCCGGACTCCAGCGTCGTGGCGTCGCCCAGCGTCTCCAGGACGTCGGTCACGGCGAGGTCCAGCCGCGGGTCCTCGCCACGGGCCGGCTCGACCTCCGCCAGCCAGGCCTCGAGCACCGCGGGCTCGCGACCCAGCGCTCGCAGCACGTCGAGGGCGTTGACGTTGCCCGAGCCCTCCCACACCGAGTTCAGCGGGGACTCGCGGAACAGCAGCGGCAGCCCGGACTCCTCGACGTAGCCGTTGCCGCCCAGGCACTCCAGCGCCTCGGCCACGACGAACGAGGTGCGCTTGCACACCCAGAACTTGGCCAGCGGCAGCGCGATCCGGCGCAGCGCGCGCTCGTGCTCGTCGTCGGGCCGGTCGGCGGCGGCCGCGAGCCGCATCGCCAGCACGATCGCGGCCTCGGTCTCCAGGGCCAGGTCCGCGACGACGTTGCGCATCAGCGGTTGGTCGACGAGCCGGGCGCCGAAGGCCGAGCGGTGCGTCACGTGCCAGGCCGCCTCGTCGACGGCTCGGCGCATCAGCCCGGCCGAGCCGAGCACGCAGTCCAACCGCGTGGCGGCCACCATCTCGATGATGGTCCTCACGCCACGGCCCTCCTCGCCCAGCCGCTGCACCCAGGTGCCCTCGAGCTCCAGCTCCGCCGAGGCGTTGGAGCGGTTGCCGAGCTTGTCCTTGAGGCGGACGACGTCGAGCCGGTTGCGGGTGCCGTCGGGGAGCACCCGGGGCAGCAGGAAGCAGGTCAGTCCGCCCGGGGCCTGGGCCAGGACCAGGAAGACGTCGTTCATCGGCGCGGAGGTGAACCACTTGTGGCCCGACAGCGTGTACTCGCCGTCGACGGCGGTGGGCGTGGCGGTCGTGGTGTTCGCGCGGACGTCGGAGCCGCCCTGCTTCTCGGTCATGCCCATGCCGGCCAAGCAGCCGGCCTTGGCGGCGGGGTCGACCAGGCCGGGCTGGTAGGTGGTGGCCGCGAGGCGGGGCGTCCACTCCTTAGCCAGCGTCTCGTCGGCGCGCAGCGCGGGTACCGCGGCGTACGTCATCGACATCGGGCACAGGTGCCCCGGCTCCGGCTGCCAGGCCACGAAGCCCGCCGCGCGGCGCAGGTGGGCGTGCCGTGCGCCGTCGGCCTGCTGCTCCCAGGCGGCCGCCTGCAGCCCGTGGCCGACCGCGTGGCGCATCAGCCAGTGCCAGGAGGGGTGGAACTCGACCTCGTCCACCCGGTTGCCGTAACGGTCGTAGGGCACCAGCTCCGGCTCGTGCCGGTTGGCCAGCCGGCCGTGCTCGCGTGCCTCGGCGCTGCCGGCCTGCGCTCCCAGCGCGGTGAGGTCCTCGACCAGGCCCGGCCCGCCGTGACGGGCGAGCGCCTCGCACAGGGCGGCGTCGCCGGTGAGGGTGTTGTGACCGGCCAGGAGCGGGGCCTGGTTGCTCGCTGACCGGTACGACGGACCCACTTCTCTACCGTAGTGGCCATGGCGGTGGAGAGCAGCGGGAGCGGCGCGCCCTCCCTGTCCGGGCTGCGCCACCAGACCTGGCGGCTGGTCGTCACCACCACGGCCACGTGCGTGCGCAACCGCGTGACCGGGCTCGCCGCGGAGGCGGCGTTCTTCGCCATCCTCTCGCTGCCGCCGCTGATCTTCGCGCTGGCGGGCTCGGTGGGCTACGTCGTCGCGCGGTTCTCCCACGACCAGGTCGACGACCTGCGCGACGGCATCCTCAGCGTGGTGTCCAACGCGCTGACTCCGCAGACCGTGGGCAGCATCGTGCGGCCCACCCTGGACGACGTGCTCGCCGGCGGTCGTTACGACGTCGTCTCGGTCGGCTTCGTGCTGGCGCTGTGGTCGGGCTCGCGGGCGCTCAACGTCTTCGTCGACACCATCACGATCATGTACGGCCTGGGCGGGCGGCGCGGCATCGTGCGCACCCGCGTGCTGTCCTTCGGCCTGTACGTCCTGGGCCTGGTGACCGGTGTGGTGACCCTGCCGCTGGTGCTGGCCGGTCCGCGGCTGGTGCGCGAGTGGATCCCGTCGAACGTGGAGTTCCTCTACGACCTGTACTGGCCGGTGGTGATCGTGCTGTCGGTCTGCTTCCTGGCCACGCTCTACCACGTCTCGGTGCCGGTGCGGACCCGCTGGCGGCGCAACCTGCCGGGCGCGGTGTTCACGGTGGCGGTGTGGGTGCTGGGCTCGGCGCTGCTGCGGTGGGTGCTGCTGGGCACGGCGGAGGACTCGACGTCGATCTACGGTCCGCTGGCCGCCCCCATCGCGGTGCTGCTGTGGCTCTATCTGCTCTCCATCGCCGTGCTCATCGGGGCCGCTCTGAACGCGTCGGTGGAGGAAATCGACCTGCGTGGTGTGGGTCGAGCGCCTATCGTCGAGTAGGTGAGCACGTTCGAAGGAGGCTTGCGGCTTTGACGGCGCTGCGGGTGGGCGGTCGTCGACCCGTCGGCTGCGTGCTGCGGGTCGAGACCGGCGTCGCGGTCGTGCTGACCGACGCCGGCGAGCGTCGCGCCTCCTACGGCGCCCGGATGCTGGCCACCGTCGCGCGCGACCGTGCCAGCGCCCCGAAGCCCGGTGACTGGGTGACGCTGTGCACCTGGCCCGACGGCCGGGTGACGCTCGAGGAGTGCCTGACCCCGCGGGTCGCCCGGGTCCTGCCGTTCCGCCGGTAATCTGGGGGTATGGCTGACGCTGCGGACCCCGATGCCGCGGCGCCCTCCTACCCCGCCCACTGGGAGGCCGACGTCCTCCTGCGCGACGGCCACACCGCGCAGCTGAGGCCGGTGCGGCCCAGCGACCGCGACCTGCTCGAGCAGTTCTACTCGCGGGTCTCCGACCAGTCGAAGTACCTGCGCTTCTTCGCCCCGATGCCGCGCCTGTCCGAGCGCGACCTGGTGCGCTTCACCACCGTCGACCACCGCGACCGGGTGGCGCTGGTGATGCTGGTGGCCGAGAAGATGATCGCCATCGGCCGCTACGACGTCGTCGGCGACGGTGAGGCCGAGGTGGCGTTCCTGGTCGAGGACGAGCACCAGGGCCGCGGCATCGCGCAGGTGCTGCTCGAGCACCTCGCGCAGGCCGGCCGCGAGCGGGGCGTACGCCGCTTCGTCGCCGAGGTGCTGCCGGAGAACCAGAAGATGATCCAGGTCTTCCGCGACGCCGGCTACGAGGTCAAGGGCGGCTTCGCCGAGGGCGTCATGCGCCTGGAGTTCCCGATCGACCCCACCGACACCGCCATCGGGGTCATGCAGGACCGCGAGCACCGATCCGAGGCCGCCTCGATCGCCGGCTTCTTCGGCGCCCGCAGCGTCGCAGTCATCGGCGCCTCGCGCCGCCAGGACACCATCGGCCAGGCGCTGGTGCGCCACCTGGTGCTCGGCGGCTACACCGGTCGCGTCTACGCGGTGAACCCCTCCTCCGAGCCGGTCTCCGGCATGCCGGCCTACGCCTCGGTGAGCGAGATCCCCGGCGACGTCGACGTGGCCGTGGTCGCGGTGCCCGCCGACGCCGTGCCCGACGTCGTCTTGGACTGCGCGGCCAAGGGCGTGCACGGGCTGGTGGTGATCTCGGCCGGCTTCGCCGAGACCGGTCAGGAGGGCCGGGAGCGGCAGCGGCGCATGGTCGGCCTGGCCCGCAGCTACGGGCTGCGGCTGGTGGGGCCGAACTGCCTGGGCATCATCAACACCGACCCCGAGGTGGGCCTGAACGCCTCCCTCGCGCCGAGCATGCCGCAGCACGGCCGGGTCGGCTTCTTCTGCCAGTCCGGGGCGCTGGGCACCGCCATCTTGGAGGAGACCTCGGCCCGCGGCCTGGGCCTCTCGACCTTCGTCAGCGCCGGCAACCGCGCCGACGTGTCGGGCAACGACCTGCTGCAGTACTGGGAGGAGGACCCGGCCACCGAGGTGATCCTGCTCTACCTGGAGTCGATCGGTAACCCGCGCAAGTTCTCCCGGATCGCCCGCCGGGTCTCGCGCCACAAGCCGGTGGTGGCGGTGCGCTCGGGCCGCGCCACCCAGGGCGTCCCGGTGGGTCACGCGGTGCGCTCGATCGGCGCCCCGCCGGCGGCCGTCGACGCGATGTTCAAGCAGGCCGGCGTCATCCAGGTGGACAACCTCGACGAGATGTTCGACGTCGGTCAGCTGCTGGCTCACCAGCCGCTGCCGCGCGGCGGGCGGATCGCGCTGGTCGGCAACTCCGACGCCATCGCGCTGCTGGCCGCCGACGCCGCGGTGGGCAGCGGGCTCTCGGTGAGCAAGTCGGTGCTGCTCGGCGTCGAGGCCGGCGCGGGGGAGTTCGAGAGCGCTCTCGACGCCGCCATCGATGACGACGACGTCGACGCCGTGGTGGCCATCTACATCCCGCCGCTGAACACCACCGGCGCGGCCGTGGCCGACGTCCTCGCCAGGGTCGGCGAGCAGTCCGACAAGCCGCTGGTCTCGACTTTCCTGGGCGCCGAGGGCGTGCCGGAGCTGCTGCGGGTGCCCGACCTGGCCGGCAGCGTGGTGGGCCGGGGCTCGGTGCCCTCCTACCCGGCGGTCGAGGCGGCGGTGCGGGCGCTGGGGCGCGTGGTGGCCTACGCCAGCTGGCTGGAGAAGCCCGAAGGCGGCGGGGACTCCCTGGACGACGTCGACCTGGGCCGCGCGCGCCGCCAGCTCAACGAGATCCTCATGCACGCCCCCGAGGGCCGCGACCTGGACTACCCCGAGATCCAGCAGCTGCTGGCCGCCTACGGGGTGCCGGCGTGGGAACGGGTGCCGGTGGCCGACGTCGAGGAGGCCGTCGACGTCGGCAAGCGGCTGGGCTGGGACGTCGTCCTCAAGGCCACCGCCGAGCGGCTGCGCAGCCGCGCCGACCTGGCCCACGTGTGGCGCAACATCGACGGCGAGCAGGAGATGCGCGAGGCGTGGCGCTCCCTGAGCGAGCTGATCTCGCAGCCCGAGGACGCCGGCTTCGTGGTGCAGAAGGTGGCCGCCCCCGGGGTGCCGGTCGACATCGGCGGCGTCGAGGACCCGCTGTTCGGGCCGACCATCTCCTTCTCCATCGCCGGCAACCTCACCGAGCTGGTCGGCGACCGCGCCTTCCGGATCCCGCCGATCACGGCGCTGGAGGCGGCCGAGATGGTCCGCGAGATCCGGGCCGCGCCGCTGCTCTTCGGCTACCGCGGCTCCGACCTAGTCGACGTCGCCGCGATCGAGGACCTGCTGCGCCGCGTCGCGCTGCTCAAGAACGACCTGCCGCAGCTGCGCCGCATCGAGCTGGACCTCGTGCACGTGACCGCCGACGGGGTCTGCGTGCTCGGCGCCACCGCCGCCGTCGCGCCGGTCGCGGACGCGCGTTCGGACTGGTTCGCGCGCCGGCTCACCACCCAGCCGGGCGACACGCTGCCGTCGTGATGCCAAGATGACCGGCATGCGCAGTCATGCGGTGACCGGGCGTGAGCACACGCCGCGCGACCGAGCCGGCGAGCTGGTCTCGGCCGTCGAGCAGACCGGGTACTACCCGGTGGTCGTCAACGAGGGCATCCGGGCCGCGGTGGCCGGCGAGCCGGTGGTCTCCTACCTGGTGCACCACGAGCCGACCATCGACCGCGACGAGGTGCGCCGTCACATCACGGTGGCCGTCTTGACCCCGACCCGGCTGGTCGTGGCCCACACCGACGAGCACCCGCCCGACGACCTGCTGCCCGAGCCCTACACCTCGACCTCCACCGAGGCCGTGGGCCTCTCGCAGGTTCGCTCGGTGGTGGTGAACCGGATGGTCGCCAACCCGGCCACGCCCGACGCGGCGCTGGACCGGCCGGCCGAGGCCGTGCTCACCATCGGCTGGGGCGGCGTCGCGCGCCTCGACCTCGAGCCGGCGATGTGCCAGGACCCCGAGTGCGACGCCGACCACGGCTACACCGGCGTGGTGGGCTCCGACGACTTCTCCATCCGCGTGTCCTCGGCGGCCGACGGGGCCGACGCCGTGGACGACCTGCTGGGCTTCGCCGAGTCGCTCTCGGAGAGCACCCAGGCCCGGTGATCCCCGCGATCGTCGAGCTGGTCGAGCCCGTCTACGGCGGGCGCACGCTGGCCGACGTCCTGCCTGCCGTCGGGGTCGCGCTGGGGGTGGACGCCGGCTTCGCGCCGGTGAGCCTCGAGCTGCCGCCGGCGCCGTCGTACGTGGTGATGCTGGTCGACGGCATGGGTCGCGAGCTGCTGGCCGCCCACCGCGACCACGCGCCGTACCTGAGCTCGCTGCTGGCGCGGTCCGAGCCGGGCACGGCCGGGGTGCCGTCGACCACCGCGACCTCGCTGACGTCGCTGGGCACGGCGCTGCCCCCCGGCGGCCACGGCATGGTCGGGTTCACCCAACGGGTGCCCGGCACCGAGCAGCTGCTCAACTCGCTGTTCTGGGACGCCGACGTCGACCCGCTGCAGTGGCAGCCGCACGAGACGGCCTTCGACCGGCTCTCGCGCGCCGGCGTGGTGACGACGGTAGTGAGCAAGCGCGAGTTCCGCGGCACCGGGCTCACCGTGGCCAGCCAGCGCGGCGCGGCCCTGGTGGGCGGCGACCACGTGGGGGAGCGGATCGCCTCGGCGGTGGCCGCCTCGGCCTACGCACCGTCCGTCACCTACGTCTACGAATCCGACCTGGACTGGACCGGCCACCGCTTCGGTGTCGACTCCCCGGCCTGGCGACAGCAGCTCATCACCATCGACGCCCAGGTCGAGCAGCTGCGCGAAGCGCTGCCGCCGTCGACGCGGCTGGTGGTGGTGGCCGACCACGGCATGGTCGACACCGGCCCGGAGCACCAGGTCGACGTCGACGAGACCCCGGGCCTGCGCGACGGCGTCGCCCTGCTCGGCGGCGAGGCCCGCTTCCGCCACGTCTACGCCGCACCGGGAGCCGCAGCCGACGTCGCCGCCACCTGGGCCGAGGTGCTGGCCGACCGCGCGCTGGTGCTCCCGCGCGAGGAGGCGATCGCGCGCGGCTGGTTCGGCGCGGTGGAGGACCGCGTGGCGCCGCGCCTCGGCGACGTCGTGGCGGCGGCCGGCGACCGGACGGCGCTGGTCTCCTCGGCCGACTTCCCCTACGAGATGAAGCTGATCGGCATGCACGGCTCGCTCACGCCTGCGGAGATGTTGATCCCGGTGCTCGTGGACTGAGGCGCCGGTCCGTTCCCCATGGTGCCTGGGGAGGCGACCCACTGGGACGGTCGCGGCGCGGCGGCTAACTCTTGTTAGTCTCCTGAAATGGTTCGGTTAGCGCCCGGGCAGCCACGCCCGTCGACGACGACCCGACGAGCGGACCTGCCCGCGCAGCGACCCGCCCTGCGCGGTGACTCCTCTGCTGCGGTGCTGCGAGCCGTGCTCGACCACGGTCCCATCGCCCGGAGCAACCTGGCCCGGCTGGCCGGGCTCTCGGCGGCCTCGGTGAGCAACCTGGCCGCCGGGCTGCTCGAGCGCGGGCTGGTGCGCGAGGTGCCGGAGGCCGCGGGTCCGCCCGGGTTCGGCCGGCCGCACGTGCCGCTGGACCTCGAGATCGACCGGCTGGGGGCAATCGGCGTCCACGTGGCCGTCTCGCACGTGACGGTGGCGCTGCTCGACCCACGCGGGCGGATCGTCGAGGGCTGCGAGCTGCCTCACGAGGGCCCGAGTCCGGCGCAGGTGACGGCCGGCATCGCCGAGCAGGTCGCCCGGTTGCGCGCTGCGCACCCCGAGCGGCAGGTGCTCGGCGTCGGGGTCGCCGTCGGCGGCTGGGTCGATGCCGAGGCCGGTGTCGTCGTGGACCACCCGGTGCTCGGTTGGCACGACGTGCCCCTGCAGGCGCCGGTCGCCGCAGCGACCGGGTTGGCGACCTTCGTGGAGGGTCACAGCCGCGGGCTGCTGCGCGCCGAGCAGCTCTTCGGGCGGCACGCCGAGCGGGCGCGCCGCAGTGCGGTGCACCTCTTCGTGGGCAACGTCGTCGACGTCGCGTTCTCCCTCGACGGTCGCGTCCACGAGGGCCCTCGCTCGGCGTCGGGCCGCGTGGGCTGGCTGCAGGACGCCGTGTCGGGCCAGGGCCTGCTCGCCCGGGCCGCCGCTCTGGGTGTCGCGGCCAGGCACGAGGGCGAGCTGCGGGTCCTCGCCGAGGACGACGACCGGCTGCTGGAGCTGTTCACCGAGCGCTCGCGCGAGATTGGCCGAGCGGTGGCGACCCTGGTCGACCTGTTCGACCCCGAGGTGCTCATGGTCTTCGAGCCCGGCTTCTGCTGGTTGCCGACGGTGCGCGAGGCGCTGCTGGCCGAGCTGGCCGGGCTGGGCGGGCTGGCCGACGCCACCGACGTCGTGGTGCCCTCCAGCTTCGCGGCCGCGTCGCTGGCGGTGGCCGGCGGTGGCATCGTCCTCGACCGGCTCTACGCCGACCCGACCAGTGTGACGCGCGTCGCGGCGACATCGACTTAGTTCAGTGCGCGGCATTGTTGCCTAGTATTACTACTGACTTAGTCTTATTAAATGCCTGAGACGCCGACCCGCCAGCTCCGCCTCAACGCCTTCCTGCACGACACCGGTCACCACGAGGCCTCGTGGCGCCATCCCGACAGCGCCGTCGAGCACATCGCCGACATCGCCTGGTACCAGGACATCGCCCGTCGGGTGGAGGCGGCGAAGCTCGACGCGGTCTTCCTCGCCGACAGCCCCGCGTGGTACGGCACCGGCTACCGCCCCAGCAACCAGTTCGAGCCGATCACGCTGCTCACCGCGCTGGCGACGGTCACCGAGCGCATCGGGCTGATCTCCACGGCGTCGACCTCGTTCTACGAGCCGTTCAACCTCGCGCGGCTCTTCGCCAGCCTCGACACGATCTCCGGCGGCCGGGCGGGCTGGAACGTCGTCACCACCTACAACGAGGACGCCGCGCACAACTTCGGCCTCGACGGCGTGCCCGGCAACGAGGAGCGGTACGCGCGAGCCCAGGAGTTCCTCGACGTCGTCACCCGCCTCTGGGACAGCTGGGAGGACGACGCGGTGGTGGCCGACCGCGCGAGCGGCGACTACGTCGACACCTCCAAGGTGCACCGCATCGACCACGCCGGGCGGTACCTGAAGGTGAGGGGCCCGTTCTCGAGCCCGCGGACGCCGCAAGGCCGGCCGGTCTACGTGCAGGCCGGCTCCTCCAACGCCGGCCGCGCCTTCGCCGCGCGCAACGCCGAGGCCATCTTCACCGCCCACCAGACGCTCGGCGACGCCCAGGCCTTCTACGACGACATCAAGTCCCGCGCGGTCTCGCTGGGCCGCGACCCGGGCCACGTGCTCGTGCTGCCCGGCATCAGCCCGTTCATCGCCGACACCGCGACCCAGGCCGAGGAGCTCTACCAGTACGTCAACGGGCTCACCGTGCCCGAGTTCGGGCTCGGCCAGCTGGAGAAGATCGCCGGCACCTCGCTGCACCACCTGGAGCTCGACGAGCGCGTGCCGGCCGAGCTGTTCGGCGGCGCGGGCAACGTACTGGACAACCAGCGCAGCCGCACGCAGGTCGTCGCCAACATCGTCGAGCGCGACCGGCCGACGCTGCGTGAGCTGCTGCACCGGCTCGCGGGCGGCCGCGGGCACAACGTCGTCCACGGCACGCCGGTGCAGGTCGCCGACGTCATCCAGACCTGGTTCGAGAACCGCGCCGCCGACGGCTTCAACATCATGCCGCCGCTCTACCCGCAGCTCCTCGACGCCTTCACCGAGAAGGTCGTCCCGATCCTGCAGGACCGCGGCCTGTTCCGCACCGAGTACACCGGTTCGACGTTGCGTGAGCACTACGGACTCCCACGGCCCGCCAGCGGCTACGCCGGCTCGTGGCCGCTGAGCGCCGACCTGCCGCTCGCCGGCGCCCGCTGACCCACCACCACCCCATCCATCCACGGACAGAGGACAGCCATGCCCACGACTGGCCGACCACGACGTCTCGCCACCCTGGCCGCGTCCCTCCTGCTCGCCGTCGGCGCGCTCAGCGGCTGCGGTGGCCAGAGCGGTGAGACCACGACGATCCGCTACCAGTCCCAGGCCGGCGGTGTCGACGTCATCCAGCTCGCCGACGCCCTGGGCTACCTCAAGGGGCTGAAGCTGAAGAAGATCGGCGACGTCACCGGCGGCCCGCAGAGCGTGCAGGCGCTGACCAGCCGGCAGATCGACATCAGCGCCAGCTGCTTCTTCGGCTCCATCGCCCAGGTGGTGGCCACCGGCGCGCCGATCAAGGCCGTGGTCTCGACCTACGGCTCGAACCAGAAGATCAGCTCGCAGACGGTCACGCTGGCCGGATCTTCGATCACGGACGCGAAGGCGCTCATCGGCAAGAAGGTCGCCGTCAACACCCTCGGGGCCAACGCCGAGGCCGTGCTCGACACCTGGCTGGAGAAGAGCGGGCTGTCGAAGAGCCAGATCAAGCAGGTGACGCTGGTGCCGCTGCCGCCGCTGAACATGATCCAGGCGCTGCAAGGACACCAGGTCGACGCCGCCGTCATCGGCAGCGGGACGGTCAAGGCCGCGGAGTCGACCGGCGTCAAGCTGCAGCCGCTGGTCAAGGACACCGACGTCGTCGGCGACTACAACGGCGGCGGCGCCGCGATGATGGACCAGTTCCTCAAGCAGAACCCGACGACGTCGCGCACGCTCGTGACCGGGGTGGCCAAGGCCGTGCGGTACATCGAGAGCCACGACCGCGCCGAGGTGCTGAAGGTCTACGACGCCTGGCTGCGCAAGAACGGCTACGCCGGCTACGTCGAGGCCGTCGACCAGAACTGGGCCGGCACCACCGGCGTGGCGACGTCGACGACTGCGGCCATCAAGGACAAGGACGTCTCGATCTGGCTCGACTGGCTGAGCTCACGAGGCGACGTCGACCCCACGAAGATCAAGGACAGCGACGTCTACACCAACCAGTACAACGACCTGGCGAAGGGCTGACTGATGAGTTCACGGATCGAGCTGCACGGCGTCGGGCAGGTGTTCTCCGTCCGCAGCGAGGAGGATCGCAGCCGGCGCGACTTCGTCGCGCTGGACGGCGTCGACCTAAGAGTCGAGGCGGGAGAGTTCCTCACGCTGGTCGGGCCGTCGGGATGCGGCAAGTCGACCATCCTCGACCTGGTGGCGGGGCTGAGCCGGCCGACCTCGGGCACGGTCCGGGTCGACGGTCGCGAGGTCACCGAGCCGGGCCCCGACCGCAGCGTGGTCTTCCAGCAGTACACCCTCCTGCCGTGGCGCACGGCGCTGGGCAACATCGAGTTCGCGCTCGAGGCGACGACGGACCACAAGCGCGCCGAGCGCACCGAGCGAGCCCGCCGCTACCTCGACCTCGTGGGGCTGAAGGAGTTCGCCCACCGGTACCCCCACGAGCTGTCCGGCGGCATGAAGCAGCGCATCGCCATCGCGCGCTCGTTGTCCTACGAGCCGGGAGTGCTGCTGATGGACGAGCCGTTCGGCGCCCTGGACGCCCAGACCCGCGAGCGGCTGCAGGAGGAGCTGGTCGAGATCTGGCAGCGCACCGGCACCACGGTCGTCTTCATCACCCACGACATCGACGAGGCGGTCTACCTCGGCCAGCGGGTCGCGGTGATGAGCAACCGGCCCGGCTCGATCCGCACCGTGGTCGACATCAGGCTCGACCACCGCGTCGGCGACGACACCGACGTCCGCGGCACCCAGCGCTTCGCCGGCTACCGGCACGAGATCTGGACGCTGCTGCGTGAGGGCGCCCGGCGGTCGGAGGTGGCCTCCGTTGCCTAGCGCCATCGCCGAACGCACCACGTCCGGACTCAACCCACGACAGGCCTCCTCGGCCCGGGTGGTCGCCTCGACGGCCCGCCTCGGCCGCATCGGGCGGGGCGTGCTGGGAGTTCTCATCCTGGCCCTGGTCTGGGAGGTGGTGCCCCAGCTGGGACTGATCAACGACTACTTCCTGCCGCCGCTGCACAAGGTGCTGGCGGCGTGGTGGGAGATGCTCGGCAACGGTGAGCTGCTGCGGAACCTGCGCGCCAGCGTCGTCCGCTCGGTCGCCGGTTTCTCGCTGGCCACGGCCGTGGCGATCCCGACCGGCGTCGCGATCGCCTGGTACCGGCCGGTGCGCGAGCTGCTCACCGCCCCGCTCGAAGTGTTCCGCAACACCGCCGCGCTCGCGCTGCTGCCGGCGTTCAGCCTGATCCTGGGGATCGGTGAGACCTCGAAGATCGCCATCGTCACCTACGCCTGCTTCTTCCCGGTGCTCCTCAGCACGGTGAGCGGCGTCGCGACGGTCGACCAGCAGCTGCTGCGCTCGGCACGGGTGCTCGGCCTCGGGCCGGTGGCCACGTTCCGCAAGGTCGTCTTCCCGGCCGCGGTGCCGACGATCTTCACCGGCATCCGGATCTCCGGGGCCGCCGCCATCCTCGTGCTCATCGCGGCCGAGCTGGTCGGCGCGACCGCCGGGCTGGGCTTCCTCATCAACTACACGCAGCTGAACTTCCTCATCCCGCAGATGTACGCCGCGATCCTCACCACCACCCTGCTCGGCCTCGCCGTCACCTACGGCCTGGTCGCGCTCGAGCGCCGGTTCTCCCGCTGGCGCGCCTGACCCCACACCCAGAGAGGAACGACCATGACCGCACAGCTCGACCTGCTCGAGACCGACCGGCCCGAGATCCACGTCGTCGACAGCGAGGACATCGCCACGCAGGCGCTGCCCGAGCCCGGCTACGAGACCATCGCCGTCCGCAAGGTCGGCG
This sequence comes from Nocardioides mangrovicus, assembly GCF_003674065.1. Taxonomy (GTDB): domain Bacteria; phylum Actinomycetota; class Actinomycetes; order Propionibacteriales; family Nocardioidaceae; genus Marmoricola; species Marmoricola mangrovicus. Next base: position 473,446 of record NZ_RDBE01000007.1, read on the forward strand.
CCCACATCGGCGCGCAGGTGAGCGGCGTCCGCATCGGCGCGGACGTCCCTGCCGACCAGGTCGCCGAGGTCAAGCGCGCGCTGGCCGCCCACCAGGTGATCTTCCTGCGCGGACAGCACCACGCCGGCGACGCCGACCAGCAGGCCTTCGCGGCGCTGCTGGGCACGCTGACCAAGCCCCACCCCACGGTGGCCGGCGACGGCGACGCCGTGCTGCCGATCGACTCCGACCACAGCAAGGCCACCAGCTGGCACACCGACGTCACCTTCGTCGACCGCATCCCCGCGGCCTCGCTGCTGCGCGCCGTCGAGCTGCCGCCGTACGGCGGCACGACGATCTGGGCCAACACCACCCGCGCCTACGAGCAGCTCTCGCCCGCCCTCAAGGCTCTGGTCGAGCGGCTCTGGGCCGTGCACTCCAACCTCTACGACTATGCCGCCGACGTCGACGAGAAGCGGGTCGGCGGCATCGACGTCAAGGAGGAGGCCTACCGCGCGGAGTTCCGCCACGTCGAGTACGAGACCGAGCACCCGGTGGTGCGGGTGCACCCGGTGACCGGCGAGCGCACCCTGCTGCTGGGCCACTTCGTCCGCCGGTTCGTGGGCCTGTCCACGCAGGACTCCGAGGATCTGTTCCGGCTGCTGCAGCGCCACGTCGAGCGTCCGGAGAACACCGTGCGCTGGAGCTGGCGGGCAGGCGACCTTGCCATCTGGGACAACCAGGCCACCGAGCACCGCGCCGTCGACGACTACGACGACCAGCACCGGGTGCTGCACCGCATCACTCTGGCCGGCGACGTGCCCGTCAGCGTCGACGGCGTCCGCAGCACCCCGCGCAAGGGCGACGCCAGCCACTTCTCACCCGTCGCCGCCCAGGTCTGAGGCGCTCACGGCCTGCGTCTCGTCCTGCGCGCGCCGGTGCCGCGCGCGCAGGCCGAGCAGGCCGGAGGTCAAGATCACCACGCCGCCGAGCACGGCGAACGGCCACGAGACCGGCGTCGCTCCGAGGCTGCCGAACACGACGTAGGCCGAGATGCTCGGCACCACGCCGACGAGCGTGGTCACCGTGAACACGGGCAGCCGCAGGCCGGTGAGGCCGAAGAGGTAGTTGACGCTGGTGTAGGGGATGACCGGGAACAACCGGGCGAGAAGCACCGCGACGAAGCCGTGGGCGGCGACCCGGTCGTCCAGCTCGCGGGCCCGGTCGGACTCCATCCCACGCACCGGCGAGCGGCCCAGCCTGCGCGCGATGGCGAAGGCCAGCGTGGCTCCACCGACGGCTCCCACCAGCACCAGGGGGATGCCGGCCGCGATGCCGAACACCGCTCCGCCGGCGACCGAGAACGGCGCCTTCGGGATCGGTACCAACGCGACGGCCACGTAGGAGGCCACGAACCCGGGGGCGGCCCACGGGCCGAGACCGTCGACCCAGTGCCGCACCTGCAGCGTGCTGACGCCGTAGCGAGCCTGCACGAACACGTAGAGCGCCACCACCGCCAGCAGCAGCGCCAGCCTGAGGGCGAGCCGGCGGCGGGCGGTCATCACTCCCCGAACGGCTGGTCGAACGGGAGGGGCTCGCTGACCAGCGACACCGCGCGGGCGCGGGCGGCGGTCATGCGGCGCCGGTGGTGCTGGCGGCACAGCACCTCGTAGCCGACCTCGGGCGGCTGCTGGGCCGAGGGGTCCTCGACGTCGCCGACCACGATGACCTCGCCCTCGGTGACCATCTCGCCGTTCTCGGTGCGGGCGTTGTGGGTGGCCCGGCGTCCGCACCAGCACAACGCCTCGACCTGGAGCACGTTGGTACGGTCGGCCAGCTCCACCAGGCGCGCGCTGCCGGGGAACAAGACGGTGCGGAAGTCGGTGAGGATGCCGAAAGCGAACACGTCGATCTGCAGCTCGTCGACCACCCGCGCCAGCTGGTCGATCTGCGACGGCTCGTAGAACTGCGCCTCGTCGCACACCAGGTAGTCGATGCGTGCGCCGCCGGTGAGCTGGTCGACGACGTAGCGCCAGAAGTCGAACCCGCCGCCGACCTCGATGGCGTCGTGGGTCAGCCCCAGGCGCGACGACAGCGTCGCGGCGCCGGCCCGGTCGTGGGTGGTGAAGATGCGCCCGATCCGGCCCCGGACGTGGTGGTTGTGGTTGGTCTGCAGCGCGAGCGTGCTCTTCCCGGAGTCCATCGTCCCAGTGAAGAACTGCAGCTCGGCCACGCGGGCGATCCTTCCATCACCCCGACAAGACGACGGCCAGCGCCGCGCGCAGCTCGGCGTGCTGCGGCCCGAGGGCCGTCGCGGGGTCCTGCCACCGCTCGTGCGGGTAGAGCCAGACCGGGTGGCCCACCAGCTCGGGTGGCTCCCAGTCGTAGCGCGGCCACACGTGGGCGTGCAGGAAGGGGTCGGTGTTGCCGAGGATCTCCAGGTTCACGCGACGAAAGGCCGGGTCCAGGGCCCCGCAGACCTGCTCAACGGCGGACCCGAGCCGCTCCATCGAGGCCAGGAAGGCCAGCCGGGCGTCCGGGGCGAGATCGCTCAGCCGCGTCGCGGCGGGGTCGTCGCTGAGCAGCACGCAGTACCCCGGCAGCCACTGCACGTCGCCGATGACGGCGAACGCCGCCGGCAGCCGCGCCAGCACCGTGGGGTTCTCACCGCGCAGCGCCGATCCGATCCGGTCCTCGCGGAAGTCCACCGGCTCACCCTGGCACGATCGGGCCATGCATCCGCTCATCAGCGCCGCCGAGCTCGCCGAGCGCCTCGAGGAGGTCACCGTCCTCGACGTCCGCTACCGGATGGGCGGGCCGCCCGGGGCACAGGAGTACGCGCGCGGGCACGTCGCGGGCGCGGTGTACGTCGACCTCGACGCCGACCTGGCCGCGGCGCCGCACGGGCGGGACGGGCGGGAGGGGCAGGAGGGGCAGGAGGGGCAGGGGCGTCACCCGCTGCCGGACCCCGGCGACCTCCAGGCGGCGATGCGCCGCGCCGGGGTGCGTCAGGACCGTCCCGTGGTGGTCTACGACGACTGGGGCGGGCGGGCGGCGGCCCGCTGCTGGTGGCTGCTGCGCTGGGCGGGCAAGGACGACGTACAGGTGCTCGACGGCGGCTGGCCGGCCTGGAACGGGCCGGTGCAGGAGGGCGCACCGGCATCCGTCGAGCCCGGCGACCTGGTGGTGCGACCGGGGCAGCAGCCGGCGCTGGGGCCCGACGAGGTGCGGGACTGGGACGGCGTGCTGGTCGACGCCCGCGCGCCGGAGCGCTTCCGCGGCGACGTCGAGCCGGTCGATCCGGTGGCCGGGCACGTCCCCGGCGCGGTCAACGTCCCGACCGAGACCAACCTGAGCGCCGACGGCCGGTTCCGGCCGGCCACCCAGATCGCGGCGCTCTACGCGGCGGGCGGTGTGGACGGCTCGGCGCCCGTGGCGGTCTACTGCGGCAGCGGGGTGACCGCCTGCCACGACGTGCTCGCCCTCGAGCTCGCCGGCATCCCCGCGGTGCTCTACCCGGGTTCGTGGAGCGGCTGGGTCAGCGACCCCGACCGCCCCGTGGCCACCGGTGGCTGAGGTCCGGGTCGGCGTCTCCGGCTGGACCTACGCGCCCTGGCGCGGCGACTTCTACCCAAAGGGCCTGCGGCAGCGCGACGAGCTCGCCTACGCCGCGGCCCGGCTCACCGCGATCGAGATCAACGGCTCCTTCTACGCCCTGCAGAAGCCGGAGTCCTACCGGCGCTGGCGCGAGGAGACACCGGACGACTTCGTCTTCGCGCTCAAGGGCAGTCGCTTCATCACCCACATGAAGAAGCTCGCCGACCCCGCGGAGCCGCTGCGCCGCTTCTTCGAGGGGGTCTGGGAGCTCGGGCCGAAGCTCGGGCCGGTGCTGTGGCAGCTGCCGCAGACCCACTCCTTCGACCCCGAGCGGCTCGATGCCTTCTTCGCCGCCGTCCCGCGGGAGAGCCCGGAGGGACGGCCCGTGCGTCACGCGCTGGAGTTCCGCAGCCCCACCTTCGCCACCTCGCAGGCCTACGACCTGCTGCGTCGCCACGATGTGGCCGTCGTGCTGGCCGACACCGCAGGCCGGTGGCCCCGGGTCGAAGAGGACACGGCCGGCTTCCGCTACGTGCGGCTGCACGGCGACCAGGAGCTCTACGCCAGCGGCTACGACGCCGCCGCGCTGGAGCGCTGGGCGGCCACCGTCTCCGACTGGGCGCAGCGGCAAGACGTCTTCGTCTTCTTCGACAACGACATCAAGGGCTACGCCCCGCGCGACGCCATGGGGCTCATCGAACGGCTGGCGCCGGGCCGAGGTGCCCAGAACAGCTGAGGCGTCGCGTCCTCGCTCGTCTGGGCCGCTGAGGCGTCGCGTCCTCGCTCGTCCAGGTCCGTCGAGACGTCGCGCTTCGTTGTTGTGCCGAGACGTCGCATCCCGCGGGTCGTGGAGGGCGCTTCGCGCGGCGGGCGACCCGCACGATCCGACGTCTCGGCTCCATTCACTGGTGAGCTCAGCTGCCTGCGGCAGCTGCGCTCACCAGTGAATGCCGCGCAGCAGCTTGGCCAGCGCGATCTGCTCGCCCTGGGACTTCCCGACCCCGTCGGCGCCCCGACCCTCGACGTTCCGGGCAGCAGCGGAGTCCGGGAAGACCTGGTAGGCCAGGTGCAGCACCCGGAACGCCGTCTTCGGGGCGACGGTGTGGGCGACGGCACCGAGGTTGCCCAGCGCGGTGTTGATCTCGTGCGGCCGGTCGACCAAGGCGTCGAGCACCTTCTCTGCCGCCTGCGCCGGGCTGATGGTCGGGAACCGGTCGTAGAGCTTGGTGGGCGCGATCATCGGCGTCCGCACCAGCGGCATGTGGATGGAGGTGAAGGAGATCCCGTAGCCGACCAGCTCGGAGGCGACGACGTTGCTCCAGGAGTCCAGCGCCGACTTCGAGGCGACGTAGGCGGAGAAGCGCGGCGGGTTGGTCTGCACACCGATCGAGGACACGTTGACGATGTGGCCGCTGTGCTGCTCGCGCATCCGGGGCAGCAGCCCGATCACCATCCGGATGGCGCCGAAGTAGTTGAGCTGCATGGTGCGCTCGAAGTCGTGGAAGCGGTCCTCCGACAGCTTCAGCGAGCGCCGGATCGAGCGGCCGGCGTTGTTGACGACGTAGTCGACGTGCTCGAAGTCCTCACTGATCTGCTTGGTCAGCGAGTCGATGGCGTCGAGGTCGGAGAGGTCGCACGGGTAGACGTAGGCCTCGCCGTGCTGGGACTCGATCAGGTCGCGCAGCGCCTCGAGCTTCTCGCGGCCGCGCGCCACCAGGATCGGGACGCCGCCGACCTTGGCCACCTTGATCGCGGTGACCCGGCCGATGCCGGAGGAGGCACCGGTGATGACGACCGTCTTGCCCGAGAGCGCCTCGACCGCGCCCCGGTTGCTGCGCACCGAGTCGTCCAGGACGTCCTCCCACCACGCCCACAGCACGGAGGCGTAGCCCTCCAGCAACGGCACCGAGAGCCCGGAGCCGGCCAAGGCCTTCTCGGTACGCCGGCTGGCGAAGACCGAGGGGAAGGTGACGTGCCCGACGACTGCCGGAGGGATGCCGAGGCGGCCGATGGTCTGCTCCAGCGCGATCCGGCCCAGGTCGGAGTGCAGCACCTGGTCGACGATGGTCCGCGGACGCAGGAGGCGCGGCAGCAGCCCAGGCGGCACCAGCCGCTGGGTGGTGGTCCGGTCGACGGGCACCGCGAACTGCGGCGCCCCGGCGGCCGCGGAGAGCGTGTTGACCACCTCGACCAACGGCTGCGGCTCGGGGTTGACCAGGTGGAAGGTCTCGCCGTCCAGATCGGGCACGTGGGCCAGGTGGTCCATCGCCTTGGCCACGTAGTCGACCGGCACCAGGTTGGTGTCGCCGAGGTCGACACCGACCAGCGGCAGCCAGGCCGGGAGCACGTCGCGCACCCGCTTGAGCACGCCGAAGAAGTAGTAGGGCCCGTCGACCTTGTCCATCTCGCCGGTCTCGGAGTGCCCCACGACGATGGCCGGGCGGTAGACCCGCCACGGCACCGCCTGCTGCTGGCGCACCAGCTTCTCGGACTCGAACTTCGTGCGGTGGTAGGGCGAGGGGAGGCGCTGCCCCTCGTCGAACATGGTCTCGTCGAAGGTGCCCTCGTAGTCACCGGCCGCCGCGACCGAGGAGACCTGGTGGAAGCAACCGACGTCGAGAGCCTGCGCCAGCGCTAGCGCCTCGCGGGTGCCGCCGACGTTCAGCTCCTCGTTCATCTCATCGGAGGCCGTCATGTCGTAGATCGCCGCGACGTGGAAGAGGTGGTCGATCGAGCCGGCGTGCTCGGCCACCCAGGCCGGGTCGACACCGAGGCCCTCGGCGCCCAGGTCGCCCTCGACCGCGACCACCCGATCCGTGCCGAGCTGGCGGGCGAGCACGTCGATCTTTTGCTGAGAGCCCTCGCGCACCAGGCAGAACACCTGGCCGTCTCGATGGTCGACCAGCTCGCGCACCAGGTGCCGCCCGATGAACCCGGTCGCGCCGGTCACGAAGTACGCCATGGGCGACAGGCTAGGCGGACGGGTCGAGGAGGACTACCTCTTGCGGCTACTCGCCGCGGCCGCCGCCGAACATGATCTCGTCCCAGCTGGGCACCGAGGCGCGCCGGTTCTTCCGGCCGGGTGTGGACTCGGGGCGGGGCAGCTGGGTGGGTGGCCGCGGTGGCTCGTCCTGCGCGGCAGGTTCCTCGGCGACCGGCTCGGTCGTCGAGGCGTCGTCGGCCGGCTCCTCAGCCGCCGGCTCCACCTCCACGGTGGGCTCCACGGTGTGCTCGACGGTGGGCTCGACATGCTGCCGGGGCACCGAGGCGATCCAGTCGGCGTCGCCGTGCGAGACCAGCTCGATGGCGTCGTCACCGAGCTCGGCGTCGACGCCCGCACGCGGTGCCGGAGCCAGCCGCAGGCCCTCGGGGGCCGCCTCGGTGGTGGCGGCCCGACCACGAGCGGCGCCGTCGCCGACGAGCCAGCGACCCTCGTCGTCCTCGGCGGTGACGAAGTGGCCGGGCTGGTCGAAGACGAAGCGGGCCAGCCGCGACTCGGCGTCGTGGTGGTAGGCGGCGGTGAGCACCCAGCGGCCGTCCTCGCGCCGCCAGGCGTCCCACTCGATCGACTCGGGGTCGACGCCCTCCTCGCGCAACCGGACGGCCGCCGCGGGGCCGAGAGTGCGCACCTGACCGCCGGCGTCGCCGCTGCGGCGTCGCACGGACGCGGTCTGGGCGTTGCGCGCCACGTGGGCGCGCTCGGCCAGCACCGGCCCGGCGAAGATCATGACCTTCTCCACCGACGTGCCGGCGACGGCGGCGACGTCCTCGGCCGACTCGCCCGCACGGATGCGGGACTGGATGTCGCGGGGTCGCAGCGTGCTCTCCACCGTCGGCTCCTTCCTGGTGAGCTGCCTCTCCGCCTGCTGGAGAGAGACGCCCAGCGTCTCCCGGAGCCGGTCGTCGATGGGGACCGCGTACTCCTCACCGTGTCCGTCCACCAGGACCAGCACCTTGCCGCCCCCGGTGAGCCTCACTGGTGTGAGGTCCCGCATCGTCGTTCCTACTCCTTCGTCCGCCTTGTCGCGACCCTACTGGCAAGCACAGGCCATCTCGTGCAAGCAGACACGCCGTGTCGGGTGTGACCTCGCCCAGCTCAGGGGCCGAGGACCCGGGTGAGGTAGTCGTTGCCGAAGACCCGCTCGGGGTCGAGCTTGTCGCGCCAAGCTGCCACGTCGTCCCACGCCGGGTAGGCGGGGGCCAGGTCGGCGGCCGTGCGGGTGTGCATCTTGCCCCAGTGCGGCCGGCCGTCGTGGGCGCGGAGCACCTGCTCCACCTCGGTGAAGTACGCGGTGTGGTCGGTGCGGTGGTTCACGTGGCAGGCCAGGTAGACGGTGTCGCGCCCGACGGCGGTGGACAGCGCGACGTCGTCGGCCGGGGCGTAGCGCACCTCCACGGGGAAGGAGATCCGCCACCCGCGGGCCTCGACGAGCCGACGCAGCTCGGCCAGCGCGCTCATGCCCGCCTCGGCCGGCACGGCGTACTCCATCTCCTTGAACCGCACCCGCCGTGGGCTGGTGAAGACCCGGTGCGCGACATCGGCGTACCGGCGCTCGCCCAGGGCCTGCGCCGAGACCTTCGCCAGCGGCGGCACCAGACCCGGTGCGGCGTCACCGAGCCGCTGCACCCCACCGAAGAGGGAGTTGGCCATCAGCTCGTCCTCGAGCAGCCGGCGCCAGCGGGGGAGCGGCGCCGAGCGCTCCTCGGGCACGCGGTCGTTGCGCTTGACCGAGAGCCGGTCGGTGTGGGGGAACCAGTACATCTCGTAGTAGTCGTGGGCGGCCACCTCCTCGGCGAAGGTCGCCAGCGCCCGGTCCCACCGCATCGGCGCCTCGTGCGCGTGCAGGGTGAACCGCTCCTCGACGGCGAGCGTGAGGCTGGTCAGCACGCCGAGGGCGCCCAGGCCGACGCGCGCGACGGCGAACAGCTCGGGCTGGCTCTCGGCGTCGACCCGCAGCACGCTGCCGTCGCCGGTGACCAGCTCCATCGCCACGACCTGCGCGGCGAGCCCGGCCGTGCGCCCGCCGGTGCCGTGGGTGCCGGTCGAGACCGCTCCGGCCAGCGTCTGGGCGTCGATGTCGCCCATGTTGTGCAGGGAGAGACCCAGCCGGGTCAGGGTGAGGTTGAGCTCGCGCAGGCCCGTTCCGGCCAGCGCGGTGACGGTCATCGCCTCGCGGTCGACCGCGGTGATGCCGCGCAGCAGGTCGGGTCGCAGCATGACGCCGTCGGTGGCGGCGACCGCGGTGAAGGAGTGGCCCGAGCCGACCATCCGGACGGCGAGACCCTCCTCGCGGGCGCCGACGATCGCGGCAGCCACCTCGGCGGCATCGCGCGGCGCGAGCACGCGGCGGGGGCGGGCGACCACGGTTCCGCTCCAGTTGCTCCACACGTCTCCCGAGGATAGGCCGTGGCGCGTGCGCTTCGGCGGCCTTTCTAGGATGGGCTGGTGTCCGTGAGCGAGTCCGTCCCCGAGTCGCAGCCCGTGCTCAGCACCGACGTCTCCCCCTACGACGCGCTGCTGCTGGTCTCCTTCGGCGGACCCGAGCAGCCCGAGGACGTCGTGCCGTTCCTGCGCAACGTGACGGCGGGTCGCGACATCCCCGACGAACGGTTGGCCGAGGTCGGTGAGCACTACTACGCCTTCGGTGGCCGCAGCCCGATCAACGACCAGAACCGGGCGCTGGCCGCCGCGATCCGCGAGGACCTCGCCGGGGCGGGCGTCGACCTCCCGATCTACTGGGGCAACCGCAACTGGGGTCCGTTCCTGCTCGACGAGCTGCGCCGGATGCGCGACGACGGCGTGCGCCGCGCGCTGTGCCTGGTGACCTCGGCGTACTCCTCCTACTCCGGGTGCCGGCAGTACCGCGAGGACCTCACCGTGGCGCGCGAAGCACTGCTGGCCGAGGGTGGCGCCCCACCCCCCGAGCTCGACAAGGCCCGGGTCTACTTCAACCACCCCGGCTTCGTGGAGCCCATGGTCGACGCGACGCTCGCGGCCCTGGCCGACCTGCCCGACGACGTGCGTCGCGAGGCCGAGCTGGTCTTCGTCACCCACTCCGTGCCCGAGCAGATGAACGAGGCCAGCGGCCCGCTCGGTCGGGCCTACGTCGCCCAGCACCGCAGCACGGCGGCGGAGGTGGTCGAGCGGGTGCGCCTGGAGACCGGGCTGCGCCACGGCGCCGAGCTGGTGTACTGCTCGCGCTCGGGCTCGCCGCGGATCCCATGGCTGGAGCCCGACGTGAACGACCACCTGCGCGCGCTCGCCACACGCGGCGCCAAGGCCGTGGTGCTGGTGCCGATCGGGTTCGTCTCCGACCACATGGAGGTCGTCTACGACCTCGACACCGAGGCGCTGGCCACCGCCGGCGAGCTGGGCCTGCCGTGCGTACGCGCCGCGACCGCCGGGGTCGACCCGAGGTTCGTGGCCATGGTGCGTGACCTGCTGCTGGAGCGGGCGGCCGGGGAGCGCGGTGAGGACCCGGTCCGCACGGCGGTCGGCTCGCTACCCGCGGCCTGGGACCGGTGCGCGCCGGGCTGCTGCACGAACCCGCGGTCCACACGCCCGGCCGTCGTGGGCAGCCGGTGACCCGGCCGTACGCCGATCTGCTCGACCTGGCGGTCGGGGCGGCGGCCGAGGCCGCGGAGCTGGTGCTGCGCATGCGCACGGAGGGGGTCGACGTGGCGGGGGAGAAGAGCTCCCCGACCGACATCGTCACCCGCGCCGACCACGCCGCCGAGGACCTGCTGCGTACGCGGCTGCTCTCGGCGCGCCCCGACGACGGCTTCCTCGGCGAGGAGGGCGACGACCTGCCCGGCACCTCCGGCCTGCGCTGGGTCGTCGACCCGATCGACGGCACCGTCAACTACCTCTACGGCCACCGTGCGTACGCGGTGTGCGTCGCCGTCGAGCAGGTCGACCACGACGGCGCCGACGGCACCGACGGTGCTGGCCGGGTCGTGGCCGCCGTGGTGCACGCGCCGGCGCTGGGGGAGGTCTACACCGCCACCCTCGGCGGCGGTGCGTACTGCAACGGCGAGCCGATCGCCGTGCGCGACGTCGTGCCGATGGAGCAGCGCCTGATCGGCACCGGCTTCAACTACGTCCGCGAGGTCCGACTGGCCCAGGCCGGCTACGTGGCCCGGCTGCTGGAGCGGGTGCGCGACGTCCGCCGCGGCGGCTCGGCCGCCCTGGACCTGTGCAGCGTGGCCGCCGGGCGTCTCGACGGCTACGCCGAGGAGGGCACCCACCCCTGGGATGACGCCGCGGCGGGGCTGGTCGCGGCCGAGGCGGGCGCCGAGGTGGCCATCTGGACCAGTCCGGCGGGAAACCGCCTCACGGTGGCCGCACCAAAGGGTGATTTCTCCGGATTCGCCGACGTTCTCGCCGAATCGGGATTCGTCGGGAACACGGCGGGGAACACCAGCGTTCACTGACTCCGGTGTCACCGCCACGTGTGGCGGGACGTGTTGTGCGCGACACGGCACGTATGGGGGATGCGCGAGCTTGTTCCGTCGTGCACAATCTGGCGCCGAAGACGTCTGAGGAGAAAAAGAGGAACCCGACATGGCCACCGACTACGACGCGCCACGCAAGACCGACGAGGACCAGAGCGAAGAGAGCATCGAGGAGCTCAAGGCCCGTCGTCACGACAAGAACTCCGGCAAGGTCGACGAGGACGAGGCCGAGGCCGCCGAATCGTTCGAGCTGCCCGGAGCCGACCTGTCCCACGAGGAGCTGGCCGTGGAGGTCAAGCCCCGTCAGGACGACGAGTTCACCTGCATGAGCTGCTTCCTGGTGCACCACCGCAGCCAGCTCGCCGACACGAAGAAGATGATCTGCCGCGACTGCGCCTAGGAGCGCACCTCACTGTCTTCGGCACCGTCTTCGACCCGAGACCCCCGCGATCGCGGGGGTCTCGTTGCGTTCCGGAGTGCTCAGCTCTCGGGCGAGTGCTCAGCGCTCCTGGTCGTCCTTGCGCAGGTCGGGCGGGAGGTGGCCGGTGGACTTCACGTAGTACCGCGCAGCGCGGCGGCCGGCGTACATCCTGGCCAGCGCCACGATCGCGCCGCTGGCCACCGCCCAGGCGACCGCCTCGCGCACGGCGACGTCGGGGTCGGCCGGGTTGGCCGGCGGCTGCTTGCCGGTGGCGGCCTTCCAGCCGGAGTTGAGTGCCTTGCGGGCCACGGTGGCGGCGGCGATGCCGGACACCGCGGACAAGACCGCCCAGGACTTCGAGCTGGACTTCTCGCCCTTGTTCTTCTTGGCCATGGGACCACCCTAACGAGAGGTGGGGTGGGGATCGGTCGCGGTCGGCGCCGGGAATGAGGGGGCAACCTCCGGCGTCAGCCCTGCAGCGCCGCCACGAGCCGCTCGGGATGACGGCTGGCGATCAGCCAGTACGGAGCGGGGTCGGCCGGGTCGAGCACCGGCACCCGTACCGCGGTGGTCAGGTAGGGGCGGCTGAGCAGGAAGGCGCGTGCGTCGGCGTCGACTCCGAGCACCCGGCGGGTCTGGGCGACGTCGAGCGCCACCGGGGTGCCCAGCAGGCCCCGGGCGATGTGGGCCCGTCCGGCACGCAGCTCGGCGCCGGTGACCACCACGCGGGCCGAGCCGATGTAGGCCAGCAGGCCGTAGGTGACGGCGGCGAAGGCCCCGGTGCCGGTCCAGGCCAGCCAGGCCGGAGTCGAGACGATCATGGCCAGCCAGATCACCGCCAGGGACATGGTGGCCTGCACCCACCACCGCAGCGGCGGCACGAGCCGCTCGCTGTAGGCCGCCTCCACAGGGGGTCAGCCTGCCAAACGCCGCGCGTCGCGGCTGAGTAGGGTCACGCGCTGTGGAGAACGCGGTCGATCCCTCGGTGCAGATCCTGGTGCATCGCCTCGACGCCGGCCTGCCCCTGCCGGCGTACGCCCACCCCGGCGACGCCGGGGCCGATCTGCACACCGCGGTCGACGTCACCCTCGCCCCGGGAGAGCGCGTCCTGGTGCCCACCGGGTTGGCCGTGGCGCTTCCGGAGGGCTACGTCGCGCTGGTGCACCCGCGCTCGGGACTGGCCGCCCGGCACGGGCTGACGGTGCTCAACACCCCCGGCACGGTGGACGCGGGCTACCGCGGCGAGATCAAGGTGCTGCTGGTCAACCTCGACCCGCGGGAGCCGGTGAGTCTCACCCGTGGCGACCGGGTGGCCCAGCTCGTGGTGCAGCGAGTGGAGCACGCCCGCTTCGTGGAGACCGAGCTGCTTCCGCAGTCGCTTCGCGGGACCGGGGGATACGGTTCGACCGGAGGGTTCGCCACCAGTGAGCCGACGACGGAGGAGACGACGTGAGGCTGCGCCGACGGTCCGCCGCGACGACGCAGGCGGCACCGGCCGAGCCGGTCGCCCCGACCGACGCCGGGACGGGTCCCTACGACGCCGACGACCTCGACCTGGAGAGCGACGCGACCTTCGCCGACCACGTCGACCTCGGCGGTCTCCTGGTGGCACCGCCGCCCGACGGCATCGAGCTGAGGCTGCAGGTCGACGAGGTCTCCGGCGAGGTCATCGCGGTGGTGCTGGCCGCCGACGACGGTGCGTTGGAGCTGCGTGCCTTCGCCTCCAGTCGTGGCGGCGACCTGTGGGCGGAGGTCCGCCGGGCCATCGCCGGTGAGACCGCCCAGCACGGCGGCACGGCCAACGAGCGTAGCGGCGACTTCGGCACCGAGCTGATGACCCAGCTCCCGGTGACCACCCCCGACGGGCAGGCCGCCGTGCAGCCCACCCGGGTCATCGGCGTGACCGGCGCTCGCTGGTTCCTGCGCGCGACGTTGCTCGGCCGTCCGGCCGTCGAGCCGGAGGACGCCGCGCACTGGGAGGACCAGATCCGCTCGGTGGTGGTGCGGCGCGGCACCGGCGCGATGCCTCCCGGTGAGGCGATCGCGCTGACGCTGCCGCCCGGAGCCGGCTGATGGGCGACAGATCGGGGCTGCGGCACAGCCTGAGCCGGTGGGCGAACTCGGCCCGCGAGGAGTCGCGCGACCTGCGCCGCGACACCGAGCAGTCCGGCCTGCTGTGCATCGGCGACGCACCCGACCGCGAGCGGGTGGTGCTCCAGGGCACCCTCAAGACGGTCACCCTCCGCCCTCGCGGCGGCGCGCCGGCCCTGGAGGCCGACCTCTACGACGGCACCGGGTCGATCACGGTGCTCTGGCTCGGCCGACGCCGCATCGCCGGCATCACCCCGGGCCGCAAGGTCCGGGTCGAGGGACGCATCGGGGTCCACGACGGGCTGCGGGTGATGTACAACCCGCGCTACGACCTCAAGTGAGCGAGGAGCGACCCGCTGCCGGCACGGCTGGCGTCGAGAGCGTCGAGCACGTCGTCCGTGCGCAGCTGTCGAAGGCGCTCGGCGGGATCCGCGGCATGGCCGAGGCCGCCGTACCGACGCTGGTCTTCACCGTCACCTTCCTGCTGAGCAAGGACCTCCGGTTCGCCGTCGTGCTGAGCCTAGTGTGCGCCGGGCTGCTGCTGGTGGCGCGACTGGTGCAGCGGCAGACCCCGCAGTTCGTGCTCAACGCCCTCGTCGGCATCGGCATCGGCGCCTTCTTCGCCTGGCGTGCGGCCCGCGGCGGGGGAGACGCCAACGATCAGGCGCTGGCGTACTTCCTGCCGGGCCTGATCTACAACAGCGTCTACGCAGTGCTGCTGGTGCTCAGCACCGTGGTGCGCTGGCCGCTGGTGGGCTTCATGGTCGGCAGCGTCACCGGCGACCCGACCGCCTGGCACGACGACCCCCAGGTCGTCCGGCTCTGCGGCCGGCTGACGCTGCTGCTCGCAGCGCCGTGCCTGCTCCGCGTCGTCGTGCAGGCCCCGCTCTACGTGGCGGGCCGCACCGGCGCGATGGACCCCGACGCCGCGGTCGGGGTCATCGCCGGCGCCAAGCTGGCGATGGGCTGGCCGCTGCAGGTGGTGGCCCTGCTGGGGATGGTCTGGCTGCTGACTCGCAACAAGACCCCCCGGGCCGAGGCCTGAGCAGCGCCGTCACGCACGCGCGCCGCTGCGAGCAGGGCATGCGCGGGTCGAGCGGCCTCGCCGGTCTGCTGTGGGGTGGCCTCGACGCGCTCGCTCGTTTCTCGCCTCGCTGCTCGACCACCGCCGGGGCCGTCGTCGTGGTCGCGCGTGGGCGCGGGTTTCGAGACGGTCGCGGGCGACCTCCTCAACCAGCGCACCGACTCAGTCCTTGTGCTCCTCAGGAGCCAGCAGCCGCTCGAGCTCGTCCTCGACGTCGGCGGGGGCGACCAGCAGCAGCTCGTCGCCGGCCTCGATGGGCTGCTCCGCGTCGGGGGTGTAGACCTGCCCGTCGCGGATGATGGTCACCAGCGCGCAGTTCTCGGGGAACGGCACCAGGCCCGACGGCTTGCCGACGTAGGGGGAGTCGTCGGGCAGCGTCATCTCGACCAGGTTCGCGCGGCCCTTGCGGAAGGTGAACAGCCGCACCAGGTCGCCGACGGTGACGGCCTCCTCCACGAGCGAGGACATGATCCGCGGGGTGGAGACGTTGACGTCGACGCCCCAGGCCTCGGTGAAGAGCCACTCGTTGTTGGGGTGGTTCACCCGGCCGACCGTGCGGGGCACCCCGAACTCGGTCTTGGCCAGGAGCGAGGTGACGAGGTTGGCCTTGTCGTCGCCGGTGGCGGCGATGACGACGTCGCAGTGCTGCAGCCGCGCCTCCTCGAGCGAGGAGAGCTCGCAGGAGTCGGCCAGCAGCCACTCGGCGTCGGGCACCCGGTCGGGCTTGATGGAGCCGGGGTTCTTGTCGATGAGGAGCACCTCGTGACCGTTGCCGATCAGCTCCCGGGCGATCGAGCGGCCGACGGCCCCTGCTCCGGCGATGGCTACCCTCATCAGTCGCTCTCCGGGCCCTTCTCCATGGCGGTGTAGGCGTCGGCGGCCTGCTCCTCGCGCATCACCAGGTGGAGCTGGTCGTTCTCCTGGATCATCGAGTCGCGGCTGGGCAGCACGCCCTCGCCGAGCCGGTCGAGCCAGGCGATCCGGGCCGCCGTCTGCTCCTGGAAGGAGCGCGTGGTGTGGCCGACCCAGGCCTCGGGGGCGAGGACCTGGTCGACGCGGATGGTGCCCGACGGGTCGCGAAAGTCGGGCTCGGCGCCGGCCGGGAGCAGCCGGCGCAGCACCTGGTCGGCCGTCCACTTCACCGTGGCGACCGTGGTGATGCCCAGCCGCTGGTAGACCTCGGCGCGTCCGGGGTCGTAGATCCGGGCGACGACCGAGCCGATGCCGAAGGTCTCGCGGGCCACGCGGGCGGCGATGATGTTGGAGTTGTCGCCGGAGGAGACCGCGGCGAAGGCGTCGGCGCGCTGGATGCCCGCCTCGGTGAGCACGCCCTGGTCGAAGCCGTAGCCGGTCACCTTGGTGCCGTTGAACATCGGGCCCAGGCGGCGGAATGAGTCGGGGTCGGAGTCGATGACCGCCACGGTGTGGTTGCGGTCCTCGAGACTGCGCGCGAGCGTCGAGCCGACGCGGCCGCAGCCCATGATCACGACGTGCACACCGCGGAACGTTACCGGGGATGGTCCGCCGATGCTCCGGTTGCTCTACCGTTGACGGACGTGGGTGTCGGCGACGTCTCCAAACGGATCCTGCTGGGGCGAAAGCTCCGCAGCTCTCAGCTCGGCGAGACGCTCCTGCCCAAGCGGATCGCGCTGCCGGTCTTCGCCAGCGACGCGCTCTCCAGCGTGGCCTACGCGCCCGACGAGGTCTTCATCATGCTCTCGGTCGCGGGCGTCTCGGCGTACGCCTTCAGCTGGAAGATCGGCATCGTCGTCGCCATCGTGATGCTCACCGTGGTGGCCTCCTACCGGCAGAACGTGCACGCCTACCCCAGCGGCGGCGGCGACTACGAGGTGGCCACCGTCAACCTGGGCCGCACCGCCGGCGTCACGGTGGCCAGCGCGCTGCTGGTCGACTACGTGCTCACCGTCGCGGTGTCGGTCTCCTCCGGCGTGCAGAACGCCGGCTCGGCGCTGCCGTTCGTGCAGGGCCACGAGACCGAGTGGGCCGTGCTCCTGGTGCTGGTGCTCACGGCGATGAACCTGCGCGGCGTGCGCGAGTCCGGCGCGTTCTTCGCGGTGCCGACGTACGGGTTCATGGTGGGCGTCATCGGCATGGCCATCTACGGGGCGTTCCGGGCGGCGTCGGGCGACCTGCCGAAGGTCGAGAGCGCCGACCTCACCATCCGGCCGGAGGCGGGCTACGGCGGTCACATCGGCCAGCTGGCGCTCATCTTCCTGCTGGCCCGCGCGTTCTCCAGCGGCTGTGCGGCGCTGACCGGCGTCGAGGCGATCTCCAACGGCGTGCCCGCCTTCCGCAAGCCCAAGAGCAAGAACGCCGCCACCACGCTGCTGCTGCTCGGCTCGATCGCCATCACGATGCTGCTCAGCATCGTGATCCTGGCTCGCGAGATGGGCCTGAAGTACGTCGACCCGAACCAGCTCGACCGGTTGCGCCAGGCCGACGGCTCGGCCCTGCCCGCCGGCTACGACGAGCACACCGTCATCGCCCAGATCTCCCGCGCGGTCTTCGACGGCTTCTCGCCGGGCTTCTACTACGTCGTCGCGATGACGGGGATCATCCTCATCCTCGCCGCGAACACGGCCTTCAACGGCTTCCCGGTGCTGGGCTCGATCCTGGCCAAGGACGGCTTCATGCCGCGCGCGCTCGGCTCGCGCGGCGACCGGCTCGCCTACTCCAACGGCATCTTGATCCTGGCCGGCTTCGCCGTCGTGCTGATCGTGGCCTTCCGCGCCGAGCCGACGCGGTTGATCCAGCTCTACATCGTCGGGGTCTTCGTCTCCTTCAACCTCAGCCAGCTCGGCATGATCCGGCACTGGACGCGGCACCTGAAGACCGAGACCGACCATGCCGCGCGTCGCAGGATGTACCGCTCGCGCGCGATCAACACCTTCGGCCTGGCGATGACCGCGGTCGTGTTCGTCATCGTGCTGCTCACCAAGTTCCTGGCCGGCGCCTGGATCGCGATCTTGGCCATGATCGTGTTCTTCGCGCTGATGCAGGGCATCCACCGCCACTACGACCGCGTCGCGAAGGAACTGATCGTCGACGAGCGCGACATCGTGCTGCCCACGCGCGTGCACGCGATCGTGCTGGTCTCCAAGCTGCACAAGCCGACGATGCGCGCGCTGGCGTTCGCGAAGGCGACGCGGCCCAACATCCTCGAGGGCGTGCTGGTCGACATCGACCCGAGCTCCACCGACAAGATCCTCGAGGAGTGGGACAAGCGGCGCATCGACATCCCCCTCAAGGTCCTCTACTCGCCCTACCGGGAGATCATCCGGCCGATCGTGGAGTACGCCATCAGCATCCGCGAGGCGAACCCGCGCGGCGTCGTCGCGGTCTACATCCCCGAATACGTCGTCGGCCACTGGTGGGAGCAGCTGCTGCACAACCAGACCGCACTGCGCCTCAAGGGCCGGCTGCTGTTCACGCCCGGCGTCATGGTCACCTCGGTGCCCTACCAGCTCGAGTCCTCCGAGGCCGCCCGCGAGCGCGAGGCCTGGAACGACACGAGGGTCAAGGCCGGCGACGTCCGGCGCGGCCGCACGCTGAACCGCCGGTGAGCCAGTCGTCGGTGGTGGGGGAGCGGTACGAGGCGGTCGCGGGCAACGTCGCGCACGGCGGCCACGTGGTCGCGCGACCCGAGGGTCTGGACGGTCGCGTCGTCTTCGTGCGGCACGCGCTGCCCGGGGAGCGGGTGGTCGTGGAGATCACCGAGGACGGCGACCGGTTCCTGCGCGGCGACGCGGTCGAGGTGCTCGAGGCCTCGTCGCACCGCGTCGAGCCGCCCTGTCCCTACGCCGGCCCGGGGGCCTGCGGGGGCTGCGACTTCCAGCACGCCACACCCGCCTACCAGCGCTCGCTGAAGACGTCGGTGGTGCGCGAGCAGCTCGAGCGGCTGGCCGGCATCGCCTCCGACGTCGAGGTGGAGGAGGTGCCGCCGACCCTGCGCTGGCGCTCCCGGATGCGCTACGTGGACCTCCCCGGCGGGCGCAAGGGCCTGCGCCAGCACCGCTCCCACGAGGTGGTGGAGATCGACGACTGCCTCATCGACGCCCACGGCCCGGTCCCGGTGGTTGAGGAGGTTGCGCAGCAACCGTCTCGAAACCCCCGTTCCGAGACCGTCGACGGCCACCGCTTCGCCGTCGAGCCCGACGGCTTCTGGCAGCCCCACGTGCGCGCGCCCGAGGTCCTGGTCGACTGCGTCCTGGACTTCCTCGCGCCCCGGCCGGGGGAGTCGGCGCTGGACCTGTACGCCGGCGTCGGGCTGTTCGCGGCCCACCTGGGCGATGACGTGATCGCGGTCGAGGGCGACCGGAAGGCCGCCGCCCACGCCGCCGATAACACCACCGCCGAGGTCGTCTGCTCCGACGTCCAGCGCTGGCTCGAGCGCGGTGCGACGCCCGACCACGTCGACCTGGTCGTCCTGGACCCGCCGCGCGTCGGCGCCAAGAAGCGGGTGGTGGCCGCCATCGCCGCGCTGTCCCCGCGCGCCGTGGCCTACGTCGCCTGCGACCCTGCCGCGCTGGCCCGCGACCTCGCCATCTTCGCCGGTCACGGCTACCGGCCGCAGCGGCTGCGGGCCTTCGACCTGTTCCCGATGACCCACCACGTCGAGTGCGTGGCGCTGCTCGAAGCCGGACGCTGATCGTCCGGAACCGCTCCTAGGGTCGGTGCATGCGCGAGATCATCTTGTTCCACCACGCCCAGGGCCTGACCGACGGCGTCGCCGCCTTCGCCGACCGGCTGCGCGCGGCAGGCCACACCGTGCACACGCCGGACCTCTTCGAGGGGCGCACGTTCGACACGGTCGAGGCCGGAGTCGCCCACGCGCAGGAGATCGGGTTCGACACCGTGGCCGCGCGCGGGGTCGCCGCCGCCGAGCGGCTGCCGGCGGAGGTGGTCTACGCCGGGATGTCCTTGGGCGTCATCCCGGCCGAGCAGCTCGTCGTCACCCGCCCGGGCGCCCGAGGAGCGCTGTTCTTGCACTCGGCGATGCCGACCTCGGAGTTCGGCGGCCCCTGGCCCGTCGGCGTCGGCCTCCAGATTCACGCGATGACCGAGGACCCCTGGTTCGACGAGGACCGCCCCTACGCCGAGCAGCTCGTGGCCGAGGCCGGCGGCGAGCTGTTCTCCTACCCCGGCCGGGGCCATCTGTTCACCGACAGCTCGCTGGCCGAGTACGACGCGGGCGCCACGGATCTGGTCCTCGAGCGGGCGGCGGCGCTGCTGGGCTGAGCCTCGGCGGTGACGGTTCCTCACGGTGCCGTGGTGAACCGTCACTGACCCACGCGAGCTCCGGTGGGGGAGCACGGGCTGGTGTGGGGGAGCTGGTGCGGTGGTGACTGTCGGCGCCCGGCGGCAGGATGACCGCCGTGGGGTGCACCATCGCGGACTACGTCGAGCTGGCCGAGCAGCTCGACGACGTCAGCGCCGTCGAGCACGAGCAGTGGATTACCTACCGCGTCGCCGGGCGCACCTACGGCTACCTGTGGCCGCGCACGAGCACCCTCGGCCTGCGGCAGACGATCGCCGAGCAAGAGGCGCTGGTGGCCGAGCGCCCCGGCGTCTTCGAGAAGCAGTTCACCAGTGCCGGATTCGGCTGGGTGGTGGTGCACCTGGCCGGCGTCGAGCGCGACGAGCTCGCCGAGCTCGTCTTCGAGGCGTGGCGGCTGACGGCGCCGGCCGACGTCGTCGAGGGCCGGGGTGAGCGGCTGCCGGTGTGATGCGGCGGGCTGGTCGAGGGGTCGCTCTGAAGCACGCTGGTCGAGGAGGTCGCCCCGGAGCACGGTGGTCGAGGAGGTCGCCCCGCGAGCGTCTCGAAACCCCCGTGCTCAACCGCTCAACCCCCGCGGGTTTCGAGACGCCGACGCCAGCTCCTTGCTGCGCTGCGGATCTGGCGTCGGCTCCTCGACCTCCCGCGCTGATCGAGCGCTTCGCTCCGCTTGGCTCTCGGCGCGTGGTATCTTGACGTCAAGATAATTTGGTTCTCGGCGAAGTGAGGCAAGCCTTCCTTCCGAGCGCGCCACCGGCGTGGGCAAGATGGACGAGGACCCGGCAGCTAGGCGATCTAGGAGATCTCGATGGCGAGTGCGGACAGCTTCGGCGCGAAGAGCACGTTGGAGGTCGGCGGGCAGAGCTACCAGATCTACCGGCTCGACGCCGTCACGGGCGAGGGGCTCGACGTCGCCTCGCTGCCGTTCTCGCTCAAGGTGCTGCTGGAGAACCTGCTGCGCACCGAGGACGGCGCCGACATCACCGCCGACGACATCAAGGCGCTGGCCGGCTGGGACGCGGACGCCGATCCCAGCAAGGAGATCCAGTTCACCCCGGCGCGGGTGATCATGCAGGACTTCACCGGCGTGCCCTGCGTCGTCGACCTCGCCACGATGCGCGAGGCGATGAGCGACCTCGGCGGCGACCCGTCGAAGATCAACCCGCTCGCGCCGGCCGAGATGGTCATCGACCACTCCGTCATCGCCGACGTCTTCGGCACGCCGGAGGCCTTCGAGCGCAACGTCGAGATCGAGTACGAGCGCAACCGGGAGCGCTACCAGTTCCTCCGCTGGGGCCAGGGCGCCTTCGACGACTTCAAGGTCGTGCCGCCCGGCACCGGCATCGTCCACCAGGTCAACATCGAGCACCTGGCCCGCGTCACCTTCACCCGCGAGGTCGATGGCGAGCTGACGGCCTACCCCGACACCTGCGTCGGCACCGACTCCCACACCACGATGGTCAACGGCATCGGCGTGGTGGGCTGGGGCGTCGGCGGCATCGAGGCCGAGGCCGCGATGCTCGGCCAGCCGGTCTCGATGCTCATCCCGCGCGTGGTCGGCTTCAAGCTGTCCGGCGAGCTGCCCGAGGGCTCCACCGCCACCGACCTGGTGCTCACCATCACCGAGATGCTGCGCCAGCACGGCGTGGTCGGGAAGTTCGTGGAGTTCTACGGCGAGGGCGTGTCGGCGCTGCCGCTGGCCAACCGCGCCACCATCGGCAACATGAGCCCGGAGTTCGGCTCCACCATCGCGGTCTTCCCGATCGACGAGGAGACCCTGAAGTACCTCGAGCTCACCGGCCGCGACGCCGAGCAGCTCGCGCTGGTGGAGGCCTACGCCAAGGAGCAGGGCCTCTGGCACGACCCAGCCGCCGAACCGCGCTACTCCGAGCGGCTCGAGCTCGACCTCGGCGAGGTCGTCCCCTCGCTCGCCGGCCCCAAGCGGCCGCAGGACCGCGTGGAGCTGGCCAAGGCGGCCACGGCGTTCGACAAGGCGCTGGCCGACTACACCGACGAGAAGGCCAAGACGGCCTCGCTCACGCTGGACGGTGAGGAGCTGGAGATCACCCACGGTGCGGTGAGCATCGCGGCCATCACCAGCTGCACCAACACCTCCAACCCGTCGGTGATGATCGGTGCCGCGCTGCTGGCCAAGAACGCCGTCGAGAAGGGCCTGCAGCGCAAGCCATGGGTCAAGACCTCGCTCGCGCCCGGCTCGAAGGTGGTCTCCGACTACTACGAGAAGGCCGGCCTCACGCCGTACCTGGACAAGCTCGGCTTCAACCTCGTCGGTTACGGCTGCACCACCTGCATCGGCAACTCCGGCCCGCTGATCCCCGAGGTCAGCGACGCCGTCAACGAGGCCGACCTGGCCGTCGTCTCGGTGCTCTCGGGCAACCGGAACTTCGAGGGTCGGATCAACCCCGACGTGAAGATGAACTACCTCGCCTCGCCGCCGCTGGTGGTGGCGTACGCGCTGGCCGGCTCGATGACCGTCGACCTGTTCGAGGACCCGCTGGGCCAGGACGAGGACGGCAACGACGTGTTCCTCAAGGACATCTGGCCCTCGCCGACCGAGGTCGAGGACGTCATCGCCAGCGCGATCACCTCCGACATGTTCACCGGCGACTACGCCGACGTTTTCGCCGGCGACGAGCGCTGGCAGTCGCTGCCCACCCCCGAGGGCAACACCTTCGAGTGGGACCAGGACTCCACCTACGTCCGCAAGGCGCCGTACTTCGAGGGCATGCCCGAGGAGCCGGAGCCGGTGACCGACATCGAGGGCGCCCGGGTGCTGCTCAAGCTCGGCGACTCGGTGACCACCGACCACATCTCGCCCGCCGGCGCGATCAAGAAGGACTCCCCGGCGGGGAGGTACCTGGCCGAGCACGGCGTCGAGCAGCGCGACTTCAACTCCTACGGCTCGCGCCGCGGCAACCACGAGGTGATGATCCGCGGCACCTTCGCCAACATCCGGCTGCGCAACCAGCTGGCGCCGGGCACCGAGGGCGGGTTCACCCGCGACTTCACCGCGGACGGCGAGGTCACCTCGGTGTTCGAGGCCTCGGAGAACTACATCGCAGCTGGCACCCCCTTGGTGGTGCTGGCGGGCAAGGAGTACGGCTCGGGCTCCTCGCGCGACTGGGCGGCGAAGGGCACGGCGCTGCTCGGGGTCAAGGTCGTCATCGCGGAGTCCTACGAGCGGATCCACCGCTCCAACCTGATCGGCATGGGCGTCCTGCCGCTGCAGTTCCCGCCCGGCAAGACCGCCGACGACCTCGGCCTGACCGGCGAGGAGGTCATCAGCGTCTCGGGCATCACCGAGCTCAACCAGGGCGGCACCCCGCGCACGGTCACGGTGAAGGTCGAGCCGGCACCGGGCAGCGACGCCTCCCACGGCGAGACCAGCGAGTTCGAGGCCACCGTCCGCATCGACACCCCCGGCGAGGCCAACTACTACCGCAACGGCGGGATCATGCCGTTCGTGCTGCGCAACCTGCGGCGCGGCTGAGGTCCGTTCCCCACGGTGCCTTGGTGAACGGACGGTTCCCACGATGAACGACTCGTGGGAACCGTCCGTTCGTCGTGGGAACCGCGCTCCTAGGGTGGACGCATGATCGTCGCTTTCAGCATCAGCCCGGGCACCGCCGACGAGACCGGGTCGGTCAGCGACGCCGTCGCGGAGGTGGTGCGGGTGGTCCGCGCCTCGGGCCTGCCCAACGAGACCAATGCGATGTTCACCAACATCGAGGGCGAGTGGGACGAGGTGATGGCCGTGGTCAAGCAGGCCGTCGAGGTGTGCACCGCCGTCTCGCCGCGGGTCTCCCTGGTGCTCAAGGCCGACATCCGGCCCGGCTTCACCGGCCAGCTCTCCGCCAAGGTCGAGCGGGTGGAGGAGCGGCTGCGGTGAGGAGCACGCTGCTCGACGTCCGCACCGGCTCGCACGAGGTCGTCCGCGACCTGACCCGGGCCTGTGCCGACTTCGTCGCCGGCGCGGGCGACGGCCTCCTGCACGTCTTCGTGCCGCACGCCACGGCCGGTATCGCGATCCTCGAGACCGGTGCCGGTTCCGACGACGACCTGCTCGCCGCCCTGGGCGACCTGCTGCCCGCCGACGACCGCTGGCGCCACCGCCACGGCAGCCCCGGTCACGGTCGTTCGCACGTGATGCCCGCGCTGGTGCCGCCCTACGCGAGCGTGCCCGTGCTCGGCAGCCGGCTGGCGCTCGGAACGTGGCAGAGCATCTGCCTGGTCGACCTCAACGTCGACAACCCCGACCGGCGGGTCCGCCTCAGCCTTCTCACCGATTCCGCCTCCTGAAACGGACATTTCCTCTACGGTGGTCCTCGTCAGACCCGGGGGACCATGGAGCGGGGCCATGTCGCAGGACGTACGCGCGCGTGTCGTCGCGCTCGTTGCTGTCCTGGTGTGCGCGGGCACGGGCCTGGTCGGCGCGCCGTCGGCCGCCGCTTCGACCCCGTCGACCACCGGCTCCATCAGCGGGGTCGTGACCGCACAGCCGGGCGTGGAGGTTCTGACCGCCGAGCTCGAGGTCCAGCAGGACGGCGTGTGGGTTGCCGCGCCCGACCTTCAGGACCAGAACGTGGGCCTCGACGGCAGCTACACCATCGCCGACGTGCCGGCCGGTGCGGACTACCGACTGTGCTTCGACGGCATCGCCGGTGACAGCCTCAACGGGCCGGTCGGCTGCCACGGTGGCGACTTCCCCGAGTCGGCCACGGCGGTGGCCGTCTCCAGCCAGGCGCAGACGATCGACACCACGCTGACCACCGAGCCCGTGACCGTGTCGGGCACCGTGGTGAGCACCAGTGGCGCGGCGGCAGCCAGCGTGGTGACGCTGGAGCGCCAGGTCGGGACGGCCTGGGAGGCCGACTACACCAACGCCCCCGACGGCAGCGCCGACGGCACCTACTCCTTCGCGGTGCTCCCCGCCACGTACCGGATCCGCGCGGTCCCCAACGACGTCGCCGCGAACCAGCATCTGGCGACCTCCGTCTCGCCGGCGATCACAGTGTCGGCCGCCACCACCTTCGCCCCCCAGCAGCTTCCGGCCGGCGGCACGATCACGGGCACCCTCAGCGCTCCCGCGGGCTCCTCCGCCGCCGGTATCGACGTCCGGGCGCTGGCCGACGGCGTGCCGATCATGACCACCCGTGCCCGCGACGACGGCACCTACTCGCTCACGCACGTGCCCACGGGCACGCAGCTGACGGTGGCCGCCGCGTCCGTCGAGGACTCCACGGACCTGCAACCGGCGGTCTCCGTTGCCGCGACCATCCCGCCGGCCCAGACCTCGCCGCTGGTCGAGAACCTCACCCTGAGCCGCGGGGCGAGCATCACGGGCACGGTCGTCGGCGCCGACGTGCCCGAGGGCGATGCGTTCGTCCGCGCGTGGGATCCCGCCGGCTCCGCACCGTCGCGGGTGGCCGACGTGCTCGACGCGGCCGGCGACTTCGTGCTGCGCGGACTCACCCCGGGCCGGAGCTACCGCATCTCCATCGACCCGCGCGACGGCTCGCCGGTGCGCTACCTGACCGCCGGGGCCAACGTCAGCCTCTCCGCGTCGTCGACCGGGTTCGCCGCGCCCGACTCGCTGGGCTACGTCGACCTCGACGGCCTCGCGGGCAGCGTGTCGTCACCGGCGGTCTCCACCTCGGGTGGCCTGCAGGTCGGCGCCGGCGGCCTCGGCGTCAGCGCGTCGTGGGCGGCCAGCCCTCGGCCGACGCTGGTGACCTACACCTGGTACGTCGGCAACCGCGTCGTGGGCCCGAGCGCCGCCGCCAGCAGCTACGTCCCGACCTCCGCCGACGTCGGCCAGCCGGTCTCCGTGCTGGTCACCGGCGCGCTGAGGGGCTACCGGAGCTCACGCACGACTCTCTCGCTCGGCACGGTCACGGCACAGCCGGCCCAGACGGCCCCGGTCGTCCGCCCCAGCCTGGCGGTCACCGGCCGTCCGACGCTCGCCGGCACCGCGAAGGTCGGCAAGCGGCTGAGCGCCCGGGCCGGTACGGCCACCCCGGCCGCTGCAGCGAGCTTCCAGTGGCTGCGCAACGGAGTACCGATCGCGCGGGCCACGGCCACGGCCTACAAGCTCACCAAGGCCGACAAGGGCAAGCGGATCTCGGTACGCGTGAGCTGGATCCGCGCCGGCTACTTCTCCGCGCTCGCCACCTCTGCCGCCACGACGGCGGTCAAGAAGTAGCACACACGTTCGACAAGCCGGCTAGGCTGTCCACATGGTCGCCTACCAACCGCCCGGTTGGCCGCGGGAGGTCCGCCCGCCCGGCGCTCCGGACTGGGAGCGCACGGCGGGCGCATGGCTGCTCGACGTGTGTCCGCCGGATTACCGCGGCTATCCGCTCTTGCGTCGCCACCTGTTGGTGCTGGCCCGATTCGCGGTGCTGCACGCCGAGGCCTGCCAGCTCGGCGTCGAACGCGGCCTGAGCGGACTGCGGGTGGAGCTGGCGGAAGTCGTCGACGGCGTCGTGCTGGAGCGCGCCGTGGAGACGCTGCACCACGAGCAGGCGCGGCTGATCGGTCAGCGGCGAGCGGTCGGACTGGTCGAGGACGGCCTGCGCGGACGGCGTTTCGTGCCGCGGATCTGAGCGCTGATGTCGCGACTTTTCTCTGGCCGCATTTGAGAGTTTTCCGCGGATCGAAAATGCCGGGCTAGACCGTCTCGTCGTCCGGCGGTCATTCGATCGAGCGACGCGTTCGGGTATTCGCGACGCTGACCGTGCGGCCGGCCGGCTACGCCCACCCGGCGACGATTTCCGCCACGACAGTATGCGTCCACTGGCCGCAGGGGCCGGCCGGCGTCCGCACGGCGCCGGCCGACAGCCTCCGGGAATACCGGAGACCGACCCGGCCAAGCGGACCAATTCCGGCATTTCCTGCATTCCGTCGACAAGTTCAGCTTACGGTCGTTTCGCCAGGCGGTCGCGCCGGGCACATCAAGGGGGAAGGGACATTCCCATGTCCGTCATTCACAATGCCTCGCGCGCTCTCGCGCCGCTGGTCACCACCGCGCTCGCAGCCGGTCTGGCCGTCACGGCCGCGCCGGCGATGGCGTCGTCGAACGACCATGCGGTCGCCGTGCACATCAACTCCACCTCGGTCATCCCCGGTTGGCGGGTGAGCCTGCTGTGCACACGTCCCGACGGCAGCACCTACTCACCCGCAGCGGTGTCGGCGACGCCGCACCCGAACCAGCTGATCCCGGTGATCCCCGACTACTACGAGGCGACGTTCACGCACGTGCCCGATGGCGTGTGCGGCGCCCAGGCGACCAACCCGCTGGGCGGGACTGGCAGCGTGAGCGGAGTGTCGGCCGCCGACGGCGCGCTCTTGTCGATCACGCCCGACTCCACCTTCCGGTTCGCCTGCGCTCACCCGGGCGTGATCACGGGATCGTCCGTGGTGGGCCAGACCCTCACCGCCTCCTCGGCGAGCCTCGTCGGTGGCCTGGGTGACCCGGCCGCACGCGTCTTCAGCTGGTACCGCTCGGGCGTCGCGCAGCCCGTCCAGCGCTCGGCCTCGTCGTCCTACGTCGTGTCCGCGGCCGACGCCGGGCACCAGCTGTCCGTCGTCGAGTCGGACTCGCTGCTCGGTCTCTCGAGCCTCGCCAGCCTGCTCACCGCCCACGGGTCGGTGATCTGCGCCGCGGCCTCGACCACCCTGGTCCTGGCGAACGACCCCACGCCGGCCAGCGCCCCCACGATCCAGGGCAAGGCCGTGGTCGGCCACCGGCTGGTGGCCGACGCCGCCGTGGCCCCGGCCGGAGCGACGATCACCGGCTACCAGTGGTACCAGCTCCGGGCGACCAAGGCGCACCAGCGCCGCAACAAGGAGCGGGTGGCCATCAAGGGCGCCCACCACCGCTCGCTGCGCATGAAGGAGCGCCTCGCGGGCCACCACGTCCTGGTCGGCGTCACCTACACGCTGCCCGGTCACCGTCCCGTCACCGTCTTCTCCAAGGCCGTGAAGGTCAACAAGGAGCGCAACAAGGAGTGACCTAGGGTCGGCGCATGTCGCTGCCTGTCACCGTCGTCCCGGTCCCCGCGCACGGCGCCGAGGACGTCGTCGTGGCCGACGACGGGCTGGTGTACACCGGCACGGTCGAGGGGAGCATCTTCCGGGTGCGGCCCGACGGTGCTCGCGTGGACCGCGTCGCCACCACCGGCGGACGGCCACTGGGCCTCGAGCTGCTCGCCGACGGCCGGCTCCTGGTCGCCGACGCCCACCGCGGGCTGCTGGCGGTCCACGTCAGCGGGTCCGGCGACGTCGAGGAGCTGGTCACCGAGGTGGGCGGCCGGCCGATGCGGTTCTGCAACAACGCGGCGGTGGCCGGCAACGGTGACGTCTGGTTCTCCGACTCCAGCACCCGGTACGGCATCGAGCAGTGGAAGGACGACCTGGTGCAGGACACCCGCACCGGACGCCTCCTGGTGCGTCGCGCGAGCGGTGAGGTGGAGACGGTGCTCGACGGGCTGGCCTTCGCCAACGGGGTCGCGCTGGCCCCCGACGACTCCTGGGTGGCGGTGGCCGAGACGGCCGCGCGCACGGTCGTCCGCCGCTGGCTCACCGGCGAGCGGTCTGGTCAGCGCGAGCTGCTGGTCGCCGACCTGCCCGGCTACCCCGACAACATCTCGCTCGGCTCCGACGGTCTCGTGTGGGTGACGATCGCCTCGCCCACCGACCCGGTCGTGAGCCTGCTGCAGCGTGCGCCGGGGCTGATCGGCCGCGCTGCCACCGCCGTCCCCGGCGCCCTGCAGCCCAAGCCGAAGCGGACGGTGCGGGTGATGGCCTTCGACGCGCAGGGCCGCACGGTGCACGACCTGGCCGGCGACGCCTCGGGCTACCACATGGTCACCGGCGTACGCGAGCACGACGGCCGGGTCTGGCTGGGCAGCCTGGAGGAGGGTGCGGTCGCGGTGATGGACGTTCCGGCCTCGTAAACTCACCTGTCATGGGTCACCTCGAACGGCTGCGCGGTCCTGCCGACCTGCGGTCCCTCGACCCCGGGGAGCTCGACGAGCTCGCCACCGAGATCCGCGACTTCCTGGTCACCAAGGTCTCGCGCACGGGCGGTCACCTCGGGCCGAACCTCGGCGTCGTGGAGCTCACCATCGCCCTGCACCGGGTCTTCGACTCCCCGCGCGAGCCGATCGTCTTCGACACCGGCCACCAGAGCTACGTCCACAAGATGCTCACCGGCCGGGCCGACGGCTTCGACCGGCTCAAGCAGGAGGGCGGCCTCTCGGGCTACCCCTCGCGGTCGGAGTCCGAGCACGACGTCGTGGAGAACCAGCACGCCTCCACCTCGCTCTCCTACGCCGACGGCCTGGCCAAGGCGTTCTCCATCCGCGGCGAGGACCGCACCGTCGTGGCCGTCATCGGCGACGGGGCGCTGACCGGCGGCATGGCCTGGGAGGCGCTCAACAACATCGCCGCGGGCCAGGACCGGCCGGTGGTCATCGTCGTGAACGACAACGGCCGCTCCTACACCCCGACCGTCGGCGGGCTGGCCGAGCACCTCACCGCGCTGCGCACCAACCCCCGTTACGAGCAGGTGCTCGACGTCGTCAAGACCCGGCTCAACGGCGTCCGCGGCGTCGGCCCGGCGGTCTACGACGCGCTCCACGCGATGAAGAAGGGCATGAAGGACGCCCTGGCCCCGCAAGGACTCTTCGAGGACCTCGGGCTGAAGTACGTCGGCCCCGTCGACGGCCACGACCGGGTGGCGCTCGAGCAGGCGCTGCGGCAGGCCAAGCGGTTCGGCGGGCCGGTGATCGTCCACGCCATCACCCGCAAGGGCTTCGGCTACGACCACGCCGAGCAGCACGAGGAGGACCAGATG
This sequence comes from Nocardioides mangrovicus, assembly GCF_003674065.1. Taxonomy (GTDB): domain Bacteria; phylum Actinomycetota; class Actinomycetes; order Propionibacteriales; family Nocardioidaceae; genus Marmoricola; species Marmoricola mangrovicus. The sequence goes on from NZ_RDBE01000007.1 coordinate 503,249, forward strand.
CACGGCCCCGGGCCGTTCGACGTCCTCACCGGGGCGGAGAAGCCCAAGGGCCGGCAGTGGAGCGACGTGTTCGCCGAGGAGATGGTCGCGCTCGGGGCCGAGCGTCCCGACCTGGTCGGCATCACCGCCGCGATGCTCTACCCGGTCGGCCTCGACCGCTTCGCCGCGGCCTACCCCGACCGGGTCTTCGACGTCGGCATCGCCGAGCAGCACGCCACCACCTCGGCGGCGGGGCTCGCGCTGGGCGGCCTCCACCCGGTGTTCGCGGTCTACGCGACGTTCCTCAACCGGGCCTTCGACCAGATCCTCATGGACGTCGCGATGCACCGCCTCGGTGTCACCTTCGTGCTCGACCGCTCCGGCGTCACGGGTCCCGACGGGGCCAGCCACAACGGCATGTGGGACCTGTCCTTCCTGCAGATCGTGCCCGGCCTGCGGCTGGCCGCCCCACGCGACGCCACCCGGCTGCGCGAGCTGCTGCGCGAGGCGGTCGAGGTCGCCGACGCCCCCACGGTCGTCCGCTATCCCAAGGGCGGTCCGCCCGTCGACCTCGACGCCGTCGATCGCGTCGGGGGCCTCGACGTGCTGGCCCGCGACGGCGCCCGCGACGTGCTGCTGGTCGGCGTGGGCTCGATGGCGACCACCGCGGTCGACGTCGGGAAGCGGCTGGTGGCGCAGGGCATCGGCGTCACCGTCGTCGACCCGCGCTGGGTGAAGCCCTACGACGAGGCCGTGGTGGACCTGGCCCGCGGCCACCGGCTGGTGGTCACCGTCGAGGACAACGGTGTGGCGGGCGGCTGCGGCGCGGCGCTGCTCCAGCTGCTGGCCGAGCGCCGGGTCGCCACCCCGGTGCGCATCCACGGCATCCCGCAGGAGTTCCTCGACCACGCCTCGCGCGACTCCATCCTCGAGCGGGTGGGCCTGACCCCGCAGACCATCGCGCGCCAGGTGGTCGAGGACATCGCGGCGCTGCCGGACCCAGGAGCGTTGACGCCTCCGGTCGGCTCAGACCGCTGAGCCGACGCCGCGAACCTGCGCGGCGAGCCCGGCCGGCGTCACGGCCGGCGTCACGGCCGGCGTCACGACGTCCACCCGGTGAACACTAGGGTTGTCCCATGCCGCAGGCCCGTTTCGTGCACATCGTCGACGAGGTGCCGGAGCTCGGTGCGCTGCCCGTGGGTCCGGTGCTCGTCGTCGGTCTCGACGGGTTCCTCGACGCCGGCAGCGCCTCGGCCCTGGCCATCACCTACCTGCTCGAGTCCGACGCCGGCCGTGTGGTCGCCAGCCTGGAGGTCGACGAGTTCTACGACTACCGCGCCCGGCGGCCCGCGATGACCTTCCACGAGAACCACTACACCGACTACGACGCGCCGCGGCTGGTCGTGAGGCTGCTGCGCGACGCCGCCGGCACGCCCTACCTGCTGCTCACCGGTCCCGAGCCGGACATCCGCTGGGAGGGCTTCGCCGGCGCGGTCCGCGCGGTCGTCGAGCACTTCGGCGTCCGGCTGATCGCGATGCTGGGCTCGGTGCCGATGGCGGTGCCGCACACGCGCCCGGTGCAGCTGACCAACCACGCCACCGACGAGTCGCTGCTCGTGCAGCCCAACAGCTGGCGCGGGGAGATCCGGATCCCCTCCAGCGCTCAGGCCCTGCTGGAGCTGCGGCTGGGGGAGTGGGGCCACCCGGTCCTCGGGTTCGTCGCCCACATCCCGCACTACGTCGCGCAGCTGGGCTACCCGCAGGCCTCGGTGGCGCTGCTGGAGTCGATCGGCGGATCGACCGAGCTCACCTGGGACCTGACCGGGCTGCGCGAGGCGGCCGAGCGGCAGGCCGGCGAGATCGAGCAGCAGATCGCCGACTCCGAGGAGGTGCGCGAGGTCGTGTCCGGCCTGGAGCAGCAGTACGACGCCTTCCACCGCGCGGCCGAGCAGGACCAGGGTCTGCTCGCCGAGGGCGAACCGCTGCCGTCGGGCGACGAGATCGGCGCCCAGTTCGAGCAGTTCCTCGCCGGCCTCGACGGCGACGAGAAGCGGGACGAGAGCTGATGCCGCACTCGGTGGAGGAGCTCGTCGGCCTGCTCGACCTCGAGCGCATCGACGACAACCTGTTCCGCGGCACCCAGCCCGACACCTCGCGCCAGCGGGTGTTCGGCGGTCAGGTGGCCGCGCAGTCCCTGGTCGCGGCCAGCAGGACCGTCGACGCCGAGCACCACGTGCACTCGCTGCACTCCTACTTCCTGCGGCCCGGCGATCCGGCGGTGCCGATCGTCTACGACGTCGACGACCTGCGCGACGGCCGCTCCTTCACCACCCGCCGGGTGGCCGCGCGCCAGCACGGTCAGGAGATCTACTTCCAGACCGTCAGCTACCAGATCGACGAGGACGGGCTCGACCACCAGGACGCGATGCCCGACGTGACGCCGCCCCAGGAGTGCCCGCAGCTGAGCGACCTGTTCCGCGACCACGCGCCGGAGGCGGCCGAGGAGTGGGACAAGGAGTGGGCCGCGCTCGACATCCGTTGGGCCGGCGACTCCTCCGAGAGCGGCGGCCTCGCACCCGACCAGCACCCGGCCCGCAACCGGCTGTGGGTGCGGATCAACGGCGAGCTGCCCGACGACCCGACGCTGCACGACGCCGTCTTCACCTACGCCAGCGACCTGACGTTGCTGGCCGTCTCGCTGGTGCCGCACCGGATCATGATCGGCTCGCCGAAGCTGATGCCGGCCTCGCTGGACCACGCGATGTGGTTCCACCGCCGGTTCCGCGCCGACCGGTGGTGGCTCTACGACCAGGTCTCGCCCTCGGCGTCGGGCGCCCGCGGCTTCGCCGTCGCGCGCGTGTTCACCGAGTCCGGTGTGCTCGGCGCGAGCGTGGCCCAGGAGGGCCTGATCCGGGTCCGCACGCGGTAGCGCTACCGCGCCTCCGGGTCGTCCCCGCGCGCGGCACGACCACCGTCGACGGGCAGCACCGCGCCGCTCACGAACGAGGCGTCGTCGCTGAGCAGGAACGCGACCGTGCGGGCCACCTCCTCGACCGACCCCGCCCGGCCCAGCGGGTGGAGCCGCGCCAGCTGGGAGTCGACGTCGGGATGGACGTCCCGGTAGGCCTGCGAACGGTCGGTGACGATCGAGCCGAGCGCCACCGCGTTGACCCGGATCCCGTCCGGGCCGTGGTCGACCGCAGCGGCTCGCGTCAGACCTTCGGTGGCCGCCTTGGCCGTGGCGTACGGGAGCGCCCCTCGCACGGCGCGCTGCGCCTGGTGCGAGGACACGTTCACGATGGCGCCGCCGCGGTCGTGGGCGAGGAAGTGGCTCACGGCCACGCCGGTGCCCACCACCGCCAGCCGCAGGTTGGCCTCGATCAGCTCCATCACCTCACCGGCAGGCGACGTCGCCAGGTCGGCGTCGCGGAAGACCGCCGCGTTGTTGACCCAGCCAGCCAGTGGGCTCAGCTCCTCGGCGGTCCGCGCCGCGCGGCGTGCGTCGTCCTCGTCACCTGCGTCCCCGGTGAGCAGCACCAGGCCCGTGTCGTGCGGAGGGGGGTCGTCGACGACGTCGAGCACCACCACGTCGCCCTCGGCGCTCAGCCGCTCGGCGATCGCGCGTCCGACGCCCCGAGCTCCACCGGTGACGACGTAGGAGGCCATGTCCCCAGTCGTACTACAGGGCGCTCGCCCGGCCCACCAGGTGTGGGGCGCCGTCCTTCGGGCGGGTCAAGGAGAACTCCACGTCGTCGTGGCCGATCCGGGAGCCGAAGGCGACCTTCGCGGGAAGGAACACCGGCTTCTTGAACTCCGCCACGACGGTGGCGGCCTCCGGGAGCCGGTTGTCGAGCGCGGCGACCGAACGGGCCAGCGTGCACATTCCGTGGGCGATCTGCTGCTTGAACCCGAAGGCCTTGGCGGTCAGCCCGTAGAGGTGGATCGGGTTGTGGTCGCCGGAGACCGCGGCGTAGCGGCGGCCGAGGTCGGCCGGCAGCCGCCAGGTGATGGGTCCGGGCGGCACGATCTCGAGCCGGTCGCGCTCGGCGGGGGCCTCCGGGTCGCCGCGTCCGACCCGCAGGTACTGCGAGGTCGACTCCCACACCGTCTCGCCGTCGGCCCTGACCTCGGTGACCAGGTCGAAGACGGTGCCTTTGGCGTGCTGGTGCCGGTTCGCGGGCCGCACCGTGACGCCGAGGGTCTCGCCGAGCCGGATCTGTCGGTGCTGGGTGATGGTGTTGGCCAGGTGCACCGACCCGATCGCCGGGTAGGGGAAGGAGGCGTCGGTCATGATCGCCATCTGCAGGGGGAAGGAGAGCAGGTGCGGGTACGTCAGCGGCAGGTGCTGGCGGGTCGGGAACTCGCAGACGCGCGCGTACGCGGCGACGTGTGCAGGGTCGACCGCGATGCCCTCGCGCACCAGCGTGAGGTCGGGCAGGTCGCCGCCCTTCTTGGCGATCCCGGGAAGCAGGTTCACGCCCGGCAGCACCGGCAGCGCGGCCTTGAGCATCGTCGCCGCGCCCGACGGGTTGTCCTGCACCACCTTCGTCGTCATCGTGCTCAGGCTCCCAGCATCATCTGGCCGCACACGCGGACGGTGTTGCCGTTCACGGCGGTGGAGCCGGGGGAGGCGTACCAGGCGATGGCCTCGGCCACGTCCACCGGTTGCCCCGCCTGGCTCATCGCGTTCAGGCGCTGGCCGACCTCGCGGCTGGCGAACGGCATGGCGTCGGTCATCTTGGTCTGGATGAAGCCCGGGGCCACCGCGTTGATCGTGATGCCTTTCTTCAGCGTGGGCGCGAGCTCGTCGACCCAGCCGATGACGCCGGCCTTGGAGGCGGCGTAGTTGGTCTGACCGAGGTTGCCGGCGATACCGGCCATGGAGGAGACCCCGATGATGCGCCCGTTGTCCTTGATCAGGTTCTGGGCCAGCAGCTCGGCGGTGATCCGCTCGGGCGCGATGAGGTTGACCGCCACGACCGAGGCGAAGCGGTCCTCTGCCATGTTGGCCAGCCGCTTGTCGCGGGTGATGCCGGCGTTGTGGACCACGACGTCGACCTGGCCGTAGGTGTCCTTGACGTACTGGGCGATGCGCTGCGGGGCGTCGGGGCCGGTGATGTCGAGGGTCAGGCTGTCGCCGTCGAGCTCCTTGGTCACCGCCAGCAGCTCGCTGGCGGCCTGCGGGACGTCGATGCCCAGCACCTTCGCACCGTCGCGGTGCAGCACGCGCGCGATCTGCTCGCCGATGCCGCGCGAGGCGCCGGTGACGATCGCGACCTTGTTCGTCAGCGGCTGCTCGACCGAGGGGACCGGCTTGGCCTTGGTGACGCCCGTGGCGCCGATCCGGACGACCTGGCCCGAGACGTAGGCGGACTTGGGCGAGAGGTAGAAGGCCAGGGTGCTCTCGAGTGCCTGCTCGGCGCCCTCGGCGACGTAGACCAGCTGCACGGTCGAGCCGCGGCCGATCTCCTTGCCCAGCGAGCGGGTGAATCCCTCGAGGGCACGCTGGGCCACGCGGTCCTCGCCGGTCAGCTTCTCGGGGATCGCGCCGAGCACCAGGACGCGGCTGCAGCGGGCGAGGCTGCGCAGCTTGGGGGTGAAGAAGCGCTCGAGCTCCACGAGGTCCTCGGCGGTGCGGATACCGGTGGCGTCGAAGACCAGGCCCTTGTAGGTCTGGCCCTCGACCGCCTCGTCGGTGTTGGCGATCTCCAGCTTGTCCAGCGAGGCGGTGAGCTGGTCGACCAGCCGGCCGGCGCCGCCGGTGACCACGGTGCCGTCGACCAGCGGTGAGCCCGGAGTCCAGCGGTCCAGCTTGACCGGGGCGGGCAGGCCGAGGTTCTTGACCAGCAGCTTGCCGATCGGCGTGGTGGTGAAGGCCTGGTAGCGGTCGGTCATGGCGGGACGCACTCCTGCGAGGTCGGGGTCGCTCAGCGGTAGGTTCGTCGAACGTAACGAGTGGTGTAACTCAGTGTCCACCTTTCGTGACCTGCCCCTCACGGCGTTCCCTTTCCACCGGGCGCGAGACAGGATGGGAGTCAACCTACCCACGGGTAGCCCCGGACCGGACCGACCGGCCCCGTCCGGGCCTGCAGCCCGTACGGTGCAGCACAGCCCTCGATGCGCAGGAGGAACCCATGCCCGCAGGCACCCGACGTGTCGCCGTCCTCGGTGGCAACCGGATCCCGTTCGCCCGCTCCAACACCGTCTACGCCACGGCCAGCAACCAGGAGATGCTGACCGCCGCCATCGACGGCCTGGTGGCGCGCTACGGCCTCGCGGGGGAGCGACTGGGGGAGGTGGCCGCCGGCGCGGTGCTCAAGCACAGTCGCGACTTCAACCTCACCCGTGAGTCGGTGCTCGGCTCCCGGCTCGCGCCGACCACCCCGGCCGTCGACCTGCAGCAGGCGTGCGGCACCGGGCTGCAGTCGGCGATCTACATCGCCAACAAGATCGCGCTGGGGCAGATCGACGCCGGCATCGCCGGCGGCACCGACACCACCTCCGACGCGCCGATCGCGATCGGGGAGAAGCTCCGCCAGATCCTGCTCGAGGCCAACCGGGCCAAGACCACGCAGGGCCGGCTGGCCGCCCTGGCCAAGATCCGCCCGCAGTACCTGGTGCCGTCGATCCCGCAGAACGGCGAGCCCCGCACCAAGCTGTCGATGGGCGAGCACCAGGCGCTGACGACGCTGGAGTGGCAGATCAGCCGCGAGGCCCAGGACGAGCTGGCCGTCGCCTCCCACCAGCACCTCGCCGCGTCGTACGAGTCCGGCTTCCAAGACGACCTGATCACCGCCTTCGACGGCCTCGAGCGCGACCAGAACCTGCGCGCCGACTCCTCGCTGGAGAAGCTGGCCAAGCTCAAGCCGGTCTTCGGCAAGGGCGAGGCTGCCACCATGACCGCCGCCAACTCCACACCGCTGACCGACGGTGCCGCCGTCGCGCTCTTGGCCACCGAGGAGTGGGCCGAGGCGCACGGCATCGCGGTGCGCGCCTGGTTCGTCGACGCCGAGACCGCGGCCGTCGACTACGTGCACGGCGGCGAGGGCCTGCTGATGGCGCCGGCGTATGCCGTGCCGCGGTTGCTGGAGCGCAACGGGCTCACGCTGCAGGACTTCGACTTCTACGAGATCCACGAGGCGTTCGCCTCCCAGGTGCTCTCGACCCTCAAGGCCTGGGAGGACCCGGTGTTCTGCAAGGAGCGCGTGGGCCTCGACGCCCCGCTGGGCTCCATCGACCGCTCCAAGCTGAACGTCAACGGCTCCTCGCTGGCCGCCGGTCACCCCTTCGCCGCCACCGGCGCGCGGATCCTGGCCAACCTCGCCAAGCTCCTCGAGCAGAAGGGCTCCGGGCGGGGCCTGATCTCGATCTGCGCCGCCGGCGGGCAGGGCGTGACCGCGATCCTGGAGCGCTGAGGCGAGCGCAGCGAGACGTGGCGCTCCCGATCGCAGGACCCGAAACGACAGCGGCGGGGGTTTTGCCGGGCACCCGGCAAAACCCCGTGAATTTGTCGCAGATGTCGGGCCGTAGCGCGGGGTTTCGGTAGGTCACTGTCCGAGATGGGGGATTCGCCAGCACCTGTGCGGTGTCGTCGACGGCGGACGTGAGCTGCTACGGAAGCTGGGCAGGCACCACCGACACGTCGGTGGTGAGCGCCGTCACTCGCCGGTGCACCGGCGATTTACGGCAACGGCTGCGCCACCTCAGCGGGCCAGTGCCAAGGCGCTGCGCACCAGGTGGTCCTTGACCTGCTGAGCGGAGAGGGGGGCCACCATCGGGACGCCGGGGGCGGCCTCCTTCACCAGCATGCCGACGCGGGCGAGCTGCAGGGCGCCGAGGCCGGTGGCGTAGAGGGTGTTGGCCACCAGGTCGACGTCGTCGATGGCGAACTCACCGGCGTCGACGCCGGCCCGCAGGGCTGCGCTGAGCACGCTCAGGCAGCCGGCGATGCCGCGCCCGAGGCGGAACAGGGCGCTCTCGGAGATCTCCTCGAGCAGCTCGGGGCCTGGGCGGCGCATCAGGGTCTGCGCGCAGTCGACGAAGGCCGGGAACTCCAGCCCGAAGTCGACGAAGGCCTCGGTGATGGCGCGGACGCGACTCACGGGGTCGCCGTCCTCGACGCCGGAGGCGGTGCCGGTCAGCCGGGAGTGGAGGTCGTCGAGGTAGCCGACGAGGGTGAGCGCGAAGAGCTCCTCCTTGCCGGTGAAGTGCCGGTAGATGATGGCGCGGTTGACCCCGACGGCCCGGGCGACGTCCTCGATCTGCGCGTCGCGGACCCCGCGCTCGTCGAACAGGGCGCGGGTGGCGGCCAGGATCTCCTGCTCGCGCTTGCGGCGTCGCGCCAGGGCGGCGCTGCGACGCCGGTCGGTACTCGCGGGCGTGCTCACGACCTCAGGGTAACGACAGATGTAACGCCGAGTTGCACAGACGTGACACAGACCTCAACGGGCCAGATCGCGCACGGTCTCGATGGTGTCGGCCTCCTCCGCGCGCTTGTCCTCGCGGTAGCCCAGCACGCGCGCGAAACGCAGGGCCAGGCCGCCGGGGTAGCGGGTGGAGCGTTGCAGGCCGTCGAAGGCGATCTCGACCACCTGGACCGGCTGGACGTGGACGACGTGTCCGTCGCGGTAGGTCTCCAGCGCCAGGAACCGCTCGGTCTGCCAGGCCAGCATCTCGTCGGTCATCCCCTTGAAGGTCTTGCCCAGCATCACCCAGCCGCCGGTGCTCGGGTCGCGGGCGCCGAGGTGGATGTTGGAGAGCAGGCCGCGGCGGCGGCCGCTGCCCCACTCGACGGCGAGCACGACCAGGTCGAGGGTGTGGCGCGGCTTCACCTTCACCCAGCCCGAGCCGCGGCGACCGGCCTCCCAGCTGCCGTCGAGCGACTTCACCACCACGCCCTCGTGGCCGCGGGCGAGGACCTCGCTCTGCTGGTCGGCCGCCTCCTGCTCGGTGGTGGCCAGCACGCGGGGCACCACGAAGGCCGGCGGCACCACCGCGGCGAGCACCTCGGCGCGCTCGACGGCCGCGACGTCGATCAGATCGCGGCCGTCGAGGTGCAGCACGTCGAAGAAGTACGGCGTCATCGCCGCCTCGGTGGCGCCCGGGCCGGACGTCAGGGTCATCGAGCGCGAGGCGGTCTCCTGGAACGCGCGCGGCCGCCCGGTCTCGTCGACCAGCAGCGCTTCGCCGTCGAGCGCCAGCGAGCTCGCCGGCAGCTCGCGGACGACGCTGACCAGCTCGGGGAAGCGATCGGTCAGGTCGTCCAGGCTGCGCGACCAGATGCGCACCTCGTCGCCGCTGCGGTGTGCCTGGATCCGGATCCCGTCGAGCTTGCCGTCGACCAGGCACGGCAGCCCTACCGACGCCAGGGCCGCGGTGAGGTCGGGCGCGCTGCCCGCGAGCATGGGCTGCACGGGCCGGCCCACCTCCAGGCGCACGTCGCGCAGCGCAGGCTCGCCGCCGGTGGCCGCCAGCCCGGCCGCCACCGGGGCGGAGCCGGCCAGCATCACGGCCCGCCGGACGACGCCGACCGGGATCTCGAACGCCGCGGCGATGCCCTCGACCAGGACGCCCTCGAGCGCGCCCGTGCGGATCTCGCCGGTCACCAGGCCGCGCAGCAGCGCCTGCTCGGGCTCGGTGGCGGCGCCGACGAGGTGCTCCAGCAGCCGGCGACGCTCGCTCTGGGAGCCCGCTCCCGCCACGCCGGCGAGCTCCTCGAACGCGGCGTCGACCTCGCTGACGCCGAGCGAGGCCTCGGCGGCCGGTGCGGGCAGGTCGGTCAGCGAGCGCCAGCCGACCCCGGTGCGGCGCTGGCGCAGCGACCCCATCAGGTAGGAGGCGACCAGCGGCACCTCGTCGAGGTCGGCGGCACGCAGCGCCTCGGCGACCGCGGCCGTCTTGGCCTTGCGCGATCGCGTGGCACGCACGGCGTCGAAGGTGGTGACGAGGTCGGCCAGTCGCATGTCGCCATTCAAACCGTCGCCACCGACATCTACCGTGTCGTGGTGTGAGCAGGTTGCCGCAGGTCCGCACCTGGCGGGCCGGCCGGCCGGTGCCGGTCCGGCAGATCCTCTCGATCCTGCGCAAGGGACCCGGCGACCCGACCTTCCGGACGCCCGGGGCCTCGGTCTGGCGCGGGCTGCGGACGCCGCAGGGCACCGCCACGCTGCACGTGCGCACCACCGCCGGCGAGGTGGTGGGGGAGTCGTGGGGCGAGGGAGCCGGCTGGGCGCTGGACCACCTGCCAGCGCTGCTGGGTGCCGACGACGACGTGTCGGGGTTCGTGCCGCATCACCCCGTGCTCGAGCACGCCTGGCGACGCCACCGCGACTGGCGCGTGACCCGCACCGGCCTGGTGATGGAGGCCCTGATGCCGGCGATCATCGAGCAGAAGGTGACCGGGCAGGAGGCCTTCGCCGGCTTCCGTCGCATCGTGCACCGCTTCGGCGAGCGGGCGCCGGGGCCTGGGGTGGAGGTCGGGTTGTGGGTGCAGCCGGCCGCCGCGACCGTGCGGACCATCCCGTCGTGGGGATGGCTGCGCGCGCACGTCGACCCGGCCCGGTCGCGTCCGCTGGTGCGCGCGGCGTCCTACGCCTCGAACCTCGAGCGCACCATCGAGCTCGGCGCGGTGGAGGCCGACCGGCGGCTGCGGGCGCTGCCGGGCATCGGGGCGTGGACCTCGGCCGAGGTGCGGTTCCGCGCGCACGGCGACGCCGACGCGGTGAGCTTCGGCGACTACCACGTCGGCAAGAACATCTTCTGGGCCCTGACGGGCGAGGCCGTCGACGACGACGAGCGCCTCGCGGAGCTGCTCGAGCCCTGGCGCGGGCACCGCTACCGGGTGCAGCGGCTGGTCGAGCTGGCCGGGCTCGCACGACCCAGGCACGGCGCGCGCATGGCGCCGCGCACCCACCTGCCCGTCAGGTGAGGGCGTCGGCCAGGAGTCCGAAGATCTGGTCGGTCGCGCCCAGGGTGATCGAGAGGTGGCCCTCGCCCGCGAGCAGGTGAGGGCGCGTGCCCGGCAGGTGCGCGGCGAGCCACTCGCCGTGGGCGAAGGGGACCATCAGGTCCAGGTCGCCCTGCCAGACGTAGGAGGGCACCCGGACGGCGTCGAGGTCGAAGCCCCACGGGGAGATGAAGGCCAGGTCGTCGTCGAGCCAGCCGTCGACCCCGTTGCGCAGGCCCTCCCTGAACTGCGCGGCCAGGTCGGCGCCGAAGCTGTCGCTCAGCTCGGCCCGGTCGACGTCGGGCAGCAGGCTGGCCATGCCGGTGACGATGCCGGGGCCGTCGGTCTGGGCCATCGCGGCGCCCTCGGGCTCGAGGTAGGTGCGCAGCGCGGGCTCGCCTTCGAGCGCCGCGCCGAACTCCTCGATGTTCTGCTCACCCATGCCGGCCAGGAAGTCCAGCCCGTCGACGCCGTACGGGGCGACACCGGCCAGGCTGGCGACGGCGGCCACGCGGTCGGGCAGCACCGCGGCGGTGGCCAGGGCGTGCGGTCCGCCCCCCGACCAGCCGGCGCTCACGCAGCGCTCGACGTCGAGGTGGTCCAGCAGCTGGCGCACGTCGTCGACCACGTCGACGACGCTGCGGCCGGGGTTGCGGTCGGAGGCGCCGTAGCCGGCCCGCGAGTAGCTCACCAGGCGCAGGCCCGCCCGCTCGGCGGCCTCGACGAAGGCGGTCAGCGGGGTCACCGACCCGGGCGTGCCGTGGTGGTAGAGCAGGACGGCACCCCTGCCGCCGGCATCGTGGTAGTCCAGGACACGGCCGTCGGCCAGGCTGAGCTTCGGCATGCGACGAAGCCTAGGGCCGCCTCAGGGGATCTGGATGTCCGCCCAGATCAGGTTGTGGTCCGAGGGGTTGCCGTAGGTGTTGACGACGTTGTGGTAGGCGAAGCTGCCGTTGATGCCGCGCATCATGATGTAGTCGGCGCGCGTGCCCTGGCCCGACGGGTTCGGCGACGCGGTCTTGTGACCGTTGAATGTCGAGTAGTTCGCGTTCACCCGCGACAGCGAGGCCTGGGCGTCCCAGAAGCCGTTGCGCACCAGGACCGGCTGCGCCTGCTCGGCGCTGCCGTAGGGCTCCCGGTTGGAGGTGAAGTCGCCGGCGATGATGGTCGGCATCCCGTCGTTGGGCAGCGCGTTGGCGGTCGCCTGCGCCGCCGCGCCGGTCTGGGCGTTCGTGCCGCCGTAGTGGACCGAGGTCACCCGGAAGGTCTTCGAGCCGGCTCGCGTCGTGCAGGTGGCCGTGCTCCACCCCGCCACTAGGCTCGAGGAGCAGGAGGAGAACACGCTGGGGTTGTACAGGATCGCCTCGCTCGCCTCGGGGTTGACGATGCCCCAGCCCAGCGCACTGGCGACCTGGCGGCCGCCGTCGCCCCGGCTGCCGTTGGTCTCCTGCACGGCGACGATGTTGGCGCCCGACGCGGCGATGTTCTGGGCGTCGGCGCCCCAGTTCTGCGAGATGCCGTCGAGGTTGTACTGGCCCAGGCGCACCGCGGCGCCGGCGGCCGGGGTGGCGATCTGCGGCCACACCGCGACGTACTTGGACTTGTGGCGCGGAGCGCGGTCGCGGGAGTTGTCGGCCCACAGGTCCATGAAGACCGGGTTCCCGTAGGCGGGGGAGAGCTGGTAGGCGCCTAGACCGCTGATGTCGAGGGTGGCGCTGCGCGTGGAGCCCGACAGCCACTTGGGGCCGACGTACGTGGTCGGGCCGGGCCACTTGCCGTAGGGGCCCGAGCTCCACAGCACCGAGTACCGGTTGGCGCCCTTGGTCTTCGACCAGGTGATCGAGGCCTGGTTGGCGGCGGGACCGGTGACCGCGTGCGGAGACGGGATGCCCAGCTTGCGGTTCTTGATCTTGGTGTGGTGGTGCTTCTTCTTCTTCTTGTGCTTGCGGTCCGCGTCGGCGTGCACGGCGGCGTGGGCCGCGGCCAGCGCGGTGGCGCGACCGCCGGCGGCCGGGTCGGCGCCGAGGGAGGAGGCCGCCGTCAGCCCCACCACACCCAGCGAGGCGGACAGCGAGAGCGCCAGCAGACGCACGGTGCGGGTGGTCGGGAATGTGGGCGCGGACATCGGTAAGCGAGGCTCCCTGGATCGATAACGTCTCTCAACAGACTAAACGGACAAACTGGGCATTGGTTACGTTTGGCGAAGTTCCGGTCTGGACCGCGGTGCTTCTTGTGTGGGGCGCCGGCGATGGGGAGGATCGGCGCACAGTGGCGAGGAGGCCCCATGCGCAGCACGATGCAAGACGTCCAGCTCACCCTCGGGTCGGTGCTCAAGCACGGCACGACGGTCCACCGCGACTCCGAGGTGGTCACCGCGACCGCCGACGGCGTCCGCTCGATGAGCTACAACGACCTGGGTCGACGCTCCGCGCAGCTGGCCAACGCGCTGCGCTCGCTCGGCGTGGTGGGCGACCAGCGGGTCGGCACCTTCCAGTGGAACAACACCGAGCACCTGATGGCCTATCTGGCGGTGCCCTCGATGGGCGCGGTGCTGCACACCCTCAACATCCGGCTCTTCCCCGAACAGCTGGTGTACATCGCCAACCACGCAGAGGACCAGGTGGTGATCGTCGACGACTCACTGGTGCCGCTGCTGGCCCGGCACGTGGGGGAGTTCGAGACGGTGCACACCGTGCTCGTCGCCGGCCCGGAGGCTGCCGCCGCCGACCTCGACGCGCTGGGCGCCTCAGGCAAGCAGGTCCTCGTGCTCGACGAGCTGCTCGACTCCCAGGCCGAGGACTTCGACTGGCCCGACGTGGACGAGCGCGACGCCGCCGCGATGTGCTACACCAGCGGCACCACCGGCAACCCCAAGGGCGTCGTCTACAGCCACCGCTCGGCCTGGCTGCACTCGGAGATGGTGACGACCGGCAACGTGGCGGGGATGTCCTACCGCGACCGCGTGCTGCCGATCGTGCCGATGTTCCACGCCAACAGCTGGGGACTGTCCTACGCCGCGCTGATGAGCGGGGCCTCGCTGTGCATGCCCGACCGCTGGCTGCAGGCCGAGCCCCTGGTCCGGTTCATCCTGGAGTCCCAGCCGACCCTGTCCGGGGCCGTGCCGACGGTGTGGAACGACGTCCTGGGCTACCTCGACGACCACCCCGAGGTGAAGCTGGACTCGATCCGCAAGATCCTCTGCGGCGGCTCGGCCGTCCCGGTCTCGCTGCAGAAGGCGCTCGCCGAGCGGCACGACATCACAATCCTGCAGGCGTGGGGCATGACCGAGACCTCGCCGGTGGCCACGGCCGCCGGCGTGCCCCTCGGAGTCGAGGAGGGCAGCGAGGAGGCGTGGCGCTTCCTGGGCAGCCAGGGCCGGGTGCAGTGCGGGGTCGAGGCCAGGATCACCGCCGACGACGGCAGCGAGCTGCCCTCCGACGGCGAGGCGGTCGGCGAGGTCGAGGTCCGCGGCCCGTGGGTGACCGCGGGCTATTACGAGTCCGACGACCCCGAGGTGGCCGCCAAGTTCAACGACGGCTGGCTGCGCACCGGCGACGTCGGCCATCTCGACCCGCTCGGCTACATCACGCTGACCGACCGCGCCAAGGACGTCATCAAGTCGGGCGGTGAGTGGATCTCCTCGGTCGACCTGGAGAACGCGCTGATGGGTCACCCGGCGGTCAAGGAGGCCGCCGTGATCGGCATCCCCGACGAGAAGTGGCAGGAGCGTCCGCTGGCCTCCGTCGTGGTGCGCGAGGGGCAGTCGGTCACGGCCGAGGAGCTGCGCGAGCACCTGCTGCGCGACTTCGCCAAGTGGCAGCTGCCCGACGCGTGGGCCTTCATCGACGAGGTGCCGCGCACCTCGGTCGGCAAGTTCGACAAGAAGGTAATCCGTAAGTGGTACGCCGACGGGGAGATCGAGGTCTCCTGAACCCTGGTTCGAACCTGGCGGCCTACCGCACGCCCCAGCTGTAGGTCTGCTTGGCCAGTCGCAGGTAGACGAACGTCTCGGTGGTGCGGACACCGGGGATCGCGCGGATCCGGGTCGAGACGAGGTCGAGCAGCTCCTCGTCCCCGGTGCTGACGACCTCGCACAGCACGTCGTAGGTGCCGGCCGTCATCACCACGTAGTCGACCTCGTCCATGGCGGCCAGGGCGTCCGCGACCGGCTCGAGCGGACCGTCGACGCGGATGCCCACCATGGCCTGGCGGCCGAACCCGAGCTGGAGCGGGTCGGTGACGGCGACGATCTGCATGATGCCGGCCTCGGTGAGGCGCTGGACCCGCTGACGGACCGCGGCCTCGGACAGTCCGACGGCCTTGCCGATCGCGGCGTAGGAGCGGCGACCGTCCTGCTGCAGCTGCTCGATGATCTGCTTGGAGACGTCGTCCAGACCCACCGACGACCTGCTCGACGTCCGCTCGCTCATGACGCCTCATGGTCCGTGCCGAGCACAGATTCCGCAACCAGAACGGCCATCCATGTCACGGTTCCGTGGCGGTCGTGTGACACCGCAACGGATTCCTTGTCATCGACCCCACCTGATGAGAAGGTGACCGGCACATGGAGGGAGGCCCGTGTGGCTGCATCACCCGGTGGAGGCCCGCGGCTGGGTCGTCGGGCGCTGATCCGCGGCGGTGGACTCGCCGCGTTGGGCATCGGCAGTGTGGCGGTGCTGCCCGCGTTCGGCACACCGTCGGCGGTCCAGGACCCCAGGACGTGTCGTGCGCCGGACGTCTCGGCGTCCCAGAAGCGCCTGGTGGTCTCGAACTGGCCGGCCTACATCGACCCGGCCACCAAGAAGACCACCAGCACGCTGCAGGACTTCGAGAAGGCCACCGGCATCACGGTCTCCTACACCGACGACGTCAGCGACAACGCCGAGTTCTTCGCCAAGGTCCGCAACCAGCTCGGCAGCTGCCAGGCCGTCAACCGCGACATGATGGTGCTCACCGACTGGATGGCCGCGAAGATGATCGGCCTGGGCTGGGTGCAGCCGCTGGACTCCGCGAAGGTGCAGAACCTCCACGACAACCTGATCCCGGCGCTGCAGGGCCGCGCCTGGGACAAGAACCGCACCTACTCCGCGCCCTGGCAGAGCGGGCTCACGGGCATCGCCTACAACGCCAAGCTCACCAAGCCCGTGGGCAGCTTCTCCGAGCTGCTCACTCGCTCCGACCTCAAGGGCAAGATCACGCTGCTCTCGGAGATGCGCGACACCATGGGCTTCATGGTGCTGCTGGCGGGCGGCCAGCCGGAGAAGTTCACCTCCCAGCAGTGGGAGAACGGCATCGAGATGCTGCGCAAGTCGGTCAAGAGCGGCCACGTGCGCGCCTTCACCGGCAACGAGTACATCCAGGACCTCACCGCCGGCAACATCGTCGCCTGCGAGGCCTGGTCCGGCGACGTCATCCAGGCCCAGTTCGACAACCCCGACATCAAGTTCGTCAGCCCCGAGGAGGGGCTGATGCTGTGGGCCGACAACATGCTGGTGCCGAACAAGGCCACGCACCGCACCAACGCCGAGAAGTGGATCGACTACTACTACGAGCCCGCGGTGGCGGCGAAGCTCGCGGCGTACGTGAACTACATCTGCCCCGTCCAGGGCGCGCAGCAGGAGATGGAGAAGATCGACAAGACGCTGGTGGACAACCCGCTGATCTTCCCCTCCGAGGACGCGCTGAAGGGGTCCCACGGCTTCATGGCGCTCGATGACAAGCAGGAGCAGACGTACGAAGGAGAGTGGTCCGATGTCACAGGTGGCTGAGCGCACCGCGCAGCCGGCCCAGACGGGCGACGGCGGCTCGTTCGACGGGCTGCGGCTGCGCAGCCTGACCAAGCAGTTCGCGGCCTTCACCGCCGTCGACTCCCTCGACCTCGACGTACCCAGCGGATCCTTCTTCGCGCTGCTCGGCCCCTCGGGGTGCGGCAAGACCACCACGCTGCGCATGGTGGCCGGCCTGGAGACGCCGACGTCGGGCTCGATGCATCTCGGCGACCGCGACATCACCTGGGACAAGCCCTACCGGCGACCGGTCAACACCGTGTTCCAGAACTACGCGCTCTTCCCGCACCTCGACATCTTCGAGAACGTCGCCTTTGGGCTGCGCCGCCGGCGGGGCAAGGACGTCGAGAAGCAGGTGGGCGACATGCTCGAGCTGGTCGAGCTCGACAGCCAGGCGCGCAAGAAGCCGGCGCAGCTCTCCGGCGGTCAGCAGCAGCGGGTGGCCCTGGCCCGCGCGCTGATCAACCGGCCCGAGGTGCTGCTGCTCGACGAGCCGCTGGGAGCGCTCGACCTCAAGCTGCGGCGCTCGATGCAGATCGAGATCAAGCGCATCCAGACCGAGGTCGGCCTCACCTTCGTCCACGTCACCCACGACCAGGAGGAGGCCATGACGATGGCCGACACCATCGCGGTGATGAACGCCGGGGTGATCGAGCAGATGGGCGCCCCCGGCGACCTCTACGAGAACCCGCGCACCACGTTCGTGGCCAACTTCCTGGGCCAGTCGAACCTCATCGAGGGCACGCTCAAGGGACGCGACGGCGACCAGGTCGTCGTCGACATGCAGGGCACGCTGGCCACCGTGCCGGCGAGCCGGGCGCACGTCGACGTCGTCGACAACAACCCGGTCTGGCTGGGCATCCGGCCCGAGAAGGTGCTGCTGGGCGAGAGCGGCGACGCGATCGACGCCCCCGGCAACTCCATCCCCGGCGGCGTCGTCACCGATGTCAGCTTCGTCGGCGTCAGCACCCAGTACCTGGTGCGGATGCCGTGGGGCCAGGAGCTGCAGGTCTTCGAGCAGAACACCGGTCGGCGCCGGCTGTTTCGGCAGGGCGAGCCGGTCGAGGTCTCCTGGCGCCCGGAGTACGCCTTCCTGCTCGACCACAGCCAGGACGCCTCGGCCGGCGTGGAGGACGACGCGTCGTGACGGCGACCGCCACGCCGCCGCAGACGCGCTCCGCCGAGCCGCCCGCGGAACCGCCACGCCAGCGGCGGCGGCTCACCGCGTACTGGCTGCTGCTGCCCGGAGCGCTGTGGCTGGTCGTCTTCTTCGTCATCCCCTTCTACTCCCTGGTCGCCACCAGCCTCTACGACCCCGACGGGTCGGTGCTGCACGGCTACGACATGACCTGGGCGTTCTCGAACTTCTGGCACGCCCTGCACGACTACTGGGGCCCGCTGCTGCGCTCGCTGTGGTACGGCGCGGTGGCCACCGCCATCTGCCTGGTGCTCGGCTACGTGCTCGCCTACGCGATCGCGTTCAAGGCCGGGCGCTGGAAGAACCTGATGCTGGTGCTGGTGATCGCGCCGTTCTTCACCAGCTTCCTGGTGCGCACGCTGTCGTGGAAGCTGCTGCTGCGTGACGACGGGTTCATCGTCAACTCGCTGCAGTTCCTCCACCTCATCGGCCCCGAGGGTCGGCTGCTGGCCACGCCGGTGGCCGTCATCGCCGGACTGGTCTACAACTTCCTGCCCTTCATGGTGCTGCCGCTGTTCGCCAGCGTCGACAAGATCGACCACCGGCTCATCGAGGCCTCCGGCGACCTGTACGCCTCGCCCGTCGTCGGGTTCTTCAAGGTCACGTGGCCGCTCTCGCTGCCCGGGGTGGTCTCGGGCACGCTGCTGACCTTCATCCCGGCGGTGGGCGACTACATCAACGCCCAGCTGCTGGGCAGCCCGAAGCAACGCATGATCGGCAACGTCATCCAGGACCTGTTCACCAACGCCAACAACTACCCCGCAGCCGGTGCGCTCTCGGTCATCCTCATGGCGCTGATCTTGGTGATGGTGCTGCTCTACGTCCGCCGTGCCGGCACCGAGGAGCTGCTCTGATGCGGTGGTTGCAGCGCAACGCGGTCCTGCTCGGCGGACTGCTGGTGATCGTCTACATGTTCGTGCCGATCTTCGTGGTCGTGTTGATGAGCTTCAACAAGCCGCGCAGCAAGCTGATCTACCGCTTCGACGGCTTCACGCTCCAGAACTGGCTGCATCCCTGCCAGAGCCCGAGCATGTGCTCCGCGGTCGGGCGCAGCATCGAGATCGGGCTGCTGGCCACGATCGTGGCCACGGTGCTCGGCACGCTGATGGCCTTCGCCCTGGTCCGTCACCAGTTCCGCGGGCGGACCGTGTCCAACGTGCTGATCTTCCTGCCCATGGCCTCACCGGAGATCGTCATGGGCTCCTCGCTGCTCGCGCTGTTCGTGGCGGGCGGCTTCGGTGGCCGGCTGGGGTTCTGGACGATCCTGATCGCCCACATCATGTTCTGTCTCTCGTTCGTGGTCGTCACGGTCCGGGCTCGGCTGGCCGGGCTCGACACCAACCTCGAGCAGGCGGCCATGGACCTCTACGCCACCGAGGCGCAGACGTTCTGGCGGGTGACCTTCCCGCTGGTCTTCCCCGGCATCCTCGGCGCCGCGCTGCTCTCCTTCTCGCTCAGCTTCGACGACTTCATCATCACCAACCTCAACGCCGGCAACACCACCACGTTCCCGATGTACGTCTGGGGCGTCGCCCAGCGCGGCGTGCCGATGCAGGTCAACGTCGTGGGCACCGTCATGTTCGTCATCTCGGTCGCGATCGTGGTGGGGGCCGAGCTCAACCGGAGGCGGCAGGAGCGGGCGCTGGCCTGAGGCCTCGTCCGCGTCTACTCCGCGCCCGCGTAGGTGCCGAAGCTCCAGCGATTGCCCTCGTGGTCCTTCACGCTGAACCCGCGGGAGCCGTAGTCGGTCTCCTCCATCTCGCGGACGAAGGGGGCGCCGAGCTCGACGGCGCGGGCGTGCACGGCGTCGGGATCGGCGCTGACCACGTAGCTCGAGGCGCCGCCGACCGCCACCGCGAAGGTGTCGTCGGCCTTGCCGCCCGCGGAGTGCACCATCACGCGGCCGCCCTCGGGCCACAGCATCTCGCTGTGCATCACGGTGCCCTCGGCCTCGCCGGCGACGCAGATGCCCTCATCGAAGCCGAGTGCGGCGAGCCAGGCGCGCTCGGCGAGTGCGTCCTCGCAGGTGATGCCGTTCCAGATGTTGCGGTCTTCTCGTGTCATGACCGACAGCCTGCGACCTCGGGCCGGTCACGGTCTTGGACGAATACGAGCCGGTCCTCGGCACGCCAGCGGGTGGGGGAGAGGCCCACGAAGCCCTGCCAGTCGCGGTTGAGGTGGGCCTGGTCGGCGTAGCCGCACCGGGTGGCGGTCTCGGCGAGCGGGACCCCGGCGGCGACCATCCGCCGGGCGCGGTCGAAGCGCACCAGCCGGCCGGCGGTCTTGGGCGAGAGGCCGTACTCGTCCTTGAACCTCTCGCCGAGGTGGCGCGTGGACCAGCCGACCTGCGCCGCCAGCGCTCCCACGGCCACCGCGCCGCGGGTGCGGTGGATCTCAGTCCAGGCGTGAGCCACCTCCGGCGGTGGCGCACCGTTCGCCGCGAGGCGTCGCACGAGGGCCTCGACGACGCTGCGGGTCCGCGCGCGCAGGGTCGCGCCGTCGCGGCCGGCGTCGGCCAGGCCGGGGGCCAGGTCGTCGAGGGCGACGAGTGTCTGGGCGAGCTCGCCGGCAGGTACGCCCAGCAGCGCGCGGGCGCCGGCCGGGGTGAGGTCGACCTGCACGCCGTGCTGGGAGCCGTCGTGGTGCACCTGCATCGGCGTCGCGAAGAGGCCCGAGGCCAGGGCCGGCCACGCCCGGGACGCAGCGGCGCCGTCGGAGACGACGATCGGGTCCTCGAGCGGGAGGATGAGCGTGAGGGCCGGACCGGGCATGCCGACGTGCACGCCGGGGGCCAGACCCTCGTAGGCGTACCCGCTGATGCCCGCGACCAGGCCGCCAAGCCTGGGATCGGGCGGGGGCACCCAGTGCTCCTGCACCGCTCCACCCTAGGGTCGTGGCTGTGACCCCATGGCTTCTCGTGGATTACGGCGAGGTGATCAGCCGCCCGCCCGAGCGACGAATCCGCGATGACCTGGCCGCTCGCATCGGCCTCGAGCCGCAGCTGCTCGCCGACCGGTACTGGGAGCACCGGGCCGCCTTCGACGCCGGGCTGTCGTCGACTGAGTACTGGTCGGCCGTGGCCGACCGCGAGCTGGCGCAGGCCGACGTCGCGGACCTCGTGGCCGCCGACCGCGACTCCTGGGCGGTGCTCGACCCCGACATGATCGACCTGCTCGACGAGCTGCGGGCCGACGGCGTCCGGCTGGCGCTGCTCTCCAACGCCCCGCACTGGCAGGCCGACGCCTTCGACGAGCTGGCCTGGACCTCGGTGTTCGAGCAGAAGTTCGTCAGCGCCCGGCTCGGACTGTCCAAGCCCGACCCGGCGATCTTCGAGCACGTGCTGGCCGAGCTCGACGTGCCGGCCGGCGACGTCACCTTCGTCGACGACCGTCAGGCCAACGTCGACGGCGCCGCCTCGGTCGGCATCCGCGCGATCCGTTTCACCGGCGTCGCCGACCTGCGAGCGGCGCTGGACTTCCCATGACGAACGGACAGTTCCCACGGTCAGTTCGTCATGGGAACCGTCCGTCCACCAAGGCACCGTGGTGAACGGACGTCCGGCCGGCGCTTAGAGCTGGTCCCAGGCCCGGGTGAGGACGTCGCGCAGGGTGGCCTCGATCTGGTCGAAGATCGCCTGGTCGGCGATGAGCGGCGGGGACAGCTGGATCACCGGGTCGCCGCGGTCGTCGGCGCGGCAGTACAGGCCGGCCTCGTAGAGCGCGCCGGACAGGAAGCCGCGCAGCAGCCGCTCGGACTCCTCGTCGTCGAAGGTCTCCTTGGTCGTCTTGTCCTTGACCAGCTCGATGCCGTAGAAGTAGCCGTCGCCGCGGACGTCGCCCACGATGGGCAGGTCCAGCAGCTTCTCCAGCGTGGCGCGGAAGTCGCCCTCGGTGGCGCGAACGTGCTCGTTGAGCTGCTCGCGCTCGAAGATGTCGAGGTTGGCCATCGCCACCGCCGTCGAGACCGGGTGACCGCCGAAGGTGTAGCCGTGGGCGAACATGTTCTCGCCCTTGCTGAACGGCTCGAAGAGCCGGTCCGTGGCGATCATGGCCCCCAGCGGGGAGTAGCCCGAGGTGAGGCCCTTCGCGCAGGTGATGATGTCGGGCTGGTAGCCGTAGCGCTCCGCGGCGAACATGGTGCCCAGCCGGCCGAAGGCGCAGATGACCTCGTCGGAGACCAGCAGCACGTCGTACTCGTCGCAGATCTCGCGCACCCGCTGGAAGTAACCGGGAGGCGGGGGGAAGCAGCCGCCGGAGTTCTGCACCGGCTCCAAGAACACCGCCGCGACGGTCTCGGGGCCCTCGAACTCGATGGCCTCGGCGATCCGGTCGGCGGCCCAGCGGCCGAACTTCTCCTCATCGTCGGAAGCGCCGGTCTGGAACTGCTCGGGGGCGCGGTAGAAGTTCGTGTTGGGCACCCGGAACGTCGAGGGCACCAGCGGCTCGAACGGCGCCTTCATGCCCGGCAGCCCGGTGATCGACAGCGCGCCCTGCGGGGTGCCGTGGTAGGCGATGGCCCGGCTGATCACCTTGTGCTTGGTGGGCTTGCCGGTGAGCTTGAAGTACTGCTTGGCCAGCTTCCAGGCGCTCTCGACGGCCTCGCCGCCGCCGGTGGTGAAGAAGACCCGGTTGAGCTCGCCCGGGGCGTACTCGGCGACGCGGGCGGCCAGGTCGATGGCGTTCGGGTGGGCGTAGGACCACAGCGGGAAGAAGGCGAGCTCGGAGGCCTGCTTGGCTGCCGCCTCGGCCAGCTCGGTGCGGCCGTGGCCGGCCTGCACGACGAACAGGCCGGCCAGGCCGTCGAGGTAGCGGTTGCCGGCGGAGTCCCACACGTAGCAGCCGTCGCCGCGCACGATGGTCGGCACGTCGTGGGTGTCGTAGCCGGAGTGCCGGGTGAAGTGCATCCACAGGTGGTCCTTGGCCGCCTGCTGACGCCAGCTCTCGTCCACGGTGGTGTCGGTCAGGGGTTCTGTCATGGTTCGCACGACCTTCGTCCGGGTGGGATTCGCGGCCAGTCTGCGCCGACCACACGAGCGAACGCAACCGGATCCGGGCGCGTCGGCGCCGGAATCCGAAGAAAAGGTCGAAGATGCCTACCGATTCCGTGCCTGGCGTCGTTAGTCTCCGACCATGGCGGACCTCAGCTTCAGCAACGTCGTCGGCGGGCGCTCGGTGCCCGCGGCCTCCGGCGAGACCTACGACGTGATCGATCCGAGCACCGGGGAGGTCTACGCCAGTGCGCCGATGTCGGGGGCCGAGGACGTCGACCGGGCCTACACGGCGGCCTCGGAGGCGTTCGAGACCTGGCGCGACACGACGCCCTCGCAGCGCCAGCAGGCGCTGCTCAAGATCGCCGACGCGCTGGAGTCGCGGGCCCAGGAGTTCGTCGAGGTCGAGTCCCGCGACACCGGCAAGCCGCTGCAGCTGACGCTGGAGGAGGAGATCCCGCCGGCGGTCGACCAGATCCGGTTCTTCGCCGGCGCCGCGCGGGTCCTGGAGGGCAAGGCCGGCGGGGAGTACCTGGCCGACCACACCTCGTTCATCCGGCGCGAGCCCATCGGCGTCGTCGGCCAGGTGACGCCGTGGAACTACCCGATGATGATGATGGTCTGGAAGATCGCCCCCGCCCTGGCGGCCGGCAACACCATCGTCCTCAAGCCCAGCGACACCACGCCGGCCTCCTCGACGCTGCTGGCGCAGGTCTGCCAGGAGTTCCTGCCCCCGGGCGTGCTCAACGTGGTCACCGGCGACCGCGACACCGGCCGCCTGGTGGTCGAGCACCCCACCCCGCAGCTGGTGGCGATCACCGGCTCGGTGCGCGCCGGCATGCAGGTCGCGGCGTCGGCGGCCAAGGACGTCAAGCGGGTGCACCTCGAGCTGGGCGGCAAGGCGCCGGTCATCGTCTTCGACGACGCCGACGTGGCGGCCGCCGCCGAGGGCATCGCCACCGCGGGCTACTTCAACGCCGGTCAGGACTGCACCGCCGCCACCCGGGTGCTGGCCGGTCCGGGCGTCCACGACGACTTCGTGGCGGCCCTGGCCGAGCAGGCGCGGGGTACCCGCACCGGAGGTCCCGACGACGACGACGTGCTCTACGGCCCGCTCAACAACGAGCGCCAGCTCGACCACGTCACGGGCCTGGTCGACCGGCTGCCCGACCACGCCGACGTCGCGGCCGGCGGGCACCGCCAGGGCGCCACCGGCTACTTCTACGAGCCCACGGTGCTCTCGGGGCTGCGGCAGTCCGACGAGCAGATCCAGCACGAGATCTTCGGCCCGGTCATCACCGTGCAGCGGTTCTCCGACGAGGCCCAGGCGCTGGCCTGGGCCAACGGCGTCGAGTACGGGCTGGCCTCCAGCGTGTGGACCAAGGACCACGGCCGCGCGATGCGGATGGCCCGCAAGCTCGACTTCGGCTGCGTGTGGATCAACACCCACATCCCGCTGGTCGCCGAGATGCCGCACGGCGGCTTCAAGCACTCCGGCTACGGCAAGGACCTCTCGATGTACGGCCTGGAGGACTACACCCGGGTCAAGCACGTGATGTCCTACATCGGGGAGTAGGCGGTGCGGATCCTGTTGGTCGGCGCCGGGGGAGTGGGCTCGGCGTTCACCGCCATCGCCGCGCGCCGGGACTTCTTCGAGCGCTGCGTGGTCGCCGACTACGACCAGGCCCGCGCCTCCCGCGCGGTCCAGGCGCTGGACGACCCGAGGTTCGTGGCCGCGCAGGTCGATGCCTCCTCGGCGGAGTCGGTGGCGGCGCTGTGCCAGGCGCACGACGTCACCCATGTGATGAACGCCGTCGACCCGCGCTTCGTCATGAGCATCTTCGACGGCGCCTTCGCCGCCGGCGCGGACTACCTGGACATGGCGATGAGCCTCTCGCGGCCCCACCCCTCGCTGCCGTACGAGCAGGTCGGCGTGAAGCTGGGCGACGAGCAGTTCGCGAAGGCCAACCTGTGGGAGGGCGCCGGCCGGCTGGCGCTGGTGGGCATGGGCGTGGAGCCCGGGCTCTCCGACGTCTTCGCCCGCCACGCCGCGGACCATCTCTTCTCCGAGATCGACGAGCTCGGCACTCGCGACGGCGCGAACCTGGTGGTCGACGGCTACGACTTCGCACCCTCCTTCTCGATCTGGACCACCATCGAGGAGTGTCTCAACCCGCCGGTCATCTGGGAGAAGGGCCGCGAGTGGTTCACGACCGAGCCGTTCAGCGAACCGGAGGTCTTCGACTTCCCCGAGGGCATCGGTCCGGTCGAGTGCGTCAACGTCGAGCACGAGGAGGTGCTCCTCATGCCGCGCTGGGTCGACTGCCAGCGCGCCACCTTCAAGTACGGCCTGGGCGACGAGTTCATCGACGTCCTCAAGACGCTCCACAAGCTCGGCCTCGACCGCACCGACAAGGTCCGGGTGGGCGGTGTGGAGGTCTCCCCGCGCGACCTCGTGGCCGCCTGCCTGCCCGACCCCGCCGGGCTCGGCGGGCAGATGCACGGCAAGACCTGCGCCGGCCTCTGGGTGACGGGCACGGGCCGGGACGGCGAGCCGCGCTCGACGTACCTCTACCACGTGGTCGACAACGACTGGTCGATGAAGGAGTACGGCCACCAGTGCGTGGTCTGGCAGACCGCCGTCAACCCGGTGGTGGCGCTCGAGCTGCTGGCCGCCGGCACCTGGGCCGGCGCCGGCGTGCTCGGCCCGGAGGCGTTCGCCTCCCAGCCGTTCTTGGACCTGCTGACCGAATACGGGTCACCGTGGGGCGTGCGGGAGCTGGCGGTGTGAGACCCGCCCTACCGGTCGCCTGACGCGCCACTCGGTCATCTGTTCGTGACCCGGCTTCGCTAGGTTGCGGGAGACCCGCGAGCGTCAGGACGCCGAGATCGAGGTGGGGGACGGTGAGCGAGCAAGCGCAGGTGGACGTCGTCATCCCGTGCTTCAACGGGGCCGCGACGTTGCGTGCCCAGCTGAGCGCGCTCGCCGAGCAGCAGTCCTCGGTCCCCTTCCGCGTCGTCGTGGCCGACAACGGCTCGACCGACGGGTCGGCCGAGGTGGTCGCCGAGTTCGACGACCGCTTCGAGGTGGCCGACGCCTCCGCGCGTCGTGGCATCAACCACGCGCGCAACGCGGGCATCGCCCACGGAGCCGCGCCGTTGGTGCTGCTGTGCGACGTCGACGACCTGGTGCACCCCGGTTGGGTCGAGGCCTACTGGCGGTGCTTCAGCGACGGCGCCGAGCTGATGGGCGGCTCGTTGCGGCGGGTCTCGGACCAGGCGGCGCCGCTGGGCGAGTGGCAGCGTGTCCTCAACGACAACCTGGGGTTCCTCCCGTGGGCCACCGGGGCCAACTGCGGCTTCGCCCGCTCGGTGGTGGGCGCGATCGGCCCGTTCGACGAGAGCTACCGCGGCGGCGGGGACGAGACCGAGTGGTTCTGGCGGGCTCAGCTCGCCGGGCACCGGTTGGTCTTCGTGGACGACGCCGCCATCGACTACGTACGCCGCCCCACCACCGCGGGTGCCTTCCGCCAGAATCGGGCGTTCGGCGCCTCTCACGTGCGGCTCTACCGGCAGTTCGGTGCCGCCGGCATGCCACGACCGGGTCTCGCCCCGATCACGCGACTGCTGCCACGCACGGTGCTGGGCCTGGCCAGGTCGCCCCGCGACCCGGTCCGTCGCCGCGCCCTGGTGGCGCAGCTGGGCCAGTGGGTCGGCCGGGCCGAGGCGCTCCGGCGCGGCGGCTAGCCCTCGGCGCGGCGCAGCGCTCGTCGCACCCCGAGATCGCGCGCCACGTAGGCGGAGGCCAGGAGCTGGGCCTGCAGCCGGTCCTCGCGGCGTCTGACCGCGGCCCAGGGTGTGCGGAGGGCGATGAGTGCCGCTCGCCGGGCGAGGTCGCCCAGTGCGGGCGGCACGGGGGCGGCCATGCCGCGGCCCGCCCAGCTGCGGCGCAGGGCGACGTTGCTCCCGCCGTAGCGGTAGCGCTGCTCGAGGAAGTCGCGCACCTTCACCCGCGGCACCCAGTCCAGCTGCACCGAGCGGTCCACGGCGTACCCGCCGCCCGACTCGATCACCCGCCAGCACAGGTCGGCGTCCCCACCGCTGCGCACCTCGCCGAACCCCTGCACCCGCTCGAGCGCGCTGCGCCGGATGCCCAGGTTGCAGGTCGGGAAGTAGGGCAGGAACCACGGCTGGTCGACGTAGCCGCGGACGGCGAAGAGCTGCTCGGCGTGAGCGGCTCGCGCCGGGAGCGTCGGACCGGGCAGGACGTTGATCTCCGAGCCGGCCAGGTCGACGTCGGGTTCGGCGAACAGAGCGGTGAGCGCACCGCACCAGGTGTCGCGTGGACGGCTCCGTGCGTCCACGAAGAGGTACACGTCCGCCTCGACGCTGCGCCAGGCCCGATTGCGCGCGCCGTAGGGGCCGACGCCGCCGCTGCGGACGACGGTCAGGTCGGGCGTGGGGGGCTCGAGCGAGCCGTCGGGGGAGTCGTCGGCCAGCACGATGTGATCGGGCCTGCGGTCCTGGCGGGCCAGGCACTCGAGTAGGCCCGTCAGGAGCTCGCCGTGCCCGCGGACGGGCACGACGACGGCGACGGTGAGCTCGGACGCGGGCCGGTCGGGCTGGATGGCGGGAGTCACTCGGCACTGCTCCCGGTAGATCGGGGCCCGCTCGGAGCCGCCACCTCGCGGTAGATGTGCTCCAGGTCGGCGATGGTGGTGGAGATGTCGAAGCGCTCGGCGACTCGTTCGCGTGCTGCTCGACCCATCTCGGCGAGCTTCTCGCTGTCGCCCAGCATCGAGGTCAGCGCTCGACCGAGCTCGCCGACGTCGGCCTCGGGCACGAGGATCCCCGTCCGGCCGTCGAGCACGGCGTCGCGCAGTCCACTGTGGGCGTAGGCCAAGACCGGGCGGCCCGAAGCCTGCGCCTCCAAAGCAACGACCGGAAGGCCCTCGCTGTCGCCGCTGGCGGCGGTGCGCGACGGCATGACGACCAGGCGAGCGGCCTTGATCGCCTCCTTGACCACGGAAGTGCCGGCCGTGCCGACGAACGACACCGAGACTCCCAGCTCCCGAGCCAGCTGCTCGAGATCCTCCCGCAGCGGGCCGTCGCCGATCACCGTCAGTGGCGGGGGCTCGCCGATGGTGCTCAGGGCCTGCAGAAGGTCCGCGAGTCCCTTTTTCTCCACCAGCCGCCCGACGAACAGCAGACCGCCGTGGTCAGGCACCGGCGTGGGGTCGAACGAGGCCACGTCGATGCCGCAGGGGACGACGGAGATCCTCTGCTCTGGCACCCCCCGCGCCACCAGTGAGTCCTTGATGTGGCTGCTCACCGCGACGAAGGCGCTGACGTCCTGAGTGAGCAGGGACCAGTCCTCGACCATCTGGGCCTGTGACCCACCGGCCGAGACGAAGTGTGCAAAGTCGACGGTCGCGTCGAAGCCGTGGAAGGTCGCCACCAGTGGGACCCCGGCCTGAACCGCTCCACCGCGCACCGATGCAGCGTCGGGCCCGAAGTGTGCGTGGAGAACGTCGACGTCGAGCCTGTGCAGGCGGCGGGCGACCCGCTGGTCCCTCTTGGTCCGTTCGGATGCGCCTCGGAGCCGCAGGGCGGCGGACCGCGCACGGTCCGCTAGTCCCGCACCGTCGACGAGGTGGACCGGACGGTCAACGAGCCGAAGACCGTCGGGGACCACCGCGTCGGCCAGGGCGAGCGCGTCGACGTCTCGATAGCGCTCCAGCTGGTCACGGACGAAGGTCTCCGACGGCGGCAGGAACCTGCTGCGGAAGATCGCCACGCGCGGTTGTCCTCGTTGCGCCGGTCTCATCGCTCGTCCTCCCGGTCCAGCCGGGACACGACGCGCGCCGGACGTCCCATGACCATCGTGTGCGGGGGGACGTCGCGGGTGACCAGCGAGCCGGCGGCGACGACTGCTCCCGCGCCGATGCTGACTCCCGGGAGCACCGATGCCTCGGCGCCGATCCAGGCGCCGGGACCCACGTGGATGGGGCGCACGGAAACGTCGCCCGCGCGGTGCAGTCCGCCACCGGTCTCGTGTGTGTGGGTGATGAAGCGGGCGAAGGGCCCGATGGCGCAGCTGGCACCGATGGTGGTCTGCTGGTCGATCCAGACGCCGTCGTTGATGAAGACGTCGTCCTCGAGCTTGCACGGCCCGTACAGCACGCAGTTCGCTCGGATGCGCGCACGGGGGCCGATCACGACCCCGGGTCCGACGAATCGGGCACTCGGATGAACGACGATGTCGCTGTGGAAGCTCTGGTGGCGGAGCTGGAGCCGCACGCGTGCGCGCCGGATGGGCGCCACGCGGCGTCGCAGCCCGCGGAGTCGGCGGAGCATCAGGCGTCAGCTCCCGAGGCCGAGGACCGCGGGCGCACCGCGAGCCAGAACTCGGTGAGCGCCGAGCGCTGCAGGAGGGCGACACCACCGACGTACAAGCAGCCGCCGAGCGCCACCTGCAGGGCCAGCACCGCGCCGTTCTCGGCGGAGGCTCCCAGCACGCGCGGCAGCTCGCGCACGCACACGAACATCACCGCGCCGACGACCCAGGTGGGCAGCGTGTCGAGGAGCACGCGCGTGGCCCTGACTCCGATGAGCCGGGTGGCGTAGTCCAGGACGGGGAGCAGCCCGATCCACGAGCTGATGAGCAGACCGGTGCCGACACCCACGGCACCCCAGTGCAGGCCGATGGCCATGGCCGCGACGTTGAAGACGGCGAACGTGGTGCCGGTCCAGAACTGCCGGCCGGTGGCCTCGTGGGACTGGTAGATCCAGCCGACCGTCGTGGCCAGGCTCTGCGGGATGCCGGCCAGGCACAGCACGATCAGGATGGGCACGGTGGGCAGCCACTGGTGGCCCCACAGGAACGGGACCAGACCCGGTGCGACGGCCGCCATACCGGCGAGGATGGGGACAGAGACGAGGTTGAGGATCCTCACCACCCGGCGGTACGCGGACCCGGCGCGACCCGGTTCGTCGCGCATCGCGGTGAACACCGGGAACATGACCCGGCCGAGCACCTGCGCGAGCTGGGTGACCGGCAGCAGCATCAGGTTGTAGCCGCGGTTGTAGAAGCCGAGCGAGCCAGCCCCGAGGACCCGCCCGATCATCAGGTTGTCGGCGTTGCGGCTCCAGTAGTTCACGACGTTGAAGCCCAGCAACGGCCCGGAGTACTTCCAGATCGAGCGCCACGACGAGAGGCTGATGAAGTGTCGCGGGCGCCACGGCACCAGCCACCACAGCAGCGCCGAGGTGGCGGCACTGCCGACCACCGGCCCGATCGCCAGCGAGTAGACGCCGACGCCGAGCACCGCCAGCACGATGACGGTGCCGAAGTTGAGGACGGCCGCGATGGTCTCGATGACGGCGATCTCCTTGAACCGCAGCGCCCGGGTGAGGACGGCCTGCTGGCACACCCCCAGGTTCACCAGGAAGGCCAGCCCGACGATGGGGGCGAGCGAGGAGATCACCGGCTGGTGGAAGAAACTGCCGATGAGCGGACCGATGGCCGAGAGCAGCGCGAAGAACAGCACGCCGGAGATGGCGTTGACCCAGAACACCGTCGCGAAATCGGCCTCGGTGGGCTGGCGCTTGGCGACGAGGACCGAGCTGAGGCCCATCTCGAAGAGCAGGATGGCGAAGGAGGAGACGACCCCCAGGCTGGCCATCACACCGAACTCGGTCGGTGAGAGGAGGCGGGCCAGCACCAGCCCGGACCCGAACTGCACGACCTGGATGGCGGCCCGGCCCACCGAGGACCAGGCCACGCCTCGCTTCGTGGCCGCGGCGTGCGACTCGGAGCGGTCGGGATCAGCTGGCAGCTCCGGTGCTTCCATGACCGGTGCTTCCATGACCGGGGCGTCCGAGACCGGGGCCGTGATGGTCGTCGCGCCCGCCGGCTCGGGATGGAGCGGCGCGGACGTCGGACGACCACCGGGACGCCCGAGGAAGGGCGGACGAGACGGATCACTCACGGGCTGCGGGCTCCCCTTCCGTGCGGCGTCGTGAGGAACCCCAGTGTTCCACGCCCGCCGACGGCGCTCAGACCAGGCCGGTGACGACCTCCTCGAGCACGTCGAGCGCCTCGTCGAGCAGGTGATCGGGCATCACGAGCGGCGGCAGGAAGCGCAGCACGTTGCCGAAGGTGCCGCAGGTCAGCATCAGCACGCCCTGCTGGTGGCAGCCGGTGGCGATGGCCGAGGTGAGGGCCGCGTCGGGCTCGGTGGTGCCGGGCCGGACGATCTCGATGGCGATCATCGCGCCTCGGCCACGGACGTCGCCGATGGCGGGCGCCTTGTCGGCCAGGATGCGCAGCCGCTCGGTCATGGTGGCCTCGATGGCGCGGGCGCGGGCGTTGAGGTCGAGTTCCTCCATCGTGGCGATCGCGCCGAGGGCCGCCGCGCAGGCCACCGGGTTGCCGCCGTAGGTGCCGCCCAGGCCGCCACCGTGGACGGCGTCCATCATCTCGGAGCGACCCACGACCGCTGCCAGCGGAAGCCCGCCGGCCACGCCCTTGGCCACCGTGACCAGGTCGGGCACGACGTCCTCGTGCTCGCTGGCGAACCAGGTGCCGGTGCGGCACATGCCGGACTGGATCTCGTCGGCCACGAAGACGACGCCGTGGGCGGTGCACCACTCGCTGACGGCCGTGAGGTAACCGGGTGCGGGGACGACGAAGCCGCCCTCGCCGAGCACCGGCTCGATGACGACGCAGGCGACGTTGTCGGCGCCGACCTGCTTCTCGATCACCTCGATGGTGCGAGCCGCGGCCTCGGGCCCGGTGATCGGCGCCGGCTCGCGGAAGGGGTAGGACATCGGCGCGCGGTACACCTCGCCGGCGAAGGGCCCGAAGCCCTGCTTGTACGGCATGTTCTTGGCCGTCATCGCCATCGTGAGGTTGGTACGCCCGTGGTAGGCGTGGTCGACGACCACCACCGCGTCGCGGCCGGTGTGCACCCGCGCGATCTTCACCGCGTTCTCCACCGCCTCGGCGCCGGAGTTGAACAGCGCGGCCTTCTTGGCGTGGTCGCCCGGCGTGAGCGCCGCGAGCTTCTCGCAGACCTCCACGTAGCCCTCGTAGGGCGCGACCATGAAGCAGGTGTGGGTGAAGGCGGCGACCTGCTCGGTGACGCCCTGCACGACGGCGGGCGCGCTGTTGCCGACGCTGGTGACGGCGATGCCGCTGGCCAGGTCGATCAGGCTGTTGCCGTCGACGTCGACCACCACGCCGCCGCCCGCCTTCTCGACGTACACCGGCAGCACGCTGCCGACCCCGGCGGCCACCACGGCCTGCCGTCGGGCGTGGATCTCCTGCGACCTCGGCCCGGGGATCTCGGTGACGATGCGTCGTTCCTGCGGGAGCCCGGGTCCGCCCTCGTGCGTGCTCATGCGGGGAGCGTAGACCCGCTCAGAGCACCGGCCGCAAGGGCGCGAGGACCACCTCGGCGAACCGCCGGGTGAACCCGCGACCGGCCCAGTCGCCGGCCATCAGCTCGACGGCGTTGGACTCGTCGGTGCGGAACACCTCCTCCATGGCCCGGGCCAGCCCGGCGTCGATGAACTCGACGTTCACCTCGTAGTTACCGGTCATGGAGAGCCGGTCGATGTTGGCGGTGCCGATCGTCGACCACTCACCGTCGACCGTGGCGGTCTTCGCGTGCACCATCGCGTCCTGGTAGCGGAAGATCCGCACCCCGGCGGACAGGAGCTGGCTGAAGTAGCCGCGGCTGAGCCAGTCGGCGACGACGTGGTTCGAGGTCTGCGGCAGCAGGATCCGCACGTCCACGCCGCGCCGGGCGGCGGCCACCAGCGCCTCGACGAAGTTCTCGTCGGGGATGAAGTAGGCGTGGGTCATCCAGATGTTGCGGCGCGCGCGGTCGATGGCGTCCAGGTACATCGCCCGGATCGGGAAGCTCCACTGCCGCGGCAGGTTGCGGTGCACCCGGATGCGCGACTCCCACGCGCTGGCGGTCTCGATCAGCAGCGGCCGCTCGTCGCCGTCGGCCCACCGCCGGCCACGCTGGCTGTTCCAGAAGTCGGCGAACGCCCGCTTGAGGTCCCACACGCCGGGTCCGGTGATCCGGCAGTGCGTGTCGCGCCACTCCGTGGCGTAGGCCGCGCCCACGTTGTAGCCGCCCACGAACGCGGTGTCGTCGTCGACGACGAGGATCTTGCGGTGGTCGCGGCCGTATCGGCGCAGGTCGAAGAACCGTAGGCCCGCGTTGTAGACGGGGTAGGCCAGCACCCGCAGCGAGGGCGGGAACCGCTTGAACGCCGGCGGGACCACGAGGTTCGCGAACGCGTCGTAGATCGCGTAGACCTCCACGCCGCGGTCGGCGGCCCGTGCGAGCGCCGCCTTGAAACTCTCGCCGACCTCGTCGCCCTTCCAGATGTAGGTCTCGAAGAGCACCTGGTGCCGGGCGGCGTCGATGGCCGCGATCATGTCGTCGTAGAGGTCCTGGCCGTAGGTGTAGGTCGTCACCGTGCCTTCGCCCACCGGCACCTGCTGGGGCTTGGTCACCGGGAAGGGCTGCGGCTTCTTGCCGCGACGCCGGTAGGAGTCGGTGAGGGTGAGCCCGGCGACGAGCGCCACCTGGATCCCGAGCAGCCCGAGGAGGGCGCGTCGCAGCACCTGC
Organism: Nocardioides mangrovicus; assembly: GCF_003674065.1. Lineage (GTDB taxonomy): Bacteria > Actinomycetota > Actinomycetes > Propionibacteriales > Nocardioidaceae > Marmoricola > Marmoricola mangrovicus. The sequence continues at coordinate 536,796 of NZ_RDBE01000007.1, forward strand.
ATGAGGGGGTGGCCGAAGTTGATCAGCGGAGCGGGACGAGCCACGGCACTAGTCAACACTGTGCCGATGATGTGGGCATGACCTCCTGGGTGCTCCACGTCGACATGGACCAGTTCCTGGCCGCAGTCGAGCTGCTGCGACGCCCGGAGCTGCGGGGCCTGCCCGTGGTGGTGGGCGGTCGCGGCGACCCCACGGAGCGGGCGGTGGTGTCCACCGCGTCCTACGAGGCGCGCGAGCACGGCATCCGCTCCGGCATGGCGCTGCGGACGGCGCGGAAGCGGTGCCCGGAGGCGGTCTTCCTGCCTGTGGACCGCCCTGTCTACGAAGCGGCCTCGGCCACGGTGATGGACACGCTCCGGGCACATCCGGGCGCGGTGGTCGAGGTGCTCGGCTGGGACGAGGCCTTCGTCGGCGTGGCCACCGACGACCTGGAGCGGACGGCCTTCGAGCTGCAGGCCGCCGTGCTGGCCGCGACGTCGCTGCACTGCTCGGTCGGCATCGGCGACACGAAGGTGCGGGCCAAGATCGCCACCGAGTTCGGCAAGCCGGGCGGCCGGTTCAGGCTCACCCGCGAGAACTGGTTCGAGGTGATGGGCGAGCGCCCCACCCAGGCGCTGTGGGGCGTCGGGCCGCGGATCGCCGCGCGGCTGGCCGGGCTGGAGATCGCCACGGTGCGCGAGCTGGCGGCAGCCTCGGACGACGTGCTCGCCGCTGAGTTCGGGCCCGGCACCGGCCCGCATCTGGGTCGGTTGGGGCGCGGGGTGAGCAGCAGCGTCGTCGACGACACGCCCTGGGTGGCGCGCGCTCATGGGCGAGAGACCACCTACCAGCAGGACCTGGGGACGCCCGAGGAGGTGCGGGCTGCGCTGCTGACGCTGGCCGAGCGGGTGGTCGAGGACATCCGCGCCGAGGGTCGGCCCTGCCAACGAGTGCACCTCAAGGTGCGGTTCGCGCCCTTCTTCACCTCCACCCGCGTCCGCAAGCTTCCCGAGCCGACCGACGATCCCGCCGTCGTCGGGGCAGTCGCCTACGCGCTCTACGAGGCGCTCGGCGACGACCGTCCGGTGCGGCTGCTGGGCGTGCGGGCGGAGATGTCGCCACCGCCGGACGGCTACGACCCCCCGCGCACCCACGGCCGCCGCGGCAGCCCGTGAGAGGCCCGTCCGTGCGACGTCGCCGGCCCGATCGGGGCGGACTGTCGGTGGGTCCTCGTAGGCTCGCAGCATGCGTCCCGTCACCGATCTCGAGCGCCGCGTGGCGCCCTTCCACGTCGAGTCGGACTACCAGCCCTCGGGCGACCAGCCGGCCGCTATCGCCGAGATCGCCAAGCGGATGCAGGGCGGTGAGAAGGACGTCGTCCTGCTCGGTGCCACCGGCACCGGCAAGACCGCCACGGTGGCGTGGGTGGCGGAGAAGCTGCAGCGGCCGATCCTGGTGATGCAGCCCAACAAGACGCTGGCCGCGCAGTTCGCCAACGAGCTGAGGCAGCTCTTTCCGAACAACGCGATCGAGTACTTCGTCAGCTACTACGACTACTACCAGCCCGAGGCCTACGTCCCGCAGACCGACACCTACATCGAGAAGGACTCCTCGATCAACGAGGAGGTGGAGCGGCTGCGGCACTCGGCCACCAACAGCCTGCTCACCCGCCGCGACGTCATCGTCGTCTCCACGGTCTCCTGCATCTACGGCCTGGGCACCCCGCAGGAGTACGTCGACCGGATGCTGCGGCTCAAGGTCGGCGACGAGCGCGACCGCGACTCGATCCTGCGCCGGCTGGTGGAGATCCAGTACACGCGCAACGACCTCTCGTTCACCCGCGGGACGTTCCGGGTGCGCGGCGACACCCTGGAGATCTTCCCGGTCTACGAGGAGCACGCCGTGCGCGTGGAGTTCTTCGGCGACGAGGTGGAGCGGCTGATGGCGCTGCACCCGGTCACGGGCGAGGTGATCAGCGACGACCAGGAGCTCTACGTCTTCCCCGCCACCCACTACGTGGCCGGACCCGAGCGCATGGAGCGCGCGATCAAGGGGATCGAGGAGGAGCTGGCCGAGCGGCTCGCCGAGTTCCAGCGCAACGGCCAGCTGCTGGAGGCCCAGCGGCTGCAGATGCGCACCTCCTACGACATCGAGATGATGCGCCAGGTCGGTTCGTGCTCGGGCATCGAGAACTACTCGATGCACATGGACGGCCGGAGTCGAGGGAGCGCTCCGAACACGCTGCTGGACTACTTCCCCGAGGACTTCGTGCTCGTCGTCGACGAGTCGCACGTCGCGGTGCCGCAGATCGGCGGCATGTACGAGGGCGACATGTCGCGCAAGCGCAACCTGGTCGACCACGGTTTCCGGCTGCCCAGCGCCATGGACAACCGGCCGCTGCGGTGGGAGGAATTCGTCGACCGCATCGGGCAGACCATCTACCTCTCGGCCACTCCCGGCAACTACGAGATGGCGAAGGTCGGGGGCGAGGACCACGTCGTCGAGCAGATCATCCGGCCCACCGGCCTGGTCGACCCCGAGGTCATCGTCAAGCCCACCAAGGGCCAGATCGACGACCTCATCGGCGAGATCAACCTGCGGGTGGAGAAGAACGAGCGGGTCCTGGTCACGACCCTGACCAAGAAGATGTCCGAGGACCTCACCGATTACCTCCTCGAGGCCGGCGTCCGCACCCGCTACCTGCACTCGGAGGTCGACACCCTCAAGCGGATCGAGCTGCTGCGCGACCTGCGGCTGGGGGAGTACGACGTCCTGGTCGGCATCAACCTGCTCCGTGAGGGCCTGGACCTGCCGGAGGTCTCGCTCGTGGCCATCCTCGACGCCGACAAGGAGGGCTTCCTTCGCTCGGACAAGTCGCTGATCCAGACCATCGGCCGCGCGGCCCGCAACGTGTCCGGTCAGGTGTTCATGTACGCCGACCAGGTCACGCCGTCGATGGAGTCGGCCATCGACGAGACCAACCGCCGCCGGGAGAAGCAGGTGGCCTACAACAAGGCCAACGGCGTCGACCCGCAGCCGCTGCGCAAGAAGATCGCCGACATCACCGAGATGCTGGCGCGCGAGGACGAGACCACCCAGGAGCTGCTCGCCACCTGGCAGGGCACGGGGGTGCGTGGCGACAAGTCCAAGAAGGCGCCGGTGCCCGGGCTGTCCCGGCTCGAGAGCAAGCGGGAGAAGCAGGACCGGGAGAACCTCCCCGACCTGGCCGGCCTGCCCAGCTCCGACCTGGCCGAGCTCATCCAGCAGCTCACCGAGCAGATGAAGGCCGCGGCGGCCGAGCTGCAGTTCGAGGTCGCTGCGCGGCTGCGCGATGAGGTCTCGGAGCTGAAGAAGGAGCTGCGGCAGATGATGGAAGCCACCCGGTAGGCACGGGGTGGACGCCGCCGAGCTCCTCGAACACTGCCTGGCCAAGCCCGGAGCCTGGTCGGACCACCCCTTCGACCCGGTGTGGCCGGTGGTGAAGGTCGCGCCGGCGGGCAAGATCTTCTGCTTCGTCAACGAGCACAGCTGCGGGGTGAAGGCCGGTCCCGACCGCGAGGTCGCCGACGTGTGGCTGGATCGCTATCCCCACCACGCCTCCTCGATGCCCTACCTCGGCGGCCGCGGCTGGAACCAGCTGGTGATCGACGCCGGTATCCCCGCCGACGAGATCCGATCCGCGGTCGACGACTCGTACCTGATCGTGGTGGGCAAGCTGCCGAGGACCCAACGACCGAGAGGCTGGAAGCAATGACCCGAGAGTTCCAGGTGACCTTCGACGCCGCCGACCCCGCCGCCCTCGCCACCTTCTGGTGCGAGGTCCTCGGCTACCGCCTCCAGCCGCCGCCACCCGGGTTCGACTCCTGGGATGCCGCGCTCGACGCCTGGGGCGTGCCGGCCGAGCACCGCAACGACCGCTCCGCGCTGGTGCCGGCGGAGGGCGAGACGGGGCCGCGGCTGTTCATCCAGAAGGTGCCCGAGCCCAAGTCGGCGAAGAACCGGGTGCACCTCGACGTCCGGGCCGCTCCGGGGCAGACGGGCGCCGAGCGCATGGCCACGCTCCAGACCGAGGCCGATCGGCTGGTCGGGCTGGGGGCGCGGCAGGTGCGCCGGGTCGACCCCGACGGCGGCCCGGAGCAGGGGTTCATTTGGCTGGAGGACCCGGAGGGCAACGAGTTCTGCCTGGACTGAGAGGCGCTCGATGGGGCGGGCGAGCCGCATCTGGGCTGACGCCGGCCACGGATGCCGATAGGTTGCCAGGCGCTCATCCGCCCCCGAGACCAGGACGTGTCCCGTCGTGCCTCGCTCGCACCTGTTCCGCTCCGCCTCGCCTCTCGTCGTCGCCGTGGTGGTGGCGCCCCTCGTGCTCGGTCAGCTGGCCGACCCGAGCCCGGCCGTGGCCCGTGGCGCCGGCCCGGCGCGGGTGGTGGCCCACCTGCCCGCCGGCGGGGTCTTCGGACCACGCAGCGCCTGGCGCCTCGACGTGCGTCGCGCACCGCTCGGCCCCGACAGTGCGGCCATCGCGGCCACGGTGAGCACGCAGGTCCGCGACCACTGGGGCGGCGTCGCCGCCTTCAACGACGACCTCTTCACGACGGCCACCTACACCGTTCCCCGCCGGACGCGGCGGATCGACGTGGTCTTCGACGACTGCCAGCACAAGGGCTACCAGCCGACCCAGCTGGTGGGCCGAGGCGGCGCCTTCCGCTCGGTGCCCATCCCGGCCCGGGCTCGGCCCGCCGGGGGCTCCGACGGCAATCTGGCCGTGTACTCGCCGTCGGCCGACCGACTCTGGGAGCTCTGGAAGGCCCACCGAGTGAGCGGCCGCTGGCACGCCTGCTGGGGCGGCCGGATCGACCACGCCTCGCGGCAGGCCGGATACTTCGGCCGGGGCACGGGAGTCTCCGCGTCGGGCGTGGCGCTGTCGGGCGGGATCATCCGCCGCAGCGAGCTGCGTCGCGGCCGGATCGACCACGCGATGAGCCTCTCGGTGACCCAGGCGGCGAACTGGCGAGTGTTCTCCTACCCCGCCCAGCGCAGCGACGGCTCGGCCGCGGTCGGCACTCGCGGCGCCGTCCCTGAGGGCATCCGGCTGCGCCTGGATCCGCGGCTGGACCTCGCGTCCCTGCAGCTGACCCGGGTCGGGCGCATCGTCGCCCGAGCTGCGCAGCGCTACGGGTTCATCGTCACCGACCAGGGGGGTGCCGTCGCGGTCAGCGCCGAGCGCGGCTCGCTGCGCAGCGGCACGAATCCCGCCCAGGTGTTGCGGGCCTTCCCGTGGGACCGGCTGCAGGCGCTGCCGATGGACTACGGGCGTCCCTGAGCGGCCTGGCGGCAGATCGCGAGCATGCGCGCGAGGTTGCGGTGGGCGTCGAAGCGTCGCTCGGCCAGCTCGCGGGCAGCGGTGCCGTAGGCGCGGCGTCGGGCTGGATCGGTGAGCAGGGTGCGCAGCGCCGCGGTGAGGGCCTCGACGTCGCCAGGGGGGATGAGGAGCCCGGTCACTCCCTCGACGACGGCCTCCGGCACCGCGCCGACGTCGGTGCCGATCGCCGGGACGCCGCACGCGGCCGCTTCGAGGTAGACGATGCCCAGCGCGTCGCCGTGCGTGGGCATGCAGAAGATATCCGCGCGCTGGAACAGCCGGATCAGCTCCTCGCTGTTGGGGCGCAGCCCTCGATGCACGTGGACCCCCGGAGCGGACTCCACGTCGGCGCCGGTGACCACGTGCAGCTCGACGCCGGGCAGGCCGAGCCCGGCGAAGGCGCGCAGGAGCTCGGGGCCGCCCTTGCGGACGAAGTCGTTGCCGGCGAAGAGGACGCGCAGCGGCTCGTCGGGGACGGCGTCGCGGTCGGCCCGCGGCTGCCACACGGTGGTGTCCACGCCAGGCGGGATGACGTGGACCCTGGCGGGGTCGACGTCGTAGTGCTCGATAAGGCTGGCCCGGGTCCAGTCGCTGAAGGCGATCACGGCGCGGGCTCGCCGCAGCGCACGACGGTTGAGCCACCACTTGGCCCGCTCGGCGCGGGGAGAGCCGGCGTGGTGGTGGTAGGCCGCGCCGATGCTGTCGTACTGCACGGGCGTGGCGTCCATCGAGATCACCGCCGGGACCCGGCGCAGCCAGCGGCCGGCCAGGACCGCGCTCACCTGGGTGTGGAAGTAGACCAGGTCGGGGCGCCAGCCGCGGGTCACTCGGCGCAGTCCGAGACGGGCACGGGTGCCGGCCCGCACCGTCCAGTTGCTCCACAGCGGCAGGGCTCGCGCGCGTCCGGTGACCTCGAAGGGCACCGGCACCCAGCGGGCATCGATGTCGTGGCTGCGATCGACCGCGGCGTGCAGGCTCTCGGAGTGGGTGCGGTGACCCAGCGTCTGCTCGACGACGAAGGCGACGCGCAGCGGTGCTTCGCTCACCGGGGCCTCAGTAGGCGCCGCGGCTGCTCACCACGGCGCCGACCGTCTTGAGGAGGATGTTGAGGTCCTGGATCATCGACCAGTTGTCGACGTAGTACAGGTCCAGCCGCACCGCCTCCTCCCAGGAGAGGTCCGAGCGGCCGGAGACCTGCCACAGACCGGTGAGCCCCGGGCGCACGTGGAGTCGCCGGGCAGTGTGGCCCTCGTAGCGGGACACCTCGCTGGGCAGCGGCGGACGCGGTCCGACCAGGCTCATCTCGCCGCGCAGCACGTTGATCAGCTGCGGTAGCTCGTCGATGGAGAAGCGGCGCAGCACCCGCCCGGGCCGGGTGACTCGCGGGTCCCGCTTCATCTTGAACAGCACCGAGGTGCTGTCGTCGGTGGTCAGCTCGGTCAGCCGGCGCTCGGCGTCGGGCACCATGCTGCGGAACTTGAGGCAGGAGAACTCCTCGCCGTGACGTCCCGTGCGGCGCTGGCGGAAGAGCACCGGGCCACCGTCGTGGAGCTTGACCCAGGCCGCTGAGGCCACCAGCACCGGGCTGAGGACGGCCAGGCAGAAGAGGGCGCCGACGACGTCGAAGGTCCGCTTGCCCCACCGGGACGCGTCGGTCCAGGTGGGCGGGGTGACGTGGATCAGCGGCAGCCCGCCGACGGGGCGCATTTTGATCCGCTCGCTGGAGATGTCGGTCATGCTCGGTGCCACCACGAACTCGACGTCGCGACCTTCGAGCTCCCAGACCGCCTCGCGGATCTGGCTGGGGGAGGTGTAGGCGCCGGGGGCGAACACGAGCACGTCGACCTCGTGCTCGGCGATCGCGGCGGCGACGTTGCGGATGGGGCCGACCACCGGCACCCCGGCCTGGGTGAGTCCGTCGTCGCCGTCGGGAGTCAGACAGCCCACGACCCGTAGCCCCAGCCAGGGCTGACGCCCCAGCACCCCGCTGATGAGGTCGACGTAGGGCGCGTGGCCCATGATCATGACGCTGCGTCCCAGGGCGCCGCGACGGCGTGCTGCCTGCAGCAGTCGGCGCAGGGCGAACCGGGCGAGCAGCATCGCGGGGATGCCGACCAGGAACAGGATCGAGAAGAAGCCGCGCGAGAGCTCGACGTGCAGCAGGTAGGCCCCCACGCCCAGGAGCCCCGCGCTCAGCAGACCGGCGGCCAGCACGATCCGGTACTCCTCGGTACCGACGCCGAAGACGTCGGCCGCGTAGGCGCCGCGGATCACCAGCATCAGTACCCAGCCCACCGCGACGATCGGCGCCAGGTAGGCCGCGCTCTGGGACAGGTCGGCCGGGCGGGCGAAGAGGAACGCGCTCGAACGGCCGGCGGTGGCCAGCGCGAGCGAGCCGGCGATGACCAGCAGGTCGAGCACGAGCGCGACGAACGGCACCAACCGGGACGCCCGGCTGGGCAGGTCCTGGGTCAGTGCTCCGAGTCGTTCGCGATCAGCGAGTAGCGTCATCGTGGCTCCCCGTCCCCGTTCGTGCAGGTCCACCCTCGCTGCGTCGTCGCTCGCGAGGTCTCCCATCCCCGGTGGCGGCCAACTCACCCGGGACGACCGCCAGATCCCGAGACCTCAACGTAGTGCAGCCGCCGCCACGAGGAAACGTCGCCACGGCAGAATCTCGGCGACGAACAGCTGGCTTTCTGATCAAACTTCGCAAATGACCCAGAAGCCGCGCTACCGTTGAGGGGCTCCGACCCTCATTTGGACTCCAGAACAGGATGTGTCCATGGTCGACGCTCGTCTCGCATCTGGTCGACGGCGACTGCTCCGCACCGGTGTCCTGCTGGCCACCGGCGCGCTGCTGCTCAGCGCGTGCGGACACAGCGGGCGCTCCTCCGCCGGCTCGTCAGCCTCGCCGAGCGGACCCTCCAGCGCTGCCACCGGCCCGTCCGGCAGCCCGTCCGGCAGTCAGTCCGGCAGCCCGTCGAGCAGTCCGTCGGGAAGCTCGCCGAGCTCGAGCCCCAGCGCGACCACCTCGGTCTCGCCGCCCGGCAGCGGACCCAGCCGCGTGCTGCCGTACTCCCCTACGCGGGGGATCTTCAGCGCCCGGAGCGTGTGGCGGCTCAACGTCCGCCACGCACCCCTCAACTCGCGCAGCGCCGCCATGGTGCGCAACCTCGCCGCCCAGGTCAGCTCGCGCTACAACGGCGTCGCGGCGTTCAACTACAGCCAGTACAACACCAGCGTCTACACGGTCCCGGCGACGACTCCGCGCGCCGACGTCGTGTGGGACAACTGCCAGAACAAGAGCTACACCCCCAGCCAGCTCTACAGCGGGCGGGCCCACTTCAAGAGCGTGCCGATCCCCGCCAACGCCGTGCCCGCCACGGGTGCCGACGGCGAGTTGTCGATCTGGTCGCCGTCGACCGACCAGTTCTGGGAGTTCTGGAAGGCCAAGCGCGTCAACGGTCAGTGGCACGCCTGCTGGGGCGGCCGGATCGACCACGCCTCGACCAGCGCCGGCTACTTCGCCGACGGCATGGGCGCTTCGGCCACCGGCCTGGCCGTCGCCGCCGGCAGCATCGGGATCCGCGAGCTGCAGAAGGGCCGCATCACCCATGCGATGAACCTGCTGGTGGTCAACGCCGCTGCCTACTACCACTACTCCTACCCGGCCCAGCGCAGTGACGGCTGGGATCCCAGCAACAATCCCGACGCCGTGCCCGAGGGCATCCGGTTCCGGCTCGACCCGCGGGTGAACATCTCTCAGCTGCACCTGACCCGCATCGGGCGCATCGTCGCCCGTGCGGCGAAGACGTACGGCTTCATCGTCACCGACAAGGGCGGCGCGGTCGCGGTGCAGGCTGAGAGCGGCACCTCCCTGGCCCACGCCCGCGGCCGCAACCCCTGGGGCCGGCTGCTCGGTGGAACCCCGGGCTACGACGTGCTCCGCAACTTCCCCTGGAAGCGGCTGCAAGCCCTGCCGATGGACTACGGCAAGCCCTGAGCCGAGCCCTGGTCCGAGCCCTGAGTCGAGCCCTGGTCCGGGGTGAGCCCGCCGCGGGTCAGTCGTGGTCGGCTCGCCGTCAGCCACTGTCGTGCCCGGCCTGGGTGAGGCTGCTGGGACTGCTGTGACGACCGCCTCAACCGATCGTGCCGGCTGGACGGGTCCGCGCTACATGGCAGACTCAGTCCTTCCGTCCCCGATCTCGCCGCCCCCGATCTCGTCCGCGTCCTGCTCGCGCAGCGCCCGCAGCGCCCGCATCGCCGACCAGCCCCCGACCGTTCGGAGCCGCCTTCGTGTCCGCCCAAGCCCAACCCGCCCCCGACCGCCGCCGGACCCCGGTCGAGGCGCTTCTGCGCTGGTGGCCGCTGGCGCTGGTCGCCGCGATCCTCGGTGGCGCGATCGGCTTCTACGCCGCCGAGGTGGGCCCGGTCACCTACACCGCCGAGGCTCGCGTAGCCGTGGGTGCCGGCGACCTGACCTCGGGCGCCATCGCCGGCTTCCCGCTGGCGGCCGAGCAGCTGGCCTCGAACTACGCCCGCTACGTGAACGACCAGATGCTCACCGGCGACGACGCCGCAGTGGCGGCCACGCCGATCCCGGAGAGCAACGTCATCCGCATCATCGCCACCTCGGACTCCTCCGCCACTGCGCGCAGCAGCGCCCAGCAGGCGGCCGACAAGCTGATCAAGGCGGTCAACGAGTCGTCCAGCACCAGCGGCAAGTCGCTGCTGGACTCCTACCAGGTCGCGGTCAGCTCGCTGACCCGCGCGCAGCAGTCGCTGACCGCGGCTCAGGCCAAGCTCGACCAGCTCACGGCCGCGCAGGCGAGCGCGGCGGCGATCCGGGCCGCGCGGGCGCGCGTGGTCAAGGCGACCCAGACCGCCTCGATCGAGGAGGTCCGCAAGGACGCGCTGGCCAGCAAGTACCAGAGCAGTGTCACGTCCTCGACCTCGAGCAAGCTGGTCATGGTCCAGAAGGCCGTCACCAGCTCCTCCGACCGCAGCTCCCGGCTGCAGCGGTACGCGCTGCTGGGGGTGGTCTCGGGAGCCGTAGTGGCGCTCTTGGCCGCCAACCTGCTGGAGCGCCTGCGCCGACCTCGCAAGCGGCTTCGTTCGGCGTGAGCGGGGCGGTGGGGTCCCCGTGAGCGCGGTCCGCGTCGAGCGGCAGGGCACAGCCGGGGTGGACCGGGCGGCGACGACGACGCGCCCGCCGCTGGGCGACCTGCTGGGCACGCCGCCGCACGTGTGGCTCTTCTTAAGCTTCGTGGTCTGCAACGTCTTCTCGGGCCAGTTCGGCCTGCTCGGGATCCCGGCCCCGCCGGACCGCCCGCTGCTCCTGTTCGCGGTGGTGATGCTGCTGCTCGACCACCGCACCCGGCGGCTGAGGTTGCGCTTCACCCACGCGGTCATGGCGGCGACCGTGCTGTGGATCTTGTGGTCCTGGCTCTCGACGGGCACGCTGGCCGAGTCCGGCCAGGCCTTCGCGCTGGCCGACCGGGTCGTCGTGCCCTTCGCGATGTTCGTGCTCGGTCCGCTGTTCTTCGACACCGCCGCCTCGCGGATGCTGCTGCTCAAGACGCTGACGCTGATCGGTCTCTACCTGGGCCTTACCGGCATCTTCGAGATCGCCGGCCCGCACGCGCTGGTCTGGCCGCGCTACATCAGCGACCCCTCGCTGGGGCTGCAACCCGGCCGTGCGCGCGGCCCGTTCCTGGCCTCGGAGCCGATGGGGATGGCGGCAGCGCTGATCATGGTGACCTCCGGCGCGCTGGTGATGCTGACGCGGCATCGCGGGTGGCAGCTGGCGGCCGGGGTGGCGTGCGCCGCCTGCGCGGCCACCTCCCTGCTGTGCCTGACCCGCTCGGTGTGGCTCGGTGCCGCGCTCAGCATCGTGCTCTGCTTCGCAGCCGTCCCACTCCTGCGCCGCTGGGCGCCTGTGGCGGCGATCGGCGTCGCCGCCGTCGTCGCCGCACTGCTGGCGTTGGTGCCGACACTCTCCTCAGCGATCTCAGGCCGCGCCGATAACGCCCGCTCGGTCTACGACCGTCTCCTCACCGACCACGCCGCGGTGCGCATCATCGAGGCGAAGCCGATCTTCGGTGTGGGCTGGGGTCGCTTCGTGGACGTGGTCGACCAGTGGGTGCTGCAGGCCGACACCTACCCGCTGACCAACACCGCGATCGCGGTGCACAACGTGTTCTTGTCGCTGGCCGCAGAGACCGGCGTCCTCGGCGCGGTGCTGTGGGGGACGGCGATGCTCACCGGGCCCTTCGCCGTCGTGATCTCCCGCCGTGCCCGAACCCGCGAGATGCAGGCCTGGCGGCTCATCGCCGCTTGCGGGATCCTCGTGTGGATCGGACCGACGCTCCTCAGCCCGAACCCCTACCCGTTCCCGAACAACCTGATCTGGCTGTTCGGCGGTGTTGCCGGCGTCGCCCTGCTGACCCGTCGCACCGCCGACGCGCCAGATGACCTGGCCGACGCCGAGACCGCGGCGCGCGGCGACGACTGAGTGGCGGCACCTTCCGCAGCGGTGCGGTGGCCCTGCTCAGGCGCCCTGGCGGGCGCGGCGTCGCTGCAGGAGCATGGCGCCGAGCGTGCGCCAGGTGTGCGGGCGTCGAGCGACCCAGCCGAGGTGATGGGTCATCTCGCCGCGGCGCCCGGCACGCTGGGCGGACCGGGCGTCGTCCCAGCGCCGCCGCACGTACACCCGGTCGGCGTCGCGCTGGCTCAGCCATCCACGCTCGCGCGCGCCCCGGACCACCTGGTCGACGCAGCTGCGCATCAGATCGGTGTCGAGGATGGCCTGCTCGTCGTGCAGCACGTAGGTGAACCCGATCCGCGACAGGGCGATGCCCGAGGAGCGCTCGAGCACCCGAACCCACATGTCCAGGTCCTGAGCCCGGCGCAGAGCGCGGAAGCCGCCGGCGCCGAGGAGCGCCTCGCGGCGCACCATCGTGCCGCTGGTGCACACCAGGTCGCCGGTGAGCACGTCGAACGGGCTCAGCACGCGAGTGGTGGGTAGAGCGTTGCCCATCACCCGACCCTCGGGTGTGGCGCCCGGGGCGGTGACCAGTGCGTGGTCGCCGGCCGCGGCGAGCAGCTCCTCGAGGTGGTGCGGGAGCCAGGCGTCGTCGGAGTCCAAGAAGGCCACCCACGGTGTGCTCGCAGCCTCGATGCCGCGGTTGCGCGCCGGACCCGAGCCGCCGTTGACGGCCAGCTCGATCACGGTGGCGCCGTGCTCGCGCGCTACCGCGACGGTGGCGTCGGTCGAGGCGTCGTCGACGACGATCACCTCTGCCGGAGGCACGGTCTGCGCCGAGATGCTGCGCAGCGCCTCGCCGATGAAGGCCTCGCGGTTCATGGCCGGCATGACCACGGTGACCTGGGGTGCTGAGTGGTTCGGCATCGGGATCGGTCGACCTCCCGTCGGGTGGGGAAAAGGGCGGGGACGCGACTGAGACCCGATCGTATCGACGGGGTGGGCGGGCGCCGGGACCGGTGCGGGCGCGGTTGGGCCGATGCTGTGACGCCCACGCGGGACGTGTGTCACGATCGTCGTGGCCGGGGGCACAGGGAGCGGAAAGGGCGCGGGAGGTAGTCGGTGCGGGCAGTGAGGCGTGCTGCTGCCGTCGTGTTGTATCTCGCGATCGGGCGTCACCTGCCGTGGTCGCCGCGTCCCGGCGGCCGGATCGCCCGCCGCTTCCGCGCCGCGCTGGCCACGCAGATGCTCGACCGGTGCGGCACCGAGGTGAACATCGAGCACGGCGCCTGGTTCGGGTCGGGCCGGGGCATCGAGGTCGGCGACCGCTCCGCCATCGGGATGGACGCCCTGGTCATCGGCCCGCTCACGCTCGGCGACGACGTCATGATGGGCCCGCGGTGCATGCTCATCGCCGCCAACCACCGGGTCGACTCGACCGCGCTGCCGATGAACCGGCAGGGTTTCGTGGCCGACCGCCGGATCGTGGTCGAGGACGACGTCTGGATCGGCGCCGGTGTGACGATCGTCGCGGGACGTCGCATCGGCACGGGGAGCATCGTGGCGGCTGGCTCGGTGGTGACCCGCGACGTAGCGCCGTGGACGGTGGTCGGAGGCAATCCGGCCAGGGAGATCGGCCGGCGCGAAAAAACTCACGAGTCTATCGGCTGAGCACGCCGTCCGCATCGGGGCGTCATGTTGCAGACACCTCCACGTCACAGGGTTCGGTTAGAGTCGATGATGCCCTTTCCCCGTTCGTGACGAGGTAGCCCGGTCTTGACCGTTGCTGAGGACTTCGCGCCCACGCAGGCGAGTGTCGTCATCCCCGCCCACAACGAGGCCGAGGTGCTGCCTCGGTGTCTCGAGGCGCTTTACCGCCAACCCGGTATCGGCGCCTGTGACGTCGTGGTGGTGGCCAACGGCTGCACCGACGCGACCGCCGAGGTGGCTCGGCGCTTCCGAGACCGACTCCCGCAGCTGCAGGTGGTCGAGCTCGGCGCCGCGGGGAAGGTCGGTGCGCTCAACGCCGGCGACGCGGTGGCCACGGGTTTCCCGCGCATCTACCTCGACGCCGACGTCGAGCTCGGCGAGGAGGCGCTGCCCGGGCTCATCGACTCACTCGCCGCCGACGACGCTCGGGTGGCCACGCCGCAGGTGACCTTCGACGTACGCGGCTCGAGCCGCGTCGTGCGTTCGTTCTACCGCGTATTCAGCGAGCTGCCCTACGCACGCCGGGGTCTGATCGGCCTGGGCGTCTACGGCGTCTCGCGCAGCGGCCGGGCACGGTTCGGTGCGTTCCCCGACGTCATCGCCGACGACCTCTTCGTCCAGCGCTGCTTCGACGACCATGAGCGCCACACCAGCCCGGGCGACTTCACCGTCTACGCGCCACGCACCGTGAGCGACCTGGTGCGCGTGCGCAGCCGTGTCAGCCGGGGCAACGCCCAGATCGCCGAGCACGACGACCTCGGTGCCGAGCGGGTCGACACCGCCCACAGCACCGGCGAGTCCGTCGGCGCGCTGCGTCGACGTCTGCTGCGCCGGCCCCACGACGCCGGCGCGGTGCTGGTCTACGTGGCCGTCACCATGCTCGCGCGGATGGTCGGCCGATGGGGCGACCACGGCACCTGGGCTCGCGATGAGTCCAGCCGCCGGCCGCTTCACGAGGTCCAGGACGACTCCTCGAGCCAGAGCGACGCCGCGCGCGAGCCCGGCGCGGTCGACTCGGTGCGCATCGACGGGGTCCCGGTGGCCACCTTGTCCGAGGACGAGATCGTCGCGCACGTCTTCGCCGCTCTCGACCGCGGCGACGGCGGGCTCATCATGACGCCCAACGTCGACCACATGCGCCAGCTCAGCTCGATGCCCGAGCGCGACCAGATCATCGACGACTGCGAGCTGGTCGTCCCCGACGGTATGCCACTGATCTGGGCCAGCCGGATCCAGGGAACGCCGCTGCCAGAACGGGTGGCCGGGTCGGACCTGGTGTGGTCGCTGGCCGGCGAGGCCGCCGTGCGCGGCCGCTCGGTGTTCCTGCTCGGCGGCGCCCCCGGGGTCGCCGAGCGCGCGGGCGAGGCCTTCGAGCGCCTGTGCCCGGGCATGCGACTGGCCGGGGTCAGCGCCCCGCCGCCCGGGTTCGAGCGCGACGAGTGGCAGATGCGGCGCCTCACCACCGACCTGCGGCGTGCCCAGCCCGACCTGGTGTTCGTCGCCCTCGGGTTCCCTCGGCAGGAGCAGCTGGCCGCCGAGCTCGCCCCGGTCCTGCCCGGGGCCTGGTTCCTCGGCTGCGGCGGTGCGCTGGACATGGCTTCGGGCGATCGCCAGCGGGCTGCGGGCTGGGTCCAGTGCATCGGTGGGGAGTGGGTCCACCGGCTCGTGCTCGAACCGCGGCGGCTGGCCCGGCGCTACCTGGTCGACGACGCGCCGTACGCCATCGGCATGCTGAGCCGGGCCGCCGTGCGGCGGGTGCGCCGCCGGGGCTGAACCGCCGGCGCACCACCTCCGCCCGATTCTTTCGTCAGCGACGTCAAGGAGCGACATGCATATCTCCGTCATCGGCTGCGGCTACCTCGGAGCAGTCCACGCCGCCTGCATGGCCCAGCAGGGTCACACCGTCGTCGGGGTCGACGTCCTGCCCGAGCAGGTCGCGCAGCTCAGCGCCGCGCGGCCGCCGTTCTTCGAGCCCGGGCTGGAGGAGCTGCTGGGCGAGAGCATGAGCAGCGGGCGGCTGACCTTCACCTCCGACATCGCAGACGTGGCCGGAGCGCGCGTGCACTTCTTGTGCGTCGGCACGCCGCAGAAGCCCCGCGAGAACGCCGCCGACCTTCGCTACGTGCGCAGTGCCATGGACGCGCTCGTGCCGTTGCTGCAGCCGGGTGACGTCGTGGTCGGCAAGTCCACCGTGCCGGTCGGCACCGCTGAGGAGCTGGCCGCGCAGGTGCACCAGGCGCAGCCGGGCGCCACCTTGATGTGGAACCCCGAGTTCCTGCGGGAGGGCCACGCCATCGAGGACACGCTGCGTCCGGACCGCATCGTCTACGGGCTGCCCGAGGGGCCCGCCGGCGTCGAGGCGGCCGCGGTGCTGGACGAGGTGTACGCCGAGGCGCTGGCCTCCGGCATCTCCAGGCTCACCACCGACCTGGCCACGGCGCAGCTGGTCAAGGTGGCCGCGAACTCCTTCCTGGCCACGAAGATCTCCTTCATCAACGCGATGGCCGAGCTGTGCGAGGCCACCGGCGCCGACGTGACGATGCTGGCCGACGCCATCGGTCACGACGACCGGATCGGGCGCAAGTTCCTCAACGCCGGCCTGGGCTTCGGCGGCGGGTGCCTGCCCAAGGACATCCGGGCGTTCATGGCCCGGGCGGGCGAGCTGGGCGCCGACCAGGCGCTGACCTTCCTCAGGGAGGTCGACTCGATCAACATGCGTCGTCGCGTGCGCATGGTCGACCTGGCCCGCGAGATGTGCGGCGGCTCCATCGTCGGACGACGGGTGGCCGTGCTCGGCGCGTCCTTCAAGCCGCACAGCGACGACGTGCGCGACTCCCCGGCGCTCAGCGTCGCCGCCCAGATGCAGCTGCAGGGTGCCAAGGTCGTGGTCACCGACCCGCAGGCGATCGACAACGCCCAGAAGCGCTGGCCCGACCTGGCGTTCTCGGCGAGCACCGACGGCGCGCTCGAGGGTGCCGAGGTCGTGCTGCTGCTCACCGAGTGGCCCGAATACGTCGGGCTGGACCCGCACGCGCTGACCGACCTGGTGGCAGCGCCTCGGATCATCGACGGTCGCAACTGCCTCGATCCTCAGCAGTGGCGCGAAGCGGGGTGGACCTACCGTGGTCTCGGACGTCCGTAGGACCTGGTGGTCAGGACGCGTGGCCACCCGGCCGCCGTTGGACAAGCGCTCGGTCGACTGGCAGGGCCGCGAGAGCCGGATGTCGCGGGCCGGACGTCACGTCGGGCGCCGCGCGCGCTGGATGTGGGCGGTGACCGGCAGCGCGGGAGAGGTCACCGGCCGCTGCGAGCTGGGACCTCGCTCGCACGTCTCGGTGACCGCCGGCGGCATGGTGCGCCTGGGCCGCCGGATCGTGGTCGCCTCCGACTTCGAGGCCTACGTGCAAGGTGAGCTGGTCGTCGGCGACGACGTCTACATCGGCCGGTGGTGCCTGCTCAGCGCGTTCGAGTCGATCCGCATCGGCAGCCGGGTGCGGCTGGGGGAGCGGGTCAGCATCCACGACGAGAACCACAGCTCCACCGGCGACGACTACGTGGCGGCTCCGGTGATCATCGAGGACGGCGCCTGGATCGGCGCGGGCGCGATAGTGCTGCCCGGCGTCCGCATCGGCGAGGGAGCGGTCGTCGGCGCCGGATCGGTGGTGACCCGCTCGGTCGAGCCGTTCACCGTCGTCGCGGGCGCGCCGGCCCGCCCGGTCGCGACCGACGCCCACGCCGGCACCGATACCGATGTAGCGCGTCGATGACGGGCCGCGCCGCCGAGGGGCTGCGCGTGTGTGTCTCACCTTCACCCGATGAGCCTCACCTGAACCCGTACCTGACCCAGCTCTACAACGCCCTGGCCGCGGCTGGCGCCCCCCCGCGGCCCTTCGAGCGGCGGACCCTGCTCACCGAGCGCCTCGACGTCGTGCACGTGCACTGGCCCGAGCACCTGGTGCGCTGGGACGAGCGGGTCTGGGTGCGGCTGCTCGACGTCGTGAAGGTGCTGACCGGGCTGACGGTGGCCCGCCGGCGTGGCGCCCGCCTGGTGTGGACGGCGCACAACCTGCGACCGCACGAGCGGGCGGGGTCGCCCCTGGTCCGGCTCTTCCTGCGGCAGTTCTGGCGCCGCGTCGACCTCGTCATCGGGCTCACCCGCGCCGGGGTGGAGCAGGTCCACCAGGCGCACCCACGGCTGCGTCGGGTGCCGGCACGGGTGGTGCCGCACGGGCACTACCTCGCCTGCTACCCGCCCGTCGGCGACCGTGCCGCCGCCCGTCGCGCGCTCGGCCTCGACCCGCAGCGACGCGTGCTGCTGCAGTTCGGCATGGTCCGGCGCTACAAGAACGCCGACGGCCTGGTCGCCGCCGTGGTTGCCCTGCCGCAGACCGGCCCACAGCTGGTGGTGGCCGGCGCGGTGGTCGAGCCCGACCTCGGCCGGGAGCTCACCGCGGCGGTGGCCGGACAGACCCGGGTGCAGCTGCGTCCCGGCCGGGTCGAGGACGCGGAGGTCACCACCTTGCACGCGGCGGCCGACGTGGTGGTCTTCCCCTACCGTGACGGCGCGCTCAACTCCGGCGCCGCGGTGCTCGCTCTCTCGCTGGGCCGAGCAGTGGTGGTCCGCGACACTGCGGTGATGCGCGAGCTGCGCGAGGTGGTGGGGGAGCGGTGGGTGCACACCTTCGCCGGCGGTGCGGACGAGGCGGCCGCGGTCGCCGCCGGCTGCGAGCTGCCCGGCGAGGACGAGCGCCCGGACCTCTCCGCGCTGGCCTGGCCCGACATCGCCCGCCGTACCCTCGAGGCCTACGCCGACGTGGTGCCGGCCGCCCGCGCGGCGTCGTGACCGGCACCGTCCCCCCCGTCCCTCCCGAGGAGTCGCCGGCCGTGCAGGTCGCCTACCTGGTCAGCCAGTTCCCCGCGATCTCGCACGTGTTCATCGAGCGGGAGGTGGCCGGGCTGCGCGCCCTCGGCCTCGACGTGCGCACCTTCAGCGTGCGCCCCACGCCGGCCGAGCAGCTGATCAGCGAGTCGATGCGTGCCGACGCCGTGCGCACCACCACGCTGCTGGGCGACCGTCGGGCGCTGGTGGCGGCGACCGGCTCGCTCCTGGCCCACGACCCGCGGGCCTACGCGCGGGTGCTGCGGTTGGCGGCCCGGTCCGGTCCGCGCACCGCCCGCGGCCGGGTCTGGCAGCTGTTCTACCTGACCGAGGCCGTGCGGCTGCACGCGGAGATGAGTCGGGCCGGGGTGCGGCACCTGCACGTGCACTTCTCCAACAACGCGGCCGACGTGGCCCGGCTCGTCGTGGCGCTGGGCCGAGCCGTCGACGGGCCCGACGCCGGTTGGCGCTGGACGATGACGGTCCACGGCCCGACCGAGTTCGAGGCGGTGGAGCACTTCGACCTGGCCGCCAAGGTCGTCGACGCCGACGCTGTGGCCTGCATCAGCGACTTCACCCGCAGCCAGCTGATGCGGCTGGTGCCGACCTCGCACTGGGAGAAGCTCGCGGTGGTGCGGATGAGCGTCGACGCCGACCGGTTCGAGCCGTCGGCGGTGCGGACCCCGTCAGCGGCCGATGAGGAGCTCCGGATCCTCTCGGTGGGCCGGCTGGTGCCCGAGAAGGGTGCTCCGTTGCTGGTCGATGCCGTCGAGCTGCTGCGCGAACGGGGCTGGCGACCGCGCCTGCGGCTGGTCGGCGCCGGACCACTGCACGACGAGCTCGCCGCCACCATCGACTCGCGCGGCCTGGGCGACTGCGTCGAGCTGACCGGTGCGCTGGGTCAGGACCGGCTGCCCGAGCTCTACGTGTGGGCCGACGTCTTCTGCCTGCCCTCGTTCCAGGAGGGTCTGCCGGTGGTCCTGATGGAGGCACTGGCCACCGCGACGCCCGTGGTCACCACGGCCATCGCCGGCATCCCTGAGCTGGTCGACGCCGACTGCGGGCGCGTGGTGCCGGCCGGTCGCGTCGACCTGCTGGCCGAGGCATTGGCCGAGCTGCTCGGCGACGCCGCGTTGCGCGAGCGGCTGGGCGCCGCGGGCCGTCGCCGGGTGCTGGAGCAGTTCTCACTGCCGGTGACCGCGCGCAGCCAGGCGGCGTTCCTGCGCGCGGTGGAGCCGCGAGCGGGCTGATCGGTTGCCGGCAGCCCGCGTCCGTGCGTCAGCCGGCGGCTGGGGCAGACGCGAAGCGGTCGAAGGTCGCCGCGGCGTCCTCGGGCGTGGTGCCGCGCAGCCACAGGGCCGCCAGGGCGTCCCAGTGGGCGCTGTCGTGGGTCCAGGCCTGCTCGAGCCCGGCCGAGGTGGCCAGGGCGCGCAGCCGGTCGAGGCTCATCGCACCGGAGAAGCGGCGCACGGCCCACAGGTCCGCGTAGAACTGGCGGACGCTGGTGGGCACGGGGCCCTGGGTCGTGGCGGCGACGGTCATCGATGCTCCAGAAATGGTCGGTATGTCCGATCTTCACACTCGGCAGGTCGTTCTGCCAGCATCTTCACCGAACGACGCGTCCCAGGCGCGTACATCGGACCGTTCGTGCCCGCACGTCTAGTCCGTTGGGGCTATGCGGGCCAGCCGAGGACGCGGTTCGAGGGCCCCGATGAGGCACCGGGCTCGTTCTCGTGGGAGGCTGGTCTCCGGTGGAGGGGAGTACTCCCTCGCGGGTGTGTCGTCACCACGGTCCGTCCCGGACCCGGCACCCCGGCCCGCGCCAGCGGGTGGAGGAGACCTCCGGAGCATCGTCGTCTCCGGAGAGGTCTGTGTCATGGATGTTGCTTCCTGGGTCTGGTGGACCACGCTGGCGGTCACCTCGGCCATCTTGCTGTTCGACGTCGTCGTCATCGGCCGGCGTCCGCACGAGCCGTCGATGAAGGAGTGCGGCATCGCGCTCGGCGTCTACGTCGGGCTCGCCGTCGCGTTCGGGGTGGGTGTGTGGGCCATCGCCGGCCACCGGTTCGGCACCGAGTTCTTCGCGGGCTGGCTCACCGAGTACTCGCTCTCGATCGACAACCTGTTCGTGTTCATCATCCTGCTCGGCAAGTTCGCGGTGCCGAAGGAGTACCAGCAGACGGCGCTGATGGTCGGCATCGTGCTGGCGCTGGTGATGCGGGGCATCTTCATCGCCGTCGGCGCCGCGGCGATCAACGAGTTCTCCTGGGTCTTCTACCTCTTCGGCCTGTTCCTGCTCTGGACGGCGTTCAAGCTGGCCAAGGAGGGCGCCGAGGACGAGGACGAGGACGACTTCGAGGAGAACCGGCTGGTCAAGCTGGCCACGCGCCACCTGCCGGCCACCGAGGAGTGGACCACCAACAACATCGTGGCCAAGGTCGGCGGCAAGCGCGTCGTCACGCCGATGTTCTTCGTCATCCTCGCGCTCGGCACCACCGACCTGCTCTTCGCGCTGGACTCGATCCCGGCGATCTACGGGCTCACCAAGGAGCCCTACCTGGTGCTCACGGCCAACATCTTCGCCCTCATGGGACTGCGGCAGCTCTACTTCCTGATCGGCGGGCTGCTCCAGCGGCTCGTCTACCTCTCCTACGGACTGGCGTTCCTGCTGGCCTTCATCGGCGTCAAGCTGGTGCTGCACGCGATGCACGAGAACGAGCTGCCGTTCGTCAACGGTGGCGAGCACATCTCCTGGGCGCCCGACATCCCGATCTGGCTCTCGCTGCTGGTCATCGTGGGCACGCTGGCCGTGACCACCGTGCTCAGCCTGGTGGCCAGCGGCCGCCGCGATCGGGCGGCGGCCCAGAGCTAGGGCAGAGCTAGCGCAGAGCTGGGCCCGATCGGCCCAGGTCCGACTCAGGCGCGCGCGGCCACCTCGGCGTAGAGCGTCTGCAGCCGGTCGACCTTGCGCTCCCAGTCGTAGCTGCGCTCGATCTCGCGGCGCCCCGCGCGGCCCATCTCCCGGGCCGCGTCGGGGTCGCTCGCCAGCCGCGCCATCGCCGCGGCGAAGCCGGCGACGACGTGCTCGGCGTCGGTCGGCGGCACCAGCACGCCGGTGCGCCCGTCGTCGAGATAGTCGGCCGGGCCACCCCAGTCGGTGGCCACGACCGGCAGGGCGGCGGCCATCGCCTCGAGCACGACGGCCCCGCCGCACTCGTAGGTCGACGGCAGCACCAGCGCCACGCAGCCGGCGAGGACATCGGCACTGGCGGCCTGCGTGAGCCGGCCGTGGAAGACCACGCGCTCGGCCAGACCCAGCTGCTGGCCCAACCGGCGCAGAGCGGGCCCCTCCGGGCCGTCGCCGACGACGTCGAGGCAGTAGGCCTGCGGGAGCCGGGCGAGCGCCTGCAGCGCCAGGTCGACCCGCTTCCAGTCGACCAGCCGGCCGACGAAGGCGAAGCGGACCGGCTCTGCGTATTCGCTACGGGGGCCACGGGGCTCGAACAGGTCCAGGTCCACGCCGTTCTCGACCAGGATCTCGCTGGGGACCCGGCGCACGGCCCGCGGCAGCGCCCGTCGGGTGCGCTCGTTGGCCACCAGCACCATGCCCGCCCGGGCGCGGCCGGGCGCGAGCCGTGCGGCGAGGCCCGAGACCACGCGGAGCCCGGCTCGCAGCCAGCGCTCCGAGCGGCGGGCGTCGGCGCGGAACCCTGGTGGGTACTCCATGCCGCCGTTCAGGGGGCCGACGACCAGCGGCCCGCCGACCGCGGTCATCAGCGAGGGGTACTTCGGGGAGACCGGGATCGGCTCGTGCACCACCACGGCCCCCGGCGCCTGGTCTGCCACCCGGCGGACCTCGCGACGCAGGCCCACGGTGCTCAGCGCGGCCATCACCAGCCACACCGTCAGCGGCTTGACCGCCGCCGGCAGCCGCATCCCCCAGCGGTGGATGCGGCGCGAGGCGGCAGTGTCGCGGACGAAGTGCACCCGCTCCTCGTCCATCTCGGGCTGGGCCCGCAGGTCCTCACGGTTGCGCTCGTGGGTGACCAGGTGGACGTCGACGCCGCGGCGGCGCAGCAGCCGGAAGTAGTGCCAGGGGATGATCGCCTCGCCGCCGGCCACGGTGCTGGCGTTGGTCGCGACGATGATCACGCGTGGTGAAGGGCTACTGGCGGTCATGGGTCGTCTCTCGTCGTGGGTCGAGGCGTCGAAGCCGTCCGCGACGAGCCTAAGGCGCGTACCGTGTCAGCCCACAGCTCACCCGCGCGCACTACTCTCGCTCTCGTGAGCGACTCCGTCGTCGAGGCCGACCTGCTCATCGTCGGCGCCGGGCCCGCCGGCCTGTACGGCGCCTACTACGCCGGCTTTCGCGGCTGGAGCGTGGCCGTGGTCGACTCACTGCCCGAGCTCGGCGGCCAGGTCTCGGCGCTGTACCCGGAGAAGGCGATCCTCGACGTCGCCGGCTTCCCGACCGTCAAGGGCCGTGAGCTGGTCGAGCAGCTGGTCGAGCAGGCCGGCAGCGCGAACCCGACCTACCTGCTGGACCGGACGGCCACCGGCCTCACCATCGACCACGACGACGCCGACCCGGCGGCCGGCGGGGTCACGATGGAGCTCGACGACGGCACGACGGTGCGCGCCAAGGTCGTGGTCATCACCGCCGGCATCGGCAAGTTCACGCCGCGGCCGCTGCCCGCCGGCGACGGCTGGGAGGGCCGCGGGTTGGTCTTCTTCATCCCCTCCTTCGCCGAGTACGCCGGGCGCGACGTCGTCATCGTCGGCGGCGGCGACTCGGCCTTCGACTGGGCCGAGGGGCTGCGTCACGTGGCCGGCTCGGTGACGCTGGTGCACCGTCGCGACCGGTTCCGGGCCCACCAGGCCACGGTCGACTCCGTGCTCGCCTCCGACGTCGAGATCATCACCAACGCCCAGGTGAGCGGGCTGGTCGGCGACGGCGTCGTGGAGCACGTCGAGATCACCACCCAGGGCGGGGAGGTGACCACCCTCCCCGCGCAGACCGTGGTGGCCGCGCTCGGGTTCGTCGCCGACCTGGGGGCGATGCAGGAGTGGGGCCTGGACCTCGACCACCGCCACATCCGGGTGGACACCGCGATGCGCACCAACCTGCCGCGGGTCTTCGCCGCCGGCGACATCACCGAGTACGAGGGCAAGGTGCGGCTGATCGCGGTCGGGTTCGGCGAGGTGGCCACCGCGATCAACAACGCGGCCGTGGTCATCGATCCGGAGGCGCACGTGTTCCCGGGCCACTCCAGCGAGGGCTCCTGACCGGTCCGGTTAGGGTGGCCTGTACTCGGCGGTAACCAGCGGGAGGAGCGGGGATGCGGGTCGCGCTGCTGTCCTACCGCTCCAAGCCGCACTGCGGCGGTCAGGGCGTCTACGTCCGGCACCTGAGCCGTGAGCTGGTCGCCCTGGGCCACGAGGTCGAGGTCTTCTCGGGCCAGCCCTACCCCGAGCTCGATGAGGGCGTGCGGCTGACCGAGGTGCCCAGCCTGGACCTCTACCGCGAGCCCGACCCCTTCCGCGTGCCGCGGCTCTCGGAGTTCCGCGACCTCACCGACGTCCGCGAGTTCCTCACCATGTGCACGGCCGGCTTCCCCGAGCCGCGGACGTTCTCGACCCGCGTCACCCGACTGCTGCGCGAGCGGGCCGGGGAGTTCGACGTCGTGCACGACAACCAGACGCTGGGCTACGGGCTCCTCGACCTCGAGGCCCTGGGGCTGCCGCTGGTGGGGACGATCCACCACCCGATCACCTTCGACCGGCGCATCGACCTCGCCCAGGCCCCCACGCTGCGCAAGCGGCTGTCGCTGCGCCGCTGGTACGGCTTCTTGCGCATGCAGGTCAGGGTCGCGCGGCGGCTGCGCCACGTGCTGACGGTCTCGGAGTCCTCGCGCCGCGACATCGCCGCCGACTTCGGCGTCGACCCGCGGCTGATCGAGGTCGTGCCGCTGGGGGTCGACGAGGTGTTCGTGCCGCCGACCCGGCCCCGCGTGCCCGGACGCATCGTGGCCATGGCCAGCGCCGACGCCCCGATGAAGGGCATCGCCACGCTGCTCGAGGCGGTGGCCAAGCTGCGCACCGAGCGCGAGGTGGAGCTGGTGCTGGTGACCAAGCCGGCGCGCGGCGGTCGCACCGAGCAGCTGCTCGACGCGCTGGGGCTGCGCGAGCACGTCACCTTCGTGCACGGCATCAGCGACGAGGAGCTGGTCGAGGTGATGGGGTCGGCCGAGGTGGCCTGCGTGCCCTCGCTCTACGAGGGCTTCTCGCTGCCCACCGCCGAGCTGATGGCCTGCGGCACGCCGCTGGTGGTCAGCCGCGCGGGCGCCATCCCCGAGGTGGTGGGCGACGACGGCTGCGCCGACCTGGTCACCCCCGGCGACGTCGGGGAGCTGGTTGCCGCACTCGCGCTGCTCCTCGACGACCCCGAGCGGCGCGCGCGCATGGGAGCGGCGGGCCGACGTCGCGCCCAGGAGCGGTTCAGCTGGCGGGCCGTGGCCGCCGCGACCGCGCGGACCTACCAACGAGCAGTGGAGGAGCAGCGTTGCTGACCGTCGACTTCGACCGGCTGGGCCTGCGCCCGGGGGAGCGGGTGCTCGACATGGGGTGCGGCGCCGGCCGCCATGCCTTCGAGATGTACCGGCGCGGCGCGGACGTGGTCGCCTTCGACCAGGACGCCGACGAGCTGGCCGGCGTCCTGGAGATCTTCGGCGCCATGAAGGAGCAGGGCGAGGTGCCCGCCGGGGCCGAGGCCGACATCAAGGAGGGTGACGCGCTGGCACTGCCCTTCGCCGACGCCGAGTTCGACCGGGTGGTGGCCGCGGAGATCCTCGAGCACGTGCCGGCCGACCTCACGGCCATCGCCGAGCTGGCGCGGGTGCTGCGGCCGGGCGGCACGATGGCCGTCACGGTGCCGCGCTGGCTGCCCGAGGTGGTGTGCTGGAAGCTCTCCGAGGCCTACCACGACACCCCCGGTGGGCACATCCGGATCTACACCGACAAGGAGCTGGTCACCAAGCTCCGCAGCGCCGGGCTGGAGCACACCGGCACGGCCTACGCGCACGGCCTGCACGCGCCCTACTGGTGGCTCAAGTGCGCGGTCGGCGTCACCCGCGACGACCATCCGCTGGTCAAGGCGTACCACCAGGTGCTGGTGTGGGACATCATGCGCGCCCGCGGCTGGAGCACCCTGACCCGCGCGGCGGAGCGGGCGCTGAACCCGGTGATCGGCAAGTCGATGGTGCTCTACCTGCGCAAGCCCGCTCCCGACGAGCCCGCCGCCCGATGACCGCGCTGCCCGAGGTCCCGGGTGTCCTCAGCGCCGCGGAGGCCCGGCAGAGCGCCCGCGCGATCGCGGCGATGCAGGAGCCCGACGGCGCGCTGCCGTGGGAGCCCGGCGCGCACACCGACGTGTGGAACCACGTGGAGTCCGCGATGGGACTGCTGGTGGCCGGCGAGGTGGAGGCGGCCGAGCGCGCCTACGACTGGTGCCTGCGCACCCAGCGCTTCGACGGCTCCTGGCCGATCAAGGTCGTGGCCGGGCACGTCGAGGACGGCGGTGGCGAGACGAACATGTCGGCCTACCTGGCCGTCGGGGTCTGGCATCACTGGCTGGTGCGCGCGGACCACGCGTTCGCCAGCCGGGCGTGGCCGGCGGTGCGCCGGGCGCTGGACTGGGTGGTCAGCCTGCAGCTGGACTTCGGGGGCATCGCCTGGTCGCAGGAGTGGGACGAGCAGGGGCCCTCGACCGTGCGGGCCGCGGCGCTGCTGGCCGGGTCCTCGAGCATCTTCCACGCGCTGCGGGCCGGCGTCGCGCTCGCCGACCTGCTCGGCGACCCGCAGCCGGAGTGGGAGCTGGCCGGGGGCCGGCTGGGCCACGCGCTGCGCGAGCACCGCGACCGGTTCCTGGACAAGTCCACCTTCGCGATGGACTGGTACTACCCGGTGCTCGGCGGCGCCGTGCGGGGCGAGGCCGGCTTCGAGCTGCTGGCCGGCCGGTGGGAGGAGCTCGTGGTGCCGGGGCTCGGCGTGCGATGCGTCGACACCAACCCGTGGGTCACGGTGGCCGAGTCGGCCGAGCTGGTGCTCACCCTCGACGCGCTGGGCGACCGCGGGCGGGCGCTCGAGCTGTTCGCGTCGTTACGTCGGCTGCGCTGCGACGACGGCGCCTATTGGACCGGTTACGTGTACAACGACGAGGTGGTCTGGCCACGTCAGCGGACCACCTACACCACCGCCGCCGTGCTCCTGGCCGCCGACGCGCTGTGCGGGGCCACCCCGGGAGCCGGCATCGTGCGCGGCGAGACGCTCCCGCTGCTGCCCGACCTGCCCTGCTCGGGCTGCACCGAGGTGGTGGGTCCGCGCACCGAGGAGATCCTCGGATGAGCGAGTCCTCCGCGCCGCCGCCCCGGATCACCTACCTGGTGCTGGCCCACCACAAGCCGGCGCAGTTCGGGGCCCTGGTCCGACGGCTGACGCGGTCCGGCTCCTCGGTGGTGGCCCACATCGACGCCAAGAGCGACGAGGCCCCGTTCCGAGCCGTGGTCGACCCGGCCAGTACGACGTTCGCCGAGCGTCGCTACCGCATCCGCTGGGCCGGGTTCTCCTCGGTGCTGGCCGAGCTGGGCCTGCTCGCGACGGCCGCCCGGCACCACCCGGCGGACTACTACGTACTGCTGAGCGGGGTGGACTACCCGATCAGACCCGAGGAGCAGCTGCGCGAGGAGCTGCGCAGCGGGGCGACCTACATGAATTGCTGGGCGATGCCCAGCGTCGAGCACAACAAGCCGATGTGGCGCCTGGAGAAGTACGTCATCGCCGGCCGGGGCGACCAGGGCCGGGTGGTCGACCTCCTGAACCGGCACGTGCTCCCCAGGCTGCCCACGCGCAACGTGAGGCGGGGCCTGGGTGGCCACCGGCCGTTCGGGGGCTCGGTGTGGTGGGCGCTGCCGCACGGGGTCGCGCAGGACGTGCTCCGGTTCGCCGCCCGGGAGCACCGGTTCGTGCGCTTCTTCCGCTGGGCGCCGTTCAGCGACGAGATGTTCTTCCAGACGGTGGTGCAGGCGGTCGACGGGCCGCCGCTGCGCCCGGCGATCATGTTCACCGACTGGAGCCGGCCCGAGTTCGGCACCGCCTCGCCGGCGACGCTCTCGGCCGCCGATGTCGAGCTACTGCGAGCGCAGTCGCAGTTCTTCGCCCGCAAGTTCGACCTCGACCGCGATCCGGAGCTGTTCGACGTCCTCGACCGCGAGCTCCTCGGTCGCTGAGGCTCGTCCGGACGGGGCCGCCGACGCCGTCAGGTCGCGGTGAGCGCCCGCATCGAGCCCACCGTCTCCCGGGGCTCGAAGCCGTCGGCGACGGCGCGCAGCCACACGCGGTAGGGCGCCTGGCCCCCGTCGGCCGGGTGCTCGAAGACGTCGTGGATCACCAGCAGCCCGCCCGGCTCGAGCCAGCGTGCGAAGCCGTCGTAGTCCGCCCGGGCGTGCACCTCGGCGTGGCCGCCGTCGATGAACAGCAGCGAGAGCGGCGTGCGCCAGTGGCGGCTGACGGTCGTGGAGCGGCCGAGCACCGCCACCACCTCGTCCTCGAGCCCGGCGCGCTCGATGGTGCGGCGGAAGGTGGGCAGGGTGTCCATCCGGCCCGACTCGGCGTCGACCAGGGACGCGTCGTGGTGCTCCCAGCCGGCCTGGTTCTCCTCCGAGCCGCGGTGGTGGTCGACGGTGAAGACGGTGCCGCCCACCTCGCGGGCCGCCGCACCGAGGTAGATCGCCGACTTGCCGCAGTAGCTGCCCACCTCGAGCGCGGGTCCGTGCGGCAGCCGCTCGCGGGCCAGCCGGTGCAGGAAGTCTCCCTCGTCCTCGGGCATGAAGCCCTTGGCCGCACGGGCGTGGGCCAGCAGGTCGTCGGGCATCACGGCCGGTCCTCCAGCAGCTCGCGAGCGAGGGCCGTCGCCCCGGCGACGGCGGCCGGCATCCCGGTCACCGCTCCGACCGGCCACAGGAACCAGGCCTGCGTGGTGGTGCCGAAGCCGAGCACGACCCAGCGGCGGCGGCGGATCAGCTCACGCGAGGCGACCCGGTCCAGGCCGCGCGCCTCCAGCGGCCGGGCCAGCAGCTCGGCGGCGAGCAGTCGACCCGACAGCACCACCCCGAGCACCAGGCCGACCACGGTCCCCACCACGGGCAGGAAGCCGAGGGCGAAGACCAGGGCGGAGGTGAGGACGCCCAGGCCCATCAGGCGTGCCGCGTCGCCGGCCGAACGCCAGAACCCCAGGTCGTGGTCGGGCACCGGGCCGCCGAGCTCGGCCTCGACCGCGCGCCAGATGCGGTCGTAGAAGGGCTCGCCGACGATGAGGGTGAGGCCGGTGAAGGTGGTGACGGCCAGGAACACCGCGGCGGCCACCACGAGGATCCCGAGCAGGAACCGGACCGGCGTGCGCAGCGACCACTCGTCGGCGAAGGGCGTGACCCAGCCGGTGAGGTCGCCCACCACCAGCAGCAGGGCCACCAGCAGCGCGAGCACGAGCACCAGCACCACCACCGCCGGCAGCACGCCGAGCCGCAGCAGCCGCCGGTCGCGGCGGACCAGGTCGGCGCCGCGTCGGAGGAAGGACGCACCGTGCACGAGGTCGGGGAGCACCGGGCCATCCTCGCCTGCGCCTATCCTCGCCCGGTATGGACCTCGCGTTCGTGGGCAAGCTGTGGCACTGGCGCGGGCCGGCGCCGTACCACTTCGTCAGCGTGCCCGAGGACGGCTGCGAGGAGATCGCGGTGGTCGCGCAGGCGGTGACCTACGGCTGGGGGATGATCCCGGTCGTCGTGACCGTGGGCGGCACCACGTGGAGCACGTCGCTCTGGCCCAAGGACGGCGGCTACGTCGTGCCGGTCAAAGCCTTCGTGCGCCGCGACGAGGGGCTCGAGCTGGGGATGCCGGTCGAGGTCACCGTGAGCATCGACCTCTGAGCGGGGCGCAGCCGGCGGCTATTGGCGGTAGTTCTCCACGGTGCCCTCCGGGCGGACCGCGGCCTGGTCGGCATCCTCGCCGAACTCGCGCAGCGCCTGGCGTTGGCGCAGCAGGTCCCAGTACTGGTCCAGCTCGGCCTCGGCCCGGCGCAGCTGCTCGTGCTCGTCGGTCGCGTCGATCTCCTGGGCGGCGAGCTTCTCGCGCAGCGCCTTCTCGGTGGCGATGAGCTCACTGATGTGGGCGCGGATGTCTGCGTCGGGGCTGCCGTCGGCCATGACGCACACTCTGCCCTATGCGGCGAGACCTCCGATGATGCTGCGCGCCGACGACGGCCGCCGGGTCGTCGATCCCTCCGCCGAGGACGTCGTGGCCGCCATCGCCGCCCTCGACGGCCGGCAGCACACGCTGCTGGTGCTGGTCGGCGACCGGGCGACGTTGCGCATCACCGGCGGCGAGCCCTACCTGGTCGTGCAGTTCCTCGCCGGCGACGGCGAGTGGCTGCTGGTCGGCGACCCCGACGCCGAGGGGGAGGAGCAGGTGGTGCTGGCGGGGGAGCGACGCTCGACCCTGCGGCGGGTGCTGGTCGGGCGTCGCTACGCCGGCGCGGTGGCCGAGCACTTCCGCCGCAAGCAGAAGCGGCGCTTCGGGGCGCGGTGGGAGCGCGTGGTCATCGACGCCTGAGTCCACCTGGGGCCGTCCGGGTCCACGGACCGAGGACGAGGCTTGAGAAGCAGCCCCGGCAGGCGCAGGATCGAGGCGTCGGATGTGGCCTACTTCACAGGATCAGGGGCGAGAGCGATGAGCCAGACCAACCGGGTGGTCGTCTACAAGGGCACGGGCGAGGTGGCGGTCGAGTCGATCGACTACCCGAAGCTGGAGGTGCCGGCCGAGGTGGCCGACCACTTCGGCATCGCGCGGAAGGCGCCGCACGCGGCCATCCTCAAGCTGGTGACCACGAACATCTGCGGATCCGACCAGCACATGGTCCGGGGCCGGACGACTGCACCGATCGGCCAGTCGCTGGGCCACGAGATCACCGGCGAGGTGGTCGAGGCCGGCGAGGACGTGCTGTTCGTCAAGGAGGGCGACATCTGCTCGGTGCCGTTCAACATCGCCTGCGGCCGGTGCCGCATGTGCAACGAGGGCAAGACCGGCATCTGCCTCAACGTGAACCCGGCCCGCGCGGGCGCGGCGTACGGCTACGTCGACATGGGCGGCTGGATCGGCGGACAGGCCGAGTACGTGATGGTCCCGTACGCCGACTTCAACCTGCTGCCGTTCCCCGACCGCGACCAGGCCCTGGAGAAGATCCTCGACCTGACGATGCTCTCCGACATCTTCCCGACCGGCTACCACGGCGCCTACACCGCCGGCGTCACCACCGGCTCGACCGTCTACGTCGCCGGTGCGGGCCCCGTCGGGCTGGCGGCCGCGCTGGCCGCGCAGACCCTCGGCGCCGCGGCCGTCCTGGTCGGCGACATGAACCCCGACCGGCTCAAGCAGGCCGAGAGCTTCGGCTGCGTGGGCATCGACCTGACCACCGACGGCGAGCTGGCCGACAAGATCGCCGAGGTGCTGGGCGAGCCGGAGGTCGACGCGGCCGTCGACGCGGTGGGCTTCGAGGCCCGCGGCCACGGCAAGGACGCCGACGAGGCGCCGGCGACCGTGCTCAACGACGCCATGAGCATCGCCCGCGCCGGGGCCGGCATCGGCATCCCCGGTCTCTACGTCACCGGCGACCCCGGGGCGGCTGATGAGTCGGCGCAGGAGGGCACGCTCGGCATGCGGCTCGGCCTCGGCTGGGCCAAGTCGCACTTCTTCATGACCGGCCAGTGCCCGGTGAAGAAGTACAACCGGCAGCTGATGAACCTGATCCTGGCCGACAAGGCGCCGATCGCGAAGGCCGTCAACGCCACCACCATCAGCCTCGACGAGGCCCCGCAGGGCTACGCCGACTTCGACAAGGGGGCGGCGCAGAAGTTCGTCATCGACCCCCACGGGATGGTGGCATAAAGGACCGCTGAGGCGTCGGGTTCCTGCTGGTCTCGGGCATCGAGGCGTCGCGTTCCCGCGAAGGTACGGGCTCCTGCCGCAGGTCTCAGACCGACCCGCCGTGCTCGCCGTGTGCGTGGACGTTGGCGGCAGGCTGTGGTCTCGCCGAGGCGTCGCATCCTGCCGGGGGAGGACGGCGCTTCGCGCGACGCTCTCCAGCAGGATCCGACGTCTCGACCCCTGGCTCCTTCGCTCGCGGGGCCCGCTCAGTCGCCTACCGCGTGAATGCCGCGCCTGACCAGGGCCGGGTCCGGCGTGCCGACGACGTCGGCGTCCTTGCCGGGGTAGTCGAAGCGGGAGAGGAAGGCGCGCATCGCCTCGAGCCGGGCGCGCTTCTTGTCGTTGGACTTCACGGTGGTCCAGGGGGCCCAGTCGGTGTCGGTGCGGCGGAACATCTCCTCCTTGGCCGCCGTGTAGGCCTCCCACTTGCCCAGCGACTCCAGGTCCATGGGCGAGAGCTTCCACTGCCGCACGGGATCGACCTGCCGGATGATGAAGCGGGTGCGCTGCTCCGAGCGGGTCACCGAGAACCACAGCTTGGTCAGCGTGATGCCGCTGTCGACGAGCATGCGCTCGAAAAGCGGTGTCTGCTCCATGAAGCGCTCGTACTCCTCGTCGTCGGCAAAGCCCATCACGCGCTCGACGCCGGCGCGGTTGTACCAGGACCGGTCGAAGAGCACGATCTCGCCGCCGGTCGGCAGGTGCTGCACGTAGCGCTGGTAGTACCACTGGTGCTGCTCGCGCTCGGTGGGCTTCACCAGCGCCACCGTGCGGGCGTAGCGGGGGTTGAGGTGCTCCATGAAGCGCTTGATGGTGCCGCCCTTGCCGGCCGCGTCGCGGCCCTCGAACAGCAGCACGTGCTTGCCGCCCACCTCCGAGGTCCAGTTCTGGAACTTGATCAGCTCCACCTGCAGCGCGTACTTCTCCTGGTCGTAGGCCGAGCGTTCCAGCCGCTCGTCGTAAGGGTAGTTCTCGCGCCAGGTGTCCACGGCCTGGCCGGTGGCGTCGATCAGCACCGGGTCGTCGTCATGGTCCTCACCGACGCTGTAGCCGTCGGTCTGCAGCCGGTCGATGTACTCGCGGACGTCCTCGATCACACCGGGCAGCCTGCCGCGTCCGGGTGAACACCAGGTGTCCGGGACAATGGCCCGGTGACGCCTCCACCTGGGCAGTTCCGCCACGTGCTCGGCCACTTCGCCTCCGGGGTCACCGTCGTCACGGGGCTCGACGAGGCGGGGGAGCCGCAGGGGCTGACCTGCCAGGCCTTCGCGAGCGTCTCCCTCGACCCGCCGCTGGTGCTGTTCTGCGCGGCCACGACGTCGCGCTCGTGGCCGCTGATCCGAGCCGGCGGCACGTTCTGCGTGAACCTGCTCGCCCACGACCAGGCCGAGGTGGCCGAGGTGATGGCCGTCCGGGGCGCGGACAAGTTCGCGGGACTCACCTGGCAGCCGGCACCGGCGACGGGCTCGCCGCTGCTGGCGGGCGTACTGGGGTACGTCGACTGCTCTCTGGAGGCCGTGCACGACGCCGGCGACCACGAGATCGTGGTGGGCCGGGTGCAGGCGCTGGACGTGTCCGGGGAGCCGGCCGATCCGCTGGTGCGCTTCTCCGGACGCTACCTAGAAATTGTCCAGACACTGTGATCGAATCCGGCGGGTGAACCTCCGCACCCGCCGCGCTGTCGCGGCCCTCTCCGCAAGCGCGGTGGCCCTGGGGACGGCCGCCGCCACCGTCCCGGCGGCCAACGCCGACTACAGCAAGTCGATCACCATCGTCGGCACCAGCGACGTCTACGACTCCGGCCTCATGCAGTACCTGCAGCCGATCTACGAGAAGGACACCGGCGCCACCTACAACTACGTCAGCAAGGGCACCGGCGACGCCATCGCCTACGCCGAGGCGGGCACCGCGAGCGTGCTGCTCGTGCACGCGGCGTCCCTGGAGAACCAGTTCGTGGCGCAGGGGTACTCCCTGGAGAAGTTCGGTCGCTCGGTGTTCTGGGGCGACTACGTGCTGGCCGGTCCCACCAGCGACCCGGCCGGCGTCGCGGCCGACTCCCACGACATCGTCGGCGCGCTGGAGAAGGTCGCCGCCGCCGGCAACGCGGGCACCGCGGACTTCGTCTCGCGCGGCAACACCGCCGGCACGCCGGTGCAGGAGCACCAGCTGTGGGCGCTGGCCAACGGCACCAAGTGCGACATCAGCGCCACCAACGGCGGCGGCCAGGTGCCCTCGACCGGCAGCGGCACGTGCAACGCCTCGGGCACCGGCGGCAGCCTGCCGGCCTGGTACCACAAGACCGGCCTGACGCAGGGTCCGAACATCACCAACGCCAGCGCGTGCAACTACGGCCGGGGCCAGGACTGCTACGTCTTCACCGACCGCGGCACCTTCCAGTACCTGCAGTCCACGGGGCAGGCGCAGAACATGAAGATCCTGGTGCGTGACAACGCCGCCGCCTCCCGCGGCAACCAGGCCGCCCTGGTCAACGCCTTCCACGCCTACGCCATCAACGGCAGCAAGGTGCCGGCCGGCAACGCGGTCAGCCGGGCCGGGGCCCTGAAGTTCCTCAACTGGCTGACCTCCTCGGCCGGCCAGAAGGCGGTCGAGGGCTACCTCTCGACCGACTCGCCGTTCATCCCGGCGGCCTCGCCCGAGGTCAGCGTCGGCCAGGTGCGCACCCAGGTGCACCGCGGCGCGAAGCTGCGGTTCGCCGGCCGGGTCACCAACGCGATCCCGGGCTACCCGACGCTGGCCAAGGTCAACGTCAAGCTGATCCAGGTGACCGGGTACGGCAAGCACAAGAAGCAGAAGGTGGTGGCCAGGAAGCACACCACCCGCTACGGCTTCTACGCCATCTCCTACAAGCCGAAGAAGACCGCGCGCTACTACGTCCGGGTCGGCCCGCACACGCGGGTGGAGAACCGTTCGCTGAGCCCGATCTTCGGCGACCTGCTGCAGGCCGGCACCAGCCAGGTGATGCCGGTCAAGGTGAAGCGCTGAGACGCAGGCGCATCCTCGCGGCCGCGGGAGCCATCCTCTGGGTGGCTCTCGCGGCCGTGGCCGGTCCGGCGCGTGCCGACGGCCCGTGCCCGGCCGCAGAGCCGTGCATCGTGGTCCGGGCGCACGGCATCACCGAGCAGACCTTCGTGGTCGACCCCACGCTGCTCGGCCAGATCGGCGACGTGACCAACGCGCAGTACACGACGTACACCGGCCGGGGCGGGGTACGTGACGACCCGTACGTGGCCAAGGGTGCCTCGGTGGAGGCGGTGCTGCGCCAGTTCCACCTCGACGCCTCGGCGACCCGCGTCACCGCCAGCGCGGGACCCTCGGCCCGGCAGACCCTGCTCGA
The DNA here is from genome assembly GCF_003674065.1 of Nocardioides mangrovicus. Lineage (GTDB taxonomy): Bacteria > Actinomycetota > Actinomycetes > Propionibacteriales > Nocardioidaceae > Marmoricola > Marmoricola mangrovicus. The sequence goes on from NZ_RDBE01000007.1 coordinate 571,597, forward strand.
CCAGACCGAGCTCGGCGGCGGTGCCTACGCCGGCGGGCTGGCGCCGGTGTTCTTCAGCGACAGCCCGCAGTTCATCCGCTTCGCCCGGCCGATGCGCAACGGCACCGACGCCAACTACCGCGACGTGTGGTCCGGCGACAGCGACGCTCCGGTCTACCTCGACGTCTACACCTCCGGCCGCGTGCTGCACCCCGTGGTGAAGGCGTCCGCCACCAGCACCGAGGCCGGCCGGCAGGTCGGGTTCTCGGTGGGCTTCGTCGGCTACCACCCGGCCGGGCTCAGCTACGCCTGGACCTTCGGCGACGGCACGTCCAGCGCGGCCGCCGCGCCCCGGCACGCGTGGAAGAGCGGCGGCTCCTCGTACTCGGTGAACCTCACCGTCCGCGGTGCCGACGACGCGGCCGGCAGCGCCGACCCGGTGGTGGTCCGCGTCGGCAAGGCGCCGAAGCCGAAGGCGACCCACCACCAGTCCGGCACGGGCTCCGGCGGTAGCCACCAGCCCGTGACCGGTCCGAGCTCGGGGGCGGGCACCGGCCCGGGCAGTGCCACAGGGTCGGGCACCGGGGCCACCGGCACGCCGACGCCCTCGGCCTCGCCAGTGCCCACACCGACACCCAGCCCGAGCCCGCGGCCGCACCGGCCGCGTGCGGTCGCGGGCGAGCGCGTCCAGGGGGTGCTGCTGGTGGCCGACGCCGCCCCGCAGTCCGCGGCCCAGGTCCCCCGTGCCGAGGTCTCGGCCCGTCGTGCCGCCGCGGCTCGGGCCGCCGGCGCCCAGGGCTGGGACCGGCGGCTGCTGTGGGTGCTGCTGGTGCCCGGGCTGCTGCTGGTCGGCGTGGTAGGACAGTCCCGCTGGATCGCCCGACGCCTGCCCGTTCCCGCCTGGAGGAAGTAATCCGCCCATGAGCCACGAGTTCTACCGGGTGGTCTTCAAGATCGCGGCGGTGCTCGAGCTGCCGGTCGTCGTCCTCACGGTGCTGGGCCTGGCCGTCGTCCTGGTCGAGGCCGGCGCCTTCGGCCTCGAGCTGGCCCAGCACACGCGTCGGCGGTTCCCCGCCCTGGTGGCGGCGACCGCCGAGGCCCGGACGCTGCTGGACGAGGGTCGCCGCGAGGAGGCCGGACGCCGGCTGCAGCAGGTGGCGTGGGCGCCGCGGATGAGCCGGGTGCTGAGCCGGTTCGCCGAGGTGGCCGGCGAGCCCGCGTCCGAGCCGCTGGTGGCCAAGCAGCTCGCCGACTTCGACTTCGCCTGCCAGCGCCGGCTCGGCCGTACCCGGTTGCTGGTGCGCGCCGGGCCGGCCCTGGGGCTCATGGGCACCCTGATCCCGCTCTCCCCGGCGCTGGAGGGGCTGGCCCGGGGCAACGTGTCGTCGCTGACCGACAACCTCCAGCTCGCCTTCAGCGTCACCGTGCTCGGTCTGCTGGTCGGCGTGGTGGCGTTCGGGCTGAGCCTGTTCCGCGACCGGCTCTACGGCCAGGACTTCTCCGACCTGGAGTACGTCGCCGCGGTGCTCACCGGGGACCAGCGGTGATCCGGGTCAGCCCGCGGGCCCACCGCACCGAGGACCGCTCCGGCGACCCCCTCGACGGCCTGGTCAACATGTTCGACATCGGCATCGTGCTCTCGCTGGGCTTCCTGCTGGCGGCGCTCTCGGCACTGAAGCTGTCGGCGTCGGTGACCGATCACGGGCTGAGCCGCGACTCGATCCAGGTGCCGCAGGACGCCCAGGTCTCCCCGGTGCCCACCGACGGCACCAAGGTGATCGGCCGCGGCACCCGGGTCGGCGAGGTGTACCGGCTGCGCGACGGCCGGCTGGTGTACGTCACCACGCCCAGCCCGTCATCCAGCCCGTCGTCCAGCCCGTCGGCCAGCCCGACCCCGTGACCTTCTTCGGGCAGGGCCTGCAGCAGGCGTGGGACCTCCTGCTGCACAACAACGCGGCGCTGCTGCAGGTGCTCGTGGTCACGCTGAAGGTGGCCGGGCTGTCGACGGCGATCGCGGTGGTGGTCGGGGTGCCGGCCGGCGTGGTGCTGGGCCTGGGCCGGTTCCGCGGCGTCGGGGTGCTTCGCGTCCTGGCCAACGTCGGGCTCGGCCTGCCGCCCGTCGTGGTGGGCGTGACGCTCGCCCTGCTGATGTTCCCGGCCGCGCCGCTGGGACGCTTCCACCTGATCTTCACCCTCCGCGGCGTCTACGTCGCCCAGACGGTGCTGGCCGTGCCCATCATCATCGCGCTGACCAGCTCGGCGGTGCGCGACGTCCCGCGCTCGCTGCTCGACCAGGCGCGGGCCTACGGCGCCTCGCGACGGGCACTGGGCGCGCTGGCGACACGGGAGGCGCGCGTCGGCATCCTCGCCGCGGTGATCGCCGCGGTCGGTTCGGGGCTCTCCGAGGTCGGCGCGGTGGTGCTCGTCGGCGGCAACATCGAGGGGGTCGACCAGACGCTGGCCAGCGCAGCGCTCGAGCGCGTGAACGCCGGCGACTTCGCCGGCGGGCTGGCGATCGGGATCCTGCTGCTCGCGCTCATCCTCGTCATCACCGCGGCGCTGACCTGGCTGCAGTTCGGCAACCGGCAGGAGGCCCGGGTGAAGGCGTCGTGAGCCTGGTCGAGGCCCGCGCCGTCGCGGTGCGCCGGGGCCGGCGCGAGGTGGTCTGCGACGTCGACCTGGCCGTCGAGCGGGGCGAGGTGGTGGCGCTGCTGGGCCCCAACGGCGCCGGCAAGTCGACGCTGCTGGAGGCGTTGGGCGGGATCGTGCCCGTCGCGCGTGGCGACGTCGAGCGCTCCGGGCGTACGGCCACGGTGCTGCAGACCCCCGGGCTGGCCCGCCGCTCGGTGCGCGCCAACGTCGAGCTGGCGCTGGCCTGGTGGGGCGTGCCCCGCGCGCAGCGACGGCGCCGGGCCATGCAGGCGCTGGAGCGGATGCGGGCCGAGCACCTGGCCCGGCGGCCCGCAGCCGCGCTCTCTGGCGGCGAGCGACGCCGGGTGCACGTGGCCCGCGGCATCGCGGTGGAGCCCGACGTGCTGCTCCTCGACGAGCCGTTCGCCGGGCTCGACGGCGAGACCCACCAGGCGCTGGTCGAGGACACCTCCTCGGCGCTGCGCGAGGCGGCCGGTGCGGTGGTCGTGGTCGTCCACGACCGGGCCGACGCCTGGGCGCTGGCCGACCGGGTGGTGGTGATGATGCGAGGCGTCGTCGCCGCGCAGGGCGCGCCGCGCGAGCTGCTGGCGGCGCCGCCGAGCGAGGAGGTGGCGCGGTTCCTCGGCTACGACGGCCGGCTCGAGCGCGACGGGGGAGTGCTGCTCACCCGGCCGGCGGGCGTCGTCGCCGACGGTCCCGAGCAGGGCACCGTCACCCGGGTGATCGGCCAGGAGGACGGCGTGCTGGCCGAGGTACGGCTGCCCGACGGCACCGTGCGGTGCCGGTTCCCGCGGCCGGTGGCGGTGGGCGACACCGTGGGCGTGGGTCTGGGCGAGGGCGTCATACGCTTCGGCCATGGCGGAGTTCCTGAGGATCGGTGAGGTGGCGCAGGCCGTCGGGGTCAGCGTCGACACGCTGCGCCGGTGGGAGAGCCAGGGCCGCGTCACTTTCGAGCGCCAGGGCAACCAGCGGGTGCTGCCGGCCGCCGCGCTGCGTCCGCTGATGGCCTCGGTGGCTGCCACCCCGGGCACGTCCTCGGCCCGCAACCGCTTCCACGGCATCGTCACCGACATCGTCCGCGACACCGTGATGGCCAAGGTGGAGATGGCGTGCGGGGAGTTCCGCGTCGTGTCCTTGATGAGCCGTGAGGCCGCCGACGACCTCGGCCTGGAGGTCGGCAGTGCCGCCACCGCCGTCGTCAAGGCCACCAACGTGATCGTCGAGAAGTAGCGCCGTGGCGACTCGCGTCTACACCGACGGCGCCTGCCGCGGGAACCCCGGTCCGGGCGGCTGGGCCTGGGCCGTCGACGACGGTCCGCAGGCCGCCGGCGGCGACCCGGCCACCACCAACCAGCGCATGGAGATCCGGGCCGCCTGGGAGGCCGTGCAGGCGCTTCCGGGCGACCTGGTGGTGGTCAGCGACTCCACCTACGTCGTCAACTGCTTCCGCAACAGGTGGTACGTCGGCTGGCACCGCCGCGGCTGGGTGAACTCGGCGAGGAAGCCCGTGGCCAACCGCGACCTGTGGGAGCCGTTCATCGAGCTCGTCCTCCAGCGCGGTGACGTCACCTTCGACTGGGTCAAGGGCCACTCGGGGGACAAGATGAACGACCTCGTCGACCGGTTGGCCGTCGCGGAGAGCCAGCGGTTCTGAGGCGTCCCCGGTGAGTCAGCGGCCCCGTATTGCGGCCTGCATGTCGAGCACCCGCTGGGCGGTCTCGACGTGGAGGTTCTCGATCATGCGGCCGTTGTAGGTGACGACTCCGGTGCCGGCGCCGTCCTCCCAGGCCTGCAGGATGCCCTCGGCCTCCTCGACCTCCGCGGCCGACGGCGCGAAGGCGGTGTTCGCGCCCTCGACCTGGCCGGGGTGGATGAGGGTCTTGCCGTCGAAGCCCAGCTCGCGGCCCTGGCGGCACTCGGCGAGGAAGCCGTCGGTGTCGCGGACGTCGTTGTAGACGCCGTCGAGGATCGCGATGCCGGCGGCGCGGGCGGCCAGCACCGACAGCTGCAGCGAGACGTGCACCGGGGCACGGCCCGGCACGTGCTGGGCGTAGAGCTCCTTGACCAGGTCGTTGGTGCCCATCACCAGGACGGCGAGCCGGGGCGAGGCCGCCGCGATCTCGCGGACGTCGAAGATCGCCCCGGGCGTCTCGATCATCGCCCACAGCTGCGTGCGCTCGGGGGCGCCGGCCCACTCCAGTGCCGTGGCCAGGGCCCGCACCTGGTCGGCGGAGCCGACCTTGGGCACCAAGATCGCGTCGGGTCCGGCCTTAGCCGCCGCGACGAGGTCGGCCGCGTGCCACTCGGTGCCCACGCCGTTGACGCGGATGACCAGCTCGCGGCCGCCGTACTCGCCGCTGCCGACGGCGGCGGCCGCCGCCGCTCGGGCCTCGTCCTTCGCGCCCGGCGCGACGGCGTCCTCGAGGTCGAAGATGATCGCGTCGACGGGCAGCGTCTTCGCCTTCTCCAGCGCCTTGGGGTTGGAGCTGGGCATGTAGAGCACCGACCGGCGCGGTGAGTAGTCGCTCATGACGCGTAGAGCTCCTTCAGGGTCGGGTCGACCTCGGCCAGCTGGTCGGCCAGCCGCACCATCACCAGGCACTGCTTGAGGGAGGCGTCGTCCTCCATCTTGCCGTCGAGCATGACGGCGCCGGTGCCGTCGCCGCCCATCTCCTCGAAGGCCGCCACGACGCGGCGGGCGTGCGCGACGTCGTCGGCGGTGGGGCTGAAGACCCGGCTGGCGATGGCGACCTGCTTGGGGTGCAGCGACCATGCGCCGACGCAGCCCAGCAGGAAGGCGTTGCGGAACTGGTCCTCGCAGGCCACGACGTCGGCGATGTCGCCGAAGGGGCCGTAGTAGGGGTAGATGCCGTTCATCACGCAGGCGTCGACCATGCGGGAGATCGTGTAGTGCCACAGGTCCTGCTGGTAGACCGCGCGGCTCGGCGACTCGATCGCCTCGGCCGAGCCGTCGGCGGGGTCCTGGCGCACGAGGTAGCCCGGGTGGCCGCCGCCGACGCGGGTGGTCTTCATCCGCCGGTCGGCGGCCAGGTCGGCGGGCCCCAGCGAGATGCCCTGCATGCGCGGCGAGGCGGCGCAGATCTCCTCGACGTTGGCCACCCCGCGCGCGGTCTCAAGGATCGCGTGCACCAGCACCGGGCGCGTGAGGCCGGCCTTGGCCTCCAGCTGGGCCAGCAGCCGGTCGACGTAGTGGATGTCCTCGGCACCCTCGACCTTGGGCACCATGACGACGTCGAGGACGTCGCCGATCTCGGTGACCAGCGTCGTCAGGTCGTCCAGCCCCCAGGGGGAGTCGAGGGAGTTGACGCGGGTCCACAGCTGCGTGGCGCCGAAGTCGGTCTCCTTCGCGATGCGGACCAGGCCCTCGCGCGCTGCCGCCTTGTTGTCGGCCTTCACCGCGTCCTCGAGGTTGCCCAGCAGCACGTCGACGGTGCCGACCATGTCGGGCACCTTCGCGGCCATCTTGGGGTTGGAGGGGTCGAAGAAGTGGATCGCCCGCGAGGGGCGTGCCGGGATCTCGGTCAGCGGTGCCGGAGCACCCACCGCGAGCGGGCGGAAGAAGTCCTTGGCCGAACGCATGCTGCGGAACCTAGCAATGCGTCGGCCCCGCGCGGTGTGACCCATCTCGCTGTCGCTCTTTCGGTACCCACCTCGCCACACCCTGGTCCAGCGCGAGCTCGGCGTCGGCGCGCGCGGCCGCCTCGGGGTCGTGGGTGGACATGACGACGACGGCGCCGCGGTCGGCCTCGGCCCGCATGACCGCGATCATCCGCTCGCGGTTGGTCGCGTCGAGGTCGCTGGTCGGCTCGTCGGCCAGCAGTACGTGGGCGTGGGCCGCGAACGCCCGCGCCAGGGCCACCCGCTGCTGCTGACCGCCCGAGAGCTCCTCGACCAGGTGCCCGCCGGACTCCTCGAGCCCGACCACTGCGAGCGCGTCGTCGGCCCGCTTGCGCGCGGCGGCAGGGCGCACGCCGACGGCGAGCAGCGGCACCAGTGCGTTCTCGTACGCCGTCAGCGCGGTGGCCAGGCCGTTGCCCTGCGGCACCAGGACGACGCCGAGGGCGGCGGCCTGCTCACGGTCGCCGATCACGACGTCGTCGACGCGGACCTCGCCCTGCGTGGGCCGCAGGGCGCCGGCCAGGGCCCAGAGCAGCGAGGTCTTGCCGGCCCCGGAGGGACCGGTGACGGCCACGAAGCGGCCGGCGGGTACGTCGAGGTCCACGGGCTGCAGCGCGACGAGGTCGCCGTAGCTCACCGACAGCGAGGTGGCACGCAGACCGGTCATCGGCGGTCGTCCTCGGGGAGCAGGGTGTAGTGGTCGTCCTCGGGGTCGCGGTGGAACCGCACCAGCGTCCCCGGCGGCAGCTCGTCGCGCACCTGGCTGGGCAGCGGCAGGAACCCGTCGGCGGTGACCACCGAGTACTCCTCACCGCTGCGGCCCTCGCCGCCGACGCGGCCGTCGCGGATGGTGACCGTGCGCGGCAGCGCGGCCGCCACCTCGGGGTCGTGGGTGACCAGGATGACGGTGGTGCCGTAGGTGCGGTTGATCCAGCCGATCCGCTCCAGCACCTGGTCGCGCGCGTCGTGGTCGAGCTGGCTGGTCGGCTCGTCGGCCAGCAGCACGCCGGGCCGGGTCGCGACGGTGGCGGCGATCGCGGCCAGCTGCAGGTGGCCGGGCGTGAGGGTGCTCAGCGGCCGGTCGACCTCGGCGTCGGCCAGCCCGACCTGCTCGAGCACCTCGGTCGGCGCGGGGAGGTCCTTGCCGCCGCGCCGGGCGACGGTCTGGGCGAAGGCGACGTTCTGGCGAGCCGAGTAGTAGGGGAGCAGGTTGCGGGTGGCGCCCTGCAGCATCAGCGCGACCTCGCGCGAGCGCAGGTCGTCGAGCTCCTTCGGCGAGATCGTCGACAGCTCGTGCGGACCAACCCGGATCTTGCCGGCGCTGGGGCGGAAGAGCCCGCCTAGCAGGCTGAGCAGCGTCGACTTGCCCGCGCCCGACGGCCCCAGCAGGCCGATGAACTCACCGGCCCGCACCTCCAGGTCGACGCCCGAGAGCGCGGCGACGTCGTGTCCCTCCGCGTGGTAGATGTGCACCAGCCCGTGGGTGCTGACCGGCAGCCCGGCCCGGGGCTGGCGATCGCTCACAGCGTCTGTCACGGCGTCCCTCTCACAGGGTCTCCCTCACGCGTTGAAGATCGGCCCGGCGGGCGATCGCGGCACCGGCCGCCCAGCCGACGGCGATCAGCAGCACCAGTGCGGCGACGGCGACGGTCGCGATCGCCCACCAGGGCAGCCGCAGGTCGAGGGTCGAGACGTCGGGGGCGTGCGCGAACAGCGGCACTGTCGGCAGCGTCAGCCGAGCTCCCTCCGCGCCGCACAGCGTCCCGGCGAGCACCGCCAGCACGAGCGCCGGCACCTGCGCACGCGTGGCGACCGAGCGCACGGTGCGACGACCCAGGCCGGCCAGTCGCAGCGCCGCGAGGTCGCGCGACCGGGTGCGCCAGGTGGTCACGGCCATCACCACGACCACGAGCAGTCCGAGGAGCAGGGCGGCCACGCCCACCACGACGCCCAGGGCGAGGCTCCACGCCGCGGTGGACTGGTCGTAGGTGCGGCGGACCTCGGCGAGGCTCGTGTGGCTCGAGAGCCGGATCTCGCGCTGGGCGAGCGCCCGGCTCAGCCGGGTCAGCAGCGCCGGGTCGTCGTGGGCGAACCACACCTGGATCTGGTCGGTCGGGTCCACCGTCGACCCGCGAGCGGCCAGGTCGAGGTCGACCAGCGCGGCGTACGGACCGGCCTGCGGGATCCGGGCGATGCGGCCGACCGCGTGGGCGGCCCGGTCCTGCCCGTCGAGGCCGGCCACCGTCGAGCCTCGGCCGCGGGTGACCAGCGCGGGAAGCGAGGTGGGCAGCCACTGCTGGGTCATCGTCGTGGTGTCGGAGCCCTTCGTCTCGGCCACGATCGACAGGCTGGTGGGGGTGGTCGAGACCGGGGTCATCGAGCCCTTGCTGCGCTCGTCCAACCGCCGCCACCGGCCGGCCGGTCCGACCGCGACGGTCGTCGGGTCACCGCCGCCTGTGGTGCTGGTCAGGCCCGAGAGCGACACGGTGCCCGAGACGGTGGCACCGGGGTTGGTGCCCAGGCTCACGCCCACCAGGTGGCAGGTCCGCGAGCACGGCACCAGGGCGGAGGCCGCGCGGCTGGAGGTGCCCAGGCCCAGTGCGCCGAGGTCGATGCTGACCGGTTCGTTGTCGTCGGTGAGCAGGTCCAGTGCGAGCGAGACGGGGGCGGTGGCCGGGCGGCCGTCGGCCCGCTCCACCGCGGCCCGGCTGGCGAGGTCGTCGGTGGCCACGGTGACCGAGACCGCGTCGCCGGTCAGGGTGAGCGGGACGGCCGCCCGCGGCGTGAGCCCGGAGAGGTCCGGGGGAGAGGAGCGGCCCGCGAAGAGCCCGACTCGCTCGAACGCGGCGGGGTCGACGGCGATCGTCTGCTGGGCACCGGACGCGGCCGGGGTGACCGAGACGACCGTGGTGAGCCGGCGCTGCGTGGGGTCGACCTGCCGCACGGCGGCCTGCACGCCGCGCAGGTCGTCGCCGTAGACGTCGGCGGTCAGGCTCGCGCCGGCCTCCTGCTCCGCGGCCAGGCTGCGGTTGCGGCCGCCGACGAGCACGGCCGCCGAGGCGAACACCAGCAGCGAGGTGGCGACGGTGACGATGGCGATCGTGCGCCGGGTGGCTGGCGTGCGCGCGGCGTCGAGCACGCTCACGCTGGCCGCCACCCGACCGCGCCGCAACAGTCGCCGACCCAGGGCCGTGGCCACCGGGGTGGTGGCGTGGGCCAGCAGCATGCCGACGACCAGCGCGAGCAGTGCGGGCGCGGCCAGCGCGATCGGCCCGTCGAGGCCGCCGGTGACGAAAGCCACCACCGCGGTGCCGCCGGCAGCCAGGAGCAGCGCCTCGGTGACCCCGACCGACCAGCCCGAGCGGCGCGCGGGCACCCGGCGCAGCAGCTGCTCGACGCTGCGGCGGGTGGCGCCGAGCACCACCAGCACCACCACGACGCAGAGCACCACCACGGACGCCGCCACCGCCAGCACGACCGGCAGCCGGATCTCGAACGGCGCCGACCCGGGCAGCAGGCGGGTGCGGGCGAGCCAGGTGAGCACGAGGGCGGCGACGATCCCCAGCGGCACCCCGGCCAGGGCCACCGGCAGCAGCTCGCGCAGCAGCAGCGACCGGGCCCCTGAGCGTCCGCGGCCACGCAGCACGGCCACGGCCACCTCCGGTCGCCGCTGCTCGGTGGCGGCGCCGAGCACCAGCCAGAGCACGACGACGGCCAGCACGCCGAGCTGCACGGTCAGCAGCGGGATGGTCACCTGCGACTGCTCGCGCTGGTGGCGCATGTTGGCCGCGATGCCGGGCAGGCCGGAGTAGAGCCGGAACGCGGCGGCGGAGAACCCGGGGTCGGAGCGGTAGCGGCGCACGAGCCGACTGATCGCGGAGCCGCTGGCGAGCAGCTCGTCGACGCCCATGGTGTGGGGCTGCAGTCCCAGGTCGGCCCGGTTGACCGTGAGCGGCAGCACGGGCACGCGCGGGTCGGTGTAGGTGGCGGCGGCGGTGACCCAGTCGTCGTGCAGCAGGCCCGACGAGGAGTCACCGGTCTGCAGTCCCGACCGTCCCGTGAGCGACTGGCCGAACCAGTAGGCGCCCCGGACCTGGCGGTAGACGCCGACGACGTGCATCGTGACGTGGTGGGCGACCCCGCCGCTCTCGGTGGCGCCGGAGACGACCACGGCCGTGCCGGGCACCAGTCCCAGCAGCTTGGCGTCGAAGGTGCTCACGGCGATCTGCCGCGCCCCGGTCGGGCAGCTGCCCTGCACCATCCGCACGTGGCGGCACACGGCATCGCGGCTGAGCAGCTCGCCCACGAGCGGCGTCATCCCCGTGGGCGCCGCGGTGGCGTCGGGCTGGGCGGTCTGCTGCCGGATCGGCGGTTCGAAGCGGGCGCGGAGCGCACGCGGCACGCTGGCCGCGACGTCGCCGGGGTCGGGAGGGGCTTCCTCGGCGTTCTCGGCACCGGCGCTCACCGAGAGCCCGCGGACGGCCACGGTGGCGTGCTCGAGCTCGATCCGGGTCAGCGCCTGCTGGGTGGCGCGGTCGTACAGCGGCGCGACCACCACGCAGGTCGTCACCAGGGCGGCCAGCACGGCGATCGTCAGCGCCTGCAGCCGCCGGTAGCGGATCGTGTCCCACACCCCGAGAGCCCCTTCGTCTGGCCGGAGCGTGCGCCCTCCACCGGCTCGGGTACCAGCCCGGACGGCGACTCGATACCCACTCGTGACCCCCGTCCCGGCTCCGGTCGATGAGCGCCGCCGGGCGGCCCACGTCGGCCCGCTCGGCCGTCCGGGAGGCCTCGAAGACGTATTGGAGCGATCCAAACCAACGACACGTAACGAAACGGTGTCGGGTTATGGCGGTGGTCACAGGGATGTGTATATGTTCGCGCCCGCAACATAAGAACGACGGATGGCAGAGGGGCCGTTCGTCGAACCTCATCGAAAGGCGCGAGGCGCATGCGCAAGCCAACAGTCATCTTCGCGACGCTCGGGGTCGCGTCCGCGATGGCGCTCACCGGGTGCGGGTCCAGCAGCAGTGACGACGGGTCGAGCTCCGGCTCGTCCCAGAAGATCACCGCCGCCTGCAAGCTGGACAGCCCGCCGAAGAGCGGTGCCTCGCCGGCCCCCACGGCCGCGAGCACCGAGAAGGTCTCGGGCAAGGTGGGCGTGATCCTGCCCGACACCACCTCCTCGACCCGGTACACGACCTACGACCAGCCGCTGCTGCAGAAGGCGCTCTCGGCCGCAGGGATCACCCCCGACATCCAGAACGCGCAGGGCGACAAGAACAAGTTCGCCTCCATCGCCCAGAGCCAGATCGGCGGCGGTGCGAAGGTCCTCATCATCGACTCCATCGACGCGGCCTCGGGCGCCGGCGTGGAGAAGCAGGCGGACTCGGCGGGCGTAAAGGTCATCGACTACGACCGCATCAACCTCGGCGGCACCGCCGGCTACTACGTCTCCTTCGACAACGAGGACGTCGGCAAGCTCCAGGCCCAGACCCTGGTGGACTGCCTGGACAAGCAGAACGTCAAGAAGCCGACCATCATCATGATGGACGGCGGCACCGACGTGGACAACAACGCCGTCCTGTTCAAGAAGGGCGCCCACGAGGTCCTCGACCCGCTGGTCAAGGCGGGCAAGCTCAAGATCGAGCAGGAGGCCGTCGTCAAGGGCTGGAAGGTCGAGAACGCGGCCCCGACGTTTACCCAGGCGCTCACCGCGTCCGGTGGCAAGGTCGACGGCGTGCTCGCAGCCAACGACGACATCGCCAACGCCGTCATCGGCGTCCTGAAGAACCAGGGCCTCGACGGCCACGTCGTCGTCACCGGTCAGGACTCCGGCGTCGAGGGCATCCAGAACATCATCACCGGCAAGCAGTCGATGACGATCTTCAAGAACGTCAAGGACGAGGCCAACGCGGCCGCGACCCTGGCGATCGCCCTCATCGGCGGCAAGGACCCGTCCAGCGCGGGCCTGACGCTGACCAAGTTCGACGACCCGCAGGACGCCAGCCACAACGTCCAGGCGCTGCTGCTTCCCTCGCAGGTCATCACCCAGGCCAACGTGCAGGACGTCATCGACTCCGGCGCGCTGACCAAGGACGAGGTCTGCAAGGGCATCACCTCCGACTGCAGCAAGCTCGGCATCAAGTGATCCACCGGTACGGCGGTCGGGCCTGCTCGCAGCGCCCGACCGCCGTACCGTCACGTCCCACCCGTGTGAATCCCGACCCCGGACGGTGAACCCGTGCCCGAACCCCTGCTCGAGATCTCGAAGCTGAACAAGAGCTTCGGACCGGTCCACGTGCTGCACGACGTCGACCTCAACATCTACCCCGGTGAGGTGACCGCGCTGGTCGGCGACAACGGCGCCGGCAAGTCGACGCTGGTCAAGTGCATCGCCGGCATCAACGGCATCGACTCCGGCACCGTGAAGTTCGAAGGTCGCGAGGTGACGCTGAACGACCCCCGCGACGCCACCGCGCTCGGCATCGAGTTCGTCTACCAGGACCTCGCGCTGGCCGACAACCTCGACATCACCCAGAACATGTTCCTGGGCCGCGAGATCAAGCGCGGCGGCACCTTCCTCGTCGACGGCGAGATGGAGCGACAGGCCCGCGAGACGCTCAAGTCGCTCTCCGTGCGCACCGTCTCCTCCGTGCGCCAGCTGGTGGCCAGCCTCTCCGGTGGTCAGCGGCAGACGGTGGCCATCGCCAAGGCCGTGCTGTGGAACTCCAAGATCGTGGTGCTCGACGAGCCCACCGCCGCGCTCGGCGTCGCCCAGACCCGCCAGGTGCTCGACCTGGTGCGGCGGCTGGCCGACCAGGGCCGCGGCGTCGTGCTGATCTCCCACAACATGAACGACGTCATGGAGGTCGCCGACCGCGTCGCGGCCCTGTACCTGGGCCGCGTCGCCGCGGAGGTGCACACCAAGGACACCACCACCACCCAGATCGTCGAGCTGATCACGGCCGGTCGCAGCGGCGACCTCGGCCTGGCCCACGCGACGACCAACGAGATCCTCTAGGGGTCGGACATGTCAAAGACCAACGTCGAGGCCGGCACCCTCCCGCAGGACGACCGGCCGAGCGAGTTCTCCCTCGACGTCGAGGAGCGCTCGATCGCCGACGGCGTCCGCAGCTGGGTCATTAACCTGCGCAGCGGCAACCCCGGCGCCCTGCCCTCGGTGCTCGGACTGGTGGTCCTGGGCCTGATCTTCATGCAGGTCTCCAGCCAGTTCCTGACCAAGTACAACCTGGGCAACATCCCCGGCCAGGGCGCCTACATCGCCGTCACCGCGCTGGGCCTGGTCTTCGTGCTGCTGCTCGGCGAGATCGACCTGTCGGCGGCCACCGCCGGCGGCACCTGCGCGGTGGTCGCCGCGGTGGCCGTCTCCGCCGGCAACCTGCACACCGGACTGCCCACGTTCATGTACTGGTGCCTCTTGGGCGGCATGCTGATCTGCATCGGGCTGGCGGCGTGGCTGCGGACCTACACCGCCGCCGTCGTCATCGCGGTCGGGCTGGTGCTGGTGGTCACCAACCTCACCCAGCACCTGATCCTGGCCCTGATCGCCGCGGTGTGCATCGGCACCGCGATCGGCGTCTTCAACGGCTACCTCGTGGCCAAGGTCGGCATCCCCAGCTTCGTGGTGACCCTGGCGCTGTTCCTGGCCTGGCAGGGCGTCGAGCAGTTCGGCCTCAAGGGCCAGCCGGTCAACACCACGCGCTACGACCTGTGGCACAACCTGACCTACGGCAACCTCAGCGTGCTGTGGAGCTGGATCTTCATCGTGGTCGTCGTCGGCGGCTACGCCGCGTACACGCTGTGGGCCTCGCTCTCGGCCAAGCGGGCCGGGCTGGCCCGCGACGGCGTCGACCTGGTGCTGGCCCGCGCCGGCATCATCGCGCTCGTGGCGGTGGTGGTCGGCCTGTTCGCCAGCGTCAACCGCAACACCAACATCTACCGGGTCATCGAAGGCGTCCCGGTGCCGGCGGTCATCGCCATCGTGCTGATGATCGGCTGCACCATCGCTCTGACCAAGACCACCTGGGGTCGTCACCTCTACGCCACCGGCGGCAACATCGAGGCGGCCCGGCGCGCGGGCATCGACGTGGTGCGGATGAAGGTCAACGCCTTCACGCTGTGCTCGGCCTTCGGCGCACTGGGCGGCATCATGCTGGCCTCCTCGCAGTCCTCGGCTTCGCTGGACCTCGGTGCCGGCAACGCGCTGCTGTTCTCGGTGGCCGCGGCGGTCATCGGCGGTACGTCGCTGTTCGGCGGCCGCGGCAAGCCGCGCGACGCCATCATCGGCGCCCTGGTGATCACCATCATCCCCAACGGACTGGGGCTGCGGGCCAGCATCGGGCCGCAGTGGCAGCAGGTCATCACCGGCATCGTGCTGCTGCTGGCGGCGGCGATCGACGCCGTCTCGCGGAAGCGCGCCGCAAGGCGCTGAGCCTGCTGCGATGGTCGCGACGAGCTCCGGAGCGGCACGCCCGGACGAGATCCGGCGCCACAACCTGGCCCTGATGCTCACCCACGTGCACCGCGACGGCGCCCTGTCGCGGGCCGAGCTGACCCAGCGGCTGGGGCTGAGCCGCTCCACGGTGAAGTCGCTGGTCGACGACCTGACTCAGCTCGGGCTGGTGGCCGACGTCGTGCCCAGCGCCGGTCAGGGCGGCAGCACCGGCGTGGGGCGGCCCTCGCATGTGGTGGCACCGCACCGCGGCGGCCCCTTCGTGCTGGCCGTCGACATCGGGGTGGAGGAGACGACCTTCGCCGCCGTCGGGCTGGGCGGCGACGTGTACGCGCGCCAGACCCGGGCCACGGCTCGGATCCAGGAGCCGGGCGCCGTGGTCGACGCCGTCGCCGACTGGGTCGTGCGCAGCGGCGGCGACGGCTGCGACTGGGGCGACGGCTGGCTGGCGGGGGTGGGCATCAGCGTGCCCGGCACCGTGGACGCCACCAGCGGACGGGTGGGCATCGCTCCGAACCTGGACTGGCACGACGTGCCGCTCGGCGCACTGCTGGCGGACCGGTTGCCGGCGGCCGTCCCGGCGGCCGTCGGCAACGACGCCGACCTCGCGGTACTGGCCGAGCACGCCCGCGGCAGCGCGCGAGGAAGCGCCGACGTGGTCTACCTGATGGTGCGGGTGGGGCTGGGCGCGGGCATCATCGCCGCGGGGCTGCCGCTGCGCGGCCACTCCGGCAGCAGCGGCGAGATCGGCCACAACCAGCTCGATCCCGCAGGCCCGCCCTGCCACTGCGGCAAGCGCGGTTGCGCCGAGACGTTCATCGGCGACGGCGCCCTGCTGGCGCTGGCCGGACATCCGGGCCCGGTCTCCGACGCGGCGGTGGCCTCGGTCTTCGACCAGGCGCGCGACGGCGACGAGCGGGCGCTGAGCGCCATCCGGACCGTGGCCGGGCACCTGGGCCACGTCATCGGCGACCTGGTCAACACCCTCGACCCCGAGCGCGTGGTGGTGGGCGGCAGTCTCACCGGGCTGCTCGACGTCGCGCGACCCGAGCTGGAGGCTGCGCTGGCGAATGCCACCTTCGCCGTGCTGGGCCGCCGGGCCGACCTGCGGGCGGGTGCCTTGGGCGACGACGCCGCCCTGCTCGGCGCGGCCGAGGCGGCCTTCGCCTCGCTGCTGGCCGACCCCGTCGGGGCCCGGGCGTGAACCTGGTCGAGTTCGGTCCCGACGACGCCGGCTCGGTGGCGGCGTACACCGACGTCGCCAACGCCGCGCAGCGGGTCGACGCGCCCTTCCTGCCGGAGCAGTCGCCGCTGCGCACCGAGATGGAGATGCGGCACAGCTGGGACGGCGAGCTCGGTCGCTTCTTCCTCCTCCGCGAGGGCGACCGGGTGCTCGGCACGGCGCGGCTCGACACCAGCGAGTGGGACAACCTCGACCTGGCCTGGGTCGAGGTGGTGGTCGACCCGCAGCACCGGCGCCGCGGTGCCGGGACGGCTGCGCTGGCCGAGCTGGAGCGTCTCGCGCTCGCCGGCGACCGGCACCTCGTGGGGGTCAGCGGCTGGGACTCCGCGGGGGTGCGCGCTTTCGCCGAGCGCACCGGCTACCTGCTCGGATCGCAGGAGATCGCCCGGCGCCTCGACCTGACGGGCGTCGACCTCGCGCGCATCCGGACGCTGCGCGACGAGGCCGCCGAACGGGCGTCGGCGTACGAGCTGGTGCGGGTGGTGGGGCGTACGCCCGAGGAGCTGCTCGACGACCTCGCCGCGATCACCGGAGCCATCAACGACGCTCCGATGGGCGACCTGGAGTACGAGGACGAGGTCTACCCGCCCCAGCGAGTCCGCGACTACGAGGAGCACAGCACCGCCGCCGGCTGGCGGCTCCACCGGCTGCTCGCGCGGCACCGGGGGACCGGCGAGCTGGGTGGGCACACCGTCGTCCTGGTCGACGTCCGTGGTGAGGAACCCGCCCGCCAGCACGACACCAGCGTGGTGGCCGCGCACCGCGGCCGTCGGCTCGGTCTGTTGCTGAAGGCCGAGATGGTGCTGTGGTTGGCGAGCGAGGAGCCCGAGGTGGCGCAGGTGCTCACCTGGAACGCCGAGGCCAACGACCACATGATCGCGGTCAACGAGGCGCTCGGGTTCGAGGCGCTGGGCCGCGAGCTGGAGTTCCAGCGGCGGCTGTCCTAGGTCGATTTCGGTCGCACAGGTGACCTCTGTACGGTCGGGGGAGCCGTTCGAGACGTTCGGCACCCCAACGTTGATGTGGAGTTGATCGACCGTGCGACCGTCCCCGCGGCTCCGGGCCGTCCGGACCCTGGCCACCGCTGCAGCCACCCTGACGCTGCTCGCCACGGCCGCCTGCGGCAGCAGCAGCGACGACGACAAGTCCAGCTCGGCCAAGAGCTCGGCCTCCGCGTCCGCGTCCACCTCAGCGTCGAGCTCGCCGTCGGGGTCCGCCTCGGCCTCGAGCAGCCCGACCGTGCTGCCGACGTACTCGACCTCCACCGCCAAGTCCGACCGGCCCTCGGTGTCGAAGCTGTCGGCGTCGCTGGTGAAGGGCTCGAAGTCCAGCGGTTCGGGCTACACCGCCGCCCAGGCCACCTGCGTGGCCAAGGCGCTGGTGGCCTCGAAGGTCTCCAACGTGGCGCTCAAGGCCATCGCCACGCTCGACCAGAACTTCACCGCCTCGGCCGCGGACAACACCGCCCTGCAGGCGGTGGCCACCCAGCTCTCGAGCTGCAGCAGCGCCGAGTAGCGGGTTTGGCGCCGCCCGCGCGGCGGTAGGTTCCCGGGCGTGAAGAAGACGGGTGCGATCATCGGTGCTGTCCTGCTCCTGACCAGCGCGGGGTGCGGCAACAGCCGTCCCTCGACCTCGGATGTGTCCAAGGCGCTGCAGGACGGCGTGAAGAGCAGCAAGAGCTCGAAGTCGGAGCTGAAGCTGAAGAAGAAGCAGGCCGACTGCGTGGCGAAGGTCTTCGAGGCCAGCAAGCTCAGCGACGCGACGCTGACCTCGATGGTCGACGACCACACCTACAAGCAGAACACCACGAACGACAAGGTGCTGGCGGGCCTCTCGACCAAGCTCGCCAAGTGCAACGTCACCTGAGGCCCGGCAGGCCGGCGGCCTAGGCGACCCGTTCGGTGAGCACGACGGCGTCGTCCATCGTGACGGCGATCGTGTGCTCCATGTGGGCGCCGCGCGAGCCGTCGGCCGAGCGGATCGTCCAGCCGTCGGGGTCGGTGTAGATCTCGTCGGTGGTGTGCAGGAACCACGGCTCGATGGCGATCACCAGTCCGGGCCGCAGCCGCAGCCCGCGGCCGACCCGGCCGTCGTTGGGCACGTGCGGGTCGCCGTGCATCGTGCGCCCCACGCCGTGCCCGCCGAACTGGGTGTTGACGCTGAGCCCCTCGGCGTGGGCGATCTCGGCGATCGCCGCGGAGACGTCGCCGAGCCGGTTGCCCGCGCGCGCCTGCGCGATGCCCGCGGTCAGGGCGCGGGTGGTGGTGTCGATCAGGTCCAGGTCCTCCTGGCGAGGCGTGCCGACCACGACGCTCAGCGCCGAGTCGGCCACCCAGCCGTCGACGCTGCAGGCGAAGTCGACGCTGAGCAGGTCGCCGTCGGCCAGGGCGTAGTCGTGCGGCAGGCCGTGCAGCACGGCGTCGTTGACCGAGGTGCACAGCACCTTGCCGAACGGCATCGCCCCGAACGAGGGGTGGTAGTCGATGTAGCAGGACTCCGCGCCGCGCGCCCGGATCATCTCGTGGGCCAGCGCGTCCAGCTCGAGAAGGTTCACCCCGACGTCGGCCTTGTCGCGCAGCGCGGAGAGCACCTCGCCGACGAAGCGGCCGGCGGGCCGCATCTGCTCGATCTCGGCGGCGGTGCGTAGCTCGATCATGCTCGCAGTTTACGGATCCGCTGTGGGCGGATCCGCCTCGGGCGGAACCGCTGGAACCGCGGCCGGCGTGCCGGTCAGTCTCGGGGCATGACCACACCACCACGCACCAGCTCGCTGGACGACGAGCTCACCGCCCGGCTGATGCACCAGCGCATCATCGTGCTCGGCGAGCCTGTCGACGACCCGATCGCCAACCGGCTCTGCGCCGAGCTGCTGCTGCTCTCGGCCGAGGACCCGCACCGCGATATCTCCCTCTACATCAACTCACCCGGCGGCTCGGTCTCGGCGGGCCTCGCCATCTTCGACACGATGCGGCTCATCCCCAACGACGTCAGCACCCTGGCGATGGGGCTGGCCGCCTCCATGGGCCAGTTCCTGCTCTCGGGCGGCACCCGGGGCAAGCGCTACGTACTGCCGCACGCGCGGGTGCTGATGCACCAGGGGTCGGCCGGCATCGGGGGAGTGGCCGCCGACATCGAGATCCAGGCCCAGAACCTCGAGCACACCCGCCGGGTGCTGATGGGCCTGATCGCCGAGCACACCGGGCAGCCGGTCGACAAGGTCACCGCCGATGCCGACCGCGACCGCTGGTTCACCGCCACCGAGGCGCTGGAGTACGGCTTCGTCGACCAGGTGCTCACCGACGTCGCCGACATCACCCCGGTGCGGCTGCCGACGGGACTGTCGTCATGAGCTCCTACACGATCCCCAGCGTGGTCGAGAAGACCGTGCGCGGCGAGCGTGCCGTCGACATCTACAGCCGACTGCTGACCGACCGCATCGTCTACATCGGCACCGAGCTCGACGACGGCGTCGCGAACGTCGTCATCGCCCAGCTGCTGCACCTGGAGTCCGAGAGCCCCAGCGCGCCCATCGACCTGTACCTGAACTCACCGGGCGGCTCGGCCACCGCGATGTTTGCCGTCTACGACGCGATGCAGTACATCGCCTCCCCGGTGGCGACCACCTGCGTCGGCCAGGCGGCCTCGGCCGCGGCCGTGCTGCTGGCCGGCGGCGATCCCGGGCGCCGCTCGATCCTGCCCCACGCGCGGGTGGTGCTGCACCAGCCGGCCGGCGGCGGCCAGGGCGCCCTGCCCGACCTGGAGGTGCAGGCCAAGGAGATCGTCCGGCTGCGATCCTCGATGGAGGACGTCCTGGCCCGCCACACCGGCCGCAGCCCCGAGCAGCTGCGCACCGACACCGCCCGCGACCTGGTCCTCACCGCCGAGGAGGCCGTGGCGTACGGGGCCGTCGACGTGGTGCTCGCCAGCCGGAAGGGGTAGGTCCGGGACGCTCCGGGAGCCGCCACAACCCCACACTTGCGAAGGCTGAGACCGGGTCGGCCCGATATGTCCCCCGCAAAACCTCGCAAGTGCGGGGTTTTGGTGAGCGGGTCGGCGCTCAGCTAGCGAGGCAAACCGGCCCGGACATCGGCCCCAACCGCCGCGTGACCCGGCCGGTCAGGTCGAACAAGCGCAGCCCCAGCGCCCCGTGCACGGCACCGAGCACCTCCGAGCTGGGCTCCTTCAGGCCGCGCTCGACCTCGGAGAGGTACTGGGTCGACACCCCGGCCTGCTCGGCGACGTCGGCCAGCGTGCGCTCCTGGCGCAGCCGCTCGCCGCGCAGCTCGCGGCCGACCACCTCGCGCCACAGCGGCTCGGGCTTCGGCGCCGGCTCGGGAGTGCGGCTCGGGAACGGGAGAAGGTCGCCCATGGCCCGAACCTACGACCGGTGCGTGGTCCGTGCGGCTGGTGTTCGCTGTCGGCAGAACGTGCGCCAACTGCGCACTTGCGCACTCGGCGCGGCGGATCCGCCCGCCTTGCCGTGCCCGCGTCGCAAGTGTGCAGTTGGCGCACGTCCGGGGCGCGGGCGCCACCACATCCCCACACTTGCGCAGCGAATCTCGGGGGTTGCCCGATATGTCCCCACCACAAGCCCGCAAGTGCGGGGTTTTGGCACCCGCACCCATTCCTCACACCTCCCCGAGCGCGGTCCCCTCGTCAGCCAACCGCTCGGGGTCGACGTCGGTCCCGACCAGCCGCTTGACCTCGTCGATCGCGTCCCAGTCGTTGACGTGCATGCCGGCGACGATCCGGCGGCCCTGGAGCCACCAGGCCGTGAAGAGCAGATCGTCACCGGAGGTCTGGCCGCGCAGCACCACCCGGTCGTAGTCGTCGGGGCCGGCGTGGCCGACGTACTCCATGCCGAGGTCGTACTGGTCGGTGAAGAAGTACGGCAGCTCGCGGTGCTCGACGTTGCCGCCGACCAGGTTCGCCGCGGCCACCGCGCCGTGCTTGCCGGCGGTGTCCCAGTGGGCCACGCGCAGCGGCCGGCCGAGCACCGGGTGGTCGGCGTTGGCGACGTCGCCGGCGGCGTAGACGTACGGGTCGGAGGTGCGCAGGTGGGCGTCGGTGCGGATGCCGTCGTCGATGGTGAGGCCGGCGGCGCCGGCGGGCTCGACGACGGGCTCGACGCCGGTGCCGATCACCAGCAGGTCGCAGCGCACCGGGTCGCCGTCGGCCAGTGAGACGGTGACGCCGTCGCCGGAGCGGGCGACGTCGGTGATGCGGGCGCCGAGTCGCAGGTCGACGTCGTGGGCGCGGTGGACGTCGGCGAAGATCCGTCCGACGTCGGCGCCGAGCACGTTGAGCAGGGGCTGGTCGAGGCTCTCGAAGACGGTGACCGAGGCGTCGGCGGCACGGGCGGCGGCCGCCACCTCGAGGCCGATCCAGCCGGCGCCGACGATCCCGACGCGGGCGCCCGCCTCGAGGGCGTCCTTGATCCGGCGCGACTCCTCCAGCGTGCGCAGGTAGGCGACGGCGGGGCCGGCGTCGGCCGCGGGGGCGAAGGCGCGCGGCCACGAGCCGGTGGCCAGCAGCAGCCGGTCGTAGCGGACCTGTTCGTCGCCGGCTGTCACGACCCTCGCGGCCGTGTCGAGCGAGGTCACCTTGGTGCCCAGGCGCAGGTCGACGTCGTGGTCGGCGTACCACGACGCCGGGTGCATCAGCGCGTCGTCCTCGGTGCCGTCGCCGAGCAGGATGTCCTTCGACAGCGGGGGCCGCTCGTAGGGTGTCCACTGCTCGTCGGTGAACAGCGTGAGGTCGCCGTCGAAGCCGTTGCTGCGGAGCTCGGTGACGGCGGTGCCGGCGGCGAGCCCACCACCGACGACGACGATGTGATCGGGGTGATCGTTCATGTTGCCGAGACTAGGTCCCCACCTGAGAAGGTGACCCGGTGAAGCTGGGACTGCAGCTGGGGTACTGGGGTGCGCAGCCGCCCTCCGGTGTGGCCGAGATGGTGGCCGCGGCCGAGGACAGCGGCTTCGACGCGCTCTTCACCGCGGAGGCCTGGGGCTCTGACGCCTTCACCCCGCTGGCCTGGTGGGGACGCGAGACCAGCCGGTTGCGGCTGGGCACCTCCATCGTGCAGCTCTCGGGCCGCACCCCGGCCTCGATCGCGATGCACGCGCTCACCCTCGACCACCTCTCGGGCGGCCGCGTCGTGCTCGGCCTCGGCGTCTCGGGCCCGCAGGTCGTCGAGGGCTGGTACGGCCAGCCGTTCGCCAAGCCGCTGGCGCGCACCCGCGAGGTGGTCGACATCGTGCGCCAGGTGCTGGCCCGCGAGGCGCCCGTGGCCAGTGACGGTCCGCACTACCCGCTGCCCTACACCGGCCCCGGCTCGGTCGGGCTCGGCAAGCCGCTGCGCTCGATCGTCCACCCGCTCCGCGCCGACCTGCCGATCTGGCTGGGTGCCGAGGGTCCCAAGAACGTCGCCCAGACCGCCGAGATCGCCGACGGCTGGATCCCGCTGTTCTACTCGCCGGCGTCGGCGCCGATGTACGCCGAGTGGCTGGCCGAGGGGTTCGCCCGGCCCGGCGCCCGGCGGAGCCGCGACGACTTCGAGATCGCCACCAGCTGCACCGTGGCGGTCACCGACGACCCGGCGCCGGTGCTCGCGGCGTTGAAGCCCGACGTCGCGCTCTACATGGGCGGGATGGGGGCCAAGGAGGTCAACTTTCACAAGCGCGTCTTCGAGCGCATGGGGTACGCCGACCTCGCCGACCGCGTCCAGGAGCACTACCTGGCCGGGCGGCGCGACGAGGCGGTCGCGCTCGTGCCCGACGAGCTGGTCGACCAGCTCCACATCGTCGGCGACGCCGCGAAGGTGCGCGACCGGGTGGCGCAGTGGGAGGCCGCCGGCGTCACCACGCTGCTCCTGCGGCTGACGTCTGCCGACGAGGTGCGCCGCGTCGCCGAGGTCGTGCTCTAGCGTCATCCGACGTGGTCGCTGCAGCGACCGGATCGTATGACGTCAGAGCTCCTGGATCCCGTCGCGGTGGCGCCGGGCCAGCTCCTGGTAGGCGGCCGGGTTGCCGCGCACCCAGGCCTCCACCGAGGAGCCGGTGACCGGGCCCTTCTCCCGCGCCGGGACGCCCATCACCAAGGTGTCGTCGGGCACCTGGCCGGTCAGCACCGACCCGGCCGCCACCATCGCCCCGTCGCCGACCACGGCGCCGTCGAGCACGATGGCCCCGTTGCCCACGAGCGCCTCCGCGCCGATGGTCGCGCCGTGCACGACGCAGGAATGGCCGATCGTGGCCCCGGGGCCGACGACGCACGGGAACGGACCCGCGTGCAGGACGGAGCCGTCCTGCACGTTCGCGCCCTCCTTGACGACGATGGGCCCGAAGTCGGCCCGCAGCACGGCGCCGTACCAGACCGAGGCGCCGGCCTCGATGGTCACGTCGCCGACGATGCTGGCCGTCGGGGCGATGAAGGCGGTCTCGTGGACGCTCGGGCTGGTGCCCTCGAAGCTGAACAGCGGCATGGCAGCACGCTAGCCGCCACCTCGATCAGCGCCGTCAGTGCCGTCAGCGCCGACGGAACCCGTCGACCACGCCCAGGACCAGCAGCGCGATCGCGGCCAGGATCAGCACGTAGCTGAAGTCCTCGGCCGCCCCCTGCTCGGCGGCGTAGTTGAGCAGTCCGCCGAACAGCGCGAGCACGACCGCCCCGACGATGAACGGCACGGTCCGGGGGGCGCGCACGGCCGGTTGGGCCGGCGCCAGCGACGGGTTGCGCCCGACCGCCCCACCCAGCTGCGCCCCGCACGCCGGGCAGGCCTTGAGGTACTCCTCGGCGACGACGTGACCCCGGGGACAGGTGCGCTCCACGTCGGGAAACGCTAGCCGAGCCCGCCTACCAGCCCCGCTCGCCCCACTCCACCAGGTGCGGACGCTGCTCGCCCAGGGTCGAGTCGTTGCCGTGGCCGGGGTAGAACCAGGTGTCGTCGGGGAGCCGGTCGAAGACCTTGGTCGTGACGTCGTGGAGCAGCGAGGCGAAGGCGTCGGCGTCGCCGCGGGTGTTGCCGACGCCGCCGGGGAAGAGGCTGTCGCCGGTCCAGAGGTGGGGGTGGCCACCGGGCTCGTCGTAGAGCAGCGCGACCGACCCGGGGGTGTGGCCGACGAGGTGGATGACCTCCAGCGAGCACGTGCCGACCGCGACGGTGTCGCCGTCGGTCAGCCGGGTGCCGACCTCGACGCCGGTCTGCTCGGTGATGGCGTCGGCGTCCTCGGCACCGGCGACGGTGCCCGCGCCGGTGGCGGCGACGACCTCGGCCAGGGCGCGGTGGTGGTCCCAGTGCTGGTGGGTGGTGACCACGGTGGCCAGCCCCGCCTCACCGACCAGCGGCAGCAGCCGCGGAGCGTCGGCGGCCGCGTCGATCAGCAGCTGGTCGCCGGTCTCGGTGCAGCGCAGTAGGTAGCAGTTGTTGGACATCTTCGCGTCGACGGCGACCTTGGTGATCTGCAGGTGGTCGAGCTCGCGGACGTCGGGCTCGCCGCCGGGCGACACCTCGCCGGTGTAGGTCATGGCAAGGAATCTACGGCGAGCAGCCGTACCGCGCGGGCCAGGTCCTCGACGACGTGGCCGGGCTGCTCCAGGGGCAGGTCCAGGCTGAGCCCCATGAACGTCTCGTCGACGAGCCATGCGAGCCGCGCGGCCCACCGCGTCGGCACCCCGGACGCGGCCAGGTGGCCGGCCATGGCCGAGATCCAGACCTCGTTCGACTCCCGCACCAGGGCGTCGTAGGGGCCCGCACCGAGGACGCCGAGCGCGCTCGCCTCGGAGTACAGCCGGGCGCACCGGGTGATGGCGGGGGAGGAGACGACGGCCCAGAGGTCCAGCACCGCCCGCTCCGGGTCGGCGGAGGGTGGGAGCCCGCGCAGCGCCTCGGACGACCGGTGGGTGGACGTGCGGACGATCGTCGTGACGAGGTCGTCCTTGTCGGCGAAGTGGTAGAGCAGCATCCGGTCGCTGGTGCCCAGGTCGGCGGCCAGCGGGCGCAGGCTGAGCCCGATCAGGCCGTGCTCGAGGGCGTAGTCCGTGGCGGCCTCGGCCAGCTCGGATCGACGACTCACGCGATGAGTGTAGCGAGTGCTACATTCGTGGTGTGTGGACCGCCGGACCGTTGCTCGTCGTCGCGATCGCCATCGAGGTGGGCGCGACGGCGGTGCTGCCGCGCGCGAAGGGCTTCACCGACCCGTTCTGGGCCGCCGTCGTGCTGGGCGGCTACGCGGTGTCGATCTGGCTGCTGGCCGTGATCGTGCGCTACATGGACGTCTCGGTGGTCTACGCGATCTGGTCCGGCGCAGGCACCGCGGCCATCGCCGTGGTCGGGGTGCTGGTGCTGGGGGAGCGCCTCGACCTGGTCAAGGTGGTCGCGCTGACGCTGATCATCGTGGGCGTGGTGGTGCTCAACCTGCACGGCGCGCACCACCGTCCGAGCGGCCGGACGGCCGGCGTCGCAGAGGTCCAGGACCTCTCGGTCGAGTGAGACCCGCCGCGCTAGGAGAGGTGGCGCTGAGCTGATCCCTGGGTGCTGATCCCTGGGTGCTGATCCCTGGGTGCCAGGTGGTCCATACCGTCCGCACAGGCCCGCCGGGCACCGTCGTGGACCATGGGCGACGCGGGGGGCACGCTGTACTTCTGGCACATCCCGAAGACGGCCGGCACCACGCTGACGCAGTGGCTGGAGGCGCAGTACCGACCCGAGGAGGTGTACCGGCCGCATCTGCTGCCCGACCTGCGCGGCACCGCCGCCCAGGACCTGCTCGCCAAGCGGCTGTTCCGCGGGCACTTCGGCAGCGAGCTGCCCCGCCGGCTGCCCGTGTCGCCGACCACGGTGACGGTGCTCCGCGAGCCCCGCGCCCGCACCGTGTCCCACCTCGGCCACATCTGGCGCACGCCCGATCACTACCTCCACCGTCGGCTGCACGCGGCGGGGGAGCGGCTGCCCGACGTGCTCGCCGACCCGGTGCTGCGCCGAGCGGTGAGCGACGTCCAGGCGCGCTACCTCGGCCGGACGCCACCGCGGCGCGGTCCCCGGCGCCCGTTGGTGACGGTGTCGGGGCAGCTGCTCGCGCAGGCCGAGTACGAGCTCGCACCGGTGCCCGGTCGGGCCAGGCTGCGCCGGCGTGCCGCGCGCCGGCTCGGGGGGATGGGCGTCGTCGGGGTGACCGATCGGATCGACGACCTCGCGTACCGGCTCGCCACCCGGCTCGGCTGGTCGGAGCCGGACGACCTGTCGCGGGCCAACGCGGCCCCGTCGGGGGCCTCGCCCTGGTCGGGGCGACGGCTCCAGCCCGCCGAGCGGTCGCTGCTCGACGAC
Source organism: Nocardioides mangrovicus (assembly GCF_003674065.1). GTDB lineage: Bacteria > Actinomycetota > Actinomycetes > Propionibacteriales > Nocardioidaceae > Marmoricola > Marmoricola mangrovicus. Next base: position 597,910 of record NZ_RDBE01000007.1, read on the forward strand.
GTCAACCGGGTCGACGCCGACCTGTACCGGTTGGCGCAGCGGCTCACCTGATCCTGTCGGTGGTCCCTGGGGGCGTGCCGGCTGTCGGTGGCGCGGCATAGGGTCGTGATCCGAGGCGTTGCACGGCGTGGTGCGCTTGCGCCCGCCGCCCCGACGGCGAACACTTGTTCGACAGGCTCCGACTCCCGCGAAGGACCACATGGCCGACCAGCTCGTCATCCGAGGTGCCCGCGAGCACAACCTCAAGGACGTCTCCCTCGACCTGCCCCGCGACTCGCTCATCGTGTTCACCGGCCTGTCCGGATCGGGCAAGTCCTCCCTGGCCTTCGACACCATCTTCGCCGAGGGCCAGCGTCGCTACGTGGAGTCGCTCTCGGCCTACGCGCGTCAGTTCCTGGGGCAGATGGACAAGCCCGACGTGGACTTCATCGAGGGGCTCTCGCCCGCGGTCTCGATCGACCAGAAGTCGACGTCGAAGAACCCCCGGTCCACCGTGGGCACCATCACCGAGGTCTACGACTACCTGCGGCTGCTCTACGCCCGCGCCGGCCGCCCGCACTGCCCGGTGTGCGGCTCGCCGATCGAGCGGCAGACCCCGCAGCAGATCGTCGACCGGATGCTCGAGACCCCCGAGGGCACGCGCTTCCAGGTGCTCGCGCCGGTCATCCGCGGCCGCAAGGGCGAGTACGTCGAGCTGTTCCGGCAGCTGCAGACGCAGGGGTTCAGCCGGGCGCGGGTCGACGGCGAGACCATCCAGCTCAGCGAGCCGCCGAAGCTGGAGAAGCAGCGCAAGCACACCATCGAGGTGGTCGTCGACCGGCTGGCGGCCAAGGAGTCGGCCAAGCGGCGGCTCACCGACTCCGTCGAGACCGCGCTGAACCTGGCCGGCGGCCTGGTCGTGTTCGATCTGGTGGATCTCGACGCCAAGGACCCCGGCCGCGAGCTGAAGTTCTCCGAGAAGATGTCGTGCCCCAACGACCACCCGCTCGACACCGACGAGCTCGAGCCGCGCTCGTTCTCCTTCAACTCCCCGTTCGGGGCCTGCCCGGAGTGCACCGGCCTCGGCACCCGGATGGAGGTCGACCCCGACCTGGTGGTCTCCGACCCCGACGCCACCCTGGCCGAGGGGGCGATCGGGCCGTGGAGCGGTGCGCACGTGGCCGACCACTTCGTCCGGCTGCTCGGCGCGCTGGGCGACGAGCTGGGATTCGACGTCGACACCCCCTGGCGCAAGCTGCCCGCGAAGGCGCGTGAGGCCATCTTGGTGGGCCACGCGACGAAGGTGCACGTGCGCCACCGCAACCGCTACGGCCGCGAGCGGTCGTACTGGACCGCCTTCGAGGGGGTGGTGCCCTACATCGAGCGGCGCCACCGCGACGCCGAGTCCGACACCAGCCGCGAGCGCTTCGAGGGCTTCATGCGCGAGGTGCCGTGCCCAGTGTGCAAGGGCACCCGGCTCAAGCCGGTGTCGGTGGCGGTCACCATCGGCGGCCGCAGCATCGCCGAGGTCTGCGCGATGCCGATCAACGAGACCGCGACCTTCCTCGGCGACCTCGACCTGAGCGCCCGCGAGCGCCAGATCGGCGAGCGCGTGCTCAAGGAGATCCAGGAGCGGCTGCGCTTCCTGCTCGACGTCGGCCTGGACTACCTCTCCCTCGACCGTCCCTCGGGCTCGCTGTCGGGCGGCGAGGCCCAGCGGATCCGGCTGGCCACGCAGATCGGCGCCGGCCTGGTCGGCGTGCTGTACGTGCTCGACGAGCCCAGCATCGGCCTGCACCAGCGCGACAACCAGCGGCTCATCGAGACGCTGGTGCGCCTGAAGGACCTGGGCAACACCCTCATCGTGGTCGAGCACGACGAGGACACCATCCGCACCGCCGACTGGGTCGTCGACATCGGACCCGGCGCCGGCGAGCACGGCGGCCAGGTGGTGCACTCCGGCTCGGTGCAGGGGCTGCTGGACCACCCGGACTCGCCCACGGGCCTCTACCTCTCCGGGCGCCGCGAGATCCCCGTGCCCGACGTGCGCCGGCCGCGCACGAAGGGCCGGCAGCTGGTGGTCCAGGGGGCGAGGGAGAACAACCTCAAGGACATCGACGTCGCGTTCCCGCTGGGGCTGTTCGTCGCCGTCACCGGCGTGTCCGGGTCCGGCAAGTCGACGCTGGTCAACGACATCCTCTACACCTCGTTGGCCAAGCAGATCTACAACGCCCGCACGGTGCCGGGCCGCCACAAGCGGATCACAGGGGTCGACCAGGTCGACAAGGTCATCCACGTCGACCAGTCGCCGATCGGGCGCACGCCGCGGTCGAACCCGGCCACCTACACCGGGGTGTTCGACCACGTCCGCAAGCTCTTCGCCTCCACGCCCGAGGCGAAGATGCGCGGCTACCAGCCGGGTCGGTTCTCCTTCAACGTCAAGGGTGGTCGCTGCGAGGCCTGCTCGGGCGACGGCACCTTGAAGATCGAGATGAACTTCCTGCCCGACGTCTACGTCCCCTGCGAGGTCTGCCACGGCGCCCGCTACAACCGGGAGACGCTCGAGGTCCACTACAAGGGCAAGACGATCGCCGAGGTCCTCGACATGCCGATCGAGGAGGCGGTGGACTTCTTCGCCGCCATCCCGGCCATCGCCCGGCACATGACGACGCTGGTGGAGGTCGGGCTGGGCTACGTGCGCCTCGGGCAGCCGGCCACGACGCTCTCCGGCGGCGAGGCGCAGCGGGTCAAGCTGTCCTCGGAGCTGCAGAAGCGCTCCACCGGCCGCACCGTCTACGTGCTCGACGAGCCCACCACGGGACTGCACTTCGAGGACATCCGCAAGCTGCTGCTGGTGCTGGGCAAGCTCGTCGACCAGGGCAACACCGTGCTGGTCATCGAGCACAACCTCGACGTCATCAAGACCGCGGACTGGATCTTGGACCTGGGCCCGGAGGGCGGTCGCGGCGGCGGCACCCTGGTGGCCCAGGGCACGCCGGAGGAGGTCGCCGAGGTCCCCGAGAGCCACACCGGCCGGTTCCTGGCGCCGATCCTCCACGGCGGACGCGGTGCCGTGACGGCCGCGGCGGCGGCGAAGCCCCGCAGCACGAAGGCGGGGACCGCTGGTACTACGACCAAGGGCCGAGCGAGCGGCGGACGGTCGTCCACTGGCACCGGGGCCCGACGCACGACATCCTCGAAAACACAGGGAGTTGTCAGGAAACGTCGCACCGCTTCGTGACCTGAGGTTCCTACGGTTGATGGTTCAAGCAGTTTGACGCGATCACACCGAGAGACCGAGGCGAACATGACCCAGACCCACGAGCCAGACCACCTCGCCGGCCCGAGCGGCGACCACCAGGTCGACCGTCGGCCCACCCGCCGCATCGTCTTCAGCGGGCTGGCCTCGTTGGGCGTCGCGGTGGCGCTCGCCGGCTGCGGCAGCTCCGGCGACGACAGCGCGAGCGGCTCCAGCGGTTCCAGCAGCAGCTCGGGCAGCAGCTCCGACTCGAGCTCGTCGGGGTCCTCGAGCGGCACGGAGCTGACCAAGACCGCCGACGTGCCCGTCGGCGGCGGCGTCATCCTCACCGACCAGAAGATCGTGGTGACCCAGCCCAAGGCCGGCACCTACGAGGCGTTCAGCGCCACCTGCACCCACCAGGGCTTCCTGGTCGGCCAGGTCAAGGACGACGTCATCTTGTGCGAGCACCACGGCAGCGAGTTCTCCGCCGAGACCGGCAAGGTCACGCGCGGGCCGGCCCAGACGGCGCTGTCCAAGGTCGCTATCACCGTCTCCGGCGACTCGATCCTGGCGGCCTGACCGGTCTGGTCTCAGGCCAGGGCGGTGACGTACTCGGGGTAGCGCGGACGGAGTCCGTCGCCCGAGGACCGTCCGGTCAGCCCGCGTCGCAGCCACGGCACGGCGTGCGTCCGCGTCCAGGCCAGGGTCTCGGCGCGTCGCTCGCGCGGCGTCGGCTGCGACGCCGCGGCCAGCGACGGTGCCGGCAGCCGGTGTGCCACTCCGAGAGCGTCGAGGAACGCGGCGGCCATGCGTTGGTGGCCCGCCGGTGACATGTGGATCCGGTCCTCGCTCCACAGCCGTAGGTCGCGGTACTCGTGGAGCCGCCAGAAGTCCACGACGGTGGCATCGAGGTCGTCGGCGACCTCGCGCAGCAGCTCGTTGTAGAGGGCGAAGCGCGAGCGCAGCGCACCGAAGCCGGCGACGCGGCCGCGGTCGTGGGCGGTGAAGACGACCAGCCTCGCGCCCGTGGCCGCGAGCCGCTGCAGGCCCTCGGCGTAGCGGGCCACCAGGGTGTCGACGTCGACGCGGGGCCGCAGGATGTCGTTGCCGCCGGCGTAGATGCTCACCAGGTCCGGACGCAGGGCGAGCGCCGGGTCCAGCTGCTCGGCCAGCACGGCGTCGAGCTTGCGGCCGCGGATGGCCAGGTTGGCGTAGCCGACCTGGCCTGTGCCGCCTGTGCCGCCTGTGCCGCCTGTGCCGCCTGTGTCGCCGCTGTCGCCTGTGTCCAGCAGGACGGTGGCGGCGCGGTCGGCCCAGCCGCGGACCCCGTTGGGCAGCGCGGGATCGGGGTCGCCGACCCCCTCGGTGAAAGAGTCGCCCAGGGCGACGTAGCGGCGGAACGGCACCCCCGCAGCGTAGAGACCGCTAGGCCCGGCGCGGGCGCACCGGGTCGGCTGCGCGGCGCAGCCACTCGTCGCGGCGGCAGTGACGCCGGTCCATCCGGCGGTCGACGAGGGAGACGGCCTCGGCGTAGCGACCGGCCCGCACCAGGGCGCAGATGCGGGTCTCCTCGACCACCTCGCGCTGGGCGTCGCTGCCGCCCAGCCGCCACAGCTGGGGCGTCAGGCGGCCGAGGTCGTCGGCCGCCGCGGAGGCCTCGCCGCGGACCAGCCGTCGCATCGCCCGGGCGACCGGGGCCGCCACCTCGGACTGGTCGGGGTCGGGGCTCAGCGCACAGGAGCGTTCCAGCACCGCGAGCCCGGTGCAGTCCTCGGCCGCTGCGAGCGCGACGGCGGCGTGCAGCGCCATGAACGGCGTGGGCGGGCAGCGCAGCAGCTCGGCGTCCACCGCGGCCAGGACCTCGCAGACGCCCGGCACGGCGCTGGCTCCCGGCGTGAGGGCCCAGCGCCACAGCAGCGACCCGGAGTCGACGAGCGCGCGACAGCCGGTGTCGGGGCCGGGGCGCAGCTGGGTCTCGTAGCGACGTCGAACGGCGTCGAGGTCGCCGACCGACAGCTCGTGGAGGGCGGCGTGCCAGGAGAAGTGGAGCAGGCTGTCGGCGCCGGAGCCGGCCCCGTCGATCCAGTCGTCGATCCAGGCCAGGCCGGCGCCGTGGTCGGCGGTCTCGTAGTGCGCGTGAGCCCGGGCGTGGGCGGAGTGGCCGGCGTCGGGCTGCAGCGCGAGCGAGCGGACCGACAGGCTCATCGCCTCGTCGAACCGCCCCTGCTCCTGCCGCATGAACGCCAGCAGACCGGTGAACCACCAGTCGTCGCCGTAGGACGGACGACATCGCTCGACCAGGTCCCAGGCCTGCTGCGGCACGCGTGTGACGCCCGAGAACGCGATGGTGGGCACCGCCACGGAGAGCAGCAGCGCGTCGCGGGGGTAGGTCTCGAGGTGGCGGAGCAGTGGCGCGGGGTCGCCCGCCAGGTGGCTCACGACCGCGTGCACGTGGCTGCGCTCGCGCTCGGTGCTGCGCCGGGCGTGGAGCGCGGCGTCGCGCAGCCGGGCCGCGATGTCGACCGGTGCGCAGAACTCATGGCCCAGCAGCGCCAGGGCAGCGTGGCCGAGGGCGAAGGTCGGGTCGAGCGCGATCGCGCGGGCGAACGCGGGCACGGCGCCGTCGGCCAGCCGGAGCAGCCGGTCCAGGCCGTCGTCGAAGGCGAGCCCGGCCTCGTGCGAGGCGGTGAGCTCGAGCCCGTAGCGGTCGGCGACCATGTAAGTACACTATGTCACTCGACAATCCGAGTCGAGTCCGACACGGGGTCGGTACTGGCGTCGACGCCGGTGTCGGAGCGGCTCCGTAGGGTGGAGGGCGTGACCGACCCGAGGAGCTACCGGCCCAAGCCGGGGTCGATCCCGACCCAGCCGGGGGTCTACCGGTTCCGCGACCCCCACGGCGTCGTGGTCTACGTCGGCAAGGCCAAGAACCTGCGGGCGCGGCTCTCCTCCTACTTCCAAGACATCGGCGCGCTGCACCCGCGCACGGCCACGATGGTCACCACCGCGGCGTCGGTGGAGTGGACCGTGGTCAACACCGAGGTGGAGGCGCTGCAGCTGGAGTACTCCTGGATCAAGGAGTTCGACCCGCGGTTCAACGTCAAGTACCGCGACGACAAGTCCTACCCGTGGCTGGCGGTGACCTACTCGGAGGAGTTCCCCCGGGTGATGGTCGGGCGCGGCCGCAAGCGCCGCGGCACGCGCTACTTCGGCCCGTACTCCCACGCCTGGGCCATCCGCGAGACGGTCGACCTGCTGCTGCGGGTGTTCCCGATGCGCTCGTGCAGCAACGGCGTCTTCAAGCGCTCGGGCCAGATCGGCCGTCCCTGCCTGCTCGGCTACATCGACAAGTGCTCGGCGCCCTGCGTCGGCCGGGTGAGCGAGGAGGAGCACCGGCAGATCGTCGACGACTTCTGCACCTTCATGGCCGGCAGCTCCAACGCCTTCGTCAAGCGCGTCGAGCGGGAGATGTATGCGGCGTCCCAGCGGGAGGACTACGAGAAGGCGGCGCGGCTGCGCGACGACCTCGGCGCGCTGAACAAGGCGTTGGAGAAGCAGCAGGTGGTGCTGGGCGACGGCACCAGCGCCGACGTCCTGGCGCTGTGCGAGGACCCGCTCGAGGTGGCGGTGCAGGTCTTCTATGTGCGCAACGGCCGGATCAAGGGTCAGCGCGGCTGGGTGGCCGACCGGGTCGAGGAGGGCGACACCGCCGGGCTCGTGGGTGACTTCCTGCTCCAGCTGTACGCGGGCGAGACCGGCGACGTGGTGCCCCGCGAGATCCTGGTGCCGGCCCTGCCCGAGGACGCGGCCGTCTACGAGCAGCTGCTGGGGGAGTCCCGTGGCGGCCCGGTGAGCCTGCGGGTGCCCCAGCGCGGCGACAAGCGGGCGCTGCAGGAGACGGTGGCCCGCAACGCCAAGGAGAGCCTGGCGCTGCACAAGACCAAGCGCGCCAGCGACCTCACCACCCGCAACCGGGCGCTGGAGGAGATTCGCGACGCCCTCGACCTCGACACCGCTCCGCTGCGCATCGAGTGCTACGACATCTCCAACCTGCAGGGCACCGAGGTGGTGGCCAGCATGGTCGTCTTCGAGGACGGCCTCTCGCGCCGCAGCGAGTACCGGCGCTTTGTGATCCGCGGCGTCGACGGGCAGAACGACGTCGCCTCGATGCACGAGGTGATCACGCGGCGGTTCCGCCGGCTGCTCGACGAGCGGTCCCAGACCGGCGAGCTGGGGGCGTCGGATGCCGGTGCGGACTCGGGGGAGGGAGCCCAGGGTCCGATGCTGGTCGACCCCGACACCGGCCGCGCGCGCAAGTTCGCCTACGCGCCCGGCCTGGTCGTCGTCGACGGCGGCCCGCCACAGGTGGCCGCCGCACAGCGGGCCCTCGACGAGCTGGGCATCGACGACGTGCCGGTGTGCGGGCTGGCCAAGCGGCTCGAGGAGGTCTGGCTGCCCACGCAGGAGGACCCGGTGATCCTGCCGCGGACCAGCGAGGGCCTCTACCTGCTGCAGCGGGTGCGCGACGAGGCGCACCGCTTCGCCATCACCCACCACCGCGGCCGGCGGTCGAAGTCGATGGTGGAGAGCCTGCTCGACGACGTCCCGGGGCTGGGGGAGGTGCGTCGCAAGACCCTGATCCGCCACTTCGGGTCGCTGAAGAAGCTGCGCGAGGCCACCGTGGCCGACATCGCCGCCGTGCCCGGCATCGGCACTGCCACGGCCACCGCCATCGCCGATGCCGTCGCCCAGCAGGCGGAGAACCGCAAGACTGTCTCCGTGAACACCGCGACCGGCGAGATCGTCGAGGAATGAGCGAGCAGGGGGAGCTCGTCGTCATCACCGGGATGACGGGCGCGGGTCGCAGCACGGCGGCCAAGGAGCTGGAGGACCTCGGCTGGTTCGTGGTCGACAACCTGCCTCCGGAGCTGGTCGGCGACGTCGTGCGGCTGGTCGACGAGCGGCGAGGGCAGCGGCAGCCGATCGCCGTGGTCGTCGACGTCCGGGCGGGGGAGTTCTTCGGTGCGCTGCAGGAGCGGCTGGCCAACGGGCTGGGGTCGCGGCGTACGTCGGTGCTCTTCCTCGAGGCCTCCGTCGACGCGCTCGTGCGGCGGCAGGAGGCGGCCCGGCGGCCGCACCCGCTGCAGGGCGGCGGCCGGCTGATCGACGGCATCGACCGGGAGCGGGAGGTCATGGCGCCGCTGCGTGGTGACGCCGACCTGGTCATCGACACCACCGAGCTCAACGTCCACCAGCTCAAGGAGCGGGTCGCGCGCGCCTTCGGGCACCCCGACGCGCTGCGACTGCTGGTGACGGTGGTCAGCTTCGGGTTCAAGTACGGCATCCCGGTCGACTCCGACCTATTGGCCGACATGCGGTTCCTACCGAACCCGTACTGGGTGCCCGAGCTGCGCGACCAGACCGGCCAGGACCCCGAGGTGGCGGCGTACGTCAAGGAGCGCGACGACGCGCAGGCGTTCCTCGACCGCTTCGTGCCGGTCGTCCAGACCGTCACCGCCGGTTACCTGCGCGAGGGCAAGCGCTTCATGACCGTGGCCATCGGCTGCACCGGCGGCAAGCACCGCAGCGTGGCGATGACCGAGGAGATCGCGGCTCGGCTGCGGGCGCTGGGGTACCAGGCCCGGGCCACCCACCGCGACCTGGGACGCGAATGACCACCGCCGCATGAAGGTCGTCGCGCTCGGCGGCGGCCACGGCCTGGCCGCCTCGCTCAGCGCGCTGCGCCACGTCGCCGATGACCTCACCGCCGTGGTCACCGTGGCCGACAACGGCGGCTCCTCGGGCCGGATCCGGCGCGAGTTCGGCACGCTGCCGCCGGGCGACCTGCGCATGGCGCTCGCCGCGCTGTGCGGCGACGACGACTGGGGCCGCACCTGGGCGCGGGTGCTGCAGCACCGCTTCGACTCCGAGGGCGAGATGCACGGCCACGCGGTGGGCAACCTGCTCATCGTGGCGCTGTGGGAGCTGCTGCGCGAGGACGGCGGCGGCGAGCAGGTTGCCGGGCTGGCGTGGGTCGGCCGGCTGCTGGGGGCGCAGGGCCGGGTGCTGCCGATGGCGCTGAGCCCGCTCGACATCACCGCGCGCGTCGTCGGGGCCGACCCCGACCACCCCGAGGCCGAGGTGTCCGTGCGCGGCCAGGTCGAGGTGGCCACGACCCCCGGCCGGGTCGTCGACGTCGCGCTCGAGCCGCCCGACGCGGTCGCCTGCCCCGAGGCCGTGACCGCGATCCGCGAGGCCGACTGGGTCGTGATTGGGCCGGGGTCATGGTACTCCAGCGTGATCCCGCACCTGCTGGTCCCCGATCTCTGCCGCGCGCTGCACGAGTCCTCGGCTCGTCGTCTGGTGAACCTGAACCTGGTGCCGCAACCCGGGGAGACCGACGGGCTGAGCCCGGTCGACCACCTCGACGCCCTCGTCGCCCATGCACCCGGCCTGCGGCTCGACGTCGTGCTGGGCGACAGCGGCACGGTCGCGCCCGGATGGGCCGTGGACCGGTTGCGGGTGGCCGCCGCGCGCTACGGCGGCCGGCTCGAGCTGACCGACCTGGCGCTGGCCTCGGCGCCTGACCAGCACGATCCCGAGCGGTTGCGCGCGGCGTACGAGCGCATCCTGGGCTGACCGCGCGAAGGCGCCGAAATGACCCGTCCAGGAGGCCACGTGAGCGTGGGCGATGGACTAGGGTTAAGCGTTGTCGCACCGCTCCGGGACGCGACGAATCGGCTACGTGGGTTGGGTGTTCTGACGTATGGCAATGACGGCGCAGGTCAAGGCGGAGCTCGCCAGCACGAGGGTGACGAAGACCTGCTGCCGCAAGGCCGAGGTGTCCTCGATGCTGCGGTTCGCCGGTGGGCTGCACATCGCCGGCGGCCGGATCGTCGTGGAGGCCGAGCTCGACACCGGGGCCGCGGCCCGTCGGCTGCGGCGCGACATCGCCGAGGTCTTCGGCCACACCTCCGACGTGGTCATGGTCCAGGGCAACGGGCTGCGCAAGGGCAGCCAGTACGTCGTCCGGGTGGTGCGCGACGGTGAGTCGCTGGCCCGCCAGACCGGCCTGATCGACCAGCGCGGCCGTCCCGTGCGCGGCCTGCCGCCGCAAGTGGTGTCCGGCTCGGGCTGCGACGCCGTCGCCGCCTGGCGGGGCGCCTTCCTCGCCCACGGCTCGCTCACCGAGCCCGGCCGCTCGTCGTCGCTGGAGGTCACCTGCCCCGGTCCGGAGGCGGCGCTGGCCCTGGTCGGGTCGGCTCGTCGGCTCGCGATCTCCAGCAAGGCCCGCGAGGTGCGCGGCATCGACCGCGTCGTCATCCGCGACGGCGACGCCATCGGCGAGCTGCTCACCCGGCTCGGCGCCCACGAGTCGCTGCTGGCCTGGGAGGAGCGGCGGATGCGCCGCGAGGTGCGTGCCACCGCCAACCGGCTGGCCAACTTCGACGACGCCAACCTGCGCCGTTCGGCCCGCGCCGCCGTCGCCGCCGGCGCCCGCGTGGACCGTGCCCTGGAGGTCCTCGGCGAGGAGATCCCCGACCACCTCCGCCAGGCCGGCCAGCTGCGCCTGGAGCACAAGCAGGCCTCGCTGGAGGAGCTCGGTCAGCTGCACGACCCGGTGCTCACCAAGGACGCCATCGCCGGCCGCATCCGCCGGCTGCTGGCCATGGCCGACAAGCGCGCCCACGAGCTCGGCGTCCCCGACACCGAGGCCTCGCTCACCCCGGAGATGCTGGCTGAGGAAGCCTGAGGAAGCCTGAGCTTGCGAAGGCTTCCTCGATGGTGGTTGAGCAGCCAGTGTCGCTGAGGAACGAGGCGACAACCGAGCGTGCCAAAACCCGGTGAGACGGGCGCCCACGCCGGGCACGCCGCGTCGAGGTGGCCGAGCGTGCCGCAACCCGGCGATCGGCTTGCCGTCATTCGCCGGTGCACCCGCGATTTGCGGCACGCGCGACGTTACTCATCCGTAACGCGGACACGGCCCTGATTGGATCGTTCAACCCGCGATAGGGTCGAGACGACGTAGCAGCCATCACACCAGGAGCCACTTCCCGTGACCGTTCGCGTAGGCATCAACGGATTCGGCCGCATCGGCCGCAACTTCTTCCGGGCCGTCAGGGCCTCGGGGCAGGACATCGAGATCGTCGCGGTCAACGACCTGACCAGCAACGCACAGCTGGCTCCGCTGCTGAAGTTCGACTCCATCCTCGGCAAGCTCGACGTCGACGTCACCACCTCCGAGGACGAGATCCGCGTGGGCGACCAGGTGGTCAAGACCTTCGCCGAGCGCGACCCGGCCGCGCTGACCTGGGGCGACGTCGGGGTCGACGTCGTCGTGGAGTCCACCGGCTTCTTCACCGACGCCACCAAGGCCCGCGCGCACGTCGACTCCGGCGGTGCCAAGAAGGTCATCATCTCCGCGCCCGCGACCAACGACGACGTCACCATCGTCATGGGGGTCAACGAGGGCGCCTACGACCCGGCGGCCCACACCGTCATCTCCAACGCCTCGTGCACCACCAACTGCCTGGCGCCCATGGCCAAGGTGCTCAACGACGAGTTCGGCATCGTCCGCGGCCTGATGACCACGGTCCACGCCTACACCGCCGACCAGAACCTGCAGGACAACATCCACAAGGACCTGCGTCGCGCCCGGGCGGCGGCGATCAACGTCGTGCCCACCTCGACCGGTGCGGCCAAGGCCATCGGCCTGGTGCTGCCCGAGCTCAAGGGCAAGCTCGACGGGTACGCGCTGCGGGTGCCCGTGCCCACCGGCTCGGCCACCGACCTCACCTTCGAGGCCTCGCGCGAGACCAGCGTGGAGGAGGTCAACGCCGCGGTCGAGAAGGCCGCCGACGGCAAGATCCTGCGTTACTCCACCGACCCGCTGGTCTCCTCCGACATCGTCACCGACCCGGCGTCGTGCATCTTCGATGCGCCGCTGACCAAGGTCATCGGCAACCAGGTCAAGGTCGTCGGCTGGTACGACAACGAGTGGGGCTACTCCAACCGCCTCGTCGACCTGATCAGCTACATCGGCACCTCGCTCTGACGTGTCGGGCATCGAGGATCTCGGCGACCTCGCCGGTCGCCGGGTGCTGGTCCGTTCCGACCTGAACGTCCCGCTGGACGGGGACAGGATCACCGACGACGGCCGGATCCGGGCCAGCGTCCCGACGATCGAGCAGCTGGCCGGCGCCGGCGCGCGGGTCGTCGTGACCGCGCACCTGGGCCGGCCGAAGGGCGAGCCGGAGGCGAAGTACTCGCTGCGGCCCGTCGCCACACGCCTCGGGGAGCTGCTGGGCACCGACGTCGCGTTCGCGACCGACACGGTGGGCGAGAGCGCGCACGCGGTCGTCGGCGCCCTGCACGACGGGCAGGTCGCGCTGCTGGAGAACGTCCGCTTCAACCCGGGCGAGACCAGCAAGGACGACGCCGAGCGCGGAGCCTTCGCCGACCAGCTCGTGGAGCTCGTCGGTCCCGATGCGGCGTTCGTCAGCGACGGCTTCGGGGTCGTGCACCGCAAGCAGGCCAGCGTCTACGACGTCGCCCAGCGGCTGCCCCACGCGATGGGTGGTCTGGTGGCCCGCGAGATCGACGTGCTGCGCCAGCTCACCGACGACCCGCAGCGGCCGTTCGCGGTCGTGCTCGGCGGCTCCAAGGTCTCCGACAAGCTGGCGGTGATCGACAACCTGCTCGGCAAGGCCGACCGGCTGCTGGTCGGCGGCGGCATGATGTTCACCTTCCTCGCAGCCCAAGGCCACGCCGTGGGCACCAGCCTGCTCGAGGAGGACCAGGTCGAGACCTGCCGCGGCTACCTCGAGCGTGCCGCTGCCGAGGGTGTCGAGCTGCTGCTGCCCACCGACACGGTGGTCGCGCCGGAGTTCAAGGCCGACGCCCCGGCGACGGTGGTGTCGGTCGAGGCCATTCCCGACGACCAGATGGGCCTCGACATCGGCCCGCAGACCGCGACGGCCTTCGCGTCCGCGCTCACCGGCGCCAGGACCGTGTTCTGGAACGGTCCGATGGGCGTCTTCGAGTTCGACGCGTTCAGCGCCGGCACTCGAGCGGTGGCCGAAGCGCTGACGAAGGTCACCGCGGCAGGGGGCCTGTCGGTCGTGGGTGGCGGCGACTCCGCGGCGGCGGTCCGCTCGCTGGGCTTCGACGAGGCGGCCTTCGGGCACATCTCCACCGGCGGAGGCGCCAGCCTGGAGTTCTTGGAGGGCAAGGACCTCCCCGGCATCGACGTACTGGAGTCCTGAGCATGGCCGCGGTGAAGAAGCCCGGACGAACGCCGCTGATGGCGGGCAACTGGAAGATGAACCTGAACCACCAGGAGGCTGTGGTCCTGGTGCAGAAGCTGGCCTGGACGCTGGACGACAAGCGCCACGACTTCGCCAAGGCCGAGGTGGTCGTGGTGCCGCCGTTCACCGACCTGCGCAGCGTGCAGACGCTGGTCGACGGCGACCGGCTGCGGATCCGCTACGGCGCCCAGGACGTCTCGGTGCACGACTCCGGCGCCCACACCGGCGAGATCTCGGCTGCGATGCTGGCCAAGCTCGGCTGCTCCTACGTGGTCGTCGGGCACTCCGAGCGGCGGGCTGACCACGGTGAGGACGACGCGGTCGTCAACGCCAAGGCCCGTGTGAGCGTCGCGGCCGACATGACGCCGATCGTGTGCGTCGGCGAAGGACTCGAGGTGCGCCGCGAGGGCCGTCAGGTCGAGTACACGCTGGCCCAGGTGGCGGGCTCGCTGGCCGGGTTCACCCCCGAGCAGGTCGGCGCGCTGGTGATCGCCTACGAGCCGGTCTGGGCGATCGGCACCGGTGAGGTGGCGACGCCCGAGGACGCGCAGGAGGTGTGCGGAGCGATCCGCTCCTGGGTGGCCGAGACCCACGGCGAGGAGGCCTCGCAGGCAGTCCGGGTGCTCTACGGCGGGTCGGTGAAGGCGGCCAACGTGGCCGGCATCATGGCCCAGTCCGACGTCGACGGCGCACTGGTGGGCGGAGCGAGCCTGGAGGCCGACGAGTTCGGCGGGATCTGCCGCTTCTACGAGATGCCGATGATCTGATCCGGACTGGTCGTTCCTGGTCGCGGCGCTGCCCACCCCCAGGGCTGGCCCGAGGTAGATCCTGGGAAGTCCAGACCTTTGTCCAGCCCAGTCCAGCCCACCCCTCCGGGTGTGGGTTAGGCTCCTCGGCGTGGTGCTGGTTTTCGAGATCGTCCTCTGCGTCGCGAGCGCGCTCCTGGTGCTGCTCGTCCTCCTCCACAAGGGGCGCGGCGGAGGGCTGTCCGACATGTTCGGCGGTGGCATGTCGTCCGGCCTCGGCGGGTCCTCGGTCGCCGAGCGCAACCTCGACCGGATCACGATCGGCATCGGCCTGGTCTGGTTCGCCTCGGTCGTCGGTCTCGGCCTGCTGCTGAAGTCGGGCAGCTGACCAGCAACCTCCCTCTGTTCCAGTACGAGAAGGAGTCACCGTCGTGGCAGTAGGTGGCGGCAACGCCATTCGCGGAAGCAGGGTCGGTGCCGGCCCGATGGGGGAGGCCGAGCGAGGCGAGGCCGCTCCCCGGCAGAACGTCAGCTACTTCTGCTCCCAAGAGCACCGGACGCTGATCACGTTCGCCGTGGAGGCCGACCCGCCGGCGGAGTGGGACTGCCCACGCTGCGGACTCCCGGCGTCGCTGGACTCCGACAACCCACCGCCGCCGCCGAAGATCGAGCCGTACAAGACCCACTTGGCCTACGTGAAGGAGCGTCGCTCCGACGCCGAGGCCGAGTCGATCCTCGACGAGGCGATCAAGACGCTGCGCGAGAAGCGGAAGTCTGGCGAGATCATCTTCTGAAACGCCGCCTCCGGCGAGCTCACCGCAGAGGATGAGGCGGGAAGACGCGCGGGGATGCGACGTCTGACCACCCAGGACGCGCGGGGATGCGACGCCTCGGCTACAGCTGGCTGGCGGCGGCCTCGTCGAGGAACCAGATGGTCTCCTGCGTCCCGTGGGGGCGGGCGGCCGGGACGTCGCCGCCGGACAGTGCCGTGGCGACCGCCTCGGCCTTGCCCTCACCGGAGACCACGAACCAGGTGGCGCGGGTGTGGTTGAGGGCGGGCAGCGTGAGGCTGACCCGCTCGGGCGGGGGCTTGGGGGAGTCGGTCACCGGGACGGCGATGGCGTCCTCGACGTCGATCTCGGGGCGGCCGGGGAACAGTGAGGCGACGTGCCCGTCGGGGCCGACGCCGAGCATCACCACCTCGAACTCGCCCGCGCCGGAGGCACGTAGGAGGTCGCCGTAGATCGTGGCGGCCTCCGCGACGGACCCGGCGTCCTCGGTGCTCGGCACCGGGTGGACCAGCGCTGGGTCGACGTCGAGCCGGTCGAGCATGCCGATGCGGGCTGCGCGGTCGTTGCGGTCGTCACTGTCGGGGGCCACGAACCGCTCGTCGCCCCACCAGAACGCCACCTTGCGCCAGTCCACCTGGGAGGAGCCCGCGAGCCGGGCGACCGTCTCGTGGATGGTCTCGGCGATGGTGCCGCCGGTCAGGGCGACGTGCGGCAGCCGGCGGGCGGCCTGGGCGTCGGCCAGCGCGACCAGCAGGTGCTCGGCGACGTCGGTGGCCAGCGCCTCGGGGGAGTCGCTGATCCGGATCTCGGGCTCGTTCACGACGCGGTGGCCTTCCTCGAGGGGGTACGTCGCTGCTGGGTGCGTCCGTACTGGGCGACCAGCTTCTTGGCGGTGGCGGCGTAGACGTCGTCCTCGTCGAGCCGGCGCAGCTCCTCGGCCAGCAGGTCGGGCACGTCGCGCCGTTTGAGGGCGACCGGCCGGTCGGGGTTGTCGGGGGAGCGGAAGGTGGCCAGCCGGCCGTCGAGGCGCTCGATCTCCACCGGGCCCTCCTTGCTCTGCAGCACCACGGAGGTGATGCCGGGCCCGGGCGAGGTCTCCCGGGTGACCTTCACCTTGAGCCGGTCGGCCAGCCACGCCGCCAGCAGGTCGGCACTGGGGCTGACCTTCTCGGCGGTCACCACCGCGCCGCGGACCTTCAGCGGCTGCTGGTCCAGGGCTGCGGCCAGCAGCGCGCGCCACGGCGTGAGCCGGGTCCAGGCCAGGTCCGTGGTGCCGGGCGCGTACGCCGCGCAGAGCCGCCGCAGCGCGTTGGCCTTGCCGGTGCGCACCGAGGCGGCGTCGGTGATCCGCCGCTGCGCGAGGAGTCCGACGGGGTCGGAGGCCGGGTCGACCGGATGGTCGTTGGGCCACCACACGACGACGGGGGAGTCGGGCAGCAGCAGCGGCATCACGACCGAGTCGGCGTGCTTGGTGACCTCGCCGCTGAGCCGGATCAGCGCGACCTCGCCTCCCCAGGCGTCGCCGATGCCGATCTGGGCGTCGACGCGCCCCTTGCCCCGACCGTCGCCGATGATGACGCCGAGCACCCGGGCCGGGTGCTCGTGCGAGGCGCGGCGGGCGTCGTCGAGCGCTTGGTGGGCGGAGTCCTCGTCGACCAGGATGACCATCGTCATCACCATGCCCATGGCCGGGCTGCCGTGCCGGGCGCGCTCGGCCACGAACTCCGCCGCGATGGCGCTGCTGGTGGTCTCGCTGAGCTCGATCATCGTTACGGACGCCTCCAGACCCGGCCGTCGCGGGCCATCATGTCGTGGGCCGACTGCGGGCCCCAGCTCCCGGACTCGTACGGGTCGGGCTTGCCGTGCCCGGCCCAGTAGTCGAGCACCGGGTCGAGCAGCTTCCAGGACAGCTCGACCTCCTCGTGCTGCGGGAAGAGCGGCGGGTCGCCGAGCAGCACGTCGAGGATGAGCTTCTCGTACGCCTCCGGGCTGGCCTCGGTGAACGTGCCGCCGTAGGCGAAGTCCATGTTGACGTCGCGGATCTCCATGCCGGTGCCCGGCACCTTCGAGCCGAACCGGATGGTGACGCCCTCGTCGGGCTGCACCCGGATCACCAGGGCGTTGTTGGTCAGGTCCTCGGTCTGCACGGCGTCGAAGGGCTGGTGCGGCGGCTTCTTGAACACCACGGCCACCTCGGTGACGCGACGGCCCAACCGCTTGCCGGCCCGCAGGTAGAACGGGGCGCCGGCCCAGCGCCGGTTCTCGACCTCGAGCTTGATGGCGCCGAAGGTGTCGGTGGCCGAGGTGCGGGGGATGTCGGCCTCGTCGAGGTAGCCGACGACCTTCTCCCCGCCCGCCCAGCCGGGCGCGTACTGGCCGCGGCTGGTGTGCAGGTCGAGCCGGGTGGGCAGCTTGAGCGAGGAGAGCACCTTCTGCTTCTCCACCCGCAGCGACGCGGCGTCGAAGGCGACCGGCTCCTCCATCGCGGTGAGCGCGAGCAGCTGCATCAGGTGGTTCTGGATGACGTCGCGCGTGGCGCCGATGCCGTCGTAGTAGCCGGCGCGGCTGCCGATGCCGATGTCCTCGGCCATCGTGATCTGCACGTGGTCGACGTAGTGGGCGTTCCAGATGGGCTCGAACAGGTTGTTGGCGAACCGCATCGCCAAGATGTTCTGCACCGTCTCCTTGCCCAGGTAGTGGTCGATGCGGAAGACCGACTCGGGGTCGAAGACGCCGTCGAGCACCGCGTTGAGCTCGCGAGCGGAGGCCAGGTCGTGCCCGAACGGCTTCTCGACCACCACCCGACGCCAGGCGGGCAGGCCCGAGGCCTGCTTCTCCGGCGCGGTCAGCCCCACCTGCTGCAGCGACTCCACGACGCTGCCGAAGAACTTCGGCGGGATGGAGAGGTAGAAGGCGTGGTTGCCGCCGGTGCCGCGGGCCTCGTCGAGCTCGTCCAGGGTGCGGCGCAGGGTCTTGAACGCCTGCTCGTCGCCGAACTCGCCCGGCACGAACCGGAAGCCCTCGGCCAGCTGCTTCCACACCTCCTCGCGGAACTCCGTGCGCGAGTGCTCGCGGACCGCGTCGTGGACGATCTGGGCGAAGTCCTGGTCGGCCCAGTCGCGGCGGGCGAACCCGACGAGCGAGAACCCCGGCGGCAGGAAGCCGCGGTTGGCCAGGTCGTAGATCGCCGGCATCACCTTCTTGCGCGACAGGTCGCCGGTGACGCCGAACAGCACCATCGAGCAGGGGCCGGCGATGCGGGGGAGCCGGCGGTCCTGCTCCTGACGCAGCGGGTTGGTCCAGGGGGCGCTCATGAGGTGCGGTGCGCGCGGTAGTAGGAGATCAGCGACTGGGTGGAGGCGTCCTGCGCGGCGAGCGCCTCGGCGTCGCCGGAGAGCGCCGGGGTGACCTCCTGGGCCAGCTTCTTGCCCAGCTCCACGCCCCACTGGTCGAAGGAGTCGATGCCCCACACCGCACCCTCGACGAAGGTGATGTGCTCGTAGAGCGCCACCAGCTGGCCCAGCACCGACGGCGTCAGCGCGGGCGCCATGATCGAGGCGGTGGGCCGGTTGCCGGTGAAGGTGCGGGCCGCGACGACCACCTCGTCGGTGGTGCCGTCGGCGCGGACCTCCTCGGCGGTCTTGCCGAACGCCAGCGCCCGGGTCTGGGCGAAGAAGTTGGCCAGGAACAGCTCGTGGACGTCGGTGTCGCCGTCCTTGAGCTCGAACGAGGGCTCGGCGAAGGCGATGAAGTCGGCCGGGATCAGCCGGGTGCCCTGGTGGATCAGCTGGTAGAAGGCGTGCTGGCCGTTGGTGCCCGGCTCGCCCCAGAACACCTCGCCGGTGTCGGCGGTGACCTCGGCGCCGTCCCAGCGCACGCCCTTGCCGTTGGACTCCATCGTCAGCTGCTGCAGGTAGGCGGGGAAGCGGTGGAGGAGCTGGGAGTAGGGCAGCACCGCGTGGGTCTGCGCGCCGAGGAAGTTGGTGTACCAGACGTTGAGCAGCCCCATCAGCACCGGCACGTTCAGCTCGAGCGGCGCCCGGCGGAAGTGCTCGTCGACGGCGTGGAAGCCCGCGAGCAGCTCGGCGAACCGCTCGGGCCCGATGGCCACCACCAGCGAGGTGCCGATGGCCGAGTCCATCGAGTAGCGCCCGCCCACCCAGTCCCAGAACCCGAAGGCGTTGGCTGGGTCGATGCCGAAGTCGGCGACCTTGTCCAGCGCGGTGGAGACGGCCACGAAGTGCTTCGCGACCGCCTGGTCGCGGTCGGCGTCGTCGGGCAGGTGCTCCAGCAGCCAGGAGCGGCAGAGCCGGGCGTTGGTCATCGTCTCCAGCGTGCCGAAGGTCTTGCTGGAGACGATGAACAGCGTGCTCGCCGGGTCGAGCCCGGCCAGGGTGGTGGCGGCGTCGGTGGGGTCGATGTTGGAGATGAACCGGCACTCCAGCCCCTCCTGCCGGTAGGCCGCCAGCGCCTCGTAGGCCATCACCGGGCCGAGGTCGGAGCCGCCGATGCCAATGTTGACCACCGTGCGGATGCGCTCACCCGTGACGCCGGTCCACTCACCGGAGCGGACCTGGTCGGCGAACGCGTAGACCCGGCCCAGCACCTCGTGGACGTCGTGCACGACGTCTTGCCCGTCGACGTTCAGCGACGCCGTCTCGGGCAGTCGCAGCGCGGTGTGCAGCACGGCCCGGTCCTCGGTGACGTTGATGTGCTCACCGGCGAACATCGCGTCGCGCCGGGCCACCAGCCCGGTCTGCTCGGCCAGCTCCAGCAGCACGTCGAGGACCTCGCCGTGGAGCAGTGACTTGGAGAGGTCGACGTGCAGGTCGGCGACGTCGTGGGTCGACGACGCGACCCGATCGGGATCCTCGGCGAACCAGGCCCGCAGGTCCGGCTCGAAGTCCTCGGCCAGATCGTTGAGCCGGGCCCACGCCGACGTGGTCATCGGGTCGACCGGCCCGCTCACTTCTCGGAGGCCTGGTCGAGCTGGCCCTGCACGGTGTCGAGCAGCTCGTGCCAGGACTTCTCGAACTTCTCCACGCCCTCACGCTCGAGCACGGCGATGACGTCGTCGTAGTCGATGCCGGCCGCCTTCAGGTCGGCCATGACCTGGTCGGCGTCGGCGTAGTGGTTGGTCACCTGGTCGCCCTCGATGTCGGAGTGGTCGCGCACGGCGTCCAGCGTCTTCTCCGGCATGGTGTTGACAGTGTTGGTCACGACCAGGTCGTCGACGTACATCGTGTCGCGGTAGTCGGGGTTCTTGACCCCGGTGGAGGCCCACAGCGGTCGCTGCTTGTTCGCGCCGGCGGCCGCGAGGGCCTCCCAGCGCTCGCCGGAGAAGAACCGCTCGTACTCGCGGTAGGCCAGCCGGGCGTTGGCCACGCCGGCCTTGCCGGCCAGGTCCGAACCGTCACCGAGACGCTGGTCGATCTCGGTGTCGACGCGGGAGACGAAGAACGAGGCCACCGAGTGGATCTTCGACAGGTCGTGGCCGGCCTCCTGGGCCTTCTCCAGCCCGGCGACGTAGGCGTCCATGACGCCCTGGTAGCGCTCGAGACCGAAGATCAAGGTGACGTTGACGCTGATGCCCTCGCCGATGACGGTGGTGATCGCCGGGGCGCCCTCCGTCGTGGCCGGGATCTTGATCAGCAGGTTCTCCCGGTCCACGGTCGACCAGAGCGTGCGGGCCGACTCGGTGGTGGCCTTCTCGTCGTGGGCCAGCAGCGGGGAGACCTCGATCGAGACTCGGCCGTCGACGCCGTCGGTGTCGTCCCAGACCGGCTTGAGCACGTCGCAGGCGGTGCGCACGTCGGTGGTGGTGAGCTCGAAGACGGTGCGGTCGACGTCGGCGCCGTCGGCGGCCAGCTCGCGGACCTGGTCGTCGTAGCGCTCGCCCTCGGCCAGCGCCGCGGCGAAGATCGAGGGGTTGGTCGTGACGCCGACGACGTGGCTGTCCTTGACCAGGTCGGCCAGGTTGCCGGTCTCGAGCCGCTCGCGCGACAGGTCGTCGAGCCAGATGGAGACTCCGGACTCGGAGAGCTCCTGCAGGTGGTCACTCATGGTGCACTCCTTGGTGGGTTGAGGGCCTCAGGCAGAGACCCGGATGCTGTCCTGGGCGGCGTCGGCGACGGCTTGGGCGGTGACGCCGAACTCCTCGTAGATCCGCTGGTAGTCGGCGGAGGCGCCGTAGTGCTCGATGGAGACGATCCGGCCGTGGTCGCCGACGATCTCGCGCCAGCCCTGGGCGATGCCGGCCTCGACGCTGACGCGGGCCTTCACCGTCGGCGGGACGACGGTCTCGCGGTAGGCGGCGTCCTGGGCGTCGAACCACTCCCGGCACGGCATGGAGACCACGCGGGCGCGCACGCCCTGCGCGGCGAGGAGGTCGCGGGCCTCGACGGCCAGCTGCACCTCCGAGCCGGTGCCGACGAGGACGACGTCGGGCTCGCCGTTGCGGCCGTCGAGGTCGGGGGCGTCGAGCAGCACGTAGCCGCCGCGGTGGACGTTGCTGGTGTCGCTGAAGCCCTCCTCGCCACGCGGGAAGACCGGCAGGTTCTGCCGCGAGAGGATCAGCCCGGCCGGGCGGTCGGTGTGCTGCAGGATCGTCTTCCACGCCTCGGCGGTCTCGTTGGCGTCGGCCGGGCGGACGACGTCGAGGCCGGGGATGGCGCGCAGCGCGGCCAGGTGCTCGATGGGCTGGTGGGTGGGTCCGTCCTCGCCCAGGCCGATCGAGTCGTGGGTCCAGATGTAGGTGACGGGCAGGCCCATCAGCGCCGCCAGCCGCACCGATCCGCGCATGTAGTCGGAGAAGGTGAGGAACGTGGCGCCGAAGACGCGCGTGCCGCCGTGGACCGCGATGCCGTTGAGGATCGCGCCCATGCCGTGCTCGCGGATGCCGAAGTGCAGCACCCGGCCGGCCAGCGGGTCGGCGCGCCACATCTTGGTGGCGCGATCGCCGGGTAGGAACGACGGGACGCCCTCGATGGTGGAGTTGTTGGACTCCGCGAGGTCGGCCGAGCCGCCCCACAGCTCCGGCATCTGCGCCGCGATCGCGTTGAGCGCCGCGCCGGAGGCCTTGCGGGTGGCGACGCCCTTGGGGTCGGCAGGGAAGGTCGGAAGGTCGGCGAACGCGTCGTCGGGCAGGGTGCGGGTCTGCATCCGCTCGAACAGCGCGGTGTCGGCGGACGGCTTGGTGGTCCAGTGCTGGAACTCCTGGTCCCAGGCGGCCTGCGCGGCCTTGCCGCGCTCGACGGCCTTGCGGGTGTGCTCGAGCACACCCGGCGGCACCTCGAAGGTCTGGTCGGGGTCGAAGCCGAGCACCTTCTTGGTCGCGGCGACCTCGGCCTCGCCGAGCGCCGAGCCGTGCGCCTTGCCGGTGTTCTGCGCGTCGGGCGCGGGCCAGGCGATGATCGTGTGGAGCACGATGAAGCTCGGCTTGTCGGTGACGGCCTTCGCGGCCTCGATGGCGGCGTAGAGCGCCGGGACGTCCTCGGAGTAGCCGCGGCCGTCGTTGGTCCAGTCGACGTGCTGCACGTGCCAGCCGTAGGCCTCGTAGCGGGCGCCGACGTCCTCGCCCAGCGCGATGTCGGTGTCGTCCTCGATCGAGATCTTGTTGTGGTCGTAGATGACCGTGAGGTTGCCCAACTCCTGCACGCCGGCGATCGCCGAGGCCTCGGCGCTCACGCCCTCCTCGATGTCGCCGTCGGAGCACAGCGCGTAGACCTGGTGGTCGAACAGCGACTCGCCCTGCGCGACGTTCGGGTCGAGCAGGCCGTGCTCGCGGCGGGCGGCCATGGCCATGCCGACCGCGTTGCCGATGCCCTGGCCCAGCGGGCCGGTGGTGGTCTCGACGCCGGCGGTGTGGCCGTACTCGGGGTGCCCGGGCGTCTTGCTGCCCCAGGTGCGCAGCGTCTTGAGGTCCTCCAGCTCCAGGCCCCAGCCACCCAGGAACAGCTGGATGTAGAGGGTGAGCGAGGAGTGCCCGCACGAGAGCACGAACCGGTCACGGCCGGGCCAGTGCGGATCGGCCGGGTTGTGGCGCATCACCTTCTGGAACAGCAGGTAGGCCGCCGGTGCCAGGCTCATCGCGGTGCCGGGGTGGCCGTTGCCCACCTTCTGCACGGCATCCATGGCCAGCACGCGGACCGTGTCCACGGCCTTCTCGTCCAGCTCGTCCCACTCCAGCGCCGGTGTGCTCACCGTTGCGTCCTTCCCGTCGTCTTGATCGTTCAAACCGTGGTCTCGTCAGGCACAACGACAGATCGTCCCGCGCATTCCCGACGTCTGATCGACAGGCTACTCACGCCCGCCGGCGCCCCGGAACCGCCCGGAACGACAGCACCGCCGACATCGGCTCGCCGGGACCCGGCGCCCGCGGATCGGGAGCCGTCGGGCGGCGATACAGTGAGTCGGTGACCCTGGTGGACTCTGAGGCAGCACGGCTGGGCGAGACCTCGGGGCGGGCCTCTCTCAAGGACGTGCTGGGTGCGTACGTCGGGCTGACCAAGCCGCGGGTCATCGAGCTGCTGCTGCTCACCACGGTGCCGGTGATGTTCGCCGCGCAGCGGGGCGTGCCGCCGCTGGGCCTGGTCGTGGCCACCGTCGTCGGCGGCACGCTGTCGGCCGGCAGCGCCAACGCGCTCAACTGCGTCTACGACCGCGACATCGACGAGCACATGCGACGCACCCGGCGTCGGGCCCTGCCGCGTCACGTCGTCTCCCCCCGCGCCGCCCTGGTCTTCGGGCTGGCGCTGGTGGTCGTCTCCACCGTCGTGCTCGGCACGCTGGTCAACTGGCTCTCGGCCTGGCTGGCCCTGGCGGCCAGCGCCTTCTACCTCTTCGGCTACACGATGCTGCTCAAGCGGCGCACCGCCCAGAACGTCGTGTGGGGCGGCCTGGCGGGCTGCTTCCCGGCACTGATCGGGTGGACGGCAGTCACCGACCGGCTGGCCTGGGCGCCGGTGGTGCTCTTCGCCGTGGTGTTCCTCTGGACGCCGCCGCACACCTGGGCGCTGGCGATGCGCTACCGCGAGGACTACGCCCGCGTCGACGTGCCGATGCTCCCGGTGATCCGCTCCGCGCGCGACGTGGCCCGCCAGATCGTGGCCTACGCGTGGGTGATGGTGGCGGTCTCGCTGCTCTACTGGCCGGTGGCGCACACCGGCCCCGTCTACCCCGTGGTGGCCGGTGTGCTGGGTGCGGCCTTCCTGGTCGAGGCGCACCTGATGCTGGCCCGGGCCGGCGCCAGCGACGACCTGACGGTGGTGCGGCCGATGCGGCTGTTCCACTGGTCCAACATGTATCTCTCGCTGCTCTTCGTGGCCGTCGCGCTGGAGCCGCTGGTCCCGCTCGCCCGGTAGAGCTCGGGAGGAGACGGACCCGGCGAGCGGCGCGCGCCGCCGAAGAACTTTTCGGACAGATTCGGATACTTGCCGCTAATCGAATCGTACGTTCGGTCAGGTTTGGTGCCGTGGTCTTCCGAGTGTCGGAGGCCCTGGCCAGACTGGTGGGCGTACGAGGGACCGCGGGGGGACGCGGACCCGCGACCCGGGGGGAACGGGCCACACATGGACTCAGTCATCGGCACCAGCGGCGAGACCGGCAGCCACAGCGAGATCGGCACCGGCACGACCAGGACGGTCGCGCAGGAGCTGCGGGCCGAGCTGGGCGCGGAGCTCTCCAGCGACGAGCTGCACGCCGAGCTGGAGCAGAGCGCCCCGAGCGCGCCGATGAGCCTGCCGGTCCAGTCCGACCGGCACCACGCGCGGTCGGCGCCGGTGCCGGCGTACCCGCAGGCGCGTGAGCGACGGCGCCCGGTGGCGCTGCCGGTCACGGTCGTCATCCCGACCTGGAACGAGGGCAAGAACATCGGGCACGTCCTCGAGCAGCTGCCGCCCGTGGAGCAGCTGATCATCGTCGACGCCAACTCCGACGACGGCACCCTCGACGTGGTCCGTCGCTACCGTCCCGACGCGACCGTGCTGCTGCAGGCGCCGTCGGGCAAGGGCAACGCGACCCGCGCCGGCCTCGAGGTGGCCACCGCCGAGAACATCATCTGCATGGACGCCGACGGCAGCATGGACCCCCGCGAGATCCCGGCGTTCCTGGCGCTGCTGAGCAACGGCTACGACATGGTCAAGGGCTCGCGCGGCGCGGTCGGCGGTGGCTCGACGGACTTCACGCCGCTGCGGCGGGCGGGCAACCGCGGCCTGGTCGGGATCTACAACCTGATGTTCGGCACCAACCTGTCCGACATCACCTTCGGCTACATCGGCTTCCGGCGCGAGGTGCTGCCGCGGCTGGGCCTGTATGCCGAAGGCTTCGAGATCGAGGTGCAGATGGTCGCCCACGCGCAGCTGGCGGGCCTGCGGTTCGCCGAGCTGCCCAGCCGCGAGACCGACCGGCTGACCGGCGACTCGCACCTGCGCACCTTCAAGGACGGCCACCGGGTGCTGCGCACCATCGTCCGCTCGCGGGTGGCCCCCGGGCGGGAGTGGTGGCGCCACGTCGGTTCCGAGCCGCTGCGCTACGACGTCGCCCCGAAGGGCAGCGGGAACACGCTGTCGGAGAAGGCCCGATGAGCGGGGCCGAGGCGGGCCTCGACGTCACCGACGCGAGGGTCCTGCGCATCCCGGCGCAGCGGCTGGGTGGTGCCCGCACGCCGTCGGCCACCGAGGCCACGGCGACCCTGACCGCGAGCGTGGTCATCTGCTGCTACACCTTCGCCCGGTGGGCCGACGTGCGGCTGGCGATCGCCTCGGCGGTCTCCCAGGAGCCGGCACCCGAGCGGGTGGTGGTCGTCGTCGACCACAACCCCGACCTCCTCGAGCGGATGCTCGACGAGCTGCTGCCGGCCTACGCCGAGCTCGGCGACCAGGTCGTCGTCGTCGCCAACCGGCATGCCCAGGGCCTCTCGGGCGCACGCAACACCGGCCTGGAGCTGGTGAGCTCCGACGTCGTGGCGTTCCTCGACGACGACGCCCGGGCCACCACCGGCTGGCTGGCCGCGCACCTGGCCGCCTACGAGGACCACGAGGTGGTCGGGGTGGGCGGTCGCCTCGAGCCGGCCTGGGACGTCGAGCGGCCGGGCTGGTTCCCCGCCGACTTCGACTGGGTGATCGGCTGCACCCACAGCGGCGTGCCCGACGCGGGTGAGATCCGCAACCCGATCGGTGCGAACATGTCCTTCCGCACCGCCGAGCTCCGGGCCGCCGGTGGGTTCAGCGAGGAGCTGGGCCGCGTCGGCGGTGCCGGCGCCGGGTGCGAGGAGACCGAGGCCAGCCTGCGGGTCACCGCCGACGGCGGCCGGGTCTGGTACGTGCCCGAGGCGCTGGTCGAGCACCGCGTCACCCGCGACCGCGGCACCTGGGCCTACTTCCGTCGTCGCTGCGTCGCCGAGGGCCGCTCGAAGGCCACGGTGCGCGAGCTCTCGCGGCGACCGCTGGGCACCGAGCGTGCCTACGCCACTCGCGTGCTGCCGCGCTCGTTCGCGCGCGCCGTGGGCGAGGGCCTGCGCGGACGTCCCGACGGGCTGCAGCGGGCGGCGGCGATCGCCGCGGGCCTGGGGCTGACGTCGTACGGCTATCTCACCGCCGGGGTGGCTGCACGCCGTCGACGCCGGAAGGGCTGAGCCAGTGCCTCGGGGGACGGTGCTGGACGAGGAGACGTCCGGACAGCCGGGCTACGGCCTGCGCGAGATGTTCGGAGCGGGGGGAGCGGAGGACCGGAGGCGGTCGGCCACGGCGTGGTCGACGCCCCGGCCCTCCGTCGTGGCTGCGGGCCCGACCCGCCAGCGCATCTCGCGGGGCAACCGCTGGGCGCTGGGCCTCTCACTGCTGGGGACGCTGAGCTGGGTCCTCGCGTGCCTGCGCATGGACCCGACCTCCTACACCGACCTCGGCCTGGTCAGCGCCACCGACGGCTTCTTCTGGGTCGCACTCACCTGCGCGGTGGCCGCCTTCACGTGCGCGCTGCGCGCGACCCGCTTCCGCTGGCCGGTGGCGCTGGTCTCGCTCCTGGTGATCGTCGCCGTGCTCTACGCGACGCCGTCGTGGATCGAGGGCACGCCGCGGGTCGAGGCCGTCTACCGCCACATCGGCATCGCCGATTCCTTCGCCCTCAACGGCACGCTACAGCGCCACCTGGACGCCTACTTCAACTGGCCCGGCCTCTTCGCCGCCCTCGGGATGCTGCAGAAGTCGGCGGGGCTGCCGGACCTGATCGCGATCGCTCGCTGGGCGCCGCCGGTGGCGATCCTCGGCTACGTCGCGCCGGCGCTGCTCATCGCGCGCTCGCTCACCGCCAAGTCGCGGGTGCAGTGGCTGGCGGTAGGCGTGTTCGTGGTGGTCGACTGGACCGGCCAGGACTACATGTCGCCGCAGACCTTCGCGTTCTGGCTGCTGATGTGCATCGCCGGCATCGTCATGACCGTCATCCGCCGCTGGGACGACCCCGACCACGAGGGCCCCTCGGCGAGGCTGCGCCCGATCGAGCGGTTGCGGGCACGGCTGCGTCCCCAGCAGGCCGCGGCCCGCGTCGACGGCGCCCACCGGCTGTGGGTGGGCGAGGCCGGTCGCCGCGTCCGGCTCTCCCGGGCGCAGTGGCGTGCGGTGCACCTGGTGGTGGCGCTGGGTGGCAGCGCCCTGATCGCCAGTCACCAGCTGACGCCGTTCATGCTCGTCCTGGTGCTCTTCGCGCTGTGGCTGGTGGGGCGCACGCCGCACTGGCAGCTGTGGTTCGGGGCCGGCGTCCTGGTGCTGGCCTGGCTGCTGGTGCCCGCGTGGCCGTTCGTCTCCGGGCACATCGGGGAGATCACCGGCGGGCTGACCAACACCAGCTCCGGTGCCTCGCAGAACCTGGGCGGTCGCACGGCGAGCGGCAGCGCGCAGCACCACCTGGTGGTGAACGCGATCATGGTCGAGACCCTGGCGGTCTGGCTGCTGGCGGGGCTCGGCACGCTGCTACTGGTCTCCGAGCGACGCCGTGTGCGGGCGGTGCTGCTGCTGGCGGGCATGCCGTTCCTGCTGGTGCCGCTGCAGACCTACGGCGGCGAGATGCTCATCCGCGCCTACCTGTTCAGCCTGCCGCTGGTCGGCTTCCTGGTCGCGGTGTTCCTGCACGCGGCGACGCGACGGCGTCCGACCGACCGGCGCCCCTGGCGCGGGGTGGCCCTCGCGGTGGTGCTGCTCGTGCTGGCCTCGACGACCGTGCTGACCCGCTACGGCAACGAGCGCGGCGACAGCTTCCGGCCCGCGGAGGTGAACCTGTACTCCTGGTTCTTCGAGCACACGCCGAAGGAGTCGACCGTCGAGCTGATCGACGCCAACTCCCCGCGCAACTGGCACCGCTACGCCTACGACGTGTGGATGTACTACGAGGAGGCGGCGCCGGGCCCGCGCTGGGAGAAGGACCCCACCGCCGACCGGCTGCTGGCCGACATCGCCAAGCGCGGGCACAACCGCAAGCACGCCTACGTCATCTACACGCCCTCGATGGCGCGGATGGCGCAGCTCTCGGGCAACGCACCGGCCTCGACCTTCACCAAGGTCATCGACGAGCTGGACCACGACCCGCGGTTCAAGCTCATCCACCGCACGTCCGGCGGGTCGGTCTGGGAGGTGGTGGGCTCATGAGGAACCCGGTCTCGGTGCTGCGGCTGCTCGGTGTCCTGCTGCTGTGCGCCCTCGCGTGCGTGGCCGTGGTCGGCGGCGGGTCGGCGGCGTTCCGTGCCCTGTCGATCGGCCTCTTCATGGTCGCCGCCCCCGGCCTGCTCGTGGTGACCGTGCTGCGGCTCGGCGACGCGCTGCTCTCGCTGGTCGTGGGCATGGTCGTCGGCCCGGCCGGCTGGGTCATGCTGGCCACGGTGGCCACCTTCCTGGGGCTGTGGTGGCCCGGGCCGACGGTCGTGGTGGTGGCCGTGCTGCTGGGGGTGCTGGCCCTGGTGCTGCTGGTGCTGGAGCTGCGCGCGCCGGCCAACCCGCTCGACGACGCCCAGCACCGGTTCGTCTCGCACCGCCACGACGAGGAGGTCCCGGTGGCGGTGGGTCGGCACCGGGGCGCGTTCCCCTTCGGCTGAGACCCGCTCAGCCGGTCGGGGTCGGATCGGTCGCGGCCCGCCGGGCGGCCAGCAGCGTCCAGGTGACGACGCTGGAGGTGACCGCCGCGCCGAGCATGTGCACCAGCACCAGCGGCACCGGCAGGTCGGTCGCGTACTGCACGTAGCCGACCACGCCCTGGGCCAGCTCGACGCACAGCAGCGTCGTCACCGCCCGGCGGGCGACGGTGCCGCGCAGCAGCACCAGCAGCGCCACGGTGAGCGCCACCAGCAGCCAGACCAGGCCGGAGTGAACGCGGGAGATCTCCATCGCGCTCAGCCCGTTGCGCGGCGCGTGCAGGTCGCCGGCGTGCGGGCCGGCGCCGGTGACGACCGTGCCGACGTACAGCACCGCCCAGGCCACGACGAAGCCGGCCGCGGCCAGCGTCGCGACCCGGCCGGTGGGATGGGAGGGAGCCGGGACGGCCTCGCGCCACAGCAGCAGCGTGGCCACGCCCACCAGCGCCATCGAGAGCAGCAGGTGCAGCGAGACCACCCACGGGTTGAGGTCGGTGTGCACGCTGATGCCGCCGATGACCGCCTGCAGCGGGATGCCGAGCACCAGCACGACGCTCAGCCCGCGCAGGTCGCGCCGCGAGGAGCGGAACACGCCCACCAGGGTGGCCAGCGCCACCGCGGTGAGCACGAAGGTCAGCGTGCGGTTGCCGAACTCGATGGCCTGGTGCACCGAGTACGCGCCGTGCGGCACCAGGCTGGAATCGGTGCAACGGGGCCAGGTGGGGCAGCCCAGGCCGGAGTCGGTGAGGCGGACGGCGCCGCCGGTGACGACGATGACGACGTTGGCGACGAGCGAGGCCCAGCCCAGCGGCCGGACCCAGCGGTCGCGGAGGTCGGCGCCGGGGCGCTCCAGGACGGTCTGCATGGCCCGACCATCATCGGTCATCGGCGGTCGGACTCCGCCAGCCGGGCCAGGTTGAGGAGCTGCCGACGTGCCATCACCAGGTCGCCGAGGCAGACCGCCGGCGCGACCACGCGGGCCAGCGGGGAGCGCGGCACCACCAGCTTGAGCAGCAGCCGGGTGGGCTCCTCGCCGACCAGCACGTAGGACATGACCGCGCCGACGACGCGGGCGGTGAGCGCGATCCCCGGCTCGACCGCGAGCACCGTGCCGAGCGGGCGGCCGGCCGACGCGGTGAACGGGTCGCCCGGCACCGGGTCGGCCAACCCCTGCAGGGCGGCGGGCGAGCGCCGGCCGAGGTTGTCGACCCAGTCGTAGGAGTAGGGCGCCAGCCGCACCTGCACCACCCGCGACCACACCTGCTCGCGCGCGGCCTGAGCGGTGACGCCGCGCCACGCCTCGAGGGCGGGGGAGGCGACCACGTCGTCGCAGGGGTAGCGGCGCGCGACGTCGGCCTCGCTCACTCCCCAGCGGTCGCCGATCACGCGGTCACTCCCAGCTGAAGGTGCGAGCCGTGAGGAACGTGCCGAGCGCGGTCCACGCCACCAGCACGAGCGTCGCCAGCGCCGGGAAACCGCCGCCGTCGAGGGCGGAGCGCAGCCCCTCGCCGAGAGCGCCGGAGGGGAGCAGCCACGCGACGTGGCCGAAGCCGCCGTACCACCGCGTCGGCAGCACCACGCCGCCGCCGGCCAGGAGCAGCAGGTAGACGAGGTTGGCGACGGCCAGGGTGGCCTCGGCCCGCAGCGCGCCCGCGACGAACAGGCCGAGCGAGGCGAACGCCGCGGTGCCGAGGACGAGCATCGCCACCGCGCCGAGCACCGCGACCGGGTCGAGGGAGGGGTGCCAGCCCATGGCCGCCGCGACACCGCCGAGCACCACCAGCTGCAGCACCTCGACCATGAGCAGCGAGCCCACCTTGCCCAGCAGCAGTCCGGAGCGGGGCAGCGGTGACGAGCCGAGCCACTTCAAGACGCCGTAGCGGCGCTCGAAGCCGGTGGCGATGGCCAGCGAGGTGAAGCTGGTCGACATCACCGCGAGGCCGAGCACGCCGGGGGCGAAGACGTCGATCGGGCGCTCGGTGCGCAGCTGGTGGAGGTGGTCGGCGCCCACCACGGTGCCGATCAGCACGATGACGGGGATGACGATCGCGATGAGCAGCTGCTCGCCGTTGCGCAGCAGCAACCGCGACTCCATGCGGGCCTGGGCCAGGACCATCCGCGGCAGGGGAGCGGCGCCCGGGGCGGGGGTGAGGGTGAGGGTGCTCATGCGGTCTCCAGCGGACGGCCGGTGAGCTCGAGGAAGACGTCCTCGAGGTTGCGCTGCCCGAGGTTGAGCGACTCCGGGAGGACACCGTTCTCCTCGCACCAGCGCGACACCTTGCCCAGGGTGGTGGCGTCGGCCGGTCCGCTGATGACCAGGGAGTAGGCGTCGACCGGGAGCACCTCGATGCCGGCGCCCAGCGCCGCGCGCAGCGACTCCGGGGCGCTCGGCGGGAACGGCTCGGTGACGACCAGCCGGATCGTGGCGTGCGAGCCGCCGCGGGTGAGCTCCAGCGGTGAACCGGAGGCGATGAGGCGGCCGTGGTCGATGATGTGGACCCGGTCGGCCAGCCGCTCCGCCTCCTCGAGGTAGTGGGTGGTGAGCACCACGGTGACGCCCGCCTCCCGCAGCTCGCGCAGCAGCTCCCAGGTCGCGTGCCGTGCGCCGACGTCCATGCCGGCGGTGGGCTCGTCGACGAACACCAGCTCCGGGCGACCCACCACCGCCATGGCCAGCCCCAGCCGCTGCTGCTGCCCGCCGGACAGCCGCCGGTACGGCGTGCGCCCGCACTCGGCCAGGCCGAGCCGGTCGCTCAGCATCCCGACGTCGAGCGGGTGCGCGTGGAGACTGGCGACGTGGGCCAGCATCTCCGCGGCCCGCACGCCCGACCAGGCCCCGCCGGCCTGCAGCATCACCCCGATACGCGGCAGCAGCTCACGTCGCTGGCGCACCGGGTCGAGCCCGAGGACGCGCACCACGCCCGCCTGCGGGCGACGGTACCCCTCGCAGGTCTCGAGCGTCGTCGTCTTGCCGGCCCCGTTGGGCCCCAGCACCGCCGTCACGCTGTCCCGCTCGACCCGCAGCGAGAGATCGTCGACGGCGACCGTGGCGCCGTAGCGCATGGTCAGGCCGGTGATCTCGACTGCCGGTTCGGGCACCAGACGAGTCTAGGTAGCGGGTCGGCGGGAGCGGGGGCGGGCTGGGTGGGGGCTGGGGCGGGCTGGGTGGGGGCTGGGTGGCCGGGCTGGGTGCGGGCTGGGCGGGAGGTGCGCCCCGACCGCCGAAACCCCACACTTGCGTGGACCTGGGGCTCGATCGTCCGATTTGTCGGCCCCACAACTGCGCAAGTGCGCGACTTTGGCGATCGCACCCCCCAGCCGACCCCTACGCCTCGACGCCCCCGTCGGCAGGCCCGGAGGCGAGCTCGAGGGTGTCGAACACCCTGGGCGGGTCGCGCCAGGGGTCGGGGAGCGTCCCGGCCCTGGCCTGCTCGATGGCGGTCCAGACCTTGTCCGGGGTGCAGGGGATGTCGACGTGGCGGACGCCGAGGTGGGCCAGCGCGTCGACCACCGCGCTCTGCACGGCCGGGGTGGAGCCGATCGTGCCGGACTCGCCGATGCCCTTGGCGCCGAGCTCGTTCATGTCGGTCGGGGTCTCGGTGCTGGTCGCCTCCATCGTGATCGCGTCGGCGGCCGTGGGCAGCGAGTAGTCGGTGAAGGTCGAGGTGAGCGGGGTGCCCTGGGCGTCGTAGACGAAGCCCTCCCACAGCGCCTGCGACATGCCCTGCACGATGCCGCCGTGCTGCTGGCCCTTGACGATCGTGGGGTTGAGGATGCGGCCGCAGTCGTCGACGGCGACGTGGCGCAGCGGCGTCACCAGGCCGGTCTCGGTGTCGACCTCGACCACGGAGACGTGGGCGCCGAAGGGGAAGGTGGCGCCCTCCTGCGGGACGTCGAGGTCGGCGCGCAGCGTGCCGTCGGCCAGGCCGACCAGCTGCTCCCAGGTCACCAGGGAGCCCGGGACGCCGGCCACGCCCAGGCCGCCGTCGACCGCGGAGATGTCGTCGACCGAGGCCTCGAGCTTGCGCGCGGCCAGCGCCGCGGCCTGGTGGTAGACGTCGCGGGCGGCCGCGGAGACGGCGCTGCCGCCCAGCTGCAGGGAGCGCGACCCGCCGGTGCCGCCGCCCGAGCGCACCGCGAAGGTGTCGGACTGCACGTAGCGGATCCGCTCCATCGCGATGCCCAGCCGCGACGAGACGATCATCGCGAACGACGTCGCGTGGCCCTGGCCGTGGGCCGACGTGCCGGACATGACGGTGGCCGAGCCGTCGGCCTCCACCCGCACGCTCCCGAGCTCCTTGCCGCCGAAGCCGGTGATCTCGACGTACGTCGACACCCCCACGCCGAGCTGGCGCACGGCGCCGTCGTCGCGTCGCTGCCGCTGCTCGGCCCGCAGCGCGTCGACGTCGGCCAGCCGCAGCGCCTCGCCCAGCGCGACGTCGTAGTCGCCGACGTCGTAGCGCTGGCCGGTGCGGGTGGTGTAGGGGAAGGCGTCCTTGGCGATCAGGTTGCGGCGCCGGACCTCCTCGGGCGCGAGCCCGAGCTCCGCGGCCCCGAGGTCCATCAGCCGCTCCAGCATGGCCGCCGCCTCCGGGCGCCCGGCACCGCGGAAGGCGCCGTTGGGCGCGGTGTTCGTCATCACCGCGACGGCGGCGTAGTGCACCACCGGGATCTCATAGGGGCCCTGGGCCATGATGTGCGTCGGTCCGACGGCCAGCGTGCCGCCGAAGCCCGCGTAGGCGCCGCAGTCGCCGATCACCCGGGCGCGCAGCCCGGTGACGGTGCCGTCGGAGCGGAAGCCCATCTCGGCGAACTGCACCTGCCCGCGGCCGTGCATGGAGAGCATCGCCTCGCTGCGGGTCTCGGCCCAGGTGACCGGCCGCTCCAGGCGGCGGGCGGCGGCGATCACCGCGGCGTGGCCGTAGGCGATGCCGGCCTTGCCGCCGAAGGCACCGCCGACGTGCGGCGCCACCAGGCGCACCTGCGACTTCTCCAGCCCGGTCCAGCGGGCGACGAGGTCGCGCGACATGTGCGGGTGCTGCGTGGCGGCGTAGACGGTGATGAGGGCGTCGCCCTCGGGGCGCGGGTCGGCCAGCACCGCGTTGCCCTCGATCGGCGAGGTGGCCAGCCGCTGGTTCTCGATCCGGGCGCGGACGATCACCTCGGCGCCGGCGAAGGGGTCCTCGCCGCCGTGCTCGGCGCGCACCGACTGCACGACGTTGGTGCCGAGGTCGGGGAACTGCAGCGGGGCGTCGTCGGCCAGGGCGGCCTCCATGTCGGCGACCACCGGCAGCTCGTCGTAGTCGACATCGACCAGCTCGGCGGCGTCGACCGCCTGCGCGCGGGTCTCGGCCACCACCAGTGCGACGGGATCGCCGACGTAGCGCACCACCTCGTGCGCCAGCGGCGGGTGACCGACGCCCTCGTGGACGTCGGCGAACCCGGGCACGCGGTCCGAGCCGAGCTCGGCGGTCGTGTAGACCGCGAGCACGCCGGGCGCGGCGGCGGCCTCGGTGGTGTCGAGCCCGGTGATGCGCGCGTGTGCGAACGGGCTGCGTACGAACACCGCGTGGACCGTGCCGGGGATGCGCAGGTCGTCGACGTACGTGCTCGCCCCCGTGATCAGGTCCGGGTCCTCGACGCGGGGGACGGCGTTGCCGAGCAGGGATCCCACCATGTTGTGGAGACTATCTCCGGCTCGAGACGGTGAGGTTAGGGCGACCTTCCTTGAACCGCGCCGGTCAATATCGTCACACTGGTGTTGTGGAAATGGACGGGAGCACTCGCGGCCGCGTGGCCCGCTCCATCCTGGTCAACGGACCCTCCACCGCCGTCGCGCTGGCCGAGCTGCTCGACCTGACCCCGGCGGCCGTGCGCCGCCACCTCGACCAGCTGCTCGACGACGGTGCGGTCGAGGCCCGCGACCAGCCCACCTCGAAGATCCGGGGCCGCGGTCGCCCGGCCAAGGTCTTCGCGCTCACCGACGCCGGCCGCGACGCCTTCGACCAGGCCTACGACGACCTGGCCGGCCAGGCGCTGCGGTTCCTGGCCGAGACGGGCGGTGAGGAGGCGGTCCGCGAGTTCGCGCGCCGCCGGGTGGCTTTCGTCGAGGAGCGGTTCCCCGCCGCGCTGGCCCAGACCGGCGACCCGGTCGCCGCGGTCGCCCAGGTGTTCACCGACGAGGGCTACGCCGCCGCGGCGCGCACCAGTCCGGTCGGCGAGCAGCTGTGCCAGCAGCACTGCCCGGTGGCCCACGTCGCGACTGCGTTCCCCCAGCTGTGCGAGGCCGAGACCGAGGCCATCGCCGCGGTCCTGGGCAGCCACGTGCAGCGGCTGGCCACCATCGCCCACGGCGACGGGGTCTGCACCACCTGCATCCCCACCGCCGTCCACGAGAAGACCCACGAGCAGACGCACGCGAACGCGCACGAGAACGCCCACCCCGACGTCGACAGAAAGGTCAGGTCATGACCACCCAGACTCCGTCGCAGACCCCCAGCATCGAGGAGCGCAACCCCGAGCTGGAGGGCCTGGGCCGCTACCAGTTCGGTTGGGCCGACTCCGACGAGGCCGGCGCCTCGGCGCAGCGCGGTCTCAACGAGGCCGTCGTGCGCGACATCTCCGGCAAGAAGAGCGAGCCCGACTGGATGCTCGACCTGCGCCTGAAGGGCCTCAAGCTCTTCGGCCGCAAGCCGATGCCCACCTGGGGCTCGGACCTCTCCGCGATCGACTTCGACAACATCAAGTACTTCGTGCGCTCGAGCGAGAAGCAGGCCACCTCGTGGGAGGAGCTGCCCGAGGACATCAAGAACACCTACGACAAGCTCGGCATCCCCGAGGCGGAGAAGCAGCGCCTGGTGGCCGGCGTCGCCGCGCAGTACGAGTCCGAGGTCGTCTACCACTCGATCCGCGAGGACCTCGAGGAGCAGGGCGTCATCTTCGTCGACACCGACACCGGCCTGCGCGAGCACGAGGAGCTCTTCAAGGAGTACTTCGGCACCGTCATCCCGGTCGGCGACAACAAGTTCGCCGCGCTCAACACCAGCGTCTGGTCGGGCGGCTCGTTCATCTACGTGCCGAAGGGCGTGCACGTCGACATCCCGCTGCAGGCCTACTTCCGCATCAACACCGAGAACATGGGCCAGTTCGAGCGGACGCTGATCATCGTCGACGAGGACGCCTACGTGCACTACGTCGAGGGCTGCACCGCACCGATCTACCAGTCCGACTCGCTGCACTCCGCGGTCGTCGAGATCATCGTGAAGAAGGGCGGCCGCTGTCGCTACACGACCATCCAGAACTGGTCGAACAACGTCTACAACCTGGTCACCAAGCGCGCCACCTGCGAGGCCGGCGCCACGATGGAGTGGGTCGACGGCAACATCGGGTCCAAGGTGACGATGAAGTACCCGGCCATCTACCTGATGGGCGAGCACGCCAAGGGCGAGACGCTCTCGATCGCCTTCGCGGGCGAGGGCCAGCACCAGGACGCCGGCGCCAAGATGGTGCACGCCGCGCCGAACACCTCGTCATCGATCCTGAGCAAGTCAGTGGCCCGTGGTGGCGGCCGGACGTCCTACCGCGGCCTCATCCAGGTCAACGAGGGCGCCCACGGCTCGAAGTCCAACGTGCTGTGCGACGCCCTCCTGGTCGACCAGGTGAGCCGCTCGGACACCTACCCCTACGTCGACATCCGCGAGGACGACGTGTCCATGGGCCACGAGGCGAGCGTCTCGAAGGTCTCCGAGGACCAGCTGTTCTACCTGATGTCGCGCGGCATGGAGCAGGACGAGGCGATGGCGATGATCGTGCGCGGCTTCGTCGAGCCCATCGCCAAGGAGCTGCCGATGGAGTACGCCCTCGAGCTGAACCGCCTCATCGAGCTGCAGATGGAAGGGGCCGTGGGATGACGGCGGTCGCCGACGCGGTCGAGACCACCCAGGTCGTCTCCCACCTCAACCCGCCCCCGTCCTACGACCTCGCGGACTACCCGGTCCCCACCGGGCGCGAGGAGGTCTGGCGCTTCACCCCGCTCAAGCGCCTGCGCGGCATCCTCGACGGCGAGGCCTCCGACGCGACGCTGGGCTGGGACACCTCGGTGCCCGAGGGTGTCTCGCTGAGCACCATCACCGCTGACGAGGCGCGTGGGCTGGGGGAGCTGCCTCCCAACGAGCTGCCGGCCGCGCTCGCCGTCAGCCGCGCCGGCGGCGCGACGCTGGTCGACGTGCCCGACGACTTCGACAGCGAGCAGCCGCTGGCCATCCGGCTCACCGGCGCCTCGGTCGACGACCTGGTGTGGGGTCATCTGGTGTTCCGGGTCGGTCGGCACGCCAACGTCACCATCGTCCTCACCCACACCGGCTCCGCGCGCTACTGCGCCTCGACGTCGTTCCTGGTCGGCGACGGTGCGCAGGTGCGCATCCTGAGCCTGCAGGACTGGTACGACGACGCCGTGCACCTGGGCCGCGACTCGATCCGCGTGGGTCGCGACGCGTCGGTGCGCCACACCTCGATCAGCTTCGGCGGCGACCTAGTGCGCATGCACGCCAACGTCGAGTACGACGGTCCGGGCGGCGAGGCCGAGCTGCTCGGCCTCTACTTCGCCGACGCCGGCCAGCACCTCGAGCACAGGCTCTTCGCCGACCACAACGCCCCGCGCACCAAGAGCAAGGTCACCTACAAGGGGGCGCTGCAGGGGCAGGGCGCGCACACGGTGTGGATCGGCAACGTGCTGATCCGCAAGGTCGCCGAGGGCATCGAGACCTACGAGGAGAACCGCAACCTCGTTCTCACCGACGGCTGCCAGGCCGACTCCGTGCCCAACCTGGAGATCGAGACCGGCGAGATCGAAGGGGCCGGCCACGCCTCGGCCACCGCCCGCTTCGACGACGAGCAGCTGTTTTACCTGCGCTCGCGCGGCATCTCCGAGGCCGAGGCGCAGCGGCTGGTGGTGCACGGCTTCTTCAACGACCTGATCCGCCGCGTCGGCATCCCCTCGGTGGAGGAGCAGCTGCTCACCACCGTCGAGGCCGAACTGGCGCGCAACCTGCTCAAGGAGACCTGAGTGGCGTTCCAGCGCGCCTGCGGGCTGGCCGAGCTCACCGACGGCGAGGCGCTCGGCGTCGAGGTCGACGGCCTCGACGTCGCCCTGGTCATGGTGGGCGAGGAGGTCTTCGCCATCGAGGACGAGTGCTCCCACGCCGCCGTCGCGCTGTCGGAGGGCGACGTCGAGGGATGCACCCTCGAGTGCTGGATGCACGGCTCGCGCTTCGACCTGCGCACCGGCAAGCCCACCGGCCCGCCGGCCACCGAACCCGTTCCGGTCTTCCCCGTCCGCATCGACGGCGACGACGTCCTCATCGACCTAGCTTGATCCCTGGAGGAAGAACTGACATGGCAACGCTCGACATCAAGGACCTGCACGTCTCCGTCACCACGGAGGACGGCGACAAGGAGATCCTCAAGGGCGTCGACCTGACGATCCGCGAGGGCGAGACCCACGCGATCATGGGCCCCAACGGCTCGGGCAAGTCGACGCTGGCCTACTCCATCGCCGGCCACCCGAAGTACACCGTCACCGGTGGCAGCGTCACCCTCGACGGCCCCGACGGTCGGGCCGACGTGCTGGCGATGAGCGTCGACGAGCGCGCCCGCGCCGGGCTGTTCTTGGCCATGCAGTACCCGGTGGAGGTGCCCGGGGTGTCCGTGGCGAACTTCCTGCGCACGGCGAAGACCGCTATCGACGGCGAGGCCCCCAAGCTGCGCACCTGGGTCAAGGACGTCAACTCCGCGATGGAGCAGCTCAAGATGGACCCGGCGTTCTCGCAGCGCTCGGTCAACGAGGGTTTCTCGGGCGGGGAGAAGAAGCGCCACGAGATCATGCAGCTCGAGCTGCTCGACCCGCTGGTCGCGATCCTCGACGAGACCGACTCCGGCCTGGACATCGACGCGCTCAAGATCGTCAGCGAGGGCGTCAACCGGTTCAAGGCCGAGGGCGACAAGGGCGTCCTGCTCATCACCCACTACACCCGGATCCTGCGCTACATCACGCCGGACTTCGTCCACGTCTTCGTCGACGGCAAGGTCGCCGAGCAGGGTGGTCCCGAGCTGGCCGAGGAGCTCGAGGCGTCGGGCTACGACCGCTTCGTGAAGGCGTCGGCCTGACCATGGACGGCCTGCTGCCCGACCTCGAGATCGTCCGCAAGGACTTCCCGATCCTCGAGCGCACCGTCGCCGACGGGCGCCCGTTGGTCTACCTCGACTCGGCCAACACCTCGCAGAAGCCGCAGTGCGTGGTCGACGCGATGGTCGACCACCTCGAGCACCACAACGCCAACGTGGCCCGGGCGATGCACACGCTGGGCGCCGAGGCCACCGAGGCTTTCGAGCACTCCCGCGACGTCGTCGCCGGCTTCCTCCACGCGCGCTCGCGAGACGAGGTCGTCTTCACCAAGAACGCCTCCGAGGCGCTCAACCTGGTGGCCAATACGCTGGCCTGGGCCGACGCGCCGCTGGGCGTGGGCGCCGGCGACCGCGTGGTGATCACCGAGATGGAGCACCACTCCAACATCGTGCCGTGGCAGCTGCTGACGCAGCGCAAGGGCGCCGAGCTGCGCTGGTTCGGCCTCACCGACGACGGCCACCTGGACCTCTCGCGCATCGACGAGCTGATCACGCCGAACACCAAGGTCGTCGCGCTCACCTGGGTCTCGAACATGCTGGGCACCGTCAACCCGGTGGCCGAGATCGCACGCCGCGCCCACGAGGTGGGTGCGCTGGTCGTCGTCGACGCCTCGCAGGCCGCGCCACAGCTGCCGATCGACGTGCAGGCGATCGACGCGGACTTCCTGGCCTTCACCGGCCACAAGACCGTCGGCCCGACCGGCATCGGCGTGCTCTGGGGCCGGCTCGAGCTGCTCGAGCAGCTGCCGCCGTTCCTCGGCGGCGGCGAGATGATCGAGACGGTCACGATGGAGACTTCGACCTACGCCCACCCGCCGCACAAGTTCGAGGCCGGCACCCCGCCGATCGTCGAGGCGGTCGGGCTCGGTGCCGCGCTGACCTACCTCTCCGAGATCGGGCTGGACGCCATCCACGCCCACGAGCAGGCGATCACCCGCTACCTGCTCGACGGCCTGGCCGGCGTCGAGGGCGTCACCGTGCTGGGACCGGCGGAGGTCGCCGAGCGCGGGGGAGCGGTGTCCTTCGAGGTGGCCGGGGTGCACCCGCACGACGTCGCGCAGCTGCTCGACAGCCGCGGCGTGGCCGTCCGCGCCGGGCACCACTGCGCCAAGCCGGCCCACCGCCGGTTCGGCGTGCAGAGCTCCACCCGGGCCTCGTCGTACCTCTACACGACGCCGGAGGAAATCGAGGCGTTCATCGAGGCGTTGCAGTACACCAAGAGCTACTTCAAGGTGTGAGGGAACGATGACGCAGCAGGCCGACCTGGATGCGATGTACCAGGAGATCATCCTGGACCACTACAAGAACCCGCAGCACAAGGGACTCCGCGAGCCGTACGAGGCCGAGGTGCACCACGTGAACCCGACCTGCGGCGACGAGGTCACCCTGCGCGTGCACCTCTCGGCCGACGGCACGGTGGTCGAGGACGTCTCCTACGACGCCGAGGGCTGCTCGATCAGCCAGGCCGCGGCCTCGGTGATGACCGAGCTGGTCATCGGCCGGTCGGTCGCCGACGCGCTGAAGCTGCACGAGACGTTCCTGGAGCTGATGCAGGGCAAGGGCACCGTCGAGCCGGACGAGGACGTGCTCGAGGACGGCGTCGCGTTCGCCGGCGTCGCCAAGTTCCCCGCTCGCGTGAAGTGCGCGCTGCTGTCCTGGATGGCCTGGAAGGACGCGACCGCGCGGATCACCTCGCAAGGGGCAACCCCGAAGGAGACCTCATGACCGACACCAGCGACCTGCCCGACGTCGACACCGGCGCCGGCACGACGACCACCACCGTCGCCGACGTCACCGAGGCGATGAAGGACGTCGTCGACCCCGAGCTGGGCATCAACGTCGTCGACCTCGGCCTGGTCTACGACGTCCACCTCGACGACGACACCCGGTGCGTGCTCGACATGACGCTCACCTCGGCCGCCTGCCCGCTCACCGACGTCATCGAGGACCAGACCAACACGGCCCTGGAGGGCCTGGTCAACGACGTGGCCATCAACTGGGTCTGGATGCCCCCGTGGGGCCCGGACAAGATCACCGAGGACGGCCGCGAGCAGCTGCGGGCCCTGGGCTTCAACGTCTGAGCTCGCGAAGC
Source organism: Nocardioides mangrovicus (assembly GCF_003674065.1). GTDB lineage: Bacteria > Actinomycetota > Actinomycetes > Propionibacteriales > Nocardioidaceae > Marmoricola > Marmoricola mangrovicus. The sequence continues at coordinate 639,361 of NZ_RDBE01000007.1, forward strand.
CGCGACGGCGGGTCGAGACCTACGTCGGACCTCGCTGGTTGAGGAGGTTGCGCTAGCAACCGTCTCGACACCCGCGAGGTCGTCGGGTGGTGGGCTTGGTGTCGAGACGGTCGCGGGGCGACCTCCTCCACCGGCGCCGGTGCCGCTCAGCCGGCGGCCTTCGCCCGCCGGTTGAGGTACCGCTGCTCCGGGATGCTCGTGGTCAGTCTGGCCGCCTCCCGGTAGGCGGCCACCGCCTCCTCGCGGCGTCCGGCGCGCTCGAGCAGGTGCGCGCGCACGGCGTGGACGCGGTGCAGCCGTGCCGTACGGCGGTCGGCCAGCAGGGGGTCGACCAGCCTCAGGCCCGCCTGCGGGCCGTCGGCCTCGGCGAGGGCGACCGCGCGGGCCAGGGTCACGGCGGTGCCGGGGGCGACCTGGTCGAGCATCGCGTAGAGGACGACGACCTGGGGCCAGTCGGTGGAGCCGGCGTCGGCGGCCTCGGCGTGCACGGCGGCGATCGCGGCCTCGAGCTGGAAGCGGCCGACGGCACCGCGGGGCAGCGTCCGCTCGATCAGCGCGATGCCCTCAGCGGTCAGGGCGGTATCCCAGCGCGAGCGGTCCTGCTGGGCCAGCGGCACCAGGTCGCCCGCCACGTCGGTCCGGGCGGGCAAGCGCGCCACGAGCAGCAGGATGAGCGCCAGCAGGCCGGCCGTCTCGGGATCGTCGGGCAGCCGTCGGTGCAGGTCGCGGGTCAGCCGGAGCGCCTCGCCGGCGAGGTCGTGCCGCACCAGGTCGGCGCCGCCGCTGCTGGTGTGGCCCTCGGTGAACACCAGGTAGAGCACGTGACGGACGGCCGGCAGGCGCGCCTCGAGCTCGTCCGGTGCGGGTGGCTCGAAGCGGGCCCCGGCCTCGCGCAGCGTCGCCTTCGCCCGGCTGATGCGCTGCGCCATCGTGGGCTCGGGCACCAGGAACGCCGCCGCGACCTGGGCCGTGGTGAGTCCGGCCACCGCCCGCAACGTCAGCGCCACCTGCGAGGCGGGTGTGAGGGCGGGGTGGCAGCACAGCACGAGGAGCTGCAGCTGGTCGTCGGCCGCCGTGGCGCCCGGCTCGGGCTCGGCCTGCACCCGCTCCTCGCGTCGCCGGCGGCTGCCCTCGCTGCGCCGGGCGTCGACCAGGCGTCGCGAGGCCGTGCGCAGCAGCCAGCCGCGCGGCTGCCGGGGCTCGCCGTCGCGCGGCCACTGCACGGCGGCCTGCAGCAGCGCCTCCTGCACCGCGTCCTCGCAGGCGTCGAAGTCCCCGTAGCGGCGCACCAGCGCGCCGAGGACGTGCGGCGCCTCGCGACGCCACACGTCCTCCAGCCGGCTCACTGCATCACGGGTCGCAGCTCGACGGTCTCGCCCGGCCCGCTGAACGAGCGGGCGATCTCCTCGGCCCGCTCGGGCGTCTCGACGTCGATGAGGAAGAACCCGGCCAGGTGCTCCTTGGTCTCCGAGTACGGCCCGTCGGTGGCGATCGGCTCGCCCTCCCACCGCAGCAGCCGCGCGGTCGTCGGATCGCCGAGCGCGTGGCCGCCGATCAGCTCGCCCGCCTCCTGCATCGCGGCCATCTCCTGGTCGAAGGCGGCGCCGCGCTCGTCCTGCTGCTCCTGCGGCAGGGACTGGAAGGCGGGCAGGAAGTCCGAGGTGGGGTGGCCCCAGGGTTCGGGGTTGGAATGGATCATCAGCACGTACTTCACGGTGGTCTCCTCTCGTCGGTGAGTCTGCCCTGCTCGGCTGTTCGCCAATGGCAGCTCACCGGTACGTCGGAGCCGGCCGGCGGTCCTCGACACGCCTACGGTTCTCCCGTGGCGACGCGGTCGGGCGAGGTGCTGGTGTCGGTCGCCCGCGTGCCGCGGTGGCTGGAGAACTTCGCCGGTTCCCACGGCGAGCCGCGGCTGACGACCCACGACGGAGCCCTGCTCGGCGAGGCGCCCGACGGGTCCCGGTTCGAGCTGCGGCTGCCGTTCGGGCGCGGGTACGCAGGTCCGCCCGACGTCGACGGCTTCTTCTCGGGTGTCCTCCCGCCGGACCGGTGGGGGGTGCTGCTGGTCAGGCGCGGCGGCTTCGCGGTGGCGCGGCTGCGGGGGAGCGAAGCGGTGGCCTCCAAGGTCGGTCAGCGGCACGTGCAGGGGCGGACGAAGGCGGGCGGCCAGAGCCAGCAACGCTTCGCGCGGCGTCGCGCGAACCAGGCGCGGCAGGCGTTCGAGGCGGCCGCCGACCACGCGGCGACGGTGCTCGACAACGCCCAGGGCCGGCTGACCTGCCTGGTGACCGGGGGCGACCGCGCCGCCGTCGAGGAGGTGCTCGCCGACCCCCGGCTGGGCGCTCCGGTGGTGGTGCCGCCCTGGCTGGCGGTGCCCGACCCACGCCGGTCGGTGCTCGAAAGCGCCATCCGGGACGCCTGCTCTGTCAGAATTGTCGTCACCAACGCCTGAGGAGGGCCCCTTGGTGACATCGGTGTGGGAGCCGCAGCCCGGCTGGGTGCCGGTGCACTCCGGCCCGGCGGGCTCGGTGTGGGCCGTCGACGACGACGTCGTGGTGAAGCGGCTGAGCGCTCCCGCGCGGGGTGATGCCGCCGCGCTCGCGCGCCCGGACCACCCGGCGTACTGGCGCCGCGAGGCCGATGTCGCGCTTGCCTCCGAGCTGGCGGACTGCGCCGGCCTGCGGCCCCCGCCGACGGTGCGGGTGGAGGAGGACGAGTCCGGGGTGACGCTGTTCAGCCGCCGCGTCGCGACCGAGCCGGCCGCGGGGCCGTTCCTGGCCCGGGCGCTGGGCACCCTCGCCGCCCAGCCGCTGACTGTGCAGCCGTGGTGGGCGCGCGCGGTGCTGGGTACGCGGCTCGAGGCCCGCGACGGCTGGCCGACGTTGGCCCGCACCACGCTGGCCGACGTCTGCGACCGTCTCTGGACGCGTCGCGGCCACCACCTGCGCGCGGTGGCCGACCTGCCGCAGGTGCCCTCCCACGGCGACCCGACCCCCGCCAACCTCCCGGGCAGAGCCGACGGGTCCGTGGTCGCCGTCGACTGGGCCGCCTTCGGCGCCGCTCCGCTGGGCTCCGACGTCGGCTACCTCTCGCTCTCGGTGCGCGAGGACCTCGACGTGCTGCTCGACGCCTACGTGGACGCGGCCGGCTGCGACCCCGACCAGGCCCGTCTCGGCGCCACCGTGATGGCCTGCTACACCGCGCTGACGCGCACCGAGTGGGCGTTGGCCCGGGTCGCGACCGGTCCCGGTGCGTTGGCCGGGAAGTACCGGCACCCCGCCGTCGCGCCGTACATCCGGTCGTTGCAGCGACTGTTCCCGCAGCTGGAGTCGTTGCTGTAATTCCCCGCACCCGCGGTGAATTGCGGGAGGCCGCTCAGTCGTCCACACCCCGCGCCGCCAGCGCCTCGCCGAGCGCGTCGGCGTGACGCATGGACCGCACGACCAGGGGCACGGCGAAGGCGCGGGGGGAGGCCGCCAGGCCGCGGGCGTGCTGGGCCTCGCGGACCTCGGCGGCCAGGTCGAGCACCACCGGCACCGACCGGACGCCGAGGGCCAGCAGCAGGCCGACGCGTTCGGGGTCCACGCCGACGATGCGCAGCGGCCGCAGCACCCGGACCACGACGTCGACCAGTGCGGTCGTGCGGGTCGTGAGGGTGACCAGGGCGGCCAGCAGCACGAGAGCGAGCAGGCCGACGACGGTGACGTAGGCACCGGGCCACGACGCACTCAGGCCGTGCAACACACCGACGACGACCAGCACCGGCAGCACGGGCCGGGCCTGCTGCCAGAGCACCCGCGGCCCGAAGCTCGCGACCGGGTACAGCAGGACCGCCGCCAGGAGCGCGGCCGAGGCGGGCAGCGGGTCGCGCAGCAGCACCAGCCCGACGCCGGCCGCGACCAGGAGCAGCAGCTTCGCCCCGGCGGGGCAGCGGTGCAGCGGCGAGGAGCCCGGTCGGTAGAGGAACCTCATCCCACGAGCGCCTCGTAGTGGGCGAGCGAGTCGGCGGGCGGGCCGTCGTGCACGATCCGGCCGTCGTCGACGACCAGGACGCGGTCGAAGCCGTCGAGCAGGTGGAGCTGGTGGGTCACCATCACCACCTGCTGCGGCAGCTCGGCCACGAGGTGGGCGACGTGGCGGGCGTTGGCGAGGTCGAGCAGGGTGGTCGGCTCGTCCATCACCAGCAGGTCGGGCTCGGTGACCAGCACCGAGGCGAGCGCCAGCAGCTGCTTCTGGCCGCCGGAGAGCAGGTGGGCGGGGTGGTCGCACAGGTCGGCGAGCCCGAACCGCTCCAGCCACTCCCGGCTGCGTCGGTCGGCCTCGGCGCGCGGCAGCCGGCGCAGCCCGAACGCGACGTCCTCGCCGACCGTGGGCATGACGATCTGGGCGTCGGGGTCGGTGAAGACGAATCCCACGCGGCGGCGCACCTGGTGTCCCTCGTGGGCGGTGTCGAGGCCGTCGATGCGCACCCGTCCCGCCGTCGGCAGCACCAGGCCGTTGAGCAGGCGCGCGAGGGTGGACTTCCCCGACCCGTTGCCGCCGACGACGCCGATGCGGTGCTCCTCGAGGCGCAGCGTGAGGTCGCGCAGCACGGCGCGCTCGCCGTAGGCGTGGCTGACGCCGTCGAGCTCGATGAGCGGCACCGGCCGATCATCCCAAAGCCCCGTCGCAATGGTCATCCCGTCCGAGGAGGAACGGTGCGTGCCAATGAGCTGTGGCGCTACCGCACGCGCGAGATCGACGGCTGACGATCGGGCAGCCCGGCGAACACGCCCCGCGCGACGAGCGCGGCGACGACCGCCTTGGCCAGGTCGCCGGGTACGAAGGGCAGGTTGATCACCACGGCGTGGGGGACCGTCACCCCGGCCTGCCAGACCAGACCGGCGATGCCGAAGACGTAGAGCACGACGATGCCGCCGATCACGTGGGCGACCACACCCCACGAGAGCCGGTAGGGACGAGGGCCCCGCTCGGTCAGCCAGCCGATGACGTAGGCCGCCACCGGCCACCCGACCAGGTAGCCGACGGTCGGCCCCGCGAAGACCGCCAGACCCCCGTGGCCGCCGGCCAGCAGGGGTAGCCCGAGGGCGACCAGCGCCAAGAAGAGCAGCAGGCTGGCGGCGCCGAGCCGCCGGCCCAGCACCGCGCCGCAGATCATCGGACCCATCGACTGCAACGTGATCGGCACCGCCGACCCGACCGAGATGGCGGGGAACAGGCCCAGCGCCGCGACCAGGGCGGCGAAGACCGCGACCAGCGCCAGGTCGCGCGCGCTCAGCCGGCGGCCGGGTAGTGCTGGTTGCTCGCGTCGAAGAAGTTGCACGCGTCGATGGTGCCGTACTGCAGTCCGACCTTGAAGGCGGCCACCCGCTGGGCGGACGAGCCGTGCGTCCACTGCTCCTCGTCGACCTGGCCGGAGGTGCGCTTCTCGATGGCGTCGTCGCCGACGACCTTGGCCGCGGCGATGCCCTCGTCGATGTCGGCGTCGGTGAGGTCGCTGATGAGGACGTTGCCGTCGGCGTCCTGGGTGGTGGTGGCGTTCTTGGTCCACACGCCGGCGAGGCAGTCGGCCATGGTCTCCAGCTTCACCGAGTCGCTGTTGGGGCCGCGCTGGGTGCGTACCTTGCCCATCAGGCCGAGCTGGTTCTGGATGTGGTGGCCGTACTCGTGCGCCACGACGTAGGCCTCGGTGAACGCGGTGTCCTTGCCGCCGAGCTGCGTGAAGAGGGTGTCGAAGAAGCTGAGGTCGAGGTAGACGGTCTGGTCGGTGGGGCAGTAGAACGGCCCCGCGTCGGAGGTCGCGCTGCCGCAGCCGGTGCTGACGCTGCCGCTGAACGGCCTGGTCACGATCTGCGTGTACTGCTTGCCGGTCTCCTTCGGCAGCTCGGTGGCCCAGAACGCCTGCACCGAGTCGGTGATCGCCACCAGCCGGCACAGCCGGTCGCCCGCCGATGACCCGTTGGCCTGCTCCCCGCTGGTGCAGGTGCTGGCGTCGCCGGGGGAGCCGCCGCTGCTGCTGGGGCCGCTCTGGCCGCCGAGCACGCTCGGCCCGAAGAACACCACGAGCAGGATCATCACGACGATGCCGCCGATGCCGCCGCCCAGCGGGAGCCCGATCCCGCCGCCGCCCCCGCCACCACCACCCGCGCTGCTGACCTGGGAGGAGTCGAGGCGGGCGCGGGGATTGAATCGCACGTCCGTAGACTAGATCCCGTGAACCGGGACCTGGGCTGCTGCGCGCCGCACGAGGCGCACGCCCGCTGCGCCGTCGTCGCCCGATAGCCGCTCCGCCATGTCCTCGCCCCTCTGCCCGGCCGTCGCACGCCCGCAGGCGCCCGCGTCGCGTCCACGACCCGGCCCGCGTGCCCTGGTGACCCGGTGATCACCGCCCAGCAGGTCGAGGTTCGCGCGGGTGCCCGGCTGCTCATGGAGGACGTCAGCTTCCGGGTCGGGCCGGGCGACCGGGTCGGTCTGGTCGGGCGCAACGGCGCCGGCAAGACCACGCTGACCAAGATCCTGGCCGGTGAGGGCCTGCCCGCGTCGGGTGCGGTGAGCTCGACCGGCTCGGTGGGCTACCTGCCGCAGGACCCGCGCATCGGCGACCCCGAGGTGCTCGCCCGCGACCGGATCCTCGGCGCCCGCGGTCTCGACGCCGTCGTGGCCAGGCTGCGCGACGCCGAGGCGAAGATGGGCAGTGACGACCCCGCCGTCGCCGACGAGGCCATGCGGCGGTGGACGAACGCCGACGCCGAGCTGCACGCCAACGGCGGGTACGCCGCGGAGTCCGAGGCCGCCCGGATTGCGGCGTCGCTCGGCATCGAGGAGCGGCTGCTGCACCAGCCGCTGCGGACGCTCTCGGGCGGCCAGCGGCGCCGCGTCGAGCTGGCCCGGATCCTGTTCTCCGACGCCGAGGTGCTGCTGCTCGACGAGCCCACCAACCACCTCGACGCCGACTCCGTGGTGTGGCTGCGCGAGTTCCTCAAGACCTTCTCCGGTGGCCTGGTGGTGATCAGCCACGACGTCGGGCTGCTGGAGGTGGTGGTCAACAAGGTGCTCCACCTCGACGCCAACCGGGGCGTCGTCGACGTCTACAACATGGGCTGGAAGCGCTACCTCGACCAGCGCGAGACCGACGAGAAGCGCCGCCGCCGCGAGCGCGCCAACACCGAGAAGTCGGCCCAGGTGCTGCTCGACCAGGCCAACCGGATGCGGGCCAAGGCCACCAAGGCCAAGGCCGCGCAGTCGATGCTCAAGCGCGCGGAGAAGATGCTCGGCGGACTGGAGGAGGAGCGCCAGGCCGACCGGGTCGCCAAGATCGCCTTCCCGGCGCCGGCCCCGTGCGGCAAGACGCCGCTGACCGCCTCGGAGCTGTCGAAGTCCTACGGCTCGCTGGAGGTCTTCACCGACGTCGACCTGGCCGTCGACAAGGGCAGCCGCGTGGTCATCCTCGGCCTCAACGGTGCCGGCAAGACCACCCTGCTGCGGATCCTGGCGGGCGTCGCCGCCGCCGACACCGGCGCCGTCAACCCCGGCCACGGTCTCAAGATCGGCTACTACGCCCAGGAGCACGAGACGCTGGACGTGGCCCGGTCGGTGCTGGAGAACATGCACTCCTCCGCCCCGCAGCTCACCGACACCGAGGCGCGCTCGGTGCTCGGGTCGTTCCTGTTCACCGGCGACGACGTCCACAAGCCGGCCGGCGTGCTCTCCGGCGGGGAGAAGACCCGGCTGGCGCTGGCCATCCTGGTCGTCTCCTCGGCCAACGTGCTGCTGCTGGACGAGCCCACCAACAACCTCGACCCGGCCTCTCGTGAGGAGGTGCTGGCCGCGATCCGCAGCTACGCCGGCGCCATCGTCCTGGTCACCCACGACGAGGGCGCGGTGCACGCCCTCGAGCCCGACCGGGTGCTGATCCTGCCCGACGGCGTCGAGGACCTGTGGAACCCCGACTACGCCGACCTGGTGTCGCTGGCGTAGCGCCGAGGGACGGGGGTTTCGAGACGGTTGCTGCGCAACCTCCTCAACCACCGTCTCCGAGGCGCTGGGGGTCGCTGGTTGAGGAGGTCGCCCGCGACCGTCTCGAAACCTGCGCCTACCCCGTGACCGTGACCTGGCTGACCACGATCGGGTGGTCGGAGGCTGCGCGGTCGTCCGTGCCGCGGTCGCGCAGGTAGCCGGAGAAGGTGACGTCCGGGGTGCCCATGATCCAGTCGATCCACGGGCTCTTGGCGGTGCGGCAGCCGCTGGAGTAGACGCTGCCGTCGGCGGAGTGCATGCCGGTGCCCTGGCTCATGGCGCAGAAGTAGGTGGCCCGGTCGTTCATGTCGCCGGCGACGATCACGGGCGTGCCGGTCTGGTGCAGCGCGTTGTTGTCGGCGACCTGCCGGCTGACGGCCGTGGCGCGGAACTTCGCGGCGTTGCCGTGCACGTCTGCGGGGTTGTGGTAGCTGGTGACCCAGAACGAGGCGCCGGTCTGCTTGTCGCGCAGCAGCACCCTGGGCATGTTGCGGGTGGCGCCGTGGAAGTACGGGTAGGGGCGGGTCTGGCCCTGGACGAAGCTGAACCGGGCGGTGTTCCACACCACGGAGTTCTCAGCGTCCAGCGACCGGCCCGCGGTGGGGTAGCGGGCGTACGTGCTGCCGGCGAGGCTGTCGAACAGCTTGCGCTGCGGGGTCTCGAACTCCTGCAGCGAGGCGACGCCGACGTTGTAGCGCTTGAGCAGCCCCACGGCCAGGGCCATCCGGTGCGCGACCTTGCCGCGGTGGATGGCGCCCTGCACGTTGAACGTGGCGAAGGTGAACGACGAGGAGGCCGACGAGGTCGCCGCGGTGGTGGGGGTCGCGGTGGCAGTGGCCGAGGGGGTGGCGGTCGCCGTCGGGGTGGCCGAGGTGCTCGGGCTCGTCGGCACGGTGAGCTGGCGAGCGGCCGGGACGCCGGCGGGGGCGTCGGTGGGCCCGCCCCCGGGCCCACCGGGGGAGGTGCCGGACGGGGTGCCGGGTCCGGCGGTCGGGCCGGTGCTGGGGTCCCCGGTCGGGGTCACCGTCACGATCGGGGTGTCGTTGCCGACGCCGGAGAGCGAGGAGGCCGCCGTCGGGGTGGCCGAGGCGGCGACCGAGGCGCTGGCGTCGACCGGGCCGACGTCGGGGGAGGTGGCCACGAAGGTGCCGCCGATGCCGACGGTGGTGCAGGCCGCGGCCGCGATGATGAGCTTGGTGGACAGCGCGAAGCCGCCCGTCGCGTGAGGAGCCAAGAGCGGGTCAGTTCACTTTCTCGGGGAGGAGCGAGTCGAGGTCGGAGGCCCAGGCGAACGCCTCGGCGGCCACCGTGTGCAGCTGCGAGAGGTCACCGCCGGAGCCGACGGCGCCGTCGCCGGAGCCCGCGACGTCGCCCTGGTAGGCGATCACCTCGCTCACCAGCTCGCCCAGCGGACCCTCGCCGCGCACGGCGGCCATGAGGGCGGGGTCGACCTCCAGCACGTCCTCGATCTCCGACATGGGGCGGCCCAGCAGCAGGTCGAGCCCGGACAGCATGCCCACCACGTAGGCCCGGGGACCGTCGGTCACGCCGCGTTGCTGGGCTAGCAGCTCGCACATCTTGGCGCGGCTGAGCACGGTGACCAGGGAGGGCCGGGAGATCGAGGAGCGGTCGGTGAGCAGCAGCAGACTGATCCACTGGCGGATGCGGGTGCTGCCCACCAGCACCAGCGCCTCGCGGATGGTGCGCACGGTGCGGCGTACGCCGTGGTCGGCGCCCGCGGCGGCCAGGTGCAGCAGCTGCACCATCAGGCCGGGCTCGGAGGCCACCAGCCGCTCGAGCTCGACGACCTCGAGGTCCTCGGCGAGCACCATCGCGGCCAGCCGCAGCCGGGTGGTGGCGGTGGGGGCGAGGGTGCGCCCCTCGATCAGCCGCGGCCGCTCGATGGCGTAGCCCTGGAACAGCGAGAACCCCTGGGCGCAGGCCCACGCCACGTCGTCGTCGGTCTCGACCTTCTCCGCCAGCAGCTGCACGCCGTAGGGCCGGCACCGGGCGGCCAGCTCCGCCGCGGCCTCACGGTCGGTGTTGAGCAGGTCGATCTTGACGATGTCGACCAGCGGAAGCAGCCGCTCGATCCCCTCGCGCCAGACCATGTCGTCCAGCGCGAGCACGAAGCCGTCCGAGATCAGCCGGCGGCAACCCTCGACGACCTCGTCGTCGATCTCGACGCTCTCCAGCACCTCGATGACGGTGGTGGCCGGGGGGAGCGAGACGGGGGTGTCGCCGACGAGCACGCCGCGGTCGGCGTTGCAGAACAGGAGCCGGCCGTTGGCCAGCCGGTCCAGGCCCAGCGAGAGCGCGCCGACCATCACCGTGGCCGTCATCTGGTCGCCGGTCAGCGGGCCCACCGGCACCCCGGCCACGGGCACGAGGGCTGCGGCGGGCTGACGGAAGAGCAGCTCGTAGCCCAGGGTCGCACCGTCACGGTCGACGATGGCCTGACGGCCCACGACCACGCTGCTGTGCGGCATCTGGCTACCCGTCGCTCGAATGAATGGCTACACGTCACGTATCGGTCAGCGCCCGCACAACCTGAGGACCCCGCGCGAGGACCTCGCAGCGGTCTGGTCCAGGCCGACCCGGTGGATCGGTGGTGCCGGTTCCCTCAGGTGGGCGACGGGTCCGCCGATGGATGTGGTGCGAGGGCCACGGACGGCCCGCTCGGAGCACTAGGAGGGTGCGTCGTGATTTCCCTGACCAGGATCGCCGGTCAGCCGTTTGTGCTGAACTGCGACCTCATCGAGCGTGTCGACAGCACGCCCGACACCGTGATCTCTCTCGTCGACGGCAAGAAGTACGTCGTCGCGGAGTCGCTGGACGATGTCGTGGCGGCCGTGCGGCTCTTCCGCAGCGAGGTCATCGCGCTCAGCAACCACCTGCGCCCCGAGTCGCTGCTGCCCGTCCCTGAGCCGCACGAGCACGCCCACCTGACGGCGGTCGCGCCCATCGTCTCCGAGGAGCGCTGATGGACGCCGCACCCGTCATCGGCATCGGAGCCGGCTTCGCCGTCATCATCGGCGCGAACGTCATGGAGGGTGGCAACCCCATGGCGCTGCTGGAGCCCGCGCCGCTGCTGCTCGTCTTCGGTACGACCATCCTGGTCGCGATCGCCGGCGGCACCATGGCCGACGCCAAGGGTGCCGTGGGCTCGGCCAAGCGTGCCTTCACCGGCGACGCCCCGTCCGCGGAGGATCTGGTGCCCCAGGTCGTCGAGCTGGCCGAGAAGGCCCGCCGCGACGGTCTGCTGGCGCTGGAGGACTCGGTGAAGAACGTCGACGACGACTTCCTCAAACGCGGGGTGACGATGGCCATCGACGGCACCGACCCCGAGGAGCTCCGCGAGATCCTCGAGTCCGAGGTCTACGCCAAGAAGGCCGCCGACAAGCAGGCGGCCAAGTTCTGGGCCGACGCCGGCGGCTACTCGCCGACCATCGGCATCATCGGCACCGTCATGGGCCTGGTGCACGTGCTGGAGAACCTGGCCCAGCCCACCGAGCTGGGCCACCTCATCGCCGGCGCCTTCGTGGCGACGCTGTGGGGCGTCACCTCGGCCAACGTGATCTTCCTGCCGCTGGGCAACCGCCTCAAGCGCCTCAGCGAGCTGGAGTGCTCGCGCATGGAGGTCGCGATCGAGGGCATCGCCGCCATCCAGGCCGGCTCCAACCCGCGGATCGTGGCGCAGAAGCTGCGCTCGTTGCTCCCGGGCCAGCAGGCGGAGGCGGCCTGACATGAGCAAGAAGCGCCACGAGGAGGAGGAGCACGAGAACCACGAGCGGTGGCTGGTCAGCTACGCGGACATGATGACCCTGCTCATGGTGCTGTTCATCGTCATGTTCGCCATGAGCCAGGTGGACCAGAAGAAGTTCAACATGCTCAAGGAGGGCCTCGCGGCCGGCTTCGGCCAGCCGACGTCGATCCTGCAGGGCGCCCAGTCGATCCTCGACGAGCCGGGCACCTCGAACATGGAGGCCGTGGGGGCGACGAACCTCGCCACCGACTCCAGCACCAGCAACTCCACCGCCGTGTCGGCGGAGGTCTCCAAGCAGGTCGAGCAGGTCGAGGCGCGTGCCGCCGGACGCCGTACGGCCTCCGCCGAGACCGAGGTGAAGCGGCTGAAGGGCATCGAGGCCGAGGTCACCAAGGCGCTCAAGGCCAAGGGCCTGCAAGACGACGTGCGGACGACGCTGACCGACCAGGGCCTGGTCATCAGCCTGGTCTCGCGGCACGTGGTCTTCGAGCCCAACATCGCGACGCTCTCGCCGCGCGGACGTGAGGTCGTCGACACCCTGGCGCCGGTCCTGGCCTCGCTCAAGGACCCGCTCTCGATCGACGGCAGCACCAACCAGGCCAAGGGCAAGCCCAAGTACTTCGCCAGCAACTGGGAGCTCTCGGCGGCTCGAGCCGTGGGCGTCCTGCGCTACCTGCACACGCTCGGCATCGCCAACGGGCGGATGTCGGCGACGGCGTACGGCGACGAGAAGCCGCTGGTCGACCCGACCAAGCCGGGCTCGCAGCGCATCAACAAGCGGGTCGACATCGTCGTCGACTCCACCCTCGACCCCGAGACCCGGGCCGCGATGGCCCAGGTGATCAAGGAACAGCAAGCCACCTCTGGAGAGACACCATGACCGTCACCGCCATGCCCGAGACCGCCGCCGGCGCCGCCGCCGGCGAGGAGGCACCGAAGAAGGGCAAGAAGAAGCTCATCCTCATCGTGCTCGTCCTGCTGCTCGTCGTGGGTGGGGCCGCCTACTGGTTCGTGCTGCGCCCCACCGGGCCCAGCAAGCCCCAGCCCGGCACGGTCTCGGCGCTCGACTCCATCCAGGTCAACCTGGCCGGCGACCACTACCTGCGGGTCGGCATCGCCCTGCAGCTGACCGCCGGCACCAAGGAGGCCGACGGCAGCAAGGCCCTGGACGCCACGATCAACGAGTTCAGCGGCCTGACGGTGGCCGAGGTCACAGACCCGGCCAAGCGCCGCGCGCTGAAGAAGGAGCTCGCCCACCGGTTGGAGGAGCTCTACGAGGGAGAGGTCATGGGGGTGTACTTCACCGAGTTCGTGACTCAGTGAGGATCTTCGTTCCGTTTTTCCTCAGGTAGGTCCCACGGCGGTCGATCAGACCGCCGTGAGCCTGACCGCGCCCTCCAGCCGCCCCGCCGCGGAGCGTGTGGTGACGCCGTACGACTTCCGTCGGCCGATCCAGCTCTCGCGCGAGCACGCGCGCATCCTGCAGGTGGCCTTCGACAGCTTCGCCCACCAGGCGATGACCGTCTTCACCTCGATGCTGCGCCGGGTGTGCCAGGTCAGCCTCGGCTCGATCGAGCAGCACACCTACGCCGAGTACGTGGAGTCGCTGGGCTCCACCAGCTACCTCACCGTCTTCTCCGCCGAGCCCATGGCCGGCCTGTGCGTCATCGAGATGCCGTTGGGCACCGCGATGGTGTGCGTGGACCACATGCTCGGCGGCCCGGGCGGCACGCAGCAGCCGCTGCGCCCGCTCACCGAAATCGAGAGCGTCGGCGTGACCGGCCTCGTCGACCGGCTGCTGACCCAGATGCGTGGGTCGCTCGACGGCGTCATCCCGATGGAGCCCGAGGTCCGCACGGTCGAGTACAGCCCCCAGTTCGCGCAGGCGGCCGGCGCCAACGACGTCGTCGTCGTGGTGACCCTCGACCTGGTCGTCGAGGAGGTCCGCAGCCGGCTCTCGGTCTGCCTGCCCTTCCACGGTCTGCTGCCGCACCTCGTCGCTGCCGCTGCCCCGGCCCCCGTCTCCGACCGCGAGCGCGCCATCCGCGGCCAGTCCGAGGCGCTGCTGCGGGCGCAGTTCGAGGAGGTGCCGGTCGAGGTGGCCGTGCGGTTCCGCCCCACCCACGTCACGCCCACCACGCTGAGCGACCTCGCCCCCGGTGACGTCATCCGCCTCAGCCACCCCGCCACCGCCCCGCTGGCCATCTCGGCCGACGACACGCCCTTCGCCCACGCCACCGCCGGGACCAAGGGTCTCCGGCTCGCCGCCCTGATCGTGGGCACTCCCGAGGAGGAACGATGACCGTCCAGGCCACCGAGACCGAGAGCGCGATGCTCGAGGTCGCCGCCCAGGTCGTGGCGGTGCTGCCCTCGGCCACCCCGCTGACCGCCGCCGGCGTGCAGTCCGGCTCGCCCGACGTGGCCGCCGCGTTCCAGGGCGCCGTCGTGGCCGGCCTCGTCGGCCGGCCGGGCCGGGTCGCGGTGCTGGTGGGGGAGGAGCTGACCGAGGCGCTGGCCGCCAGCCCCACGCCGGGCGTCACGCTCGCCGGAGCACTGCAGCCCGCGCTGGACGCCGCCGCCGCCGCCATCGGCGCCTCCTGCGAGGCCGCCGACGAGGTGGCCACCGACGCGGTGAGCGACGTGCTCGGCGACCACCTGGTGGTGCCGATGATCGGCACCGGCTTCGCCGCCGCCGCGGCCGTGTCGCTGGTGGCCCTCGAGCCCGCCGGTCAGTCCGGCGCGCAGGCCGAGGAGCCGGCCGCGGACCACGGCTCTGCGTCGGGTGACGCCGCCTCGATGCGCGAGCCCACCCCGACCCCCGCCGACGCCCCCCGGCGCCGGGTGACCGACGACGGTCCCTCCCGCGGCATCGAGCTGCTCCACGGCGTCGACATGGAGCTCACCGTCGAGCTGGGCCGCACCCGGATGGCCGTGCGCGACCTGCTCGCCCTCGCCCCCGGCGACGTCCTCGAGCTCGACCGCGCGGCCGGCAGCCCGGCCGACCTGCTGGTCAACGGCCGCCTCATCGCCCGCGGCGAGGTCGTCGTGGTGGACGAGGACTTCGGTCTGCGCATCACGCAGATCCTCGACGCGAACGGCTGAGGATGACCGAGCTCGCCATCCGCCTGGTCTTCTCCCTGGCGGTCGTCGTCGGCCTGCTGCTCTTGGTGGTGAAGGTCGGCAGCCGGCGGTTCACCGGTCGCCACGGCGCCGCCGTGCGCGTGCTGCACCGCCAGGCCCTGAGCCGGACCTCGTCGGTCTCGATCGTCGAGATCGGGTCGCGGGTCCTGGTGCTGGGCACCACCGAGCACCAGATCAACGTCCTCACCGAGCTCGCCCCCGGCGAGCTGGGTGAGCTGAGCGAGCACGACCAGCACGACGACCGGCACGCGGACCAGGACGGGGAGGCCGAGGTGATCGAGATGGACACGCTGGCCAGCATCCGTCCGGCCGCCGAGCCGGCCGCTTCCGAGCCGGCTCCCCGGCCGGCGACGGTGGCCGGCAAGCGGCGTCGCGAGATGCCGGCGGTCGGCCCCGAGGAGGTCGCCCGTCAGCAGCCGGTTCAGCAGCCGGTTCAGCAGCCCGGGGAGTCGCAGGGCGCCCTGGCGGGCTCGATCCTCTCCCCGCAGACCTGGCGCCAGGCGCTCGCCGCCGCGCAGAGGCGAGCCTCATGACCCACGTCCGCCGGGCGGCGACCCTCGTGGCGCTGCTCTTCTCGGGACTCGTGATCGGCTTCGGCCTCTTCGCGGGTGCGGCCAGCGCGGCCAGTGCGACCAGCGCGACCAGCTCCGTGTCGGCCGGCGCGGCCGCGGGCGTCGGTGCGCCGTCGCTGGTGCGCGCGCCCAGCGACCCGGTGGGTCCTACGGGTCCGACCGCCCCCTCGGGCAGCAGCGGCTCGACCAGCAGCACCGACAGCACCGACAGCACGGGCACCAGCAGCGCTGACTCGACCGACAGCAGCGACGCCAACTCCGTCGACGTCAACCTCAAGGGCATCACCGGCAAGCCCAGCACCGGGGTCTCGGTCATCGTCGCGATGACGCTGCTGTCGCTGCTGCCGGCGATCGTGCTGACCTGCACCAGCTTCACCAAGATCCTGGTGGTGCTGGGCCTGACCCGCAACGCGCTGGGCCTGCAGCAGACGCCGCCGAACCAGGTGCTCGCCGGGTTGGCGCTGTTCTTGAGCCTGTTCATCATGGCCCCGGTGCTGCACGGCATCAACGAGAAGGGCGTGCAGCCCTACCTGGACGGCACCAAGACCTCGGCGCAGGCCTGGCACGACGGCTCGGAGCCGCTGAAGAAGTTCATGCTCCACAACACCCAGGACGACCAGATCGAGCTGCTGAGCAACGTCGCCAAGCGCCCCGTGCCGAAGGACCGCGAGGACGTCTCGATGGCCACGCTGGTGCCGGCCTTCGTGCTCAGCGAGCTCAAGCAGGCCTTCATCATCGGGTTCATCATCTTCATACCGTTCCTGGTCATCGACCTCGTGGTGAGCGGTGCGTTGATGGCGCTGGGCATGATGATGATGCCGCCGGTGATGGTGTCGCTGCCGTTCAAGCTGTTGCTGTTCGTGATGGTGGACGGCTGGGCCCTCATCATCAAGGCCCTGGTGGCCAGTTACGGCGGCGGCTAGCGATGGACGACGTCACCCTCATCGAGATCGCGCGGCAGACCATGATGGTCGCGCTGCAGCTGTCGGCGCCGATCCTGGTCACCTCGCTAGTCATCGGCTTCACGATCTCGCTGTTCCAGTCGATGACCCAGATCCAGGAGTTCACCCTGGCCTTCGTGCCCAAGGTGATCGGGGTCGGCATCGCGTTGCTGGTCAGCGGCAACTGGATGCTCCACACGATGATCACGTTCACCACCGACCTGTTCGAGCGCATCCCCTCGCTGATCCGGTGACCCAGAGATGACCCCTGAGGTGACGTTGCGATGACGCTCGCGCTTCCCGCGGACGCGCTGATGGGCTACCTGCTGGCCTCGGTGCGGATCGTCTCGTGGCTGGTGGTCGTGCCGCCGTTCTCCTCCAAGGCGGTGCCGAACACGGCCAAGGTCGTGCTCTCGCTGGGCCTGGCCTTCGCCGCCGCTCCGGCGCTGAAGAGCCACATCGCGCTGCCCGCGACGACCCCGGCCCTCATCATGGAGACGCTGCTGCAGGTGGCCATCGGGGTCTCCATGGGTCTGGTGACGTTCCTGCTCTTCTCCGCCATCGCCGCGGCGGGCAGCCTCATCGACGTCTTCGGCGGGTTCTCGCTGGCCCAGGGCTTCGACCCGCTCGGCCTCAACAGCAGCACGGTCTTCGGCACGTTCCACCAGATGATCGGGATGGTGCTGCTCTTCGTCACCAACGCCCACCTGATCGTGATCGGCGGGCTGCTGAGCACCTTCCGCTTCCTGCCGGTGGGCGCCTCACCCGACCTGGGCAACGGCACGACCGTGGCCGTCACGGCGTTCCGCGTGTTCTTCGTGACCGCGGTGCAGATCGCGCTGCCGATGATCGCCGTGCTGTTCCTCGCCGACCTCGGCCTGGCGCTGCTGACGAAGGTGGCGCCGCAGCTGAACGCCATCAACGTCATGTTCCCGGCGAAGATCGGGCTGACGCTGCTGCTGGTGGGCATGTCGTTCCCGGTGCTGCCCGAGGCCATGGAGAAGCTCACTGACCTCGCCACGCAGGCGATGTCGGTGATGTCGGGGGCGGGCTGATGACGGGGGAGAAGACCGAGAAGCCCACCGCCAAGAAGCGCAAGGAGAGCCGCAAGGAGGGCCAGGTACCCCGCACCCAGGAGCTGGGCGGCTGGGCGACGGTGCTGCTGGTCGGGATGGTCCTCCCGACGCTGATGAAGCACGAGCTCGCGGCGTTGTGGTCGCTGCTGCAGCGCTCGCTGCGTGCGGCGGATCACCCCTCGGTCCCGGTCGCGCTGCAGATCCTCAACCTGGGTGCGCGCCACGTCTTCGTCGTGCTCGTGGGACTGGGCAGCGCGGTGATGCTGATCGGCGTCGCGTCGGCCCTGGCCCAGGGCGGCTTCTTCCTGGCCACCAAATCGGTCAAGCCCTCGCTGAGCAAGCTCAACCTGCTCAAGGGCGCCAAGCGCGTCTTCGGCCCGCACGCGGCCTGGGAGGGCGCGAAGATGCTGATCAAGAGCGCGATGGTGGGCTTCGTCGTGTGGGGTGCGATCCGTGGCCTGATGCCGCTGGTCGGCGGCACGCTGCCGATCGCGGCGACCATCCAGCAGCTCGCTCACAGCGCGTTCGGCGTCATGCGCTCGGTGGCGGTCGTCGGCCTCGCGCTGGCCGCCGGCGACTACGCGATGCAGCGCCGCCGGGTCGGCAAGCAGACCCGGATGTCGAAGGAGGAGGTCAAGCAGGAGCACAAGCAGAGCGAGGGCGACCCGCTCCTCAAGGGCGCCATCCGCTCCCGGCAGCTGGCCGCCAGCCGCAACCGCATGATCGCCGACATCGCCGACGCCGACGTCGTGCTGGTCAACCCGACCCACGTGGCCGTCGCACTGCGCTACGACCCGGCGAAGGGCGCGCCTCGGGTGGTGGCCCGCGGGGCCGGTGCCATCGCGGCCCGGATCCGCGAGCGGGCCGCGGAGGAGCGGGTGCCGCTGGTGCGCGACGTGCCCCTCGCGCGTGCCCTGTACTCCTCGACCACGGTCGGCCAGGCCATCCCCGCCGAGCTGTTCGCTGCCGTCGCGGCCGTGCTGGCGTTCGTCATCAGCCGGCGCACCGCCGGCCACCGCGGCGGCGAGCACCGCTCGCCGCGGCCCGAGCACGAGCTGCCCGACGTGCTGCCCGCCGGAAGACGCCGCCGAAACGTCTCAGGTCCGGTCCTCGCCGGTCGATAGGAGGGGTATCGCCAGGAGGGCGAACCCCGTGCCAGGACGGCGCAGCGCACCAGCTCGTCGTCTCGGTCCGAAAGGCTCTCCGTGCCCCTCAAGCGCGTCAACCAGCTCGCCGTCCCGGTCGGCGTCGTGTTCATCGTCGTCATGCTGGTCGTGCCGCTGCCGGCCTTCCTGCTGGACCTGCTCATCGCGCTCAACATCACCGGGGCGCTGCTGATCCTGCTCACCGCGATGTTCGTGCGGCGGCCGCTGGACTTCGCCGCGTTCCCCGCCGTGCTGCTGGTGATGACGCTGTTCCGCCTCGCGCTCAACGTCAGCGCCACCCGGCTGGTGCTGCTCGACGGCTTCGCCGGCCACGTGATCGACACCTTCGGCCACTTCGTGGTCGGCGGCTCGCTGGTGGTCGGCCTCATCGTCTTCGCGATCTTGCTGGTCATCCAGTTCGTCGTCATCACCAACGGTGCGGGCCGCGTGGCCGAGGTCGGCGCCCGGTTCACCCTCGACGCGATGCCCGGCAAGCAGATGGCCATCGACGCCGACCTTAACTCCGGCCTGATCGATGAGGACGAGGCCCGCAAGCGCCGCCGCGAAGTGCACGCCGAGGCCGACTTCTACGGCGCGATGGACGGTGCGTCGAAGTTCGTCAAGGGCGACGCGATCGCCGCCATCGTCATCACCCTGGTCAACCTGGTCGGCGGCTTCGCGGTGGGCATGGCCCAGAAGGGGCTCTCGCTCAGCGACGCCATCTCGACCTACAGCCTGCTCTCCGTGGGAGACGGCCTGGTCTCCCAGATCCCCGCCCTGCTGCTCTCTGTCGCGACCGGCCTGGTCGTCACCCGCAGCACCGGCGAGGACGACATGGGCAGCGACATCATGCGGCAGATCACCGCGCAGCGGATGCCGCTGCGGGTGGCCGGGTTCGCCGGGCTGCTGCTGTGCGTGATCCCGGGCCTGCCCAAGCTGCCGTTCATCCTCGCCGGCGGATTGATGCTGCTGGCCTCCACCCGGGTCGACGACGGCGAGAAGGCCGCCGAGCCCGAGGCCGCCGCCGAGCTGCGGCCACGGGAGGAGACGCCGGAGGACCTGGTGCACGAGATCCAGGTCGACCCGCTGGCCCTCGACCTCTCGCCCGACATCGTCGACCTGGTCGACACCGCCAGCGGCGGGGACCTGCTCAGCCGGGTGAAGGCGCTGCGCCGCAAGATCGCCGGCGAGATCGGCATCCTCATCCCGCCGCTGCGCACCCGCGACAACCTGGACCTGCCGAGCCAGACGTACGCGGTCAAGCTCTTCGGCGTCGAGGTCGCACGTGGCGAGGCGCCCCGCGGCCAGGTGCTGGCCATCGGGGACTTCCTCGGCTCACTGCCCGGCACCCCGACCCGCGAGCCGGTCTTCGGGCTCGACGCCAAGTGGATCGCCCAGGAGCTGCGCAGCCAGGCCGAGATCAGCGGTGCCACCGTCGTGGACCGCTCCTCGGTCATCACCACGCACCTGGCCGAGATCGTCGGCCAGCACGCCGCACGGCTGCTGGGCCGCGAGGACGTGCGGCTGCTCACCGACGTGGTCAAGAAGACTCACCCCGTCGTGGTCGAGGAGCTCACGCCCACGCAGCTCAGCCTGGGTGAGATCCAACGGGTGCTGCAGGCGCTGCTCGACGAGGGCGTGTCCATCCGCGACCTGGTCCGGATCTTCGAGTCGCTCTCGCTGCGCGCCCAGACCTCCAAGGACGTCGACATCCTGGTCGAGGCCGCCCGCGCGGCGCTGGGCCCGGCCATCGTCGCGCGGCACATGAGCGACGGCGCGGTGAGCGTCATCAGCCTGGAGCCGATCTTGGAGCACCAGCTGCTCGAGGCCCAGCGTCCCACCGACGGCGGCGCCATCTTGGCCCTCGACCCCGAGACGGCGCAGCAGGTGCTCAGCCGCCTCGACGGGCTGGTCCGCGACGCCCAGGAGAGCAACGTGCACCCGGTGCTGGTGTGCGCTCCGCAGATCCGAGCCTCGGTGCGCCGCTTCCTGCGGCCGACCATGCCCGACCTGCCGGTGCTCTCCTACACCGAGCTCATCGGCGGCGGTCAGGTCCGCTCGGTCGGTGTCGTGACCCCCGAACCGCTCGCGCTGGCCAGGTGAGTAGGCCGTGAACGGAACCGCGTCGCTGGCCCTGCCGGCCAGCCTGGTGCTCTCCTCGCCGGTGCTGTGGATGCTGCACGACGGCACCATGACGGCCGGCGACGCGCTGCGCCGGTGGGCGATCTGCCTGGCGGTGTGCTGGGTCGCCATCGGCCTGGTGCGCACGCTGGTGGTGCCCGCGTCCGCCGGGCCCGCGTCTGCTCCGCTGGCGCTCTCGGCCCCGGCCGGCGATGCCGGGAGTGCGCCGCAACCGCTCAGGGCCACCGGCGAGGCGACCGGAGAGGCCACCGGCACGAACACCACGGGTGCTAGGGACGATTCGTGACGGCTGCCCCGGTACGCGAGCTTGGACCGCCTCGGGATACAAATGTACCTATGGGCGGTCCCCGCGATCGTCGGGTCGTCATCCTCGACAGCCACGACATCTTCCGCATGGGGCTGCGCCAGGCCCTAGAGGAGCACCACCGCATCGAGGTGGTGGGCGAGGCCGCGGAACCGGCCGGTGCCTTCGAGCAGGTCATGCAGACCCGCCCCGACGCGGTCATCGTCGGCGTCCGCGAGCACGAGCGGTCCACCATCGACGCGCTGGCCTGGCTCCTCGCGCGCCGGCCCACGAACGTCTTGGTGCTCAGCCGCGCCGCCCGGGCCGAGGAGATGGAGGCGGCGCAGCTGGTCGGGGCCAAGGGCTACTTGAGCAAGGACCTCCAGGTCGCCCAGCTCCACGAGGTGATCGAGCAGATCGCCGAGGGCGAGGCCGTCTTCGGCGACAGCGCCGGCCACCTGGTCGACGACGAGCCTGAGCCGCCGGGCGTCAGCGACCTGACCAGCCAGGAGCGACGTGTGCTCGAGCTGGTCGGCCGGGGCCACAGCAACGGCGAGATCGCCCGCGAGCTGTTCATCGCCGAGAAGACCGTGCGCAACCACGTCACCCGCATCCTGGCCAAGCTCGGCGTCAAGCGTCGTACACAGGCCGTGCTCATCGCCGCGCAGCTGCGCTCCTCCTGACGCCGGCGTCGGCTCCACCGCAACCTTCGCCGCCGCCTACGCCGCCCCGCCTGGGCCGCCAGCTGGTACGTACAATTACGGAGTTCGGCTCAACTCGGGCGTCTCAAAGCCGACTTCCTCTTCGACATCAAGCCCATTGTCGAAGAAGGAGCAGCAGGTGGACGAGATCGTCCAGGAGTTCCTCGTGGAGAGCCACGAGAACCTCGACCAGCTCGACCGCGACCTCGTCGAGCTCGAGCAGCGCCCGGGTGAGCGCGACCTGCTCGCCAGCATCTTCCGCACGATCCACACGATCAAGGGCACCTCGGGCTTCTTGGCCTTCGGGCGTCTGGAGTCGGTGACCCACGTCGGGGAGAACCTGCTGGCGCGATTGCGCGACGGCCACATGGTGATGACCCCGCGCACCACCGACGTCCTGCTCCGCATGGTCGACGTCGTCCGTGCACTGCTGGCCGCCATCGAGATCGACGGCACCGAGGGCACCGTGGTGGTCGACGACGTCGTCGTGGCCATCACCGCGGTGCTCGAGGGCACCGACGAAGCCGCCCCGGCCGAGCCGGAGGCCGAACCGGTCGCTGAGCCCGTCGCCGAGGTGGCCGAGCCCGTCGCCGAGGTGGCCGAGCCCGTGACCGAGCCTGTGACCGAGCCCGTGACCGAGCCCGTCGCGGAGCCCGTCGCGGAGCCCGTCGCGGAGGTCGCCGCACCGGCACCCGTCCCGGCTCCCACTCCTGCGCCCGCTCCCGCAGCGGCCCCGGTGGCCGAGCACGAGCCGGAGGAGACCACCGTGCGTCGCTCGGTGGCCGACGCCTCCATCCGCGTCGACGTCGACCTGCTCGACACCTTGATGCGACTGGTCGGCGAGCTGGTGCTCACCCGCAACCAGATCGTCCGCCAGACCACGGCCGACCTGGTCGAGCCCGACCTCGTGCGCGCCTCGCAGCGCCTCAACCTGATCGCCACGGAGCTGCAGGAGGGCGTCATGAAGACGCGCATGCAGCCCATCGACCACCTCTGGTCCAAGCTGCCCCGCGTCGTGCGCGACCTCGGTGCCCAGTGCGGCAAGCAGGTCGACCTGGCCATGGTCGGCCGCGAGACCGAGCTGGACCGCTCGCTGCTGGAGTCGGTCAAGGACCCGCTGACCCACCTGGTGCGCAACGCCGTCGACCACGGTCTGGAGACGCCCGAGGCGCGGGTGGCGGCGGGCAAGCCTGCCACCGGCACCCTGACGTTGCGCGCCTACCACGAGTCCGGCCAGGTCGTCGTGGAGGTCTGCGACGACGGCGCCGGCATCGATCCCGCCAAGATCGCCGCCAAGGCGGTCGAGAAGGGCCTGCGCACCGCCGACCAGGTGGCCGCGATGCCCGCGGGCGACCTGCTGCAGCTCATCTTCGCCCCCGGGTTCTCCACCGCCGCGGCGGTGACCAACGTGTCGGGCCGCGGCGTCGGCATGGACGTGGTCAAGACCAACATCGAGAGCATCGGCGGCACCATCGAGGTCGAGTCCGGGCTCGGCGTCGGCACCACCTGCCGGCTGCGGATCCCGCTGACGCTGGCCATCGTGCCCGCCCTGACCGTGGAGTGCGCCGGCGACCGCTACGCCATCCCGCAGGTCAGCCTGCTCGAGCTCGTCGCCCTCGACGCCGACCGCGCGAAGACCGCGCTGGAGGAGGTCAACGGTGCGCCGGTCTACCGGCTGCGCGGTGCCCTGCTGCCGCTGGTGCGGCTGGCCGAGGTGCTCGACGTGACCTCCGACCGGGAGGACGGCCACGTCCTGATCGCCGTGCTGCACGCCGACGGCAAGCGCTTCGGGCTGGTCATCGACCGGGTGCTCTCCACCGAGGAGATCGTCGTCAAGCCGCTGGGCAGCCGCCTGAAGGCGTTGGGCAGCTACTCCGGCGCCACGATCCTGGGCGACGGCCGCGTGGCCCTGATCCTCGACGTGCAGGCCCTGGCCCGTCGCGTCCTGTCCGCCGACACCCTCGAGCGTGCCGCGGCCGTCGAGGAGCACGCCAGCACGGCGACCGAGCAGACGCGCATGGTCATCGCCGGCATCGGCGGGGGCCGCCGGGTCGGCATCCCGATGTCGTCGGTGACCCGGCTCGAGCACATCCCCGCCAGCACCGTCGAGCGCGTCGGCCACCGCGAGGTGGTCCAGTACCGCGGCCAGATCCTGCCGTTGCTGCGCCTCGACCAGCACCTCGGCAGCATTGCCGAGCGAGACAGCGAGGACCTCGTGGTCATCGTCTACTCGGCCCACGACCGCAGCGTCGCGATCGTCGTGGACGAGATCGTCGACATCGTCGAGGACGAGACGCAGGTCAGCAGCGACATCGACGACATCGGCCTGCTCGGCTCGGCGGTGATCCGAGACCGGATCGTCGAGGTGCTCGACGTCCGCTCGGCGATCCTCGCCGGCGACCCGCACTTCTTCGACGTCGACCCGACGGCCGACCCGGCCGTGGCGACCCTCTCTGCCCCGACTGCGCTCCAGGAGGCCTTGTGAGCACCCGGCTGGTGACCTTCACCCTCGACGACCGTTGCTACGGCGTCGACGTCGACACCGTCCAGGAGGTGCTGCGCGGGCTGCCGACCACCCGTATCCCGCTGGCGCCCCACACGCTGGCCGGCCTCATCAACCTGCGAGGTCAGGTGCTGGTCGCGATCGACCTGCGCGAGCAGCTCGGCCTGGAGCAGCGGTCGACCGACGTCGACCCGATGCTCGTCGTGCTGCGGATGGCGGGGGAGTCCATGGCCCTGCTCGTCGACAGCATCGGCGCCGTCGTCGACGTCGACAACGACCAGTTCGAGCCGCCGCCCGACACCCTGACCGGACCCTCCCGCGCCCTGGTGCGCGGGGCCTACAAGCTTCCCGACCGACTCCTGCTCGCGCTGGACGTCGACCGGGCAGTCGCCGCTTAGACCGGCACCCACCCACCCAAAGGAAACCACCATGTTGAAGAACTTCAGATGGACCGTGGGCCGCCGGATCGCGGTCATCGTCACCATCGCCGCCGTCATCACCTTGGCTGTCGGCGTCGTCGCGCTCAGCGCCCAGGCCAGTCAGGCCGCGAAGTCCGACCGCGTGCGCAAGCACCTGGCCGCGGTCTCGATCGCCCACGAGCTCGACACCCGCTCCAGCGAGCTGAAGGTCGACGCGCTCAAGGCGGCGGCCGGCGACAACCCGGCGCAGTACAAGAACGACGTCGCCGACGACACCGCCACCGCGACCGCCCTGCTCTCCAAGCTGCGCGCCACCGTGCCCGACGCCACCGACAAGGCCGACGTGACCAAGCTGAAGGGCGTGTTCGCGACCTACGAGACAACCATCAACGGCTACATCGACACCGCCGTCGCCGACCCGACGTCAGCGCGCTCGAACGTCGCGGCGGTCCAGAAGGCCAACGACGCCGTCGATGAGGCCCTGGACCGGGAGTTCGCCTCCCTGCAGGCCGATGCCGACCGCGCCAGCAAGCAGCTCGACGCGCTCCAGTCGAGCAGCAGGACCACGGTGGTGCTGGCCATCCTCGTGGGTCTCGCGCTGCTCGGAGGCATCTCGTTCCTGATCTCGCGCAGCCTGGTCCGGCCGCTGCGCCAGGCCATCGACGCGGTCGAGCGTCTCGCCGACGGCGACCTCTCGCTGCGGCTGACCGAGACCGCCAGCGGCTGCACGGGCGACCTGCAGAAGGCCTACAACCGTGCTGCGAACCAGATCCACGAGGTCGTCTCCAGCGTGACGGGCTCCGCCGACGCGGTCGCGGCCGCTGCGGAAGAGCTGTCCGCGAACTCCCAGCAGATCGCGGCCGGTGCGGAGGAGACCTCGGTACAGG
>NZ_RDBE01000011.1 GCF_003674065.1 Nocardioides mangrovicus
ACAAAACAAAATCCTTGAATGCGGAGAATTCTTAAGAGACAATTGCTGGCTTGGCGGAGATCCAAGACTGCAGACAGATGAGAACATAGCTGATACTACAGCAATCCAGGCATCAGGAATTGTTAAATTTTTAGCAGGAGAACTGGGGGAAGTTTAAGCCTTCCGATTAATCGGGAGGCAGGAACTGATTTTGTGAGGAAAGTAAATGCAAT
>NZ_RDBE01000012.1 GCF_003674065.1 Nocardioides mangrovicus
GGTTTCCCCGGCGGCCCGCTTGCGGGCGATGAAGTAGACCGCGAGCGTGTCGGCGGCGACCGGGGTGTAGGCGGGGATCGTCGGCGTCGTGGTCAGCGCGGTGTTCGTCGCGGACGCGACGGCGTCGTAGGGGCCGTCGGTGACGAGCCCGGCGATGGCCCACAGCCCGCCGCTGGACAGCGTGAACGACACGCTCGTGCTCGACTCGGTGGTCGC
>NZ_RDBE01000013.1 GCF_003674065.1 Nocardioides mangrovicus
GTGCGTACAATCTATGGTGTGCTCACTAATCAGCGGTTTGGCATTGCGGATTAGGACACTTGCTTCAGTGTAAAACGAATATTATTTCATCTCAGATCCGATGGTCCTAACCAAACTGCTTCCGTTGCAGGAATGCGGGTCAAACCAAGACATCACCATCCAGATTTCCAGATAGAGGGCCCCGCTTGGCAGTGAAATTGCGAGTGGTCGCTGGCTAGCTGCCAAGATGA
>NZ_RDBE01000014.1 GCF_003674065.1 Nocardioides mangrovicus
TATCTTTGATAATATCTTCAGGCTCCATGTCCTTGAGCAGATAGCCGTCCACGCCCAGTTGCAGAGCGTCTTGTACGTCTTTGCTGTTGTCGGACACGGTGAACAGTAGCACTTTGCCCTCTATCTCACGCTCACGGATTTTCTTTAGGGTCTCAAGTCCATTCATCACAGGCATATTGTTGTCTAATACAATCAAATCCACGCTGTGATTGGCAAGGTATGCTAGTGCCTCTTCACCATGATT
>NZ_RDBE01000015.1 GCF_003674065.1 Nocardioides mangrovicus
GCCATGGCCCGTATGGGTCGCGTGGGCAGCCCTGACCGTGGTCGCCGTTGGCCAGGCGGTGCGTGATGCCCCGCGTTGACGTGATCGACCCGCAGCTGGGCGCCGAGCTCGAGGCAGCTGGCCAGCGTCTGGCCGCCGCCGACGCCGAGCGCGCCGAGGCCATGGAGCAGGTCCGGCAGGTCGTGCAACGCGGCGACGACCAAGGCATCTCGGTCGCCGGCCTCGCGCGCAAGGTCGGCCTGTCCCGGGTCTCGGTG
>NZ_RDBE01000016.1 GCF_003674065.1 Nocardioides mangrovicus
CGGCAACGCTTGGCGCTACAGCCGCCATGCTCGGGTTCAACCCTGCGCTAGGCGCCGCAGCCGGCCTGTTTCTAGACGCAAACAAGGCCGGTGGCGACTTCGAGGGCACGTTGGCTGCGCTCTCACGCGCGGCTGCGACGGGCTCGGATTCCTTCGATGAGCTCTACAAGAACGCTCAAAAGAGCTTGAATGCCGTCAACTACAAGGGCTTCAACCCGTCCAAGCTGGCGAGCGGCACGGTGACGGCAATTGGTTCCTACATCCACGGCG
>NZ_RDBE01000017.1 GCF_003674065.1 Nocardioides mangrovicus
GCGCCAGCAGGTTGGTCTGCTCGGCGATCGAGGTGATCACCTTGACCACGTTGCCGATCTCCACACTCGAGGTACCCAGCTTGCCCACCGACTCGTTGGTCTCATCGACCACCGTCACGGCCTGCGCAGCCACCCGGGCCGCCTCGTTGGCCGAGTGGGCGATCTCGCGGATCGAGGCACCCATCTGCTCGGCACCAGCAGCCAGCGTCTGCACGTTGCGCGAGACCTCACCGGCCGCACCCGAGACCACACCGGCCTGTACCGAGGTCTCCTCCGCACCGGCCGCGATCTGCTGG
>NZ_RDBE01000018.1 GCF_003674065.1 Nocardioides mangrovicus
CCTGCTCGACCGTCAGCGGCAGGTTACGGCCCACCAGCTTCGACACCACGGCGAAGATGCCGGCCTCGTCCCACGTCGAGGCGCCGTAGGTCTCCTCCCGAAGGCGCTTGGCGAGGTAGGTCAGTGCGCGTGCGTCCTGCTCGTTGAGCGGCATCAGCAACCACCGCCGAGAACCACGGCGAAGCCGCCATCCATCGACGCCGCGCTCTGCACTGAGACCTTGACGTTATGGATGGACATCAGCCACAAAGACCACTGAGAACCGTAAGAAGAACTCTGGTTCTGGTCCTGGACCCAGCACGCCCCGCGCGGACGTCCGACGGTTGTCCCAC
>NZ_RDBE01000019.1 GCF_003674065.1 Nocardioides mangrovicus
GTGGTGGTGTTGGCGGCGTCGGCGACGCCGTCGATGTTGTTGGCGATGTCGCCCGAGCCCGAGGAGGCCTCGGCCACGTTGCGGCTCATCTCGTTGGTCGTGGCGGTCTGCTCCTCCACGGCCGAGGCGATGGTGAGCTGGTAGTCGTTGATCGAGGTGATGATCGCCGAGATCTGACCCATGGCCTCCACCGCACCGGTGGTGTCGCCCTGGATGGCCTCGACCCGGCGAGCGATGTCCTCGGTCGCACGAGCGGTCTCCTGGGCCAGCTCCTTGACCTCGTTGGCCACCACCGCGAAGCCCTTGCCGGCCTCACCGGCACGCGCGGCCTCGATGGTGGCGTTG
>NZ_RDBE01000020.1 GCF_003674065.1 Nocardioides mangrovicus
CGACTTCGGGATCCACGAGATGACGTTGTCGAAGTGGCTGCGAGCAGCCGACGTCGAAGACGGCGTGAAGCCCGGCGTCACCACCGTCCAGGCGGCCGAGCTGCGCGAGCTCAAGCGTCGTAACCGCCTGCTGGAGCAGGAGAACGAGGTGCTACGCCGAGCGGCCGCCTACCTCTCCCAGGCCCAGCTTCCGGGAAAAGGCTCTACCCGCTCGTGAGAGAGCTCGCCGCAACCGGCGCCCCGCTGCGGGTGCCGGTCGCGGTGACGTGCCGGGTCCTCAAGCTCCACCGCCAGCACTACCACGCCTGGCTAGCCTGCCCGGTCACGACCGCCGAGCTCGAGGAGGCCCACCTTGCCAACGCGATCTTCGACGCCCACCGCGATGACCCGGAG
>NZ_RDBE01000021.1 GCF_003674065.1 Nocardioides mangrovicus
GGTCCGCGACGCCGGCCATCAGGTTGCCGAGCGCACCGTGTGGCGGATCTGCTCCGAGAACGGCTGGTGGAGCGTCTTCGGCAAGCCTCGCAGTCGCAAGAGGCCAAACGCAGGTGCCCCAGCCCACGACGACCTGGTCCGGCGTCAGTTCCGAGCCGACGCCCCGAACAAGGTCTGGCTCACCGACCTGACCGAGCACCGCACCAAGGAGGGCAAGCTGTACCTCTGCGCAATCAAGGACCTGTGGTCCAACCGCATCGTCGGCTACTCCATCAGCGACCGAATGACATCCCAGATCGCGGTCAACGCCTTGGAGTCCGCGGTTGCCCGACGTGACGGTCAGGTCGCCGGCTGTGTGCTGCATTCGGATCGCGGCGGTCAGTTTCGCGCACGGAAACTGCAGCAGGCGTTG
>NZ_RDBE01000022.1 GCF_003674065.1 Nocardioides mangrovicus
GTGCATGGGTTGGCGTCGTCGGCGTTGGCGATCCGGCAGCAGGTGATGGCGGCGGATCTGGTGATCGGGGCGGTGTTGATCCCGGGGGCGAAGGCGCCGACGTTGGTCAGCAACGAGCTGGTGTCGCAGATGAAGCCGGGTTCGGTGCTGGTCGACATCGCCATCGACCAGGGTGGCTGTTTCGAGGACTCCCACCCCACCACCCATGCTGAGCCGACCTACCGGGTGCATGACTCGGTGTTCTACTGCGTGGCGAACATGCCCGGTGCGGTGCCGAACACCTCGACCTATGCGCTGACCAACGCCACGCTGCCCTACACCGTGGCGCTGGCCGACCAGGGCTGGAGCGAGGCGATGCGCGCCGATCACTCCCTCGCGCTGGGCCTGAACACCCACGACGGCCAGATCACCAACACCCCCGTGGCCACCGCCCACGACCTGACCCCGACCAGCCTCGAGGACGTCCTGTCCTGAAGCTGGACCAGGC
>NZ_RDBE01000023.1 GCF_003674065.1 Nocardioides mangrovicus
ACTTGGGCGGCATCCGGATGCCGCCGTCGACGCGGACGACCTCGCCGTTCATGTAGGAGTTGGTCAGGCACTGCACCACCATGGCGGCCAGCTCGTCGGGCACGCCGAGACGCTGGGGGAACAAGACGCTCTCGCCGAGCTTGGCCTTGAACTCCTCGGCCTGCTCGCCGGTGCCGTAGATCGGGGTGTCGATGAGGCCGGGGGCCACGGTGTTGAGCCGGATGCCGATGGCGGCCAGGTCGCGGGCCACCGGCAGCGTCATCCCCACGACGCCGCCCTTGGAGGCCGAGTAGGAGGCCTGGCCGATCTGGCCGTCGAAGGCGGCGACGCTGGCCAGGTTGACGATCGCGCCGCGGCAGCCGTCGGCGTCGGGCTCGTTGTGGCTCATCGCCGTGGCGGCCAGCCGCACCATGTCGAAGGTGCCGATGAGGTTGATGGCGACGACCTTCTTGAAGGCGTCGAGGTCGTGCGCGGACTCGTACTCGCCGTCGCGGCCGACGGTGCGCTGCGCCCAGCCGATGCCGGCGGAGTTGACCACGGCCCGGATCGGGCCGCGCTCGGCGGCCAGCCGCACGGCCGAGAGGATCTGCTCGGTGTCGGTGACGTCGACCTGCGCGAACACCCCGCCCACCTCGCCGGCCAGCGCCTCGCCGGCCTCGGCCTGCAGGTCGGCGACGACCACGTCGGCGCCACGGGCGGCGAGCTGGCGGACGACGGCGGCACCGATGCCGCTCGCGCCCCCGGT
>NZ_RDBE01000008.1:0-177576 GCF_003674065.1 Nocardioides mangrovicus
GACCAGCCTCGAGGACGTCCTGTCCTGAAGCTGGACCAGGCCGTTCGGACCTACCTCGACCACCTCAGCGTCGAACGCGGGGTGGCCGCCAACACCCTGACCTCCTACCGTCGCGACCTGCGTCGCTACGTCGGCTACCTCGGCGCGCTCGGAGTCGACGACCCGGTGGAGGTGACGCCGGCCCAGGTGACCGGCTTCCTCATGGCGCTGCGCGAGGGCGACGAGGACCACCCGCCGCTCTCGGCCAGCTCGGCGGGCCGGGCGGTCGTCGCCGTGCGCGGCTTCCACAAGTTCGCGCTGCGCGACGCCATCACCACGACCGACCCCTCGGCCGGCGTCCGCCCGCCCCCGCCGGCCAAGCGACTGCCCAAGGCCCTGCCGCTGCCTGACGTGGAGGCGATCTTGGCCGCCGGGGGAGAGGGCACCGCCCTCGCCGCTCGCGACCGCGCGCTGCTCGAGGTCCTCTACGGCACCGGCGCCCGGATCTCCGAGGCGGTGGGCCTCGACGTCGACGACCTCGATCTCGACCCGGCCCACGAGCCGGGCACCGTGCTGCTGCGCGGCAAGGGCGGCAAGGAGCGGCTGGTGCCGGTCGGCTCGTACGCCCGCGAGGCGGTGGCGGCCTACCTCGCCGGCCCGCGCACCGATCTGGTCTCGGCCACCCGGAGCACGCCGGCGCTGTTCCTCAACGCCCGCGGCGGCCGGCTCTCCCGGCAGAGCGCGTGGACGATCATCACCAAGGCCGCCGAGCGCGCCGGCGTGACGGCGGACGTCTCGCCGCACACGCTGCGCCACTCCTTCGCCACGCACCTGCTCGAGGGCGGTGCGGACGTCCGCGTCGTGCAGGAGCTGCTGGGCCACGCCTCGGTGACCACGACGCAGATCTACACGATGGTCACCGTCGACGCGCTGCGCGAGGTGTACGCAGCGGCCCATCCCCGCGCTCTCGACTAGAGGATCCGACCAGGTCGAGCATCGCGAGGACGGCCAGCACCACCTGGATCACCAGGTAGCCGGCACCGAGCAGGGCCAGGCCGCGGCCGGTGGGCGCCACGCCGGCCAGGGCGACCAGGCTCAGCGCGCTGGCCCAGTGCAACGCAGCCATGTGGCCCACCCGGTCGCGGGCGAAGTGCACCGCGGCGACCAGCACGACGACCGCCCGCAGCAGCGCACCGCTCACCACCAGCCGGAGCATGGTCTGCCCCTCGGCGGCGTAGAGCGGGCCGAACAGCTGCAGCAACGGGTGCGCGAGCAGCCCCGCGACGAGCAGTGGTCCGGCGAAGAGCGGCAGCACCCGGCGGGCGGCCTGGCCGAACATGCGCCACGAGCCGCCACGGAGCCGGACGACGGCCGCGTTGCCGAACCCGATGCTGGCCACGTCGAGGGCGTTGAGGCCGAGCCAGACCACGGCGAAGACCGCTCCGGTGGCCGCGCCGTAGCGGGCCACGACCACCACGGGCACCAGGTTGTTGAGCAAGGTGGTGCCCATCATCGCGAACCAGGTGCCGCCGGCGGTCAGCGTCGCCTCCCGACGAGTCGGCAGCCGACCCGGGCCCGTGGCCCGGTGGGCGTTGCGCAGCAGGCCGGCGCTGACCGCGACCACGCACAGCGCGGTGCCGATGACCCACGACAGGATCAGCCCAAGCGCCCCGAACCGGTCGGCCAGTAGCACCAGCAGGCCGATGCGGACGATGCCGAAGCCCACGTTCTCCACCGGCACCCAGCGCGCGGCGCCCAGGCCGGTGAGCACGAAGTCCTGGACGTGGAAGAGCATCCACACCAGCGCCGCCACGACGAAGAGCGCGCGGCCGCCGACGGGACCCAGGCCGCTCCAGCGGTCCACCGGCGCCACCAGCGTCCAGAGCACGGCCGCCACCAGGCAGGAGGCCAGCGCGCCGGCGTAGACCCGGCGCAGCAGCCGTGGCGCGAGCGAGCCGGCGTGGGTGAGCCAGCGCATCGCGGCCTGGCTCAGTCCCAGCTCGGCGATCGCGGCCACGAGCAGGAAGCCGTTGACGAACGCGGCGGCGTGCCCGACCTGGGCCGGGTGCAGCAGCCGGGCCGCGAGCAGCCAGCCGACCAGCCCGATGAGGGCGGTGAACATGGCGCTGGCCCCCAGCGCCGCGCCGTCGCGGAAGAAGGCGCGGATGTCTGAACTCTCCGACTTGACCGGTTCTGTCTGGCTAGCATGGACGTGGGTGCTCATGCCGGGGCGCCCGTTCGGTCGTTCGTCGCGTCGGGGGAGGTCGGGTCGTGGCCGGTCCGCGCGCCAGCGTCGTCGTCCCGGTCTACCAGGCCGAGCGGCACGTCGAGGAGACGCTGCGCAGCGTGCTGGCCCAGACCTACGCCGACCTCGAGGTCGTCGTGCTCGACAACGCCTGCACCGACGCGACCCCGCACATCCTGGCCCGCTACGCCGACGATCCCCGGCTGCGCGTGGTGCGCAACGCCACCGTGCTGCCGCTGGCGGAGAACTGGAACGCCGCGGTGTCCCTGGCCACCGGCGACCTGGTCAAGGTGGTGTGCGCCGACGACCTGGTGCACCCCGACATCGTCGCCCGGCAGGTCGCCGCCTTCGAGGCCGACCCGGGCCTGGCCCTGGTCTCCTGCCGGCGCCACATCGTCAGCGAGGACACCCGTGTGATCGCCAGCGACCGGGGCCTGATGGGACTGACCGGCCGGCACTCGGGACGCGAGACGGTGCGCCGCGTGGTCCGCAACGGCGGCAACCCGATCGGCGAGCCCGGCTGCGTGATGTTCCGCCGGGTCGACTTCGACTCGACCGGCGGCTTCGACGCCAGCCTGGTCTTCCCGATGGACATCGACATGTGGGTGCGCCTGCTGAAGTTCGGCGACTTCCACGGCCTGCCCGACTCGCTGGCCGCCTTCCGCGCCGGCACCGGCAGCATCTCCGCCGGCGTCACCGCGGCCATGTACGCCGACCAGCGCCGGCTGACCGACCGCCTGGGCTCCGATCCGTTCTGGCAGGTCGACCGCACCAGCCGGCTGCTGGGCCGGGCGGGCAACGTCAGCTCGCAGCTGCGCCACCGGGCGCTGTTCTTGGCCTCGGCCCGCGCCAACCGTCGCTTCGGCGCCGGGCGTGAGCTCGACTGGTCGCTCTAGCGCAGCCGGCGTCAGCACGGCGCGGCCCAGCGTCCCTCGAGGCTCGGCAGGGCGTGGCCCACCTCGCGGGCGAGGTCGGGCAGCAGCAGCCACACCCGCTCGGGGTCGGCGGCGACGAGCTCGGTAGGGGAGACGATCGGCACCCGCGTCCCGGGCATGGTGCGCCCCTGCTTGCCCGGCGAGGCGTCGGCCACGGCCAGCAGCCGGTCGGGGGTGGCCCCGGCCCGGTGGAGCACCGCCACCGCCCGCGACGCGGCGCCGTAGGCGTACCAGGACCCGCCGGCCAGCGCCTCGGCGAGGGCGTCGGTCTCGGCGTCGGCCGCCTGCTGCAGCGAGCGGAGCGCAGTGGCGTCGGTGACGCCGATCCGGGCCTCCCGCTCGAGCATGGCGCTCACCCACTCGTCGGGCACGGCGTCGCGGCTCGCGGCCAGCAGCACGGTGCCGCCGTAGAGGTCGAACTCCCAGACCGTCGCGGGCGCCAGGCCGACCTGGCCGAGCAGCGTGCCGAGCGCGGTGAGCGAGTAGTAGCCGGTGTGGCCGTGACGCAGCGAGCTCCACTGCCCCTGCTCGACGATCGTGGCGAGGCTGTGGAAAAGCAGCAGCAGGACGCCGTCGTCGGCCAGCCGATCGGCCCGCTCGCGGATGGCGGCCGCCTGGTCGGGCTCGTGCATCAGGCCGAAGGTGTCGACGACGACGTCGGCCCGCTCCTCGGCGTCGAGCCAGCCGTAGGGCCGCAGCAGCGACAGCCACGACCCGCCGTGCGGCGAGCCGAACTCCACGACGCTGCGCGCGCCCGGGTACGCGGCCGTGACCAGGTCGACGGCGATCGCGGCCTGGTCGCGCAGCGCCTGCGGCTCGACGGCCAGCGGCTCCTCCGCCGCGGTGTCGTCCTCGGCCAGCTGGGCCAGGCCACACGCGGGGCACAGCCACATCGCCAGCGGATGCAACGCGTCGGGCACCGGTGCGTCGGGCAGCGGGAAGTCGTCGGCCGCCGGCACCGGGCCGAGGTCGAGCACGACGTCGCCCGCGCCGCCGAGGGCGCCGCACGCGGCGCAGTGGAGCTCACCTGGGGCCGACTCACCCATTACCGTCACTCCTATGCGGGTCGAGACCACGGCGCTGGCCGGGCTGCTGGTGCTGGTCCCGGACGTCCGCCACGACGAGCGCGGCTTCTTCACCCGGACCTTCGAGGTCGACCTGGCCCGCGCCCACGGGCTGGACCCGGACGCGTTCGTGCAGGACAGCCAGTCGCGCTCGCGCCAGGGCGTGGTCCGCGGCCTGCACGGACGCGGCGGAGCCGGCGAGGCCAAGCTGGTCCGCTGCGCGAACGGCGCCGTGCACGACGTGGTGGTCGACATCCGTCCCGGCTCGGCCACCTTCGGCCGCTGGCTGGCCACCCGGCTCGACGACGTCGAGCACCGCCACCTCTACATCCCCGCCGGGTTCCTGCACGGCCACCAGACGCTGACCCCGACCGCCGACGTCTGCTACCGCATCGACCGCGAGCACAACCAGGCCGAGGACCTCGCGGTCCGCTACGACGACCCCGACCTGGGCGTCGAGTGGCCCGCCCCGGTCACCGTGGTCAGCGACCGCGACGCCCACGCGCCGTCCTGGCAGCACCTGCAGCACCTGCTCGCCTCAGACCAGTGAGACCAGCGGCCGCATCGCGGCGTCGATCTGACCGGCCCGCTGCCGCTCGGTGAGCACGTGGAGCCGGACGTGGTCGTGGCCGAAGGCGTGCGCAGTGAGGCCGAGCTCGTCGTAGGCGGCGGCCAGCTCGGCGGCGCCGGCCGCGATGTCCCAACGGCACTCCCAGTGCGGCAGTGCGGATCGGATGGCCGCGAAGTCCACGCGGTAGGAGCGCGGGTCGCCGCCGTGCTCGCCGGTGATGTCGAGCACCGAGCCGGGCACGGCGGCCGCGACGTGCTCGGCGATCTGGGCCACGGTCACGTTGTTCTTCTCGTGTCCGACGTTGAAGGCGCGGTCGTGCACGGCTTCGCGCGGCGCGGTCAGGGCCGCCTCGAAGGCGGTCGCGATGTCCTCGGCGTGGACCAGTGGGCGCCACGGGGTGCCGTCGCTGAGCACGGTGACGCGCCCGGTCAGCACCGCCGAGCCGACCAGGTTGTTCAACACGATGTCGGCGCGCAGCCGGGGCGAGAAGCCGAAGGCCGTGGCGTTGCGCAGGTAGACGGGCTCGAAGGACGCATCGGCCAGCGCGTGCAGGTCCTCCTCCACGCGCACCTTCGACACCGCGTACGGCGTGACCGGGTGCAGGTCGGCGCTCTCGTCGACCAGGATCTCGCCCGCAGCGCCGTAGACCGAGCAGGTGCTGGCGTACAGGAAGCGCCGGACGCCGGCCTGCTTGGCCGCCCTCGCCAGCCGCACCGACGCCTCGTGGTTGATGTCGTAGGTGATCTGGGGGGCCAGCGAGCCCAGCGGGTCGTTGGACAGCGCCGCGAGGTGCACCACGGCCTCGAAGCCGGCCAGGTGGTCGGGCGTGACGTCGCGCAGGTCGACGTCGAGGCCGGGCGGGTCGAGCGGCGCGGGACCGAGGACCCGGTCGGCGAAGAGCCCGGTGTCGAGGCCGACGACGTCGTGGCCGGCGTCGCGCAGGACGCGGGTCATGACGGTGCCGAGGTAGCCGAGGTGGCCGGTGACGAGAACGCGCATGGTCAGCAGTGCTCCTTCAGGACAGGGTGAGGACGGTCTTGTCGGTGACGAAGCCTTCGGCGTAGCGCTCGTGGCACTGCGCGCCCCGCACCCGCATCAGGGCGCGGAAGGCCTCCTCGTCGAACCAGTCGTGGGCGGACTGGGACGGGTAGCTCTTCTCGATGACGGCCACCTTGGTCGCGACGACGTCCTCGTCGGCCGGGACCAGCACGGTGGTGACGGGCAGGTCGCTCTCCCACTTGAGGATCTCGTAGCCCAGGTGCAGCGCCGAGCGGAATGCCGTCGGCACCAGCTCGCCGAGCAGCCGGTGGTCCTGGTGGGCGTCGTGACGCTGGGGCGAGAGCACCAGGTCGGTGCTCCCGATCGCGGCGAGGCGTTGCAGGGCGTCCTTGACCCGGTCGCGGTGGTCGGGCAGCCGGCCGTCGGGCAGGTCGAGCACGCTCAGCCGGACGTCGGCGTCGGGCAGCATCGTCGCCAGCGCGTCGTGCTCCTCCTGCTCACGGGCGGTGCCGCCGCCGCTGAGCACCAGGGCACGCACGACCAGACCCGGGTTGGCCGCGGCCAGTCGCAGCACCGTGGCGCCGCAGCCGATGGCGATGTCGTCGCAGTGGGCGCCGACCAGTGCCAGCTCGCGGACGCCGTCCAAGCGCAGTCTCACCGCACGGCCTCCAGCGCCGGGAACGGCGCCGGGGGACGCTCCCAGACCGCCCAGGGGCGCTGCCCGCCGGCCCACAGCGCGTCGAGCTCGGCGCGCTCCTTGAAGGTGTCGGCCGGCTTCCAGAACCCGGTGTGCTCCTGCGCGATGAGCCGGCCCTGCGCGGCCAGGGCGCTGCAGGCGTCCTCCACCAGGTCGCCGTTCTCCGGCAGGTGGTCGAAGACCTCGGGGGAGAGGACGAAGTAGCCGCCGTTCACGCGCAGCGGCAGGTCGGCGGCCCGGTGGATCCGGTCGACGCGGATCGGGCCCTCGTCCAACGGCATCGGCTCGACGTAGTGGAACGAGCTGGGCGGCGGGACCACCATCATCGACGCCGCCGCGCCGGTGGTGTGGAAGCGCTCGACCATGGTGTCCAGCGGGGCGTCGGTGAGGACGTCGGCGTAGTTGGCCAAGAAGGGCTCGCCCGGGCTCAGGTGCTCGCACACCCGCCGCAACCGCTCGCCGATCGCGGTCTCCAGGCCGGTGTCGACGAAGGTGATCGTCCAGTCGGCGATGTCGCTGCCGAGCAGCTCGACGCGACCCCCGCGCAGGACGAAGTCGTTGGAGGCGGTCTCCTGGTAGTGGACGAAGTAGTCCTTGATCGCGTTGCCGCCGTAGCCCAGCGCCAGCACGAACTCGGTGTGGCCGAAGTGGGCGTAGTAGCGCATCACGTGCCACAGGAGCGGCCGCGGGCCCACCAGCTGCATCGGCTTGGGCAGCCCGGCCCCGTCCTCGCCGCGCATCCGCATGCCGTAGCCACCGCAGAACAGCACGACCTTCATCGCTCGACCCCGATCGTGCCGGCCTTCTCCACGGTGAGCTGCGGGAGCGGGTAGACCAGCCGCGCGCCCCACTCGGCGGTGTGCGCGAGCTGGGCGTCGATCTCGGTCTTGAGGTTCCACGGGAGCACCACGATCACCTCGGGCCGCAGCGTGTCGATCACGTCGGGATGGTGGATCGGGATCCTCGTGCCTGGGGTGAAGCGGCCGTGCTTGTAGGGGTTGCGGTCGACCAGGTAGGGCAGGAGGTCGGGCCGGATCCCGCAGAAGTTGAGCAGCGTGTTGCCCTTGCCGGGGGCGCCGTAGCCCGCGACCCGGACGCCGTCGCGGGCGCACTCGACCAGGAACGCGACCAGGTCGCGCCGGATCCGCGCCACGCGGTCGGCCAGGCCCAGGTGGCCCTCGACGGTGTCGAGACCGACCCCCGCCTCCCGAGCGATCACCTCGGCGACGGCCGGCGCCACCGGGGCACCGAGCTCCTCGGGCCGGGCCCAGAGGCGGATCGAGCCGCCATGGGTGCTCAGCTCCTCCACGTCGACCAGCCGCAGCCCGCCGGTGGCCAGCGCCCGCTGTGCGGTCAGGACCGTGTAGTACTGGAAGTGCTCGTGGTAGATCGTGTCGAACTGCGCGTGCTCCATCAGGTGCAGCGCGTGGTGGACCTCGATGGAGACCCAGCCGTCGTCGGCGACCAGGTCGCGCAGCGCGCGGGTGAACCCGATGAGGTCGGGGATGTGGGCGTAGACGTTGTTGGCCACGACCAGGTCGGCGGGTCCGTGCTCGGCGCGCACGGTCGCAGCGACCTCCTCGGAGAGGAACTCCGTCAGCGTCGGGACGCCGACCTTGCGGGCCTCGGCGGAGACGTTCACCGACGGCTCGATGCCCAGGCACCGCACCTGGTCGGCGACCACGTGCTGGAGCAGGTAGCCGTCGTTGGAGGCGACCTCGACCACGAAGGAGTCCGCGCCCAGTCCGGCCCGGCGCGTGGCGTCGTCGACGAAGGTGCGCGCGTGCTGGACCCAGGAGTCGGAGTAGGAGGAGTGGTAGGCGTACTCGGTGAAGGTCTCGGCCGGCGTGATCAGGGCCGGGATCTGCAGCAGGAGGCAGTCCGCGCAGACCCGCAGGTGCAGCGGGTAGGTGGTCTCCGGGAGGTCGAGCTGCCCGGGCATCAGGAACGACTCGCACGGTGGCGTCGCCCCCAGGTCCACCACACTGCGCAGATCCTCTGCGCCACACAACCGGCACTGCACGCGCGATCGCCCCCGATCCGAATCCCCCGCGACGTCCCCCGACGTCGCATCTCGCCCATGGTCGCCCATCCGGTGCGAAGTACGCACGCGAGCGCGGGCAAGAGCGGGGAAGTCTGACCGTTCGGCCGATCCACAGAAGCCGCGATACGGACAGAACGGACGCCTAGACCGGATCGTTTCACACAGGTGTGAGACGCGCCGCAGGGCTCCTTGGAGCCCGGTTGTCGCGACGCATAGGCTCCCAGACAGCAACGAGGACACGCCGTGCAGTCGACCCTGTGATCGGGACCGGCTCGGGTCCGGACCGAGAACGAGGAGGCCGCCGATGAGCGGTGGGTACGACGAACGGCACGAGCCCGGCAGCGGGTCCGAGGGCCGGTCGTCCACCCACGTCGAGGACCACGCGCCGCGGCCTCCGCGCCAGCGCGGGGCCGGATGGGGGGACCGGATGGACGAGGGACTGATGGACCTGCGGGGCACTGGCCGCGTCGGCCCTGGACATGGGCCGGGTAGCGGGTCGAACGGCGCCGCTCCCACCTACGACGACGTCCTGGCCGAGGCGCGGCGCAAGCGCGCCGCCTCCGGGATGCCGGCCACGAACCTGCCGCCGCCGCCGGCTCCGCCGGCCAAGCCCGCCGCCCCGAAGGTCGACGCCGCCGCGGCCCGCAACGTGCCCCCGGGACCGACCGGGCGGCCGATGCCGGTCATCCCGGAGCCGCCGACGCTGGACCACCACGGCCCCGCACGCGTGGTGTCGATGTGCAACCAGAAGGGCGGCGTCGGCAAGACGACCACCACCATCAACCTCGGGGCCGCGCTGGCCGAGTACGGCCGCAAGGTGCTGCTGGTCGACTTCGACCCGCAGGGCTCGCTCTCGGTGGGTCTGGGCATGAACCCGCACCAGATGGACCTGACGATCTACAACCTGCTGATGCAGCGCGACGTCACCTTGCACGACGTCGTGGTCCCCAGCGGCATCGAGGGCATGGACCTGCTGCCCTCCAACATCGACCTCTCCGCGGCCGAGGTGCAGCTGGTGCACGAGGTGGCCCGCGAGCAGACCCTCCAGCGGGTGCTGGCGCCGGCGCTGCCGCACTACGACGTCGTGCTCATCGACTGCCAGCCCTCGCTCGGCCTGCTCACGGTCAACGCGCTCACCGCCTCCGACGGCGTCATCGTGCCGCTGGAGTGCGAGTACTTCGCGCTGCGCGGGGTGGCGCTGCTGAAGAACACGATCGACAAGGTCTCCGAGCGGCTCAACCCCCGCCTGGAGATCGACGGGGTGCTGGGCACCATGTTCGACGGCCGGACACTGCACGGCCGCGAGGTCATGGCGCGGCTGGTCGAGGCGTGGGGCGACACCGTCTTCCACACCGTCATCCGGCGCACCGTGAAGTTCTCCGACTCGACGGTGGCCGGCGAGCCGATCACGACCTACGCCTCGAGCTCCTCGGGAGCGGTCGCGTACCGGCAGCTAGCCAAGGAGGTAGTGGCACGGTGGTCCGCCGAGTAAGCATGCCCTCGGCCGACGACCTGTTCCGGCCGACGAGCACGACCGACGAGGAGCAGCCGGCGACCGCCGCTCCCGAGATGGGAGCGGGCACCGACACGGGGCGCTCGCCCAGCGGCCGCGTGCGCCACGACGAGAAGATGACCGTCTACGTCACCGCCGAGGAGCTGCTCGACATCGAGTCCGCCCGCCTCTCGCTGCGCAGCCGCCACGGCGTCGCCGTCGACCGCGGCCGACTGGTGCGCGCGGCCGTCGCGCTCGCCCTGGCCGACCTCGAGGCCGAGGGCGAGGACAGCCGGCTGCTGCGACGCCTGCGCGAGTAGCGGCCCTGCGCAGATGAGCTGCCCATGAGCACCGAGACCGCCTTCGAGCTGCGGCTGGACAACTTCGAGGGTCCCTTCGACCTGCTGCTGAGCCTGATCTCCAAGCACCAGCTCGACGTCACCGAGGTCGCCCTCTCCCAGGTCACCGACGAGTTCATCGCCCACGTGCGGGCCGGGGGCTCGGTCTGGGACCTCGAGCAGACCACGTCCTTCCTGCTGGTCGCCAGCACCCTGCTCGACCTCAAGGCCGCCCGGTTGCTGCCGCAGGGCGACGTCGAGGACGAGGAGGACCTCGCGATGCTCGAGGCCCGCGACCTCCTCTTCGCCCGGCTGCTGCAGTACCGCGCGTACAAGCAGGTGGCCTCGGTGCTGCAGCAGCGGCTGGCCACCGAGTCGCGTCGCTACCCCCGCGCCGTCGGGCTCGACGAGCGGTTCGCGACGCTGCTGCCCGACGTGCTGATCGGGCTGGGGCTGCAGGAGTTCGCGGCCCTGGCCGCCCGCGCGCTGGAACCCAAGCCCGAGCCGCAGCTCTCGCTGGCTCACATCCACGCCACCACCGTCAGCGTCCGCGAGCAGGCGGCGGTGGTGGTCGAGCGACTGCGTCGCACCGGCACCGCGACCTTCCGGATGCTCGCCGGCGACGCCCCCGACGTCTTGACCCGGGTGGCGCGCTTCTTGGCGCTGCTCGAGCTGTTCCGCGAGGGCGCGGTGGGCTTCGAGCAGGTGACGCCGCTGGGCGAGCTCACCGTGCGCTGGACCGGATCGGATGACGACGAGGTCGAGATCACCGACGAGTTCGAGGGGGCGCTGGCCGAGGGGCCGCACCCCTTCCCCGAGAGCGGCGGTGCCGACGAGGATGATGGTTCCGATGAGTGAGCAGGAGTCCGAGCAGGTCCTCGACGTACCCGTCGCCGAGCTGCGCCCGGCGCTGGAGGCCGTTCTCATGGTGGCCGACCAGCCGCTGGACGACCTGACCCTGGCGCAGGCGGTCGGTCACCCGGTCGAGGCCGTGAGCGACGCGCTGGCCGCCCTGGCCGCGGAGTACGAGGAGCAGGGTCGCGGGTTCGAGCTGCGCGCGGTGGCCGGCGGCTGGCGCTACTACACGCGCGAGGCGCTCGCGCACGTGGTCGAGCGGTTCGCGCTGGAGGGCCAGCAGGCCCGGCTCACCCAGGCGGCGCTGGAGACGCTCGCCGTCGTGGCCTACCGCCAGCCGGTCAGCCGGGCCCGGGTCTCCGCGGTGCGCGGGGTCAACGTCGACGGCGTGATGCGGACGCTGCTCACCCGCGGCCTGGTCGAGGAGGCCGGCAGCGACGAGGCCAGCGGCGCGCACCTGTACCGCACCACCGGGTACTTCCTCGAGCGCATCGGCGTCTCCTCCCTCGACGAGCTGCCCGAGCTCGCCCCGTTCCTGCCCGAGCTCTCCGACATGGAGCACGAGCTGGAGCAGCTGGCCACGCCCGCCGCCCCCGCGTCAGAGTCCGCCGAGTCCCCGACCACCGAGACCCAGCCCGACCAGCCCCCCGCGGATGGCTGAGCCGGTCCGGCTGCAGAAGCTGCTGGCCTCCTCGGGCGTCGCCAGCCGCCGCAAGTGCGAGGAGCTGATGCTCGCCGGCCGGGTGGAGGTCGACGGCGAGGTGGTCACCCGGCTCGGCACGTCGGTCGACCCCGAGGTGGCCGTGGTACGTGTCGACGGCCGCCGGCTGCCGCCCGCGAGCGCCCACGTCTACCTGGCCCTGAACAAGCCGCGCGGCGTCGTGTCGACCATGTCGGACCCGCAGGGGCGCCGCACCCTGGGCGACGTCGTGGCCGACCGGCCCGAGCGGCTCTTCCACGTCGGCCGGCTCGACACCGACACCGACGGCCTGATCCTGCTCACCAACGACGGCGGCTTCGCCCAGCGGCTGGCCCACCCCTCCTACGAGGTCGACAAGACCTACGTCGCCGAGGTCGAGGGGGCCGTGGACCGCGCGACGCTGCGTCGGCTGCGCGACGGGGTGAGCCTGGAGGACGGTCCGGTCACCGTGAGCGCGGCGAAGCTGCTGGACGCGCAGGGCGGCCGCAGCATCGTCGAGCTGGTGATCCACGAGGGCCGCAACCGCATCGTGCGGCGGCTGCTGGACGCCGTCGGGCACCCGGTGCGGCGGCTGACGCGCACGCGCATCGGACCGGTGGGCCTGGGGCAACTGCGCAGCGGATCGCTACGCGACCTGACCCGCGACGAGCTCGGCGACCTGCTGGACCGCACCGAGTTGTAGCCCGATTGTCCCCGGGATGGATTACGTTCATCCCGGCGCCGCCGGACGGTCACACGGCCGACGGCGACCTGACTCCTGACGATCGGAGGTTCGCCCCATGATGAACACGCGGCTTCGAGCAACCCTCACGCTGGCGACGTCGGCCCTCGTGGTGAGCGCGGTGGCGGCCTGCGGGCCGCCCGAGAGTGGGGACAAGAGCGGCACCACCAGCTCCGGGGTCAAGGTCAGCGCCGCGACCTCCGCGAAGGACTTCGGCGGCATGAGCGCGCTGGTGAAGGCGGCGAAGAAGGAGGGCAAGCTCAACGTCATCGCGTTGCCCCCGGACTGGGCCAACTACGGCACCATCATCTCGA
Organism: Nocardioides mangrovicus; assembly: GCF_003674065.1. Taxonomy (GTDB): domain Bacteria; phylum Actinomycetota; class Actinomycetes; order Propionibacteriales; family Nocardioidaceae; genus Marmoricola; species Marmoricola mangrovicus. Next base: position 12,955 of record NZ_RDBE01000008.1, read on the forward strand.
CCTTCGAGAAGAAGTACGGCATCAAGATCACCTCGGCGCAGCCCGACGCGGCCAGCCAGGACGAGATCAACGCCGCCAACCAGCAGAAGGGCAAGAGCACCGCCCCCGACGTCTTCGACCTCGGGCAGTCGGTGGCGCTGGCCAACACCTCGCTCTACGCGCCCTACAAGGTCTCGACCTGGTCCACCATCCCGGACTCCTTCAAGGCCGGCGACGGCGCCTACGTCAACGACTACGGCGGCTACATGTCGATCGGCTACGACTCCTCCAAGGTGCCTGCCGTCACCGCGGTCTCGGACCTGTTGAAGTCGGCCTACAAGGGCAAGGTGGCGCTCAACGGCGACCCGACCCAGGCCGGCTCGGCGTTCTCGGCGGTCATGATGGTCTCGCTGGCCAGCGGCGGCTCGGCCGACGACATCGGTCCCGGCGTCGACTTCTTCAAGAAGCTGAAAAAGGCCGGCAACTTCCTGCCGCTGGACCCCACTCCGGCGACCATCGAGTCGGGTCAGACCCCGGTGGTCTTCGACTGGGACTACCTCAACGCGGCCGAGACCAAGAAGCTCCCGAGCTGGAAGGTGATCGTGCCCTCGGGCTCGCCGGTGGCGGGCTACTACTACCAAGCCATCAGCAAGGACGCCCCGCACCCGGCGGCCGCACGGCTGTGGGAGGAGTTCCTCTACTCCGACCAGGGTCAGAACCTGTGGCTGGCCGGCGGCGCCCGGCCGGTGCGCGCCGACGCCATGGTCAAGGCCGGCACCATCGACTCCTCGCTCTACGACGCGCTGCCGAAGGTCGAGGGCACCGCGGTCACGCCGACCGACGACCAGAACACCAAGGCCGCGGCCTACCTGTCGAAGAACTGGGCGAAGGCGGTTGGCTGAGGCCGCCGCGGGGCGGGGGCGGCGCGCCGGGGCCCGGTTGCGGGAGGGCGCGCCGCTGCTGCCGTTCTTCGCCTACCTGGTGATCTTCCTGGTCATCCCGACCGTCGCGGTGCTGGTGGGCTCGGTCTATCTCGACGGATCGTTCTCGTTCGGCCGGATCCACGAGCTGTTCTCCTCCACCGCGCTCGCGGCGCTGTGGAAGAGCGTGCTGCTCTCGGCCAGCACGGCGGTCGTGGGGGCGGTGCTGGGGGCGGTGCTGGCCTGGCTGGTGGCCAGCAGCCCGCCGACGTCGGTGCTGCGACGGATGATGCTCTCGCTGTGCAGCGTGCTGGCCCAGTTCGGCGGCGTCGCGCTGGCCTTCGCCTTCGTGGCCACCGTCGGCAGCACCGGCGTGCTGACGCTGTGGGTGGCGCACCTGGGCGTCGACCTGGCCGGCTCGGGCTGGCTCTACACCCTCACCGGGCTGGTGCTGGTCTACACCTACTTCCAGATCCCGCTGATGGTGATCGTCTTCCTGCCCGCGCTGGAGGGGCTGAAGGCGCAGTGGCGCGAGGCGGCGGTGAGCCTGGGCGCCACCGGCTGGCAGTACTGGCGCCAGGTCGCGGTGCCGCTGCTCACGCCGGCGTTCCTGGGCTCCATGCTGCTGCTGTTCGCCAACGCCTTCGCCGCCTACGCCACCGCGGCGGCGCTGGTGAGCATCGGCAGCCCGATCGTGCCGCTGCTCATCCGGCAGGCGTTGACCAGCGAGGTGGTGCTCGGGCAGTCGGGCTTCGCCTACGCGCTGGCCCTGGAGATGATCGTCGTCGTCGCGGTGGTGATGGTGGCCTACACGCTGCTGGTGCGGCGCACCTCGCGGTGGCTGCGATGACACGCCGGACGAGGGCGCTGCGCGTCGTGCTGCTCGTGCTGTTCGGGATCTTCTTCCTGCTCCCGATCTACGCCTCGGCGCTGTTCAGCCTGCGCCGACCCGGCGGCGGTCACTCGATGGCGGCCTGGACCGCCATCGTCTCCGACGACCAGCTCTACCCGGCGGTGCTGGTCTCGCTGGGGCTGGCGTTCGTCTCGGTGGTGCTGATGCTGCTCCTCTTGGTGCCGACGATGATCTGGGTGCGGCTGCGGGCCCCGTGGGCCAGGCGACTGGTGGAGTTCCTGTGCCTGCTGCCACTGACGATCCCGGCGCTGGTCATCGTCGTCGGGCTCAAGGGTGTCTACGCCTGGGTCACCTACTTCCTCGGCTTCATCGGGCTGGGGGAGTCCGCGCTGGCGCTGACCTTCATCTACGTCGTGCTGACGCTGCCCTACGCCTACCGCGCGCTGGACACCTCGCTCTCCGCGATCGACCTCCAGACGCTGGCCGAGGCGGCCCGCTCGCTGGGCGCCGGCTGGACCGCCACCATCACCCGCGTGGTGGTGCCGAACATCTGGTCCGGGATGCTCTCGGCCTCGTTCATCGCCATCGCCGTGGTGCTGGGGGAGTACACCATCGCCTCGCTGATGGGCTACCAGAACCTGCAGGTGGTGATCGTGCTGCTGGGCAAGACCGACGGACCGACGTCGGTGGCGGCGTCGCTGGCCACCATCCTGCTCGGCTTCGTGCTGCTGCTGGTGCTCTCGCTGGCCACTCGCGGTCGCCGTCGTCATGTCGTAGGAGGAGCGGTCCGATGAGCCAACGCCCGACAGAGCGAACCCCGTCTGACCGGTCCCGCCCCGGCGTGAGCGTCGAGCTCACCGACCTGACCCGCACCTACGGCCAGGTCAACGCCCTCGACGGTCTCACCCTTCGCCTGGAGCCGGGCGAGCTGGTGGCACTGCTGGGCCCCTCGGGCTGCGGCAAGACCACCGCGCTGCGGATCCTGGCCGGCCTGGACGAGGCGACGTCGGGCACGGTGGCGGTCGACGGCCAGGACCTCACCTCCGTGCCGGCCAACAAGCGCGACATGGGCATGGTCTTCCAGGCCTACAGCCTCTTCCCGCACCTCACCGTGCTCGACAACGTCGCCTTCGGGCTCAAGCTGCGCGGCGACGACCGCACCAACCGTCACCTGCGCGCGGCGGAGATGCTCGAGCTCGTCGGGCTCTCCGAGCACAGCGAGAAGTACGCCAGCCAGCTCTCCGGCGGCCAGCAGCAGCGGGTCGCCCTGGCGCGCGCCCTCGCGATCCGGCCTCGCGTGCTTCTGTTGGACGAACCGCTCTCGGCCCTGGACGCCAAGGTGCGGGTGCAGCTGCGCGAGGAGATCCGGCGGGTGCAGCTCGAGGTGGGCACCACGACGCTCTTCGTGACCCATGACCAGGAGGAGGCGCTCGCGGTCGCCGACCGCGTCGGGGTGATGAGCCACGGCCGGCTGGAGCAGATCGCCGCACCCGCGGAGCTCTACGCGCACCCGGCCACCCCGTTCGTGGCCGAGTTCGTGGGCCTCAACAACAAGGTCCCGGCCGTGGTCAGCGCCGGCAAGGCCGAGGTGCTCGGCGTCCAGGTCCCCACCCTGGTGGGCTCGGTCGAGGACGCCGGCCTGGCGATGGTGCGCCCGGAGTCGCTCTCGGTGCGCGCCGACTCCGAGGGCACCGCCTCGATCACGTCGGTCGCCTTCCTCGGTCCCATCTCACGGGTGCACTGCACCCTGGCCGACCAGACGCCGGTCATCGCCCAGCTCACCAGCTCGCAGGCGCGCGACCTGGCGCCCGGGCAGCGCGTGAGCCTGGAGGTCGAGCCCGCGCCCGTGCTCGTCGTGCCGGCCGCGACAATGGGGGCGTGAGCGCACCGCAGCCGGTCCTGATCGTCGGCGCCGGCCTGCTCGGCACCTCGATCGGCCTGGCCCTGAGCGGGGCCGGGCGCGAGGTCTGGCTCAGCGACGCCGACCCCGACCACGTCAGGACCGCGGCCGGCCTGGGCGCCGGCGTCGCCTACGTCGAGGGCGCGGTGCCGGCGCTGGTGGTGGTGGCCGTGCCGCCGGGCGCCATCGCACCGGTCGTCGCCACCGCGCTCGGCTCGGGTGCCGTGGTCACCGACGTCGGCAGCGTGAAGGCGCACCCGCTGGCCGAGATCGCCGCCCTGGTCGACGGCGCCCGGCTCGCCCGCTACTGCGGCAGCCACCCGATGGCCGGCAGCGAGCGCTCCGGTCCGCTCGCCGCGAGCGAGTCGCTGTTCGAGGGCCGTCCCTGGGCGATCACGCCCCACGACACCACCGCACCGGAGGCGCTGGCGGCGGTCGAGGACCTGGTCGCCACCTGCGGCGCCGTGGCGCTGCGCTTCGCCCCGGACCACCACGACCAGGCCGTCGCGCGTACCTCGCACCTGCCGCACCTGATGGCGGTGCTGGTCGCGCGCCGGTTGGCCGACGCCGCCCCCGACCAGCTCGCGCTCTCGGGGCAGGGCGTCCGCGACGTCACGCGCATCGCCGGCAGCGACCCGGTGCTGTGGCGCCAGATCATCGGCGGCAACGTCGCGGCGCTGCGCGCGCTGCTGAGCGACGTGCGTACCGACCTCGAGCGGATGATCGAGGACCTCGACGACAGCGAGGCGCTGCAGGCACTGCTGCAGCGCGGCGTCGAGGGCACCCGCGCGATCCCCGGCAAGCACGGCGGCGAGGCCGCCCCCACCGAGGCGGTCTTCGTGTCGGTGCCCGACCACCCGGGCGAGCTGGCGCGGCTCTTCGGCGACGTCGGCGAGATCGGCACCAACATCGAGGACCTGCGCATCGACCACGACCCGGGTCGCCCGGTCGGCCTGGCCGAGCTCCAGGTCGCCCCTGCGGCAGCCGCCGGGCTGCGCGATGCGCTGGAGTCCAGGGGCTGGGCCGTCCACCGGTAGTCGGTCACAGATAGGCTTCCCGCCCGTGGATGCTCACGTCGTGGTCGCCGTCGACGGGCCGTCGGGCTCCGGGAAGTCCAGCACCGCCCGGGGCGTCGCGCGGACGCTCGGGCTGCGCTACCTCGACACGGGTGCCCAGTTCCGCGCGATGACGCTGTGGATGCTCGACCACGACGTCGACGTGGCCGACCCCGCCGCGGTGGCGGCGTGCGTCGCCGAACCGCGCATCGAGTCCGGCACGGACCCCGACGACCCCACCATCGACCTCGACGACGCCGACGTCGGCCAGGCGGTGCGCAGCGACGACGTCACCGCGGCCGTCTCCGCCGTGGCGTCGGTGCCCGAGGTCCGCCAACGGCTGCTGGACCTGCAGCGCGAGTACATCGGCGCCGGCGGCATCGTGGTCGAGGGCCGTGACATCGGCTCGGTGGTGGCGCCCGAGGCCGGGGTGAAGGTCTACCTCACCGCCGACCCCGCCGCGCGGGCCGCCCGCCGTCGCGCCGAGGCGGGGGAGGGGTCCACCACCGCCTCGGAGCAGGACCTGCTGCGCCGCGACCACATCGACTCCTCGCGGGTCACCGCTCCGCTGACCCGCCCCGACGGCTCGGTGCACATCGACACGACCGGGTTCACGCTGGCCGAGGTGGTGGCCCAGGTGGTCACGCTGGTGAAGGACGACGATGACTGAGCAGCCACCGCAGCCGGGCCAGCCGCTCCCGGTGCTGGCCGTCGTGGGGCGCCCCAACGTCGGCAAGTCCACGCTGGTCAACCGCATCATCGGCCGCCGCGAGGCGGTCGTGGAGGACCGGCCGGGTGTCACGCGCGACCGGGTCTCCTACGACGCGGTGTGGAACGGGCGCCAGTTCACCGTCGTCGACACCGGCGGCTGGGACCCCGATGCCCGCGGGCTGGCCGCCCAGGTGGCCGCGCAGGCCGAGGTGGCGGTCTCGGTGGCCGACGCCGTGCTGTTCGTCGTCGACGCCGCGGTCGGCATCACCGACGCCGACGAGGCCGTCGTCCGGGTGCTGCGGCGCTCGAAGAAGCCCGTGGTGCTCGCGGCCAACAAGGTCGACGACCAGCGCGCCGAGGCCGAAGCCCACGGGCTGTGGAACCTGGGGCTGGGGGAGCCGCAGGTGGTCTCCGCGCTCCACGGCCGCGGCTCCGGCGACCTGCTCGACGCCGTGCTCGCTGCGCTGCCCGAGACGCCGCCGGAGTCGTTCGAGGAGGTCGGCGGCCCGCGCCGGGTCGCGATCGTCGGCAAGCCCAACGTCGGCAAGTCCTCGCTGCTCAACAAGCTGGCCGGCTCCGAGCGCGTGGTGGTCGACGACGTCGCCGGCACCACCGTCGACCCCGTCGACGAGCTGATCGACCTCGGCGGCCGCGAGTGGCGCTTCATCGACACCGCGGGCATCCGGCGCCGGGTCAAGGAGGCCTCGGGCCAGGAGTACTACGCCTCCCTACGCACCGCGACCGCCATCGACCGCGCCGAGGTGGCCGTGCTCGTCGTCGACGGCTCGCACCCGATCTCCGAGCAGGACCAGCGCATCATCCGCACCGTCGCCGAGGCCGGCCGTGCCCTGGTCATCGCCTTCAACAAGTGGGACCTGGTCGACGAGGAGCGCCGGCACTACCTCGAGCGCGAGATCGAGCGGGAGCTGGTGCAGGTGCAGTGGGCGCCCCGCATCAACATCACCGCCCGCACCGGCTGGCACGTCGACCGCCTCGTGCCCGCCCTCGACTCCGCACTCGCAGGCTGGGAGACCCGGGTCGGCACCGGTGCGCTCAACTCCTTCTTCGGCCGCCTCGTCGCCGAGCACCCGCACCCGGTCCGCGGCGGCCGGCAGCCGCGTGTGCTCTTCGCGACCCAGCCCTCGACCGCTCCGCCGACCTTCGTCCTGTTCACCACCGGCAAGCTCGAGGCCTCCTACCTGCGCTTTATCGAGCGCCGGCTGCGCGAGGAGTTCGGCTTCGTCGGCACCCCCGTGCACGTCCAGCAGAAGCCGCGAGAACGCCGGAAGTGACCGGTGGCGGCCCGGTCGGGGTCGTCCGCGCGACACGCCCGGGTCGGTGCTAGATTGCTAGCATGGCGAAGCAGCAGTTCAACGTGTACCTCGACCCCGAGACAGTGCGTCTGATCAAGCACCGCGCCATCGACGAGCAGATCTCGCTCTCGGACCTCGTCGAGAAGATGTGTCGCCGCTACATCCAGGAGAATCGATGAGCGAGCCCAGCCTCACCTTGCAGCCGATGGTCCACGTCGAGGACATGGGCGCCTCCGTCGCCTTCTACGAGGCCCTGGGAGCGGAGCTCCTGCACGGCTCGCGCGACGGCGACTTCGCCATGCTTCGCATCGGGAGCAGCCAGCTCTCCTTGCTGGCCCACCCCGCGAACCCCGAGCAGAACGAGGGCACCGTCGAGCTCAACTTCGAGTCGACCGGTAACTTGGACGACCTCGAAGGGCGACTACGAGCTGCGCACGTCGACATCGCCCAGGGCACCAGCGACGAGGGCTTCGGCCGGCAGCTCCAGCTCCGCACGCCGGACGGTCTGCTCGTGAAGATCAATGAACTCGACCAGGAGCTTTACGGCTGAAGGTCCGCACGTGTGCGCCGTTGGTACGCAGATGGATTGCCCACCAGCCCCGAAGATGCCGAGACCGCTTCCCAGCCTTCGGGAAGCGGTCTCCGACCTGCGTTCTCTTCGGTCGGGCTGACAGGATTTGAACCTGCGACCCCTTGACCCCCAGTCAAGTGCGCTACCAAGCTGCGCCACAGCCCGAATGCCCGCCTGAGCGAGCGATCGGAACCTTACCGCAGCAGGTGCGAGCACCCCGCATCCTGGGTCGGGCAGGGCTCCGTGGTGTCGGCGTTGGTCGAGGGTGTGCAGGGGCGGTGCCGTCGGGTGCGGTCCTGGTGATGGTGGTCGTTGGCGCGTTGCCAGTGCCAGGGGTGTGCCAGTGGTGGGGGGCCCGCCCGGCCGGCACCAGCCACGACCACCGCCCCGCACGCCGGCCCGTGACCCGGACGCCGATCGCAGCGGCCAATCCACCCCACCCGGCGTAGCCAGCCAAGACCAGTGACGCCACCAACCCTGAAGGCCGGGAAGCCGCAGCCCCGAGCTGCACGCACCCACCCGACCGGAGTCTCATGGGTTTGGTCTTGAGACGGTCGCGGGGCGACCTCCTCAACCGGCGCCCCCACTCCCCGGTCGCGAAGGTCCATGTTTCGGGTGAGCACCCTTCTCAGGCTTACGTTGTAAGCCTAGTCTCTCCTGCCATGACCGACACCGCAGGCGTGCCGGCCCCTATCAGGAGACGAATACTGTGACTGTCGACGATTTCGACTTCCCGCAGCTGATCATCCGGGTGGTCGCAGCAGCGGTCATCCTCCTCGCGACGTGGTTGATCGCGCGACTGATCAAAGGGGTGCTGACCAAGCAGCTCGAGCGGGCCGCGTTCATCAAGAAGCAGGGCAAGGACGGCGAGACGCTCGCCGAGTCGCTGGGCACCATCGCCTCGCTCGTGGTGTGGCTGCTGGGTCTGGTCGCCGTGCTGAACCTGTTCCGGCTCACGCAGGTGGTCTCGCCGATCCAGGACTTCCTGAGCAGGATCCTGGCGGTGCTGCCCGGCGTGATCGGGGCGGCGCTGATCCTATTCATCGGGTTCGTGCTGGCCAAGATCGTGCGGCAGCTGGTCGAGGTGTCGCTGCGCACGGCCGGCGCCGACCGGTGGCTCGCACGACTCACCGACGACCACGACGCGTCGCCGACCGGTTCGGCCGCAGGTACGACCTCCAGCAGCCCGCAGCTGTCGAGCATCGCCGGCCAGCTGGCGTTCGGGCTGATCATGATCGTGGTGGCGATCTCGGCGCTGCAGGTGCTCGGCATCCGTGCCATCTCCGAGCCCGCCACCTCGATGCTGCAGCAGATCCTCGACGCCCTGCCCCGCATCCTGGCCGCCGCCGTGCTGCTGGGCATCGGGTACTTCGTCGGCCGTCTGGTGGCACCGATCCTGGAGTCGACGCTGCGTGGCTTGGGGGTGGACCGCTCGGTCTCCGAGCTCGGCCTGAACAGCTCCACGCCGCCCTCGACGATCGTGGCCCGCATCGTGCACGTCGCGATCGTGCTGTTCTTCGCGATCGCCGCGACCCGCGTGCTGGACTTCCCCGAGGTCACCAACATCTTGAACACCGTGCTCGCGGTGGCCGGTCGCGTCGTGTTCGGCGCGGCCGTGATCGCCGCCGGCGTGGTGATCGCCAACGTCGTGGCCCGGCTGGTCGAGGGCCGCACGGGCACGTACCTGCGGTGGGTGACGATCGCGCTGTTCGTGGCGATCGGGCTGCGCTCGATGGGGCTGGCCGACTCGATCGTCAACCTCGCCTTCGGGTCGGTGGTCGTCGGGGCCGCCGCCGCGGCTGCCCTCGCGTTCGGGCTCGGCGGCCGGGACGCCGCGGCTCGCGAGCTCGACCGGCTGCAGAGCCGGACCGCCACGCCCGGTACGGCGACCGGTGGCGCCGGCGCTTCGGGCGACGGTCCGGTCTCCTAGGCGGGATCCGCTGCACGCCCGGCCCGGTCCGTCACGCCACACTCGTGTGATGGGCCGGGTCGCGGCGTCCGGCGATATCCTGGCTCGACCATGGCAGGTAAACCCAGGTGACCAACGAGCCGCCGGACGCGGACCTGGCGGTGGTCGAGGGCCAGGAACCGCCGTCCGCCCGGACGCCGCTCTCACGAGAGCGCATCGTCGGAGCCGCCTTGTCCTACATCGAGTCCGACGGCATGGCCGGGCTCACCATGCGACGACTCGGCGCGATGCTCGGCGTCGAGGCGATGTCGCTCTACCGGCACATCCCGGGCCGCGAGCAGCTCCTCGACGCGGTCGTCGAGGCCGTCCTGGCCGAGATGGACGACGACCCCGACGTCATCGACGCACCCACCCACGGGTGGCAGGACTTCGTGCAGCGCATGGCGCACGGCATCCGGCGCGTCGCCCTCGCCCACCCCAAGGCGTTCCCGCTGGTCGCCTCGCGGCCGACCGAGGCGCCCTGGCTGCGACCACCCCTGCGCAGCGTCGACTGGGTCGAGCACTTCCTGTGCGGCCTGATCGAGGAGGGGTTCACCGAGCAGGGCGCGGTCGAGGCCTACCGCGCCTGCTCCAGCTTCCTGCTGGGGATCTTGCTGCTGGAGGTCGCGACCCTCGGCGCCGACCTCGGTCCGCTCGACGTGCTCGAGGAGGACGGCGACGCCGACCTCTCGGCCCACCCCACCGTGCACCGGCTCCGAGGGTTGCTGCAGGAGGACCACTCGGCCGCGGAGTTCGACATCGCGTTGGAGGAGCTCATCAACCGATTGGCCCTGATCCGCAGCGAGCAGTGACCGCCAGGGGTCCGCAGGGTCGGCAGAGGTATCAGCCGTGCACCGGTGCGGGCACCTCGGACGAATGAACGGGTGCTCGCGCCTCCAGCCAGTCCTCGAACTCGTCGACCCTCATCGGGCGACCGATGTGGTAGCCCTGCATCACGTCGCAGCCGAGGCGCTCCAGCTGACGGAGCGTCTGCTCGTCCTCGACCCCCTCGGCGACCACTGCCAGCCCCAGGTTGTGGGCGAGGTCGACGGTGGACCTGACCAGGACGGCGTCGTCGGGCTCGCGCACCATGTCGCGCACGAAGGAGCGGTCGATCTTCAGCTCGCGGGCCGGAACCATCCGCAGGTGGCTCATCGAGGAGAAGCCGGTCCCGAAGTCGTCGAGGGAGAGCGGGATGCCGTCGTCGGCCAGCTCGGTGAGCACCGCCAGCGCACGACGTGGATCGTGCATGACCGCGCTCTCGGTCACCTCCAGCCGTAGTCGGCCCGGCGCGACCGAGTACCGGTCCAACGACGTGCGCACCTGGTGGACCAGACGGCGGTCGTACAGACTCCGGGCCGAGAGATTGACGGCCACCGAGATGTCGCGTCCCGCGGCCGACCAGGTCTGCATCTGGGCACAGGCCAGGTCGAGCACCCTCGAGGTCAGCGGACCCACCAGCGCGGTGTTCTCGGCCACGTGCAGGAACGAACCCGGCAGCAGCAGACCGTGACGCGGGTGCTGCCAGCGGACGAGCGCCTCGACGCCGCACAACGCACCGGTCGTCACCTCGACCTGCGGCTGGAAGAAGACGACCAGCTCGTCGTTCTCCAACGCCCTGCGCAGCTCGCCGAGGAGCCGGACGCGGTCGGAGGGCGGGGCGATCTCGGCCGCCGTCAACGTGACCAGCCCGCTCGAGGTGCTCTTGGCCTCGTGCATCGCCAGGTCCGCGCGGCGCAGGACCTGCTCGGCGTCGTCCTGCTCGGCGCTCGCGAGCCCGATGCTGACCTCGACGTCGACCGGGAGCCCGCCGAGGTCGAAGGTGCGGTGCAGTGCTCGGAGCGTCTGGTGGCAGCGTGCGGTGACATCGGTGGCGTCCGCGGCGTCGCCGAGCAGGATCGCGAACTGGTCGCCCGCGATGCGCACCAGCAGGTCGTCGGCTCGCAGCGACTCGCCCAGCCGCCGGGCGACGGCCTGGAGCAGATGGTCACCCAGATCGTGGCCGAGGCTGTCGTTGATGTCGGCGAAGCCGTCGAGGTCCACGACCATCACGGCCACACAGCTGTCCCGATCCGTCAGCTGCTGCGTGAGGCGCTCGACCAGTACGGCTCGGTTGGGCAGTCCGGTCAGGGCGTCGTGGGTGTAGTGGCGAAGCACCTCCTGCTCCAGGCGGTGCCGATCAGAGACGTCGGAGAGCAGGGCCATCACGCCGTGCAGCTCACCGGCCGGGGTGTGCGTTGCGCTGGCGGATACCTCGAGCCGAACGGTGTCGCCGTCCGGTCGCGTCCACCCCAGGTACGACAGCGGCAGTGCCTCCCCGGCCTCGAGCCAGGAGAAGACGGCGTGCAGGTCCAGCGGCCGGTCGGCACGCTGGGGGAGGGGAGCGCCGACCACGTCGGCGGCGCTGAGTCCCAAGATGGTCTCGGCCGACTTGCTCCACAGGCTGACCAGACCCTGCCGGTCCACTTCGACGATGGCCGCGGGTGAGGCGTCGATGAGTCCCTCGAGCCGGGTGGCCAGAGCGGTGCGGGCCGCCTCGTGGGCGGCCATGAGGTCGGTGTGGAGCCGGGCGTGCTCCAAGGCGGTCGAGGCCTGGGCGGCGAACAGCTCGAGCAGGGCGTACATCTCCTGCGTGGGCTCGAGGCCGCCCGGCGGCAGGTCGACGCTCAGGACCGCCAGGAGACGTTCGTCGGGTGAGTAGAGCGGAGCGAAGAGGGAGTCGAGCTCGTGCCAGGCCCGGCGGCCGTCCGCCGAGGGTTCGACGGCGGACGGCTCGGGGACCCACGACGGCACCAGGTCCTCGTCCCAGACGTCCGCCTGGTCGTGGCGCAGCAGACGCAGAGCATCGGTGGGCCCGAGCGCCTCGGCGGCGGCCAGCATCCGGTCCCACTCCGACCGCGGCGAACGCAAACCCTGGAGCGCGGTCACCGCGGCCGGCTCGCCCGACACGGCGGTGACCTCGAGACTCCCGTCGCGCTGCACCATCGAGATCGCGGCCACCCCGAACCCCAGGCCGGCGACCACACCATGGGCCACGGCGGCCATCGTGTCCTGCAGCTGGAGGCCCGCACTGAGGCCGGCCATCAGCCCTCGTAGCTCCTGCAGGGTCGACATCGCCGACGACGCGACCGGCGCCGGTGCGGGGTCGGGTCGGGCAGCACGGTGCCCTTCGCGGACCGGTGGTGCTTCCTGGGACACGTCTGACTGCCTGGATCGTCGACTCGAGCCGGTGGCTCCTGTCTCCAGCGTAAAAAGAGCGCGCACCTTTTGTCGGGATTACGCGATATTCATGCGTCGGCGTTCGCGCGCCCGCGATCGGTGCGGGTGGATCGGTGCAGGTCGGCTCCGCACCGCCGCCGCGTCAGCAGCTGACGGTCAGGCTGCCGTCGGCGTCGCGGTCCTCGTCCGCCCCGGCGGCGGCAGCGTCCGGACCGCTCGGCCGGACCGCGGCACCGCTGGCGACGGCCACCCCCAGCGCGTGCATGAGCTCCAGTTGCTCGGGCCGGTCCATGCGCAGCGCGACCAGGGCGACCTCGAGCTCGACGGCCATGGTGGCCAGGGCGGCCACGAGCGCCCGCGCCTGCGACGAGCTCTCGGCGTCGTCGGTGAGCAACGGGTCCAAGACGATCGCGTCGGGTCGAATTGATGCAAGCACGTCGAGCTGGACCAGGCCGGCGTCGTCGAGCCGCAACGCCAACGACGCGCCGTGGAGTCGCAGCTCGTCGAGGATCTGGCGCAGCCGGCGGGTCAACACGTCGCGCCGGGACCAGATGAGCTCCAGGGTGATGTCCCGGGTGCCCTCGAGGAGGATCTCGTCGAGAAGAGCGCGGTTGTCGTTGTCGAGCATCGCGCGCGCCGACGTCGCCAGCCACAGCCCGCTGCCGGCGGGCACCTCGTGACGCGCCTGCGTCATGCGGACCAGGTCGTCGTGCTCGAGCGTGCGGGCCAGGCCGAGGTCGACCGCCTCGTCGAAGACCGTCTGCGGGTTGCGCGGGGCGCCCCAGGGGTCGACGAACTCGGCCATGACGCGCCAGCTCCGCTGCCGGCCGGTGGCCAGGTCGACGACCGGTTCGAGCCGCGCGCTGCGCCTCTCCTCGCCGAGACGGTCGAGGAAGGCGGCCCGCTCGACGCCCAGCTGCTCCTGGTTGCTCTGCTCGATCGCCAGCTCCGAGCCGATCATCGCGGCGATCGCACTCAGACCGGCCAGCTGCTCGTGGGTCAGCGGCGAGGACGGGTCGGTGCTGAGCCCGCACAAGGTTCCGTAGAGCTGGCCGTCGGGGAGCATGACCGGCGTGCCGCAGTAGGCGCCGACGCCGAGCGCCCGGGTGATCGGGAGCGCCGCGGTGAACGGGTTGGACTCCAGGTCGGGCACCGAGGGCGGGATCGTGCCCGCGAGCACCATCGAGCAGTAGCCCTCCTCGCGGGGGAAGGAGATCCCCTCGTCGAGGCCGGGGGCGTCCGGAGCGGCGTCGAGGTAGACCACGTCCTCGCGCGCACCGTCCAGGTGGGAGAGGAAGACCAGGTCGGTGCCGACGACGTCGCGGGCCGATGCGAGCAGCCGGCGGATCGCTGGGGATCCGTCGGCGTTGTCGGCGGCGGCGTCGTCGTCTTGGCGCAGGTGGCGGGTGAGCATCTCCAGCGCCCGGAAGCGCCGCACCCGGTGCACCACCTCGGCGCCGACGCCGGCCAGCGTGTGCGTGAGCAGCTCCTCGGGCTCGCCGAAGCTGCCGCGCTCGGCGTGACGCGCCACGAAGGCGGCGCCCACGATCTGCCCCTCGATGCTCATCGGCACGCCGAGCAGCGGGCCTGCCGCGTGATCGGTGGGCGTCAGTCCCATCGACCTCAGCAGCGCGTCGCCACGGTCCAGGCGCAGCAGGAGACGCCCGGCGAGCAGCTCCGCGGCGGCGCCGGTCGGTCGGAACGGGCGATCGACCACCTGCGGTGCCAGTGACTCGCCGGCGGCGCGGTGGACCAGGAGCAGCGGCGAGCCGTCGGTGCCGATCAGCAAGAAGACCACCGCGTCGGCGCCGAGCACCGGCAGCGAGAGCGCAGCCAGAGCGCTCAGCGTGGAGGTCTCGTCGGCGGCATGGGCCAGCGACGCGACGACCTCGAGCTCACCGGCGCCGGACATGGATCAATCGTACAAATTGGCTGGAGGTCCGGTGGCGAAACACCCAAGCCCGCACCGTCACACCAGAGCACCCTCAAAGATGCGGTCGCCGGGTGGCTGCGACTGCCACGCTGCGGACGTGCCCACGTCCATCACGCCCGTTCGCCGCGGAACTCGGTGAGGTCCTCCACGTCGATACGCCTCATCTCGGTGCCGGCGAACCATCCGTACCCCCGAACCATCCACGCTGCCCTGCCCGGCGGACCCGGGCTGCACGTGCAGCCCGACCCCGACCCCGACCGGCCCGAGCAGCCGGCGGGGGACCGATGGTGGCCGCATCGGCTGCTGGAACCGGCGTGGCTGGCGCGCTGCGACTTCGACCTGGTGCACGTGCACTTCGGTTTCGACCACCGCACACCCGAGCAGCTCGAGGAGCTCGCCTCGTTCCTCCAGGGGTCCGACCGGCCGCTGGTGCTGACGGTCCACGACCTGCGCAGTCCCCACCAGGGTGATCCGTCGGTGCTGGACCGCCAGCTCGACGTCCTGGTGCCCGCGGCCCGGGTCGTGGTCACGCTCACGCCGTGGGCGGCGCGGCGTATCCGCGAGCGGTGGGGCGTCTCGGCCCTCGTGCATCCCCACCCACCGCTGGTGCCGGTCGAGCAGAGCCGGCGGTACCGAGTCGAGCGGCTGCGCCGAGCCCAGGTGGAGCCGGCGACCCCACCCGTGGTCGCGGTGGCGTGCAAGTCGCTGCGCGAGAACTGCGAGCCGCTGCGGCTGCTGCCTGCCCTCGAGCGCGCCGTTGGCAGCGGAGGTGCCCGGCTGCGGGTGCTGGTGCACCGTGGTGTCGTCTCGGCGCCGGCCACCCAGCGTGAGCGCCGTGTCCGCGACGGTCTGTGGGAGGCGGCGGACCGCGGCGTCGAGGTGGTCGCGCACGACCCGATGTCGGACGAGGAGCTGTGGCGGGCCGTGTCCGAGCACGAGGTCGCCGTCCTCCCCTACCGGTTCGGGACGCACTCGGGCTGGCTGGAGATGTGCCATGACCTCGGCACCTTCGTCGCGGCCCCCGGCTTCGGCGGGTACGCCGACCAGGGCGCCGACGCGATCTACACCGCCGACGAGGACCGCGTGGACGAGGCGAGCCTCGAGCGGGCGGTCACCGCGCTGATCGACCGCAGCCGGCAGGGGGCGCTGGCCGGTGACTCGGCCCGCGTCCAGGCCGAGCGCCGTCACCGCGCCGCCGCGTGGCACACCGCCCTCTACGCACACCTCGTGGGCGCCGACCGGGTGCCGGTCCTGAGCGGGTCGCGGTGATGACCGGGTCGACCACACGACGGCGAGCCGGCCGACGACTGACCATCTGCGTGGTCGCCTCGAGCCGCTTCCCGATCGTCGAGCCGTTCGCCGGCGGCCTGGAGGCCCACACCCACACGCTGGTGCTCGCGCTGCGGGCCCGGGGGCACCGGGTGATGCTGTTCGCCGGACCGGGCTCGGACCCCGTGCTGGGCGCCGACCTCCTCGACGTGCCCCAGCTCGTGGTGAGCGAGTCCGCGCGTCGAGACGTCGCCGCGCCTCCGCAGCTGTGGATGCAGGAGCATCACGCCTACTTGGGCCTCATGCTCGCCCTGGCCGCCCGCACCGACGTCGACATGGTGCACAACAACAGCCTGCACCACCTGCCGGTGGCGATGGCCTCGACGCTGCGGGTCCCGGTCGTCACCACCCTGCACACCCCGCCGCTGCCGTGGCTGGAGTCGGCGGTGGCCCTCGCCCCGAAGGGCTCAAGCTTCATCTCGGTCAGCGACGCGACGCGCCGCAGCTGGGCGCACGCGGTGCCCTCGACGGTCGTGCACAACGGCGTCGACACCGACTTCTGGGGCTACGGCACCGGCGGGGAGCGCGCCGTGTGGAGCGGGCGGCTGGTGCCCGAGAAGGCTCCCCACCTGGCGCTCGACGCCGCGCGCCGCGCCGGCCTGACCGTCGACCTCTACGGCCCCCTCGTCGACGCCGGGTACTTCGCCCGCGAGGTGGCGCCCCGGCTGGGTCCCGACGCGACGTACGGCGGTCACCTGGACCGGCGCCGGCTGCGTGCGCGTCTGCAGCGGGCCGCGGTCGCCCTGGTCACGCCGGTCTGGGAGGAGCCGTTCGGCCTGGTGGCCGCCGAGGCGATGTCGACCGGGACCCCGGTGGCGGCCTTCGACCGCGGCGCGTTGGGCGAGGTGGTCGGGTCCCGGGGCGGGTGCCTGGCCCGCGCCGACGACGTCGACGACCTGGCCCTGGCGATCCGCGGGGCGCTCGCCCTGCCCCGGCCCGATGTGCGCCGCTACGCCCAGGAGCGCTACGGCATCGAGGCCATGGTCGATGGCTACGAGGCGGTCTACGACGATCTCGTCCCGAGTGCCGCCTCGTGACGAGCCGGCTCACGGTGGGCTACTACGTCCACCACCAGGGACTGGGACACCTGCAGCGGGCGCGCAACCTCGGCGACCGGTTGCGCGCGACCGGTCTCGAGGTGGTCGTGCTCTCCAGCCTGCCCCGGCCGGCCGACCTCGACGAGTCGACGCTCGGCTGGGTCGAGCTGCCCCGCGACGACGAGGACGCGGCGACCGCGGTCGATGCCACAGCGCACGGCCGGCTGCACTGGGTGCCACGTCACCACGACGGGCTGCGCCGCCGGATGTCGCTGCTCTCGCGGTGGCTGGACGAGGCCCGACCGTCGCTGCTGATCAGCGACGTCTCGCAGGAGGTGGCCCTCCTCAGCCGGCTCCACGGCGTCCCGGTGCTCTCCGTCGTCCTCCCCGGTGATCGCGGTGACCGGCCCCACCAGCTGGGCCTGGGGGTCTCCGATCGGCTGGTCGGGTTCTGGCCGGCGACGGCCACCTCGATGGTCAGCGGCCTGCCCGCCACCGCCGCCAGCCGGCTCGTCGCGCTGGGCGGTCTCTCGCGCTACGCACCGGCCGAGGCCGCCCGAGCGCCCGCCGGGCGGCGGCGCGTGGTGGTGATGGCCGGTCGCGGTGGCGACGCCTGGACGCCCCGGGAGCTGGACGACTTCGGTGCCCGGCTCGAGGGTTGGTCGGTGACGGCGCTCGGCCCCGGGCACTGGGTCGACGATCCCTGGCAGGAGCTGTGCGCGGCCGACGTCGTCGTCACCCGCGCCGGTCAGTCCTCGGTGGCCGAGGTGGCGGCCTCGCGGACGCCGGCGGTCGTCATCCCCGCCCCGCGACCCCATCTCGAGCAGGCGCACACCGCAGCGCAGCTGGCCTCCGGCTCCTGGCCGGCGCTGGTGCTCGAGGACCTACCCGGCCCCCAGGCTCCGCAGGTGCTCGCCGCGGCGGCGCAGCTGGACGGTGAAGCCTGGGACTCCTGGTGCGACGGCCGGGCGGGGGACCGCTTCGTCGAGGTGGTGGCCGCGATGGTCGAGGGCCGATGACCGAGCAGGGCTTGGCCGTGATCACGGTCGTGCACGGCCGCCACGACCACCTGAGGCGCCAGGAGCGGTCGCTGCTGCGGGGTCGCCGGCCAGACGTGCGGGTCGTCGTGGCGATGGACGACGCGGACGTCGCCGACCTGGTGCCCGGCGCGGAGGTGGTACGGCTGGGTCGCGGCACACGAGGGCTCCCGCTCGCGGCAGCCCGCAACGCCGGGGCCGACGCCGCCCTGGCCGCCGGCGCCCGACGGCTGGTCTTCCTCGACGTCGACGTGCTCGTCGACAGCGAGACGCTGGCCGGCTACGCCGCGGCCGAGCCCGACCCGCTGGCGGTCTGGTGCGGACCGGTGACCTACCTGCGACCGGAGGACCGGCCCTACGACCCCGCGACGCTGCCCGGCCTGCACGCGCCGCACCCGGCCCGTCCCGATCCCGGACCCGGCGCGGTGGTGGGCGAGGACCGCTGGGAGCTGTTCTGGTCGCTCTCGTTCGCCCTCGACGCCGAGGGCTGGCGACGCAGCGGGGGCTTCGACCCCAGCTATGAGGGCTACGGCGGCGAGGACACCGACTTCGGGCAGCGGCTGGCCGCGAACGGCATGCGGCTGAGGTGGAACGGGTCCGCCCGCGGCTACCACCAGTGGCACCCGGTGGACAGCCCACCGCTCGGCCATCGCGAGGACATCGTCCGCAACGCCGGCATCTTCCACGACCGGTGGGGCTGGTGGCCGATGACCGGCTGGCTGGAGCAGCTGCGCGAGATGGGTGCGGTGGAGGTCGTCGACGGTCGGTGGCAGGTGTGCCGGTGAGCGCGCCGCCGGTCCACCTGCTGCTCGGCCCGCCCCGGCACGGGGTGCGGCTGATCGGCGCCCAGCTCGCCGAGGAGGTCGGCGCCGTCACCACGACGTCGTGGCGCGCGGCCGCGGCCGGTCGCCAGGTGCACGTGCACCTCAACGCCGCTCTGCTCGGCGAGGACCCCGCAGCGTGCCTGGCCGCGCTCGCCGAGCTGCACGAGCGCACCCGGCTGACCCTGACCCTCCACGACCTGCCGCAGGCCACGGACGGTGCCGGCTTCGCCCGCCGCCGAGACACCTACCGACTGCTGCTGAGCCGGTGCAGCGGATGGGCGGTGTCCTCCCACCACGAGCTGACGCTGGCGCGCGAGCACCTCGACGCGGGCGAGGGGGGACTGGTGGCGCCGCTGCCGATCATCGCGACGAGCCGGGCCGGCCGGCAGCGCCCGCCACAGGGAGCGAGATCGGCGCCGCCGGGTCGGCCGCTGGTCGCCGTGGCCGGTTTCGTCTACCCGGGCAAGGGCCACGCCGACGTGCTCGCCGCGGTGGCCCGACTGGGCCGCGACCAGCGCGCCGACGTCGTGGCCCTGGGTGCGCCGGCCCCCGGCCACCGCGGCCTGGTACGCGACCTGCACGAGCAGGCGGCCGGTGCCGGCGTCGGCCTCCGGGTGACCGGCTACCTCACCGATGCCGGGCTGGAACGCTGGCTGCGCCGGGTCGACGTCGCGGTGTGCGGGCACCGCAACGTCTCGGCCTCAGGCTCGACCAACCTGTGGATCGCGGCCGGACGCCGTCCGTTGGTGCGAGAGGGCCGGTACGCGCGCGAGATGGCCGCGCTGCGCCCCGGCTGCACGCGTCTCTACGACGACGAGGGGCTCGCCGAGGCCATCGCCTCGGACCTGCGCGACCCGGCGTCGACCTGGTTGCCGCAGCACGTCGCGACCACCCCGCACCTGTGCGACACCGCGGCGATCTACCGCGCCTGGTGGTCCGAGCGGTGAGCGCCCCGCCCTGGGGACGCGGGGTGGCAGGCAACGCCTGGGACGAAGCCACGGGCGGACCACACCCCCCCGCCCGCTCGATCAGCGTGGTGGTCACGCACTACGAGCAGCCGCGGCAGCTGGAGCGGACGTTGACCGCCCTGGCCCGCCAGAGCGTCGGCCCGGTCCAGGTGGTGGTCGCCGACGACGGTTCATCGCCCCCGCCGGTGCCGCGCCCGGGCGTGGACGTCGTCACCCAGCCCGACCGCGGGTTCCGGGCCGCAGCCGCCCGCAACCGGGCGGCTGCCCGCTGCACCGGCGAGCTGCTGGTGTTCCTCGACGCCGACACCACACCGGAGGAGCAGTACCTCGAGCGGCTCACCGCGCCGCTGCTGCACCATCCCGAGCTGCTCGTGGTCGGGCGCAGGCGTCACGCGGACCTCTCCGACGCTCCGCCCGCGGCGCGGCTCCCCGACGCCGCGCAGGACCGCGTCCTGGCCGAGCCGGAGTGGCTCTCTCGCGGCTACGAGGAGACCGCGGACCTGCGGCGGGCCGACGCGACGTCCTACCGCTACGTGATCGCTGCGGTCATGGCCTGCAGCCGCTGGTGGTTCGACGAGATCGGCGGCTTCGACGAGTCCTTCGTCGGCTACGGCGGCGAGGACTGGGACCTGGCCCACCGCAGCTGGCGCCACGGCGGATTGGTCGGCCGTGTCGGCGAGGCGGTCGCCTGGCACGACGGACCGGCGGTCGGCGAGCCGGGGCGCCCGAGAGGCACCGCAGCGGACCAGCTGCACGAGACCACGGCGATCGCCGCCCGTCTCAACGCGCCCGGCGCCGGCTACCGGGCTCTGCTGGCCGGTGAGCCCTCACTCGTGGTCACCGTGAGCGCCGAGCTGACTCCTACGCAGGTGCTGGTGGCCGCTGACGCCGTGCTCAGCGGGCTGCCCACCGCCCACGTGGCCCTGCCCGCGGACGCGGCTGCGCTGGTGGCCTCCGACCCGCGGGTCGTCGCCGAGGCCGATCCCGGGCCGCAGGCGTGGCTCGACCACGCCTACGCCTGGCACCTGCACCTGGCGCTGCCGGCGTCCGGTCCTCCGAGCGCCTGGGCCGCCGCCGTCGAGCACGCCGGCGGTTTCGACGCGTCCGCCATCACCGTGCTGACCGGGAGCCGAGGGCAGGTCGTCGGGTCGCTGCACGATCTGCGCCAGTACCGCCGTGCGCGCCGCTGGCCGCCCGGTGAGGTGCCGGTGGGGCAGACCTCGGTCCACGTCGACCTCGACGACGCGAGCCGGCTCTCCCTGCAGGCCTGGCTCCAGGACTGACGGGCGCGGAGCGATGTGAGGGCGCACCATTCCACAAACCCTCTACAAAAGCAACATTTCGGTCATACTGTTCTCATCGTGGTCGTGGAGAGGCGCCGCGCGGGGGTGGGCGCCTCTCCACGACCATGCTCGAGCCGGTGCGGATCGGCTCCGCCGGCCGTCCCTCGCCACCAGGTCAACCACAGCGGACGGCGCGGGCTCCGTCGCGTCGCAGCGTGGCGGTGTCGGCGCGTGTCACCGACATCGCGAACCAGCGCGGGCCCTCGGTGTAGCTGCCCTCCTCGAAGCAC
This sequence comes from Nocardioides mangrovicus, assembly GCF_003674065.1. GTDB lineage: Bacteria > Actinomycetota > Actinomycetes > Propionibacteriales > Nocardioidaceae > Marmoricola > Marmoricola mangrovicus. The sequence continues at coordinate 34,125 of NZ_RDBE01000008.1, forward strand.
GACTCGAGCTGGGCCAGGTAGTGGTCCCGATCGGCGCGGGAGTCGAAGGCCAAGAACACCACCCGGTCCTCGAACGCACTGCGGTTCTGGCACAGCCCGACCCAGTAGGGCCGGCTGTCCTCGATGACGCGCATGCGGCCGCCGCACAACCGCTGGTCGAGCGAGGCGACGACGGCGCGACGCCCGGAGCCGGGGTCGAGGTCCTTGGCCACGCCGGCCCGGCCGCACCCGGTGGCCAGGCACGGCACCAGGATCAGCGACACGAGGGCACGAGAGCCACGGCGTCGCTCGGGACGATCGGACACCACCCCATCGTCACCCAGGGCGGATGTGACCTGTGATGCGTGAGCACTTTGTCCATTCCTGGGACTGCGGCGAAGATCCTGCCTAGATTCCTGCCTCGTGACCGTCCGGCTCCTCGCCCTGCTGACCAGGGGAGTGCTCGTCGCGGTCCTGCTGGCGCTGACGGCCCAGGCGCACGCGGGCGCCGCGACCACGGGTCCGGTCCGGATCCTGCTCAGCGGTGACTCGATCACCCAGGGCTTCGACGGCGACTACACGTGGCGCTACCGGCTCTGGCAGGAGTTCCAGGCCCAGGGCGTGCCGGTCGACTTCGTCGGCTCGCGCAGCCTGCCGTACGTCGCAGCGGGCTTCAGCACCTCGCACTACCTCGACCCGCACTTCGACACCGACCACTTCGCCTTCGGCGGTGCCCGGCTGGCGTGGCTGGCCACCCAGATCCAGGCCGAGGTGGCCACGCAGCAGCCCGACGTCGTGGTCGTCGCCGCCGGGGTCAACGACCTGCGCTACGGCGACACCCCGGCCCAGACCGCCGATGCGCTGCGGGCCTACGTCGCCGGCGTGCGCGCGGCGAAGCCCGACACCCAGATCATCGTCTCGCCGGTGCTCGGCGCGTTCATCCGCGGCGTGCCGGGACTACCGGCCGCGATCACCGCCTACGACGCCATGCTGCCCGCCTTGGTGCAGGAGCTCTCGACGCCGCTGTCGCCGGTGACGCTGGCCGACACCACCGCGGGCTGGTCCCCGGTCACGGACTCCTACTACTACCTCCACCCGAACCCGACCGGCGAGACCCTCATCGCCCAGCACATCGCCGAGGCGCTCCAGCAGATTGGCGTGCTGCCCCAGGTCGGCCAGATCTACCGCCCCGTGGTCTGGCATCGCGACCTGACGGCCGTGGTCCGGGTGCGCCACCACCGGGTCAAGATCTCCTGGGACCGCGAGTCGCTGACCGGCGTACGGATCTGGCTCAGCCGCGTCGGCGGCCCTCGCGCCCGGTTCCAGCCCGGCCGGTTCCGCGCCGGTCACCGGACGCTGCGACTGCCCGCGGGTCGCTACGAGGTGCGGCTGGTGGCCATTCGGCACGCGATGGTCTCGCCGCTCGGCCCGGCGACCCGGTTCCGCGTTTCGTGATCGGCGGGCCCGGTCATCTAGCATGTCGGCCCGTGAAGCGGGTCGTGCGCGGAGGCATCGGGGTCGCCGTGCTGGCGACCGCGGCGTTCTCGGTGACGGTGGCCGGCGTCGACGGGTCGGCCCACCAGGAGCCGCAGCGCGTCGCCTCGACGTCCGTGCCGCACCACCCCAAGCTGCGCGTGCTGATGGCCGGGGACTCGATCACCCAGGGCTTCAACGGCGACTACACCTGGCGGTTCCGGCTCTGGCAGGAGTTCCGCCGCCAGCACGTGCCGGTCAACTTCGTCGGCAGCCGGCACCTGCCCTTCGTGCAGGAGGGCTTCGACACCTCCTCCTACGCCGACCCCCACTTCGACACCGACCACTTCGCCATCACCGGCACCATGCTCAGCTCGCTGGCCGCGCGGATCCGGGGCGAGGTCACCCGCGAGCGCCCGGACGTGCTGGTGCTCGAGGCCGGAGTCAACGACCTGCTCCACGGGCGCACGCCGGAGCAGACCGACCAGGCGCTGCGCGAGGCGATCACCCAGGCGCGGGCCGCGGCGCCGGACCTGAAGATCGTCGTCCTGCCGGTACTGGGAGTGCAGCGCAGCCGGCCGGTCGACATCCACGAGCAGATCCGGGCCTACGACGCGCTGCTGCGCGCCACGGTGAGCGAGCTCTCGACCACGACCTCGCCGGTGGTCATCGCCCACACCCGCGACGGGTGGGACGTCGAGCGCGACACCTACGCCGGCCTGCACCCGAACCCGACGGGCGAGGCCCTGATCGCCGGTCACGTGGCCGAGGCGCTGGTCAGCCTCGGCGTGCTCACCGAGGAGCCGGGCAGCGCCCCCGACGACGTGTGGCGGCGCAACCTGGAGGCGGTCGTGGCCGACGAGGGCGGCCGGGCGGTCGTCACCTGGGACACCCAGGCCCTCACCGGTGCCCGGCTGCGCTGGCGTGAGGCGGGCGGCGTGTGGCGGGTCGTGCCGCGCGACGTCGCCGACGGTCACTTCGAGACCCGGCTGCTCGCAGCCGGGACGTACGAGTTCCAGCTGCAGGCCGTGCGCAAGCGGATGATCTCGCCCTACGGGCCGACCACCACGCTGACCGTCCCCTGATCCGGCCCGGATCCGTCCCCTGATCGCGCCGGGTCGGGGAGACTGCGGGGGTGACCTCCCGTTCGGTGCTGACCGCCGCCGCTGTGGTGCTGGCCGGTCTCGCGGTGCTCGGGATGGTGCTGCTCGGCGCCAGCCTGCTCCACCACGACGACGCGCGGCCCCGCGCGGCGACCGCGACCGCCTCGTCCTCGGCCAGTGCACTTCCCACCCGCGCGCTGGGCGAGACCTCCGCCCCGGCCACCGCGACGCCCACCCCGGTGCTGCCCAGTGCCCAGGACATGAAGAACTTCCTCGTGCAGTACCTCGACACCGCCACCGCCGACCAGGCCTCGGCCTGGCAGGCGCTCACCCCGGCGTTCCAGGCCGCCAGCGGCGGGTTCGGCTCCTATCGGGCGTTCTGGGGCGACATCACCCGCGCCGACCCCAGCGACATCACCGTCTCGCCCGTCGACGGCGTCGTCGCCTACCGGGTCACCTACACCCACCGCGACGGCCGCGTCACGACCGACGCCACCCGGCTGCGGCTGGTCCAGGCCGACGGGGTCCTCAAGATCGACGCCGAGGCGCGCTAGTGTCCCTCAGCCCGCCACCTGGGCACGGGTGGGCACCCAGGGCTCGACGAGCAGCCGCATCCCGGCCTCCTCGGGGGTGCGATTGGCCTTGCGGCCGTTGCAACCGCCGCAGGCGGTCACGGTGTTGAGCCAGGTCGACCCGCCGCCGCGCGAGATGGGGACGACGTGGTCGAGGGTGTGGCCGGGGCCGCCGCAGTAGGCGCACCGGTGCCGGTCACGACGCAGCACCGAGCTGCGGCCGTAGACGGCCGGGCGGTGCATCCAGCTGGTCACGACGTAGCGGACCAGGCGCACCACCTTGGGCCAGCGATGGGGCCCGATCATCCGGTCGTCGAGAGCCTCCTCGACCACCGCGACCTCGCGGAACAGCATCTTGACCGCGTGCTTGAAGGAGACCTGGTGCAGCCGCTCGTAGGAGGCGTTGAGCACGATGACGGTGGTCATGGCCACCACCTCCGCCCTGCCCATGGCCGACCCGCGGTCCGGCTCGGTCCCAGCATGGCAGACGGTTACAGTGCAGCAGCGTCACGTCGAGTGAAATTCACGTCGCGCAGGTGCAGGAGGTGCAGTGTCCGTCGACTCCGCGACGTCGCGCGTCTGGACGGTGCCCAATCTGCTCAGCGCTCTGCGGCTGTTCGGCGTGCCCGTGTTCTTGTGGCTGGTGCTGGGTCCCGAGCTCGACGGGCTCGCGCTGGTGGTGCTGATGCTCTCGGGCATCACCGACTACCTTGACGGCTTCTTGGCCCGCAAGCTGGGCCAGACCTCGCGGCTGGGGGAGATCCTCGACCCGGTGGCCGACCGGCTCTACATCCTGGCCGTGGTGGTCGGGCTGGGCTGGCGCGAGATCATCCCCTGGTGGATGGTGCTGGTGCTGCCGGCCCGCGACGCGTTCTTGTGGTGCCTGGTGCCGTTCCTGCGCACCCGCGGCTACTCCGCGCTGCCGGTGCACTTCCTGGGCAAGGCGGCCACCTTCAACCTGCTCTACGCGTTCCCGCTGCTGCTGCTCGGCGACGGCAGCGGCGTGATGGCACTGCTGGCGGAGGTCTTCGGGTGGGCCTTCGCCATCTGGGGCATCGGGCTCTACTGGTGGGCCGGTCTGCTCTACGCCTGGCAGGTGCGACGGCTGCTGGCCGACCGGAGCAGACGGGCTCCCGGTGTCGTCGCCCGCTGACCGCGACCGCGAGCAGGCCGGCGAGCAGCAGGAGCGGATCAGCCAGGGCCTGATCGCCTACCTCTCGGGCCACGCGATGGACGAGGACTACGGCTGGATCACCCGCAACCAGCCGGCCACCGGCGGTCGCGGCGCCCGGGTGGCGGCCACCGTGACCCTGGCGGCGTTCGGGCTCCTCGTGCTCACCGCGGCGACCCAGACCAGCCGCAGCGCGGTCACCGTCGCCGACGAGCGGACCCAGCTGATCGAGCAGATCACCGCCCGACGGCAGAGCCTCGACTCCCGGATCGACACCGCCCGACGGCTCACCGAGCAGAACCAGGTCCTGACGCGCGCGGCGGGCACCACGGCCAGCGCGGCACTGCTGGCGCGCGTCGAGCGCCTGGCCCTGCTCACCGGGCAGAGCGCGGCCCACGGGCGCGGCGTCACCGTCGTCGCCGACGACGCCGCGAACGCCGACTCCGATCGCGAGCGGGTGCTCGACAAGGACCTGCAGCGGCTGGTGAACGCGCTGTGGGAGGCCGGTGCCGAGGCGATCAGCATCAACGGGCAGCGGCTGACCAACCTCAGCCCGATCCGGCAGGCCGGCACGGCGATCAACGTCAACTTCATCCCGCTCCGCCCGCCCTACCGGCTGCTGGTGCTCGGCGACCCCGACCGGCTGCCGTCGCGGTTCGCCGCGACCACCGACGGGGCGGCATGGTTTGATCTCGAACGCGAGGTCGGGCTGCGGCTGAGCATCACCAAGGCGACGAGACTGTCGCTGCCGGCGGCGGGGGAGCAGACGCTGCGCTACGCCCAGCCGGCCACGCAGAAGCAGGGAGGGGCGTCGTGATCGCGGTCGTGGGTCTGGTGGTCGGCATCGTGCTCGGGCTGGTGCTCAAGCCAGACGTGCCGCTGTGGCTCGAGCCCTACCTGCCGATCGCCGTCGTGGCCGCCCTCGACGCCGTCTTCGGCGCGCTGCGCGCGTTCCTCGATGGGATCTTCAACGACAAGGTCTTCGTCATCTCCTTCGTCAGCAACGTCGTGATCGCCGCGCTCATCGTCTTCGTGGGCGACAAGCTCGGCGTCGGCGCGCAGCTGTCCACCGGCGTCATCGTCGTGCTGGGGATCCGGATCTTCTCCAACGTCGCCGCGATCCGGCGCCACATCTTCCATGCCTGAGAGATTCGGCGCTGAGAATCTCGGCGCCGAGAGATCCGACGCCAACAGATTCGACGCCGGGAAGGCCGACTCCCGCGCGCGGCTGCTGGCCACCCTGCGCCACCCCTCGCGCGGCCAGGCGGTCGGCGGCGTGCTGCTGGGGCTGCTCGGGTTCGCGATGGTCACCCAGGTGCAGTCCAACGAGCGCGACGACACCTACGCGGGGTTGCGCACCTCCGACCTGGTCCAGGTGCTCAACGGTCTCAACGCCCAGTCCCGCCGCGCCGACAGCGAGATCGCCGGACTCGAGCGCACCCGGCGTCAGCTCACCGATCAGACCCAGGCCCGGCAGGCGGCCGTCGACCGCGCCAAGGACCAGGCCCAGACCCTGGGCATCCTGGCCGGCACGCTGCCCGCCGAGGGACCGGGCATCCGGATCACCGTGAACGACCCGGAGGGCAAGGTCAGCCTGAACAACCTGCTCGACGCGGTGGAGGAGCTGCGGGCGGCCGGTGCCGAGGCGATGGAGTTCGACGACTCGGTGCGGGTGATCGCGCAGACCTCCTTCGAGCAGGACGACTCCGGGCTGCTGGTGGACGGGCACCAGGTCGACCCGCCGTACGTCATCGACGTCATCGGCGACCCGTCCACCCTGTCCAGCGCGCTCAACTTCCCGCTCGGCTTCAGCTACGACGTCAAGGCCAACGACGGGTCGGTCAAGGTCGACAAGCCGACGACCGTCAAGGTCTCCTCCACCGTCCCGGCCACCGCGCCGACGGACGCCACCTCGGGGCAGTAGCGTGTCGCCGGTGATCCCAGAGGACCTGAAGTACACCGCCGAGCACGAGTGGGTGCGCCAGCCCGGTCAGCAGGAGGGTTCGGTGCGGGTCGGCATCACCGACTACGCCCAGGACCAGCTCGGCGACATCGTCTACGTCCAGCTGCCCGAGGTGGGCACCACGGTCGCGGCCGGCGACTCCGTGGGCGAGCTGGAGTCGACCAAGTCGGTCAGCGAGATCTACGCCCCGGTCGGCGGCGAGGTCGTCGCCCGCAACGAGTCGCTCGACGCGACCCCCGAGCTGGTCAACTCCGAGCCCTACGCGGAGGGCTGGCTGTTCGAGGTCGTGCCGTCGGACTCCAGCGAGCTCGACGCGCTCCTCGACGACGCCACGTACTCGGCCGGTCTCGACGGCTGAGGGTCCAGGACCCGGACCCGGCGTGGCGGCCGCCGCGACTTGATAGGTTCGCCCTCTCAACCTCCACTGGCGGTTGAAGGGCCGGACACCCGGCAGCACCCATCTTCGGCAAGCAGGAGGACCGAGTCGATGCCGTTCTGCACCCAATGCGGACACGAGAACCCCGGCGAGGCCCGCTTCTGCTCTCAGTGCGGCTCGCGCCTGGAGCCGGCCACGACCGCCCCGGCGCCGGCCGTGCCGGTCGAGGAGCCCGACGCCGCCGACAGCTCGGCGACGATCACCTTCGGGCTCGGCGGGGGCAGCGCCACCCCGGCGCCCGCTCCGGAGACCGAGGAGCACGCCGCGCTCGACGCCGATGAGGCCGCCGCGGTGGACGCGCTGCCCCAGGGCAGTGCGCTGCTGGTGGTCCAGCGCGGTCCGGGGGCCGGCAACCGCTTCCTCCTCGACCAGGACGTGGTGACCGCCGGGCGGCACCCCGAGTGGAGTTCCGTCGCACCGCCGAGGGCTACACGGTCAGCGACGTCGGCAGCCTCAACGGCACCTACGTGAACCGCGACCGCATCGACGAGAGCGCGTTGAGCAACGGCGACGAGGTGCAGATCGGCAAGTTCCGGCTCGTGTACTTCGCCGGCGACGAGTAACCGCGTCGTGGCGCCACGATGACCTCGGCAGCCCCCTCCCGCCGCAGCATCGGGGAGGCGCTCGCCCAGCTCAAGCAGGAGTTCCCGGACCAGGACATCAAGGAGTCCAAGATCCGGTTCCTGGAGTCCGAGGGCCTGGTGCACCCCGAGCGGACGCCGTCGGGCTACCGCAAGTACTCCGACTCCGACATGGACCGGCTGCGGTTCATCCTGCGGGCCCAGAAGGAGAACTACCTCCCGCTGCGGGTCATCAAGGAGCAGCTGCAGGCCCTCGACGAGGGGCGCGACCCGGCCGGACCGCGGGGGGCCGGCGTCGGGCCGGTGCTGCCGCGACTGGTCAACGCCGACGACGGCACGCCGACCCCGGACTCCTACGGCAGCAGCGCCGGCGACGATCGGATCTCGCGCCGCGAGCTGGTCAAGACCGCCGGCATCACCGACGAGCTGCTCACCGAGCTGGAGTCCTACGGCCTGGTGCGCCGGCGCACCGGCTCGCCGCACTACGACGGCGACGCCTTGGTGGTGGCCCGGACCGCCGGCGAGCTGGCCGCATTCGGCATCGAGCCGCGCCACCTGCGCTCGTTCAAGACCGCCGCCGATCGCGAGGTGGGCCTGGTCGAGCAGGTCGTGGCCCCCATCCGACGCAGCCGCGAGGAAGGCGCCGAGGGGCGCGCCGCGCAGTCGGTCAACGAGATCGCCGCGCTCTCGGTGCGGCTGCACGCCTCGCTGGTCAAGATCGGGCTGCGGTCGCTGCGGTAGAGCAGCGTAGGGTCGAGCCGTGCGTGAGGTCGAGGTCGTCGGGGTCCGGGTGGAGATGCCCAGCAACCAGCCGATCGTGCTGTTGCGGGAGTCCTCGGGGGAGCGCTACCTGCCGATCTGGATCGGTGCGGTGGAGGCCACCGCGATCGCCTTCGCCCAGCAGGGCGTGGTGCCGCCGCGGCCGCTGACCCACGACCTCCTCAAGGACGTCATCGACGCCACCGGCAACGACCTGGCCGAGATCCGGATCACCGAGGTCCACGAGGGCGTCTACTACGCCACCTTGGCCTTCGCCTCCGGGGTCGAGGTGAGCGCCCGTCCCTCGGACTCGATCGCGCTGGCGCTGCGCACCGGCACCCGGATCGTGTGCGCGGAAGACCTGCTGGAGACCAGCGGGCTGGCCGTGGGCAGCCTCGAGGAGAGCGACGAGGCCGGCGAGGGGAGCGGCTCGGGGGAGCCGATCAGCGAGGGCCAGCAGGAGGACGAGGTCGAGCGGTTCCGCGAGTTCTTGGACCAGGTGACGCCCGAGGACTTCGAGGAGGAGGGTCCCTCCACCTCGTGAGCAACCTCAACGTCAACTTGAGGGTGAAGGTTTCCGACACGCCGCGCGTCGTCTTTGCCAAGGGCGCGGAGGCGGCCGTACCGTCGTTGCTCGTGGTTCGACGAGGATCACGGGTGTAACTCCACGGTTGTGGTACGAAAGGCTGACTCATGGCGATGGGCAACGGCAAGGACCTCGAGACCTCCCAGGTCGACGGGGCCAGCCTCGAGGCGGCCAGCGCCGCCGAGCAGCAGGGTCTGCTGTTCAGCGACGACGTCTCGCCGCTGCCCGACGACCTCGGCTACCGCGGTCCCATGGCCTGCAACGCCGCCGGCATCACCTACCGCCAGCTCGACTACTGGGCGCGCACCGGACTGGTGGAGCCCACCGTCCGCGGGGCCACCGGGTCGGGCACTCAGCGGCTCTACTCCTTCCGCGACATCTTGCTGCTCAAGGTGATCAAGCGGCTGCTCGACGCCGGCATCTCGCTGCAGCAGATCCGTACCGCGGTGCAGCACCTGCGTCAGCGCGGCACCGACGACCTGACCCGCGTGACCTTGATGAGCGACGGCGCCAGCGTCTACGAGTGCACCTCCAACGACGAGGTCATCGACCTGCTCCAGGGCGGGCAGGGCGTCTTCGGCATCGCCATCGGCGGCGTCTGGCGCGAGATCGAGGGCTCGCTGGCCGAGCTGCCCAGCGAGCGCGCCGGCGAGGAGACCCCCGCCGACGACGAGCTCGCCGTGCGGCGGCGGGCCCGCAGCGCCGGTTGAGCTAGACTCGACGCTGCTGACGATCCCGCACGGGAGAGTCCCCACGCAGGTGGTGGGGCGCCGAAGGGGCAACACTCCCCGGAACCTCTCAGGCGCAAAGGACCGTGCTGGTCAGGCACCTCAGGAGCTCGCATCGACGCGGGTGACTGAAGGGGAGGCAACCGACCGCCACCCCCGGGAGCCTCGTTGTCCGACCACCTCACGCTCGATCAGCTCGGCGAGCAGTCCTTCGCGATCCGCCACATCGGCCCCGACGAGGCCCAGGTAGCGACCATGCTGCGCGCCGTCGGGCACGACTCGCTCGACGCACTGATGGCCGCGGCCGTGCCGGCCGGCATCCGCCAGGAGCTGCCGCTCGACCTCGGCGCCGCCCGTACCGAGGCCGAGGTGGCCGCCGAGCTGGCGGCCCTGGCCGCGCGCAACCGGCCGCTGGAGCCGATGATCGGGCTGGGCTACCACGGCACGCTCACGCCGCCGGTCATCCGGCGCAACGTGCTCGAGGACCCCTCCTGGTACACCGCCTACACGCCCTACCAGCCCGAGATCTCCCAGGGCCGGCTCGAGGCGCTGCTGAACTTCCAGACGATGGTCGCCGACCTCACCGGGCTGCCGACCGCCAACGCCTCGCTGCTGGACGAGGGCACCGCCGCGGCCGAGGCGATGACGCTCGTGCGGCGGGCGCGTCCCAAGGCCGCCGGCCCGTTCGTCGTCGACGCCGACGCGCTGCCCCAGACCATCGAGGTGGTGCGCACGCGCGCGGCCGCGATGGGCATCGAGGTCGTCGTGGCCGACCTGGCCGAGGGCCTGCCCGACGGCGAGGTGTGCGGGGCGCTGCTGCAGTACCCCGGCGCCTCCGGCCGCATCCTCGACCCGCGTGGGCTGGCCGAGGACGTCGCCGACCGCGGTGGTCTGCTCGTCGTGGCCGCCGACCTGCTCGCGCTCACGCTGCTGGAGTCGCCCGGCGAGCTCGGGGCCGACGTGGTGGTCGGCAGCACCCAGCGCTTCGGCGTCCCGCTGTTCTACGGAGGACCGCACGCCGCGTTCATGGCGGTGGCCCAGGGGCTCGAGCGTCACCTGCCCGGCCGGCTGGTCGGCGTCTCGGTCGACAACGCCGGGCACCAGGCGTACCGGCTCGCGCTGCAGACCCGCGAGCAGCACATCCGCCGCGACCGGGCCACCAGCAACATCTGCACCGCGCAGGTGCTGCTGGCCGTGACCGCCGCGATGTACGCGGTGTACCACGGTCCCGAGGGGCTCAAGGCGATCGCGCAGCGCACCCACCGGTGCGCCGCGGTGCTCGCCGCGGCCCTGCAGGAGAGCGACGTCGAGGTGGTGCACGGCGCGTTCTTCGACACCGTGCTCGCCCGGGTGCCCGGTCGCGCCGAGGCCGTCGTGGCGGCCGCCCGCGAGGCCGGGGCGCACCTGCGGCTGGTCGACGCCGACCACGTGGGCGTCTCGTGCTCCGAGCGCACCGACCTCGACGTCGTGGCCTCCGTCCTCGGCGCGTTCGGCGTGAGCGCCGCCGAGCTGCCCGAGATCGACGGCCGCACCCCCGACGCGCTGCCGACCGAGCTGCTGCGTCGCACGGCGTACCTCGACCACCCGGTGTTCAACACCCACCGCTCCGAGACCGCGATGCTGCGCTACCTGCGCCGGCTCTCGGCCCGCGACTACGCGCTGGACCGCGGCATGATCCCGCTGGGCTCGTGCACGATGAAGCTCAACGCCACCACGGAGATGGAGCCGATCAGCCTGCCCGGCTTCGCCGACCTCCACCCGTTCGCCCCTGCCGAGGACGCGGCGGGGTACCGGGAGCTGGTCACCCAGCTGGAGGGCTGGCTGGCCACGGTGACGGGCTACGACCAGGTCTCGATCCAGCCCAACGCCGGCTCGCAGGGCGAGCTGGCCGGCCTGATGGCGATCCGCGGCTACCACCGGGCGCGTGGCGAGGGGGCCCGCACCGTCTGCCTCATCCCGTCGTCGGCCCACGGCACCAACGCGGCGTCCGCGGTGATGGCCGGGATGCGCGTGGTGGTGGTGAAGGCGACCGACGAGGGTGCGGTCGACCTCGACGACCTGCGCGCGCAGTGCGAGACCCACCGCGACGACCTTGCCGCGATCATGGTCACCTACCCCTCCACGCACGGCGTCTACGAGGACGGCATCACCGAGCTGTGCCGGATCGTGCACGAGGCCGGTGGCCAGGTCTACGTCGACGGCGCCAACCTCAACGCGCTGCTCGGCTACGCCAAGCCCGGTGAGTTCGGCGGCGACGTCTCGCACCTGAACCTGCACAAGACCTTCTGCATCCCGCACGGCGGCGGCGGTCCCGGCGTCGGCCCGGTGGCGGTGCGCGAGCACCTGGCGGCGTACCTGCCCTCGCACCCGGTGCACCCCGACGCCGACCGTCGCGAGGGCATCGGCCCGATCAGCGCAGCCCCGTACGGTTCGGCCGGCATCCTGCCGATCTCGTGGGCCTACCTGCGGCTCATGGGCGGCGCCGGGCTCACCCGGGCCACCGCCGTGGCGGTGCTGGCCGCCAACTATGTCGCCGTGCGGCTGCGCGAGGCGTTCCCGGTGCTCTACACCGGCCACAACGGCCTGGTGGCGCACGAGTGCATCCTCGACCTGCGCGGGCTGACCAAGGCCACCGGCGTCAGCGTCGACGACGTCGCCAAGCGACTCATCGACTACGGCTTCCACGCCCCGACGATGAGCTTCCCGGTCGCCGGCACGCTCATGGTCGAGCCCACCGAGAGCGAGGACCTCGCCGAGCTGGACCGGTTCTGCGACGCGATGGTCGCGATCCGTGCCGAGATCGACCGGGTCGCCGCGGGGGAGTGGACTCCGGAGGAGTCGCCGCTGCGGGGCGCTCCCCACACCGCGGAGGCGGCGCTGTCGGGCACGCTGGGCTACGACGCGATGCTCGCCGCCTTCCCGGCCGGAGCCGACCCCGACAAGTACTGGCCGCCGGTGGGTCGCATCGACCAGGCCTACGGCGACCGCAACCTGTTCTGCGCCTGCCCGCCGGTGGAGGAGTTCGCGGCCGGATGAGCGCACCGGCCACGCTGCTGGGGCAGGCGCAGCGCGAGGGCCGGCTGCCGTCGATGGTCGGCGGCCTGGTGCGCGGCGGGGAGCTCGCCTGGTGCGGCGGCGTCGGCGAGGTGCCCGGACCGGTGAGCGACACCCAGTACCGGATCGGCTCGATCACCAAGACGCTCACCGCCGTGCTGCTGCTCCAGGCGCGCGAGGCCGGGCTGCTGCGGCTCGACGCGCCACTGTCGACGTACGTGCCCGAGGCGCCGTTCGGTGACCGGACGCTGCGTGGGGTGCTCTCGCACAGTGCCGGGCTGCCCGCGGAACCCGCCGGCGCGTGGTGGGAGCGCTACGGTCGCGGCGACTTCGCCTCGCTGGCGGTCGAGAACGCCGACCTCGCGCCGATGGCCGACGAGGGGGTCGAGTACCGCTACAGCAACCTGGGGTTCGGGTTGCTCGGCGAAGTGACCGCGCGCGTGCTCGGTGCCTCGTGGACGTCGTTGGTACAGACCCGGATCCTCGACCCGCTGGGGATGAGGCGCACGTCGTACGCACCGGTCGCGCCGCGGGCCCAGGGCTGGAGCGTCGCGCATCTGACTGGCGAGCTGTGTGCGGAGCCGGACTCCGACACCGGCGCGATGGCGCCGGCCGGGCAGCTGTGGAGCACGGTGGCCGACCTGGCGACGTACGCCGGGTTCGTGCTGCGCGGGCACCCCGACGTGTTGCCGCTCGCGGTGCTGCAGGAGGCCTCGACCGAGGTACTGCCGGGCTCCGGCTACGGGCTGGGGTTCCGGATCTCGCCGACCGGCCTGGTCGGCCACACCGGCACCATGCCCGGCTTCATGGCCTCGTTCTTCTGCGACCGCGCCGCCGGCACCGCCTACGTCGGCTTCGCCGACGCCACCACCGGCCAGCGTTCGCTGCCGCTGGCCACCGCGATGCTCGAGGCGCTGGCCGCGGGGGAGTCCCTCGACCCGCAGCCCGGCCGGGTGCCGTGGCGCCCCACGGCCGCCGTCCCCGCCGACGTCGCCGAGCTGCTGGGCCCGTGGTGCTGGGGCGAGCGGGCCTTCGAGCTCCGCTGGAACGACGAGCAGCTGGAGCTGGTCGAGCTGCGCGGCGACGTGGCCTACGAGGAGTACCACCTGCACGAGGGCCGCTGGACCGGCACCGACCGGACCGAGCTCGAGGTGGTGCGCGGTCCCGCAGGTACCGTCGAGCGGCTGGTCACCGAGACCTACGAGTTCACCCGGACCCCGTCCGGGCGGTGAGGCGGCGGGCGGTGGGGTGGTTTCGACGCGCCTGCTCGCCAGGGCTCGCAGAGCTGCTCAACCACCGGCTTTCGGCGCGCCCACCGCCGACGGCGGCTACAGGGCCTCGCTCACGCTCGACATGTTGAAGTCGGGGATGCGCAGGGCCGGGGTGGCGGTGCGGGAGAAGTAGTCGTCGCCCCACTCGCGGCTGAAGCTGGGCTGCGTGGCCGAGGCGGCGGAGAAGCGGCGCAGGAGGTCGACCGGGGACTCGTTGAAGCGGAAGTTGTTGACCGCGCCGGTGATCTCGCCGTTCTCGACGAGGTAGACGCCGTCGCGGGTGAGGCCGGTGAGCAGCAGGGTCTGGGGGTCGACGACGCGGATGTACCACAGGCAGGTCAGCAGCAGGCCGCGCTCGACGTCGCGCACCAGGTCCTCCCAGCCGCCGGTGGCTCCGTCGATCTCCAGCACGAGGTTGTCGATGCCGGGGGTGACCGAGAGCCCGCTCATGGCCGCGGAGTGGCGGGTGGTGATGAGCGAGGTCAGCACGCCGTCGTCGAGCCACGGGGTGCGGGTGAGGGGGAGGCCGTTGTCGAAGACGCTGGCGTTGCCCGAGGAGGAGGTGGCCACCTCGAAGGGCGCGCACTGCAGGGCCGGGTGGCCGGGGTCGGAGTACAGCCCGACGCCCTCGCGAGCGATCCGCTCGCCGACACGAGTGCCGCCGGTGCGCCCGGAGTAGACGGTCTGGCCCTCGAAGCTGTCGCGGCCGCCCATGGACCAGTACGCGTCGATCATCAGGTCGGCGACGGCTGCCGGCGGTAGGATGGTGTCGTAGCGACCGGCGGGGAGGTCGACGCGGCGCTCGGCCCAGCCCAGGCGGGTGACCAGGGTGTCGGCCATCGTGTGCGCGTCGACGTCGGCGAAGTCGCGGGTGGCCCCGCCCACCCAGGCGCTGGCGGTGAGGTCGGCGGTCTTGCCGGTGCAGCCGTAGTGGCCGGTCGGCTGCTCGTGCCGCAGCCGCAGTCCGGTGGAGGAGGCGAGGTAGGTGGTGCCGACGCCGTGGCTGACGAAGCCGTAGAGCACGCGGTTCTCGGCCTCGGCCCGGCCGAACTCCTCACCCAGCTCGCCCGCGAAGCCGGCGAAGACGTCGATCGAGGTCTGGCCGGGAGGCAGGTCCCAGTCGGCGGCGGCGTCGCCCTCCACCAGCGGGTTGCGGTCCTCGGCGGGCTCGGCCGCACGACAGGCGGCGTCGGCGGCCTCGACCAGGGCGGTGACCTGCTCGGTGGTGGCGGCGGTGCCCGAGACCGAGGCGGTGGCGCCCTCGCGGACGGCGACGACGGTGACGCCGACCTCGTGCATGACGCCGTTGGTGGTGAGCGTGTTGTTGGCCCAGCGCAGGTTGGTAGAGGTGGCATCGCCCACCACGACGACGCACTCCGGCGAGGTGGTGGTGGCCAGCGCGTGCTCGGCCAGTTCCTGGGGCGTGGCGTAGGCGGGCATCAGGCGGTCCCCTCCTCGGCGGTGTTGAGGATGCGGACGCCGCGGAACAGCGCGCTCGGGCAGCCGTGGCTGACGGCCGCGACCTGGCCCGGCTGGGCCTTGCCGCAGTTGAAGGCCCCGCCCAGGACGTAGGTCTGCGGCCCGCCGACCGCCTCCATCGAGCCCCAGAAGTCCGTGGTGGTGGCCTGGTAGGCGACGTCGCGCAGCTGGCCGGCGAGCCGGCCGTTCTCGATGCGGTAGAACCGCTGCCCGGTGAACTGGAAGTTGTAGCGCTGCATGTCGATCGACCACGACCGGTCGCCCACGACGTAGATCCCGCGCTCGACGTCGGCGATGAGCCCGTCGGTGCTCGGACCGTCGGGGTCGGGCTGCAGCGAGACGTTGGCCATCCGCTGGATCGGGATGTGGCCGGGGGAGTCGGCGTAGGCGCAGCCGTTGGAGCGACCGCCGTTGAGCTCGGCCCCGTAGTTGGCGGCCATCGGCCGGTCGAGCTGGTAGCCCACCAGCACGCCGTCGCGGACGATGTCCCAGGCCTGGGTGGCCACGCCCTCGTCGTCGTAGCCGATCGTGGCCAGGCCGTGCTCGGTGGTGCGGTCGCCGGTGACGTGCATGACCGGCGAGCCGTACTGCAGCGTGCCCAACCGGTCGAGGGTGGCGAAGGAGGTGCCGGCGTAGTTGGCCTCGTAGCCCAGGGCGCGGTCGAGCTCGGTGGCGTGGCCGATCGACTCGTGGATGGTCAGCCAGAGGTTCGAGGGGTCGACCACGAGGTCCCAGGTGCCGGGCTCGACCGACGGCGCGGCCAGCTTCTCGGCCAGCAGGCCGGGCAGCCGTTTGACCTCGTCGTCGAAGTCCCAGGCGTCGGGTCCCGCGACGTACTCCCAGCCGCGCCCGGCCGGCGGCGCGATGGAGGCCATCGAGTCGAAGGTGCCGCTCGCCGCGTCGGTGCCGTGCACCTCCAGGCCCGGCTGCAGCCGCACCCGCTGCTGGGTGGTCGTGGTGCCGGTGAGGTCGGCGTAGAACTTGTTCTCCTGCACCTGCTGCAAGAAGCCGCTGGCGTGGGAGACCTCGGGGGCCGCGACCAGCCGCGAGGTCCAGTGCCGGAACGCGTCGACCTTCTCGGCCAGGGGCACCTCGAGCGGGTTGACGTCGTAGGCCGAGCACCAGGCCGCTTCGCTGTAGACCGGCTCGGGCGCCAGCTCGATCGGGATGCGCGTCATCCGCGCCGCCACCTGCGCGACGCGCACCGCCTGCTCGGCCACGGTGATCGCGGAGTCGCGGCTGAGCACGACCCCGGAGGCGAAGCCCCAGGCGCCCTCGTGCAGCACCCGCACCGCGAAGCCGAGGTCCTGGCTGTCCTCGGCGCCCTCCAGGACGCCGTCGCGCACCGAGAAGTCCTGGTAGCGCACCCGCTCGAAGCGGAAGTCCGCGTGGGCGACGCCGAAGTCGCGGGCCCGGTTGAGGGCCGCCTCCGCCATCCGCCGGAAGGGCAGCGCGGTGAAGGTCGGGTCGATGCGTGCGGCCGGGTCCGCAGGCGTCAGCGACATGCGGGCGAGCCTAGACCGAGCTCCAGCCAGGACCCCTCACGGCCCTTGTGCACGCGCAGCTGGGCGGGGATCCGGGTCTGCAGCTCGGGCACGTGGCTCACCACGCCGACGACGCGACCGCCCGAGCGCAGCTCGTCGAGGGTGTCCATCACCAGCTCCAAGGTGTCGCCGTCGAGCGAGCCGAAGCCCTCGTCGACGAAGAGCGTGTCGAGCACGACGCCGCCGGCCTCGGCGCTCACGACGTCGGCCAGGCCGAGCGCCAGGGCCAAGGAGACCAGGAACGTCTCGCCGCCCGAAAGCGTGACCGGGTCGCGCAGCGCGTCGGTCCAGAGGTCCTGCACCAGCAGGCTCAGCCCGCCGCGCCGCTCGCCGACGCCGCGCCGTGCGGTGTGCTCGAGCAGGTAGCGGCCGCCGGTCATGGGCGTCAGTCGCTCGTTGGCCGCGGCCACGACCTGGCCCAGCCGGGCCGCCAGCACGTACGCCGAGAGTCGCACCTGGGCGGTGTTCTCGGGTCCCTTGCCCTCGGCCAGCTCGCTCAGCGACCGCACGACGGCGTAGTCCTCGCGCTCGGGGCGCCATGCCGCGAGCAGCTCGTGCAGCGCCGCGCCCTGCTCGACCAGCCGGGCGTGCTGTCGCGCGGCGACGTCGGCCGCGGTGGTGGCCCGGGCGTGCGCGACGGTGGCCTGGTGACGTCGCGCCTCGAGCCCGCCGACGTCGACGGGCGTCGCCTCGGCGGCCTCACGCACCTCCGGATCGGCCAGCGTGGCACTCACCGCCGCCTCGTCGCGGGCCCGGCGGGCGGCGGCCTGCTCCAGGTCGGCGACACCGTCCGGCTCGAGCTCGGCCCCCGCCGCCTCGACGACGTCGGCGAAACCCTGGGCACGCGCCACCTCGTCGGCGTGCGCGTCGGCTGCCTCGGCGTGGTCGAGCAGCTGGCGGTGGCGGGCCAGGGCGTCGCGCGCGGCGGCCAGCGAGCGTGCGGCCCGCTGTCCGCTGCGGGCGTGCTGCTGCACCGAGGCCACCACGTCGTCCTGGGCGGCCTCGCCCTGCAGCACCTCGGCCAGCTCGGCCAGCAGTCGCTCGACGACCCGCTCGGCCGTGGTGTGCTGCTCGACCGCGACGGCGAGGTCGGCCTCGGTGCGCCCGGCCTGCTCGCGGGTGGCCGCGAGGTCCTCGCGCAATGAGGCCACGGTCTGCTCGGACTCGGCCAGCCCGCCGCGGGCGTCCTCGGCACCGGCCAGCTCCACGCGGGCGACCTCCAGGGCCGAGACCGTCTCGGCCTCGGTGTGCTCGGCCAGCTCTTCGGTGATCGCGGTCAGCCGTCCGGTGTAGCTGCGGACCTGGTCGCGGTGGGTCTCCAGCAGCACCTCGGCGTCGTCGAGCGCCGACTGCGCTTGCTGCTCGGCGTCGTCGTCCGGGGCGCCGGCCGCCGGCACGGCCGGATGGGGGTGGTCGTGCGAGCCGCACACCGGACAGCTCGCACCGACGGCCATCGCCGAGGCGAGCTCGGCCGCCATGCCGAGCAGTCGCTCCTCGCGGACGTCGAGCAGCCGCTGGCGCAGGTCGAGCACGACCACCTGCTGCTGGTCGCGCCGGGCGGTGAAGTCCTCGACCTGGAACTGCAGCTCTGTCATCGTCGCGAACCGGGAGACCCGGCGGGCCAGGGCGATCAGCTGCTCGCGCACCGCCTGCTCGCGTGCGGCCAGGGCGGCCCGCTCGGTCAGTGACCGCTCCGCGAGCGCCACCTCGCCGGGCAGCGCGGCCGACCGCTCCGCCAAGGCGTCGCGGCGTGCGGTCAGCTGCCGCACACGGTGGCCGAGCTCGTCCAGCCGGGTCCGCACGTCGGCGAGCTCGCGGGCGCGGGGCACGAAGCCGTTGGCCAGGGCGGCGCGCTCGGCCGCGGCCACGGCACGACGGTCGAGGGTGGCGGGGTCGGGGGTCTCCTCGCCCGGGAGAGCGGTCACCTCGGCGAGCGCGCGGTCGAGGGTGGCCGCGGCGGAGGCCACCTGGTCGTGCGCACGTTCGGCGGCCCGCCGCGGCTCGGTGACCAGCGCGGCCCTGCGCGCGGCCGCGAGCCGGGCGGCGTCGCGACGGTGGGCGGCCAGGTCGGCGTCGAGCTCGGCCCGGCGGCGGGTGGCGACGGCGTGGCGCTCGCGCAGCCCGGCGATCCGACGCCCGGCCGACTCGGCGGCCACCGCCGCGTCGAGGTCGGCGGTGGCGCCGACCAGGTCGGCGGCGGTGAGCGTCGTTCGCTCCGCGGCGGCGGCGTCGAGCCCGGCGAGCCATACGTCCACCTCGCGCTCGTCGACCGCGAGGCCGAGGTCGTCCCACGCGGGCAGCGGGCTGGCGGTGGTCTCGCTGACGCGGTGGAGCAGCCCTGCCACCTGCGCCTGCCGCGCCTCACCGGAGCGACGCAGCGTCGCGCGGCGCTCGGCCAGCCAGCGCTCGACCTCCTCGAACCGGTGCGTCCGGAACAGCCGCGTCAGCACGCGCTGGCGGTCCTCCGACGACGCGCGCAGGAAGGTGTCGAACTGGCCCTGCGGCAGCATCGCGACCTGGGTGAACTGGGGCAGCGTCATGCCGAGCAGGTCGCCCACCAGCGCACCGGCCTCGTCGAGCCGCGTGGCCCGCGCGACCCAGCGCCCCGCGACGTGCTCCTCCACCAGGGCCGACGGCTGCTCGGTGGTGGTGCCCGCGCCGCGCTTCTTCGGTCGCTGCCAGGCGGGAGAGCGGGTGAACCTCAGCCGCCGCTCGCCGACGCTGGCCTCCAGCACCACCCGCGGCGCGACGCCCTCGGCGGCGAAGTGGCTGCGCAGCGACCTGGCCCGGCCGCGGTCGGTGGGCACGTCGCCGTAGAGCGCGAAGCAGACGGCGTCGAGCACCATCGTCTTGCCGGCGCCGATGTCGCCGCAGAGCAGGAACACCTGCGCCTGGCCGAGGGCGTCCAGGTCGACCTCGACCGTGCCGGCGAACGGCCCGAAGGCGGTGATCTGGAGGGAGTGCAGCCTCACTCAGACCTCCCGTGCCACGTGCTCGCAGGCGGCCAGCAGCAGCGCGGACTCGGCCTCGTCGGCCACACGGCCACGGACCTCGTGCACGAAGTCGAGCGCGATCTCGTGGTCGGAGCGACCGGGGGCGAAACGTGCCGAAGGCAGCGCCGGCGTGCTCGGCGAGCTCGGCTCGAAGGCCAGCGAGAGCAGGTGCGGGAACCGGCGCTGCAGGCGCGGGAGCGCTCCTGGCGGGCGGACGTCGTCGGTGAGGCTGGCCTGCACCCAGGCGCCCTCGGCGCCGGCGTGCCGCGGCGAGGTGAGCAGCTCCTCCAACGTCCCCCGCAGCCGGGCCAGCGGGCGGGGCACCGGAGCCGCGACGAACTCGGCGCCGCTCATACCGGAGGGACCGAGATCGACGAGCCAGCAGCCCTTGGTGTGGCCGGCCTCGGAGAAGGAGTAGGCCAGCGGCGAGCCGGAGTAGCGCACGGTCTCGCTCAGGGTGTGGCGGCCGTGCAGGTGGCCCAGCGCGACGTAGTCGGCGCCCGCGAAGGTGGCCAGCGGCACCAGCTGCACACCGCCGACCGAGATGTCGCGCTCGGACTCGCTGGGCGCCAGGTCGGCCGCAGCATCGGCGACGAAGGCGTGGGCGAGCACCACCGACCGGGCGGTGCGGGTGGCCAGATCGGCGCGCACCCGTTCCATCGCGACCACGAGCGCCGCGGCGTGGCTGCGGGCGGACAGCTGCCAGGGCTCGCGCAGGTGGTCGGGCTCGAGGTAGGGGATGCCGTGGACGGCCACCTCGCCGTGCTCGTCGTGCAGCAGCACTGGCACGCCGACGCCGTCGCTGTGCGTGCGCAGGTGCACCCCGGCCTGGTCGATCAGCCGCGAGGCGAACCCCAGCCGGAGCGCGGAGTCGTGGTTGCCGCTGGTGACGACCACCTCGGCGCGCGAGTCGGCCAGCCGCACCAGCGCGTCCTCGAACAGCTCCACCGCCTCCACCGGCGGCAGGGCGCGGTCGTAGACGTCGCCGCTGAGGACCACCAGGTCGACCCGCTCGGACTCGACCACCTCCAGCAGGTGGTCGACGAACGCAGCCTGGTGGGTGAGCATCCCGACCCCGAGGAACGACCGGCCCAGGTGCCAGTCGGAGGTGTGGAGGAGGCGCACGGGTTCACGCTAGGGAAGCCCACCGACGAAAGCCCGACCGCCACGCTCGGCCGACCGGTCAAATCGAGCCCGTGTAGACGACCGCGCGACCCTGGCGCACCCAGCCCAGCATCGGCAGCCCCGCCCGGTCGGCGAGGTCGACGGCCAGCGACGTCGGCGCCCCGACCGCCACCAGCGCACCGACGCCCGCGGCCACCGCCTTCTGCACGATCTCGAAGCCGATCCGGCCGCTGACGGTGAGCAGCCGGCCGGTGGTCGGCTCGTCGGCGAGCAGGCGCGCCCCGGTGACCTTGTCGACGGCGTTGTGGCGGCCGACGTCCTCGCGCAGCACGAGCAGCCGGCCGTCGGCGTCGAAGAGGGCCGCGGCGTGGAGACCCCCGGTGCGGTCGAAGAGCCGTTGCTGCTCGCGCATCGCGTCGGGGAGCCGGCGCAGCAGCTGGTCGTCGAGGTCGAGGCGGGGTGCTCGCGCCGGGCCGACGGCCGCGAAGACCTCCTCGATGCTCTGCGTCCCGCACACCCCGCACGCCGAGGAGGCCGCGGTGATGCCGGGATAGCGGGCTCCGGGGTCGCGCCGGGCCTCGCGCCGCAGGGTCGCGGTGACGACGTTGAGCTCCTGCTCCGGAGCGAGCGCGACGTCGGTGCAGTAGGCCACCTGGGCCAGGTCGTCGTGCTCGGCGACGACCCCCTCGTGGCGCAGCCAGCCGGCCGCCAACTCGAAGTCGTGGCCGGGGGTGCGCATGGTGACGCTGACCCGCCGCACCTCGACGCCCGGCTCGGCCAGCCGGATCTCCAGCGGCTCCTCGGTGACCACGCGGTCCTCATGGCGCGTACGCCGCTCGCCGTCGAGCTCGGTCACGCGGACCCGCACGCTCGGTCCGGGTCGGGTCGAGGTCATGGCTCCAGGTTAGGCAGCAGGTGAGACAGCGTCACCCGGAAGCGGGCGCCGCCGACGGGTGCGTCCTGGCAGACCAGCTCCCCGCCGTGGGCGCGGACGATGCCGCGCGCGATCGGCAGACCCAGCCCGGCGCCACCGGCGTGCCGCGATCGGGCGTCGTCCAGGCGCACCAGCCGCTCGAAGATCCGTTCGCGGTCCTCGGCCGGCACCCCGGACCCGTCGTCGTCGACGTCGACGACCACGTCGTCCGGTGCATCGGCGCGCACCGTGACCGAGACGGTGCCGGCCCCGGCGTGCAGCGCGTTGTCGACCAGGTTGCCCAGCACCTGGGTCAGCCGGTCCGGGTCGCCGCGCACCTCGACGTCGTCGCCGCTCACCTCGAGTCGGGCGGCCGGATGACGTGCGAGGGCGTCCTGCACCACCTGCTCGGCCAGCGGCCGCAGCGCGACTGGACGCGGCTCGAGCTGGAGGCCCTCGTCGATCCTGGCCATCAGCAGCATGTCCTCGACCAGCCGCGTCGCGCGACCGCTCTCGCGCAGCAGCGCGAGCAGCGTCGCCTCACGCTCGGTGCGCGGCGGGTCCTCGCGCAGCAGCAGCTCGCCCGAGGCCTGGATGCCGGTCAGCGGGGTGCGCAGCTCGTGCGCGACGTCGGAGAGGAACGCCCGGAGCCGGTCCTCTGAGTCCAGCGCCCGCCGCTCGGCGCCGACGACGTCGTCGAGCATCGCGTCGAAGGCCACCGCGGTGCGTCCCAGCTCGGTGCCCGGCTGTCGCGGTCGCAGCCGCCGGTCGCGGTCGCCGTGGCCGATCGACCGTGCGACGTCGGTGAAGGTGCGCAGCGGCGCGATCGCGCGCGAGACCACCAGCGGCACGGCGACCGCCGCCACCAGCAGCACGAGCGCGGCGGCCAGCCACAGCACCAGCCGCACCTGACGCAGGGTGGCGGCGGTGTCGCGGGTGTCGACGCTGAGCACCAGCGCGCTGCCATCGGTCAGCGTGTGCCGGATGACCAGCTCGCTGCCGCGTCGCGTGACGTCCTGCGTCGTGGCCGCCACCCCCGCCACCGGGCTCGGACGCGCGGCCGGCGGCGAGGCGGTGGGTCGGCTCCCCGGCGGCGGCGGACCCTCGGCGTACGTCTTCCCCGAGGCGGTGGTCAGCGCGACCGACACCCCGTCGCCGCTGAGCCGCCGGCTCAGGTCGCGGCCGCTGAGCCGGTCGACGAGCGCGTCGGCCACCACGGCACGGTCGACCAGCCGCTGTCGCAGCTGGTTCTCCAGCCGGCTGCGCAGCACCACCTCGCTGACCGCCACGAGCGTCACCAGCATCGCCGCGATGAGGACCAGCACCACCAGCGTCACCCGGCGCCGCAGCGACGGCGTACGCAGCGGCTCAGCCACCGGTGCTCCGGGCGTGCGCGGGCGTGCGCAGCACGTAGCCCAGGCCGCGCTCGGTGTGCACCAGCCGCTCGCCGTGCGCCTCGAGCTTGCGGCGCAGCGCGCTGATGTGGACCTGCACCAGGTTGTCGGCGTAGTCGTCGTAGCCCCACACCTGCGTCAGGATCTGCGCCGTCGAGAGCACCTGGTCGCGGTGGGCGGCCAGGTGGGTCAGCAGCCGGAACTCGGTGGCGGTCAACGCCACGCGCTCGCCGCCGCGCGTCACCGCGCCCGCCGCCTCGTCGATGACCAGGTCGTCGACCTCCACCCGTGCCGGGATGCTGCCAAGCCGACGCAGCACGGCCCGGATCCGCGCCACCAGCTCCTCGGTGACGAACGGCTTGGCCACGTAGTCGTCGACGCCGACGTCGAAGCCGCGCAGCCGGTCGGTCACCGACTCGCGCGCGGTGAGCATGACGATCCCGGCCGCGCTGCGGCGCCGGACCACCGTGACCAGGGCCGGTCCGTCGCGTCCGGGCAGCATCCAGTCGAGCACCACCAGGGCCGGCGCGAAGCGCTCCAGCGCCGCCTCGAGCGAGTCGCCGTCGGGCAGCGCCAGCACCTCGAAGCCGCGGGCCCGCAGGGCGGCGGCCAGTGACGTGCGGATCGACTCGTCGTCCTCGACGAGCAGCAGGCGGGCGGTGGCACTCACTCCACGAGCATGCCGGGCGCGTCTGAAGACCACCTGAAGAAGTCGCCTGCGCGCTGGGCGGATTGAGGTCGTCTTCAGGTCCGGCGCACAGGGTCGGAGACGTCCCCACAGGAAGGAAGCCCATGAACGACGACACCCAGCCCATGCGCCCCATCGGCCCCGCACCCGACGACCGGCCCGACGACACCACGGTGCTGCCCCGACGTCGCACCCCCCGGCGTCGCACCCTGGCGCTCGGCACCGGGGCCGCCGTGGCGGTGGGCGCCGTGGTGGCGTTCGCCGTCCCGGCCCTGGCCGGTGGCGCGAGCGGCGCCACCAGCTCGGTGGCCGGCAGCGGCACCGCCGCTGCGTCCGACTCCGCCTCGAGCTCCGCGTCGGGGTCGGCGAGCAGCTGCCCGAAGCCGAAGGCGGGGGAGAAGGCCCCGACGCCGCCCAGCGGAGCGCCCTCGCCCAAGGCGGGCGAGAAGGCGCCCACTCCGCCGAGCGGGGCGCCCTCGCCGAGGGCCGGTGAGAAGGCCCCGACGCCGCCGAGTGGCGCGCCCTCGCCCAAGGCCGGTGAGAAGGCGCCGAAGCCGCCGAGCGGCGGACCGAAGGCGGGGTGCGCTCCGGCACCGCGGGCCGGCTGCGGACCCGCGGCCGCACCGTCGGCCAGCCCCAGCAAGGGCTCCGACGACAGCTCCGGCAGCAGCTCCGACAGCGAGGGCTAGCCGGACGTCATACGTCCTGGTCGCTCGGGCGACCAGGGGGTATGACGCTGGAACCGCCGCGCGACCGGGTGCGTCCCACCGGCATGAGGATCGACGCAGCGAGGAACGCACCGAGGTACACGGCGCTGTCCGCGGCCCTGGCCACGACACTGCTCGCCGTCGGCGCCTGCGGCGCCCGACCGGCCTCGGAGTCCGCGGCCTCCTCGTCGTCGACCGCCCCGAAGGCCTCCCCGAGCGCGGAGCTCTGCGTCGGCGCCATCAGCAAGACCGGGACCGCCGATCTCGACGGCGACGGGAAGCCCGACCAGGTGAACTTCCAGGCCGCGAGCGGGAAGTGCCAGGCGCAGCTGGTGGCCGCGGACCTGAAGACCGCCACCGACGTCGGCTCGCTGCAGCCCACGTCGATCAAGCCGCTCACCGTGCCCGGGCGGACGGGCCAGCTGGTCATCGTCCGCGAGACGCACCCGCGGGGCGGCTACCAGGACCACCTCTACGGCTACGCCGACGGCAAGCTGGTCGAGCTGAAGGTCGACGGCCGCACGCTGCTGCCCTTCGTCGCCACCGACACCACCGACCCGGCCGCCGGCTACAAGCTGCAGTGCGCCGACGGCACCATCACCGTCATCCGGGCGGTGGCCCACAAGCCCGTCGGCATCGCGCCGGCCTACGACATCGTGTCCACGACCTACGCCGTCGACGGCACCGTCTTGAAGGTCGCCGGTCAGCGCGAGCTCAAGGACAACGTGCTGCACAACGACCTCGGTCAGGACTTCCCCGACATCCCGCAGCACCAGCTGCTCAGCTCCGGCTGCGCCTGACGTCGTCGGTGGTGCGAGGCCGGTCCAGGGCGAACACCTCGGGCGGGCGGCCCCACTCGTTGCGGCCGAGCCGTGAGAGCGGACGCAGCTCGTCCATCATCGGGTGGTCGCCGTCGAGCGCGGCGTCGTCGACGGTGACGGCCAGCACCTGGCCGATCACCACGGCGCTGCTGCCCACCGGCACCACCTCGAGCAGCCGGCACTCCAGCGACGCCGGGGAGTCGGCGACCCGGGGTGGCGCGACCATCTCCGAGGCCGCCAGCGCGATGCCGAGCTCGCCGGCCTCGTCCACGCCGGGCTCGAAAGGCGCACTGGAGTCGTTGACGAGGTCGAGCAGGTCGGCGGAGGCGATGCTCACCACGAACTCGCCGGTCGCGCGGACGTTGCGCAGCGTGTCCTTCTCGCCGACCGAGGTGAACATCAGCGCCGGCGGATCGGCGCTGGCCACGGAGAAGAACGAGTGGGGCGCGAGGTTGCCGCGTCCCTCGGCGTCCAGCGTGCTGACCCAGGCGATGGGTCGCGGGACGACCAGGGAGTTCAGCAGCGGGTAGGCGTCGACGTCGTCGTCGGCCAGGTCGAACACGCGGCGCGCCATGTCGCTCAGGATAGGTGGCGCTGCCGAGCCGCTTCGTAGAGGAGCACGGTGGCGGCGTTGGCCGCGTTCAGCGACGACGCCGAGCCCCGGATGGGGATGCGCAGCACGTGGTCGCACCGCTCGCGCCAGGCCGCGCTCATGCCGCGGGTCTCGTTGCCGACGACCAGCAGCACCGGTCCGGTCAGGTCCGCCGCGTGGAGGTCCAGGTCGCCGGTCTCGTCGCTGCCGAGCACGGTGACGCGGTCGCCGATTGCGTCGAGCACGTCGTCGGGTCGCTCGCTGCGCACCACCGGCAGCGAGAACAGCGACCCGGTGCTGGCGCGCACCGCCTGCGGGTCGTAGGGGTCGGCCGCGTGGCCGGCGACGACGACGCCGTGGGCACCGAAGGCGTCGGCCGAGCGGACCACGGAACCCAGGTTCCCGGGGGAGGAGGGCCGGTCGAGGCAGACCGCGAAGAGGTCGGGCACGTCGGGCGGCAGCTGCTCGTCGCGGGTGGCCACCACCGCGACCACCTCGGCGTCCTTGCCGGCCAGCTCGGCGAGCAGGTCGGCGGAGAGCCCGACCGCCTCGTGGCGCCCGACCAGAGCCCGGGCCCAGTCCGAGAGCCGGCGGTCGGCGTCGTAGAGCACGGTCCGCACCTGCCAGTCGTGCTCCTCGGCGAGGGTGATCGGCCGGACGCCCTGCACCAGGAAGGCGCCCTCGCGGTGGCGCTTGGTGCGGTTGGTCAGCAGCGCCTGCCACTGCTGGAACTGGGCGTTGGGCCTGGTCACACGCACCGGACCAGTCTGCCCGTCGCGAGGATGCGTAGACATTGCCCAGCTTCTTGTGGTCTGCGCCACATGGACGCCGTACGCTCGCGGCGTGAGTACCGGGCAGCTGGCGATGCCTCCGGGGACCGACCCCCAGGAGCTCAGCCGCCTGCTCGCGCTCGCCCACGACGCGTTCGTGGACTGCGGCGACCCGGGGAGCGCCGTGCGCCAGCTCGTGCTGGACTCCTGGCGCCGCAGCGTCGCCTCCGGTCTTGACCCCGAGCTCGCCCAGGCGCCGATCCGGCTCGACGACGAGGAGCTGGCCGCGATCCGCGAGGCGCACCCGCTGACCAGCGTGATGCCGGTGATCCGGCGGCTGCTGGTCGAGAGCGCCGCCGACGCAGGGCTGCTGGTGGCGGTCAGCGACGCCGCCGGGCAGCTGCTCTACGTCGAGGGCTCCTCCTCGCTGCGCTCGCGGGCGGAGTCGATGAACTTCCTGCCCGGCGCCGACTGGAGCGAGGCCGTGGCCGGTACCAACGCGCCGGGCACCGCGCTCGCGCTGGAGCGCCCGGTGCAGATCTTCGCCGGCGAGCACCTCTCACGACAGGTCACGCCGTGGAGCTGCTCGGCCGCGCCGATCCACGACCCCGACAGCCGCGCGATGCTGGGCGTCCTCGACGTGACCGGCAGCGCCGAGGTGGCGACGCCGTACGCCCTGCAGCTGGTGCGCGCCACGGCCGCAGCAGCCGAGGCGGAGCTGCGGATCGCGCGCCTGTCCGGCGCACGCGCCCACGTGGCCGTCAGTCCGGGCTGGAGCGCTCCACGGCTCGGCGTGCTGGGTCGCAACGCCGCCGTGGTGGAGCACAGCGGCAGCACCAGCCGGCTCTCGCTGCGGCACAGCGAGGTGCTGCTGGTGCTCGCGGGCGCGCGCGACGGGCTCAGCACGGCCCAGCTCGCCCTGGCGCTGAGCGAGGACGACCAGGCGGCCGTCACCGTGCGGGCCGAGGTGTCGCGGCTGCGCCAGATCCTGGCCGGGCTCACGGGCGGGCCCGAGCTGGCCTCGCGGCCCTACCGCCTCACCGCGGCGCTGCCCACCGACGTCGAGGAGGTGCGCTCGGCGCTGCGCGCGGGGCAGCTGCGCCGCGCGGTCGCGGCGTACCCGGGACCGGTGCTGCCGTCGTCGGTCGCGCCGGGTGTGGTGGAGATCCGCGACGCGCTGCACGCCGAGGTGCGCTCGGCGGTGCTCGCCGCCACCGACGCCGACGCCGTGCTCTCCTTCGCCGACACCGGCCACGGCCGCGACGACTACGAGGTCTGGCAGCACGCGCTGCAGGTGCTGCCGGCCTCCTCGCCGCGCTACGCGCAGGTGAGCGGGCACGTGGAGCGGCTCGACCTCGAGCTGGGGTAGCGGGCCCTCACAGGCACCGCAGAACCGCTGCAACGTCTGGGCAACGGGTCCGTGCCTAGCGTCACAGGCACACCCCAGCGACGAAGGAGTCAGCCATGCCGACGTATGCACAGCCGGGCACCGAGGGGAGCGTCGTCTCCTACAAGCCCCGCTACGACCACTGGATCGGCGGCGAGTACGTCGCCCCGGTCAAGGGCCAGTACTTCGAGAACGTCTCGCCGGTCAACGGCAAGGTGTTCACCGAGATCGCGCGCGGCACCGCCGAGGACATCGAGGCCGCCCTCGACGCAGCGCACGTCGCCGCACCGGCCTGGGGCAAGACCGCCGTGGCCGAGCGCGCCAACGTCCTCAACAAGATCGCCGACCGCATCGAGGCCAACCTCGAGATGCTGGCGGTGGGGGAGACCTGGGACAACGGCAAGCCGGTGCGCGAGACCATGGCCGCCGACCTGCCGCTCGCCGTCGACCACTTCCGGTACTTCGCCGGCGCGGTCCGCGCGCAGGAGGGACACCTCTCGCAGATCGACGACGACACCGTCGCCTACCACTTCCACGAGCCGCTGGGCGTCGTCGGCCAGATCATCCCGTGGAACTTCCCGCTGCTGATGGCGGTCTGGAAGCTGGCCCCCGCACTGGCCGCCGGCAACGCGGTCGTCATCAAGCCCGCCGAGCAGACCCCGGCCTCGATCATGCTGCTGATGGAGCTGATCGCCGACCTGCTGCCCGCGGGCGTGGTCAACGTCGTCAACGGGTTCGGCGCCGAGGCGGGCGCGCCGCTGGCGTCCTCGAGCCGCATCCGGAAGATCGCCTTCACCGGCGAGACCACGACCGGCCGGCTGATCATGCAGTACGCCAGCCAGAACCTCATCCCGGTCACCCTCGAGCTCGGCGGCAAGTCGCCGAACATCTTCTTCGAGGACGTCGCGGCCAAGGACGACGACTTCTACGACAAGGCGCTCGAGGGCTTCTCGATGTTCGCGCTCAACCAGGGCGAGGTCTGCACCTGCCCGAGCCGCTCGCTCATCCAGAACTCGATCCTCGAGCAGTTCCTGCCCGCCGCCACGGAGCGGACCAAGCGGATCGTGCAGGGCAACCCGCTCGACACCGACACGATGATCGGCGCGCAGGCCAGCAACGACCAGCTGGAGAAGATCCTGTCCTACATCGACATCGGCACCCAGGAAGGCGCCCGGATCATCACCGGCGGCGAGCGCGTCGACCTCGGCGGCGACCTGTCCGGCGGCTACTACGTGGCGCCGACGATCTTCCAGGGCACCAACAAGATGCGGATCTTCCAGGAGGAGATCTTCGGCCCGGTCGTCTCGGTCACCGGCTTCGACGGCTACGACGACGCGATGCAGATCGCCAACGACACCCTCTACGGGCTCGGCGCCGGCGTCTGGTCGCGCGACACCAACACCGCCTACCGCGCGGGCCGCGACATCCAGGCGGGTCGCGTGTGGACGAACTGCTACCACCTCTACCCGGCGCACGCGGCCTTCGGCGGCTACAAGTCCTCGGGCATCGGGCGGGAGAACCACTCGATGATGCTCGACCACTACCAGCAGACGAAGAATCTGCTGGTGAGCTACTCGCCCAAGGCGATGGGGTTCTTCTGATCGGTGCCGAGCGAAGCGAGGGACCGATCGATGGTGGTTGAGCAGCGAGCGCGGCTGAGGAACGAAGCCGCGACGGAGCGTGCCGAAACCAGATGCCGGGACGTCGGCACATGAGAGTCGAGCGCGTCGCGATCACCCCGGGGGCTGCGGACCTGCTCCGCAGCCTCCGGGCCGACCACGCCAAGCCGCTGATGTTCCACCAGTCCGGCGGCTGCTGCGACGGCTCCGCGCCGATGTGCTTCACCCAGGGGACCTACCTAGTGAGCCCGGCCGACGTGCACCTCGGCGACCTCGACATCGGTCCGCTCGACGATGTCGACGACACGGGCGTCGTGCCGGTCTACATCTCGCGCGAGCAGTTCCGGTACTGGTCGCACACCCACATCACCATCGACGTGGTGCCCGGACGGGGAGCGGGCTTCTCGATCGAGGGTCCGACCGGCCATCGGTTCATCATTCGCTCGCGGATCTTCACCGACGCTGAGGCCGATGAGCTCGCCACCGAACCGGCCGGCTAGCCGGTCGGACGGGCCGCCTCAGCCCTGGGTGACCTTGACCAGCTCGACGGAGACCACCGGCTTGCCGTCGTACCCGTCGGCCTCGCCCTTCGTGGCCTTCTTGGCCTCGGCCTGCACCAGCTTGATGCTGGCCGCGTCGAGCTGGCCGAACTGGGTGTAGTCCTTGGGCAGCTGGGTGGTGTCGTAGTCGATGAAGAACTGGCCGCCGGAGGTGTCGGCCTGGCCGGTGTTGGCCAGGGCGAGGCTGCCGATCTTGTAGTCCTCCTGGCCGGTGAGCTCCTCGGCGAAGGCGTAGCCGGGGGTGCCGGTGCCGGTGCCGGTCGGGTCGCCGCACTGCAGCACGTGGAATCCCCTGCTGTCGCTGGTGATCCGGTGGCACGGGGTCTTGTCGTAGTAGCCCTGCTTGGCCAAGGAGAGGAACGAGTTCACCGCGCACGGTGCGTTCTTGGCGTCGAGGGTGGCCTTGAGCGTGCCGAAGTTGGTCTGGATGGTGACGGCGACGTCGCCCGTGGCGACCGGCGTGCTCGGCGGCAGGTCCACCTTGCGGGCCACCTCGCCGTTCTGGGTCGGCGTGTAGGTGCACTGCCCGTCCTTGGACGCGCTGGCACTCGCGCTGCCGGACGCCGAGGACCCGGCGTCCTGGGAGCCCGACGCGCCACAGCCCGCGAGGCCGAGGCCGACGAGGGGGACCAGGACGCAGAGGCGGGCCAGGCGGGAACGTGTGCTCACAGGGCCCGAGACTATCCAGCAGGCCTATCCGCGACATGCCCCGGTTCGTCGCAGGATCTCCGCATACGCCGCGATGCGTCATCGAGGATTTACGGGAAGGGGGTTCCGCTGCGAGAGCCCGGTCGCTAGCGTGCAAAAGGTTCATCGGCCAGCCCGGGCCGATCTCGACGGGATGGACACCTCTATGAAGAACGCACGCAGACCACTGACCGCAGTGGTCGTCGTAGGCGCACTGGCAGCAGCCGGCGTCGCCGCCACGACTCCGGGGGCGCAGGCGAGCAGTCGTCGCAACGTGCCTCACAGCAGGCCCGGCTGGGTCGCCAGGTCGCACAGCCTCGGCAAGCCGGCCGCCTCGAAGCAGACCACGCTGAAGGTGTACCTGGCCCCCCACGGTGGGCTGGCCGCGCTCAAGGACGACGTCGCCGCGGTGTCCACGCCCGGCAACGCGCGCTACGGCAAGTTCCTCAGCGCCTCGCAGTACCACGCCACCTACGACCCGACCAGTGCCGAGGTCAAGGCGGTCAAGACCTACCTCAAGGACCAGCACGTCACCACCACCGGCGTCGCGGCCCACCACGCCTACCTCACGGTGCGGGGCACCAACGCCCACATCAGCAAGGCCTTCGGTGTCTCCCTGGCGAAGTTCCAGCACCAGGGCCAGGCCGTGCAGGCCAACACCGACGCCGTCACCCTGCCGGGCACCATCGCCTCCAGCGTGCTCACCGTCACCGGTCTGGACACGACCAAGACCAAGATCCAGCACCTCAGCTCCACCCCGGCGCCGCCGCCGGCCGGCTTCAACAACGCCCGGCCGTGCTCGACGTTCTACGGG
Organism: Nocardioides mangrovicus; assembly: GCF_003674065.1. Classification (GTDB taxonomy): domain Bacteria; phylum Actinomycetota; class Actinomycetes; order Propionibacteriales; family Nocardioidaceae; genus Marmoricola; species Marmoricola mangrovicus. The sequence continues at coordinate 65,894 of NZ_RDBE01000008.1, forward strand.
CAGGTGCTGGCCACCAAGCAGGCCGACTACAAGACCCCGCTGCCCAAGTTCAACGGCAAGTCGTTGCCCTACGCGGTGTGCGGCTACACCGGTCCGCAGCTGCGTGCTGCCTACCAGGGCGCCAACCCCAGCGGTCTCGACGGCAGCGGCGTCACCGTCGGCATCCTCGACGCCTACGCCTCGCCGACGATCGCCCAGGACGCGCAGACCTACGCCACCAACCACGGCGACGGCAGCTACGCCAAGAACCAGCTGACCCAGGTCACTCCGAGCGCCTACACCAACCAGGCCGACTGCGACCCCTCCGGCTGGTTCGGCGAGGAGACCCTCGACGTGGAGGCCGTGCACGCCATGGCTCCCGGCTCGAAGGTCCGTTACTACGCGGCGGCCAGCTGCTACGACGACGACTTCCTCAACGGGCTGACCAAGATCGTCAACCAGAACAAGGTGCAGGTCGTCAGCAACTCGTGGGGCGAGCCCGACGAGGGTGAGAACGGCGACGCGCTCGCGGCCTACCAGGAGGTCTTCATGCAGGCCTCGATGCAGGGCATCAGCGTGCTGTTCTCCTCCGGTGACAACGGTGACGAGCTGGCCAACACCGCCATCAAGCAGACCGACTCCCCGGCCTCGAGCCCGTACGTCACCGCCGTGGGCGGCACCGCCGCCGGCATCGGCTCCGACGGTTCAATGACCTTCCAGACCGGTTGGGGCACCCAGAAGTACAGCCTGAGCGCCAGCGGTCAGGCCTGGACCCCGGTGGGTTACCTCTACGGCGCCGGTGGTGGCACCTCGTCTCTGTTCAACCAGCCCAGCTACCAGAAGGGTGTCGTGCCGTCGTCGCAGGCCAACGGCCGTGCGGTTCCTGACGTCGCGATGGACGCCGACCCGACCACGGGCATGCTGGTCGGTGAGACGCAGACCTTCACCGACGGCGTGCGCTACGGCGAGTACCGCATCGGCGGCACCAGCCTGGCCTCGCCGCTGTTCGCGGGCCAGACCGCGCTGATGCTGCAGAACAGCGGGGGCAAGTCCGCCGGACTGCTGAACCCGCTGCTCTACAAGCAGCTGAACAAGGCGGCCTACGTCGACGACGTCAGCGGACCCGGCCCCGACGCCGGCAACGTGCGCGTCGACTACTCCAACGGCGAGAACGCCTCGGACGGCCTGCTGTACTCCATCCGGACCTTCAACCAGGATTCGTCCCTGACCGTCACGAAGGGTTGGGACAACGTCACCGGTGTGGGTTCGCCGAACGCGGGCTACATCAACTACAAGCTGAAGTAGCACCTCGCGTGTGGCCCAGGACGTGCTCGGCACGTCCTGGGCCACACGTCTGTCCACACCTAGAGTGAGGGCGTGGACCCGATCGCGAGGCGGCTGGCCAAGGTGGGCGGCTCGATGCTCATCGTCGCCGCGTTCCTCGTGCTGATCCTGGTGCTGGCACGCCACCTGACGTGGTTCACCCTCGTCGCGCTGCTGGTCGCGATGGCGGTGGTGCTGCGCCTCAACATCGCCCGGGTGGACCGCAAGTTCGACCGCGCTCCGCGCTGAGGCCCCTCTAGTCCGGGCTCATACTGAGCGGCTTGCTCTCGATCACCTGAGGAGCCGCGGCCGTGCCGGAACATCACGGCAGCGGGTCCGGTTGCCACGGACATGCGTGTACTACTCACCGGAGGAACAGGTCTCATCGGCTCGGCGACGCTGCAGGCGCTGCGCGACTCGGGGCACGAGGTGATCGCCGCGGTCCGCAGCGACAGCTCGGCGCAGACGGTGGCGGCGGGCGGTGCGACGCCCCTGGTCGGCGACATCACCGACGTCGCGTGGCTGACCGAGCAGCTGCGAGGTGTCGACGGCGCGGTCCACCTGGCCGCCGACAACCGGGGCCCGGCCATGGACGAGGCCGTCACCGACGCGGTCATCGCCGCGTTCGACGGCACCGACAAGCCGTACGTCCACACCGGCGGCGTGTGGGTGTGGGGGAGTGGCTCGGACCTCAGCGAAGACGACCCGCAGAACCCGCCCGCCATCACGGCGTGGCGCTCGGGACCGGAGACCAAGATCCTGCAGTCCGGCGTCAAGGCCAGCCTGGTGGCGCCCGGCATCGTCTACGGCGCGGGCGGGGAAGGCATTCCCCGCATGCTGGTCGACGGACCCCGCGACGAGAGCGGTGCTCTCACGCTGATCGGCACAGGGGAGCAGCACTGGACCACCGTGGCCGCCTCCGACCTCGGCGAGCTCTACGTGCTGGCGCTGGAGCGCTCGAGCGGTGGCACCTACATCGGCGCCAGCGGGCAGAACCCCACCGTGCGCGAGCTCGGCGAGGCGGCTGCGGACAGCGTCGTGGCCGGCAGTGCCGACGAGGCGCGCGAGCGGCTGGGCGAGGGCTTCGGCGACGCGCTGTTGCTGGATCAGCAGGCCAGCGGGGCCAAGGCCCGCTCGGAGCTGGGCTGGGAGCCCAACGCGCGCTCGCTGGTCGAGGAGCTCAGAGGCTGACCTCGTCGCCGATCCGGACGGTGCCGCCGCGAACGGTGCGGAACACCGTGCCGGCCCGGCGGCGCAGAGCGGCGGCGGCGCCCGGCGCGATCTCGTCGTCGAGGATCCGGCACGGCGCGGCCACCCGCACGACCTCCAGCTCCACCTCACCGATCCGCACCCGGGCGCCGGGAGTCGTCGGCACTTGGCCGTGGTCGATCGTGATGTTGCGGCGGGTGCCGGCCGGCTTCACCTCGAGCCCGAGGTCGACGGCCGCCGCCGCGAGCCCGTCGGCCGACTGCACGGTGACCTGCCGGTGTCTGGCGTTCTCGTAGCGGTCGCCGGTGATGCCGTGACCGGTCTCGACGACGACCTCGTCGACGGCCTTCATCGGCAACCGCCGGCCGGGGGAGAGGTGGAGCGCGGCGACGGTCGGCACCCGACCATTGTGGATGGCGCACGGTGAGGTTGTGATGCCATCAGGTTTCCTGTCAAACTTCGGGACGTGACGACCCCGACGACGGGCGAGACCCCGGTGAACCGGGAGGGACTGCCGCCGACCCTCGAGCTGGCCCGCGTCGACGACGTGCTGGTCGTGCGCCTGAACCGCGCCGCGAAGCGCAACGCGCTGGACCTGGCGACGGTCGACGGGCTGGAGGCGGTCTTCGCCGACCCGCCGGAGTGGGCGCGTGCGGCGGTCGTCGACGCCGACGGCGAGCACTTCTCCGCGGGCCTGGACTTCGCCTCGCTGACCGACCTGGACCCGGTGGCCAGCCTGCACCACTCGCGTCGTTGGCATGCCGCCTTCGACACCATCGAACGGGGCCGGATCGCCGTCGTGGCGGTCCTGCGGGGGGCGGTCATCGGCGGCGGTCTGGAGCTGGCGAGCGCCTGCCACCTCAGGGTCGCGGAGCCGTCGGCGTACTTCGCGCTGCCCGAAGGGCAGCGTGGTCTCTTCGTGGGGGGAGGCGCCTCGGTACGGGTGCCGCGCCTCATCGGCGTGCACCGGGTGATGGACATGATGCTCACCGGCCGTGTCATCTCGGCCGCGGACGCGGTGCCGCTGGGGCTGGCGCAGTACGCCGCCGACGAGGGCGCCGGCTACGGGCTCGCGCTCGAGCTGGCCTCCAAGATCGCGACCACCCCGACGATGACGACGTACGCGGCGCTGCACGCGCTGCCCCGCATCGCCGACGCCGACCCCGACAAGGGCCTCTACCTGGAGTCGCTCATGGCCGCCATCGCCAGCAGCAGCGAGGAGGCGCAAGCGCTGATGGGGGAGTTCCTGGCCGGCCGCGGGGCGCGGGTGACTCAGCACGATCGGTGAGCGTTGCTTATCGAGAGCAGGCTCGATGACAGCATGCGGTCAGCATCTACGATGCTATGCCGTCACCGTGCGTACGACGGTCACGTTGGACTCCGACACCGAGTCACTCGTTCGCCAGCTGATGGAGGAGCGAGGCGACTCCTTCAAGCAGGCTCTCAATGACGCCATCCGCGACGGTGCGTAGCGCCGCCCACAGGTCGCGTTCGAGACCACGGTGCGTCGCCTCGGTCGACCGACGGTGAACCTCGACCAGGCGTTGCGCCTGGCAGGTGAGTTCGAGGATGAGGAGCTGGTTCGTCGCATGCGCACCGGACGATGAAGCTCGTCGATGCGAACGTGCACCTGGCCGGCCCTGGCCGTCGAGTTGACATAATGTAGCTTATCGGCGACGAATGACGATCGCGGGCCACGCAAGAACTGAGAGCTGTCGGTGGGCTGGTGGAGACTCGGCCCGTGGACGAGTACTCCGAGACCGACCGGTTCCGTGGCGCGCGGATCCACCTGAGCGACCTGGCCGGCCTGGAGATCCGAGACTGCGAGGTCAGCGGGCTCAAGATCGTCGACTGCTACGGCGAGCAGATCAGCATCGGCGGCGGCTTCGATCGCGTGGTGGTCAACGACGTCGACGTGACGGCCTTCGTGGAGGGCGAGCTCGACCGGCAGCACCCGGCGCGGGCCCTGGCGCGCGAGGCCGTCACCGCCGAGGACTACCGGGCGGCGTGGTCGGTGATCGGCGACGACTGGCGCCGCACGTTCGAGCGTGCCGGCCGGCTGCCGCAGGACCTGCTGCACGAGCGGGTCGACGACGAGTGGTCGTTCGTGGAGACCCACCGTCACCTGCTCTTCGCCGCCGACGCCTGGGTGGGCAACGCCGTGCTCGAGGAGGACGACCCCTACCACCCGCTGGGCTTCCCGGCCGGCGCGATGCCCGAGGCGGACGCCGCTGGGCTCGGGCTGCGGCTCTCGGCGCGGCCGAGCCTCGAGGAGGTGCTCGCGGCACGGCGGGACCGGACCAGCAGCGTCCAGCGGTTCCTCGACTCCCTCACCGACGACGAGCTCGACCGGGTGTGCGGGCGCAAGCCGGCCGACCCCTACCCCGACGACCGCTACGTCGTGCGGCGGTGCCTCACGGTGGTGCTCAAGGAGGAGGCCGAGCACCACCGGTACGCCGTGCGCGACCTGGCCGTGCTCGAGTCGCGCTGAGCGGAGCCGGAAACCCCTCAGACCGCGCCCCGAGGTGCCGATCCACTTCTCGTGGTCTCTCCCCTGCCTCTCGTCGAGACGCCACGCCCTAGCCGCCTCCCTATCCGCATCGGCCCCCTGCGCTCGCTGACGGACCTGGTCCGCTCGTGGCTCCCCCGCGGCAACATGCTGCGCCCGGCCAGCTTCGAGCATCGCCACCGCCTCATCACGCGCTTCGCGCTGATCCAGGGCTTCGGGCTGATGCTGCTCGGCCCGGTGCTGCACCAGGGGGTCGTCGAGTCGGTGTTCGTCGGCTTCGTCGCCGTCGCGCCCGCCCTGCTGGCGCTGGGCAGTACGGTGCCGCGCCGCGTGCGGATGCTCTCGACCGTGGTCAGCTTGATGTTCGCCTCGGCCGGGCTGGTCGACCTGTGCCAGGGACTGACCGAGGCGCACTTCCACTTCTTCGTGATGGTCGGCGTGGTCTCGCTCTACCAGGACTGGGCCGCCTTCGGTATGTGCGTGCTGATCACCGTCGTGCACCACGCGGTGATGGGTCTGACCGTGCCCGACCTGGTGTTCGCCTCGGCTGCCGAGCGCGCCGACCCGGTCGGCTGGGCCTGCCTGCACGGCGGGTTCGTGCTGGCTGCGAGCGTGACCCACCTCATCGCCTGGCGGCTCAACGAGCAGCAGGAGCTGCGCGACCCGCTGACCCAGCTGCCCAACCGAGCGGCGTTCCTCCACGGGCTCACGACGATGCTGCGCGAGAGCGACGCCCCGGTCTCGGTGCTGTTCGTCGACATCGACGACTTCAAGACCATCAACGACTCCGGCGGCCACCACGTCGGCGATCAGGCGCTCTTCCACGCGGCGCACAAGATGGCGGACTCGTTGCGCTCCGGTGACCTGATCGCCCGCATCGGCGGCGACGAGTTCGCGGTGCTGATCCCCGCCACGGCCGACGTCGCCACCGAGGCTGCCGACCGCATGGCCAAGGCGCTCCAGGCGCCCATGGTGGTCGACGGTCGCGAGGTGTTCGTGACCGCGAGCATCGGCGTCGCCGATAGCGAGCTGGCCCGCTCCCGCGACGGCGAGGACCTGCTGCGCGACGCCGACCTGGCCATGTACACGGCCAAGTCCGAGGGCAAGAACAACGTCGTCACCTACACCGCCGGCATCGACCGTCGCGTGCGCGAGCAGGCCGAGCTGACCCAGGACCTGCGGGTCGCGCTGGACCTCGGCCAGTTCGAGGTGCACTACCAGCCGGTGTTCTGCAGCAGCGGTGAGCGACTGTGCGGCGTCGAGGCGCTGCTGCGCTGGCACCACCCCGAGCGCGGCCCGGTCTCCCCCGCCGTCTTCATCCCGCTGGCCGAGCGCAGCGGCAGCATCAAGGAGATCGGCGAGTGGGTGCTGCGCACGGCCGCGCACCAGGTCGCCGCCTGGCAGCGCGAGCTGCCCGGCTGCGCCGACCTGGAGCTGGCGGTCAACCTCTCCCCCGCGCAGCTGCGCGACCCCGCGCTGCTCACCACGATCGCCTCAGCCCTCCACGACAGCGGGCTGGCGGCGCACGATCTGATCCTGGAGGTCACCGAGTCGATGCTGCTCTCCGACCTCGACCTCGCCCGGCGTCAGCTCAACGCCGCACGCACGATGGGCGCCCAGGTGGCCATCGACGACTTCGGCACCGGCTATTCCTCGCTGTCCTACCTGGCGAAGCTGCCGGCCGACCAGGTCAAGATCGACCAGTCGTTCGTGCGTGAGCTGGAATCGGGCGCGACGTCGGTGGCGCTGGTGCGCACCATCGTCGACATGGCCCGCGCCCTGAACCTCGACGTGCAGGCCGAGGGCGTCGAGGAGGTCATGCAGCAAGACATCCTGGCCGAGCTCGGCTGCCCGCGCTCACAGGGCTACCTGTACTCCCGGCCGCTGCCGGTCGCCGGCTTCGCGAGCTTCGCGACCGAACGGGCCACGCTGCCCGAGCGGGCCGGCGTCGCCCAGCTGCCTTTCGCGCCCGTGGTCGACCCGGTGGAGCAGGTCTCGTGAACGTCGCCGAGGCGCGCAGCTTCTGGGACGTGCACCTGGGCCACGTGCTCATGCTCGGCGGCTGGCTGCTGGTGGTGGCGGTGTGCTGCCTGCGCAACGCCCGCGACGTGCACCTGCGCCGCTCGCCGTGGCTCTACGCCGCGGCCGCCGCGACGGTGCTCTCCGGCGCCGTCCACCTGGCCGTGACCCGCGAGCACTTCGAGGAGTCCGCGCTCTACGGCTGGTTCTTCCTCGTGCTGACGATCGTGCAGCTCGCCTGGGCCGCCCGGCTGGTGCTGCGACCGCGGCTCGCGTGGCTGTTCGCGGGCGCCGCCGGCTCGCTCCTGGTGGTCCTGCTCTGGCTGGCCACCCGCACCATCGGCATCCCGCTGGGCGCAGCGGCAGGCGAGCGCGAGGCGTTCGGTTTGCCCGACCTCATCGCCTCGGGCGCCGAGGTGGGCGTGGTGGTGTTCGCGCTGCTGGCGATGTGGCCCGTCCTGCGACCCGTGCCTGGCATCGTCCGGCCGGCGTGACCCCTCCTGGTCTGTCCGGCCGCGTCGACGGGCCTTGGGTCAGCAGGCGTAGTCGTACGTCGTCGTGCGCGGTGCCGGGGCCTTCACCGGCCTGGTGTGGCCGCGTAGCGGGTAGTAGCGCGTCCAGTCGACCTGCATCGTCGACCGCGCCAGCCCTGCGGGCTGGAACGCGTCGAGCTGGAGGTCGAGTGCGAGCGGGATGCCGGAGGTCATCGTGGCGTCGCGGTCGGTGACCACCGCACGCCCGTCGACGAACCAGGTGACGCTGCGCCGGGTGACCTCCACCGCGTAGGTGTGCCAGCGGGTGGTGTCGCGGCGCACGGAGGCGTAGTGCTGGCGGGCCGGCAGCGCATGCAGGAAGAAGCCGACCGGGGCGCCCAGGTCGTACTCGGCGACGTCGATGTCGGTGGCGCCGCAGTGGTAGCGGGCGAGGTCGTGCGGGATCAGGGCGAGCACCGCGTGGTAAGGGCTACCGGTGCCACTCGAGCGGGTGCGCAACCGCGTCTCCCAGCGGCCGTAGCGGTGCAGCCCGCGGTCGAGCGCGAGTCCGCCCGTGAGCGCCTCAGGGGTGCCGGCGATGGTGAGCACCCCGCCGCCGAGGCGCACCTGCGAGGGGCGTCGCAGCCCGTTGCCGCCGTTGCCGGGCGAGTCGAAGACGCCCCACACCGAGCGCAGCCGCGAGCGGTCGAACTCCTCGCGCCAGGCCGGCTGGCCCCAGCCGTACGCCCTCGCCGCGGTGCTGGCACGCGTACGGTCGGCGTGTACGGCGGGCGTTGCGTGGGCGGGCGGCGAGGCCAGCGCGAGAGCCGGGCCGAGTGCGGCCAGGCAGGCCGCAAGCAGCAGCGAACGTCGTCCAGCCATCACTCCCCCGTCGGCTGAGATCCGGACCTTCCGCCCATGATCTCAGACGCCGGGTGCTCTCAGGCGTGGATGTAGGAAGCCAGGTGCTGCCCGGTGAGGGTCGAGCCGTCGGCCACGAGGTCGGCCGGGGTGCCCTCGAAGACCACGGTGCCGCCGTTGTGGCCGGCGCCCGGGCCGAGGTCGATGATCCAGTCTGCGTGGGCCATCACGGCCTGGTGGTGCTCGATGACGACGACCGAGCGGCCGGCCTCGACGATGCGGTCGAGCAGCCCCAGCAGCTGCTCCACGTCGGCCAGGTGGAGGCCGCTGGTGGGTTCGTCGAGCACCACGACCTCGCCCTTGTCGCCCAGGTGCGTGGCCAGCTTGATCCGCTGCCGCTCGCCGCCGGAGAGGGTCGTCAGCGGCTGGCCGAGCCGGAGGTAGCCCAGGCCGACGTCGTCGAGCCGTTGCAGGATGGCGTGAGCGGCCGGCACCTTCGACGGGCCGTCGGCGAAGAACGCGAGCGCCTCGGCCACCGGCATCGCCAGGACCTCGCTGATGTCGCGCTCGCCCAGCGTGTAGTCGAGCACCGAGGCGTCGAACCGCCTGCCCTCGCACACCTCGCAGGTCACCGCGACGCCGGCCAGGATGCCGAGGTCGGTGTAGGTCACGCCGGCGCCGTCGCAGTGCGGGCAGGCACCCTCGGAGTTCGCGCTGAACAGCGCCGGCTTGACGCCGTTGGCCTTGGCGAACGCCTTGCGGATCGGCTCGAGCAGCCCGGTGTAGGTGGCCGGGTTGCTGCGCCGCGAACCGCGGATCGCGCTCTGGTCGACGGTCACGACGCCCTCGCGGCCCGACACCGAGCCGTGGATCAGCGAGCTCTTGCCCGAGCCGGCGACGCCGGTGACGACGACCAGCACGCCGAGCGGGATGTCGACGTCGACCACGCGCAGGTTGTGGCTGCTCGCGCCACGCACCTCGAGCGCGCCGGTGGCCTGGCGCACCTCGTCCTTGAGCGAGGCCCGGTCGTCGAGGTGCCGTCCGGTGAGGGTGTCGCTCCTGCGCAGCTGGGGGACCGTGCCCTCGAAGACGATCTCGCCGCCCTCGGTGCCCGCCTTCGGACCGAGGTCGACGACGTGGTCGGCGATGGCGATGGCCTCCGGCTTGTGCTCGACGACCAGCACCGTGTTGCCCTTGTCGCGCAGCCGCAGCAGGAGATCGTTCATGCGCGCGATGTCGTGCGGGTGCAGGCCGACGGTCGGCTCGTCGAAGACGTAGGTGACGTCGGTGAGCGAGGAGCTGAGCTGCTTGACCATCTTGACCCGCTGCGCCTCGCCGCCCGAGAGCGTGCCCGAGGGCCGGTCCAGGCTGAGGTAGCCCAGCCCGATCTCCACCATCGCCTCGAGGCTCTCGGTCAGGGCGGTCAGCAGGGGCGCCACCGAGGCGTCGTCGAGGCCGCGCACCCAGTCGGCGAGATCGGAGATCTGCAGGCCGCTGACCTCGGCGATGCTGCGGCCCTGGATCTTCGAGGAGCGCGCCAGCTCGCTGAGCCGCGTGCCGTCGCACTCGGGGCAGGTCGCGAAGGTCACCGCGCGCTCGACGAACGCGCGGATGTGCGGCTGCAGGGAGTCGATGTCCTTGGACAGCATGGACTTCTGGATGCGCCCGACGATGCCCTCGTAGGTCAGGTTGATGCCCTCGACCTTGATCCTCGTCGGCTCCTTGTAGAGCAGGTCCTCGAGCTGACGCTTGGAGTACTTCTTGATCGGCTTGGCGGTGTCGAAGAAGCCGCAGCCCTTGAAGATGCGGCCGTACCAGCCGTCCATCGTGTAACCGGGCACGAGGAACGGGCCGTCCTCGAGCGACTTCTCCTCGTCGTAGACCTGCGTCAGGTCGATGTCCTCGACGCGCCCGCGCCCCTCGCAGCGCGAGCACATGCCGCCGACGACGCTGAAGCTGCGGCGCTCCTTGGTCTGCCGGCCGGCCTTGGTCGTCGTCACCGCACCGGCGCCGCTCATCGAGGCGACGTTGAAGGAGTACGCCTGCTGGGTGCCGATGTGCGGCTCGGCCAGGCGGCTGAACAGGATGCGGAGCAGTGCCCCGGTGTCGGTGGCGGTGCCCACCGTGGAGCGCGGGTCGGCGCCGAGCCGCTCCTGGTCGACGACGATCGCCGTCGTCAGACCCTCGAGCACGTCGACGTCGGGGCGCGCCATCGTGGGCATGAAGCCCTGTACGAACGCGCTGTAGGTCTCGTTGATCATCCGCTGGGACTCCGCGGCGATGGTGCCGAACACCAGCGAGCTCTTGCCCGAGCCGGACACGCCGGTGAACGCGGTCAGCCGCCGCTTGGGCAGCTCGACGGTGACGTCGCGGAGGTTGTTGACCCGGGCGCCGACCACCCGGATCCGGTCGTGGCGGTCGGCCTCACGACTGCTCGTCATCGGGCGATCGTGACAGATGCAGCCGCGAACAGAGGAACGTCGCGAGATCGCGCTGGAGCCGGCGCGCGTCGTCGAGCACGGCGTCCATCCACCAGAACCCGTGGATCATGCCGTCGTAACGACGCTCCTGCACCTCGACCCCGGCCCCGCGCAGCCGCGCGGCGTAGGCCTCGCCCTCGTCGCGCAGCACGTCGGAGCCGGCGGTGGCCACGAACGTGGGTGGCAGCGCGGACACGTCGTCGGCGAGCAGGGGTGAGACGCGGGGGTCGCCGCCCTGCTCGTCGTCGACGTACTGGCGCCAGAACCAGGCCATGTCGGCGGCGTCGAGGCCGAAGCCGGTGGCGAACTCGGTGTACGACGCGGTGGTGCGGGCGTGGTCGAGCGCCGGGTACAACAGCGCTTGGGCGGCGATCGGCACGCCGTCGGCGACGAGCTCGGCGGTGGTGGCTGCGGCCAGGTTGCCGCCGGCGCTGTCACCGACCACCGCGACGGCGGCCGGGTCCACTCCCAGGTCGTCCGCGTGCTCGACCACCCACCTGACCGCGGCGACGCAGTCCTCCAGCGGCACGGGGAACCGGTGCTCGGGCGCCTTCTGGTAGTTGACCGTCACCACGGTGAAGCCGGTGTCGACCGCGAGCACCCGGGCCGGCTCGTCGACCACGTCGAGGTTGGCGATCACCCAGCCGCTGCCGTGGAGCACCACGACCGCCGGCCCGGGTGCGCCGGCCAGCCTCGGCCGGATGACCCGGATCGGCAGGTCGCCGTGCGGACCGGGGATGAAGCGGTGCTCGACGTGCGCCACCGCCGGCGCGGGCCGCTGCAGCTGCAGGTAGCCCAGGCCTGCCGCCCGGGCCTGGGCCACCGTCGACTCGGCGATGGTGGGCAGTCCGGCGATGCCGGCCAGGTGGGCGGCGGCTTGCGGGTGCAGGGCGCTCATCGGTCGGCCTCGTGCGTCGTCGAGAACACCAGGACGCTGCCGGCCAGCGCCATCGCGGCGCCGACCCACACCGGTGAGCGCCAGCCCAGACCGAGCGCGATGGTCAGCCCGCCGAGCGCCGAGCCGATCGCGTTGCCGAGGTTGAAGGCCGCGATGTTGGCCGCCGAGGCCATGGTCGGGGCGTCTCCTGCGAACTGCATCACCCGCACCTGCAGGGCGGGCGTGGCGGCGAACCCGACCAGGCCCATGGCCAGGAGCAGCACCACCACGGCCGGACGCCAGGACGCGGTGAGGGCGTACGCCACGAGGACCAGCGGCAGCAGTACGGCGAGCACCCGGAAGGTCGTGGTGAGGCTGCGGTCCGCGGCGCGGCCGCCGAGCAGGTTGCCGGCGAACAGCCCGACGCCGAAGACCACCAGCAGCCAGGGCACGGCCGTCTCGGAGAAGCCGGTGACGTGACGCACGAGTGGCTCGACGTAGATGAAGGCGCCGAAGAGGCCGCCGAACATCGTCATCGTCAACAGCATCGAGACGATCACCTGAGGCCGGAGCAGCACGCCCAGGTGCGAGCCGGCCGTCGGCGGCGCGGGACGCCGGGGAACCAGGAGCCGGACGCCGGCCATGGCCACCACGCCGATGGCGGCGATGCACCAGAACGCCGCTCGCCAGCCGAGCTGCTGGCCCACGAAGGTGCCGAACGGCACGCCGAGGACGTTGGCCAGGGTGAGGCCGCCGAACATCACCGCGACGGCGCTGGCCCGGCGGTGGACCGGTACCAGGTCGCCGGCCAGCACGGCGCCGATGCCGAAGAAGCCGCCGTGGCACAACGCCGTCACCACGCGGCCGGCCACTGCGACGGTGAAGTCGGGTGCGGCCGCCGTCGCAGCGTTGCCCACCACGAACAGGCCGAGCAGCACCAGCAACGCCGCGCGCGGTGGTCGTCGGGTGAGGGCGGCGGTCACCGTGAACGCCCCCACCACCACGGCGAGGGCGTAGCCCCACACCAGGGCACCCGCGGCGGGGACGCCGACGTGGAGGTCGCGGGCCACTTCGCTGAGCAGCCCGGAGATCACGAACTCGGTGAGCCCGATCCCGAAGCCGCCGACCGCGAGCGCCAGCAGGCCGGGCGGGAGGGAGCGATGCTCCTCGACGACAGGTGGGGCGCACGCGGGCAGGGCAGAGCTGTCCATCACGGGGTCTCCTCGACGGATGGGTGGAGCGGACGGGTGGAACGAACGGGCTAGAGGGGCGGGCGGCCGCTAGCCGGTGACGGTGCGGCTGGCCAGCAGGCGCAGCGCGTCGTCGTCCGGGCTGCCGGGCACGGCGTGCTGGAGCAGCAGCCGGTGGCCGTCTTCCTCGGGCAGGTGGAGCACCTCGAAGCGCAGGTCGAGCCGGCCGACGTCGGGGTGGTGGTAGCGCTTGAGGCCGTGGGTGCACAGCTGGACCGGGTGCTCGGCCCACAGCCGCGCGAAGTCGGTGCTGGCCAGGCTGAGCTCGCCGATCAGTCGGGCCAGGGCGGGGTCCTCGGCGCGGGTGGCGCTGAGGAACTGCAGCGAGGCGACCGCGAGCGTGGCCTCGTACTCCCACTCGCGGTGCAACACTCGCGAGGCCGGGTCGGTGAAGAGCAGGGCCACCTTGTTCGGCGGCGTGGGGCCGGCCGGGGCGTCGGCGTCGAGGTGGGGAGCGACGACGGCGTGACCGAGCCGGTTCCAGGCGACGATGTCTTGTCGCGGCGAGAGCACGATCGCGGCGACGTCGGGCATCCGGTCCAGCAGCATCGGCAGATCAGTGCGCAGCCGCTCCCCCGGCGTCGCCACCGGGGCCGGCACGCCGGAGAGCCGGTAGAGGTGCGCCCGCTCGTCGGCGGAGAGACCGAGGGCCCGGGCCAGCGCGTCGAGCACCTGGGTGGACGGGTGGGTGGCCAGGCCCTGCTCGAGGCGCGTGTAGTACGTCAGCGACACGCCGGCCGCGTCGGCGAGCTCCTCGCGCCGCAGCCCGGGCACGCGGCGGGTCCCATACCCGCGCTCGCCGAGCGACTCGGGTCCGACGGCGGCGCGCCGGCTGCGGAGGAAGCCGGCCAGGTCCGGGGCCGCAGCGGTGGTCATGACTCCATCGTGCCCGGCGAGCCGGTCACGTGCCTGTCCCCCTCAGTGACAGTTGGGGAATTGCCCTGTGGACAACGCGTTCGGTGGGTTGCTCGACCAGGACGACGGCGCGCGACGTGCGGCAAGCGAGTCGTGTGCTGGAGTGGTCGCTCTGGCGACCGCTGGAGCACACGACCTGCTGCTGTGCGGCTCGATCAGGTGGGCGGCGCCTCGTAGACGACCCACCGCGTCCGAGCGGCGACATCGTCGTAGAGGCGCTGCGCGGTGCCGTTGTCCTCGGCGGTGATCCACCGCACCAGCGATCGGCCCTGCTCCCGCGCCAGCTCCTGCAACCGCCCGATCAGCGCCCGACCGACACCACGACCGCGCGCCGCGGGATCGGCGAAGAGGTCGTCGAGCCAAAGACCGACGGTGCCGGTCGAGGGGCGTGCGAACGGTCGGTGGTGGGCGATCCCGACCACCGCGCCCTCGACCTCGGCGACCAGACCCGACAGCTCGTGGGCGGGATCGAGCAGCCAGCCCCACACCCGGTCGATGACCGCGTCGTCGGGAGCGAGGCGGTAGAACGCGCGGTAGGCCGCGAAGAGCTCGCGCCAACGGTCGTGGTCGTCGGCCTCAAGCGGGCGCACCAGGGTCACGCGGCCGAGTATCGGCTCGGACCTGCGCGGCCGCCAACATCCGGGCCACCACCTCGCCCATGGTCTCGACCTCGAGCGGTGGACGCCCGGCAGACTGGTGCCGTGCCCCTGCCGCTGCCCGCTCCCCTGCTGACCACCAGCCACCTGATCGAGCTGGTCGTGCTCGCGGTGCTGGTGCTGGCCGTCGGGGCCGCGCTGCTGACCCGCTGGTTCGTCCGGCGCGGCCTGCAGAGCCCCTGGGCCGTCCGGCTGGTCAATCACGCCACCGACCGCGTCGTCGGCGTGGTCAAGCGGCCGATCACCATCGCCGTGCTCGACGAGGTGGCCGATGTCATCCAGACCGGGCACTACACGAAGAACATCTCCGACGCCCTGCTGGAGAACCGCCGCGAGCTGCGCGACCTGGTGGCCGAGAAGGTCAAGCACGACCCCAACGTGCGGCTGATCGGCAAGCTGCCCGGCTACGACCTGGTGGTGCAGGAGGTCACCGAGACCACCATGCGGGTGCTGGTGGAGATGCTCGCCGACCCGCGGATGGACGAGCTGGTCTCGGACCTGCTGCGCAACAACCTCCAGCAGATCAAGCGCGCCGTACGCGAGCGCCAGCACGAGAGCGTCAGCGTCAGCCCGCCCGATCCCGCCCCCAACTCGGCCCGTTCCACCAGCGCCACCCGTGCCCCCCGGACGCAGCGAGGCCGCTGACCCGTCGCAGACGTAGCTGCGCCGGGTCAGCGGCCCGTGGGCGGACGGATCAGCCGTGCTGCTGGGCGGCCGCCAGGATCTGCCGGACCTCGGACCAGCCCGTGCTCGACGCGGACCGATCGGACGTGGACCGACCCGAGCTGCGCTCGGCCGCGGGCCGCGGCACCGGCGGGCAGGTCTTGTCCGACCGGTTGCCGGCCTGGCGGGCCGGCAGGGTGCCGTTGATCAGGTAGGTCGCGATCGTGTCGTCGGTGCACGCGACGCCGCTGAGCGAGCCGGCGTGGGTGGTGCCGTTCTTGCCCTCGATCATCACCGAGTTGGAGAAGATCCGGCGGGCCTGCAGCGCGCCCTTGAACGGGGTGGCCGGGTCGAAGGTCTCCTCGACCATGAGGATCGGCGCAACCCCGTTGTCGGCGATCTTCACCGGTGCCGGGTCGGCCTTGCCCTTCCAGGTGCGGCAGGGACCGTTGAACTGGGCGTTGGAGTACGTCAGGTAGTGGAAGCCCTTGTTGTACAGCCGCTTGTTGTCACGGTCGATCTTCTTCTGCGAGCTGGGCCACGGGCCGTCGGTGCACTCGGTGGCCAGGTACATCGCGAAGCCGTTGTCGGAGCCCGGGCCGGTGCCGTTCACGCTCGGGTACTCACGCACCGCCGGCTTGTAGTTGCCGCGGGCGGTGGCCCGGAAGAGTGTCGCGGTCTCGGCCCAGCCGTAGACGTAGTAGCCGGCGCCCTGGAACAGGTCGGTCCACTCGTCGGGCCCGATCTTGCCGGCGAACGGGTGGCGCTTGGACTTGGCCAGCAGTGCGTACCAGCGGTGCTTGACCTGCTTCTTCGTCGTGCCGAGCTGGTAGACCTTGTGATGGCGGGCCACCCAGCCGAAGAAGGTGTTGATGGTCTTCTCGAACGCCTTGTCCTGAGCCTGGTTGGACTTGTAGAAGGTGTCGGTGGGGCTCACGACGCCGTCCCACACCATGCGGCGCACGTGCGAGGGGTACACGGTCGCGTAGACCTGGCCCAGGTAGGTGCCGTAGGAGAAGCCGTAGTAGTTGATCTGGTTCTGCCCCAGCGCTTTGCGGATGCTCTCCATGTCGTAGACGTTGTCGAGGGTGCGCACGTGGTCGAGCAGCGCGCCGCCCTTCTTCTGGCAGGCCTTGGAGTAGCGCAGTGCCTTCGCCAGCCAGAAGTGGCGCAGCTTCTGGGTGAAGGTGCGGTAGTCGGGCCGGTCGAAGCCGAAGTAGTGGGTGTTGCACGACAGCGACGGGACGCTGTCGCCCACGCCGCGCGGGTCGAAGCCGATCCAGTCGTAGTAGCCGCCCGCACCGCCGGGGATGTAGGCAGTGCCGGTGGAGTCCTTGCCGCCGAGCACCGAGAGCCCGAGGCCGGAACCGCCCGGGCCGCCGGGGTTGACCAGCATGATGCCCTGGCTCTGTGCGTCGGGGACGGTGTGCGCCAGCCGCGAGACGGCGAGCTGGATCTTCGCGCCCGTGGGGTTCGCGTAGTCCAGGGGCACGGTCAGCAGGCCGCACTGCGCGCCGACGCGCTGCAGGCCGGGCTGGTCGTCGCCGCACGGACCGAAGCTGATCGGCGGCGGGGTGGGAACGTCGATCGGAGTCGTGGGTCCGACCGCGGGCCGCGACGGCGCCGCGGACGCCGTGGATCCGGCCGCCACCGCGCCGGTCGCCACGAGGGCGACGGACACTAATCCTGTGAGGAGTCGATGAGTTCTAGGCACCGCAGCACCCAACCACCAACCGGTCCGGACCGCCACACCCTGGTGACGCGACTGTGGACAGCAGGTTGCGTGTTCGCCGAGGAGGAGGTCGACCTGCTGCTCGGCGCCGCCTCCGGTCCCGAGCTGGCCGAGCTCCTCGAGCGGCGGGTGGCCGGTGAGCCGCTGGAGCACCTGCTGGGCCGCGTCGACTTCTGCGGGCTGCGGCTGGCCGTCGCTGCGGGGGTGTTCGTCCCGCGCCAGCGCACGGCACACCTGGCCCGGTTGGCTGCCGACCTGGCCCCCCACGTCGCGGTGGACCTGTGCTGCGGTGTCGGTGCTGTCGCGGCGGTGGTCGCGGCGCGCCGGCCGGACTCGCGGGTGGTCGCGGCCGACATGGACCCGGCGGCCGTCGCCTGCGCCGAGCGCAACCTGCCCGGGGCCGAGGTGTGCTGCGGCGACCTCTTCGACCCGCTCCCCGCCGACCTGCGCGGGCGGGTCGACGTGCTCGCGGTCAACGCCCCGTACGTGCCCACCGGCGAGCTGGCCACGATGCCGCCGGAGGCCCGCGATCACGAACCGTGGCTGGCGCTCGACGGTGGTCCCGACGGCCTCGACGTGCACCGCCGCGTCGCGGCCGAGGCGCCGAGCTGGCTGAGGTCCGGCGGCCACCTGCTGGCCGAGGTCGGCGAGCCCCAGGTCGAGGCCGCCCTCGCGCTGCTGACGAGCGTCGGACTGGTGCCGCGCGTCGACCACGACGAGGAGCTCGGCGCCACCGTGGTGCTGGCACGGCGGACCTAGATCGGGCACCGGCGGGCGTAGATTCGTGCTGTGACGGACCCGGTGCGGGCAATCGACGAGGCGGTGCCCAACGCGCCCGCCGACCGGCTGCTGCGCGACACCTCGCGAGCGCTGCCCTGGGTGGGCGTGGTGCTCGGGCTGTGCGCTGTCTTGCTGGTGCCGTGGGTGTTCTACCTCGGCTTCAGCCTGCCCGAGCGGCAGACCTCGGCCCACTACGACGTCGCCTGGGCCGGCTTCGACGTCTTCTTGTTCCTCGGCCTGGCCGGCACCGCGATCACCGTGCTGCGCCGCTCGCCGTGGATGGGCATCTGGGCCGGGGCGGTGGCCGCGCTGCTGATCACCGACGCCTGGTTCGACGTCGTCACCTCCCCCACCGGTCACGACTTCTGGCAGGCGCTGGTGCTCGCCGTGCTGGTCGAGCTGCCGCTGGCCGGCACCTGCGTGTGGGTCGTCGGCCACGCCCGCCGGATGGCCCGGCGGCGGATCCGGCACCTGCTGCGATCCGCAGCGCGGCGAGCCGACTAGGCGTTATCTCATATGTGAGATACGTTCGACCCTCGTGGAGAGCGACTACCTCAAGCGCATCGGCGCGCTGATCCGTGATGCCCGCAAGCACCGCGGCTGGACGCAGGCCCAGCTGGCCGAGGAGCTGAGCACCAGCCAGAGCGCGGTCAACCGCATCGAGCGCGGCCACCAGAACATCAGCCTGGAGATGATCGCCCGGATCGGCGAGGCGCTCGACAGTCCCATCGTCCAGCTAGGGGCCGGGCCTACGCACCTGCGCGTCACCGGCCCGACGACGCTGAGCGGCAGCATCGAGGTGAAGACCTCCAAGAACGCCGGGGTCGCGCTGCTGTGCGCCTCGCTGCTCAACCGCGGCCGCACGGTGCTGCGCCGGGTGGCGCGGATCGAGGAGGTGAACCGCCTCCTGGAGGTGCTGCAGAGCATCGGCGTGCAGACCCGCTGGCTCAACGACGCCGGCGACCTGGAGATCATCCCGCCCGCCCAGCTCGACCTCGGCGCCATCGACGCAGCCGCTGCCCGCCGCACCCGTTCGGTCATCATGTTCCTGGGCCCCCTGATGCACCGCGAGGGCTCCTTCCTGCTGCCCTACGCCGGCGGTTGCGATCTGGGCAAGCGCACCGTGGAGCCGCACCTGACGGCCCTGCGTCCCTTCGGCCTGGAGGTGGTGGCCACCGACGGCCACTACCGCGCCAGCGTGCACGAGGACGTCTCCCCCGCCCGGCCGATCGTCCTCACCGAGCGTGGCGACACCGTCACCGAGAACGCCCTCATGGCCGCGGCGCTGCACGACGGCACCACCGTCATCCGCAACGCCAGCTCCAACTACATGGTTCAGGACCTGTGCTTCTACCTCGACAAGCTGGGGGTGAAGATCGACGGCGTCGGCACCACCACGCTGACCGTCATCGGCCGCCCCGACATCGACGTCGACGTCGACTACGCACCCAGCGAGGACCCGATCGAGGCGATGAGCCTGCTGGCCGCCGCCATCGTCACCGGCTCGCAGATCACGGTGCGGCGGGTGCCGATCGAGTTCCTCGAGATCGAGCTCGCGCTGCTGGAGGAGATGGGGTTCCGCTACGACCGGTCGCCGGAGTACGCCGCCGCGAACGGCCAGACCCGGCTGGTCGACATCACCACCCAGCGCTCCAACCTCACCGCGCCGCTGGACAAGATCCACCCGATGCCGTTCCCCGGCCTCAACATCGACAACCTGCCGTTCTTCGCCGTCATCGCGGCCACCGCTCAGGGCAGCACGATGCTGCACGACTGGGTGTACGAGAACCGCGCCATCTACCTCACCGAGCTCACCCGCCTCGGTGCCAAGGTGCAGCTGCTCGACCCGCACCGGGTGATGATCGAGGGGCCGACGCACTGGTCGGGCACCGAGATCGTCTGCCCGCCGGCGCTGCGGCCGGCGGTGGTCATCCTGCTGGCGATGCTGGCCTCGAAGGGCACCTCGGTGCTGCGCTCGGTCTACGTCATCGACCGGGGGTACGAGGACCTGGCCGAGCGGCTGAACCAGCTCGGCGCCCAGATCGAGACGTTTCGTGACGCGCGTGGCGAGATCTGAGGCGGTCCGCACCGGCTACGCCTACCTCGACGACGTCGGCGTCGTCGCGATGGCGCACCGCGGCGGTGCCCAGCACCCCGACCTGCTAGGACTGGAGAACACCGCCGAGGCGTTCAGCCACGCCACGCGGCTGGGCTACCGCTACCTGGAGACAGACGTCCACGCCACCCGTGACGGCGTCCTGGTGGCCTTCCACGACGAGGTGCTCGACCGCGTCACCGACCGCACCGGGCGGATCGAGTCGCTGACCTCGGCGCAGCTGGCCGAGGCGCTCATCGGCGGCCGCCACGCCGTCCCGCGCTTCGCCGAGCTGCTCGCCGACCTGCCCGACGCCCGGTTCAACGTCGACCTGAAGTCCGAGAGCGCCGTACGCCCGCTGGCCGACCTCCTGCGCAGCACCGGCGCCGAGGACCGGGTGTGCGTCGGGGCGTTCTCGCTGCCGCGGATCCGTTCCTTCCGTCGCCTGACCGGGGGCCGGGTGGCGACCGCCGCCGCCCCCGCCGAGGTGGCCCGGGTGGTGGCCGGACTGCCCTGCCGCGGTCCGGCGGTGCTCCAGGTGCCGCACCGACGCGGCCGTGTCCGGGTGGTGACGCCGAGGCTGGTCCGGCGGGCGCACGCCGCGCGGATGCACGTGCACGTGTGGACCGTCGACGACCCGGCCGAGATGGCCGAGCTGCTCGACCTCGGCGTCGACGGCCTCATCACCGATCGCACCGACCTGCTGCGAGAGGTGCTCGAGCAGCGCGGGTCGTGGTCGTGAGCGGGTTCGCCGACCTCGCCCCGCTGCGTCGACGCAGCCAGCAACGGGCCTGGAACTGGTACGACTGGGCCAACTCGGCCTACTACACGACCGTCCTCTCGGTGCTGTTCGCGCCGTACATGATCACCGTCGCGGGTCGCGCGGCCGGCTGCACGGACCCGGACGAGACCTGCGACCGGACGGTCTCGGTGCTCGGGCTGCACCTGGCCGCGGGCTCGCTGCCGGCGTACCTCACCAGCTTCGCCACCATCGCCAGCGCCTTCGTGCTGCCGGTGGTGGGCGCCTTCGTGGACCGCTCGCCGCGCAAGAAGTGGAACATGGCCGGGTTCGCCTTCGCCGGCTCGGCCTGCTGCATGCTGCTGTTCTGGCTGCGCGGCGACCAGTGGCAGATCGGCGCTTTCGCGGTGGTCTCCAGCAGCATCCTCGGCGGCTGCTCACTGGTGGCCTACTACGCCATCCTGGTCGACATCTCCACCGAGGCCGAGCGAGACGCCGTGTCCTCGCGCGGCTGGGCGTTCGGCTACCTGGGCGGCGGGCTGCTGCTGGCGATCAACCTGGGCGTGTTCCTGGGGCACTCCGCCCTCGGCATCGGCTCGGGGCTCGCGGTGCGGCTCAGCCTGCTCAGCGCCGGCGTGTGGTGGGCCGGGTTCACGCTCATCCCGCTGCTGCGGCTGCGCGACGTGGCTCCCCAGGACGTCGTCGCGGTCCAGGGTGGGCTGTGGGCGCGCAGCTTCGGCCAGCTGGCGACCACGCTGCGCGAGATGCGCGCCTACCCGATGACGCTGACGTTCCTGGGCGCCTACCTCTTCTACAACGACGGCATCCAGACGGTGATCGCCGAGGCCTCGACCTACGGGGCCAAGCAGCTCCACATCGCCCAGACCGTGCTCATCGCGACCATCCTGCTCATCCAGTTCGTCGCGTTCGGCGGTGCACTGTTCTTCGGTCGGCTCGCCGCCCGCTACGGCGGCTACCGCGCGATCCTCGGCGGCACGTTCGCGTGGATGGTCGTCGTGGTCGCGGCCATCGCGCTGCCCGAGCGCAACGTGCCGCTCTTCATGGTGCTGGCAGTGGCGATCGGCGTCGTGCTGGGCGGCACCCAGGCACTCTCGCGATCCTTCTTCAGCCTGCTCATCCCCCGCGGCCGCGAGGGCGAGTACTTCAGCCTCTACAACGCCTGCGAGCGCGGCACATCGTGGTTCGGCACGTTGCTGTTCGGCGTCGTCTTCCAGGTCACCGGCTCCTACCGACCGGCGATCTTCGCCCTCATCGTGTTCTTCGTCCTCGGCGCCGCGCTGCTGCTGCGGCTCGATCCGCGCCGCGGCGTGGAGGAGGCCGGCAACCGGGTGCCGGCGGCACTGGCCCGGTGAGGAGGCTGTCACCGCACCGCACCGTGACGCGATCGACGCATCCGATTCCGTTTGCGCAACGAATACACCGGAAAGAACGTGAGGTGAGATGAAGGTTCGGGAATCCTGAACCCGGCACAAACGTTCAACAGATCACGTAGGCCACACACGGGAAGGTGCTCACATGGCAGAGCGCACACTACGGGGGGCCAGGCTCGGAGGACAGAGCTTCGAGGACGAGCGCGGGATCGAGTTCGCGGCACGGCAGCAGGTCGGATACCGCTGTCCCCAGGGCCACGAGTTCGAGATCACGATGTCGACCGAGGCCGACATCCCGGCGACCTGGGAATGCCCCCGCTGCGGCGAGGAGGGGCTGTCGACCGACGGCGTCAAGCCGGAGGAGAAGCCGGAGAAGCCGGTCCGCACGCACTGGGACATGCTCCTGGAGCGGCGATCGGTCAAGGAGCTCGAGGACATCCTCACCGAGCGGCTGGAGCTGCTGCGGGGCGGCGAGATCGGCCCCGCTCACCTGCACCGGCCGCGCAAGCGGACGACGAAGGCCTAGCCGCCTACTCGTCGACGACGTCGCCCCGGACCACGCGTGGTCCGGGGGGTTCGTCGTTCCGGGCCCCGGTGTCGTTGGCGAAGCCGGGATAACCGGGGTAGCCGGTCGTGGCCGCGGTCAGCCGTCGTCCGATGAAGCCGGCGAGCAGCCGTCGTCCGACCGGCCGGGTCATCGGGAGCACGCACAGGGCGCCGAGGATGTCGAGGACGAAGCCGGGGGTGAGCATCAACAGCCCACCGGTCAGGACGAGGACGCCGTCGGCCAGCTCCTTGGCGGGCATCCGGCGCTCGGCCAGCGCGAAGCGCAGCGCCTCGAAGGCACGGCGGCCCTCCCGCTTGACCAGCCAGGAGCCCAGCACGCTGTCGGCGATGAGCAGCACGATGGTCCACCAGGCGCCGACGACCTGGCCCACCTGGATGATCACGTAGACCTCGACCAGCGGCACCACGACGAAGGCGACCAGCAGCAGCCACCAGGGGAAACGTCGGGTGCGGGAGCTCACATGGGGATTAACGAACCGCGACGGGCGTTTGTTTCGCGCCCGCCTCGCGACGCCCGGAGGCCCGGCGCAGCTGCTGGCGGCGCTCGGCCAGGCCCCAGCGCGTGATCAGCTTCAGCGACTCCGAGGCGACCTGCGGGGTCATCTTGGAGGCCCCGCGCATCCGCTCGACGAACTCGATGGGCACCTCGACCACGCGCAGCCCGGCCTGCAGCGCCCGGAAGGCCATGTCGGCCTGGAACACGTAGCCGGTGGAGAGCACGGTCGCGAGGTCGATGCGCTCCAGCGTGGAGCGGCGGAACAGCCGGTAGCCGGCGGTGGCGTCGCGGATGCCGATGCCCAGCAGCAGCCGGACGTAGAGGTTGCCGCCGCGCGAGAGGAGCTCTCGCCGCAGCGGCCAGTTGACCACCGATCCACCGGGCACCCAGCGCGAGCCGATGACGAGGTCGGCCGGGTCGTCGGGGTTCTCCAGCGCGGCGATCAGCCGCGGCAGCGCCTCGGGGGCGTGGGAGCCGTCGGCGTCGATCTCGCCCAGCACCTCATAGCCCCGCTCGAGGCCCCACCCGAAGCCGGCGATGTAGGCGCGGCCGAGGCCCTCCTTGCCGGCCCGGTGCAGCACGTGGATCCGCTCGTCGGCGGCGGCCAGGGCGTCGGCGATCTCGCCGGTGCCGTCGGGTGAGTCGTCGTCGACCACCAGGACGTGAGCGGTCGGGACCGCGGCCAGGATGCGCCCGGTGATCCAGGCGACGTTCTCGGCCTCGTTGTAGGTGGGCACCACCATGAGCACTGACACGCCCACCACGGTAGGGCTGCCGTCCTGACGAGAAGCTGAAAACCCCAAAATCGGACTAACCCGACGTTGCAGGCAGGAACGGGGGGAGCTCGCCGGCCTTCGGACCGCACCCGCCGCCGCCGGCTGCGACGAGGGGCGCGTTGTCTACTGGACGACCATCTCCCCCCGCGTTCTCCCGGCCCGATCGTGGCGGAGAGGACCCGGAGCGGGACGTCGGATCGTGGCTGTCGATCCGGTGCCCCGCCCTCCATCTACGCCCGTGGCGGACCGTTCTGCCTGGAGGAACTAGGCGGAAACCCTTCCAAGAGCCGCACCCACTGTCAACCGCGGCGTTGACCTGCGGTTTCGCTCCGGTCGACGACGAAACCGCAGGTCAGAGGGTCAGTCAGGCGGTGAACCCCGGGTGACGCGCACGCGAATCGACGGCGTGTCGGGTCCGACACGCCCGGGGGGTCTGGACCTGTGTGACGGGTGGGTCAGCCGGGAACGACGACGGTGCCGACGGCGGTGGTGACCAGCAGCGGCGGGTCGAGCACGGTGGCCGCCGACTCGCGCTCGGGAGTGCCGGCGCCGCGCGCGATCACGTGCACGCTGAACCGCATCTCACGCGAGCGCCGACCCACTCGGACCAGCTCCGCGGTCGCCTCGACGACGTCGCCGGCGCGCACCGGTCCGATGAACTGGACGTCGGAGTAGGAGGCGAAGAGCCCCTCGTCGCCGTCGGTGCGGATGCACAGCTCGGTGGCGACGTCGCCGAAGAGGCCCAGGCTGTAGGCGCCGTCGACCAGGTGGCCGGCGTAGTGGGCGTGCGCGTAGGGCACGTAGCGCCGGTGCGTGACCACGGTCCCGACCTCGGGACTGCTCATGCCGCGCTCCTGGTGGTGACGCGGTGGACCAGGAAGCTGGCCACCTCCCCCGGTGTGGTGCCCCGGCCGAAGACCCGGTCGACCCCGAGATCGCCGGCCATCGTCTCGTCGAAGCGCGGGCCGCCGACCACCAGCAGCGGGCGACGCTCGGCGGCGAAGGCCT
This sequence comes from Nocardioides mangrovicus, assembly GCF_003674065.1. Taxonomy (GTDB): domain Bacteria; phylum Actinomycetota; class Actinomycetes; order Propionibacteriales; family Nocardioidaceae; genus Marmoricola; species Marmoricola mangrovicus. The sequence continues at coordinate 90,692 of NZ_RDBE01000008.1, forward strand.
CGCGGAAGGCGGCCGACATCTCGCGGGTGTTGAGGAGGTGGGCGTCGCGCTGGGTGACGACCTGGGAGACCAGGACGGCGTCGGCCCGCTCGGCGACCGCCCGCTCGACCAGCTCGGGCACGGCCACCTGGGCGCCGAGGTTGACCACCTTCAGCTCGCGGTAGTACTCCAGGCCCTTCTCCCCCGCGAACCCCTTGATGTTGAGGATCGCGTCGATGCCGACGGTGTGGGCGTCGGTACCGATGCAGCCGCCGACGACGACCAGGCGTCGGCGCAGCGAGCGCTTGACCGCGGCGTTGACCTCCTTGGGCGTCAGCAGCGGATAGTCGCGCTCGACCACCTCGACCAGGCTGGGGTCGACCAGGTGGTGGACGCGGCCGTAGACGACGAAGAAGGTGAAGTCGGGGCCCATCGGCTTGGCGTGCACCACCAGCGCTGGGTCCATGCCCATCTTCGCCGCCAGCTGCGCCGCGGCGCCCTCGGCGACCTTGTCGTGGGGCAGCGGCAAGGTGAAGGAGAGCTGCACCATGCCGTCGCCGGTGGTGTCGCCGTAGGGACGCACCAGGCGTTGCTCGCTCATCGCTCGTTCTCCAGGATCTGCGTGGCGGGGTTCAGGTAGGCGGCCGACTTCCTCGCGACGCCGTCCAGGCCGCGTCCGCCGTCGGCCGGTCGCCGCATCAGCCCGAACGTGCCGTCGGCGATCGCGTCGAGCAGGCCGTCGTCGGCCATGCGGGTCAGCAGGTCGACCGACTCCCCCAGCACCTGCCGGGCCCGGGTGGCGATGAGCCCGTCGGGAGCGGGGCGGAAGTCCTCGCGCAGGCCACCCGCGGCGTCGAGCACGTAGCGGACGTTCTGCAGTGCCAGGTCGCGGTCGGAGAGCCACGGGGTCACGACCGCCTCGGTCATCATGCCGACGAGGAGGATCCCCTGTCCGGTGAGCGCACCGGCCAGGTTGAAGAAGCCGTCGAGCAGGTAGCCGCGGAACACGTCGCCGGTCATGTGGCGGGTGGGGGGCATCCACTTCAGCGGCGCCTTGGGGAACAGCTCGCGCGCCAGCAGCGCGTGCGCCAGCTCCAAGCGGAACGACTCGGGCACCGCAGGGTCGATCTCGAAGGCGTGGCCCAGGCCGAGCTGCCAGTCCTCGAGACCGGCCTCCTTGGCGAAGTACTCGTTGAGCAGCTGGGAGACGGTGACGGTGTGCGCGGCCTCGACCGCGTCGGCGGTGGTGAGGTAGTTGTCCTCGCCGGTGTTGATGATGATGCCGGCGCGGGCGTGGACCTGGCGGCTGAAGCGCTGGTCGACGAAGGTGCGCACCGGGTTGATGTCGCGAAAGAGGATCCCGTACATCGAGTCGTTGAGCATCATGTCCAGCCGCTCGAGCCCGGCCAGCGCGGCGATCTCGGGCATGCACAGCCCCGAGGCGTAGTTGGTCAGCCGCACGTAGCGGCCCAGCTCGCGGCTGGTCTCGTCCAGCGCCGCTCGCATCAGCTTGAAGTTCTCCTGCGTGGCGTACGTGCCCGCGTACCCCTCGCGGGTGGCGCCCTCGGGCACGTAGTCCAGGAGCGACTGGCCGGTCGAGCGGATGACCGCGATCACGTCGGCGCCCTCGCGAGCAGCGGCCTGGGCCTGCGGGATGTCCTCGTAGATGTCGCCGGTGGCCACGATGAGGTAGATCCAGGGCTGGCGCGGCGCGTCGCCGATGCGCCGGACCAACCGCTCGCGTTCGGTGCGCCGCTTGTCGATCGCCTTGATGCCGGCGCCGACGGCGCGGCGGGAGGCCGCGGCGGCGCGGGTGGCGTCGCGGCCCTCGGGCAGCCGGAAGCGCACCGACCCCGCGGCCGCCTTCTGGGCCAAGGTGAGCAGGTCCTCTGACTCCTCGCGCAGCAGCGCGTCCCAGACCGGAAGTGCGACGCCGTGGCCGAGGTCGACGTCGGCACGCACGGCGTCGAGCAGCCGGTTCACCCAGGGCGTGCCCTCGGCGTCGGCGCCGGACAGACCGGCCAGCCGCAGCGTGGCCCGTTCCACCGAGACGGTGGTGTGCGCCTTGGCCAGCCTGACGATCGGACGGCCGACCTTGCGGGCCAGGGTGCGTGCCTGCCGGACGGTGGTGCGGTCGAGGTCGAGCACCATCACAGCCGCCGCTCGAACAGCGACCGCACGCCGGGCTCCTCGCGCAGCAGGCGCAGCGCGAGGTCGGCGTGACCGGGCATGTAGCCGTTGCCCACCAGCATCGTCACGTCGGCGGCGAGTCCCTCGGCGCCCAGGGCGGCGGCACTGAAGGAGGTGGCCATGGAGAAGAACACGACCGTGCCCCGGTCGGCGGTGGCCAGCACGGCCCCGCCCTCGCAACCGGGCACGTCGACGCACACGACCGTGACGTCGGCCGGCCCGCCCGCCGCCCTCACCGCGTCGCGCAACGCGAGCGGGTCGCGGGCGTCGGCGACGACGACGTCGTCGGCCAGGCCGCTCTCGCGCAGCAGCGAGGCCTCGCGGTCGTGCGGCACCACGCCGATGGTGCCGTACGCCCCGGCCTGGCGGGCCGCGGCGAGCGAGAGCGAGCCGGACTTACCCGCTCCCCCGACCACGGCCACCACCGGACCGCGATGGTCGGGGCCGGTGTAGGAGCGCACCACCCGGTCGACCAGGGCCGGGGCGCCGCAGACGTCCAGCACGGCTAGCGAGAGCTCCTCGGGCAGGTCGTCGGGCAGTCGTGCCGCGATGGAGCGGCCGAAGAGGATGGCGTAGCCGTCGGTGGGCACCTGCTCGGAGCGGCCGTCCCAGCCGGCGAGCGCGTCCTCGACGACGAGCGGGGTGAGGGTCAGCGAGACCAGCGTGGCGACGCGGTCGCCGACGGCCAGGCCCAGGGGCGAGTCGGGCCCAACCTCCTCGACGACCCCGACGAGCATGCCGCCCGAGCCGGTGACGGGGTTCTGCATCTTGCCGCGGCTGCGGACGATGTCGAGCACCTCGGCGCGCACCTGTCCGCCGTCGCCGCGGTGCTTCTCGCTGAGCTGGCGAAACGACGCGGCGTCGAGGTTGAGCCGGCGTACGCGCACCCGGACCTCGTCGTCCCAGATCTCGCGTCGGGCGTCGAGGCGCAGCGCCTGCTGCGGCAGCACGCCCGCGGGCTCGAGCACCCGGTGGGTGCCGACCGGATCGGCGGCCTGGGGCGGGCTCACGATGTGGGACACCGGAGATCCTTTCGTGTATCTGCCTTGTGAGCGGACGATCTCGCGCGTTGCGGTGGACGCTTCGTTGATCGTCCACCTATCGTGGCACTCGTGACTCTGCTCTCACAACCGACGCGCCCCGGGTCCGCCGACGGGCAGCCCTACCGCTACGCCCAGGTGGAGCTGGTCGAGCCGGACTGGACCCGCTTCCCCGGCTGGCGCGACGTCACGCGGGCGGAGTGGGAGTCGGCGCAGTGGCAGCGCTCGCACTGCGTGAAGAACGTGCGCCAGCTGCGCGAGCTGCTCGGCGACCTGCTCGACGAGCGCTTCTACGCCGACCTCGAGCGCGACCAGGCCGAGCGCGCGACGATGTCGATGCTGGTGCCGCCGCAGATGATGAACACGATGGTGCCCAGCGGCCCCCTCACCACGGAGGCGTTCTACGCCGACCCGGTGCGCCGCTACATGCTCCCGGTGTTCTCCGACCGCCGTACCGACTGGCCCTCGCACCCGCACGCCACCCGCGACTCCCTCCACGAGCACGACATGTGGGTGGCCGAGGGGCTCACCCACCGCTACCCCACCAAGGTGCTGGCCGAGCTGCTGCCGACCTGCCCGCAGTACTGCGGGCACTGCACGCGGATGGACCTGGTGGGCAACTCCACCGCCGTCATCGACAAGCTGAAATTCCTCGGCAAGCCCAACGACCGGCTCGACGACATGCTCGACTACCTGCGCCGCACCCCGCAGGTGCGCGATGTCGTGGTCTCCGGCGGCGACGTCGCCAACATGCCGTGGCCGCGGTTGGAGGACTTCCTCACCCGGCTGCTGGAGATCGAGAACATCCGCGACGTCCGGCTGGCCACCAAGGCGCTCATGGGCCTGCCGCAGCACTGGCTGCAGGACGAGGTACGCGCCGGCGTCGAACGGGTGGCGCTGGTCGCCCGCCAGCGCGGCGTCTCGCTCGCCGTGCACACCCACGTCAACCACGCGAACTCCGTGACGCCGCTGGTGGCCGAGGCGGCGCGCGGCCTGCTGGAGGCCGGCGTCCGCGACGTCCGCAACCAGGGCGTCCTGCTGGGCGGCGTGAACGACGACCCCCACGCGCTGCTGGATCTGTGCTTCGCGCTGCTCGACGGTGCCTCGGTCATGCCCTACTACTTCTACATGTGCGACATGATCCCGTTCAGCGAGCACTGGCGGGTCTCGGTGGCGCGGGCGCAGGAGCTGCAGCACGCGATCATGGGCTACCTGCCCGGCTTCGCGACGCCGCGGATCGTGTGCGACGTGCCTTTCGTCGGCAAGCGGTGGGTGCACCAGCTCGAGGACTACGACCGCGTGCACGGGATCTCCTACTGGACGAAGAACTACCGCACCTCCATCGAGGCCGAGGACGCCCAGGCACTGACGCGCGGCTACGAGTACTACGACCCGATCCATACGCTGCCGGACGAGGGGCAGGCGTGGTGGAACGAGCACGGGCGGATGGACGAGGCCGGGCTCAAGGCCGCTGAGATGGCCGAGGCGTCGCGTCGGACGGCGGCGCTGCAGGTGTACTGACTCGCCCCCAGAGCGCCAAAGTCGCGCACTTGCGAAGTTGTGGTGGGTACATATCGGGCACGTTGCCGATTTCCCTCGCAAGTGTGGAGTTTTGGCGAGCGCGACCCGATGACTTCCAGCACTCCCCCGGGTCTGTCCCGGGCATGAAGACCATCGTTCCCAACCTCTGGTTCGACGACAACGCCGAGGAGGCCATCGCCTTCTACGTCTCGCTCGTCGACAACAGCCGCGTCACCCGCACCACGAAGCTCGAGAACGTCGGGCCCGAGGGCGACGACACGGTCACCTACGTCGAGTTCGAGCTGAACGGACAGCCCTACGGCGCCATCAACGGCGGCCCGCAGTTCACCTTCAATGAGGCGCTCTCGCTGGAGCTGCCGTGCGAGACCCAGGACGAGATCGACCGGGTCTGGGCAGCGCTGTCCGAGGGTGGCGAGCCCGGGCCGTGCGGGTGGATCAAGGACCGCTACGGCCTCTCCTGGCAGGTCACCCCCGCGGCGCTCGGCGACATGCTCACCGACCCCGATGCGGACAAGGTGCGCCGCGCCACCGCGTACTTCATGGGGCTGGACGGGGTCCCCTTCGACCTGGCCGACCTCGAGGCCGCGTTCGAAGGTGCCGCTCAGCAGACGACGTAGCGGTCCCCGCGACGCTGGACGCCGACGGTGAAGGTCGCGGTCGGGCGACGGTTCGAGCCGCAGCCGCACCTGCCAGTACCCGCTTCTCGTGCGGGTGACCGACTGCGCGGTCACGCCCGAGACCTGGTCGACGGTGAGCTGCATCGTGCGCACGTTCTTCTCCACGCCGCGGCCGCACTTCAGCGCGGCGGCGTCGTCGGCGCGACCGGCCACGACCGCCTGAGCCCACACCCGGGGCGTCGCCCCCGGCGTGGCGGGCTGCGGGTCGCGCCGCACCAGCACGGTGACGACCGCGACCACGACCGCCGGCGCGAGGACGCCGGCGACCAGCAGCGGGAAGGCCGGGCCGGGTCAGTCGGCCGCGCGCGGCTCGGAGCCCACGGGCCGGTTCTCGTACGGCGTGGAGAGGACGATCGTGGTGCGCGTCGAGACGTTGGCGGCGGCGCGGATGCGCGCCAGGAGGTCCTCGAGGTCGGCCGGCGTCGGCACGCGCACCTTCAGGATGTAGGACTCCTGACCGGCCACCGACCAGCAGCTCTCGATCTCGGTGATGTCCTGAAGCCGCTGCGGAGCGTCGTCGGGGGCCGCGGCGTCGATGGGCCGGATCGAGACGAACGCGGTGAGCGGCAGGCCGAGCTCGTCGTGGGCGACGATCGCGGTGTAGCCCTGGATCAGGCCCCGCTTCTCCAGTCGCTTGACCCGGTGGTGGACGGCCGAGGTCGACAGTCCGGTCTGCTTGCCCAGGTCCGTGAACGACATGCGGCCGTCGGCCGCGAGCAGCGCGAGCAGGCGGCGGTCGATCTCCTCCATGGCCGAAGAGTAGTCGTGCGAGGATCCCGACGTGCCTGACCGCCTCATGCTGCTGGACACCGCGTCGATGTACTTCCGCGCGTTCTACGGCGTCCCGGACTCGATCACGTCCCCGCAGGGCGAGCCCGTCAATGCGGTGCGCGGGCTGCTGGACTTCATCGCGCGGATGGTCGGTGAGTACCACCCGACCCATCTGGCCTGCTGCTGGGACAACGACTGGCGCCCCGCGTGGCGGGTGGCGCTGCTGCCGACGTACAAGGCGCACCGGGTGGAGTCGCCGCGGCCGGGGGACGTCCCCGACGTCGAGGAGGTGCCCGACCCGCTGCAGGCGCAGGTGCCGGTGATCCTCGAGGTGCTCGACGCACTGGGGATCGCGGTGGTCGGCGCCGACGGGTACGAGGCCGACGACGTCATCGGCACGCTGGCCACCGGCGCGGGCATGCCGGTCGACGTCGTCACCGGCGACCGCGACCTGTTCCAGCTCGTCGACGACGCCTCGGGTGTCCGCGTGCTCTACATCGCCCGCGGCGTCAGCAAGCACGAGCGGCTCACCGACGAGGTGGTGGTGGCCAAGTACGCCGTGCTGCCCTCGCAGTACGCCGACTTCGCGACGCTGCGCGGCGACACCTCCGACGGCCTGCCCGGCGTCGCCGGCGTGGGTGAGAAGACGGCCGCCTCGCTGCTGCTCAAGCACGGCGACCTGCGGGGCATCATCGACGCCGCCGCCGACGACTCCTCCGACCTCGCACCCGGGCCGCGCCGCAAGATCCGCGACGCCGCCGACTACCTGGCCGTCGCGCCGCAGGTGGTGGCGGTCGCCCGCGACATCGACCTCGGCTCCCCCGACCTGCGGCTGCCGGCGACGCCGGCGCACCCCGAGGCCCTCGAGGCGCTGGCCGAGCGGTGGGGCCTCGGCTCCTCGGTGGAGCGCGTGGTCGCGGCGCTCAGCTCGTCGTGACCGGGTCGCGCAGCAGGTAGAAGATCTTGTGCCTGGTGGCGCCCCCGGCGCCGGTGTAGGTGGCGATGGCGCGGGTGAAGACGAGCTCGCCGGTGCCGTGACGGCTGGGCCGGGCGTGGTAGAGCCGGATCCGCGCCTTGGTGTAGCTGTACGTGCCCTCGGCGCAGTCGGGCTCGCAGTCGTTCTGCCGGATGGCGCCGAAGCCGACCGCGCTGGTCGCGCTCCAGTATTTGTAGCGCTTGATGCCGAGAAACAGCCCGCCGTCGCCGCAGGCGATGATGACCCGCTTCGGCTCGACCTTGTGGTCCACGCAGTTCGAGATGACCGTGGTGGTGCCGGTGGCCGCCGGGTTCGCCGCGTGGGCGGGTGCCGCGAGGGTGGTCAGCAGGGCGGCGAGGGCCGGCACGAGGAGGCGGTACGACGTCACCGGGCGAATCTAGGCGCTCGGGCCGGCGGTCGAGCTCGGCCGCGCGGGAACGGCGGGTGCGAGTTCACGACGACCGGCAAATCGGGCGACCGGCGCGCGAACCCGGTCGCTGCCGCACCCTTTCGCACCGGTTCGTCCCCCGGTTTCACCCGCCGGCCGGTGAAACCGGGAACCCGCCCGCGGCCTACCCCGCCAGCGACGAGTACGCCACCACCCCGCGCCGCAGCGAGCCGACGGCTAGCCGGGCGGTCTCGCGGAGGGGGCCGGGGCCGGCGGCGTCGGCGGTCTGGCCGGCGAGGTCGACCAGCTGCTTGATCCAGCGGACGAAGTCGCCGGCGGAGAGGCCGGTGGCGTCGAGGACGTCGTCGAGCTCGTCGCCCTCGGCCCAGCGGTAGGCGGCGTAGGCGAAGCCGAGGTCGGGCTCGCGGCTGAACTCGACGTGGTGCTCGCGCTGCAGGCCCTCCAGCTCGCCCCACAGCTTCACCGTCGCCGCGATCGCGTCCTTGGTGGCGCCGCCGGGCAGCCGGGGCGGGCCGGCGTCGTCGGCGCGACGGGATTCGTACACCAGGCAGGAGAGCACCGCAGCCAGGCCCGAGGGCGAGAGGTCCTCCCACAGGCCCTGCTCGAGTGCCTCGGCGGCCACCAGGTCGAGCTCGGCGTAGATCCGCTGCAGCCGACGGCCCTTGACGGTCACCTCGGTGGCGTCGGCGGTGCCGCTGAGGTAGTCCAGGCGGCCGAGCACCTCGCAGATCCGGTCGAAGCGCCGGGCGATGGTGTTGGTGCGCTGCTCGATGCGCCGCCGCAGCGTCTGGGCGTCGCGGTCGAGCTTGAACCAGCGCTCGGCCCAGCGGGCGTGGTCCTCCCGGTCGGGGCAGGAGTGGCAAGGGTGCTCGCGCATCTGGGTCCGCAGCTCGGCGACGCGGGGGTCCTCACCGCCGCCGCTGCGGCGCCGCTCGACGGCGGTGGGCGGCAGGTCGCGGGTGCGCTGCTGCAGCAGCGCGGCCAGGTCGCGCCGCGACTTCGCGTCGCGGGTGTTGAACCCGCGGGGCACCTTGAGCCGGGTCAGCGGTGCCACCGGGGTCGGGAAGTCGGTCATGGAGAGCCGCCGCGCGTGCCGGTCGAGGGTGAGCACCATCGGGCGCGGGCCCTCTCGGTCGGCGCGCACCCCGGCGTCGACCACCACCGCGATGCCCGCGAAACGGCCCGAGGGCACGTCGATAACGTCTCCTGGCCGCAGGGCCTCCACCGACTCCTCCGCCTCGGCCCGCCGGTCGCGACGCCGCGAGCGAGCCTGCTCGGCCTCGAGGTCGGAGATCCGTCGCCGCAGGCCGGCGTACTCCATGAAGTCGCCGCGGTCGCAGGCCGCGGCGTCGCGGTACCCGTCGAGGGCCTCCTCGGCCTTGCGCAGCTGCCGGGCCAACCCGACGACGGCCTTGTCGGCCTGGAACTGGGCGAAGGACTGCTCGAGCAGCTCGCGCGCGGTGTCGCGGCCGAACTGGTGCACCAGGTTGACCGCCATGTTGTACGACGGCCGGAACGACGAGCGGAGCGGGTAGGTACGGGTCGAGGCCAGCCCGGCCACGGACTTGGGCTCGATGCCGGGCTGCCAGAGCACCACGCCGTGGCCCTCGACGTCGATGCCGCGGCGCCCGGCGCGCCCGGTGAGCTGGGTGTACTCCCCCGGGGTGATGTCGGCGTGCGTCTCGCCGTTCCACTTCGAGAGCCGCTCGATGACCACCGACCGGGCCGGCATGTTGATGCCCAGCGCGAGCGTCTCGGTCGCGAAGACGACCCGGCACAGGTTGCGCAGGAACAGCTCCTCGACGCACTCCTTGAACCGCGGCAGCATCCCCGCGTGGTGCGCGGCGACGCCACGCGAGAGCCCGTCGAGGAAGTCGTGGTAGCCCAGGACGTGCAGGTCGTCGCTGGGCAGGTCGGCACAGCGCTCCTCGACGAAGGCGACGATCTCGTCGCGCTCGGCGGGCGTGGTCAGCCGCAGGTTGGCCTCCAGGCATTGCTGCACGGCGGCGTCGCAGCCCACGCGGCTGAAGATGAACACGATGGCGGGCAGCAGCGCGGCGCGGTCGAGCTGCTCGACGACGTCGCTGCGCCGGGGCGTCCAGACGCCGCGGGTGCCGCTCGGGCCACGGTTCGGGCGCTTGCCGCCGCGCTTGGGGCGCCGGTCCTTCATCCGGTGGCGGGCCCAGTCGTCGCGGGCCACCCGCAGCAGCTCGGGGTTCACCTGGGCGTCGGGTCCGTCGTCGGCCCCCGTCCCGTCGAACTCCGTGGCGAACAGGTCGTAGAGCCGCCGGCCGACCATGACGTGCTGGAACAGCGGCACCGGGCGCCGCTCCTCGACGATCGTGGTGGTGGCTCCTCGCACGGTCTGCAGCCACTCGCCGAACTCCTCGGCGTTGGACACCGTGGCCGAGAGCGAGACCACCGAGACGCTCTCGGGGAGGTGGATGATGACCTCCTCCCACACCGCACCGCGGTCGCGGTCGGCGAGGTAGTGGACCTCGTCCATCACCACGTAGGCGAGGCCGTCGAGGGTGTGCGAGCCCGCGTAGAGCATGTTGCGCAGCACCTCGGTGGTCATCACCACCACCGGCGCCTCGCCGTTGACGGTGTTGTCGCCGGTGAGCAGGCCCACTTGCTCGGCGCCGTAGCGCTCGACCAGGTCGTGGAACTTCTGGTTCGACAGCGCCTTGATCGGGGTGGTGTAGAAGCATTTGCGGCCGGTCTCAAGGGCCAGGTGGACCGCGAACTCCCCCACCAGCGTCTTGCCCGACCCCGTGGGGGCCGCGACCAGGACCCCGCGGCCCTCCTCGAGCTCGTGGCAGGCGCGCACCTGGAAGTCGTCGAGGGTGAAGTCGTAGAGCGAGGCGAACCCGGCGAAGAAGGGGTGACGCTGCCGCTCCTTCATCCGCGCGTACTGCTCCGCGGCGCTCACCGGCACTCCTGAGTAGCTAGGGGACGAGGACGCGCAGGGCGCCCGGGGCGACCTCGACGGTCAGCGGAAGCGCACCGATCCGCTCACCATCAGCGTAGGCGACCACGCCAGGCGCGGCGACGGTCACCCGCCGCACCCGGTGGCGCACGTAGCCGGGATGGTGCACGTGCGTGCCGCGGAACAGCTGCGGGTACGTCCGCACCAGCTCGCGGCGACCCATCGGGGCCACCACGACGACGTCGAGCAGCCCGTCGTCGGGCTCGGCGCCCTCGGTGATCCGCAGGCCCCCGCCGAAGGACGGCCCGTTGCCCACCGCGACCAGCGTGGCGTCGGTGTGGACCTCTCCACTGACCTCGGGGCCGTCGAGATCGAGGGTGTAGGAGATCGGCGCCAGCACCCGCAGCTCGGCCAGCGTCGCCAGCGAGTAGCGGGCCTGACCGCGCGGCCAGCGCATCGCGTTCGCTCGCTCGTTCACCACCGCGTCGAAACCGGCGGCCATGACGGTGACGAAGTACGTGGCGCCCACGCGCGCCAGGTCCAGGGCCCGCTCACGGCCGGCGAGCAGCACGTCGGCGGCGGCCAGCGGGTCGCGCCGCGGCACGCCGAGCATCCGGGCGACGTCGTTGCCGGTACCCGCCGGGATCAGTCCCAGCCGGGTCGAGGATCCAGCGAGCGCCTGCACCGCGGTGTGGACCAGCCCGTCGCCGCCGCACACCGCCAGCGTGCCGACGCCCGCGGCCACCACCTCGCGGACGATGTCGAGGGCGTCGTCGGCGTCGCGGCCGGCCACCGCCTGCACCTCTCGTCCCGACGCCTGCAGCCGCGGCAGCACGAGCCGCGCCGCGCGGGCACCGGCACCCTTGCCCGACGTCGGGTTGACCAGCAGTACGACGTCGTCGGAGGGCACGCGCGGAGACTAGTCGTAGCCGGGCAGCTCGGACTTCTCGTCGGGGTCGGCGCCCTCGGCCTCGCGGCGGCCGCGGGCACGGTCGACCGAGCGGGCGATGATCTCGGAGATCATGAACAGCACCAGCATCGGCGCGGCGAGCAGGCACATCGAGATCGGGTCCGTGGAGGGCGTGGCGACGGCGGCGAAGACGAAGACGCCGAGGATGATCCACGGCCGGTGCTTGGCCAGGCTCCGGCCCTTGACCAGCCCGACCAGGTTGAGCAGCACCACGAAGAACGGGATCTCGAAGGCGAGACCGAACACCAGCAGCATGCGGCTGACGAAGGTGATGAAGTCGTTGAAGTCGACCAGGTTGGTGACGTCGGCCTGGGTGAAGTTGATGAGGACCTGCAGGCCCTTGGGCAGCACGTAGTAGCCCAGCGCGACGCCGCACAGGAACAGCGGGCCCGCCACGGCGACGAAGATGCGCGTCCACTTGCGCTCGCGGGGGTGCAGGCCCGGCAGGATGAAGGCCCAGATCTGGTAGAGCCAGTACGGGCAGGTCGCGATCACCGCGGCCAGGGCGCTCAGCTTGAGCTGGATCGAGAGGCCGGCGCCGACACCGTTGAAGGTCAGCTCGGTCTTCACGCCGGGCTTGAGCTGTTGGCGCGCTTCGACGTAGGGGTGCTTCATGAGGTCGAAGATGTAGTTGTAAAAGACCAGCGCCACGATGATCGCCACGATCAGGACGAACACCGAGCGCATCAGCCGTGCGCGGAGCTCACGGAAGTGGTCCGAGAGCGCCATGCGCCCGTCGGAGCCGATCGGGTGAGCCGGTTTGGCGCTGAACAGGCCGAGGACGCCAAAGGTTGCCATCGTCGGGTGGTTCGGCGCGGGTCAGGCGTTCGGGTTGGAGCGGGGCTCCTGCTCCTGCGCCTCGCGAGCCACCTTCTCCTGGGCCAGCCGCAGCTCGGCCTGCTTGGCCTCGAGCTCGCGCTGCGCCTCGGTCTTGGTGGACTCCTTCTTCTCGTCCTCCTCCATCAGGCCCTTGGTCTCGGCCTTGAAGATGCGCAGCGCCTGACCGCTGCCGCGGGCGAGCTCGGGCAACTTCTTCGCACCGAAGAGCAGGATGACCACGACCAGGATGATGACGATCTCTTGGGTACCGAGACCGGCGAGAAGCGGGTTCACCATGACGTCCTCTGGGTTGACGAGTGTGCCGAATCGAATATACGCCGCCGTCTGGCGAAACAACCTTCGGACCGGCGAAGTCGACCCGAACGGTGGGCGACGCTCAGGATCGGTACCGCTCCAAGGTGGCGCCGGCGGCGGCCGCGACCCGCTCTGCCAGCTCGCTCGGTGAGACGACCGCGGCGTGCGGGGCCAGCCGCAGCACCAGGCGCACCAGCCACTGCGGGTCGCCGACGCGCAGCGTGACCTCCAGCCCGTGGTCGGCCAGCTCGCGGCTGGACTCCACGGGGTAGTACTCGGCCACCCAGCGGGCCGGGGCCGCGAGCCGCACGGTGGCCACGACGTCGTCGGGACCCGGCTCGAAGAGGCCGTCGGAGAGATCACGGGACGGCACGTGGTGCCGCGCGGCGGGCTCCTCGAGCACCTCGGCGGCGCTCACCCGGTCGAGCCGGAAGAGCCGACGCGCCTCGGCCAGGTGGCACCAGGCGTCGAGATAGGTGTGCCCCTCGGCCACGAGCACCGCCAGCGGGTCGACCACCCGCTCGGTGGTCTCGTCGCGGCTCGGCACGAAGTAGGTCAGCCGCACGGCGTGCCCGCCGCGGACGGCCTCCTCGAGCATCGCCGCCGTGGGGGCCGTGGCCAGCACGTGAGGCGGCACCTCCACCACCGCGCTCGCGGACGCCTCCGGGGCGCCGTCGGCGGTGGCGTCCTCCAGCTTGGCCAGGGCGCGGTCGATCGCGTCGCGCGAGCTCTCGGGGCTGCCCTCGCGCATCGCGCGCAGGGCCACGATCAGCGCCGAGGCCTCGGTACTGCCCAGCCGCAGCGGCCGGCTGAGGTAGTCGGCGTTGCTGAGCCGGATGACGCCGTCGCCCTCGTCCTCGAAGGCGTCCATGTCGACGTCGATCATGTCGCCCGGCCCGAGCCCCGGGAGGCCGCAGAACCACAGCACCTGCAGGTCGCGGACGATCTGGGCCGGGGTGACCCCGAACGCCGCGGCGGCGTCGTCGAGACGCACCTCCTCGTGCGACTGCAGGTACGGCACCAACGCGAGGAGCCGGTTGACCTGGTCGCGCGCGGAGCTCACGCCAGCACCCCTTCCAGCCGGGCCACGACGACGTCGCGCAGCTCGGCCGGCTCGAGGACCTCGACGGCGTCGAGCGCGGCGAGCACCTCGCCGGCGAACTGGTCCAGGTTCGCGAACGGCACCTCGGCCCGGTCCCAGCCCTCGGTCCCGTCGTGAGGGTCGGGGTCGGGGCCGATGCTGCTCGCCCGACGACGCAGGTCGTGGGCGGCGTCGGCGCGTAGCCGGAGCACGGCGGTGCCGACGGCGCGGTCGCGCTGCAGCTCGCGGGTCAGCGCCCGCAGGTCGGTGCCCTCGGGCACCGCGTAGGAGCCCGGAGCGCCGTGAGCCACGACGTCGCCGCTGACCCGGGAGAGCCGGAACAGCCGTGGCTCGCCCCGGTCGACGTCGTGGCCGACGACGTACCAGCGCCCCAGGGCCGAGACCATCCCCCACGGCTGCAGGCGCCGGGGGCTGGGGGTCATGGCGCTGGCACGGCGGTAGTCGAAGCTCACCTCGGTGCGCGTCTGGGTGGCCTGCCACAGCGCGTCGAAAGACGGCTCGTCGGCCACCAGCCGCGGCTGGACGACGTCGAGCACCTCGCGGTCGGTCTCGATGCCCGCCGCCTTGAGCTTCAATAAGGCCTGCGAGGTCGCGCTGGCCAGCCCCGCGTGCTGCCACACCCGGGCGGCCAGGCCGACGACGGCTGCCTCGTCGGGCTCGAGCTGCAGGTCGGGCAGCTCGAAGGCGTCGCGGGCCACCCGGTAGCCGTGCTCGTCGTCGAAGTACGCGTCGGCGCTGCCGTGCTCCACCGGGATCCCCAGCGCGCGCAGCTCGTCCTTGTCGCGCTCGAACATCTTCTCGAACGCCTCGCGCGAGGACTGCTGGCGGTACTCCTCCACCGCGTCGCGGATCTTGTCCTTGGAGACGTAGGTGCGCGAGACCAGCAGCAGGATGAGCAGGTTGAGCAGCCGCTCTGACTTGTTGGCCGTCACGGAGGACTTTCTACTACATACCCTCGATCAGGCGTTCGACCCGCTCGTCGTGGGAGCGGAACGGGTCCTTGCACAGCACCGTGCGCTGGGCCTGGTCGTTGAGCTTGAGGTGCACCCAGTCCACTGTGAAGTCGCGACGCCGCTCCTGGGCACGCTTGATGAAGTCGCCGCGCAGCCGCGCCCGGGTGGTCTGCGGCGGCACCGACTTGGCGGCGAAGACCGCGAGGTCGGTGGTGACGCGGGTGACCGCGCCGCGCTTCTCCAGCAGGTAGTACAGGCCGCGGTCGCGGTGGATGTCGTGGTAGGCCAGGTCGAGCTGGGCGATGCGCGGGTGGCCCAGCGGCAGGCCGTGTTGCGCGCGGTAGCGCTCGATCAGGCTCCACTTGGTGACCCAGTCGATCTCGCGGTCGACCAGGCTCAGGTCGCCGGAGTCGATGGCCTTCAGGCCGCGCTCCCACAGGTCCAGGGCGCGGTCGATGATTGGCGTGTGGGCCTGGCGCCGGTCGACGAAGTCGCGGACCCGGGTCAGGTACTCCTCCTGGATCTCCAGCGCGCTGGCCTCGCGGCCGTTGGCCAGCCGGACCTTGCGCCGCCCGGTCATGTCGTGGCTGATCTCGCGGATGGCGCGGATCGGGTTCTCCATCGTGAGGTCGCGCATCACCACGCCCTCCTCGATCATCCGCAGCACGAGGTGGCAGGAGGCGACCTTGAGCAGCGTCGTCGACTCGTTCATGTTCGAGTCGCCGACGATGACGTGCAGCCGCCGGAAGCGCTCGGCGTCGGCGTGCGGCTCGTCGCGGGTGTTGATGATGGGGCGCGAGCGGGTGGTGGCGCTGGAGACGCCCTCCCAGATGTGCTCGGCGCGCTGGCTGACCGAGTAGGAGGCGCCGCGGGGGGTCTGGATGACCTTGCCGGCGCCGACCAGGATCTGCCGCGTCACCAGGAACGGGATGAGGACGTCGGCCAGGGTGCTGAACTCGCCGTGGCGGCCCACCAGGTAGTTCTCGTGGCAGCCGTAGGAGTTCCCGGCGGAGTCGGTGTTGTTCTTGAACAGGTAGACGTCGCCGGCGATGCCCTCCTCGTGCAGCCGCCGCTCAGCGTCGACCAGCAGGCCCTCGAGGACCCGCTCCCCCGCCTTGTCGTGGGTGACCAGGTCGACGATGTCGTCGCACTCGGGGGTGGCGTACTCGGGGTGGCTGCCGACGTCGAGGTAGAGCCGGGCGCCGTTGCGCAGGAAGACGTTGCTGCTGCGCCCCCAGCTGACGACCTTGCGGAACAGGTATCGCGCGACCTCGTCGGGCGAGAGGCGTCGCTGGCCCTTGAACGTGCACGTGACCCCGTACTCGTTCTCGATCCCGAAGATGCGCCGTTCCACAAGTCCGAGCGTAATCGGTGCGGTGTTGCAGGAAGGTGCACTGCACGAGTCCGGGGCTGTCGATTCTTGTTCGAGAGTCGCTTGGCTGGGCGGAATGCCCGGCGATCCCGGGCGTCACGACAAGGAAGGCAGCACGTTGAGACGAGCACATCTCGGGACATGTGCCGGCGCGATGGGTGCGCTGGTACTCGGCTCTCTGGGGCTGGCCGGCACCCCGGCCCAGGCATCGGGTGCATCAGACCGCGCCCGCTCCGACCACGGCCTGTCGGCGCACAGCGCCGACCGCAGCTTCGGCCCGTCGCAGGAGCGCACGGCGATGAAGGAGGCACGACGCTCGGCCAAGCGGGTGGCCCGGCAGCTCAAGCTGGGCTCCGGCCAGCGGCTGGTCGCGAAGGACGTCGCGCAGGACGTCGACGGCGCACGCCACGTGCACTACGACCGCACCTTCCACGGGCTGCCCGTGGTCGGCGGCGACCTCGTCGTGCACGAGTCCAAGGCCGGCGCGCCGAAGCGGGTCAGCTGGGCGGCGTCGCGCGCGATCAAGGTCGCGAAGCTGACGCCGAGGCTGAAGGCCGCGCAGGTGGCGGGCACTGGTGACCGCAAGGTCATCTACGCCGCGCACCACCGCCCGCGTCTGGCCTGGGCCAGCAAGGTCACCGGCACCGCGAAGGACGGCACGCCGATCAACGACGCCGTCTACACCGACGCGCGCTCCGGCAAGCGGCTCGGCGTCGACCACCTGGTCAAGACCGACACCGGCACCGGCAACTCGCTCTACCTCGGCTCGGTCTCGCTCACCACGACGGCCGGTGGCGACGGATGGAACCTGGTCGACGGCGACCGCGGCGGCCACGCCACCTACGACGCCAACAACTCCGAGAGCGACGCCAAGGGCACGCTGTTCACCGACGCCGACAACACCTGGGGCGACGGCACCACCTCGGACCGGCAGAGCGCAGCGGTCGACGCGGCCTACGGCGCGGCGAAGACCTGGGACTACTACCTCGACACCTTCGGCCGCAACGGCATCGCCGACGACGGCCAGGCCGCGTACTCCCGGGTGCACTACGGCAACAGCTACGAGAACGCCTTCTGGGACGACTCCTGCTTCTGCATGACCTACGGCGACGGCGGCTCGACGTTCAAGCCACTCGTGGCGCTCGACGTCGCGGGCCACGAGATGACCCACGGCGTCACGGCCAACTCCGCCGGCCTCGACTACTCCGGCGACGCCGGCGGGCTGAACGAATCGACCTCCGACGTGTTCGGGACGATGGTCGAGTTCAGCGCGAACGACGCCAACGACCCCGGTGACTACCTGATCGGTGAGACCATCGCTAAGGACGGCACCTGGCTGCGCCGCATGGACGACCCGTCGGCCGACGGCGGCTCGGTGAACTGCTACGACTCCAGCACCGGCGACCTCGACCCGCACTACTCCTCGGGCGTGGGCAACCACCTGTTCTACCTGCTGGCCGAGGGCACCGGTGCGAAGACCATCGGCGGGAAGGCGCACGACGGAGAGACCTGCGACGGCACCTCGCTGACCGGCATCGGCCGCGACGCCGCCGCCGCGATCTGGTACCGCGCGCTGACGACGTACTGGACCTCCACGACCACCTACCCCGAGGCCGCCGACGGCCAGGTGCAGGCGGCGAAGGACCTCTACGGTGCCGGCTCGACCGAGTGCGAGGCCACGGTGTCCGCGTGGAGCGGCGTGGACGTGACGCCGTCGACCAGCTGCAGCTAGCTAGTCGACCACCTGGCCGGGGTGGCGGGGGTCGGAGCCCTTGGTGGGCTCGATGCGACCCCTGCTGCCCCGGTTCAGCACCGAGTGCTTGCGGCCGTAGAAGCCGTAGACGACCAAGCCGATCACCAGCCAGACCAGGAACCGCAGCCAGGTCTCGGTGGCCAGGCTGGCCATCAGGCCCACGCACAGCACGGCCGAGAGGATCGGCAGCAGCGGCACCTGCGGGGTACGGAACGGGCGGTCCATGCGCGGCTTCGTCTTGCGCAGCACGGCGACGGCGACCGCGACCACCACGAACGCGAACAGCGTGCCGATGCTGACCATCTCGGCCAGCGTCGCCAGCGGCACGAACGCGGCGATGACCGCGACCACGATCGTGGTGCCGATGGTGATGCGGAACGGCGTTTGGTACTTCTCGTGCACCTTGCCGATGGCCGGCGGCAGCAGGCCGTCGCGGCACAGTGCGAAGCCGATGCGGCCCATGGCCACGATGTCGACCAGGATCACCGAGCTCAGCCCGCAGATCGCGGCCAGGCCGATGAGGAAGCCGGCCCAGCCCAGGCCGACCTGGTGGAAGGCATCGGAGATCGGGGCGCCCTCGGAGAGGCTCTTGAAGTTCACCATGCCGGTGAGCACGAAGCAGACGCCCAGGTACAGCACCGTGCAGATCACCAGGGTGCCGATGAGGCCGCGCGGCATGTCGCGTCCGGGGTTCTCGGTCTCCTCGCCCAGGTTCGCCACCGCCTCGAACCCGGAGTAGGCGAAGAACACGACGGCGGCGGCCACCAGCACGCCGGCGATGCCGTAGGCCGACGGGTCGGCGCCGGAGATCCACTGCCACAGCGGCTGGGCGAGGCCGCTCTTGTTCTCCGGGTCGGGACGCGACGGCGGGAAGAACGGCGTGAGGTTGCTGGCCTTGAGGAAGAAGAGGCCCGCGACGATGACGAAGAGGCAGACAGTGACCTTGATCGCGACCAGCGCGTTGGTCACCCACTTCGACTCCCGGATGCCGACCGCCGCGACGACGCCGAGCACCAGCGAGATGAAGACCGCGCCCAGGTTCACCACCGAGCTCTCGCCGAAGATGCTGGTCGGCAGGCCGAGCGAGTCCTGCAGGTACCCCGACCAGCCGCGCGCGACCACCGCCGCGCCCAGCGCGAACTCCAAGATCAGGTCCCAGGCGATGATCCAGGCGAAGATCTCGCCGATCGTGGCGTAGGCGTAGGTGTAGGAGCTGCCGGCCGTCGGGACCGCGGAGGCCAGCTCGGCGTAGCACAGCGCCGCCAGCATGCTGATCACGCCGGCGATGAGGAACGAGACCACGATCGCCGGCCCGGCGTGGTTCTTCGCCTCGACGCCGGTCAGGGTGAAGATGCCGGTGCCGATGACGATCCCGATGCCGAAACCCATCAGGTCGCGCGCGGAGAGCCGCTTGCTGAGCGAGCTTCCCTCTTCGACGTCGTCGTTTTGGTGGATGACGGTGTCGATGTCCTTGGTGCGGACCAAATTCCCGAGGAAGCTCATCGCGGCACCCTAGGGCATCGGGTGCCGCGGAGGGCGCGGCGCGACGGCGGGGACGGCGGGGCCGGCGGGGCGGTTTCCCCGCCCAGGCGGGGAAACCGGCCTCCGAAGCCGGACAAACGGGGGCACCGGCGGGGCGGTTTCCCCCTCGCGTGTCCGTTCTGAGCGATACGCGGCCACGCCTGCGACCAGCAGGCGTCTCACCCGACGAGCGTGCCGCCGAACACCAGTGCCGGGCTGCCGTGCCACCTCACCTCGCGGTCGACGGTGAAGCCGAGCCTGCGGGCCACCGCCTGCGAGGCGTGGTTGTCCGGCGCGATGATCGCCACGAGGTGGTCGATGCCGGCGTCGCGAGCGCAGGTCAGGACCGACGTCGCGGCCTCGGTGGCGTAGCCGCGACCGCGTAGCTCGGGGTGCACGTGCCAGCCGATCTCGGTCAGCCACTCCCCCTGCACCTCCTGCCGGGTCAGCCCGCAGTCGCCGACCAGCGTGCCGTCGTGGGTCTCGACGACCCACAGCCCGAAGCCGTGCTCGGCGTAGAGGCCCCGGGTCCACGCCACCCACCGGTGCGGGTCGCGGCCGGCGTACCGGCTCGCGGGCGAGCCCACCTCGAGCACCTCGCCGAGTGCGTCGGCGTCGGCCTCGGCCATCTCCCGGAAGCGCAGCCGGGAGGTGGGGGCCGGCAGCACCCGCGCACGCTAACCCACCAGCGCCAGCCCGTTGTGCGGCCGTGAGGACCTCGTTACGGGCGATTCACCGCCGCGACTCGCCGACGATCCCGTGCCCGGATGGAGTGGACCATCCGCCACCGCCCGCCACCGTCGAGAGGGTCACCGTGCCGCACCTCTTCAGCCCCTACACGCTCAAGGACGTCACGTTGCGCAACCGCATCGCGATGTCGCCCATGACGATGTACCGCTCGACCGAGGGGAGGCTGGACGACTTCCACCTGATGTACCTCGGGGCGCGGGCCGCCGGCGGCTTCGGCCTGATCTTCCCCGAGCAGGTCGCCATCGCCCCGGAGGGCCGTACCACCCCGCACTGCGCGGGCATCTGGGACGACCAGCAGGTCGAGGGCCATGCGCGGGTGACGTCGATGATCGACGCCATGGGCTCCGTGGCGGCGATCCAGCTGGGCCACACCGGCCGCAACGGCAGCGAGCTCAAGCCCTGGGTGGGCGGCGACCTGGGCGTCCAGATCCCGCCGGAGCACCCCGAGGGCTGGCAGGTCGTCGGTCCCTCCGACGTGCCCTACGGCTTCGGCAAGCGCGTCTACCCCGTGCACCCGCTGAGCGTGGCGGAGATCAAGGCCATCCATCGTCAGTACGCCGAGGCGGCCAGGCGCGCCCTCGACGCGGGCTACCGCTGGTTGGAGATGCACTTCGCCCACGGCTACCTCGCCGCCAGCTTCTACTCCCCGCTGGCCAACAAGCGCGAGGACCAGTACGGCGGCAGCCTGGAGAACCGGGCACGTTTCCTCATCGAGGCCCTCGACGCCGTCCGCGAGGTGTGGCCCGAGCACCTGCCGCTCACCGCGCGCCTGGGCTGCGACGACTTCCACCCCGACGGGGCCCAGTTCGAGGAGTCGTTCGAGACGGTCGGCTGGCTCAAGGAGCACGGCCTGGACATGATCGACCTGTCCATGGGCGGCAACACCGACGACATGCGCGAGCCCTTCTTCCCCACCCCCTCGGCCTGGGTCGAGCGCGGTGCCCGCATGCGGGCCGAGGTGGGCATCCCGACCACCGTCAGCTGGAACCTCGGGGTGCCCCAGAACGCCGACCGCGCGATCCGCGAGGAGAAGATCGACCTGGTGCTGCTGGGACGTCCGGCGCTGGCGAACCCGCACTGGCCGGTCTGGGCCGCGCGCGAGCTGGGTCACGAGGACCCCTTCGAGCTCGTCCCCGAGGACTGGGGCTGGTGGCTGCAGAACTTCCGCGGCCACGACCCGAGCATCGGGTGGCCCGGGATCACCGAGGTGGCCGAGCTCGAGCAGAGCGCCTGATCAGTCGTCGAGCTCGCGCGGGAACCCACCGGTGGCGATCGGGCCCCACCGGTCGACGGTGATGCGGATCAGGGACTTTCCCTGGTCTCGCATCGCCTGGCGGTACTCCTCCCAGTCCGGATGCTCGCCGGAGATGCTGCGGAAGTACTCCACCAGCGGCTCCAGCGACTCCGGTAGGTCGAGCACCTCGGCCGTGCCGTCGACCTGGACGTAGGGCCCGTTCCAGTCCTCGGAGTGGACCAGCGCCGTGACCTCGGGGTCACGGCGCAGGTTGGCCACCTTGGCCCGCTGTGGGTAGGTGGCGATGACGATCCGGCCCGTCTCGTCGACTCCGGCGCTGACCGGGGAGACCTGCGGTCGGCCGTCGCGGCGCCGCGTGATGAGGGTGACGCGGTGGCGCGGGCGGACGAACGCGAGCAGCTCCTCGCGCTCGACCCGGTCGGTGGTGGCGTAGCTGCGCGGCATCAGTGCCTCCTCCTCACGCCAGGGGGTCGTCGGGGTCGACCGGCGGGGCGACCGGTGGCCGGTCCTCGCCGATCGGGCCGCCCAGTGGGTCGCTCGGCGGCGGGGTCGGAGCCGTGGTGGTGGGCGAAGCGACCGCGGGCGAGGCGGGAGCCTGCGGCGCTGCCGCTGTCTCGGCCGCCGGTGAGCCCGGGTCGGAGGCCGGAGCCGCGGCCGGCGTCGGGTCCGGGTCCGGGTCCGGGCCGAGGATCTCGCCCAGCGCGGCGTCGCCGAGCCGGCGGAACTTGCGCTGCTGGGGCCGGTCGCGGTCGAGCACGGCCACCTCGAGGTCGGCCACCGGGATCCGGCGCACCTTGGCCTCGCCCTCCGAGCTGCCCCCGTGGCCCAGGGCCCCGACGGCGAGCGTTACGGCCTCGGCCAGGGACAGCCCCTCGCTCCAGTGCTCGCGCAGGTACGTCGTCACCGGCTCGGTGGCGCCGCCCATCGCGGCGAAGCCGTGCTCGTCGGCCACCTGCCCGTCGTAGGTGAGCCGGAAGATCTGGTCGCCGGCCGAGGTGTCGCCGATCTCGGCGACGAAGATCTCCACCTCGTACGGCTTCTCGCCGCCGCTGGAGAAGATCGTGCCGAGGGTCTGGGCGTAGGCGTTGGCCAGCCCGCGCCCGGTGACGTCGCGACGGTCGTAAGCGTAGCCGCGCATGTCGGCCAGCCGGACGCCGGCGATGCGCAGGTTCTCGAACTCGTTGTAGCGGCCGACCGCGGCGAAGGCGATCCGGTCGTAGAGCTCGGAGATCTTGTGCAGCGCCTGCGAGGGGTTCTCCGAGACGAACAGCACGCCGTCGGCGTACTGCACGACCGCCAGGGCGCGACCGCGGCCGATGCCCTTGCGGGCGAAGTCGGCCCGGTCCTTCATCAGCTGCTCGGGCGAGACGTAGAAGGGCATGCTCATGCGTTCGGACCCCCCGTCTCGAGCGCGGCGGCCGGGCCGTCGGGGCGGATCATCCGGCCGGCGACGACGCGGTCGGCCACGGCGGCCACCTGGTCCTCGCTGAGCCGCTGCTGGCCCGCGGCGGTGATGACGTGGACGACCGGGAAGATGCGGCGCGTCAGGTCGGGTCCGCCGGTGGCCGAGTCGTCGTCGGCGGCGTCGTAGAGCGCCTGCACGATGGCCATGACGCACTCCTCGGCGCTGAGGTCCTCGCGGTACAGCTTCTTCAGCGAGCCGCGGGCGAACACCGAGCCGGAGCCGACCGAGTGGAACGCGCGCTCCTCGTAGCGGCCGCCGGTGGCGTCGTAGCTGAAGATGCGGCCCTGGCCGGCCAGCTCGTCGTAGCCGGCGAAGAGCGGGATGACGGCCAGGCCCTGCATGGCCAGGCCCAGGTTGCCGCGGATCAGCGCCGAGAGCCGGTTGGCCTTGCCGTCGACCGAGAGCGTGGTGCCCTCGATCTTCTCGTAGTGCTCGAGCTCGGTCTGGAACAGCCGGACCATCTCGATGGCGATGCCGGCCGTGCCCGCGATGCCGACGGCGGAGAGCTCGTCGGCGGGGAACACCTTCTCGATGTCGCGCTGGGCGATCACGTTGCCCGCCGTGGCCCGCCGGTCGCCGGCCATGACGACGCCGCCGGACCCGTTGGCGCCGAACGTGGCCGCCACGATCGTCGTCCCGTGCGGCGCCAGCTCGGCGGCACCGCCGGGGGGACCGGGCGGCAGCGCGCGGCGCGAGGGCAGCAGCTCGGGCGACTGCTCGGCGATGAACTCGGCGAAGGAGGACGTGCCGGGCCGCAGGAACGCCGGCCCCAGCCGGGGGTCGGAGGAGGTCACGAGGACTACTGGCCGCCCTTCTGGATGAACGACTTCACGAAGTCCTCGGCGTTGGTCTCGAGCACGTCGTCGATCTCGCCGAGGATGTCGTCGATGTCGTCGTCGAGCTTCTCCTTGCGCTCGCTCACCGACGCCTCGGGTGCGGGGGCGCCGTCGACCGGCTCCTCCTCCTCGGAGGACTTGCGCGGCTGCTTCTGCTCCTGGGCCATGCTCCGAGCCTAGCCGTCGGCCCGGACGGTTCAGGCAGTACTTCTGGTCAAGGCTGCGAACAGGCTCACCGCGTCGTCGCAGGAGTCGATGAGGGCGCCGACGTGGGCCCGGCTGCCCCGCAGCGGGTCGACCGTGGGCACCCGCTGCAACGACTCGTGCCCAGGCAGGTCGAAGATCACCGAGTCCCACGAGGCCGCGGCCACCGCGTCGGCGTACTTGTCCAGGCAGCGGCCGCGGAAGTAGGCGCGGGTGTCGCTCGGCGGCTCGTGCATGGCCTGCTCGACCTCGGCGTCCTCGAGCAGCCGCTTCATCCGGCCCAGCGCCACCAGCCGGTGGTAGAGCCCCTTCTGTGGACGCAGGTCGGAGTACTGCAGGTCGATCATCGCCAGCTTGGCGTCGTCCCACTCGAGGCCGTCGCGGTCGCGGTACTGCTCGAGCAGCCGCAGCTTGGCCACCCAGTCCAGCTCGTCGGCGCACTCCATCGGGTCGCGCTCGAGCCGGGTCAGCACCGACTCCCACCGTTCGAGCACGTCGCGCGTCTGCCGGTCGACGTCGCCGCCCAGCGTCTGGTCGACGTACGCCTGGGCGCGGTGCAGGTACTCCCACTGCAGCTGCACGGCGGTGAGCCGGCGACCGTCGTGGAGCTCGAGCAGGTGGCTCAGCCCGGGGTCGTGGGAGACCTCGTGCAGCGTCTGCACCGGACGCCGCACGGCCAGCTCGGCCTCGAGGAAGCGGTCCTCGATCATGGCCAGCACCAAGGAGGTGGTGCCGACCTTGAGGTAGGTCGAGGTCTCGGCCAGGTTGGCGTCGCCGATGATGACGTGCAGCCGGCGGTACTTGCCCGGGTCGGCGTGCGGCTCGTCGCGGGTGTTGATGATCGGCCGCTTCAGGGTCGTCTCCAGGCCGACCTCGACCTCGAAGAAGTCCGCGCGCTGGCTGATCTGGAACCCGACGCCGCGCCCGTCCTGCCCCAGGCCGACCCGGCCCGCCCCGCACACGACCTGGCGGCTGACGAAGAACGGGGTGAGGTTCTTGACGATGTCGGCGAACGGCGTCGCCCGGCGCATCAGGTAGTTCTCGTGGCTGCCGTAGGAGGCGCCCTTGTTGTCGGTGTTGTTCTTGTAGAGCACGATCTCGGGCTCGCCCGTGGCCTGGCCGTTGGCCGCGGCGAACCGGCAGGCGTCGAGTGCCACCTGCTCCCCCGCCTTGTCCCACAGCACGATGTCGCGCGGGGTGGTGCACTCCGGCGTGGAGTACTCCGGGTGCGCGTGGTCGACGTAGAGCCGCGCGCCGTTGGTGAGGATGACGTTGGCCAGACCCAGGTCCTCGTCGGTGAGCTGGCTGGCGTCGGCGACCTGGCGCGACATGTCGAAGCCGCGGGCGTCGCGCAGCGGCGACTCCTCCTCGAAGTCCCACCGCGCCCGCCGGGCGCGCACCGAGGAGCTGGCGTAGGCGTTGACGACGCGGGAGCTGGCCACCATCGGGTTCGCGAGCGGCTGGCCCTGGACCGAGATGCCGAACTCGGTCTCGGTTCCCATCACCCGTCGGACGCTCACCCGGCGAGCCTACGGGGAGCGGATTTACGAGACCCGAACAGGCCGATATGGGGTTACTCGGTTAGGTTGCTGCCGCCCACTTCTGACGGGGGAAGGTCTCCACACGTGCTTCACAAGAGCTGGTTCCTGCGCGCCCTGGCGCTCTGCCTGATGGCCGGCGGCCTCGTCGCCGCCGAAGGCTCGGCCGGGACGGCGGCGCCCACCGCGACCCGTGTGGTCCGGGGGTACTACACGCCGCCGGACGGGACCAAGTTCAACTACCCGTACTCGAGCTCGAAGCAGCGCAACAAGATCCGCAACCACGTGCTGCGCACCGTCAACGCGACCCCGACCGGCGGGTCCATCCACATCGCCGCCTTCTCGGTCAACGACCAGACCCTGGTCAACGCCTTGATCCGGGCCAAGCGACGCGGCGTCGCCGTCCAGGTGATCGCCAACAAGCACACCCTGACCGGCAACAAGAAGTTCGCGCCGTCGAAGTCCTTCCGCATGCTGCGCAAGAAGCTCGGCCACAACGTCCACCGCCGCGGCTGGAGCGACGAGCGCGTCAGCTTCGCGAAGGTGTGCGACAAGTCCTGCCGCGGCAAGGGCGGCAACGTGCACTACAAGATGTTCCTGTTCTCCAGCGCGGGCGGGCGCCACGGCACCAACAAGCAGTGGATCACGATGATGGGCTCGCCCAACCTCACCACCTTCGCCGCCCGGGGCCAGTGGAACCACCTCACCACCGCCAGCGGCGACCAGGCGCGCTACGACGCCTACCTCAACATGTTCGAGCAGATGAAGCTCGACCGCAGCCAGGGGTCGAACCAGTACCAGGACCTCACCTCGATCAACCCCGAGACCTGGTTCTTCCCCAAGCCCGGCACCACCGCCGCCACCGACCCGCTGGTGCGCGGCCTGGACCAGATCCGCTGCACCGGACTGACCCAGGGCTACGGCCGCAACGGGCGCACCTTCATCCGCATCGGGGCCTACACCTGGTACGACACGCGCGGCACCTGGCTGGCCAAGAAGGTCCGGTCGCTGTGGAACGCCGGCTGCGACATCGCCATCGAGTACTCGATCATGGGCAACAAGGCCAAGAAGATCCTGTACAGCCCGAGCGGACGGGGCCGGATCCCGATGCGCCAGGTGGGCACGTACGCCAAGGACGGCACGATCTTGACCTACGACCACGCCAAGTACGTGACCGTCAACGGTGCGGTGGGCGACAGCAACGGGGCGTCCATCACCTGGGCCGGCACGACCAACTTCTCCAACCTGGGGTTCTACTCCGACGACTTCACCCAGGTGTGGCGCAACTGGGCCACCTACCGGGCCTTCGCGAACGACTTCTACCGGGTCTGGCGCGGCCCGCACGCCCGGGTGCCCTCGCCCACCAGCCGCGTGCCGGCGAACATCGAGGGCCGGGTCGGCACCGGGCGCTACCAGAACCTGGAGGCGAGCTGATGGCCCGCGCCCCCCTCTCCGGGGTGTGTTTTGTAACGAGTCCGCGTTTCCTGACGCTTCTCAAGTGACCCGCCACTAACATGTAGCGGCGCCTGCCGGGGGATCCCCGTCCCGGGAAGGCGAGGTATTCCGGGGTCTGAACGGATCACATGACGAAGAACAAGCGTGGCCTCATCGGTACCGGGGGGCTCATCGCTCTCCTGCTCGTCGTGACCGGCCTGACCGGTGCCGGCGTGTCGTCGGCCCAGGCGGCCACCAGTGCCAAGCCGAAGCACAACAAGACCGGCCACTACTCGCCACCCAACGGCGCGATCTTCAACTACCCATTCTCGGGCAAGAAGAACCGCTACCGCATCCGCACCCACGTCCTGAAGACCATCAAGTCGGTGCCCCCGGGCGGCCAGATCCGCATCGCGGCCTACTCGGTCAACGACAACACCACCGTCGACGCCCTCATCGCCGCCAAGCGGCGCGGGGTGAGCGTCCAGGTCGTCGTGAACAGCCACAACGTGCACGGCACCGAGTACCACGGCTCATCGCCGTCGTTCATCCGGCTCATGCACACCCTCGGCCAGCGGATCCACCGCAAGGGCGTCGCCGACGACCGGGTCAGCTTCGCCAAGTACTGCCGCAAGTCCTGTCGCGGCAAGGGCGGCAACGTGCACTACAAGATGTTTTTGTTCTCCAGCGCGGGCAGCAAGAACCTGGTCACGATGGTCGGCTCGCCGAACCTGACGACCCTCGCCGCTCAGGGTCAGTGGAACCACCTGATCACCTACAGCGGCAACCCCACGACGTGGGCCTACTACAACACCATGTTCAACGAGATGAAGATCGACAAGCCGCAGCCGCACCCGTACCGGGTCTACGGCCCGACGCAGGGCGTCACCCCGGAGACCTGGTTCTTCCCCCGCCCCGGCACGCAGGCCGGCGACGACCCGCTGGCCGTGGCCATGAAGAAGATCCAGTGCACCGGTGTCTCGTCGCCCTACGGCTCGGGCGGCCGCACGGTCATCCGCATCGGCCAGTACGCCTGGTACGGGGCCCGCGGCAACTGGCTGGCCAAGGACGTCCGGGCGCTGTGGAACCAGGGCTGCAACATCAAGCTCGAGACCGCCGTCCTCGGCCCCACCGCGCGCGCCATCTTGCGCAACCACTCCGGCCGGGGCGCGATCCCGACGCGGGAGACCGGCAGCTGGAGCAAGACCACCGGCCGGCCGCTGACCTACAACCACTCCAAGTACATGACCGTCAGCGGCATCTACGACGGTCAGCCGCAGACCATCACCTGGGTGGGCACCACCAACTGGTCGACGCTCGGCTTCTACTCCGACGACATGACCCAGGTGTGGTCCTCGATCGACCCGATCGCGAACGACCCCTACCCCTACCCGGGCTCGATGTACGCCGACTTCGTGAAGAACTTCAACAAGATCTGGCGAGGTCCGCAGACGCACCTGCCGCAGTCGCACCACACGATCACCGTGACCGGCCGCGTCAGCGAGCTGTTCCACGGCGACGACGGGGTCCTGCTCGGCGAGGACTGAGCCGCCCGGCCCTTCAGACGACGATCCCCCAACCACCGCGTGGTGGTCGGGGGATCGTCGTCTCAGTCGGGCCCGCAGCCGACGCCGGCTCTCGGGTACCGGCTCGAAGTACCGGCTAGAGGTACTGGCCGGTGTTGCTCACGTTGTCGATCGAGCGGCCGGGCTCGGTGCCCTGCTTGCCGGTGATCAGCGTGCGGATGAACACGATCCGCTCGCCCTTCTTGCCCGAGATCCGCGCCCAGTCGTCGGGGTTGGTGGTGTTGGGCAGGTCCTCGTTCTCCTTGAACTCATCGACGCAGGCCTGCAGCAGGTGCTGCACCCGCAGGCCCTTCTGCGCGTCGTCGAGCTGGGCGTCGAGGTAATCCTTGATGGCCATCTTCTTGGCCCGGTCGACGATGTTCTGGATCATCGCCCCGGAGTTGAAGTCCTTGAAGTACAAGACCTCCTTGTCGCCGTTGGCGTAGGTGACCTCCAAGAACCGGTTCTCGTCGGACTCGGTGTACATCCGTTCGACGGTGGCCTGGATCATGCCGGCCACCGCGGAGCCCTTGTCGCCGCCGAACTCGGCGACGTCGTCGGTGTGCAGCGGCAGCGTGGGCGTGAGGTACTTGCTGAAGATGTCGCGCGCGGACTCCGCGTCGGGGCGCTCGATCTTGATCTTCACGTCGAGCCGGCCGGGGCGCAGGATCGCGGGGTCGATCATGTCCTCGCGATTCGAGGCGCCGATGACCAGCACGTTCTCCAGCAGCTCGACGCCGTCGATCTCGCTGAGCAGCTGCGGCACGATCGTGTTCTCCACATCGGAGGAGACCCCGGAGCCGCGGGTGCGGAACAGCGAGTCCATCTCGTCGAAGAACACGATGACCGGGGTGCCCTCGCTGGCCTTCTCCCGGGCCCGCTGGAAGACCAGCCGGATGTGCCGCTCGGTCTCGCCGACGTACTTGTTCAGCAGCTCCGGGCCCTTGATGTTGAGGAAGTAGGACTTCCCCTCCGAGCCGGTCTTGGCCGCGACCTTCTTGGCCAGGCTGTTGGCCACGGCCTTGGCGATGAGCGTCTTGCCGCAGCCGGGCGGGCCGTAGAGCAGCACGCCCTTGGGCGGCTTGAGCTCGTGCTCCTTGAACAGGTCGGGATAGAGGTAGGGAAGCTCCACGGCGTCGCGGATCTGCTCGATCTGGTTGAACAGGCCGCCGATGGAGTCGTAGGCGATGTCGGGGACCTCCTCGAGCACCAGCTCCTCGACCTCCGACTTCGGCACCCGCTCGTAGACGTACCCGGCGCGGGCGTCGAGCAGCAGCGAGTCGCCGGCGCGCAGCGCGATCTCGCGCAGCGGCTCGGCCAGGCGCACGACGCGCTCCTCGTCGGCGTTGGCGATGACCAGGGCGCGCTCGCCGTCGGCGAGCAGCTCCTTGAACATCACCACCTCGCCGACCTCCTCGAAGGCGCAGGCGGCGACCACGTTGAGGGCCTCGTTGAGCATGACCTCCTGACCCTTGGTCAAGGTGTCGAGGTCGACGCTGGGGCTGACGTTGACGCGCAGCTTGCGGCCGCCGGTGAACACGTCGACGGAGTCGTCGTCGTTGCGGGACAAGAAGGTGCCGAAGCCGGTGGGCGGCTGCGCCAGCCGGTCGACCTCCTCCTTCAGCGTCGTGATCTGGTCACGAGCCTCGCGCAGGGTCTGGGCCAGCCGCTCGTTCTGCGACGTCACGGCGGCCAGGGAGCGCTGGGTCTCCACCAGCCGCTGCTCGAGGCCGCGGTGCGAGCCGGGGGCGTCGACAAGGCGGCGCCGGAGGTCGCCCACCTCGGATTCCAGGTAGCGGACCTGCTCGCGCAGGTGTTCGGTCTCGGATGCCTCGCTCATGTCTGACCACTCCCGCCGCTGCGTGGGCTTGGGCGCGTGCCCGTGCCTGACGTTTCGAGCCTACCCGCCGCCGGCAGCGGACCGTCGTAGTCCTCGCCGTACGCGCCGGGGGCGGGGCGTCGCTTGCGCATCGGGGCCCGCTGGCCGGGCGCCATGCGCCGGGCGGTGACCAGGAAGCCGGTGTGTCCGTTCATCCGGTGGCTGGGCCGCACCGCGAGACCCTCGACGTGCCAGTCGCGCACCAGGGTCTCCCAGGGCTGCGGCTCGGTGAACTCGCCGTGGGCGCGCAGCGTCTCGACCACCCGGCCCAGCTGGGTGGTGGTGGCCACATAGGCGCAGACCAGGCCGCCGGCGCGCAGGGCGGAGGCAGCGACGTCGACGCACTCCCAAGGCGCCAGCATGTCGAGCACGATCCGGTCGACACTGTGGTCGCCGACGAGGCCGGGCATCGTCTCGGCGAGGTCGCCGACGTGCAGCTGCCACGCGGGATGCTCGCCGGAGAAGAACTGCTCGACGTTGCGGCGGGCGACCGCAGCGAACTCCTCGCGTCGCTCGAAGGAGATCACCCTGCCCTCCGCGCCGACCGCGCGCAGCAGCGAGCAGGTCAGCGCGCCGGAACCGACACCGGCCTCGACCACGACCGCCCCGGGGAAGACGTCGGCCATCGCGACGATCTGGGCGGCGTCCTTGGGGTAGACGACCGCGGCCCCGCGCGGCATCGAGACCACGAACTCGGCCAGCAGCGGCCGGAACACCAGGTACTCCGCGCCCCCGGTGGAGGTGACGGTGAAGCCCTCCTCGCGACCGATGAGGTCGTCGTGGGCGATGGCGCCCTTGTTGGTGAAGAACTGCTGCTCGGCGGCGAGCCGCAGGTTGTGCTTGCGGCCCTTGCTGTCGAGCAGCCGGACCCACTCCCCTTCGCTCAGCGGACCGCTGCGGACTCCGGAGAGGGATGGCACGGGCGAGGCTTCGGACACCCGGTGAGACTAACGACCCGTCTCCTCCTCGGGCGCCGGGCGGCCCTGTCGGACGGCGGCGAACGCCCGCTCCACGTCGGCGACCGAGAGCACCCCGAAGACCTCGCCGTCGGGGTCGAGCAGCAGGTACTCCGAGGCGGGGTGCTCGGTGATCGCGCGGATCAGGTCCTCCCCGACCAGGTCGGCGGAGATCCGCATGCCGGGTTCGACGGCGCGGGCCAGGCTCGAGGTCGGCACCCAGGGGCGCCGCTCCACGGGCATCGCCTGCAGCGCCCGCTCGTCGACCAGCCCCACCACGCCGCCGGTGGTGGCGATGGTGGCGATGCCGCCGGCGCGGGCGTCCTGCGCACGGCGCACGGCCTCGGAGACCGGCAGGTCCTCGGGCACCTCCAGCAGCCGGCGGGCCAGGGGCCGCGCCGCGAGGCCGGGCAGCCGGCGACGCATCCGGGCGTGGACGAGGGAGGCGGTGGCCCCGCCCCACAGGAACACGCCGATCATCACCGCGACGACCATGTCGACCACGTCGGGCGGACGCTGCAGCACGATGACCACGAAGACCGGCCACGCCACCACCAGCACCGCCGCCACGCGCCCGCCCCAGGCGGCCACGACGGTGGCGCGGTCGGGGCCGGTGCCCAGGCCCCACAGCACGGCGCGCAGCACGCGGCCGCCGTCGAGCGGCAGACCGGGGACCAGGTTCAGCACCCCGACGACCAGGTTGGTGGTGGCCAGCGCGTCGACGGCCAGGCCGACCAGCCCGTCCGGTGTCACGAAGGCCAGCCCCAGCGAGACGCCGCCGACGGCCAGCGACGTTAGCGGCCCGACGACGGCGATCACCAGCTCGGCGCGGGCCGACGGCGCCTCGGACTCCAGCTGGGTGGCGCCGCCGAGGAAGTGGATGCTGATCGAGCGCACAGTGAGCCCGTAGTGACGGGCCGCGATCGCGTGGGAGGCCTCGTGCAGCAGCACCGAGAGGTACAGCAGCACCGCGAAGGCCAGCCCGGCCACGTAGGTCAGCCAGCCCAGCCCCGGCGCGACGGAGGAGATCCGCGGCGCCATGCCGACGGCGATGAGGAGCGCGACCAGCAGCCACGAGGCCTGCACCACGACGTCGATGCCGGCGATCTGTCCCAGCCGGACGGTGCCCGCCGGAAGCGGGTCGCGCTGGTCGGCCGGCCCGGTCACCCCCTCACGCTAGCGTGAGGCAGGTGGAGGTCCGGGGCTCGCTGTCGCCGAGCCGCGCCGCCGACTTTCGCTCCTGCGCCCTCGCGTACCGGTTCCGCACCGTGGACCGGCTGCCCGAGACGCCCTCCGCGGCCGCTGCACGGGGCACCCTCGTCCACCGGGTGCTCGAGCGGCTCTTCGACCTCCCGGCCTCCGAGCGCACGCCTGCGGTCGCCGTGGCGATGCTGCCGGCGGCCTGGACGGAGATGGTCGAGGTCGAGCCGGTCGTGGCGACGCTCTTCGACGACGGCCGGCCCGACGCGCAGTGGCTGGCCTCCTGCGGGGAGGTGGTGCGCCGCTGGTTCACCCTGGAGGACCCACGCGGGTTCGAGCCCTTGATGCGCGAGGAGCTGGTGGAGGCCGTCCTGGACGACGGGCTGCTGCTGCGCGGCGTCGTCGACCGCATCGACGAGGCCGCCGACGGCACCGTCACGGTGGTCGACTACAAGACCGGCTCGGCTCCCCCGCCCGAGCGCGAGGGCGGTGCGATGTTCCAGCTGCGGTTCTACGCCCTGCTGCTCTGGCTCACCCGGGAGCAGGAGCCGGCGCGGCTGCGGCTGCTCTACCTCGGCAACGGGGAGGTGCTGGAGTACCGGCCCGACCGGAGCGAGCTGCAGGCGACCCGACGGCTGCTGATGCGCATCTGGGAGGCCATCGCGCTGGCCCGCGAGACCGGCGACTTCGAGCCGAACCCGGGACCGCTGTGCCGCTGGTGCGACTACCAGCCGCTGTGCCCGGCGTTCGGAGGCACCCCGCCGCCGTACCCCGGCCCGGGCACCGAGCAGTCAGGCCCGCAGTCCGGCCAGGTCGGCGACGTCGAGCCCGACCAGGCTGTCGCGGAAGATCCGCTGCGGCGCGGGTAGTACCGGCACGTGGTTGGGCACCACCAGCACGGTGCAGCCGGCCGCCTCGGCCGAGCGGGCGCCGGTGTTGGAGTCCTCGACGGCCAGGCACCGAGTCGGGTCGACGCGCAGCGCGCGGGCGGCGGCCAGGTAGGGCTCGGGGTGCGGCTTGCCCTGACTGACCGAGTCGCCGGTGACCACGGTGGCGAAGGTGTCCTGCGGGAGCTGGGCCAGCACCGGGCGCACGAACCGGGCGTAGGACATCGTCACCAGCGCGGTGGGGATGCCGGCCTGGCCCAGGGCGGCGAGGAGGTCGAGTGCACCGGGGCGCCACGGCACGTCGTCGGCCATCAGCACGCCGACGCGGTCGAGCAGCTCGGCGACGATCTCGCTGGGCTCGAGGTCCACCCCGGCGTGCTCACGGATGTAGCGACCGGAGTCGAGGAGGTTGTTGCCCACGAGGTTCAAGGCGTGCTCGGAGCTCCAGGTGCCGCCGTGCTCGGCGACCAGGGCCTCCTCGGCGGCCACCCAGTACGGCTCGGTCTCGACCAGGGTGCCGTCCATGTCCAGCAGGACGGCATCGGGCCACACGAGGATCACGCTAGCGAGGAGACGTGGCTCACTCGGGGTCGGGGTGTCGGCGGATCCGGCCCGGTGGACCAGACCAGCGCTGAGGAAACGAACATTCAGTGACATTTGTCGCAACTGCGCTCGTAATCTCGGTCCACTGGTCTGTCGGTTCGGCGGACCCCGGAAGGAGCAGGCGCGATGATGCCGGAAGGGGTGGTCACGCTTCCCGATCGTTCGATCGAGGAGCTGGAGGACCGCGGCCGTCATCACGTCGAGCGCACCCTCGAGGACTGCCACCGGCTGATCCCCCGCGCCGAGGCCGCCGGTGACATCGTCTTGCTGCAGCGGTTGCGGCTCGTGCTCGCCGACGCCACCACCCGACGCGGCCGGATCGAGGAGGCCGCCCAGCTGGTGCGCGAGGTGCAAGCCTGGGCCGAGGCCCGCCGCCACGACTACCTGATCGCCCGCAGCAACCGGCTGCTCTCCGCGGTCTTCGGCAAGCTCGGCGACACCGCGCTGTGCCTGGAGCACGCCGTCGCCGCCGTCCACGGGCTCAACCGCGACTGGCGGCCCAGCCTGCGCGCGGACCACCTGCGAGCGCTGGGGCAGGCGCTGTCGTTCCTCGGCTCCTTCGACGAGGCGCGGGCCCAGTTCGAGGACGCCTGCCGACTCACCGAGACCGCCGACGCCCGGATCGTGCGCCGTATGGCCCTCAACGACATCGCCTACTGCGAGGTGCTCGCCGAGCGTGGACCGCAGGCCGCAGCCGCCGCGGACCGCATGCTCGCCGTCATCGCCGCCCAGGGCGGACGCCCGGGCTATGAGGAGCTCGACACGGCCGCCGCGGCCTACGAGCTCGTGGGCCGGCTGGCCGAGGCCGAGCTGATGCTCGCCCCCGTCGTCGACGGCCTGGGTGCCGACACCTCCTTCTCCGACTACGACGGCCTGGTGGGCTGCCTGTGGCGCCTCGCGCGCGTCCAGCGGCTCCGCGGCCGCCTCGACGACGCCCGGGCCAGCCTGGACCTGTGCCGCACCCGCGCCCGCGAGCTGAACTCCGTGGTCGCCCTGGAGGCCGACTACGAGCACGTCGAGCTGCTCGCGGCCACCGGCGACTACGAGAACGCCTACCACTCGCTGCGCAGCTACCACGAGCGGCGCAAGGTGCTCGAGAACGAGCAGCGGGTCTCCCGGGCCGCCTCGCTGCGGGCGATCTTCGAGGCCGAGGAGGCCCGCCGTGACAGCCAGATGTTCCGCGAGATGGCCGAGCGCGACGCCCTCACCGGGCTGCACAACCGCCGCTTCGTCGACACCAACCTGCCGCGGCTGCTGCTGGAGGTGGCCGAGGGGGGCGCGACGCTCTCGATCGGGCTCTTGGACCTCGACCACTTCAAGCGCGTCAACGACACCTGCTCCCACGCCGTGGGCGACGAGGTGCTGCGCCGGATCGCGACGATGATCGAGGAGAGCAGCTCGTGCGTGCCCGGCGGCGTCGCCGCTCGGCTCGGCGGCGAGGAGTTCCTCGTGATCCTGCCCGGCATCGACCCCGGCGCGGCCACCGAGCACCTCGAGCAGCTGCGCCGCACCGTGGCCGACGCCGCCTGGCGCGACCTGACCGGGTCCGTCCCGGTCACCGTCAGCATCGGCTGCGCCTCGGCCCCCGACGACGAGCTCGACCCCTCCGCCCTGCTCCACCGCGCCGACCAGCGCCTCTACGACGCCAAGGACTCCGGGCGCAACCGTGTCGTCGGGCCGCACCCGGGGGCGGTCGAGGTCGCGGGCTGAGGCTGCCGGTGGGCGGGGAGACGATGCGGGCCGTTGGTCGGGCTTAGTCGTCGGGCTGGTAGCCCAGGTTGGCCGAGAGCCAGCGCTCGGCTGTCACGACGTCCCAGCCCTTGCGCCGGGCGTAGTCGGCCACCTGGTCGCGGCCGAGGCGGCCGACGACGAAGTACTGCGACTGCGGGTGGGAGAAGTACCAGCCGCTCACCGAGGCGCCGGGCCACATCGCCATCGACTCGGTCAGCGTGATGCCGGTGGTCTGCTCGACGTCGAGCAGCTCCCACAGCGTCTGCTTCTCGGTGTGCTCGGGGCAGGCCGGGTAGCCGGGCGCCGGGCGGATGCCGACGTAGCGCTCCTTGAGCAGACCCTCGTTGTCGAGGTCCTCAGCCGGCGCGTAACCCCACAGCTCGCGGCGCACGCGCTCGTGGAGCTGCTCGGCAAAGGCCTCGGCCAGCCGGTCGGCCAGCGACTCCAGCAAGATCGCGGAGTAGTCGTCGAGCTCCTCCTTGAAGGCCGCCGCGCGCTCGGAGCTGCCCAGCCCGGCGGTGACGGCGAACCCGCCAACGTGGTCGGCCAGCCCGCTCCCCCGCGGCGCCACGAAGTCGCTCAGCGCGCGGTGCGGCACCCCGTCACGATGCTCGCCCTGCTGACGCAGGTGGTGCAGGACGGTGCGCACCTGGGAGCGGGATTCGTCGGTGTAGAGCTCCACGTCGTCGCCGACGGCGTTGGCCGGGAAGAACCCCACCACCCCGCGCGCGGTGAGCCAGCGCTCGGCGACGATCCGGTCGAGCATCGCCTGGGCGTCGTCGTAGAGACGCTTGGCCGCCTCGCCGCTGGCCGGGTTGTGCAAGATGTCGGGGAAGCGGCCCTTCATCTCCCAGGCGTTGAAGAACGGCTGCCAGTCGATGTATTCGCGCAGCTCGGCCAGGTGCTGGTCCTCGATCACGGTGCTGCCCGGCACCGCCGGAGCGGGCGGGGTGTAGACGTCCCAGTCGAGCGGCGTCGCGTCGGCACGCGCCGTCTTCAGCGGCACCAGCTTGCGGTTGCCCTTCTGAGCGTGGCGCTCGCGCAGCGCCGTGTAGTCGGACTCGGTGTCGGCCAGGAGCTTCTCGCGTCGCGTGGGCGAGAGCAGCGACGCCGCCACCGGCACCGAGCGGGAGGCGTCCTTCACCCAGATCACCGGCTGCGTGTACGCCGGGCTCACCTTCACCGCGGTGTGCGCGCGGCTGGTGGTGGCGCCGCCGACCAGCAGCGGCACCTGGAAGCCCTGCCGCTCCATCTCCTTGGCGACGTTGACCATCTCGTCCAGCGACGGCGTGATGAGGCCGGACAGGCCGATGATGTCGGCGTCGACCTCCTTGGCCTTGTCGAGGATCTGCTGCGCGGGCACCATCACGCCGAGGTCGATGACGTCGAAGTTGTTGCACTGCAGCACCACGCCGACGATGTTCTTGCCGATGTCGTGCACGTCGCCCTTCACCGTGGCCATCACGATCGTGCCGTTGGAGCGGCGCTGCTCGCCGGGCTCCTGCTCGGCCTCGATGAACGGGATCAGGTAGGCGACCGCCTTCTTCATCACGCGCGCGGACTTCACCACCTGCGGCAGGAACATCTTGCCGGCGCCGAACAGGTCGCCGACGACGTTCATGCCGTCCATCAGCGGGCCCTCGATGACCTCCAGCGGCCGGCCGCCGGCGTCGGCCACCTCCTGCCGCATCTCCTCGGTGTCGGCCTCGATGTGGGCGTCGATGCCCTTCACCAGCGCGTGGCTGATCCGCTCGGCCGCGGGGAGGCTGCGCCACTCCTGCGCTTCGGCCTCGCTCTGCTCTCCGGTGCCGCGGTGGCGTTCGGCGATCTCGAGCAGCCGCTCGGTGGGGTCGCCACCGTCGGCGGGCACCCGGTTGAGCACGACGTCCTCGATCCGCTCACGCAGCTCGGGGTCGATCTGGTCGTACACCGCGAGTGCGCCGGCGTTGACGATGCCCATGTCCAGTCCCGCCTCGATGGCGTGGAACAAGAAGACGGCGTGGATGGCCTCGCGCACCGGGTTGTTGCCGCGGAAGGAGAACGAGACGTTGGAGATGCCGCCCGAGACGCGGGCGCCGGGCAGGTTCTGCTTGATCCAGCGGGTGGCCTCGATGAAGTCGACGCCATAGTTGGCGTGCTCCTCGATGCCCGTGGCGACCGCGAAGACGTTCGGGTCGAAGATGATGTCGTGGGGGTCGAAGCCGACCTCGTCGACGAGGATCCGGTAGGCGCGCTCGCAGATCTGCCGGCGTCGCTCGAGGTTGTCGGCCTGGCCGTCCTCGTCGAAGGCCATCACCACCGCGGCCGCGCCGTACTTGCGCACCAGCCGGGCGTGCTCCTTGAAGGGCTCCACGCCCTCTTTCATGGAGATCGAGTTGACGATCGCCTTGCCCTGCACGCACTTGAGCCCGGCCTCGATCACCTCCCACTTGGAGGAGTCGACCATCGTCGGCACCCGGCTGATGTCGGGCTCGGCCGCCACCAGCTTGAGGAACCGGTCCATGGCGGCGACGCCGTCGATCATCCCCTCGTCCATGTTGACGTCGATCACCTGCGCGCCGTTCTCGACCTGCTGGGCGGCCACCGAGAGCGCGGTGTCGTAGTCGCCGTCCTTGATCAGGTTGCGGAACTTGGCCGAGCCGGTGATGTTGGTGCGCTCGCCGACGTTGACGAACAGCGAGTCGGCGGTGATATTCAACGGCTCGAGCCCCGACAGGCGCATCGCCGGCTCCCGCTCGGGCGCGGTGCGCGGGGTCTGGCCGGCGACGGCGTCGGCGATCGCGGCGATGTGCTCGGGCGTGGTGCCGCAGCAGCCGCCGACGACGTTGACGAAGCCGGCGCCGGCGAACTCCGCGATGATCTCGGCGGTCTCGTGCGCGGCCTCGTCGTACTCCCCGAAGGCGTTGGGCAGGCCCGCGTTGGGGTAGCAGGACACGAACGTCTCGGCCACGCGGGAGAGCTCGGCCAGGAACGGCCGCATCTCCTTGGCGCCCAGGGCGCAGTTGAGGCCCACCAGCAACGGCCGGGCGTGGCGCACGGAGTTCCAGAAGGCCTCCGTGGTCTGGCCCGACAGGGTGCGACCCGAGGCGTCGGTGATGGTGCCGGAGACGATCAACGGCCAGCGGCGCCCGAGGTCCTCGAAGAGCGTCTCGACCGCGAAGATCGCGGCCTTGGCGTTGAGGGTGTCGAAGATCGTCTCGATGACCAGGAGGTCCGAGCCCCCGTCGAGCAGCCCCCGCGCCGCCGTCGTGTAGGCCTCGACCAGCTGGTCCCACACGATGTTGCGGGCGCCGGGGTCGTTGACGTCGGGTGAGATCGACGCCGTCCGGGTGGTGGGACCCAGCGCGCCGACCACGAAGCGGGGCCGGTCGGGCGTCTGCGAGGTCGCCTCGTCGCAGGCCTCGCGAGCCAGCCGGGCGGCCTCCAGGTTCAGCTCGTAGCTGAGGTCCTCCATGCCGTAGTCGGCCAGCGAGATGGCCGTGGCGTTGAAGGTGTTGGTCTCCAGCAGGTCGGCGCCGGCCTCGAGGTACTCGCGGTGTATCTCGCGGATGATGTCGGGCTGGGTCAGCGTCAGCAGGTCGTTGTTGCCCTGCAGGTCGCGGTGCCACTCGGCGAACCGCTCGCCGCGGTAGCCCGCCTCGTCGGGGCGATCGCGCTGGATCGCCGTGCCCATGGCGCCGTCGATGACCAGGATCCGCTCGCGCAGCAGCTGCGTGAGCTGCTCGGTGCAGTCGGGTCGGTGGTTCGTCTCAGACACCGGTCCAGGGTACGGAGCCCGGCGTGTGCCCACCGCCTAGGCTCATCTGGTGACCCCACGCCACGGCGTTCCTCTCGGCCGCTCCGTCTCCCCCGGCCTGACCACGGGGGCCCCTGAGGCCTCGGCATGATCGAGCTCGAGGGCGTCCCCCCGCTGCGCGACCCGGTGGTGATCGCGGCCTTCGAGGGCTGGAACGACGCCGCCGAGTCGGCCAGCGGCGTCATCGCCCACCTCACCGAGGCCTGGAACGCACGCGTGGTCGCGGCCGTCGACCCCGAGGACTTCTACGACTACCAGGTCAACCGGCCGCTCGTCGGCTCCGACGAGCAGGGCATGCGCACCCTGACCTGGCCGGGCACGCAGATCCTGGTCGCGCACCCTCCCAACGGCCACCGCGACGTCATCTTGGTCCGCGGCCTGGAGCCGAGCATGCGCTGGCGCCAGTTCACCGCCGAGGTGCTGGCGACCCTGGACGACCTCGGCGCGACGCTCGTCGTCACCCTGGGCGCGCTGCTGGCCGAGATGCCCCACACCCGCCCGATCCAGGTCAGCGGCACCGCCACCGAGGCCAACCTGGAGGACCGCCTCAAGCTGGAGCCGTCGACCTACGAGGGCCCCACCGGCATCGTCGGCGTGCTGCTCGACGCCTGCGGCCGCCTCGACATCCCCGCGGTCTCCTTCTGGGCCGCCGTGCCGCACTACCTGCCGCAGCCGCCCTGCCCCAAGGCGACGCTGGCGCTGCTGGAGCAGGTGGAGGACCTGCTGGACCTCAAGATCCCGTTCGGCGACCTGGCCGAGGACGCCCGCGCCTGGGAGCGCGGCGTCGCCGAGCTCGCCGAGGAGGACGAGGACGTGGCCGAGTACGTCCGGATGCTCGAGCAGAACCAGGACACCGCGGAGCTCCCGGAGGCCAGCGGGGAAGCCATCGCCCGGGAGTTCGAGCGGTACCTCAAGCGGCGGGACAAGGGCGAGTAGGCGCCACTCAGGCTCGCCCGACGAGCTACAGCGCCAGCCCCAGCGCGGCGTCGGCCAGGACACGCACGACGTCACCGGCACCGCGGTCGTCGCCGGGGGTGGCGGCCCAAGCCTCCAGCGCGCCCAGGGCCCGGGGGGCGTCGAGGTCGTCGGCGAGCGCGGCCAGCACCTCGGTGACCACCTGGTCCGCGGGGGCGGCCGGGCGGGCGACGGCGGCACGGAGGGTGGCGAGCGTGGTGGTGGCGTCGGCCAGCTGCTGCGGCGTCCACTCCCAGTCGCTGCGGTAGTGGTGGCGCATGAGGGCGAGGCGCACGGCCATCGGGTCCGCGCCCTGCTCGCGCAGCCGCGACACCAGCTCGAGGTTGCCCTTGGACTTCGACATCTTCTCGCCGTCGAGGGCCACCATGCCGCTGTGGACGTAGTGGTGGGCGAACGGCACCTGCGGCTGCGCCACCTGCGACTGCGAGGCGCTCATCTCGTGGTGGGGGAACACCAGGTCGCTGCCGCCGCCCTGGACGTCGAGCGGAGCCCCGAGGTGGTGGCGGGCGATGGCGCTGCACTCGACGTGCCAGCCGGGGCGGCCGCGCCCGAACGGCGACTCCCAGCCGGGCTCGCCGGGGCGCTGCAGCTGCCAGAGCAGGCAGTCCAGCGGGTCTTTCTTGCCCCGGCGGTCGGGGTCTCCCCCGCGTTCGGCGAAGACCGCCATCATCTGCTCGCGGGTCCAGCGCGACTCCGAGCCGAAGCGCGGGTCGGCGGAGACCGAGAAGTACAGGTCGCCCTCGACGTCGTAGACCGCGCCGGCGGCCTGCAGCTGCTCGATCATGGGGATGATCAGCGGGATGGCCTCGACGGCGCCGACGTAGGCGTCGGGCGCGAGCACCCGCAGCGCCTCCATGTCGGTGCGGAAGAGATCGGTCTCCCGCTCCGCCAGCGCCACCCAGTCCTCGCCGGTGGCCTCGGCCCGCTCGAGCAGCGGGTCGTCGACGTCGGTGACGTTCTGCACGTAGTGCACCGCGTGGCCGGCCGAGCGCCAGGCGCGGTTGAGCAGGTCGAAGGCGACGTAGGTGGCCGCGTGGCCGAGGTGCGTGGCGTCGTAGGGCGTGATGCCGCAGACGTACATGCGGGCCGCGTCGGTCGGCGTGGTGGCCACGACGTCGCCGGCCGCGGTGTCGAACACCTGTACCGCGGGTCCGACGACGGGCAGCGCCGGGACGGCGACGGAGGTCCAGGCACGCACGTGCGCAGCCTACTTAGAAGGGTGGCCACGGAATGCTGGGCCACCCTCCGTGCGAGACCGGCAGGCAACCGAAGCGGAGCAGCCGGTCGGCGCGGGCCAGGGTGCGGTCGACCTCGCGGGCGGTGAGCAGCGTGGGGAGCTCCTCGGCGAGCCGGCCCGACCGGAGCGAGGCGGTGAGCGCCTCGAGCGCCGTCAGCTCCTCCTCGGCCAGCGGTCCGCCGGCGAACCCCCACAGCACGGTGCGCAGCTTGTCCTCGACGTGGAAGCAGATGCCGTGGTCGACGCCGTAGCGGTGACCGTCGGTCATCGCGAGCACGTGACCGCCCTTGCGGTCGGTGTTGTTGACGATGGCGTCGAAGACGGCCATCCGCCGCAGCGCGGCCGAGTCCTCGTGCACGAGGCTGACCGGGCGGTCATCGCCGTCGTAGGCGTCCAGCACGTGGAGGAAGCCGCGCGGGACGGCGCCCTCGGGCACCAGGTCGACCGCCGAGACGTTCTCGTCGGGCTCGCACCACAGCTGGACCATCCCCCAGCCGGCCGGCCCGTCGCGGAGCACGGTCGGCGGCACGACGTCCCAGCCCAGGTCGTCGGAGACCAGCCAGGCAGCGTACTCGCGGTTGGCCAGCGTGCCGTCGGGGAAGTCCCACAGCGGCCGCTCCCCCGCGCTGGGCTTGTACACGACCCGGGTGCGGTCGCCCTCCTCCCGCTCGTCGAGGACCAGCTCGCCGAAGAAGGTCTGGTTCGAGGCGGGCATGATGCGCCCGAGCACGACGAGCTCGCCGTCGAGCAGCCGTGGGTCGTTCACGCAGACGTGCGCCGGAAGCCGTTGGCGCGCGGGCAGAGGTGACCGCCGGGGTCGATCGGGCCGCCGCAGAAGGGGCACGACTCGCGGCCGGCCTCCACGACGCTCTCGGCGCGCGAGCAGAAGGCGCGCGCCTGGGCCGGCGACATGCGTACGAGCAGCATCTCCTCGGGCTCGACCTCGGCCGCCTCGGGGTCGGCGGCCGCCTCGGGGGTCATCTCGGTGATGGCGAAGACCTCGATCACGACGCGCTCGTCGTCGGCGTCCCACGACAGCGTGATGGTGCCGGCGCGGAACTCCTCCTCGATCGGGCTGTCGAGCGGCTCGCTGTCGGCCAGGTCGACCGGGGTGATGGCGGGGATGGTCCCGGCGGTGCCACCGGCCTCGATGAGCTTGTCGAGCAGCTCGTCGGTCTCGCGGGCCAGGATCTGCACCTGCTGCTTCTCCAGGGCGACGCTGGTCAGGCGCACACCGTCGCGGGCCTGGACGAAGAACGTGCGCTGCCCGGGCTGCCCGACCGTGCCGACGACGAAGCGCTGCGGCGGGTCGTAGAGGTGGACAACGGGTGGCATGTCCCGACCCTATGCCGTGGCTGAGGGGCCGGCGCCGCCGCCGACCGCCGCGTCGCCGGAAGCGGCACCCGAGCGGCGCTGCCGGCGTCCTTTGGCGGGCGGGGCGAGGTGGGTCAGCGACCCGGCGTGGGAGTTCTGGCACACCACGAACGGCCGGCTCTCGGTGTAGCGGATGACCGAGAACGAGGCGGGGTCGACCACGATGC
This sequence comes from Nocardioides mangrovicus, assembly GCF_003674065.1. Classification (GTDB taxonomy): domain Bacteria; phylum Actinomycetota; class Actinomycetes; order Propionibacteriales; family Nocardioidaceae; genus Marmoricola; species Marmoricola mangrovicus. The sequence continues at coordinate 133,862 of NZ_RDBE01000008.1, forward strand.
GCTGGAAGGAGTCCAGGTGCAGCCCGAGCGCGTCGGCGAGGATCGCCTTGATCACGTCACCGTGGCTGACGGCCAGCCAGACCGCGTCGGGGCCGTGCAGCTGCGCCACCCGGGAGTCCCAGTCGCGGACCGCCGCCACACCGCGACGGCTCATGTCGGCCATCGCCTCGCCGTCGGGGAACACCACTCCCGCCGGGTGAGCCTGGACGGTGCGCCACAGCTTCTCCTTGGCCAGCTCCTTGAGGGCGCGGCCGGTCCACGAGCCGTAGTCGCACTCGGTCAGCCGCTTCTCGCCCACCGCCCGGGTGCCCGGCACCATCAGCCGCGCGGTCTCGCGGCACCGCTCCATCGGGCTGGTGACGACGGCGGCCAGCGGCAGCCCCTCGAGCCGGGACGCGGCAGCCGTGGCCTGCTCGACCCCGCGCTCATCGAGGTGGACGCCCTTGCTGCGACCGGCCAGCACCCCGCCGGTGTTGGCGGTGGTGCGGCCGTGGCGGGCCAAGATGACGGTGGGCACGCGATTAGCCTAGACAGCGTGATCGTCGACAACGCCCTCTACCGCGATGGCGTACGCGTGGAGCTCGACTGCGGCACCGGCGACCTCAAGGCCGTCCGCGAGCAGGCCGACGGCGACAACGACTTCGTCTGGGTGGGGCTGCACAAGCCGACCGAGGAGGAGCTCTCGCAGATCGAGGAGGTCTACGGGATCCACCCGCTGGCCCTCGAGGACGCCTTCATGGCCCACCAGCGCCCCAAGCTCGAGCGCTACGACGACACGCTCTTCCTGGTGCTCAAGACGCTCTGGTACGTCGATGAGTTCGACGCCGTCGAGACCGGCGAGATCAACCTGTTCGTGGGCCACAACTTCGTCATCTCGGTGCGGCACGGGGAGGGCAACGCCCTGCACCACGCGCGCATGGAGCTGGAGAAGATGGAGTCGGTGCTCAAGCACGGCCCCTCGGCGGTGGTCTACGCGATCTGCGACCAGGTCGTCGACCGCTACGAGGAGGTGGGCGCCGACCTCACCGAGGACGTCGACGAGGTGGAGGCCTCGGTCTTCTCCGAGGAGCGCACCAACGACTCCCGGCGCATCTACCTGCTCAAGCGCGAGCTGGCCGAGATGCGTCGGGCCGTGCTCCCGCTCAAGGACCCGATGCTGCGCTTCGCCAACCAGTCGGTGCGGGGCATCGCCCCCGAGGCGGCGACGTACTTCCGCGACGTGGCCGACCACCTCGCCCGGGTGGCGGAGACGATCGACACCCTCGACAACCTGCTGTCGACCGCCTTCGACGCCCACATCGCCCAGCTCTCGCTGCAGCAGAACGACGACATGCGCCGCATCTCCGCCGCCGTCGGCCTGGTCGCCGCCCCCACCCTCGTGGCCGGCATCTACGGCATGAACTTCGACCACATGCCCGAGCTCCACTGGCTGCTGGGCTACCCGTTCGCGCTGTTGCTGATGATGCTCAGCTCGCTGACGGTCTATCTCGTCTCGAAGCGGGCGGGGTGGCTGTAGGGGCCGCCTCGCGGCGGGGGTTTTGCCGGGTGCCCGGCAAAACCCCGGGAAATCGGCCTCAGATTCAGTCGATCCGAAGAGTTTCAGTCAGACGCCGCCCGAGATGCGACGGTTGTGCAGCGGGGATCCCAGACGTCACACCAGGCTCAAGATTCACCGGGCACCCGGCAAAACCCCGGCCGCTACGTCGCGCTCATGACCCCCGAGGCCAACAGCCCGAGCAGCACGACGCCCAGCACGATCCGGTACGGCACGAACGCCCCGATGCTGTGGTGGGCGACGAAGCGCAGCAGCCAGGCGATCGCGGCGTAGGCGACCACGAAGCTCACGATCGTGCCGACGACGGTCTGGCCGACGCCGATGCTGCCGCCGAGGGCGTCCTTGAGCTCGAAGAGGCCGGCCGCCACCAGGGCGGGGATGGAGAGGAAGAAGCTCAGCCGCGTGGCCGCGACCCGGTCGAGGCCGCGCAGCAGGCCGGTCGAGATGGTCGCGCCGGAGCGCGAGACGCCCGGCACCAGCGCGACGCATTGCACCAGGCCGACCACGAGCGCGTCGCGCATCGTCAGCTGCTGCTCGTGGCGCTCCTGGGTGCCGCGGCGCTCGGCGTAGAGCATCACGGCGCTCCAGACGATGAGCGCACCGGCCACCACCCACAGCGAGCGCAGCGGACCGGTGACGAGGCCTTTGGCGGCGAGGCCGACGATGCCGATCGGGATGCTGCCGACGATGACGTACCAGCCCATGCGGTGGTCGAAGGAGCCGCGGTACTCGGGCTTGAACAGCCCGGTCACCCACCCGCGGACGATCGCCCAGATGTCCTTGGCGAAGTACAAGATGACCGCCACGATCGCGCCCATCTGGATCACCGCGGTGAAGCCGGTGACGTCGGAGGAGGCGACGTCCAGGCCCAGCCACTTCTCCACGATCGTGAGGTGACCGGTGCTCGAGACGGGCAGGAACTCGGTCAGGCCCTCGACGATGCCGAGGATCACGGCGTCCAGGTAGTTCACGGCGAGGACGCTATCCGGCGTGCCTGTTGGGCCGCTGAACGGCCCGCCGGATAGGTTTTTCCGCATGCAGCAGCGGCTACTGGGGGGCACCGGGCTCGCGGTCTCCCGGTTGGGGCTGGGCACGATGGGGTGGGGGCGCAGCACCGACGAGCACGAGGCCCGCGACCAGCTCACCGCGTTCTGCGACGCCGGCGGGTCCCTGGTCGACACCGCCTTCACCTACTCCGACGGCGCCAGCGAGGAGATCCTCGGCTCGCTGCTGGGTTCGGCGGTCGCGCGCGACGAGGTCGTCTTGGCCACCAAGGCCGGCGTCGGCGTCCGTCGCGGGCAGCGCTACTTCGAGACCTCGCGCCGCACCCTGCTCTCCTGCCTCGACACCTCGCTCCAGCGGCTCGGCGTCGACCACGTGGACCTGTTCCAGGCCCACGTGTGGTCCGACGCCGTCCCGCTGGAGGAGACGCTGGCGGCACTGGACCAGGCGGTCACCTCGGGCCGCGCCCTCTACGTCGGCATCAGCAACTACACCGGCTGGCAGACCGCGCAGGCCGCCACCTGGCAGCGAGCGGTGCCCGGCCGGGCACCACTGGCCTCCACCCAGGTCGAGTACTCCCTCATCGAGCGCCGCGTCGAGCGCGAGGTGCTGCCCGCCGCCGCGGCGCTCGGGCTGGGCGTCCTGGCCTGGTCGCCGCTGGGTCGGGGAATTTTGACCGGCAAGTACCGCTCCGGGACCCCCTCGGACTCCCGCGGCGCCGATGCCGCGATGTCGGGCTTCGTCGACCCGCTGCTGACCGAGCGCAACCGCACCGTCGTCGAGGCCGTCGCCCGCGCTGCGGACGGGTTGGGCTGGTCGCCGCTGCAGGTGGCGCTGGCCTGGGTGCGCGACCGGCCCGGGGTCAGCTCGGCGATCGTCGGCGCCCGCACCACCACCCAGCTGGCAACGTCGCTGGCGACCGACGAGCTGGAGCTGCCGCCCGAGCTGGCCGCGGCGCTGGACGACGTCTCGTCGGAAGAACAGAGGCCCTGACCGGCGTTGGAGGTCGGTATGAGCAAGCCGCACGCACCCCGGCCCGGGGTGGAGTATGAGTTCGACAAGCTGCTGATCAGCCGAGACGAGTCGCGCTCGTTCGTGACCCGGCTGCTCGTGCAGCGTGCGGAGCAGGGCGGCTGGGAGCTGGCCCGGCTGCGGATCGCCCACGACGGCACCCGCCGCGTCGTGCTGCGGCGCAAGATCATCCGGCAGCGGCAGACGATGCTCTTCGTCTAGCGCCCCCGGTTCGAGTCCTGGTCGGCTAGACGGCGTCGAGGAACCGGTCGAAGACCCGGGCCCCGAACTCCAGCGCGTCGACCGGCACCCGCTCGTCGACGCCGTGGAAGAGCCCGGTGAAGTCCAGGTCGGCCGGCAGCCGTAGGGGCGCGAACCCGAACCCGCGGATGCCGAGCTTCTCCCAGTGCTTGGCGTCGGTGCCGCCGCTCATCAGGTAGGGCGCGACGACGGCCTCGGGGTCCTCGGCCAGGATCGAGGCGGTCATGGCCTCGGCCAGGTCGCCCTCGTAGGGCGTCTCCAGGCCGCCCATCTTGGTCAGGTGCTCGATGCTGACGTGCGGACCGGCCAGCTCGGCGAGGGTGTCGAGGAACTCGTCCTCGTAGCCGGGCAGGAACCGACCGTCGAGGTGGGCGGTCGCGGTGCCGGGCACGACGTTCACCTTGTACCCGGCCTCGAGCATCGTCGGGTTGACGGTGTTCTTGATGACGGCGCCCAGCATCCGGCTGGCCGGGCCGAACTCCTCGATCAGCGACTCGGCGTTCTCCGGCGTCGCCTCCGTGCCCGACAGCTCGGCCACCGCCGCGAGGAGCACCTGCATCGTCGGCGTGAGCCGCACCGGCCACTCGTGCTGGCCGATGCGGGCCACGGCCGCGGACAGCCGGGTGACCGCGTTGTCGGGATGGACCATCGAGCCGTGGCCGGCGTTGCCGGTGGCGGTCATCCGCATCCAGGCCATCCCCTTCTCCGCGGCCTCGATCAGGTACAGCCGGCGGCCCCGGACGGTAGTGCTGAAACCACCCACCTCGCCGACAGCGTCGCGGACCCCCTCGAAGACCTCCCGCCGCTGCTCCACCAACGGACCGGCGCCGCGGTTCCCACCGGCCTCCTCGTCGGCGGTGAACACCAGCTGGAGCGCACGGTCCGGCACGACGCCGGCGCGGGCCCGCGCCCGGACCACCGAGAGCAGCATCGCGTCGAAGTCCTTCATGTCGACCGCGCCGCGACCCCAGACCATGCCGTCCTGGATCTCGCCGGAGAACGGGTGAACCCGCCAGTCGTCGGCGTCGGCCGGCACCACGTCGAGGTGCCCGTGGATCAGCAGCGGGTCGCCCGAGGAGCCTCCCCACCGGGCGATGACGTTCGCGCGGCCCGGCTCGCCCTCCCAGATCTCGGCCTCGATGCCGACCTCGTCGAGGAGCGTGGCCACGTGCTCAGCCGCCTTGCGCTCGCCGGGACCGGGCTGGTCGCCGTAGTTGGTGGTGTCGATGCGGATCAGGTCGCGGCAGATCTCGACCACCTCGGCGGCCGGGTCGTAGGCCTCGCGGGACTCGCTGGAGTTCGACGGCTGCGCATCCATGCTCCCCATCCTGCACAATGTCGCCGCGACGTCATCAGGGCGTCTCGACACGGCTGGGGGCCAGGGTGCGGCTACGACTGCTGCTCGCCGTCGCGGTGGGCCTGCTGCCGGCGCTCGGAGCCGTCGCCCCCGCCCAGGCAGCCGACTCCGCCCAGGCCCACCGCCCACGCCTCGCGGTGGCCTTCCCGCACACGATGGTGCGAGGGAAGTCGGCTGCCGTGCGCGTGCGGGAGAGTACGGCCCGACGTCACCGGCTGCTCCGGGTGTCCTACCGGCCGAGCGGCGGAGGCACCTGGCGACTGGCGGCCACGGCGCGTGAGACCAAGCGTGGCAAGGCCCGCATCCGGTTCGCGCTCCCCGCCACCGGCAGCTACCTCGTCCGGGTCGACCTGGCCCGCTACCGCCAGGGCCAGCGCACCGTCAGGGCACGCAAGGTCTACGACACCGTGAAGGCCGTGCCGGTCGTCGCCCCGGCTGTCATCGCGCACCGCGGCGGGGCGTTCGAGGCGCCGGAGAACACCATGGCCGCCTTCAGCCGCGCCATCGCCGACGGTGCCCAGGTGCTCGAGACCGACATCCACCAGACCAGCGACGGCACCCTCGTCGTCATGCACGACCCCACGCTGCGCCGCGCGACCGACGCCGAGCAGGTCCTGGCCCCCGGCGAGGCCGACAAGCCGATCTGGCAGGTGCCGTACTCGGAGGTCGCCCAGGTGAGCGTCGACGTCGGGCCCGGACCGGCGCAGCCGGTTCCTCGGCTCTCCGACCTGCTCACCCTGCTGCAGCAGCACCCGGCCACCCGGCTGCTGATCGAGGCGAAGGACACGACCCAGCAGCCGAACCTGATGGAGACGATGCTGGCGCAGCTGACGGCTGCGGGGATCGACACCTCGCGCAGCGGTCGTGCGGTGATCCAGAGCTTCGACGTCAACCACCTGCAGACCTTCGCGGCGGCTCATCCCGCGGTGGCGGTGAGCCCGATCCTGCAGCAGGACGTGACCGACCCGCGCACCTACTCCTGGGCCGTGTCGATCACGCTGCAGACGCCGTGGGCCAGCGCTGCGCAGATCGCGGCGATCCACGCCGCCGGGCTGCGGGTCGAGGTGTGGCTGGTGGAGACCCTGCCGGGGCTGGCCGCGTACGCCGATGCCGGCGCCGACGGCATCATCACCGACGCTCCCGCGGCCGCGCTGGCGATGTATCGCTGAGACCAATGAGGACCGCTGAGCACCACCGGCCGACGCCGAGGCTGGGGTGGGGCGGTCGTCTCGCTGGCCCCGTCCTGCACAATGGTCACCTCACGCCTGACACGTCACACCGGTAGGCGGCGTCGCCGCCGGTACGCGTCCACACTCTCGGGGGTCCTGCTGTGTCGTTGCGTCCGTTGCTGGCCGGGTTCGTCGGCGCGCTGCTGCTCGCCGGCCTCGCCACGGTGCCGGCACAGGCCGACAGCGGTGCGTCGGAGCGCAAGCACAAGCTCTCGGTGACCTTCCCGCACACGATGGTGCGCGGGCAGGCGGCGGGTCTGCGGGTGGTCGAGCGGCCGATCCGCCGGCACCGGCTGCTCAAGGTCTACTACCGGCCGAGCACGGGCGGCGCGTGGCACCTGGCCGCCAAGGAGCGGGAGACCAAGCGCGGGAAGGCCCGGATCCGCTTCGCGCTGCCGGCCACCGGCAGCTACACGGTCCGGCTCGCGATGGCGCGCTACCGGATCAGCAAGCACCGGCACGTGAAGCTGCGCCAGGTCTACGGCAGCGTCAAGGTGGTACCGACACGGGTGCCGGTGGTGATGGCCCACCGCGGCGGCGGGGCGGAGGCGCCGGAGAACACCATGGCCGCCTTCACGCACGCGATCGCGGTCGGGGCCCCCACCGTCGAGACGGACGTCCACGAGACCAGCGACGGTCACCTGATCCTCATGCACGACTCGACCCTGGCGCGTACCACGAACGCCGAGGCCTACGGCATCGCCAACACCCCGGTCTGGCAGCTGCGCTGGGACCAGATCCAGCAGGTCCAGGTCGACGTCGGGCCGGGCGCGTCGCAGCCGGTTCCGCAGCTCTCCGACCTGCTCGCGCTGCTGCAGCAGAACCCCGGCACCCGGCTGCTGGTCGAGGCCAAGGATCCGGGTTCCGGTCAACCGGACCTCTACCAGAAGATGCTCGACGCGATGAACGCTGCCGGCATCGACTCCTCGCGCTCGGGTCGCGCCGCCATCGAGAGCTTCGACGTCGACGGGCTGAAGAGCTTCGCCATCGCCCACCCGGGCCTCAACGTCAGCCCGATCATGCAAAAGCGCATGACCGCCCCCCGGTACTACACCTGGGCCGGCTCGATCACCTTGGAGAGCCGCTACGCGACGGCGTCGCAGATCGCCCTGCTGCACGCCGGCGGGCTGGCGGTGAACGTGTGGACACTGGACACCGCCGCCCAGCTCGCCGCGGCGGCCGACGCGGGCGCGGACGCCGTCATCACCGACCTGCCGTCAACGGCCCTGGCGACGTTTCGGTAACGACACCACCCGTCTTGTCCCGAGATTCACCACGCAGGAGCCTCCGGCCATCTAGGCTCTATATGCGACATAACGGGCTTAGCTGTCCATCGAGGAGGCTCGGGTGCCATCCGTGCGCGCGTGGGAGGTCCTGACGGACCGGACCGTGCCGACGCATGCGCCCGTCGTCGTCTACACCGCCCAGAGCGGTCCGCACGGCGCGTGGCTCTCGGTCAGCCCCCAGGTGGAGAGCATCTTCGGCTACACCGCCGAGGAGCTGCTCCACGACCCCGACCTGTGGGCCTCGCGCCTGCACCCCGACGACCTCGAGCGGGTGCTGGCCGAGGAGGCCGAGCACACCTCGCAGCCCTACGGTCGCTTCGTCTCGGAGTACCGGCTGATGGCCAAGGACGGTCGGGTCGTCTGGGTGCTCGACGAGACCACACTGCTCGACGACCCCGAGCTGGGCCCGCTGCAACACGGCCTGCTGTTCGACATCACCGATCGCAAGCTGGCCGAGCTGCGCATCGTCGAGCATGCCGACCTCCTCGAGCGCATCGCACGCGCCGAACCGCTGGAGGCGGTCCTGCAGGCGCTGGCCGAGGCGCTGGTACGCGTCTGCGGCGCCGACGCCGTGAGCGTCGGGCTCCACGAACCGCCCCGCACCTTCCTGGCCGGGTCGCGTCTCGCCTCGGCCGACAAGCCGCTGCACGTGCTGACCTATGGTCCCGATCCTGACCGCTACGGCGACCTGACCGTCGTCGGCCCCGCGGTCCTCTCCCCCGACACCGGGGCCTGGGCGCAGCGGCTCGCGGCGCTCGCCGTCACCCAGTCGCGCCAGGCCGCGGACCAGGCTCGGGCCTACAGCTTGCAGCTGGCCACGGTCGAGTCGACCGTCGACGGCATCTTGGTGGTCGACAACGACGGCGCGGTGGTCAGCACCAACCAGCGGTTCCGCGACCTGATCCGGGTCGGCGACTCGACCGCCGAGACCGGCACCGCCTACGACGTGGCGATGGACGTCCTGGACCGGCTGCACGAGCCCACCGCCTTCAAGTCTCGGCTCAAGGACCTGCTCACCCACCCCGACCGTTCCAGCGTCGACGAGCTGCACTTCCACGACGGGCGCATCGTCGAGGCGTTCTCCCAGCCGCAGATGCTCGAGGGCCGGCCGGTCGGTCGGGTGTGGAGCTTCCGCGACGTCACCTCGCTGCGCCGGCTCGAGCACGACCTGCGCCACCAGGCCCACACCGACGCCTTGACCTCGCTGCCGAACCGGCACCGGTTCATGCAGCGACTGGCGGAGCTCGTCCCGGCCGACGAGGAGGCCGTGGCGCCCGGCTACGCGCTCCTACTCATCGACGTCGACGACTTCAAGACCATCAACGACGGCCTGGGCCACTTCGCCGGCGACGCCATGCTCGTGGCGGTGGCCGAGCGCGTCGCCCAGTGCCTGGAGGAGGTCGGCCGTCGCGGCGGCACCGCGGCCGACCCCGGCATGGCGGCCCGCCTGGGCGGCGACGAGTTCGCGCTGTGGCTGCCCTGCCCCGAGGGCCGCAGCGAGGCCGGCGACCTCGTCGAGGCGCTGGTCGCGACCCTCGAGCCGCCGGTCGACGCCGGCAGCCGGCAGCTGACGATCCGGGTGAGCATCGGCGTCACGCTCTCCGACGGCGTCGCCACCCCGCGCGACCTGATCCGCAACGCCGACCTGGCCATGTACACCGCGAAGCGTGCCGGCGGCGACACCACCCGCGTCTACACCCCGGACATGCACGACGCCGCCATCGCCCGGCTCAACCTCAAGGAGGACCTGGGCCAGGCCATCGACGCCGGCGAGCTCAGCGTGGCCTACCAGCCGGTGGTCAGCCTCGAGACCGGACACATCGACGGCTTCGAGGCCCTCGCCCGCTGGGAGCACCACAACCTGGGGCCGATCTCACCGGCCGAGTTCATCCCGCTGGCCGAGGAGAGCGGCCTGATCGGCAAGCTCGGCGCCTGGGTGCTCACCCGGGTCTGCGCCGACATCGCGGCCTGGCGCGCCGAGATCGGGGCCGAGGAGGTGCCGATCGTCAGCGTGAACCTCTCACCGCGCCAGCTCGCCGAGGTCGACCTGGCCGAGCAGATCACCGCGGTGCTGGACCGCTTCGGCCTGCCGCCCCAGGCGATCTGCCTGGAGGTCACCGAGACTGCGCTGGGGCAGAGCGGCGTCGACGTCTCCGAGACGCTGCTCGACATCCACGCCCGCGGCCTGCACCTCTCCCTCGACGACTTCGGCACGGGCCACTCCTCGCTCGCGCGGCTGGGCTCCTACCCCTTCGACGTGGTCAAGATCGACCGCAGCTTCGTCGTCCCCCTCACCGAGGACGGACGCCACCGCGCCGTCGTCCAGGCCATCTTGCAGCTCGCCGACGCCTTCGAGCTCGACGTGATCGCCGAGGGAGTCGAGACCGACGCCCAGCGCGAGGTCCTCGAGGAGCTCGGGTGCGCCCGGGTGCAGGGCTTCCTGTTCTCCCGCGCCGTGCCGGCCGAGGAGGTGCGCGACCTGCTGTCGCGCCACGCGTCCTACGGACGGTTCGCGGTCAAGGGCTGAGAGGCGGCGGCCACGCTCAACCGGTGAGGATCCGAAGTGCCGCCTCCGCATCGGTGCGGGCGTCGTCGGGCAGCACGGACCACGATCGCCGGTCGGCGCGCAACGCGGCGTCGAGGTGCCGCAGGCGACGGTGGTCCGACCCGCTCATCGCCTCACGCTCGCCGATCGGGTCCTCGATGCAGGCCAGCAGCACGGCCGCGTCCTGGAGATGACGTCGCGGGTCCCGGCTGTCGCTCGCCCAGGCGGCAGCCTTCAAGATCACCGCACCGAACGGGCCGGGGACCGACACCGTGGTCGGGTCCTCGGCCCGGATGCGCAGGACGGCGTCGACGGTGCGGCGCAGGGCCTGCGTGCCACCGCTGATCCGGACCATGTCGCGACCGCGCATGGTCTCGATCACGCGCGGAGCCGGATGGTCGGCCATCAACACCTCCACGGTGTCCGCCTCGGCGACGAGGTCGACCGCGACTCCCCCGGGACGCACGAACCGGTGGGCGGTGTTGTCGCGCGGGTCGACCCTCGACAGCATCCGGTACCCGAGGGACTCGAGCGCGGTCGCCACAGCGGCGGGCCGACCCCGGCCCGTCTCGACGTGCACCACCACGTCGACGTCGTTGGTCGGCCGCACCACACCCAGACCCCGGTGGATCGAGTGCAGCTGCACCATGAGCCCACCGACGAGCGTCCACGCCTCGCGATCGATCGTGGCCGCCAGCTCGGCGACGTGCGGCCACGGCGCCGGCCACCCACCGGCCGGCGTCGCGATCTCCATCCTGCGCCGCGTGCGGCTCAACGAAAGCTCGCCAACGATTCCTCGAGCGCGCGGACCGCCACCCCGCTCATCCGCGCGTCCAGTGACGCCGCCGCGTCGAGCGCGGCCACCACGCGCGAGCCGCCGATGAGCCTCTCGACCTGCGCGAGGTCGAGGTCGCAGACGGTGCGGATCGTGACGGCGCCGCCGGGGTCGGCCACCAGGCCGTACTGCGCGACCAGCGCACGCTCGCCGTCGCCGTCGGTGTAGCCGTCGGCGACGCGCCCGGCCTCGGCCGCCGCCAGGCCGATCGCCGCGCTGTCGCTGCCGACGAGCCGATCCTGGACGCGCGCCACCACCGACCGGTGACCCGCGTAGCTCGCCACCCTCGCCCGGTTGCGCGAGCGCGCCACCACCTCGGTAGCGCTCGTCGTCCGGAGTGCGGATCGCAGCCGGGACAGCTGCGTCGGACCGATCCAGTCCACGGGTCCGCCCTCGAGCAGCGTGATCGCGGCCCACGCCGTGCGCTGGTCCCACGCCCGGGTCCGCCGCCCGACCTGGACGGCGACGTAGCGCTCGAACGAGGTGCGGTCCAGCAGCCCCCGGCCGATCCTGGTCAGCTCGCCCTGCACGACGAGCCGGTTGACCTGCTGCCGGGTGACGCCGAGCTCGGCGGCCGCGTCGGTGGTGGAGATGAGGTCGCCACCAGTCATGACAGACAGCGTTCCAAATGGAACATGATCCGTCAAGCGATGTCGGCCGACGTGCTGGTCGCGATCCAACGGTTCAAGCTGGTGTCCGAGGGGGGACTTGAACCCCCACCCCCTATACGGGGACTAGCACCTCAAGCTAGCGCGTCTGCCTATTCCGCCACCCGGACGAGTGTGCTGCAAAGCGCGGTAACGATAGCAAAGGGACGCGTGGTTCCACGCATCGGTCGGGCCGGGGCGCGGTGCGTCAGACCGGGAACGCCGACGGGGAACCCGGTCCCACGTACCGCTGGCCGGGGCCGGCCGGCGGGTCGCGGAGACGTCACCAGCCCGCCGGCAGCGGCTTGCCCTCGGAGTAGCCGGAGGCCGACTGGACGCCCACGACGGCGCGGTCGGCGAGCTCGGCCAGCGTGGTGGCGCCGGCGTAGGTGCAGGCCGAGCGGACGCCGGAGCAGATCAGGTCGATGAGGTCCTCGACGCCGGGGCGGGCCGGGTCGAGGTACATCCGCGAGGAGGAGATGCCCTCCTCGTAGAGGCCCTTGCGGGCGCGGTCGAAGGCGGTGTCGGCCGAGGTGCGGTTGGCCACGGCGCGGGCCGAGGCCATGCCGAAGCTCTCCTTGTACTGGCGGCCGTCGGCGTCGGTGCGCAGGTCGCCGGGCGACTCGTAGGTGCCGGCGAACCAGGAGCCCACCATCACCTGGGAGGCGCCGGCGGCCAGGGCGAGGGCGACGTCGCGGGGGTGGCGCACTCCCCCGTCGGCCCACACGTGGCGCCCGGTCGAGGCGGCCTCGCGGGCGCATTCCAGGACGGCGGAGAACTGCGGCCGGCCGACGCCGGTCATCATCCGCGTGGTGCACATCGCGCCGGGGCCGACACCGACCTTGATGATGTCGGCGCCGGCGTCGACCAGGTCGCGGACGCCCTCGGCGGCCACGACGTTGCCGGCGGCCACGGGCACGTCGGGCGCTGCGGCCCGGACCGCGGTGAGCGCCTCGATCATGCGCTCCTGATGGCCGTGGGCGGTGTCGACGACCAGGCAGTCCGCGCCGGCCTCGACCAGGGTCTTGGCCTTCAGCGCCACGTCGCCGTTGACGCCGATGGCGGCGGCCACCCGCAGCCGGCCGGAGTCGTCGAGCGCCGGCGGGTAGATCGTGGAGCGCAGAGCGCCGGTGCGCGTCATGACCCCGACCAGTCGCCCGTCGGAGGCCACCACGGGCGCCAGCCGGTGACGGGTGCCGGCCAGGACGTCGAACGCGGCCCGCGGCTCCAGGTCCTCGGAGACGGTGACGATGTCGGAGGTCATCACGTCGCGCAGCTGGCTGAACCGGTCGACGCCGCTGCAGTCGGCGTCGGTGACCACGCCGACGGGCCGGCCGCCGGCGACCACCACCAGCGCCCTGTGGGCCCGCTTGGGCAGCAGCGCGAGTGCCTCGCTCACGGTGGCGTCGGGGCCGAGCGTGATCGGCGTCTCGAACACCGGGTGCCGCTGCTTGACCCAGGCGGTCACCTCGGCGACGACGTCGAGCGGGATGTCCTGCGGAATGACGCTGAGGCCGCCCCGCCGGGCCACGGTCTCGGCCATCCGGCGACCCGAGATCGCCGTCATGTTGGCCACGACGAGCGGGATGGTCGTGCCGGTGCCGTCGGTGGTGCTCAGGTCGACGTCGTAGCGCGAGGCGACCGCCGAGCGGCGCGGCACCATGAACACGTCGTCGTACGTCAGGTCCCAGGCGGGGTGGACGTCGTCGAGGAAGCGCATGGGTTCAGCCTATTGTTCTGACCCGTGTCGACCGCGCCGCTGCTGGAACCGTGGACCGCCGACGAGGGCGCGGCCAAGGCCCGCCGGCTGTTCCGGGAGCGGTTCGGCAGCGAGGCCGAGGTGGTCACGCTGGCACCGGGGCGGGTGAACCTGATCGGCGAGCACACCGACTACAACGACGGGCTGTGCCTGCCGATCGCGCTCCCGCACGCCACCTACGCCGCCGCCTCCGCGACGTCGGACGGCCAGGTGCGGCTGACCACCGCCGGCTCGGGTGAGGACTGGGAGGGCGGCGCGGCCGACCTGGCCACCGCCGAGGGATGGGCCGCCTACGTCGCGGGCGTGGTGTGGGCGCTCGGCGAAGCCGGGCACCGCTCGCCGGGCGTCGACGTCGCGGTGGCGGGCTGCGTGCCCGCCGGGGCGGGTCTGTCGAGCTCGGCCGCGCTGGAGTGCAGCACCGGGCTCGCGGTGCTGGAGACGCTCGACGCTGCGGACTCCCCCGCGCTGCGCCGCACGCTGGCCGAGGCCGGCATCCGCGCCGAGAACGAGGTCGCCGGCGCCGCCACCGGCGGCATGGACCAGACGATCGCCGTCCTGGCCGAGCAGGCGCACGCTCTGTTGCTGGACTGCCGCTCCTGGCGCACCGAGCAGGTGCCGTTCGACCCCGAGGCGGCCGGGCTTCGGCTGCTGGTCACCGACACCCGGGTGCACCACTCCCTCAACGACGGCGGGTACGCCTCGCGACGCGCCGACTGCGAGCAGGCCGCCACCCAGCTCGGCCTGCCGAGCCTGCGCGAGGCCACCCTCGAGCAGCTCGACGACCTGGCCGACGAGCGGGTGCAGGCCCGGGCACGGCACGTCGTCACCGAGATCGAGCGGGTGCGGCTGACCGCCTCCGCCCTGCGCGCCGACGACTGGGAGGAGGTCGGCCGGCTCATGCTGGGCTCCCACGACTCGATGCGCGAGGACTTCGAGATCTCCGTGCCCGAGCTCGACGCGGTGGTGGAGGTGGCTGCCCGCCACGGCGCCCTGGGTGCGCGGATGACCGGCGGCGGGTTCGGCGGGTCCGCGATCTGGCTGGTGCCGACCGAGCGGGCCGACGACGTGAGCTCGCGCATCGACGCGCACTACGCCTCGCGCGGCTGGCGTCGCCCGCACCACCTGGTGGCCACGGCGTCGGGCCCCGCGCGACGCCTCTGACCTGCCCTGATTCGTCGGTTCCGACCTACTCCCGGTACGCTGGCGCCAACGGCCCCGATCAGTTCTGCCGCGGGCCCCACGCTTTTCTACTGATCTGCGTCGCTCCACGACCACGCGCCGCGAGCCTTCTGCTCGCGCCGGGCAGGACGCCCTCTCAGCTTTTCGGAGTTGCACTTCTATGCCTACCTTCCTCGACCTCGGGCTGCCCGAGGCCCTCGCCGACGCCCTCGCCCAGCAGGGCATCACCGAGCCCTTCCCCATCCAGAGCGCCACGCTCCCCGACTCCCTCGCCGGCCGCGACGTGCTCGGCCGCGGCCGCACCGGCTCGGGCAAGACCTACGCCTTCGTGCTGCCGCTGCTCGCCCGGTTGGCGGCCAGCAACCGCAAGCCCCAGGCCGGCCGGCCCCGCGGCCTGATCCTCGCCCCCACGCGCGAGCTGGTCACCCAGATCGACGCCGCCATCGCGCCGTTGGCCAAGGCGCTCGGCCTGCGCACCGTCACCGTCTTCGGCGGCGTGCGTCCCGGCGGCCAGATCAGCGCCCTGCGGCGCGGCGTCGACATCGTCGTCGCCTGCCCCGGCCGCCTCGAGGACCACGTCCGTGAGCGGCACGCCGACCTCGGCGCGGTCGAGGTGACGGTGCTCGACGAGGCCGACCACATGGCCGACCTCGGCTTCCTGCCCGGCGTCCGCCGGCTGCTGGACGCCACTCCGCGCGAGGGTCAGCGGCTGCTGTTCTCGGCCACGCTCGACGGCGGTGTGGACGTGCTGGTCAAGCGGTTCATGCGCAACCCGGTCACGCACAGCATCGACTCGGCGCAGTCACCGGTGGCCACGATGACCCACCACGTGCTGCACGTCAGCAAGGACGCGCGCCTCCCGGTGCTGGTCGACCTCGCCGCCGCGCCCGGCCGCACCCTGGTCTTCACCCGCACCAAGCACGGCGCCAAGAACCTCAGCCGCCAGCTCGCCGCCAAGGGCGTCGCCGCGGTCGAGCTCCACGGCAACCTGTCGCAGAACGCGCGCACCCGCAACCTCGACGCCTTCTCCTCCGGCGCGGCCACGACGCTGGTGGCCACCGACATCGCGGCCCGCGGCATCCACGTCGACGACGTCACGCTGGTGGTCCACGCCGACCCGCCGGTCGAGCACAAGGCCTACCTGCACCGCTCCGGTCGCACCGCCCGCGCGGGCAGCGCCGGCACGGTGGTGACGCTGATGCTCGACGCCCAGGTGCGCGACGTCCGCGACCTCACCCGGAAGGCCGGCATCCAGCCCACCGTGACCAAGGTCGGCACCGGCCACGCCCTGCTGAACGAGATCGCCCCCGGCGAGCGCGTCTTCGCCGACCCGGCCACGCTCGCGAAGGCCGCCCCGGCCCCGCAGGCGCAGGGCCGCGGCCAGGGCGGTCGTCGGCGCTCCGGTGGCGGTGGCGGCGCTCAGCGCCGTGGTGGCAGTGGCGGTGGCGGCGGCCAGCCGCGCCGCAGCGGTGGCGGCGGCGGGCAGCGTCGCGGGTCGGGGTCCGCCTCGAGCTCGGGCCGGCCCCACAGCGCGGCGGCGTTCTCCGGCTCGCGTCGCGGTCGCTAGCCCGGCACCGTCGAGCCCGGCACTTTCAGGCTCGGCACCTTCAGCCCGCAGTCGGCCAGCTCCAGCGCGGCCAGCCGGCGCACGACCTCGGGGTCGCTCGCCCGCCAGGCCCGTGCCGGGTCGTCGTCGATCCTGGCCAGGCGGTGCAGCGGCTGGTTGGCCAGTGCTCGCAGCGCGAAGAGGTCCAGATCGGCCCCGGAGTCGACGAGCCGGCGACCGGCCGTGGCTCGCACCGCGAATCTGATCCTCGAAGGCAGGTAGTAGGCGAGGGCGATCGCGATCGGGATGACGGCGATGGCCAACCCCAGCCAGTGCGCGAGGTCCTGCACCGCGTGCACCTGCGAGGTGCCGGCGGCCGCGAGCTTGTCGGCCTGTCCCCCGGCGCCCTCGAAGGGCGAGGCGGCCTTGTCGCCGACGTAGGGCAGCTTGCCGACGGTCTTCCCGGCGTCGCGCAGCTTCTCGGCCAAGCCAGTGGCGGAGGCGTGCACCTCCCGACCCGGCTTGGCCAGGCCCAGCGTCGCGTCGTGGACGGTGTGCGCCAGGGAGACCCAGAGCCAGATCCACAGCACCAGGGCGACGTCGCACACCAGCTGGGCGGCGAAGCGCACCGGCAGGTCGGAGTAGAGCTTGGGCCTCATGGGGGCACTGTGCCCCGCCGGCACCAAAACTCCACACTTGCGAAGGTTTCCGGGTGGGGTGCCCGAAATGTCGCTACGAAAGGTTCGCAAGTGCGGGACTTTGGTGCGCACCACACACGTGCGCACCCGGCAGGCCGATCCGCCCCGAAACCGACGCGCCCACCTTCGCAAGGGCGCGGTCGGCGCAGGGTCCGGCTACTTCAGCTCGGCGCTGGAGAGCCCCAGGATCCGGCGAGCGACGATGAGCTGCTGGATCTGCTGGGTGCCCTCGAAGATGTCGAGGATCTTGGAGTCGCGGGCCCACTTTTCCAGCAGGTCGTGCTCGGAGTAGCCCAGCGAGCCGCACAGCTCGACGCAGCCCAGGGTGATGTCGGAGCCCACCCGGCCCGCCTTGGCCTTGGCCATGGAGGCCTGCAGGGAGTTGGGCTCCTTGTTGTCGGCCATCCAGGCGGCCTGCAGGGTGAGCAGGTAAGCGCCCTCCCAGTCGGCCTCCATCTGCAAGAATCGTGCGGCGGCGGCGCTCTGGGTGAGCGCCGGGGCGTCGTGGTCCACCTTGACGCCGGCCTCCGCGAGCAGGTCGCGGGTCAGGTCCAGCGACGCCCTCGCGCAGCCGACGGCCATCGCGGCCACGAGCGGCCGGGTGTTGTCGAAGGTGGCCATGGCGCCGGCGAAGCCCTGCTTCGTGTCGATGTCGGGCGAGCCCAGCAGGTTCTCGGCCGGCACCCGGCAGTCGGTGAAGGTGATCGCGGCGGTGTCGGAGGCGCGGATGCCGAGCTTGTGCTCGAGCCGCTCGACGACCATGCCGGGAGTGCCCTTGGGCACCACGAACGACTTGATCGCGGCGCGGCCCTGCTCCTTGTCCAGGGTCGCCCACACCACGATGTGGTCGGCCCGGTCGCCGGAGGTGACGTAGATCTTCTCGCCGTTGATGACGTACTCGTCGCCGTCCTGGCGGGCGGTGGTGCGGATGCGCGCGGAGTCCGAGCCGACCTCGGGCTCGGTGATGGCCATGCCGGCCCACACGCCCTCGAACCGCTCGAGCTGCTCGTCGTTGGCCACCGAGGAGATCGCGGAGTTGCCCAGTCCCTGGCGCGGCATCGACAGCAGGAGGCCGACGTCGCCCCAGCACATCTCCATGATCGAGAGAACCGACGCCAGGTTGGTGCCGTTGCGGGTGCTGCCGTCGTCGGCCTTCGCCTGCGAGGCGGTGCCGACGCCGGATGCCCCCGCGCCCTGGCTCTGCCCGGAGTCGGAGAGCCCGTCGATCATCGCGGCGAGCATGTCGAGCTCCTTGGGGTACTCGTGCTCGGCCTCGTCGTACTTGCGGCTCACCGGCCGCAGCATGTTCATCGCGACCTGGTGGGCCTGGCCGATGAGGGGCTGGAACTTCTTCGGTGCCTCGAGGTTGATCATCAGACCATCACCCCGCCTTCCGTGAGTCCGATGGCCCGGAGGTCGCGGTACCACCGCTCCACCGGGTGCTCCTTGACGAATCCGTGGCCGCCGAGCAGCTGCACGCCGTCGAGGCCGATCTGCATGCCCTTGGTGGCGCACAGCTGCCGCGCGAGGGCGATCTCGCGGCCGGCGTCCTGGCCCTGCGCGACCCGGCCGGCGGCCTTGTAGGTGACCAGCCGCATCGCCTGCAGCTCGATGGCGATGTTGGCGACCATGAACGCCACCGACTGGCGATGGGCGATGGGCTCGCCGAACGCCTCGCGCTCCTTGACGTAGGGCGTCACGTAGTCGAGCACCGCCTGGCCGGTGCCCACGGCCAACGCGCACCAGGCCAGCCGGGAGAGCCGGACGGCCTCGGCGTGGGTCGACCCGTCGACCCGGCCCAGCAGCGCGATCTCGCCCACCTCGACCCGGTCCAGGCGCAGGCGCGAGAGCGAGGCGGCCCGCAGCCCCATCGACGGCTCGGACTCGATGACGATGCCCGGCGTCGTGGACTCCACCACGAACAGCGCCGGCACGCCGTCCAACGAAGCGCCGACGACGAAGAGCTCGGCGTCGGGGCCGCGCGGCACCATCGACTTCACCCCGTCGAGCACGAAACCGTCGTCGGTGCGGGTGGCCACCGTGGCCGGCCTTGCGGGGTCGAAGAGCACGGTCGGCTCATTGAGGGCCAGGGCCGCGGCCGGCACGCTCTGGCCGGTGAAGGCGGGCAGGTAGGTCTGCTGCTGCTCCTCGGTGCCCCACAGCGAGAGGGCCGTGGCCACCGCACCGGGCGCGAGCGCGGCGACCGCGAGCCCCATGTCGCCGTGGGCCAGTGCTTCGTGGACCAGGGTGCCGGCCATGGCGGTGCGCTCCTCGGCGATGCCGCCCAGCGACTCCGGCACCCCGAGGATGGGAAGGCCGATCTCCAGAGTCGCTGCGAGCAGCTCAGCGGGAGCCGCGCACGCGTCGTCGGCGCCGGTCGCGGCCGGACGCACGACCTCCTCGGCGAACTCGGTCACGACGTCGACCAGCATCTGCTCGTCGTCGGTCGGCGTGAGGTCGAAGACGCCGCGGGCCCGGGTCGCGGCGGAGCGCGTGCCCTGCTTCTTCGACGACCCGGTGCGGGTGAAGGCGCGACTGGTGGCGCCGATCGTCTTGAAGCCGGCGCTGGTGATCTTGAAGACGCCGTCCTCGGTCTGCTTGCGCAGCCCGACGCGGTCGAGCAGATCGGTCTGCGCCAGCCGGTTGAGGCCGTAGACCAGCAACCCCATCGGGTCGCGGCGCTCGGCCGAGGACAGGCCGTCGCGCCCGCCGGGTGAGAACAGCTGCTGCGCCTGGGTCCGGGCGGCGTCCAGAAGGCTCATGGCCACAATGTAACTGTGAGTTACACACTGCGCCACACCTGCCGGGCGTGGTGCCGCTCTCATCTACCGTGCTGCCCATGGCTGCACCCGAGGACTGGCCCGTCGAGCTCCCCGCCGGTGGCTCGGTCCGACCGATGACCCGGTGGGGCGAGGACGTGATGCACCGCCCGGCCCGCCCGGTCACCGCGTTCGACGAGGAGCTGCGCGCGCTCGTGGCCGACATGGCGGCGACGATGTACGCCGCCGAGGGCGTCGGCCTGGCCGCCTGCCAGATCGGGGTCGACCTCGCCGTCTTCGTCTTCGACTGCCACGACGACGCCGGCGCCTGGCAGCGCGGCGTGGTGTGCAACCCCACCCTCGCGCTGCCCGAGGGCAAGGACCGCCGCCTCGACGACGGAGACGAGGGCTGCTTGTCCTTCCCGGGGGCGTTCGTGCCGTGCGCGCGCCCCGACACCGCGAGCGTCACCGGCCAGGACCTCGACGGCCGGCCGGTCGGCTACAGCGGCGACGGGCTGCTCGCCCGCTGCCTGCAGCACGAGACCGACCACACCCGCGGCGTCGTGTTCGGCGATCGGCTCAACGCCCGCAGCATGAAGCGGCTGCGCAAGGAGATGGAGGCGGCGGCCGAGGACTACCCCCCGGACTGGCCGGCGTCGCCGACGGCCTGACGACGAGCGCGCGCCGGGCGCTCCACCCCCCAGCTGGAGCGCCCGGCGACCCCCGTGTGCTCGAGGCTGAAACTAGCGCTCGGGCACCCCTCTCCACACTGCTCGGCCGGCCTTTGTGAAAACCTTCACGCACGGGTGGGGCGGATGGGCGCTCGTGTCGGCCTATGTCCGGGTTTCCGGGCGCACATCGACGGACGGACATCTAGACCTATGCGCCGGCTGAGCGCGCCCGGGCGACGTAGCAGGCGACGGCGGCGGCCGCAGCCGCGTTGAGCGAGTCGACGCCGACCTCGACCCCGCGCGACATCGCGATCCGTGCCCGCCGGTCGGCCGTGTCCGTCCAGCGCTCGGAGAGGCCGTGCCCCTCACCACCGAGCACCAGCGCGAGCCGGTCGACGCCGGCCACGGCCGCCTCGAGGTCCTCGCTGTCCTCGGCCAGGCTCAGTGCCACGGTGGTGAACCCGCGCGCGGAGAGCGACGGCAGTGCGTCGTACCAGTCGCTCAGCCGGGTCCAGGGCATCGCGAAGACCGCTCCCATCGCCACCTTGACCGCCCGCCGGTACAGCGGGTCGGCGCAGCGCGGAGCCAGCAGCACGGCGTCCACCCCGAGGGCCGCGGCGTTGCGGACGACCGCGCCGACGTTGGTGTGGTCGACCAGGTCCTCCAAGACGACGACGGTCCTGGCCTCGCGCAGCACCTCGTCGAGGGCGGGCAGCGGCAGCCGCCGCAGGGAGGCCAGCGCGCCGCGGTGCACGTGGAAGCCGGTGACCTCCTCGGCCAGCGACTCGCTCACGACGAAGCAGGGTGCGTCACTGGTGGCCAGGACGTCGGCGAGCCCATCGAGCCAGCGTGGCGCCATGAGGAAGGACCGGGGCGGGTAGCCGGCCTCGACGGCGCGCCGCACCACCTTCTCCCCCTCCGCGAGGAACAGCCCGTGCTCGGCCTCCAGGCTCCGGCGAAGACCGACGTCGCGCAGGTCGCGGTAGTCGGCGAGCCGCGGGTCGGCGGCGTCGTCGACCTCGACCAGCCGGGCCACCGCCGTGCGCCTAGAACGCGGCGCGGACCGCGGCCATGTCCTCGCCGCCGTGCCCGCGCTCGGAGGCGACGTCGAAGAGCCCGACGACGGCCTCCAGCAGCGGCGTGGCCATGCCGGCCTCGCGGGCGGCGTCGATCATCAACCGGGTGTCCTTGCGGACGCCGTCGACCTGGAAGGACACGTCGTCGTAGGACTCCTTCAACATCGCGCCGCCCTTGACGTGGGCATAGGTGGAGTCGACCGCCCCGCCCTCGATGGCCTCCAGGAAGAGCCCGGGCTCGACACCTTGGGCCTGCGCGAGCGCGAGCGCCTGCGCCGTGCCGGCGGTGATGAGGCCCACCCAGGAGTTGCAGGCCAGCTTGAGCGCGCTGGCCGCGCCGATCTCGTCGCCGGCCACGACGGTGCGGGCACCGATGGCCGCGAGCACCGGCCCCGCCTGGTCGCGGGCCGCCTCGGCCCCGGAGACCAGCACCGTCAGCGCGCCCTCCTGCGCCGGCTTGCGGGTGCCCAGCACCGGGGCGTCGAGCAGCCGGCCCCGTGCGGCGCCGGCGGCCTCGGCGATGCGTCCCATGCCCGCGGGTCCGACCGTGCTCGCCTGCAGCCACACGGCGCCCTCACCCAGCGCGCCGGCGATGTCGGCGGTCTGGGCGAGCACCGCGTCGGCGTCGAAGAGGATGGTCACGACGGCGTCCGCGCCCGTGACGGCGTCGCCGACGCTCTCGGCGACCTCGAGCCCGGTGGCCTCGGCCTTGTCGCGGCTGCGGTTCCACACCACGACGTCGTGACCCTCCCGCGCCAGCGAGCCGGCCATGCCGACGCCCATGATCCCGGTTCCGATGACGGCTACGCGCATGAGCGCCAGCCTGTCACGCCCAGGTGTCACGCGTAGCGCTGCGGGTGGGCGACGGCCACCACCTCACCGATGACGACGATGGCCGGCGGGCGCACGTCGGCCACGTCGCGGGCCAGGTCGCCCAGGGTGGTCAGCACCGTCCGCTCCCCCGGCATCGTGCCCTCGCAGACAACGGCGACCGGCGTCGCCGGGTCGCGCCCGGCCGCGAGGATCGCCTCGGCGATGGCCGGAGCGTTCTCGACGGCCATCATCAGCACGACCGTTCCTCGCAGCCGTCCCACCGCGTCCCAGTCGACCAGCGAGTCGGGGTGGCCGGGCGGGATGTGCCCGGAGATGACGGTGAACTCGTGCGTCACGCCGCGGTGGGTGACCGGGATGCCGGCCACCTCGGGCACCGAGACCGGGCTGGTCAAGCCGGGGATGACGGTGACCGGCACACCGGCCTCGCGGCAGGCGATGACCTCCTCGTAGCCTCGGCCGAACACGAAGCTGTCGCCGCCCTTGAACCGCACGACGCGCCGGCCCGCCAGCGCCCGCTCGACGATGACGCGGTTGATCTCGTCCTGGGAGGTCGAGCGTCCGCGCGGCAGCTTCGTGACGTCGATGAGCTCGACGCCGGGGGCGAGGTCGCCGAGCAGCTCGCGCGGGGCGAGCCGGTCGGCCACCACCACGTCGGCCTGCATCAGCGCGCGTCGCCCGGCCACCGTGATCAGGTCGGGGTCGCCGGGGCCGCCGCCGACCAGGACGACACCGGGGGTGGTCGTGAGGTACTCGTCGCCGATCGTGCCGTCCTGCAGTGCGCTGAGCACCAGGTCGCGCACGTGGGCCGAGCGGTGCGGGTCGCGGGCCGACATCGTGGTGCCGAGCACGGCGACCGTGATCTCCTCGTGCCGGCCGACCGCCGGGGTGAAGGCGGTGGCCAAGGTGGCGTCGTCGGCGCGCGAGCAGAACAGCTGCCGGCTCTCGGCCTCGCTCATCACGCGGGCGTTGACGGCGGCGTCGTCGGTCAGGGCCAGTGCGTACCAGGCGCCGTCGAGGTCGCCCTCGGCGTAGCGGCGGCGGTGCCAGGTCAGCTCGTGCTGGAGCCCCTCGACGGCCGCGGTGACCTCCGGGGAGACCAGCACCACCTCGGCGCCGACGGCCAGCAGGGCGGGGATGCGGCGCTGCGCGACGTGCCCGCCGCCGACCACCACCACGCGGCGTCCGGCCAGTCTCAGCCCGACCGGGTAGGTGACGTAGTCCGAGCTCACGCGACTAGTCTCCCCAACATGAGTCTCGAGCGTCCCGTCGCCCCGGATCCGTACGACCTGCTGCCGCAGGTGCCGACCTTCACCGTCACCAGCGAAGACGTCGCGCAGGGCCAGCCGCTGGCCGACGCGCAGGTCGCCGACGGCGGCAACACCTCGCCCCAGCTGTCGTGGTCGGGGGCGCCGGAGGGCACCAAGAGCTACGTGGTGACCTGCTACGACCCGGACGCGCCGACGCCGTCCGGCTTCTGGCACTGGGTGCTCGTCGACCTCCCTGCCGACTGCACCTCGCTGCCCGCGGGCGCGGGCTCGGGCGAGGGCGACCTGCCGGGCAACGCGTTCATGTGCCGCAACGACATGAGCACCAAGGACTTCGCCGGCGCCGCTCCCCCGCCCGGCGACCAGGTGCACCGCTACTACTTCGTGGTCCACGCGGTCACCGAGGACACCCTCGGCGTCGACTCCGACGCCTCGGCCGCGGTGGTGAGCTTCAACCTGGCGTTCAAGACGGCCGGGCGCGCCATTGTCTCGGGCACCTACCAGCACTGAGGAAGCGCTGCCCCGACCACGGCGAGGGGGGCCGGCTCGGGGCGACGGCTGAGACGCGGTGGCGCGCCGCCCCGCAGGTGGCGGAGGGGTGCTGAAGCAGGCCCACGAACAGGGCCCGGGCGGCGACGGCCGCTGCCGCCAGCAGCCAGGCCGTCGAGGTCGCTCAGGCCCGTGATCGAGGACGTCGCCCACTATCTGGAACGAGTCAAGAGAAAGTCCGCCGTCATCAGCATGCGCCCTCTGTCGGTGGGTACGTCGACAGTGACGCCCGAGAGCACCCGACGACTTGGAGCAACCCATGCCAGATCTTCCGCAGCCCAGCGACGGCTCCGCCGTCGCCACCGCCCCTTCGCAGGAGGCCCACCTGGGCTCGACCACCGACACCGGCGCCCCCGCCCCCAGCGACCGCAACAGCCTCACGATCGGCCCGGACGGGCCGATCCTGCTCCACGACGTCCACTTCGTGAACCAGATGGCGCACTTCAACCGCGAGCGCGTCCCCGAGCGCAACGTCCACGCCAAGGGCAGTGGTGCCTTCGGCACCTTCGAGACCACCGAGGACGTCTCGGCGTACACCAAGGCCGCGCTGTTCCAGCCCGGCGTCACCACCGACATGCTGGCCCGGTTCTCGACGGTCGCGGGCGAGCAGGGCTCCCCCGACACCTGGCGCGACCCGCGCGGGTTCGCGCTGAAGTTCTACACCAGCGAGGGCAACTACGACCTCGTCGGCAACAACACCCCGGTCTTCTTCATCCGCGACACGATGAAGTTCCCGCACTTCATCCGCTCCCAGAAGCGGCGTGGCGGCTCGGGCCTGCGCGACAACCACATGCAGTGGGACTTCTGGACGCTCAACCCGGAGTCGGCGCACCAGGTGACCTACCTGATGGGCGACCGCGGCGTGCCCGCGTCGTGGCGGGAGATGAACGGCTACGGCTCCCACACCTACCTGTGGATCAACGCCGCCGGTGAGAAGCACTGGGTGAAGTACCACTTCCACTCCGACCAGGGCGTGCGCAACCTGACGCAGGAGGCGGCCAACGAGATCGCCGGCGAGGACTCCGACTTTCACCGCCGCGACCTGTCCGAGGCGATCGGGGCCGGCGACTTCCCGACCTGGACGCTGAGCATCCAGGCGATGCCGTACGAGGACGCGAAGACCTACCGGATCAACCCGTTCGACCTCACCAAGGTCTGGCCGCACAGCGACTACCCGCTGATCAAGGTCGGCACCATGACCTTGAACCGCAACCCGGAGAACTTCTTCGCCGAGATCGAGCAGGCGGCGTTCGAGCCGAGCGCGCTGGTGCCGGGCATCGGGTTCAGCCCCGACAAGATGCTGCTGGGCCGGGCGTTCTCCTACGCCGACACCCACCGCTACCGGATCGGCCCGAACTACCTGCAGCTGCCGGTCAACCGGCCGCGGGTGGACGTCAACACCTACACCCAGGACGGTCCGATGGCCTTCGAGCACCGCGGCGACGCCCCGGTGTACGCGCCCAACTCCGCCGGCCGTGGCTACGCCGACGAGGTGGGCGAGGTCGAAGAGAGCTGGGAGACCGACGGCGCCATGGTGCGGCAGGCCTACACCCTGCGCGAGGCCGACGACGACTTCAGCCAGGCCGGCGCCCTGGTGCGCGAGGTGTGGGACGACGCCCAGCGCGAGCGCTTCGTCGGCAACGTCGCCGGTCACCTGCTCGGCGGTGTCGAGGGCGACGTGCTGGAGCGGGCCTTCGAGTACTGGAAGAGCGTCGACCCCGACACCGGCAAGCGCATCGAGGAGGCCGTACGGGCGGGTCAGGACGACAAGGCGCCCGCTCCTGGCCCCACCGAGCGGCGTGGCGTGGTCGAGGAGTCGTTCACCCACGCCTCCTGAGTGCGTCTGAGACCCTGGATCAATGGACGACCCGCTGATCCAGGGCCTCGAGACGGCTGTGGCCGCGCAACCCGACAACGTCGAGCTGCGACTGCACCTGGCCCGGCTGCTGGTCGACGCAGGGCGCGGCGGCGATGCCGTGCCCCACGTGGCCACCGCCCTGCAGCAGCGTCCCGACGACCCGGCCGCGCGCGAGCTGATGGCCCAGGCGCTCGGCACCCCGCCGGCGGCTGCCGGCGCCGAGCCCCCCGTGCCCCCCGTGCCCCCCGCGCCCCCCGCGCCCCCCGCGCGCCAGCGGCAGCGCGAGGGCTTCGACTGGTCGGCCGCCGAGACCGACCTGGGCGACGTGGTGCCGGCGATGTTCGTCGACGGCCAGGGCGAGAACGCCACGCCGGCCTTCGACGTCGACCGCGAGCACCTCACGCTCGCCGACGTCGGCGGCATGCGGGAGGTCAAGCGGCGACTCAACGCCGCCTTCCTGGCCCCGATGCGCAACCCGGAGCTGCGCCGGACGTACGCCAAGAGCCTGCGCGGCGGCCTCCTGCTGTACGGACCGCCCGGATGCGGCAAGACGTTCGTGGCCCGGGCCCTGGCCGGCGAGCTCGGCGCGGGCTTCATGACGGTCTCGCTGGCCGACGTGCTCGACATGTACATCGGCCAGAGCGAGAAGAACGTCCACGAGATCTTCGAGACCGCCCGCACCAACGCACCGGTACTGCTCTTCCTCGACGAGGTCGACGCGATCGGCCATAAGCGCAGCCGCACCAGCTCCGACGGCATCCGCAACGCCGTTAACCAGCTGCTGCTCGAGCTCGACAGCGTCGGCGACGACAACGAGGGCGTCTTCGTGCTGGCCGCCACCAACCACCCGTGGGACGTCGACCCCGCCCTGCGGCGTCCGGGCCGCCTGGACCGCACGCTGCTGGTGCTGCCGCCCGACGCCGAGGCGCGCGAGGCGATCTGGACCCACCACCTGCGCGGGCGCCCGATCCAAGGCATCGACGTGCGCCGGCTGGTCAAGGCCAGCGACGGCTACACCGGTGCCGACATCGCGCACGTCGTGGACTCCGCCGCGGAGCTCGCGCTGCTGGACGCCGCCGAGTCCGGCGAGCTGCGGCTGATCGCGCAGGCCGACGTGGAACGGGCGCTCGCCGAGGTGCGCCCCTCGATCGGACCGTGGTTCGAGACGGCCAAGAACGTCGCGCTGTTCGCCAACGAGGGCGGCAGCTACGACGAGCTCCTGGCCTACCTGCGCAAGACCCGCCGCCTGTGACGGCGCCGTCGTGACCGCCGAGCGCGCCCGCCACCTGCTCGACCTGGGCCGGCACGCCGAGGCATTGGACCTGCTGCGCCCGGTGCTCGCCGCGGACCCCGACGACGTCGACGCCCACGCCCTGCGCGCCGTGGCCCACCTGGGCCTGGACCAGCACACCGAGGCGCTGGCCGCCGCCGACGAGACCGTGGCACGACGTCCCGACGTCGAGTGGGGCCACCGGCTGCGAGCACAGGCGCTCAGCGGGCTGCGTCGCCACCCCGAGGCGATGAGCGCGGCAGCCGAGGCGATCAGCGTGGACCCCGACAACTGGGCCACCCACGCGCAGTTCGCGCTGTGCGCCGCACAGCTGCCCGAGCACCGGCGAGCGGCGTTGGCGGCGGCCGAACGGGCCGCCTCGATCTCGCCGACCGAGCCTGACGCCCACTTCGCGGTGGGCTACGTCGCCTCTCACCTGGCGCTGCACGAGCTCTCCGACACCGCCTACCGGCGCACCATCGCCCTGGATCCGGGCCACGTCGCGGCCCGCCACAACCTGGCGGTGGCGGGCCGGCTGGGCGTCGACCTCTCCCGCCGTGCGCACGCCCTGGCCGGCGTGCTGGGCGACGACCCCGGTCAGGGCGCCGCGCGGGCCAACCTGGAACGGGTGGCGGTGGCCGCGATGGTCCGGGTCCACCTGTCGGTGGTCGCGGCGCTGCTGGTCACCACCGCCGTCTCGGCCGCCGCCGGTGCACCGGCCCGGGTGGCGGTGCTGGCGGCCTGCCTGGCCGGCGTGGTGCTCGGTGCCGTGCTGCTGGCCCGCCGGCTGCCCGTGGGCGTGCTGGTGCTGGCGCGCGCCCAGCTCACCCGCACGCCGTTCGTGATCGCCCTGGCCCTGGTCGCGGTCCTGACCCTCCTCGCGACGCTGTGGGTCGGGCTGGTGCCCTACGGGCACTGGTTCGGGTTGCGCGTGCTGCGACCGCTCGGGCTGCTCAACGTGGTGCTGCTGGTCTGGAGCGTCGTGCGGGCCGGCAGTGCCGACTGAGGAGGTCTGGCACGGGATCCACCTCTACGAGCTGGGCCGGTACGCCGAGGCCCGGCGCGTGGCCGCGCAGCTGCTGGCGAGCGAGCCGGAGGACCCCACCGCGCTGCGGCTGCTAGCGCACTGCCAGCTCAACCTGAACCAGACCGACGAGGCGCTGAAGGCCGCCAACCGGCTCGTGGCGGCCGAGCCCGGTGACGGCGAGGGGCACCGGCTGGCCTCGGTAGCGCTCCAGCGGCTCCACCAGCGCACCGAGGCCCACCGCGCCGCGGCCTCGGCGGTCCGGCTCGAGCCGCTCGACGCGGCGAACCACGTGCAGCTCGCGCTCACCGCCCAGCCACTGCGGGGCCACCGACGCGAGGCCCGCGCGGCCGCGGCCCGAGCCGTGCAGCTCGCCCCGCACGACGCCGACGCCCACTTCGCGACCGGCTTCACCGCCCGGCGCGGCACCACGCGGCGAGCGGCGTACCGCCGGGCGCTGGCGCTCGACCCTGCTCACTCCGGCGCGGGGAACAATCTGCAGGTGGCGCGCGGTCGCACGGTGCGCCTGAACAGCCTCGTCCGCGGATACCTGAGCGTGCTCGAGCACGACCCGTCCTACGAGACCGCGCAGCGCAACCTGGTGGCGCTCACGTATCGCTTCGTCCGCCGCTACTACTGGTCTGGGGTGGTGCTGGTGCTCCTGGGGATCGGGCTGAGCGCCGAACCGCGCAGCGACTGGTGGCCGGCGGCGCCCCTGGTCGCCGTCGTGGCCCTCGCCGTCGGCACCTGGTACGCCGCCCACACCTGGCGGCAGCTGCCCGTCGGTCCGCGGCACTTCCTCCTCGCCGCCTGGCGCAGCCGCACGCACCTGGTCGCCACAACGCTCCACACCGCCGCGCTACTGGTGTGCGCTCTGGTGCTGCTCACCGTGCCGGTGCCGTCGGTCGCCCGGGTGGCCACCCTCGCCGTCACCCCGCTCATCTGGCTCAACCTCGCCCTGTTCGCGTGGGCACTGGTCCTGCGGCCGCGGCGGTAGCCGGCGCTGGATAGCGTTCGCTGCGTGGAGGAGACCACCGACGTCCTGGGCGCGCCGTACGTCGCGCGCACGATCCCGCTCGCGGCCGACGAGGAGGGCGAGGTGGTCGCCACGCTGGTCTCGCGTCGCGCGCCGGGCACCGCGAAGGGCGCCGTGCTGCACGTGCACGGCTTCGCCGACTACTTCTTCCAGACCCACCTGGCCGACTGGTGGGTCGAGCGGGGCTGGGACTTCCACGCCGTCGACCTGCGCAAGTACGGCCGGTCCTGGCTGCCCCACCAGACCCCGACCTACGTCGCGGACCTGGCCACCTACGACGAGGACCTCGACGCCGCCTACCGCCTGGTGGCCGCCGAGCAGGAGCGCGTGGTGCTGACCGGTCACTCGACCGGTGGGCTTGTGCTCAGCCTGTGGCTGGACCGGGTGCGCCCCGCTGGCGTCGTCGGGCTGGTGCTGAACTCGCCGTGGCTGGAGATGAACGCCGGGCCGCTGCTGCGCACGGTGGGGACCACGGTGATCGACGTCGTCGGCGCCCGGCGTCCGATGCGGGTCGTCTCCCGGGAGGTGACCGGCGACTACGCCCGCAGCCTGCACCGCGACCACGACGGGGAGTGGGACTTCGACCTGCGCTGGAAGCCGTTGGCCAGCTTCGAGGTGCGCACCGGCTGGCTGCGCGCGATCCGCCGCGCGCATGCCCGGTTGCACAGGGGCCTCGACGTCGGCGTGCCGGTGCTGGTGCAGAGCAGCACCCGCAGCACCACCGAGAAGGCGCCGATGGACGTCGTCTCCTCCACCGACGTCGTGCTCGACGTCGACCAGATCAGGCGGTGGGCCCCCAGCCTGGGACGTCACGTGACCATCGCCCAGACCGAGGGCGCCATGCACGACGTGTACCTCTCCCGCCAGCCCGCCCGCGACGCCGCGTTCGACGAGCTCGGCCGGTGGGTCGGGGCCTACCTCGGCTGATCGCGCGATCCACCGCGCCCTCTGGGGTAGCTCCGGGCAGGTCCGGAGACGTAGGCGCCCAGCCCACCCACTACCGTGCCCGCATGCGCGTCAGCCTCGATCCCGTCGTCGGACTCTCCCTGGGACGCATCGGCGTCGGCGTGCTCGCGCTGACCCGCCCCGAGGAGGCGGCGCGCCGCTTCCGCCTCGCGCCCGGCGCGAGCGCGCAGCTGACGTACATGACGCGACTCTTCGGCTCCCGCGAGATCGCCCTGGGGGTCATCACGCTGCTGGCCACCGGCAAGACCCGGCGCCGGCTGGTGGTCGCCGGCATCGGGATCGACGTCGCCGACGGCTACGCCGCCCTGATGGGCGCCAAGGACGGCTCCCTCGACACCACGACCGGCGCCGTCCTCACCGGGCCGGCCGTCGGCGGCGTGCTGGCCGGCGTCGGTTCGCTGCGGCGCACCCGCCGGCGCGAAAAGGAGTCGAGCTCGCAGGAGAGCCGCCACTAGCCTCGCCGCCGATGACCCTCTCCACCGCACGCTGCCTCGAGTCCATCACCCACCACAGCCGCGGCCTGGCCGCCGCAGCCGACGGCGCCCTGCGCAAGCGCGTCCAGCACGCACCCGACTGGAACGTCGCCGACCTGGTCTGGCACGTCACCGAGGTGCACTGGTTCTGGCGCACCATCACCGGCGAGCTGCTCGACGGGCCGCCCGAGGACGCGCGGCGCCCACCCCGAGCGCCCGACGACGAGCTGCTCGACACCTTCTTGGCCGGCGCCGACGCCATCGTGGAGACGCTGCGCCACTGCGACCAGCAGGCCCGGTGCTGGACCTGGTTCCCGCCCCAGCAGGACGTGGCCTTCGTGACCCGGCACCAGGTGCAGGAGGCGGCGGTGCACCACTGGGACGCCGCGAACGAGATCGGCGAGCCGTTCGCGTTCGCGCCCGACATCGCCTCCGACTCGATCTCGGAGTTCCTCACCACCTCGCTCGCCGACGCCGACGACGCCGTGCGGATCCACACCCGCGACCACACCCAGCTCGGCGAGCCGCTGGTGCTGCACGCGAGCGACACCGACGAGTGGTGGACCGTCAGCCAGGACGGTCCCGAGGCCGCCCTGCTGTGGACCTCCGAGCCGGGCGACCCGACGGTCGAGGCGAGCGTCAGCGACCTGCTCCTGTGGGTCTACGAGCGGCTCGACCTGCCGACGGCCAAGGGCAACCTGGTCAACCGGTTCCGCCGGATGAGCAGCACCGACTGACCCTCGGGCCGCCCGCTCACACCAGCAGGGCGACGATCGCGACGACGCCGACGACCACGATGACAGTGCGGAACACCAGCGGCGGCAGCCGCTTCCCGATCACCGAGCCGAGCTGACCGCCGATGACCGAGCCCGCCGCGATGAGCGCGACGACCACCCAGTCCACGTGCGCGGCGAAGAGGAAGACCACCGCCGCGACGCCGTTGGCGACGAAGGCCAGCACGTTCTTGGCGCCGTTCAGCCGCTGCAGGTCGTCGTCGACGCCGATGCCGAGGATCGCCAGCAGCAGCACGCCCTGGGCCGCGCCGAAGTAGCCGCCGTAGACCCCGGTGCCGAGCACCGCGGGCCAGACCCACCAGACGCCGTGCTCTCCTCGCCCGCCCCGCGCGGCGGCGCGGGCGGCGACACGGCGCTGCAGCAGCGGCCCGAACACCACCAGCAGCACGCCGAGCGCGATGAGCGCGGGGACGACGTCGTCGAAGGCCGAGCTGGGCAGCACCAGCAGCAGCACGGCCCCCACCGCGGCGCCGAGCAGCGAGGCGCTGCCCAGCCGCAGCACCCGCTGGCGCTGGCCGGCCAGCTCGCGCCGGTAGCCGACTGCGGCCGAGAGCGAGCCCGGCACCAGCCCGATGTTGTTGGAGACGTTGGCCAGCACCGGTGGCAGGCCGCAGGCCAGCAGCGTCGGGAAGGTGACCAGGGTGCCGGACCCGACGACGGCGTTGATCGTCCCGGCGGCGACCCCTGCGAGCAGGACGGCCACCGCCTCCCAGACGGAGTCGATCACGTGGTCGGCGGCTCCGGGGGTGCCGTCGGGTCGGCGGGAGGCACCGCGTCGGCCGACGACGCGGGCGCCGTGGTCGACGGTGTGGTCGACGGTGTGGCCGGCGGGGCGGTCGTCGGTGTGGGCGGCGGTGTGGGCGGCGGCGTGCCCGCCGCGCTGTCGGCGGCGGCGATCGCCTCCTGCACCGCCTTGTTGGCCTCGGCGGCGGCGCTGTCGGAGGCAGCGCCGGCGACCTCGGGCGTGGTGGCTCCCATGTCGACCCGGTGCTTGACACCCCCGGTCTTGAGCGGGATGCCGGCGATCTCGTGCACCGAGGAGCCCAGCCCCTCGAGCGCCTTGGTGATCTCGCTGGGGATCACCCACACCTTGTTGGCGTCGCCCTCGGCGATCTTCGGCATCATCTGCAGGTACTGGTAGGCGAGCAGCCCCTGGTCGGGCTGTCCGTCGTGGATGGCCTGGAAGACGGTCTGGATGGCCTGCCCCTCGCCCTGGGCCTTGAGGATCGCGGACTCCCGCTCGGCCTGGGCCCGCAGGATCAGCGCCTCGCGGTCGCCTTCCGCGTTGAGGATCGCCGACTGCTTGTTGCCCTCGGCGGTGAGGATGGCCGACTGCCGCTGCCCCTCGGCGGTGAGGATGGCGGCGCGCTTGTCGCGATCGGCGCGCATCTGCTTCTCCATCGAGTCCTTGATCGAGGGGGGCGGGTCGATGCCCTTGATCTCGACGCGTCCGACGCGGATGCCCCAGCGTCCGGTGGCCTCGTCGAGGACGCCGGAGAGGCCCCGGTTGATCTCCTCACGCGAGGTCAGCGTCTGCTCGAGGTCCATGCCGCCGACGATGTTGCGCAGCGTGGTCATCGTCAGCTGCTCGACGGCCGAGATGTAGTTGGCGATCTCGTAGGTGGCCGCTACGGGGTCGGTCACCTGGAAGTAGATGACCGTGTCGATCGAGACCACCAGGTTGTCCTCGGTGATGACCGGCTGCGGCGGGAAGGAGACCACCTGCTCGCGCATGTCGATGACGTAGCGCACCTTGTCGACGAACGGCGTGATGACGTTCAGCCCCGGTTGCAGGGTCGTGCGGTACTTCCCGAACCGCTCGACGATCCCGGCCCGCGCCTGTGGCACGATCCGCACGGTCTTGGCCAGCACCACCACCACGAAGATGATGAGCACGAGCGCGATGATCAGTCCCGCCATCGTTGTCCCCTCTTCCTCTCACATGCGACGGACGTACGCCGTCGCTCCCCGGATCTCGACCACCTCGGCGCGCTCGCCGGGCTCGATCTCATCGAGCTCGTCGTAGCACCTCGCCGTCCACTCGTCGCCGCCGATCTTCACCCGGCCCGACTCCCCCGACGTCAGCGCCGAGAGCACCTTGACCGGCTGTCCGATCAGGGCGGCGGGGCCGGTGCGCAGCTCGGGCCCGGCGTGCAACGCGCGCACCAGGTTCGGTCGCAGGAAAGCCAGCAGCCCGACGGCACTGCCACCGGCGAGCACCACCGCCAGCAGGGCTGGCAGGCCGACGAGGGCCGCCACCATGCCGACGACGCAGCCCACGGCGAGCATCGCGAAGATCAGGTCGAGACTGACCATCTCCGCGACACCGAGGAGCACCGCGGCAACGAGCCACGTCTCCCAGGCGTGGTCGCGGATCCAGTCCATGCTGTGAACCTACCCGCGTTGGTGGCGTCTCACCCCTCGTCGCGCGGCGTAGCGGCCGTCGGGATGGATCTGCAGGATCAACGGCATCTGGTAGGTCTCCGAGAGCGCCTCGGCGGTCATCACCTCTCGGATCGGGCCGGCGGCCACGACCTGCCCGTTGCGCAGCATCAGCGCGTGGGTGAACCCGGGCGGGATCTCCTCGACGTGGTGGGAGACCAGCACCGTCGCCGGCGAGGTGTCGTCGCGGGCGAGGTTCGACAGCGTGGAGACCAGGTCCTCGCGGCCGCCCAGGTCGAGCCCGGCGGCGGGCTCGTCCATGATCAGCAGCTCGGGGTCGGTCATCAGGGCACGGGCGATCTGCACCCGCTTGCGCTCCCCCTCGCTCAAGGTGCCGAAGGTGCGCTCGACCAGGTGGTCGGCACCGACCTCGACCAGCAGGGTGTGGGCCCGCTCGTGGTCGAGTTCGTCGTAGTGCTCGCGCCAGCGGCCGAGCACGGCGTAGGAGGCGGAGATGACGACGTCGCCCACCTTCTCCTCCCGCGGGATCCGCTCGGCGACGGCCGCGCTGGTCAGCCCGATGCGCGGGCGCAGCTCGAACACGTCGGTGGTGCCGAGCACCTCGCCGAGGATGCCGGCCACGCCGCCGGAGGGATGGATCTGGGCGCCGCAGACCTGGACCAGGGTCGTCTTCCCGGCGCCGTTGGGGCCCAGCACGATCCAGCGGTCGGCCTCGTCGACGCTCCAGGTGACGCGGTCGAGCAGGGTCGCCTGCCCGCGCCGGACGCTGACGTCGGCCAGCTCGAGCACCTTCACGCGGGCCAAACTAACGTGCAGGCCGTGACCCTCCCGGTGGCCGGTCTCCTCGCGGCGTGGCTCGGCGCCTGCCTGGCCGGCGACGCCCGCCCCGAAGAGCTGGAGCAGGCGCTCCCGCAGGACCAGCTGCACCTGATGGCCGGGCTCGACACCGAGCCCGACACCGGAGCCCTCTCGCCGACCCTGGCGCTCGGTGCGCTGCGCCGCCTCGGGGCGACCTCGGCAGCCCTCGCGCTGCCGGTGCCGGGCGATCCCGTCGGGCTGGCCGGGCCCGCCGAGCTCAACGCGGAGGCGATCGAGGCCGGTGAGGCGGTGCTGCTGGTGGGCGCGGGCGTCGGCCTGGTGCCGGCGTGGACCGGCGACGTCGTGACCTGGCGGGCGCTGCCCGCCCACCGGCCCCGTCCGCTCGACCCGAGCGAGGCCACGACCACGCTTCGACTGGCGCTGAGCGAGGCGACCGCGCGGCTGGTCGAGCTCGAGGTGGCCCGGTGGCAGCCCGAGATCGCCGACGTGCTGGGCAACCTGCGCCACCGTCGCCCTCCGCGGCTCCCGCGTTCGCACGCCGACCGGGTGGGCGCCGTCGACCGTGCCTGCCTGTGCCTGGAGATCGTCGCCCTGGCCGCGGAGTCCGAGGGCGGCGCGGTCTCGGCGTACGAGGTCGAGCAGCGGCGTCAGGCACTGGTGCCGCTGGACCGGGCGGCGCGTCACGCCCTCGTCGCGC
This sequence comes from Nocardioides mangrovicus, assembly GCF_003674065.1. Lineage (GTDB taxonomy): Bacteria > Actinomycetota > Actinomycetes > Propionibacteriales > Nocardioidaceae > Marmoricola > Marmoricola mangrovicus. The sequence goes on from NZ_RDBE01000008.1 coordinate 169,266, forward strand.
TGCTGTCGTGACCAATCGGGTGGGGCGGGCGAGTCGCGGTCGAGGTCCACACCCCCTGGGTCGGGAGGACAGGACCTAGGCTGTCGGCCCGTGGACGGTGTTCGCACGCTGCTGCTCACCATCACCGGCAAGGACCGGCCCGGTGTCACCTCGCGAGTCTTCGACACGCTGGCCGGCTACGGCGTCGAGGTGCTCGACGTCGAGCAGATCCTGCTCCGGGGTCGGCTGGTGCTGGGCGTCCTGGTCTCAGCGCCCCGGGACTGGAGGGCGCTGCATGCCGACCTGTCCGCGGTGGCGCTGGAGCTCGGCATGCAGGTGGAGCTCGAGCACGGGGCCGGCGACAACACGCACCGGGCCGACGGGCGTACCCATGTGACGATCCTGGGCAGCCCGCTGCGCTCGCGCGCCGTCGCCGCGATCGCTGGCCGCATCGCCGACACCGGCGCCAACATCGACCGCATCGAGCGGATGGCCAGGTACCCGGTCACCGCCATCGAGCTCCACGTCTCCGGGGCCGACCCTGACCGGCTGCGCACCCTGCTGGCCGTCGAGGCCGCCACGCAGCGCGTCGACGTCGCCGTCCAGGCCGCCAACCTGCTGATGCGCGGCGTCCGGCTGGTGGTGATGGACGTCGACTCCACGTTCATCCAGGGCGAGGTCATCGAGATGCTCGCCGCCCACGCCGGCTGCGAGGCCGAGGTGGCCGCGGTGACCGAGCGGGCGATGGCCGGCGAGCTGGACTTCGAGCAGAGCCTGCACCAGCGAGTCGCCCTGCTGGCCGGACTGCCCGAGAGCGTCTTCGACGACGTCTACCGCGACATCGTGCTGGCGCCCGGCGCTCGCACGCTGGTCCGCACGCTGCGGCGCCTGGGCTACCGGTTCGCCCTGGTCTCGGGTGGCTTCACTCAGATCACCGACCGCATCGCCGCCGACCTCGGCATCCACTTCACCGCCGCCAACCGCCTCGAGGTCGTCGACGGGCGGCTCACCGGCCGCGTCAGCGGCCCCGTCGTCGACCGGCCGGGCAAGGCCGCGGCCCTGCGACGCTTCGCCGACGAGGCCGGCATCGCGGTGGCCGCCACCATCGCCATCGGCGACGGCGCCAACGACCTCGACATGCTGGCCGCGGCCGGCCTGGGCATCGCCTTCAACGCCAAGCCGGTGGTCCGCGAGGCCGCGGGCACGGCGATCAACGTCCCCTACCTCGACACGATCCTCTACCTGCTGGGCATCAGCCGCGAGGAGATCGAGCAGGCCGACGCCGACGCGGGCGTCACCACGCCGTCGCCGCCGGTGTAGGTGCCGGGGCTGGCGCGGGCAGATCGGCTATTCCGGGCGGTGTCTGCACGGAACTCCTGGACGTGCGCGTTTCTGGAGCCGTTTTCCCGGGGTTTTGCCGGGCACCCGGCAAAACCCCCGCCGCTGCCGGGTCGAGGGCCGCAGCTGGGAGCCCCAGGCCGAGCGCAGGTACGCAGATCGGTCATCACGGACGGTGTCTGCACGGAACTCTTGATCGTGCGCGTTTCTGGAGCCGTTTTCCCGGGGTTTTGCCGGGCACCCGGCAAAACCCCCCGCCGCCACCCCCGCCGCCATCCCCGCGGCCCCCACCGCCTCAGGGCCGGAAGAACCCCACCAACCGCGCGGAGCCCTCGGTCACCCCGGACCAGTCGCCGTCGACCTCGAAGACGGCGGTGGCGCAGGTCGGGAAGTCCTGGGCGAGGGAGGCGAAGGCGGTGACGTCGGAGGCGGCAACGTCGACCAGGGCCTGCGCGAGGTAGGCCATGGTCGGGTTGTGGCCGACGACGGCCAGGACGCTCGCCGACGCCTCGGCGGCGCGGACGAGGTCGAGCGCGGTGTCGGGTCCCGCGGAGTAGAGGCCGTCGTCGAGGTCGGCCTCGGCGCTGGAGCCGCTGGCCGAGCGCACCTCCTGCCAGGTCTCGCGGGTGCGGGTGGCCGAGGAGACCAGGGCGTGCGTGGGCACGGCCTCCTGCTCGGCCAGCCAGGCGCCGGCCGCGGCTGCGTCGCGGTGGCCCCGCTCGGCCAACGGTCGCGCGTGGTCCTCGGCGGCGAGCGCCTCGGCCTTCGCGTGGCGCATGAGGACGAGGGTGCGGGGCCGGCGGGCGCCGACGTCGTCGCCGGACATCTGGCCGGACATCTGGCTGGACATCTGGCTGGGCATCTGACCACACTCCCATCCGGATAGGGTCGGCCGCATGTCAGGCCCGCTCTTCGTCATCGGGGGCGCCGAGGACAAGCTGCGCCGGCCGACGGTGCTGCGTGAGTTCGTCGAGGCGGCCGGTGGTGAGCACGCCCGCATCGCCGTGGTGCCGACCGCCTCGTCGCTGGGTCCGGAGATCGTCGAGGTCTACGGCGCCGTCTTCGCCAAGCTCGGCGCGCTCGACGTCTTCGGGGTGCGCCCCGAGGACCGGGCCCAGGCCGGCGACCCGGCGCTGGTGGCCCAGATCGACGCCGCCACCGGCGTCTTCATGACCGGTGGCAACCAGCTCAAGCTCTCCGGCGTCGTGTCCGGGACGCCGTTCGGCGAGGCCATCTGGCGGGCACACCGCCGCGGCGCGGTGGTCGGCGGCACCTCGGCCGGTGCCAGCATCCAGTCCTCCCACATGGTCGCCTTCGGGCCCGGCGGGTCGACCCCGAAGCAGCGGATGACCCAGGTAGCCGCCGGGCTCGGGCTGCTGGAGGGCTGCGTCGTCGACCAGCACTTCGAGCAGCGCAACCGTTACGGCCGGCTGCTGATGATCGTCGCGCAGAGCCCGCACCTGCTCGGGATCGGCGTCGACGAGGACACCGCGGCCGTGGTCCACGAGGGCACGCTCCGGGTGACCGGTCGCGGTGCGGTGACGATCCTCGACCCCAGCGCGATCGTCACCAACGCCCACGAGGCCAGGCGCAACGCCCCGCTGCTGGCCAGCGGCGTGCAGCTGCACGTGCTGCCGGCCGGCTCCACCTTCGACCTCGCCGAGCGGCGGCTGCTGCCCGCCGCCGGCACCACCGATCCGCGGGAGGCCGCCGAGCTGGGCGCCGCCAACCGCGACCTGCGACGCCTGGCCCGCGACATCGCCGCGGGCGACGTCTCCCCCACCACGCTGCGCCGACGCAGGGCGCGGAGAGGAGCAGCCGAGCATGACTGAGCCGACCCCGGACCTGAGCATCGTCGAGACCCGCGTCTACCGCGGCGCGAACGTCTGGTCCTACGACCGGTCGATCCATCTCGTGGTCGACCTCGGCGTCCTCGAGGAGTTCCCGACCAACACGCTGCCCGGCTTCACCGAGGAGCTGCTCCGGCTGTTGCCCGGGCTGCGCGAGCACTCCTGCTCCCGCGGGCGCCGCGGCGGCTTCGTCGAGCGGCTGACCGAGGGCACCTGGCTGGGTCACGTCACCGAGCACGTGGCGCTCGCGCTGCAGCAGATCGTCGGCCACGACATCCGTCGGGGCAAGACCCGGCAGGTCAAGGGCCAGCCCGGTCACTACAACATCGTCTTCGGCTACGTCGACGAGCAGGTCGGCCTGGCCGCGGCAAGGCTGGCGGTGCGGGTGGTCAACGACCTGGTGCGCCACGACCCGGAGTTCGACTTCGACGCCGAGCTCGAGTCGTTCATCCTGCGCGCCGAGCGGACGGCGTTCGGTCCGTCCACGCAGGCGATCCTCGACGAGGCGGTGAGCCGCGACATCCCGTGGATCCGGCTCAACCAGTACTCGCTGGTGCAGCTGGGCCAGGGCGTCCACGCCAAGCGGATCCGCGCCACGATGACCTCGGAGACCAGCGCGATCGCGGTCGACGTCGCCAGCGACAAGGACCTCACCACCAAGCTGCTCGGCGCCGCCGGCCTCCCAGTGCCCAAGCAGGAGTCCGTGCGCAGCGTCGACCAGGCCGTGCGCGCCGCGGGCCGCATCGGCTACCCCGTGGTCGTCAAGCCGCTCGACGGCAACCACGGCCGCGGCGTCTGCCTGGACCTGCAGGACGAGGACGAGGTGCGCGCGTCGTTCGCGGTGGCGCAGGACCAGTCGCGCCGCGGCTGGGTGATCGTCGAGTCGTTCGTCACCGGCAAGGACTACCGCTGCCTGATCATCGACGGGCGCCTCGCGGCGGTGGCCGAGCGGGTGCCGGCCAGCGTCACCGGCGACGGCACCAGCACCGTGGAGGCGCTGGTCGACCTGGCCAACGCCGACCCGCGCCGCGGTGTGGGCCACGAGAAGGTGCTCACCCGGATCAAGGTCGACGACGCCGCAGTCGAGCTGGTCCGCGAGCAGGGCTTCGAGATGTCCGACGTGCCGCCCGAGGGCGTCATGGTCAAGCTGGCGCTCACCGGCAACATGTCCACCGGCGGAATCTCCATCGACCGCACCTTCGAGGCGCACCCGGAGAACGTCGAGATCGCCGAGGAGGCGGCCCGCATGGTCGGGCTCGACATCGCCGGCATCGATTTCATCTGCCCCGACATCACCCAACCGGTCCGCGAGACCGGCGGCGCGATCTGCGAGGTCAACGCCGCGCCCGGCTTCCGGATGCACACCCACCCGACGATCGGCGAGCCGCAGTTCATCGCCAAGCCCGTGGTCGACATGCTGTTCCCGCCCGGCGCGCCCAGCCGGATCCCGATCGTGGCCATCACCGGCACCAACGGCAAGACCACCACTTCGCGGATGGTCAGCCACATCTTCAAGGGCATGGGTCGCAAGGTGGGCATGACCTCCACCGACGGCGTCGTCATCGACGAGCGGCTGGTCATCAAGGCCGACGCGTCGGGCCCGCGCAGCGCTCGCATGGTGCTGCAGAACCCGCGCGTGGACTTCGCGGTGTTCGAGGTGGCCCGCGGCGGGATCCTGCGCGAGGGCCTGGGCTACGAGCGCAACGACGTCGCCGTGGTGCTCAACGTGCAGCCCGACCACCTGGGCCTGCGCGGCATCGATACCGTCGAGCAGCTGGCCGACGTCAAGGCGGTGCTGGTCGAGGCCGTGCCCCGCGACGGCCACGCCGTGCTGAACGCCGACGACCCGCTGGTGCGCGAGATGCGACGCCGCTGCTCGGGCCAGGTCGTGTGGTTCTCGATGGCGCTCCCCGACGACGGCGGCCCGGGCTCGGAGGTACGCGACATGATCGACGCCCACTGCCGTCGCGGCGGCAAGGCGTTGGTGCTCGAGCCCACCGACCGAGGCGAGATGATCGTGGTGCGCCACGGGCGCCGCGACATGCAGCTGGCCTGGACCCACCTGCTGCCGGCCACCTTCGGCGGCCGCGCCCGCATGAACGTCCAGAACGCGCTGGCCGCCGCGGCCGCGGCGTTCGCCGCCGGTGCGCCCCTGCACGACATCCGGCAAGGGCTGCGCACCTTCTCCACCAACTACTACCTCTCCCCCGGGCGCCTCAACGAGGTCGAGGTCAACGGCGTCAACGTCATCGTCGACTACTGCCACAACGCCCCCGGCATGCGAATGCTCGGCGACTTCGTCGACCGCGTGGGCGAGTCGCTCGACTCCGGCAGCGAGCTGGGCAAACCCTCGCGGATCGGCGTCATCGCCACCGCCGGCGACCGCCGCGACGAGGACATGCGGGAGCTCGGCGAGGTGGCGGCCCAGCACTTCGACGTCGTGGTGGTGCGCGAGGACGCCAACCTGCGCCGGCGCGAGCCCGGCGAGACCGCCGAGCTGGTGGCCGACGGAGTCCGCGCCGCGATGGAGTCCGGGGCCGCCCGCTGCAAGCAGCTGGAGATCGTGCTCGACGAGATCGGTGCGGTCCACCACGCGATGTCGCGCGCCAACCGCGGCGACCTGCTCGTGGTCTGCGTCGACAAGCACCCGGCCGTGATGGCCGAGCTGGAGAACTGGTCGCAGCAGGCGCAGGCGGGAGCGACGGACAACCCCGACGCCCCCGCCGCCGACCCCGACTACGTGCCCCCGGCATAGATCGGGCCTACGTGGCGAAGGCGGTCTTGTAGTAGGCCGCCGTCGTCTGGTACTTCGCATCGCTGCCGCTGCACGCGCCGTCGGCCTTGATGCCGAACACCAGCCGCTTGGTGCTGCCCTCGGCCTGTACGCAGATGCCCTCGACCTCGCGGCCCGGCACGCTGCCGTTGGACACCATCGAGTGCGTGACCGGCTTCTCCGTCCCGTCGAGGCGGAAGGAGGTGATCGAGGAGTCGAACGTCGACTGCTCGGGGCAGTTGTGCACCTTGCTCCCCTTGAGCACGTACACGTAGTCGCCGTACATCGTGTACGACTGGTAGGAGCCCGGCACGCTGGGGATCACCGCCGACTCGGGGATGGTCTTGGTGCCCGCCACGATCGGCGCCGTGCCGTTCGCACGCACCGTGTCGGCGTCGTACTGCTCGTAGTAGTACTTCCCGTCGCTCGCCCGGTAGCGCAGCAGCAGCCGGCCCGTGGACTCGTCGTAGGAGACGGAGTTGTAGGTCGAGCCGGGCCGCAGCGTGAACCGGCCCGAGTACGGCATCTTCGAGGTGCCGAGATCGCTGACGCTGTAGGACTTGCCGTCGCCGGTCCAGCGGAAGCAGCAGATCTGGCGGCCGGCGGCGTTGCCTCCGGAGGTCTCCACGTGGCCGGCGGTCTCCAGCCACACGTAGGAGTGAGCCACGCTCGGCATGACGCCCATGGTGGTGCCGTGACCGAAGCCGTTGAGCTGCATGAAGGACGACGACGACACCTTGCCGCTCGCGGTGATCGAGGAGAGCCGGAGGTCGCCGCGCTGCTTGGCGACGGTGATCCCGTCGGGGTTGCAGGGCTGGACGTACAAGAACTCGTCGTCCATCGAGCTGTAGGCGAAGGCCTGCCAGCCCGACCGGTAGCTCAGCGAGGTCTGACCGAACAGCTTCGTGGACGGCTGGGTCACGTCGAAGGGCTTCGACCCCGCGGCTGCCTGCGCGGCCGGGGGCAGCAGCAGGTCGCTCGCGGACGCCGCCCCGACCGCGGTGGCCAGGCCGATCGTTCCGGTCGAGGTGAACAGCGAACGGCGGGACATCATGGGCATGGTGGGGCCTTTCTGGTGATCGGGTCTGGAGGGAGGGCTCGGCGAGCGTCGTCTCAGACGGTCGGTGGCGTGGTGGTCTGGTTGTCGTCGAAGAGGTCGGTGGAGTAGGGCAGTGAGCTCTGCTTGGTCTGGGAGCTGGACTGCAGCTGGTCCCACATGTGGTTCCAGGCCTCGCTCGGTGAGAGGTCGCTGTTGCTGCCGTTGTCCTCGCTGTTGGCGCGGTTCTCGCTCAGGACGCCGGCGACGTTGAGCTTCTGGCCTCCCTGGGTGATGCCGACGAGGTCGATGGCCTCCCACTGGTCGTCCATGTCGTTGTTGTAGATCTGTGGCAGCACCGAGATCCGCGAGGGGCTCAGCCCGCCCGACACCTGGTAGTACTCGCCCTGGGTCCAGCCGTCGTTGCAGCCGGCGCTCTGGCCGCTGGTGTAGGTCTCCGGGCAGCCCGAGGCGGCGCCGTGGTTCACGAAGTCGGCGCTGGTGTTGTCCAGGAAGGACTGGATCCAGGCCTTGGTCTGGTCGTAGGTGCCGTCGCCGCCCCAGCCCTCGATGTCCATGCCGCCGTCGACGATGACCCCGGAGTACTTCGCTGCATAGGTCTTCACGGGGTCGACCACGTTGTCGGCCCAGTCCTTGCCGGCGGCGGTGGCGTCGTCGGCGATCCAGCCGAGGTCGTTGTTGACGCTGACGACCACGGTGAGCTGGGAACTGGTGTCGGCGGAGCGCCAGCCGTCGATGTAGGCCTTGGCGTGGGCCACGACCTCGTCGTCGGTGGGCGCATGGCCCGTGCCGCCGGTCTCGGTGGCGCCGGCCGGGGACTCGGTCTGGTCGCCGTAGGAGAGCAGGATGAGGCTCGGGTCGGGTGAGGCCTTGCCGGCGTCGTACTTCCCCTCGGCGGTGGCGGTGTCCTCGTCGGAGGACTTGCCCGTCAGGTTGCGGATGTAGTGGCTGTTGGTGGTCTGGGGCTTGGAGGTGACCGGCGGCGGCCCCGAGCTGGGCGTCACCGAGTTCGACTTCGCCGAGGCAGCGCCGGTGCCGGCGGAGTTAGTGGCGGTGACGGTGAAGGTGTAGGCGGTGCCGTTGCTGAGCCCGGCCACCGTGGCCGAGGTGGTCTTGCTGGTCGCGGTCTTGCCGCCGGGGCTGGCGGTCACGGTGTAGGAGGTGATCGTCGACCCTCCGTTGCTGGACGGGGCGGTCCACTTCACGCTGGCCTGCGCGTCGCCGGCGGAGGCGCTGACGCCGGTGGGGGCACCCGGCGTGGTCACCGGGCCGGTGGGCGTCACCGAGTTCGACTTCGCCGAGGCAGCGCCGGTG
>NZ_RDBE01000008.1:177635-225265 GCF_003674065.1 Nocardioides mangrovicus
TCCCGGCCGTAGCGATGACGCCGGTCGGCGCGCCGGGGACGTTCGTCTTGGCGCAGTCGGGCACGCCCGCCAGGTGCGCGTCACCGGTGATGTAGACGTTGGACACGAAGCCGGAGGTGGACGGCAGGACGACCCAGGTCCAGTACTTCGAGGTGTAGCCGCCGTCGCTGACGGTGGCGCCGCTCTGCTGGCACAAAGCGGTGATCGTCGAGGGCTGGATCGTCGCGCCCACCGTCGGGCAGTTCGCCACTGACGGGTTGTTGTTGCACGTCGTCCCGCCATGCCGCACGTTGACGCTGGTGGCGTACACGTGGACCGAGGCGGGGTCGCCACTCTGGCAGTCCGGCACGTTCGCCAGGTGCGCATTACCGGTGATGTAGACGTTCGAGACCCACCCGGAGCCGCTCGAGAGCGCCACCCACGTCCAGTACTTCGAGGAGTAGCCGCCGTCGGAGATCGTCTGGCCGGCGCGCTGGCACAGGGCCTTCTGGTTCCCCGCGTTCAGCGTGGCGCCGACGGTCGTGCAGGTCGACGTGCTGGGACTGGAGTTGCAGGCCGAGCCGCCGTGGCGCACGTTCACGCTCGAGGCGTAGAGGTGGACCGTCGGTGCGCTCACCGGCGAGGGAGCAGCCGACGCCGCCCCGGCTCCCAGACCCGTCCCCACACCGGCCAGCAGCAGCGCCGCCATGAGGCTCATGGCGACTCGCCACCAGCGGGGGCGTCCTGATCCGTCGGGTCGAGCGGTGGGTCGAGTCATTCGACGATGAGTGCTCACGGTTCCTCCTGCAACGGGTGACGTGAGCACTCAAGGTGGCTGTGCGCGGCCTGGCAACACGATTCGGGCAGGAGCGAAACTCCGTCGGACCCGCCCGGCAGACCGGCGCTCCCGGCCGAGAGCAGTGCTCTTCGCAGTACTCGTTCCAGGACGGCACGGCGCAAGGATCTTTCGCACATCGCCTCACGTGGTGCAAGATCGGGGGGTCCCTATCTCGGAGGGTGCTGCCCATGTCGTTGGTCTCGTTGCTGTCGTTCCGTCGCGCCCGCGCCGTCCTCACGCTCACCACCGCCGTCGCCTGCGTGTCCGCGGGCGTCGCAGCGACCGTCCCGGCCTCCGCCGCCCCTGGTGCTGCCCCTGGTGCCGCCCGGTCGGCCGACTGCCACCCCGCCGCTCTCGGCCTGGCCGGCAAGGGACTCACCCGCAGCACGGCGAGCTGTGAGCCCGGCACGGCCCGTGCGGGCACGACGTCCGCCACCGCGGAGAGCTCGCCCTACCTGGACTGCCCGGCGAAGCTGCTGTGCCGGTGGTTCGGGGCGCCGTACCAGCAGAACGACCCGGCCGACCCGACGAACTACGGCAACCACGACCTGGCGAACCGTCCGAACGCCGGCAGCCCGAACATCCGTTACATCGTCATCCACGACAGCGAGGCGACCTTCGCGACGGACAAGCAGCTGATCAAGGACCCGACGTACATCTCCTGGCAGTACACGATCAACTCCCGCAACGGCAAGGTGCTGCAGCACGTGCCGACCAAGGACGTCGCCTGGCAGGCCGGCAACTGGTACGTCAACATGCACTCGATCGGCATCGAGCACACCGGCTTCGCCGCCCGCGGCCAGCACTACTACACGGAGAAGATGTACCGGACGTCGGCGAAGCTGGTGAAGCGGCTGGCGCGGCAGTACCACATCCCGATCGACCGGGCGCACATCATCGGCCACGACCAGGTGCCGGGCACCACCCCCAGCACCGTCGCCGGGATGCACTGGGACCCGGGACCGTTCTTCGACTGGGAGCACTACTTCTCGCTCCTCGGCCACCCCATCGGCGGCACGCACGCCGCGGCCAAGGCGAAGCGCGCCGCCAAGCGGAGCAGCTTCCGTGACGGCCAGGTCGTCACCGTGGTGCCCGGCTTCGCCCACAACCGGCAGCCCGTCACGGGCTGCGACGCCCAGGGCTCCGGCCACGCGTGCCGGCGGCAGCCGACCGACTTCGTCTACCTCCACCAGCAGCCGAGCCTCTCGTCGCCGCTCGTGGTCGACGCCGGCATCCGCAGCACCCCGGCCACCACCGACATCGCCGACGTCGGCGCCCGCGCCACGGCCGGCGCGAAGCTGGCCGTGGCCGCCACCCACGGGCACTGGGTGGGCGTCTGGTGGCTGGGCCAGCTCGCTTGGATCCGCAACGCCCCGCGCCACCCCGTGCTGGTGCACTCCCACGGGGTCACGGTCAGCCCGGCGGTCGCCTCGACGCCGACCTACGGCCGGGCCTACCCGGAGGCCACGGCCTACCCCTCCACCATCCCCGCCAGCGACGTGCAGGCGGTGACGCCGCTGCAGTACGTGCTGCAGCCCGGGCAGCGCTACGTGCTCGCCGACGGCGGCATCCAGACCGACTACTACCACGCCACCTCCTTCGCCGACGGTCCCGGACAGCGGGTCGACGTCGTCGGGGCGACGCGGTACTACCAGGTCTGGGCCGGGCACCGGCAGCTCTTCGTGCCCGCGGCCGATGTCCAGCTGGCCAGGCGCTGACGTGCGGCGCCGTCTCCTCGTCCCCGTCCCCGCCCTGGTGGTCACAGTGCTGGTCACGGCGCTGGCCTCAGTGCTGGGCGCGCTGACGCTCGCGCCCACGGCGGTGGCGCACGGCCGGCACCACCAGCGCTCCTTCGCCTGGCACACCACGACGGTCGACGCCACGCAGAGCTTCCGCGGCCTGGCCGCGGTGGACAGCCGGACGGCGTGGGTGGCCGGACAGAGCCTGACCGACGGCGGACCCGGCACGGTCTACCGCACCACCGACGGCGGCCGGCACTGGCGCGACGTCAGCCCGCCCGACACCGACGGTCTGGCCTTCCGCGACGTCGAGGCGCTGGGCCGCGACGGCGCCGCGGTGCTGGCCATCGGCGAGGGCACGGCGTCGCGCATCTACCGCACCTACGACGGCGGACGGCACTGGACGCAAGCCTTCACCAACGCCGACCCCGCCGCTTTCTACGACTGCTTGTCCTTCTACCCCGGCGGGAAGGTCGGGCTCGCGGTCAGCGACCCGGTCGACGGGAAGTTCCAGATCGCGCGCTCGGTCGACGGCGGCCGGTCCTGGCACGTGCTGCCCGGCGACGGCATGCCGAGCGCCGAGGGTCAGTTCGGGTTCGCGGCCAGCGGCGACTGCCTCGTGACGGCGGGCCACGACGCGTGGTTCGGCGGCGGCGGAACGGCCGCGCAGATCTTCCACAGCACCGACCTGGGCCGCACCTGGCGCGCCACCGACTCCACCATCGCGCCCGGCGACGCCGCCGGCGTGTTCGGCCTCGCGTTCCGCGCCGGCCGCCACGAGAGGGGGCGCCAGGGCATCGCCGTCGGTGGCGACTTCTCGAACCCGACGAACGGCACGGACGCGGTGGCACGGACCCTCGACGGCCGGTCCTGGCACAAGGTCGGCAGCCTCACCCACCTCGGCGAGGCCGCCGCCTGGCTGCCCGGCACCCGCGACTCGGTGCTGGTCACCGGCGAGTCGGGCACCACGATGGGCACCAGCCTGAGCCGCGACGGCGGCCACACCTGGACGCTGGTCTCCACGACCGGCTTCCACGCGCTGACCTGCACCCGCGACGGCGTGTGCTGGGCGGCGGGCGGCAACGGCCGGGTCGGACGCGGCTGACCTCAGCCGCGCAGCCGGGCGGGCTGCCGGGTGAGGCGGGTCAGCAAGTACGTCATCTCGGTCCTCCCTCGTCGGTGGGTGTGCTCACCTCAGGGACGGAGCCGGTCGAGGCTTCTCGACATCCGTGCCACCAGCTCCTCGAGCATCTCCTGCGAGGTGGCCAGGTTGACGCGTACGAACCCCTCCCCGGCACGACCGAACGGTGGACCAGGGTTGACCGCGACCCCCGCGTTCTCGAGGAACCAGGCGGCCGGCTCGTCTGGCAGGTCGAGCGCCCGGCAGTCCAGCCACGCGAAGTACGTCGCCGCGGGCGGGGTGTAGCCGACGTCGGGCAGCCGCTCGGCCAGCAGCTCGGCGAACCAGGTGCGGTTCTCGTCGAGGAAGGCGATGGTCTCGTCGAGCCAGGGGCCGCCCCGCACGAACGCCGCCTCGGTGGCCGCGATGCCCAGCGAGGAGGTGCCTTCCGTGCGCAGCACCGGGATCCGCTCCCAGGTTGCCAGGTCGGCCTCGGAGTGGGTGATGGCCACCGCGCACTTCAAGCCGGGGAGGTTCCAGGCCTTCGACGCGGCCGTCACGGTGAGGGTGTGCCCGGTCGCGGCCGCCGAGACCGAGGCGTACGGCACGTGCTCGTCGTCGTAGACGATCGGCCCGTGCACCTCGTCGGAGACCACCCGCGCGCCGTGCCGCTCGACGATCTCGGCCAGGCCGCGCAGGTTCTCCACGTCGAAGACCCGGCCGGTCGGGTTGTGCGGATGGCACAGCACCACGGTGCCCGCACCCTGCGCCAGGGCCGTGTCGATGGCGTCGAGGTCGAGACCCGCCTCGACCAGGGGCACCTCCACGACCTCGCGCCCGGCGTTCGCGCAGACCCCGAAGAACGGCATGTAGGCCGGGGTAGGCAGCACCACCGCCGAGCCGGGTGCCGCGTAGTGCTCGATGCCCAGCTCGACGCCCTTGAGCACGTCGGGGACGAGGTGGACATGGGCAGGGTCCGGGGGCTCGCCGTCGTAGCGGTTGCGGTACCAGTCGACGACGGCGTCGGGCACGTCGGTGAGGTCGTCGCGCGGTGGGTAGCCCAGCCGCTCGTCGTCGACCGCGGCGTGCAGCGCGCTGAGCACCACCGGGTCGGTGGGCAGGTCCATCTCGGCCACCCAGGCCGGCAGCACGTCGTCGGCGTAGGTGCTCCACTTGCGGTTGCGGCGGGCCCGCATCTCGTCGTGGTCGATCCTCATGCATCCTCCCGGGTCGCGTCGGCGACGTCGTCGGGCAGCCGCCGCAGCCCGACGAAGGACACGGTGCCGCCGAGCACCAGCAGCACCGCGCACACAACCATGCCGCGCTGGAACCCGTGGGTCAGCACCTCGGGCCGCTGGTAGTCGGCGCCGCTGAGCCCCACTGCCGCCGGCAGCGCGGCCACCGCCAGCAACGAACCCGCTCGCGAGACGGCGTTGTTGACCCCGCTGGCCGCACCGGCGTAGCGGTCTGGCGCGGCGGCGAGCACCGCTGCGGTGAGCGGCGAGACCAGCCCGGAGAGGCCGAGCGCGAAGACCAGCATGCCCGGCAGCACCCCGGTCCAGTAGGAGGTGCCCGCGCCGACGCCGAGGAGCAGCAGCACGCCCGCGGCGCAGACCAGCGGTCCCAGACTCATCGGCAGCCGCGGTCCGGTGCGCGCGGCGAGCGCCGCGAACCGCGAGGAGAGCAGCAGCATCACGATCGTCAGCGGCAGCGTGGCCAGCCCCGCCTCGAAGGCGGAGAAACCGGCCGTCACCTGCAGCTGCAGGACGAGCAGGAAGAACACCGAGCCGAGCGCGCCGTAGACCAGGAACGTCATCAGGTTCGCGGCGGAGAACACCCGCGAGGTGAACAGCGCCGCCGGCGCCATCGCCCCCGGGTGGCGTTCGGCGAGCACGAAGGCGACCGCGGCCACGGCCCCGACCAGACCGGTCGTCCACACCACCACCGGGTCTCCCGCCCGGCCGGCGGTGAGTGCGTAGGTCACCAGGCCGAGCGCCACCACGCCCAGGACGGCACCCCGGACGTCGAAGTGGGGCGGCGTCTCGCCCTCGTCCTCGGCACAGGACTCCGGCACCCACCGGCACAGCACCACCACGACCAGGCACAGCGGCAGGTTGATCAGGAAGATCCAGCGCCAGCCACCGTGGTCGAGCAGGTAGCCGCCGACGAACGGGCCCAGCGCCGTGGTGATGCCCGAGACGCCCGCCCAGGTGCCGATCGCGGCCGCCCGCTCCTCGCGCCGGAAGCTGCTCTCGATGATCGCCAGCGCGCCCGGGGTGAGCAGGGCGGCGAACACGCCCTGCAGCACCCGCGCGCCGACGAGCTGGTCGGGGTTCTGCGCCACCGAGCACAGCAGGCTGCAGGCGGCGAAGCCGACCATGCCGATGACGTACACCCGGCGCCGGCCGTGCCGGTCGCCGAGTGCGCCGCCGACCAGGATCAGCGACGCCAGCGCCAGCAGGTAGCCGTTGACCACCCACTGCAGCTGGGCCAGCGAGGCATGCAGGTCCTCGCCGATCGAGCGGATGGCGATGTTGACCACCGACCCGTCGAGGATGGCGATGCCCGAGCCGATCGTGACCGCGGCCAGCGTCAGCCGGCCACGGTGCTCGCTGCGGGACAGCGGCTCCTCGGTCACGGTGTGTAGGTCACGCCGCCCAGGCCGGTCACCCAGGCCACGACCTCGACGCGCTCGGCGTGACACATCAGGCCGACGACGTCACCGGGTCGCGCTACCTCCACCAGCGCCTGCAGCGACTCCAGCTCGGTGGGGTACGCCGCCAGGCCGCTCACCCCGACCCGCTCGGCACCGGCGCGCATCAGAACGTCCATCTCCTCAGGCACGCGACCGCGCAGGTAGCGCTGCTTGTGGCCGATGGCCACCACGTCGGCGCCCTTCGCGGCGATCTCGCCCAGGTTGGTGATCAGCTCGTCGGTACGGTCGCCGACGGCGCCGAGGCCGAGCAGCACGCGGCCGGGAGGCGAGGAGCGGTCGGCGAGCCCGCGCAGCACCTCCAGCAGGCCCTCGAGGCCGGCCTCGTTGTGCGCGAGGTCCATCACCACGACGGGACCCTCGGGCAGACGCCACATGTTGAGCCGCCCGAAGTTGTGCTCGACGTCGGGCTGGAAGGTCCGCAGGCCGGTCACGACGGCCTCGCGCGGAAGCCCGGCGCCCAGCGCCGCCGAGGCCGCGGCGAGGGTGTTCTCGACGTTGAACCGCGACAGCCCTCCCAACGTCATCGGCACGTCGGCCACCCGCACCAGGGGGTCGGGCTCCTCCCCCGGCACGAGCACGGTGACCCAGCCGTCGATGACGGTGGTGGCCCGGCCGCCGGCGGCCAGCACCTCGCGGACGGCGGGCGAGTCGGGGTCGCGGGTGAACACCCACGGCTGAGCCGGCGTGGTGGTGCGCATCGCGAGCACGCGCGGGTCGTCGGCGTTGAGCACCGCCCAGCCGGACTTCTTGGTGATGCGCGCGACGACGCCCTTGACCTCGGCCAGCTGGTCGACGGTGTCGATGCCCTGGAGCCCCAGGTGGTCGGCGGTGACGTTGGTGACCACCGAGACGTCGTTGTGCTGCACGCCGATGCCCTTGAGCAGGATGCCGCCGCGGGCGGTCTCGGTCACCGCGAACTCCACCTCGGGACGCGCCAGCACCCGGCCGGCTCCGCTAGGACCGGAGTAGTCGCCGGCCTCGACCAGCTCGCCGTCGACGTAGATGCCGTCGGTGCTCGACCAGCCGACGTGCTTGCCGGCCTGCCGCGCCACGTGCGCGACCATCCGCGAGGTGGTCGTCTTGCCGTTGGTGCCGGTGATGGCCACCACCGGGACCTTAGGGCGGATCGTGGTCGGGCCCGGCCCCGGCTCGGTGTCGCGCACCCGCTGCACCGCGGCGGCCTCGTCGCCGCCGTCGAGCACCGCGGCCACCGCCTCGCCCAGCACCCGGCCGCGCTCGCGCCGCCGCCAGGGGTAGGCCACCACCAGCACGTGCGGGTCGGGAGTGGGTCGCACCCGCACGCCGAGGCGGCTGGTGCCGGCCTCGCGGGCGATGCGGCGCACCAGCTGCTCGACGCGTCGGGCGGCCTTGCGCTGCTGCAGCCCGCCCGCGTCCTCGCCGAGCAGGGCCGAGACGTCGAGCGTCAGCTTCACCGCGGCGCGCGGGAAGTAGAGGTTGGGCCCTTCCAGGATCCGCAGCTCGACGAGGGAGGTCACCCCCGTACTCAAGCACCCATCGCGTGGAAGCCGCCGTCGACGTGCACGATCTCGCCGGTGGTGGCGGGGAAGAAGTCCGAGAGCAGCGCGACGACGGCCTTCGCGGTGGGCGTCTGGTCGGTGTTGTCCCAGCCCAGTGGGGAGCGGCTGCCCCACATCGCCTCGAGGTCCTCGAAGCCCGGGATGGCCTTGGCGGCCAGGGTCTTCAGCGGTCCGGCGGAGACCAGGTTGACCCGGATGCCCTGCGAGCCGAGGTCGCGCGCCAGGTAGCGCGAGCACGACTCCAGGCCGGCCTTCGCCACGCCCATCCAGTCGTAGGCGGGCCAGGCGACGCTGGCGTCGAAGGTCAGCCCGACCACCGAACCGCCGTCCTTCATCAGCGGCGCGCACGCCTGCGTCAACGACATCAGCGAGTAGGCCGAGACCTGTACCGCCTGCGCGACGTCGGCCCACGGACCGCCGAGGAACTTGCCACCCAGCAGCGTCTCGGGATTGCCGTAGGCGATGGAGTGCACGACGCCGTCGAGTGAGTCGACGTGCTCGCCGAGCGCCTCGGGCAGCCGGGCCAGGTGCTCCTCGTCGGTGACGTCGAG
The DNA here is from genome assembly GCF_003674065.1 of Nocardioides mangrovicus. GTDB lineage: Bacteria > Actinomycetota > Actinomycetes > Propionibacteriales > Nocardioidaceae > Marmoricola > Marmoricola mangrovicus. The sequence goes on from NZ_RDBE01000008.1 coordinate 186,117, forward strand.
CTCGATCACCGGCGCCGGCTCGGGCAGCCGGTTGACGATCCGCTTGGTGATGCCCAGCGCGCGGCCGAAGTTGGAGACCACCACCTGCGCGCCCTGCTCCTGTGCCACGCGTGCCGTGGCGAAGCCGATGGAGCTGTCCATGGTCACGCCCGCGACCAGGATCTTCTTGCCGTCCAGGATGCCTGTCATCTCAGTGCCCCATTCCCAGTCCACCGTCGACGGGGATGACGGCCCCCGTCACGTACGCCGCGCCGTCGGAGGCCAGCCAGGTGACCACCGAGGCGACCTCGGCCGGGCTGGCGAACCGCTGGAGCGGGATCTGCTGCTTGTACGACGCCTGCTGCTCCTCGGGGAGCCCGGCGGTCATGTCGGTCTCGACGTAGCCCGGCGCCACGACGTTGGTGGTGATGCCGCGACCGCCCAGCTCGCGCGTCAGCGAGCGGGCCATGCCCACCAGACCCGCCTTGGACGCCGCGTAGTTGACCTGCCCCGGAGAGCCCAGCAGGCCCACGACCGAGGACACCAGCACGATCCGGCCCTTGCGCGCCCGGAGCATCGTGCGCGAGGCCCGCTTCACCAGCCGGAACGACCCGGTCAGGTTGGTCTCGATGACCTGCGACCAGTCGTCCTCGCTCATCCGCAGCAGCAGCGTGTCGCGGGTGATGCCGGCGTTGGCGACCAGTACCTCCGGCGCACCCTGGTGCTCCTCGGTGGCCTTGAAGGCGGCGTCGACGCTCGCCGGGTCGGTCAGCTCGCACGCCACGCCGTAGGCACCCTCGGGCGCCTCGCCGCTGCGCGTGGTCACCGCGACCGCGTCGCCCTGCGCCACGAAGGCCTCGGCGATGGCCCGCCCGATCCCGCGGTTGCCGCCGGTGACGAGCACCGACCTCTTCACGGGGCTGACTTGTTCCTCGCTCACCGACGCGACGCTATCGACTACTCACCGGTACCTAGTCATCCTCGAGCCGGAAGCCGAGCTTCATGCTGACCTGGTAGTGCTCGACGGTGCCGTCCTTGACCTGACCCCGCACGCCGGTGACCTCGAACCAGTCGAGGTGGCGCAGGGTCCGCGACGCCCGCTCGACGCCGTTGCGGATGGCCTGGTCGATGCCGTCGGTGGACGTGCCGACGATCTCGGTGAGGCGGTAGGTGCGATCTGTCATGCGCGCAGCGTCTCACCCCTGGGGCTGAACGGTGGCCGCCGGTGCCGACGTAGGGTCGGTGGCATGGCGAAGGGTGCGCGCCGTGACGAGGGCGTCGTCGAGATCACCTCGGCCGCGCCCAGCCGCGACGTCGACATCCGGATCCGCCAGCGCCGCTACCTGTTCTCGATGGCCCTGCGCACGATGTGCTTCGTCGGCGCGATCGTCACGCAGGGCTGGGTGCGCTGGACTTTGGTGGCCGGCGCGATCGTGCTGCCCTACGTCGCCGTGGTGATGGCCAACGCCGCCAGCCCCCAGCTGCCCGGCGCGGGCCCCGAGTCCCCCGGTCCGGGCCGCGACCAGTACCCGCAGCTGCCGCCGGGCGCCCAGCGCCACACCTGAGCCCACCGGGCACACCGCGACGGCGACACGCCGAAACAGATCACCCTCACGGGTTTGTTGGTCTGGACGCGGGGTCATGCAAGAATCGAGCCATCACGTCCGGTCTCCCCCGTCCGGATGTGTGCTGAGTGCCGGACGACTCCCCCCCGTAGTCGTCCGGCACTCCCCTTTTTTTCAGGAGTGTGGCCGGAGGCGTGAGTGGACATCTGTTCCGCCCGTGGCTGTCAGCTCCCCGCCCAGTGGGAGCTGCGCTGGAACAACCCCAAGCTCCACATCCCCGAGCGTCGCAAGGTCTGGCTGGCCTGCGAGGAGCACCGCACCTCGCTCTCGGACTTCCTGACGGCGCGGGGTTTCCTGCGCGAGGTGGAGCCGCACCCGGCCGAGACCTAAGTCGGGCCCTGGGGTGGCGGTAAGTCGGACCGGGTTCGGGTGACCGGGTTCCCGGTCTGGCGCACCGCTGCCGGGGCAGCTAGCCGCCGATGGCCGACATCGGACGGGTCGGCTGGAGGAAGGTCTCGTCGTCGATCCCGTGGCCGGGGCGCTTGCCGTGCATGGCGAAGCGCCAGCGCTGGGCCAGCTCGTCGTCGGCGGCGCCGGCGCGCAGGGCGGCACGGAGGTCGGACTCCTCGCGGGCGAAGAGGCAGTTGCGGACCTGGCCGTCGGCGGTGAGGCGGACGCGGTCGCAGTCGCCGCAGAAGGGGCGGGTCACCGACGCGATGACGCCGACCGTCTGCGGGCCGCCGTCGACGTGGAAGAGCTCGGCCGGGGCGCTCCCCCGCGGGGTGTGGGCCGGGGTGAGCACGAAGCTCTGCTCGAGGGCGTCGAGGATCTCCTCGGCGGTGACCATCGCGGTGCGGCTCCAGTCGTGCTGGGCGTCCAGCGGCATCTGCTCGATGAAGCGCAGGTCGTAGTCGTGCTCGAGGCACCAGGTCAGCAGCTCGGCGGCCTGGTCGTCGTTGACGCCGCGCAGCAGCACCGCGTTGACCTTCACCGGCCGCAGCCCGGCGTCGTACGCCGCGCGCAGGCCGGCCAGGACGTCCTCGAGGCGGTCGCGACGGGTGATGGCGGCGAAGGTCTCCGGGCGCACCGTGTCGAGGCTGATGTTCACCCGATCCAAGCCGGCCTCGGCCAACGCGGCAGCGGTGTGCTTGAGCCCGAGCCCGTTGCTGGTGATGGAGACCTCCGGTCGCGGCGCGAGGGCGGCGGTGCGCCGGACGATGTCGGGCAGGCCCCGACGCAGGAGGGGTTCGCCGCCGGTGAAGCGGACCTCGCGGATGCCCAGCCGCTCGACGCCGATGGTGACCAGCCGGACCACCTCGTCGTCGGTGAGGACGTCCTCGCCGGGCAGCCAGTCCAGCCCCTCGGCCGGCATGCAGTAGCTGCAGCGCAGGTTGCAGCGGTCGGTCAACGAGACCCGCAGGTCGGTCGCGACCCTGCCGTAGCCGTCGCTCAGACCAGTGCTCATGAACCCACCCTAGGTGTCTGCCATAGCCTCAAGGCGTGGGATTCCTGCTCTCGCGGCGCTGGCTCGGCTTCTTCCTGGCCGTCGCGGTGCTCGCGGTCGTGGCCTGGCGGCTCGGTGTGTGGCAGTTCCACCGTCTCGACGAGCGGCGCAGCGAGAACCGCACCATCGTCACCAACCTCGCCGCCGCCCCGCTGCCGGCCGACGAGGTGCTCCCGGTGGGTCGCGCGCTGCCCGAGGCCGACGAGTGGCGCCGGGTCACCATCACCGGACGCTGGGACGACCGGCACACGGTGGTGCTGAAGTACCAGACCCGCAAGGAGAACCCGGGCGTCGACGTCGTCACCCCGCTCGTCACCTCCTCGGGCCGGGCGGTGGTGGTCGACCGCGGCTGGATGGTCACCCAGAACAACGGCCAGGAGCGCCCGCGCACGCCCACGGCGACCACCGGGCAGGTCACGGTCACCGGCTACGCGCGCGTGGACGCCACCGGCGGAGCGGCCACCGTGCACGACCTGCAGACGCGCGCGCTCTCGAGCCTCGAGATCGGCCGGGCGACGGGTCACCGGGTCTACCGCGGCTTCGTCATGCTCACCGACCAGGCGCCGACCCCCGCGGTGCACCTGCGGGGCCCGGAGCTGCCCGCCATCAACGACGGGCCGCACTTCTTCTACGGCCTGCAGTGGTGGTTCTTCGCGCTGCTGGCGGTCGGCGGGTTCTGCTACCTCGCCTGGGACGAGCTCAGGCAACGCCGGGCGACCCGGCCCAGCGAGGAGAGGGAGCGGGCCGGGGCCGAGGTGGGCTGATCGCCGATCAGACCGCCGCCTCGTCGCCGGCGAACTGGGTCCGGTAGAGGTCGGCGTAGAGACCACCGGCGGCCAGCAGCTCGGCGTGCGTGCCGTGCTCGACCACGCGGCCGGCGTCGACGACCAGGATCTGGTCGGCCTGCCGCACGGTGGAGAGCCGGTGGGCGATGACCAGCGACGTGCGCCCGACCAGCGCCTCGTCCAGCGCCCGCTGGACCGCGTGCTCGGACTCGGAGTCCAGGTGGGCCGTGGCCTCGTCGAGCACCACCACCGGCGGCGCCTTGAGCAGCAGCCGGGCGATGGCCAGCCGCTGCCGCTCGCCACCGGAGAGCCGGTAGCCGCGGTCGCCGACGACGGTGTCGAGACCGTCGGGCAGTCCACGCACCAGGTCGGCCACCTGGGCGGCGGCCAGCGCGTCCCAGATGTCCTGGTCGTCGGCCGAGGGTCGGGCGTAGCGCAGGTTCGCCCGGATGGTGTCGTGGAACATGTGCGCGTCCTGGGTGACGTAGCCGACGACGTCCTCCAGCGACTGCAGGGTCACCTCGCGCACGTCGACCAGCTCACCGTCCGGCGCCCCGACCCGCACCGCACCGCCGGTGGCGTCGTAGAGCCGCGCCATCAGGTGGGTGATGGTGGTCTTGCCGGCCCCCGACGGGCCGACCAGCGCCACCATCTGGCCGGGCTCGGCGCGGAACGACACGCCACGCAGGACCTCGGCGTTGTCGGCGCTCTCGCGCCGGGTGACCGTCTCCAGCGAGGCCAGGGACACCTCGTCGGCCAGCGGGTAGCGGAAGCGCACGTCGTCGAACTCGACCACCGTCGAGTCGGCCGGCAGGGCCACGGCCCCGGGCTTCTCCTGCACGGTGGAGGGCAGGTCGAGCACCTCGAAGACCCGGTCGAAGCTGACCAGCGCGGTCATCACGTCGACCCGGACGTTGGAGAGCCCCTGGATCGGGCCGAGCAGACGCAGCAGCAGCGTGGCCAGCGCCAGCAGCGTGCCCACCGAGAGCGCACCGGACATCGCCAGGTGGCCGCCGACGCCGTAGACCAGCGCCGTGGCCAGCGACGGCACCAGCACCATCGCGGCGTAGAAGACACGGGAGACGACGGTGATCCTCACCCCCAGGTCGCGCACCACCGCGGCCTTCTGGTCGTAGAGGTCGTCCTCCTCCTCGCGGCGGCCGAACAGCTTGAGCAGCAACGCGCCGCCGACGTTGAACCGCTCGGTCATGACGTTGCCGAGGTCGGCGTTGCCGTTCATCTGCTCGCGGGTGAGTCCGGCCAGCCGTGCGCCGACCCAGCGCGAGGCCAGGAACAGGATCGGGAAGGTGACCAGGCACAGCAGCGTCACCTGCCACGACAGCGCCAGCATGGTGATGCCGACCACGAGGAGGCTGATCGAGTTCGACACGACGCTGGAGAGCACCGAGGTGAAGGCCCGCTGGGCGCCGATGACGTCGTTGTTCAGCCGCGAGACCAGCGCGCCGGTCTGGGTGCGGGTGAAGAAGGCCAGCGACATCCGCTGCACGTGGGCGAAGACGCGGGTGCGCAGGTCGTAGATCAGGCCCTCGCCGATGCGCGAGGACAACCAGCCCAGCACGATGCTGAAGCTGGCGTCGACCAGCGAGACCAGGACCATGACGACGGCCAGCCAGGTGACCACCGAGCCGTCCTTGCGCAAGATGCCGTCGTCGATCAGGTGGCGGATCAGCAGCGGGTTGACGACGACGATGGCGGCGTCGAGGACGGTGACGGCCAGGAAGCCGGCGATGACCGGACGGTGGGGGGCGGCGAAGGCGACGACGCGGCGCACGGTGCGCCGGCTCAGCTTGGCGTCGACGGCGGAGCGGTCGGTGCGGTACCCGCGGCCCAGCGGGCCGCCCATGCCGACCGGCGGTCGCGTCACGCTCATCGGTACCTCCTCGTCGTCATCCCCCGGCCAGGCGTCTCAGCAGCGGCACCTGCGCGGTGCGCTCGGCCTCGCGCTGCTCGGTCAGCGACCGCACGCCGGCCCCCTGCAGCAGTGCCTTGGTGCCGGCCACCGCGTCGTGCGGGTTGGCCAGCAGCGCCGTGACCAGGCCCGCCACGGTGGTGTCGAGCTCGTCCTTCGGCACCACCTGGTTGACCAGCCCGATCGCCTGGGCCTCGGTGGCGGCGACGAAGCGGCTGGTGGCGCAGATCTCCAGTGCCCGCGCATACCCAACCGCGCTCACCAGCGGCTTTGTTCCCGCCAGGTCGGGCACCATGCCCAGCGCGGGCTCGCGCATCGCGAACCGGACGTCGTCGGCCACGACCCGCAGGTCGCAGGCCAGCGCCAGCTGGAAGCCGCCGCCGATGGCGTAGCCGTGCACCTGCGCGATCGACACGATGCGAGGGTCGGCCAGCCACACGAAGCCGTCCTGGTACCGGGAGATCTCCGCGCGCACCTCCTCGTCGGTGTGGGCCAGCAGCTCGCCGAACCCCGACTCCCCCTCGGGGCCCTCGGGGGTGAGCATGGCCCGGTCCAGCCCGGCCGAGAACGCCTCCCCGGCCCCCTTGACCACCACCACACGGACCTCGGCCGGCAGCGCCGCCCCGACGTCGGCCAGCGCGTGCCACATGCCGGGCGTCATCGCGTTGCGCTTGGCCGGGCGGTCGAGGGTCACGGTGAGGACCTCGCCGGCCACGGTCACGGCCAGGCCGGCGCGGGCCAGGGTGTCGGCGTCGGGGAGCATGCGGCGAACTCTGCCACCCGGGTCCGACAGGAATATCGGCAGGCGCGGCGGGCTTCCCGCCTCATGCGCGCAGTCAGGTTCGACCGGTTCGGCGACGTCGACGTCCTCGAGGTCCGCGACCTCGAGGAGCCACGGCCCGGGGCCGACGAGGTGGTCGTCGAGGTGCTGGCCACCTCCATCAACCCCGGCGAGATCATGATCCGCACCGGCGGGGCGCCCTCGGACGCCTACTCCTTCCCGATGGGCCAGGGCAGCGACCTGGCCGGCCGGGTCGTCGCTGTAGGCGGTGGCGTCTCGACCTGGCAGGTGGGCGACGAGGTGGCGGGCTGGACCGACGCCCGCGCGGCCCAGGCGCAACAGGTCGCGGTGCCGGCGCACCAGTTGACCCGTCGTCCTGCGGAGGTCTCGTGGGACCAGGCGGGCAGCCTCTACGTCGCCGGCGGCACCGCGTACGCGATGCGCGACGCGGTCTCCCCGCAGCGCGGCGAGACCGCCGTCGTCACCGCGGCCGCGGGCGGCGTGGGCGCGATCCTGAGCCAGGTGCTGGTGCACGACGGGGTGCGGGTGCTCGGCGTGGCCGGCCCGGACAACGACGACTACCTGCGCAGCATCGGCGTCGAGCCGGTCAACCGCGGCGAGGACCTGGCCGGCCGGCTGGCCGGCGACCCCCACGGCGTCGACGTCTTCTTGGACTGCTTCGGCGCCGGCTACACCGACCTCGGGCTGCAGCTGACCGACCGCGTGGTGACCATCGCCGACTTCGAGGCCGCCCAGCACAACGCGGCCACGGTCGTCTTCGGCTACCAGAGCACCTCCGCCGACACCCTCGCCGTGCTGCTCGGGCTCATGGCCTCGGGTGAGGTGGGCGTCGAGATCGCCGCGAGCTACCCGCTGGAGCAGGTGCGCGAGGCCTACACCGAGCTGGCCGAGCGCCGCACCCGCGGCAAGATCGTGCTACACCCCCACGACTGAGGTCGGCGGTCCCGCCGCTGTGGTTGGATCGTGCCAATGAGCAACGAAACCGCGGTCTGGCCGGGCGAGCCCTATCCCCTGGGCGCCACCTACGACGGCAACGGCACCAACTTCGCGTTGTTCAGCGAGGTGGCCGAGCAGGTCACCTTGTGCCTGTTCGACGCCGATGGGTCCGAGCAGCAGGTCCCGCTGCGCGAGGTCGACGCCCACGTGTGGCACGGCTACCTGCCCCAGGTGCAGCCCGGCCAGCGCTACGGCTACCGCGTGGACGGCCCCTACGACCCGCAGCAGGGGCTGCGCTGCAATCCGCACAAGCTGCTGCTGGACCCGTACGCGAAGGCCACCGACCGCGAGATCGACTGGGACCCCTCGCTGTTCGGCTACGACTTCGACGACCCCGAGCAGCGCAACGACGCGGACTCGGGGCCGCACATGACCCTCGGCGTCGTCACCAACCCGTGGTTCGACTGGGAGGGCGACCGCCGGCTGCGCGTGCCCTACAACGAGTCGGTCATCTACGAGGCCCACGTCAAGGGGCTCACCCAGCTCCACCCCGACGTGCCCGAGGAGCTGCGCGGCACCTACGCCGGCCTGGCGCACCCCGCGGTCACCGACCACCTGACCCGTCTCGGCGTGACGGCCATCGAGCTGATGCCCGTGCACCAGTTCGTGCAGGACAACACGCTGCTGGAGAAGGGGTTGCGCAACTACTGGGGCTACAACACCCTGGCCTTCCTCGCCCCGCACCGCGAGTACGCCGCGAGCCGCAGCAACGGCCAGCAGGTGCAGGAGTTCAAGCAGATGGTCAAGGCGCTCCACCAGGCCGGGATCGAGGTGATCCTCGACGTCGTCTACAACCACACCGCGGAGGGCAACCACCTCGGCCCGACGCTCAGCTACAAGGGCATCGACAACCCGGCCTACTACCGGCTGGTCGAGGACGACCAGCAGTACTACATGGACTACACCGGTACCGGGAACTCGCTCAACGTCAGGCACCCGCACTCGCTGCAGCTGATCATGGACTCGCTGCGGTACTGGGTCACCGAGATGCACGTCGACGGTTTCCGCTTCGACCTCGCGTCGGCGCTGGCGCGCGAGTTCTACGACGTCGACCGGCTGGCCACCTTCTTCGAGCTCGTGCAGCAGGACCCGGTGGTCAGCCAGGTCAAGCTGATCGCCGAGCCCTGGGACGTCGGTCCCGGTGGTTACCAGGTGGGCAACTTCCCGGCGCAGTGGACCGAGTGGAACGGCAAGTACCGCGACACCGTGCGCGACTTCTGGCGAGGCGAACCGGCCCTGGGCGACTTCGTGAGTCGACTCGCCGGGTCCAGCGACCTGTACGAGCACTCCGGGCGGCGCCCCTTCGCCAGCATCAACTTCGTCACCGCCCACGACGGCTTCACCCTGCGCGACCTGGTCTCCTACAACGACAAGCACAACGAGGCCAACGGCGAGGACAACAACGACGGCGAGAGCCACAACCGCTCGTGGAACCACGGCGAGGAGGGCCCGACCGAGGACACCGACATCCTCGAGGCCCGGGCCCGCGCGCAACGCAACTTCTTGACGACGCTGCTGCTGAGCCAGGGCGTGCCGATGATCCTGCACGGCGACGAGCTGGGACGCACGCAGGGCGGCAACAACAACACCTACGCCCAGGACTCGGAGATCTCCTGGATGGACTGGGAGAACGCCGACGAGCCGCTCATCGCCTTCACCGCGGCGCTGGTCAAGCTGCGCCGCTCGCATCCCACCTTCCACCGCAAGCGCTTCTTCACCGGTACGACGGTGCGCACTGGCGACGACCGGCTCAACGACATCGTCTGGCTGCACCCCGACGGCCGGCCGATGGAGGACGACGACTGGACCGCCGAGGACGCCAGGGCGATCGGGATGTACCTCAACGGTCAGGGGATCGCCGGGCCCGACGCCCGCGGCGAGCGGATCGTCGACGACCACTTCCTGCTCTACTTCAACGCCGCCACCGAGCCCGCCACCGTCACCCTGCCGGCCGAGGAGTACGCCACGGCCTGGGATGTCGTGCTCGACACCGCCGACGGCACCAGCACCGGGCACGAGGCGGGTTCCGCGATCGAGCTCGCCGCGGGGAGCGCGATCGTGCTGCGGGAGGCCACCGAGCCCGATGAGGTGCCCGACGTGTCGGTCGAGGCCTCCCTGGCCTCCTCCATCGCCAGCGCGAAACGGGCGGCCGAGAAGGCCGAGCAGCAGAACTCATGACCGGTCCGGCCCCAGCCTCGACCTATCGCATCCAGGTCACCGCCGAGTTCGACCTGTTCGCCACCGCCCGGCTGCTCCCCTACCTGCACGACCTCGGCGTCGACTGGGTCTACCTCTCCCCCGTGCTGCAGGCCGAAGCGGGCAGCAGCCACGGCTACGACGTCGTCGACCCGTCGGTGGTCGACGCCTCACGTGGCGGGCCCGACGGCCTGGCCGCGGTGTCCGCGCAGGCGCGAGAGCTCGGGATGGGCGTGCTGGTCGACGTCGTGCCCAACCACCTCGGCGTGGAGTCGCCCGGCGAGGAGGTCGGCCAGAACGCCTGGTGGGCCTCGCTCCTGAAGTCCGGTGAGGCCTCGCCCGTCGCCGGCCACTTCGACGTCGACTGGGCCTACGGGCAGGGCCGGCTGGTGCTGCCCGACGCCGAGAACGGCGGCGACCTGAACTACCGCCGATTCTTCACCGTCAGCGGTCTGGCCGGCGTGCGCGTGGAGGACGAGGGCGTCTTCGCGGCCACCCACGGCGAGATCGAGCGGTGGTTCGCCGAGGACCTCGTCGACGGGCTGCGGATCGACCACCCCGACGGCCTGCGCGACCCGCGCGCCTACCTCGACGACCTGGCGGCCGCGACGGGTTCGCCGTACGTGCTGGTCGAGAAGATCCTGGAGGAGGGCGAGGTGCTCCCGGCGGATTGGGCGACGGCGGGCACCACCGGGTACGAGGCGCTGGCCGCCATCGACCGGGTGCTCACCGACCCCGCGGTGGCCGCCCGGCCCGCGACGGACTGGCACGAGCTGATCCACGACACGAAGCGCGAGGTGGCCGACGGGGCGCTGCACCCCGAAGTGGCCCGGATCGTGCGCGAGCTGAGGACCGACGGGTTGCGAGACGGTGCTGGCGCACCTGCTCACCCCGCGTCGGCTCTTGAGGATGCCGTGGCCGAGCTCCTGGCCTGCTTCCCCGTCTACCGCTCCTACCTGCCCGAGGGTCGCGAGCACCTGGATCAGGCCTTCGCGCAGGCGCGCCGCCGTCGGCCCGACCTCCCCTTCGACGACCTGGAGCCGCTGCTTTCGGACGCCTCGCACCCGGCGGCGCTGCGGTTGCAGCAGACCTCGGGCATGGTGATGGCCAAGGGCGTGGAGGACTGTGCGTTCTACCGCTACGCCCGGCTGACCTCGCTCACCGAGGTGGGCGGCGACCCGTCGGTGGTCTCGTTGAGCCTTGAGGAGTTCCACCGGCGGATGGCCGAGCGGCAGCGCGAGCGGCCCGATGCGATGACCACCTCGACCACCCACGACACCAAGCGCGGAGAGGACACCCGCGCCCGGATCGCGGTCCTAGCGGAGATGGTGCCGGCCTGGGACGACGTGCTCTCCCGGCTGCAGCGGCTGGCGCCGATGCCCGACGCCGGCTTCGCCGACCTGGTCTGGCAGGCCGTGGTGGGTGCCTGGCCGATCTCCGCGGACCGGATGCACGCCTACGTCGAGAAGGCGATGCGCGAGGCCGGCGACCATACCGGCTGGCTCGACCCCGACGAGGACTACGAGCGGGCCGTGCACCGCGCCGTCGATGCGGCGTACGAGGACCGCGAGGTGCGCCTCGTGCTCGACGAGGTGCTCGAGCGCGTGGCCGGGCCCGGCTGGAGCAACGCGCTGGCCGCGAAGCTGCTGACGCTGACCGTCCCCGGTGTGCCCGACGTCTACCAGGGCAGCGAGCTGTGGGAGCAGAGCCTGGTCGACCCCGACAACCGACGTCCGGTCGACTTCGCGCACCGGGCCGAGCTGCTGGCGGCGGTGCGCGACGGGGCCGCGGCCCACCTCTCCGACTCCCTCGACGACCCTGCCGTGGCCAAGCTGCTGGTCGCCCACCGCGCGCTGACGCTGCGCCGCGACCGGCCCGAGCTGTTCGGCGGCTACACCCCGCTCGTGGCCGGCGGCAGCGCCGCCGACCACGTGCTCGCCTTCGACCGGGGCGGTGCGATCACGGTGGTCACCCGGCTGCCGCTGGGCCTGGGCGCCTCCGGGTGGGGCGACACCGAGATCGAGCTGCCCGACTGCGTCGACACCCTCACCGGGTCGTCGTGGGGTGGGCGGGTGCGGCTGGCCGACCTGCTGGCGACGTACCCGGTGGCGCTGCTGGAGCGGGCATGAGGGGCCGGTTCGACGTCTGGGCGCCGCTACCGTCGCGGGTGCGGCTCAGAGTCGGCGACGGCGTGGTCGACATGACCCGCGGCGAGGGCGACTGGTGGACGCCGGCCGGCGAGGTGCCGCCCGGCGAGGTCGACTACGCCTACCTCGTCGACGACGACCCGACGCCGTGGCCCGACCCGCGGTCGCGGCGCCAGCCCCACGGCGTGCACGAGCCCTCGCGTACCTTCGACGCCACGGCCTTCGGCTGGACCGACCAGGCCTGGACGGGGCGCCAGCTGGCGGGGTCGGTCCTCTACGAGCTGCACCTGGGCACCTTCACCGCCGAGGGCACCCTCGACGCGGCGATCGGCCGCCTCGACCACCTCGTCTCCATCGGGGTCGACCTGGTCGAGCTGATGCCGGTCAACGCCTTCAACGGCGAGTGGAACTGGGGCTACGACGGCGTCCTCTGGTACGCCGTCCACGAGGCGTACGGCGGCCCGGCGGCCTACCAGCGCTTCGTCGACGCCGCCCACGCGGCCGGCATCGGCGTGGTGCAGGACGTCGTCTACAACCACCTCGGCCCCAGCGGCAACGACCTGCCGAAGTTCGGTCCCTACCTCTCCAGCGAGGGGCGCAACACCTGGGGCGAGCACGTCGACCTCACCCAGCCCGAGGTGCGTCGCTACGTCCTGGACAACGCCGCGATGTGGTTCAGCGACTTCCACGTCGACGCGCTGCGGCTCGACGCGGTGCACGCACTGGTGGACGACGCCCCCGGCCACATCCTGGAGGAGATGGCCACCGAGACCGGTGTGCTCGCCGCGCACCTGGGCCGGCCGCTGACGCTGATCGCGGAGTCCGACCTCAACGACACCGTGCTGGTGCGACCGCGCGAGGGCGGCGGCTACGGGCTCGACGGGCAGTGGAGCGACGACTTCCACCACGCGGTGCACACCGCGCTGACCGGCGAGACCGACAGCTACTACGGCGACTTCGCCACACCGCAGGCGCTGGTGAAGGTCTGTGAGGCGGGCTTCTTCCACGACGGCACCTGGAGCTCGTTCCGCGAGGCCGACCACGGCCAGCCCGTCGACGTCGCCCACATGCCGGCCTGGCGCCTGGTGGTGTGCACCCAGAACCACGACCAGATCGGCAACCGGGCGCGCGGCGACCGGCTCACCGCCAGCCTCGACGAGGACCAGCTCGGGTGTGCGGCGCTGCTCAACCTGTGCTCGCCGTTCACCCCGATGCTGTTCATGGGCGAGGAGTGGGGCGCCACCACGCCGTTCCAGTTCTTCACCAGCCACCCCGAGCCCGAGCTGGGCGAGGCGGTCGCGAAGGGCCGCATCGAGGAGTTCGCCCAGATGGGCTGGGACCCCGACGTGGTGCCCGACCCGCAGGACCCGATGACCTTCGAGCGCTCGAAGCTGGACTGGGCCGAGCTGCAGAGCGGACAGCACGCCCGGTTGCTGGCGCTCTACCGCCGGCTGGCCGAGATCCGGCGCGAGCACGCCGACCTCACCGACCCCCGGTTCCCGGCGCTCACGGCGTCGGCCGATGACCGGGTGTTCCGGCTGCGGCGCGGCGCCCTGGAGCTGGTGGTGAACTTCGGGGACTCCCCCGTCACCGTCGAGGACGTGCCCGCCGTCGTGCTGGTGGCCACGGCCTCGGGCGCCATCCTCAGCGGCAGCACGCTGAGCCTGCCTCGCCACGGCGGCGCGCTGCTCGGCGGGGGCTGACGCCGTCGCGGACGTGCCGCAGCCCACCGCGTCCGCCGGAACCCCCGTCCCCGGCGACCGCGATGGGCTGCGTTGCTCGACCAGCGAGCTGGGCCGCGCCCGGGAGATCAGCGACCTCCCCGGTGGGCCCTACGCGACGGCCTCACCCCCCGTGTCGGTCGTCGCTTCGAGAAGGGCCTGGTGGCGGCTGGCGGTGTGGGTGTCGGCCAGCAGCGCGCGTGCTTCGGACAGCGGCACCGGGCGAGACCAGAGGTAGCCCTGGCCGATCTCGCACCGGGCCAGCGTGAGCCGGCGGGCCTGGGCGGCGGTCTCCACGCCCTCGGCCACGGTGGACAGGCCGAGGCTCTCGGCCAGCCCGATGATGGTCCCGACCAGCGACTCGCCGCCGAGGCAGACCTGGTCGACGAAGGACTTGTCGACCTTCAAGATGTCGACGGGCAGGTCGGCCAGGTAGGCCAGCGAGCTGTAGCCGGTGCCGAAGTCGTCGACCGCCACCTGCACGCCGTGCTCGCGCAGCGCGGTGAGGCCCTGGACGACGACGGCCCGGTCGGTGAGCAGCATCGACTCGGTGATCTCCAGCTTGAGCCGGTGCGGCTCGAGCCCGGTCTCGCGCAGGATCTCCAGCACCTGGTCGCCGAACTCGGGGTCGGCCAGCTGCAGGGCGGCGACGTTCACCGCGATCCGGGGCCGCAGGTCGCCGTGGACCAGCTCGTCGGCGGCGGCACGGCAGGCTTCGCGCAGGACCCAGGTGCCCATCGGCACGATGAGCCCGCTCTCCTCGGCCAGCGGTATGAACTGCGCCGGCGGGAGCATGCCCAGCTCGCGGTGCTGCCAGCGGACCAGCGCCTCGTAGGAGTGGATCTCGCCGCTGCGCAGCTCGACCGTCGGCTGGTAGTGCAGGGTCAGCTCGTCGCGGGCGATGGCGCGCGACAGGTCGTTCTGCAGCTGCAGCCGGGCCAGCGCCGAGGAGTGGATCTCGGGGTCGAAGACGGTCAGCTGGCGCGCGCCGCGCTCCTTGGCCCAGTGCAGCGCGACGTCGGCGTTGCGCAGCACCGTCTCGTCGGAGTCCGTCCCGGGGATGCCGACGGCCAGCCCGATGCTGCTGCCCACCACCACGGGCTCGCCCTGGACCACGATGGGCTCGCTGAGCACAGTGAGCGTGCGCTCGGCCACGTCGCGAGCCGCCACGGGGTCGATGTCCTCCATCAGCACCGCGAACTCGTCGCCACCCACCCGGGCCGGGGTGTCGCTCTCGCGCAGGCTCTCACGGAGCCGGTCCGCGGTGCGGCGCAGCACCTCGTCGCCCACCTGGTGGCCGCGCGCGTCGTTGACCGCGCTGAAGTCGTCGAGGTCGATGAGCAGGACGGCCAGCGGGTGCAGCGCGCCGTCGCGGCGGCGCAGGCCGTGGCGCAGCCGATCGGTGAACAGGCGGCGGTTCGCCAGCTCCGTCAGCGGGTCGTGCACGGCCTGGTGAGCCAGCTGCTCGCGCAGCTGCAGCTCCTCGGTGACGTCGCGCAACGTCAGCACCCAGCCGGCCCCGCCGGCCTGCGAGCGGTGCAGGTAGCCGTCGAGCACGAGCAGCCGGCCCTCGACGTGGCGCGGCCGCAGGCGCACGCGGTGCTGGACCGGGCTCTCGACGGCCATGACGGTGTGCAGCACCTTGGCGTCGCGCACGGCCAGGTGGTCGGTCAGCAGCCGCCCCACGAGCTCGGCAGGATCCAGGCCGAGCACCAGCGCCGTGGCCGGGCTGGCGTACTGGACCCGCGTCACGTCGTCCAGCACGAGCACGACGTCGGACCCGTGCTGCAGCAGGGCCGCGAAGCTGCGCTCCTGCTCCGACCTGGTCTCATCGGCTGAGGTGAGACGTCGCCGCAGGGCGTCGATCTGGTGCCCGTGCTCGCGGGCGGCGCGCCGAGCAGTGGTCGACCAGGCCAGGCAGACCGCGAACGGCGGAAGCGCGAGTGCGGCGGCACGGCGCCATCTCGAGACCGACAACGCCACCATCACGCACCTTCCTAGTGCCTGGTCCGGCGGGCCTTCCATGGCCGCGCCACTACGTCCATCGGCCGCGGATGCCTCCACCTGAGGCATCCGCGGACCGAATCGACGTCAGCGCTTGATGTTGACCAGGTCCTCGAGGACCTGGTCGGAGGTGGTGATGACGCGCGAGCTGGCCTGGAAGCCCCGCTGGGCGAGGATCAGGTTGGTGAACTCCGAGGCCAGGTCGACGTTCGACATCTCGACCGAGCCGGTCAGCAGGGTGCCGTTGAGGCCCGAGCCGGGCACGCCCACGGTCGCGGTGCCGGAGTTGGCGGACGCGCGGTAGGAAGTGTCGCCGACCTTCTCCAGGCCGGCCGGGTTGTTGAAGCTGGCCATGGCGATCTGCGCGACGTCGGCGGTGGAGTTGTCGGAGTAGACGACGTGGAGCTTGCCGTCGCTGCCGATGTTGTAGGAGGTCATCTCGGTGCCGGTGGGCGGCGTCGGCAGCTTGACGTCGGTCAGCCCGCCGGTGGGGTTGCCGCTGGCGTCGAGGGCGTAACCCTGCACCCGGGCGCCGGTCGGGGTCTCCAGCGTGCCGGTCTCGTCGAAGGTGAAGGAGCCGGCGCGGGTGTAGAGGTCCTCGCCGTTCTTCTTGACGATGAACATGCCGTCGCCCTGGATCATCAGGTCGGTGGCCTTACCGGTGACCTCGGCCGAGCCCTGGTTGAAGTTGGTGGTCACGCCCGCGACCTGGACGCCCAGGCCGATCTGGATCGGGTTCGTGCCGCCGCGGGCGGTGCTCGACCCGGAGGCCGGGGTGAGCATCTGGCTCAGCGTGTCCTGGAAGACGGTGTTGCTGGCCTTGTAGCCGATGGTGTTGGCGTTGGCGATGTTGTTGCCGGTGACGTCGAGCATGGTCTGGTTGACGCGCATGCCGGAGATGCCGGCGAACAGCGAGCGAAGCATGGTGGTACCTCTCAGAGAAGAAGAGCGATGGCGGCGGACGCCGCCGGGGACGGGACTACGGAGTGGGTCAGGACCCGGTGGTGCTGCTGGTGGTGGAGCTGGTGCTGCCCTTGACCGACTGCACCTGGCTCAGCGAGAGCTGGGTGCTGCCGACGTCGAGCATCGGACCGTCGGTGCTGAAGGTGACGCCGCTGACCGAGCCGGTCTGGGTGGCGCCGTTGCTGTCGGTCCAGCTGACGGTCCGACCGACCAGGCTGCTGGCCCCGAACGCCATCTGGCTGGTGAGCAGCTGCGACGTCTGGTCGGCGACGTCCTGCATCTTCTCCAGCGAGGTGAACTGCGCCGACTGCGAGAGGAACTGGCTGGAGTCGGTGGGGTTCATCGGGTCCTGGTACTTCATCTGCGCCACCAGGAGCTGGAGGAACATGTTCTTGTCCGTCGAGCTGCTGGTGGTGGTGCTCGCTCCGGTGGAGCTGGTGGTGCTGGTCGTGCCGAGCATCCCGGTGTAGCCGGTGGCCTCGGTCGCGGAGACGGACATGGCGTCCTCCTTCACATCCGAAGGTCGACCCCGCCCCGGGAGGGGACGGCGGCGACCTCGTGGATCGGCCGGCTCCCGCGGTCGCGGGATCCGGTGTCGGGGCCGTCCGTGGCCTGCTGGTCATCGCCCGTCCATGGCTGTGATGACTTCTGCTGAGTGCTGCTGTCGAAGTCGGCAGCAGGCTGCTGCCGCTCCTGGGACCGGTCCTCGGTCCCGTTCCCGCCGGCCGACCCGGACCCGGTGTCGGTGGTCGTGCTGGCCCCCGACAGGTCCGTGACGGTGAGGCGGTGGTCCTTGACGCCGATCTGCTCCAAGGCCCGGGTGAGCTCTGAGGACCCCGATGCGAGGGCCTCGCGGGCCTCCGCACCGGCGGCCAGTCGCACGTGCACGTCGCCGTGGCGCACCGTGAGCACGACGCGTACGTCGCCCAGCGCGCGTGGGTTGAGCTGCAGCGTCACGCGGTGCACGCCCTCGCCGTTGCTCGCCAGCCGGGTGACCTCGGGCACGACCTGGCCGGTGACGGCCGCCGACGTGGCGGTCGTCGTGGTCGCCGTGGGGGTCGCCGTGGGGCTCGTCGTCGTGGTCGTGGTGGTCGGGGCGATCGCACCCGCGGCCGCCGACTGCGCGACGGCCTGGTCCGGCTGGCTCGCCTGGCTGGGCTGGCTCGTCTGGGTCTGGCTCGTCTGGGTCTGGCTCGCCTGGCTGGGCTGGCTCGTCTGGGTCTGACTCGCCTGGGTCTGACCCGCCTGGTCGGTCTGGCCCGACCCGACCGCCGGAGCGGCGGACGCGCCCGCGTCGGGCGTGCTGGTCGCCGCGGTCGCCGCGTCGTCGTGACCGGTCCTGGGCTTGTCGGCCGTGCCCTGGGTCGTGTCGGTGGTGCGCGCCGGGGTCGCCGGGGCCGTCGGCCTCGTCGGCTGCGGCGCGGCCTGGGCCGGCAGCGCCGTCGCGGTGGTGCCCGCGGTGGCGGACTCCTCGCCCGTCTGCTGGGCGGGCGCCGTGGTACCTGCCTGGCCGGCCGGGGTCGCGCCGGTGGCCGTGACGCCCTGGACGCCCTGGACGCTCGGGACGCCCGGGACGCCCGGGACGCCGCTGTTTCCGCCAGCGGCCACCGCCTGCTGCGCGGCCGGGGCGCTCAGGGCGGCCGAGACCGCGGCGGCCAGCCCGGCGGCTACGGGTGCGGTCACCACGAGGGACGAGAGCGCCAGCGCATCGGGCACCAGGCTCGCTGCCGAGGTCGGCTGGTTCGCCGCAGCAGTGGGGTCCGCCGCCGTGTCGGCGTCCTCGCCGGCGGTCGCGGACGCGGTCTGCTTGCCCGCGCGGCCCGTGCCCGGTTGGCCGGGCTGACCCGTCTGGCCGGGCTCACCGGCGTTCGCGCCGGTCGGGTCCGGGGCCACCGTGGGCACGGTCGTGGCCGGGACGGCCTGCAGGGCCTGCGACATCTGCTGGGCGAAGTCGCTCCCGGCGGCGGCGGGCTGAACGCTCGACGGGGTCGGCTGGGCGCCCGGCAGGATGGTCGGTTGGGCGGCCATCGTCGGCATCGCGGGGGCGCTCACGACGCGCTCCGCAGGTTGCTCATGATGGCGCTGACGTAGTGCTGGGTCTCCGAGTAGGGCGGGATGCCGCCGTACTTGAGCACCGCACCGGGCCCGGCGTTGTACGCGGCCAGCGCGAGCTGGGTGCTGCCGA
This sequence comes from Nocardioides mangrovicus, assembly GCF_003674065.1. GTDB lineage: Bacteria > Actinomycetota > Actinomycetes > Propionibacteriales > Nocardioidaceae > Marmoricola > Marmoricola mangrovicus. The sequence continues at coordinate 204,894 of NZ_RDBE01000008.1, forward strand.
ACCGGTTCTGCAGGTCGCGCAGCATCCGGGCCGCACCGTCGACGGCCTGCGTGGGGTCGGTGGCGTCGGTGACGCCGAGCCCCTTGGCCGTGCCGGGCATCAGCTGCATCAGGCCGCGGGCGCCCGCGGGGCTGACGGCGTCGGCGCGGTAGCCGCTCTCCTGCTTGGCCACGGCCGAGAGCAGGCTCGGGCTCACGCCGTACTTGGCGCCGGCGGCGTTGAACAGGTTGGCGTAGGGCACCCCGGAGACCGCGGTGTCGGACGTGGCGGCGGCGGTGGTGCGCTGGGTGGCGCTGGTGCTCGACGTGGCGGTGGTACCGGCGTCGGGCAGGATCCGGCGGATGTAGTCCGGGGTAGAGGGCACGTCCACCAGTCGGACGTCCAGCCCGGTGCGGGGGGCCTCGATCATCTTGCCGTTGCCGACGTAGATCGCGATGTGGTCGGCGCCGTTGTTGCGCGAGGAGTTGTTCCAGGCGATGAGGTCCCCGGGCTGGGCCTCCTCGAGGCTGGCCACCGCGCGGCCGGAGCGGGCCTGGTCGGCGGAGAGCCGCGGGAGCGAGATGCCGAACTTGGCGTAGGTCTGCTGCACCAGGCCCGAGCAGTCGACGCCCTTGCTCATCGAGTTGCCGCCCCACACGTAGGGGACGCCGATGGCGGTGGAGGCCTCCTTGACGATGTCCGCGCCGGTGACGCCGCCGTCGTCGGCGGTGGCCGTGGCGCTGGTGGTGCCGGCGTCGCGCAGGGCGGAGGCGAACGAGGTGGAGTCGAGGCTCTGCAGCGAGCTGGTCTCGACCGGCGTCATCTGCGCGAGCCGCGACTGCAGCTCCTGGATGCGCGAGGTGATGGTGTCGATGCTCATGAGGCCACCGGCCCGGTGGTCCGGGTGCGCAGCCAGAGCTGGGTGGCGACCTCGTCCTGGCTGCGTGCCTCGGCGCGGGCCCGCTCGGCGCGCGCCTCGTCGCGGCGCCGCTCCTGGAGCATCTCGATCGAGCGGAGCCGGGTGCGGTCGGCCTGCCAGTGGGCACGGGCCGAGAGCGAGACGTTCTGTGCGCTCTCGAGGTCCTCGCGGGCCTGCTGCAGCAGCTCGCCCAGGGCCAGCAGCCCCTGCCGCAGCTGCACCAGCTCGCCGGCGCTGCTGACGGTGGTGGTGCCGTGGCTGGTGAGCTGCCGGTCGAGCCGGGCGACCTGCTCGCCGGCGCGGTTGACCTCGCGCTCGGCCATCAGCAGGCCGTAGCGGCTGTCCTCCTCGCGCACGCGACGCACCCGCGCCACGGCCTCGAGCCCGCTCATGCGTTCACCATCAGGTGCAGGCGCTGCCAGGTGGCGGCGACGTCGGTCGGGTCGTCCATCGACTGGCGCAGGAACTGATCGATGTGCGGCATCAGGGTGAGCGCGGCGTCGGCGTCGGCGTCGGAGCCGGCGACGTAAGCGCCGATCTCGACCAGGTCACGCACGTCGCGGTGGGCCGCGAGCAGCCGACGCAGCCGGGCCGCGTCCTGCTGCTGCTCCTTGGTGGTCACGGCGCCGGAGACGCGGGAGATGGACTCCAGGACGTCGATGGCCGGGAAGTGGGCGGCGGTGGCCAGCCGGCGCGAGAGCACCACGTGGCCGTCGAGGATCGAGCGGGCGGTGTCGCCGATCGGGTCCTGCAGGTCGTCGCCCTCGATGAGGATCGTGTAGAGGCCGGTGATGCTGCCGTGCTCGCTGGTGCCGGCCCGCTCGAGCAGGCGGGGCATCAAGGTGAACACGCTCGGCGGGTAGCCGCGGGTGGCGGGCGGCTCGCCCGCCGAGAGGCCGATCTCGCGCTGCGCCATCGCCACCCGGGTCAGGCTGTCCATCATCAAGACGACGTCGTTGCCGGAGTCGCGGAAGTGCTCGGCGATGCGGGTGGCGACGAACGCCGAGCGCAGCCGCTCGACCGGCGGAGCGTCGGAGGTGGACACGACCACCACGGAACGGGCGAGGCCCTCGGGGCCGAGGTCGTTCTCGATGAACTCGCGGACCTCGCGGCCCCGCTCCCCCACCAGGGCGATGACCGAGACCTGGGCGTCGGTGCCGCGGGCGACCATCGAGAGCAGGCTGGACTTGCCGACGCCGGAGCCGGCCATGATGCCGATGCGCTGGCCGCGACCGCAGGGCACGAGGCCGTCGAGGGCGCGGACGCCCAGGCCGACCTGCTGGTCGATGCGGGGGCGGGTCAGGGCTCCGGGCGCAGTGTTCTCGACGCTCACGCGCGGCAGGTGCGACAGCGGCGGCCCGCCGTCGATGGGACGGCCCAGGCCGTCGAGCACCCGGCCGCGCAGCTCGTCGCCGACACCCACGGTGAGCGGACCGCCGGTGCCCTGCACCGGGGCGCCGACCATGAGGCCGGCCGTCGTGCCCAGCGGCAGGCACACCAGGCCCTGCGGCCCGGCGGCGACCACCTCGGCCATGACCGGCGAGGCGCCCTCGATGAGCAGCAGGTCGCCGACGGCGGCGGCCAGTCCGGTGACCCGGACCTGGAGGCCGAGCAGCTCGGCCACCCGGCCGAGCCGGACCGGGCGAGCGGCCTCGGTGAGGCGCTCGAGCAGCAGGTTCGTGGTCATGAGAGCACCTGCCGGACCCGGGCCAGCGCGCGGTCCACACGCAGGTCCACGACGCTCTCGTCGAGCTCGACCAGGGCGTCGGCGGGACCCAGTGCGGCGTCGGCGACGACGGTGACCGAGGCGGGCAGGTCGACGGCCGCCTCGTCGGCGTGGCTCGGGTGCAGCCGGACGACGGCCGCGGCCCCGCTGGGCAGCTCGGCCCGGACGCGGTCCACGACGTCGGCGACGCTCTGCGCGGCGGCGGCCTCGCCCAGCGCCGCGGCGGTGACGGCGTAGGCCAGCTCGCTCACGTCGGTCTCCAGCCGCCGGCTGAGCACGGCGGCGGCGGCGGCCAGGTCCTCGGCGGCGGCGATGAGGGCCTGGCGGGCGGCCGCGAGCTCCTGGCGCCGCCGGGCGGCGACGTCGGCGGCCTCGGCCCGGGCCTGGGCGACGACCCGCTCGGAGGCGGCAGCCGCCTCTCGCATGCCCTGGGCCCAGCCGACGGCGTAGCCCTCGCTGTGCGCGGCCTGCCGGGCGCGGTCGGCCAGCGCGTCGAGGGTGTGCTCGAGCACGGCGTCGCCGCGGGTGTGGTCGTGGCCCAGCCGGGTCCACACGCCCGAGCGGAGGTCGGGCGTCGGCAGCGGCGTGGCGGTCGCGGCCGAGGCCCCGCCGCCGCGCAGCACGCGCTCAGACGATGAGGTCATCGTCGCCCCCGCGGTGCAGCATGATCTGGCCCTGCTCCTCGAGCTGGCGGATCGCGCGGATGATCTCCTGCTGCGCCTCCTCGACCTGCGCCAGCCGCACCGGGCCGAGCAGCTCGACCTCCTCGAGCAGGTTCTCAGCGGCCCGCTCGGAGAGGTTGGAGGTGATCTTCTCGCGCACGACGTCGGGCACGCCCTTGAGCGCCAGCGCCAGCTGGCCGCTCTCGATCTGGCGCAGCACGAGCTGCACCGACCGGTCGTCGAGGCTGGTGATGTCCTCGAACATGAACATCCGGCTCTTGACCTCGTCGGCGAGCGCGGCGTCGAGTGACTCCAGGCCCTCCACGATCTGCCGCTCGGTGGAGCGGTCGGAGCGGTTGATGATGTTGACCAGCGGGTCCAGGCCGCCGACGCGCGACATCTGGCTGGGCTGCAGCATCGAGGACAGCTTGCGCTCCAGGACGCTCTCGACCGCGCGGATGATCTCCGGGGAGGTCTGGTCCATCACGGCGATCCGGTGCGCGACCTGGGCCTGCTGCTCCGGCGGCAGGCCGGAGAGCAGCAGGGAGGCCTTGTCGGCGGTCATGTGGGCGAGCACCAGCGCGATGACCTGCGGGTGCTCGTCGACGATGAACTGGCGCAGCTGGGCCGGGTCGGCCTGGTGCAGGAACTGGAAGGGCATCGAGATCGCGGCCGCGTTGAGCCGGTCGATGATCTCGGCCGCCCGCTCGCTGCCCAGCGACTTCTCCAGCAGCTGCTGGGCGAAGCCCAGGCCGCCCTTGGCGATGTGGGCCCGCGCGGTCATGATGTCGCGGAACTCGCTCATCACGCGCACCGACTCGTCGGCCTCGACGGCCTCCAGCCGTGCGATCTCGGCCGTGATGGTCTCCACCTCGGTAGGACTGAGCTTGGACAGCACCGCGGAGGCGCGCTCCCGGCCCATCTGGATGAGCAGCACGGCGGCCTTGCGGACGCCGGGGCTGGCGACGAGCTGCGACATCAGCGGTCAGCCATCCAGCCGCGCAGGAGGGCGGCGACGTCGTCGGGTTGGCTCTCGACCAGCTGGGTCAGCTCGGACTGCAGGTCCTTGGTCGGGTCCGGTGCCTCGAGGCTCAGCAGCTGCGTGGCCGGGCTCTCCACCACGCGCTGGGCCTCCTCGCGCCGGGCCGCGTCGTTGCGCAGCTGCTCGACGACGTAGGTGGTCTGCTCGGCGCGCTGCTTGGCGCGCTTGCGGCCGCGCAGCCAGAGGAACAGCAGGCCCAGCAGGACCAGGACCCCGACGCCGATGTTGCGGTAGAGGCTCATCTTCGAGGCCTTCGCGGCTGCGGCGTCGCTGGCCTTGAGCTCGGCGGCGGCGGACTTCTCAGCGCTGCGGTCGAAGGGCAGCACCGAGACCCGCAGGGTGTCACCGCGGGCCGGGTCGATCCCCAGCGCGGAGGTGATCATCTTCTGGATCTCGGCCGGCTTGGTCGAGGCGGCGGCGGTCTGGTCGAGCGCGACGGCCACGTGCAGCTGCTGCACCGAGCCGGGGGCGCTGGTGACCTGCTGGGTTGTGGTGTCCAGGGCGCTGTCGGAGGTCTCGGAGGACTTCTTGTAGGTGGAGGCGGAGCTCCCCGAGCCGGTCGTGGTGGTCGTGGTCGAGGTGTCCATCTGGCCGTCGGGGCCGACCACGCCGGTGGGCGTGGAGCCGCCGGCGCCGGTGTAGTCCTCGGTGTTCTTGGTGCTCGACAGGGTCAGCCCGTTGGGGTCGGACTGCTTGTAGGTCCGGCTCTGGGTGGTGGTCTTGTCGAAGTTGAGGTCGGCGGTGACCTGGACGTCGGCGTTGCCGTCGCCCACGACGCGGTTCAGCAGCGTCTGGGCCTTCGCCTCGGCCTGCTTCTGGTAGGACTCCACGTACTGGTTGCGCGAGCTGGCGCCGGCCGCGCCGGTGTCGCTCTGGTTGGAGAGCAGCTGGCCCTTGGAGTCGGCGACCGTGACGTCGCTGGCCTTCATGCCGTCGATGCTGGCGGCGACCAGGTGGACGATGGCCTGCACCTGGTTCTGGTTCAGCGTCACGCCGCTGCGGGTCTGCACCAGCACCGAGGCGGTCGGCTTGCCCTGCTTGTCGGAGAAGACCTGCTTCTCGGGGATGGCCAGGTGCACGACGGCGGTCTGCACGCCGTCCATCGCCTCGATGGTCTTGGTGAGCTCACCCTCCATCGCGCGCTTGAAGTCGGTCTGCTGCTGGAACTCCGAGGTCGAGAGGCTCTGCTTGTCCAAGATGGAGTAGCCGCCGTCGGAACCGCTGGGGATGCCCTCGCCGCTGAGCTGGATGCGGGTCTTGTAGACCTCGCTGCGCGGCACCATCACGGTGTCGCCGCCGTTGGCGATCTTGTACTTCACACCCTCGGTGTCGAGCTGCTGGACGACCGCGGAGGCGTCGGAGTCCGAGAGCCCGCTGAACAGGGGCGCGTAGTCGGGCTGGGAGACCCAGCGGAAGACCAGGACCGCACCGAGCAGCAGGGCACCGGTGCCGATGAGGGCCACCACCTTCTGCCCGGCGGTGAAGCCGGAGAAGGTGCGCTGCATTCCGGAGAGCCGGCCGAGAACCAGGTCCTTCATCAGACGGGCATCCTCATGATCTCGTTGAACGCGTCGAGCGCCTTGTTGCGCACGGCGACGGTGAGCTGGGTGGTCACGGCGGCCTCCGTGGCCGCGATCGTGTAGTGGTGCATCGCGTCGAGGTCACCGGTGGCGGCCTTCACGGCCAGCTGGTCGGTGTTCTTCTGCACCGACTCCAGCCGGTCGATCCCGTCGAGGACGAGGTCGCCGAACCCGGAGCCGGAGGCCTCGGACGTACCGGTCGTGCCGGAGGTGCCGCTCAGGCTCGTGGTGGCGTTGTTGCCGTTGACCGCGGAGGCGGCGCTGAGCTGCTGGGTGGCCAGGGGGCTGAAGCCGCTGACGGCCTCGACACCGGAGACGCTCATGTCAGCCACGTCCGATCGAGAGGGCGGACTCGTAGGTCTCCTGGGCGTCCTTGGTCACCTGGACCGAGGCCTGAAAGCCGCGCTGGGCCATCACGAGCTGGGTCATCTGGCTCGACATGTCGATGTCGGGCTCGCGCACGTTGCCGTCGGCGTCGGCCAACGGGCTGTCGGGGTCGTTGACGACCCGACCGGTCGGGTCGCCCTCGACGACACCGGCCACCTGCACCCCGCCGCCCGGCTTGGCCTGGGCGACGACGTACTGCGCCTGGAAGGCGTTCTCGCTGGTCGAGGTGGCGGTGTTGACGTTGGCGATGTTGTTCGCGAGCGCGTCCAGCCAGGTCTGGTGGAAGCCCATGCTGGAGCTGGCGATGTTGAGCAGGTCGAAGGCGCCCATCACGCACCGGTCCCGATCGCGTCCTTGATCACGGTGAACTGGTCGTTCACCGCGCGGCTGAGCAGCTGGTACTGGTACTGCGACTGGGCCGCGGACAGCGTCTCCTTGCGCAGGTCGACGTTGTTGCCGTTGGCCCCGACCGGGGTGTCGGTGGCCTCGGTGGAGTACGTGACGTCGCCGCTGGAGGTGTCGGTGATGTCGCCGGACTCGACCGCGTCGCGCAGCGAGCTCTCGAAGTCGAGGCTGCTGGCGCGGAAGTTCGGGGTGTCGACGTTCGCGATGTTGTTCGCGGTCACCTGCTGGCGGGCGGTGACCCCGTCGAGCGCGACGCTCAGCACGCGGGTCACGGCATCGTTGACGGCCAGGGACATGGCGCTCCTTCGCGGACGGGGAACTGACGGCGGTACTGCGCCAATCCGTCGGCGAGGAGGTGAGCGATCCGTGCTCGGGTGGGGGGTCGGCCGCGAGATGCGGCACTTGAGACGTTCGTGGGGATTGAGGACATATGTCCCGGCCCGGCGCCCTCAGCGCTCGAACGGCGCGGGCGTGCCACCGCCGGCGCACCCCTGGAGGAGTACGCCGGCGAGGTCCGGGTGGGTGGTACTCAGCCGGGCGTGCCGACGAAGGACAGCCGTCCCCCGCCGTACCCGGCGATGTCGACCTTGAGGTCGAGCCGGCGACCCAGCGTGAGCGTGCGGACGAGCGCGTCGGGCGGCGTCGGGAGGCCGACCGGGTGCATCGCGTGCAACTTCACGTGCGTGTGCTCGCCGACGTTGAACAACGACGCGGCGATGTTGAGGATCTCGTAGAGGTTGTCGCGCAGGGTGTCGTCGAGGGTGCCCGCGCCCAGGGCGTCCTCGGCCTGCGAGGCCGGCACCAGGCCGACGGCGGCCGCGGCGCGCACCGAGAACGCCTGGTCGGCGCAGGAGACCGCGGTGACCTCGAGGTGGTCGGTGACGTAGACGCCCACGGTGACCGGGTTGATGGCGTTCGGCACCAGCGGCGGCGCCATTGCGACCGTGACGTCGCGACCCAGCAGCCCTTCCAGCAGCTCGCGCACCTGCATGGGCGCGGGCACCGGGATGGCGAGCGCGGTGCTCATCGCAGGACCGGCGCCAGGGCGGACTCGAACGACTCCGGGGTGAACGGCTTGGCGATGAGGAACAGGGCGCCGCCCTGCTCGGCCCGCGTCCGCATCTCCTCCGAGCCCTCCGAGGTCACGAAGCCGAACGGCACGGTCGAGCCGCTCGAGCGCAGCGCGTCGAGAACGTCGATGCCGTTCATCTCGGGCATGTTCCAGTCCGAGAGCACCAGGTCCGGCGCCTCGGAGTGGACCTTGTCGAGCGCGTCGCGCCCGTTCTCGGCCTCCACGACGTCGTGGCCGTCGAAACCGGCCTGGCGAAGGGTGCGGATGACGATCTGGCGCATCACGCGGCTGTCGTCGGCGACGAGGATCTTCATGAGACTGCTCCAGGATCGAGAAGGTAGGTGGTCAGGCTGATGGGACGGCCGTCCAGGACGGCGACGCAACGCCCCTGCTCCTCGGCGTGCGAGGGAGGTGCGACCTCGCCGGTGACGGTCACCGGCAGCGACAGGGTGCTGGGGCCGGGCAGCATGCTCTTGAGGTTGCCGCCGAGCACGTTGACCAGCTCGCCGAGGGCGTCGGCGACGTCCTCGGTGGTCGGGTCGTCGACCATCAGCAGCCGCGACGCGACGTCGACGGCCGCCTCGCGGGGCATCGCGGTCGCGATGAGCATCGCGACGGGCCCCGAGACGGTGACGGTGGCGGTCCAGGTCTCCCCCGCCGACGCGTCGACGTCGGGCAGCGGGCCGAAGGCGGGCTCGACCTCGAGCAGCGAGGACCACACCTGCTCGACGATCGCCTCGACGTCCTCGGGGGCGAGTAGCGAGATGGTCATACCTGGGCTCCTTCCGGCAGCAGGCCCAGCAGGCTGAGCTTGTCGGCGATGGCGTCGGCGGTGAAGGGCTTGAGCACGTACTCGTGCGCCCCGGCCGCGAGCGCCTTGACGATCTGGGAGTGCTCGCTCTCGGTGGTGACCATCATCAAGGTGATGTCGCGCCACTCGGCGTGAGCACGGACGGTGGTGATGAACTCATAGCCGTCCATCACCGGCATGTTCCAGTCGACCAGGCACACCGCGGGATGGTGGCCGGCCTCCAGCACGTCGAGCGCCTCGCGGCCGTGACCGGCCTCCAGCACCTCGAACCCCAGCGGCGTCAGCGTGCGCCGCAGGATGCTCCGCATCGCGCGAGAGTCGTCGATGACGAGAGCCAGCGTGCCATTTTCCATGTGCAGGTGATCGGCGGCAGGACCGCGATCTTGAGGAAATCGGACCGGGCCGGCCAGTGGTCCACACCGGTTCCCGCTCCCCCTCGGCGGGGATGCCTCCGACGCGCCTGCTCGCCGGGGCTCCCGACAAGACGCCTCGTCCCTCGGCTCCTCAAGACGGCGCGGAGAGCTGCTCGACCACCCGTCGTCGCGGTGGTCGAGCAGCGAGGCTAGGAACGAGCGAGCGCGTCGGGACCACCCCTCCGCCGGCGGCGGCTGGGCAGGTCAGCCGACGACGTCGACGAACCGCGGCAGGTGCGTCGTCGCCGGCTCGGCGACGTCGACGTAGGCGCGGACCTGCGCGGTCGCGCGCATGGCGGCCAGGACCTTGCCGGCCAGCTCCTGCTGGCGTCGGTTGAGGTCACGGGCACGCGCGGCCAGGGTGGCCGGGAGCGGGCTGTGGACCTCCGGTGGGGTCCAGGCAACGGCCAAGGCCTCCTCGAAGCTGGCCTCGCCGTGCAGGGAGTCGGAGTAGAGCACCTCGCCGCGCAGGGCGCGCTCGCTCGTGGCCAGCTCGGCCTCGAGGCCGTCGAGGTGACGGCTCCACTCCTGCTCCGGGGTCATCTCACCGGCCTCCGGCGACGGCCATGGCAGCCTGCTGCCAGGTCTCGGCGATGCTGCGGACCAGCACCTCGCACTCGGCCGCGGCGATGACGTCCTTGTGCAGGTTGGCCTGCAGCAGCCGGCGGTAGACGTAGTCGTACAGGGCGGCCAGCTCGTGGCCGCCGGCGAAGCCCGTGGGGTCCAGGCTGGTGCGCAGCTCGGTGACGATGTCCTGGGCGTGCACCAGGTTGCGGTGCGCCTCGGCGAGGTCGTCGCCCTCGAGGGCGGCGACCGCCCGGCGCAGGTCGAGCACGAGCCGCTGGCACAGCAGCACGAGCAGGCGTGCGGGGTCGGCGGTGGCGACGCTGTTGTCGACGTAGGCGGCGCGAACGTCGCTCATCATCATGGTCATGGTGCCCTCCGTGGCTTCCGTGACTGGTGGGTGGATGTCCCGCATCAGCTCGAGGAGCTGGAGAGGGAGTCGATCTGGCTGCTGAGCCAGGTGGACTGGGAGTTCAGGTTGCTCAAGGTGGTGGCCAGGTTCGTGTAGAGCGTGGTCAGCGAGGTCTTCTTGGCCGCGAGCCGGACGTCCCAGTCGGCGATGTCGTCGGTGAGACGCCTCGCAGTGGTCTGGTGGTTGGTGATCGTGGAGGTCAGGGTGCCGGTGTAGGTGTCGCTCGCGCCTGCGGCGATCTTTTGAATACGGTCGGCGAAGCCGGTGGTGCCCGTGGTGCTGGCGGTGAACTTGGCCTGCACGGCGGCGGGATCGGCGTTGTAGGCCGCGGTGAAGGCATCGGAGTCGAAGACCAGCTTGCCGTCGCGATCCGTCTGGATGCCGATGCTGGACAGGCTGGTGCCGTCGCCGGGGTACACGGCGTCGAGCAGCGAGTCGCGCAGTGCCGAGACCGACGCGTCCCCGGACAGGGCGCCGGCGGCCTTGGTGCTGGTGTCGTAGGCGGTGAGGGAGTCGATCTTGGCCAGCAGCGTGTTGACGTTGTCGACCAGCGACTTGACCGCCGCGGTGGTGGTGCTCGTGTCCCGCGCCACGGTGAGGTCCACCGTGCTCCCGACAGCGGCCGACGAGACCGTGAAGGTGGCACCGGGCACCACGCCGGTGAATGTGTTGCTGGCCGAGTGGATCGTGTCGCCACCGATGGTGATCGCGGCGTCTCGTCCCTGGGTGACGTTCGCCCCGCCCAGCAGGTCCGAGCCGTCGGCGTTGGTGAGCGTGAAGGCGGCCGCCGCGCCCGTGGCGTTGGCCGTGACGTTGAGCCGGTAGCTGCCGTCGTCGAGCTTGAGCTTGCTGGCGCTGACGCCAGTGCCGGTGGCGTTGAGCGCCGAGACGAGGCTGTCCAGCGTGCCGGTGCCGGTGCTGATCGACTTCGCGACGCCGTTGACGGTCAGCGTCACCGAGCTGCCGGACACGACGGTGTCGGTGCCGGCGGCGCTGGTGGCGAAGGCCAGCTTGTGGGCCTGGGCGGTCTGGTCGACCGAGAAGTTGTAGGTGCCGGCCACGGTGCCGGTGGTGGCGGAGGCGGCGACGTTGCTGCTGGAGGAGCTCACAGACAGGTTGCCCCACCCGCTGCTCGTCGCGAGCGCCTTGGCCTGGGTGGCCAGGGCGGCCACCTGGGTGTTGAGCGACTGGAGGGTGGAGATCGTGCTGTTCTCGGTGGTGAGCTTGGTCTTCAGGTTGGTCTGCGGCTGCGCCTCGACGGTCATCAGCTGGGTGACCAGGGTGGTGGGATCGAACCCGCTCACCAGGCCGCTGACCAGGCTGCTGACCGAACTCGTGCTGCTGCTCGTGGTGGTCACGCCGAGGTCCTTCCTGCTCGAGGTGGTGCTGTGACGCGACACGGGCGGGACCGGCTGGAGCCGATCCCGCCCGCCTCACGTGGTACTGCTGACGCTACGCAGGGGTCACTGCAGCAGCTTCAGCACCGACTGCGGAGCCTGGTTGGCCTGCGCCAGCATGGCGGTGCCGGCCTGCGACAGGATCTGCGAGCGGGTGAAGGACGCCATCTCCGAGGCCATGTCGGTGTCGGCGATGCGCGACTCCGACGCGGTCAGGTTCTCGATGGCGACGTTGGTGCTGTTGATGCGGTGCTCGAACCGGTTCTGCACCGCGCCGAGGTCGGCTCGGGTGGCGGACACGGTGTTGATCGCGTCCGTGATGCCGCTCTGCGTGGTGATCGACAGGGTGCTGGCGTCGAACTTCACCGGGGTGTCGATGTCGATCGTGTCGGTCGAGCTGGAGCCCACCTGGAACGACAGCGTCGAACCGGTGGCGGCGGCGAACAGGTTGACGCCGTTGAAGTTGGCGTTGTCCTGGACCTTGCCGATCTCGGTGGCGAGCTGGCTGAACTCGGTGGAAAGGGCCGTCTGCGACTCGGAGTTGTTCGTCGCGTTGGCGTACTGCGTGGCGAGGTCGTTCATGCGCTGCAGCATGGAGTGGACCTCAGTGAGCGCACCTTCAGCGGTCTGCGCGACGGAGACGCCGTCCTGGGCGTTGCGCACCGCAACGTTCAGGGAGCCGATCTGCGACTTCAGACCCTCCGAGATCGCCAGGCCGGCGGCGTCGTCGGCGGCGCGGTTGATGCGGGAGCCGCTGGAGAGCTTCTCCAGGGACTTCGACATCTGCGACTGCGTGACCGAGAGGTTCCGGTAGGCGTTGAGGCTGTCGGTGTTGGTGTTGATGCGGAGACTCATGATGGTTCCTTCCTGGATGGTGAGTCGTGGTTCGCGGATCCCGTCCGTGGGCTCCGTGGTGAGGTGATCGGCGGGGCTCTGGTTCGGTTGAGCGGTTCGGAGAAGTTTTTTCTGCCGAGTTGGCGCGGGCGCGCTCAGGCGGTGGCGTCGATGCGCATCGGCGTATGGTGCCGCTCGAGACCGGAGGCGTGACGGGCGGCCACGGCGGCGTAGTAGGACTCGCGGCGCCGCACGGCGCAGCCGGTGCCGGTCTCTGCCGGGGCCAGCTCGGGGTCCAGGGCTCGGTGCAGGGCACCGCGCAGCAGCACGAGCGCCTCGCCGCGCATCTGCGAGACGCGCGACTCGGTGACGCCGAGCTCGGCGGCGATGTCGGCCATCGGCCGCTCGGCCAGGAAGTACTGCTCGACGACGACGCGCAGCCGCTCGGGCAGCTCGGCGACGGCCTCCACCATGTACGTCATGCGCTCGCGGTCCTGCACGACCTGCTCGGGCGTGGGACCGGCGGTCGGCAGCAGGTTCTCGATGTCCTCGCGCTCGGTCTCGTGGATGGAGACGAGCTGGGCACGGGAGATGTCGTCCTCGTTGCGGGCGAGCTCCTCGGTGGTGATGCCCAGGGCGGCGGCCACCTCCTGGGAGCTCGGCAGACGGCGCAGCGCGGTGGCCAGCTGCTGGCGCACCTCCTCGGCCGCACGAGCCTTGCGGCGCACCGAGCGCGATGCCCAGTCGATGCTGCGCAGCTCGTCGAGGATGGCACCGCGCACCCGGGTCGAGGCGTAGCCGGCGAACGGCACCCCGCGGGCGGTGTCGAAGGAGCGGGCGGCCTGCACCAGGGCGAACATGCCGGCCGAGGTGAGGTCGTCGCGGTCGACGTGAGCAGGCACGCGGGCCATGGCTTCGCGGACGGCGTGGGCGACGAGCGGGAGGTGGGCGCTGACCAGCTCGTCGATGTCGTCGGCGACCGGTGCCACGGGCGTCTGTGCGTTCACGAGGTGGAACATTTGCAGGGTCTATGTCCGGTTATGAGCGGTTTCAAGTAATCCGTCGGCAACTGAGGACCTTTGTCCCAGATGGAGCGAAGAACCGGGAATCCGCAGTGCCGTTTCGCTCAGGTGGTCGCGCCCCCCGCCGATCAGCCCTGGGTCACACCGCTCGACCCCGCACGGAAGGACCCCGCATGGACAAGCTCTCCGACATCTTGTGGCGTGAGCGCGAGCTCTTGGACTCGTTGCTGTTCAAGCTCGAGGTCGAGCAGATGGTGCTGGCCACCGGACGCACCCACTGGCTGGGACGCGCCGCGCGCGAGGTCGAGCTGGTCCTGACGGTGCTGCGCGAGACCGAGATCCTGCGCTCCGTGGCCGCCGACGAGGCCGCGGAGACGGTCGGACTGTCGCCCAACCCGAGCCTGCGGGCGCTGGCCGAGGCCGCTCCCGAGCCGTGGCGCGGCATCCTGCTGGACCACCGGCAGGGCTTCGAGGAGGTCAGCCGGCAGATCACCGCGCTCGCCGAGAACAACCGCGAGCTGCTGACCGTCGGGCTGCGCTCGGCCCGAGAGGCGCTGCTCGACCTCGAGCAGTCCGCCGAGGGCTACCGTCCCGACGGCGGCGCCGTGCTCACCGAGCTCACCCCCCGGCTGGTCGACCGGAGCCTGTGACATGAGCTCCTTCTCCACGCTCAACACCGCGCTCACTGCGCTGCAGTACAACCGCGCGGCGATGGACGTCGCGTCCGGGAACGTCGCCAACGCCTCCACCGAGGGCTACACGCGCCGCACCGTCGACGCCTCGACGATCGACGTCACCGCCCGCGTCGCGCTGTGGTCGAGGCAGTCGACGTCCGGCCAGGGCGTCAAGGTCGACGGCGTGACGCGGCTGAGCGATGAGCTGATCAACGCCCGCGTGCGCCGCGAGCACGGCACCCAGAGCGGCCTGGACGTGCAGCAGGCCTCCCTCGAGCGCGTCGAGGACGGCATCGGCGAGCCCGGCTCAAGCGGCCTGGCGGCGATGATGACGGACTTCCGCACGTCGTGGAGCACCCTGGAGAACAGCCCCACCTCCAGCGCCGCCCGCGCCGGGGTGCTGACCAAGGCCGCCTCGGTGGTCAGCGCGGTGAAGAACCAGGTCAGCAACATCAACTCCGAGGCCGGCGACCAGCGCAGCCGCACCCTGACCGACGTCAACCAGGTCAACACGCTCGCCACCAACCTGGCCAGCCTGAACCGCTCGATCTCCGCGGCCTCGGCGGGCGGGACCGACACCAGCGCCCTGCTCGACAGCCGCGACCAGGTGCTGCAGCAGCTCTCCTCGCTCACTGGAGCGGTGGCCTCGATCAAGTCCGACGGGTCGGCCGACGTCTCGATCAACGGCACCGCGCTGGTGAGCGGCACGACGGCCGGCACCTTCGGGGTCGCCTCGGGCATCACCTCGAACGGCGACGCCGACGGCAGCCTGGTGACGTTCTCGATCACCAGCTCCTCGGGCACCGCCACCTCGGTCGGCTCGATCGGCGGCGAGCTCGGCGGCGTGGCCACCCTGCTCAACACGACCTTCCCGAGCTACCTCAGCAGCCTGTCCGCGGTCGTGACCGGTCTGGCCGACCAGGTCAACAGCCTTCACGAGTCCGGCTACGACGCCGACGGCAACGCCGGCGGCGCGTTCTTCAGCTACAGCTCCAGCGACCCGTTGGGCACCTTCGCCGTGGCCATCACCGACCCGCAGAAGGTGGCGGCGTCCTCGACCGCCGGCGGGGGCACCGACACCGGCATCGCCGACCAGCTCTCGAAGGCCGGCGCGGCCGAGTCTTCCTACCAGCGGCTGGTCAGCACGTTCGGGACGCAGGTCGCCGACATCAAGACCCAGGCCAGCAACCAGCAGATCGTGACCACCCAGGTCGACAACGCCAAGGAACAGCTCGGCGGCGTCAGCCTCGACGAGGAGATGGTGAACATGGTGACGGCGCAGCACGCCTACGAGGCGGCCTCGCGCGTGATGACCACCGTCGACGAGATGCTCGACACGCTCATCAACCGCACCGGGGTGACCCGATGACCCGCGTGACGCAGAACATGATCACGCAGCGCTCGCTGAGCTCGCTGCAGACCGGGCTGTCGCGGCTCTCCACCACCCAGGAGCAGCTGAGCTCCGGCAAGGCCATCAACCGGCCCTCCGACTCCCCCGTCGGCACGGCGTCGGCGATGCGGCTGCGCACGTCTATCGCGGTCAACGAGCAGTACCAGACCAACGCCACCGACGGCCTGGCCTGGCTCGGCGAGATCGACACGACGCTGGGCTCCGTCACCGACCAGCTGCGCACCGCCCGCGACCTGGCCGTCCAGGGCAACAGCGGGTCCATTGACCAGACCGGTCGCGACGCGCTGGCCACCCAGGTCGACCAGGTCAAGGCCAGCATCCTGTCGGCCGCGAACACCACCTACCTCGACCGCCCGGTCTTCGGCGGCACCACCTCAGGCACCACGGCCTACGACTCCACCGGCGCCTACACCGGCACCTCGGGCAGCGTCTCGCGCACCGTCGGCGACAGCACCCGGGTGCGGGTCGACGCCGATGCCCAGACCACCTTCGGCGCCGACGGCGACAACGTCTTCACCCACCTCGACGCGCTGTCCACGGCGCTGCGCAGCGGCGACCAGAGCGCCATCGCGAGCGCCTCGGCCACCTTGAGCACGGACATCGCCCGCGTCACGGCCTCGCGCGCCGAGGCAGGCAGCCGCTACAGCCAGATCGAGCAGGCGCAGAGCACCGCGAGCACCCAGCAGGTGAGCCTGAAGAGCTCGCTGTCGAGCGTCGAGGACGTCGACATGGCCTCCGCCGTGGTCAACCTCCAGATCCAGCAGACCGCCTACCAGGCGGCTCTGACCGCCACCTCCCGTGTCATGTCGCCGAGCCTTGCGGACTTCCTGAAATGATCTCTACCGACCTTCACCCCCACCAGACCGCACCGGCCGCTCAGCCGGACGCCACCACCTCTCGGAGCGACATGTCCGACGTCCCGCTGCTGGAGATGGTCCAGCCCATGCCCGGTTTTCCCGCGGCGCGCCAGTTCGCCCTGGTGCAGCTCGACGAGGGCAGCCCGGCCTGCGACCTGCGCGCCGTCGACGACCCCGACGCCCGCTTCCTGGTGGTCCCGCCCGACGTCTTCTTCCCCGGCTACGAGCCGGTCATCGACGACGCCACCGTCGAGCGCCTCGGCATCGACTCGGCCGAGGACGTGCTGGTGCTGGTCGTCGTCAACGTCGGCGGCTCCCTGGCCGAGTCCACGGCCAACCTGCGCGCCCCCGTGGTCGTCAACACCACCACGCGGCTGGTCCAGCAGGTCGTGCTGGACGACGTCGACCTCTCCCTCACCACGCCGCTGCTCGCCAGCTGAGCCCCGCGGCCGGCCACCCGGCAGCGGTACCTCGGACCGCAAACCGACCTCACGGACCCGGCCTGGCGCACCGCCACCCCCCGGCCGACCAGCCACCCGCCCCGGCAGCGGTGCCTCAGACCGCGAAGCCGCTCCGCGAATCCGGTCCCCCGCACCGCCGCCCGGCTGCCCAGCGCGGTGGGCCACGACCTGTAGCGTTGCCCCATGCTGGTGCTGAGCCGACGGATCGGCGAGAGTGTCGCGATCGGCGACGACGTGGTCGTCACGGTCCTCGACGTGCGAGGTGACGTGGTGCGGGTCGGCGTGGACGCCCCCCGCAGCGTGGCGGTCCACCGGGCGGAGGTGCTGGCCGAGCTGGAGAGCAGCAACCGGCAGGCGGCCGCCCCCAGCGACGACGTCGTGCAGTCCTTCGGGCGGGCGGTGCGCGACCGCGGCGACGCAGCGACGCCCGAGCCGGGCACCGCCGAGGGCCCCGAGCCGGGCGACCCGCGCCGTCGGCGCTGATCAACGCGGACGGCGAGCCCGATCGACCCTGATCCGGCCGACCGGGTCAGGGTCGACGCGCAGGATGAGCCGGCAGCCTCAGCGCGCGGGGCGGTAGATCGCCTGACGCCCCACCGACATCCGCTCCCAGCCGTCGTCGACTCCCATCGGCGTCTCGGCGGCGCCGAGGAACAAGAACCCGTCGGGTGCCATCGTCTGGCGGATCCGGCGCAGGATGTCGGCCTTGGTGGGCACGTCGAAGTAGATCAGCACGTTGCGCACGAACACGATGTCGAGCCGGCCGAGGCCGACGAAGGGCCGCATCAGGTTCAGGGTGCGGAACGAGGTCATCGCAGCCAGGTCGGGCGCGATCTGCCAGTGGGCACCGGCCCGCGTGAAGTTCTTGACCAGGGTGGTCGCGGGCAGGCCGCGGTTCACCTCGAGCTGGGAGTAGCGACCGGCGCGGGAGCGCTCGACCATCTCCTCGGAGAGGTCGGTGCCGACGATCTCGGTCCGAAAGCCCGCCACCTCGGGGGTGTCGCGAATGGTCATCGCGATGCTGTAGGACTCCTGGCCGCTCGAGCACGCGGCGCTCCAGACCCGGATCGAGCGGGTCGGACGCGTGCGGGCCAGCTCCGGGAGCACGGTGGTGCGCAGGGCGTTGAACGGCTCGGCGTCGCGGAAGAAGGAGGTCTCGTTGGTGGTCAGCGCCTCCACGACGGCCTTGGCCAAGGTGGCGTTGGGCCGGCTGCGCAGCGTGGCCACGAGCTCGTTGACGTCGCCGAGGCCGGCGCTGCGGGAGACCGGACCGAGCCGGGACTCGACCAGGTATTCCTTACCGGCCTCCAGCACGATGGCGCTCTCGCGACGCACCAGGTCGCTCACGTAGCTGAACGACTCCATGGTCAGGGCGGTCATGGTCGGCTCCCTACGCCCACCGCGGCGGGCACACGCTGTCGGACGGCCGGAGCGAGCTCGGCCAGTGGCAGGACGGCCTCGGCCAGCCCTGCCTCGGCGATCGCGCCGGGCATGCCCCACACGACCGAGGTCTGACGGTCCTGGACGATGACCGAGCCGCCGGCCCGGACGATGTCGCCCGTGCCGAGGCAGCCGTCCTGGCCCATGCCGGTCAGGACGACGCCGAGCGTGCCGGCGCCGGTGGCGGTGGCCGCGGAGCGGAACAGCACGTCGACGGCCGGGCGGCAGTAGTTCTCGGCGGGCGCCTGGTCCAGAGCGGTCTGCAGGCCCTGACCTCGCCCCACCACGCGCAGGTGGTAGTCGCCGGGCGCGATGTGGACGACGCCGGGCTCCATCGGCCGGCCCTGTTGGGCCTCGACGACCTCGTAGGGCAGGGCGCGGTTGAGGCGGGCGGCGAACTGCGCGGTGAAGACGGGGGGCATGTGCTGCACGACGGCGACGGGCACCGGGAGGCGCGGGAGTCCCTCGAGGAACCGCGCCAGGGCCTCGGGCCCGCCGGTCGAGCAGCCGATGACCAGCAGTCGTACCGGGGCGGGTGAGGTCGGTGCGGGTCGTGTCGTGACGACCGGTGCGGGCCGGGACGCCGGCGTCGCCGCTCCCGCTGCGCGCGAGCTCGTCGGAGCGCTCGTGCGGGTGCCGCTCGGGGCGAGGCCCTTGATCCGCGGGATGAGCGCCGAGCGCACCTGGTCGAAGGACTGGGTGACGCTGCCGACGTTCGCGGGCTTGGCGACGTAGTCGGTCGCTCCCGCCGCCAGCGCGTCGAAGGTGGCGGTCGCACCGCGCTCGGTGAGCGTGCTGAACATGATGATCGGCGTGGTGTTGCCCGACCCGCGCAGGGCTCGGACGGCCTCGATGCCGTTCAGCTCGGGCATCTCGATGTCCATCGTGATGACATCGGGGCGCAGCTGCTCGGCCTTCGTCAGCGCGACCCGACCGTTGATCGCAGTGCCGACCACCTCGATGTCGGGGTCCTCGCTGAGAAGGTCGCCGACCAGCTTGCGGATGACGACCGAATCGTCGACCACCAGCACACGGATGCTCACCGACACTCCTCCTCGAGCTCGCCGGACCGCCGGCGGGTGCCGACACCTAGGTCATCGGCAGCCGCGGCCGACAGCTGAGCCGGAACCTGCGAGGTCGGATCGGAAATCCTGCGCGGAGTGAGGATCAGGCGGGCCCGGTGCCCACCAACCGGTGCACCAGGGTGAGCCGCGCACGGTGCTCGTCGGCCAGCAGGTCGTCGGCCAGCGTCGCGTGCACCAGGCCGCTGAGGGCGTTCCAGACGCCGTAGGCGGCGTCGTGGGCGTTGAACCCACCGCTGCGGAAGGCGAGCACGGCGGCCAGCTGGGCGTCCGCGGCGAGCCGCAGCCGGTCGGTGAGATGCAGCGCCCAGGTGGCCTCGTGCATGGCCGGTGCCCACCGGGTGGTCCAGACCTGCATCTGGGTCACGGCCTGGCGCCACGCCTCGCGAGCGGCGATGTCGGCAGCAGCCACCTCTGCGAGCAGCTGGTCAAGGCGCGCGTGGCCGGTGGGCATGGTCTCGTCCGCGTGCTCGATCTCGGCCCCGAGGAAGCCGGTGACCGCCAGACGGCGCCAGTGGTCGGTGACGCCGTCGGCGTAGGCCGGGGCGGCAGCGGCGACCAGCACGTCGGCGGCACGCGAGGCCACGGGCGCGGAGACCGCCTCGGCCGCCCAGTCCAGCACGTCGTGACGCACGAAGCGGTCTAGCTGGGGGACGTCGCCGAGCAGCGAGGACTCCAGCAGCCGCAGTCGCTCCGTACCGAGGTCCTCCTGAGCGCCGAGCGCCTCGAGCATCGACATCGGTCCCGCCGGCCTGGGCTGTGCCGGCGGTCCGGACGGCGCCGGGGACCCCGACGATCCCCTTGACGCGACCCTCTGCGAGGCGAGCCGACGCAGATCGGCGGGGGTGCACCGCAGTGCGGTGCGGATGACGACCGCGGCTCGGTCGCCGTGCGGTCGACGGGCGAGGTCGTAGCCGAGTGCAGGCGTGTTGACCCATGAGTACGGCATCGGTTCCCCCGAACACTGTGCGTACGCACCCCAGACGCGGTGCGGACGCACAGCATGACCCCGCTCGAGGGCAAAGAGCAATCCCCGCCCGGCACGATGGCCGGGCGGGGATCGCCGGGGCACAGGGCCCCGGTCAGCGGATCAGAGGCTGAAGCGGCTGATCTCCTGGCGCATGTCGGAGGACATGCGGGCCAGCTCCGCCACCGCGGCGTTGGCCTGGTGGACGGCGTTGGTGGTGGTGTTGGCGGCGTCGGCGACGCCGTCGATGTTGTT
>NZ_RDBE01000009.1:0-42784 GCF_003674065.1 Nocardioides mangrovicus
CCTGTACCGAGGTCTCCTCCGCACCGGCCGCGATCTGCTGGCTCGAGGCCGAGAGCTCCTCGGCAGCCGCGGCCAGGGCCTCGGAGGTCTCGACGCTGCTCGTCATGAGCTCGCGCAGCTGCGTCAGCGCGTCGTCCAGGCTGGTGCTCATCTGCCCGATCTCGTCACGTGAGCGGATCCCGCTGGTCGCGGTCAGGTCACCGGCCGCGAGCGCCTCCGCGACCTTCTGCACCTTGCCCACCCGCTTGGCGAGGTCGCGGGCCACGACGACGGCGGCCACCGCGCCCAGGGCGATGCCGACCAGCAGCACGAGCAGCATGGTCACGCGCAGGTGCTCGTAGCTGGTGTGATTCTCGGCCGCGGTGCGGCGAGCGTCGGAGGCGACGAGTCCGCTGAGCGTCTCGAGGTTCGCGGTGGCGTCCTTGAACGACTGGTTCTTGGCGTTGGCGGCCACCCAGCCGGCGGTGTCGTGCTTGAGCGCCAGCGGTGCCGTGTTGGCCGTGTTGAAGGCCAGTCCGGCCGCGACGTCGCTCCGCACCCGCTCGAGCAGCTTGGCCGTACTCGCGGCGGGCGAGGTCGCCTTGAAGGCGCGGACGTCGCTGTTGAACGTGGTGGTGAGCGGGCCCAGCGAGTCGAGGGCGGTCTGCGCGTCGGCCGGAGTCGGTGCGAGCGCGGCGTCGCGGATGGCGATGCGCATGTCCTTCACATCGCCCACCAGCCGAGTCGTGGCCACCGACTCCTTGACGTTCTGCGAGTACATCGAGGCGGTCGCGCCGTCGGTCTGGGCGAGCCCGTGAAGCCCGAAGACCCCGACGACCAGCGCCGCGAGAGCCAGCACGGCGACCGACGCCAGCACCTTGGTCGCGATGTGCCGGTCGGCGCACCAGCTCGCGGCGCCCCGGCGCGGCGGGGCGATGTCGGCGGAGCGTGAACCGTCAGTGGACATGGAGTTCCTTCGCAGGAGTCGATGCACGCAGCGCGTGCGTTCTCCTCCTTGATCGACTCCTCGGTCGTCGACCTGAAACTGGACTAGTCATATCCGGTGCGGTCGGCCCGGCTCATGGGTTCACGGGTTCACGGGGTTGCGGTCCCGTAGACCTGCCGCGCGCGTCGGGCGTAGACGGTCGGGGCGATGCGGGGCACCACGTACCGCGGGACGGCCGGCGCCGAGGCGAGCATCGCGCTGAGCACGGCCGGGTCGCCCTCGTAGGCGAACATCCCGAACACCAGCGGCAGGACGGCCTTGGGCACGCTAGCGGCCCCGGCCTCGCCGACCGCATCCCACTCAGCCTGCGTCAGCTGCAGCGCGGCCAACGGCAGCAGCTGCTCCTCCTCCGTTCGCAGGTGCTCGGCCAGCAGGGCGTGCAGGTGCTCCAGTGCCTCCACCAGCTCTCGACGCGGCGCTGCTGCCGCTTCGTCGACCCATTGCTCGCGGCCCGTGCGCACACGACCGAGGACCGCGTCGAGCGCGGCGTGCTGGGCCTCTGCGACGTCGAGGAGTCTCGCTTGGCGAGCGGTCAGCCGCGGCCGCAGCACCGGCCACAACAGCTCGTCCTCCCCGGCGTGGTGGTGGTGGAGCAGGTCGCAGAGCAGACCCAGGTGCCGGTCGACCACCTCGGCGCGGCGTGCGTCACCATCGCCGACCTGAGCGACGGCGTCCCGCACGAGGCGGAACTCGCGCAGCAGCATGGTGTGGACGACGATCATGTCGCGGACGTCGATGGGGGTCTGCTGCTGCGGCGAGCAGTTCCACCTGGCTTCGCGATGGTCGTACCAGCAGCGACGGGTGTGGTGGTGGGCCTGTGGATCGAGTGGTGTCGTCATGACCGAGAGCGTGCGGTGCCAGGACAGGCGGGGGTATCCCAGAAATGTGGGGTTCCCCGCAGCCGGCCCCGAGCGCACGATGTGCTCGTGAGCTCCGCGACCCGCAGCCTGCGTGACCGGCTCCACGATCGGCTCCTGGCGGCCGTAGACCGCGAGCGGCTGGCCACCGTCCTCTTCGATGGCCTGGCCCACCACGTGCCCTACGACTTCGCGTGCTTCGCCGTCACCGATCCGACCAGTGGGCTGATCACCTGGGCCGCCAAGAGCCGCCCGCTCGGGGTGGGCGACGAGGACTTCGCGGCCAGCGAGTACGGGCCGCCCGACCTCAACCAGTTCGCGGAGCTGGCTCGTCGCCGACCGCCGGTCGGGGTGCTCTCCATCGACACCGACGGCCACCCCGAGGCCGCGCGCCGCATGGCGCAGTACATGGGTCCGCAGTTCGGCTTCACCGACGAGCTCCGGGCAGCGCTCACCAGCCGATCGGCGACCTGGGGGGCGCTGGCTCTCTACCGCGGGCCGGGAGATCCGCCCTTCAGCGCGGGCGAGGCCGACCAGGTGGCTGCCGTCTGCGAGCCGGCGGCGGCCGCGGTGCAGCGCTGCCTGTTCGCCGGCAGTGGCGCATCGAGGTCCGCGGGGGAGCCGGCGGGGCCGGCCGTCATGGTGGTCGACGCCTCGGGACGGGCGGTGCAGACCACGACGGCGGTGCCGGCCGTCGTGGAGGAGCTGGGCGGCTACGACCACGGATCACTGCCCGAGAACGTGCTGGCCGTGGTGGCGCGCAGTCGTCATGGCGACCAGCACGTGCACAGTCGGGTCCGCGGTCGCTCCGGAACGTGGCTGAGCATCGGCGCGTCCCCGCTGTCCGGCGCCGGACGTGGTCCAGCCGACGTGGTGGTGACGATCGAACCCACCCCGCAGGCTCAGCTGAGCCGTCTCGCCCTCGCCGCGCACGGGCTGACCGCGCGCGAGGAGGACGTGGTCTCGCTGGTGCTGCAGGGCGTCAGCACCCAGGGGATCGCTCGGTCCCTGCATCTCTCGCCGCACACGGTGCAGGACCACCTCAAGACGGTCTTCGCGAAGGTGGGCGTCTCCAGCCGGCGCGAGCTGACGGCACGGCTCCTGGTGGGCTGATCCTCCTCGACGTGCCCGGTGTCTCCCCGGTGCGTCCCGCTTCATGGGGTGGTGATGAGCCGCCACGGCTCTGGCATCGTCGGACTCGACGGTTCGACGCTCCTGTGAGCTGACAACTTTCTGCAGGCGACAGCTCTCGAGCTTGAGCCTTCGGGCCCCCAGGATCTGGCTGAGTTCACGGTCCTGGGGGCCCTTCGCGCGCCGCTGCTTCCCGCGGCTCTCCCGCCCTGGCGGTGTCCGACCCTCCTGGCAGGCTCGGCCCATGACATCGGAGCAGCACGAGACGCTCGGCGACGCGGCGGCAGCGGCATCCATCCACGACGACGGGTGGCGGCTGCTGCTCGGCGGTGCGTACAGCTGCGTCGCGGTGGGTTCGATGGCTGCGGCGGCACAGGTCGCGGAGGTCGCGGTGCGCGCGTGCGGGCCGGACGCCGCGCACCTGCGGCTGGACCTGGGCGACGACCGTGTCGGCCTCGTGCTGCGTACCCCGCGGGCCGAGGGGCTGACCCGGCTCGACACGGCGCTGGCCGCGCAGATCTCGTCGGCAGTCAAGGAGCTCGGCCTGGCCACGACGCCGGGCGAGGGTGGTGGCGCACGCGCCGTGCAGGCGCTGGAGATCGCTGTGGACGCGCTCGACATCCCCGCCGTGGTGCCGTTCTGGGCAGCCGTGCTCGGCTACGACGTCGTGTCGCGGCCGATCGCCGAGGGCCAGGAGCTGGTGGTCGTCGACCCCGCCGGGCAGGGGCCCACCCTGTGGTTCCAGCAGCAGGACGTCGCGCGCCCCCAGCGCAACCGCATCCACCTCGACGTGAGCGTGGCCGAGGACGAGGCCGACGCGCGGGTGGCCGCGACGCTGGCCGCAGGAGGCCGGGTGGTCAGTGACAGCCGTGCGCGCGCCTTCTGGGTTCTGGCCGACCCGGAGGGCAACGAGGCCTGCGTGTGCACCTGGCAGGACCGCGACTGAGCGGTCCCTCAGCTGCAGGAGCCCACGCTGGAGCTGGCTCGCACGGTGGAGCAGGTCTTGCTGAACACGCCCTTGATGACGCCGCCGAACGCGAAGACGACGAGCACGACCAGTGCGGCGATGCCCGCGACGAGCAGGCCGTACTCGACCGCCGAGGCGCCTGTCTCATCGCGCCGCGTCCAGGTCCTGATGAGCTCGATCATGGGGTGGTTCCCATCTGTGGGGGGGTCGGGCAGACGGTGGGTGCGGATCCGAGCGCGTGTCCAGGATGGCTCCGATAGGTAGCCAATGGGTCGTTTCGGACTTTATGGTCCGAATCGGTTACGGGGGTCCGCAATCCCGTTCGGTGCTGCTGCGAACGCAGCGGTGGCGACGCGCGTTCGTGCTCGAGACGAGATCGGCGACGGCGCGAGACGTTCGCCTCCTAGCCTGGTGGCGTGGCCGACTACACGGGAGACGACTTCTACTGCGACGTCGCACTCCGTGGTGTACAGGCGCTCGACGTCCTCCACGACGATCCCCGCGTGCTGGCGTTTCGACACACCCGCCCCTTCTGGCCCGTCCACGTCGTGGTCGTGACCCGGGAGCACGTCGACTCCCTGCTCACGGTGGGCGACGACCTGGCAGTCCACCTGCTCCACGTGGTGCAGCAGGTCGCTGCCGATGTCGTGGCCGCACACGGTGCCGCGGGCGTCACCACCAATCTCGGCGACTACCAGGACTCGCGCCACCTGCACGTCCATGTGCATGCCGGTCGGCCGCTGCGCCGGGCCTGAGCCGGCCGGGCGCCCCGCGGGTGTAGCCACGTCAGGTCGCGGGGGCGTACAACTCCAGCATGCCCACGGATCCCGACAAGTCCCCGGACGACCCCGCCGCCGACGACGCCAACCCGGCCGATGCCGGGGGCAACCCCGATCGGACGGAGGCGGAGCCGGACGAGGGGTGAGCGACCGGGAACGCCTTCACGCACCACACCCGCAACCGGTCGCGGAGGCGACCGATCGCGGGTGCGGTGGTGGGTCGGGTCCGCGAGGCGGACCCGCGCGGGACTACTGACCCGGGGTGGTGTTGACGGTGATCTTGGCGATGCCGACCAGGAGACCGCCGGCGACGGCGTTGGTCTTGAAGGTCTTGTTCAGCAGGTCGGCGGCGACCGGGGAGACCTCGACCTTGGTGCCCTCGAGGGTGGCGGTGCCGGACCCGGCCGACAGCGGCTTGAGGGTGCGGCCGTCGAGCTTGAGCACGTAGGCGCTGGTCGCTGCGGTCTTGCCGTTCACGCTGACGTCGCCGTAGACGCGGCTGACGCCGGGGTCGACGTTGAGGTTGGTGATCTCGACCTTGGTGCCGCCCGCGGACAGCGAGAAGCCGGAGCCCTCGTGCTGGATCTGGCCGATCACGTAGGGGGAGACCTGACCGGGCTTGAACACGGTCACGTTGCCGCCGGTGATCGGGAAGACGAGGGCGCCGTTGGTCAGCTTGGCGGTGCCCACCACGCCGGGGGTGAGCTTGAGGGTCTGCAGGGCCTTGACGAAGCCGCTGTCGAGGGTGACCTGCGTGGTGTTGCCCTGCAGCGAGTCGATCGAGGCGACCGGCTTGGGGGCCTTGGTGCTGGTCGAGGAGGAGCTCGAAGCCGACGACGAGTCGTCGCTGCTGCTCCCGCAGGCGGCCAGGGCGGGGACGGACAGCATCGCCACGGCGACGCCGGCGACGATGCGCTTGTTGAGGGTGATCATGCCGGTGGTTCGTGCCCGGGTTCGCCGCGGACGGGAGGAGTTTTGGCCGGATTGGTCTGTGATCGAACTGTGACCCGAATCGCGTGGCTCAGGACCGGCGGAGCGCCCGCCGGAGCCGGTCGTGGGCGAGGGCCGCGCGCGCGGCGTTGTGCCCGGCCGCACCGTGCACACCGCCGCCGGGGTGGGCCGACGCCGAGGCCAGGTAGAGGCCGGGTACGCCGGTCTCGGCCCGTCCCAGCCCGGCGACCGGACGCAGCGCCAGCTCCTGGTGCAGCTGGGAGGTGCCTCCGTTGAGAGCGCCGCCCACCAGGTTGGCGTCGCGCGACTCCAACTCGGTCGGGCCGAGCACCCGGCGGGCGAGCACGCGCGTGCCGAACCCGGGGGCGTACGCCTCCAGACGCGCCTGCACCCGGTCGGCGAACCGCTCGCACTCGTCGTGGTCCCAGCGCCCGCCGAGGCCCTCGCCGCCCGCGTCGCCACCGACGTGCTGGGGCACGTGGGTGTAGGCCCACATCGACTCGGTGCCCGCCGGCGAGCGGGTGGGATCGGAGGTGGTCATCTGACCGGCCAGCAGGAAGGGGCGCGCCGGCACCAGGCCGGCGCTCACCTGACCCAGGGCCTGGGCCAGGTCGGCGACGTCGTCGGCGACGTGCACGGTGCCCGGGGAGTGCGGTGGCGGCTGCGCCCACGGCACCGGGCCGCTGAGCGCCCAGTCGACCTTGACGGTCGCCGGATCCCAGGTGAACTGTCGCATCCCCGCGCGGACCCGGCGGGGTACGTCGGCGGCCGGCACCAGCGATCCGGCCCGGCCGGGGCCACCGAACAGCTGCACCGCGGTGACCGCCGCGACCACCGCACGACGCGCGTGCACCGAGCCACCCGCGGCGTGGACGTGGCGGGCCCGGCCGTGCTCGACGCCCACCCCGTGGACCGCCTCGCCCACACGTACCTCGCCACCCCTGGCCTCGAGGCGACGACGCAGCGCCGCGCTCAGCTGGCCGGCACCGCCTCGCGGCACAGGGAAGCCCACGCTCTGCGCCAGCATCGACATGAGCAGTCCCATGAGGCCCGAGCCGGGGGAGTCGACCGGGATGTCGGTGTGCCCGGCGTTGCCGCACAGCAGCAGCTGCGGCCCGGCGCCGCCGAAACGCTGCCGGGCGAGCTCGGTGGCCGGCGTCAGCAGCGTCTTGAGGAACCGGGCACCGCCCAGCTTGCGCAGCTGCCACAGCCCTCGCGGCACAGCGCGCAGCGGCGGGAAGGGCTGCAGCAGCCCCGCCAGCAGCGGCTCGCCGATGACGTCCCACTCGCGGCACAGCGTCAGCCAGGCCTCCCCGTCACCGGCGTGCTGCTCCTCGGCCAGGGCAGCGGTGACCTCGCGGTCGCGGTGGATCAGGGCCCACGAGCCGTCGGGCCGGGGATGGCCCAGCGCCGCCGGGGCGTGCTCCCAGTGCAGCCCGTGCTCCTCCAGGCGCAGCGCGCGGATGGCGGGGGAGACCGCGGCCAGGGGGTAGAACGCGCTGAAGGTGTCGTGCACGAACCCGGGGTGCACCTCGGTGTCGCTGCGCACGGCGCCGCCGACCTCGGGCTGCTCCTCGAGCACCAGCACCGACCAGCCGGCGTCGGCGAGGTGATTGGCCGCGACCAGGCCGTTGGGTCCGGCACCGACGACGACCGCGTCGTAGGCGCTGCTCATCGGCGGCGTTCGGCGAGGTAGGCCAACCGCCGCAGCGCCTCGACGTTGCGCCAGTGCAGGCCCGGCGCGCGCAGCGGTGCCGGCACCAGCCGTGCGGGACCGGAGGCGGCGTCCTCCTCCAGCGCGACGTGGGTCTGCTCGGCCACGGCCTCCAGCCGGATGCGGACGTGGGCCTCCCCGCTGGGCCACGCCCGGGCCCGCAGCTCGAGCAGGGTGGGGGGTCGGGACTCGAGCACCTCGGTCTCGTCGTCGAGCAGCAGCGGCCAGGCGCCCACCGAGTGGTGCAGCTTGGCCCCGGCGGCCGGCCACTGGTCGTCGACGTCGCGCATCCGCGACGCCCCCACCACCCACAGCGGGTAGAGCCACCCGTCGGCCAGGACGTCCCAGACCTGCTCGGGGGTCGCGGCGATGGTCCTGCGCACGGTCGTCATCATCGTCCGGTACCCAACCGGCGCGGTCCCACGGCTCAGCCGAGCAGATGGTCGACGGTGAAGCGGGTGGCCGCACGCTCGAAGGCCGCGCCGTGCCGCAGCATGGCGTGCTTGCCCCCGGGCACGCTCACCTCCTCGACGCTCGTCTCGCGCCGCAGCCGGGCCGCCACGGTGGCGGCGTTGGCGGGCGAGGCGATCCGGTCCTGCGAGCCGTGCACGATCAGCACCGCGCGCCCGGTCAGGTCCTGGTGGTCGGAGGGATAGAGCCACGGGTTGAGGGCGACGACGCTGCGGACGTCGGGCTGGTCGCCGGCCAGGATCGCGGCCCGACCGCCCAGGGAGTGGCCGACCAGGCCGAGGGGGAGCCGGCCCAGCCGGTCGCGCACCTGGTCCATCGCCCAGGTCGCATCGGCCACGGGGGTCGTCGTGGTGTCCCAGCCGCGGTGGCTGTTCAGCACACGGAAGACCGCGAGCGTCCGGGGCCGGGCGAGCGCCAGCCGCCACCCGATGGGCACCATCCGCAGCACGGAGAGCTGGGTGGGGCTCACCGGGAGCGTGCCCCCACCGCGGGCGGCGCCGCCGTGCAGCAGCAGGACGGCCGCTGCGGGGCGGGACGGGACGTGGACGTCGATCAGCCGGTGCACGCCAGGGGTGTGCCCGCCAGGCGGACGTCCATGCGCGGGCGCTCGTCACACCGCCCGACCCGTAGGGGTGCGGTCGGGGCGAGCGCCCGCGTGGGACCGTCGATCATGCCGAGCCGCCCTGCTGTCGCGCTCGGTGGATGCGTCCTCGCGTGCTGACGGGCGGGACCGATCCGGGCACGGCCGTGTTGTGGGACGAGCCGGTGCTCACGACGTCGTGGCCCCTCGCCCGCGACGCGCGCGTGCTGGTGGTGGGGGCGCATCCGGACGACGAGACGATCGGTGCGGGCCGGCTGCTGGCCGCCCACCACGGCCGGTGCGACGCGGTGGTGCTCTCCGCAGGCGAGGCCTGCCTGCCCGACGGCGACCGGCGCGACCTGGGGCACCAGCGGCTGGCGGAGTGGCGTGCCGCGCTGTCGCACCTGGGGGTCCGGCCGCTGGAGGCCCCGCGATGGCCCGACGGTGAGCTGGCGGCGTACGTCGCCGAGATCGAGGAGGCGCTGCGCGAGACCGCGGCGGACTACGACGTCGTGCTCGCCCCGTGGCGCCACGACCCGCACCCCGACCACGAGGCGGTCGGGCGCGCCGCGCTGGCCGCTGCCCCGGGCCGGGTCGTGGCCTACCCGGTGTGGACGCCGTTCTGGACGACGCCGACGCAGCTCGGTGAGCGCGGCGCACGCCTGGTCGGATTGCGGACGCCGGCCTCGGCGCACCGTGCCTGGACGGCGGCCGTGGCCGAGTACGCCAGTCAGACCCGGCCGTTGCGTCCGGGATGGGCGCCGATCGTGCCCGCCGAGCTGCTGCGGCGCCAGCAGGAGCAGCTGCTCGTGGTCGACGATGCGTGAGACCGACTTCGACGCCCGCTACCGGGCCGATCCCGACCCGTTCGAGGTGGCGAGCAGCTGGTACGAGCGCCGCAAGGAGAGCGTCGTCCTGGCCTGCCTGGCCCGGCAGCGCTACACGGCGGCCTGGGACTGTGCTGCCGGCACCGGCCACCTCGTCCACGCCCTGGCGCCTCGCTGCGAGCGGGTCCTGGCCACCGACGGCGCGGTCACCGCCGTCTCGATCATCGGCGCGCGCAACGCCGAGCGGCCCGGGGTGACGGCCGAGCTGAACACGCTGCCGACGGTGCCGCCCGCCGCGACGGGGTGCGACCTGGTGATCCTCGCGGAGATCCTCTACTACCTGCCCGCGCAGGCGCGAGGAGAGCTGCTGGAGGCGCTGCCCGCCTCGGCCGGCGAGGTGCTGCTGGTGCACTGGCGCCACCACGCCGACGACGCGTGGCTGAGCGGGCCGGCCGTGCACCTCGAGGCGGGACGGGCCCTGGAGGCCGCGGGCTGGACGGGGCGGGTGCACCACGTCGACGCCGACTTCGTCCTCGACAGCTGGGTGCGGTGCCCGTGACCGCGGTACCGGTCGCCCTGGACGTGCCCGCGACCGTCCGTGCGGGCGGCGCGGACACCCAGGCGCTGCGTGAGGCCGTCGTCGCGACCGCGCCGGAGTCGACCACGTTCCTGGACTGGCCGCGACTGGTCGAGCACCTGCTCGCCGTCGGTCGCACGGACGCCGCGTGGGCCAAGCTGGCCGAGGCCCACGTCGACGCCCTCCGCATCCACGCCGAGGCCGGCACGCAGCCGGTGCCCGGTGCCTGCTACGCCGTCTGGGCCTCCCGCTCGCACGAGACCGGGCTACGGGCCGTGCGCGACGGTGACGCGTGGCGGCTCAGCGGCACGCTGGCCTTCGCCTCCGGCGCCGGGGTGGTGGACCGGGCGCTGATCCCGGTCTGGAGCGCCCCGGAGCGTCACGACCTGCTCGACGTCGACGTCCGGGACTGGCCATTCGACCGTAACCGGTGGCGCACCCACGTGATGCGGGACAGCCACACCGCCTGGGTCACCCTGGCCGAGGAGACGATCAGCGCGCGGCCGGTGGGAGGTGCGTCCTTCTACCTCGGCCGCCCCGGCTTCTTCCCCGGCGGTGTCGGGGTGGCGGCCGCCTGGGCCGGTGGCGCGGCCCGCGTGTGCGACCTGCTGGAGGAGGTCGTGCCGCTCGAGCGTCGCTCGGCCGGCCAGCTGGTACGGCTCGGTGCGATCCGCGCCGACGTGGCGAGCGCCGTCGCGGTGTGCCGCGACTACGCCCGGACGGCCCCGCAGACCCATCCCGACCCCCGGCTGCCCGCCACCCTCGCCCGGCACGCGGTGGCGGCCGCCGTGCGGCGGGTGCTCGTCGACGCGCGCGCCGCGGCGGGCGCCGCCGGGCAGGTGGGACAGCCCCAGCTGATGCGCGCGATCGAGGACCTGACCCTCTACGTCGCCCAGCAGGACCCGGACCAGGACGGCTCGTGGCTGGGGAGCCGGTGAGGCGACCCGGCGTGGTCGTCGCCGTCCCGGCCCAGGACGAGGCCGCCACCATCGAGACCTGCCTGCAGCACGTGATGCGCGCCGCCGCGCGGGCGGTCGAGCACGCCCACGCCGACGTGGTGGTCGCCGTGGCCGCGCACAGGTGCCGCGACGCCACCGAGCAGCTGAGCCGGGACCTGCTGGGTCGGGCCGCCTACCCCGGCGTGCGCGGTCTGGTGTTCGCCGACCACGACGCGACGACCGTCGGCGAGGTCCGCGCCCGACTGATCGAGCGCGTGGCCGCCGAGGTGCCGATGCGTGTCGACACCTGGATCTTCAACACCGACGCCGACTCCGCGGTCTCCTCCGACTGGATCACCCGCACCCTCGAGCAGGCCGAGCACACGGACGCCCGGCTCGTCCTCGGTCTGGTGGACCTGGATCGCTGGACGGCGCCGCCATCGGCGCTGGAGGCGTACGCGCGGCTGGTGAGCGAGGGCATGCGACCGGGCGGCCACGACCACGTCTACGGCGCGAACCTGGCGGTGCGCTGGGACGTCTACCGCCAGGTGGGCGGGTTCACCGCCGAGCTCCCGGAGGACCGCGGTCTGGTGAACCGGGTCCGAGCGGCGCAGCACCGCGTCCTGTCCACCCTCGAGCCCGTGGTGCTCACGTCCTCGCGCGAGCAGGGCCGCAGTGGGGCCGGCCTGGCCGACCTGCTGGCGCTGCTCAGCGGCACCCAGGTCGTGACCGAGCGCTGAGGGCGCTAGTCCTCGATGCTGTCCCAGTCGGGTTCGGGCAGCGGGAGCCAGGGCTCACCGGCTTCGGGCTCGGGGAGCGTCGGGATGGCCATGCCTTCCTATGTATCCGCTTTGTCGACATCTCATGCGCGATCGTGAAACCACGGTGAAAGCGAGCGTGCCTAGCGTCGCCGCCATGAGGTCGTCCAGGGTCCTGATCTGCGGAGCGAGCATCGCCGGGCCGGCGCTCGCCCTCTGGCTGGCGCGCTACGGCTTCGAGGTCACCGTGGTGGAGAAGGCCGCATCGGTGCGCGCCGGCGGCCAACCGGTCGACTTCAAGGGCGCCACCCACCGCACCGTCCTGTCGCGGATGGGGATCCTCGAGCAGGTGCGGGCCGCCGCGGTGGGGGCGCACGACGGCGCCATCGTCGATGCCCGCGGCCGCCGGATCGGCACGGTGCCGGGTGAGTTCAGCGGCGGCGAGATCAACGTGCCGCGCGGTGACCTCGCCTCCATCTTGCTGGAGCGCACGGCGCCGACCTGCGAGTACCTGTTCGACGACGTCGTCGTCAGCCTCGACCAGGACGCCGACGGCGTCGACGTACAGCTCGCGCACGGCGGGCGACGGCGCTTCGACCTGGTCGTGGGCGCCGACGGGATCCACTCCGGCACCCGCGCCCTCGCCTTCGGGCCCGAGAACGGCTTCGTGAGCCACCTCGGCTACTACTACGCGATGTTCTCCGCGGTCAGTGCGGACGACGAGATGTACAACGAGCCCGGCCGCATGGTCGCCACCAGCGGTGGCGACGACCCCGCCTTCGCGGTGTTCGCCTCGCCCCTGCTGGCCTACGACCGCGACGACGTCGATCAGCAGCAGCGCCTGGTCGTCCACGCCTTCCGCGGTGCCGGGTGGCGGGTGCCGGAGCTCATGGCCGGGCTCGCCGACGCCGACTACTTCTACTTCGACTCCATCAGCCGGGTGAGCGCCGACCGCTACGCCAGCGGCCGCGTCGTGCTGCTCGGCGACTCCGCCTACGGCAACGCGCTGGGCGGCTTCGGCACCGGCCTGGCCATCGTCGGGGCCTACGTGCTCGCCGGCGAGCTGCATCGCGCCGGCGGCGACCACGCCGTCGCCTTCGCCGGCTACGAACGCAGGTTCCGCGACTACGCGAAGGTCTCGCGCAAGGTCAACGCCGGACGACTGCTGGCTCCCAGCACCCGGGGCGGCATCTACCTGCGCAACCGGCTGTTCTCGGTCGCACCGCTGTTCGCGCCGCTGATGCGCCTGAGCGACCGGTTCGCCACCGACATCGAGCTGGTCGACTACGAGCAGGCCGGCGCGGACTAGTAGTGCGCGCTCATCACGTGCTTGATCCGGGTGTAGTCCTCGAAGCCGTAGACCGAGAGGTCCTTGCCGTAGCCGGAGCTCTTGAAGCCGCCGTGGGGCATCTCGGAGACGAACGGGATGTGGGCGTTGAGCCAGACGCAGCCGAAGTCCAGCGCGCGGCTGAGCAGCTCGGCGGTGCCGTGGTCGCGGGTCCACACGCTGGCGGCGAGGCCGTAGTCGACACCGTTGGCCAGCTCGATCGCCTCGTCGCGGTCGGTGAACGGCTGCACGGTGAGGACGGGACCGAACACCTCCTGCTGCACGATCGCGTCGTCCTGCCGGACGCCGGTGACGACCGTGGGCGCGAGATAGAAGCCCCGCTCTCCCACGCGGGTGCCGCCGGTGACGACCTCGGCGTGGCCGGGCAGTGAGTTCAGATGGCCCATGACCTTGGCGAAGTGGCCGGCGTTGTTCAGCGGCCCGTACTCGGCGGCGAGATCGTCGGGGAGCCCGGGGCGGACGTCGGCGGCGCGCTCGACCAGGGCCGCCACGAGGTCGTCGTGCACGGAGGCGTGCACCAGCACGCGGGTGGCGGCGGTGCAGTCCTGGCCGGCGTTGAAGGTGGCGCCGACCAGGATGCCCTCGGCCGCCGCGGCCAGGTCGGCGTCGGCGAAGACCACGGCGGGCGCCTTGCCGCCCAGCTCGAGGTGGCTGCGCTTGAGCCGCTTGGCCGCCGACTCCGCCACCTGGGTGCCCGCCCGCACCGACCCGGTGATGGCGACCAGGCCCGGGGTCGGGTGCTCGACCAGTGCGCGACCGGTGGTGGCGTCGCCGACGACGACGTTGAGGACCCCCGGCGGCAGCACCTCGGCGGCGAGCTCGCCGAGCAGCACCGTGGAGCGCGGCGTGGTGTCGCTGGGCTTGAGGACGATGGTGTTGCCGGCGGCGAGCGCGGGCGCGATCTTCCAGACCGCCATGGCGAACGGGTAGTTCCACGGCGTCACCTGACCGACGACGCCGATCGGCTCGCGTCGGACGCTGGAGGTGAAGCCCGCCAGGTACTCGCCCTGCGACATGCCCGACGCCAGCCGCGCGGCGCCGGCGAAGAAGCGCAGCTGGTCGATGCCCTGGTCGACCTCCTCGGACTCCACGTAGCGCAGCAGCTGCCCGGTGTCGCGCGACTGTGCGGCCACCAGGTCGGCCCGGCGGGCGTCGATCGCGTCGGCGAGCTCGAGCATCAGCTGCTGCCGGCTGCCCGGCGTGCTGCGGCCCCACGCGGGGAACGCCCGCGAGGCGGCCGCGTACGCGGCGTCGACCTCGGCCGACGTGCCGATCGGCGAGCGGCCGTCGGCCTCCCCGGTGGTGGGGTCGACCAGCTCGAGGGAGTCGGTGGCGGTCGACTCGACGGCCTCGCCGTCGATGACGTGGTGGATGGTCACTGCTGTCTCCTCATGAGTCGAAGCCGAGCCCGAGCGCGTCGAGCGCATGGATGACCGGACCACGCCGTCCTTCGCGGTGGTCGGCGCGGTCGAGGCCCCGCCGCATGACGGTGACGCCGAGGCTGGTCAGCGGCTCGGGCGGGAAGGGCAGCGGATGCCGGCGGACCATCGTGAGCCGGGTGCGCTCGGTGTCGCGGCCGGCCAGCCGGTCGAGCATCACCTGGGCGGCGAACCGGGTGGCCCCGACGCCCAGCCCGGTGAACCCGGCGGCGTAGGCGACGCGGCCGTCGCGAGCCAGGCCGTGGAACGCCACGAACTGCGTGCAGGTGTCGATGGCGCCCGCCCAGCGGTGGCTGAACCGCACGTCCTCCAGCTGCGGGAAGGTGGCCAGGAAGTGGGAGGCGAGTCGGCGGTAGGTCTCCGGCCGGTCCTCGTAGCCCGACCGCACGCGGCGCCCGGGGTGGTAGACGGCGTCGTAGCCGCCGTAGAGGATCCTGCCGTCGGCGGTGGGCCGGGAGTAGTGGAACTGGTTGGCCAGGTCGCCGAACCCCTGCCCGTGGCGCCACCCGATCGCGGCGCGCTGCTCGGTGGTGAGGGGCTCGGTCATCAGCACGTAGTCGTAGACCGGGATCGTCAGCAGCCGGGTGCGCCGCAGCAGCGAGGGAAAGGCGTTGGTGGCCAGCGCGACCCGCTCGGCGCGCACGACGCCGCGATCGGTGCGCACCGTCGTGCCCTCCAGCGCCAGCGCGCGCGTCTGCTCGTGGATGCGCACGCCCGCCTCGGTCGCGGCCCGGGCCAGCTCGCGGGCCAGCTTCGCGGGGTGCACCAGCGCGCAGTCCTCGCGGTCCCACACACCGCCCAGGAACAGCGGGCTGTCGATCTCGGCGCGGACGGCTGCGGTGTCGAGGCGCTCGCCGTCGAGCTCGTCGAGCCACGCCAGCTGGTGCTCCTCGGTGGCGACGTCCAGCTCGCCCACCCGCGCGAAGTCCACGTCGAGCCCGGCGACGTCGCGCTCCAGGCCGTCCAGGTTCTCCCGGCCCAGCCGCACCAGGTCGTCGTACTCGCCCGGCCAGCGCGAGCGGCCGTTGCCCTCGCCGTGGGTCAGACTGGCCTCGCAGAACCCGCCGTTGCGCCCGGAGGCCGCCCAGCCGACGCTGCCCGCCTCCACCACGACGACGTCGAGCGAGGGCTCCTCGCGCTTGGCCAGCAGCGCCGTCCACAGCCCGCAGTAGCCCGCCCCGACCACGACGAGGTCGGCCGTGATGTCTCCGGCCAGCGGCTCGTAGGACGCACCGGGGGCGTCCTCGATCCAGAACACCCGCGGGACGCTGGTGGCCAGCGACCGCTCAACCAACGCCGCGGCCGGGGCGTGGCGTTCGTAGGCGGTCCTCATGCCTGCACCTCGCGGGCCAGCAGGGCGAACCGCAGCGCGGTGAGGGTGTCGGGGTCGTCGAGCCGACGGCCCAGCACCTGCTCGGCGCGCGACAGCCGGGCGTAGTAGGCCGGACGGGAGAGGAAGAGCGCGGCCGCCGCGGCGGTCTTGTTGCCCGGGTGGGCGACATGGGCGGCCACCACCTCGAGCAGTCCCTCGGTCTCCAGGTCGCGCAGCTGGCGTTCGGCGAACAGCGAGATCCGCTCGTCGTCGCCGAGCAGGGTGAGCAGGCCGCGCAGCCCGACGTCGTCGAGGCGGTGCACGCCCTCGGTGTCGCCGGGCACCGCCCGCAGCACCTGGCCGCTCTCGCGCAGGGCCGATCCGACGTCGCCCGCCGTCGTGACCGTCCGACCCACGCCGAACGCCGCCGGCACGCGGCGAGACGTCGCCAGTGCCCAGCGATCCACGGCCTCGACCGGGTCGAGGGTCGCGGGCAACGAGAGCAGGATCCGCGGCGAGCGCTGCACGACGTCGGCCACCGCGGCGAGCTCGTGCGAGGCGGCGGTGGACACGGCCGCGGTCACCAGGTCCTCCGCCGTTCGCGAGCCGGTCGGGCGGGCCGAGACGGCCACCAGGTGACGTCCCGCCTGCGGCCACGCGAGCCGGTCGGCTGCCCGCCGGGTCTCGGGGTGGTCGGGGTCGGCGACGAGCCGGTCGATCAGCTCGCCGTGGCGGCGGCGCACCAGCGTCTCGCGGTCGCGGGTGTGGAGCAGGTGCAGCGCCACGGCGCCCGCCCCGCGCTCGATGACCGCGACGACCCGCGGCTCCGGCGGCCGCGGGCAGTCGAGCACCAGCCGGCCCCAGCGGCGCGCCGGGGCGCCGAGGTGGGTGACCAGCCAGCCTGCCGAGGCGTCCCACGACGTCCGGCCGCGGACCTCGACGCGCCGCGAGCGCACGCTCCAGTCGTCGAGGAAGCCGTCGTCGCCCTGCGGCCCGAGCACGTAGTCGACCACGCGGTGGTCGCCGTCCTCGACCACCGCGGTGGCCGCGGCCAGGTCGCGCACGGCCCGCAGGATCTCGGCCGGTCCGGCCTCGGTGATGGCCAGGTCCGTGAAGGTGTCGTGCACCTGCTCGCTCTCGCGCAGCGCGGTGACCTGGGCGTCGACCACCCGCTCGCCGACCTCCTGGGCCACCGCGGCGAAGCTGACCTCGCGACGCAGTTCGACCAACGGCAGCCCGGCGCGGCCGCAGGCCGAGACCAGCTCGCCGGGCAGCCCCTCGCGCCAGCGCCGCCCCAGCTCGACGACCAGCCCGGCCGCCTGGACCTCGCCCAGGCTGCGGGCGAACCCGGCCAGCGACGCGGGCTCGTCGGGCAACGCGATGCCGGTGGTGAGCACCAGGTCGCCGGCGCGCAGCAGCCGGGCGATGTCGGCCAGCTCGGTGACGTGCACCCATCGCACCTCGCGGTCCAGCTGCAGCTGGCCGGTCAGCACGCGCGGCTCGCCGGCGGCGAGGACGGGAGTGGCCAGCACGTCGGCCACGCTAGGCAACGCCACCACCGGCTCCGTCCGACGATCTGTCAACCGAGACGACCAAGAGCATACGGTTCGTCGGGACGCGACCGACGTGCGGACCCACCAAGGTGGACCGCATGACCATCTCGCACTGGATCGACGGCCAGGAGGACGCCGGCACGTCCGGCCGTCTCCTCGACGTGACCAACCCCGCCACGGGCGTAGTGAGCGGCCAGGTGGCCCTCGCCGACGCCGCCGACGCCGAGCGTGCGATCGCCGGCGCGGCCGCCGCGGCCACCGCCTGGGGCGAGACGTCGTTGGCGCGGCGGACCCAGGTCGTGTTCGCCTTCCGCGAGCTGCTCAACGCCCGCAAGGGCGAGCTGGCCGAGATCATCACCAGCGAGCACGGCAAGGTCTTCTCCGACGCGATGGGCGAGATCGCCCGCGGCCAGGAGGTCGTGGAGTTCGCCTGCGGCATCAACCACCTGCTCAAGGGCGGCCACTCCCCGTCGGCCTCGACCGGCGTGGACGTGCACTCGCTGCGGGCGCCGCTGGGCGTCGTCGGCATCATCAGCCCGTTCAACTTCCCGGCCATGGTGCCGATGTGGTTCTTCCCGGTGGCCATCGCCGCCGGCAACGCGGTGGTGCTGAAGCCCAGCGAGAAGGACCCGAGCGCGTCGCTGTGGCTGGCCCGGCTCTGGCGCGAGGCCGGTCTCCCCGACGGCGTCTTCACCGTGCTGCAGGGCGACAAGGTGGCCGTCGACGCGCTGCTCACCGACGAGCGCGTCAAGGCCGTCTCCTTCGTCGGCTCCACCCCGATCGCGCAGTACGTCTACGAGACCGCCAGCGCGCACGGCAAGCGCGTCCAGGCGCTGGGCGGGGCCAAGAACCACATGGTGGTGCTGCCCGACGCCGACCTCGACCTGGCCGCCGACTCCGCGGTCAACGCCGGCTTCGGCAGCGCCGGGGAGCGGTGCATGGCCATCAGCGTGCTGGTCGCCGTGGGCGGCATCGCCGACGAGCTGGTCGCACGCATCGCCGACCGCGCGGGCGACGTCGTCGTGGGCGACGGTCGCCGCCGGCAGGGTGGCGGTGGTGAGAAGGAGCCCGACATGGGCCCGCTGGTCACCCAGGCCCACCGCGACAAGGTCAGCTCCTTCATCGACGCCGGCGAGGAGGCGGGCGCCAAGGTCGTCGTCGACGGCCGCACGGTGCAGGCCGACGGCGCGGCGGACGGCTTCTGGCTCGGCCCGACCCTCTTCGACCACGTCACGCCGCAGATGAGCATCTACACCGAGGAGATCTTCGGTCCGGTGCTCAGCGTCGTCCGGGTGGAGACCTACGAGGACGCCATCGAGCTCGTCAACGCCAACCCCTACGGCAACGGCACGGCCATCTTCACCAACGACGGCGGCGCCGCCCGGCGCTTCGAGAACGACGTCGAGGTCGGCATGATCGGCGTCAACGTGCCAATCCCGGTGCCGGTGGCCTACTACTCCTTCGGCGGCTGGAAGAACTCGCTGTTCGGTGACACCCACGCCCACGGCACCGAGGGCGTGCACTTCTTCACCCGCGGCAAGGTCGTCACCAGCCGCTGGCCCGAGCCGACCACCGAGGCGCGTGCCCTGGCGCTCGGGATGCCGACCAATGCCTGAGCTGTCGCCCGAGGAGGTCTACGACCTCGACCGCGCCCACGTCTTCCACTCCTGGTCGGCGCAGCAGAAGATCTCGCCGATGGTGATCGCCGACGCCGAGGGCAGCTGGGTCACCACCGGTGAGGGGAGGCGGCTGCTGGACTTCACCAGCCAGCTCGTCTTCACCAACCTCGGGCACAAGCACCCGCGGATCGTCGAGGCGATCCAGCGGCAGGCCGTCGAGCTGTGCACGGCCGCGCCGGCCACGGCGGTGGAGTCGCGCGCGGTCGCCGCCGCGCTCATCGCCGGCAAGGCGCCCGACGGCATGCAGCACGTGTTCTTCACCAACGGCGGCGCCGACGCCAACGAGCACGCGATCCGGATGGCACGGCTGCACACCGGCCGGCACAAGGTGCTCTCGCGCTACCGGTCCTACCACGGCGGCACGCACCTGGCCGTCAACGTCACGGGCGACCCGCGCCGCTTCGCCAGCGACGACGCCACCGCCGGCACCGTGCACTTCCTCGGCCCGTTCCTCTACCGCAGCGCCTTCCACGCCACCAGCGAGGCCGAGGAGTGCGAGCGCGCGCTGGCCCACCTGCAGCAGGTGATCGAGCTCGAGGGGGCGGCCACCATCGCCGCGATCGTGCTCGAGTCGATCCCCGGCACCGCCGGCATCATGGTCCCGCCGCCGGGCTACCTGCGCGGGGTCCGCGAGCTCTGCGACCGCTACGGCATCGTCTTGGTCCTCGACGAGGTGATGGCGGGCTTCGGCCGCGCCGGTCGCTGGTTTGCCTACGAGCTCGACGCCGCCGACGGCGGGTGGAGGCCCGACCTCATCACCTTCGCCAAGGGCGTCAACTCCGGCTACGTGCCGCTGGGCGGCGTGGTCATCAGCCGGGCGATCTACGACACCTTCGCCGAGCGTCCCTACCCCGGCGGGCTGACCTACTCCGGCCACCCGCTGGCCTGCGCCGCCGCCGTCGCCACCATCCGCGCGATGGACGAGGAGGGCAGCGTGGCGAACGCCGAGCGGCTGGGTCGCGAGGTGTTCGGGCCCGGGCTGGCCCAGATCGCCGAGCGGCACGACGTCGTCGGCGAGGTCCGCGGCGTCGGGGCGTTCTGGGCGCTGGAGCTGGTGAGCGACCCGGCCACGCGCGAGCCGCTGGCCCCCACCGGCGGCACCAGCCCGCAGATGGCGGCCGTGGTCGAGGCCTGCAAGGCCGAGGGTCTGCTGCCGTTCGCCAACTCCGGGCGGATCCACGTCGTCCCGCCGATCAACATCAGCGACGACGACGCGCGGCTGGGCCTCGACATGCTCGACCGCGCGCTGGAGAAGTCCGCTGGCTGAGGTGCGCACGGCTGCCGTGGTCTCGCGGCAGCTGCGATTGCTTCCCCTGGTCGGCGTGCTGTTCTTCAGCGTCTCCGGCGGCCCCTACGGGCTGGAGGAGACCATCTCCAGCTCGGGGCCGGGCATGACGATGGTGCTGCTGCTGGTGGTGCCGCTGGTCTTCGGGCTGCCGTGCGCGCTGATGGTGGCCGAGCTCGGGTCGGCGCTGCCCCTGGAGGGCGGTTACTACTACTGGTGCAAGGTCGCGCTGGGGCAGGGCGCGGGCGTGGTGCAGGGC
Source organism: Nocardioides mangrovicus (assembly GCF_003674065.1). Taxonomy (GTDB): domain Bacteria; phylum Actinomycetota; class Actinomycetes; order Propionibacteriales; family Nocardioidaceae; genus Marmoricola; species Marmoricola mangrovicus. Next base: position 20,411 of record NZ_RDBE01000009.1, read on the forward strand.
ATCTGGAACTGGCTGCTGACCTTCCTCGACACCGCGCTCTACCCGATCGTCTTCGCCGACTACATGGCCCAGTGGATCCCCGGCACCCGCCGGGGCGAGCACGTCTGGTTCTCCTTCTTCGGCGGCGCTTTCTCCGCCGACACCCACTGGCTGGTGGCCGTGGCGTTCATGGTGCCGCTGGCCTGGCTCAACGTCCGCGGCACCCGGCTGGTGGGGGAGACCTCGGTCGCGCTGATGGTGGTGGTCCTCGCGCCGTTCGCCGTGCTGACGCTCTACGGTCTGGTGCAGCTGCTGCGCTACCCGGTCGAGCTGTTCCCGACCTTCACGCTGCCCGGGCAGCACGTCGGGGCCGCCTTCGGGGCGGGGCTGGGCGTCGTCATCTGGAACTACATCGGCTGGGAGTCGCCGAGCACCCTGCTGGGCGAGATCGACCGGCCCCAGCGCACCTACCTGCGCGCGCTGATGCTCAGCCTGCCGCTCATCACGCTCAGCTACGTGCTGCCGATGCTCGCGACGCTCGGCTCGGGCCTCCACCGCGGTCACGAGACCGCCTGGGAGGACGGCGACTTCGCCTCCGTCGGCCGGCTGCTCGCCGGGCACTGGCTGTTCGTGCTCATCGTCATCGGCGCCGTCGTCTCCCAGGTGGGGCTGTTCTCCTCGCTGCTGATGTCGGGCGCCCGCGTGCCCCGGGTGATGGCGGCCGACGGCTACCTGCCGGACTGGCTGGCCCACGACCACCCGCGCTACGGCACCCCGGCGCGGGCGATCGTCGTCTCCTGCGTCATCTTCGCGATCTTCTGCATGATGGACTTCAGCGCGCTGGTCGACGCCGACGTCATCCTCAACCTGGCCTGCCTGCTCATGCAGTTCGTGGCGCTCATCGTGATGCGCCGGCGCTTCCCGGCGCTGCGTCGCCCCTACCGGGTGCCAGGCGGCGCGGCCGGTCCGTGGCTGCTCCTGGCCGGTCCGGCGGTGTTCACGGTGTGGCTGAGCTGGAGCACCTTCGATGAGGAGCCGGCGGCCTTCTGGATCGGCCTCGTGATGCTCCTGCTGGGCTGGGCGTCCTACCCGGCCACCCGGCGCTGGGTGAAGCGCGAGCGCCCGGACGCCGACGTCGACCTGAGCGCGCTGGAGGTCACGCCGCGGGGCTGAGCTCGTCGCCGTGCGTGCCCGCATGCCGCGGGAGCATCAGCGCGAAGACCAGCCCGGGCACCGCCCACGCGGCCATGACGACCAGGGCGGCCGTCGGGTGGTGCACCACCACCTGCACCGTGAGCACGACGAACACCGCGCCCAGGTTGCCGGCCAGCAGCAGGAACCCGGTGGCGGTGCCGGCCCGCGCCGCACCCACGTGCAGCTCGGACCAGTCGAGCACCACCGGCAACGTGCCGAGCAGCAGGAAGCCCAGCAGCACCAGCGCTGCGGTGGCCACGCCGACGCCGTTGGCCACGGTGAGCAGCAGCATCACGGCCGCCAGCACGAGCGTGGTGAGCACGCAGTGGGTGCGCCGGACGTCGCGCTTGGCCACGACGCCAGGCAGCACGGCCGCACCGACCACGCCGGCCACCGTCGTGGCGGCGATCATGGCGCCGGCCACGTCGCGGTGGCCGAAGCCGACCATGATCGTGTCGAGCCACGTGGCGATTGCGTTGTAGCTGCCGAAGCCGACGAACAGCAGGGCGCCGAGCCGCCAGACGAACGGGTCGTGGCGCAGCCAGCCCAGCGAGGGGTCCCCGTCCTCGACCACGTGGCGGGCCGGAGTGCGCAGCGAGACGAGCGTCGCCAGCCCGGCCAGCACGGCGAAGCCGGCGTGGACGCCGAGCAGCAGCTGCAGGCCGCCGGCGTCGTAGAGCGACCCGCTGGTGAGCACGGCGAGGAGGATCCCGACGAACTGGGCCGCCGAGGCGATGGCGATCGCCGTGGTCTGCTGGGCGGGCGGGAAGTAGCGCGAGGCGATCTTGGTGCTGGCGTTGAGCACCAGCGGCTGGCCGACCGACATGACGACCTGCCCGACCAGCACCACCGCGTAGGAGCTGGGGTCCACCACGCGGATCAGCGCGCCGCCGGCGGTGAACAGCGCACCGGCGGCCAGGGCGTGCGTGTAGCGCCGGTCCATCCAGCGTCCGGCCCAGATGGCCAGCACGACGAAGGTGGCGGGGTTGATGACCGCCAGATCGCCGATGGCGCCCTCGGAGACGCCCATGTCGCGGGCGCTCTGGGTGGTGATGGCGGCGAAGGAGAGCCACAGGAGCTGACTGGCGACGACCAGCAGCGCGAACCCGGTCAGGGCGAACGCGCGGCTCCTCACGGCCGACGTTCTATCAGGTCAGCTGCCGAGGTCGGCCGACCACCGCTCCTCGATGCGCCCGAAGCGCCAGACGGCGATCGCGATGAGCCACGCGACGACGAACAGCGCGACGATGCCGTAGCCGGCGTAGTCCAGCGGGATGTCGGCGATCGCGCGCAGCGGGCCGGAGCTGATCCGGGCCTGGTCGGCGACCACCCCGATGAGCTCGACGGTGCCGATGACCAGCGCCACCGCCACCGAGATCGAGGTGATGGTGAGGTTGTAGAAGACCTTGCGCACGGGCTGGGCGTTGGCCCAGCCGTAGGCGGCGTTCATGAAGACGCCGTCGATGGTGTCCATCAGGCTCATGGCCGCCGCGAACAGCACCGGCAGCACCAAGATCGCGTAGAACGGCAGGTTGATCGCCGCGGCGCCACCGGCGATCACCAGCAGCCCCACCTCGGTGGCGGTGTCGAAGCCGAGCCCGAACAGCACGCCGATGGGGTAGATGTGCCAAGGCTTGCGCACCGACTTGGTCAGCCCACCGAGGAAGCGGTTCATGAAGCCCCGCTTGTTGAGCTGGTCCTCCAGGGCCGCCTCGTCGTAGCGGCCGCGGCGCAGCTCACGGAAGATCTTCACCACGCCGAGCAGCACGACCAGGTTGAGGATGCCGAGCACCCACAAGAACACCCCCGACACCGAGGCGCCGATGACGCCGGTGACCGAGTGCAGCGTCGAGTTGCCGTCCTCGACCGGCCCGGTCAGCGCCTTGACGCCGATCGAGAGCAGGAACGCCAGGCCGAACACGATCGTGGAGTGCCCCAGGGAGAACCAGAAGCCCACCGAGAGCGGCTTGCGGCCCTCGCCGGTCCCGGCCGCGTTGTCGGCCATCAGCTTGCGCGTGGCGTTGTCCACCGCGGCGATGTGGTCGGCGTCGAAGGCGTGCCGCAGGCCGAAGGTGTAGGCCAGGATGCCGACGCCGACGGTGAAGACGGGGTTGTCGCCGCCGAGCCGGTAGTGCGCGGGCACCACGAGCCCGAGCAGCACGGCGAACCCGACGACGTGCAGCAGCACGACGAAGCCGGCCATCCCGGCCAGGCGGCGCCGGTCGCCGCGGCTCAGGCTGCGCCGGAACCGGGCCAGACCCGAACCCTCCAGGCTCGGCTCGACCGTCTGCGTCATGGGCCCTCCCTCGCGGTGCGACCGACTACTTGTTGCGAACGTATCGCAACAAGCGGCGAGGTGGTGCTGCGGGAGGGTGAACACGGGGCAAGCGATCACCGCTGCACCCCAGCCGGCTCCCGGCACCACGCCTACGCTCGCGGCTGTGCCCTCCCTGCCGGCCGGCTTCGGCGTCGCGCTCTCGCCGCGGACCAAGGTCTGCGACGACGGCCGCACCCTGGTCGGCGCGTCGGGCCGGGTGATGTACCTGTCTCCCCGTGCGGCCGGGCTGGTCGCCGGGCTGCCCGCCGAGGTGGGCGCGGGCCGTGACGAGCAGCTGCTCGCCCGCCGGCTCCTCGACTCCGGCGCGGCCGACCCCTGGTGGGCCGCGCCGGCCGGTCGCGACGCCGACGTCGCAGACGTCACGGTCGTGGTGCCGGTGCACGAGCGCGCCGACGGGCTGCGCCGGCTGCTGGCCGCCCTGCCCGACCCGGTGCCCGTGGTGGTGGTCGACGACGGCTCGGCCGACGCTGCCCCGATCGCGGCCGTGGCCGCCGAGCACGGCGCCCGGCTGGTCGTGCATCCCGAGAACCGCGGGCCCGCGGCGGCCCGCAACACCGGGCTGCACGCGGCCGGCACGCCCTTCGTGGCCTTCGTCGACTCCGACGTGGAGCCGCGGCCGGGCTGGCTGGCGGTGCTGCGCCGCCACCTCGACGACCCGACCGTCGCGATCGCCGCGCCGCGGGTGCTCGGCCCCGTGCCGCGTGCCGACGACTCCTGGGTGGAGCGCTACGAGCAGGCCCGTTCCTCCCTCGACCTCGGCGAGCACGCCGCGGCCGTGCGGGTGCACGGGCAGGTGGCCTACGTGCCCTCGGCCTGCCTGTTGGTCCGGGTGGACGCTCTCGGCGATGAGGGGGGCGGCGGCTTCGACGAGGCGCTGCGCTCCGGGGAGGACGTCGACCTGGTGTGGCGGCTCCTCGCCGACGGCTGGGGCGTGCGCTACGAGCCCGCCGCGCAGGTGCGTCACCGGCACCGATCACAGCCGGCGCAGTGGCTGCGCCGCAAGGCGTTCTACGGTGCCTCGGCCGCGCCCCTGGCCGCCCGGCACCCCGGCGCGGTGAGCCCGATGGTGCTGGCGCCCTGGTCGGCGGCGATGACGGCCGCCCTGCTGGCGCAGCGCCGCTGGTCGATGCCCGTCGCCCTGGCCGCGTACGCCGTCGCGACGGCCCGCACCGCGCAGCGGCTGCAGCGCAGCGACCGACCGGTCGCCGCTGCCGCCACCGTCGTGCTGGAGGGCTCGGTGGCCGCCCTGTGGCAGACCTCGGCCGCTCTGACCCGCCACTACTGGCCCGTGGCCGCGGCGGGCTGCCTGGTCTCGCGCCGCGCCCGCCGCGCGGTGCTCGCGTCCGCCGTGCTCGACGGGCTGGCCGACCACCGGCGCACCCGACCGCGCCTGGACCCGCTGCGCTACGTCGTGGCCCGCCGCCTCGACGACCTGGCCTACGGCACCGGCGTCTGGCGTGGCGCCCTGGCCGCCCGTTCCCTCGAGGCGTTGAGGCCCTCCTGGGTCCGCTCGACCCGTTGAGGGATGCTCGCCACGGCCGGCACATCGGACGTACCGTCGGTCATGGTCTTCTCGGGCATCGCCGTCGTCGTCGTGGTCGTCGTCGTGGGTCTCGCGCTGCGGGTCGACCGTCGCCGACCGCGCGCGAGCATCGACGAGGCCGCGGTCCGCGAGGGCAGGCGCACCGCCTTGAACCGGGCCGAGAGCGTCATGCCACGCCACAACCAGGCCCCGCCCGGCATGGGCGGACTGTGACCACCGCGCGGCGGTAACGTCTCGTCATGGTGTTCTGGACGATCGTCGTCGTGGTGCTGCTGGTTGCCTTCGCGCTCGCGTTCCGGTCCGACCGGAGGCGGCGCGGCTCGCGGATCGACCAGTCGCGGATCTCCTCGGCCAAGGACAAGGCGATGCGCGAGGGCACCACGATCCAGCCCGGCACGCGCGGCATGCCGCCCGGGCCCGGCGGCGGGTTCTAGCCCGGCGGCTAGATCCAGCGGTGGAACCACACCCGCTGCAGCCAGTGCGGGGTGGTGATGAGCTGGTCGGTCCAGATCGGCCAGAACCAGGCGAAGGCCAGCGCCACCAGCACGACGTACGCGCCGGCGACCAGGACGCCGTAGCGGCGCCGGCGCGGTGAGTCCGAGAGCGACCCCCAGATCCGGCCCAGCACCAGCACCAGGCCGAGCACGAGGAACGGCTCGGTGACGATGGCGTAATAGGAGAAGATCGGCCGGTCGTCGTAGCGGAACCAGGGCAGCCAGCTGGTCAGCACGCCCACGACCACGACGCCGTAGCGCCAGTCGCGGCGGGCCACCCAGGCGAGGCAGGCGTAGATCGCGGCGCAGGTGCCGGCCCACCAGACCGCCGGGTTGCCCAGCAGGAGCACCTGGCGCAGGCAGGTGCTGTCGGCCGGGGCGGTACAGCCCTGCTCGCCGGGCTTGATGTCCAGCTGGGCGTCGACGCCCACGGGCCGGTTGAGCACGAGCCAGCCGCCCGGGTTGGACTGGTAGACGTGGTGGGCCGTGGTCAGGCCGCCGGTGTGGAAGTCGTAGACGGACACGTGGTAGTGCCACAGCGACCGCAGCCCGCGCGCGAGGTTGGCGAAGAACCCGTCGGGCAGCTTCTGGGTGACGTACGTCCCCCAGTACGGGCCGTACTGCGTGCGCGAGAGGTTCGCCTCGTAGACGTGGTAGTTCATCAGCCAGCCGGTCCAGGTGGCCACGTAGACCAGCACCGGCAGCACCACCAGCCAACCGAAGGCGGCCAGCGCGTCGACGACTGCCGCCTTCCACACCGACAGGTCGACGCCGAGCCGGCGCCGCGCACCGGCGTCCCAGGCCCACACCAGCAGCCCGAAGCCGAGCATCACGTAGAGCGTGCCCCACTTGCAGCCCAGCCCCAGCCCCCACATCAGGCCGGCCGCCACCCGCCAGGGACGCCAGAGCAGCCGCGGACCCCACGAGGACGGTGAGGCGCCGGCCGGGGCCAGCCGGGCGAGCCTCGCGCGCCCCCAGTCGCGGTCGGCCACCAGGCACGAGACCGCGCAGAGCACGAAGAAGGCCTGGAAGATGTCCAGCAGCGCAAGTCGGGAGAGCACCAGCTGCAGGCCGTCGAGGCACATGATCAGCCCCCCGGCGACGCCGAGCACCGTCGAGCCGGTCATCCGGCGCGCCAGCCGCACCATCACCATGACCATCAGCGAGCCGACGATCGCCGAGGCGAAGCGCCAGCCGAACGGGTTCATCCCGAAGACGGCCTCGCCGCTGGCGATCAGCCACTTGCCCACCTCGGGGTGGACGATCATCTCCGGCCCCGACGACCACAGCCCGTGCAGGTTGCCGTCGAGGATCTGGTCGTTGGCGTTCGCGACGTAGTTGCGCGCGTAGCCGAAGTGGAGCAGCGACCAGGCGTCCTTGGCGTAGTAGGTCTCGTCGAAGGAGAACGCCGCCGGCGTGCCCAGGTGCCACAGCCGCAGGAACAGGGCCAGCAACGTGACCGCAGCCGTGGCGACCCAGCCGGTGACGGGGTCGGCGTCCTCGAGCCGCGAGGCGCTGCGGCGGCGCAGGCTGGGCACCACGCGCCCGACGGCGTTGCGGGAGAGTCCCTGGGTCCTCGCCGCGGTGCCTGCCACGGCGGCAACAGTACGTACTGAGACCATCGATGCTGTGCTGGTGCTCGCTGCGACCCCCATCGGGCAGGTCGGCGACGCCCCGCCACGACTGGCCCAGGAGCTGGCGGCGGCCGACGTGGTGGCCGCCGAGGACACCCGTCGGCTGCGGCGGCTGCTGGCCGACCTGGGCGTCGCGACGTCCGCGCGCGTCGTCTCCTACTTCGAGGGCAACGAGTCCGGGCGGACGCCGCAGCTGGTGGAGTCGCTGCTGGCCGGGGAGCGGGTGGTGCTGGTCACCGACGCCGGGATGCCGTCCGTCTCCGACCCCGGCTACCGGCTGGTGGCCGCCGCCGTCGAGGCCGGCGTCCGGGTGACGGCCGTGCCGGGGCCCAGCGCCGTGCTCACCGCGCTGGCCGTCTCCGGGTTGCCCGTGGACCGGTTCTGCTTCGAGGGCTTCTTGCCCCGCAAGGGCGGCGAGCGCTCACGCCGGCTGACCGCGCTGGCCGCCGAGGAGCGCACGATGGTCTTCTTCGAGTCCCCGCACCGTACGCACGCCTCGCTGCTGGCGCTCGCGGAGGCGTTCGAGCCCGAGCGGCCCGCGGCCGTGTGCCGCGAGTTGACCAAGACCCACGAGGAGGTCGTCCGCGGCCCGCTCGCGGAGCTGGCGCAGTGGGCCGAGCCCGGCGTCCGCGGCGAGGTGACGCTGGTCGTGGCCGGGGCCGTCCGCGCGCCCGCGTCGAGCGAACCGGCCGATCTGGCGGCCGCGGTGGCCGTCCTGGAGGCCGACGGAATGAGCCGCCGCGACGCCATCCGCGACGTGGCCCTGACGTCGGGCATCTCCAAGCGCGTGGTCTACGAGGCGGTGCACCGCCCGTGAGCCTTCCGCTTCCCGAGCCGCTGCCGCATCCGGTGGTCGACAACCACTGCCACCTCGACATCTCCCGCGACGACGAGCCGCCGCTCGAGGTCGGCGAGGCGATCCGGCTGGCGGCCGAGGTCGGCGTCAGGCGGATCGTGCAGGTCGGCTGCGACCTCCCCGGCGCCCGGTGGGCGGTCGAGGCGGCACAAGCGCACCCGTCGCTGGTGGCGGGCGTGGCGCTGCACCCCAACGAGGCGCCGCGGCTGGCCGCGACCGGTGAGCTGGCCGGGGCGCTGGCCGAGATCGCGGAGCTCGCCGCCGACTCCCACGTACGCGCGGTGGGGGAGACCGGCCTGGACTACTTCCGCACCGCGCCCGAGGGGCGCGCGGCGCAGGTGGACTCCTTTCGCCGCCACATCGAGCTGGCCGGCGATCTCGACCGCACCCTGGTCATCCACGACCGCGACGCCCACGACGACGTGCTCCGCGTCCTCGACGAGACCGGCATCCCGCCGCGGTGGGTGATGCACTGCTTCTCCGGGGACGCCGGCTTCGCGCAGGCCTGCCTGGAGCGCGGGGCGTACCTCTCCTTCGCCGGCACGGTGACGTTCAAGAACGCCGAGCCGCTGCGTGAGGCGCTGCGGGTGACCCCGCTGGACCGCATCCTGGTCGAGACCGATGCGCCCTACCTGACGCCGGTGCCGCACCGCGGCCGGACCAACGCCTCCTACCTGGTGCCGCTGACGCTGCGCTCGATGGCCCAGACGCTCGAGGTCGACCTGGCCGACCTGTGCCGCGCGGTCGACGCCGCCACCGACCAGGCGTTCGGTGGCGCTTGGCCGGTGGCGGCGTGAGGACGCCGGAGACGGTCGTGGCGGACCCGTCGAGCTCCCCGTGCTCGGCCGGTCCGTCGACGCCCGGTCCGGCCGAGTTCCCCCTCGCCCGAGCGTCCCGATTGCGCTGAGGCGGAGCATACGACAGATTCGGACAAAACGGACACCCTCATGCGGCGTGCTCTGGACCAGTGGTTTGACAACGCCCCGGGCCGGCCGTCAGCGTCGTGGGCTTGTCAGCCGGGTCCCGCCTCCGCTCGGGAGGCCGCGGGTGCCTGGGAAGGTCCGACTCAGGAGTCCCGTGCCGTTCCACGCGACCACCGTGCGCGCACGTCTTGCCCGCCTGATCCACCGCTCCGCCCGCAGCCGACCGCTCATGATCTCGCTGGTCCTCGTGGCGGTCCTGGCCGTCGCCGGCACGTTCGCTGGCTACCGCCAGCTCTCTCGCGAGGTGACCGTCTCCGTCGACGGCTCGACCCGCACGGTGCACACCACCAGCGACACCGTCGCCGGGGTGCTCCGCGAGCAGCACATCCGGCTGCACCGCCACGACCTGGTGGTGCCCGCGGTCGGCTCGAAGGTCTCTGACGGCAGCGAGGTCACCGTGCTCTACGGCCGCCCGATCCGGCTGGACCTCGACGGCTCGCGCCGCACCCTGTGGACCCACGCCCGTACCGTCCAGGCGGCGGTGCAGGACCTCGGCCTGCGCTACGCCGGTGCCGACTACTCCATCGACCGCGGCAGCATCGACCGCGAGGGCATGGCGCTGCAGATCGCCACGCCCAAGCGCATGGTGCTCAAGGTCGGCAGCCGACGCGCCACGGGCCAGACCCTGGCCGTCGTCACGGTGCGGCAGCTGCTGGCCCGCGTCGGCGTCACGTTGCGCGACGACGACTCGGTGAGCCCCGACCTCGACAGCCTCGTGCACCAGGGCGAGCGGGTGGTCGTCACCCGGCTCCGCACGGCGCAGGTGCGCAAGCCGCAGGAGAGCGTGCCCTTCCGCACCGTCACCCGTGAGGACCCCTCGCTGCCCAAGGGCGAGAAGAGCATCAAGCGTGCCGGCCGACCGGGCGTGCGCGACGCCGTCTACGAGGTCGTGGTGCGCAACGGTCGCGCCGTCTCCAAGCGGCTGGTGCAGCAGCGCGTCGTCCGCGCGCCGCAGCCGCAGGTCGAGCTGATCGGCACCAAGGCGGTGCCCGACGGCTCCGCCTGGGACCGGATCGCCGCGTGCGAGTCCGGCGGCAACTGGCACGCCAACACCGGCAACGGGTACTACGGCGGGCTGCAGTTCAACCTCGGCACCTGGCACGCCTACGGCGGCAGCGGACGACCCGACCAGCACAGCCGCGAGGAGCAGATCGCCGTGGCCGAGCGGGTCCGCGACGCCGAGGGCGGCTACGGCGCCTGGCCGGTCTGCGGGAAGCAGGCCTGAGGCCCTGACTAGTCTCGTGCCGGTGGACGTCGCGCTGCTCGGAGCCGCCGACGTCCGCCGGCTCGCCGCCGCGCTCGACCTGCGGCCGACCAAGCAGCGGGGTCAGAACTTCGTCATCGACGCCAACACCGTGCGGCGCATCGTGCGCGAGTCGGGGGTCGGGGCCGAGGACGTCGTCGTCGAGGTCGGACCCGGGCTGGGCTCGCTGACCCTGGCGCTGGCCGAGGTGGTCAAGCGCGTCGTGGCGGTGGAGGTCGACGACGTGCTGGCCGCGGCGCTGCCGGCCACCCTGGCCGAGCGCGCTCCCGGCGCCGACGCCGAGGTGGTGCACGCCGACGCGCTGCGCATCGCCGGCCTGCCCGGCCCGCCGCCGACCGCGCTGGTGGCCAACCTGCCCTACAACGTCTCGGTGCCGGTGCTGCTGCACCTGCTGGCGCTGCTGCCCTCGCTGGAGCGGGGGCTGGTGATGGTCCAGGCCGAGGTGGCCGACCGGCTCACCGCCCCGCCGGGCTCGCGTACCTACGGCGTGCCGTCGGTCAAGGCCGCCTGGTTCGCCGACGTCCGCCGCGCGGGCGCGGTCGGGCGCACCGTGTTCTGGCCCGCGCCCAACGTCGAGTCCGGCCTGGTGGCCTGGACCCGGCGCGATCCGCCGGCCACCACCGCCACGCGCGAGCAGGTCTTCGCGCTGGTCGACGCCGCCTTCGCCCAGCGTCGCAAGGCGCTGCGCGGTGCGCTGCGCGGCGTGCTGCCCGACGCCGAGGCGGCCCTGCGCGCGGCCGGGATCGACCCGCTGGCCCGGGGCGAGTCGCTCTCGGTGGATCAGTTCGCCAGACTGGCCGAGATGAGGCCGCCCCGGTGACGACGATCAGCGTGCGCGCGCCGGCCAAGATCAACCTCCACCTCGGGGTCGGGCCGGTGCGCGAGGACGGCTTCCACCCGCTGGCCACCGTCTACCAGGCCATCGGCATGTACGACGACGTCAGCGTCTCCGAGGCTGCCGACTGGTCGCTGGCCGTGCGCGCCCACGAGCGGATCGACGTCGCCGAGGTGCCCACCGACGCCAGCAACGTCGCGCTGCGCGCCGGCCGGCTGCTCGCCGCCCACCACGACCTGGACCGTGCCGCCTCGATCGTCATCGAGAAGGCCATCCCCGTGGCCGGCGGCCTCGCCGGCGGCAGCGCCGACGCCGCCGCCACGCTGCTGGCGCTGGACCGGCTGTGGGACCTGCAGACCTCCGACGACGACCTGCTCGCGCTCGCCGCCGAGCTGGGCAGCGACGTGCCGTTCGCGCTGGTCGGCGGCACCGCCGTCGGCACCGGCCGCGGCGAGGTGGTCAGCCGCGTGGCCGACCGCGGCCGCTGGTGGTGGGTGGTGGTCGAGTCCGACATCGGGCTCTCCACCCCGGCCGTCTATCGCGAGTACGACCGGATGGCGGTCGCCGCCGACCCGGCGGTGCCCGAGGCGCTGCTGGCCGCGCTCGCCGACGGCGACCGCCGTGCCCTGGCGGCGTCGGTCTCCAACGACCTGGCCGCCCCCGCGCTCGCGCTGCGTCCCGACCTGGCGCAGGTGCTCGCGGCCGGCGCCGCAGCCGGCGCGTTGACCGGGCTGATCTCGGGTTCGGGCCCCACCTGCCTGTTCCTGTGCGAGGACCAGGCCCACGCCGCCGCGGTCCGGATGACGCTGGCCGAGGAGCACGAGCGGGTCTTCGCCGCAGCCGCCCCCGTGGCCGGCGCCCACGTCGTGGAGTACGCCTAGTGGCCAACCTGATCTCGCTGGAGAAGGTCACCAAGTCCTACGGCGTGCGGATCCTGCTCGACGAGGTGAGCCTCGGCGTGGGCTCGGGCGACCGCATCGGCATCGTGGGCCGCAACGGCGACGGCAAGACGACGCTGCTCGACCTCATGGCCGGCCGCGAGGAGGCCGACTCCGGCCGCATCGCCCGCTCGGGCTCGCTGCAGCTGGGCTACCTCGCCCAGCGCGACGAGCTCGACGACTCCCACACCGTGCGGCAGGCCGTGCTCGAGGGCCGCTCGGACCACGAGTGGGCGGCCGAGCCGGTCACCCGCGAGGTGGTCGAGGTGCTGCTGGCCGGTGTCGACCTGGACCGGGCGGTGCACGGCCTGTCCGGCGGGGAGCGCCGTCGTTGCTCGCTGGCCCGGTTGCTGCTCGAGCCGCACGACCTGATGCTGCTCGACGAGCCGACCAACCACCTCGACGTCGAGGCCGTGGCCTGGCTGGCCGACCACCTCAACCAGCGCCGGGCCGCGCTGGTCGTCGTCACCCACGACCGGTGGTTCCTCGACGCGGTGTGCACCACCACCTGGGAGGTCCATCCGGCCGTCGGCGGTCCGTCGAACGGCGCCGGGGTGGTCGACGTCTACGACGGCGGCTACGCGGCCTACGTGCTGGCGCGGGTGGAGCGGCAGCGGCAGGCGGCCGCCAGCGAGCAGCGCCGCCAGAACCTGGCCCGTAAGGAGCTGGCGTGGCTGCGGCGCGGCGCACCGGCGCGGACCTCGAAGCCGAAGTTCCGCATCGAGGCGGCCACCGCGCTCATCGAGGACGTGCCCCCGCCGCGCGACCGGCTCGAGCTGCAGCGCTTCGCCACCCAGCGGCTGGGCAAGGACGTGCTCGACCTCGAGGACGTCGACCTGGTCCGCGGCGAGCGCACTCTGCTCGACCACGCCACCTGGCGGCTCGGACCGGGCGACCGGATCGGGCTGATCGGCGTCAACGGCGCCGGCAAGTCCTCGGTGCTGGGGCTGCTGGCCGGCCGCATCGCACCCGATCACGGCCGCGTGCGCCAGGGGCGCACCGTCGCGCTGGCCGAGCTCGACCAGCAGGTCAGCGACGTCGACCCCCAGGCGCGCGTGCTGTCCACTGTCGAGGGCGTGCGCCGGCTGACCCGGCTGAGCGACGGCTCCGACGTCTCGGCCACCGCGATGCTGGAGCGCTTCGGGTTCACCGGCGACCGGCTCACCGCCCGGCTGGGCGACCTCTCCGGCGGCGAGCGGCGCCGGTTCCAGCTGCTGCTCCTGCTGCTGTCGGAGCCCAACGTGCTGCTGCTCGACGAGCCCACCAACGACCTCGACATCGACACCCTCACCGTGCTCGAGGACTTCCTCGACGGCTGGCCCGGCACGCTCGTGGTGGTCTCCCACGACCGCTACTTCCTCGAGCGCGTCACCGACTCGGTCTGGGCGCTCCTCGGCGACGGCCGGGTCTCGATGCTGCCGCGCGGGGTGGAGGAGTACCTCGAGCACCGCGCGCAGCTCCCGGTCGCGGAGGTCGCAGAGCAGCCGTCCCGGGACCAGCCGCTAGTGGCCCCGGTGGGCGCCGCCGAGCTCCGCACCGCCCGCAAGACCATCGCCCGCGTCGACAAGCAGCTCGAGCGGCTCGCCGAGCGCGAGTCGGTCCTGCACGCCGACCTCGCCGCCCACGCCGCCGACCCCGAGGCGCTCACCCGGCTCGGCGGCGAGCTGGCGGTGCTGGGGGAGGAGAAGGAGGCGCTGGAGGCCGAGTGGCTCGAGGCGGCCGAGGTGCTCGGCTAGGGGCGGGTAGGGGCGGGTAGCGGCGGGTACGAGCTAGGCCTCGAGCGGGGCCATGACCGACTTCAGCAGCTGCGCGAGCCTCGACCGGTCGTCCTCGGGCAGCTGGGCCAGCAGCTCACGCTCGCGGTCGATCAGCTCGGCGAAGGCGGAGTCGACCGCCAGGCGTCCCTCGTCGGTCAACCCCACCAGCACGCCGCGTCGATCGGCGGGGTCGGGTGCGCGCTGCACGTAGCCGCGCTCGGTCAGCCGGTCGACCCGGTTGGTCATGGTGCCGCTGGTCACCAGGGTCTCGACCATGAGGCGCCCGGGCGAGAGCTCGTACGGCTCGCCGGCGCGGCGCAGGGCGGCCAGCACGTCGAACTCCCACGGCTCGATGCCGCGCTCGTGGAAGGCCTGTCGGCGCGCGCGATCGAGCAGCCGCGAGAGCCGGGAGACCCGGCTGAACACCTCGACCGGTCCCAGGTCGAGGTCGGGCCGCTCCCGGTGCCAGGCCTGGACCAGGAGGTCGACGTCGTCGTGCACGGGTCGAATCCTACGCCGCTCAAGAATCTTGACGTCAAGATAATGCGTCGCGTAGCGTCGAGCCATGGTGAGCAAGGCGGACTTCGACGACAAGCGGCTCTACACCTGGCACGTCGAGAACGACAAGGCCAGCGTGGAGTACGAGTGCACCAGCTTCACCGCCGCCGGCGAGCTGGTGCAGCGGATCGCGGCGATCGCCGACGACCAGGACCACCACCCCGACCTCGCGGTGCGCTACCCCGGGGTCGTCACCGTCACCACGACGTCGCACGACCAGGGGGAGCTGACCCAGCGCGACCTGGACCTGGCGCTGGCGGTCGACGAGGCCGGGAGGGGCTTGGTCAAGCTCGACCTGGGTGACGACGACAAGTGACAGCAGCGGTCTGGGACCCCGAGCGCTACCTGACGTACGCCGACGAGCGGGGCCGCCCCTTCGTCGAGCTGGTCTCGCGCATCGGTGCCGCCGCGCCGGGCCGGGTGGTCGACCTGGGCTGCGGCCCGGGGAACCTGACCGCCCTGCTGGCCGAGCGCTGGCCCACCGCCGAGATCTCCGGTGTCGACTCCTCGCCCGAGATGGTCGCCACCGCCCGGGCGCGCGGCGACGGCGTGGGCTACGAGGTGGGCGACATCGCCACCTGGCAGCCCGCCGCGCCGGTCGACGTCCTGGTCTCCAACGCGGCCCTGCAGTGGCTGCCGGGCCACCTCGACCTGCTGCCGGGGCTGCTCGAGCACGTCGCGCCCGGCGGCTGGTTTGCCTTCCAGGTGCCCGGCAACTTCGACGAGGCCAGCCACACCGTGCGTCGCGCGCTGGAGCAGGAGGAGCCGTACGCCTCGGCGCTGCCGCCGCTGGACCGGCCCGGGTCGCACGACCCGGCGGTCTACCTGCGTGCACTCGAGCCGCACGTGGCCTCGGTCGATGCGTGGGAGACCACCTACCTCCACGTGCTCCAGGGCGCCGATCCGGTCTTCACCTGGATCAGCGCCACCAGTGCGCGACCCGTACTGGGGGCGCTGCCGGACGACCTGCGCCCGCGCTTCGTCGAGGAGCTCAAGGCCCGGTTGCGCGAGGCCTACCCCGACGACGGCTACGGCGTGGTGATGCCCTTCCGCCGGGTGTTCGTGGTGGCCCAGAGCGACGCAGAGGTGACGCAGAGGTGACGCGGCTGCACCACGTCCAGGTCTCCGCACCCGCCGGCTGCGAGGAGGCCGCCCGCGCCTTCTGGTCCGGCGTGCTCGGGCTGAGCGAGGTCGAGAAGCCCGCCGAGCTGCAGGCTCGCGGCGGGTGCTGGTTCCGCGCCCTGGACGGCGACACCGTCGCCGCCGAGGTGCACGTCGGCGTCGAGGCCGACTTCAGGCCCGCCCGCAAGGCCCACCCGGCCCTGGTCGTCGACGACCTCGACGCCGTCGCCGAGGCACTGCGCGCGGCCGACCTGCCCGTCGACCTCTCCCAGCGCGACGGCCTGGCCGGCTACGAGCGCCTCCACACCACCGACCCGTTCGGCAACCGGGTGGAGCTCCTCGCGCCTCGAGCTGGATGAGGATCGATCCCGCCGGGTCTACCGGGCCGCCCAGGTCCCGGCCCATCGCCTAGCCTGTCGTGGCAGCGATCCCCGGTTGGTCTGCCGGCAGGGCCCGCCTGACTTTGAATCAGGACTAGCGACGCAGGTTCGACTCCTGCCCGGGGAGCAAGAAGTGCAGGTGAGTGGCTCCTCATGGGGGTGCTCGCGAAGGCGGACCGGCGGCTTCTCGATCGGTGTGACCACCGACGTCGAGATCGTCGGACCCGTCTTGGTCGAGCGCTCGGTCGACAAGATGCGGCGCATCGTCGACGAACGACCATCGCGATGGCGTCGGCGCCAGCTGCGACCTCAGTCAGTGTCACCTTGCAGGACCGGGTCACCGATCAGGCACCCACGGAACGGTTCAACGATGACGGGGAGACGCCGAACTGACGTTGGAAGGCACGACGAAAGGTGTCGGCGTCGTTGAAGCCACTCAACGCCGCCGCGCGCCCGACGTGTTCGCCTGCAACAAGCAGTCGGCGCGCCGCCTCCAGGCGCCGGCGGCGGATGAAGGCGGCCGGGGAGTCGCCGCTCTGGGCGAAGATCTTCTGGAGGAGGCGCAACGAGACATGGTGGGCGCGTGCGACGGACTCGGGATGCAGGAGGGGGTCGCCGAGGTGCTGGTCGATGAAGCCGCGAACCGTGAGCGCCAGCACGTGCGAGTCGAGGGCGGGAGCCACCTGGGTGGACCCGGCGACCACAGCGGTCAGCAGGCTCACCAGCGCGTCGGCGACAGCCGGCTCCTGGAGTTCATGGTCTCCGCTGTGCCCGGGCATCGTGCATTCCGCGAGCGTCATGAGTGCGCGCAGCGCTCCGCCGCCGGGGAGGGGGCGTCCAGTGAGATTGGTCAGCGCGCGGGTGCCCACCGGGATAGACCGGCGTGGGACCTGCAGGACGATCTCGCTCATCTCGCCTGGGAATACCAGGGTGTAGGGCGACGCAGCGTCGTACAAAGCGGCCGAACCGGCCTTCAACGTGGCCTCTCGATCGTGCTGCAGAACGGCGCCCGTGCCTGAGCGATGCAGCGAGACCAACAGGTCGTCACGCGGGTGCTGAGCGATCAGGCGGTCACTGCGAAAGACCTCGGACGCCCCACTCTGCACCCGGGTGAGCGACACCTCGGGACTGAGGACGCGCTGTTGCAGGCTCGCGCTGAAGCGCGGCGAAGCCGAGCGGACCCGGAGCGGGACGAAGGCGGAGCTGCACGCCTCGGCCCACCCGGACACAGATGTGACCTCGACCTGGGACACCCCTCGGATGCTAGGTCGTCACCCGGGCAGTGAGAAGGAGTTCCGCTGTCCCCGCCGGTCAAGCGGGTCATCCGTGCGCGAATCGTCGGACGGATTGCGCGAAACGCCGGGTCTGTGCGAGTCAGCCCTTCCTAGGGTCCTGCACCACAGGAATTGCTGACGAGGCCGACGACACCGAGAACAGGAACGACATGGCTGATTACACGAAGAGGTTCCGCGCTGCGGCCGTCCAGGCCGAGTCGGTGTGGAACGACGTCGCCGGAGGCGTCGACAAGCTGATCGACTATGCGACTCAGGCCAAGGAGAACGGCGCGGAGATCGTGGCGTTCCCGGAGACCTGGATCCCCGGGTACCCGTGGTTCCTCTGGCTGGACTCGGTCGCCTGGCAGAGCCAGTTCCTGGTGCCGTACGCCGCAAACTCGCTGGAGGTGGGAGACGAGAACTGGCAGCGGATCGAGAAGGCTGCTGCGCAGATCGGCATCACGATCAGCTTCGGCTTCAGTGAGCGCGAGGGTGGTTCGCTCTACATGGCGCAGGCCGTGGTCGACAGCTCCGGGGACACGGTTCTCACGCGGCGCAAGCTGAAGCCGACCCATGTCGAGCGGACCCAGTTCGGCGAGGGAGACGGCTCCGACATCACCGTCGTCGACACCCCTGTCGGTCGCGTCGGTGCACTCAACTGCTGGGAACACCTGCAACCGCTCACGAAGTACGCGCTCTTCGCCCAGGACGAGCAGCTGCACGTCGCGGCGTGGCCCTCCTTCTCGATCTTCGAGGGCGCCGCTTTCGCGCTCGGCCCGGAGGTCAACACCGGCGCCTCGCGGCAGTACGCCGTCGAGGGCCAGACGTTCGTCCTCGCCCCCTGCGGAGTCATCGGCGCGGCGGCCCACGGCGCTTTCGCCGACACCGAGCTGAAGCGGCAGCTTCTCGGTCTCGGCGGCGGCTTCGCCCGCATCTACGGGCCCGACGGTCGCGACCTCGCCGAGCCGCTGGCGCCCACCGACGAAGGCATCCTGTACGCCGACATCGACTACGCGGTGATCCTGGCCGCCAAGAACGCCGCTGACCCGGTGGGTCACTACTCGCGCCCGGACGTCTTCACCTTGCACCTCCAGGCCGACGGGCGCCTCCCGAAGGTGTCGCCGACACGACCGAAGGCCACCGCTGAGGTGCAGTCGCCACCCGAGCCGGAGCCGGGCCCCGAGCCGGTCGCGCTCTGAAGGGAGCGGGCCATGACCACCTCGTCGCCGTCGCTGGAGCCCTCGATCGCGCCGCACCTGTTGCGAGCCAGCCGGACGCCCAAGCACGAACCGGGCTCCTACCTTCCGGCGTACCCGGCGTTCTCTGCACGCTTCGGAGAAGACGTCACATCCCTGGTGATGGCCTACTTCGGAGTGCAGGCGCGCGATACCGACAGCCCGGTCCTCGCCGAGTCGTCGGCACACGTCCGGGCCCAGTTCGCCGAGACGGACGGACCCGCGTCGTGGGACCGCGCCGCCTACGTCGACGCCGAGGGCTTCACGACCGTCATCAGCATCGCCTACTGGTCCGACCCGGATGCCTTCGACCGCTGGTACGACGTCAAGGGCGTCTCGTGGACGGACGCCGCGCGCGTGACTGATGGTGTCGGGCACTTCCTCGAACTGGTGCGGCCGTCGGTGGAGCGGTTCGAGACCGTCTTCTCGGCTGCCGACCGGGACGAGGGACTCGCCGGCGCGAAGTCCGGGCTGAGCGGCATGATCGAGGAGCACGCCTACTGGGGATCGATGCGCGACCGGCTGCCGTTGAGCCAGACCGACCCGCTGTATCCCTCCGGCTCGCCTCGCCTCGTCACGGACGGACCGGTCCGAACGGTGGTCCTCCACGAGAACGCCTGCCTCATCCGGTCCGGCCAGGACATCACCGACACCGGCGACGTCGAGAGACGGGCCTACCTCGGCGACGTCGAACCGTCGCTGCGGGCCGGCATGGAGTTCCTGCGTGACGAAGGCGGCGAGATCGGCTGCTACGACAACCGCTACATGCGGATCCTGGACGAAGAGGACCAGCCGACCGATCGCACCTTCGGTCTGAGCTGGTGGCGTGACATCAGCGCCCTGGAGGACTGGGCTGCTTCACACCCGACCCACGTCGAGATCTTCGGCGTGGCGATGAGACATCTCTCCAGCTTCGGACCGGAGACTCGACTCCGGCTCTACCACGAGGTCACCGTGCCCGCCGCCACCGAGCAGCGCTTCGTCTACGCCGGCTGCCACGACGCCACCGGTCTGCTACGCGCAGTCCTGTAGCCGATGCGTCCGACGTCGCGGGGGAGCACGCCGCTGCATCCGGTCGGCAGGTAGCACCTGGGCGTGACGCGGTACACGACAAGCTCGTTCATGCGTCTCAAGGGGAAGCCGGGCGCTGGCATCTCGAACGGTGACCGGAGCTGCACCGTCGTCCGGGGAGGGCCGTACCTCCGCTCGGTCCAACCGGTCCGGTGCTCAAGACCTGCGAGAACGCCTGGAGTCGCGTCGCAGCGCCTGCTCGACGCACCCCGCGAAGAGGTCGTCGAGGCCGATGCCGGCCGCGGCGGCCATCACCGCGACGACGCTGGTGCGAGCGAAGGAGCAGTAGAGGCCGGCTTCGAGGAACCACGGGCGGCCCTCGGGGTCGATGCGGAAGTCGAACAGGCTGTAGTCGCGGCAGCCCAGCGCCCGGTGCGCGGTCCTGGCGGCGCGCCACACGGCCGCGGTGACGGCGTCGGACGGGTCGGGCGGCACGATCCAGGCGTGCTCGGCGTCCTTGGCCACCAGGGTCAGCCGGCCGTCGCGGCGCGCCAGCTTGTCGGCCCGGTCGCGCACCGGCTTGGTCGCGGGGTCGACGGCGTACTCCTCCAGCGGGAGGCACAGCAGCTCGCCGTCGCGCTCGAGCACGCCGCAGCGGACCTCGCGGCCGAGCTCGATGTAGCGCTCGACCAGCACCTGGTCGCTGTGCTCGGCGGCGCCGGCCAGCGCGGCGTCGAGCTCCTCGCGGCGACGCACCAGCATCACGCCGTCGGAGTTGTCGGCGTCGACCGGTTTCACGACCACCGGTGGGGTCAGGGTCGGTGGCCGGCCCGGGGTGAGCAGCTCGCCGGCGGGCACCCGGACGCCGGCGGCCGCGACCAGCGCACGCGCCCACGCCTTGTCGGCCCCGGCGGCCATGGTCTGCGGCGTGTTGCCGACGTAGGGGAGCCCGAGCAGCTCCAGCATCGCCCGGTAGAGGGTCATGCCGGGGCGACAGAACATCTGCGGCACGGCGACGTCGACCTCGAGGCCGGCGATCCTGGCCATCGCCTCCGCGGGCGACAGCGGGTCGGCGGCGGCGATGCCGGCCGGGTCGAGGGCGGCCGGGAAGCGCCAGCTGCCGTCGGGGCTGACGTAGCCGACGTGGTGCTCGTAGGCGGTGGCGTCCAGGGCGGCCAGGCAGTCGGCGGCGTAGAGGACCGACAGCTCGGCCAGCTGCTCGGTCTCGGCCGAGCCGACGAGGTGGAGGAGGCGCAGGGGCACGGTCGAGCGCCCTCAGTCGCCGGCCGGCTCGACGAGCTTGCCGATGTTGAAGTCGATCTTCACCCAGTCCCGGCCCGCGACCAGGTTCTGCAGCAGCAGCGCGGGGATCTGCAGGTGGTGGAGCATCAAGAAGGGCAGCGGGTCGCGCGGGTCGAAGACCGCGTCGACCCCCTCGCGGACGGTGCGCCAGCGCTCGCGCCAGCTGCCCGGAGCCCGCAGCAGGCGCCAGGCCTCGTGGTAGGCCCAGTACGTCGGTCGGCTCGCCACCGTGGGCACCACCGGCTCCTCGCGCCGCCCGAGGTAGGCCTCGGCGAGGTCGGGGTGGTCGTAGAACATCGTGATCGCCGAGTGGGTGCGGGGGTTGCACTCGATGGGCAGCACCCGCCCGTCCGGGGTCTGCATCACGTCGAAGCTGATCTGCCCGGTCAGGCCCAGCGGCTCGACGAGGCCGCGCACCCAGGCCAGGATCTCCGGCTTGTCGACCATCGCGTAGTTGACCTGGAAGGCCGAGGAGGGGCAGCAGGCCCACACCTGGATGCGTCCCTCCACCACCGTGCTGTGCGTGCAGTACTCCACGCCCTCGACCAGGTGCTGCATCACCCACGGCGTCTCGGCGGTGATCGGCTTGGACCGTGCGAAGGCCGCCGTGGCCTCCGGGGTGGGCCGGGGCAGGGGGGTGAGGTCGAGCCGGTTGACGGGGTCGTAGGCGATGCTCTTGAGGACGTAGGGCGGGTCGGCCGAGGCGAAGTCGAACGCCGCGACCTGCTCCGGAGAGGTCATCCGGTGGGCGTCGGGCACCGACAGCCCCAGCCCTGCTGCCAGTGCGGCCAGGGCCTCCTTGTCGTCCAGCGTCTTGATCGTCTCGGCGTCGGCGTGGATCACCCGGCAGTGCGCCTCGAGCAGCGGGGCCGCGGCCGCGTCGTGGTAGCTGGCGACCGGGCTGCACACCGGCACGTAGACGTCGACCGACTCCTGGCGCACGACGTCGAGCAGCGCCTCGGCGTAACCGGGATCCTGCGGCCGGGGCACCGTGCGGAACACATCGACGCAGCGGGAGAAGCGGTGCCCGGTCCAGCGGTACTTCTCCTGCTCGACGAGGACCACGCGGTGACCGGCCCGGTGGAAGGCCCGGGCCAGGGTCAGCGCCTTGGTCATCTTGCCGCCGCTGATCAGGATCGTGAGGCGCTCCCCTTCGGGGCTGGGCTGGGGGTCGCGGCCACCGAGAAGCAGGGCGAGGGACGTCAGCGCGAGGTTGGCGGGCATCGCGAGCTGCAGCAGGGCCAGGGCGCCGATGGTCCGTGCCGCGCGCGGGACGGCTGCCGAGGTCCGGCTCACCGGGGCCCGTAGCCGTCGACCATGCCGCGGTGCATCACGCGGTCGCCCACCACCCCGGAGTGGTCGGCCTTGTGCAGCACGCAGCCGTTGTCCCACACGACGACGTCGCCGACCTCCCACTGGTGTCGCAGGGTGGTGGCGTCGTGGGTGGTGGAGTGCTCGTAGAGCCGCTCGACGAGCTCGCGCGAGTCGGGCTCGGAGAGGCCGGAGACCTCGACGCACCGCTGCGGCGTGGAGAGGTACAGCGCAACCCGGCCGGTGACCGGGTGGGGCCGCAGCACCGGGTGCCAGGCCTCGGTCTGTTGGGTCGCGCCCGGCTCCACGCCGGTGACCACGTGCCGGATCTCGCGGCCGGCCACCTGCTCGCGCAGCTCGTCGGGG
>NZ_RDBE01000009.1:42812-163041 GCF_003674065.1 Nocardioides mangrovicus
GGCCGGCGGGCGCGACACGTAGCTGGTGTCGACGTGGAAGACGCTGCGCGGCGGTGTGGATCGGCCGACGTTGCTGATGACGTTGAGGTCGGGGTGCCCCTCCAGGGGCGTCTCGCCCTCGGTGAACACCAGGTCGCCGAACCCGCGCAGCAGCGTCGTGAAGCCGTCGTCGTCGAGCGCCTGGCCTCGGGCCACGACGACGCCGTGCTCGGCCAACAGAGCTCGCAGCTCGCTCACCAGCACTGCCAGGGCGCTGCTGTCCGCCACCACGGCGGCGAGATCGACGTCGAGCCGAAGGCCGAAGGGGTCCAGGGCGCTGGTCCTCATGCGGGCTCCGTGGGGAGGATCAGGGTCAGCCCGTCGCGCAGCGGCAGCAGCACCTGGTCGAGGCGGGGGTCCTCGGCCACGGCGCGGTTGAAGGCTGCGATCGACGCGCCGTTGGCGCTGGGCTCGCCGTAGGCCCAGGGCTGACCCTGAAGCAGGGTGTTGTCGACGCAGACCAGCGCTCCCGGCGCCAGCAGGTCGAGGTCGAGCAGGGTGTGCAGGTAGCCGAGGTACCCGGCCTTGTCGGCGTCGATGAAGACGAGGTCGAAGCAGGCGCTCTCGGCGCCGAGCGCACCGAGGGTCTCCAGCGCCGGGCCCAGGCGGACCTCGATGCGCTCACCGGCCGGTGTCGTCGCGAAGCACCGCTGGGCGATCTCGGCGGCTCGGGTGTCGACCTCGCAGGCGACCACCCGTCCGTCGTCGGGCAGGGCCATCGCCATGGCCAGCGCCGAGTAGCCGGTGAACATGCCGATCTCGAGCACGCGCCGGGCGCGGGTGGCGCGGACCAGCATCTGCAGCAGCTTGCCCTCGACGTGCCCCGAGAGCATCTCCTGCTCCAGCGGCGCCGTCCAGGCCGTGGCGCGGGTCGCCGCGTCCAGGTCCTGCAGCGCGGGCGACTCCGGCCCGGCGTTCACCTCGAGGTAGGGGTCGAGGCCGGCCAGCAGCTGGTGGATCTGCGCGACCTCGGCGCGCACCTCGTCGTCGGCGATGCGCGGCAGCACCCGCGTGAGCTGCTCCACCGCGATGCCGACCGGCGTGACCGGCCGGGGGTCGTCGAGGTGATCCTCGAGGGGGCCGGCGCTCACGAGGGTCGAGCGCTGACCGGGTCCACGAAGACCTGTTCGCCGATCCCCCCGCGCGGGTAGCGCCGGCACGTCTCGCGGTGCGCCTCGAGGGCCGCCAGCAGCTCGTCGTGGCTCAGGTCGTCGACGAAGGTGCAGCTGCCGATGGGGTGCGGGACGGCGGCCCGCAGCCGGCCGTCGCGCGTCTGCAGGATCGCCTCGGTGCCGCGGGCGAGCAGCTCCGGTGTCAGGTGCTCGCTGTCGAGGGAGAGACCGAGCCGGCTCATGAGCCACAAGATGCGGTCGTACTCGCTCTGCGCGATGTAGCCGCGACGGTGGGCCAGGGTCGTCGACAGTGCCATGTCGATGTTGATCGCGTGGCCGTGGAAGAACGGCGGCTCCGGCGTGAGCTCGAGCGTCGGGCTCCAGGTGTGCCCGAAGGCGATCACCCGGTCCAGCTCCAGCTCCTGGAGGTTGGGCACCTCCAGCTCCAGCATCGTGCGGATCGCCTCGTAGGTGATGCGGTCGGCGACCTCGCGCAGCTCCGGTGTGCCGTCGACGTGGCCGAACCGCGTGGTCAGCAGGTCCTCGCCGTACTTCTCCAGCAGCTCGAACACCTCGTGGTTGCCCACCACCGAGATCTTGACCAGCTCGGCCATGCCGTTGCGGACCTGCTCGACGGGCAGCGTGGCCAGGAACGAGAAGTCCAGCAGCACCTGCTGGGAGGCGTGGAAGGCGCCGAGCCGGTTCTTGGCCTTGCCGTGGTTGACCGCGACCTTGATCGCCACCGAGGCGTCGATCAGCCCGATCAGGGAGGTCGGGATGCGGATGTAGTTGGTCGAGCGGCGGAACATCGAGCAGGCGAACCCCGCGACGTCGGTGGTCAGACCGCCGCCGATCACGAGCACCGGCTCCTTGCGCACGAGCCCGAAGTCGGTGAAGGCGTCCACGATCCGCTCGGCGGTGCGCATCGTCTTGTCCTGCTCGGCGATGCGGATGGCGAACACGCGCAGCTCGATGCCGTGATGGGCGAAGTAGGCCCGCAGCCGCTCGCCGTAGAGGGCGTCGAGGTTCTCGTCGACGACGGCCAGGCAGCGGCCCCAGCTGCGGTACGCCTTCGCCAGCACGTCGCTGGCGGGGTCGAGCACGCCGTCGACAATGCGCAGGGTGTAGTCGACGGGCTGCTGCGCCCGGACCCGGAACTCGCGGTCCTCGACCTCCAGGCCGGGAGCGCTCACCGGGCCTCCTCGTGGGCCGCACGTAGCTCGGCGAAGTCGAGGGAGGCCACCACCTCGACGTCGCCGAAGTCATGGTCCTCGGTGTTCTCGTTGGGGAAGGCAACGCAGGCCAGACCCGCCGCGGTGGCGGCCTCCACGCCGCCCACGTTGTCCTCGACGGCCACCGAGCCGTCGGCGTCCTCGCCGAGCTCGTCGAGCACCGCTGCGTAGACGTCCGGGCTCGGCTTGGGGGAGTCGACCGTCGTGACGTCGGTGATGATGTCGAAGTCGGCCTCGCCGAGGTCGTCGAGGCCGGCCAGGAGGGCGTCGATGTTCGCCCGCGACGTGGTGGTGACCAGGCCCACCGCCCAGCCGGTGTCACGGGCGGCGGCCACGCTCTCGCGGACGCCGGGCCGGGTGGTCACGCCGCCGTCGGCCAGGGAGCGCTGGAAGATCTCGGACTTGGTCTGGTGCACGGCAGCCGCGTCGACCTGCTCGCCGCGCTGGCGGGCGTAGGCCGCGATGCGGTCGGCGCCGCCGTTGCCGGTGAGGAGCCCGCGGTACTCCTCCTGGCTCCACTCCCAGTCCAGGCCGTGCTTGACGAAGGCCTGGTTGAACGCCGAGCGCTGCAGCTCGGAGGTGTCGGCGATGGTGCTGATCGAGCCGAGGAGGAGGGCTGGCATGGGGGGCTCCTGACGTCGCGGGCAAGTTCGAGAGAGTGCAGAGGTTTGAATCTCTGACTTCAACATGCTGTCTAAGAACTATCATGGCGTCTCCATCCCGGAGGAGGTAGTGATGGCGACGCCTGCATCGCCGGGCGGCCTCAGCATCGGCGACCTCGAGGCCCGGACCGGGGTCGGCGCCGCCACCGTGCGATCGTGGGAGCAGCGGTTCGGCTTCCCCGTCCCGGCTCGCTCCGTGGGCGGTCAGCGGCGCTACACCGAGGGCCACGTCGAGCAGGTCCGGCGGCTCTTGGCCGAGCGCGAGCGCGGTCTAGGTCTCGCCGCGGCGATCGAGGTCGTCACGCGGCAGGCCGGCGGCGACCGCACGCTGTTCGCCGAGCTGCGGGCCGCGCATCCCCAGCTCGACGTGATGACCGTGGGCCTGCGCGTCATGCGCGACCTGGCCTGGGCGATCGAGGACGAGTGCCTGGCCCGCGCGTCGCGACCTGTGCTCTGGGGCTGCTTCCAGAACGTCGCCAGCTACGAGCGTTCCGGGCGACGCTGGCGCGAGCTGGCGCGGCGCGCGCGCCGCGCCGTCGTGCTGGCCGACTTCGAGGAGACCTCCTCGCGTCCCTCGCCCGAGCGGGTGGCGCTGCCCGGCGACTCGCCCCTGCTCGAGGAATGGGGCGTGGTCTGCGAGGCCGAGGAGATCTCCGTGGTGCTGATCGGCTGGGAACGGCCACGCCGGGACGGGTCCGACCGCCGAACCTTCGAGGCCCTGGTCAGCGTGGACCCACCCGTCGTCCGCGACGCCGCGGCCCGCTATGCCCGCGCTGCCGAGGCCGGTGGTCTGCGCGGCGCCGAGCCGTCGGCGCCGACTCCCCTCGTGTCGGCCGCAGGTTCGCTGAGCTCCATGTCGCTGCTGCGGCGCTTCGCGGTCTACACCGACCGCTGAGGCGGCACGGCGGCCCTGGGCTCCTCAGTGGTGGTGCTCGAGGTCGGCGTTGGAGCGACCGGAGAGCACCGAGGTGAGCTCGGTGGCCACCGGATCGTGCTCGCGGTCGGCGTGCTCGTCGTCGACCTTGACCAGCAGCCAGTTCGCCTCGTCGCCACCCATCCGGGTCTGGGTGAGCGCGAAGCCGCCGGTGAGCCGGTGGCCGTGCAGCTCGACCTTGACGTGGCCCCGCTCCAGCCCCGTGGCGACGTCGACGTCGCCGAGGTCGGCGTAGCTGCCGGTGTCCCACACGATCACCGTGCCCGGTCCGTCGCCCAGGCCGCTGCCCTCGACATCGGCATGGGCCAGGTCGTGGTCGCCCACGCGGTGCGCGAGCCGCTTCACCGACGGGTCGAGGGAGGGGCCCTTCGGCACCGCCCACGACACCAGCACGCCGCCGACCTCCAGTCGCAGGTCGAAGTGCAGGTTCGTCGCGTGGTGGCGCTGCACGACGAAGATCGGCACGGCGCTAGACCCGCTGGATCAGGAAGGTCGCATCCTCGACCTCGACCGGCTCGCCGTCGCGCACCAGCGTCCGCGCTCGCTGCTCGGCCGCGACAACCTCGAAGCCCTCGGGCAGCGCCGGCACCAGGTCCTCGGCCCAGAACATCGCCCGGCGGTGGCTCGCGGTGTGGTGGGTGAACAGCTCCGAGGGGGCGTGGCCGACCACGAGCAGGCGCCCGCGGGGGGCCACCGCAGCGGCCAGTCGCCCGACCACGGCGGGCATCCCGGCGTCGGGCGGGTGCAGGTAATGGGTGGTCACCAGGTCCCAGGTGCGCCCGTCGGCGTCGAAGCCGCGGGCGTCGACCTGCCACCAGTCGCAGCGCTCGGCCACGCCGGCCTGCTCGGCGTGCCGCCTCGCGCGGGTCAGCCCGTTGGCGGAGAAGTCCGCGCCCGTGACCCGCCAGCCCTGCCGGGCCAGCCAGACGACGTCGCCGCCCTCGCCGCAGCCGACGTCGAGCGCCGTGCCGGGCGCCAGGCCCTCGGCGGCGGCGACCAGCTGCGGGTTGGGGTTCCCGCTCCACACCGACTCCTCGCCGGCGTAGCGGTCCTCCCACGCCGGCGGCTCGAACATCTCGGTGCCGTCAGTGCCGTCAGTGCCGTCGGTGCCGTCGGTGCCGTCAGTGCCGTCGGTGTCTTCGGTGCTCTCGTGATCGTGCTCGCTCACACCGCCATTCTCACGCGTCGAGCAACCGGGCCAGCGCGGCCGGCACCTGCGAGGGCCCGCTCACCGTGGCCACGCGGGCTCCCGTCGCGCGGGCCAGCGCGAGCGCGGCCGCCGGATCGCCGGCCGGGGCGAGCACCACCAGCTCCTCGTGACGTCCGGCGGCCGCCGGCACCTCCTCGGGTCGCGTGGCCCGGCAGTCCGAGAGCAGCACGGTCACCCGGCGTCGTGCCGCGGTGCGACCGAGCTGGTCCGCGGCGGCGTCGAGGGCGGTGGCGAGCTCGGTGGTGCCGCTCCCGCGGAGCGCGAGCACGCGGTCCAGCACGTCGTCGTCGCGGCGGCCGTCGGCCATCGAGGCCAACGCCACCACGTCGTCGGCGAAGGAGAGCACCGCCCGCTCCCGCCCGGCCCGCAGCAGGAAGGCGCCGGTGGCCAGGGCGGCCGTGGCCAGCGCCTCGCCGTGCATCGAGCCGCTGCGGTCGAGCAGCAGGCACCACGCCGTCGGCGCCCGCCGCCAGGTGGTGGTCCACAGGTCGTCGGGGTCCACCGCCTGGCCGGCGGCGCGCGCCCGCACCAGCGCGTCGGTGCTGCGCTCGAGGTCGACGTCGCCCTCGTGCGGGCGATGACGCACGCTGCGCATGCGGCTGACGCCCCGGTCCTCGGCCGCCCCGCGGCGCGCGTGGGACCAGAACAGCCGAGCGGCCAGCCGTCGAGCGGCCTCGCGCAGCCGCTCGTCGGTGGCCGTCGCCATCAGCGCCACCAGCTCCAGGGCGGCGTCCGGGTCGGCGTCGTGGGCGGCCTCCACCGCGGCGACGTCGAGCTCGCCCACCTCGGGGGACGCGTCGGCGAAGCCGGGCGAGGTCGCCAGGGTCCGTCGCGGGGTGGTGCGCCGGGCGTCGCGGCTCAGCCGCTGGTCGGCGGCATCGCCCTCGACGACGTCGGGTGCGGGGCCCGGTGGTCGTCGGCCGCCGGGCTCGGGGCTTTTCCCGACGGCACCGCGTCCTCGGCGGCGGGTCTACCGAGGACCGACCACCACAGCTCCTCGACGACGTCCTCGGCCGTGCGGCCCGAACCCTCGCGCACCTCGATGCGGCCGGAGAGGGCCAGCAGGGCGGCGTCCAGGCCGAGCGCCGGGTCGCTCGCCGACGCGGCGCGCAGTGGTGCCAGCGACGCCGCCACCTGCACCAGGTCGATCGCCCCGCGCACCGACGATCCCGAGCGCAGGTCGGGGTGCTCGCGCGTGCGCCGCACCACCTCGACGACCTGCGTCAGCCAGGGGTCCGGCTCCGCGCCCGTGCGGGCGGCGACGATGGCCACCTCCTCGGCGCTGCTCTGGTAGCCCAGGGCCAGTCGGCACATCCGGTCGCGGATCGCCTGGGAGATCCGCGCGGTGCCGACGGCGTCGAAGGGGTTCATCGCGGCCACGATCCGAAAGCCCGGCTCGGCGGCCACCTGACCCAGCCGGGGCACGGTCAGCAGCCGCTCGCTCATCACGGTGACCAGCACGTTGAGCGTCTCGTCGGGCACCCGGTTGAGCTCCTCGACGTACAGCACCGAGCCGGCGCGCAGCGCGGCGACGAGCGGTCCGTCGAGGAACACCGCCGGGTCGTAGCCCTCGCTGAGCACGCGGGCGGGGTCGAAGTGGCCGACCAGCCGCGCCGGGGTCAGCTCGGCGTTGCCCTCGCACAGCACGAACCCCACGCCCAGGCCCTCGCTGACCGCGCGCAGCAGCGTCGACTTGCCGGTACCGGGCGGGCCCTCGAGCAGCACGTGCCGGTCGGCGGCGAGAGCCGCGAGCACCAGCTCGCTCTCGCGCCGCCGACCCAGGACCGTGGTGGCGAGCTGCTCCAGCAGCCCCCGCGTGGCGTCGATCAGCTGTAGACGATCACGCCGCGGACGTTCTCGCCGTCGCGCATCGCCTGGTAGCCCTCGTTGATCTCGTCGAGGGTGTAGGTCTTCGTGATCAGGGAGTCCAGGTCGTACTTGCCCTGGACGTAGAGCTCGAACATCCGCGGGATGTCGGCCCGGATGTTGCACGAGCCGAACAGCGAGCCCACGACCTGCTTCTCGTTGAGCGTGAGGTCGATGCCCGGCACCTGCAGGCCGACCTCGGTGCTCAGGTGCAGGTTCGTGATGACCAGGCGGCCCCGCTGACCCAGCAGCGCGTAGGCCTTGCCGACCTCCTCGGCGGTGCCGACGCCCATCGTCATGATGACCTTGTCGAAGCCGCGGCCCCAGTGGACCTCCTCGCCCTTCTCCGCAGCCTCCTCCGAGGAGGCGTAGGAGTGGGTGGCGCCCAGCTTCGCCGCGGTCTCCCGCTTGAACTCGACCGGGTCGATCGCCACGACCGCGCGCGCCCCGGCCATCGCCGCGCCCTGGATCGCGTTCTGGCCGAGACCGCCGCAGCCGACGACGGCCACGTAGTCGCCGGGGCCGACGTCGGCGGTGTAGACCGCGGAGCCCCAGCCGGTGAGCACGCCGCAGCCGAGCAGGCAGCCCTTCTCCAGCGGCCAGTCCTTGTCGACCTTCACGCACGAGGCCTCGTTGACCACGGTGTGCTCGGCGAAGGTGCCGAGCAGGCACATCAGCCCGAGGTCCTCGCCGTCGCTGGTGTGGTGGCGCGAGGTGTTGTCGGCGATCTGCAGACCGCTGGGGAAGTTGGCCAGGCCCTCGCACAGGTTCGAGTGGCCCCGGCTGCACTGGTAGCAGCGCCCGCAGGCCGGCACGAAGCCGAAGACCACGTGGTCACCCGGCTCGACGCTGCTGACCTCGGGGCCGACCTCGAGCACGATGCCGGCTCCCTCGTGGCCGCCGACCATCGGCGCCGGCGGGCAGACACCGGGCAGGTCGCCCTGGATGACGTGCTCGTCGGAGTGGCACATCCCGGAGGCAACCAGCTTGACCAGCACCTCGCCCCGGCCGGGCGGGTCGAGCTCGATCTCCTCGACGCTCCACGGCTGGTGCAGCTCGCGGAAGATGGCGGCGCGCGTCTTCATCTCGTCTCCGATCGTCGGGGGTCCTCGGTGACCCTGATCGGGACGCTAGGGGTGACGCAGGCCACACGCAAGAGGGTCAGACGTTCGACAGCGAGTTCTTGGGATCGTCACGCGTTTGTCGCACGACTCGGTCGTCGCCGTTGTGCGGTGCGGTCGATGACGGCCGGCCCGGTCGCCTCGACAGCGACGCCGACTAGCGTAGGACCCGACAACCCGCCTGACCGCTCGTCCCAGGAGCCGCATGAGCGACCTCACGGTCATCGTCCTCGCCGCCGGCGGCGGCACCCGGATGAAGTCGAAGACGATGAAGGTGCTGCACCCCATCGCCGGCCGCAGCATGGTCGGCCACGTGCTCGCCGCCGTGGCCGCGGTGCAGCCGACCTCGGTGGTGGCCGTCGTCGGCCACGGCCGCGAGCAGGTCGGTCCGCACATCCAGCAGCTGCTGCCCTCCGTCGTGCTCGCCGTGCAGGAGGAGCAGCGCGGCACCGCCGACGCCGTGCGGGTGGCGGTGGAGGCGGCGGGCACGACGAGCGGCACCGTGCTGGTGACCTACGGCGACACCCCGCTGCTGGAGGGCGCGACGCTGCGCGCGTTCGCCGACGACCACGTCGGCAGCGGCCGCGCGATGAGCATCCTGTCGGGTCACGTCGCCGACCCGACCGGCTACGGCCGGGTGGTACGCAGCGCCGACGGCAGCGTCGAGGCGATCGTCGAGCAGCGAGACGCCAGCCCGGAGCAGGCCGCGATCAGCGAGATCAACTCCGGCATCGTCGCCTACGACGCCGCCTTCCTGCTCTCCGCGCTGCCCCGGATCGGCAACGACAACGCCAAGGGCGAGTACTACCTGACCGACACCGTCGCCCTCGCACGCGGCGACGGCCTCGACGTCGACGCCTTCCCGGTCGAGGACGTCGACCAGACCGAGGGCGCCAACGACCGCTTCGAGCTCTCCCAGCTCGCCCGCATCAAGAACCAGCGGATCCTGCGCCACTGGATGGCCGAGGGCGTCACCGTCATCGACCCGGCCACCACCTGGATCGACGTCGACGTCACGCTCGCCCCCGACGTCACCGTCCTGCCCGGCGTGCAGCTCCTCGGCGCTTCGGCCGTCGCCGAGGACGCCGTCGTCGGTCCCGACTGCACGCTCAAGGACGTCGAGATCGGGGCCGGGGCGAAGGTGGTGCGCACCCACGCCGAGCTGGCGGTGATCGGCGCCGAGGCGCAGGTCGGCCCGTTCTCCTACCTGCGGCCCGGCGCGAGGCTGGCGCCACGCAGCAAGGTGGGGGCCTTCGTGGAGCTCAAGAACGCCGAGCTCGGCGAGGGGGCGAAGGTGCCGCACCTGTCCTACGTGGGCGACGCCGAGATCGGCGAGGGCACCAACATCGGCGCCGGCACCATCGTGGCCAACTACGACGGCGTCGCCAAGCACCGCACCGTGGTGGGCCGCCACGCCAAGACCGGGGCGAACAACACCTTCGTCGCCCCGGTCACCATCGGCGACGGCGCCTCGACCGGAGCCGGGGCCGTGGTGCGCGAGGACGTGCCGCCGGGCTCGCTCGCGCTGAGCGCCGGCAAGCAGTGGCACCTCGACGACTGGGTGCTCAACAAGCGGGCCGGGACCGCTTCGGCGACCGCGGCGCAGGAGGCGCTGGACCGGACCGATCCGGGCACAGGGTCGGGCACAGGGTCGGGGACGGGGTCGGACGTGGGGGAGGATGGGTCGCGATGACCGGCATGAAGCGCACCACCGAGAAGAACCTGATGGTCTTCAGCGGTCGTGCCAACCCCGAGCTGGCCCACGAGGTGGCCGCGGGCCTGGGCACCGGACTGGTGCCGACCTCGGCCTACGAGTTCGCCAACTCCGAGATCTACGTGCGCTACGAGGAGTCGGTGCGCGGCTCGGACGCCTTCGTGATCCAGAGCCACACGGCGCCGATCAACGAGTGGATCATGGAGCACCTGATCATGGTCGACGCCCTCAAGCGGGCCTCGGCCAAGCGGATCACGGTGGTCATGCCGTTCTACGGCTACGCCCGCCAGGACAAGAAGCACCGCGGCCGTGAGCCGATCTCGGCCCGGCTGATGGCCGACCTGTTCAAGACCGCCGGCGCCGACCGGCTGATCGCCGTCGACCTGCACGCCGACCAGATCCAGGGCTTCTTCGACGGCCCCGTCGACCACCTCATGGCGCTGCCGATCCTGGCCGACCACGTGCGCGACAAGTACGGCGACCAGCCGCTCGCGGTCGTCTCACCCGACGCGGGCCGGATCAAGGTCGCCGAGCGCTGGTCGGCCCGGCTCGGCGGAGCACCGCTGGCCTTCATCCACAAGACCCGGCGCGAGGACCGGCCGAACGAGACGGTCGCCAACCGGGTCATCGGCGACGTGACCGGTCGGATCTGCGTGCTGGTCGACGACATGATCGACACCGGCGGCACGATCGTGAAGGCCGCCGACGCGCTCATGGCCGACGGCGCGGCCGGCGTCGTCATCGCCGCCACCCACCCGATCCTCTCCGACCCGGCCGTCGACCGGCTGAAGAACAGCCCGGCCACCGAGGTCGTCGTCACCAACACGCTGCCGCTCAGCGACGACCAGCGCTTCGACAAGCTCACGGTGCTCTCGATCGCCCCGTTGATCTCGCGGGCGATCAAGGAGGTCTTCGAGGACGGCTCGGTGACGTCGATGTTCGACGGCCACGCCTGAGGGTGCGCGACCGGGTTGATTGACCCGGCTGGGGGGCGGGGTTAGCGTCGCCAGGGTCTCGGGCGGTCGACGGAAGCAGGCACCTCATGAACCTCTCAACCCGTCGGCGCACGCGGTGGAGCCTCGTCGCCCTGCTGAGCGCGGTCGCGCTGGTCTGCGGGTTCGCGACACCGTCGCTGGCCACCGCGACGCGCCACCGGCCGGCTCACCACGGTGCGCAGGCGCCGGTCGTGCCGGGCTCCCGCTACCTGGCGCTCGGCGACTCGGTGGCGTTCGGCTACCGGGAGGCCACGACGTTCCCGCCGCCGAGCTACGGCGACCCGACCAGCTTCGTCGGCTATCCCGAGGAGATCGGCTCGGCTCTCGGTCTGCACGTCACGAACGCCTCGTGCCCGGGCGAGACCTCCGGCAGCTTCGTCAGCACGGCGAACCCCAGCTACGCCTGCGAGACGGACTCGGGGTACCGCACCAACTACCCGCTGCACGTCGGCTACCGCAGCAGCCGTCAGAGCCAGCTGGACTTCGCGGTCCGCTACCTGCGGCGCCACCCCGGCACCCGGCTGGTCACCCTCGGCATCGGCGCCAACGACGGGTTCCTCTGCCAGGCCGACAACGGCGGCACCTGCACCGGCGCCGCGCTCACCGCGACGCTGAAGGGGATCACGCGGAACGTGCGGACGATCCTGTCGGCCCTGCGGTACCGCGCCCACTACCGCGGCCAGATCGTCATCGTCGACTACTACTCGCTCGACTACGGCTCGGCCGCCGACAACGCGAGCAGCCAGGGCCTGAACCAGGCGATGGCCA
The DNA here is from genome assembly GCF_003674065.1 of Nocardioides mangrovicus. Lineage (GTDB taxonomy): Bacteria > Actinomycetota > Actinomycetes > Propionibacteriales > Nocardioidaceae > Marmoricola > Marmoricola mangrovicus. Next base: position 54,466 of record NZ_RDBE01000009.1, read on the forward strand.
GCGCGGCCCGGCCCTACCGGGTCCGGACCGCTGACGAGTACGCCGCCTTCGCCAACGCGGCGCTGCACTCCGGCGGCGACAGCTGCGCCGCCGGGCTGCTGACCCAGCTGTTCCCCTCCCAGACCGCGACCGCCAGCGGGCCCCAGGCCGGCTGCGGGGTCCACCCCAGCGTCGCCGGCCAGGACGTGCTGGCCCACGCCGTCGAGTCCGTCGTGGCGCGTCACCGCTGAGGCGAGCCCCCGCGCGCCGTCGGTGCCGCGAGACATCCCCACCTGTCACAATGGCCCCATGCGTCACATGCTGCTCGGGACCTCCGTCGCTCTCGTGCTCGCCGGCACCCTGACCGCCTGCGGCGGCTCGGGCGACTCCTCCGGCGACTCCTCGGCCTCGGCCACGGTGACCGAGACGGTCACGCCCAGCGCCACGGCCTCGGCCACACCCACCCCGACGGCCTCGGCCACGCCCACCGCGACGCCGACCCCGAGCGCGACAACCTCGAGTGCGCCGGCGGTCGCGGGCTGCCTGACCAGGAACCTCACCGTCACCGTCACCGACGGCGAGGGCGCGGCGGGCAGCACCTACTCCCAGCTGGTGCTGACCAACAAGGGCAGCACGCCGTGCGTCACCGGCGGCTTCGGCGGCGTCTCCTACGTGCAGGGCGAGAGCAACCGGCAGGTCGGCGCGCCCGCGCAGCGCAGCGGCGGCAAGGTCGTCCAGTTGACCCTCCAGCCCGGCGGCAAGGCCGTGGCCCAGCTGCGGGAGACCGACGCGGCCAACTACCCGGCCAACCGGTGCAAGCTCACCGACACCGACGGCCTCAAGGTCTTCCCGCCCAACGAGACGCACCCGGCCTACGTGCAGCACCCCTCGCAGGCGTGCGCCAACACCGCGATCAAGACCCTGACGATCTCGCCCTACAAGGCCGGCTGAGACCGAACCGTCAGCCACTGCTCGAGGTCGTCGAGCTGGTCGTTCCAGGCCCGGGCGAGGACGCTCGGGACGTCGCCGGCCAGCACCTCGCGCAGCTGGGTGACGGTCGCGTCGGTGACCGCCTGGAGCGGGAACGCGTGGCCGATCTCGCGGGCGAAGCCCTGGCCCCGGCGTCGGGCCCAGTCCGGCGCCTCGCGCAGGTAGCGCTCGACGTAGGGGGCCGACAGCTCGGCGTGCTCGGGCACCCACAGGCCCTCGGCGACGGCGAGGAACACCCGGTTGTCGACGTCGTCGGCGCTGAACACCTCCCAGGCCGCGGCCTTGGCCTCGACGCTGGGCAGGGCGGCCCGGGTGCGGGCCGCGCCGGTCACGGCCGACGTCGAGGGGCGGCGGGTCGCCTCGTCCTCGATGCGGCTCGCCTCGAGAGCGCCCAGCGCGGCCAGCCGGGTGAGCAGCAGCCAGCGCAGGGTGGGGTCGTCGGTGCCGTCCAGCAGCGCCTCGAGCTCCTCGGGGCGGGTGGAGCAACGGGCCAGGAGCCGGTCGGCGGCGGTCCGCAGCTCGGGCGAGGCGGTGGCGCGGGCCAGTCCGGCCAGCTGCCCGCGCGCCGCCGGCAGCTCCTCGATCGTCAGGGCCGACGCCAGCAGCCGCAGCAACCGGCGGGTGACGTGCTCCCACACCGACGGGTCGGGCTCGACGGGCAGCTGCTCAGCTGCCAGGTCGTAGGCCCCCTGGGCGGCGAGCTCGCCGGTGACCACCATCTCCAGCGCCGCGTCCCACAGCACGGCGCGCTGCTGCAGCGGGCGGGAGCCGAGGTCGCGCCAGAGCGTCGTCCAGGAGCCGGGATCGGTCCGCACCGAGGCGTAGGTCTGACCTCCGGCGTCGGGCAGCACCGCGGCCGCCGGCGGGAGCGGGGTCCGTGCCGCGACGACGTCCACCCAGCGCACCTCGTCGTCGAGCGCCACCTGCACGCGGTGCGGTCGGCTGCCCTCGCGCACCAGCACTGGCCCGCCGTCCTCGCGGAGTACGCGGAGCGTGTCGTAGCCGGTGGTGCGCAGCCACGCCTCGGCCCAGGAGCGGACGTCGTGCTCGCTGACGGCGTCGAGCGCGGTGAGGAAGTCGGCCAGCGTGGCGTTGGCGAACCGGTGGCTCGACAGGTAGCGGTTCACCCCGCGCAGGAAGGCCGCCTCGCCCATCCAGGTGGCGAGCTGGCGCACCACCGCGTTGCCCTTGGCGTAGGTGATCTGGTCGGTGGCCTCGAAGCCGGCGTCGGCGTCGCGGACCGACCCGGCCGCCGGCGCGACCGGATGGGTCGAGCGCCTCCGGTCGGCCGCGCGGCCCCACCAGGCCTGGCCCACCGTGAACTCCGGCAGCGTCGCGCCCAGTCCGGCGTGGCGGTGGGCCACCTCGAAGCCCATGTAGTCGGCGAAGGACTCGTTGAGCCAGATGTCCTCCCACCACACCGGGGTGGCCAGGTCGCCGAACCACATGTGGGCCATCTCGTGCGCGACCACCATGGCGCGGTGGCGGCGCTCGGAGACCGACGGCGGCGCGGGGGAGAGGAACTCGTCGCGGAAGGTGACGCAGCCCGGGGTCTCCAGTGCGCCCCAGTTCAGGCCGGGCGCCATCACCTGGTCGTAGCAGTCGAAGGCGTACGGCTCGTCGAAGACGCCGGTGTAGTGGTCGAAGTAGGCCTCGGTCATCCGGCGCAGCTCCTCGGCGTCGCGCTCGAGCGCCGCGCCCAGCGAGGCCCGCGCGTGCCAGCCGAACGGCAGCCCGGCGTGCTCCCAGCGCACCGAGGCGAACGGCCCGGCGCAGACCACGAACAGGTACGTCGAGATCGGCGGGGTGGGCGAGAAGACCCGTCGTCCGTCGTCGGTGGCGATCTCGCGGCCGTTGCCGAGCACCGTCCACCCCGAGGGCGCGGTCACGCTGAGGGCGAACGAGGCCTTCAGGTCGGGCTGGTCGAAGCAGGCGAAGACCCGGTGGGCGACGTCGCCGCCGAGGAACGCGCACAGGTACGTCGCGCCGTCGGCGGGGTCGACGTAGCGGTGCATGGCGTCGCCGCTGGTGCCGCACGGCATGAGCGCCTCGACCACGAGGGTGTTGTCGGCGCCCAGGTCGGGCAACGCGATCCGTCCCTCGGTGACCTCCACCTCCCGGCCGTTGAGCACCGCGGAGACCTCGAGCGCCTCCGCGAGCTCGGCGAAGCTGGCCGCTCCCGGCCTCCGGCAGCCGAACCGCACGGTGGTGCGGCAGCGGAACGTCTCGCCGGCGTCCAGGTCGAGGTCGACGGTGTAGGACTCGACCTCGAGCAGTGCGGCGCGCTCGCGAGCCTCGTCCTGGGTGAGGGAGGGCATCACCTCATCTAACCCGGTTCGCCACCGGAGCCCGTACTGGTTAGGATTCCGGGGTTGCCCCGGCGAGGGAGCGGTCGCCTGCGAACGTTCCGTGATCGACGTGGCCGGCTCTTCGTCAGACGTGCCGCGCCGCGCTCTCCCGGCCCACGCAACCACCGACGTCGACACACATCGCAATCGAGGAGCCAGACCCCGCATGTCCGAGGACAAGATCAAGGCCGAGCACCGCACCGAGTTCGGCAAGGGCGCCGCGCGCCGCATCCGGCGCGCCGACAAGGTGCCCGCGGTCATCTACGGCCACGGCAACGAGCCGATCCACGTCACCCTGCCCGGCCACGAGACGATGATGGCCATCAAGCACGGCGGTGCGAACGCCCTGCTGCACATCGACATCGACGGCACCGAGCAGCTCGCGCTGACCAAGCAGATCCAGTCCGACCCGATCAAGGGCTTCTTGGAGCACATCGACTTCGTGGCCGTCCGCAAGGGCGAGAAGGTCACCGTCGACGTGCCCGTGCACGTGGTGGGCGAGCCGGCCGCCGAGACCCTGGTCGTCACCGAGAACACCACCGTCTCGGTCGAGGCCGAGGCCACCAACATCCCCGAGTCCCTCGAGCTGTCCATCGAGGCCGCCGAGGTCGGCAGTCAGTTCCTGGCCAGCCAGCTGGTGCTGCCCAGCGGCGCCACCCTGCTCTCCGACGACGACCTGCTCATCGTCAACGTCACGCACGCCCCGACCGCCGAGGAGGTCGAGGCCGAGCTGGAGGAGGCCGAGGCCGACGCCGGCATCGAGCGCGACGAGTCCGAGGAGGACGCCGAGGGCGGCGACTCCGACGACTCCGGCGACGGCGAGACCGAGGGCGAGCCGGCCGGCGAGGGCTCCGACTCCGAGGAGTAGCCGATGGCGGCCGACGTCTGGCTGGTCGTCGGGCTCGGCAACCCGGGCCCGACGTACGCCGGCACCCGGCACAACGTCGGCTACCTCGTGATCGACGAGCTGGTGCGCCGGCTCGGGGCGTCGCTGCGCTCGCACAAGACCGGGCGCGCCGAGGTGGCCGAGTCCCGGCTGGGCCCACCCGGCACCGAGGGCCCGCGCCTGGTGCTGGCGCGCCCCCGCTCGTACATGAACGAGGTCGGCGGACCGGTCAAGGCGCTGGCCACCTTCTACAAGGTGGCGCCCGACCACGTGGTGGCCGTCCACGACGAGCTCGATATCGACTTCGGCCGGATCCGGGTCAAGCTCGGTGGTGGCCACGGCGGCCACAACGGCCTGCGCTCGTTGGACTCCTCCCTCGGCACCCGCGACTACCACCGCGTCCGCGTCGGCATCGGTCGCCCGCCCGGGCGCCAGGACCCCGCGGACTTCGTGCTCGCCGGTTGGTCCTCGGCCGAGCGCAAGGAGCTGCCCTTCGAGGTCGACCGCGCCGCCGACGCGGTGGAGTCGCTGGTGCTCGAGGGCCTCGAGCGCACCCAGCAGCAGTTCAACTCCTAGCCGCGCCGCGGGCTTGACGCGGGTCACACCCACCGAAACCCCGGTTCGGCTGCGCGCCTCGGCGTGCTTTGTCACACTTTTCGGGTGAAGCGGGCATTTCGGATCTTCCTCGTCGCGACCGAGGGATAGCCGCATGTCCAGCCACCGGTCGGGCTCCGGCCCGGCCCACCGTCCCGCGCGCACGTCCGGGCGCACTCGCAGCGGCGAGGGCACGCGCGGCTCGCACGCCGCCGGTCGTGCCCGCCACAGCCTGGTCGCCCGGGCCGTGATCGCGGCCTGCTCGGCCTCCGCCGTCGTCGCCGCCACCGCCGTGATGGTGGCCGCCGCCGCGTCGAGCACGCGCTCCACCGACTCCGGCAGCGCCGCCCTGCGCCAGGTGCAGGACGTCGTCACCACCCCGCAGACCCCGCTGCCCACCCACGCCGACCTCGGTGCGAACGCCGGCGCCGTGCAGCCGGCCGTCGCCGTGACGACGAAGCGACTGGCGATCAAGCAGCGCTACGGCATCGACGTCTCCTGGCCGCAGTGCGGCACCACGCTGCCCACCATCCAGCTCGACTTCGCCGTCATCGGCCTCACCGACGGCCACGCCTCCTCGGTCAGCCCGTGCTTCGGCGAGCAGGTCGCCTGGGCGAAGGCCAACCACCTGCGGGTGGCCGTCTACGTGGTGCCCAACAGCCCGGGCACCTCGAGCACCGCCTCGGTCGACATGCAGGACGGTCGCACCGCCGCCGAGACGTCGTGCGCGACCGCCGACGCCAGCTGCCCGGCGTACGCCGCCGGCGTGCGGCAGGCCCGCCACGCGCTGGCCGCCGCAGCCGCCGCCCAGCTGCCGCGGACCGGCTGGTGGCTCGACGTGGAGGAGTCCTCCGCCGGCACGCTGTGGAGCGACGACACCGTCGCCAACACCGCCGTCCTCCAGGGCTGGGTCGACACGCTGCGCGCCGCCCACCTGCCCGTCGGGGCGTACTCCACCCACGGCTACTGGACACAGATCACCGGCGGCTGGCAGGCCGACCTGCCGCAGTGGGTGCCGGTCGGGCTCGACGGCATCACCGACGCCCAGCAGGCTTGCACCGAGCCCTTCACCAGCGGCCCGGTGGTGATGACGCAGTGGCTGACCGGCCCCTACGACGGCAACCTGCTGTGCCCCAGCACCGACGGCGACCCCATGGCGCGCGCCTTCACCGGCCGCAGCTGGGCCCAGCACGTCACCGCGGGGGCGCCGGCGCTGCTGACCACGCCCGTGCCGCACCCCGAGATCGAGCAGGCCCAGGCCGAAGCGGACGCCGAGAGCCAGGACTGCGACCCGGCCGACGACGCCGATGATGACTCGTCCGGCAACAAGGACGCGAACCGCACCACGGACGACCCGAAGTCCGGCTCCGACGACGACGCCTCGTGCGACGACGACGGCAAGCCGAAGACCAAGGACACCAAGCCGAAGACGAAGACGAAGCACCACGGTCAGGGCGCTGGGTCGGGTCATACCTCAGGTCACAGCTCGGGCAAGCCCAAGATCAAGCACCACGACAAGCCGAACAAGGGCAAGCACCATCACGGGTGAATCCGGGCGCTGACCTACCGAAACTCGTCCTCGCGGGGCACTTCTGGACCGAATTTCTCGGGGTTTTGCCGGGCACCCGGCAAAACCCCCGCCGCTGACGACCGCCGCTGACGACCAGCCCCGCCGCCCCTAGGCCGGCCGCTCCCGAGGCGAGCGGGTCCGCCCCGGATCACTCACGGGCGCGTCGCCGAGCACCTCGTCGATCCGCTGGAGCACGTCGTCGTCGAGCTTCACGCCCGAGGCGACCGCGTTGTCGGTGACCTGCTCGGGCCGGGAGGCGCCGATGATGGCGCCGGCCACGTTGTCGTTGGCCAGCACCCACGCCACGGCCAGGGCCGCCATCGAGACGCCCACGTCCTCGGCGACGGGCCGCAGCTGCTGCACGTGGGTGAGCAGGTCTTCGTCGAGGAACCGCTTGATGTTGTTCGCGCCGCCCTTCTCGTCCGTGGCGCGGCTGCCCTCGGGCGGCGGCTGCCCGGGCTGGTACTTGCCGGTCAGCACGCCCTGCGCGATCGGCGACCACACCACCTGCGAGACGCCGAGCTCGCGCGAGGCCGGCACCACCTCGTCCTCGATGACCCGCCACAGCATCGAGTACTGCGGCTGGTTGGAGACCAGCTGGATCCCGAGGTCCTCGGCCAGCTCATGACCGGCGCGGATCTGCTCGGCGGTCCACTCGCTGACGCCGATGTAGAGCGCCTGCCCGCGGCGGACGACGTCGGCGAAGGCCTGCATCGTCTCGCTCAGCGGCGTCTGGGCGTCGTAGCGGTGGGCCTGCAGCACCTCGACGTAGTCCAGGCCGAGCCGGCGCAGCGAGTTCTCGATGCCCTCGCGGATGTGCTTGCGGGAGAGTCCGACCTCGTTGACGCCACGCTCGCCGACGGGCCAGTAGACCTTGGTCAGCACCTCGATGCCCTCGCGGCGGACGCCCTTGAGGGCCTCGCCGAGGACGGTCTCGGCCTCGCCGTTGGCGTAGACGTCGGCGGTGTCGAAGGTGGTGATGCCGGCGTCCAGGGCCGCGTGGACGCACGCGATCGCGGCGTCGTTCTCGACCTGCGACCCGTGCGTGAGCCAGTTGCCGTAGATGATCTCCGAGACCTTCAGCCCGCTGTCGCCCAAGAACCTGTGCTCCATACCGCCACCCTAGGGTGGCTCCCATGACCGACTTCGACCCCGGCGCTCCGCCCGCGGGTGCCGACGACCACGCCTTCGCCGCCTGGGCGGCCACCACGGCCGGCGAGCTGCTGCTGCGCATCCGCGCGGAGGGGCTGACCGGCAAGGAGCTCAAGGATGCCGGCGACCTCGGCTCGCACGACCTGCTGATGCGGCTGCTGGCCGAGCACCGTCCCGACGACGCCGTGCTGTCGGAGGAGGGCAAGGACGACAAGGCCCGCCTGGCCGCCGACCGGGTCTGGATCGTCGACCCGGTCGACGGCACCCGCGAGTTCTCCGAACCGCCGCGCGACGACTGGGCGGTGCACGTGGCGCTGTGGACATCGGGAGAGGGGGAGAAGGGCGAGCTGACGGCCGGCGCCGTCGCCCAACCCGCGCTGGGGCGGACATTCGGCACCGGCGAGCCCCCGGTGGTGCCGCCGCGCTCCAGCGAGCGGCCCCGCATCGTCGTCTCCCGCACCCGCCCGCCTGCGTTCGTGGCGGCCCTCGCCGAGCACCTCGGAGCCGAGCTGGTGCCGATGGGCTCCGCCGGCGCCAAGGTCATCTCGGTGACCCGCGACGTCAGCGACGCCTACGTGCACGCCGGCGGCCAGTACGAGTGGGACTCCGCCGCGCCCGTCGCCGTCGCTCGGGCCGCCGGGCTGCACTGCAGCCGGATCGACGGCTCGCCGCTGCGCTACAACCAGGACGACGTGCTCCTGCCCGACCTGGTGGTCTGCCGCCCCGAGCTCGCCGACCCGATCCTGGCCTTCATCGCGGAGCACGGCACCGGCGCGTGACGTCATACGAAAGGGTCGTGACCGCAACCACCTCGTATGACGTCCGGCGGGGGTAGGACGTGGAGATCGCGGCCGTCCTCTGGGACGCCGACGGCGTGCTCCAGCAGGGCCCCACATCGACCGACCCGTTCGTCGAGGTGCTGGGGGAGCGGGCCGAGGAGTTCGGGGCGCTGGTCTGGGGCCGGCTCGACGACGCCCTGGCCGGGCGGCTGCACATGGCCGACCACGTCACGGCGGCCCTGGAGCAGCTCGGCCTCGCCGACCGGCGCGAGCAGGTGCTCGCGCTGTGGGACCTCCTGACCCCGCTACCGGCCCCGCGCGCGGTCGTGGCGGCGGTGCGTGAGACCGGGTTCGGCTGCTACCTCGCCACCAACCAGGACGACCTGCGCGCGGCCGCCATGCGGCGGCTGCTGGGCTACGACGAGCTGCTCGACGCCAGCTTCTACTCCTGCGACCTCGGCGTCGCCAAGCCCTCCCCGGACTACTTCCTCGCGGTCGCCGACGCCCTCGTGCTGGCCCCCGAGCAGCTGCTCTTCGTCGACGACAACCTCGAGAACGTCGAGGGCGCCCGCGACACCGGGCTCTACACGATCCACTGGACCCATACCGACGGCGTCGAGGTGTTGATGCGCCGCCTCGGGGTGCACGGGATCCGCATCTAGCCGGGTCGTGTGCTGGAGAGGTCGCTCCAGCGACCACCTGAGCACACGACTCAGAGCTGGCCTAGTCTCCTGCCGTGGCCTCACCCTTCGTTGAGATCGAGGTCGACGACAAGGTCGTCAAGCTGACCAACCCCGACCGTGAGTACTTCCCGGCCCGTGGGGAGACCAAGCGCGACCTGGTCGAGTACTACCTCAGCGTGCGCGACGGCATCGTCAACGCGCTGCGGGAGCGGCCCTGCATGCTGCACCGGTTCCCGACCGGCGTGAGCGGGGAGAAGGTGCACCAGAAGCGGCTGCCCTCGGGTGCGCCGCCGTGGATGGACACCGTGCAGGTGTACTTCCCACGCTGGAAGCGCACCGCCGACGAGCTGTGCGTCACCGAGGTCGCGCAGGTGGTCTGGGCCGTGCAGATGTCGACGGTGGAGTTCCACCCGTGGAACAGCCGCCGTGCCGACGTCGAGAAGCCCGACGAGTGGCGCATCGACCTCGACCCCGGCGACGACTGCGGCTGGGACCGGGTGCAGCGGGTCACCCACGTGGCACGCGAGGTGCTCGACGAGCTCGGCGCCGTCGGCTGGCCCAAGACCAGTGGCGGCACCGGAATGCACGTCTACGTCCGGATCGCGCCCGAGCACGGCTTCGCCGACGTCCGCCGCGCGGCGCTGGCCTTCGCCCGCGAGGTGGAGCGACGCGCGCCCGACGACGTCACCACCACCTGGTGGCGCAAGGACCGCGACCCGGCCAAGCTGTTCGTCGACTTCAACCAGAATGCCCGCGACCACACCATTGCCGCCGCGTACTCGGTGCGTGGCAACCCGATCGGCACCGTCTCCACCCCGATCGGCTGGGACGAGGTCGACGACGTGCACCCCGACGACTTCACGATCGCCACCGTCCCCGCGCGTTACGCCGAGCTGGGCGACCTGCACGCCGGCATCGACGAGGCCGTGTACGACATCACCGAGCTGCTGGAGTGGGCCGAGCGCGATGAGGCGGCGGGGAAGGACCCCGCGCCCTAGGAGGCGTAGCCGCCCGAGGGGTCCTTGCAGTCCTTGTCGGTGCCGACGTAGGTGTTCAGCGGAGCGGTCAGCCCGTCGGAGAGCGAGTAGACGACTGCCGGGTCCTGCAGCCAGGCGTTGAACGCGCTCCAGCGGCCGGGATCGCTCTGCAGCCAGGCGTAGTAGGAACGGCCGCTGGTGCCGGACACGGGCTTCTCGAGGTTCGGGGTGTCGCCGTCGACGAGGAACGAGGCGCCGCAGGCCTTCTCGTACAGCCGCGGGTCGCCTGTCCAGCGCCGACCGTTCTTCGTCACGGCCTTGAACGCGCCGTACTTCCCGGAATCGCGCAGCCGCCAGCGGGTGGTCGCGTCCAGCATCCACTCGGTGGGGTAGCGCGGGGTGACTGAGGCGCTCGGGGTCGAGGACGGCGAGGCCGATGCGCTCTTCTCGGCGCTCGCCCCCGAGCTCCCGCAACCGGCCACGAGCACGAGGGCCGCCGCGGAGAGGACGAGAGACAGACGCATCATCGTGATCCTACTTTCCCTGCAGTCCGCCGGTCTCCTCGTAGTCGAACCCGTCGGAGACCGCGTTCTGCACCGCCGGGTCGTGCAGCCACTCGTTGTAGCTGCTCCACGCGGCGGGGTCCTTCTTGATGTCGTCGGACATCTCGCCGTCGTGGATGTACTGGGTGAAGTCGCCGTTCGGAGGCGAGGGGTGGGTGTACAGCGTGGGGTTGCCGTCCCAGGTGACGTCGCCGTCGTCGTAGGTCTTGAACGGCAGCTTCTGGTCCTTGGCGAAGTCGGGGTTCGTGGCCAGCCTGATGATCGCGTCCTTGGCGAAGCCCTGCTTCACGTCGAAGTCGCCGTCCGGCATGCTCGGCATGGGGGTGGCCTTGACGGTGGCGTCGATCGCCATGCCGATGAGGTCCTTGAGCCCATCGACGCCGACGTCGGTGGCGAAGCCCTTCGGGTCCATCGCCAGGCTGATCCCCTTGTCGACCAGGCCCTTCCACATGTTGCGCTGGTCCTCGGCGTCCTTGTCGCGGTCCGAGGCGACCTGCGAGAACAGGTTGAGGAACGTCGACTGCATCGCGCCCATCGTGTAGCGGTCCCAGAACGCCGCCTGCGCGCTGTCGGACGGCGAGTTCACCTCCGCCTGGTTGACGCTGATGCGCAACTGGTCGATCTTCGCCTTCATCGCGTATCCCACGGCCTTGATGCCCTCGTTCGTGCTCATCGAGGTCTTGAGGAACTTCTGCCAGTCCGCGGTGGAGACGCTGACGCCGTCGTGACCCGGGTCGGTCACGGAGCCGACGTCGATGGAGGAGCCGAGGGTGCGCGCGTAGTCGTCCATGTACTCCGAGGACATCGCAGCGAAGGTGTCGGTCATCTCGCCGTACCAGTCGTCGCCGTCGCCGGCGACCTTCTTCATCAGCCACTCGGCGTTCTTGATCGCCGGATTGTCTCCGGGCTTGTCGAGGTACTGCAACGCCATCTGGTCGCGGGAGTCGATCGTCGCGCTGTGGACGAACGAGGCCCACGCCGACTTGGTGCCGTCGAACAGCATCTTCTCGTTGCGCATCATCGGATAGAGCGTGTCGTGGTTGTTCGCGAAGTAGTGCGCGGAGGCCACAGGGTTGTTGGCCAGCCCCTTGAGGATCGACTGCTCGACCCGCTGGTCGGAGTCGTTGCCGATGAAGTCGTCGTCGGTGCCGGTGCCCTTGAAGCGGATGTCGGCCATCTGGGTGAGCGCCTTCTCCGACCACACGCCCTTTTGGATGTAGGGCGCCATGATGTAGAGCGGGTCGGGATAAGCGTGCCCGTCCAGCGAGCCCTTGATGTGGGGGTAGTCGAAGTCGCAGCGGTAGCTCGCCGTCGCCAGCATGTTCGCGAGCACCTGCGTCGAGGGGTCGTCCGCGACCTTGTCGTCGGGGAGCGAGAGCTGCTGGTCCCGCAGCATGTTGAGCACGCCGGAGCCACCCAGGTTCTTGACCAGCGCCTCGGCGTAGTCGGGGTCCAGGCCGTGGTCCTGGATGTCCTTCAACGTCGCGTCGGACAGGCCGTTCTTCTTGACGTCGTCGGCGATCTTCTTGGCGGCGGCCTGCGCGGCGGCGGTGGTCGTGAAGTCGCCGAGGTCGTCGCTGACGTGGGCCACGCCGTTCCATTCCGGGTGCTGCGAGCAGGCGAACTGGGCGAGCGAGATGCGGCGGGTCAGCTCCGGGCCGAGGTCGGAGATGGTGCTGGCGAAGTGGCCGAGCTTGTCGAGGTGGGACGTGCTGACACCGCCGGTCGCGAAGCGATCGCGCAGCGGCACGATCGAGCTGGTGATGCCGGAGGCAGTCTTGGTCAGTGCCGTCGCCGCACCCTGGAGCTTGGTGGGGTCGATGGACGAGTAGGTGCCGCCACCGTCGGGGGCCGGTCGGTTCACGGTGCTCTGCTTCCCTTCAGTTGTGGCCGTAGAGGTCGATGCGAATCACCTTCGCCTCGACCGCCGTGACCTCCTTGGGCGACACGGCGTCCATCGCGTCCTGGACGTCGCCGGCCAGCGACTGCAGGCAGGACCGCAGGGTGGGAGCGATGCCGGCGAGCTCCTCGTGGACGGCCTTGGCGCGGGTACCCGTCCAGGCCGAGCCCGCGCTGATGGCCGACGTCGGTGCCTCGATGTCGGGAGTCGAGGCGACGGCGCTCTCGACGCTGGACTTGAGCGAGCGCAGGTAGCCGATCATCGGGTTCTCGACGTTGGCCGGCGCCTCGGTCTCGGTGCTGTTCGTTCCCACGAGTGCTCCCCCCCGCTTCCGCCTCGGTCGATGGCGCTCGGGCTGCGGACCGACCGCGCGCTGGCTCGGCAGTCATCTTCCCCCGTCGCGCGAGGATCAAACGAGGAGCTGCCACCGTTGTCTGTCGATGTGACTCGCGAGTAACGTCAAGAGCATGAGCCTGGAGACCGAGCTCCCGCACGACCCCGAGCACGACCCGCGCGCGTCGTACGCGCTGGAACCCGACACGGTCCGGGCGCTCACCGACCGGATCGTGGCCACCACCGGGCGCAGCGAGGCGTCGTACACCCCGATCACGGGGCAGCCGCTGGCCACGATCCCGCAGTCCGACGCCGGCGACGTCGACGAGGCGTTCCGCCGGGCCCGCGCCGCCCAGCAGGTGTGGGCGCGTACGTCGCTCGACCACCGCAGCGAGCTGCTGCTGCGGCTGCACGACCTGGTGCTCGACCGTCAGGCCGAGATCATGGACCTGGTCTGCTGGGAGTCCGGCAAGGCGCGCAAGGACGCCTTCGCCGAGGTGCTGCACGTGGCGCTCACCGCCCGCTACTACGCCCGCACCGCGCACCGCCACCTCGACACCGAGCGCCGCGGGGCGTTCCTGCCCGGGCTGCAGCGCGTCGAGGTCAACCGCATCGCGAAGGGCGTCGTCGGGATCATCTCGCCCTGGAACTATCCCTTCACCCTCGCCGTCTGCGACGGGCTGCCCGCGCTGCTGGCCGGCAACGCCGTGGTCATCAAGCCCGACGCGCAGACCATGCTCACCGCCCTGCTGGGCGCGCAGCTGCTGGAGGAGGCCGGCTTCCCGCGCGACCTGTGGACGGTGGTCGCCGGCCCGGGTCCGGAGATCGGCACGCCGCTGATCCAGCACGCCGACTACGTCTGCTTCACCGGCTCCACCGCCACCGGCAAGCTCATCGCGCAGCAGGCCGCCGAGCGGCTGATCGGCGCCTCGCTCGAGCTGGGCGGCAAGAACCCGATCCTCGTGCTGCGCGACGCCGACGTCGCCAAGGCGGCCGAGGGCGCCGTACGGGCGTGCTTCTCCAACTCTGGCCAGCTGTGCGTCTCGACCGAGCGGATGTTCGTCGCCGACCAGGTCTACGACCGCTTCGTGACGGCGTTCGTCGACCGGGTCCGGGCGATGAACCTCGGCGCGGGTCTGGGCTGGGAGGTCGACATGGGCACGCTGATCAGCCAGAACCAGGTCGACGTCACCACCGCCCACGTGCGCGACGCCGTGGAGCACGGTGCCACGGTGCTGGTCGGCGGTCGGGCCCGGCCCGACGTCGCGCCGTACTTCTTCGAGCCCACCGTGCTGGAGGGCGTCACCCCGGCGATGACCTGCTTCGGCCACGAGACCTTCGGGCCCGTCGTGAGCCTCTACCGCTTCCACGACGAGGCCGAGGCGATCGAGCGCGCCAACGACGGCGACTACGGGCTCAACGCCAGCGTCTACACGCGCGACACCGCCCGCGGCCGCGAGGTAGCCCGCCGCATCAAGTGCGGCACGGTCAACGTCAACGAGGCCTTCGCGGCCACCTTCGCCAGCATCGACGCCGAGATGGGCGGCATGCGCCAGTCCGGGCAGGGCCGCCGGCAGGGCTCGGAGGGCATACACCGCTACACCGAGACCCAGTCGGTGGCGGTGCAGCGCGTCGGGAGGCTCAGCCCGATGCTGGGTCTCGACGAGGAGGGCTTCGCGAAGGCGACCACCGCCGGGCTGCGGCTGTTCAAGAAGCTCGGAAGGGCCTGATGGCCTACGACTACGACGTCCTGGTCGTCGGCTCGGGCTTCGGCGGCGCGGTCAGCGCACTGCGACTGACCGAGAAGGGCTACCGCGTCGCGGTGCTCGAGGCGGGCCGGCGGTTCGCCGACGACGAGCTCGCCGAGAACTCCTGGGACCTGAAGAAGTACCTGTTCCGCCCGGAGGTCGGCTGCTACGGCATCCAGCGCATCGACCTGCTCAAGGACTGCGTCATCCTCTCCGGGGCCGGAGTGGGCGGCGGGTCGCTGGTCTACGCCAACACCCTCTACGAGCCGCTGGCCGCCTTCTACGACGACCCGCAGTGGCGCGACATCACCGACTGGCGCAGCGAGCTCGCGCCCTACTACGACCAGGCGAAGCGGATGCTCGGCGTCGTGGAGTACCCCGGGTTCACCCCGGCCGACAAGGTGATGCAGGAGACGGCCACCGCGATGGGGGTCGGCGAGACCTGGCACCCCACGCCGGTCGGCGTCTTCTTCGGCGGACCCGACGAGCGTCCCGACGTCGCCGTGCCCGACCCGTACTTCGGTGGCGCCGGTCCCGCCCGCAACCCCTGCCGCAACTGCGGGGAGTGCATGAGCGGCTGTCGCCACAACGCCAAGAACACCCTGGCCAAGAACTACCTGCACCTGGCCGAGTCGCGTGGTGCGGTCATCCACGCCATGACCACCGTGACCCGCGTCCGCCCCCGTGAGGGCGGCGGCTACGAGGTCACCGCCCGCTTCACCGGCGCCAAGGGCCCGCGCAAGCGCACCCGCACCTTCACCGCCGAGCAGGTGGTCATGGCCGCCTCCGCCCTCGGCACACAGCGACTGCTGCACCGCATGCGCGACGAGGGCCACCTGCCGCACCTCTCCGACCGGCTCGGCGAGCTCTCACGCACCAACTCCGAGTCGATCCTGGGCTCGATCGCCCGCGGTCGCGACGTCGACTACTCCGAGGGCGTGGCCATCACCTCCTCGTTCCACCCCGACGAGCACACCCACATCGAGCCGTGCCGCTACGGCCACGGCTCGAACGCGATCTCGCTGATGCAGACCGTGCTCACCGACGGCGACGGCACCGGACCCCGCTGGCGCCGCTGGCTCCAGCAGCTGTGGGCCACCCGCCACGACGCCAAGCAGCTCTACGACCTCAAGCACTGGTCGGAGCGCACCGTCATCGCCCTGGTGATGCAGACGATCGACAACTCCATCACCACCTACACGAAGATCAACCCGCTCACCGGACGGCGGTTCATGACGTCGCGCCAGGGCCACGGCATCCCCAACCCGTCGTGGATCCCGGCCGGCAACCAGGCCGTGCGGCAGATGGCCGAGATCATGGACGGCACCCCGGGCGGCACGGTGGGCGAGCAGTTCAACCGGCCGCTGACCGCCCACTTCATCGGCGGCTGCGCGATCGGCACCGACCCCGAGCACGGCGTCGTCGACCCCTACCAGCGCGTCTTCGGCCACCCCGGCCTCCACGTCCTGGACGGCTCGGCGATCAGCGCGAACCTCGGGGTGAACCCCTCGCTGACCATCACCGCGCAGGCCGAGCGGGCGATGGCGTTCTGGCCCAACAAGGGCGACGGCGACGCCCGTCCGCGCTTGGGTGCGACCTACGAGCGGATCGAGCCGGTCGCGCCGGCCCACCCCGTGGTCCCCGACGACGCGCCCGGCGCGCTGCGGCTGCCCATCGTCGGGGTGAGCTGAGAACGCCTAGGGTGGCCGGGTGCGTCACCTCTCGGGACTGCTCGTCGTGCTGCTGCTCGCCTGCGGCACCGCGGCCTGCGGCGTCGGGACGGGCGACGACGGCGTCGAGCGCATCACCTACTGGAGCGCCTCGCAGCAGAGCACGCTGGACTGGATCGACTCCCACTTCAACGCCACGCACCGAGACGTCCAGGTGCACGGGGAGTACATCGCGAGCGCCGACGACCTGACGGCCAAGGAGATCTCGGCGCTCAAGACCAACACCTATCCCAACGTCGTCATCGGTCAGGACCCCTCGAACCTGCCGCTGCTGGCCGAGAGCCGCAAGGTCGTCGACCTGCGCCGCGCGCTGAAGGACGTGACCGACCGGCTCTACCCGGGCATCCGGCAGTCGGTGTTCTCCGGCGGCCGGCAGCTGGGGTTCCCGATCTCGGGTGTCGGCAACTTCGTGCTGTTCTACAACAAGGCCGACTTCGCCGCCGCCGGCATCACGCGGGCGCCGCAGACCTGGCCGGAGCTGATCGCGGACGCCAAGAAGCTCACCGTCGGCAAGCGCTACGGCATCTACATCCCGCTCGGCGCCTCGGAGTGGAGCAGCTACGTGTGGGAGACGCTGCTGTGGAGCAACGGCGGCGAGCTGCTGAGCAAGGACGGCCGCCACGCGGCCTTCGACAGCCCGGCCGGGGTGCAGGCGCTGACCTGGTGGACCGACCTGGTGCGGCAGGAGAAGGCGGCCCCGAGCACGAGCTACGCCCAGGCCGGCAGCTACGACGGCGCACCGGCGTTCGCCGGCCACGACGTCTCGATGATCATCGAGGGCCAGTTCGCGCTGTCGGTCTTCAAGGACGCCAAGATCGACTTCGGGGTCGCACCGCTGCCCGCCGGCACCACGGGGAAGGCGATCGGCGCGGTGGGCGTCGGCGTCGCGTCGGTGTTCGACAAGGGCGCACGGGCCAACCGGGCCGCCGAGACGTTCCTGGACTGGCTCGGGCAGCCCCGCCAGGGCGCCTACCTGGCCTCCTCCAACGGCGGGCTGCCCAGCTCGCCGGACCAGATCGACCAGCCGCTGGTGCGCAAGCAGATCGCGCAGGACCCCACCTACACCACGTTCTCCGACCAGCTGAAGTCCAGTCGGTCGCGGCCCACCGTGCTCGCCTACGCCGCGGTCTCGCAGGCGCTCTACACCCAGATCGACGCCGCGCTGCGCGGCCGGCTCTCTCCGCAGGCCGCGCTGCACAAGGCCGCGCAGCAGGCCGACGCGGCATTGAAGGAGACCCAGTGAGTGGCAGCGGCGGAAAGCCCGGACGCGGTCCCGAGCGCGCCGGCGGCTACGTGTTCGTCGCGCCGGTGCTGGTGCTGACGCTGGTGTTCTCCGTCGTGCCGCTGCTCTACGTGCTGCGCCGCAGCCTCTACGTCGGCAACGTCTTCGACCTCGACCTGCGCTTCGCCGGCCTGGACAACTACCGCGAGGTCCTCACCGGCGATGGCGGCCCGGCACTGCTCAACACCGCCGTCTACACCGTCGGCTTCGTGCTGGTGAGCATGCTGCTGGGGATGGGGGTGGCGCTGCTGCTCGACGTGCGGCTGCCCGGGCTGGCGCAGGTGCGGGCGTTCTTCATCATCCCGGTGGTGGTGCCCGCGGTGGCCACGGCGCTGATCTGGTTCACCCTGTTCCAGCCCAACAGCGGGCTGTTCAACCGCGTGCTGGGCGGCGTGGGGCTGCCCCAGGTCAGCCTCGACGACCAGCACACCGCGATGCTCGCCGTGATCGCCTTCGGCGCCTGGCAGTTCTTCGGCGAGGTCGTCATCCTCTACCTGGCCGCGCTCAAGGGGCTGCCGGGCGACGTGCTCGAGGCGGCCGAGGTCGACGGGGCCGGGGCGTGGCAGCGGCTGCGCTACATCCGGCTGCCGCTGCTGCGCCAGCAGACGGCGCTGATCGCCGTCGTGGCCACGCTGACCGGGCTGCAGGCGTTCACGCAGATCAAGGTGCTCACCAACGGCGGGCCGCAGGGAGCCACGCGCACCGCGCTGTACTACGTCTACGAGCAGGGCTTCAACCTCGGCGCCGGCGGCTCCTCGGGCCGAGCCGACGCCATGGCCATGATCTTGTTCGTCGTCTCGCTCGTGGTCACGCTCGTCCAGCTGGCGATCATCGGGAGGGCCGCTCGATGAGGATGTCCGTGCCGGCCAAGGTCGCCGTCTACGCGCTGGTCGTGGTCTCGGTGCTCGTGGTGATGTTCCCGCTGATCTGGATGGTGCTCTCGGCCTTCAAGACCAACGGCGAGATCGTCGACCCCGACGCGCCACTGGTGCCGAGCTCGTGGCAGTGGTCGAACCTCGCCACGGCCTGGCACGCCGCGCCGTTCGGCCGGTTCTTCCTCAACACAGCGCTGTTCAGCGTCGTCACCACGGTGGGCCAGGTGGCCACCGGCATGCTGGCCGGTTATGCGTTCGCGATGTTCGACTTCCCGGGCAAACGTGTGCTGTTCTACCTGGTGCTGAGCGGGCTGATGATCCCGTTCACCGTGGTGCTGCTGCCGGTCGTCGACCTGCTCGCGCACCTGCACTGGGTCGACACCTACCAGGGGCTCATCGTGCCCAACCTGGCCTCGGCGCTGGGGGCGTTCTTGTTCCGGCAGTTCTTCTTGACCGCGCCCGCCGAGCTCGGCGAGGCCGCCCGCATCGACGGGGCGGGCGTGTGGCGGGTCTTCTGGAGCGTCTACCGGCCGCTGGCGACGCCGATGGTCGCCTCGTTCACGATCATCGCCTTCCTGCAGAACTGGAACAACTTCCTGTTTCCGCTCATCGTCACCAACAGCCAGCGGCTGATGATGGTCTCCCAGGGTCTCACCGTCTTCCAGGCCCAGGTCAACAAGGTGTCCTACAACGTGCTGATGGCCGGCTCGCTGATCTCGGTGGTGCCGATCCTGGTGGTGGCGATGATCGCGCAGCGCCGCATCGTCGACGGCCTGGCCCTCGGCGCCGTGAAGTGACCTGATTCGCCTCGGCGACGGCGTCGGGCGAAAAGATCGCGACGGCGCGTAACCGAGGTCGCCGTGCGTCGTTGAGTGCGGTGGGACCACACGGTCTCGACACTGTCCGCGGAGCGTGGGCGTTGTCCAGGTCCCCGGCCACCCTCCCTCCCCGGCCGGGGACCTGGCACAGCCCCCACGCCCCCGCGGTCAGGGTGTCGTCCGGCCGGGGGGCCCGGACGACCAGTGCTCGGGGG
The DNA here is from genome assembly GCF_003674065.1 of Nocardioides mangrovicus. Taxonomy (GTDB): domain Bacteria; phylum Actinomycetota; class Actinomycetes; order Propionibacteriales; family Nocardioidaceae; genus Marmoricola; species Marmoricola mangrovicus. The sequence continues at coordinate 73,888 of NZ_RDBE01000009.1, forward strand.
CAGACCGGGGGACATGCCCGGGGGACCGACGGGGGAACGTGGGGGGACGTCGGGGCGAAGACCGGGGGAACCGGGGGGCCAGACGGGGGCCAGGGGGAGAGGGGGAGTGGCGCCGGCGACGGGTAACCCGACCCGGCGCCACTGCCTCGCCCGGCCACCGGCCGCACCGGTTGGCCGTGATCCACCCCGACCGGTCCACGACCTCGGCCGCGCGACACTAGGCTCGTGGCGTGAGCACCGACCACGACCTCGTCCTCGTCGTCGACTTCGGCGCCCAGTACGCCCAGCTGATCGCCCGGCGGGTCCGCGAGGCGAAGGTCTACTCCGAGATCGTGCCGCACACCATGCCGGTCGAGGAGATGCTGGCCCGCAACCCGCAGGCGATCGTGCTCTCCGGCGGCCCCTCGTCGGTCTACGAGCCGGGCGCGCCGGCGCTCGACCCGGCGCTGGTCGACGGCTCGGTGCCGGTCTTCGGCATCTGCTACGGCTTCATGGCCATGGCGCAGGCGCTCGGCGGCACGGTGGCGCACACCGGCCAGCGCGAGTACGGCCGCACCACCGTGGAGGTGCTCGAGCCGGGCACGATCCTGGCCGCGCTGCCCGATCAGCTGAGGTCGTGGATGTCCCACGGTGACGAGGTCACCGCGGCGCCGGACGGCTTCACCGTCAACGCCCGCTCGCCGCGGGCCACGGTCGCCGCGTTCGAGAACGTCGAGCGGCGGCTGGCCGGCGTCCAGTGGCACCCGGAGGTCATGCACTCCGACCACGGCCAGGAGATCCTCGAGCACTTCCTGCACGAGGTGGCCGGGTGCCGCCCGACCTGGACGATGGTCAACATCGTCGAGGAGCAGGTCGAGCGGATCCAGCAGCAGATCGGCCCCGAGGGCCGCGCGATCTGCGGCCTGTCGGGCGGCGTCGACTCCGCCGTCGCGGCCGCGCTGGTGCAGCGCGCCATCGGCGACCGACTCACCTGCGTCTACGTCGACCACGGCCTGATGCGCCACGGCGAGACCGAGCAGATCGAGCGGGACTTCGTGGCCGCCACCGGCGCCGACCTGGTGGTGGTCGACGCCGAGAAGCAGTTCCTCGAGGCGCTGGCCGGCGTCAGCGAGCCGGAGGCCAAGCGCAAGATCATCGGCCGCGAGTTCATCCGGGTCTTCGAGGGCGCCGAGGCCGACATCGTCGAGCGCGAGCCCGGCAAGGTCGGCTTCTTGGTGCAGGGCACGCTCTACCCCGACGTCGTGGAGTCCGGCGGGGGAGCCGGCGCATCGAACATCAAGTCCCACCACAACGTCGGCGGCCTGCCCGAGGACCTGCAGTTCGAGCTCGTCGAGCCGTTGCGCACCCTGTTCAAGGACGAGGTGCGCCTGGTGGGCGAGCAGCTCGGCCTGCCGCCGGAGATCGTCTGGCGCCACCCCTTCCCGGGCCCGGGCCTCGGTATCCGGATCATCGGCGAGGTCACCCGCGAGCGGCTCGACATCCTCCGCGCCGCCGACGCCATCGCCCGCGCCGAGCTGACCGCCGCCGGGCTGGACCGCGACATCTGGCAGTTCCCGGTGGTGCTGCTGGCCGACGTCCGCTCCGTGGGCGTGCAGGGCGACGGTCGTACCTACGGCCACCCGGTGGTGCTGCGCCCGGTGACCTCGGAGGACGCGATGACCGCCGACTGGGCCCGGCTGCCCTACGACGTCCTGGAGCGGATCTCCACCCGGATCACCAACGAGGTGCCCGAGGTGAACCGCGTCGCGGTCGACATCACCTCCAAGCCGCCGGGGACGATCGAGTGGGAGTAGCCGGGCCGCAGCGCGCTCACGCCCTGCTGGTCGCCGCGGTGGCGAGCGCGGCGTCCAGGCGCGGGTAGACCCGCCTGACGTTGGTCTCGAAGACGTCCTGGCGGGCCCGGGCCGACAGCGCGGACGCCTCCACGTACCGACGCGTGTCGTCGAAGTGGTGTCCGGTGCGCGGGTCGACGCCTCGGACCGCGCCCACCATCTCGCTGGCGAAGAGCAGGTTCTCGGCTGCGACCACCTCGACCAGGAGGTCGATGCCCGGCTGGTGGTACACGCAGGTGTCGAAGTGGACGTTGTGCATGAGGTGATCCTCGAGCTCGGGCTTGCCGAGCATGTCGGCCAGTCCGCGGTAGCGACCCCAGTGGTACGGCACGGCCCCGCCACCGTGCGGGATGACCAGCCGCAGAGTGGGGAAGTCGGCGAAGAGGTCGCCCTGGAGCAGCTGCATGAACGCCGTCGTGTCGGCGTTGAGGTAGTGGGCGCCGGTGGCGTGGAAGACCGGCGTGCAGCTGGCCGAGACGTGCACCATGGCGGGCAGGTCGAGCTCGCAGAGCACCTCGTAGAGCGGGTACCAGTACCGGTCGGTCAACGGGGGCGACGTCCAGCGACCGCCGCTGGGATCGGGATTGAGGTTCGCCCCGACGAAGCCCATGGTGGCGACGCGCCGCAGCTCGCGCACCGCCGCGTCGACCGGCGCGCCCGCGGCCTGCGGCAGCTGGGCCGCGCCGGCGAAGTTCTCGGGGAAGGCGGAGACCACGCGCGCGACGAGATCGTTGCAGACCTCGGCCCAGGCCGTGCTGGTGGTGATGTCGCCCTCGTGGTGGGCCATGGCGGAGGCGCGGGGAGAGAACACGGTGAGGTCGGTCCCCCGCTCCGACTGCAGCCGCAGCTGGGTGTCGCGGACCGAGGCACGGATGTCCTCCTCGGGTATCGAGGGATAGGCCGGTGCTCTCACACCGGCAGCCCAGGCGGCGAGCTGCTCCTCCCGCCACTGGGTGTGCGGCGCGGGTGCGGTCGTGTAGTGACCGTGGGCGTCGATGATCACCGACGCCCTCCGCGGGCACCGGCGTCGCCGGTCTCGGGTGCCGCCTCGACGAAGGCGTGGCTGTGCTGACGGCCGCCGAGCAGCGCAGCGGCGATGAGCGCCGCGAGCAGGGCCGCGATGCCGCACACGAGGTAGGCGATGCCGTACCCGTGGGAGAGCGCCTGGAAGGCGACGTCCTTGAGCGGGTTCGGCGGGTCGGGGATGGCGTTGGCGCCGAGCGGACCGGATCCCACCGCCTCCTTGAGGCCCTCGGGCACCTTGGTCGAGGAGTTGAAGCCCGCCAGCGCCTGCTTCAGGCTGGGGGTGGCGCTGACCTTGGCGGCGATGGCGTTCGAGGCGTTGGTCAGGGCGATGGCGGCCACGATGGCCGGACCGAGGGTCAGCCCGAAGTCGCGCAGCATGCTGGTGGCGCCGCTGGCCATTCCGGCCTTGGCGGTCGGGACGCTGTTGACGGCCACGACGGTGATGGCGGTGACCGCGGTCTTGAAGCCGGCGCCCACGACCAGCAGGGGCACGGCGATCGCGGTCAGGCCCGGGTGCGTGGCGGGGATGGCCGCGAGGGCGACGTCGCCGATGCCGATGAGGGCCATGCCCGCGGCGAGCACCCAGCCCGGGTTGAAGCGCTGCAGCATCCGGGTGCTGACCGGGAAGAGGACCAGGCCCATGATGTTGAGCAGGACGAAGCCCACCGAGGTCTTCAACGGCGTGTAGTTCTGGATGGCCGAGAGCCTGATGCTGGTGCCGTAGGCCGTACCGAGGTAGGCGAACATCCCCAGCACGGTGACCACGGCCGAGACCGTGAACATCCGGTTGTTGAACAGCTCGAGCTGGATCAACGGCTTCTCGACCCGCCGCTCGACGATCACGAACAGGGCCAAGAAGACCACCGAGGCCACGAAGCTCCCGATGATGAGGGGGTCGGCCCACCCGTCCTCGGCGCCCTGGACGACGGCGTAGATGAGCGTGAAGAGCGCCACCGCGATGAGGACCTGGCCGGGCCAGTCCAAGGAACGTCCCTCGGGGGAGGACGAGGTGCGGGCCAAGGCGAGCGTCACGACGAGGCTGACCAGCGCCAGGACGGCCATGGCCAAGAAGGCCCAGCGCCAGCTGGCGAACTCCCCGCCGGCGTGGTGGACCCGGGCCAGCACGCCGCCCATCAGCGGCGAGACGAAGCCTCCGGTGGTCAGGGCGGCCGCCCACAACGACAGCGCCCGGGCACGCTCGTGCACGGTGTGCGTCCCGTGGGCGATCATCGCGATCGAGGTGGGGAAGATGGCCGCGGCCCCGATACCGGCCACGGCCTGCCCGGTGAGCAGCAGGAAGGCGCCGTGGCCCTCCGGGGTGAGGAAGGACAAGACACCGCCGAGCGCCATGAGTGCCGCACCGGCGGCGAGCAGCCGCTTGCGTCCGAAGAGGTCGCCCACCACGCCGAAGGAGAGCTCGAGCAGCGTCACCGGAACCATGAAGGCGTCGGAGACCCAGGTCAGCGTGGTCGAGGTGACGTGCAGGTCCTGGTTGACGTACCCCTGGGTGGTGGCGGGGATGCTCACCCCCACCTGGGCCACGAAGCACGCGGCGACGGCGGCCACGAGCGTGCCGGTGGCCAGTGCAGGGAGGACCGACGGACTCTCGTCGGGGCGTGCGACGGTCTCGCTCATGGGCTCTCGTCCTTCTCGTGCGCTGTTCAGTCGACCGGCGGGGTGCCGTGGGTGTGGAAGGTGTCGATGGTCTTCAGGCCCCAGGCCTGTCCCTTGGCCCGCTCGGCGGCGGTCCAGCTGACCGGCCGCCAGTCGGGGGCCAGCACCAGGCGCGCTCCGGCGTTGCACAGCTCGATGCGGTTGCCGGCGGGCTCGTAGACGTAGAGGAAGAAGGTCTGCTGGATGGCGTGCTTGTGGGGGCCGGTCTCGATGTGCACGCCGGCCTCCAAGAAGACGTCGGCCGCGCGCAGGATGTCCTCGCGCTGGTCGACGGCGAAGGCCACGTGGTGCAGTCGTCCCGAGGAGCCGGTCCGGTCGGCGGTGTGCACCAGGTCGTAGGTCTTCTCGCCGAGGTGATACCAGACCGCGGACGGCACACCGTCGTCCTGCACGATCTGCTCGGTGAGCTGGCCGCCCAGCTGGTCGCGCAGGAACGCGCCGGCGGCGGGGACGTCGGCCGCCAGGTAGTTGACGTGGTCGATGCGGCGGATGTTGGCGCCGCGCCCGGGGAACGGCTCCGCCTGGTTCTTCAGCGCCGGACGGGGTCGCTCGTCCCACTGCGTCTCGGCGTACCACTCGGTGTCCCAGTACAGGCCGAAGTCGTGGCCGTCGGGGTCGTGGAAGAGGTAGGTGCGCCCGATGCCCACCTCGCCGTCCACCCACGTCCCGCCGAACCCCGTGCGCTCGAGGTGCTCGACCCGTCGTTCCAGCGCCTGCGGTCCGGCGGCTCGCAGCCACGTGCGACCGATGCCCGGTCGGGAGGCGCCGGTGACCTTGACGGTGAAGCGCTCGTAGTCGTCCCACGCGTGCAGGTAGACCGAGTCGCCGTCGCGGGCGACCTCGGAGAACGCCATCAGCCGCACGAAGAAGTCGACCGTCTCCTCCGGTACGTGCGAGAAGAGCTCGACCGCGGAGAGGTGGGCGACGTCGCGCGGGCGGTCACCGCTGACCGAGGAGCTCATCGTGGCGCCTCCTCGTAGGTCACACCCAGGTCGGCGAGGACCTCACGCAGCTCGTAGCGGTCCAACCCCAGCTGCCCCTCCCGCAGCCGGGCACGGGTGGCCTCCTCCTTCTCCTCCCTGGCGGCCGAGGCGTCGATGACCTGGCGCAGCGACCGGCGTCCCACCACGCACACGCCGTCGTCGTCGGCGACCAGCGCGTCGCCGGGATGCACGACCACCCCACCCACGGCCACGGGTACGTTCACGGCGCCGGCCGTGGCCTTGACGCTGCCTTGGGCGCTGACGGCGCGTGACCAGACCGGGAAGGGCATGGCGCGCAGCTCCGCGACGTCGCGCACGCCCGTCGTGAGCACCGCCCCGCGCACGCCCCGCGAGCGCAGCGAGGTCGCCAGGAGCTCACCGAAGAGCCCGTCGGTGCAGGGGGAGGTGGTCGTGACCAGCAGGACGTCACCCTCTGCGCACTGCTCGACGGCGGCGTGGATCATCAGGTTGTCCCCGGGCCAGCACACCGCCGTCACCACCGAGCCGACGATGCGAGCACCCGGCACGCGGGCGACCAGGTCGGGTCCCAGGTAACCAGTGCGGCCGGCGGCCTCGTGGACCGTCGCCGTGCCGAAGCCGGCGAGCGCGTCGAGATCGCTCAGCGAGGGCCGGGGGACGCCGGTGACGACGACGTTCCTCACCGGTGATCCTCGGCAATGGTGGCGGTCGTGGTGCTCATGCGGCGGTCCTCTCGGTCGTCGGCGCGACGTCGACGGCGAAGTCGACGTCCTTGGTCTCCGGTCCCATGGCGGCGCCGAGGGCGATGAGCGCTCCGCCGAGCACGAGGAGGACCACCGGGGTCCAGGGCGCCGGCATCAGGTGGCCCAGCCAGTCCTGGTAGTAGGCGTAGCCGGCGGTCACCAGCAGCGGGGTGCTGTAGCCCAGGCCGAAGCCGCTGCCTCGCACCGCCGCCGGGAAGCGCTCGCACAGGTAGGAGGGCGTGACGGCGAACATGCTGGCCCCCGACACCCGGATGACCAGCGTCAGCACGAACACCGGCACGAGCCCCGAACGATGCCCTCCGGCGAGGTAGGCGAAGCACGCCGCACACACGACGCCGACGCCGAACCCGCAGGCCAAGAAGAAGGGCCGTCGTCCGATGCGGTCGACCAGCAGCCCGAAGAGCGGGAAGCACCCGGCGTGCACGAACTGGGCGAGCACGAGCACCCCGGTGATCTCGGTCGCGCTGAGCGTGGTCTGCGAGGCCAGCGACGCCGGGAGCAGGCCGGAGGCCATGTTGGAGGCGAACCAGACCCCGGTCATCAGCACGAAGACCTGCCCGAACGCGCGGCGCGAGGGGCCCAGCACCACCGTCCGCAGCGGGTTCTCACGTTTCGCGGCGACCGACCAGACCGGCGACTCCTTCACGGTGCGGGCGTAGAACACCAAGAACACCACCGAGAGCGCGGCGCCGACCAGGAACGGGATGCGCCAACCCCAGCGCACGTAGTCCGAATCCGGCCCACCGGCCGGCGCGAGGTGCAAGGTCACGAAGGTCAGCAACGAGATCGCGCAGTAGGCCAGCGGGAACCCGATGCTGACCAGGCCGCCGTACAGGCCGCGTCGGTGGTTGCCGGCCGACTCCATCGCCAGCGGGATGGCGCCGGTGTACTCCCCGCCCAAGAAGATGCCGTCGACCAGGCGCAGTGCGATGAGGACCCAGACCGCGCCGAGTCCCCAGCTGTCGTAACCGGGCAGCACGGCGATGAGCAGGGTCGTCACCCCGCAGCCCGCGACCGACCACAAGGTGACCCGGCGTCGCCCGACCCGGTCGGCGAAGCGACCGAAGACCACCGAGCCCAGTGGTCGACCGACCAGGGTGGCGACGAAGACCAGGGCCGCGATGAGTGAGGAGGTCGAGGCCGGCACGTCGGCGGGGACGAAGAAGGTGAGCGCGGGGGCCAGCGCGATGGTCGGCAGGTACACGTCGTACATGTCGACGAAGAAGCCGAACGCTCCGCCGATGGTGGCGGCGCGCAGCTGGGTTCGCGGCGGGGGGTCCTGCGAGGGGGTGGGATGCACGAAGCCTCCGATAGATTGTTGACAATCTCTTGGTTGTGAAGACTCTTGTCAAGCAAAAATCTGCGTTCTTGACCGCAAGCCTGTTACAGCGTCACAGTTACCCTCGATTGATTGTTGACAATCGAGGAGAGCGATGACCGAACATCAGGTGCCGAGCGATCGTGCGCGCGACCTGGTCCGCGGGGGATACGACACCCACGTCCACGTCGCACCGGACGTCATGGAGCGTCGTATCGACGACATCGACCTGTCCTCGCGCTTCCTCGAGGTCGGGCTCGCGGGCTTCGTGCTGAAGTCGCACTACGTCCCGACGGCCGAGCGGGCCTCGGTGGTGCGCAAGGCCGTACCCGGGATCGACGCGTTGGGTGCCATCACGTTGAACGCCTCGGTAGGCGGCCTGAACCCCGTGGCCGTCGAGATCGCCGCACGCCAGGGAGCCCGCGTGGTCTGGCTGCCCACCGTCGACAGCCTCAACCAGCGCCGGTCGCGAGCCGAGATGCCCGCCGGGGCCACACCGCCGATGTGGGCCGCGGTGCAAGACGACCTGCGCGACCAGGGCATGGAGCCCGACGCCGTCCACGTGGTCGACGACGCGGGCTCGCCGACGAAGGGCTGCCGCGATCTCCTGCAGCTGATCGCCCAGCACCAGATGACGCTGGCCACCGGCCATCTCTCCGGCCCGGAGATCGTCGCGGTGGTGGACGCGGCGGTCGACGCCGGGGTCAGGCAGGTCGTCGTGACCCACCCGGAGTTCACCTCCCAGCGCCTGCCCGTGGACGTCCAGCGTCGGCTCGCCGCCCGGGGTGCCCTACTGGAGCGCTGCTTCACCACGCCCCACACCGGCAAGGTCAGCTGGGAGACGATGATCGACAACATCCGCGCCACCGGCCCCGAGCACTCGGTCGTGTCCAGCGACCTGGGACAACCGTTCAACCCTCCGGTCGAGGACGGTCTCGCGCTGATGGCCGACCACCTGCTCGACGCCGGGTTCGACGAGGACGAGGTGGTCGTCATGACGCGTACGAACACCCTCGCGGTCGCAGGAGCATGACCACGGTCGCCGTTCTCGGTCTCGGTGAGGCCGGGTCGGCGCTGGTCGCCGACCTGGTCAGCGCCGGTGCCCGGGTCCGGGCCTACGACCCCGTGGTGGAGTCGCCGCGCGGGGCGCTCGCCTGCGCGGGGGAGGCCGAGGCGGCCGCCGGCGCCGACCTCGTGCTCAGCGTCAACAGTGCCGAGGCGGCCACAGCCGCCCTCGATCGCGGCCTGGCGGGTTGTTCGCCGACCTCGGTGTGGGCCGACCTCAACACGGCGTCGCCCGCGCTGGAGGTCGAGCTGGAGAACCTCGCGTCGCTCGCCGGCGTCGGTTTCGCCGACGTCTCGCTCATGGCCCCGGTACCGGGTCGGGGTCTGCGAACGCCCATGCTGGCATCGGGAATGGGCGCTTCCCGTCTCGCGGACCTGCTGGTCCCGCTGGGGTCCGGCGTCGAGGTACTGGACGCACCGGCCGGTGAGGCCGCACGCCGCAAGCTGCTACGCAGCGTGTTCTTCAAGGGCATGGCCGCAGCCGTCGTCGAGGCCCTCTCGGCGGCGGCGGTGCTGGGTCTCGAGGACTGGATGCGCGAGCTCGTCGCCGACGAGCTGACGGGCGCCGACGCCGACTTCGCGGACCGTTTGGAGACCGGCAGCCTGCGTCACGCCGTTCGACGCACCGAGGAGATGTCGGCCGCCGCAGCGATGCTCGACGAGCTGGGCGTGCCGACGCGGGTGACCCTGGCCAGCCGCGACTGGCTCGCGGACCTGCGGACCGTCGACACCGGTAGGATCGTCGCACCCTGACGCGGCCGGACCGGGAGTGAGCGATGACCGCAGCCGGCGATGCCGAGATGGTCCACGGGCACCTGGCCGACCTGGTGCGAGAGGCGATCCTGGTCGGCGAGCTCGAGCCGGGTGACCGACTGGTCGAGGCCGACCTCGCGGGCCGCTACGGAGCGAGCCGCGGCGCGGTGCGGGCGGCCTTGATGGAGCTCGCTCACGAGGGTCTGGTCGAGCGGCTCCCGAACCGCGGTGCCCGGGTGCGCGAGGTGGGTCTGGCCGAGGCGATCGCCATCACCGAGGTCAGGCTCGCGGTCGAGGCGCTGTGCGCAGCGAAGGCCGCCGAGCGCGTGAGCGACGAGCAGATCGCCGAGCTGCGATCACTGGGGCGGCAGATGCAGACCGCGGTGGCCACGGGCGACGTCGAGGTCTACTCCGGCCTCAACCAGCTCCTGCACAGGCGCATCCGAGAGATCAGCGACCAGCCCGTGGCCGCGCAGGTCCTCTCCCGCCTGCGGGCCCAGAACGTCCGCCATCAGTTCGCTCTGGCTCGACGGCCGGGACGGGTGCAGGTCTCCCTGCCCGAGCACCTGGCCATCATCGACGAGATCTGCGCGCGCAGTCCGGGCGGGGCCGAGCGAGCCGTGCGCCGCCACATCACCAGCGTCCTGGAGGAGCTGCAACGCACCGCGGAGGAGGTGTGAGGCGCAGACCGATCACTTCCAGGTGGCGCTTCTCATCAGACCCGGTGGCTGCGGCGCGAGGCGAGCTCGAACGCCGGCCCCACCAGCCGGTCGTAGACTCCCGGCAGCAGCCGGAACGCGGCTAGCAGCACGTGGTTGCTCCACGAGGTCTGGTGCTCCAGACGCCGCGATCCGGCCGCACGCAGGACGACCGCGGCGGCCCGGTCGGCGGAGATCGTCGGCGGGGGAGGGGCGTTGACGCCGCCGGCCGCGTCGAGGGCGTTGTCGTAGATGGGGGTGTCGACGCTGCCCGGGGACACGTGGGTGATGCGCACCTGGCGCAGGTCGCGGTTCTCGATGCGCAGCTGACGGGCCAGTGCCCGCACGCCCCACTTGCTCACCACGTACGGCGTCATCTCCGGTACCGCGAGGTGGCCCAGCAGCGAGCCGACGAGCACCAGGTCGCCGCGCGCCTGACGTCGCAGCACCGGCACCACGTGCCGGGCCACGGCGGCGCTGCCCAGCAGGTTCGTGTCCAGCGTGGTCTCGAAGTCCTCGGCGCACACCTCCTCGGTGCGGCCGTAGGCGACCACTCCGGCGCAGTGCAGCACCGCGTCGATACGGCCGTGCCGGTCGAGCGTGCTGCGGACCAGCCCCGCCACGGAGGCGTCGTCGCGGACGTCGGTGGGCACGACGAGCACCGATGCGGCCCCGGCCTCGCGGCACTCCTCGGCGCACTCGACCAGGTCCTCGCGGGTGCGGGCCCCGAGCACCAGGTGGTCACCGCCGCGCGCCGCGAGGCGGGCGGTCGAGCGCCCGATGCCGCTGGAGGCACCGGTCACCACGACCACGCGGTTCACGCCCGCTCCGTAGATTGGTGGGCGTGGCCCGGTCGGTGATGGTCGTGGGCGGCACCTCGGGCATCGGGCTGGCCGTCGCCCGCCGCTGCGTCGAGCGCGGCGACCGCGTCACGCTGGTCGCCCGCGACGAGGCCCGCCTGGCGCGGGTGGCCACCGACCTGGGCGGTCGCGACGCCGGCGTCGCCTATCGTGCGGCCGACGTGGTCGACCGGGAGGCCGTGACCGGCGCCGTCGAGCACGCGCTCGAGCGGCACGGGCGGCTCGACACCGTCGTCACCACGGCCCAGGCGATGGTCTACGGCCGGGTGGAGGAGGTGCCCGCCGCCGCGCTGAGCCGGATGCACGAGGTGGCGGTCGTCGGCACCTCCCACCTGGCCGGGGTGGCGCTGCCGGCGTTCCGGGCCCACGGGTCGGGCAGCCTGGTGGTGGTCGGCTCGCTGCTCTCGCAGATCGCGGTGCCCGCGATGGGTGCCTATTGCGCGGCCAAGGCCGCCCAGCACGCCCTGGTGCGCACCTTGCAGCAGGAGGTCCGCGACGACCCCCGGGTGCGGGTCGCGCTGGTGCTGCCCGGGGCCGTCGACACCCCGATCTACCAGCAGGCCGCGAGCTACGCCGCCAGCGCGGGCTCCGCTCCGCCGCCGGTGGTCGGCGCCGATCGCGTCGCGGCGGTGTGCCTGGCCGCCGCCGAGGGCCGGACGCGTCCGGTGGTGCACGTCGGCGTCGCCAACCGCGCCGCGGTGCTGGGCTACCGCTGGGCGCCCTGGCTCTACGACCGCCTGGCCGGTCCCCTGGTCGACCGCGTCGTGCTGCGGGGGCCGACCCTGACCGAGCCGCAGCCGGGCAACCTGTATGAGCCCCATCCGGCGCAGGAGGGGATCTCCGGCGGCTGGACGACGTGGGGCCGGCTGCGCGACCGGCGCGGCCGCGCGCGCTGGCGGCGACGCGAGCCCTGACAGACACCGTGGGGTGGGTCGGGGGATGGGCAGGCTGAGCGCCCGCATGGCGGCTCCTTCGTCAAAGGCGCAGCGTGACGGGAGGTGGGGTGCCTCCGTCGCGTCTGGGGCCGTGGTGGAAGCGGGGCTCCTCGCCACGGTAGGACCTCGGACCCGTCGGGCGGCCCACCCCGGGGGGCCGCACCCGCGGCGGAGGCCCGCAGGGTCTCGACAAGGACCCGGCGGGGTGGAGCCCGACCTCGATGCCGCGTGAGAGACAGGTGTCTCGACGACGAAGGAGGCGTGAGGTGGAGCTGGGCTTCTTCCTCTCGTGCGAGGAGTTCGAACCCGAGGACCTGCTGGTCCAGGCACGGGCGGCGACCGACGCCGGCTTCACCAGCCTGTGGATCAGCGACCACTACCTGCCGTGGAACGACGCGCAAGGCTCATCGGCGTTCGTCTGGTCGGTGATCGGCGCCCTCTCCCAGGTGACGGACCTGCCGATCACCACCGCGGTCACCTGCCCCATCGTGCGCCAGCACCCCGGGCTGGTCGCCCAGGCGGCTGCGACCTGCGCGGTCCTCACCCGCGGCCGCTTCGTCCTGGGCATCGGCACCGGTGAGGCGCTCAACGAGCACGTCTTCGGCGACCGCTGGCCCGGCTTCGACACCCGGCTGGAGATGCTGGAGGAGTCGGTGGAGGTCATGCGGATGTTGTGGGAGGGCGGCTTCGTCTCCTGGCGCGGCGAGCACTACGAGCTCGACCACGCCCGCATCTACACGCTGCACGAGCAGCCCGTGCCGGTCTACGTCTCCGGTTTCGGCCCCAAGGCGACCGACCTCGCGGCCCGCATCGGCGACGGGTACGTCAACGTCGCTCCCGAGGGCGACCTGGTGCGTCGGTTCAAGGACGCCTCCGGGGGCAAGCCCGCGCAGGGCGGGGCGAAGGTCGCCTACGCCCCGACCCGCGACGAGGGCATCGACCTGGCCCACCGGATCTGGCCCAACGACCAGCTGCCCGGCGAGCTGGCCCAGGTGCTGCCCTCCCCGCGCCACTTCGAGCAGGCCTCGGAGCTCGTCACCCGCGAGATGGTGGCCGACGCGGCGGTGGCGGGTCCGGACCCCGAGGTCCACCTCCAGCAGGTCGAGGCCTACCGGGAGGCCGGCTACGACCAGATGTACGTCTCGAACATGGGTCCCCACTACCTCGACATGATCGAGTTCTACGGTCGCGAGATCATCCCGACGCTCGGTGGCAGCACCAGCTGAGACCGCCGCCCGCGTCGTCTCAGGCTCACCTCATGGGCTTCTCGGGACCCCCTCACCGCTGCCACAGCGCAGCCACAAGGAGGCGGGTCACTCTCGCTGAGTGACCATGACCGAGCCCGCACCGCTGCCGCCCACCCCGCCCGCTCCGCCCACGTCGAGCCGCACCCGACGCCGACGGCTGGCGATGTTCATGGCCGGCGGGACGCTGGTGGTCACCGGTGCTGCGGCGGGCGGGGTGGCGGTCGGCGCGCAGCTGCACGGCGGCACCACCCAGCAGGAGACGTCGACGTCGACCACGCGCCAGTGGCAGGGCGGCTACGGCGGGTGGAGCGACGGGTCGCCCGGCGGGTCGAGCGGTGGCTCGTCCAGCGGCGGCATGCAGGGGATGCAGGGCCAGGGTCTCCAGGGCCAGCAGCAGACCCAGGATCAGACGAGCGACCAGACCACCAGCGACGCCACGACGTCCCAGACCAGCGGGCTGGTCTTCATCACCTCGACGCTGGCCGACGGCGAGGCCCGGGGCACCGGCATCGTGCTGACCTCCGACGGCGAGATCGTCACCAACCACCACGTGGTGGCCGGGGCCACCAAGATCGAGGTCACCATCGCCTCGACGAACAAGACCTACACCGCCACCTACGTCGGCGGCGACAGCACCAAGGACGTCGCCGTGCTGCAGCTGGAGGACGCCTCCGGGCTCACCACGGCCAAGACCAGCACCGCGGCGGTCAGCGTCGGCGACACGGTCACCGCCGTCGGCGACGCCAACGGCGACCGCGGCACGATGACCGCCGCGCCGGGCACGGTCACCGCCACGGACGAGTCGATCACCGTCTCCGACGAGGACGGCACCAAGCACCGGCTCACCGGGCTGGTCGAGATGGACGCCGACCTGATCTCCGGCGACTCCGGGGGAGCGGTGCGCGACTCCGACGGCACCGTCGTGGCGATGAACGTGGCCGCCTCCAGCGGTTCGGCGAACGTGACCGGCTACGCGATCCCGTGGGCCACCGTCACCTCCGTGGCCGACCAGATCACCGCGGGCCAGGCCAGCAGCGAGGTCACCCTGGGCACCTCGGGCTACCTGGGCGTCGGCATCTCCACCCAGAGCGGTGGACCGCTGGTCGTCGAGGTCACCAAGGGCGGTCCGGCGGCCGACGCCGGCATCGAGGCCGGCGACACCATCACCTCCGTGGGCGGCACCAACGTCAGCACGCGGGCCCAGCTGAGCAAGGCGATCACCTCGCACGCCGGCGGCGACGAGGTGAGCATCACCTGGACCGATAGCGACGGCGACTCCCACACCGCGACCGTGACGCTGGACAGCATCGTCGCCTGAGCCGGCAGGTGCCGGGGGCCTCAGCGGACGTCGACCACCACGCGCGCGGTGCCGCTGACGCCTTCGCCGGGCGGCACCGCGGCGCGGGAGACGCAGACGCAGAGCCGGTCGTCGGCGGCCTTCTGGTCGTCGTCGAGGAAGACGTCGCGGTGGTCGACGCGGCCGCTGACCTCGAGCAGCCGCACCACGCACAGCCCGCACTCGCCCTTGCGGCAGTCCGAGAGCACGGGCACGCCGGCCTCCTCGAGGGCGTCGAGCAGGGTGGTGTCGGCCGGGACGCGCACCTCGCGCGACAGGCGCGGGACCTCGACGACGAGCTCCTGGGCCTCCCACGAGCCGCTGTTGCCGAAGGTCTCGAACCGCAGGTCGACCGCCGGGAGCCCGGCCGCGCGCCAGGCGCGCCGGACCGCGTCCATCAGCCCGATCGGACCGCACTGGTAGAGCTCCGTGCGCCCGGGCCGCGCCGCGACGTCGGCCACGAGCGCCTGGACGTCGAGCCCGGTGCCGTCGTCGTCGACGTGCAGCTCGAGCCGGTCGCCGTGCGTCGCGGCGAGCTCGGCGAGGTAGGGCATCGTCGCCCGGCTGCGACCGACCACGACCAGCCGGTAGTCCGCGCCGCGCGAGCGCAGCGTCTCGGCCATGGCCAGCAGGGCGGTCAGGCCGATGCCGCCGGCCAGCAGCACGTATCTGGGCGCGCCGACGCCGAGCGGGAAGCTCTGCAGCGGCGCGGTGACGGCCAACCGCTCGCCCGGCTCGAGTGCGTGCATGCGGCGTGAGCCGCCGCGGCTGGCCGGCGAGAGCGCCACGGTGAGGGTGAGGCGCCGGCCGCCGTCGTCGCTGCGCACCACCGAGTAGGACCGGGTCAGCGTGCGGGTGCCGTTGCTCAGCCGCAGGTCGACGTGGGTGCCGGGGCGGGCGTGCACCGGCTCGTCGGGCTCGAGCACCACACGGCGGACGCCATCGGCCACCGCCTCGACGTCGGCGACCGTCGCGGTGCCCCACCGCACGGTGGACTCGACGGCCATCAGCTGCTCACTGCTCAGCCGACCGGGCGCAGCCGCGGCGCGGCGGTGCCCGATCCCGGGCCGGATCCAGGGCCGGCTCCCGCGTCGGGGTCACGGCCCTCGGCGGCCAGCATCTCGTCGAGGATGCGCCGCACCCACATGCCGCCGCCGTCGACGTTGAGGCTGTAGAAGGCGTGGTCGGGGTTGGCGTCGATGGCGCGCTGCTGGGCGATGAGCATCGCCTCGTCCTCGGCGAACACCCCGTGGACGCCCTCGCGCAGCTGGGTGGTGATCAGCTGGCTCTCGAGCCGGTAGTTGCGCATGAAGGCCCAGAAGTAGTGACAGGTGCGGTCGGTCGCGGGGGTGATCGTGTTCATCACGTAGCCGTTGACGCCCTGGCTGCGGTCGCCCTCGGGCGCACCGGTGCCCGCCTTGGCGACTCCGACGTCGATGCAGATCGTGCCGGGGGCCTCGTAGTGGATGATCTGCCAGCGGTCGACCTTGCCGGAGAAGCCGGGGAAGGCATCGCGCATGTTCTTGAGCCAGAACGGCGGCGGGTCGATGTCGCGCATCCACCGGGCGACGGTGGCGCGACGCTCGCCGTCGCGGGTCACCTCGAACTCCGACTCGCTCAGCTCGGCCTGGCCGATGCTGCCGGCGTGGACGAACTCCTCGTGGGTGAGGTCCATCAGGTTGTCCAGCACCAGCTGGTAGTTGCAGCCGGCCTCGATGGTGAGGCCGTCGCCGGCCCAGGCGGGGTCGTCCATCTGGTGCATGTCGGGGACCAAGCCGGGGTCGGCGAGGTCGGGGTCGCCCGGCCAGACCCACACGTAGCGGTAGCGCTCGAGGACCGGGTAGGCCGGCACCGCGGCGCTGGGGTTCACGGTGCGCTGGGCGGGCATCGCGGTACAGCGGCCCGAGGAGTTGTAGCGCAGCCCGTGGTAGGGGCACTGCAGCTCGTCGCCGCGCACGGTGCCCATCGACAGCGGGGCGAGCCGGTGCCAGCAGGCGTCGGCCAGCGCGCTGACGGTGCCGTCGGAGGTGCGCCACAGCGCCATCGGGACGCCGGCGACGGTGCGGGCCATCGGCGCCTTGGCGGTGACCTCGTGGTCCCACGCCGCGACGTACCAGGCGTTACGGGGGAAGTCGAAGACCTTGGCCGTGACCGACCGGGGAGGGGTGTCCATGCCGTCTCCAAAGTACCTATGGGCAGAGGGATGTCGTCGCCGTCACAGTACCTACCGACAGAGGTATCGTCCAGGGGGTGAGCCTCCCGCACGCGCTGCTCGCGCTGCTCAGCGGACGCGAGATGACCGGCTATGAGGTCTCCCAGCAGTTCGGCCGCTCGACGGCGCACGTCTGGCAGGCCCCGGACTCCCAGATCTACCCCGCCCTGCGCCGCCTGGCCGAGCAGGGTCATCTGGAGGTGGAGGAGGTCGACGACGGCGGCCGCGGCACCAAGAAGCGCTACCGCGTGACCGACGCCGGCCTGGACGAGCTGCGGTACTGGCTCGCCTCGCCGACCCAGTACCGCCGCCAGCGCGACCCGGCCTACCTCAAGGCCGCCTACCTGGAGTGGGCCGAGCCGGCCGTGGTGCGCGAGCTGCTCACCGAGCACATCGCGTTCCACGCCGAGCACCTCGAGCTGCTCGAGCGCACCCGCGCCACGCTGCTCGACGGCTCGCACCCGACGCTGGCCCGACGCCTCGAGCGGCACCCGGTCGCCGAGCACGAGCAGATCGTGGCCTGGAAGGTTTTCGCCTACGACGGCCTGATCGACCAGGCCCGCACCGAGATCGCCTGGGCCCGGCGCGGGCTGGACCTGGCCGACCGGCTGGCCGGCCAGGTCACCGATCGGGTCGGGCGGGCCTAGGCCCGACCCACCACGAACCGGCCGACGGCTGCGCCGTTCTTGAACAGTCGCACCACCTTGGCGTGACGACGGTTGTGGTTGACGAAGCGGTAGGACGCCTTCTCGCCGGGCCCCTGGCTGACGGTGAAGCGTCGGTGGCCGTTGACCGTCACGACCCACTGCACGTCGCGGCCCGCCGTGGTGCCGTTCGGCTGGGCGTTGGAGACGAAGCGGAACCCGACGGCGTGCCGGGTCTGGTGCACCACGCGGCTGCCGGTGACGTCCACGACGACCGGCGCGTCGACCTGGGCGCTCTGGTTGGTGAACCGGTACTGCGTCGCGCCGAGCCCGACGCGCGTCAGCACGCCCTGCTGCACCAGATCGGACGCACCGATGCCGGCGTACACGATGGTCGCGTTGGAACCGAGCCTGCCGGACCAACCGTGGAGCGATCCGTGGTCGGTCGCCCCGGACGCGCCGTCGTGGAGGGGGGCGGCGTTCTCGCAGTAGGTGGCGTTCTGCGCCAGGTCGCTGCCGGTGAAGTCGGTCGTGTCCTTGTTGAGCCAGACGTCGGTGCCACCGTAGGCCTGCTCGCCGATCAGCTCGCAGTCCACGGTGCCGTCGCCGTCACCGTCGACGTCGTACTTGATGCCGGGGCGGTTGTCGGTGCCGCTCCAGTCGTAGTCGACCGTGACCACCTGCGAGAGCGGCACGTTCGCCCGCCAGCGCAGCACGACGTAGGAGCCGTTCGCGTCGGGGACGTCGACGGCGATGCCGTCGCCGGTGAACGAGTGGCTGGCCTGGCCGCCGTCGCCGTTGGCGACACCCGGTAGCTCGACCAGGTCCGACGGGCGGATCTGCTGGCTGGCTGCGGCGTGCGCCGCGCCGGGGACGGCGAGCACGGAGATGGCGGCGGCAGCAACGATGATGCGCTTCAACTTCGCTCCTTCGAGAAAGACATGGCGCGGCTGGGGGTGCGCGCCGGGTCCGGTGACGTGCATGGTCGACAGCGCCGACGCGCCGCGTCCTGGCGTTGCGAAAAGTCGAGGTGAGTCGACGGTGGACGAAACGCGCAGACATACCGTCGACCTCACAAATCGACCGGATTCTTTCCCAGGACCCGGCGCCGCGGACGGATCGCTCGGCCCGGTGCGACTGCGCCGTGCAGGCCCCGCAGCCACCTACGCGGGCGCTGCTCCGCAGGGTCGATCCGTCCCAAATCGTGACCCGATCGCCGCCGCGTCGTGATCCACCTCACGACGAACCGGTGGTCTCATGGCCCGATCGGCGCGGGTGCGTCGCCGTCGTCCCGGTCCGCCGGGGACCTACTCGGAGGAGATCCATGACGAAGAACCAGGTGCGCGCCGCTGCAGCGGTCCTCGCCCTCGGCTCGCTCGCCACGACGCTGGCCGCGTGCGGTGGCAGCAGCAGCGGCGGCGGGAGCGACAACGCCAAGGCCACCAGCGGCGGCACGCTCTACTACTACGTCGACAAGCCGGTCGAGCACACCGACCCGCAGCGCACGTACGTCGGCAAGGACATCACCAACTGGACCCGGTTGGTCTACCGGCAGCTGGTCGCGTTCCCGATCTCGACCGACGCCGACGTGGCCAACAAGCCGGTCGCCGACCTGGCCACCGATACCGGCACCTCGAGCAACAACGCCGAGACCTGGAAGTTCACGCTCAAGGACGGCGTGAAGTGGCAGGACGGCAAGGCCGTCACCTGCGACGACTTGAAGTACGGCGCCTCGCGCGCGTTCGCCACCGACGTCATCACCGGTGGCCCGAACTACATCCTCACCTACCTCGACGTCCCCGAGGGCAAGGACGGGCTGCCGGAGTACACCGGCCCGTACAAGTCCTCGGCCGCGGGCAAGGCCGCCTTCGACAAGGCGATCACCTGCGACGGCAACACCATCACCTACAACTTCAAGAAGCCGTGGCCCGACTTCCCGCTGGCCGTGGCCTCGCTGCACATGATGGACCCCTACCGGCAGGACAAGGACCAGGGCAACAAGTCCAATTACCAGATCGTCTCCAACGGTCCCTACAAGCTGCAGGGCGCCTGGGACAAGGAAAAGGGCGCGACGCTGGTCCGCAACCCCAACTACGCCAAGTCCACCGACAGCACCAAGATCCGCAAGGCGCTGCCGAGCAAGATCGTCTTCGAGTTCGGCATCCAGGCCGAGACGATCTACGACCGGCTGATCGCCGACTCCGGCAACGACAAGTACGCCGTCACCTCCAAGAGCGTGCCGCCGGCGTACTACTCGCGGATCACCGGCGCGGTCGCGAAGCGCACGGTGAACGTCAAGGCGCCTTACATGGAGTACGCGCTGCCGAACTTCAAGAAGCTGACCAACGTCAAGGTCCGCCAGGCCCTGGCCATGGCCACCGACCAACAGGGCTACATCGATGCCGGAGGCGGCAGCAAGGCCTACGGCGCGGCCAAGTCGATCGTGAACCCGGCGGTCAACGGCTACAAGGAGAACCCGGCCTTCGCCGACATCCCGGAGAAGGGCGACGCCGCCGCGGCGAAGAAGCTGCTGCAGGAGGCCGGGGTGAGCATCCCGTACCCGATCACCTACACCTACCCGAGCTCCGACACCCAGGACAAGCAGGCCGCCGCGCTCAAGGAGGGCTGGGACGCCGCCGGCTTCAAGACCACGCTGGACGGTCTGGGCGACACCTACTACGACGTGGTGCAGAAGCCCAGCAACAGCGCCGACGTGATCTGGGGCAGCTGGGGTGCCGACTGGCCGTCGGCCATCACCGTCACGCCGCCGCTGTTCGACAGCCGGCCGAACCTGTCCTCGGCCTCCAACGGCCAGGACTACGGCAACTACAAGTCCGACGCGTTCAACGCCCTGGTCGACAAGGCGCAGGAGTCCGCCGACCTCAACGCCCAGACCACGGCGCTGCAGCAGGCCGACGCCCAGCTGGGCAGCGACGTCGCCTACATCCCGCTGGCGGTCGACAAGTTCTACATGACGCGCGGGTCGAAGGTGACCGGGTACGTCGTCGACCCGGCGTCCTCGATGTACCCCGACCTGGGGGCCATCGGCGTCCAGCAGTAGCAGCTGTCCCACCGGCCCGGCCCGGACCACCTCGCGGTGGTCCGGGCCGGGCCCGTTTTCGCTCAAGATCGCCGTCGTCCGGCCGATCTCCCGGGCTACAGGACACGGATGTCCGAAGAGGGGTACAGGGATGTCACCACGGGGTTGGAGCCTGCTCGTCGCCGTCGTGGCGGCGTGCGCGGGATCCGTGCTGCTCTCCTCCTACGACCAGTCCGCGATCCAGGCGGTCGTCGAGACCGCCGCCGTGGCCGCGGCTGCGTACTCCCAGAGCCGTCGCCATCGCGTCAGCGACCGCGGCTGGCTGGTGGGCCTGGCCGCCGTCGTCCTGCTCTGGCTCGGCGACGTGGTCGTGGCCGTCGACGGTGCGCTGGGGCTGGGCCCGTTGGGTCACCCGCTCCTCGACCAGGTTGCCGCCTGCTACCTGGTCGGCTCGGTCGCCGTGGCGGTCTCGGCGACGATGATCGCGCACGAGCGCAGTCGGTGGCTCGCGAACGACGGCTGGGCGGAGGCGTTGGTCCTCGGCATCGGCGCACTGGCGCCGGTCGTGCAGCTGATGGTGCTGCCGGGGGTCGCGGAGGCGAGGTCGCCGCTGACCCGGGTCATGGTGGTGGTCCACGCGATCGCCCTGGTCGCGGCGCTGGCCGCGGTGGCGCGGCTCGCGCTCAACGACGGCTTCCGGACGCCGTCGCTGGCGCTGCTGGAGATCGCGACCGTGGTGGGGCTGGCGGCGGGGCTGTGGTCGGTGGGTCACGACCTCGGCCTGATCCGCACCGATGCCGTGGTCAGATCGCTGCACATGGTCGCCATGGTGCTGTTCGCCGCCGCCACCTGGCACCACTCGCTGCGCCGCGTGTGCGCGGTCGGCGGTCCGACGTCGGCGGATGAACCGCCCGCAGCGCGCAACAAGATCCTGATGCTGACCGCCGGCCTGGTGCTGCCGGCGGCCTCGGTGCTCGCGGCGATCTGGAACCGCGACGTCAGCCAGCTGTGGCCGGTGGGCCTGGCCGGGGTGGCGGTGGCCGTCCTGGTCGGCGTCCGCATGACGATGCTGTTCACCCGGCTCTCTGCGCAGGCCGACGAGCTGGCCGAGGTGTCCCGCGTCGACGACGTGACGGGGCTGCCCAACCGCCGCGGCTGGGAGCGCGGGCTGGAGCTCTCGTGCCTGCGGGCGGCCGGCGACGAGCGGGCGCTGTCGGTGGCGATGGTGGAGATCGACGACCTCGCGGGCCTGCGCTCCGAGCAGGGCACCTCGGCCGCCGACCGGTTCCTGCGCCGGCTCACCGACGAGTGGTCCGTGGCGTTGCGCGAGGAGGAGCAGCTGGCCCGCTACAGCGACGCCCAGTTCGCGCTGCTGCTGCCCGGGATGGGTCTGGCCGACGCCATGGAGCGGGTCGAGCAGCTGCAGCTGCTCGTACCCGCTCAGCGTGCGACGTCTGCGGGCGTCGCCGAGTGGGCGCCCGGCCACGACGCCGGCGCGCTGATGATGCGCGCCGACGCCGCGCTCTACCAGGCCAAGTGCGACGGCGGCGGTCGCCCGGTCGCGGCACCGGTCGGCCAGCCCGGTCTGCCCGGACCGCTGCGCGACCTCCAGACCGCCGTCCAACCGATCGTGCACCTCTCGAGCGGCATCATCACCGCCTACGAATGCCTGAGCCGCTTCCCGCACACCACCCAGGTCGAGGCCGTCTTCACCGACGCGCACGCCCAGGGGTTCGGCGACCTCCTCGAGCTCGCCGCGGCGACCCGCGTGCTGGGCCGCCTGGACCGGCCCGACGACGTCGAGCTGTTCGTCAACGTCTCCGAGCGCGCGCTGCGCTCCCAGCGGTTCTGGTCCGACCTGCCGATGAACCTCGCCGGTGTCGTGGTCGAGCTGGTCGAGCACCGCGACGGCCTCAGCGACGGCGAGCTGATCGAGCTGCTGGCCCGGTTGCGCGTCCGCGGCGCACGGGTCGCGCTGGACGACGTCGGCTCCTCCTCGACCGACTTCGCGCGCATCCTGGCGCTGCGTCCCGACGTGGCCAAGATCGATCGCTGCCTCGTCGCCGGCTGCGACACCAACCCGGCCCAGGCCGAGGTGCTGCGGTTGCTGGTCTCCTACGCACTCTCCAAGGGCGTCGAGGTGGTCATCGAGGGGATCGAGACCTCCGGTGAGCTGGAGATCGCCCGCGCGGTCGGTGCGACCTACGGGCAGGGCTACCTGCTGGGTCGTCCCGAGTCGTCCTGGGCCCTGCCGACCACCGAGACGGCGACCCGCCCCCGCGACGAGGCGGTAGGTCCTCGTGGCTGAGCGAGTGAGCCGTCGGGCACTTCTGCTCGTCGCACTGCTGACGCTGTTCGTGCTCCTGCCGCCCGCCCTGCGAGGTCCGGTCCAGGCGGTCGTGGAGCTGACCTGCCTCGCGCTGTGCGTGCTGCACCTACGCGCTCGACCCGAGCTGCACCGCAGCTGCGTCGTGGTCCTGCTCGCCGGCGTCACGATCACCGTGCTCGGTGACGCCGCCTTCTTCCTGGCGCCGCTCGTGGGGAGGAAGGTGCCCTACGACGTCGGCGACCTGGTGCTCGTCGTGGGTTACGCCGTCATCGCCGCCGGGACGCTCGGCATCGCGAGGCTGGTCTCGCGCACCGCGCGCCGTAGCAGCTGGCTCGACGCGGGGATCTTCGGCCTCGGCACCGTGGCGCCGGTGCTGGTCTTCCTGGTCCTGCCCGACGCCCAGCGGCTGCTGGGGTGGTCGACACTGCTCACCGCGGCCTACGCGGCCTCGCTGGTGCTGCTGGGCACCGCGCTGGCGCGGTTGCTGCTCACCCGGACTGACGATCCCACGGCGGTGGTGCTGCTGGGCCTCGCGGGGTCGATGACGATCGCCACGGACTTCGTCGTGGCCGTCCTGGGCACGGGCTCCCGCCTGCAGCCGGGCGCGCAAGTGCCGTGGCTGCTGTGCTACCTGGTCCTCACCGCTGCTGTGCGACATCCCTCCTTCGTCGCGATGTTCGCCCGTCCCTCGTCCCGGACCAACCTGCGTCGCAGCGTCCGGCTGCTCTCGGCCGGCCTGGTGGTGCCCCCGGGGTCGCTGGTGCTCGCCCTCGTCCTGGGCTACCGCCACGTGTGGGCGATCGCCGGCGTCGCTTTGGTGGTCTCGTTGCTGGCGGCCCAGCGGCTGCAGGCGCTGGTGGTCCACGTGGAGCGGCAGAACGTCGAGCTGGGCGACCTGGCGCGCTCCGATGAGCTCACCGGCCTGCCCAACCGCCGCAGCTGGAACCACGAGCTGCCCCGGGCCTGTGCCGAGGCCGACGCGACGGGGTCCGGCATCGCCTTCGCCATGCTCGACCTCGACCGGTTCAAGGACTACAACGACAGCTTCGGTCACCAGGCCGGCGACGACCTGCTCCGCGCGACCGCGCGACGCTGGCAGGCGGCGCTGCGCCCGGGCGAGTTCCTCGCGCGCTACGGCGGGGAGGAGTTCGTGCTCCTGCTGCGCGGTGTCGACGTGGCGACGGCGGCCGAGCGTGTCGAGACCCTGCGGCGGCTCGTGGCCGAACCCGCCACCGCCTCGGCCGGCTTCGCGATGTGGCGACCAGGTGCCGACCCGGCCTGGGCGCTCGCTCGTGCCGACCGAGCGCTGTACCGGGCCAAGGGCGCCGGTCGCGACCGGACCGTCGCGGCCGACCGGCTCGCGCCGGTGCGCGCGACCTGTGAGGACCTGGTCAGCGACCGCCCGTCACGCGAAGCGTCGTACCCGTGATGTACGAGGCCTCCTCGCTCATCAGCCAGACCACGGCCGCGGCGATCTCGTCGGCCTCGCCCGCCCGCTCCATCGGCACGGTAGGCGCGATCCGCGCCGGCCGCCCGGGCTCGCCGGCGTCGGCGTGGAACCCGGTCTCGACCAGCCCCGGCGCGACGCCGACCACCCTGACGCCGTCGGTCGCGACCTCCTTGGCCAGCCCCATGGTCAGGGCGTCGACCCCGGCCTTGGCGGCGGCGTAGTGGACGAACTCGCCGGGCGAGCCGAGGGTGGCCGCGCCGGAGCTGAGGTTGACCAGCACGCCGCCCGGGCCGCCGTAGGACCGGCTCAGGGCACGCACCGCTGCCCGGGCCACGAGCACGGCGGCGGTCAGGTTCAGCTCGATCGTGCGGCGGACCACCTCGGGCGGGGTCTGCGCCAAGGGGGCCAGGTGCCCCGCGGCGCCGGCGTTGCTGACGACCCCGGTGAGCGGACCGGCCTCGCCGAAGAGGGTGGCGACCCCGTCGAGCGCGGTCAGGTCGGCCTGCACCAGCGTCGCACGGGCACCGAGGGCCTCGACCTCGGCCAGCGTGGCCTCGGCGGCCGCCTCGTCGCGCGCGTAGCCGAGCACGAGGTCGTGGCCGGCGCCCGCCAGCCGTCGGGCGATGGCCGCACCGATGCCGCGCGTGCCGCCGGTGACCAGGACGCGTCCGGCACTCATGGCCGAAGCGTAGGACCCACATCACGTACACCCCCACGGGTGGTCGCCGCACATTCGCCGCACATCGGACAGTGGCGTGCTTACCGTGGAGATGGGGGGTGGCAGCAGTGAGCGGACGATCCGCGACGGGGCGTCTCGTGCTGCCCGCCCGCGGTTGCGTCGAGACATCCGCGACCAGGGGAAGGCGTCGTACCGCGGTGCTCGCGCTGCTCGTGGTCGGCGCCGTCGTCGCCGCCGCTTCGCCCGTACCGTTCCGGCTGGTCGCCGTGTCCCTGGTGGAGCTGGCGGCCGTCGGCTGCGCGTGGGCGTGGCTGCTGCCCCAGCAGGGTCTGCCCGGTCGCGGCTACGGCATGAACACCCTCGCGCTGACGCTCGAGGCCGCGTGCGACCTCACCATGGGGGTGGGCAGACTGCGAGGCGCACCGATCCCCGAGCTGGTCCCCACCGCGATGCTCAGCGCGGCCTACGTCGTCGCTGCCGTCGGCTGCTGGCAGATGCTGCGCTTCTGCGCGCGCACCAAGACCCGCGACGGCAGCTCCGAGCTGGTCGTGCTGTGCTCCGGGCTCCTGGCGCCGGTCCTGCTCTTCGTCTTGGTGCCGCAGCTCGAGGCGGCCCCGTCCGCGCCGATGCGGGTCGTGCTGGTCTGCTACGCAGTGGCCAACGTCGTCGCCGTCCTCACGGTCGCCCGGCTGTGGATCAACGGCGTGACCCGTTCGCCGGCGCTGGTCTTCTTGATGTTGTGCAGCAGCGTCTCACTCGCAGGCGGTGTCTGGGCGCTGGCCTCGGGGGCGGTGGCGCCGTGGGCCCCCACCCCGGTGTGCCGGGTCTTGTGGCTGGCGATGATGCTGACCTGGACGGCGGCCATGGCCCAGCCCTCGCTGCGTGCGCTCAACCTCACCGCGCCGAGCCGCCCGGGCGCCGACCTGCGCAACCGGGTGCTGGTACTCGGTATCGGCCTGGTCCTACCCACCGCCTCGCTGGGCATCGCCCTGCTGCGCGGCGACGGGGCCCCGACGCTGTGGGTGATCGCCGGCTTCGGACTCATGGCCACTGCGCTGGCGGGTCGACGCGCGATGAGCCTGTTGGCGCGCGTCGAGGCCCAGTCGGCAGAGCTCGCCGTCATCGCCGGTACCGACGAGCTCACCGGCCTGCCCAACAGCACCGGGTGGCGCGAGCTGCTGGCGCGGACCGTCGCCGACGCCCGGCGCACCGGCCAGGGGTTCTGCGTGGTGGCCGTCGAGCTCGACGAGTTCGCCTCCTTCAACAGCCGTCAAGGCGTGGCCAGCGGCGACCGGTTCCTGCGGCACCTGGCGGCGGACTGCTGCGAGGCCCTCCACGACGGGGAGCACCTGGCGCGCACCGGCGGCGTGCAGTTCGCGCTGGTGCTGCCCCAGCACGACCCGATCGCCGCGGCGGCCCGGGTCGAGGAGCTGCGCGCTCTGGTCCCTCTGCCCCAGACGATCTCGGTCGGCCTCGCCGCCTGGACGCCGGGCACCGGCATCGAGCGGCTGGTCGCGGCCGCCCAGGGCGCCCTCTACCGCGCGCGGTGCGCGGGCGGCGACCGGCTGGTGGTGGCCGGACCCACCGACGGTGTCGTGCCGGGTCCGCTGCGCGACCTGCAGGTCGCCGTGCAGCCGATCGTCCGCGTGCGTGACGGCGTCGTCGTGGCCTACGAGTGCCTGAGCCGATTCCCGCACACCACCGCCGTCGAGACCGTCTTCGCCGACGCCCACGCCGGTGGCTTCGGCGACCTGCTCGAGGTCGCCGCGATCAACCGCGTGCTCGCCGAGCCCGGTCGTCCCGACGGGGTGGAGGTCTTCGTCAACGCCTCCGAGCGGGCGATGCGCTCCGAGGCGTTCTGGGCGGGGCTGCCGCACGACCTGCGCGGGGTCGTCGTGGAGCTGGTGGAGACGCGCGACGGGCTCTCCGACGACGGCCTGGTCGCGATGCTGGGACGCTTCCGCGAGCGGGGGGCGCGCATCGCACTGGACGACGTCGGCTCCTCGGCCACCGACTTCGCCCGGATCGCGGCGCTGCGCCCCGACATCGCCAAGATCGACCGCAGCCTGGTCAGCGGTTGCGACACCGACCCGGCCCAGGGCGAGGTGCTCGCGATGCTCGTGGGCTTCGCGCGCCGTCACGGCGTGCAGGTCGTCATCGAGGGCGTCGAGACGCCCGGCGAGCTCGAGGTCGCCCGCACGGTGGGGGCCGCGCTGGCCCAGGGCTACCTGCTCGGACGCCCCGAGCCGGCCTGGCCCGGGGCCGGGAGCACCGTCTCCATCGCCGAGGACGGGGCCAGTCGGTGAGCGCGCGCATCAGCACCTTCGCGACCGAGGTGCGATGGCTCCTCTGGGCCTTGCTGGTCGTCGCGGCAAGCATCGTGGTGCTGCCCACCGACGGTCAGCTCGTCGGCGAGGGCGTGGTCGAGGTGGGCGGCCTGGTCACCGCGCTGCTCGCGCTCCGCACCCAGCGCGACCTGCTGCGCCTGGGCCTGGGGACGATCCTCGTGGGCATGGGTCTGCTGATGGTGCCCGACGTGGCCCAGGCGGTGTACCGAGTCGGGTTCGGTGCCACCATGCCGGGCGCGATCTGGGCGTCGACGCCGCTGGGCATGCTGCTGGTGATCGTCGGTGCCGTGCGCGTGGTCCGACGAGGCCACCGGCTGAGCCGCGACGGATGGGTCGAGGCGACCATCTTCGGCGTCGGCGCGATGACCCCGGTGGTCGTGCTGTTGATCCTGCCCGTCCTCGACAACACCTCCAGCCCGTTCGCCGTGGTCAGCACCCTTCTGCTGGCCTGCTGCCAGGGGCTGATCATCGCCACGTTCGCCCGGTTGCTGCTCGACGCCGACAGCCGGGGGCCGTCCCTGCTGCTGGTGGGGCTGGCCGTGACGTTCTCGACGACGGCCAACTCCGTCAACGGCATCGCGTACACCGCCGGGGTGGGTTTCGGGGTGAGCGCCGGCGACCACGCCGTCCGGGTGCTGTGGGCCCTGACGTACCTGAGCTCGGGGGCCGCGCTGGCGCACCCGTCGCTGCGCGGTCTCCTCGTCGGATGGGGCCGAGAGCTGAGCCCGGTGAGCGCTCGGTACAAGGTGGCGGTGCTGGTCATCGGTCTCCTGCTGCCGGCAACCACGCTCGCGCTCTGCCTGGCGCTGGGCGCCCGGCAGTACCTGTGGGCCGTGGGGTGCTTCGGCTTCGCGGTCGCGACCCTCGCCGCGATCCGCATCTTCTCGCTGCTGATCCGGGCCGACGCCCAGGCCACCGCGCTGGCCAGTCTGACCCGCGCCGATCCGGTGACCGGGCTGGTCAACCGCCGTGGCTGGGACCACGTGCTCGTGGAGGCCTGCCTGCGCGCGGAGCGCCACGAGGTGCCGCTGAGCGTGATCATCATCGAGGTCGACGGCTTCGCCGACCACGCGGCCGTCCACGGACCGCACGGGGCCGACCGGTTGCTGCGCAAGCTCGCCGACACGTGGTCGGCCGAGCTGCGGGCCGGCGAGCGGCTGGCGCGCTTCGGCGGAGCCCAGTTCGCCGTCGTGCTCCTCGGCTCCGAGCAGTCCGCCGCCGAGGTGCGCGCCGACACGCTGCGGGCCCTCGCGCCCGCCCCGATGACCGCCTCGGCGGGCGCGGCCCGCTGGTGGCCGGGCACCGAACCCGAGACCGTCGTGCTCGACGCCGACACCGCGCTGTACCTGGCCAAGCGCGACGGCGCCGACCGCACGGTCCTCGCCGAGCCGGGGCTCAGCGGTGCGATGCCCGGAGCGCTGCGCGACCTGCAGCTGGCCCGGCAGCCCATCGTCCGCCTGGCCGACGACGCCGTCGTCGCGCACGAGTGCCTGAGCCGGTTCCCGCACACGACCAACATCGAGGCGGTCTTCGCCGACGCCCACGCCAAGGGGTTCGGCGACCTGCTCGAGGCGACGGTCGTGAGTCTGTCGCGGCCGACGCCGGGCAGCGAGCTGTTCGTCAACGTCTCCGAGCGCGCCGTGAGGTCGACCCGATTCTGGAACCTGGTTCCCGACGACCTCGCCGGTGTCGTGATCGAGCTGGTGGAGCAGCGCGACGGCCTCAGCGAGGCCGAGCTGCGCGAGATCCTGGGCCGGTTCCGCTCCCGCGGGGCACGGATCGCGCTGGACGACGTCGGCTCCTCGGCCACGGACTTCGCGCGGATCGCCAGCCTGCGACCCGACGTCGCCAAGATCGACCGCAGCCTGGTCACCGACTGCGACCAGAGCGCGGCTCGGATCGACGTGCTGCGGATGCTGGTGCGCTTCGCCCGCGCCCAGGGTGCCGAGGTGGTCGTGGAGGGCATCGAGACTCCCGGCGAGCTCGAGGTCGTGCGCGGCATCGGCGCGACGTACGCGCAGGGCTACCTGCTGGGCCGGCCGCAGCTGGTCGGGGCCGAGCCCGTGGCCGGACTGGCGTCATGAGCGCGCGCACGCGTGCCCTGCTGCTCGCGCTGGTGCTGCCCGTGCCGGCGATGTGGCTGCTCGCTGGCTCCGGACGCGACCTCCTGCAGGCCGGAGTCGAGCTGAGCGCCATGACCATGGTGGGGTGCCATCTCGTGCGTCGGCCGGACCTGCGCCACGCCGGGCTGCTGCTCGTGGCCGGCGGCGTGTGGCTCACCCTCCTCGGCGACGTCTACGCCTTCGTCGCGGCCGACTTCTTCGGTGCCCCTCGCGACACCGAGGTCCGCAACGGGCTCATCGTGACGGGCTACGTGCTGCTCGCCTGGGGCGCTTTCCTCCTCGCGCGACGCGCCACGCGTGCCGCCGGCCGCGGGGGTTGGGTGGAGGCCGCGATCTTCGGGCTGGGCGGCGCCGCGCCCGTGATGGTGTTCCTGGTCCTGCCGGGCCTGCAGGGCGCGATCCACGGCTCGGCCACCGCCACCGTCGCGGTCTACGGGGCGGCGCTGGTGCTGCTGGTCACCGTGCTCGCGCGCTTCTCGATCAGCGAGAGCCTCGATGCGACCTCACTGGTCTGCTTCGGCGTGTGCGGCCTGATCACCCTCGCCGCCGACTTCACCGCCGCGCTGCACGGCGCCCACGGCCGCGACGTCGTCGCCGCGCGTGCGCTGTGGATGCTGGCCTACGTCAGCTTCGCCGCCGCCGTCGTGCATCCCTCGCTGCGGATCATGCTCGACGGCGAGGCGCCGACCGGTGAGTACCTGAACCCGCGGCGACGTCTCCTCCTGCTCACCACCGGGCTGCTGGTGCCGTCGGTCTCGCTCACGATCGGCCTGGCCACCGGTGACACCGACCAGCTGTGGCTCATCGCGGGGGTCGCGGTGGCCGTCTCGGCGCTGGTGGCCCGCCGCATGTACGCCCTGGTGGCCTACATCGGCGAGCAGGCCGACCGGCTGGCCGCGCTGGCCCGCTCCGATGAGCTGACCGGGCTTCCGAACCGCCGCAGCTGGAACCACGAGCTGCCCCGAGCCTGCGACGCGGCGTTCCTGGCCGGCCGGCCGCTGGCCGTGGCCGTGCTCGACCTCGACGGCTTCAAGGACTACAACGACCGGTACGGCCACCAGCGTGGCGACGCCCTGCTGCGGGAGTCGGCCGCCGCCTGGTCCGCCGCGCTCGCGCCGGGGGAGTACCTGGCCCGCTACGGTGGCGAGGAGTTCACGCTGTTCCTCGCCGGGCTCGACGCCGAGCGCGCGGCCGACCGGGTCGAGCAGCTGCGCCGGCTGGTGCCGGCGCCCACCACCGCCTCGGCCGGCGTAGCCGCCTGGTCACCCGGCGACGACCCGCTGGCGGTCGTCGCGGCCGCCGACGCCGCGCTCTACCGCGCCAAGGCCTACGGACGCGACCGCACCGTGAGCGCCGCTCTCGTCGACACCGTCGACACCGTCGACAGCTGCGGCACCGTCGAGAGCACCGGCGTACCGAGGCTGGCCGAGCCCGCCTGAGGGCGCCTCGCGCTACTCGCGGCGTCCGCTGATGGCGGCGGCCACGGCCTTGGGCACCTCGGCGTTGAAGACCGACGGGATGATGAACGAGGGGTTCAGCTCGTCGGGCTTCACGACGTCGGCGATGGCCTGCGCAGCACGCAGCAGCATGTCCAAGGTGATGTCGGAGGCCCGCGCGTCGAGCAGGCCGCGGAAGACGCCGGGGAAGGCCAGCACGTTGTTGATCTGGTTGGGGTAGTCCGAGCGGCCGCTGGCCACGATCGCGGCGTGCTCGGCCGCCTCGATCGGGTCGATCTCGGGGTCCGGGTTGGCCAGCGCGAACACGATCGAGCCCTCGTTCATCGCCGGCAGCCACGCCGGGTCGAGCACGTTGGGGGCCGAGACGCCGATGAAGACGTCGGCGCCGTCGAGGCCCTCGGCCAAGCCGCCGCGCAGCAGGTTCTGGTTCGTCTTCGCCGCCAGCCGGGCCTTGGCCGGGGGCAGCGCGTCGTCGTCGCGGCTGAGCAGGCCCTCGCGGTCCCAGACCACGACCTCGCCGGCGCCGGCGGCCAGCAGCAGCGCCACGATCGCGCTGCCCGCGGCACCCGCGCCGGCCACCACGATCCGGACGTCCGGCAGCGCCTTGCCGACGCAGCGCAGGGCGTTGGTCAGCGCGGCGAGCACGACGATGGCGGTGCCGTGCTGGTCGTCGTGGAAGACCGGGATGTCGAGTGACTTGCGCAGCCGCTCCTCGACCTCGAAGCAGCGCGGCGCCGCGATGTCCTCCAGGTTGATGCCGCCGAACCCGGGGGCGATGAGCTCCACCGTGCGGACGATCTCGTCGGTGTCCTGGGTGTCCAGGCAGATCGGCCAGGCGTTGATGTCGGCGAACCGCTTGAACAGCGCGGCCTTGCCCTCCATGACCGGCAGCGCCGCCCCCGGGCCGATGTTGCCCAGGCCCAGCACCGCGGAGCCGTCGGTGACCACCGCGACCGAGTTGCCCTTCACCGTGAGCCGCGGCACGTCGTCGGGGTTGCGGGCCAGGGCGGCCGAGACGCGTCCGACACCGGGGGTGTAGGCCATCGACAGGTCGTCGCGCGTGCGCAGCGGCACCTTCGAGGTGACCTCGATCTTGCCGCCGATGTGCAGCAGGAAGGTGCGGTCGGAGACCTTGTAGACCTCGACGCCGGACAGCGCCTCGACGGCCTCGACCAGCGCGTGGCTGTGGTCGGCGTCGCGGGCCGAGCAGGTGACGTCGACGACCAGCCGGTCGTGGCGCGACTCGGCCATGTCCATGGCGGTGACGATGCCGCCGGCGTCACCGATGGCCGTCGCCACCGTGCCCACGACGCGGGGGTCGGGGTCGGTGTGCAGCCGCATGGTGATCGAGTACGACGACGTCGTGACGCTGCTCATGAGCACGAATCTAGCCACGCCGACCGGTGACCGGCGCGTCGGCAGCGCCGTCGCGTCGGTACGATCGTCCGCGGTCCGCAGGGGAGAGGGTTGCGTCGTGGGATTGCTGACCGCGGTCAAGGGTGGGCTGCGCCGTGCCCTGATGGCTCGCTCGAGCGGCATCGACCTGTCCCGGCTGGACAAGGTGCCGCAACGGCTCTCGTGGCCGTTGACGCGCGACGTCATGGCCCCCTCGGCCCGGCTGTCGGCCGAGCGCGACAAGGCGCCGGTGCACAAGCTGACCACCTTCCTCGGCATGGACGTGTGGCTGGTCACCGGCGACGCCGAGGCCCGCGAGGTGCTGGGCGCGACCACCGGCTACTCCACCGACATCCGGCCCTACTTCGGCCGTGCCGGCGACGAGGGCGGCGACTTCGGCGGCCTCGGTTTCACCGACCCGCCCGACCACACCCGGCTGCGCAAGTTCCTCACCCCCGAGTTCACGATGCGCCGCCTGGCCCGGCTGGCGCCGCTGGTCGAGGACACCGTCGAGCGCCAGCTCGACGAGGTCGAGGCCGGCGTGGGCGCCGACGGCATCGTCGACCTGGTGCCGACCTTCGCCTTCCCGGTGCCGTTCCTGGTCATCTGCGACCTGCTCGGCGTGCCCAACGAGCGGCGCGAGCGCTTCAGCCAGCTCGCCACCGCCCGCTTCGACGTCACCAAGGGCGGGCAGGGCGTCGTCGGCGCCATCGGCGGGTCGCGGGAGTTCCTGCTCGGCGAGGCGGCCCGGCAGCGCCAGGACCCGGGTCCCGGCCTGATCGGGCAGATCATCCGCGAGCACGGCGACGAGATCAGCGACTTCGACCTCGGCGGCCTGGCCGACGGCGTCTTCACCGGCGGGCTGGAGACCAGCGCCTCGATGCTGGCGCTGGGCACCGCGATGCTGGCCGACGACCGCGAGACCTGGCACCGCGTCGCCCGCGAGCCGGAGGTGGTCGCTCCGGTGGTCGAGGAGCTGCTGCGGCTGCTCTCGGTGGTGCAGGTCGCCTTCCCGCGCTTCCCCCAGGACGACGTCGTGGTGGGCGGGGTGCCGATCAGCAAGGGGTCGGTGGTGCTGGCCTCGCTCCCGGCGGCCAACCGCGACCCCCGCTCCACCGCCGGCGACCGGATCGACCTGGAGCGGGCCGGCTCCTCGCACCTGGCCTTCGGCTACGGCTTCCACCGCTGCGTCGGCGCCGAGCTGGCCCGGATGGAGCTGCGGGCGGCGTTCCCACGGCTGGC
The DNA here is from genome assembly GCF_003674065.1 of Nocardioides mangrovicus. Lineage (GTDB taxonomy): Bacteria > Actinomycetota > Actinomycetes > Propionibacteriales > Nocardioidaceae > Marmoricola > Marmoricola mangrovicus. The sequence continues at coordinate 107,277 of NZ_RDBE01000009.1, forward strand.
CGCCCGCTTCCCGGACCTGCGTCCGGCGGTGCCGATCGCCGACCTGGAGTACCGCGCGCAGAGCATCGTCTACGGCGTCGAGGCCGTCCCGGTGCGCATCGGCTGAGCGAGAAAACCCTCGCGAAACCCCCCTTAACGGGATCAAAAGCCTCAGAATAGGAACCGTTCCCAGCGGGGGCGGCCGAGCGCCGCCTCGAGGAGAGGTCCGATGGTCAGCGCTCGGCCGATACGCATCGGTGTCGTCACCGACCGGATGGACGACGCCCGCGCCCAGGTCATCGGCGGCGTGGAGTCCGTCGTACGACCCTCCGCCGCGGTCCTGGCCCTGGTGCACCACCGGCTCAACCCGTGGCGGGGCGGCGTGCTGGGCGGATTGCTCTCCGCGGGCCGTCTCGACGGCGTCGTGGTGCTGCCGGTCAACTCCGCGGACACCGGGGAGAGCCGCCTGCACGAGCTGCTGCCGCTGCTGGGTTCGGTGCCGACGGTGCTGGTCGGCCCCCGCCATCCCCACCTCCCGCGGGTCGGCGTCCCGGACGACACCATCGCCGGCACCGTGCTGGACCACCTGGTCGAGGACTGCGGTCGGCGCCGGTTGCTGCTGGTCAGCACGCCCATGCAGCGCGACGGGGTGTCGCGTCGCCGGCAGGCGATGGAGGAGGCCGCGGCCGGCCGCGGGGTCTCGATGTCGACGCCGCCGGAGCTGCAGCGCTGCGTCGACCGGCACTCGGCCCGGGTCGTCATGGCCGACTGGCTGGCCCGCCGACGCGGCGAGGCCGAGCTGGGCTTCGACGCCGTGGTGTGCACCGCCGACGACGTCGCGGTCGGCGTGCTCGACGCCCTGGACGCGCACGGCGTCGCGGTGCCCGGTGAGGTCAGCGTGGTCGGCTGCGGCGACACCGACGTCGCCTGGGGCACCTCGCCGACGCTGACCTCGATGGACATCGCGCTGCGTCAGCAGGGCGCGGCGGCGGGCCGCTACCTGCTGGACCGGATCGCCGGGCGCGACGTGCCCACGTCCGGCACCGTCACCCGGGTCGACGTCGACGGGTTGCGGATCCGCAGCAGCAGCCTCCCGCTCCACGACGCCGACCAGCTCTCCGCCGAGCTGCCGTGGACCGACGACGCCGCGATCGTCGACCGGCTGCTCGGCCGGGAGGCACCCGACCCGCTGCAGCAGGACCTGGAGACCCAGGTCGCGGCTCGCCAGCAGCTGCGGCACGCCACGGCCCTCACCGTCCTGCGTCGCGGGCCCACCGCCGAGCTCACGCGACTGGCCGGGCTCGGTGACGACTGGCAGCGGCTGCTGCGCGGCGAGCTCTCCCACGAGAGCCGGCTGGCGCTCTCGCGTCGGCTCGAGGAGATCGTGCGGTCGCGGCCCGAGGAGATCTGGTGGCGTGCCTGGCTGGAGGTGCTGCGCTCCCGGCTCGCCTCGCAGGTGCCGGCCACCGCGGACCCCGTGGTCCCGCGGCTGCTGTCGATGACCAGCTCGCTCACCGTCGAGCGTGTCCTGGGCGACGCGCGGGAGGACCGCGAGCGGCAGACGCACCTGATGGCGGCGCAGGTCCTCGAGCTCAACCAGAGCCTGAGCGGCTGCACGACGGTGGTCGGCATGAACCGCGCGCTGCGGACCTACCTCTCACGACTGGGGCTGCGGCGGTTCTTCGTCGCGATCTACGAGCGGCCGATCCGGCTCCCCGCCGACGGCACGCCGTCGCCCGCCGCGGACGAGCGGCCCTCGTTGCGCCTGGTGTTCGAGCACGGCATGGGCTGCGGTGGCGCCGAGGCGGCCGTCGACGAGGAGCTCCTGGCCGGGGCCGACGTTGTCACGCCGAGCCGGCTGCTGCCCGCGCGACTGGCCGCGGAGCTCGACGAGGGCACGTTCATGGTGCAGGGGCTCTTCGGCGACGACGGCTACTACGGGCTGTTCGGCTACGAGGGCAGCGGCCGCGACCGGCACGTGGGCGAGGTGATGCGGCTGGCGATGAGCCGGGTGCTGGAGAGCCGGGCCCGCACCGGCGACCTCGAGGCCCGCTCGCGCGAGCTGGCCGGGCTGGTCGCCGCCCGCACCCACGAGCTGGAGCTGGAGGTCGCCAACCGTCAGCAGGCCCAGGACGAGCTGCGCGCCGCCAACGACCAGCTGCGCAGCGCGCTGCTGCGCGACGGCCTGACCGGGCTCTACAACCGCCCGGCCCTCGACGAGCACCTGGCGCGCGCCTGGGCGCGGGCCCGCCGCACCGGCGGTGTCCTGAGCGTGCTGATCTGTGACGTCGACCGGTTCAAGCTGCTCAACGACGTCGTCGGCCACCTGGCCGGCGATGAGTGCCTGCGGCGCGTGGGCCGGGTGCTGGCCGGGGCCGGCGACCGGGCCTCGGACATGGTCGCCCGCTACGGCGGCGAGGAGTTCGTGGTCGTGCTCGACGACACCGACCTCCCAGGTGCCACCCGGGTCGCCGAGCGGCTGCTGGACTCGATGCGCGCGGCCGCGCTGCCCCACCCCGGGCTGGGCCAGGGCGGGCTGGTGAGCATGAGCGTCGGGGTCGCGAGCTCGAGCGGCCTGGCGGGGGTGGCCGAGCTCCTCGGCGCCGCCGACCGGGCGCTCTACCAGGCCAAGGACGACGGGCGCGACCGCGTGCGGGTCACGCGGGCGCCGGTCTCCTCCGGCTCCTGACCCACGGTCGACAGCCCCGTCAAGACACCCATTCCTTGACCTGCGAGACCAGCGCCGCCGGGTCGTCGGCCACCGGCACCACCTGCAGGTTGGTCACGCCGGCCTCGGCGAAGGCCGCGATCCGCTCCTTGACGTAGGACTCCGGCCCGACCAGGTTGCCCATCTCGAGCAGGTCCAGCGGCACCTCGGCTTCCGCCTCCTTCTTCTTCCCGTCGAGGTAGAGGTCCTGGATCTTCACCGCCTGCTCCTCGTAGCCGTAGGAGCAGGCCAGGTCGAAGTAGAAGTTCTTGCCGCGCGCGCCCATGCCGCCGACGTACAGCGCGACCATCGGGCGGGCGAAGTCCAAGAGGCCCTTGACGTCCTCGCCCACCGCGACCATGCCGCCGGCCGAGATCTCTAGCGGGGCCAGATCTGGACTGCGCTTGGCGGTGCCCTCGTCGACGGCGTCGCCCCAGACCTTGCGCCACAGCTCGGGCACGAACAGGAACGGCAGCCAGCCGTCGGCGGACTCGGCGGTGCTGGCGACGCTCTTGGCGCCCAGCGCGGCGACGTAGATCGGGATCGACGAGCGCTCCGGGGTGGTCAGCATCTTCAGCGGCTTGCCCAGCCCCACGCCCTGGTCGGCCGGGAGCGGCAAGGTGATCGTGCGGCCCTGGTACTCCAGCCGCTCGCGGCGCAGCGCCATGCGCACGACGTCGATGACCTCCTGGGTGCGGGTCAGCGGCTTGTCGTAGGCGAGCCCGTGCCAGCCCTCGATCACCTGCGGACCGGACGCGCCCAGGCCGAGGATGGCGCGGCCCCCGGAGACGTTGTCGAGCCCGGCCGCGGTCTGCGCCAGCGCACCGGGGGTGCGGGAGTACACGTTGAGGATCGCCGAGCCGATCTCGATCGTCTCGGTCTTGGCCGCCAGGTACCCCATCAGCGTGGGGGAGTCGAAGCCGTACGCCTCGGCCACCCACACCGTGTCCAGCCCCGCCCGCTCCAGCGCGACCACCTGGTCGGCCGCCTCGCGGGGGTTGCCGGCGTACATCAGCATCTGGGACAGCTTCATCTGCGGGGGGCCTCTCTGGTCACGACGGTCGGGCTCTACGCTGACAGTACTGCTGTCACGGTTTTTGATCAGGGGTGCAGATGCCGCAGATTGCTCACACCATCGCCGTCGTCGGAGGCACCGGCCCGCAGGGGCGCGGGCTGGCCTACCGGTTCGCCCGCCACGGGCACGACGTCGTCGTCGGCTCGCGCTCGGCCGAGCGGGCCGCCGAGACTGCCGCCGAGATCCGCGACCGCGGCATCACCGGCCAGGTCTCGGGCGCCGCGAACGCCGATGCCGCAGCCGGCGCCGACGTCGTCGTCCTGGCGGTGCCCTACGAGGGCCACGACGAGCTGGTCGCCTCGCTGGCCGACGCGCTGGCCGAGAAGGTGCTGATCAGCTGCGTGAACCCGCTCGGCTTCGACCAGCACGGCCCCTACGGCCTCGACGTCAGCGAGTCCGCGGCCGAGTCCGCCGCCCGTCTGGTGCCGACGGCCCGCGTCACCGGCGCCTTCCACCACGTCTCCGCGGTCACGCTGTGGGGACCCGAGGAGTTCCTCTCCCATGAGGACGTCCTCGTCGTCGGCGACGACACCGAGGCCGTCGACCTGGTCTGCGACCTCGCCGCCACCGTCACCGGCCGGCCCGGCGTCAAGGGTGGCCGGCTGCGGCTGGCCCGCCAGCTCGAGCCCCTCACCGCCGTGCTCATCAGCATCAACAAGGCCTACAAGACCCGCTCGGGCGTCGCCATCTCCGGGGTCGAGGGGCGCTAGCCGTCGGTTCGGGCGAACCGTCACCGGTGCCAGGACTCCCACAGCCGGGCGTACGACCCCCCGGCCGCCACCAGCTCCTCGTGCGAGCCGAGCTCGGCGATCCGGCCGTCCTCGACCACCGCGACCCGGTCGGCGTCGTGGGCCGAGAAGAGCCGGTGGGCGATCGCGATGACCGTGCGCCCGTGCAGCACCGCCGCCAGCGAGCGCTCGAGGTGGCGGGCGGCGCGGGGATCGATCAGCGACGTCGCCTCGTCGAGCACCAGGGTGTGCGGGTCGGCCAGCACCAGCCGGGCCAGGGCCAGCTGCTGGGCCTGGGCCGGGGTGAGCTCCTGGCCGCCGGCGCCCACGGTGGTGTCCAGTCCCTCGGGCAGCGCCGTCACCCACTCGCGGGCGTCGACGGAGTCGAGCGCCTCGAGGAGCCGGTCGTCGTCGACGTCGGCGTCGGCGGCGAGCGCGAGGTTGTCGCGCAGCGTGCCGACGAACACGTGGTGCTCCTGGGTGACCAGGCAGACGTGGCGGCGCAGGTCGTCCACCGAGAGCTCGGTGAGCCCGACGCCGCCCAGCGTCACGGTGCCCGTGCGGGGGCCGTGGATGCCGGCCAGCAACCGGCCCAGCGTCGACTTGCCGGCACCGCTGGGGCCCACCATCGCGATCCGCTCGCCCACGCCGACGTCGAGGTCCACGCCGTGCAGCACGTCGCGGCCCTCGACGTAGGAGAACCGGACGTCCTCGGCCCGCAGCTGCTCGCTCACGGGCTCGGCGCCGGTGACCGTGCGGTCGTCGGGCACCTCGGCCACGCCGAGCAGCCGCGCCAGCGAGGCCGCGCCGACCTGCAGCTCGTCGAGGATCGAGACCACGACGTCCAGCGGCCCGATCAGCGCCTGGACGTACAGCGTGGCCGCGGTGACCGCGCCGAGGCTGAGGTGGCCCTCGATGTAGAGCCAGCCGCCGAAGAGCAGCGTCGCCACCGTCGGGATGAGATAGGCGACCTCCATGGTGGGGAAGAACCGCGTCCGCAGCCCCAGCGTGTAGCGCTCGGCGGCGAAGGAGTGGGCGATGTCGGCGTCGATCTGGTCGATCCGCTGCCGCTGCAGGCCGAGCGCCTCGACGGTGCGGGCCCCCTCGACGGTCTCGGTCAGGGTCGCGTTGATGCGGGTGTAGGAGGCCGACTCGCGCAGGTAGCCGGCCTTGGCGCGCGCGAGGTACCAGCGCAGCCCGACCACCAGCACCGGGACGCCGAGCGCCACCGGCAGCAGCACCCAGGCGCCGACCAGCAGCGTGCCGACCAGCGTGACCACCATCGTGATCAGCGCGTTGACCCACTCCGGCAGTGCCCAGCGCACCGAGAAGCCCAGCTGCTCGATGTCGCGCGAGGTCCGCGTCAGCAGGTCGCCGGAGCCTGCGCTCTCGACCGTGCCGACCGGCAGGTCCAGCGTGGCGTCGACGAAGTCCTCGCGCAGTTCGGCCAGCACGCCCTCGCCCAGCCGGCCGGACAGGAACCGGCCCTGCCGCGTGAACAGCGTCTGCACGAGGAGGAACCCGGCCAGCGCGAGCACCAGGTGGTTCACGTGCGCCAGCGTCGTGCCCGCCTGCACGTCCTGCACCAGCCCGCCGAGGATCCGAGGTCCGGCCAGCCCGGCCACCGCCGCCACGACCTGCAGCCCCAGCGCCCAGGCCAGCTCGCGCGGGTGGCGGCGGAAGAGCCCGGCGACGTACGCCCGCACCTGGGCGCTGCCGGCCACCGGAAGCGTCACCCGCTCGCCGATCGGCAGGTCATCGGCCACCGTGTCGGTGCTCATACCGTCTCCTCCACCTCGCGCGTGACCACCGCGCGGTAGGCCGGCGTCGAGGCCAGCAGGTCGGCGTGGCTGCCCTCGGCGACCACGTGGCCGGCCTCGAGGAAGCAGACCCGGTCCACCCGGTCCAGCAGCAGCGGGCTGGTGGTGGTCACCACGGTGGTCCGGCCCCGACGGGCCCGGCCCAGCCGTTCGGCGACGCGGGCCTCGGTGTGGGCGTCGACGGCCGACGTCGGCTCGACCAGCACCAGCACCTCCGGGTCGAGCGCCAGGGCGCGGGCCAGGACGAGCCGCTGCCGCTGGCCGCCGGAGAACGACCGGCCCTTCTCGGCGACCATCGAGCCCAGGCCGTCGGGCAGGCCGGCCAGCACGTCGTCGGCCGAGGCGGCGTCGAGCGCGTCGGCCAGGGATCGAGGTCCGCGGGCATGGACGTCGACCTGCTCGCCGAGGCGTCCGGCGAACAGCATGGCCGCGGTGTCGGAGACGATGATGCGCCGCCGCACCACCTCCCGCGGCAGGTCGGCCAGCGCGACGCCGCCCCACCGGACGTCACCGGCCGCGAAGCGACCCAGCCGGTCGGCGACGCCCGCCGCGTCCTGGGGCGGCTCGCTCACCAGCGCGGTGACGACGCCCGGCACGACGCGCACGCCCGAGGCGACGTCGAGGAGCGGCTCGTCAGGTCCGGGCTCGATCGCGGCGCGGTCGGGGTCGGCGATGTCAGGCTCGATGGCCAGCACGGTCACGATGCGCCGGGCGGCGACGAAGGCACGGATGGACTTGTTGGCCAGCTCCGTGGCGGTACGCAGCGGCAGCAGCAGGAACGCCGCGTAGCCGTAGAAGGCGACCAGCTCCCCGGCCGAGATCCGGCCCTCCACCGCGAACCGGGCGCCGACCCAGACCACGACGACCACGAACAGGCCCGGCAGCAGCACCTGGAGGGCGTCGAGCACCGACTGCAGCGCCATCACCCGTACGCCCGCGCGCCGCACCTGCTGGGACTGCTCGGCGTAGCGGCGGTGGAAGACCCGCTCGCCGCCGATGCCGCGCAGCACCCGCAGCCCGGTGACGATGTCGGAGGCCAGGTTGGCCAGCCGGCCCATCATCTCGCGCTGGGCGAGGTTGCGGGCCTGCAGCGGCCGCAGCAGCGGCACGACCCCGGCCAGCAGCACCGGCATGCCGACCAGCACCAGCAGGCCGAGCACCACCGACGTCTGCAGCAGGATCAGCGCCACCACCACGAAGGAGACCAGCGCCCCCGCGGCCCGGCCCAGCACGTCCATGAGGTTGCCGACGTAGGACAGGTCGTTGGTCCCGATCGAGACCACCTCGCCGGTCGAGACCCGGCGCGGCAGGGTGGCGCCGAGGTGGGTCGCGTGCCGGGTCACCAGCTGCACGACGCGGTAGGCGGCGGTGAGCCAGTTGGTCACCGCGAAGCGGTGGCGGATGATGCCGGCGGCCGCCCCCACCAGGCCGATCGCCAGCAGGACCCCGGCCCAGCCCAGCAGGGCCGAGCCGTCGCGGTCGGCGACGCCGGCGTCGATCGCTCGGCCGATGACCGCGGGCATGACGGCCGAGGAGCACATCCACACCACGCCGAAGGACATCCCGCCGGCCAACGTCCGCCACTGGCCCTTGGCCAGCCACCACAAGAACCGTCCGGGCGAGCGGTGATCGGCGGTGCCGGGATCGGCGAGGGGCAGGTGGCGCACTCGCCCCACAGTAAGGAGCGCGACGCACCCGGGGCGAGGAGTTTTCCGGCCAGCGCGAGGGGACCAGCCGAGGCGCCTCAGACGTGGTCGAGCAGGTGGGCCACCACGCGCTCGGCCGCGTGGCCGTCGCCGAAGGGGTACGCCGGGATGGACATGCGCCGAAAGTGCGCGCGGTCGGTCAGCAGCCGGCTGGCGGCGGCCTCGACCTCGGCCCGACGGGTGCCGACGACCTCGGCGCAACCGGCCCACACCGCCTCGGGACGGTCGGTGGTCGCCCGCAGCACCAGCGTCGGCCGGCCCAGGCCGGGCGCCGCCTCCTGCACCCCGGCCGAGTCGGTCATCACCAGGTCGCAGTCGGCCAGCGTGGCCGCCAGGTCGGGGTAGGAGAGCCGCTCGGGCAGCCGGACGCCGGGGCAGCCGATGAGCTCGTCGACCACCGCCTGGCGGATGCCGCGATGGCTGGGAAGCGGCATCACGACCTCCAGGTCGTGCCCCGTGGCGAGCAGTCCGACCGAGTGGGCGACGGCGGCCAGCGCGCCCTCGCGCAGCTGGTTCTGGTGCATGACCACGAGCAGCCGGCGGCGCTCCCCGGGCCGCCGGGGGGCGCCGAAGGCCGACGCCCCCAGGCCGCGCTCGAGCGTCCACCCGAGGTTGTCGACCGTGGTGCTGCCGACCACCTCGACGGTGTCGGGCGGCACCCCGTCGTGCAGCAGCGCCACCCGGGCGGCGCTGGTGGCGGCGAAGTGCCAGCTGGTCAGCCGTGACATCAGCTGCCGGTTGGCCTGCTCGGGCACCGCCGGGTTGCCTGGAGCGCTGGTCAGCCCGGCGCCGACGTTCGCGACGGGGACCCCGGCGTAGAAGCCGCCGAGGGCGCCGGCGAACGCAGCGCTGCCGTGCCCGTGCACCAGCACCACGTCCGGCGGCGTGATGGCCAGGTCGGCCCCGATGATGTCGACCGCCGTCGTCGCCGTGCTCGACGCCTGACCCCACCCCCCGGGCTCGTCCAGCTCGCGCCAGACCTCCAGGTCGCCGGGCGCGAGCGCCTCCAGCGTCTCGAGGAGCTGCGGCACCGTGCCGGTGTGAGATTCACGCGCCAGCACCCGCACGCGGTGAGCCTCCGAGCGCAGCCCTCGGATCACCGGTGCGAGCGCCACGGCCTCGTCACGCGAGCCGACCACCGCCGTGGTGATCATGGGTACCCCGTACCGATCACGGATTCGACCCCCTCCTGGCCACCCCCGATCCGTTACCCATCAGACGTCACCGTCTCGCAAACGGGAGCGCCGACGCGCCGAGGCGGGGGCGGTTCACCCCTTCAGGTCGATCGCCGAGCCCTCGCCGGCGGGCACCTCGACGTGGCGCGAGCGGTCCAGGGGGCTGGGCCACCACAGGCGCGGACCGACGTCGAGGCTGATGGCGGTGACCAGGATCGAGCGCACGATCATCGTGTCCAGCACGACGCCGAGCGCCACGGCCACGCCGATCTCGGCGAAGGCGACCAGCGGCATCGTGGTCAGCACCAGGAACGTCGAGGCGAGCACCAGCCCGGCGGAGGTGATGACCCCGCCGGTGGCGGCCAGCGCGATCTGCGCCGCCCGCCGGGTGCCGTGCTGCGGGGTCTCCTCGCGCACCCGGGTCATCAAGAAGATGTTGTAGTCGATGCCCAGCGCGACCAGGAACACGAAGACGAACAGCGGCAGCGACGGATCGGCGCCGGCGAAGCCGAACACGTAGTGGAACAGCAGGGCGCTGAGGCCCAACGAGGCTCCGAACGAGAGCACGACGGTGGCGATGAGGATCACCGGCGCCAGCAGCGAGCGCAGCAACAGCATGAGCACGAGCAGCACCACGAGCAGCACCGTCGGGATGATCACCCGGTTGTCGTGGTCGGAGGCGGTGCGGGTGTCGAGCAGGATCGCCGGGCCGCCGCCCACCTGGGCGTCGGCCCCAGCGACGTCGTGCACCGCGGTGCGCACCCGCTCCACGGTGCGGAACGCCGCCTGGCTGGAGGCGTCGTCGGTGGTGGTGGCGGAGATGAACGCGACACCGCCCCGGGTGATCGGCACGCTGGGTCGGTTCAGACCCTCCAGCCCGGTCATCGCCTGCGCGACCTGCTGGGCATGGTCGGCGTCGGCCACCACCATGATCGGGTTGGAGCTGTCGCCGAGCCCGTGGGCGGCGAGCACCTTCTGGCCCTTGATGGAGTCGAACTCCTTGGTGTAGCTGTCCTCGGTGGACAGGCCGTGGGCGTCGAGCCGGAGCACGCCGAGGCAGCAGACGGCCAGCGCCAGGGCCGTGCCGACCCAGACCACGCGCGGGCGACGTCCGATGCGGCTGCCGACCTTGGCCCAGAGGCCCGACGACGTCGGTTCGGGCGTGCCGTACGTGGGCCGCACCGGCCAGAAGATCCAGCGGCCGGTGATGACCAGCAGGGCGGGCAGCAGGGTGACCATGACGGCCAGCCCGACCACGATGCCGACCGCCAGCACCGGGCCCATGCCCGAGGTGGAGTTCAGGTCGGCCAGCAGCAGGCAGAGCATGCCGAGCACCACGGTGGCGGCGCTGGCGATGATCGCGGGCGCGGCGCGGTGCAGCGCGAACGCCATCGCCTCGTGCCGGTCGTCGTGGCGCCGCAGCTCCTCGCGGTAGCGGGCCACCAGGAGCAGGGCGTAGTCGGTGCCGGCGCCGAAGACCAGCACCGTGAGGATGCCCTGGCTCTGGCCGTTGACGGTGAGGCCGGCGTCCTTGGCCAGGAAGTACACGACCGTCTGGGCGACGGTGAGCGCGACGCCCGCGGAGATGACCGGCAGCAGCCACAACAGCGGGCTGCGGTAGGTCAGCAGCAGCACGAGGACCACGACCATCACGGTGAACAGCAGCAGCTTGCCGTCGAGCCCGGCGAACGCCTCGGCGGAGTCGGCGGCCTGACCGCCCTGTCCGGCCACATGGAGCGTGGTGCCGGCGACCGCGCCGTCGCGGCGCAGCTCCTTGGCGACGTCGCCCAGCTTGTTCCAGCCGTCCTGGCCCAGGTTGAAGGTCAGCGCGACCTGCGCGGCCTGCCCGTCCTTCGAGATCTGGGGGCCGATCACCTTGCCGGTGACGCCGTCGATGCGCTGGATGCGCGTCATCGCCTCGGCGATGTCGGCCTTCTGCGCGTCGGTGAAGGTGCCGCTGTCGGTCTGGTAGACCACGAGCGTGGGGATGGCGTCGGGGCTCTGGAAGGGGGTGAGCCTCGTCAGCGCCTGGGTGGACTCGGCGTTGCCGGGCAGCCAGGACGTGGCCTGGTTGTCCTCGACCCCGGTGAGCTTGCCCGGGTAGCCCTGGTGCACCACGAAGATCGTGCCGAGCAGCCAGAAGGCGAGCACGAGCCACTTGGTGACCGGGCCGGTCAGCGAGCCGGCGATCTGTCGGTGCATGGCAGCAGTGAAGCGGAGCCCTCCGACACCGCGCCATCGGGTTCTTCCCTGATGTACCCCTGACGAATGTCAGGAGTCCGACTCAGGCCGGGTTCGTGGTGTGCGCGGCGTCGTCCAGCTGGCGTCCCAGCGCGTCGAGGTCGACGACGAGGTCGGCCTCGGTGTCGGGGAAGCGCCACCGGCCCGGCAGGTGCGGCTCGGTGCCCTGCACGCAGCTGTAGGTGAGTCCGCAGCTCGCGGCGAGCTTGTAGTAGGCGGGGAACAACAGGTTGCGGGGCAAGATCTCCACGAGCCGGGTACCGGGCCGGCAGTAGACGATGTTGGTCAGTCCGGCGCCGAGCACTCCGGCGACCACGTCGGCCGAGGCGAAGAGCTCGGCCTGCTCGGCCACGCTGCGGCCCGCCAGTTCGACCACCGTGAACCCTCGGTCGCGGACCAGCTCGAGCATCGCCTGATGATTGATGACCCGTCGCTTGTCGGAGTTGGGTCGGTCGACGAACAGCCGCCGGGTGCCGCCCGCCCCGCCGGCGGCCGGAAGGCGCCGACGGATGTCGGCGACGACCCAGTCTGGGATGTAGCGGTTGCGCGCCGGGACCGAGCAGACGACCAACCGGTCGAGCTCGATCACGGTCGTCCAGTCCTCCACCGGGACGCGCGTACGGGGTTCGATGCCCAACCGGTCCAACCACTCCGCGACGAAGGGCGTCGACGTCGAGGGAACCAGCCAGTGGTCGATCTCGTGGAGGTCGACGACCCGTGTCGTCATGTCGACCATCGGCACGGCCTGCAGGGTCCAGTGGTAGTAGTTCGGCATCCACGGCAGCAGCAAGGAGGCCGTGGTGCCTTCCAGGCGTCGAGCGGGCGAACCGGTCGGCGGCGCACCGGCCATGGAGCGGCTGGGGAAGCCCGCCTCCTGCCACAGGTCACTCACCAGCTCGGGCGGGCTCGCGTCGGTGTACACCCAGCCGTACTTGCCCTGCACTCGCGCGTGCGGCAGGTCGAGCACGAACTGCTCGGGCAGGACGTCGACGTCACGGATGGTGAACGCAGCCCACTGGGCGTCGCTGAACTCGGCGGGGCGGAGCATCCCGACCGGCTCGGCGGGATGGATCGACCGGCGGGTGGCCCGACCCTGCGCTGCGAGCCGCTCCGAGCTCGTCGTGGGAGCCGGAGCCGGCCGGTCCTCGCGCCGGCGCAGCCGGCGGAGCCGTTCGCGGAGTCCGAACCGCGCGTGATGCTGCAGCCCTCGCCGCAGCAGATAGGCCCACCCGATGTTCGCCACGACTCGATCGTGTCATGAGGCCCTCAGGTGGCGAGCCCCTCCACCACCTCGACGCGGGGCAGCTCGGCGAACGCCGAGCCCGGCAGCAGCAGCTTCGAGCGGCGTACGCCGCTGCCGATGAGTGCGGTGGGGATCTGCACGCAGCGGGCGTCGACCAGCAGCCGCCACTCCTGCGGCAGCCCGATCGGGGTGATGCCGCCGTACTCCATCCCGGTCTCCTCGACCGCGCGGTCGTGGGGGTGGAAGGAGGCCTTGCGGGTGTCGAGCAGCGCCTTGACCACGTGGTTGACGTCGGCCTTGGTGTCCGCGCGCACCACGCAGGCGGCGATCCGTTCCTCGCCGGCACGCTTGCCGCTGACCACGACGCAGTTGGCGCTGTCGGCGGGGGAGAGGCCGTAGGCCTCGTTGAGGGCGGCGGTGTCGGCCAGCTCGGGGTCGATCTCGACGACGGCCACCTGGTCGGCGCCGGCCCAGGACCGAAGGGCGGCCGCGACGCCGGGACCGAGCAGGTCGGGCCGCTCCAGGGCGGGGTAGGAGGTGAGATCACCGATGGTGGGCAGCGCCATGTCGCCGATTCTGCACGCCGGGTTGGCCCGCCCGTCACCGCCCGGTCACCCGGGCCGCGCACCGTAGGGTCCGTGAGGCCACTCGTGATCGCCCACCGTGGTGCCAGCGGTCACCGCCCCGAGCTGACGCTCGAGGCGTTCGCACTGGCGCTGCGGCTCGGCGCCGACTCGATCGAGCTCGACCTGGTGCCCACGCGCGACGGCGTGCTCGTCTGCCGCCACGACCTGGAGCTCTCGCGCACCACCGACGTCGCCTCCCACCCCGAGCTCGCCGGCCGGCGACGCACGATCGTGGTCGACGGCCTGCTGCACCGGGGTTGGTTCGTGCACGACCTGACCTTCGAGGAGCTGCGCTCGCTGCGCTGCGTCGAGCGGTGGCCGGCCAAGCGTCCGAGCAGCGCGGCCCATGACGGGCGGTCGGTGGTCCCGACGTTCGCCGAGGTGCTCGAGCTGGTCGAGGCCGAGGCCGGCCGTCGGGGTCGGCCGGTGCGCGTGCACGCCGAGCTCAAGCATCCCGCGTTCGTGGAGTCGTTAGGCCACAGCCTGCCCGAGCTGGTCGACGACGTCCGCCACCCGTACGTCACCTGGATGAGCTTCGACGCCACCGTCCTGCGTCGGCTGCACCTGCGTGGGCGCGACCGGTTGGTGCAGCTCTACGAGCGCCGCCCGCGCGGCCGCCACCTGGCCGCCGCCTCCACCTACGCCAGCGGGGTGGGGGTGCGCCGCAAGGTGGTGCTGCCCAAGGACGACGCCGGCCGCGTGGACCGGCCCACCGACTTCGTGGCCAAGGCCCACCGCCGCGACCTCGACGTCCTGGTCTGGACCCACCGCGCCGAGAACGAGCACCTGCCCCGCAACCTGCGCGTGGGCCGCGACCCGCACGGCCACGGCCAGGGCCAGCTGGCCGCCGAGATGCTCTTCGAGGCCGGCATCGACGCCCTCATCACCGACTTCCCCGAGCTCGGCGTCGCCGCGCGCGAGGCGTTCGAGGTCGGCCTGCCGATCGCCCGCTGAGCCGACCTACGCCGCCAGCACCGCCCGGGCGAAGAGCTCCGGGTACTCCAGCGGCGCGAAGTGGCCGACGCCGTCGACGGGCTCGAGCGCGACGTCGGTGTAGAACTCCTCGAGCCGGTCGGACCAGGCGCGGGGGAAGAGCGGGTCGTCGGAGGGCCACAGCGCGTGGAGGGGCACGCTGACGCGGTCCTCGGGCGCGGGCACCTTCTCGCTCATCGAGCGCGCCACCATGCCGCCGCCGGCGCGGTACCAGCCGATCGAGGCGACGAACGCGCCCGGCTCGCCGTAGTGACCGGCCAGCGCGTCGAGGGCCGCGGCCTCGGGGGTGTAGGCGGGCCCGGACCAGTGGTCCCAGAAGTGCTGCAGGTAGTGGCGCGCCGCGCCCGGCTGCCCGTCGATCAGCTGCTCGGCCAGGTCGAGCTGGTGGAAGCTCTGGTACCAGAACTCCGGCACCGCCTCCGGGTCGAGGATGCGCCTCCCGGCGCCCGGCAGGGGCGGGGTGACGACGAGCGCGCGCACCAGATCGGGACGTTGCCGGGCGAGCTCCTGGGCGACGCGGCTGCCGACGTCGTACCCCGCCGCGACCACCTGCTCGATCCCGAGCTCCTCCAGCAGCCCGGCCACCGACGCCGCCTGCCCGCGCGCGCCGTAGAACTCCGCCGGGTCGACCAGGTGCTTGTCGGACTCCCCGAAGCCGCGCAGGTCGGGCACGACGAGGCGACGCCCGGCCAGCAGCGGCACCATCGCCCGGTAGTCGGTGCGGTCGCCGGGCCAGCCGTGGAGCAGGACGACGGGGTCGCCCTCGCCCGGGTGGTCGTCGTAGGCGAGCGAGAATCCGTCGACCGGTGCGGAGCGCATGCCGCTCAGCCTGGCACGGTTCAGCGCACGCCGTCCCAGAGGCGGCGCTCGTCGCCGTCGGGGTCGTCGACCGTGGTAAGGGTGTCGGTGAGCACTCCCGTGGTGCGCTGCTCGGAGGTGTACGCCGGCCAGCCGGGATCCCCGTCGCGGACGAACGCCACCCACACCGCGTGGGCGGTGTCGGCGACGGCCTGCGAGCGCTCGGGGCCCAGCAGCGGCTCGTGGATCGGCAGGTGAGCGGTGTCGAACACGTAGGGGATCTCGACCGCGTGCGCCGCGCCGAAGCCGTGGTTGTCGGCCGGGTCGGTGGGGTGGTCGAAGCGGTAGACCCACGTGGTGCCGCCGCCGGCCTCACGAGCCTCGGCGTGCCGCAGGCCCGGCACGGCGAAGAACCAGTCGGTGACCACGGCGGCCATCACGTCGCCGGGCGACGCCTCGGGACGGTGGGCCCGGTAGACCTCAAGTCCCTCGGGCGAGAGCCCGTACGCCGCGCTGCCGGCGGTGAGCGTCGGCTCGTCGACGTGGTCGATGGCGCCCGGTGCGACGAGGAACAGCCGCGACTCGTCGCGGTTGCTGCCCACCAGCACGCGGACCTCGGACGAGGCGCCGCCGGCGAAGGCCGCCAGCGGCTCCTCGGGCAGCACCTCGCCGTCGACGACGGGCGCGAACGGCAGCAGGCTCAGCGCGAGCGAGCCCCACTTCTGCGGGTCGGGCGCGGTCTGCACCTCGACGACGAGGTCGGAGGCGGTCTTCACCAGCACGTCGAGGTCGACGGCGGCGATGGCCTCGCGGGTGGGCTCGACGCCGAGCGCCTCGGCCAGGGTCCGCGCGACCGTCTCACCGGTCTCGGGGGTGAGGGTGTGCGCGGCCGCCCCGGACTGCGTCACGGCCTGTGCGAAGAGCCCGCGTGCCGAGGGCATCGCGAGCAGCGTCGTCACGCTCATGGCACCGGCCGACTCCCCGGCGACGGTCACCCGAGCCGGGTCGCCGCCGAACGCCGCGATGTTGTCGCGCACCCACCGCAGCGCGGCGACCTGGTCCTGCAGCCCGACGTTGGCGGTGCCGGTGCCGCGGTCGGCCGCGGTGTAGAGGAAGCCGTCGGCGGCCAGGCGGTAGTTGATCGTCACGCACACCACGCCGTCGCGGGCGAAGGCCGTGCCGTCGTACGTCGGCACTGCGCCCGAACCGTTCATGAACGAGCCGCCGTGCACCCACACCAGCACCGGGAGCCGTCCGGAGCCGACGGCGTCGGCCGGCGTCCAGACGTTGAGGTTCAAGCAGTCCTCCCCGGGGACCGTCGGCTCCGGAAGCAGCGGCTGGTACTGCGGCGGGTAGTCCCCCTTGGGCACCGTCGCGCCGTACTGCGTCGCGTCGCGCACGCCCTCCCACGCCACCACCGGCTGCGGCGGCCGCAGCCTGTGCTCGCCGAACGGCGGCGCCGCGTAGGGGACGCCGAGGAAGCTCGCCACCCCGTCGCGCTCGGCACCCTCGACGACTCCGCCTGTCACCTGGACCTCGACCATGATCGGAGTGTGACCGCGGTCACGCCAGGAGTTCAAGGCTTCGTGCACGGTCATCGCCGCTTCGATGACCCGGAGCGGACGTCATACGAGGTGGTCGCCGCAGCGACCACCTCGTATGACGTCTCAGGCGGCGACGGTGCCGGTGGTGGTGGCCGCCGGCTCCAGTGCGACCGCGAGGATCTCGCGGACGTCGGAGACCAGGTGCACCGTGACCGCCTCGAGCACGTCGGCCGGGACGTCGTCCAGGTCGGGCTCGTTGCGCTTCGGCACGAAGACCTCGGTCAGGCCGGCGCGCTGGGCGGCGAGCAGCTTCTGCTTCAGCCCGCCGATCGGCATCACGCGGCCGGTCAGGGAGACCTCACCGGTCATGCCCACCTCGCCGCGCACCGGACGTCCGGTGGCCAGCGAGACCAGTGCCGTGGTCATCGTGACGCCCGCCGACGGTCCGTCCTTGGGCACCGCGCCCGCGGGCACGTGCACGTGGACCGGGCGGTCGAGCCTGGCGGGGTCGACGCCGAGCTCGACCGCGTGCGAGCGCACGTAGGTGAGCGCGATCTGCGCGGACTCCTTCATGACGTCGCCCAGCTGACCGGTCAGCGTCAGTCCCGAGCTGCCCTCGGGGAGCACGGAGGCCTCGATGTAGAGCACGTCGCCGCCGAGGCCCGTGACCGCCAGACCCGTCGCGACGCCGGGTTCCGACGTGCGCTCGTGGGAGTCCGGGGTGAACCGGGGACGCCCGATGAGGTCCTTCAGCTCGGCCACGTCGATGGTGACCGGGGCGGGGGTGCCCGTGGCCAGCTTCGTGGCCGCCTTCCGGAACGCCTTGGCCAGGATCCGCTCGAGCTGCCGGACGCCGGCCTCGCGGGTGTAGTCGGCCGCGATCTCGCGCAGCGCGGCGTCGGTGATGCTCACCTCGTCGGTGGTCAGCGCCGAGCGCTCGAGCTGGCGGGGCAGCAGGAAGTCGCGCGCGATGGCGACCTTGTCGTCCTCGGTGTAGCCGTCGAGCGTGACCAGCTCCATGCGGTCCAGCAGCGGGCCGGGGATCTGCTCCACCACGTTGGCCGTGGCGATGAACAGCACGTCGGACAGGTCGAGGTCGAGCTCGAGGTAGTGGTCGCGGAAGGTGTGGTTCTGCGCCGGGTCGAGCACCTCGAGCAGGGCCGCCGCGGGGTCGCCGCGGTAGTCCGAGCCGACCTTGTCGACCTCGTCGAGCAGGACCACCGGGTTCATCGAGCCGGCCTCCTTGATGGCCCGGACGATGCGACCCGGCAGTGCGCCGACGTAGGTACGCCGGTGGCCGCGGATCTCGGCCTCGTCACGGACGCCGCCCAGTGCCACGCGGACGAACGTGCGGCCGAGCGTGCGCGCGACGGACTCGCCCAGCGAGGTCTTGCCGACGCCAGGAGGACCGGCCAGCAAGATGACCGCGCCGGAGCCGCGACCGCCGACGACGTCGAGTCCGCGCTCGGCGCGACGGGCGCGCACGGCGAGGTACTCCACGATGCGGTCCTTGACGTCGTCGAGGCCGTGGTGGTCCGCGTCGAGCACCGCGCGCGCGGCGTCGATGTCGACGTGGTCGGTGGTCTTCTCGTTCCAGGGCAGGTCGAGCACGGTGTCGAGCCACGTGCGGATCCACGAGGTCTCCGGCGACTGCTCGCTGGAGCGCTCCAGCTTGTCGACCTCGCGCAGCAGCGCTTCGCGGACGGCGTCGGGCACGTCGGCGGTCTCCACGCGGGTGCGGTAGTCGTCGGCGCCGTCGGGCTCGCCCTCGCCGAGCTCCTTGCGGATAGCGGCCAGCTGCTGACGGAGCAGGAACTCGCGCTGGGACTTCTCCATCCCCTCCCGGACCTCGTTGCTGATCGAGTCGTTCACCTCGACCTCGGCGGCGTGCTCGCGCAGCCACTCCACGAGCAGCGTCAGCCGCTGCTCCAGGTCGGGGGTCTCCAGCAGCTCGCGCTTGCGGTCGTTGTTCAGGTACGGCGCCCAGCCGGCGGTGTCGGCGATCTGCTCGGGGTCAATCAGCGAGGAGAACTGGTCGACGATCTGCCAGGCCTCACGGCGCTGCAGGTCGGCGATGACCAGCTTCTTGTACTCCGCGGTGAGCTCGCGGACGTGGTCGGTCAGCTCGGCCGGCTCCACGGGGGTGGCCTCGACCCACAGCGCCGCACCCGGCCCGGTGACGCCGGAGCCGATGCGGGCACGACCGGTGGCGCGCAGCACCGCGGCCGGTCCGCCGCGGCTGAAGCGGCCGACCTTCTCGATCGTGGTGACGGCGCCGTACTCGGCGTAGCGGTCGGCCAGCCGCGGCGCGACCAGCAGCTCGTGGCCCTCGGTGGCCTGCGCGGCGTCGACGGCGGCCTGCGCGGCCTCGTCCAGCTCGATCGGCACCACCATGCCCGGCAGCACGACCACGTCGGAGAGGAACAGCAGGGGAAGGTTCTTGGTCTCGCTCATCGCAGCCTCGGTTCTGAAGTCTTGACAGATACCGGCTCAACTTCGAAAAGCGAAGCGGTGTTCCCGGGTGGCGTTCACCGTGGGCGAACGGCGCCGAAACTCCACACTTGCGTGGGAAATTCAGTGCGTGGCCCGATTTGTCGGCACCACAACTGCGCAAGTGCGCGACTTTGGCGATCGCACTACAACCCCAACGACCGCCCGATGATCTCCTTCTGGATCTCGGTGGTGCCGCCGTAGATGGTCTGGATCCGGCTGTTCACGAAGGCCCGGGCGATCGGGTACTCCATCATGTAGCCGTAGCCGCCGAAGAGCTGGACGCCGGTGTCGACGACCTTCTTCTGCAGCTCGGTCACCCAGTACTTGGCCATCGAGGCGGTCGCGGTGTCGAGGTCGCCGGCCAGGTGGCGCTTGAGGCAGTCGTCGACGAAGACGCGGGCGATGTGGGTCTCGGTGGCCATCTCGGCCAGGGTGAAGCGGTTGTGCTGGAACTTCCCGATCGGGCGCCCGAAGGCCTCGCGCTCCTTCGCGTAGGCCAGACAGTCGGCCAGCACCTTCTCGCAGGATGCGGCCGCGCCGACGGCGATGGAGAGCCGTTCCTGCGGCAGGTTGGTCATCAGCTGGACGAACCCGCTGCCGGGCTCGCCCAGCAGGTTCTCCTTGGGCACCACGACGTCGGAGAAGAACAGCTCGGCGGTGTCCTGGGCGTGCTGGCCGACCTTGTCGAGGTTGCGGCCGCGCTCGAAGCCGGCCATGCCGCGCTCGAGCACCAGCAGGCTGATGCCGCGGTGTCCGGCGTCGGGGTCGGTGCGGACGACGGTGACGACGAGGTCGGCGAGGATGCCGTTGGAGATGAAGGTCTTCTGGCCGTTCACCAGGTAGTGGTCGCCCTGGTCGACCGCGGTGGTGCGGATGCCCTGCAGGTCCGAGCCGGCGCCGGGCTCGGTCATGGCCACGGCCGCGATCAGCTCGCCCGAGGCCAGGCCGGGCAGCCAGCGCTGCTGCTGCTCGGGCGTGGTGGTCGCGGTGAAGTACGGCGCGATGATGTCGTTGAACAGCGGGAACGACGCGCCGTAGACGTCGCGGCGCGCCATCTCCTCGCTCACCACGGCGTTCCAGCGGAAGTCGTCGGTGCCGCCGCCGCCGAGCTCCTCGGGGAAGGAGAAGGCGAGCAGGCCCTGGGCGCCGGCCTTCTTCCACACCTCGCGGTCGACGACGCCGTCGGCCTCCCACTGCTCGTGGAAGGGGACGACCTCCTTGTCGAGGAAGGTGCCGACCGTCGCCCGGAACGACTCGTGCTCGGCGGTGAAGATCTCGCGCATGCCCGTCACGATACTGTGACAGTTCTACTGTCACAGTCAGGAGCGCGAGATGTCCGCAGCGGCCGCGGAGGAGGGCCTCCTCACCGTCGACGAGCTCGCCGCTGCCACCGGCACCACTGTGCGCAACACCCGCTACTACGCCGGCCTGGGGCTGCTGCCGCCGCCGGTGCGCCGGGGCCGGGTGGCCTACTACACCCCCGAGCACCGCGCCCGCCTCGAGCTGGTCCGGGCCCTGCAGGAGCACGGCTTCACGCTGAGCGCCATCTCGACCTACCTCGACCGGCTGCCCGACGACGCCACCGTCGAGGACCTCGCGCTGCAGCGGGTCATGCTCACCTCCTGGCAGAGCGCACCGGAGCAGGCCCGCACCCACAGCCGGCTGCGCGAGCGGGCCCGTGAGCTCGAGCTGCCCGCGGGCTCCCTCGACGCCGCGGACGAGGCCATCACCCGGCACATGGCCGCGCTGGCCGACGAGCTGACCGAGATCCTGCGTACGCAGGTCCTCGCACCCCACCGCCGCGGCGGCCACGCCGACCCCGGGTTCGAGCAGAAGATCGCCCGGCTGCGCGAGCTGACCATGGCCGCCGTCGTCGACGGCTTCCAGCGCGCGGCGAACCAGGTGATCGCACGTTCACTGCGTCGCTCCCACGAGAGCTGAGTCAGAAGGTGAGCACCGGCTTGACCGTCGCGCCCGAGACCATGTCCGCCACGGCGCGGTTGATCTCGGCGAAGGGGTAGTGCGCGACCAGCCGCTGCAGCGGCATCCGGCCGTCGTGGACCAGTCGCACCAGGGCGGGCAGCAGCCGCTGGGTCTCGCTGTCGCCCAGCGTGACGCCGACGACGCGCTTGCCGGCCAGCATCGCGTTGACGTCGAGCGCCACCTGCTCGCCGAAGGGTGGTGCGCCCACGACGGCCGCGGTGCCGCGGGAGGCGAGCGCGTCGACACCCTCACGCAGCACGCCGGTGTTGCCGGTGCTCTCGACCAGGCCGTCGGCGCCACCGCCGGTCAGGTCGCGCAAGGCGTCGGCGAGCGAGGCGCCGGCGAGCTCGGAGGCGTCGACGACGTCGGTCGCGCCGAGCTCGCGCGCCAGGTCCAACCGGGAGGCGACCCGGTCGACGACCACGATCGTGGTGGTGGGCGTGAGCCGGGCGGCCATGACCGCCGACAGCCCCACCGCGCCCGCGCCGAGCACGACCACCGACGCGCCCGGTCGAGGGGCCAGGACGTTCCAGACCGCACCGGCTCCCGTCTGCACGCCGCAGCCCAGCGGAGCCAGCAGGCGCAGGTCGGCCTCGGGATCGACCTTCACCACGCTGCGCTGGTCGACCACGGCCTCGCGGGAGAAGGAGGACTGGCCGAAGAAGTGGCTGCCCAGCGGAGCTCCGTCGCGCCGCACGGTGGCGGTGCCGTCGCGGCGCGTGCCGCCGAGGAGGTTCTCGGGCAGCCAGGTCGCGCAGTACGCCGGATGCCCGTCGCGGCAGTTGCCGCACGCGCCGCATGAGGTGAAGGAGAGCAGCACCTGGTCGCCCGTGCTGATCCCCTCGACCCCGGCGCCCACCTCGAGCACCACACCGGCGCCCTCGTGCCCGAGCACCCCGGGCAACGGGAACGGCAGTCCGCCGGCGGCCACGCCGAGGTCGGTGTGGCACAGCCCGGCCGCCACCATCTGCACCCGCACCTCGTCCGCGCGCAGGTCGTCCAGGTCGACCTCGGCCAAGGTGAAGTCGGCGCCGGCGCTCTCGACCACGGCCGCCTGCGTGGTGGTCATCGCCCGGCCCCCTCGTCGCCGGCCTGCGGTGGCATCGCGACCACCACCGACTTCGAGCGCGTGTAGGACTCCAGCGACTCCGGCCCGTACTCGCGGCCGAAGCCGGACTGCTTGACGCCGCCGAAGGGGATCGCCGGGTCGAGCAGCGCCCAGTCGTTGACCCAGACGATGCCGGCCTGCAGGGCCGCCGCCACCCGGTGGGCGCGGGCCAGGTCCGTCGTGTGCAGCCCGGCCGCCAGCCCGTAGGGCGTGGCGTTGGCCATCGCGACCGCCTCGGCCTCGGTGTCGAAGGCCTGCACGGTCAGCACCGGCCCGAACACCTCCTCCTGCACCACCCGCGAGTCCGGCGAGAGGTCGGTGATCACGGTGGGGGAATAGAACGTGCCCTCGGCCAGCGGGCCGGCCATCCTCGGACGCTCGCCGCCGCACACGATGCGCGCACCCTCGCTGCGCGCCAGCGCGACGTACTCCTCGACCTTCTTCAGGTGGCGGTCGCCAGCCATCGGACCCACCACCGTCGCCGGGTCGCGCGGATCACCCACCGGCACACCGGGTACGGCCTGCTCCAAGATCCCCACCAGGGTCTCCAGCAGCGGCCGCTGCACCAGCAGGCGCGGGCCCGCCATGCAGAACTGGCCGGTGTTGAACACGAACGCCTTGATGACCGCGCCGACGGCACTCTCGACGTCGGCGTCGGCGAACACGAGGTGCGCGCCGTTGCCGCCCAGCTCCATGGTGACCGGCTTGAGGTGCTCGCCGGCCACCGAGGCCGCGTGGCGCCCGATCGCGGTCGAGCCGGTGAAGGCGATCTTGTCGACGCCGCGATGGCGCAGCAGCGCCTCGCCGACGTCAGCACCGGTTCCCGTGACCACGTTCACCACACCGTCGGGCACACCCGCCTGCTGCAGCAGCTTGGCCATGAACAGCGCGCTGAGCGGGGTGTCGTCGGCCGGCTTGTGCACCACGGTGCACCCGGCCGCCAGCGCCGCACCGATCTTGGTGCTGGAGAGGATCAGCGGGAAGTTGAACGGGGTGATCGCCCCCACCACGCCGACCGGCTCGCGCAGCGTGTAGGCGAACGACGGGATCGGGATGTGGCGGACGGCGCCGTCGCTGGTCTGGGCCAGGGCCGCAGCGTGCTCGTACTGCTGCGCGGCGGTCTCGACGTCGACCACGCGGGCCAGCGTGACCGGCTTGCCGACGTCGTGGCTCTCGCGCTCGACCAGCTCATCGGCGTGCTCGCGGATGAGGGCGGCGACGCGCGTGAGCACGCGGCCGCGCTCGCGCGGCGCCAGCCGTGGCCACGGCCCCTCGTCGAAGGCCCGGCGGGCCGCGGCCACGGCCGCGTCGACGTCGGCGGCGTCGCCCAGCGGCATCGTCGTGATCCGGTGGCCGTCGGCCGGGTCGAGCACGTCGGCACGACGTCGCGAGGCCGGCTCGCGGGAGCGGCCGTCGATGAACAGCTGCAGGTCCTCGTAGGTCAGCACCGCGGCCTCTCCTCCAAATGATGTTCAGGAAACCTGATTGATCCCGGAGTGTGGCCGGTCGGGCCCGGTCGCGTCAACGACCCGTCCCGGCCTCGGGGACAGCAGCGCTCAGCGGCCGTACTTGCCGGTGGCGACGTCGGCCAGCGAGAGGTCGACCAGCCACTCGACCGGCGCCTTGTCGTCGGTCCACACCGGGCCGCCGCGCAGCGCCGGACGCAGCCTCGAGGCGACCTGGTCCATCACCGTGTCGAGCTCGGGCGGCAGGTCGGCGCCTGCACCGCGCAGGCTCGCGGAGGCGCTGGTGCGCGAGGTGGTCGCCACCAGCATGGTGTTCGTCGGCTCGCCGTCGTCGCGCAGCACCGCCTCGGGGCCGAACACCGAGCGCATCGTCGCGGCCAGCGCCTTCTGGAGCTGCGTCGAGCCCTCGGGGTGGCCGACGTTGACGATCGCGACGCCGCCCGGCGCCAGCCGCGAGCGCACGAGGGAGAAGAACTCGCGCGTGGTCAGGTAGAAGGGGATGTAGGGCTGTCGGTAGGCGTCGATGACGATCGCGTCCTGGCGCTGTCGGTGCTGCTCGAGCCACGGCCGCGCGTCGGCGGCGTAGGTGTGCAGATGCGGACCGTCCATGTCGAACAGCCGGCGTCCCACCTCGGTGACGTCGGGGTCGATCTCCACCGCGTCGACGCGGGTGCCGGGCGAGTAGTGGCCCACCGCGCGGGCGGTGGTGCCGGCGGCGCTGCCGAGGATCGCCACCGACCGGGGCGTGCGGCCGCCGGCCCACAGCAGCGCGAGCTGGTCGTCCCAGTAGCCGTCGGTGAGGTAGCTGCCGGGCCGGTAGAGCGAGTGGACGGCCTGTCCCTCGTTGAGCTCCAGCGTGCGGGTGCCGTCGTCGGCCTGCAGCACCCGCGCGTACTGGTAGTCGGTCTCCTTCTCCCACTCCACACGGTCGCCGGCGGTGCCGGCCTTGGTGGTGCCCGGCGGCAGCGCGATCAGGCCGAGCACGACCAGCGGCACGAGCAGCGCCGGCAGCCGGTGACGCACCAGGCCGGGGATCGCCACCAGGGCCAGCAGCAACGCGAAGACCAGGAACGTGCGCCGGGTGCCGACGAAGGGGATCAGCAGGAGGGCGGCCGCGAACGTGCCGACCAACGAGCCCACCGTCGAGATGCTGTAGAGGCGTCCGGCGGTGCGGCCGGCGTCCTCGACGTGCTGCATCCGCAGCCGGACGGCGTAGGGCGAGACCGTGCCGAGCAGCAGCAGCGGCACCGCGACCAGCACGCCGACGCCCAGCAGCGAGCCGGCGAAGACGCCCACGCTGAGCTCGTCGAAGGCGTCGACGGAGGCACGCAGGAACGGCCCGGACACGAACGGCACGATGGCCAGCAGCACCGCCGCCGCCAAGACGATGCGGGACAGGCCTCCGATGGTGGGGTCGCGGTCGGCGAGCCGGCCGCCGAGGGCGTAGCCGGCCGAGAGGGCGACCAGCACGACGGCGATCGTGTTCGCCCACACGATGGTCGAGGCCCCGAACCAGGGCGCGAGCAGTCGCGCGGCGGCGATCTCGGCGCCGAGGCTCGCCGTGCCGACGACGAAGACGACGACCGAGAGCGGCAGGTCGCGCCTCACCCGGCGACCCCGCCGCGCGGCCGCGCGGAGACCAGGTCGCCGATGACGACGCTGCGGTTGTCGGTGTGGAAGAGCTCGCTGCAGGTGATGAGCGTGATGACGGCCTTGGTCGGCCGGCGCGCGGCGGCGCCCGGGGCGGGCACGGGGTAGAGCGGCCACGCGGTGCGGAAGTCGACGATGGTGGAGGTGCCGGAGTTGCGCAGCCGGTAGGTGTAGACGGTGGTGCGGGTCTCGATGCGCACCAGGTCGCCCTTGCGCAGGCTGGGGAACTTCGAGAACGGCTCGCCGTGGGTCACCCGGTGGCCGGCGAGCACGTAGTTGCCGACCTGACCCGGACCGACGCCCCGGGGGTACCAGGCGACGCCCTTGGCCAGCGTCGCGTCGTCGAAGCCCTTGATGATCGGTGCGGAGAAGTGGCGACCGAACCGCGGGATGCGCACGATGCCGCCGGCGGGGCCGTCGTAGCCCTTCGCCCAGGCCTGCTGGGTCTGCTGCTCGATGCGCTGCGCCCGGTGGTGGGAGACGACGTTGGTGCCGTACATCTCCCAGCCGACGTATCCCAGCACGCCGAGCCCCGCCAGGACCAGCAGTGCGCCCACCCAGAACGACGCCCCGCGCCGGCTGGCCGGGGCGGGGCGTGGCTCGGTGCTCGTCGACACACGACCAGTATCACTGCTGGGGGGTCACCAGCCAGGCCACGAGGTAGACGATGCCCACCGGGAAGAACCCGGTGAAGACGAAGGCCAGCACCAGCAGCACCCGCAGCAGCGTGGCGTCGATGTTGAGGTACTGGGCCCAGCCACCGGCCACGCCGGCGATCATGCGGTCCCCGCGCGGGCGCACCAGGCGCCGGGGTCCCGTGCTGGGCTGGGTGTTGGGTTGGGTGCTGGGCTCGGCGGTGGGGTGGGTGCTGGTCATGACTGCTCCTCGTCGGTGTCGGTCGGGTGGTCGTGCTCGGTGGGCTGGAGTGGTGCGGGGCGAGGGGCCCGGCGGCGGCTCTGCACGCCCATGGCCACCAGGCCGAGCACCCCCGCGGCCACCACCAGGACCGGGAAGACGATGCCGGCCTCCAGCCCGTCGATGGTGCCGGTGGCGTGCAGCGCCCAGGTGGCGGCGACGCCCAGGAAGGCCAGGCCCATCACCAGGTGGGCGCCCTTCACGCGGTCGGCGGTGCTGTCCTCGGTGTTCACGTCGGTCTCACTCATCGTCGTGCCTCACTTCGATGTGGCCGACCCGCAGGTCGGCGTCCAGGGTCAGGGTCGGTGCGCCGGCGGTCGCGGCGTCGAGGGTGACGTCGGCCTGCTGGCCGATGCCGCCGCCGTCGTAGCGGTCCTCCACCTCGATGCCGCCCGGCCCGCGCACGCGCGCCGAGACCATCACGCGCAGGTCGCGGGGCACTACGACGACGATGGCGCCGGCGTTGCCACGCACCCTGACCGTGCGCCCGTCGAGGGCCGCGGTGTCGGCGAGGTTCGACAGGTTGAGGCTGAGCTCGCCGGTCTGGAGCCGGTAGGTGGAGCGGACGTCGCTGCTCTGGACGGGGTCGTAGGAGAGGTCCTGTGCGGCGCGGACCCCGCCGACGACCAGGCTGCCGGCCAGGCCGGCGGTGGCCAGGAGCGCGGCGAGGATCAGTCCGCCGGCTCGGCCGCGGAAGGCGCCGATCACCAGGCCCAGGCCCATGATCGCCACCGCGAGCGCCCAGTAGGCGCCGGTCGCGACGTGGTGCCCGGCGTCGTAGACGCCCAGGCAGCCCAGGGCGACGGCGACCACGGCCATCGTCGGCCAGAACAGCAGCGGCCCGGAGCGCCGCGGCCGCCGGGGCGGGGTGTAGCGCGGCGGCGACCAGCGGCCGGCCGGGGGTGCTGCCGGGGGTGCAGCCGGGGGTGCAGCCGGGGGTGCAGCCGAGGAGGTGGCGAGCGGGCCGGAGCCCTGCAGCGGTGCGGTCTCGTCGGTGACCGTCGAGGCGGGTGCGTTCGTCGCGACCGTCGTGCCCGCCGCAACCGGTGTCGTCGCCGCGCTCCAGCCGGCGTCGGCCTGACGACGGTCGTGCCGCACCAGGAACCAGACGCCGACCAGGGCGAGGATCCCCAGCGGCAGGCTCGGTCCCCACCACCAGCCGGCCCAGCCGTGACCGAGCACGATCACGGCCGCCACGGCTGCGGCGACGATGAGCAGCACCTTGGTGGCGTCCTCGCCGAGGTCGACGACGGCACGGTCGGTGGCCTCGTCGGGCACCAGCAGCCACAGGGCGGCGTAGAGCAGCAGCCCGGCGCCGCCGAAGAAGACCAGGACGACCAGCAGCACGCGGAACAGGGTCGGGTCGACGTCGAAGTGCCGGCCCAGCCCGCCGCAGACGCCGCCGAGGGTGCGGCCCTGGTGCACCCGGCGCAGCCGGGCGACGTCGCGCAGCTGGGCGGCGGTCACCCGAGGGCCGTCGTCGACGGGAGGAGCCGGTGGTGGGGGAGCCGTGTCGTTCATGTGCTCCATTCCAGGCTCTCGCGAGCGCGCGCACCATCGGGATCGACCCTGATTCGCGGGCGGGTGCGTCTCGGGGTCGTTCCCGATGGGGAGCCGGGTCCGTGCGTGTGACCATGGATCCCGCCATGACCCACCCGCCCGGCTACGTCCCCCGCCGAGCCCTGCGCCGCCTCGACGAGTCCTACGTGGGCGGCGTCGCGGCCGGACTGGCGCGCCACCTCGGTGTGCCGGTGTGGTGGGTGCGCGGCGGGTTCGTGGCGCTCAGCTTCGTCGGCGGCCTCGGCGTCATGCTCTACGCCGGGCTGTGGCTGACCCTGGCCGTCGACCGCCGCGAGCTGCAGCCGGACCTCGACGACGCCCCCGGGCTGGCCGCCGCGACTCGCCAAGGCCGTCGCGGCGGCCGCGCCCGCCGCTGGGCCGACCTCGGGCCGCTGGTGGCGCTGGCCGCCATCGCGCTCGGCGTGGTGGCGCTGGTCGGGGCGTTGACCGGTGGCGCCGTGCTGCTGTGGCCGGTGGTGCTCGGAGTGGTCGGCATCGGGGTGCTGTGGCGCCAGGCCGACGAGGCGCAGCGCGCCCGCTGGCTCGACCCCACCGGGCGCGGCGTGCTCGGCGGCACCGGCTGGGCCTCGACCGCGCGCGTCGTGGCCGGCGTCGGGCTGCTGCTCGGCGCGATCGTGCTGTTCTTCGGGCGCACCGGCGACCTGCAGGTGGCCACCACCGCGGTCGTCGCCGCCCTGGTCGCGATCCTCGGGGTCGCGCTGATGATCGGTCCGTGGCTGCTGCAGCTGCGCTCGGCGCTGGGTGAGGAGCGGGCCGAGCGGATCCGCTCCCAGGAGCGCGCCGACGTCGCCGCCCACCTGCACGACTCGGTGCTGCAGACGTTGGCCCTGATCCAGAAGTCGGCCGGCGACCCGAGCCAGGTGGCCCGGCTGGCCCGGGCCCAGGAACGCGATCTGCGGTCCTGGCTGTTCAGCACCCCGGAGGACGCAGGCGCCACCTTGGCCGGTGCCCTGCGCGAGGCCGCCGCCGAGGTCGAGGACGGCTTCGGGGTGCCGGTCGAGGTGGTCTGCGTGGGCGACCGGCCGCTGCCCGGTCAGGCCCGCGCCCTCGTCCTCGCCGCCCGGGAGGCCATGGTCAACGCCGCCCAGCACTCCGGTGCCCCCCAGGTCGACGTCTACGCCGAGAACGACGCCGCCGGGGCGCACGTGTTCGTCCGCGACCGCGGTGCCGGGTTCGAGCCCGCCTCGGTGCCCGAGGACCGCCACGGCGTGCGACACAGCATCGTCGACCGGATGAGCCGCCACGGCGGCACCGCCGAGGTGCGCAGCACCCCCGGGTCGGGCACCGAGGTCCGGCTCTGGCTGCCGATGGAGGAGCTCGTATGACCGAGTCCGTGGTGATCGTCGACGACCACGCCATGTTCCGCACCGGCGTCCGCGCCGAGATCGGCGGTGCCGTGGAGGTGCTCGCCGAGGCAGCCGACGTCGACAGCGCGGTCCGCGCCGTGCTCGACCACCGGCCCGACGTCGTGCTCCTCGACGTGCACCTGCCCGGCGGAGGCGGCGCGGAGGTCATGCGTCGTACGGCCGGGCGCGCCGAGACCACCCGCTTCCTCGCGGTCAGCGTCTCCGACGCCGCCGAGGACGTCATCGGCACCATCCGCGCCGGCGCCCGCGGGTACGTCACCAAGACCATCACCGGCCCCGAGCTGGTCGACGCGATCGGCCGCGTGGCCGCCGGCGACGCCGTGTTCTCCCCGCGCCTGGCCGGCTTCGTCCTCGACGCCTTCGCCGGCACCATCGAGGTGGCCCAGGTCGACGAGGACCTCGACCGGCTCACCGAGCGCGAACGCGAGGTGATGCGGCTGATCGCGCGCGGCTACTCCTACAAGGAGGTCGCCGGCGAGCTGTTCATCTCCACCAAGACCGTCGAGACCCACATGTCCGCGGTGCTGCGCAAGCTGCAGCTCTCCTCGCGCCACGAGCTCACCCGGTGGGCCTCCGAACGCCGGCTGCTGTGAGAGGTGACCCGCCCGGTGCGGGTCAGCGACCCTCTGGGTAACGGTCGGCCGGCAGCAGCCGTGCCCAGTCCGGCTGCCAGAGCGGGGCGCGCTGGTCCATCTCGGTCACCAGTGCGCTCATCGAGGGTCCGGTCGAGGAGCGGTACCACGCCGGCCAGCCGTCGTAGGCGCGCTCCAGGGTGACCGAGCGACCGTCGCCGACGACCCGCGCGAACAGCCAGGCCCCGGCCTTCTGGTCGGTCTCGGCCAGCCGCAGCTCGAGCAGCACGTTGTCCAGCGAGCGGGCCTGTGCGTCGTCGAGCCCGACGTCGTCGGCGCCGTGGACGAACCCCGTCGCCGAGCCCACCGCGCACACCGTGTGCCGGAACCGGGCGACGTTCACCCGCGACCACTGTCGCAGCAGGTTCGGCCGCGCGACCTCGTCGCGTCCACCGAGCTCGGCGGCCGCGTGCATCTGGGCGTGGATCTGCGAGCGCAGGTGGGCGGTGGCGGTGTCGGAGAGGCGTCGGGTGGCCCAGACCTCGCCGAGACCCAGCGTGCGGACGGCACGCGCTGCTGCGCGCGTGCCCATCACCGCGGCCAGGGTCGACCGGTCGGGGTCGACGAGCGCGGCGGCCAGGTCGTCGGGCTCGGCGGCCGGCCAGGTGGAGCGCCACCACGCCGAGACCGCCTCGTCGGAGGCCACCGGTTCGAGCAGCCCCAGCGCCGCCGCCGGCGCCGGCTGCGGGACGCTGTTCCAGCTGCCGTGGGCGTACCAGGCCAGGAAGCCGACGTGCTGGGCGGCGTAGGCGCTGTCGAGGTCGTAGGACCAGTCCGGCGCCCGGTCGACCATCTCCTCGCGGAACCCCGACCCGGCGGCCAGGCAGGGGTGGTGCGCCCAGAGCACCGCCCGGTTGCCGGCCAGCCGCCGCATCCGCAGCCAGCCCGCGCCGTCCTGCGTCCGCAGCCGTCCCGAGCCGTCGGCGCGGATCTCCACCCCGTCCGACCCCGCCGCGGCGTGGCCGGCCGCGAGCAGCAGCCAGCGCCGCCACAGCTGCGCCGGCGTGCCGAGATCCACGACCACAGTCTGCGTCCGCGGCGGGCCGTCGACCAGAGGGTGCGGCTGGGATGTCGCCAAGAACCGCGGTGGGTGGGGGGATCGGGGGTGGGGGTCGGGGGGGTCGGGACGCCGTGGGCTGTGCGTCGCTTCGCTCCGCCCTGACCGCGGCTCCTCAACCTCCTCGCTGCGCAACCGGGCTCGCAGGCTCGCCCGGCTGGCAGCTCGGACACCAGTAAGCGGCTCGCTCCTTGCCCTTCTCGCCGTGCTGGTCGACACGGATGCGCGTGCCGCAGCGGCGGCAGGTCTGCTTGTCGCGGCGGTAGACCCACAGCTGCTTGTTGCGGCGCAGGTCGCCGGTGGTGGCCTGGTCGACCCGGTCGCGGTTGAGGAACAGCACCCGGTGCGAGAGGTCCACCAGCCGCGGCAGGTCGGGCACGGCACTCACCGGGGCCTTCGGGTGGAGGCCGACCATGAAGCAGAGCTCCGCGGCGTACATGTTGCCGACGCCGGCCAGGTTGCGCTGGTCGAGCAGGGCCTCGGCCACCGCGCGGTCCGGGTCGGCGGCCAGCCGGCGCACCGCCTCGGCGGCCTGGTCCTCGCCCCAGTCCTCGCCGAGCAGGTCGGGACCGAGGTGGCCGACGACCTCGTGCTCGTCCTCGGTGCGCACCAGCTCGGTGATGCCCAGGGAGAACCCCACCGCCACTCGCTCCTCGCCGGTGAGCACGACCCGGGCCTGGTGCGTCGGGCGTCGCCACTTCTCCCCGGGGCGGTAGAGGTGCCAGACGCCCTCCATCTTGAAGTGCGTGTGCAACGTGTCGCCCGTGTCGAAGCGCGTGAGCAGGTGCTTGCCGCGGGTGACAGTGCTCAGCACCTCGCTCCGCATCCCGCGCTCGGCCAGCTGCGGCACCCGGAAGTCGGCGTCGACGACGCTGCCCGACAGCGCCGCGTCCAACATCCGCCCGGCCAGCCACACGGTGTCGCCCTCAGGCACGAAACCCCCTCACCACGAGGCCCCTGGCCACGCAGCCCCTAGCCACGAAGGCGCAGCCCTCTCGGCGTCGCGATGAACCCGGCCGTCTCCAGCGCCTGGCGCAGGGCGGTGGTGCGCTCGCCGGAGCCGAGCAGCTCCTCGCCGTCGGCCCGTTCCACGGTCAGTCGTCCCAGGGCCCCGCGCCGGACCACCTGGGCCAGGTCGGTGAAGGCCGCGCCGAGGATCTCCACGTCGTCCTCGTCGGGCTGCTCGGTGAAGGTGAGCAGGGTGCGGCCGCCGCGCTCCACGTAGACGGTGAGCCGGCCGTCGACCAGCACCACGATGGCGCCGGCCTTGCGTCCGGGGCGGTGACCTCGTTCGGCGGTCTGGCTCTCCGGCCAGGCCAGTGCCGCGCCGTAGGGGTTGGCCGGGTCGGTGGCGGCCAGCGTGACCACCTCGGGCTTCTCCCCGGGGCGGCCCTCGGGCGACATTGCGCGCAGCCGGTCGATGGCGCCGGTGCCGCCGAACTGCGCCGCCCCCAGGCCGGCGACGAAGTAGCCGCGACGGCAGCGCCCGGTCTCCTCCATGCCGGCCAGCACCTTGTACACGGCGGCGAACCCGCCGGGCACCCGTTCGCTCACGACGGCTCCGCGGGTGACCACACCGTGGCGTTCGAGCATGCCCTCGGCCACGGCGTGGGTGCGGCGGGTGGCGTCCGGCTCCGGCTCGGGCAGCAGGAACCATCGCCCGGCGGTCTCCGGCGGACCGCTGCGCATCGGCACGGTCGGCCGCCCGCCGCGGGTGGTCATCCGCAGCCGCGGCGGCTGTCGGCGGGTGCGGTGCGAGGGGCGCCCGCGGCCGGCGCCGCCGACCATCGCCCGCAGCGGGGCGAGCGTGTCGTTGCCGACGCGACCCGACCAGGCCAGGTCCCACAGCGCGGCCGAGGTGGCCTTGTCGTCGACGCCCGCGATGAGGTCGGAGAGCTGGCGGAAGAAGTACGCCCCGCCACCGGCCAGCGCCTCGAGGATCGCCTCGTGCTGCGGGGAGAGATCGAGGTCGCTGGGGTCGGGCAACGTCAGCGCAGCGGCGTCGGCGAGGTGCAGCGAGACCCAGCCGTCGGCGCCCGGCAGCGCACCGTGGCCGGCCCACAGCAACTCGCCGGTGGCGGTGAGCTCGTCGAGCATCGAGGGCTGGTAGTCCGACACCCTCGAGGGCAGCACCAGCGACTCCAGGGCCGACGCCGGCACCGGGCAGCCGGCCAGCTGCTCGACCACGGCGACGACCCCGTCGACACCGCGCAGCTTCCTGCCGACCTGCTGCCACGCGGGCAGGAAGCGGCCCAGCGTTTCCGGCTCGACCGGCTCCACCTCGTGGCGCAGCCGCGCCAGTGAACGACGTCGCAGCCGCCGCAGCACCTCGGCGTCGCACCACTCCGAGCCTGCGCCGGACGGCCGGAACTCGCCCTCGAGCACCCGACCCGAGGCCGCCAGCCTCGCCAGGGTCTGCTGTGCGACGGCCACGCCGATGCCCAGCCGGGTGGCGACGTCGGCGGTGACGAACGGCCCGTGCGTGCGGGCGTAGCGCGCGACGAGGTCGCCCAGCGGGTCCTCCACCGGGTCGGTGAACGCGTCGGGCGTGCCGGGCGGCACCGGCACGCCGAGCCCGTCGCGCAGCCGAGCGACGTCCTCCACGACGGCGAAGCGCACCTCGCCGGACATCCGCACCTGCACCAGCCGGCGGCGGTCCTCCAGCTCCCGGAGCCGGTCGGCGACGTCGGGCAGCACCGAGCGCTCATCCACCTCGGAGACGGTGAGCGGGCCGACCAGCCGGAGCAGGTCGACCAAGCCCTCGGCGTCCTTGGCGCGGCGGTCCTCGGCGGTGCGCTGCAGCTCGGCCTCGACCTCGACCAGCACCTCGGGGTCGAGCAGCTCGCGCAGCTCGGCGCGCCCGAGGAGCTCGGCCAGCAGACCCTGGTCGAGCGTCAGGGCGGCGGCTCGTCGCTCGGCGATGGGGGAGTCGCCCTCGTACATGAAGGCTGCGACGTAGCCGAACAGCAGCGACCGCGCGAACGGCGACGGCGAGGTGGTGGCGACGTCGACCAGCTGCACCTCGCGCCGCTCCACCCGCTTGAGCAGCGCCACCAGGGCCGGGACGTCGTAGACGTCCTGCAGCACCTCGCGCACGGCCTCGAGCACGATCGGGAAGGAGGGATACTTCGAGGCGACCTCGAGCAGCTGGGCGCTGCGCTGGCGTTGCTGCCACAACGGCGAGCGCCGGTTGGGGTCGCGACGTGGCAGCAGCAGCGCTCGGGCCGCGCACTCGCGGAAGCGCGAGGCGAACAGCGCCGACCCGCCGACCTCGGTGGTGACGAGCTGCTCGATCTCCTCGGGGTCGAAGGCGATCAGCTCGGCGCCGGGCGGGTCCTGGTCGGTCTCGGGGATGCGCAGCACGATGCCGTCGTCGGCGGCCATCGCCTGCGCGTCCATCCCGTAGCGCTCGCGCAGCCGGGCGTTGATCGCCAGCGCCCAGGGCGCGTGCACCGGCACGCCGTAGGGGGAGTGGACGACGATGCGCCAGTCGCCCAGCTCGTCGCGGAAGCGCTCCACCACCAACCGGGTGTCCGAGGGCACCGCGTTGGTGGTCTCGCGCTGCTCGGTCACCAGCGCCACCAGGTTGCTTGCCGCCCACTCGTCGAGCCCGGCCTCGCGGGCGCGGGCGGTGGCCTGCTCGGCCGACATCGCCGCCACCTCGCGGGTGAAGGCGCCGACGGCCGCCCCGAGCTCGGCGGGCCGGCCCAGCGAGTCGCCGGTCCAGAACGGCAGCCGCCCGGGCTGGCCCGGCGCAGGTGAGACCAGCACCTGGTCGTGGGTGATGTCCTCGATGCGCCAGCTCGTGGTGCCGAGCGTGAACACGTCGCCGACCCGCGACTCGTAGACCATCTCCTCGTCGAGCTCGCCCACGCGGCTCTTCCGCTCACCGACGAGGAAGACGCCGAACATGCCGCGGTCGGGGATGGTGCCGCCGCTGGTGACGGCCAGCCGCTGCGCGCCGGGCCGGCCGGTGAGCTCGCCGCTGACGCGGTCCCACACGATCCGCGGGCGCAGCTCGGCGAACTCGTCGCTGGGGTAGCGGCCCGAGAGCAGGTCGAGCGTGGCGTCGTAGGCCGAGCGCGGCAGCCCGGCGAACGGGGCGCTGCGGCGGACGAGGTCGTAGAGGTCGTCGGTGCCCCAGGAGTCCACCGCCAGGCAGGCCACCACCTGCTGGGCCAGCACGTCGAGCGGGTTGGCGGGCACCCGCAGCGCCTCGATGCCGCCGACGCGCATCTGTTCCACCGCGACGGCGGTGGGCACCAGGTCGCCACGGTGCTTGGGGAACAGCACGCCGCGCGAGGTCTCGCCCACCTGGTGACCGGCGCGGCCGACGCGCTGCAGCGCGCTGGCCACCGACGGCGGCGACTCGATCTGCACCACCAGGTCGACCGCGCCCATGTCGATGCCGAGCTCGAGGCTGCTGGTGGCCACCACGCAGGGCAGCCGGCCGCGCTTGAGGTCGTCCTCGATGACCGCCCGCTGCTCCTTCGACACCGACCCGTGGTGGGCGCGGGCGATGAGCGGCGGCGCCCCCTCGGCCGATCCGGACTGCGCCATCGTCTCGGCCGGGGTGCGCGCGCCCGGCTCGAGCTCGACGCCCGCCCGCTCGGCCGCGATCTCGTTCAGGCGCGCGGTGAGCCGCTCGGCCAACCGCCGGGAGTTGCAGAACACGATGGTCGAGCGGTGCTGCTCGACGAGGTCGACCACCCGCTCCTCAACGTGCGGCCAGATGGAGGCGTGCCGCACCCCGCCCGCGGCGGACCCGGACCCGATCTCGACCTCGGTGCCGAGCTCGGTCATGTCCTCGACCGGCACCACGACCTTCAGGTCCCAGGACTTCTCCGAGGGCGGCGCGACCACCTCCACCGGCGCCGACCCGCCGAGGAACCGCGCCACCTCCTCGACCGGGCGCACCGTGGCCGAGAGCCCGATGCGCTGGGCGGGGCGCTCGAGCAGCGCGTCGAGCCGCTCCAGGGTGACCGCCAGGTGCGCGCCGCGCTTCGTGCCCGCCACCGCGTGCACCTCGTCGACGATCACGGTCTCGACGCCGCGCAGCGACTCCCGTGCCTGCGAGGTGAGCATGAGGAACAGCGACTCGGGTGTGGTGATGAGGATGTCGGGCGGATGGGTGCTGAGCCGACGCCGTTCGGGCGCCGGGGTGTCACCCGAGCGGACGCCGACGCTGACCTCGGGCACCTCGACGCCGAGGCGCTCGCCGGTGTGCCGGATGCCGGCCAGCGGCGCCCGCAGGTTGCGCTCGACGTCGACCGCGAGCGCCTTGAGCGGCGATACGTAGAGGACCCGGCAGCGCTTTTCCTTCTCCGCCGGCCGCTCGGTGGAGACCAGCCGGTCGAGCGACCACAGGAACGCCGACAGGGTCTTGCCCGATCCGGTGGGCGCGACGACGAGCGCGTGCCGCCCGGCCGCGATCGTCGACCACGCCCCGACCTGGGCCGGCGTCGGCGCGGCGAAGGCTGCCTCGAACCAGACCCGCGTGGGGTCGGAGAAGGGCAGCGGCTCGGTCATGTCCGACAGTCTTGCTCAGACCACCGACAGTCGGTCCTTGATCTGGGGCACCACCCGCTCGCCGAAGAGCCGGATGGACTCCTGCTGGTCGGCGTGCTGCACCTGCTGGTCGTACTTGAGGTCGAAGCGGTCGACGCCGAGCACCGAGACGGTGGCGGCGACCCGTTCGGCCACGGTGTCGGGGGAGCCGACGTAGAGCGACCCGGAGGTCACCTCGTGCTCGAACTCGCCGGGCGAGGGCAGCGGCCAGCCCCGGTCGACCGCCATCCGCCGCCGCATCCGCTCCCAGCCGGGGTAGGTCAGCTCGCGGGCCTGCTCGTCGGTGGCCGCGACCAGCCCGGGGGAGTGCACGGCCAGCCGCTGGCGCGGGACGCCGAGCTGGTCCTGGGCCCGCTCGAAGAGATCGACGTAGGGCAGGAACCGGTCGGCGGCGCCGCCGATGATGGCCAGGAACAGCCCGAACCCGTAGCGCGCGGTGCGCACCACCGACTCGGGGCTGCCGCCGACGCCGACCCAGACCGGCAGGCCGTGCTCGGTGGTGGGATAGACCCGCTGCTCGGACAGCGCGGCCCGGGTGGTGCCCGACCAGGTGACGGGCTCCTCGCGCACGAGCTGGGCCAGCAGCGCCAGCTTCTCCTCGAACAGCACGTCGTAGTCGCCCAGGTCGTAGCCGAACAGCGGGAACGACTCGGTGAACGACCCCCGTCCGGCGACGATCTCGGCGCGGCCGTTCGAGACCGCGTCGAGGGTGGCGAACCGCTCGAAGACCCGGACCGGGTCGTCGGAGCTGAGGACGGTCACCGTCGAGCCCAGCCGGATCCGCCGGGTCTGCGAGGCGACCGCGGCCAGCACCATCTCGGGGCTGGAGACGGCGAAGTCCTCTCGGTGGTGCTCGCCGACGCCGAAGAAGTCCAGGCCGACCTGGTCGGCCAGGACCGCGTCGGAGACCAGGTCGCGGACCACCTGCGGATGGGGCACCGGCTGGTCGTCGGCGTCGCGGGTGACCCCGCCGAAGGTGTCCAGTCCGAACTCGACGTGCTTCACGGCGCGCTCAACGTCGCGCCCGGCGTCGGGCATTCCGATGGGCCCTCAGCGTCCGTACGTGCCCACCGGCCAGCGGCCGCGCCACAGGACCCGGCCGTCGGCGGCCAGCAACGCCACCTCGGTGTGCACGGTGCCGATGTTCGCCGAGACCGGCCCGAACGCCATGGCAATCGCGTACGCACCCGTCCAGGTGTCGACCGGGAACGACCGCTGCCGGGTGGGCGTGCGCACGATGATCCGGGTCGCGCCCGCACCCGCCGGCACGGTGCCGGCCGCGAGGTAGCGGTCGGGCTCGCCCGACACGTATCCGTCGGAGTAGGCGGGCCGCCGCACACGCAGGGCCGGTACCGAGTGCGGACAGCTGCGGTGGTGGCCTCCAGCCGGCAGGTCACGGTGTCGGCTCCGCTCGGGTCGCGGAGCACCAGAACCCCTGTGATCCGCGACGACCACGCGCCGGCGAGGACGCGCCAGTCGCGGACGTCGCGCACCTGCCGTCGCGCGAACACGCCGCCCGCGCACAGCTGCCGGTCGCGCCACGACCTCCCGCGCTCGGCGACCAGGCTCGCCCCGGGCATCGGCGCGGAGCCGGGCGTCGTCCCGACCTGGTGGGTCGGCACCCGGCAGGGCCGCATCAGCCGCACCCACCGCTCCGAGCCCGGCCGCGTCCGCGCGACGAAGTGCACCAGGTCGCCGGGCCGGTAGGAGAGGCGGTGGACCGGCGACACCGTGTCGGCGTCGAGCCGGGCCACCCGGCCGTAGGAGTCGGTCACCGTCGACAGCTGCGGCAGGCAACGCCGCACCAGCGTGTCCCGGTCGAGCACCGCCGAGGCGGGCAGGTGGGCGCGGTGGCTGCCGCATCCGGCGAGCAGGCCCAGCAGTAGGACCGCCCCGAGGAGCCGTGTCACACCGGCGACGCTAGCGCCGCCGTATCCCGGATGCGGAGCGTCGGTGCCGCCGGTTAGCGTCGTGCTGTGAGCGCCTCGGACGTCATGATCAGCGCCCGCGGGCTCCGCAAGTCGTTCCAGCAGAAGGGCCAGGAGCCCTTCGAGGCGGTGCGCGGCATCGACGTCGAGGTCCGCCGTGGCGAGGCGTTCGGGTTCCTCGGGCCCAACGGCGCGGGCAAGTCCTCGACCATGCGGAT
The DNA here is from genome assembly GCF_003674065.1 of Nocardioides mangrovicus. GTDB lineage: Bacteria > Actinomycetota > Actinomycetes > Propionibacteriales > Nocardioidaceae > Marmoricola > Marmoricola mangrovicus. The sequence continues at coordinate 145,878 of NZ_RDBE01000009.1, forward strand.
GATCGCCGCGGTCTCGCCGGTCAGCGGCGGGTCGCTGCGCATCCTCGGTCTCGACCCGGCCACCGACGGCTCCCAGATTCGCGGCCGCATCGGCGTCTGCCCGCAGGAGGACAGCCTCGACACCGAGCTGACGGTGGCCGAGAACCTCTACGTCTACGGCCGCTACTTCGGCATCGGTCGCGCCGAGGTGCGCCGTCGTGCGGCGGCGCAGCTGGAGTTCGTGCAGCTCACCGAGCGCGGGGGCGCCAAGGTCGAGGACCTCTCCGGCGGCATGAAGCGGCGGCTGACCATCGCCCGCTCGATGATCAACGACCCGGAGATGGTGCTGCTCGACGAGCCCACCACCGGCCTGGACCCGCAGGCCCGGCACGTGCTGTGGGACCGGCTGTTCCGGCTCAAGCAGCAGGGCGTCACGCTGGTCATCACCACCCACTACATGGACGAGGCCGAGCAGCTGTGCGACCGGCTGGTCGTCATGGACAAGGGCCTCATCGTGGCCGAGGGCTCGCCCGCCTCGCTGATCGCGGAGTACTCCACCCGCGAGGTGGCCGAGGTGCGCTTCGGCATCGGCGAGAACGAGTCCAGCGCCGGCGCGGTCGAGAGCGCGGTCGGGCGGCGCGCCGAGCGGGTGGAGGTGCTGCCCGACCGGTTGCTGATCTACGCCGCCGACGGCGAGGCCGCGGTCGCCGCGGTGCACGACGCCGGGCTGCAGCCGGTGGCCACCCTGGTGCGCCGCTCGTCGTTGGAGGACGTCTTCCTCCGGCTGACCGGCCGGACGCTGGTCGACTGATGTCGACCTGGTCGATGGCGCTGCGCCAGAGCGACTATTACTGGACGCTGTACCGGCGCACCTGGAAGGGCTCGGTGTTCAGCTCCTTCCTCACCCCGCTGCTGTACGTGCTGGCGATGGGCGTGCTGCTGGGCGGGTTCGTCGAGGCCGACCCGTCGCGGCTGGAGGGCGCGCCCAGCTACCTCGCCTTCGTGGCGCCCGGGCTGCTGGCCGCCCAGACGATGCAGACGGCCGTCTTCGAGACGACGTACCCGGTGCTCAGCGCGACGAAGTGGCAGCGCGTCTACTTCGGCATGAACGCCACCCCGCTGCGGGCGCTCGACATCGCCAACGCCGCCCTGGGGTTCGTGCTGCTGCGGCTGGTGCTGATCGCGATCGTGTTCGTCGCGGTGCTCGCCCCGTTCGGCGTCTTCGTCTCGGTGCCGGCCGCGATCGGCGCCCTGCTGGTCAGCATTCTGGTCGGCGCCGCGATCGGCATGCCGGTCTACGCCTACGCGGTTGGGGTGCCCAACGAGTCGTCGTTCTCGCTGATCTTCCGGCTGGGGGTCATCCCGCAGTTCCTGTTCTCCGGGGCGTTCTTCCCGATCTCCAACCTCAGCCCGGCCCTGGAGTGGCTGGCGAGGCTCACGCCGCTCTACCAGGGCGTGGACCTCACCCGGATGCTCAGCCTGGGCACCTGGCACACCGGGCCCGCGCTGGTCCACCTGGCCTACCTGCTGGTGCTCCTGGTGGTCTTCCACCGCGTCGCGGTGCGGCGGCTGGCGAAGCGGCTGGCCTTCTGATGTCCGTCACGGTCGCGATGGCCACGCGCACGCTGACGTTGCGCAACGCGCTGGCCTACCGCCACGCCTGGTGGATCTTCGTCACCGGCTTCCTCGAGCCGGTCTTCTACCTGTTCTCCATCGGCGTCGGCGTCGGCCGGCTGATCGAGTCCTTCGACGTCAACGGGCACCCGATCCCCTACGCCGAGTTCGTCGCACCGGGCATGCTCGCGGCGTCGGCCATGAACGGCGCGCTGCTGGACTCCACGTTCAACATGTTCTTCAAGCTGAAGTACCAGAAGCTCTACGACCAGATGCTGGCCACGCCGCTGACCACCACCCAGGTGGCGCTGGGCGAGCTCACCTGGAGCCTGCTGCGCAGCGGTGTCTACGCGGCCGCCTTCTTGCTGGTGATGTGGGCCGACGGTCTGGTGCACTCCTGGCTGGCCGTGCTGGCGCTGCCCGCCGCCCTGCTCATCGGCTTCACCGTCGGCGCGGTGGGGATGGCTTTCACCAGCTACATGCGGTCCTGGCAGGACTTCGAGCTGGTCACGCTCATCACGATGCCGATGTTCTTGTTCTCGGCCACCTTCTTCCCGCTCTCGGCCTACCCGGGCTGGCTGCAGGGGATCGTGGCGTGCACCCCGCTCTACCGCGGCGTCGTGCTGTGCCGCGAGCTCACCACGGGCCAGGTCACGCTCGACTCGCTGGTCTCGGTGATCTACCTCGTCGTGCTCGGCGCCGCGGGTCTGGCCGTCGTCGGCCGGCGGCTGGAGCGGTTGCTGCTGACCTGAGGAAACTGCCGGCGCGCCCCGGTCGTCTCCGGGGCGGGTTCGCTACGGTCGGCCTCCGCAGGGAGTCGGAGCATCGAGAGTGAGGGCCTCCATGGGGCTGGGATGGGTGGATGCGCTGGAGCCCGACCGGCTCACGGGCGTGGTCGACATCGGTGCGAACCCGATCGACGGCGAGCCGCCCTACGCCGACATGCTGCGGTCGGGTCTGTGCACGGTCACGGGCTTCGAGCCCCAACCGTCGGCGCTGGCTCAGCTTCGACGCGAGGCCGGGCCGCTGGAGCGCTACCTGCCGCTCGCCATCGGCGACGGCCACGACCACGAGCTCAAGGTGACCTGGATGAACGGGATGACCAGCGTCCTCGAGCCCGACGTCGAGCGCCTCTCGACCCTCAACGAGTTCGTCCGGTACGGCGAGGTGCTCGAGCGGACCAGGGTCGCGACCACCCCGCTGGACGACGTCGAGGACCTGGGCCCGCTCGACCTGCTCAAGATCGACGTCCAGGGTGCGGAGCTGATGATCTTCGCCCACGGTCGACGCACGCTCACCCAGGCCGTCGCGGTGCACACGGAGGTCTCCTTCGCCCCGCTCTACGTCGACCAGCCGCTGTTCGGGGACGTCGACGCCGAGCTGCGCGCCCAGGGCTTCGTGTTCCACGCCTTCGCCGCGGTGAAGCGCTGGCCGGTCGCGCCGGGCGTGCTGGACGGGGAGATCTTCGCCCACCACCACCAGGTGATCGAGGCCGATGCGGTCTACGTCAAGGACTTCGGCCGGTTGGACCTTCTGACCCCGGACCAGCTCAAGCACCTGAGCCTGGTGGCCCACCACGTGTACGGGTCGTGCGACCTGGTGGTGCGGTGCCTGGCGCGACTCGTCGACACCGGTGAGGTCGCCCCCCGGGTCCTGGACGCCTACGCGACCCACCTCGGTCGAGCGCTGAGCCTCGACGGGGTCCGTAGCGACACCTGAGCCGATCGCGGAGGCCGCTTGCTCCTACTGCGCCCACGCGGCGTGGGCCTCGGCATGACGCCTCAGACCGGCCGCGGCAACCCCCGGCCACCGCCGGTACCACTCGAGCTGGGCCCGCCGGACGTCGTCGTCGCGCACCACCCGCCCGGCCACCGTCCAGCTCGTCCTCGCGGCCCGCGAAGGGAGGTCCAAGGCGTCCAGCACCGCCGGCAGGACCGGGGCGTGCACGGCGTCGAGGAGCGTTCGACCCGGGTCGGGGAGCAGCTGCGGCAGTCCCACCGCGGCCAGGACGCGCTCGGCCAGGCCGAGCAGCACGCCGTTGCCAGGGTGGTTGACGGTGTGGGCGGCGTTCGCGCCCTGGTGCACCAGCAGGTCGACCACGTCGAGTGCACCGTGCCGGTCCTGACGACGGGTCAGCTCGCGGACCGAGAGGTCCCGCACCGCCCGCACCGCCTCGGGGGACGGCACGTCGGGGAGCTCGCCACCGCCGGCGGCCACGGAGAGCGTGCGCAGGTCGTGGTAGGGCACGACCGGCGGCTCACCGGCCTCCGGCGAGCGCACGATGACCTGGAAGGGGTGCAGGGCCGCCCACCGGACGACCGGCACGGTCACCAGCCGAGGCCGTCGAGCTGCGCGGGCCAGCAGCTCGGCCGTCCCGAGGGGAAGTCCTCGATACCCCTCGCGCACCGGCTGGGAGACCAGGACGTCGATGCGCTCCACGATCCGCTGCAGGTGGGGCAGGTCGGCCGGCTCCAGCTCGTGGACCGGCGGCACGCGGATCGTGCTGACCGGCTCGGCCGAACCCTGCAGCAGCACCCGCAGCGACTCCGCCTGGCAGTTGCCGTGGGTCAGCACGAGCGGTCCGTCCCCGCGGAGCGGCGGCCGGACGCCGTAGAACTCGGCGTAGTGCTCTCGACGGCCTGCGCTCACGAGAAGCGGTCGCCGCCGCCGAACATCGCCGCGCTCGCACGAGCGCTCGGCGTCCCGGCGTCGGGGTCGGCCCCCGCCTCGAGCAGCGCCGCCACGACCTCGTCCTCGCCCTTGAACACCGCGCCCGCCAGCGGGCTCTGACCGCGGTCGTTGAGGCGGTCGACGTCGGCTCCTCGCCCGATCAGCTCCCGCACCGAGTCCGCGTGGCCGTGGTAGGCGGCGAGCATCAGCAGCGTGTTGCCGGCCGCGTCGGTCAGGTCGACCGGGACGCCGTGCTCGACGTACGCGCCCAGCCTCGCGGTGTCGCCCTCGCGGGCGAAGTCGAAGACCTGGTGGGCGATCTGCACCAGACGCGGGTCGGGCTCGGTCATGAGGTCAACCCTAGGGTTGGCCCCATGACCTGGTTCGAGGCGAGCAACCACTCCACCGCCGTCGTGCCCGCGACGCGGGAGGACGTGTGGGCGGTGCTGGTCGACCCCCAGCTGCTGCCGCGCCTCACCCCGTTCCTCACGCGCATCGACGTCGACGGCGACCACTGGCGCTGGGAGATGACCCGCATCCCGGTGCTCTCGACCAGCTTCGAGCCCAGCTTCACCGAGCAGATGACCTTCACCGACCGCGAGCGGATCGAGTGGAAGCACGACCCGCCCGCGGGCCGGCGCGAGCGCGCCGGCGTGGCGGGGTGGTACGCGCTCGCGGACGCCGACGGCGGTACGCGGCTGGAGATCCAGCTCAGCGTCCGCGCCGACCTGCCGCTGCCGCGCGTGGCCAAGCCGGCGGTGACGACCGCGATGAAGAGCGTCATCGCCGGGATGGGCAAGAAGTTCGGAGACAACCTGCTGCACCACCTGCGGGGCTCGCGGTGAGCATCGAGCCCGACACCAAGGACTGGACCTGGGTGCTCGAGCAGCCCTGCCCCGACTGCGGGTTCGACGCCGCCGAGGTCGACCTCGATGCGCTGCCCGAGACGCTGCGCCACAACGCCAGTGCGTTCAGCTTCGCCCTCGCCCGGGCCGACGCGCACGCCCGGCCGAGTGAGGGGGTCTGGTCGGTGCTGGAGTACGGCTGCCACGTGCGCGACGTGCACCGGCTCTTCGGCGAGCGGCTGGCCTCGATGCTGCAGAGCGACGACCCGGAGTTCGCGAACTGGGACCAGGACCAGACGGCGGTCGAGGACCGCTACGACCTGCAGGACCCGGCCCAGGTGGCACGCGACCTGCGGCTCGCCGCCGACCAGGTGGCCGAGCGCTACGCCGGCGTCGCGGGGGACCAGTGGACGCGGCCGGGCCGGCGCAGCAACGGCTCGGTCTTCAGCGTCGACACCCTGGCCCGCTACCACCTGCACGACGTCGTCCACCACGCCCACGACATCGGCGCCGACGCGTGAGGCACTCCCGGTGAGACACACCGAGTTCTGGTCGCGGATGGAGCAGGCGCTGGGGCGCGCCTACGCGCGCTCGTGGGCCGACCAGCAGGTGCTGGCCGACCTGGGCGAACGCACGGTGAACGAGGCGCTGGCCGCTGGTGAGCCGCCGAAGACCGTGTGGCGTGCGGTGTGGCGGGCGCTCGACCTGCCGGATCGGGACCGCTAGGTTTCTGCGCAATCGCCCTGAACACGTCACTCGGGACCTCGGGGCTCAGGCGAGGAGATGCCCACCATGCACGCACGCCCGCGCTACGCCCGCTCCTGGGGCGTCCTGGCGGCCGGGGCCGCCGTCCTGGTCACGGCGACGACGGTGGGTGCGCCGTCGAACGCCGCCGGCTCGGACAGCCATGGCGACCGTCACCGCAAGCACTCGCGCTACGAGAAGATCCAGATCCTGTCGTTCAACGACTTCCACGGGAACCTGGAGCCGCCGGCCGGCTCCTCGGGGCGCCTGGTCACCGGCCACACCGCCACCGGCGCCGACACCACGATCGATGCCGGCGGTGTCGCGTACCTCGCCAAGCACCTGCAGCTGGAGCGCCAGCAGGCGCGCAAGCAGGGTCGCCACACCATCACCGTGGCCGCCGGCGACATCATCGGCGCCTCGCCCCTGCTCTCGGCCGCCTTCCACGACGAGCCCACCATCGAGGCGATGAACAAGCTCGGCCTCTCCGTCACCTCCGTGGGCAACCACGAGTTCGACGAGGGCTGGAAGGAGCTGCGCCGGATGCGCTACGGCGGCTGCATCGACGACGGCGCCGGCGCCAACAACCAGAACTCCTGCGCGGCCCACCGGTTCAAGGGCGCGAAGTTCGACATGCTCGCCGCCAACGTCAAGTGGAGCAAGGGCAAGCACCGCTCGCTGCTGCCGAGCTACACCATCAAGAAGGTCGGCGACGCCAAGATCGGCTTCATCGGGATGACGCTCAAGGGCACGCCCGACATCGTCACCGCCGCCGGCATCAAGGGCCTCACCTTCACCGACGAGGTGAAGACCGCCAACCGCCTGGTGCCCAAGCTCAAGCGCAAGGGCGTCAAGGCGATCGTGGTGCTGATCCACCAGGGCGGCGTGCCGGCGCAGCAGTCGTACACCCTGCCCAACGGCACCACCACGCAGGTCAACCCGACCTACGACTACGCCTGCTCCCAGGGCGGATCGCTGATCGCCGCGCAGTCGCCGATCCTGCCGATCGCGGCGAAGCTCTCGCCCGAGATCGACATGGTGGTCTCCGGCCACACCCACCAGCCGTACGTCTGCAAGGTCAAGGACCCCAAGGGCCACTACCGGTTGCTCACCTCGGCCTCCTCGTTCGGCCGGCTGATCACCGACACCGACCTGACGTACGACAAGGTGAAGGGCGACATCGTCCGGACCTCGGTCAAGGGCGCGAACCTGCCGGTCACCCGCGACGTCACGCCGAGCCCGACGCTGCTCTCGCTCATCAACACCTACGAGAACCTGGTGCGCCCCATCGCCAGCAAGGTGCTGGGCCGGATCTCCGGTGACGTCACCCGCAACGACATCGGTGAGGGCGAGCAGCCGCTGGGCGACCTGATCGCCGACGCGCAGCTGGCCGACCCGACCACCGCGCACAACGGCAAGACCGCGCAGATCGCGTTCATGAACCCCGGCGGCATCCGGGCCGACCTGACCGCGGCCAACTCGCCCTACGGGGAGGCGACGGGCGACGTCACCTACGACGAGGCGTTCACGGTGCAGCCCTTCAACAACTACATCGTCTCCCTCGACCTGACCGGGCAGGACATCTACGACCTGCTCGCCCAGCAGGTCACCGGGGCCAACGCCGGGTCGCACAAGATCCTGCAGGTCTCCAACGGGTTCAGCTACCGCCTCGGGTCCACCGGAGCGGTCGACGGCTCGGTGACGCTCAACGGCACGCCGATCTCCAAGACGGCGACCTACCGGGTGGCGACGAACAACTTCCTGCAGGGCGGCGGCGACGGCTTCGGCGCGTTCACCAAGGGCACCGACGTCTACTACGGCGGTCTCGACATCGACGCCTTCGCCGACTACCTGCAGGCGCACTCGCCCTACACCCCGCCCACCACGGCGACGCGCATCCTGCCGTAGCCGGGTCGCTCCGACACGCCGCCCGGGTCGCTGGTTTCGAACGAGCGTTCGGGTAGGTTCGCATCCACAGGGCGTCCGCGGCGCCGGTTCTCCACAGGCCGGCGCCGCGCAGCCCGAGGTTGTCGGTGGTGACGCCTAGCGTCGTCGCCGTACCCCGAACCACGAGACGTGAGGACCTGGACATGGCAGCTGCGGCTGGAGACCCCCGTGACAAGGCGCTGGAGATGGCGCTGGGCAACATCGAGAAGCAGTTCGGCAAGGGCTCGGTCATGCGGCTGGGCGATGAGACCCGGGCGCCGCTGGAGGTGATCCCCACCGGGGCGATCTCCCTCGACATCGCCCTGGGCCTGGGCGGCCTGCCGCGCGGGCGCGTGGTGGAGATCTACGGACCGGAGTCCTCCGGCAAGACCACCGTCGCGCTGCACGCCGTGGCCAACGCCCAGCGGGCCGGCGGCATCGTCGCCTTCATCGACGCCGAGCACGCGCTCGACCCCGAGTACGCCCAGAAGCTCGGCGTCGACACCGACGCGCTGCTGGTCTCCCAGCCCGACTCCGGTGAGCAGGCGCTGGAGATCGCCGACATGCTGGTCCGCTCCGGCGCGCTCGACCTCATCGTCATCGACTCCGTCGCCGCCCTGGTGCCCCGCGCGGAGATCGAGGGCGAGATGGGCGACAGCCACGTCGGCCTGCAGGCCCGGCTGATGAGCCAGGCGCTGCGCAAGATGACCGGTGCCCTCAACAACTCCGGAACCACCGCCATCTTCATCAACCAGCTGCGCGAGAAGATCGGCGTGATGTTCGGTTCGCCGGAGACCACCACCGGCGGCAAGGCGCTGAAGTTCTACTCCTCGGTGCGCCTCGACGTCCGCCGCATCGAGACCCTCAAGGACGGCGCTGAGCCCGTCGGCAACCGCACCCGGGTCAAGGTGGTCAAGAACAAGGTCGCCCCGCCGTTCAAGCAGGCCGAGTTCGACATCATGTACGGCCGCGGCATCTCCCGCGAGGGCGGTCTGATCGACGTCGGCGTCGAGGCGGGCCTGGTCCGCAAGTCCGGTGCTTGGTACACCTACGAGGGCGACCAGCTCGGCCAGGGCAAGGAGAACGCGCGCACCTTCCTGCGCGACAACCCCGACCTGGCCAACGAGATCGAGAAGAAGATCCTTGAGAAGCTCGGCGTTGGCCCGACGGTGGACAACCCCGCCGGCGAAGCCGGCATCGACCCCGACGGCATCGACTTCTGACACCACGGCGCCGACGAGGAGGTGCGCTAGCACCGTCTCGAAACCAAGCACCCATCCCTATCGGCCGTCCCCGGGAGCACCCGATGCGCCAGCAAAAGACCCCCACCGACCTGGAGGACCTCGGCCCCGCCGAGGACCCCGAGTCGGTGGCGCGCACGATCCTGCTCGACCAGCTGACCGGCCGGCCCCGCACCCGGGCCGAGCTGGCCACCAAGCTGAGCGCCCGCGGCGTGCCCGACGCGGTGGCCGGCCGACTGCTCGACCGGTTCACCGAGGTCGGCCTGATCGACGACGCCGCGTTCGCGCAGGCCTGGATCGAGCAGCGCCAGTCCGGCCGGGGCCTCGCGCGACGGGCGCTGAGCCAGGAGCTGCGACGCAAGGGCGTGGAGGACGACGTGGTCAAGGAGGCTCTCGACGAGGTCGATCCCGAGGCCGAGGTGGAGGCGGCTCGGATGCTGGTGCGCCGCAAGCTGCGCTCGGTGCGCGCGCTGGACGAGCAGACCGCGATCCGCCGGCTCAGCGGGATGCTCGCCCGCAAGGGCCACGGTCCCGGCGTCGCCTACCGGGTGGTCAAGGAGGAGCTGGCCGCTCAGGGCATGGCCGAGGACCTCATCGACCCCGATCATCAGACCTAGCCGGCCCGTCATCGTGCCCGGGCGACCAGAGATCGTCTGCCTCTGCGGCTCCACCCGGTTCGAGGAGCAGCTGAGAGCGGCGAACCGTGACCTCACCTTCGCCGGCGTCATCGTCGTGGCCCCCGGCGTCTTCGCGCGGGTCGATGCATCCCAGTCCGACGAGGCCATCACGCCGGCGCAGAAGGCTGCGCTCGGCGAGCTGCACCTGCGCAAGATCGACCTGGCCGACCGCGTGCTGGTCGTCAATCCAGCCGGTTACATCGGTGAGTCCACCAGCCGGGAGATCGACTACGCCCGCGCCACCGGGAAACCGATCACCTTCACCGAGCCCGGCTGACCGATCGCGCGGTCGGGCTACCGCGTCCGCAGCCGCCAGCGCAGCCGCATCACGCGCTGCAGCGCGGCGTCCCACTCCCGGGCGCCGAGCCGGCGGTCTTGTCGTGCGTAGGTGAGCGCGGTGACGCTGCCCAGGCCGTCGGCGACCTGGCGGCTGGAGGCCAACAAGACGTCCATGCCGGCGTCCGCCGAGCTCACGGCACGCTGGGGCACCTCGCCGAACTCCCCGAGCGATCCGGCCTCGAGGGCGTCGGTGATGGTGACGCCCCGGAAGCGGAGCCGGTCGCGCAGCTCGCCCTGCACGATGCGGCGCGAGAGTCCGGCGGGGTAGGTCGGGTCCAGGGCGGGGTACACCGCCCAGGAGGTCATCACCAGGTCCACTCCGGCCTTGACCGCGGACCGGAACGGCAGCTCGTCGACGCCTCGGATCTCCTCGGCCGACTGGGTGAGGACGAGCTTGACCAGGTCGGTGTTCTGGTCCACCGTCGCGGCACCCAGGCCCGGGAAGTGCTTCACCGTCGAGCCGATGCCGCGCTGCTGCTGGGCGGTCAGGAACGCGGTGCCGCAGGCGGCGACCTTGGCCGGGTCGCTGGAGAAGGAGCGCCCGAACTTGTCGTCGAAGTTGCCCTCGGCACGGTAGACGTCGAGCACCGGGGCCAGGTTGAGGTTCATGCCGGCCCGGTGCAGGCCCACCGCGGCGCCGGCGCCGGACGCGGCGGAGACCCCGACGTAGTCGGTGGAGGCGCCCATCTGCTTGGCGGTGAGCGTCGGCTCCTGGTCCTTGAGCCGCCGGACGACCCCGCCCTCCTGGTCGGTGGTGAGGATCAGCGGGAAGGCGCGGGTGGGGCTGTGCCGGTGGGCGCGTCGTAGGCGAGCGGTGACCTCGGCGATCTGGGCGGTGCTGGTGATGTTCTCGCCGAAGAAGATCACCCCGCCGATCTCACCGGCGCGGATGGCCTCGATCAGCTCGGGCGGCGGAGTCAGCCCGGAGTAGGAGGCGATGACGCGCTGGCCGGCCTGCTGTCGTGGGCTGAGGGTGGGCAGGCCGGGGAAGCGGTGGTGTCGCTCGGGCGCCGCCGAGGCCGCGCCGGCGGTCAGCGACGTGGCCAGCGCGGCGGTGGCGGTGCCGGCCAGGGTGGCGCGGCGGGACAGGGTCGACGGCAGAGCCCGAGAGGAGGTCATCGAGGTACGCAAGCACCTTGCGTTGCACGCGTCAAGAAGTGCAAGAAATCGTCGCAACGTTACCGGCGGGTAGGGTCACGTGAGTGAGCCGCGTGCTGTCCGCGTACCGCCGTCTCGAGCCGTTGCCGCTGGGCCGGTGGGTGTTCTCGACCGCCTTCTCGCTCGCGGCGCCGTACTTTCGCACGGTGCGGCCGCGGTTCACGCGCCTGGAGCCTGACCACGTCGAGCTGGTCGTGCCCGACCGGTGGGGCGTCCACAACCACCTCGGCACGGTGCACGCCATCGCGCTCTGCAACGGGCTGGAGGCGGCGATGGGCGCGCTGGCCGAGGCCAGCATCCCCGCGCACCGGCGCTGGATACCGAAGGGGATGGAGGTCGCCTACACCGCCAAGGCCACCGGCGACGTCACCTGCATCGCCGAGACCGACCCCGCCCAGTGGGCCGGCGACGACCCGGACGTGCCGGTGCGGGTCCGCGGCGAGCTCGCCGACGGCACCGTGGTGGTCGAGGGCGAGATCCGGCTCTGGGTGACCGAGAGGACCTGACGCACCGCGCCCGTCGCGCGGCCGTGCCACACTCGCTGCGTGAGTCAGCGTCCTCTCGTCCTGACCTGGTGGTCCGTCTCCTAGGCGGTCCACCCCTCATCCACGGCCGCCCACGGGCGGCCGTTCGCACCTCCGGGTCGACCCGTGGGCCTCTTCGAAGGAGCCCCACCGATCATGTCCCGTTCGCTCTCGCTCATCACGCCCAGCGGTCACCTGACGCTGGGCAACTACCTCGGCGCGCTGCGGCCGATGGCCGAGCGGCAGGCCGCGTCCGACTGCTACTACGGCGTCTCCGACCTGCACGCGCTCACCACCCGGCACGACCCCGACCGGCTCCGCGTGCTCACCGCCGAGCAGCAGCGGCTGATGGTCGCCGCTGGGCTGGACCGCAGCACGCTGTTCGTGCAGAGCCGCGTCACTGCGCACGCCGAGCTGACCTACCTGCTCGAGTGCGTGGCCACCACGGGCGAGCTCAACCGGATGATCCAGTTCAAGGAGAAGGGCCGCGACCGGCCGTCGACGCGGTGCTCGCTGTTCACCTACCCGGTGCTGATGGCCGCCGACATCCTGCTGTACCGCCCCGAGACCGTGCCGGTCGGCGACGACCAGCGCCAGCACGTCGAGCTCGCGCGCGACGTCGCCCAGCGCTTCAACGCGACCTACGGCGAGGTGTTCACGGTGCCCCGGGTGACCACGCCGCCCGCCGGCGCCCGGGTGATGGACCTGGCCGAGCCGACGCGGAAGATGTCGGGCTCCTCGCCCGAGGACCATCCCGGCTGTCTCCGGCTGCTCGATCCGCCCGACGTCGTGCGCCGCAAGGTGGCCCGGGCCGTCACCGACTCCGACACCGGCGCCGACGCGGTCCGCGCCGACCGGGAGGCCAAGCCCGGGGTGACGAACCTGCTCGACATCCTCACCGCCTGCGGCGCGAGCGCCGAGGGACTGCACACCTACGGTGCGCTGAAGGCGGCGGTCACCGACGCGGTGATCGCCGTGCTCGAGCCGCTGCAGCAGCGCTACGCCGACCTCGACCCCGCCGAGGTCGCGGCGGTGTTCGAGGCGGGGGAGCAGCGCTGCCGGGAGGTGACGGCGCCGGTGCTGGCCGACGTTCGCCGCGCGATGGGCCTGTGAAGCGGGCTGGGAACGGGATCTGGGTCCGGTCCATCGGGGTCTGGGATCGGGCCGGCCCGGCGGGTAGACAGGACCCATGAGCATCGCGGACACGGTGACCTTCCTCGTGCGGCACCCGGTACGCAGCGCGCTGCGCGGAGTGGGCATCGCCAAGGGCCTGGCCGGGGCGGTGGTGGGTCACGGGTCCACCCCATCGGAGACCGCGCCGGCCCCATCGACACAGTGGGCCCCGTCGACCTCGATCGTGCCCCCGCAGCGCGAGCCGCTCCCCGCCGCCGAGCAGCGCCCGCCCGCGGCGCCGGGGGAGTCCTTCGCCACCGAGGCCAGCCCGGTCTCGTTCGGCGACGTCCACGCCGACGCCCCGCACGTCCACGACTGGGACGACGAGGCCGAGGCCGGCCCACAGGAGGACCTGGTCCCCGAGACCCCCGACGACCCCGACGCCTCGGACGCGCCGTTGCTCGATCCCTCGTTGACCAAGCAGGTCAAGGGCGAGCTCGACCGCGGACTGGGCGACGCCAGCCGGTAGCGACGCTGCGTACCCTGGTGCGCGAGATGAGCGCGCGCACGTACCAGGTCCGCACCTACGGGTGCCAGATGAACGTCCACGACTCCGAGCGGCTCTCCGGGCTGCTGGAGGACGCGGGGTACGTCGCCGTGCCCGAGGGCGCGACGGCCGACGTGGTGGTGTTCAACACGTGCGCGGTGCGCGAGAACGCCGACAACAAGCTCTACGGCAACCTCGGACATCTCGCGCCGGTCAAGGCCGAGCACCCCGGGATGCAGATCGCGGTGGGAGGCTGCCTGGCGCAGAAGGACCGGGGCGAGATCACCCGCCGGGCGCCCTGGGTCGACGTCGTGTTCGGCACGCACAACATCGGCTCGCTGCCGGTGCTTCTCGAGCGCGCCCGGGTGGCCGAGGAGGCCCAGGTCGAGATCCTGGAGTCCTTGGAGACGTTCCCGAGCACGCTGCCGACGCGGCGGGAGTCAGTCTACGCGGCCTGGGTGTCGGTGTCGGTGGGCTGCAACAACACCTGCACCTTCTGCATCGTGCCGAGCCTGCGCGGCCAGGAGCGCGACCGCCGCCCCGGCGAGATCCTGGCCGAGATCGAGGCGCTGGTGGCCGAGGGCGTCAGCGAGGTGACGCTGCTGGGGCAGAACGTCAACACCTACGGCGTCGAGTTCGGCGACCGGCTCGCGTTCGGCAAGCTGCTGCGCGCCTGCGGTGAGATCGAGGGGCTCGAGCGGGTGCGCTTCACCAGCCCGCACCCCTCCTCCTTCACCGACGACGTCATCGCGGCCATGGCCGAGACGCCGAACGTCATGCCGCAGCTCCACATGCCGCTGCAGTCCGGCTCCGACGCCGTGCTGCGGGCGATGCGGCGCAGCTACCGGCAGGAGCGGTTCCTGGGCATCATCGACCGGGTGCGTGCCGCGATGCCCGACGCCGCGATCACCACCGACATCATCGTCGGCTTCCCCGGCGAGACCGAGGTCGACTTCGAGCAGACCCTGCACGTGGTGGAGCAGGCGCGGTTCTCCGGCGCGTTCACGTTCCAGTACTCCAAGCGCCCGGGCACGCCCGCCGCCGACCTGCCCGACCAAGTGCCGACCGAGGTGGTCCGCGACCGCTACGAGCGACTGGTCGAGCGCGTCAACGCGATCGCCTGGGCCGAGAACCGGCGGCTGGTCGGTCGCACCCTGGAGCTGATGGTGGCCGAGGGTGAGGGCCGCAAGGACCAGGCCACCCACCGCTTGACCGGCCGTGCCCGCGACAACCGGCTGGTGCACTTCACGCCTCCCGGCCCGCTCGAGGAGGCACCGCGGCCGGGCGACGTCGTGGAGGTGGAGATCACGCACGCCGCGCCGCACCACCTGGTGGCCGACGGTCCGGTGCGCTCGGTGCGCCGGACCCGGTCAGGCGACGCCTGGGAAGCGCGCAGCGCCGTGTCCGACAACCGCGTCGGACTGGGCATGCCGACGGTGGGCGCCCCCGCCTAGGCACGGCCCCCCGGGCCTAAGCCGGCGTCTCCGTCTCGGGGTCGGTCTGCTTCTCCGGCTCGGACTCGTCGGAGTCCGAGCCGTCGGTGTCCTCCGGCTCGTCGAGCTCATCGGGGACGGCGTCGTCGGCCACCTGGGCCGAGCGCGGCTGGTCGGGCACGATCGGGTCGGGGCCGGCCGACTCCCAGTCCGGGACGGCGTCGGGACCGCCGGGGCCCTCGGGCGGACGCGGATCGGTGTGCGGCGTCGGGGCGTCGCTCTCGTTGCTCATCGTCGTGCTCAGGGCGCCGTGGGGCCGGATCCCTCGGTCTTCTCCTTGACGAACTCCTGCGCCTTGTCGACCTTGTCGGCGTACTTGCCGTCGGTCTTGGAGTCGATGAAGTCGCCGGCTTTCGCAGCGGCCTCGTTGATCTTGTCGGAGTGGCCCTCGGCGAAGTCCTTCGCCTTGTCGCCGAGCTCCTTGGCCTTGTCGAAGATGCCCATGCGGGCACTGTACAAGCGGATCCGCGAGGATGACCCGGTGTCCGAGCCCCCGATCGTCGCGGTCGTCGGGGCCACGGCTTCGGGCAAGAGCGACCTGGCCCTCGACCTCGCCGAGCGGCTGGGCGGCGAGGTGGTCAACACCGACGCGATGGCTATCTACCGCGGCATGGACATCGGCACCGCGAAGCTGCCGCCCGACCAGCGTCGCGGCCTGCCGCACCACCTGCTCGACCTGCTGGAGGTGCACGAGGAGGCCAGCGTCGCGGTGTTCCAGCGGCTGGCCCGCGAGGTCGTCGACGACGTCCGGGCCCGCGGCCGCGTGCCGGTGCTGGTGGGTGGGTCGGCGCTGTACACCCGTGCCGTGGTCGACCGGCTGGACTTCCCCGGCACCGACCCCGCCGTGCGTGGGCGGCTGGAGGCCGAGCTCGCCGAGCAGGGCGCCGGCGTGCTGCACGCCCGGTTGCGCGAGGCCGATCCGGTGGCCGCCGCGGCCATCGAGCCGGGCAACGGGCGTCGCATCGTGCGCGCGCTGGAGGTGGTGGAGCTGACCGGGTCCTTCCGGGCGACGCTGCCCGAGCCGGTCTACCTGCACCCCGAGACGGTGCAGATCGGCGTCGACATCGACCGGCCCACGCTCGACGCCCGCATCGAGCGACGGGTGGAGCAGATGTGGCAGGCGGGCCTGGTCGAGGAGGTCCGTGGGCTGGTCGCGCCCAGCCGCACCGCCAGCCGCGCGCTGGGCTACGCGCAGGTCCTGGAGCACCTGGCCGGGCAGACCAGCGAGGAGGAGGCCAAGCGACGCACGGTCGTCGGCACGCGCCGCTTCGCGCGGCGGCAGGACGCCTGGTTCCGCAAGGACCCGCGGGTGCACTGGGTGCGCCACGACGACCCCGACCGACTCGGTCGCGCGCTCCACCTACTCTGAGGGCGTGGAGATCAGCTTCGTCAAGGGTCACGGCACCGAGAACGACTTCGTGCTGGTGCCCGACGCGAACGGCCGGCTGGAGCTGGGCGAGGACCAAGTCCGGTTCCTGTGCGACCGCCGCGCCGGCCTGGGCGCCGACGGCGTCATCCGCGTCGTGCGCACCGACGCCACCGACGACCCGGCCGCGGTCGAGCAGCGCGAGCAGGCCGAGTGGTTCATGGACTACCGCAACGCCGACGGGTCGCTGAGCCAGATGTGCGGCAACGGCGTCCGCGTGCTCGGCCTCTACCTGGCCACCCACGCCGACGTCGACCCGCGCAGCCCGCTGCCCATCGCCACCCGCGCCGGCCTGCGCACACTCACCTTCGCCGAGGACGGCATCACCGTCGACATGGGCGGCGCCACCGTCCTGGCCGAGACCAAGATCGGCGTCGGCGAGCGGTCGTGGCCCGCCACGCACGTCGAGACCGGCAACCCCCACGCCGTGGTGCTCGTCGACGACCTCGCCGAGGCCGGCGACCTCCTCGAGCCGCCGGCCTACGACGCGCAGGCGTACCCGGGCGGCGTCAACGTCGAGTTCGTGACGCGGCGGGGCGAGGCGCACATCGCGATGCGGGTGCACGAGCGGGGCTCGGGCGAGACCCGCTCCTGCGGCACGGGCGCTTGCGCGGCCGTGGTCGCCGCCATGCTGACCGACGACGCGGCCCGCAACACCGCCTACACCGTCGACGTGCCGGGCGGCACGCTGCAGGTGACGTGGACCGACGAGGCCGGGGGCGACCGGCTGCTGCTCACCGGCCCGGCGGTGCTGGTCGCCGAGGGTCTCGTCGAGCTCGCGCAGTAGCCTCCGCGACATGGACATCTTCTCAGGCACCGCCATCGTCACCGGGGGCGCGAGCGGCATCGGTGCCGCCGTCGTCCGCCA
>NZ_RDBE01000010.1:0-59627 GCF_003674065.1 Nocardioides mangrovicus
GGTCGTCCGCGTCGACGGCGGCATCCGGATGCCGCCCAAGTAGGAGGTTCAGCCGCCTCATCGGTGTAAAGTTAATGAGGAATTGACCCCTGATAGACGAAGGCTGAGGCGATGGTAGACGGAGTCGACCTTCCACGACGCGCTCGCGTGCAGCCGCGCCTCGCCGAGCTCATCGCCTCGGAGCTACGCGAGCAGATCCTCAACGGCGTCCACAGCACCGGCATCCTCCCCAAGCAGGACGCTCTGGTCGCGACTTTCGGCGTGAGCGCGCCGCCGCTGCGCGAGGCGTTGCGCATCCTCGAGGGCGAGGGGTTGATCACCGTGCGTCGCGGCAAGGCCGGTGGCGCCCTGATCCACAAGCCCGACGGTGGGTCCGTCTCCCACGCGGTGGGCATGGCGCTGCAGGGCGACCAGATCCATCTGCGCGACCTGGGCAGCTCGATCTTGATGTTCGAGCCGATGTGCGCCCTGATGTGCTCGAGCGACGAGAACGTGCGCGAGTCGCTGCGGCCGGTGGTGGAGCAGAACCTCGAGCGCACGGAGGCGGCGATCGGCGACGGTCCCACGTTCACCCACGAGGCGCGCCTCTTCCACGACATCGTGGTGGCGCAGACCCCCAACGCCACGACGCGGCTGCTGGTGCGCAGCCTGGTGGCCATCTGGTCGGCCCAGGAGGAGACCTGGGCTCATGAGGCGGCCGACCTGGGCAAGTACCCCACCGAGGCGCTGCAGAAGGAGGTCCTCGGCGCCCACAAGAAGATCGCCGAGAAGATCATGAAGAGCGAGTCCGCGGCAGCGGAGCGCTATGCACGCAGTCATCTCGAGGCGTCCCAGCAGAGCATGCTGCAGCTCTTCGGCGACCGCGTCGTGGACGCCTCGTCGGCCCGAGCGGTTCGCGGCCTGCGCGACGAGACGGCCCGGCAGTCCGAGAGCAGCCGGCTCTACGCCGGCGTCGACGTCCCGATCACGCGGACCTGGGTCAGCTCGCTCTGAGTCGGCTCCGACCCGCGGCCGCGCCTCATCGTGGCATCCCCAGCACCCGCTGGGCGATGATGTTGAGCTGGATCTGCTCGGCGCCCCCGTAGATCGACGCCGCCCTCGCGTAGACATAGCGCTGCAGCCACGGCGCATCGCCCGGCTCTAGTAGCACGGACGCCCCGAGGAGGTCGACGGCGGTTCGATGCAGCGCCTGGTCCACGTCGGTCATCAGCAGCTTGTCCACCGACATCTCGGGCCCGGGCAGGACGTCCCCGCTGTCGCGCTCGGTGAGCCGGCGGCGCACGTGCTGGCTCAGGATCCGGTAGCGCACCTCGAGATCAGCGACCCGACGACGCGTGCTGGCGTCCTGGTGGACGCGGTCACCGAGCAGGCCCCGCAGCTCACGGAGGGCCGCGCCGAACTTGGAGAGGTAGCCGACGTCGGCCGCGCCCCGCTCGTAGGCGACGGTCATCATCGCGATCGGCCACCCGTCACCCTCGACGCCGATCCGGTTCTCCTCAGCCACCTCCACGCCGTCGAAGAACATCTCGCAGAACTCCGACTCGCCGGTCGCAGCGATGATCGGGCGCACCTCGATACCCGGGGAGTCCATCGAGACGACGAATGCCGAGACGCCCTTGTGACGTCCACCGGGCTCGCCGGTGCGAGCCAGCAGGATCGCGTAGTCGGCGTACTCGGCGAAGCTGGTCCACACCTTCTGCCCGCTGATGCGGTACGACGAGCCGTCCTTCACCGCGCGGGTCGACAGGTTCGCCAGGTCCGAGCCCGCGCCTGGTTCGCTGAACCCCTGGCACCAGTAGTCCTCGCCGCTGAGCAGCCGCGGAAGGAACCGCTTGCGCTGCTCCTCGGTCCCCCACTGCAAGAACGCCCGGCCCATGTACCCGATGCGCGGAGCGTCGGGGGCACCACTCGCGCCGATCTCCTCGTTGAGTACGACGTCGTAGGCGTTGCTCAATCCGCGGCCGCCGTACTCCTCGGGCCAAGAGAGCCCCACCCAGCCACCTTGGAAGAGCACCTGGTGCCAACGCTTGAGGAACAACGCCGGGCTCTCGTCCTCCTCGCGCTCGATGACGTGCTCACGAAGCCAGGAGCGCAGCCCACTGCGAAACTGCGCCAGCTCCTCGTTGTCGCTGAAGTCCATCAGGCCTCCTCCGCCTCGATCGCCACCAGGAGCTCGGCGCCGGCGGCGTCCGGTGTGCCGAGGACGAGGGCGTCTAGCAGGGCACGACGCAGGTGGCGATGGGCCCGGAACTCCCACGTGATCGCCACGCCGCCGTACATCTGAACCGCGGCCTCGACGACGGCGACACCGGCGCGGCCCGCATAGGCCTTCGCGACCAGTGACGCCTCGTGGTGGTCGCGACCCGCGTCGAGCGACCACGCGCCGTGCAGGAGCGAGCTGCGGATCGCCTCGACCTCGCTGTAGGCGCGAGCCGCTATGTGCTGGACGGCCTGGAACTTCCCGATCGGCGCCCCGAACTGCACGCGGTCGCCGGCGTAGCGGACGGCGTCGGCGAGCACCCCGCCGGCGGTGCCCAGCAGGTCCGCGGTGAGCATCAGCCGCGCGAAGGAGTCGAAGCGCTGCCGGCCCTGCTTGTCGAGCGAGCCGTTCAACGGCTGCGGCCCGCCGGACGGTCTCGCCGAGGGACGGGTGAGGTCCTGCGTCGGCTGGGAGGCGCCCAGGGCGTGGGCCACCAACCGGTCGCCGTCGAGCGCCACCGCGGTTGCGACCGGGTGGCCGGCATCCCAGGCGACGCCGGTGCCGTCGGTGGACAGCGCGCCGAGGTCCTCGTCGAGCAGCACGGTCATCGGCCCCTCCACCTCGACCGCCGCAAGCCTGAGCAGCTCCGCGGACAGCAATGTGCCGAGGAGCGGTGCGCCGCACACGACGGAGGCGAGCTCCTGGACGACGATCGCGGTCATCGTCGTGTCGGCCAGTGGGGCGCCGTCGTCATCGGCCGAGCGCAGCTCGGCGAAGCCCGACTCTTCCAGTCGCCTCCAGCAGTCGGCATGGTCGCCATCGATGTCGCACCGCACCGCGATCTCGCGAGCGGTGTCGCGTACCGCCGCCTCCTCCTCGGAGTCGGGTGCAGTCGTGGGCAGCGTCGCGAGCGTGCTCATCGCAGCTCCCAGTCCTTCACCTTGGCCGCGGCTCGATCGAGCCCGGTCGCGCCGATCGGGTTGCCGACCTGGGTGTAGAGCAGGGCGCCGGCCATGGCCTGCTCGCGCCCCAGGTCGCGCGAGCGCCAGAGCGCCTTCACGGTGCCCTCCACGGCCGCCCGTGGCTGCGTGGCGATCCGCGCGGCCAGATGATGGGCACGATCCAGGAGGACACCGTCGTCGACCACCTCGTTGACCAGGCCGCAGCTGCGAGCGGTCTCTGCGCTCATCCGCTCGTGCAGGCCCATGACCGCCATCCGCACCACCTCGGCGTAGGGCATCCGGTAGGACAGGCTGATCGGTTCGAGAGCGGCGACCATGCCGTAGGTGACGTGCGGGTCGAAGAACGTGCTGCCCGGGGTCGCCAACACCAGGTCGCACTCGCCGATCCAGTAGAAGGCGCCGCCCGCGCACATGCCGCGCACGGCGGCGATCACCGGCTTCCAGACCTCGTTCGACTTGGGGCCGAGCTGGCGGCCAGGGTCCTCGGTCTCCCCCCAGGGGTCGTCGAGGCGCACCCAGGGCGAGTCGTTGCCGTCGGCGCGCTCGGTGACATCGAGCCCGGTCGAGAAAGCCCGGTCCCCCGCGCTGGCCAGCACGATGGCGCCGACAGAGGCGTCGGCCCGCAGCTCGGACCAGACATCCGCGAAATCGCGACGCATCTGCTCGTTGAACGAGTTGAGCTTGCCGGGGCGGTTGATAGTCACCGTGGCGACGCCGTCTTCGAACCTGTCCACGACCACCGTGTCGTACCTAGTCTCGGCCATGCTGCTCCAGCTCTTCGGATGACCCGACCTCACGGTCGCTACACATGCTATCTTTACAACAAATACAAGGATAAAGCCAGCGTGGTGCTGGTGAGGTGGAGGCCGCGGAACCGATGACCATCCCCGCTGACGCGTTCTCTCTCGTCGATCGCAGCATCCTCCTCACCGGAGCGACCGCGGGACTCGGCCGGCGCTTCGCCGAGGTGCTCGGTGCCGCGGGCGCGCGAGTCGGCGTCGTGGGCCGCCGGGGTGACCTGCTCGAGGAGCTCGCGCACGACAACCCCGGCTGCGTGCCCCTTCCCGCTGATCTCTCCGACACTGCCTCGCTCGGCGGGCTCGTCGAGCGTGCAGTGGCCGAGCTGGGACCCATCGACGTGCTGGTCAACAACGCGGCGTACATCGCTGGCGGGGTGCGCGCCGAGGACGAGACACCCGAGCAGGTCCTGGAGACTCTGGCGGTCAACCTGATCGCGCCGATCGCCCTGTCGCAGGCCGTCTACCCGTCGATGAAGGAGCGCGGCCGCGGGGTGATCCTCAACGTCACCTCGATCGTAGCCAGAGCCGGCATCGCCCGCTTCCCGCAGGCGACGTACGCGGCGTCGAAGGGAGGACTGGAGGCGATCACGCGCGAGTGGGCGGCTCAGTGGAGCCCCCACGGCGTACGGGTCAACGCGCTCGTGCCGGGGTTCTTCGAGAGCGAGATGACCAGCGGGGTCATCCACCACCCGAAGATCCAGGGGTGGATCCTCGCCAACACCCTGATCCCGCGCCACGGTCGGCCCGACGACTTCGACGGTGCCCTGCTCTACCTGTGCAGCGACGCCTCGTCGTACGTCACCGGCCAGACCCTGGTCGTCGACGGCGGCTGGACGGCGCGCTGATGATCCGCACGCCGTTCACAGCCCTGTTCGGCGTCCAGCACCCCGTGGTGTGCGGCGGGATGACCGGTTACGGCACGGCGCCGCTGATCGGCGCTGTCGCCGAGGCAGGGGCCCTGGGCATGCTCACCGCGCTGACGCAACCCAGCCCCGAGGCGCTGGCCCGCGAGATCGAGCGCACCCGGTCGCTCACCGACAAGCCGTTCGGCGTGAACCTCACGATCCTGCCCACCATCCACGAGGTGCCCTACGCCGAGTACCGCGCGGTCGTCGTCGAGTCCGGCATCACCGTCGTCGAGACGGCGGGCTCGAGCCCGGTCCCGCACCTGCCCCACCTCAAGGCCGCCGGCGTACGCGTCATCCATAAGGCGACCAGCGTGCGTCACGCCCTGGCCGCCGAGCGTGCCGGCGTCGACGCCGTCAGCATCGACGGGTTCGAGTGCGCCGGGCACCCGGGCCCGGACGACGTCCCCGGCCTCGTCCTGATCCCGGCCGCTGTCCGCGCGCTGAGCATCCCCGTCATCGCCTCGGGTGGGTTCGCCACCGGCTCCGGGATGGCCGCCGCGCTGGCGCTCGGCGCCGACGCGGTCAACATGGGCACCCGCTTCATCGCCACCGAGGAGGCCCCGGTCCACCCCCGCGTCAAGGACCGGGTCGTGGCCTCCTCCGAGACCGACACCGTGGTCATCTTCCGGCCGTTCCGTAACACCGCTCGCGTGGTGCGCAACGCGATCGCGGAGAAGATCGCCACCATCGAGGCCCGACCCGGTGCGACCTTCGCCGACGTCGCCGAGCTGGCTGCCGGTGCACGCGGGCGGCAGAACGTGCTCGTGGAGGGCGACGTCGACGGTGGGCTGATGTGGGCCGGCCAGGCGATGGGGCTCATCGACTCGGTCGCGCCCGTGCGCGAGGTGGTCGCGACGATCATGGCCGACGCCGAGGAGCTCCTCGGCCGCCGGCTCCCCGGTCTGCTGGCTTAGCGCTGCAGCTCGGCGCGCAGCT
Source organism: Nocardioides mangrovicus (assembly GCF_003674065.1). Taxonomy (GTDB): domain Bacteria; phylum Actinomycetota; class Actinomycetes; order Propionibacteriales; family Nocardioidaceae; genus Marmoricola; species Marmoricola mangrovicus. Next base: position 5,807 of record NZ_RDBE01000010.1, read on the forward strand.
CGCGGCGCAGCAGCTTGCCGGTCTCGGAGTACGGCAGATCCTCGCGTACGTGCACGACCTCGGGCGCCCGCGAGGAGCGCAGGCGCGAGCGCACGAAGTCACGTACGTCGTCGACGTCGAGCTCCGTGCCGACGGTGGGGACGACGAACGCCGCGACGGTCTCACCCCACTCCTCCGACGGCATTCCGACGACCGCGACCTCGGCGACACCCGGGTGCTGGAGCAGCACGTCCTCGATCTCACCGGGGCTCAGGTTCTCGCCGCCGCGGACGATCACGTCGTCGGCGCGGCCGTCGATGAACAGGTAGCCGGCAGCGTCGAGGTAACCGTGGTCGTTGGTGCGGAACCAGCCCTCGGCGTCCTTGGCGTCGTTGCCGTCATACTCGCCGGCCACCTGGTCGCCGCGGACGACGATCTCGCCGGTGAGGCCAGGCGCGAGGCGGTGGCCGTGGGCGTCGCGGATCTCGAGATCGACCCCGGGCAGCGCGCGGCCGACCGAGCCGAGGCGCGCGGTCACGTCCGGGTGCGTGCCGGACAGCGCCGCGCGGTGGTCCTCGGGGCCGAGCAGCGCGATCGTCGAACTGGTCTCGGTGAGGCCGTAGGCGTTGACGAAGTCGACGTCGGGCAGCAGCTCGAGCGCTCGGCGCACGACGGGTTGCGGCATGCGGCCGCCGCCGTAGCTGAGGTGACGCAGGTGCGGGAGCCTGGTGCCGGAGCCCTCCAGGACATCGAGGATGCGGGCCAGCATCGTCGGCACGATCATCGCGTGGGTGATCTCCTCCTCCCGTGCGATCCGCACCCACTCCGCGGCCTCGAACGCAGGCAGATAGACCATCCGGCGACCGAGGTAGACGTTGCTGAGCACCGCCGCCATCCCGGCGATGTGGTAGGGCGGCACGCTGACCAGCGCGGCCTCGCCCTCGTCCGCCGCGAGGAACTCCGTGGTGGAGATGACGTAGGACGTCAGGTTGGTGTGCCGCAGCAGCACCGTCTTGGGATCACCGCTGGTGCCGCTGGTGAACAGCGCGATCGCGACGCCGGCGGAATCGACGACGGGCAGCTCGGCCCCAGGCCTGCCTGCCGTGAGCGGGGCGAGGCCGTCGATGCCGGCGATCCTCGCCGCGGTGCGCTCGTCGGCGACGACGGCCGCCGGGGTGCACCGCTGCACAACCGATCTCAGCCGGTCGTCGGCGAGGCGGTAGTTGACGGCCGTGAACACGGCGCCGGCGTAGGCACTGCCGAAGACCAGGCCCGGGAGGTCATCGGTGTTCTCGGCCGCCAGCACGAGACGCTCGAGCCCTGCGCCCCGCAGGCCGACCGCGACGGCGTGAGCCTGCTCGCGCAGTGCTGCGAAGGTCCTGCCACCACGTCGGGAGCCGACCGCGATGCGGTCACCGGCCGTGTCGGCGGCCATGTCGAGCAGCAGGGTCAGGTTCACGGCAGGACGGCCTCGGCGGTGTTGAGCAGCCCATCGCCGTAGAGACCGGTGAAGGGCGTGTCGGCCATCGCCTCGAGCAGTCGGGCCCGCGTCTGCGACCGGCCCCACGGCAGGCGGCGCATGGCCTGGCCGTGCCGGGAGAGCCACGAAAGGTCGACCTCGTCGCAGAAGCCCATCGCTCCGTGCATCTGGTGGCCGGTCCGAAAGACCTCCTCGGCGGTCTCGAGGGCCGCGAGCCGGCACGACAGCACGTCGACGGCCGCACCCGGCTGGTCGGTGAGGACCGACCAGAGCGTGTACTTCGCCAGCTCCTCGTAGGCCTGGTAGGACGTCGCGGTGTCGGCCATCCGGAACTGCAGCGCCTGGAAGGCCGCAAGGGGCTGTCCGAACTGGTGCCGGTCGAGCAGGTGTCGCCGGGTCGCCTCCATCGTGGTGTCCATCATGCCGAGCAGGGTCCAGCAGGGCAGCACGAGAGCGAGCCGCTCGGCCCGCACGTCCCCCGGTCCCCACTCCCCCAGCTCGACCTCGCTGACCAGGGGCCCGAGCATGGTGCCGAGCGCTGGCCCGGTGGTGGTGACCGGAGCCCGGTGTCCGGCACCGTCGCAGACCGCCCAGCGCAGACCGGGGGTCAGGCTGGCCAGGTTGACGCGGGCGGGCCCGCTGGCCACGGCGAGGGCGTCGTAGCCGGCGTCGGGGTCGGCGGCGAGCCGCTCGGCCACCGGGTACGGCAGGGCGACGCGCCCAGCGGCACGACAGACCGCGGCGGCGACCTCGCCGTCGTCGGCGTCCGAGGCCGCACACAGGTCCCACAGCCCGAGCTGCTCGAGGACCCGCTCGACCTCGGCGATGTCACCGTCCTGCTCGGCACGGCGCGCCAGGTCGACGCCACCGGCGTTGCGCAGCGCGATGTCGACCACGCGCGCGAACTCGAGTGCGTCCTGGGTCAGCTGGGTCCTCACGTGGTCCTCACCGGTCCTTCAGCAGCGCGCGAGACAGAAGCAGCCGCTGCACCTCGATACTGCCCGAGGCGACGGTCGCGGCCTGGGCGTAGCGCCAGTGGTCGTCCACCGCACGCTCGAAGAGCTGGTCGCGGCTGGACGCGCCGGTCGCCCGCTCCTCCAACATGTCCATCAGGACCTCGGCGACCTCCTGGTCGGTCTGGGTCGCCGCGATCCGGTAGGCGGCGGTGTCGGCCGGGTCCACCTCACCGGTCTCGACGAGCTGGATCACCCGGTAGGCCAGCAGTCGCGACTGGCGCACGTGGACCAGCGCCGCCGCCCATCGCTCCTTGAGCTCGACGGGCAGCGTCTCCCAGCGGTCGTCGAGCGCGGCGGGGGCCATGTTGAGCAGTCGGTCGCATCGGGCGTAGCGAGCGATCCCGACGCGCTCGAACGCCAGCGCCTCACGGACGATGTTCCATCCTGCGTCGACCTCGCCCAGCACGTCGTCGCCCGTGACGTGGACGCCCTCGAAGAACACCTCGTTGAGGTGGTGGGGACCGACCATCGCCTTGATGGGGACCACCTTGATGCCGGCACGGTCCATCGGCACGAGGAACACGGTGATCCCGCGGTGCTTCGGTGCGTCACGGTTGGTCCGGGTGAGCAGGAAGCACCAGTCGGCCATCGTCGCGTACGAGGTCCACACCTTCTGCCCCTCGACCCGCCAGCCGTCACCGTCCTCGATCGCGGCCGTGCGCAGGGACGCGAGGTCGGAACCGGCCTCGGGCTCGGAGAAGCCCTGGCACCAGATCACCTCGCCACCGGCGATGCGGCCGAGGTGCTCCTCCTTCTGCTGGTCGGTGCCGAAGCGCATGATCGCCGGACCGACCCAGTTCACGCCCATGTACTGCGCACCGCGCGGTTCGAAGTGCGCCCACATCTCCTCGCGCACCACGGCCTGCTCCCACGGTGAGGCCGCGTTGCCGCCGTACTCCACCGGCCAAGCGGGGGTGAGCTGGTGCTTCTCGGCGAGCAGCCGGCAGAAGGACTGGGCCAGCGCGAGGTCCTGGGGATCGGAGGTGAACGCACCGAGGAACGTGCCGGGCACGTGCTCCCGCACCAGGCCACGCAGCTCCTGCCGCAGCGAGGCCGCCGCCTCCGAGTCCGAGAAGTCCACGCTCACACCTCCGTCGTGCCGCGCCGACCGCACCGGGCGCGTGTCCCGGAAGCGTGACATGTTGTCTTAATCATTGCAAGTATTAACTGTCTTACTCAGGCAATGGCGAACCCGGCGTCCACCGGCAGCGCCACACCGGTCACGAAGCGGGATGCGTCCGAGGCCAGCCACAGCACCGCCTCGGAGATGTCGCGCACCTCGATGCGTCCGGCGTGCATGGCGTCGCCGAAGCCGCCCGCGACCACCGCGACGTTGGCGGCGATCCACCGCTGCATGGCCTCGTTGGTCACCATCGCGGTCTCGATCGCCGTGGGGTGGATGGTGTTCACGCGGATCCGGTCGGGACCGAGCTCGTTCGCGGCCGCGCGCATCACCCCGACAAGGCCGTGCTTCGCGGCAGTGTAGGCGTCCGACCGCACGTCACCACGCGACTGGCCCTTGAGCCCCGAGGTCGAGCTGATGATGATGATCGACCCACCGCCGGCGGCCTTCAGGTGCGCCTTGGCGGCCTGGACGGTGTTGTAGGCCCCAGTCAGGTTGACGGCGACGTAGTCGGCCCAGATCTCCTCCTCCGGCGACACCTCACGCTCGGGAAGGCCCTGGGCCACGCCCGCGTTGGCGACCACCACGTCGAGTCGGCCGAGCTCGGCGACCGCTGCGTCGACCGCGGCGACCAGGGCAGAGCGGTCTCGTACATCGACGGCCGCGGTCAGGCAGCGGCCGCCGGCCGCCTCGACCAGACGACCAGTCTCCGCGAGGTCGTCCGCGGTGCCCAGAGCGTAGGGGACGGTGCGAATCTGGGCGCAGATGTCGACCGCGAGGACCGCGGCACCCGCCGCGGCCAGGGTGATCGCATGGCCGCGCCCCTGGCCCCGCGCCGCACCGGTCACGACGGCGACCCGGCCGTCGAGCGCGCCCGTCACAAACGCTCGATGATCGTCGCGTTGGCCATGCCGCCGCCCTCGCACATCGTCTGGAGGCCGTAGCGGCCCCCCGTGTCCTCGAGCTGGTGGAGGAGCGTGGTCATGAGGCGGGTCCCGGAGGCACCCAGGGCGTGGCCCAGTGCGATCGCGCCACCGCGCGGGTTCATCCGGTCGGGGTCCGCGCCGAGCTCGCTCGCCCAGGCCAGCGGCACCGGCGCGAAGGCCTCGTTGACCTCGTAGGCGTCGATCCGGTCGATCGTCATCCCCGACCGCTGGAGCACCTTGCGGGTCGCTGGGATAGGACCGGTGAGCATCATGAGCGGGTCGTCACCGGCCACGGCGAAGGCATGGAACCTCGCCCGTGGAGTCAGCCCGAGCGCGGCCGCCCTGTCCTCGCTCATGATCAGCACCGCAGACGCGCCGTCAGTCAGGGGCGAGGAGTTGCCCGGGGTGATCTGCCACTCCAGGTCGGGGAACCGCTCCTCCATCTCCGAGGTGCGGAACGAGGCCTCGAGACCCGCCAGCCCCTCGGCGGTCGTGCTTGGCCGCACCGTCTCGTCGACGACGTGGGAACCGCCGTCGGGCAACCGCACGGGGACCAGCTCGCGGTCGAACCGACCAGCGGCCGCGGTCTCGGCGGCCAGGCGGTGCGATCGCGCGGAGTAGTCGTCCAGTGCCGACCGGTCCAGTTTCCAACGCTCGGCGACCAGCTCGGCGGAGACTCCCTGGTTGACCAGCCCCTCCGGGTAACGCGCGTGCATCCGGCCGCCCCAGAGCTCGCGGCCGAGGGTCGCGGTCCCGATCGGAACGCGGCTCATCGACTCCACGCCGCACGCCACGACCACGTCGTAAGCACCGGCGATCACGCCCTGGGCGGCGAAGTGGGCCGCCTGCTGGCTGGACCCGCACTGGCGGTCGATCGTCGTCGCCGGGACCGACTCGGGGAAGCCCGCCGAGAGCACCGCAGTCCGCGCGATGTTCACCGACTGCTCGCCCGCCTGGCTGACGCAGCCGACGATGACGTCATCGACCTGCGCCGGGTCCAGACCCTGGCGCTCGACGAGCTGCTCGAGGACGGTCGCCAGGAGGTCGGCCGCGTGAATGCCGGAGAGCGCACCTCCGGGCTTGCCCCGGCCACTCGCGGTGCGGATGGCGTCGACGATCACGGCTTGGGGCATCAGGTGAATCTCCCGGTTCCAACTTGTAATGTTTATAAAGATTAATGCGATGTTACGCTGGTCACTCAGGTGCGTCAATCGACCGGGACGACCCGCCGGGGCCGTCTCCAGGGCACACAGGAGGCGGCGGTGCGCAGCACTCACGAGGAGGTCGAGGTCGCGGTGCGGGTGGTGGACCGCACCGTCGCCGCGGACGGCGTGGTCGTGCTCGATCTCGTGGCCGCGGACGGGGCGCCCCTGCCGGCCTGGGAGCCGGGTGCCCACGTCGACCTTGACCTGGCCGAGGACCTGTCGCGGCAGTACTCGCTCTGCGGGGACCCGACGCGAACCGGCACCTGGCGCATCGGAGTGCTGCTGGAGCCACAGAGCCGTGGCGGTTCGCGCTTCGTCCACGACAAGCTGCACGTCGGGTGCGAGGTGCTGGCCCACGGTCCCCGCAACCACTTCGTCCTCGAGCCGTCGCCCCGCTACGTCTTCGTGGCCGGCGGCATCGGCGTCACGCCGATCATGGCGATGGCCGGCGCCGCCGAGCGCGCCGGTTCGCAGTGGACCCTGCTCTACGGCGGACGCTCGCTCGCGACAATGGCCTTCCGCAACGAGCTCGAACTCCTGGGGGGTGAGCGCGTCGAGGTGCGCCCGCAGGACGTGCACGGGCTGCTCGACCTGCCGGCTCTGCTCGCCGCGCCTCGACCCGACACCCTGGTCTACGCGTGCGGCCCCGAGCCGTTGCTCGACGCCGTCGAGCAGGCGATGACAGCGTGGCCGGACGGCGCCCTTCACATCGAGCGGTTCACGCCGAAGACCTTCGACGAGCCGGCCAGCACCGAGAGGTTCGAGGTGGAGCTGACCCGCTCCGACCTGGTCCTCACCGTCGCTGCGGACAAGTCGATCCTCGAGACCGTCTCCGAGGCTGGCGTGGACGTGCCGTCGTCGTGCCAGGAGGGAACCTGCGGCACCTGCGAGACCGTCGTGGTGAGCGGTGAGCCCGACCACCGCGACTCCCTGCTGTCGGCTGCCGAGCAGGAGGCCAACGAGACGATGATGATCTGCGTCTCGCGGTCCCGCTGCCCGCGCCTGGTCCTCGACCTGTGACCTGAGATCTCACCGTGCCGTGAACCCGAGGAGCTGGAGAGCCCTGTGACCGAGACATCGAGCGTGCGCTACGAACCCGATCCCGAGCGCCACGTGGCCGTCGTCACCATCGACCGTCCCGAGGCCCGCAACGCGGTGAACGGCGAGGTCGCCTACGCCATCGAGGCGGCGCTCGACGACGTCGAGACCGACGACGAGCTCTGGGTCACGGTCCTCACCGGCGGGCCACGTACGTTCTGCTCGGGCGCCGACCTGAAGGTGGTCAGCACCGAAGGGGCCCGGTCGTTCACGACGAGGAAGGGCGGCTTCGCCGGGATCGTCCGCCGCGAGCGACTCAAGCCGCTGATCGCCGCGGTGGAGGGACCCGCCGTCGCCGGCGGCACCGAGATCCTGCTCGCCTGCGACCTCATCGTCGCGGGCCGATCGGCGACGTTCGGCATCCCCGAGGTCAAGCGCGCGATCGTCGCGGCCGGCGGCGGACTGTTCCGCTTGGGTCGCAAGATTCCCCCGACCGTCGCGATGGAGTGGGCGCTCACGGGTGAGCAGTTCCCGGCCGATCGCGCCTACGAGGTCGGGCTGGTCAACGAGGTGTGCCCCGACGGCACCGCGCTGGAACGAGCCCTGGCGCTGGCCGACCGGATCACGACGAATGCCCCGATCGCCGTCCAGCAGTCACGCAAGGTGATGCTCGAGGGCACCTGGGCCGAGGAGGCCGACGCCTGGCGGATGTCTCGGGCCGCCACCGACGTCGTCTACCACTCCGAGGACTTCAAGGAGGGCATGCAGGCCTTCTTCGAGAAGCGCCCGCCGAAGTGGAGCAACTCGTGAGTGCCCGGGACGTGGTCGTCATCGGGGTCGGTCAGCTGCGCAGCAACCGGTACAAGGACCCGGCCGGGGCGAGGGAGCCGCTCGACCTGGTCCTCGAGGCAGCACGCACGGCCGCCCGCGATGCCGGCCTGACCGAGGCGGCCCTCGCCCAGCTCGATGCCATCGGTGTCGTTCAGGTCGTCTCCTGGGCCTACGACGACGTGGCGGGATCGGTCGCCCGGGGGCTGGGCGCCACTCACGCGAAGACGTTCGAGTCCGGGGTGGGCGGGCACCAACCGGTTGCCGTGCTCGGCGACCTCGCCGCCCGGATCGCCGACGGTGGGGCCGAGCTGGCCCTGCTCTGCGGCGGCGAGGCGCAGTCGTCGCTGGAGCTCCTGGGTGCCCACCAGGACCCGGCGGCCGCGGCGGGATGGTCGCACGCCCCCGGTGGACCGGTCCCCTTCTCGCGCGAGACCGGTGGCACGGACGCCATGTGGGAGCTGGGGCTGGTGGCGCCGATCCGCGTCTACCCGCTCTGGGAGAACCGGTTGCGCTACGACCTCCACCAGTCCTTCGCCGAGTCCCAGTCGGCGTCGGCAGCGCTGTACGCGGGGTTCAGCCAGGTCGCGGCCGACAACCCCGCCGCCTGGAACCCGCAGCCGGTCACCGCCGAGGAAGTGGCCGAGGTGGGTCCCCGCAACCGCATGGTGTGCTTCCCCTACCCGTTGCTCATGAACGCCCTCAACCGCGTCGACCAGGCGGCCGCCGTGCTGCTGGGGAGCGCCGAGGCCGCCGACCGGCTCGGGCTGCCCGCCGAGGGCCGGGTCCACGTGCACGCGACCGCTCTGGACGCCGACTGCGAGGACGTGCTCGAGCGTGCGTCGTACTCCCGCGCGCCGGGAGGCGAACGAGCGCTCGACAGCGCCCTGTCGCTGGCCGAGGTGTCGGCGGCCGAGCTCGATGTCGTCGACCTCTACTCCTGCTTCCCCGTCGTCCCCAAGCTCGGGCGGCTCCACCTGAACCTCGACGAGGAGCTCCCGCTCACCGCGACCGGTGGCCTCACGTCGTTCGGAGGCCCGCACAACGACTACAGCTCGCACGCCCTGGTCGCGGTCGTGCATCGCCTCCGCGAGGGCGGTGGGACCGGTCTGGTCTACGCCCAGGGCGAGTACCTCACCCAGCACGGGGCCACCGTCCTGGGGACCACCCCTCGGCCATACGCCGGCACCGAGGCGACGAAGGAGCAGCACGGCCCCGTGCCCGTCGACCCCACCTACACCGGACCGCTGACCATCGAGACCTTCACCGTCGAGTACGACCGCGGGGGGGCACCCGCTCGCGGCTTCGTCCTGGGCCGAACACCTCGCGGTGCACGCACCGGGCTCCGCGTGTCCTCCTCGGACCGGGCGACCCTCGAGGCCCTGGTCGACTCGGAGGCCGAGGCGATCGGTCGCACGGGACGCGCGGTACTCGACGGCGACCGGCGCCTCTTCACGCTCGGCTGACGCGTGCGGCTCTCCTTCCACCTCCCCGGTCCGCGACGCTCAGGTGCGCTGCGGATGTCCGACGTCGTCGCGCTCGCCGAGCACGCCGAGCGGCTCGGGATAGACGCGGTGAGCGCCAGCGACCACCCGTTCCCCGTCGTGGTCCCCGGGTCGACCGGTCACCACACCTTCGACCCGTTCGTGCTCCTCGCCCAGACGGCCGCCCGGACGACGCGGTTGCAGCTGGTGTTCAGCCTGCTGGTCGCCCCGTACCGCAACGCCTACCTCACCGCCTCGATGCTGGCGACGCTCGCCGACGCCGCACCTGGGCGGGTGGTGGTCGGTCTCGGCGCGGGTTACCTCGAGCCGGAGTTCGAGGCCCTCGGTGCCGCGTACGACGGACGTGCGGGTCAGGTCGGTGCGACCGCCGCGGCGATGCGCACCGCCTGGCGGGGCGAGCCGGTCGGCGCTGCCGGCAACACCCTGCGACCCGTCCCGACCGAGTCCATCCGGCTCTGGCGGGGCGGCAACGGTCCCCGGGCCGCGCGTGAGGCCGCCGGACTCGACGGCTGGATGCCGTTCGAGGCCGGCACCCGGATCGCCGCGGGCTCCGGCACCACCCGGCTGCGCACCGACGACCTCGCCGAGCGGGTCGCGGTCTACCGCGAGACCTGCGGGGACCGCCCGGGTGACGTCTGCTTCGTCCGCACCTCGCCGTCGTGGCTCGTCGACCGCCCCCGGGCGGTGGACGAGCTCGGTCGACTGGCGCAGGCCGGTGTCAGCTGGGTGGAGTCCGGCACCCCCGGCCGCACTCCCGCCGAGGCCAAGGACGATCTCGAAAGGCTCGCCGAGGTGCGGGCAGAGGCCGCGGTGTCGTCGTGAGGTTCCCCGGACGCGTCGTTCTGGTCACCGGCGGCGCCCGCGGCCAGGGCCGTTCCCATGCCGTCGCGTTCGCCCGGGAAGGAGCCGACGTCGTGGTCTGCGACCTGTGCGACGACCTCGGGACCAGCTATCCCTCCTCGACCGTGGCGGATCTCGAGGAGACGAGGCGACTGGTCGAGGCCGTCGGTGGTCGGTGCCTGGCCGTGCGGGCGGATGTTCGCGAGCCCGCGCAGCTGAGGGCACTGGTGGCGCGGGCCAGGACCGAGCTCGGACCGGTCGACGTGCTCGTCGCCAACGCCGGCATCCTCGACAACGCTCGCATCGAGGAGCTCGACCCGGTCCGCTTCGACCACGTGCTGGCTACCAACCTCGGCGGAGTCTTCCACGCGATCCAGGCGGTCCTACCCGACATGCTCGAGCGCCGCGCCGGGCAGATCGTGGCCATCTCCTCGATGGCCGGGCGGCGCGCCTACGGACGTGCAGCGCACTACACCGCGTCGAAGTGGGGCGTGATCGGACTGGCCAAGGACGTGGCGCTCGACCTAGCCCCGTTCGGGATCACGGTCAACGTGGTCTGTCCCGCCAGCGTGAACACCGTGATGGCCGTCAACGACCACCTCGTCCACGCCTTCCTGCCCGACCGCGAGGAGCCGACCCTCGAGGAGTTCGAAGCCGAGATGGCCAAGCTCCACCCCCAGCAGGTCCCGTGGGTCGAGCCCGAGGACGTCTCGGCAGCCGTGCTCTTCCTGGCCTCGCCCGAGGCCAGGCACATCACCGGTGAGGTGATGACGGTCAGCGCCGGGATGATGGCTCAGAACTCGTCCTGAGCGGCGCTCACGTCGACGTCCGCAACGCCCTGCTCAGGGCGTGGACCGATCCCGCCGCCACCAGTCCGCTCACCTCCTCGTCGCTGTAGCCGAGCTCGTCCAGGATCTCGCGGGAGTGCTCGCCCAGCTCGGGCACGGACTGCTCGGGAACCGACTGGCCGAGGCTCCAGAAGCCGGCGACCAGGTCGATGGCACCGTAGCCGCCGGTCTGTAGCCGACGGCTGAAGCCCAGCTCGCGATGGACCGGTGAGTCCATGAAGTCGTCGAGCTGGTCGAGCCGCACCGGCGCGGCCGCCACGCCGAGGGCGGCCAGCTCGGCCACGGTCGGCTCGACCCGCCGCCCCTCGAGCGAGGTGCCCACGAGCCACGACGCGTACGCCGCGGCTTCGCGCTCATCGCGGGCGTCGACTGCGAGCCAGCCGTCCTGGAGCTGGTGGATGCGGTGGGCGGGTCCCACACCCGTCTGCTCGGCATCGAGCCCGGGTGTCTCGGTCACGCCTCCCGCGGGTCGGCGCACGGCGACCTCGGAGGCGGCGGCGATGCCGACGGACAGCAACGAGGTGTCGGCCGCACCGGGGCGCCCGGTGGTCGCCAGCGTGTAGAGCCCCAGCACCGCACCGAGGCACGCAGCCAGACCGGCGGTGACGTCGAAGACCGAGTTGCGCAGCCAGATCGGCGTCTGTCCCTCACCGGCGTTCGCGTGCTCCCAGCCGGTCATGGCCTGCGCGGTCGGGTCGTAACCCGGAAAGCCGGCCATCGGCCCGAGGGGCCCGTAGGCGCTGACGTGGCTGAACACCACCGTCGGGTTGCGGCGCCGCAGTCCCGGGCCGTCGAGTCCGAGGCGGCCCGCCGGACCCAGCCGCATGTTGTGAAGCACCAGATCGGCAGAGGCGACCAGCCGGTCCAGGGCCGCCTGGCCCTCTACACTCTTCAGATCCATGGCCAGCGACCGCTTACCGCGGTGCGCCCCGGCGAACTGGGTCAGCACACGACCCCGGTCCCCGCTCAGCGGCTCGACCTTCACCACCTCGGCACCGAGGTCACCCAGGCACTGAGCACCGAACGGGCCCGCGATCGCCGATCCGAAGTCGAGCGCGCGCAGGCCGGCCAGCGGCCGGGTGTCCCCCGCAGCCGTACGCCCCGGTCGCGGTTCGCGCTGGGACCACCCGGCGAGCACGTCCGCGCAGCGGGTAGATCCGAGCAGTGGTGCCGGTGCACCCACCGCACTCGCCGGCGTGGTCTGCACGGGGGTAGCCGCTTGGAGGGCGGGCCCGACAACGGGGTCGTCGACCTCCACGACGTAGCCGTTGACGCCGGCCTGCTGGTCGGTGAAGCACTCCCCCAGGTGCCGTATCTCGATGCACGGCACGTCGGCTGCGCTGAGCGACTCCAGCCACCAGTCGCACGGCCGCTCACCGAACACCTCGTTCCACGTCGACCAGTTGCCGGGGGTGACGCCGATCTCAGAGAGGTCGACCAGGTCGGCGAGCGCCAGCGCCTCGAGGACCGGCGGGGACTCGATCCACCCGCCGACCGCGCCGGCGAGCTGGACCCAGCGGCCGTCGGCACACTCGAAGATCGACAGTGCCGCGTCGGGCCAGATCTTGGGCAGCGTGTGGCGGGTGAGCGTCTCCGGCAGCCGTTCCCATCGTTGCCAGTACAGCGCTGCCGGCGCGAGGCTCCCCTGGAAGAGACTTGTGGCCACCGGCAGCACCACGCCATCGCGCTCGCGCTGGACCAGCCGCGCCACGATCCCGGCGGCCAGCGCGTACGCCGCGCACCAGCTGGGGAACGGCATCCGGATCCACACCGGCCCGGGGCGGTTGCCCTGCTGCTCGTCCATGAACCCCTCGGCGGCCTGCACCATCGCGTCGGTAGCGTCGAGGTCCGCGAGCGGGTGCCCGACGGGATAGCCGGGCACCGAGGCCACCAGGAGGTCGGGGTGGCGCCCGGCCAGGGTCTCGTCGTCGAGACCGAGCTCGACGGCGCGGGCCGCCGGCAGGTCGTGGACCACCACGTCCGCGCGCGCGAGCAGCTCGTCGAGGCCGACGCGCCCCGAGGCGTCGTCGAGGTCGATCACCACCGAGCGCTTGGCCCGGTTCCACCCGGCGAAGCCGACGACGCGCAGCTCGCGCTCCGGGTCGCCACCGGGTCTCTCCACCTTGACCACATCGGCGCCGGCCTCGGCCAGAACCCGGGTGGCGAAGGGGCCGGCCAGGCGGGAGGTCAGGTCGACGATGCGCACCCCGGACAGCGGCGGCTGCTCCATGCGACGACTCTCACTCATTCTTTCTGCCTCGCCATCATCGGTTCAGGCCGCGGCGAGGGTCGAGTGGCGCGCCACCTCGCCAGCGAGCGCAGCCATGTCGAGGACCATGTCCCCGAAGGCTGCCATCTTCGGGTTGTCGGCCCGACCGGCGACCCACGCGGCGTACCCCGCCTCGAGCACCGCGGCGTTCTTGAAGGCGGCGAGGGCCAGGTAGTAGTCGATGTCGTCGACCGGGCGACCCGAGGCGGAGGCGTAGCGTTCCAACACCTCGGGAACGGTGGGCATGCTGTCCATGTCGAACGAGCCCCGCGGTCGCTGACCCTCCTCGCTCGGCCACCGCATCAGCAGCCACCCGAGGTCGAGCAGCGGGTCGCCCACCGTCGACATCTCCCAGTCGACCACGGCCGCGAGCCGGCCCGGCCGAGAGCGGTCGAACATCACGTTGGCGAACGAATAGTCGCCGTGCAGGAGGCCCGGCGTCCAGGCGCGGGGTCGGTGGGTGCTCAGCCACGCAGCGGCATCGTCGAGGCCCGGGATCTCACGGAAGCGGACCTTGTCGAGGTGTGCGGTCCAGCGAGGCACCTGGCGGTCGTGGAAGCCTTGCGGGCGCCCGAACCCCTCGAGCCCGACCGCACGCCAGTCGACGCGCGCGAGCGCGGCGATACCGTCCACGACGGACAGGCCCAGCTCGCGTCGCGCGTCCGGATCCTCGTCGAACGGAGAGGGGCCCCGGCGGCCGGCCGACACCGGGGACCAGCCATCGACCAGCTCCATCACGTAGAACGCCGAGCCGAGCACGTCGGGGTCCTCGCAGGCACCCACCAGGCGCGCGTGCGGCACGTCGGTATCGGCGAGCGCGGCCAGGACTCGAGCCTCTCGCAGCATCGTGGCGGCGCGCTCCTGGGCCGCGTGCGCCGGTGGCCGGCGGAGCACGACCGGTCGCTCACCGTAGGAGACCCGGTAGACCTCGTTGGAGGCACCCCCGGTGAGCGGGTCTAACACCGGCTCGCCGTCGCCGGGCAACCCGTGGGCATCCAGCCAGGCGGCCAGACCACTCACCGCGCAGCCTCGCGGGCCCAGTCGTAGTCCACCTTGCCGTTGGGGTGACGGCGCACGGCGTCGACCGCCACGACCACCCTGGGGATCTTGTAGCCCGCGAGCCGCTCGCCGCTGGCGACCTTGACCTGCTCCCGGGTGAGGCCGCCGGGTGCGACGACGAGCGCCACCACCTCCTGCCCCCAGCGCTCGCTGGGTCGGCCGACCACCACCGCGTCGTCCACCTCCGGCAGCGAGCGGAGCACAGCCTCGACCTCTTCGGCGTACACCTTCTCCCCGCCGGAGTTGATCACCGACGACTCGCGCCCTAGGAACCGGATCTGCCCGGCGTCGTCCATGCTCGCCCTGTCACCGGAGATCGACACCCGAAGACCGTCGACCACGGCGAACGTGGCCGCGGTCCGCTCGGCGTCGTTGAGGTAGCCGCGCGGCAGCTCACCGGCGTTGGCCAGCCACCCCACACCGGGGTCATCGGCCGACAGGAGGTGGGTGCGGTCCTCGCTCGCGACGTACGTCGTGGGACCGGGCCGGAAGCCGGCCTGCTCACGACTCGTCTGCACGGCCTGGGGTCCCGTCTCGGAGGAGCCGAGCGCATTGGCCAGCTTGAGACCGGGGAAGAACGCATCGAGCTCCTCCCACGCGGTCGGCGAGAGTCCTGCACCACTGGAGAAGACGTAGGCCAGTGTCGAGGGCGGTTCGACCCCGGCTCGCAGAGCGGTCAGCAGCGGCTGGGCGAACGCATCGCCGACGATGGCCATCCAGCTCACCCGCTCGGTGCGGCAGAGCGCCAATGCCGCCTCCGGGTCGAATCTCGCGGCGTCGGTCACGACCAGGGTCCCACCGCGCGACCAGGCACCGTAGGCGAACCAGGCAGCGGCCCCGTGCATGAGCGGGGGCGCCGGATAGGCCCGCAACCAACCGCGCCGGGGAGCGTCTGCGTGGGCGTCCTCGAGCGAGGCCACCGTGATCCCGCAGGGTCGACCGGCTAGCTCGCGCAGCGGCCACAGCACGCCCTTCGGCATGCCGGTCGTGCCACCGGTGTAGAGCACGTGGACGTCATCGGGCGAGGGCTCGACGACGGCCGCCGGCGGCTCGGCACTGTCCAGGACGTCCTCGTAGGCCAGCGAGCCGGTCGGGAGCCGAGCACCGCTGCCGTCCTCTACGTGCACCAGCGTCGGGTCCAGGTCGGGCACGCGCGTCAACGCCTCGACCAGCACCGGGGCGAACTCGCGGTGGTAGACGACCGCCGACGGGCCCGCGTCCGCGAGAAGGTAGGCCAGCTCCTCGGCCCGGTAGCGGTAGTTGACGTTGAACGGTGCGCACCGCGCGCGGTAGCACCCCACGCTCGCCTCCAAGAACTCGACGCTGTTGCGCAGCAGCAACCCGACCAGGTCGTTGGGTGACTCGTGGTCGGCGACCGGGCCCGGTCTCGCGCCGTAACCCCGGGCGGTGAGGAACCAGCCCAGCCGGCTGGTGCGCTCGGCCATCTGTCGCCAGGTGACTCGCCGGTCGCCGTGGACGACGCACTCGCGATCCGGAACGGCGGTGGCGACCGCGTCCCAGAGTTGCAGGAGGCCGTAGCTGCGGGTCTGGGCAGGCGCTGTCGTCATCCGGCCGGGTCGAAGGCGATCTTGACGTTGTCGACGCTCCACGTCAGCGCCATCAGCTCACGCGGCTTCTCACCCTCGACGAGGCGGAAGTGCGGGATCCGGCGGTGCAGCTCCTGGAAGGCCACCTTGAGCTCCGTGCGTGCCAGGTGGACGCCGACGCAGCGGTGGGCCCCGAGACTGAACGTCACGTGGGGCTTGGGGTCGACGCGGTCGAACTTCACCTCGTCGGGGTCCTCGAAATACTTGGGGTCGCGGTTGGCCGCGTTGAGCGGGCAGAAGACACGCTCACCTCTGGGCAGGGTCATGTCCCCCACGGTCGCAGTCTCCTCCGCGACGTTGCGCGTCGGCATCGCCGGAGAGGTCCAGCGCAGCAGCTCCTCGATCGCCGGCTCGAGCGAGTCGGGCGAGGCGAACATCTGCTCCCAGCGGTCCTGGTGCTCGGCCAGGTAGGCCATGCTCTGCGCGATCACGCTCTGCACGGTGTCCAACCCGGCCATCAACATCAGCACGAAGAGGTCGGACAGGTCGGAGTCACTGATGGGCTCGCCGTCGAACTCGGTCTGCACGATGGTGGTCGTGATGTCGTCGCGCGGGTTGGCGCGGCGGTCGTCGACGATCGCTTGGATGTAAGCCCGCGATTCCTGGCTGGCCCTGATGCGGGCCTGGAGGGTCTCCTCCTCGGTGCCACCCGGGACGCCCTTGAGGAAGATCTCGACCCACTCGTTCATCTTCTCGGCGTCCTCGAGCGGCCAGCCCATGAGCGTGAGGAAGTTGATGCCGGGGAACGGAAACGCGAACTGCGGCACGACGTCGCACTGCCCGGTCTCGATGAACCCGTCGATGAGGTCGTTGGCGACCGCGCGGATGTCGTCCTCGATCGCCGCGATCCGAGCCGGGGAGAGCAAAGGATCGAGCAGCTTGCGGTACTGGGTGTGGATCGGACCGTCGAGCTCGATCGGGATCTGAGCCTTCTGGCCGAACGCGACCTTCCCGTCCGGGATGTTGGGGAAGCTCACGAAGCCGCGGTTGTTGCGGCGCAGGATGCTGCTGATGTCGTCGTAGGACGTCGCCAGCCAGAAGCCACCCTTCTCGGAGAAGGTGATGGGGCACTTCTCACGGCGGTCGGCGAGGTCGTCGAAGACCTCCTGCATGGTGCCCTGCGGGTAGACCTCGTAGTCGCGATGGCGTTCCTGCTTGAGCTGCTCGACGCTCTTGTCGGCCACGTTCTCGGTCATGACTGGCTTCCCTTCTCGGCGTCGCCGCCGACGGTGATGAGCTCGATCGCGCTCTCTGGACAGGCGTTGACGACGACACCCGGTTCGCGCGTGGCCGGGCCGTCGCGGTAGTCACGGACGACGCCGTGGCCCATCTCGTCGGGCTGGAAGGACTCCGGGGCCAGCGCGTAGCAGCGCCCGTGGCCGACGCAGAACTCCTCGTCGATCTTGAACGGTGGGTGGTCGCTCATCCGTTGAAGCTTCCCTTGCGTGCGTTGTCGTTGAGGTTCTCGCGCCAGTTGTCGCCGAACGGGATCGCCACCTGGGCGAGGGTGCCTCCGTCGGTGACAGGGAGCGAGACACCGGACATGTACATGGACTCGTCCGAGGCGAGGAACAGCGCCGGGTAGGCGTTGTCCAAGATGGCCGGCGGCCGGTCGAGCTTGAGCGGGATGGGGCTGTGCTCGGGAATCCACTCCCCTCCCATCTCCTCGTGCGACCTGCCCAGGACCGGGGCGTCCGGCGGCAGGATGAAGTTGGCCGACATCCCGTGCGTCGGGCAGATCGCGTTGATGCGGATGCCGTACTTGCCGATCTCCCAGGCCGCGCAGATCCGCACCAGGGCGTTGACGCCGCCCTTCGCCGCGCCGTACTGGGGAAAGCCGGGATAGCCGACCATGGAGGCCGCCGATGAGGTACAGATGATCGAGCTGCCCTGCGGACCACCGGGGTTGCCCTTCATCGCGCGAACCGCGTGCTTGACCGCGAAGAAAACCCCCTTCAAGACGACGTCGTTGGTCTCGTCCCACTCCTCCTCGGTCAGCTCCTCGAACGGTGTCAGCCCGAAGCCTCGGGCCGGGATGCCGGCGTTCGCGAACATCACGTCGAGGCGACCGTAGGCCTCGACCGCCTGCTCGACCGCGGCCTCGACCTCGGACTCCTGGGTGACGTCGGCCTTCACGGCGATGGCCTCGCCACCGGCCTCGTGCACCAGGTCGAGCGTCTCCTTGGCCCGGGTCTCGGACAGGTCGGTGATGACAACCTTGGCGCCCTCCTGCGCGAACAGCTGCGAGGAGACGCGGCCCAGACCGGATCCGGCGCCGGTGATCATCGCGACTTTGTTGGCCAGACGCATGTGCGGCGGTCCTCCTGGTGTGCTGCGGGTCACGTTCTTCTCGATCCTGGCACAACGTAGTAATCCTTGCAAGCATTAAGAACTTGGGGTTACCTTCGCGGCCATGTGGGACTTCTCGACGGAGCCGGACTTTCAGGAGCGGCTCGACTGGGCCTCGACGTTCGTCCGCGAGGAGTGCGAGTCGGTCGATGTTCTCTTCCCGGGCGGTGGAGCGCCCTACGACGTCCAGGACAGGGCCGCGCGCGCCTTCGTGGAGCCCATGCGCGAGGAGGTCAAGGCGCACGGGTTGTGGGCGTGCCACCTCGGGCCCGAGCTCGGGGGCCCGGGTTACGGTCAGGTCCGGCTCGGGCTGCTCAACGAGATCCTCGGCCGCTCGCACTGGGCCCCGACGATCTTCGGCACCGCGGCGCCAGATACCGGCAACGCCGAGATCCTGGCGATGTTCGGGACCGAGGAGCAGAAGGCCCGCTACCTGCAGCCGCTGCTCGACGGCGACATCGTCTCGGCGTTCTCGATGACCGAGCCGCAGGCCGGCGCGGACCCCAAGGAGTTCGTGTGCGCGGCGCGTCGAGACGGTGACGAGTGGGTGATCGACGGGGAGAAGTGGTTCACTTCCAATGCCCGGTACGCCGAGTTCCTGATCGTGATGGCGGTGACCGACCCGGACGCCGCCCCGCACGCGCGGATGTCGATGTTCGTGGTGCCGCGGCACACCACCGGCGTGGAGATCGTGCGCAACGTCGCGACGTTCGTCGAGTCGGCCGACGACGACGGGACCCACGCGTACGTGCGTTACACCGACGTACGCGTGCCCCTCGACCACATGCTGGGCGGACCGGGCGAGGGGTTCAAGGTCGCCCAGGCCCGGCTCGGCGGCGGCCGGATCCACCACGCCATGCGCACCGTCGGTCGATGCGCGCGGATCCTCGACATGATGGCCGAGCGGGCACTTTCGCGGCGCACCCAGGGCACCGCGTTGTCGGACAAGCAGTCGGTGCAGCAGGCGCTGGCCGAGTCCTCGATCGAGCTCGCGCAGCTGCGCCTGCTGGTCCTCCACACGGCCTGGGTCATCGACACCCAGCCGCCCGGGGCGGCGCGGAACGGCATCGCGATGTGCAAGGTGCAGATGTCGAGGGTGCAGCACGACATCCTGCAGCGCGCGGTGCACCTGCACGGCTCGCTCGGCACGACGATCGAGATGCCGCTGGCCCAGTGGTGGTCGCAGACGCCGCACCTGGCCCTGGTCGACGGTCCGACCGAGGTGCACCGGACCACAGTGGCCAAGGGGCTCCTGGGCCAGTACTCCCCCGCCCCGGGCCTGTTCCCGACCGAGCACGTCCCTACGCGGCTCGCGGCCGCGCGCGAGAAGTACGCCGACCGGCTGGCCGCGCTGTGAACGACCTGTTCACCCTGGAGGGCAAGGTCGCCCTCGTCACCGGTGGCAGCCGCGGCCTCGGTCGCGAGATCGTGGTCGCCTACGCTCGCGCGGGCGCCGACGTCGTGGTCACCAGCCGCAAGCTCGACGCGTGCGAGCTGGTCGCCGACGAGGTCCGCGCACTGGGGCGCCGCGCCCTTCCCGTCGCGTGCCACGTCGGCCACTGGGACGAGATCGACGGGCTCGTCGACGCGGCGTACGCCGAGTTCGGCCACGTCGACGTCCTGGTCAACAACGCCGGCATGTCACCGCAGGCCCCGTCCTCGGTCGAGACCACCGAGGAGCTGTTCGACAAGGTCGTCGGCGTCAACTTCAAGGGCCCGTTCCGCCTCGGAGCGCTGGTCGGCGCGCGGATGGTCGAGCACGGCGGCGGCGCGATCATCAACGTCTCCTCGTTCGCCGCGCTGCGCCCGAAGCCCGGCTTCGGCCCGTACGCCGGCGCGAAGGCCGGGCTCAACGCCCTGACCCACGTGTTCGCCCGCGAGTACGGGCCGACCGTTCGGGTGAACACCCTCTCGGCGGGTCCGTTCCTCACCGACGTCTCCGAGCACTGGAGCCAGGAGGCCCGCGCCAGCACGCAGAGCGCCGTCGGCCACCCCGGTCGGCCGGATGAGGTCGTCACCACCGCGCTCTACCTGGCCTCCTCGGCGTCGTCGTTCACCACGGGGGCGTTGGTCCGCGTCGACGGCGGGCTGTACTAGAAGACCGAGTAGCCGCCGTCCACCGTGAGCACGTCGCCGGAGTGGTACGCCGCCGCGTCCGAGACCAGGTACGCCGCCACGCCGGCCACCTCGTCCGGGGCGCCCCAGCGCCGCAGCGGGATGCGAGGCAGCACCTTGGCGGCGTAGCGCTCGTCGGACTGGAAGGGCTCGCTGAGCCGGGTGGTGAAGGCGCCGGGAACGATCGTGTTGGCCCGGATGCCGTGGCGGGCGAGCTCGACGGCGCAGGAGCGAGCGAGCGCGACGATACCGCCCTTGCTCGCGGCGTACTGCTGACCGCGCACCTGCCCCTGGGTGGCGGCGAGGCTGGCGACCGCGACCAGGCTGCCGGCGACGCCGTCCGCCACCATCGCTCGGGCAGCCTCCCGGAACGTGAGGAAGGCGCCCTCGAGGTTGGTGCGCATGACCGGACGCCAGTCGTCGAGGGTCTGTTCCAGGAACGGTGTGCCGGGACTCGCGGCCCCGGCGCACGCCACCACCCCGCGTATCGGCCCCAGCTCGTCGCGGGCCGCACGGAACGCCGCCACGACCTGCTCCTCCGAACCGACGTCGCAGACCAGTCCGACGGCAGCACCGGGTTCGTCGGGAGCGAGGTCGCAGAGCTCGGCGACCGCGGCGCCGTTGGCCTCGGCGCGGCGGCCGAGCACGGCGACCCGGGCCCCGCAGCGCACCAGCCCACGAGCAACGCCCAGGCCGATGCCGTCGTTCCCGCCGGTCACGACGACGGCACGACCCGAGAGATCGATCAGCGGGGTCACATCGCAGGCGCGTTGTAGATCGACTTGTACTCCACGTAGGCCTCGAGGCCCTCGGGCCCCAGCTCGCGCCCGAGCCCGCTCCCCTTCACGCCACCGAACGGCGCATCGAGCGTCGGCTCGTAGGTGTTAATGCCGATGGAGCCGGTCTCGACTCGACGCGCGATGCCCAGACCACGCTCCGGGTCGGCGGTGAACACCGACCCACCCAGGCCGTAGTCGGAGTCGTTGGCGATGGCGACGGCCTCGTCGTCGCCGTCGTAGGCGATGACGACGAGCACCGGCCCAAAGATCTCCTCGCGCGCGATCCGCATCGAGTTGTCCACCCCGCGGAACACCGTGGGCATGACGAAGAAGCCGCGATCGAGACCGGCCGGCCGGCTGCCGCCGAGCACGAGATCGGCGCCCTCGGAACTGCCCAGGTCGACGTAGTCCTCTACCCGGGTGCGCTGTCGCGCGCTGACCAGCGGCCCGAAGTTCGTGGTCTCAAAAAGGGCGTCGCCGAGACGGGCGGTCCGCATGCCGGCCACCACCGCGTCGACCACCGCGTCGTAGGAGCCGCGCGGTGCGAGGACACGGGTGCAGGAGTAGCAGACCTGGCCCGAGTTGGGCGCGCAGATGCGGGTGACGGCCTTGCCGAAGGCATCGAGATCGGCGTCGTCGAGGACGATGGCCGCGCTCTTGCCGCCCAGCTCGAGGGTCGCGGGCTTGAGCTGGCTGCCGCACACCTCGGCGATCGCCCGCCCGGCCGCGGTCGACCCGGTGAAGGCGACCTTGTGCACGCCGCGATGCGCGACCAGCGCGGCACCGGTATCGCGCCCGCCCGTGACGACGTTGACGACGCCGGGTGGGAACCCGGCCTCGGCGACCGCCTCGGCCAGGACGAACGCGTCGAGGCTGGTCTCCTCGGCAGGCTTGATCACCGCGGTGCACCCCACGGCGAGAGCGGGGCCGAGCTTCCAGGCCACCAGGATCTGCGGACCGTTCCACGGTGCGATGATCCCGACCGTTCCGACCGGCTCGCGGCGCACACGCGTGCGGCTGTAGGGGGTGGCGCGCTCGTCCTCGACGATCTGCTGCTCTGCGAGGTCCGCGAAGTACCGGTAGCTGGCCGAGGATCCGCCGACGTTGCCCCAGCGGACCATCTTGATCGGCATACCGTTCTGGGTGCTGACCAGCTCGGCCAGCTCGGCGCCCCGTCGGTCGAGGGCATCGGCGAGACCACGCAGCAGCGCGGCCCGCTCAGCCGGACCCAGGTCTCGCCAGGCCGGGTCGCGCAGAGCGCGGTTGGCCGAGCGTACGGCCGCGTCCACGTCGGTCGCACTGCCGTCGACGGCGGTCCCGATGACCTGCCCGGTCGAGGGGTTGGTGAGCGTGACCGTGCCCGACCCGCTCGGGCGGGCCGGCGCGTTGTCGATCCAGTGGGTGTCGCGAGAGAGCTCCATCACGGCGCCCATCAGTCTGAGGACGGCAGGTTCTTGGCCTGCTTCACGCCGAGCACGGTCCCACCCACACGGAGCTGACCGGCGCCGGGCCTGGTGCACAGCAGCTCCAGGCCCGAGCCAGGATCGCTGTACCGCTTGCCGACCAACGTGCCGGGCCCGTCCTCGCCGACCGCCTCCTTCGTCTCGGCCGGCAGCGGCGCCATGGGCTGACCTCCGCAGGTCAGGTCGACGTCCTGCGAGGGCGGGCGGACTACGATCACCTCGGTGTCGCAGACGGTGCTTCCCAGTCGTTCACCGACGATGGGGATCACGGGACAACCACTCCTTCCAGAGCGTGGGTCAGAGCATGACCTGGACGGTCTTGGTGTTCACGAACTCCCAGATGCCCGCGAGTCCGCCCTGCTTGCCGTAGCCGCTCTGCTTGCGGCCTCCGAAAGCCAGGTGCGGGCCGGCGGGGGCGTTGCCGCCGTTGACCCCCACGTTGCCAGTGTCGAGGCGCGAGGCGACACGGTGCGCGCGGGACACGTCCTGGGTGAAGACGTAGCCGGAGAGGCCGTAGTCGCTGTCGTTGGCGATCGCGACCGCCTCGTCCTCCTCGTCGAAGGCGATGATGCCCAGGACCGGCCCGAAGACCTCGTCCTGGGCCAGCTCACCGGCGTTGTCGGGGAGTGCGACCAGGGTCGGCTCGACGAAGAAGCCCTCGCTGAGCTCCCCGCCTACCCGCCCGCCACCGGTCACGACGGCGGCGTAGTCGCGGGCGCGGTTGATCATGGCGGTGATCCGATCCGCGGCGGAGGCGTTGATGACCGGCCCCATCACCACACTCTCGTCGAAGGGGTCGCCCTGCCTGATGGTCGCGAGCGCAGCTGCCACCTGCTCGACGTAGTGGTCGTGGACCGAGCGGTGCACGAGGAGCCGCGAGCCGAGCGTGCAGACCTGCCCGGCGTTGCCGATCACGCCGACGGCCGCGCCGACGGCACGCTCCAGATCGGCATCGCCGAAGACCAGCGAGGCGGACTTGCCGCCGAGCTCGAAGACGCACGGGGTCAGGCGTTCGGCGGCCACCGCGGCGATACGCCGCGCGGTCGCCGGGCTGCCGGTGAACGTGACCTTGTCGACACCGGGGTGCGCAACAAGCGCAGAGGAGGCCTCCACCCCGGCTGTGATGACGTTGAGGACACCCGGCGGGATCCCGGCCTCCAGGGCCAGCTCTACCACGCGGATCGCACCGAACGGCGCCAGCTCGGACGGCTTGGCCACCACGGTGCAACCGGCCGCCAGGGGCGCGCCGATGGTCATGCCGAACGCACCGCTCGAGCCGTTCCAGGTGGCCAGCGCGGCGACGACGCCGAACGGCTCCACCGCGGTGTACTCCAGCATGCCGCGAGCCGAGAGCGGTGCGGTCTCGCCGTACAGCCGGTCGGCCCAGCCCGCGGCGTCCTCGATCCAGTCAGCGCCCCACTGCACGTGGTAGGGCGTCATCGTGATCGGTCCGCCCATCTCGAGCGAAGCCAGGACCGCCAGCTCGTCGACGTGCTCGCGCATCAGGTCGGCCAGTCGCACGATGACGCGGCGCCGGTCGACGGGATTCCAGCTGCGCCACTCGGGCAGGGCCGCGCGGGCCGCCGCGACGGCAGCGTCGACCTCGGCCGCACCGGCCATCGGGATCGAGCCCTGGGCTCG
The DNA here is from genome assembly GCF_003674065.1 of Nocardioides mangrovicus. Taxonomy (GTDB): domain Bacteria; phylum Actinomycetota; class Actinomycetes; order Propionibacteriales; family Nocardioidaceae; genus Marmoricola; species Marmoricola mangrovicus. The sequence goes on from NZ_RDBE01000010.1 coordinate 29,877, forward strand.
CCCGGTCGCGGGGTTCACGTGCTCGAACGCACCTCCCGAGGCCGCTGACAGCCGCTCGCCCCCGATGATGAGCTCCGAGGGCAGCGTCACGGTCCGGTCTGGCGTGCTGGTCACGACTGTTCTCCTGTCTGAGCGTGCACCTGGACGCTAGCCAAAGCTCTTAATGATTGCAAGGATAAGGGTGCCTACCTCAGCATGGCGCCGGCGTCGATCGGCAGGGTCACACCGGTGATGTAGCGCGCGTCGTCAGACACGAGGAAGGCCACCGCGTTCGAGATGTCGATAGGCTCCACCCAGGGGATCTGCAGGAGGTGGGTGGCCTGGGAGCGCTCGGCGAACAGCTCCTGCGAGGGCACCTCCACATCGGGTGCGAAGAGGTTCCGCATCACGTCGTTCTGGATCATGTCGGTGTTGACCTGAGTGGGGTGCACGCTGTTGACGCGGATGGCGTCACGAGCGAGCTCCCAGGCGAGCGTGCGCATCAAGCCGACGACGCCGTGCTTGGCCGCGACGTAATGGCCCGCGTTCTCCGAGCCGCGCAGGCCGCCGATGGAGCTGGTGAGCACGATCGAGCCACCGCCGGTGGTCCGCAGGTGCGGGATCGCCGCCTTGGCCGCGTGCCACACCCCGGTCAGATTCACGTCGAGCATGTCCTGCCAGGTCTGCTCCGACATCTCGTCCATGCGGCCGTAGCTCCAGATGCCGGCGTTGGCCACCACGATGTCGAGGCGCCCCAGGCGCGCGACACCCTCGGCGACGGCCGCCATGAGCGGCTTCGAGTTGCGTACGTCGGTCTCGCTCGCCACGATGCGCCGGTCGAGGGCCTCCACCTGGCGCACCGTCTCGGCCAGGTCCTCAGGGCTCGCGACCGGGTAGGGCACGCTCTGGATGTCGGCGGCGATGTCGACCGCGATGATGTCCGCGCCCTCCTCCGCCAGTTTGACCGCGTGGCTCCGACCCTGTCCTCGGGCCGCTCCGGTGATGAAGGCGACCTTGCCCTCGAGACGTCCGGCCACTTCATGGCTCCTCTCCTCATCCGTCGCGACCGGTTCCGGTCGCGGACCGTGGGGAGGTCGCGCCGGCGACCTCCCCACGGAGTCAAGCAGCCCGCGCGGTGCGGGCTCGCGCCGTCACCCCTTCGAGAGGGCCGCCAGCGCGGAGTCGAGCGTGGACTGGATGCTGTCGGGCGGGCAGACCGGGTCGGTGCCGTTCTGCACCCACTTGCCGTCCTGGATCTTGATCGAGAAGGCGCAGTTGGTCTGCTTCTGCACCCCGGAGCTGGTGAAGGTGAGCGGCGGGGTCAGGCCACCGAGGGTCTCACTCTTGAACATGCCCAACCCCTTCTTGATGGCGGCAGCGTCGACCGTGCCGCCCGGGTTCTTGCCGAGGTAGTTCTCGATCGCCCGGCCCAGCGCAGCACCGGCGGTCCAGCCGGACACCGTGGTGGAGTCGACCGGCACCTTCGGGAAGTACTTCTTCATCGCGGCCGTCTGGTCCGCGACCGGCCCGCTGGTGAGGAACCACGGCGCGTCGGCCTGACCGGCGAGCGTGCCCTCCATCGCCGGTACGGCAGCAAGGCTGTCGCCGGGGACGGTGCCCGACTCGGCGTAGACCGGGTGGTAGCCCTGCTTGTCGCAGTCCTTGGCTAGCCGGATCACGTTGGAGGTGTCGAACGCCACGGCGAGCACCTGAACGCCCGCCTGTTGCGCGGCGATGCACTGGGCGGTGAACGACGGCGCCGCGAGAGAGGCCTCGGCCGAGTAGACCGGATCACCGCCGTTGGCCTTGGACAGCCCGAGGTCGAACATCATGGTCTTCACCCCGGTGCACCCGGCCGACTCCTTGCAGTAGACCAGACCGGTCTTGGTGCCGGCGGACGGCACGGCGAAGAAGCCCTGGAGGTACGTACCGAGGAGACCGGCGCCGGTCGCGTACAGACCGGGGTCGACCGCCCAGGCGACGTCGTTCGTGTTGCCACCGATGACGGGGATGCCGGCCTTGTTGACGGTCGGGGCGGAGCCGGCGATCGTCGAGAGCCCCATGCCGACGAACGCGGCGGGCTTGTAGCGGCCGATCATCTGGGTCACCTGAGAGACCTCCGAAGCCGGGTCGCCCTTGGCGTCCGCGGTGTGGAGCTCGATCTGGTGACCGTCGACACCGCCGGCGGCATTGGTCGCCTTCACCCAGGCCTGCAGGCCGTAGCCCTGGCCGGCGAGACCCGGGATCTGACCGGAGTAGTTGCCGACCTGGCCGATCACGATCGGGTCTTTCCCGCCGCCACCGCCGTCCCCGCTCTTGTCGTCACCACACGCGACGAGGGAGAGGGACAGGGCCGTGAGCGCCGCGGTCAGGACCGCGCCACGGTGGAGTGCACGCTTCATAACTCTGGTTCCTGTTCATGAGGTGAGGCCCGCCCGACGCACGCCGGGACGGTGGGTCACTCCTGCAGAGCTGCACCGAGGTAGTGGCCGAGGATGTCCTCGTCAGACCCCAGCTGGTCCGGTGGTCCCGAGAACCGGATCGCGCCGCTGCGCATGAGGTAGATGTGGTCGGCGAACCGCCGGACGCGGTCCACGTACTGCTCGACCACCAGCAGGGAGATGCCCTCCCCCGCCAGCCTCCGGATGAAGGCGTAGACCTCGTCGACGATGAGTGGGGCGAGTCCCATGGAGACTTCGTCGAGGAGGACGATCTTGGGCCGTACGAGCCACGGCCGGGTCAGCGCCAGCATCTGTCGCTCGCCACCGGAGAGCGTGCCGGCCAGTGCGTCGAGCCGACGCTCGATGAAAGGGAACTCGGCGACCGACCGGTCGACAGCCTCTTGGAGGGGCATGCCGCGGCCGAAAAGGGCGATGTTGTCGCGCACGGTCAGGGCCGGGAAGACTCCCCTCCCCTCGGGCACGTGGCACAGGCCGCGTTCGGCCGCGGCGTAGGACGGCATCCGGGTGACGTCCTCGCCGTCGAAGACCACCCGGCCCACCTGCAGCGGCACCATCCGCGACGCCGCACGCAGCGCCGTGGTCTTGCCCGCACCGTTCGGGCCGAGGAGTGCGACGACGGAGCCTTCCGGCACGCTGAGGGAGACGCCGGAGAGGACCTGGCTGGTGGCCGTGTAGCCGACGGTGACGTTCTCGAGCTCAAGCACGAGGGCCCCCGGACGCCTCGGGTACGGCGCTCTCACCGAGGTAGGAGCGCTGCACCAGCTCGCTGGCCATCGCCTCTCGGGTGGTGCCGGAGAAGATCAGCCTGCCGAAGTTGAGAACGTGCACCTGGGCACAGATGCGAGCCACTAGGTCCATGTCGTGCTCGACCACGAAGACGCCGAGACCGAGGATACGCACAGCGTCCTCGACGATCTCGGCGAAGACCGCCCGCTCCTGCCCGGTGAGCCCGGAGGACGGCTCGTCCAGGAGCAGCAGCCGGCTCGGCCCGGCGAGGACCCGAGCCAGCTCAACCATGCGCTGCTGTCCCGTCGAGAGCGAGCCGGCGGTCCGACCGGCGATGTCGGTGAGCCGGCACAGCTCCATCACCTGCTCGGTGACCCGCTCGGTCTCACGCCGCTCGGAGGGCAGTGCCTGCAAGAGCGAGTAGGGGTGCTTCCACACGTAGGCGGACTCGTGGCCCATCGCGATGTTGTCGTGCACCGAGAGCGTCTTGAACAGCTCCACGCGCTGGAAGGTTCGACCGAGTCCGAGTCGGGCACGCTTGGCGACGCTCGTGCGCGTCACGTCCTGGCCGAAGAGCTCCACGCTGCCCGAGCTGGCCCGCACCAACCCGGCGCACGCGTTGAAGAGACTCGTCTTGCCGGCCCCGTTGGGCCCGATGAGGCCCGTGATCGAGTCGGCGGCCACGTCGAGGCGGACGTCGTCGACGGCCAGCACGCCGCCGTAGCGGACCGTCAGTCCGCGCAGGGACAAACCGACTGCGTGGTGATCAGCCACGGCGACCTCCCGCGGTCACGAGCTCGGGCTGTGGCGTGGTCCCCGACGGGGTCGAGGACCGTCGCGCTCTCGGCGTGCTGACCCGGGTCGAGGCGAATGCGGCCTCGACGGCGGCGACACCGAAGAAGAGGTTGAGCCCCTGCAGCACGTCGTAGGAGGAGATGTAGTCGGGGATCACGATCAGCCCGATCGCACCGCCGAGGGCCGCCCCGAGCGTGCCGATCCGCTGGTCGCGCGCCCCCAGCACGAGAAGGGCGACCAGCAGGAGGGAGGTCGGGATGGTGGTGAAGTCGTTCTTGCTCACCACGCCGACGCTCGGGCCGATCAGCGCGCCGGCCACACCGGCGAGGAACGCCGCGGTGCAGAACGCCGCCAGGGGCAGCAGCGACGTGTTGACGCCGAGCGACTCGAGCGCGATCGCCGAGTCGGCCTTGCAGCGCAGCAGCTGGCCCAGCCGGGCCCGTTCGACCAACCGCACCAGGAGGAAGCCCACGGCGCCGACGACGGGGATCAGGTAGAAGTACGCCGTATCGGACTCGGCGAACGACGGCCGCATGGTGATCAGCGGTAGGGGGTCGTTGCCGAACATGAGCGGAGAGTCGTAGAGCGCGGTCTGCACGAAGAGCCCGAACGACAGTGTGGCGAGGGCCAGGTAGACCCCGGAGAGCCGCACGGCGGGGATCGCCACGAACGCGCCGATGGGGATCGCGATGAGCCCGGCGCACACCAGCGCGAGCGTCCACGGCAGGCCCCTCTGCACCAGGTGGTACGAGGCCGTGGCGCCGACCGCCGCGAAGGTCATCTGGCACAGCGAGATCTGGTTGGACAGGCGCACCAGAAGGCTCAGTGACATCATCAGGAGCACGAAGATCATGCCCTTGGTCCAGGCCAGCAGGTGCGTCTCGAACAGGTGCGGGACCAGCGCGACCAGCACCACGACCGGGACCAGCTTGGCCAGGCCGACCCGCCGATTCTGGCGCGGGATCGTGACGACGCGCTGCTGCAGCGTGGCACCCACCTCGACCAGCCACCCCTTGGGCGAGAGCAGCAGCACGAGGAAGAGCACCGCGAACGGGATCGACGACGGCGCGCTCTGCAGACTGGGGTGGTCGGAGGCGACCTTCGAGCTGACGGCGACCAGCACCTGGATGATCACGGCGCCCAGGTAGGTCAGCGGCAGGCTTGAGAACCGACCGATCGCCGCGGCGCCGAACCCCTCCACCACCAGCAGTGTCAGCGTGGTGCCGTCGAGGCCGATGCTCGGGGCGATGAAGACGCCGGCGACGGCCGCGAACGTCGTGCCGATGACCCAGGCCCAGCGACGCACTGTCGTGGGGTTGAGTCCCATCAGCGCGACCAGCTGGGGGTCGTCCACGATCGCCCGCATCCCCCGGCCGAGGATCGTGCGCCGGAAGAAGACCGTCATCGCGACCGCGAGGAGGAGGCCGACCAGGACGGCGATCACCTGCTCCCAGGCGATGTTCACCCCACCGAGGCGGAAGGTCCGCTGGGACAAGAAGTCAGGGAACTGCTTGGTGATCCCGCCGTAGCGCAGGTTGAACAGCGAGGTCAGCGTGATCATGATGCCGAGCGTCGAGACGATCTTCATCGTCGTGCTCGCGTTCGCAACGAGCGCCGCAACCCGCTCCATGACGAATCCGAAGACCAGGCCGACCAGGACGAGCGTGATCACCAGCGCCAGCGGCCACGGCAGCCCGTTGAGCTTGTAGAGCTGGTAGAAGACGCCCGCCGCCACCGCGCCGATGGCGCCGTGCGCGAAGTTGAAGATGCCCGACGCCTTGTAGCTGAGCACGAGACCCATGGCGGCGATCGCCACCAGAGAGCCGTCGGCGATGCCGCTGACGATCAAGGGCAGGTAGTCGTGCATCACGCACCTGCCTGCACGGTCGGTGTGTCCGGCGTCACGCCGCACACATTCACATAAAACATGTCATCTTGACAAGGATTAAAATGAAAAAGGTTGTTTTCATCGCGCTTCCACGAGAACGCACCACCGCTGCCCGACGCCGAGGACCGTCAGCCGAGGGGCTCGGTGCCGAACAGCGACACGCTGCTCAGCTCGGAGATCGGGCCCCCGGAGACGAGACAGACCTTGGCGTCCGGCACCGGGTTGTAGGACTCCCCACGCAACAGGCGCACCGCCTCCACGGCGTTGCCCATGCCGTGCAGGAAACCCTCGGCCAGGTCGCCACCGCTGGTGTTGATGGGCAGTGCACCGGTCGGCGCGACCAGGTTCTCGTAGGTGAGCACCTCGCCGGCGTCCTCTACGGTGCAGAAGCCGAGGTCGACGAGGGCGGAGACGGGCGGGCCCGTGAAGTTGACGTAGAGCTGGACGGCGTCGACGTCGTCCGGGCCCAGCCCGGTGCGGTCCCACATCCGACGGGCGGCCGAGGCCTGCGACGAGGCGGTGTAGGGCTCGTGGTTCTCGTCGAGTTCCCCCCAGCGCGGCCCCTGCGCACCGTATGCCGAGGCGAGGAGGTGTATCGGCTTCTCGGTCAGGTCGGCTGCGCGCTCGGCGCTGGTGAAGATGATCGCGGCCGCCGCGTCGTTCTCGCGCGAGGAGTCGTAGAGGCGGATCGGGTCGACGATGCGACGCGAACCCTCGTACAGCTCGTCGGTCAGATCGACGTCGCGGCCGACCGCGTGCGGGGTGTTGCCGGCGTGGAAGTAGCTGGCCCTCGCGATCGCACGCAGAGCGCTCGGCGGTACGCCGTTGGCGAGGATCCGCTGCGTGCGCAGCCCGAGCGCCTGCGCCGGGGAGTCGATGCCGTGGGCTCGGTACTGGATCCCGAAGACCCCCTGGATGACCGCCGAGCTGAGCCGACCGCTCGTCGACTCGGCCGTGGCGCGGTAGACGACCACGGTCTCGGCCTGGCCCGAGAGGATCGCCGCCTCCGCCTGGGCGATCGCGGCTGAGCTGCCGCCGCCACCACCACCCCAGACCAGGCTGCTCCAGCGCAGCTCCTTGGTACCCAACGGGCCGGTGAGCCGCGGCCCGTCCTCGAGGTCGGCCCCGTAGGAGACGAAGCCGTCGATCTCCGCAGCGTCGATCCCCGCCATCGTGGCCGCCTCGTCGATGGCCATCAGGAGCAGCTTGCGCTCGGCGTGGGGCGACTGGCCGCGCCTGTAGTAGGGCGTGGCGCCGTACCCCACGGCGGCGACCCCGGTCGGGCGCTTCACGCGGCCGCCACCTCCAGGCTCCAGGTCAGCACGGACAGGTCGAGGGTGCGGGCGGAGGGGGCCTGGAAGGTGCCGGTGACGACCGACCCGACCTCGAGTCCCTCCTCGGGTCCGGTGAACAGCCCCATCAAGCGTGCCCCGTCGGCACCGGGCAGCTCGACGAGCACGTTCACGTACGGCACCAGCTCGGCGTAGGCCGGCACGAAGGCCAGGTGCGTGCGTACCCAGCTGTAGACCACTCCCCTGGGCTCCACCGGCTCCCAGCCCAGGTCGTAGCTCCCGCACCGTGGGCAGCGCCAGTCGGCGGGCCAGCTCCAACGCGCGCAGCCGGTGCAGCGCTGCACCAGTAGCTCGTCGCGCCCCAGGCCGTCCCAGTAGGGGAAGTCGACTCGCCCCTCGAACGGATGCACCTCGTCTCGTTCGTTCGCCATCGTCAGCACGTCACCTCTCGTCGGTGGACAACGCTCGCATGAACCTTTACAACTTGACAATGATTACAAAGTCAAAAACCTATGAGACGCTAGCGGTCTCGCGCGACGACGACGTCGCCTGGGTGCGCTTCGACCGGCCTGAGCATCGCAACACGGTCACCGCGCAGATGGCCGAGGAGATGTACGCCGCGCTCGGCGCGCTCGCCGACGACGACCGGCTGCGCCTGGTCGTGCTCACCGGCCAGGGTCGCGACTTCTGTCCCGGCGCCGATCTCGACCGCGAGCCAGGAGAACCGGCCCAGGTGCCGGCCGCGGAGGCGTTCGAGTCGGCCGCCCTGCTCGCGGAGATGCCGCAGCTGACGATCGCCGCCGTGAACGGCGGGTGCGCGGGCGCCGGCTTCTCCTGGGCGATGGCGTGCGACCTGCGCGTCGCGGTCGACCGCGCCCGGTTCGCGACCGCATTCCTCGACGTCGGCGTCGCCGGCGAGCTCGGGTTGGCCTGGATGCTCACCCGGCACCTGGGCTCGGCCCGCGCGCGCGACCTCCTGCTCCTTCCGGGCAAGCTGACGGCGGCGGACCTCCTCGACCTCGGCCTGGTCTCGCGGGTGTACACCGAGAGCTCGTGGGATGCCGACGTCGCCGAGCTGGTGGCCGGGCTCGTCGCCCGCAACCCCCGTGCACTGCGCGACATCAAGGCCAACCTGCTGGACGCCGAACGGCTTTCGTTACGTGAGTACCTCGAGGTCGAGACGGCTCGCCACCTGGCGCAGTTCGAGGGCTCGGCCGCTGAGACCACCTTCGCCGCGTTCGCGTCGCGCAACGAGTCCCTCAAGACGTCCGCGGTGCGGCGCTCTTTCGGAAGTCCCAGCTGACGAGCTTGCTGGGCCTCACCCGGAGCCAGGCGTGGCGACCGTCCGGGACGAACTCCCCGGACCGCGAGTACTTGCTCGCCATCAGCCGCTCGGGCTCGACCAGCTCGGGATCGATGCGGGAGGTGCGCGGCACGTCGCCGACCTGCTCGACCTCGCCGCGCACCTCGACTCCGCGCAGCTCGTGGAACTCCGTGCCGGCGTCGACGACCACGGCGACGTGGGGGTCCCGCGTCAGGTCGGCCCAGCGCTGGCTCTTCACGATCGAGCTCAGCCATACGCTCCGGTCGTGCCAGACGAACCACAGCGGCATCACGTGCGGTGTCCCGTCGGCGCCGACCGTGGCGACGCGACAGGTTCGTTCGGTCCGCATGAACCCGTCGACCTCCCGCTCGCTCATCGCGATCGACCGTCCCCGGCGCTGGGGTCGCAGCTGGTCCTCGTGCGCACTCATCGTCCCGTCCACCTCGGTGCTCTCTTCTCGAGGAAGGCGTTCACGCCCTCCCGCATGTCCTCGGACTCCTTGACCGCGGCCACGGCGGCCGCCGTCGTCGCCCATCCGGTGTCCTCGTCGAGGCCGACCTCGGCCAGGGCGCCCAGCGTCAGGCCGACCGCGTACGGGGAGGCGAGGCAGATCTCGGCCGCCAGCGCGAGCGCGGCCCCCAGGGCACGTCCCGGCTCGACGAGCCGGCTCACCAGCCCCAACGCGTGCGCCCGTGACGCGTCGAGTCGGGCGCCGGCGAGCATCAGCTCGGCCGCCACCTGACGAGGCAGCGCCTGCGGCGCGCGGAACAGACCACCCGACGACGCCACCACCCCGCGACGGGTCTCCGGCAGCCCGAACGACGCCGTGGTGGAGGCCACCACCAGGTCGCAGGCCAGCACCAGCTCGAACCCGCCACCTAGCGCCAGACCCTCTACGCAGGCGATCAGCGGTTTGGCGCGCCGGCGACGGACCACGCCGTACTCCCCTCCCCGCTCGGTACGGGGGCTCATGCCCGCGGCGAGGTCGGTGCCGGCCGAGAACATCCGCGGCCCACCGGTGAGCACGCCGACCCACAGCCCTGGGTCGTCCTCGAGCCGGTTCATCGCGGCGTCGATGCCGTCCGCGACCTCCTGGTCGATCGCATTGCGCTTGGCCTCCCGCTCGATCGTGACGACCAGCACTCGGTCGAGCTGCTCCTGTCGGACGGACACGTCATCGCCCCCCTGGAAGCTGGGCGCGCAGCTCGCGCTTGAGCACCTTGCCCGAGGCGTTCATCGGGAGTCCGTCCACCACGACGACGGCCCTGGGCACCTTGAAGTTGGCGATGCGGTCGCGACACCAGGCGACCAACTCATGCTCGTCGACAGGGGCCCGGCGGACCACGAAGGCTACGGCGACCTCGCCGAGCCGGTCGTCGGGCCGGCCGACGACCGCGACCTCGGCCACCGCCGGGTGCTCGACCAGGCAGGCCTCGACCTCGGCGGGGTAGACGTTGAACCCGCCGACGATGACGACGTCCTTGATCCTGCCGTCGATCACGAGGTTGCCGGCCGCGTCGACGTGGCCCAGGTCGCCACTGCGGACGACCCCGCCGGTGCCTGGCCGTTGCTCCTGCCCAGTCTCCGGATCGAGGTAGCCAGGCATCACGGCGTAACCGCTGACCTCGATCTCGCCCGTCTCACCCGGTGCGACCGGCACGCCGTTGGGATCGAGGATCCGCACCGTGATGTCGGGGAGCGGTCGGCCCGCCGTACCGCAGACAACGTCACGGCTGTCGCCGCGGCGGGTGACGGTGGCCAGCGCGCTCGCTTCGGTGAACCCGTATGGGACGTGCACGTCATCCACGCCAAGCACGTCGTACATCGCATCGACCGTGGGCCTGGGGATGACGGTCGCCCCGATGACCGCCGAGCGCAGCGACGGCAACGGACCCCCACCCTCGGCGCGCACGAGATCGGACAGCGCCACGAAGACCGTGGGCGGCGCCGGGTAGTAGGTGATTCGCTCGCTGCGCAACAACGCGAGGACGCTCCCGGGGTCGAAGACCGCGACCGGGTATGCCGTCGCACCGTGGATGAGCGGTGCGAGCAGGCCGACGTTCAGGCCGAACGCGTGGAAGAACGGGTTGGTGACCATGACCCGGTCGCCGTGCCGCATGCCGGTGAGCGCGCTCCACTCCCGGTATCCGCGGACCAGGGCGTCGTGACGGAGCATCGCACCCTTGGGGCGACCCGTCGTGCCAGAGGTGAACAGGATGGCCGAGATGTCCTCACCCCTGGTCAGGTCGGCCGGAGGTGGCCCGGCGAGCGACCAGTCGGGGACCGTGTCCACGGTGAGCACCTCGCGCAGGTCCGGCAGGTCGAGCGAGCGCGCCTCGTCGGCGTAGCGCCGACCGAGAAACTCCTCCACCGTCACCAGCACCGACACCCGCGCGTCAGCCAGCAACTGGCTCACCTCACGGTCGCGGAAGCGGGTGTTGACCGGGACCAGCACGCCACCGGCGAGCTGGAGCCCTAGAAGCACGACGGCGTGGTCGACGCCGTTCGGTGCCCACACCGCGATCCGGTCACCGCGGGTGACGCCTCGCGCCACAAGTCCGTTCGCGACGCCGCCCGCCCGGTCGACGTACTCGGCAAAGGTGAGGCGCCGACAGCCCTGGTGGATTGCCGGTTCGTCGGCCCAGTGCGTCGCGGCGTAGGCAGCGGCGGCGGGGATCGTGTCACGCACCAGCACGCTCCGCAATATAGTTATCTTTTACAAGTTGGCAACCTCGGGACGTCAGGAGGGAGTTGCGGCGTGCGTCGGCGCCGGGCGGAGCACCCGCGAGGGCATGCGGCATCTCCACGACACGCAGGACGGGGGTGTCGACCGGACCTGGACCCGCCCGTCGCGTCACTCGACCGGGACGGGGACGACCGGGCCCAGCACCGCTCCCCCATCGACAACCCACTCCGAGCCGGTGCTGTACGTCGCATCCGCGGCGAGGAAGAGGACGAGCTTGGTGACCTCGTCCGGCTCACCGAGCCGCGGGATCGGCTGTTGGCGGTAGGACTCCTCGGTCACGTCCTTGGTCATCGGCGTCACCACTCCACCGGGATGCACGGACAGCACGCGGATGTGATCCGGAGCGAACTCCAGCGCGGCCGCCTTGGTCAGCCCGCGCACACCCCACTTCGACGCCACATACGCCGCCTCGTTGGCGAAGCCGATCAGGCCAGCAGTCGAGGACACGTTGATGATCACGCCGTGGCCGCTTCTGCGCATCGACGGCACCACCTCGCGGATGCCGATGAACTGACCGGTCAGGTTGATGTCCACGACCCGGCGCCACTCGGCGGTCGTCACCGCCTCCCAGGGCTTCCACTGCACGACGCCGGCGTTGTTGAGCAGGATCGTGACCGGGCCCAACTCCTGCTCGGCGTAGGCCACCACAGCGGCCCACTGCTCGTCGACGGTGACGTCGAGCCGGAAGAACCGGGCGGAGTCGCCGAGCTCGTCGACCAGCGCCCGGCCGGCATCCTCCGCGATGTCCGCGACGACGACCTGCGCCCCCTCGGCGACCAGTCCCCGCACGTGGGAGGCGCCCATGCCACTGGCACCGCCGGTGACGATGGCGACCGCGCCCTTAAGCTTTCCCATGGTGATCCCCTCTCGAGACCGGCGACGCCTCGTCGACCGGCGAGTCGGTGGTGAACCAGGCCGGCAGCACCCGACGCAGCTGGACGGCGACCCACTGCGCCGAGAGGTCGTTCCCCTCGCGCAGCCAGGACGCGACGACGCCGAGCGCACCGGCGGCTACGAAGCGGGCCAGCACGAACGGGTCCACATCGTCCGGCAGGTCGCGAACGGCGCTCAGCGTCCGCACGTTCTGAGCCGTGAACGCGTCCTCGACCGCCTGGTAGAAGTCGCCCGAGCGCAGCAGCGGCCCGTAGACCTCGCGCCGCGCACCGACGAACCGTGCGACCTCCAGCAACGACTTCTCACTCGTCTCGGCATCGTGCCCGCATCCACGCCCGGTCGTGTCGATGGACGCCACGAGGTCGAACACCTCGGTCAACGTCTCGACCGCCAGTGCGTCCAGGCTCGCGAAGTGCGCATAGAACGACGTGCGGTTGACCCCGGCTCGCCGCACCAGCGCGCTGACCGTCACCGGCTCGGGCAGCTCGGCCAGCCCGGCGAACGCGTCGACCAGCTTCGCGCGCGTCCGCGACGCACGCACATCCGCACTGCCCACCATGCGCTGGCGTGTGACGGCGTTGCCCATGGTGGGATCGTACCCCGTTAACGGACAGTGTCGTTTAGGCCAGGTTCGGCCGAATCGGCAGGGTCGCGAAGCCGTTGTTCACCCCGAGCTTTCCGAACCGCCGGGCACCGGCCCCGATCTCGTAGTCCGGCATCCGCTGCAGGATCCCCACCACGGCCGTGCGGAGCTCGAGTCGAGCCAGCCACAAGCCCATGCAGTAGTGCGTGCCCATCCCGAAGGTCAGGTGCATGCCGTCCTGCCGCTCCGGCTCCACTTCCAAAGGGACCGGGAACTGCTCCTCGTCGAGGTTGGCGGTGGCGATGAGTGCGGCGATGCGGTCGCCCCGCTTCAGGTGCTGCCCACCGAGTTCCAGGTCCTGTGTCACCGTGCGGGCGACGAGCGGGGTGATCGCGAACAAGCGCAGCATGTCCTCGACCGCTGAGGGAATGAGCTCGGGATCCTCGATGAGCTCTGTGCGCAGCTCGGGATGGCGAGCCAGGTGCTCCACGACGTTCTCCAGCGCAGCGGCGGTCGTCCGGACCCCGCCGAGGATGATCGAGAGCGTCAGGGCGACGACGTCGTCCTCGCTCAGCTGCGTCGAGGGGTCCACCATCTTCGACAACAGGTCCTCGCGTGGTGCCGCGACCCGTGACCGGACCGCCGCGCGCACCATCTCCGACGCCGCGGCGAACTCCGCCGCGGCCGCCTGGGCGATGCGGTCGCGATCGCCTCCGGCCTCTGGGTCGATGGCGAATGCGTCCTCCAGCATCAAGATGAAGCGCTCGCGATCGGGCACCTCCACCAGGCCGACGAACTCGAAGATCGTGTTCACGGTGAGGCGGAAGCTGAAGCGCTGGGTGAAGTCGAACTCCTCGCAGTCGACCACCTCGTCCAGGAACGACTCGACCAGGGCGGTGACCGTGGGCTGGACGACCCGGTCGACGTGCGCCTTGGCGAAGAGGGATCGCAACGGCCGACGCAGGCGGTCGTGCGCCTCGCCGTCGAGGATCCCCGGGACGATGGCCGGGGCCTTCGCCGAGGTCGGGATGAGCTTGCCGCCCTTGGTCCCGTCGGCGCTTCGCTCGACCGTGAAGTGCTCCTGGTCGGCGATCACTGCGCGAGCCAGGTCGTAGCTCGTGGCGACCCAGAACCCGCCGTAGCTCTCGCTCCAGCTCAGCGCGGCCGGCACCGTCCGCAACCGGGGGAACCGTCGCTCGGAGTCGGCGGCGAACTCCGGGGAGTGGTGGTCGAATTCGATCTGCACCTCGCTCGCGCTCATCGCTCCTCCGACCCGGCACCGGCTGCGACCAGGCCACCGTGCGCCGTCCGCAGCATGTCGTCCACCCTTGTCAGCTTGACCCGGGGCCGGCCCGACGCCTCGCCGGCCTGCACCTCGGCGCGGTCGATCGCTCGCCACCCCTGGAGGTCCAGGTGCTCCGGCAAGGCGTCCACCAGATCGTCGGAGAGCCGCGGCGTCGGCAGTCGGCCCTCGACGAAGTCGTCGAGCAGGGCCCCGACCGTCTCTTTGGCGCACTTCTTGTTGGTACCGATGACGCCGGAGGGTCCCCGCTTGATCCACCCCGTCACGAACACGCCAGGGAGAACCGCGCCGAGCGCCGACTCGAGGACGCGTCCGTGGTCGTTCGGCAGGATCGCGCGTGTGTCGTCGAACGGCAGGCCTCCGACGTTCTTGCCCCGGTAGCCCACAGAGCGCAGCACGAGCCCGCACGAGAGGTCCTCGTACGCGCCCGTCGGCCTGGCGATCGGCGACCCGTCCTGCTCGACGAGCTCGTTGTGCAGCAGGCGCACGCCCTCGACGCGCTCGGAGCCCAGGATCTCACCCGGTGAGGCCAGGAAGCGCATCGTCACCCTGCGCTCGCGTGCCGGCTCCTCGGTCCCCAGCCGCCTGAGGAGCTCGGTCTTGCGAGGGCCCATCACGAAACGGTCGCCGTCGTCCTGCGGATGCTCGACGACGAGCTCGTCTCGGCGGACGACCAGGTCCACGTCGGCGAGATCCACGAGTCCCAGCAGCTCGGGTGTCGTGAAGGCCGCCTGCGCCGGACCGCGGCGACCCGCGACCACCACCTCCCGCACGGCGCTGGCCGCCAGCTGCTCGAGGGCGTGGTCGGCGATGTCGGTGCGGCGGAGGCGGTCGATGTCGCTGACTAGCACGCGGGCGACGTCCAGCGCGACGTTGCCGTTGCCGAACACCACCGCCCGCTCGCCGGACAGGTCGAACGAGCGATCGGCGAAGTCGGGATGGCCGTTGTACCAGGCGACGAACTCGGTCGCGGAGTGACTGCCGGCCAGGTCCTCACCGGGGATATCGAGCGGCCGGTCGCTCATGGCTCCGACGGCATAGACGACGGCGTGGTAGCGACCCATGAGGTCCTCATGGGTCAGGTGAGTGCCCACCTCGACGTTGAGGAACAGACGGAACCCCTGACGCCGCATGGTGCGGGCGAAAGTATCGGTGACCGACTTCGTGGCCTGGTGGTCAGGAGCGACGCCATAGCGCACGAGACCCCCCGGCACCGGTAACCTCTCGAACATGTCCACCTGGGCCCCCAGGTGACGCTGGGCGAGCAGCTCCTCAGCGGCGTAGCAGGCCGCAGGCCCCGATCCCACTATGGCCACCTTCAGCGAGCGGGTCGCATCTGCCTCCCACCGCCGCCGCCGGGTCCTTTTGGGGTTCTGGGCGTAGGAGGCCCGCACCGGGTCCTCGTAGTAGCCGGCATTCAGGTCGAGGTAGGGCACGAAGCGATCCGGCAGGTCGAAATCGGGCGCGATCGCCCCCACCGGACAGACGTCGAGGCACGCACCGCAGTCGATGCAGCCCTGCGGGTCGATGTACAGCATCTCCGCGGTCGCGTAGTCGGGCTCGTCGGGCGTGGGATGGATGCAGTTGACTGGACACACCGGGACGCACGCCGCGTCGTTGCAGCAGTTCTGGGTGATCACATGCGTCACAGCGAGCGGCTCCAACCGTCCGACACGAAGTCTTGCCTCATCATGACAAAGATTGTTAACTTGATCAACGGCAGGAGGTCGAGATGGCACTGAGGCTGAGCTGCCCCTGCGGGGCGAGGCTGTTCGGTCGCACCGGCGACGACCTCGTCACGGAGGTTCGCCTGCACCTCGAGGCCGACCACGCGAGCCGCCAGTATCAGGACGACGAGATCCTGTCGATGGCCGTACCCATCCCCGACCGCCTCCTGCCCTGAGCATCCGCGTCGGACAGGCTGCACCGGCCTCCACGTCGTGGAGCGTTGTCGCACGGCAGCTGCGGGTTCCCCGCGCGCCCGGGCCGCACCCACCACCCTGAGCGGTACGCGAGGATGGGGGTCGAACCCCGAACCGGACCTGCGCCGCCGCGATAGGAGACCAATCCGGCTGAGTGACGGGTTCGTGGTGGAGCTGAGGGGATTCGAACCCCTGACCTTCTCATTGCGAACGAGACGCGCTACCAACTGCGCCACAGCCCCAGTGCGCTGCCATCAGCGCGACGACGAAGGTATCACCCGCCGGCCGGGCGTCCCCAATCGGCAGGGCTCAGGCGCCGGCGACCTTGCGGACCGGCTCGGTGTCCTCGGCCTTCTTGGCCGCCGCCGCGGCGGCGGCCTCGCGGGCCAGCCGGGAGTCGCCGGCGTCGTGGCCCGAGGAGGTGACCTGGGTGAGGTCGATGGTGCGGACCGTGCGGCGGGCCGCCGGCTTGGAGACGTACGTCGGCAGGGTCAGCGGCAGCGGGTCCCACAGCGATCCGTCGGTCTCGAGGTCGCTCGCGGTGACCGAGTGCGCGACCGGGTAGGACGGCTCGGCGGTGGGGGTGGCGGCCGGGTCGGCCACCGGAGCCGTCGCGGAGGTGGCGACCGGCGCGGGAGCCGGAGCGGCCGCACGGGCCGGGGTCTGACGCACCATCAGCCGGCACAG
Organism: Nocardioides mangrovicus; assembly: GCF_003674065.1. GTDB lineage: Bacteria > Actinomycetota > Actinomycetes > Propionibacteriales > Nocardioidaceae > Marmoricola > Marmoricola mangrovicus. The sequence goes on from NZ_RDBE01000010.1 coordinate 46,478, forward strand.
CACCAGCCAGCCGAGCACGAGGACGACCGGCACGACCACCGAGAGCCACGGCACGTGGCCGAGCCCGGCGGCACCGGCGACGAGCGCGGTGACCGCCAGCAGCACCAGCAGCACGCGACGACGCCGGACGGTGGCGGCGTAGGTCGTCGAGGCGGGCACCGGACGCGCCTCGGTGCGCAGCGCGTCGTGCTTGGCCTTCTTGTCGGCCCGGGTCAGGGCGCGCTCCACCTCGACACGCGCGGTGACGGAGGCGGGTGGCGGCGTCCGCAGCGCCTTCATCGTCGCCGGGGTGCGCTCGAGCACCCGCATGGTGTCGGAGAAGCTGTCCAGCGGTCGGCTGGCGGCGAGCTCCTCGTGCCGGCGCAGGGCCCGGGGGAGCAGGTAGCCGGCCCAGGCGACGGCGAGGACGACGAAGATGAGTGCGCTGAGGTCCACACGCCAGAGCGTAGGAGCGGTGACCGGGCTCACCGCGCAGCGTGAACGGTGTGTCGCCTGGGAACTGATGTGACTGGTGTGACTATGCGGAGCCCGAGGCCCCGTCGAGCCGCCGCAGCAGCCCACCCGGGCACTCCTCGACGGTGATCGCGAACAGCCGGTGGTCGCGCCACTCGCCGTCGATGTGCAGGTAGCGCGGGGCGTAGCCGTACTCGGCGATGCCGAGCTTCTCGACCACCCGCAGCGACGCCGCGTTCTCGGGACGGATGGCGACCTCGACGCGGTGCAGCCCGGCCACGAACAGGCAGTGGTCGATGACCATCGCCAGCGCCCGGGTGGTGATGCCGCGACCGGCGTAGGCCTGGTCGATCCAGTAGCCCACCGAGGCGAACTGCCCCGACCCGCGGACGATGTTGTTGACGGTGATCTGCCCGACCAGCCGGCCGTCGTACTCGATGGCGAACGGCATCGTCTGCCCGGCGTTGGCCTGCCGGTGGTAGAGCCGCACCATCGAGGCGAACGTCCGCGGCGGGTGCGTTCCCGAGGGCGACGTCGCGTCCCAGCGCCGCAGCCACTCGCGGTTGCGCTCGCGCGCCTCGTGCCAGGCACGACGGTCCGAGCGGGCCAGCGGCCGCAGCCAGATCCCGCGCGAGCGCAGTTCCACCGGCCACCCGCGCGTCATGCCGGCCTCATGAGCGGGGGTGGTCCCCGCCCGCGATCTGCTCGACCGCGTGCACGACGACCGGACCCAACACCGCCAGACCGTCCTTCACCCCGCCGCGCGAGCCGGGCAGGTTCACCACCAGCGTCTGCCGGTGGACGCCGGCCAGACCGCGCGAGAGCGCGGCGGTCGCGACGCCGTGGGCGGTGCCGTACTGCCGGATCGCCTCGGCGAGGCCGGGCACCTGGTAGTCCAGCAGCTCCGCGGTCACCTCGGGCGTGCGGTCGGTGGGCGTGAGCCCGGTGCCGCCGGTGGTCACCACCAGCCGCGCGCCGGTCGAGGCCGCGAGGCGGATGGCCTGCCCCACCGGCTCGCCGTCGGAGACCACCTCGGGACCGGAGACCTCGAACCCGAGGTCGCGCAGCGCCTCGACGATGAGCGGGCCGGTGGTGTCCTCGTAGACGCCGGCCGCGGCACGGTTGGAGGCGACGACGACGGCGGCGGTGAGGCTCATCGGGTCCACTCCCCCGACCGGCCGCCGCTCTTGGCCTCGACCCGGACGTCGGTGATGACGGCGGCCTTGTCGACCGCCTTGACCATGTCGACCACCGTGAGCGCCGCGACGCTGACCGCGGTCAGCGCCTCCATCTCCACGCCGGTGCGGTCGGTGGTGCGCACCGTGGCGCTGATGTGCACGGCGTCGTCGCCGACGTCGAGGTCGACGCTCACCCCGGAGATGGCCAGCGGGTGGCACAGCGGCACCAGGTCGGGCGTGCGCTTGGCCGCCATGATCCCGGCCACCCGCGCCACGCCCAGCGCGTCGCCCTTGGGCACCCCCTCGCCGCGCAGCAGCGCCACCACCTCGGCCGAGACCAGCACGCGGCCGGTGGCCGTCGCGACCCGGGCGGTGACGTCCTTCTCCGAGACGTCGACCATCCGCGCGGCACCGGACTCGTCGACGTGGGTCAGCCGCGCACCGTCGGGCATCAGAAGTCCCGGTCGAGCACCAGCACGGGCACCGGGGTGCCCGCGGGGATCGAGGTCTGCTGCTCGCTGCACACGATGAGGGCGTTGGCCGCCGACAGGTCGCCCATCAGATGCGAGCCGGCGCCGCCGACCTGCGCCACCGTCGCCCCGCCGCGCGCCACCTGGTAGCTCCCGCGCAGGAACTGCTTCTTGCCCGGCAGCGAGGTGATGTCGGTGGTGGTCACGGCCCGCATCATCGGTCGCGAGAGCACGGAGCGACCCATCATCTTGCGCAGCGCGGGCACCACGAACACCTCGAAGGAGATGTAGGAGGAGACCGGGTTGCCCGGCAGCGTGAAGATCGGCGTGTGGTCCTCGCCCACGAAGCCGAAGCCCTGCGGCTTGCCCGGCTGCATCGCCACCTCGTCGAAGCTGACGCCGCCCTGCTCGGTGAGCACCTCCTTGACGACGTCGTAGGCACCCATGCTGACCCCGCCGCTGGTGACCACGACGTCGGCGCGCACCAGCTGGTCCGAGAGCGCCTCGGCGAAGCCCTGCGGGTCGTCGCGCACGATGCCCACCCGGTACGCGATCGCCCCGGCGGCGCGGCACGAGGCAGCCAGCATGTAGGAATTGCCGTCGTAGATCGAGTCCGGCCCCAGCTGCTCACCGGGCTCGCGCAGCTCGTCGCCGGTGGAGATCACCACGACGCGCGGCCGCGGCCGGGCCGAGACCCGCGAGCGACCTACCGAGGCCAGCAGCCCGATCTGGCGCGGGCCGATGAGGTCGCCGACGCTGAGCAGCGCGTCGCCGCTCTGCACGTCGCTGCCGGCCAGCCGAATGTGCTGGCCCTGCGTGGGCGCCCGGCTGATCTGCACCTTGACCGTGCCGGCGTCGGTCCACTCCACCGGCACCACGGCGCTGGCGCCCTGCGGCACCGGGGCGCCGGTCATGATCCGCACCGCCGTGCCCGGCGACATCGCGGTCACCGCGCGCGCTGCGCCGCCGGCCGCCACCTCCCCGACCACGGGCAGGTGCACGGGTCGCTGCTCGGAGGCCTCCGCGACGTCCTTGAACACCACGGCGTAGCCGTCCATGCCTGAGTTGTCGAAGGCGGGCAGCGGTGCCTGCGCCACGATGTCCTCGGCGATTGGCAGGCCCATGGCCTCCAGCAGCGGCTGGTCGTAGGCGGGAATCGGCTCGATCTGGTCGAGGATCCGCTGCAGGTGGACGTCGACCGGGGTCAGGTCGTCACTCACGGAGGTCCTCAGGCATAGGTCGAGGCTAATGGCTGGGGGGGCTCTGCTCCTCCAGCACGGTGCCCGCGGCGATCCGGCCACCGTTGCCGTCCAGCTCGACGTCGCCCACGACGCTGACGCCCTCGCCGAAGGTCCAGTCGCCCTTGACCACCAGCGAGTGCGCCCGGCGCAGCGACGGCGCCCCCGACGGGAAGCGCTTGTCGAACTCCCCGACTAGCTTGTAGGGGCCCTCCAGGTCGACGAACGGCGTCTCGTCGGGCACCAGGTCCAGGCCGAAGTCGGGGCCCATGTCGTAGGCGTCGGAGCGCAGGACCAGCAGCTGGCTGGTGCTCTTGACCGGGATGAAGCGGGCCCGGGTGACCTCGATGATGCGGGCGTCCTCGAAGACCTCGATGGCCGCGCCCATGGCGGTCTCGATCTGGATCACCTTCGGGCTCGCGGCGTCGCTGGGGTCAGTGGTCTTCTCGTTGCGGATCAGCGGCAGGCCCAAGATGCCGTCGCGGCGGTCGAGCTCGTCGCGCATCGCCACCAGGTCGAACCAGATGTTGTTGGTGGAGGCGAACCGGTGCTGGTCGAGGTCCTGCAGCTTGGCCAGGTCCTCGGGCAGGGTCTGGGCGGTCTCGCGCAGCACGATGCGGCCGTCGTTGACCCGGGTGGCGAAGTGGCCCCCCTTCTTGTCCGCCGCCGTGCGCCGCACCGCCTCGATGGCGAAGGGTGCGCCGCTCCGGGCGAACCAGCCGGCCACCGCCTTGTCGGGGGTGGCGCCGAGGTTGTCGGAGTTGGAGACGAAGGCGTAGCGGAAGCCGGCGTCGATGAGCTCATCGAGCAGACCCGTGCCCCGCAGCGCGGTGTAGATGTCGCCGTGCCCGGGCGGGCACCACTCCAGCTCGGGGTCGAGGCTCCAGGTGACCGGCTCGAGGTTGTCGACCCGGATCTTGGGCTCCTTGTTCTGCAGGAACTCCAGCGGCAGGCCGTCGACGGCCAGGTCGTCGTAGCGCGCGAGCGCGGCCAGGGTGTCCTCGGAGGTGCGGAAGGAGTTCATCAGCACCAGCGGCAGCTGGGCGTCGTACTCCTTGCGCAGGTGCAGCACCTGCCGGGCGATGACGTCGAGGAACGAGAGCCCGCGCCGCACGCACAGCAACGACTTCGCGCGGTCCATCCCCATCGACGTGCCCAGGCCGCCGTTGAGCTTGATGACGGCCGTCGCGCGGATCGCCTCCAGCTGCGCGTCCTCGGGCACCTCCTGGTCGGCCAGGGCGGGCGCGTTGACCGGCGCGATGGCCGACTCGGGGATCATCCCGGTCTCGCCGTGCTGGACCAGCCGGTAGTAGTGCGAGAAGACGTCGATCGCGACCTGGTCCACGCCGGCCTCGGCCATCTTGGCCTGCGCCATCGACAGGCCACGACTCTCCTTGCCACCCATGTCAACGACTTTAGGCTGCGGGCGTGTCGCACCGCGAACCCAGCCCCGTCAACGCGAGCAAGGAGGCCCTGCGCGATCAGCTGCTCGCCGCCCGTCGGGAGGTGTCGGTGGCCCAGATCGCCAGCCGAGCCAAGCTGGTCGCCGAGCACCTCCTCGACGAGGCCGAGGTGCGCCGCGCAGCCACCGTGGCGGCCTACGTGTCAGTAGGGCGCGAGCCCGGCACCGGTCCTCTGCTCGACGCCCTCACCGACGCCGGCAAGCGCGTCGTGCTGCCGGCGCTGCAGCCCGACGGCGATCTCGACTGGGCGCTCTACCGGGGACCGGACTCGCTGGCTCCCGCCCGCCGCGGGCTGCTGGAGCCGGTCGGGCCGCTGCTGGGGCCCGCGACCGTCGCCACCGCCGACGTGGTGCTCGTGCCCGGTCTCGGCGTCGACGGCCGCGGTCGTCGGCTGGGCCGGGGCGGCGGCTCCTACGACCGCGCGCTGGCCCGGGTGCCGGTCGGCACCTTCGTGTGCATCGTGCTCAACGCCGCCGAGGTGCTCGACGCCGTGCCCACCGAGGCCCACGACCGGCCGGTGAGCGCCGTCGTCACCGAGGACGGCGTGCGGCGGCTCACCGCAGGGTGAGGACGTCGGCCGCCTGCCGGCGCACGCTGGCCAGGGAGGCGGGCCAACCGATGGTGCGACCGTCGGCGAGCAGACCCGCCTGGTCGAGGTAGCTGCCGTCGAAGGCGTGGCCCGAGGCGCCGGTGGCCACCACCCAGCGACTGCGGTCGAGGTGGCCGAGGTCGACGACCATGCGGGCGGCCGGTGCGGTGGTGACGTCGTAGACGTCGCTCTGGTCCCCGGTGTCGAGGGAGGCGTCCCAGGAGGTCTGGGCGACCGAGCCGACGCCGCCCGCCGCGCCACCGCCGTCGCGGTCCAGCAGCAGCCCGCCGAGCCCGCCCACCAGGGGGCTGGCCAGCCGCAGCCGGTGGAAGTGTCCCCAGGTCCACTGGCCGGGCTCGCGGGCCTGGCCGCGCACCAGCTCGGTACGCGCGGCGCGCATCGCGCGCTCGAGGATGTCGTCGCGGTGCTCGACCTTGGTGGTGTCGGCGTCGTCCCACCACGGGTCGTCGGGGTGCTGCAGCAGGTCGGCCATCACCGCGATCCAGCGGGTGCTGCCGTCCGGCCACAGCGAACGGCGCAGCTGGTCGTGGAAGGTGAGGGCGAGCAGGTTGCGCCACACCGCGTTGGTGTAGGCGGCCGCCGACGACCCGGGCGGCTCGGCGTAGTCCCAGCTGGCCAGCAACCGCCGGCCCGAGGCCTGGTAGGAGGAGTGCAACGGCACGTCGAGCAGGTAGGGCACCAGGATCGGCGCCATCGGGTTGCGGGTGTCGCCCTGGATCCGCGACATGTCGGCCAGGCGCATCCGGGCGCCCTCCTGCATCCCGGTGCGCAGCAGCCGCAGGATCCGGGCGCTGCGGTAGCCCTCGTCCCAGCCCGAGCTGCTCGCCGAACCGGTGCTGGGGGCCTGATCGGCGGCGACGATGATCCCGGAGGCCGGGTCGAGGCTGGTCGGCAGGTCGGCGTAGGCGACGAACTGCCCGGTGGGGTCGTCCGCCGGCAGCCAGCCGGGCACCGGCAGCCGGCCGGTGACACCGGCGGGCCGCACCGGGATGGCGCCGGTGGCCTGGTAGCCGATGTGGCCCGCGGTGTCGGCGTAGACGATGCCCGAGGCCGGGGAGGTCAGCAGCGCCGCGGCCGCCTGGAGGTCGGTCCAGTCCTGGGCCCGGTCGAGCGCGAGGATCGCGTCGAAGGAGCGCGACGGCGTCAGTCCCGGCCAGCTCACCGCGACGGCGTACCCGCTGCCGCGGTCGGGCGAGCCGTCGGGCACCGCTGCGTTGGCCCCGGTGCTCGAGAGCCGAGCCGAGACGTCGGAGAGCAACGGGCCGTGGCGGCTGCTCCTGACCGTGATCGTGCGGGTCCGGCCGCCGGCCACCCGGATCTGCTCGTCGTGGGTCGTCAACGGCTGCTCCTGGTCGCCGACGAGCGCCGAGCCGCCGCTGACCTTCTCCAGGTACAGGTCCGTGTCGTCGGCGTGCAGGTCGCTCAGCGCCCAGGCCACCTTCGCGTCGTGACCGGAGAACACCCCGGGCACGCCGGCGTAGGTGAGCCCGGAGACGTCGTAGGGGCAGGACGCGGAGACCGTGCGGCAGTGCAGTCCCACCTGGTAGAGCTCGCCGGGCAGGGAGGTGTCCAGGTGCGGGTCGGCGGCCAGCAGCGGCTGGCCCGTGGTGGTGAGGCGTCCCGAGACCACCCAGGCGTTGCCGCCGGGGGTGTCGGCGCCCACCCCGGCACCGGGGATGGATGCCTGCGAGGACGGCACGATCGGCGGGTGGTCACCGGCGTCGTAGCCGGGGTCGAGGTCGTCGGTGTCGCTCGACGTACGGCCCACCTCCAGGTCGGCGCCGGTCATCTCCTGCGACACCCCACCGCTGTGCTGCCAGGCCAGCTGCTTGAACCAGGTCAGCGAGTCCACCGGCGTCCAGTCGGCCGGGTGGTAGTCGGTGCTCAGCGAGAGCACGGTGTACTCCAGCGACGCGTCGCCGCCCGAGTGCTGGTCGAGCCAGCCGTTCACCCCCTCGCTGAAGGCCGTGAGCGCGCGCTGGGTGTCGTCGGAGAGCCCGTCCAGCTCCTGCTGCGCCACCGCGCGGAAGCCCATCGTCCGCGCCACGAGGTCCTGCGGCACGGCCCGCTCGCCGAGCAGCTCGGCCAGCCGGCCCGACGCCGCGTGGCGGCGCTCGTCCATCTGCCAGAACCGGTCCTGGGCCTCGACGAAGCCCTGGGCGCGGAACAGGTCCTCGCTCGTGGAGGCCCAGATCTGCGGGACGCCGTGGGCGTCGCGGTAGACGCTCACGCGCCGGTCGAGGCCCGGCAGCCGCAGCGTCCCGGACGTCTGGGGCAGCGGGCGGCGCACCACCACCACGCCGGCGATCGCCGCGATCACCGCCAGCAGCAGGAGGAGCACGATGCCCTGCACGACGTAGCGGGCGGGCGCCGGCCAGTCCGAGAAGCGGTCGCCCCGGGGAGGGCGCTCGGGCTGCTCGGTCGGGCTGGACATCGCGGCATATTGTGCCGGGTCGTAGAGTTAGCACTCGTGTCTGGCGAGTGCCAGCACCAGTTCGAGGAGGGGCACGTGCCGACCTACCAGTACTCCTGCACCGAGTGCGGCCACTTCTTCGAGGAGTTCCAGAGCTTCTCCGACGACGCGCTCACCGAGTGCCCGGTGTGCGGCGGCCGGCTGCGCAAGGTGTTCAACGCGGTCGGCGTGGTCTTCAAGGGCTCCGGGTTCTACCGCACCGACAGCCGCGACTCCGCCTCGAAGGGCGGCTCCTCGGAGAAGTCCGACTCCTCGGCCACGTCCAGCAGCAACTCGGCGACGTCGTCCTCGACGTCATCCTCGACGTCGTCCTCGGACTCCGGCTCGGGCTCGTCCTCGACCTCCTCCAGCGCGAGCGGGAGCAGCTCCAGCACCTCCTGACCTGCGGTTTCTCCCTGGCTGTGGATGACGCCCCGGTGTGGTCCGGGGGCGTGGCTAGCGTCCTCGACGTGAGAGTCCACCACCTGCTGCGCGAGCTGCGACGGCGGCTGCTGCTGCACCGTCGGCTGCTCGCCGCCCTCGCTGCGGCGGCGGCCGTGGCGCTCGGCCTGCAGGCAGCCCGGCCCGCAGCGCCGGCCACCGTGGCGGTGTGGGTCGCCGCCGACGACCTGGCCGGCGGGGCGGTGCTGCACCGTGCCGACCTGCGCACGGTGGCGCTCCCGGCGGGCGACGTCCCCGCCCACGCACCACCGGCCCGCACGCTGATCGGCCGGGCGCTCGTCGCGCCGGTGCGGGCCGGCCAGCAGCTCAGCGATCTCAGCGTCGTCGGCCGTGCCGTCGGGGCGCGCTACCCGGGTCGCGACGTCGTGCCGGTGCGACTGGGCGACGCGGGCGCCGCCGCGCTCCTGCACGCCGGCGACCGGGTCGACGTCGTGGCCGGCGACCCGCGCGGCGACGGCTCGGGCCGGCTGCTCAGCCGAGGCGCCCAGGTGGTCACCGTCCCCTCGGTCTCGCAGACTCCTGCCACCGGCGAGGAACCCACCGGGCGGCTGGTGCTGCTCGCGGTGGCCGAGGACGACGCGGTGGCCGTGACGGCCGCCGGGCTCGGCGGCTACCTCGGCGTCGTGTGGACCGATTAGTGTCCACCCGTCAGATCTTGGGAGCACAGAAAGGCACGACTCATGACGGGCTTCAAGAATTTCATCCTGCGCGGCAACCTGATCGAACTCGCGACCGCGTTCATCATGGCCGCCGCCTTCGCTGCCGTCGTGACGGCCACCGTCACGATCATCATGGACCTGATCGGCAAGATCGGCGGCACCCCGAACTTCAGCGACTACACCCCGGGCGGCATCCACGTCGGCGCCTGGATCACCGCGGTCCTCTCGTTCCTGATCATCGCCGCAGTCGTCTACTACGCGATCGTGCTTCCCTACACCAAGGCCAAGGAGCGGTTCTTCCCGGCCGAGCCCGAGGGCACCCCGGCCGACATCGCGCTGCTCACCGAGATCCGCGACGCCCTCGTGGCCCAGCGCGGTGGCACGGCGGGGCCGGCAGGCCCCACCGCCTGAACCTGGCGCAGCCCGCTCAGCGGCCGGTGATCTCGTCGAGCTCGGCGAGGTCGCCGGCCGTGGGCGTCCACGCGCCGGCGGCGACGTTGGCCCGCACCTGCTCGGCCGAGGTGGCACCGGCGATGACGCTGGCGACGCTCGGCTGCGCGGCCAGGCCGCCGATCGCGATGTCGAGCAGCCCGATCTCGCGCTGCTTGGCGAAGGACTCCAGCGCCTCGACGACGTCGAAGACCTCGTCGGTCAACCGCGACTCCATGCCCCAGTCCTTGATGCGCGTACCCGCAGCCGCCTCCTCGCCGCGCCGGTACTTGCCGGTGAGCAGACCACTGGCCAGCGGGAAGTACGGGAGCATCCCGACGCCGTAGTGCTCCAGGGCCGGCACCAGGTCGGCCTCGACGCCGCGCTCGAGCCACGAGTACTCGTTCTGGGCGCTGACGAATCGCTCGAGGTGGGTCGAGCGGGCGACCCAGTCCGCCTCGGCCACCTGCCAGCCGGTGAAGTTCGAGCTGCCCAGGTAGCGCACCTTGCCCTCGCGCACCAGGTCGTCGAGCGCCGAGAGCGTCTCCTCGATCGGCGTGGCCGGGTCCGGGCGGTGCAGCTGGTAGAGGTCGATCCAATCGGTGCGCAACCGGCGCAGCGACGCCTCGACGGCCTTGCGCACGTAACGGCGCGAGCCGCGGGCGCCCCAGTCCTCGCCGTTGTCCAGGCCGCGGCTGCGCACGTCGCTGCCGAACTTGGTGGCCAGCACGACGTCGTCGCGCCGGCCCTGCAGCAGCTCGCCCAGCCGCTCCTCGGAGGCGCCGTAGGAGTCGGCGGTGTCGAAGAGCGTGATCCCGGCCTCGAGGGCGGCGTCGACCACCTCGCGACTCTGGTCGAGGTCGAGCTTCATCCCCAGGTTGTTGGTGCCCAGCCCGACCGAGGAGACCACCAGGCCGGAACGTCCCAGACGTCGAAAGTCCATGCTGCGAACGTACCGGGCTGCCGAATCTTGGCGGAGGCTCAGCCCCCGTGGTGCGGCGGCCGCTGCGCACGCCACCAGGCGTCGTCGCGACCCGCGCGCTCGCCGGGCTCCGGGGTGTCGTCGGAGGTCTGGTCGGTGTCGTCGCCGAAGACCTCGGCGAGCCGGCGGCGCTGCTCGGGCGTGAGCTCGGGCGAGCTCACGTGCACAGCCCGTTCTCCTCGGCCGTCTCCTTCTTCTGCTCCTCGGTCTGCGCCTTGTTGTTCTTGAGCGTGAAGGTGCCGGCCTGCACCGCGGCGTCGCCGTAGTCGACGTCGCTGCTCGCCGAGGCCGAGGGGCTGCTGCTCGCCGACGCGCCGCTGCTCGGGCTGGCCGAGCTGCTGGAGCTGGCCGAGCTGCTGGGGGTGCTGTCGGAGGCCTTGACCACCTGGGAGGTGTACGCCGAGCCGAGCGGCCGGTCGTAGCGCATCTCCTTCCATAGCCCGGCTGCGGCGGCGGTCAGCTCCACCCGGTTGGTGTCCTCGGGGTAGGGCTGCCAGGGTGCGGTGACGAACTGGACGTTGTCCAGGCCGATGTTCTTCAGCGACTCCCCCAGCGAGGCCAGCTGGCGCAGGTGGGCGAAGCCGGGGTCGGTGGTCAGCGAGCTGGTGGCGGCGTTGAGGAACTTCAGCAGCCGCACCGGGTTGGCCAACGTGCCGGCCGAGACCGCCTTCTTGATCATGGCCGCGACGAAGGTCTGCTGCCGCTTCATGCGGCCGATGTCGCCGTTGGCGGAGATGCCGTGCCGCACCCGCACGTAGTCCAGCGCCTGCTCGCCGGTGACGTTGTAGGTGCCGGCGGCCAGGTGGATGCGTCCGGTGGTGTCGTTGACCTCTTCGGGCACGCACACCTGCACGCCGCCCAGGGCGTCGACCATCTTGCGGAAGCCGTTGAAGTCGACCACCACGAAGTGGTCGATGTGGACGTTGGTGATGTGCTCGACGGTGGTGATCGTGCACAGCGCACCGCCGATGGCGAAGGCCGCGTTGAACTGGGTCAGGCCGCCCGGGTCGGTTCCCTTGCCGTCCTTGCGCTTGCACGCGGGCCGCTCGACCATCGTGTCGCGCGGGATGCTCACGCCGTACGCCGAGGAGCGGTCGGCCGACAGGTGCAGCAGGATCGTGGTGTCGGAGAGGCCGGGCGTGGAGCCGGCGACGGCCTTGCCCTGGCCCTTGCGGGTGTCGGAGCCCATCACCAGCACGTTGAGCGGCTCCTTGGAGCCGGTCTGGACCTTGGTCGGCCGGTCCTTCAGCGTGTTCAGCCCGCTGAGGCTGGTGATGTTGCCCTCGAAGTGCTTGTAGAGACCGACGCCGACGGCGCCGACGATCAAAACGAGCGACAGCCCCACCACCAGCAGTCGCTTGGCGACACGTCGGCCGCGGCCGGTCGCGGTGCTCGCGCGGCGCTTCGGTACGTGGTCTGACAAGTCTGGACCCCAGGGAAGGTCGGTGGCCCAGTCGGCTCGGGCACGGGAATCTGAGTCTTATTGTGCTGGGTCGCCCCAGCAGACTCCAACACGCCGCTCGCAACCCGGCGCTCACACGCGCGGTCGACGCCTGATCCGGACGCCCGGCTCGGCCGACCTGCACCGCCCCGGTCGGGCGATGGGAGGATGTGCGGCACGCCCCAGTAGCTCAGTGGATAGAGCAGCCGCCTCCTAAGCGAAAGGTCGCCAGTTCGACTCTGGCCTGGGGCACGTCGACCGCCGCGAGCGAAGCGAGCAAGGGAGGCGGGAGCCGAGTCGTCGCATTCGCGCAGCGGCGCCCGCCGCGCGAAGCGCGCTTCACGGTGGTGCGGGAGTGCGACGACTCGGCGAGACCACCACCAAACGGTGACGTGCGAGCCGACCGAAAGCAGAACCGGTTGGCCTGAACCCGGGGCACGCACAAGCGACGCCTCACCACACAGGACATGCGGACAAGCGACGCCTCACCGCCCCACACGCGCGGAGATGTGACGCCTCAGCGGAACATCGGTTCCCCGATGTAGGAGCCCTCCCGCGGGGCCGGGGGCACGAAGAAGACCGCCGAGCCGACGTGCGAGATGTACTCGTTGAGCTGGTCGGAGGCGCCGAGCTTGGTCTGCAGCGTCTCGAAGGCCGCCGGGTCGTTCTGGTAGGAGATGAACAGCAGGCCGGCGTCGAGCAGGCCGTAGGAGTTGATCCCGTCGGAGTAGTTGTAGCCGCGGCGCAGGATCTTCAGGCCGTCGTTGTTCTCGTGAGCGGCCAGCGCGATGTGGGAGGTGGCGGGTATGACCGCCTCGCCGCCGGTGGTCTTGGCGAAGTCGGGGGTGGTGAACTCGGTGCCGCCGCTGAGCGGGGCGCCGGAGACCTTGTGCCGGCCGAAGACGTCGTTTTGGTTGCTGACCCGGTTGGTGTCCCAGTTCTCGATGTGCATCTGGATCTTGCGCACCACCTGGTAGCTGCCGTGCCGCTGCCACGACGGGCCGTCCTTGACCCACACGAACCGCTCGAAGTCCGGCTCCTCCTTGAGGTTGCGGGTGCCGTCCTTGTAGCCCATCAGGTTGCGCGGCGTGGACTGGTTCTTCCCGGCCGAGGCGCGCCCGAATCCGATGACGGTCCAGAAGGTCGAGGCGGTGCCGGTGTCGCGCGCGATCCGGGCCAGGTCGTGGATGGCGTGGTAGGCCACCTGCGGGTCGTCGGCACAGGCCTGCAGCGACAGGTCGCCGCCGGTCAGCGCGGGCTGCAGGGCGTCGCTGGGCAGCGTCGCGAGATCGCGCAGCAGCGGGGGCCGGTGG
>NZ_RDBE01000010.1:59648-525303 GCF_003674065.1 Nocardioides mangrovicus
GGTCGAGCGCCTCGCCGGTGTCGTCGCCGATGCCGTCGACCCGGTCGGGCTCCACCTGGCCGATCGTCTGCCCGGCCATCAGCTGCGCGATGGAGGCCGACCAGCGCGCGAGCAGCACCTGCAGGTCCGTACGGAGCTCGGAGGTGAGCTGGAACGTCATGAAGACGCTGTAGCGCTGCTGGGGCGTACGGATGCCGGCCTGCTCGGCGCTGCCGTAGAACCGGTGGCGCTGCGCCAGGTCGACGACGTCGCCGCCGGCGACCGGCGTCGAGGTGTGGCCGCCCATCGCCGAGGCCGCGCCCGCTCCCGCGACGGCCCCGACCACGCCGCCGCCGGCCGCGGCGGCACCGACGAGCAGCCGCCGCCGCGAGAGTCCCTCTCGCGACGGCGTCTGCGGGTCCTGCGGTTCGCTCATTGCGCGGTGGCGACCTTCTCCGCGATCTGGGACAGCGGCTCCTGGAGCGCCTGCACCGCACGACTCAGCGAGGCGCTCGACTGGGCCTTCAGCGCGGCGTCGTAGTACTTGAAGCCACCCGGGATGCTCGGGTCGCGGTAGGTGTCCAACAGCTTCTCCACGTTCGCGAACTGCGTCTTCACGTTGGCGGTCAGGGTCGGGTCGATCTTCTCAAGCCCCGGCTCGAGGTAGGCGAAGGCCTGCTCGGCGCCCTCGACGTTGCCGGCGAAGTCGACCAGGTCGATGTGGCTGTACTTCTCCTCCTCACCGGAGATCTTGTTCGTCTGCACCTCCTCCAGGAGGCCGGCGGCGCCGTTGGCGAGATCCTCGGGCTTGTAGTCCAGCGAGCCGACGACGTCGGTGAGCTTGGCGACGTTGGTCACCAGCTCGGTGGAGTACTGCTTGGTCTTCGCGGTGATCGCACCGCGGGCGAACAGGTCGCGCTCGATGGCGTGCAGGCCGTGCCAGCCGACCTTGGGGTCGAGGTTGGAGGCACGCATGTCGATCAGGTAGTCCAGGTTGCCGGCGTTGTCGGTGGCCTTGAAGCCGGGCTCGACGAACCCGTCGACGTCGGACTCGATGCGCTCGTAGAACGGCCGCGCCAACGCGTAGTCCTTCTTCGCCTGCGCCAGGTTGCCGGCCTGCACGGCGGTGTTGAGGGTGCCGACCGCGGTCTGCATGTCCTTCACGACGCTGTCGACGTACTGCGCGTAGCCCTTGGTACCGGTCTCGAGCAGGGTGGCGGTGCTGCCGGTGGCCTCGGCGGTCTTGCCGGTGACGGTGAACTCCTGCATCTCCTTCGCCGCGCCCGGGCAGTAGATCTGGTACGTGCCGCCGCCGAGCGTGACGGTGAACTTCACGGTGGGCAGGCCCGGGGCGAGGTTCTCCTTCTCCCCGATGATGCGGTTGTCGCTCTGCAGCTCCAGCTCGGTGAGCGAGGAGGCGCTCTTGTTGGTGACGCTGAAGGTGACCGGCCCGGCCTTGGCCTTGGTGGCGTCGAGCGAGCAGGTCCCACCGTCGTCGCTGGTCATCGTCACGGCCACCTGCGAGGCACCGTTGGAGACCTTCGCGACGTCGGAGGCGCTGCTCGAGGAGCCCGACGAGCTCGAGGCGGCCGCGTCGTCGTCGGATGAGGCGCCACAGGCGCTCAGGGTGCCGGCGGCCAGCAGCAGCGCACCGGCCAGGACGACCGGTCGGGTGGGGTCAGGGAACCGCATGGGTGTTGCTCCTTCGTGGGGCGGGCGCAGTCGACGACTGCGGGGCAGGGGGAACCGGACGGCGCCGGAGGGCGACGAGCAGGACGAGGGCGGCGGCCACCAGCAGCGCGATCGGCAGGACGACGCCCCAAAACCGGTGCTCGGTGCGACGCGAGCCCAGCTGGCGCACGTCCTCGGCGGTGGCCGTGACGTGGCGGGGCGCGACCTGCCAGCTGCTGCCGCTGAGCGTGAGCGTCCGCGTGCTGGTCAGGCCGCCGCCGGAGAGGGTGACCAGCGTGGTGGTGCGCGAGGAGCCGTCGAGCAGGACGCCGTCGGCCAGCCAGACGCTGGTGGTGCGGTAGGTGCGCCAGCTCGCCTGGAACGGCCCGGGATTCTGGGCCGCGTTGAGCCCGACGGGCAGTCGTCCGCCGGAGAGCTGCACCAGGCGGTCGAGGGTGACGGTCGGGGTCGCATCGGCCGGCGTCGAGGTGCGCTGGGTGCGCCACAGCCGGGCCGCGACCCCGGCGTGGTCGTCGGCGCGTCCGGCCGAGGTGAGCCGGATCTGCTCGCGAGCGCCGGAAACGGCGACGTCGACGACCGTGCCCGACGCCGCGAGCCGTGCGGTGCCGGTGCCCTTCGCCGTGGTGAGCGGCGCGGTGCCGGTGGTCACCGACGGCGTGGGAACCGCCAGCACCAGCACGCCTGCCGCCACGGCGAGCGCGGCAGCGGCGCCGATACGCAGCCGCTGCTGGGCGCGGCCGCGGGGCCGGTGCTTCACGGGCCAGTAGACGAACAACGCCACGGGCACCAGGTAGGCGACCCAGCCGACGACCTCGACCAGACGGGGGTCCGACGGGATGCCGAGCACGCCGGTGATCAGCGCCGACCAGAGGCTGCCGGGCTGCACCAGCCAGGCCAGGTCGACCGTGCGCTGCTGGCCGGCGTTGAGCCAGCCCGCCTCGTGGGCGGTGCGCAGCGTCGTGACGACCAGGCCCGCGGCCACCAGGACGAGGAAGGCGCCGGTGATGCGGAAGAAGCGGGAGAGGTTCAGCCGCACGCCGCCGACGTAGATGCCCCACCCGATGCCGATGGCCACGAGGACGCCGAGCACGGCACCCACCGCGGCGAGCGAGGCCGATTGCGCCGCGGAGAAGGTGGCGAGCAGGAAGACGCTGGTCTCGAAGCCCTCCTTGAGCACGGCCAGGAAGGCCATGACCGCCAGGGCGTTGGCGCTGCCGCGGCCCAGGGCCTGCGCGGCCTCGGCCTCCAGCTCCTTCCTCATCCCGCGCGCGTGCGCGTTCATCCACACGATCATGCCGGTGACGAAGAAGATGGCGACGGCGCCGATGATCGACTCCATGCCCTCCTGGGCGGCCTGGGGCAGCGCGTGCTCGACGGCGGCGAGGCTCAGCCCCACCGCCAGCGAGAGCAGCACCGCGAGGCCGACGCCCCACCACATCGCGGTCAGGCTGCGCCCCTCGCGACGCAGGAACGCCGCGATGATGCCCACGATCAGCGCCGCCTCGAGACCCTCGCGCAGGCCGATCACGAGCGTGGCGAGCATGCGGACTCCTGGGGCGGGCGAGGACGGGCGACGACCCGTCAGCAGTGAGGTTAGGCGAACCTAACCCATCTCCGCCACCCGGCCCAGCGGTGACCTGCCTTACCGCACCTGTCCGGGTTCGTCCCGAACGACACGCCTGTAGTTCTGGACTTTTCTTCACTTTGGTCACACAGGCCTCAGTTTTTACGGCAGACTCCCCGACGTCGCATACCGCATGAATCGACGCATCTCGAGGAGACACGCCGGAAATGAAGTTCGTCGTACGCCGCCCTGTGACCGTTCCTCGACCGATGCGGCTGATCGCCTACGCGGTGCTGGGCAGCGTCCTGGTGGCCCCGGCGGTGGCCTCGGCAACCGGTGACGGCCAGGTCGCCGCGAAGGTGATGTCGGCGGCCAAGCGCACCCAGCAGGCGCCCAACGTCTTCTACCCGCTGCCGTCCTCGGCCTCGCCGACCGACCAGCAGAACTACCGCTCCGGCGGTGGCACCGACCTCGAGGCCTCCTGCGGCACCCAGGTCCGCGCGATCCACGCCGGCACCGTTCACTACGTGCCCTCCAGCAGCTGGGGCGGCGCCAACACCGTCGAGGTCACCACCGGCGACGGCCACCTCACCAGCTACTACGGCTACCTGGGCAGCATCACCGCGTTCGACAACCAGATCGTCAGCGCCGGCCAGCCGCTCGGCACCGTCGGCAGCCTCGGGGCCGCGGCCGGCACCTGCGAGCTCGGCATCCAGATCATGCCGAACGGCACGACCACCACCGACCCCACCGCGTGGCTGGAGTCGTGGGTGGGCAAGCCCAACCCCGACCTGAGCATGTGGGGCAGCAACGGCTTCCTGCTGGCCACCTTCAACGTGCTGGGCGCCTCCCACACCAAGCGCCCCGGCGGCGACGCCTCCCGCCGCTACCCGACGTGGTCCAAGCGACTGCCCGGCGTCGTGTCCTACCTGGAGAACAACCACATCGACGTCGCCGGCATGCAGGAGTTCCAGCGCTCGCAGCACAAGGCGTTCCTGAAGCAGGCCAGCAGCCAGTACGCCGCGTTCCCGGCGTCCTCGCGCACCGACACCGACAACACCATCGTGTGGCGCAAGGACACCTTCGACCTGGTCGAGGCCCACAAGTTCGCCATCCCCTACTTCAACGGCCACAAGCGCAACATGAACTACGTGCTGCTGCGGCAGAAGTCGACCGGGCGCACGGCGTACTTCATCAACGTCCACAACCCGGCCAACACCCGCCGCTACCACCACCAGCAGAAGTGGCGTAACCGCTCGATCGCGGTCGAGCGCAAGCTGGTCATCCGCCTGCGCTCGTTCAACCGCCCGGTCTTCCTCACCGGCGACCTCAACGACCGCGACAAGGCGTTCTGCCCGCTGACCAAGGACAAGCTGATGCTCTCGGCCAACAGCGTGCCGAGCTTCACCTGCGCCCCGCCCTCGAGCCTGTGGATCGACTGGATCCTCGGCGCCGGCCAGACCCGGTTCTCCTCCTACATCCGCGACTGGAGCCTGAAGAGCGCCAACGTCACCGACCACCCGGTGGTCTACAGCCGGACGTACCTGGCCGAGTAGCGGGGCCCTCAGGAACCGCCGGCCACCGTCTCGAACCGCAGCCCCGCGTCCTGGAGCCGGCGGGTGAGGTTCTCCCCCATCGCGACGGCCGGGGTGACCTGGCCGGCCGTCGCCGGGTTGTCGTCGTCGAAGGCCAGGCTCAGCGCGGACTCGCCGAGCATCTTGGCGGTCTCGTCGTAGCCGGGGTCGCCGCCGCTGACCCGGGTGCGCACCTGCTGGCCGCCGGCCTCGCCGACGAAGTCGACGGTGAACCAGGACTTCTGCCGTCGCGCGGCCGAGGGACCCTCCCCCGCCGGCACCTTGTCGAGCAGGAAGCGTCGCAGCGGCGGCAGCTGCGCGGCCGCGGCCAGGGCACCGAGCCCCACGGCGCCGCCGGCCAGGTAGCGCAGCGTCTTGACCCCGGCGTAGTGGGAGTAGCGGAAGTCGGGGCCGTAGCGCTCGAGCGCGGCACCGGACCGGGCGACCACGAACGGGTCGATGGTGGGCAGCGGCACCAGCCAGTAGCCCAGCTCGGCGTCACGGTGCGGCTTGCCGGCGACGGCTTTCGAGCGCCGGCCCTCCGGTCGCGGCTCGACCTGACGGCGCTGCTGCATCGCCGAGCGCATCTGGCGCCCGCGCGCGAACGCCGTCAGCGCGGAGGCGAAGGTGCCGCCGGAGAACTGCGCCCCGGCGCGCACGACGCCGCGCAGCGTCACCGGTTCGCCCTCGGGAAGCTGCAGCACGGTGAAGCGGGCGCCGAGGTCGTGCGGCACCGAGTCGAACCCGCAGGCGTGCACCAACCGCGCGCCGGAGGACACCGCGGTCGCGTGGTGGCGGACGTACATCGTGTCGACGAACTCCGGCTCGCCGGTGAGGTCGAGGTAGTCGGTGCCGGCCTCGGCGCAGGCCGCCACCAGCGGCTCGCCGTACTCGACGTAGGGCCCCACGGTGCTGACGATCACCCGCGCCGCGCGGGCGAGCGAGGCCAGCGACTCGGGGTCGGTCACGTCGGCCTGCAGCAGGGGCAGGTCCGCGTGCGCAGCGCCCAGCCGGGCGCGCACCTCCTCCAGCTTCGCGGGATTGCGCCCGGCGAGCGCCCAGCGGCAGCCCTCGGGCACCTGGCGCGCCAGGTACTCCGCGGTCAGGCCCCCGGTGAACCCGGTGGCGCCCAGCAGGACGAGGTCGTACTCCCGTGCGTCGGACATGGACGGAATCTACGGTGGTCCCATGTGCCGCAACATCCGGACCCTGCACAACTTCGAGCCGCCGGCCACGAAGGACGAGGTGCACGCCGCCGCCGTGCAGTACGTCCGCAAGATCAGCGGCGCGGCCAAGCCGAGCCAGGCCAACCAGGCCGCGTTCGACGTCGCCGTCGCCGAGGTCTACGAGGCCACCCGCCGGCTGCTGGAGGGACTGACGACCACCGCCCCACCCAAGGACCGTGAGGTCGAGGCCGCAAAGGCCCGCGCTCGCGCCCAGACCCGTTACGCCTAGCACGTAGCCTGGAGAGGTGCAGGAGCTCGCGGGACGCCTGATGGTGCTCACCGGCGCCGGCATGTCCACCGACTCCGGCATCCCCGACTACCGCGGGCCCGACTCACCGCCCCGCACGCCGATGACCTACCAGGAGTTCGTCGCCGGGCCGCAGGCCCAGCAGCGCTACTGGGCGCGCGCCCATCTGGGCTGGAACCGGATGCGCCGCGCCGAGCCGAACGCCGGCCACGCCGCGCTGGTGCGGCTGGAGGAGCAGGGTCGCGTGGAGCTCCTGGTCACCCAGAACGTCGACGGCCTGCACGAGCGGGCCGGCAGCCGCGAGGTCGTCGCGCTCCACGGACGCATCAGCGACGTCGTCTGCCTGGACTGCGGCACGGTCTCCTCGCGCAGCGCCGTGCAGCACCGGATGGGCGAGCTCAACCCCGGCCACCTGCGCCGCTACTCCGGCGCCACCGTCAACCCCGACGGCGACGTCGAGCTCGACGACACCGACGACTTCGTGGTGCCCGGTTGCGCTGCGTGCGGCGGCCGGCTCAAGCCCGACGTCGTGTTCTTCGGTGAGAGCGTGCCCAAGCCGCGGGTCGAGCGCACCTACGCCGCCCTCGACCGCGCCGACGCGCTGCTGGTGATGGGGTCCTCGCTGACCGTGATGTCGGGGCTGCGGTTCGTCCGCTACGCCGCGAAGGCCGGCACGCCGGTGGTCATCGTCAACCGCGGCACCACGCGCGGCGACGAGCTGGCCACCGTGAAGCTCGAGGCCGGGTGCAGCGAGTTCTTGGAGCGGCTGGTCTCAGACGCGGGTGACGAAGATGTGCTCGGCGGACTCGGGGAGCACCTCAGCGGTCTCCCCCGCTGAGCCGACCAGCACGCCGGCCTCGCCGCCGACCGCCTGCACGACCGCGCCCGGCAGGGCCCCGACCCGGCGCAGCGCCTTCATCAGGGGCTCGTCCTTCTGCATCTCCTCGGAGATCCGCCGCACCCGCACGCGGACGGGCTCGGCCACGTCGAAGGCCAGGAGCGGCTCGACGTCGGCCATGAAGTCTTCGTCGTCGGCCTTCTCCCCCAGCTCGGACAGACCCGGGATCGGGTTGCCGTAGGGCGACTCGGTGGGGTGCTCGAGCAGCTCGATGAGACGACGCTCGACGCTCTCGGACATCACGTGCTCCCAGCGGCAGGCCTCCTCGTGCACCTGCTCCCACTCCAGCCCGATGACGTCGGTGAGCAGCCGCTCGGCCAGCCGGTGCTTGCGCATCACGCGCACGGCCATCCCGTGGCCCTCGGAGGTGAGCTGGAGGTGGCGATCGCCCTCCACGGTGAGCAGGCCGTCGCGCTCCATGCGCGCCACCGTCTGGCTGACGGTGGGCCCGGACTGGTGCAGGCGCTCGGCGATGCGGGCGCGCAGCGGCGTGATGCCCTCCTCCTCCAGCTCGTAGATCGTGCGGAGGTACATCTCCGTGGTGTCGATCAGGTCGCTCACAAGGGGTATTCAACCCGACAGGGCCACAGCGAGGAATGGCATGCTGAGCCCGATGGACCAGCTGATCGTCGCGTCCCGCTTCAACGGACCGCCGCGCTCGGGCAACGGCGGCTACACCTGCGGACTGCTGGCCCACGAGTTCGGGCTCGGCGAGACCGTCGAGGTGACGCTGCGGCGGCCGCCACCGCTCGACGTCGCGCTGGACCTGCGCCGGGGCGAGACCCTCGAGCTGCTCGACGGCGAGACGCTCGTCGCCGAGGCTCGCGCGGTCGAGGAGACGGTCGACGCGGTCGACCCGGTGGACCTCGAGACCGCCCGTGCGGCCTCCGAGCACTACCCCGGCCTCGGCTCCCACCCGTTCGCGCGCTGCTTCGGCTGCGGCACCGAGCGCCCCGACGGACTGCGCGTCTTCCCCGGTCCGGTCGCCGGTGACGACGCCGGCCGCGTCGCCGCGGCGTGGACGCCGGCCGAGTCGACCGCGGCGGACTGGCACGAGTACGACGACCCCACGGAGCGCTGCTCGGTCGCGACGACCTGGACGGCGCTGGACTGCATCGGCGGCTGGGCGTGCGACCAGGGCGAGCGGCTCATGGTGCTGGGCCGGATGACGGCGGTGCTCGATACGCTGCCGGCCGTCGGCGAGCCCCACGTGGTCGTCGCCCAGCGTGTGGGCGGCGAGGGTCGGCGCAGCCTGAGCCTGGCCACGCTCTACGATCCCGACGGCCGCATCGTCGGCCGCGCCCGCCACACCTGGGTCGCGATCGACCCGTCCAGCTTCGACGCCTGAGGAGCACCCCCGTGTCCACAGCCCCCTGGTGGCGCGATGCCGTCTGCTACGAGGTCTACGTCCGCAGCTTCGCCGACTCCGACGGCGACGGCATGGGCGATCTGCCCGGCATCACCTCGCGCCTGCCCTACCTGGCCGAGCTGGGCGTCGACGCGCTGTGGATCACGCCGTTCTACCCCTCACCGCAGCACGACCACGGCTACGACGTGGCCGACTACCGCGACGTGGAGCCGACGTACGGCACGCTGGCCGACTTCGACACCCTGGCCGCGCGGGCCCACGAGCTCGGGCTGCGGGTGATCGTCGACATCGTCCCCAACCACACCTCGTGGGACCACCCGTGGTTCCGCGCGGCCCTGGCCGGCGACGAGGCCGCCCGCGAGCGCTACGTCTTCCGCCCCGGCCGCGGGGCGCACGGCGAGGAGCCGCCGAACAACTGGCTGGCGATGTTCGGCGGCGGCGCGTGGGAGCGCGTGGAGGACGGGTCGTGGTACCTGCACCTGTTCGACCGCTCGCAGCCCGACCTGAACTGGCTCAACCCCGAGGTGCACGCCGACTTCGAGCGCACGCTGCGGTTCTGGCTCGACCGCGGCGCCGACGGGTTCCGGATCGACGTCGCCCACGCGTTGATCAAGCAGGACGGCCTGCCCGACGTCGACGACCCGCCCGCCTACATCGACGGCACCGCCCCCGGCGGCCCGATGTGGGACCGGCCCGAGGTGCACGAGATCTACCGTGAGTGGCACCGGGTGCTGGCCGAGTACCCCGGCGAGCGCATGGCGGTCGGCGAGGCCTGGGCGCCGACGCCGGAGAGCACCGCCCGCTTCGTTCGCCACGACGAGCTGCAGCAGACCTTCAACTTCCACTGGCTCGTGGCCGACTACTCCGCCGCGGCCTTCCGCAAGGTCGTCGACGATACCCTCGACACGCTGCGCCCGGTGGGCGCGAGCGCCACCTGGGTGCTCGGCAACCACGACGTGGTGCGCCCGCCCACCCGCTACGGCGGCGGCGAGCGGGGCGTGGCCCGCACCCGCGCGGCGACGCTGCTGATGCTCGCGCTGCCCGGCTCGGCGTACCTCTACCAGGGCGAGGAGCTGGGTCTCGAGCAGGTCGACGTGCCCGAGGCGGCCCGCCAGGACCCCGACTTCCTCAACGGCCGGGGCCCGGGCCGCGACGGCTGCCGGGTGCCCATCCCCTGGTCCGGCGAGGCACCGCCGTACGGCTTCGGTCCCGGCGCCGGGCAGCCGTGGCTGCCGCAGCCGGCGGACTGGGCCGAGCGCAGCGTCGAGGCCGAGCAGGCCGACCCGGCCTCCACCCTGGCGTTCTACACCGGCGCGCTCGCGCTGCGTCGTCGCCGGATCGCCGAGGGCTGGGCCGAGGACCGCGAGATCGAGTGGCTCGACCTCGGCGCGGACGTCCTGGCCTTCCGCCGCGGCGAGGTGACCGTGCTGATGAACTTCGGCACCGCCGCCGTGCCGGTGCCCGACGGCGAGGTGCTGCTGGCCAGCGGTCTCGTCGAGGACGCCGTGCCGACCGACACCGCCGTGTGGGTCAGCCGCGCTCGCTGACGACGGTCGGCTCCAGCGACTCGTTGTAGCGGGTCAGGGCGTCCACGAAGTCGCTGAGCTCCTCGGCGCTCCAGGTCTCCAGGCGCTGCTCGAGCAGGGCGCGCCGCGAGCGGGCGGTCTCGGCCAGCCGGGCGCGGCCCTTGTCGTTGACCTCGATCTGCTGCGCGCGTCCGTCCTCGGGGTCGGGCGTGCGGGCGATCAGGCCGAGCTCGCAGAGGTGGTGGACCTGCCGGCTGATCGCACCCTTGTCGATGTTGAACCGGTCGGCCAGCTCCGTGGAGCGCATCGGGCCGTTCTCGGCCAGGAACGAGAGCATCAGGTACGACGGCGTCGACAGCTCGGGGTGCACGGTGCGGGCACGCTCGGCCATGACGGCCTTGATGCGGCGCACCATCACCCCGATCTCCTGCTCGAGGAGGTCGACGGAACGCTGCTTGGCTCGGGTCATGGCGCCGGTCACCGTACCCGGTCAGCGGGCACGGGCTGCAGCGCCGAGGCACCGACGGGCTCGCTGTGGTCGCGCTCGTCGGACCGCTCCACGGTGGTCCGCAGCGGCACCTCCTTGATGGCCAGTACGCACACCAGCGCCACCACCGCGAACGGCACGGCGAGCAGGAACAGGTGCCCGGTCGCCTCGCCGTAGGCGCCCTCGAAGACGGCGCGCACGGTGGGCGGCAGCGTCGACAGCTCGGGGACGGCGTGGCTGGAGATGCCCGAGGTGGAGATCCCCAGCGAGGCCAGCTGGTCGCTGACGCTGTCGGCCACCCGCGTGCTCAGCACGGCACCCAGGGCGCTCACGCCGACCGAGCCGCCCATCGAGCGGAAGAACGCCACCACCGAGCTGGCTGCTCCCATGTCGGCCTGCGCGGTGTTGTTCTGCACGGCGAGCACGAGGTTCTGCATGCTCGCGCCCAGGCCGACGCCCATGACGCACATGGCGACAGCGACGTAGACCAGCGAGGTCGTGGCGTCGATCCGGGAGAGCAGCGCCAGGCCGACGATCACCAGCACCATGCCGCCGACCAGGAACCGCTTCCAGCGGCCGCGGGCGGAGATGATCCGCCCGGTGACGATGCTCGAGACGAACAGGCCGCCCACCATGGCGATCGACATCAGCCCGGCGTGGGTCGGCGACATGCCGCGGGCGAGCTGGAAGTACTGCGAGAGGTAGACGGTGGCGCCGAACATCGCGACGCCCACCATCACCGACGCCGCGGTGGCCAGGGTCGTGGTGCGGTCGCGGAAGAGCCGCAGCGGGATGATCGGGTCGCTGGCCACGCGTGCCTCGACCAGCAGTGCGAGCCCGAGCAGCACCAGCCCGCCGAGCACCAGCAGGCCCGAGGTCGTCGAGACCCAGGCGAAGTGCTGACCGGCCAGGGAGACCCACACCAGCAGCAGCGAGACCCCGGACATCAGCAGGGTCGCGCCGAGGTAGTCGATGCGCACCTGGCGCTTGACCACCGGCAGGTGCAGCGTCAGCTGCAGCACCACGAAGGCGAGCACGGCCACCGGGATGCCCACGAAGAAGCACCAGCGCCAGCCGACGCTGTCGACCAGCAGGCCGCCGATGAGCGGGCCGCTCACGGTGGCGAGCGCGAAGACGGCACCGATGTAGCCGGAGTAGCGGCCGCGCTCGCGCGGGCTCACCATCGAGGCGATCACGACCTGCACCAGCGCGGTCAGGCCGCCGACGCCGAGGCCCTGCACGGCCCGCGCGCCGATGAGCAGGCCCATGGTGTGGGAGAACCCGGCGATCAGGGAGCCGGCGACGTAGATGATCAGGGCCGCCTGCACCAGCAGCTTCTTGTTGAACTGGTCGGCGAGCTTGCCCCAGATCGGCGTCGAGGCCGTCATGGTCAGCAGCGTCGCGACGACCACCCAGGTGTAGGCCGACTGGCTGCCCTCGAGGTCACCGACGATGCGCGGCAGCGCGTTGGAGACGACGGTGCTGGACAGCATCGCCACGAAGAGGCCGAGCAGCAGACCGCTGAGCGCCTCCATGATCTCGCGGTGCGACATCTCGCCGTGCTGCTCGACGACGGAGGCGTCGGCGTGCTCCGGCTTCTGGGGAGCGGCGACGTGCCGGCCGGGTGACGGACTGAGGTGGGACACGGGAGCTTCCTTCGACGACTGTGCGGACGCCAGCCATAACGGTTGACGTGGGCAACTGTATTCCTTGCCGTCGGCAACTATCCAGCGAATCGCGAAGGTCAGCGTGTGGCGTGGATCGCGCGCAGCAGCCGGCGGGGCGCCTGCTTGGTCATCTCCCGACGGCTCGGGTGGGCGCCGTACTCCGCGGTGAGCGCACCGCCGGCGAACCCGTGGTTGAACCACATCGTCATCGTGCCGTGGCAGGCGCCGCCGCACTCGAACCGCTTGACCGGCAGCTGCAGGAAGTGCGCCAGCCGGCGCGCGAACGCGCGCTGCTTGGTGTCGATGTCGATGCCGTGCAGCGGCTGGTGGAAGCTCACCACCCGCAGCGGACGCACCTGCTGCAGGAAGGCCATCATCGCCTTCGTCTCGGGCTCGGATGCCGGGCGCGGGCCGGAGTTGTAGTGCCCGGTGAGCCGCTGCCACTTGTACGGGTAGTTGCGGTTGAGGTCGACGCCGTGCGCGTTGACCCGCCTGTGGTGCGCCGCGCCGTCGGGGTTGTACGTCGGCACCAGCCACAGGTCCACGCCCCGCACCGGCGTCCCGTGCACCAGCGAGAGCAGGATCCGCCGCGACGCGGTCTCGTCGCCGTGCATCGTCGCGATGACCACCACGACCGGCTTGCCGGGCTCCCCCAGGTGGTAGGCCCGGATCGGCCGGCCCTGCACCGAGTGGCCGATGACCCGCGTCTCGAGCACCGTGCCCGCCTGCGCCTGTGACTGCGCCCGTACCTGCGCCCGTACCTGCGCCTGGGCCGGCGGCAAGACCAGGAGGGGGGCCAGGAGGGGGGCCAGGAGGGCGAGGAGGGCGAGGAGCCGCTTCATGAGCGCCGATCCTGGCACGTGCGGCGCCGTCCGGACGTGCAGCGACCCGCAGGCGTGGCCTCCGTCGAAGGCCCTTGGAACCGGGCGGATGAGATCCGGTCGCCTGCGGGTCGGGTGACTGCTGATGGATTGCCAGCGCGCGACGCGTGCCGCCTACTGGCGTGGTGCGCTGCTAGCGAGCAGCCACCTCACGAATCCGATAAGCATGCATTGATCGGACCACCTCCTTTCCCGTGTACGACCACGGTAGGGCGCGCACGCGGAGCGCTCAAGGGCTTATCTACGCCGTGGCGTCTACGTCGTGGCGCCGGCGAACTGCGACTGGTAGAGCCGCGCGTAGGCGCCCTCGGCGGCCAGCAGCTCCTCGTGGCTGCCCTGCTCGACGATGGCGCCGTCCTCCATCACCAAGATCAGGTCGGCGTCGCGGATGGTCGAGAGCCGGTGGGCGATGACGAACGACGTGCGGTCCGAGCGCAGGGCGGCCATCGCCTGCTGCACCAGGAGCTCGGTGCGGGTGTCGACCGAGGAGGTGGCCTCGTCGAGGATCAGTAGCGCCGGATCGGTCAGGAACGCACGGGCGATGGTGACCAGCTGGCGCTCCCCCGCCGAGAGGTTCGAGCCGTCCTCGTCGATCACCGTGTCGTAGCCCTCGGGCAGCGAGTGCACGAAGCGGTCCACGAAGGTCGCCCGCGCTGCGGCCAGCACGTCCTCCTCGCTCGCGCCCGGGCGGCCGTAGGCGATGTTGTCGCGGATCGTGCCGCCGAACAGCCAGGTGTCCTGCAGCACCATGCCGATCCGGCCCCGCAGCTCGGCACGCGGGATCGTGGTGATGTCGACGCCGTCGACGGTGATGCGACCGCCGTCGACGTCGTAGAAGCGCATCACCAGATTCACCAACGTGGTCTTGCCCGCTCCGGTGGGGCCGACGATGGCGACGGTCTGGCCCGGACGGGCGACCAGCGAGAGGTCCTCGATGAGCGGGCGGTCGTGGTCGTAGGAGAACGAGACGTGCTCGAAGGCCACCTCGCCGCGGCCCGGAGCGGCGTCGGCCGAGGCCGGTGGGTCGGCGGGCTCCTCGTCGGCGTCGAGCAGCTCGAAGACCCGCTCGGCCGAGGCGACCCCCGACTGCAGCAGGTTCATCATCGAGGCCACCGTGGTCAGCGGCTGGGTGAACTGGCGCGTGTACTGCACGAACGCCTGCACCTCGCCGAGGGTGAGCGCGCCGCTGGAGACCCGCAGCGCCCCGACGACGGCGATGACGACGTAGTTGAGGTTCCCGATGAACATCATCGCCGGCATGATCAGTCCGGAGACGAACTGGGCGCCGAAGGAGACCCGGTAGAGCTGCTCGTTCTGCTCGGCGAAGCGGCGCTCGACCTCCTCGGTGCGGTTGAAGACCTTGACCAGCGCGTGGCCGGAGAAGGCCTCCTCGATCTGCCCGTTGAGCTGGCCGGTGGTGCGCCACTGGGCGACGTACTGGCCCTGCGAGCGCTTCATGATGGCGCGGGTGACGTAGATCGACACCGGCACCGAGACCAGCGCGATGAGCGCGAGCAGCGGTGAGATCCACAGCATCATGGCCAGCACCGCGACCACCGTCATCAGCGAGGTGAGCAGCTGGCTCATGGTCTGCTGCAGGCTCTGGCTGATGTTGTCGATGTCGTTGGTGACCCGGCTGAGCAGCTCGCCGCGCGGACTCGAGTCGAAGTAGCCCAGCGGCAGCCGGTTGATCTTGTCCTCGACGTCTTGCCGCATCGCGCGCACGGTGTTCTGCACGACGCCGTTGAGCAGGAAGCCCTGCAGCCAGCCCAGCAGCGAGGCGACGGCGTAGATGGCGAGCACCCACAGCAGCACGTGACCGACGGCGGTGAAGTCCACCCCCTGCCCGGGCACGACGTGCTTCATGCCGCTCAGCGTGTCGGCCAGCTTGTCCTGGCCGCGGGCGCGCAGCGCCTGGACGGCCTCGGCCTGGGTCAGCCCGGCGGGCAGCCGCTTGCCGAAGAGTCCGGCGAAGACAAGGTCGGTGGCGTGGCCGAGGATCCGCGGGCCGAGCGACATCAGCACCACGCTGACGAGGCCCAGCCCGACGACGCCGATGGCGCGCGTGCGCTCCGGGCGCAGCCGCGCGACCAGCCGGCGCGCCGACGGGCCGAAGTTCATGGCCTTCTGGGCGACCATGCCGCCGCCCATCGGACCGCCACGACCCGGACCTCCGCCCTGGCCCTCGATGCGCTCGGTGGCCCGGAAGCCCTTGGTCTTGGGCGAGTCGCTCATACCGTCGCCTCCTCGGCGCTCATCTGGGAGGAGACGATCTCCTGGTAGGTCTCGCAGCCCTCGAGGAGCTCGCGGTGGGTGCCGTGGCCGACCACGCGACCGTCCTCGAGCACGAGGATCTGGTCGGCGTCCATGATCGTGCTGACCCGCTGCGCGACGATGACCACCGTCGCCTCGGTCGTCGCCGGCCTGAGCGCGGCCCGCAGCCGGGCGTCGGTGGCCAGGTCGAGTGCCGAGAACGAGTCGTCGAAGAGGTAGACGTCCGGGCGCCGGATGAGGGCCCGCGCGATGGCCAGCCGCTGTCGCTGGCCGCCGGAGAAGTTGCCACCGCCCTGCGCGACCGGCGCGTCGAGCCCCTCGGGCAGCGCCTCGACGAAGTCGCGGGCCTGCGCGGTCTCGAGCGCCTGCCACATCTCCTCATCCGTGGCGTCGGCCTTGCCGTAGCGCAGGTTGTCGCGCACGGTGCCGGAGAACAGGTACGCCCGCTGCGGCACCAGCCCGATGCGCGACCAGAGCAGCTCGGGGTCCTGGCGGCGCACGTCGAGCCCGCCGACCGACACGACGCCGTCGGTGACGTCGAAGAGCCGCGGCACGAGGTTGACCAGGGTGGACTTGCCGGCTCCGGTGGAGCCGATCACCGCCACGGTCTGACCGGGCCGGCCGGACAGCGAGACGTCGTGCAGCACGGGCTCGTCGGCGCCGGGGTAGGCGAAGGTGACGTGCTCGAGGTCGAGGTAGCCGCGCTCGGCGGGCGCCGGCGCGAGCGGCTCCTCGGGCGGCGCCACCGACGTACTGGTGCCGAGCACCTCGCCGATCCGGTCGCCGCAGACCGCGGCACGCGGCACCTGCATCAGCATGAAGGTCGCCATCATCACCGACATCAGGATCTGCATCAGGTAGGACAAGAACGCCGTCAGCGCGCCCACCTGCATCTGGCCCGAGTCGACGCGGTGGCCGCCGAACCAGATGACGCCGACGCTCGAGACGTTCACGACCAGCATCACCAGCGGGAACATCGTGGCCATCCAGCGGCCCGCGCGGACCGCGACCTCGGTGAGCTGGTCGTTGGCGACGCCGAAGCGCTGCGCCTCGTAGGGCTCACGAGTGAAGGCACGCACCACGCGGATGCCGGTGATCTGCTCGCGCAGGACCCGGTTCACCTCGTCGATGCGCCCCTGCATCTGGCGGAAGTTGGGCACCATCCGGCTCACCACGAAGCCGACGGTCAAGAACAGCACCGGCACGACGACGGCCAGGATCCAGCCGAGCCCGACGTCTTGGCGCAGCGCCATCACCACGCCGCCGACCATCATGATCGGCGCCGAGACCGCGATGGTGCAGGCCATCAGCACCAGCATCTGCACCTGCTGGACGTCGTTGGTGCTGCGCGTGATCAGCGACGGGGCGCCGAACTGCTGCACCTCGCGGGTGGAGAAGGTGCCGACCCGGCCGAAGACGGCGGCACGCAGGTCGCGCCCCAGGCTCATCGCGGAGCGCGCGCCGAACCACACCGCCCCCACCGAGCAGGCGATCTGGATGAGCGAGACGGCGAGCATGACGCCGCCGATGCGCAGGATGTAGTCGGTGTCGCCGTCGGCGATGCCGCGGTCGATGATGTCGGCGTTGAGCGAGGGCAGGTAGAGCATCGCCAGGACGCTCACGAACTGCAGGGCCACCACCGCGCCGAGGAGGTGGCGGTAGGGCGCGAGGCGCTCGCGCAGCAGGGACAGCAGCACGGTCAGGCCGCTCCTTCCGAGACGTGGGTGCGACGACGGATGCCGTCGAGCATGATGTCCGCGATCTCCTCGGGCGTCATCAGGAATTCCTCGAACGCGCCGGGGTGGCGCTGGCCGATCGCGAGGGTGCGCAGCGTCGCCGCCGCGGTCCGGGGTGCGACGCTGAGCTCGTCGGCGTAGACCGCGAAGAGGTCGGCCAGGCCGTCCATCAGCGCCCGGTTGGCATCGACGAGGAAGTCCGGCGGCCGGTGCTTGCCGCCCGAGCCGGGCATCTCGCGCTCACCGCTGCGGTACTGCTGGAGGATCGCGCCGCGCCAGACCCCCACCACCGTCATCACGCGCTGCGAGCGGGCGAAGAGGTGATCGGCCAGGCTCACCACCAGCGATCGCAGGTCGCTCGCGCGGGCCGAGGCCTCCTTCAGCTGCCGGGTCTCGGTCTGGGGGTCCACCACGTGCTCGACGACCGCTTGCCACAGCGCGATCTTGTCGGGGAAGGCCCGGAAGATCGTGCCCTCGGCGATGCCGGCCGCCTCCGCGATCTGCCGGGTGGTGCACTCGCGGCCGCTCGCCATCAGCAGCGGCACGACGACCTCCACGATGGCGCGACGTCGCTCCTCGGGGGCCATCGGGGTGGCGCGTGGACTCATGCCGGTCAGTATGGGTGAGTGAGTACTCACTCACAAGTGCTCGGCCTCGGCGACCCGATTTCGTCGTTTGTCCGCGAGCGGTGTCCGTTTTGCCATATTTTTGGGGCAACTCACGGGGGAGTGATCGTATGACGCTGCTGGCTGCCGATCCGGCCGAGCGCCGCAAGCCGCGCAAGAAGCGCCGCCGGCGCAAGCACAAGCACCAGGTCAGCGCGACCAAGCCGACGACCTCCAAGCCGTCGACGTCCAAGCCGACCGTGACGCCCATCGTGACCGCGGCGAACCCGCTGCTCTCCCCCACCGCCCTCCACCTCGCGCGACGCTTCAGCTTCGGCGTGACGCCGGCCCTGGGCAGCGCGATCAATGGAGCCGGCGGGGCACGGGCCTGGCTGGTGCAGCAGATGACGCCGTCCGCCGTCACCGATCCGGCCGGCGACACCGTCAACGGCTGGTTCGCGTTCTTGAACCGGACCCCGCAGGAGATCTACTCCCGGGAGAAGGCCGGGACCGAGGGGTCCTGGGTGGTCATGGACGACCTGAGCAAGTGGACCGTGGCGCGGCGCATCCACAGCACGCGCCAGGTGCACGAGGTGATGGTCGACTTCTGGTCCAACCTGTTCAACGTCGCACTGGGCAACGGCAACGGTGCCGCCTACGCGCGGGCCGACTACGACCAGGTGATCCGGCAGTACGCGTTCACCAGCTTCGAGCAGCTGCTGCAGAAGGTGATCGTCCACCCCGCGATGGGGATCTACCTCAACAACAACGTCTCCACCAAGACCGCACCCAACGAGAACCTGGGCCGCGAGCTGCTCGAGCTGCACACCGTCGGGTTCGGCGCCGGCTACACCGAGGCGAACGTCAAGGACTCCGCCAAGATCCTCACCGGCTACCGCGTCGACACCTGGCCCACGTTCAACGCCTACTACGACACGGCCCGCCACTACACGGGCGCGGTGTCGGTCATGGACTTCAGCAGCACGAACACCGCCGCCGACGGCCAGGCCGTGACCATGGCCTACCTGTCCTACCTGGCCAAGCACCCCAAAACCGCCGCGCGGATCGCGCGCCGGCTGTGCGTGCGGTTCGTCAGCGACAACCCGTCCGCCGACCTGGTCAGCACCGTCGCCGCCGCCTACACGGCCAGCAACACCGACATCAAGACCACACTCCTCGCGCTGGTCGACCACCCGGAGTTCAACGCCTCCGTCGGCAAAAAGCTGCGAAGCCCGCAGGAGGACTACCAGGCGATGGTGCGCTCGCTGGGCATCACCCTGGCGCAGCCCTCGGCCAGCGGCGACTTCGTCAACGCGATGCTGTGGCAGTACAAGACGCTCGGCGCCCCGCCGTACGAGTGGGCGCCGCCGAACGGCTACCCCGAGGTCAACGCGGCGTGGTCGAGCGCCGGGCGGATGCTGAACAGCTTCTCCAGCCACCGCAACATGGTGGCCCACTGGTGGCCCACCACCGGCGCGACGCTGCCCGACCTCGCGACCCTGTTCCCGCCGCTGCCCGCGACCCTGCAGAACGTCATCGACGTCGTCAGCACCAACCTGCTCGGCGAGACGCCCGGGCCGACGATCAGCGGGGCCATCGCGACGCTGCTCGGCTGGCCGCTGACCCACGTGATGACGCAGGCCGAGGCCAACAGCTACTGGCGCAAGATCGCCATCGTCTCGACCCTGCTCGACTCCCCGCTCCACCTGTACCGATGACCGCCACGACGACACCGGGACCTGCCATGGACGCCACCACCGCCACCGAGCCCTGCGGCTGCACGGGCTTCTCGATCGACCGCCGGCGCTTCCTCGCCTCGGCCGCCGCGCTCACCGGCGCCGTCGCCGGCGCCCAGATGTTCGGCGACTCCTTCCGCCAGGTCGCCTACGGCGCCGAGACCGGCAACAACGTGCTCGTCGTGCTCAGCATGCGCGGCGGCGCCGACGGCCTGTCGATGGTCGTGCCCCGTGGCGCAGACTGGGACACGCTCTCCGCGGCGCGCCCCGGCATCGTCGTGCCCAAGGCCTCCCTGGTCGGCGGCGACACCAACTTCGGGCTGCACCCCGCGTTCGCGCCGCTGGTGCCGATGTGGAACGCGGGCACGTTCGGCGCCGTGCACGCCGTGGGCCTGCCCGCCCCCAACCGCAGCCACTTCGACGCCATGGAGGCGATCGAGGACGCCTCGGTCAACGACTCGCTGCGCGTCGGCTGGATCAACCGCACGGTGGGCGTCACCTCTGGCGCCGTGCCCGAGACGGCCATGCAGCTGGGCACCGTGCTGCTGCCGACGTCGCTGACCGGCCCCGCCCCGGCGCTCGGCGCCAGCCAGCTGGCCGACCTCGCCCTGGTGCCGCTGGACAGCAACGCCAACCAGGCGCCCCGACAGGCCTCGATCAACGCGATGTGGGCCGGCCACACCGACGAGGCCGGCAACTCCGTGCGCGACGCGCTCGGCACCGTCAACCGGCTCGCCCCGCTGGTCACCCGCGCGGCCGTGAAGGACACCACGATCCTCAACCCCGCCAACTACCCCACCGGCGCCCTGCAGAGCGTCTTGTCGAACACCGCGGCCCTCATCAAGGCCGACGTCGGCGCCAAGTTCATCACCGTCGACTACGGCAACTGGGACATGCACCAGGGCCTGGGCACCGTCTCCTCGGGCTGGATGCTCACTCAGGTCACCCACCTCGCCGCCTCGCTCAAGGCCTTCTTCGACGACCTCGGCACCGCCGCCACCCGCGTCACCGTGGTGACCATGAGCGAGTTCGGCCGCCGCGTCGCCCAGAACGGCAGCGCCGGCCTCGACCACGGCTACGGCAACGTCATGCTCACCCTCGGCGCCGGCGTGGCCGGCGGCACCGTCAAGGGCGAATGGCCCGGCCTGTCGACCCTCAACCAGGGCGACCTGGCCGTCCGCACGAACTTCCAGAGCGTGCTCTGGGAGGTCATCGCCAACCGCTTCCCGGCCCTCTCGGGTCAGAAGGCCACGATCTTTCCCGACCTGGCCGTACCGCAGACGATCGGCACGATGAGCTGAGGCTTCGGCCGACCTCCGGCAGGGTGCCAGAGCGGCACTCCGAGCGATGGTCGAGGAGGTCGCCCACGACCGTCTCGAAACCACCCGCCATCCGCACTACGGCGCGAGCCGCTCGGTGACCCAGCCCGTCTCCTCGCGGCGGTACCGCAGCCGGTCGTGGACGCGGCCGTGGCGGCCCTGCCAGAACTCCACGGCCTCGGGGCGGACGACGTAGCCGCCCCAGGTGGGCGGGCAGGGCACGTCGGCGTCGGCGAAGCGCGCCTGCGCGGCGTCGTAGGCGGCCTGCAGGGCGTCGCGGTCGGCGACGACGGCGGACTGGGGGGCCGGGTCGACCGAGGCCCAGGCGCCGAGCTGGGAGTCGCGGGGGCGGGTGGCGAAGTAGGCCTCGGAGTCCTCGCGCGGCAGCCGCTCGGCGACGCCCTCGACGCGGACCTGGCGCTCGAGGGCGTACCAGGGAAACAGCAGCGAGCAGGCGGGGTTGCCGGCCAGCTCGTCGCCCTTGCGCGAGTCGTAGTTGGTGAAGAAGCGCCAACCCCCGTCGAGGCCCTTGAGCAGCACGGTGCGCGACGACGGTCGGCCGTGGCCGACGGTGCCGAGCACCATCGCGTTGGCCTCGCGCTCGGCGTCCTGGGCCTCGGCGTACCAGCGCTCGAAGAGGGCCATCGGCTCATCGGTCAGGTCGGACTCGGCCAGTCCCCCGGCGGTGTAGTCCAGCCGCCCGAAGCGCTGGCCCTCGCGCGGCTGCTCGAGCCGGTCGGCGAGCGTACGCAGGCCGTCGGCGGCCGACCCGAGCCCGGAGACGACCGCCTTCGCGGCGTCGTCGAGGATCGCGCGGAGGTCGGGTTCGCGGCGGTCGTCCATGGGCCCAAACTAGGCCGTGCGGCATGATGCGCGACATGACCGAGGTCCACGAGGGTCTCGAAGGCGTCGTCGCCTTCCGGACCGAGATCGCCGAGCCCGACAAGGAAGGGTCGTCGCTGCGCTACCGCGGCGTCGACATCGAGGACCTGGTCGGCCGGGTTCCGTTCGAGAAGGTGTGGGGGCTGCTGGTCGACGGCAGCTACGAACCGGGGCTCCCGCCGGCGGAGCCGTACAACATCGCGATCCACACCGGCGACGTCCGCGCCGACGTACAGGCGTCGGTGGCGATGCTGGCGCCGATGCTCGGCATGGGCCAGACCTACGACATCACCGACGAGCAGGCCCGCACCGACCTCTCCCGCGTGGCGGTGATGGTGCTCTCCTACGCCGCCCAGTCCGCGCGCGGCCTCGGCAAGCACGTCATCACCCAGAGCGAGGTCGACCAGGGCGCGACGCTGGCCGAGAAGTTCCTGATCCGCTGGCGCGGCGAGGCCGATCCCAAGCACGCGCACGCGATCGACGCCTACTGGAGCTCCGCAGCCGAGCACGGCATGAACGCCTCGACGTTCACCGCGCGGGTGATCACCTCCACGGGTGCCGACGTCGCGGCCGCCTTCTCCGGCGCCATCGGCGCCATGTCGGGCCCGCTGCACGGCGGCGCGCCCTCGCGGGTACTCGGCATGATCGAGGAGGTCGAGAAGACCGGCGACGCCAGCGGCTACGTCAAGCAGCTCCTCGACAAGGGCGAGCGGCTGATGGGCTTCGGCCATCGGGTCTACCGCGCCGAGGACCCCCGCGCTCGCGTCCTGCGCCGCACCGCCCGCGAGCTCGGGGCCCCGCGCTACGAGGTGGCCGAGGCGCTGGAGAAGGCCGCCCTGGCCGAGCTGCGCGAGCGGCGGCCCGACCGGGTGCTGGAGACCAACGTCGAGTTCTGGGCCGCCATCGTGCTCGACTTCGCCGAGGTGCCCGCGAACATGTTCACCGCCATGTTCACCTGCGCCCGCACCGGCGGCTGGTCGGCGCACATCCTCGAACAGAAGCGCACCGGCCGGCTCATCCGCCCCTCGGCGGTCTACGAGGGACCGGGCACCCGACCGGCCTCCGACATCGAGGGCTGGGACCCGAGCTGGGGCACGGCATGAGCCAGATCAAGGCCCGCTCGGAGGACCTGTCCTGGCGCGAGGTCGACGAGGAGATCGTGATCCTCGACCTGGCCTCCTCGCAGTACTTCTCCCTCAACGGCACCGGCGCCGTGCTCTGGAAGGTGCTGGCCGACGGCGCCGACGAGGACGGCCTGGTCGCGGCCCTCACCTCCGCCTACGACGTGGACGAAGCGCAGGCGCGCGCCGACGTCGCCGCCTTCGTCGCCCACTGCCAGGAGCTCGGCGTCCTGGCATGAGCTGCCGTGGCTGAGACCGCGCGCCGCTCGGGGGTGCTGCTGCGCGCGGTCGGCATCGTGTGGCACGCCGACCGCACCGGCACGGTGGTCGCAGCCGCCCTCCAGGCCCTCGGCGCCCTCAGCGGCATCGGCGTCGTGCTGGCGAGCAAGCTGGCGCTTGACGCCGTGCTCGACGCACCGTCGGCGTCGTCGGTCTCCGGCACCCTCGTCCTCGCTCTAGCGGTGCTGGCGGCGGTGGTGGCGATCAGCTCCTCGGTGGGGGTGCTGCAGAGCCAGCAGCAGCGCATCCTCGGCGAGCGGGTGACCCAGCAGATGTGGCGCGGCGTGCTGCGCGCCTGCGCCGGGGTGCCCCTGGTGACGTGGGAGTCGACGTCGTTCCTCGACCGCCTGGAGCGGGTGCGCAACAACGCGCTGAGCCGGCCGGCCTCGGTGGTCTCCAGCGTGCTCGGCCTCGCGGGCGGGCTCGTCGGGCTGGTCGGCATGGTGGTGGCGCTGGCCGCGCTCGACCCGCTGCTGGTGCCGACCCTGCTGGTGGTGGCGGTGCCGGTCGTCGCGCTCAACCGGCTCTCGAGCCGACTCGAGTTCCGCTTCGCGGTGCGCACCAACCCGCTGCAGCGGCGCCGGCTCTACCTCAAGGTGGTGCTGATCTCACGGCCCAACGCCGCCGAGGTCCGGGCCTTCGGCGCGGCGCCCCACCTCCTCGGCCGGCACGGTGACGCCGACGCCGACTACCTCGCCGACCTGGTGCCGCACGTGCGCCGCCGACAGGGCCTCGGGCTGCTCTCGACGCTCGTCTCCGCCCTGGGGCTCGCCGCGACCCTGGTCCTGGTGGTGGTGCTGGTGCAGCACGGGCGGCTGAGCCTGAGCGAGGCAGGCGCTGCGGCCATCGCGGCCCGCCTGCTCGGCGGCCAGATGACCACCACGCTCACGGCGATGAGCACCCTCAACGAGGCCGTACCCTTCCTGGCCGACCTGGAGTCGTTCCTCGACGACGCCGTCACCGAGGAGTCGCTGCGACCCGGTCGGCCGCTGGACCGAGCGCTGACCCTGCGCGACGTCAGCTTCGCCTATCCCGACCACGAGCCCGCCGTGCGCGAGGTGAGCATTTCGCTGCCCCGCGGCAGCGTGGTGGCGTTGGTGGGCGAGAACGGCTCGGGCAAGACCACGCTGGCCAAGGTCGTCGCCGGTCTGTACGCGCCGACGTCGGGCTCGGTGTCATGGGACGACGAGCCGGCCGCGGGTCACGACCTGCGCGCCTCGGTCACCGTGCTCTTCCAGGACTTCATCCGCTACCAGATGTCGGCGCGCGACAACATCGTGCTGGCCGACACCCGTCGCCCGGTCGAAGAGGAGCACGTCCGTGCCGCTGCCCGCAGCGCCGGCATCGACGAGGCGCTCGCCGCCCTGCCGTCGGGCTATGACACCATGCTCGGCCAGGAGCTGGAGGCCGGCAGCGACCTCTCGGGCGGGCAGTGGCAACGCGTCGCGCTGGCCCGCGCGCTCTACCGCGACTCCGCGGTGGTGGTGCTCGACGAGCCGACCGCGGCGATGGATCCGCGCGCCGAGGCCGCCCTGTTCGGCGACGTGCGCTCCATGCTCGCGGGCCGCACGGCGCTGCTCATCTCGCACCGCTTCTCCAGCGTGCGAAGCGCCGACTACATCTACGTGATGGACGCCGGCCGGGTCGCCGAGGAGGGCACGCACGACGAGCTGGTGGCGCTGGGCGGCACCTACGCCGAGCTGTACGCCCTGCAGGCGGCGGCCTACCTGGACTGAGTGCGCCGAGCGTCCTCGCGCTCGGCCGCGACCACCCAGCGCGCCAGCCCGGCGTCGTCCGGCACGGGGTCGCTCACCGGCAGGTCGATGCCTCGCAGCCGGTAGCGCACCCCCTCGGCCAGCATGTGCGCGACGGCGCCGGCCGTGGCCGGTCCGGTGTCACGAGTGGCCCGGTACCAGTTGCGCACCGAGTGGACGCTCGCCGACGGGGCCGACGGTGGCCGGCGGCGACCCAGCCGGTCGAGCAGCCGCACCCAGGCGGTGCGCGGGCCCATCGCGGCCGCCCACGGTCCGACGGCGGGATCGAGCCAGCGAGACGTGGCCTCGAGCACCGCCCGTACGTGCGGGACCACGCCCCACTCCTGGGCGCGTCCACGCAGCTGGTCCGGCGCGAAGTCGGCCGCGCGGAGCACCTGCTGCACGTCGAGCAGCCAGCGCAGCTCCGAGCAGCCCGACAGGCAGGCGTGCAGCATCACGTGCAGGGCGAAGTCGAGCTCGTCGAGGGTGGCCACCGAGGCACCCTCGACCCGGACCAGTCGGCGACGCCCGAGGAGCACGTCGGCCGCGAGGTGCGTGCGGTCGCGCAGTGCGGCGTGGTTGACCAGGCTCCAGTGCAGGTCGAGCACGGTGCCGTGGGGCAGCCGCATGCTCAGCTCGGCCGTGCGGTGGCGCACCGCGTAGTCCCAGTCCTCGGGCACCACGCTCGCCCCGGCCAACCCCAGCACGGCGACGGCCTCACCCACCCGCGTCGGGGAGACGAGCACGTCGAGGTCGGCGGCGTCGCGCACCTGCTTCTTCTCGAAGACGAGGCTGCGCAGCACCAGGCCCTTCAGCGCCGCCCACTCGATGTCCGCCCCGTCGAGCGCCGACCCCAGCCGCACCAGGTCGGCCACGGTGCGCATGTCGCGAGCGGCGGCGCCACTGCGCAACCGCGTCAACGGTGGCGGCACCGGGTGACCCGCGGTCTGGACCGCGAAGGTCACTGGGGCCAGGACACCGGCCGCCACCGCGCGCTCGACCCAGGTGATCTGCGGCGGCGGCGTGGGACAGGGCAGGTCGCGGGCGAACGACCGGGTCGCGCCGTGCACGAAGGCGTCGGCGTCGTCCACGGGCGGCCATCCTGCCTCCTCGCCGGGCTGGGCGCAGGGGTCTGGCCGAACTCGCCTCCGAGCCGATGGCCGCCTCTAGCATGGCGGTGTTCCCACTGCACCCACCGATGGACGCCCGTGAAGCCCGACCACCCCGACTCCGCCGACCAGCGGCGGCACTACGCCGAGCTGGAGAGCCGTCCGGTGCGGCCCCGCCGCTCGCCGGTCGTGATGGCCGCGGCGGTCTGGACCTGGCTGGCCATCGCGATCACCCGGCGCCGGCTGCGACGAGTCGGCTTCGCCGCCGCGGTGCCGGCGCCACCGGCGCTGCTGCCCTGGAGCAGCCGGCGCGGCGTCTACGGCGTGCTCTCGCGGCTCTCCCCTACCTGCCTCGAGCGCTCCTACGTCCTCCAGCGGTGGTTGAGCGCCCACGGAGTGGACTTCGAGGTGGTGGTGGGCGTGCGCCGTGATGAGGCCGGTGCCATCGCCGCCCACGCCTGGATCGAGGAGCTCACCACGGCCCGGGAGCGTGGCCGCTACACCGAGATCCACCGCGTCCCGGCGCCGGCCGCGTGAGCCGCGACCGACTCGCCGCGCTCGAGCGCGGCACCGGGCTGGTGTTCGGCCTCGACCCGGAGGTGACCGCGCCGCGGGCGCCGCGCGGCGCCACCGCTCGCGAGGCCCTCGAGTCGGTGGTGCTCGAGGCGCTGCAGCGGCCGCCCTGCCTGGTCAGCTTCTCCGGCGGCCGCGACTCGTCCTCCGTGCTGGCCGTGGCCGCTCACGTCGCCCGCCGCGAGGGACTGCCGCTGCCGGTGCCGACGACGTTGGTCTTCCCCGAGTGCGAGAGTGCCGAGGAGTCGGCGTGGCAGGAGCTGGTGGTGCGCCACCTCGCCCTGCCCGAGTGGAACCGCGTGGTGCTGCACGACGAGATCGACCTGGTCGGGCCCCTCGCCCGGCCGGTGCTGCGGACGCTGGGCCGTACCTGGCCCTTCAACGTCTACTTCCACGTGCCGATCTTCGAGCTCGCCCGCGGCGGCACGGTGCTCTCCGGGGTCTTCGGCGACGAGACCACCTCCGCGGGCTGGGCGTGGCGTCACGAGAACCTCGTGGCCCAGCGGCTGCGGCCCGGTGGTCCTCGCGACCTGGCCCGCATCGTGCTGGCAGCGGCAGGGCCGAGAGCCGTGCGCGGACAGGTGCTGCGGCGGCGCGAGGTCCGTCGGGACGAGGTGCCCACCCGTCCGCCGTGGCTCACCGAGTACGCCTTCGACATCGTGCAGGACGCGCGACGCGACCAGGCCGAGCGCGAGAGCCTCTCGCTGCGGCGGTCGATGACGCAGACGCTGTGGCGGCTGCGTTCCCGCGTGCTCGGCCTGGAGACGCTGGACCGGCTGGCGGCCGAGTACGACGTCACGCACTCCGCACCGTTCGCCGACGAACGCTTCGTCGGCGCCCTGCTGGCCGAGCGGTCGTGGCGCATGTTCGAGACGCGGACCGCGGCCGTGCGTCACCTCGTCGGCGATCTGCTGCCCGAGGAGATGTGCGCCCGCAGCTCCAAGGCCTACTTCGACTCCGCGTTCTTCCACCGCCACGCGCGGGCGTTCGCCCACGACTGGGACGGCACCGGCCTGGACCCCGACTACGTCGTGGCCGAGGAGCTGCGCCGCACGTGGACCCACGACGACGAGCCCGACGCCCGCACGTTCGCGCTGCTCCAAGACGCGTGGCTGGCCGCCGACCGTCGCTCGCCGGCCTCAGACCGAGCCTGAGGGCAACTCCGCCAGCACCTCGGCCACCTCGGCCAGCGACTCCCACCGCCGGGGCCGCGACAGCCGGAGGAAGGGCAGCGCGGCGTAACCCATGAGCGCCACGGGGTCGGCCGGCTCGAGGAGCACCGCGCGGTTCTCCAGCAGCACCTTGATTCGCTCGCCGGCGGATAACGGCGCCAGACCGGTGCGCTCACCCCACTCCAGCAGCAGCCACCCCGCCAGCGGCACCCCGGTCACGACCGGCGTCACGTCGTAGCGGTAGCGCGGGCGGGCGCCGAGCACACCCAGGTCACGACCCAGGCCGAGATGACGGGCAGCGTCGGGGCGCAGGTCGACGAACGCCGGGCCGGGGAGCACGAGGCCACCGTCCTCGACCACGACGTCGTCACTGAGCACCGGCAGCCCGCACGAGGCGAGGTAGCCCAGGGTGGTGCTCTTGCCCTGGTTCTTGTGGCCGATGACCGCCCAGGCACGACCGTCCACCACCACGGCGCCGGCGTGCATGGCGTCGCGTCCGTGCCACCAGTTGGTCACCGCGCAGGTGCCCGAGAGCAGCGGGTGCAAGAGCTCCTCGTCGGTGTAGTCGCGGCCGAGCCAGAGCCGCACCGTGGTCTCGCCGCGTCGCAGCTCGGCCCAGCTCTCGCCGTCGGAGAGGGGCAGCAGCGCGCGGTCGCGGTCGAGGACGAACCGAGGGTCGGGCAGCCGGTCGGCCGGGTCCGTGATGCGCTCGACCCGGATCTCGGGGTCGCCGTCGCGGGCCGGCGCCATCAGCCCCAGCGCTCCGGAGAGTCCCTCCAGGCGCAGCCCGTACACGCCGAAGCCGGTCATCGCCACCGTCCGTGGGGCATCTCGGGCGAGACCCTTAGGGGAGACCTCCCCTGTCGGGCGGCACGGCGCGCGACGTAGTTTCTCGGTGACACTTCACACCGCTGACGCGCACGAACCGCAGCGTGCCCAGCGCCACCAGGAATGAGCCCACCATGTCGCAGGACTACACCAGCCCCGAGATCACGCTCGTCGCTAGCGTTCACGAGCTGACGCTCGACGTCGACAAGTCCTACCACCCGAAGTCGGACGGCTACACCTTCGGCGGCAAGCCGATCAACGTCTCCTGATCCCAGGACGGCACGAGGGGCGGAGGGCTGGTGCCCTCCGCCCCTCGTGGCA
The DNA here is from genome assembly GCF_003674065.1 of Nocardioides mangrovicus. Classification (GTDB taxonomy): domain Bacteria; phylum Actinomycetota; class Actinomycetes; order Propionibacteriales; family Nocardioidaceae; genus Marmoricola; species Marmoricola mangrovicus. Next base: position 88,468 of record NZ_RDBE01000010.1, read on the forward strand.
TGTAGGGCACGGACGCACGGTCGCTTCACAACAGTCCCCGCTCGGCGGCGATGCTCACGGCGTGCGACTGGTTGCGTGCTCCGAGCTTGGCGTAGAGGCGCGAGCGGTGCGCCTCGATGGTCTTCTCCGCCACCCCCAGCCGGCTGGCCAGCGACCGGCTGGTCAGCCCGTCGGTGAGCCCGCGCAGCACGTCGTGCTCTCGCGGCGTGAGCACCACCTGGGGCGGCGCCGTCCGACGCTGGTCCTCGCGCCAGCGCCGCAGCACCAGCGCCGCCACGTCGGGGTGCAGCGCCGAGCTGCCGGCGGCGACCGCATCGACGGCGCTGGGCAGCTCACCAGCCAGGTCGTCGTCGAGCACCAGCAGCCCCGACGCCCCGGCCAGCAGCACGAGTGAGGCGGTGCGTGCCGCAGGGTCGTCGGTGATGGCCAGCACCCGCGAGCCGTGGGCGACCAGCCGAGGCACGACGTCCTCGAACCCGGCCTCGATCATGCTCGGGCCGGCCACCACCACCTCGGCCGCGTGGTCACCGGCGGCGTCGACCAGGTCGGCATCGGCGCCGATCCGCTCCGCCCCCACGCCGGCTCCGCGCAGCCAGGCGAGCAGCAGCCCGGCCAGCCCGTCGTCGCGCTCGGCGACGAGCACCCTCGGATGCTGCGTCACTGCGCCGGTCCCCACTGCGCCGGTCCCCGCTGCGCCAGTCCCCACTGGTCTGTCCCCAACTGCCCCGTCGTGCCGTGTCGTCCCGAGCGACGCCGGCGCTGCGCCGGCCGTGATCACCTTAAGGTGCGTCTCCCCGTGGCGGTGCTCCCGCCGAGAAGTAGGGCCTCAACAGCCAGCCAGCGCGAGGAGGCGGCCTACGGCACGCACGCTGGAGACCTCGCCTAGCCGAAGTACGGCTCCAGCAAGCGAGCCAGCGCGAGGACATCCTTGCCCTGGTCGCGCTCGGACGGACCGCGCACGATGGCGATCTGGAGGCGCTTCCCACCGTCCGTCATGGTCACCTGCGCGCTGTTCGACTCGCTCGACCACGGATCGGTCAGGATGCCGGTGCCCAGATCTGCCGGAACGGCCTCGCTGTTCTTCTTCGGCCCCTGCTCGAACTGGCGCAGGAGCGCCTCGTTGTCGCTCTGCGCGCCCGTCTGGAACGTGACGTCGACCAGTCGCCGACCATCCGAACCCGCCTCGTCGATGTAGCAGCTCGCCGAGTCGGCGGACCTCATGGTCCGCAGGTCGTCCGAGGCTGCCTCGATCCGGACGTGGGACGTGGCGGTCGCCAACGTCACCGCCGAGCGGGGCAGCGCCCCGCAGAGCGACGACCCGTCCGAGGGAGCCGAGGTCGGTATGGCCGAGGTGTCGACGTCGGGAGTGCCGCACGCGGCGAGGACGAACGCGGTCACGACGAGGCCCAGGGCGGTGCGCGACAACGTCACGGGATCTCCCACACGCTGGCCTGCATCAGGCGTGGCCATGGTCCCCCTTCGCGATCGTGTGGGGCCGGGGTTCAACCCGGCGCGGAGGCCGCGGAAACCGATCGGGACGGGATCGGGCGTGGACGTCGGGGTCAGGCGTCCTGGTCGTGCTGCCGGTGGGCGTGCACCCGCCACGCCACCAGCAGCAGCACCACCACGACGACCAGGACGACCGCGACGCCGCGCCCGACCTGCTTCTCCACCGCGTGGTACGACGCGCCGGCCAGGTGGCCCAGCAGGACGAAGCCGGTGCCCCAGACCAGGCCGCCGACGGCGTTCCAGACCAGGAACCGCCGGTAGGGCATGTGCGCGGCGCCGGCCAGCGCCGGCATCATCGCGCGGAAGAACGCGGTGAACCGCCCCAGGAACACCGCCACGCCGCCGCGACGCGCCAGGAATCCGCGGGCCCGCTCGACCCGCTCGCGGTGGCGCGCCATCATCCGCAGCCGGAGCAGGCGGGTCAGGTAGCGGCGTCCGACCTCGTAGCCGACGGAGTCGCCCGCGATCGCCGCGAGCACGATCACGGCGATGGCCACCGGCAGCGAGACGTCGCCGATCGCGGTGGCCACGCCGGCCAGGACGGCGGCCGACTCCCCCGGCACCACGAACCCGACGAACACGGCGTCCTCGACGAACACCAGCAGGCCCGCCACCAGCAGCAACCACGCCGGCGGCAGGTGGAGGATGCCCTCGACCAGGTGGCCCACTCCCCCATTGTGTCGGTGACCCGTGTGAGGGTGGAGGTCCAGGCCGCGGCGACGCGGCCGTCTCGGGAGGACACCTTCATGACTTCACTTCTGCGGCGGGTGGCGGTGGTGCTCGCCATCGCCGTCTGCCTGCCCCTGGGTGGCGCCGCTTTCGCCTCACCCGGCAACGGCATCGGCTCGCCCGGCATCGGCGACCCGTACTACCCCGACTACGGCAACGGCGGCTACGACGTCGCGCACTACGCGATCCACGTCGGCTACACCCCGGCCACCGACCAGCTCACCGGCGACACCACCATCACCGCCCACGCCACGCAACGGCTCGCGCGGTTCGACCTCGACCTGATGCTGACCGCCTCCGAGGTCACCGTGAACGGCGCGCCGGCCCGGTTCCGGCAGCGACCGCACGAGCTGGTCGTCCGGCCCCGGCACGTGCTCGCGGCCGGACAGAAGATGGTGGTGCGGGTCCGGTACGCCGGCGTGCCCTCCACGGTCGCCGACGGCGACATCCGGCCCTGGATCAAGACCGCCGACGGTGCCCTGGCCATCAACGAGCCAGAGATCGCCGCCTGGTGGTACCCCGCCGACGACCATCCCCGCGACAAGGCGACCTTCGACGTCCACGTGAGGGTGGCCGACGGCCTGGAGGCGCTCAGCAACGGCAACCTGGTGAGCAGCCGGGTCCGCGACGGGCAACGCACCTGGCACTGGCGCGAGACCTCTCCGATGGCCACCTACCTCGCCTTCTTCGACGTCGGCCAGTTCGACATCACGCGCACGCGCTCGCACGGCATCCCCGTCATCACGGCCGTGGCCTCCAACGGCGGCCAGGAGGGCACCTACGCCGCCGCCGATCTCGCCCGTACACCGGAGATCGTCGACTTCGAGTCCTCGCTGTGGGGGCCCTACCCGTTCAAGCAGATGGGCGGCATCGCCCCCGCCGCCGACTTCGGCTTCGCGCTGGAGAACCAGACGCGGCCGAACTACTCGCGGAAGTTCTGGCGCAACGGACCGAACGTCTACGTCGCGGTGCACGAGTTGGCCCACCAGTGGTACGGCGACTCGGTCTCGGTCCACAGCTGGAAGGACATCTGGCTGAACGAAGGCTTCGCGACCTTCACAGAGTGGATGTGGTCGCAGCGGCACGGCGAGGGCTCGGCCGCGTCCTTGTTCCGGGCGACCTGGGACCAGCACCCGGCCGACGACACGTTCTGGCGGCAGCGCATCGGCAACCCCGGCGCCGGCGAGGAGTTCGACGACCCGGTCTACGACCGTGGCGCGATGACCCTGCAGGCGCTGCGGACGAGGGTGGGCAACCGCACGTTCCTGCGGATCATGCGCTCCTGGGCCCGCGAGCACCGCTACGCCAACGGCCGGATCTCGCAGTTCGTGGCCCTGGCCGAGCGCGTCTCGGGCAAGCGGCTGGACCGCTTCTTCAGGGTCTGGCTCTTCACCGCCCATCGCCCCGCGCCCACCGTCGCGAACGGCTTCCCGCCGCACTTCGGCACGTCCCGCTACCCGACCCCGATCTCGCTGGCCAAGATCATGGACGTGCAGCGGGTGGCCCAGCAGACCGAGCGGCGGTAAGCATTGCTCACTCAGCGCAGCCCGGTCACCACGTAGCGGCGGTCGGCGATCTGACCGCCCCACAGCGCGGGGTCGGGAAGGTCGCGCAGGGTGGGCTCGAGACCGGCGGCCCGGACCAGGTCGACGACCAGGTCCGGGTCGAGGCCGGCCCCGGTGTGCCACTGGCCCTCGACCAGCACCAACCGGCCGCCGGGAGCCAGGAGGTCGGCCCAGCGGCGGACGGCGTCGGCGGGGTCGGTCATCGCCCACAGCACGTGCCGCTCCGCCACGACGTCGACCGTCCCGCCCGCCACGTGCGGGGCGTTGGCGTCGTCGTGGCACAGCTCGAGCGCGACCCCCGCGGCCGCGGCCTTGGCGCGGGCGTGCTCGAGCATGCGGGGCGAGGCGTCCAGGCCGGTCACGGTGTGGCCGCGCTCGGCGAGCAGCACCGCGAGGCTCCCGGTGCCGCAGCCGAGGTCCAGCACCGAGGCCGGCGGCGGCGGCAGCAGCTCGGCCAACAGCTCGCCCCAGGCCGTGCGGGTGATCGGATCGGCCAGTCCGTGGTCGGGCTCGTCGTCGAACCCGTCGGCCTGCGCGTCCCACTCCTGCTGGCCCGGCAGCACCAGCCGGCGGGCGAAGCAGCGCGAGAGCGGGGCGTCGCGGTAGAAGCCGAAGCCCTCGACCGCCTCGTAGCCCGCCTGCTCGTAGAGGGCGATCGCCTCGGGCTGGGCGTTGCCAGTCTCCAGGATCATCACCTCGGCCCCGGCCTCGACGACCGAGCGCTCCAGGTGGGCGAGCATCTGCCGGGCCAGGCCGCGACGGCGGGCGTCGGCGACCACGTACATGCGCTTGATCTCGCAGGTCCGGTCAGCGCCGAGCGCGGGGACCTCGGAGCGGCGCCAGGCACCGGTGGCCACCGGCTCCGCGCCGTCGTAACCGACGAAGAAGGCACCGCGGTCGCCCTCGAAGGCGTCGGCGTCGATGGGCGTCTGGTCGCGCCCGCCGTAGCGGACCACGTACTCCTGCTGCACCTCCTCGACCAGCCGGGCGGCGTCGGGATGGGTGATCGGGACGCGGCGGATGTCCACCGGCGCAGCCTCACACACCGCCCCCGAGGCTCGGCTGGGAGGATGACGGGGTGGCGCAGATCTCGATCCCCGACGACCTCAAGCCGGCCGACGGACGCTTCGGATCCGGCCCCTCCAAGATCCCGGTGGGGGCACTGGAGGCACTGGCGGCCACCAGGACGACGCTGATGGGCACCTCGCACCGCCAGCCGCCGGTGCGCGCGCTGGTCGGTCGCGTGGTCGAGGGCCTCACCGCGCTGTTCGACCTGCCCGAGGGCTACCGGGTGGTGATGGGCAACGGCGGGTCCACCGCGTTCTGGGACATCGCGACCTTCGGCCTGATCCGCGAGAAGAGCCAGCACCTGAGCTTCGGGGAGTTCACCTCCAAGTTCGCCAAGGCGGTCGAGGCGGCGCCGTTCCTGTCCGCCCCGAGCGTCATCACCTCAGAGCCGGGCGGGTTGCCGGCGCCGGTGGCCGAGGAGGGCGTGGACGTCTACGCCTGGGCGCACAACGAGACCTCCACGGCGGTGATGGCGCCGGTGCGCCGGGTGGTCGACGACGGCTCGCTCGTGCTGATCGACGCGACGTCGGGGGCCGGTGGCCTGCCGGTGGACCTCACGCAGACCGACGTGTACTACTTCGCCCCGCAGAAGTGCTTCGCCTCCGACGGCGGCCTGTGGATCGCACTGATGTCGCCCGCAGCGCTCGAGCGGGTCGCCGAGATCTCGGCGAGCGAGCGCTGGGTGCCGGCGTTCTTCGACCTCTCCGTCGCCGTCGAGAACGCCGGGAAGAACCAGACCTACAACACCCCGGCCCTGGCCACGCTGTTCCTGCTGGCCGAGCAGGTGGACCAGATGCTGGGGCTCGGCGGGCTGGCCGCGATGGTCGAGCGGACCACCGCCTCCTCCCAGGCGCTGTACGGGTGGGCCGAGCAGACGTCGTACGCGACGCCGTTCGTGCCCGACCCCGCCCACCGCTCGCTGGTGGTGGGCACCATCGACCTGGCGGGCGTCGACGCCGACGCGGTGGCCGCCACGCTGCGGGCCAACGGCATCGTCGACACCGAGCCCTACCGCAAGCTGGGTCGCAACCAGCTACGGATCGCGATGTACCCGGCGATCGACCCGGCCGACGTCACGGCGCTGACCGCGTGCATCGACCACGTGGTGGCCAGGATGGCGACCACCGACCGGTGATCGTCTCGACCGCCACTGCCCGCACGCGGGTGCCGGACGCGGATGTGTGCGTCGTCGGCGCGGGCCCGGCCGGTCTGGCCCTCGCCGCGCGGCTCTCCGAGCGGGGCCGGTCGGTGCTGCTCCTCGAGAGCGGCCTGGACCGACCGGACCTGCGGACGCAGCGCCTCAACCGCGGCACGGTGGTCGGCCACCCGACCTGGCGGCTGGACCGCAGCCGGCTGCGAGCGGTCGGTGGCAGCGGCCAGGTCTGGGGCGGCTGGTGTCGTGCGCTCGACGCCGAGGACCTGCGGCCGCGCGCGTGGCTGCCGGGCAGCGGCTGGCCGCTCAGCGCGGCCGACCTGGATCCGTACCTGGCCCCGGCCCGGTCGCTGCTCGGTCTCCCGGCCGAGCCGCCGCATCTGGAGCCGGGGGTGGACGACGACGCCTTCGCGACGGCGGCCGGGATGGACGTGGTCGGTTACGAGTTCAGCCCGCTGCGGCACTCCGTCGGCTCGCACGCCTTGGGCGCCCGGCCGGCCGACGACGGGGTCGTGCTGCTCCAGGGCGCGACAGTGGTGGCGATGGAGGCGCTCGGCACGCGTCGACGCATCGACCGTCTCGTCGTCGCCACGGCCGACGGCGCCCACCTGGTCGTCCGGCCCCGGCTGCTCGTGCTCGCCACCGGCGGCATCGAGAACGCCCGGCTGCTGCTGGTCGCAGGACTGGGCAACGAGCACGACTTGGTGGGCCGCTACTTCATGGACCACGTGCACGCCCACGTCGGGCTGCTGGCCCTCGACGAGGACCGCTCGCGCTCTCCCCTGTTCGCCGCGCTGCGCCACGACCGCAGGGGCGGCGGCGCCGCCTGGGGGCCCGCCCTGGCCGGGTCGCCGGCGACGCGTCGTGCGGACCGGTTGCTGGCGGCCGCGTTCACCCTCACCGCGGCGCCGCACACCTACGGCCAGCCCTACCTCGCGCTGCCGGTCCGGCTGCGTCTGCTCGTCGACGACGTGGCCCGGCGCAACGCCCTGGCCGGGCGCACCGAGCTGGTCCCGGCCGACCTCCACCCGCACGACCGTCGGGTGGTGCGTCGACTGATCCGGCACCACGAGGAGCTGCAGCGGGCCCGCTTCACACGCGGGCGCGGCCGCCTCGGCCTCACCGATGCCGCCGACGTGCGCGCCCTGTACGTCCGGGGGGAGCAGGCGCCCAACCCGGACTCGCGCGTGCGCCTGGACCGGCGCCGCGACGCACACGGTGTCCCCCGGGCGTCGCTGGACTGGCAGGTCACCGACGTCGACCGCGCCAGCGTCGAGGGCTGGGTGGACCACGTGGCGCACGCGGCGGCCGACAGCCCCGGCATCCGGCTGCTGCGCGACCCCGCGTGGCAGCGCAGCATCGTCGGCGGCCCGCACCACATGGGCACCACGCGTATGGCCACCGACCCCCGCGACGGCGTGGTCGATGCCGACGCGCGGGTGCACACCGTCGACAACCTCTACGTCGCCGGCAGCTCGGTGTTCCCGACCGGCGGCTACACCAACCCCACCCTGCCGCTGGTGATGCTGGCGCTGCGGCTCGCCGACCACCTCGCCGACCACTACGTCGGTCAGCCCCAGGGGTGATCGGGGCGAACGTAGGTTGGCTGCATGACTGACGAGACTCGCGCCACCGCGGACATCGGGCTCACCGGCCTGGCCGTGATGGGTAGCAACCTGGCGCGCAACATGGCCCGGCACGGACACACGGTGGCGGTGCACAACCGCACCACCAGCAAGATGACCGACTTCCTCGACGCCCACGGCTCCGACGGCGACTTCGTCGGCTCGGAGTCGCTGTCGGACTTCGTGGCCAGCATCAAGCAGCCAAGGGCGATCATCATCATGGTCAAGGCCGGCGAGGCCACCGACGCCGTGATCGACGAGCTCACCGGGCTGCTCGACGACGGTGACATCCTCGTCGACGCCGGCAACGCGCACTTCGCCGACACCGTGCGCCGGCAGCAGGCCCTGGAGGAGCACGGCATCCACTTCGTCGGGATGGGCGTGTCCGGCGGCGAGGAGGGGGCGCTCAACGGCCCCTCGATCATGGTCGGCGGCTCCGACCACGCCTACGAGCGGCTCGGCCCGATCGTCGAGGACATCGCCGCGCAGGTCGACGGCACTCCCTGCGCCGCCCACGTCGGCCCCGACGGCGCCGGTCACTTCGTGAAGATGGTGCACAACGGCATCGAGTACGCCGACATGCAGCTGATCGCCGAGGCCTACGACGTGCTGCGCAGCGTCGCCGGCCAGGAGCCCGCCGAGCTCGCGGAGGTCTTCCGCCGCTGGAACGAGGGCGACCTGGAGTCGTTCCTCATCGAGATCGCCGCCGATGTGCTGGCCCACGTCGACGCCGACACGGGCCGACCGTTCGTCGACGTCGTCGCCGACTCCGCGGAGCAGAAGGGCACCGGCCGCTGGACCGTCCAGGTGGCCCTCGACCTCGGCGTCCCGGTCACCGGCATCGCCGAGGCGGTCTTCGCCCGCAGCGTCTCCGGCCACGACGCCCAACGTGAGGCCGCGCAGAAGGTGTTCGAGGAGAAGCTCGACGCCCCCGAGGTGGGCGAGGACTTCGTCGAGGACGTCCGCACGGCGCTGTTCGCGGCCAAGGTGGTGGCCTACGCGCAGGGCTTCGACATGATCGTCGAGGGCAGCAACGAGCACGACTGGGGCATCCACGCCGGCGAGATGGCCACCATCTGGCGCGGGGGCTGCATCATCCGCGCGAAGTTCCTCGACCGGATCCGCGAGGCGTTCGACGACGAGCCGGACCTGACCACCTTGATGACCCAGGAGTACTTCGCCACGGCCCTGCGCGAGGGCGAGCGCGGCCTGCGCCGCGTCGTCACGACGGCCACCGCGGCCGGAGTGCCCGTGCCGGGCTTCGCCGGGGCGCTCTCCTACTTCGACGCGCTGCGCCGCGACCGGCTGCCGGCCGCCCTGATCCAGGGGCTGCGCGACAACTTCGGAGCCCACACCTACGAGCGCGTCGACCGGGACGGTACGTTCCACACGCAGTGGGCCACCGACGACCGCAAGGAGGTCGAGGCGTGATCGATCTACGCCCGAACGAGGACCAGCTCGCCTTCCAGAAGGCAGCACGCGACTTCTTGGAGAAGGAGGTCGTCCCCCACCGGCAGCGCTGGGACCGCGACGAGCAGGTCGACACCGACCTGATCCCCAAGCTCGCCGAGATCGGCTTCTTCGGTCTCACCATGCCCGAGGAGTACGGCGGCGTGGGCGGCGACCACGTGCTCTACGCCATCGGCATGGAGGAGCTGGGTCGCGCGGACTCCTCGGTGCGCGGCATCGTCTCGGTCTCCCTCGGCCTGGTGGGCAAGGTGATCTTGGCCCACGGCAGCGAGGAGCAGAAGCAGGAGTGGCTGCCGCGGATCACCTCCGGCACCTCGCTGGCCTGCTTCGGCCTCACCGAGCCCGACCACGGGTCCGACCCCGCCCACATGCGCGCCAAGGCCGTCCGCGACGGCGACGACTGGCTGATCTCGGGCACCAAGATCTTCATCACCAACGGCACCTGGGCCGACGTCGCCCTCGTCATCGCGCGCACCAACCCCGACGAGCCGGGCGCGCGGGGCACCTCGGCGTTCCTCGTCCCGACCGACCTCGACGGCTTCACCCGCAACACCATCCACGGCAAGCTCGGACTCCGCGGCCAGGCCACCGCCGAGCTGGTGCTCGAGGACGTACGCGTGCCCGCCTCGGCGCTGGTTGGCGAGGAGGGCAAGGGCTTCAAGTACGCCATGGAGACCCTCGACAAGGGCCGCATCGCCATCGCCGCCAGCTGCACGGGACTGACGCAGGCCTGCCTGGAGGAGTCGGTCGCCTACGCCAAGCAGCGCCAGCAGTTCGGGAAGCCGATCGCCTCCTACCAGCTGGTGCAGGACATGATCGCCGAGATGTCGGTCGACGCCGACGCCGCGCGGCTGCTCACCTGGCGCGCCGCATCGCTGGTCGACGCCGGCGAGCCGTTCGGCACCGCCGCCTCGAAGGCCAAGCTGTTCGCCTCCGAAGCGGCGGTGAAGGCCTCCAACCTGGCCGTGCAGGTCTTCGGCGGCTACGGCTACGTCGACGAGTACCCGGTGCAGAAGCTGGTCCGCGACGCCCGGGTGATGACCCTCTACGAAGGCACCTCGCAGATCCAGAAGCTGCTCATCGGCCGGGCCGAGACGGGCATCAGCGCGTTCTGACGTCGGCGGCGGGGTGGTTTCGACGCGCCTGCTCGCAGGGCTCGCAGAGCTGCTCAACCACCGACCCGGAAGTGGTTGAGCACGTCGACACCACCCGACCGCCGACGCTGGGAAGCCCACGCCGCCCTGCGACGTTCACCACCCATGACCCGCGGACAGAAGATCCCCGACGAGAAGCACCCCATCACCGTCACCCCCACCGAGGGCACGGTGCGCGTCACGATCGGCGACACCGTCGTCGCCGAGTCCACCCGCTCCCTGACCCTCCAGGAGGCGGACTACCCGCCGGTGCAGTACGTGCCGCTGGCCGACGTCGACGCCTCGCTGCTGAGCGAGACCGCGACGTCGACCCACTGCCCCTACAAAGGCGACGCCTCCTACTACACGGTCACCACCGCCGACGGCGCGGTCGAGGACGCCGGTTGGACCTACCACCAGGCCTACGACGCGGTCGCCGAGATCACCGACCACGTCGCCTGGTACCCCGACAAGGCGAGCGTCGAGATCGGCTGAGCCAGCCCTAGGCGAAGTACGGCTTCAGCAGCCGAGCGAGCGCAAGGACGTCCTCGGACTGGTCGCGTCGGGCGGGCACCCGGGCGAGCGTGATCTGCAGCTGCTTCTCGCCGTTCATCATCGTGACCTGGGCACTGGGCGACCCGGTCGACCAGGGGGAGTCGACCAGGCCCGTGCCGAGGTCGGACGGGAGCTTCTTCTCCCGGTTCCCGCTGCGCTGCTGGAACTCGGCGAGCAGCTGCTGGTTCTCGGTGCCCTTGAAGTCGGCGAAGGCGACGTCGAGCGACCACGTCGTCGAGCCCGGGCGGTAGACCTGACAGCTGGTCACGTCCGTCGACCCGATCGCGTCGAGGCCCGCACCGCGCTTCACCACGCGCAGGTCGTCGGTGCCGAGGGCCAGCTCGACCGCGTGACGCGGGAGCGCTCCGCACACCGTGCTGCCTGTCGTCGAGGAGGTCGAGATCGCCGAGAGGTCCACCGAGGCCGCCTGGTGCCCGCACGCGGCCAACGCGGCGACCGAGACCGCCGCGAGGACGAGCATGGGAAACGTGCGCGGTCGCGCGGCGGACCTCGCCACCGAAGGGGTACTTGAGCTCATCGTTGTCGACCTCCGCTCGGCGTCAGTCTGCATCACGCCGACGGGTAGTCCGTGACGAACGGACCCCGATCCGGCCCGATCAGGGGTCCGTTCGTCACGGACTACCGCTTCCGGCGGCGGCGCGAGGCCGACTCCGGGGAGATGTTCAGCAACCGGAGCACGGCCTTCTCCATCGCCGCCTGCCGCTCGACCGGGCCGTCGTACTCGCGCTCGACGGCGGCCGAGATCGTGACGCCGTCCTCGTAGAGGTCGATGACGCGTGGGTCGACGTAGGAGTTGCGCGCGATCGTGGGGGTGTTGCCGAGGAAGGCCGAGACCTCCTTCATCGCGGCGCTGACCGCCCGCTTGCGCGAGGCCTTGGTGTCACCCGGCTCCTCGGAGGCCGCCAGGGCGGCCGCGGCGAGGACCGTGGCGTGCCAGGTACGGAAGTCCTTGGCCGTCAGGTCCTCCCCCACGCTGTCGTGCAGGTAGGCGTTGACCAGCGCGGCGTCGAGGTCGGCCCAGTTGGCGAGGTCCTTGTAGGCCATCAGCCGCTCGCTGCCGCCGCGGCGACGTCGCATGGTCTCCACGGCCTTCATCGCGTCCGGATCGTCGATCTCGATGCGGTGCTCGACGCCGGACTTGCCGACGAACTCGAAGACCAGCACGTCCTTGTGGCGCGAGACGTGCCGCTTCTCCAACGTGGTGAGGCCGAAGGAGTCGTTCTCGGCGTAGACGTCGCTGCCGATGCGGAAGTAGCCCAGGTCGAGCAGCCGGACCGCGGTGGCCGCGGCCCGCTCCAGCGGCATGCCCTCCTGCGCCAGGTGCTCGGCCAGTGCGGCCCTCGCCTTCGGCAGCTTCTTGGCCACCCGGGTGACCCGCTGGAACTTCTCGGCGTCGCGCTTGGTCCGCCAGTCCGGGTGGTAGAGGTACTGGCGCCGGCCGGCGGCGTCGGTGCCGACGGCCTGAATGTGGCCGTTGGCCACCGGGGAGATCCAGACGTCCTGCCACGCGGGCGGAATCACCAGCGCCTTGATCCGCTCGACGTCGGGCCGGCCGAGCCGCTCGCCGTGCTGGTCGAGGTAGCTGAAGCCCTTGCCCGAGCGACGCCTGGTGTAGCCGGGGTCGTGCGGGGAGACCGTGCGCAGCCGGACCATCAGCGACCCACCGCCAGCGCCGCGCGCACGGCCGTGCCGGCGTCGAAGAGCCGCAGCTGCACGACGGGCTGCCGCACGCCCTCCGAGCCGATCCGGACCCGCCCACCGGGGCCCACCGAGATGGACTCGCCCTGCCGCTGCGCGGGCAGCGGGTAGGTCGCGAGCCGGCGGAACCCGGGGTAGGCGTAGACGCCGACGTCGGTGTAGCCGCGGACCAGCACCTGGTCGTCGGAGAGGAACGCGCCGTCGGTGGCGAAGTCGTTGATCGACCCCACGCTGGTCAGCTGGTTGTCGGCGCCGGGGTCCAGGCGCTGCGGGGCTGCGTACACCACTCCACCGAACAGGGCCTTGGTGACGACGAACAACCTCCCAGAGTGGGGATCTCGCAGGAGCGTCTCGGCGTCGTGGGCCGTGCCGTCGGGGTAAATGAGCCGGTACGCCGGCACCTGCACCGTCCGCTCACCGCGGCCGACCGGCACCTTGCGCACCACCACGAAGCGCCGTTCGCGGTCGTTGTCGCCGATGTCGCCCACCCACACGTGCCCGGCGTTGGCCGGGGCGAGCGCCTCGGCGTCGACCTGGCTGCCGTAGTCGGTGATCCCGACGGTGCGGCCGTGGTCGTCGAGCACGAAGACCCGGCCGGCGTCGCCGCTGTCGTTGGTGAGAATCGTCAGCGAGCCGAGGTCCACCATCCCGCTGTCCTCGTCGATGCGCGGGTCCTGCACGGTGAAGACGGTCGCGGCGAGCACCGCCGCGAGGAACGGGATCATCCGAGCAGCTCGGCCAGCTTCGGGGTGACCTGCCAGACCTCGGTCAGCTCCGCCAGCGCGCGACGGTCCTCCTCGCGCGGGGCGGCGTCGGTGCGCACCGCCCGCAACAGCGTGTTGCGGGGCGTGTGCTCGGAGCCGACGAACTCCACGACGTCCACGCGGTAGCCCTCCAGCCGCAGCAGCGAGGCCCGTAGCGCGTCGGTGAGGGTGTCGGCCAACCGCTCGCGCAGGATGCCGTCGCGGGTGAGCATCGCGTACGGCTCGGGCGTCGGCGCGCGCCGCAGCTGGGCGGCGACGTCGTGGTGGCAGCAGGGAGCGGCGAGCACCAGGCTCGCCTCCCAGCCGACCGCGCGGGCCAGCGCGTCGTCGGTGGCGGTGTCGCAGGCGTGCAGCGCGAGCACCACCTCCGGCGCCGGGTCGACGTCGGCCCCGGAGATGGTGCCCTGCACGAAGCGCGCGTCGGCACCGAGCTCGTCGGCCACCCGCTCGTTGTGCGCCAGCGCCTGCGCCTTGGTGTCCACCCCGACCACCCGCACCGGCAGCGACCGCTGGGCGAGGTGGGCCGCCGCGGCGAAGGTGAGATAGGCGTTGCCGCAGCCCAGGTCGACCAGCCGCAGCGGGTCCTCCGGCGTGGGCGTCCGCAGCCGACCCGAGGAGAGCGCGTCGGTGACGGCCTGGTCGAGCAGCCGGACGAACTCCTCGACCTGGCGGTACTTGGCCCGTCGGCTGGGCTTGACCCGTCCGTGCTCGTCGGCGATCCCGAGCGCTCGCAGCACCGGGTGGTCCTCGGCCAGCAGTCGCGCCTTGTCGTGGTCGTGGGACCGGTCGGGTTCCGCAGCGGCGCGGGTGACGCCCACGACCGCCTCGCCCTTCTTCGTCACCCGCAGCTGGTGGGTCTCGGTGGTGGTCTCCACCAGCCAGTTCGCGAACGGCTCGGCCAGCAGCGCATCGAGCGCCGCGGCGCTCTCGGCGCCCGGCGCGTGGTTGGCGGTGAACGCCTGGGTCTGGTCGTAGGTCGTGACCTGCAGCCGGCGCCCGGCCTTGAGGTCGACGTAGCGCAGCTCGGCGCGGCGCCACGGCGGGGTCGTGCCTCGCCGACGGCCCGAGGCGACGGCGCGCACGAGGGTCTCCTGGGTCAGCACCAGCGCGCGCAGCCGGGCGAGCGCGACGTCGAGCGGCTGGGTCATCGCGCCGGTCTCATCGCAGCAGCGAGGTGATGGCGACGATGAGGATCAACCCGGCCAGCGCGCACGGGATGACCAGGCGCCTATAGCGGGGATGCACGTCCACCACCCTAAATCGGGGGGTGGTGAAGGCCGCCGTCCGGGCGCAGACTGTTCAGTACGCCGGCCTCCTCGGCCGGCGCCGACTCTCGGAGATGGTGCGCAGATGACTGCTTCCCTGCCCGACATGATGCCCGTGCTCTCCCGCGGCAAGCACCGCAACGCCAAGCGCGGCGCGTGCTTCATGGAGATGGCCTCCTACCTGGCCGGGGAGAAGTGGTCGGACCATCCCGCGTGCACGCACGGCCTCCTGGCGGCGGTCGCCCGCGACGTCAACGACTACGTCGAGGACGGCGCCCGCAGCCGCATCGTCCCGCTCATCCCCTCGGTGGTCGGCCTCACCACCGACGACCCGCGCGCCGACGCCTGGATCGCCCAGGAGGTCGCGCTGATCGCCCTCCCGATCGCCCCGGCCCCCCGGCAGCGCGTGGCCGCCGTCGGGCTGGTGCGCTGCGAGGAGGTGCTCAACGACCTCGAGGGACGTCCCACCGAGGCGATGCGCCCGGAGATCCGTGCGGCACTGGACGCCCAGCCCCACGCCCGCGACTGGGCGTACCGGTTCCTGCGCCGCGGCCGCAGCACCAGCGCCCGCAGCTTCAACCGCCGCAGCGCGCCGGTGATCGCCCGCGCCTCCGTGGCCGGGGTGGCCGAGGCGCTCGGGGAGGAGCGCGACGAGCGGCTGGTCGGGCTGCTGGAGCGGGTCGTGGTGCTGTGCGAGGAGCGCTTCCCTCAGGCCGCCATGGCCTCGTCGGTGGTCTCGGCCGCGTCGCCCGCCGAGCGCCAGCGCACCAGGGCCTGACGTCCGCCGCCGTAGAGGGCGTAGGCGACCAGCACGCCGAACAGCGACATCGCGCCACCGCCGATGAGGGTCCAGCGGGCCCCGAAGGTGGCGCCGACCCAGCCCACGACCGGGGCGCCCACCGGGGTGCCGCCCATGACCAGGGTCATGTAGAGCGCCATGACGCGACCGCGCATCTGCGGGGCCGTCGAGAGCTGGACGGTGGTGTTGGCGGCGTTGAGCATCGTCAGCAGCGAGAACCCCAGCAGTGGGGTGAGCGCGGCGAAGGTGACGTAGCTGGGCATCAGGCCCAGCACGATCTCGACCGTGCCGAACGCCAGGCCGGCGACGACCACCAGCCACGGCCGGGGCCGGCCCTCGCGGCGCGCGCCGAGCAGCGCACCGGTCAGCGACCCGACGGCCAAGGTGGTGCCCAGCAGGCCGTACTGGCCCGAGCCCTTGTGGAAGACCTGGGTGGCCATCAGCGCCGAGGTCATCTGGAAGTTCATGCCGAAGGTGCCGGCGAAGAAGCCGGCCACCAGCACCAGCTTCAGGTCCGCGCGACGGCGGACGTAGCGCAACCCGTCGCGGATCATGCCGGGCTCGCGGGGTGCCCGCTCGAGGCGCACCAGCTCCGACTCGCGCATCCGGCGCAGGGCGTAGATGACCGCGGCGTAGCTGAGGCCGTTGAGCAGGATGACCCAGCCCGTGGCGGCGACGCCGGAGCCGAACAGCGCGATCAGGAAGCCCGAGGCGGCCGGCCCGACCACGCGCGCCAGGTTGAAGGAGGCGGAGTTGAGGCCGACGGCGTTGGCGAGGTCGTCGGGGCCCACCATCTCGCTGACGAAGGACTGGCGGGCGGGGGCGTCGAAGGCCGCGCCGATGCCGAAGCAGAAGGCGACGGCGAAGACCATCCACGGCTCCACGACGCCGGTGAGCGCGAGAACGGCGAGCAGCAGCGAGCTGAGCCCCATCCACGCCTGGGTGGCCTGCAGCATCTTGTTCTTCGCGAAGCGGTCGGCCAGGAGCCCGGCGTAGGGCGAGAGCAGCAGGATCGGCAGGAACTGCAGGCCGGTGGTGATGCCGAGCGCGGTGGCCGCCGCGGAGGAACTGCCGTGGTGGAGCTGGAGCACCAGCCAGTCCTGCGCGACGCGCTGCATCCAGGTGCCGGTGTTGGAGACGACGCCACCGGCGGCGTAGAGCCGGTAGTTGCGGTTGTGCAGGGCGCGGAAGGTAGGGCTCAATCGAGTGACGCAAGCCTTTCGAGGATCGGGGCGGCCTGGCGGAGCACAGCGCGCTCGTCAGGGGTGAGCTGGTGCAGGCGCTGGGCCAGCCACTCGTCGCGGCGACGCCGGTCGGCCTGCAGCCGCCGGGTGCCCTCCGCGGAGATCGCCACCAGCACCTGACGCTTGTCGTGCTCGTCCTGGCGGCGCTCGACGTAGCCTCCGTCGACCAGGCAGGCGACGGTGCGGGTCATCGAGGGCGGTTGCACCCGCTCGTGGGCGGCCAGCTGGCCGACGGTCATCTCCCCCTCGCGGAAGAGCACGCCGAGCGCCGAGCGGGCGCCGACGCTGAGGTCGTCGGTGGCCTCGCGCTGGTTGGAGAGCCGACGCCGCAGCCGCATCACCGAGACCCGCAGCTCGGAGGCGAGCCCGGCGTCGGTGCGCGCGACGCGCTCCACGGTCGGAGTCATGATGCTGAGCCTAACTCATTAGTCAGGCTAAGCATTCCTCGGGTCAGGTGAGCAGCTGGCGCACCGGGTCGATCGCGAAGTACACGACGAACAGCGCCGAGACCACCCACAGCAGCGGGTGCACGCCGGCGGTGCGGCCGCGCACCAGCTTGATGAGCGCGTAGGAGACGAAGCCTGCGCCGATGCCCACCGAGATCGAGTAGGTGAAGGGCATCAAGACGATGGTGAGGAAGGCCGGGATCGCGATGTCGACGTCGTCCCAGGAGATGCCGCCGACCTGCTGCATCATCAAGAACCCGACCAGCACCAGGGCCGGCACCGCGGCCTCGCTGGGGATCACCTCGACCAGCGGCGCGAAGACCATGGAGAGCAGGAACAGCACCCCGGTGACCACCGAGGCCAGTCCGGTGCGAGCGCCCTCGCCGACGCCGGAGGCCGACTCGATGTAGGCGGTGTTCGACGAGACGCCGCCGAGACCGCCGGCCGCCGCGGCGAGCGAGTCGACGACCAGGATCCGCTGGGTGCCCGGCGGCATCCCCTCCTCGTCGAGCAGCCCGGCCTCGGCGCCGATGGCGGTCATCGTGCCCATGGTGTCGAAGAAGTCGGCGAGCATGAGGGTGAAGACGAGCAGCACGGCCGAGACCACGCCGATGTTGCTGAAGGAGCCGAGCAGGTTGACGTGGCCCACGGTGTCCAGGTGCGGGAGCGAGACGACGTCGCCCGGCAGCCGCGGCACGTTGAGGCTCCAGCCGTTGGGGTTCACCTTGTCGCCGTCGACGCTCGGGCCGACGTTGGCGATGGCCTCGATGACGATGGCCAGCACGGTGGAGGCCACGATCGCGATGAGGATGGCGCCGCGCACCCGGCGCACGTAGAGGGCGATGACCAGGACCAGCCCGATCGCGAACACCAGGACCGGCCAGCCGTCGAGGAAGCCGTTGGCCCCCAGCTGCACCGGCACGGTGGTGTTGGCGGCGTCGGGGATGCGGCGCACGAAGCCGGCGTCGACGAACCCGATGAGGGCGATGAACAGGCCGATGCCGACCGAGATCGCCGTCTTCAGCTGCGCGGGCACCGCGTGGAAGACCGCGGTCCGGAAGCCGGTGAGCACCAGCACCAGGATCACGACGCCCTCGATCACCACCAGGCCCATGGCGTCGGCCCAGGTCATCTGCGAGGCCACCGAGAAGGCCACGAACGCGTTGAGGCCCAACCCCGTGGCCAGCGCCAGGGGGTAGTTGGCGACGAGGCCCATCAGAATCGTCATCACGCCCGCGACCAGGGCGGTGCCGGCCGCGATGGCGGCCAGGTTCGGGGCCGAGCCGCCGCCGAGGTACTTCCCGTCGGCGTCCTTGGCGAAGCCGAGGATGAGCGGGTTGAGCACGATGATGTAGGCCATCGTGAAGAAGGTGACGATGCCGCCGCGCACCTCCCGCCCAACGGTCGATCCGCGCTGGCTGATCTTGAAGAACCGGTCCACGGGCGGCATCAAAGCAGACGCGGTGTGGACCGGTGTGTTTCGGCGGCGTGAAATACCCGCGTCGGGGGTGGCGGCACCCCCGAACGGGACGAGAATGCCGCCCGTGACGACCACTGGAGACCTCGACAACCCGATCGCCGCCGAGCACTACGGACACCGGACCGTCGCGGTCGAGCCCGGCGGCGTCGAGCAGATCCCCGAGTCCGAGCGGCACGGCACCCCGCTGCAGCTGCTGTGGACCTGGACCTCGCCGAACCTGGAGTTCGCCACCATCGGCGTCGGCATCATCGGCCCGCTGTTCTTCGGCCTGAGCTTCTGGCAGTGCTTCCTGGCCATCGTCGTGGGCACCGCCCTCGGCTCGGCCACGCACGGGGTGCTGTCGGGCTGGGGCCCGCGCAACGGGCTGTGCCAGATGGTGCTCAGCCGCACCGGGTTCGGGTTCCTGGGCAACATCCTCCCCGCGGGTCTCAACGCCGTCATCGCCGGCGTCGGCTGGTTCGCGGTCAACAGCATCAGCGGGGCCCTCGCGCTGCACGCCCTGATCGACGGACTGCCGAAGGTGGTGTGCCTGCTCGTCATCGTGGCCGCGCAGCTCACGCTGGCCTTCTACGGCCACAACCTGGTGCACGCCTTCGAGCGCTACGCCCTGCCCGTCCTGGCGCTCGTGTTCCTCATCGGCGCCGTCATCGTCTTCGCCAAGTCCGACCCGGGCGCCCCGGGCAAGCCGATCCCCGGCGCCTGGCTGATCGAGGCGGCCGCCGCCTTCGGCTACGCCTGCGGCTGGAACCCGTACGCCTCGGACTACACCCGCTACCTGCCCAGCAGCGTCGACCGCGTGAAGACCGGGCTCTACGCCGGCCTGGGCATCTTCGTCTCCTGCGTGGTGCTCGAGACCGCCGGCGCCGCGATGGTCTCCGCCGCCGGCAAGGCCGCGAACGTCGACCCGGGCGTCTACACCGGACTGTTGCCGACCTTCCTGGGCGACCTAACCCTGCTGTGCATCGCGGTCGGCGCCGTGGCCGCCAACGCGCTGAACATCTACTCCGGGGCGATGTCGTTCATGGCGCTGGGGGTCAAGCTGCCGCTGCACCGCGCTCGCGCGGTGGTCGCGGTGGTCTTCGGCGTGCTCGGCTTCGTCGTGGCGATCCTGGGCCTGAAGAACGCCGGCGAGAACTACGAGAACTTCCTGCTCGTCATCGCCTACTGGATCGGCCCCTGGCTCGGCGTGGTGCTGACCGACCGCTACCTGCGGCGCGGGGAGTCCACCGAGGAGCTCACGGCGACCGCGACGGACACGACGTACCGGAACTGGGCCGGGCCGATCGCGATGGGCGTCGGCATGGTGATCTCGATCTGGCTGTTCTCGAACCAGACCAAGTACGTCGGGCTCGTGGTCAAGCACGAGCCGCACGTCGGTGACATCACCTTCCTGGTCGGCTTCGTCGTCGCCGCCGCGCTCTACCTGGTGCTCTACCCGGCGATGGGCAAGCGCGCCAAGATGGCCGTGTGACCACCGACGAGGAGATGCTCGCCGTCGCCGTCGAGGAGGCCCGACAGGGCCTGGCCGAGGGCGGCATCCCGATCGGCGGGGCGCTCTTCGGCGCCGACGGCACGGTGCTGGGCCGCGGGCACAACCGCCGCGTGCAGGACAACGACCCGTCGATGCACGGGGAGACCTCGGCCTTCCGCAACGCCGGCCGGCAGCGCAGCTACCGCGGCACCACAATGGTCACCACGCTCTCGCCGTGCTGGTTCTGCAGCGGGCTGGTCCGCCAGTTCGGCATCGGCCGGGTGGTGATCGGCGAGGCGCAGACCTTCTACGGCGGACACGAATGGCTGTCAGAGAACGGCGTCGAGGTGGTGCTGCTCGACGACCCCGGGTGCGTGGCGATGATGACCGACTTCATCGCCGCCCGCCCCGACCTGTGGCACGAGGACATCGGCGTAGATTGAGCGCGTGACCTCTCCCCCGCCGCAGCCGCCGGAGACGCACGAGATCCGCGGCCGGGTGTACGTCGTGGCCGAGGTCGACCCGGTCGACCCCAACGGGGTGCGTACCACCGCCGTCGGCACCGTGCTGTGGCTGGCGGCGTTCGTGATGCTGCTGCCGTTCGTCGGCCGGCTCAAGGCCGACGACCACCTGTGGTGGCTGTGGACCTGCCTGGCCGGCTTCGGGCTGGGCCTGGCCGGCTGGGACTACTGCCGGCGCCGCCGCAACCGGCTCCTGGAGAGCTCGGAGACGTCCGGCTAGAACCGCTCGAGGTCCTGCGGGGTGAGGGTGTCGACGATCGGGTCGGGCACCGGCGCCGGCAGCTGCTTCTTGCGCAGCTGGGCCTCCGAGTGCGCGCCGCAGCCGTGGCCGTAGGCGACGACGCGGGCGTCGTCGTTGGCGAACTCGTTGGCGCAGACCCCGAAGTCCTCCGCCAGCGGGCCGGCCAGGCGCACCAGGAAGCCGCACGACCAGCACTGGTGGTGGGCCTGCTGGGCCAGCGGTGAGTCGGGGCCCTGGTCGCCGGCGTACCAGCGGTCGGCAGCGAGCGCACGACCTGCCACCGAGAGCACCCGGGTACGGCCCAGTCCCAGCTCCTTGGCCACCGCGCGCACCTGGCCGTCGTCGTGCTCGTCGGACTCCTCGGCGTCGCCGGCCAGGAAGGTCGGCACCAGCCGGTCGTCGTCCTCGTCGGTGGGCAGGATGTCGCCGGGCGAGAGGTCGCCGGGCCGGATCCGGTCGCGGTAGGGCACCCAGGCCGGCGCGACGATGGCGCTCTGGCCCGGCAGCAGCACGATCTCGTCGACGGTGGCCGAGGCCTCGCCGGCGGCATGGGCGAGCGTGACGGCCCAGCGCCAGCCCGGGTAGCCGCGCTGGGTGCAGGCGAAGTACCAGGTGCCGACGCCGTCGCCCTCGGGCACCAGCTCCAGCGCCTCGCCGACGACCTCGGCACCTACCTCGGCCACGAGGGCCTCGCGGGCGGCGTCGGCGGAGGCCGCGAGCACGGCGTCGTCAGTGGTGGCGATCACGACGGGAGAGTCTACGAGACCGTGCCGGGCTTCTTGGCAGGATGGGCAGGTGGACGAGCGGACCGACGGCGACGTCGCCGAGCAGCCGTCCCCGGCGCCGCAGCGCGGCCGGGGGCGACGCTTCGCCTCGGCGACCGGTCGCGGGATCGGCGCCGCCGCGCGCGGGACGCGCGACGGGATCGGCGCCGCGGGGCGCGGCACCGGCCACGGTGCGACGTACGTCTTCCGGCAGGCGCGGCGCGCCAGCCACGCCCAGGGCGCCGGCGACAGCGGGCTCTACCGGATCATCGAGCTGCACGCCTTCAACGCCGCCGGCGACGCCGCGCTGGCGATCTCGCTGGCCGGCACGATCTTCATCGCCGACCCGGGCGGTGCGCGCGGCCCGGTGGCGCTGTTCCTGGGGCTGACCATGCTGCCGTTCGCGGTGGTGGCACCGCTGATCGGTCCGTTCCTCGACCGGTTCTCCCACGGCCGTCGCTGGGCGATCGGCGGCACCTTCGCCATCCGTGGCGTCTGCTGCCTGGTGGCCGCCGACGCGATCGCCTCGAACTCGGTGCTGCTCTACCCCGCCGCGTTGGGCTGCCTGGTCGCGTCCAAGGCGTACGGCGTCGCCCGCGCGGCCACGGTGCCGCGACTGATGCCCGAGGGGCTGAGCCTGGTCAAGGCCAACAGCCGGATCTCGCTGGCCGGCATCGTCGGGGCGGCGGTCTCCGGCCCGCTGGCCGCCGGGGCCGCGTCGTTCGGCGGGCAGTGGTCGCTGCGCTACGCGTTCGTGGTCTACGCCGCGGCCACGGTGCTCTCGATCCTGCTCCCGGCCCGCTCCGACGCCAGCGACGACGAGGACTCCCTGATGGACGGGCCCACCCGCACCCGGCTGCCGTCGGTGGTGGTGCTCGGCCTGCGCTGCAACGCCGGGCTGCGGATGCTCTCGGGGTTCCTCACCATCTACATGGCCTTCCTGCTCACCCAGCACCCGCTGCCCGGCTGGACCGGCACCACGTTCCTCGGCCTGCACCGCGAGACGCTGCTGCTGGGGCTGGTCATCGGCGCCGCCGGCCTGGGCAACACCGTCGGCATCGGCCTGGGCAACCTGCTGCGCGCCGTGCCCACCCGCGTGATGGTGGTGGTGCCACTCGTGCTCGACGCCGCCGCCGCGGTGTGCGCCGCCCTGTTCTACGGCCTGCTGTTCGCCGTCGTGCTCGGCCTCGTGGCCGGCGTCAGCCAGGCCGTCGGCAAGCTCGCCCTCGACGCCGCCATCCAGCGCGACGTGCCCGAGCGGGTCCGTACCTCGGCCTTCGCCCGCTCCGAGACGCTGCTGCAGCTGTCCTGGGTGCTCGGCGGGTTCATCGGCATCGCCCTGCCGCTCGTGCCGCGGGTGGGGCTGGGCGTGCTGGCCGGGATCCTCGTGCTCTGGACCCTCTTCGTCCTCGTGGCCCGGTCGCGGCGGGTGGTGCCGGGGGTGGCCTGACCCGCCGAAACTCAACACTTGCGCAGTTGCGGCGCCCGATTTCGGGGGACATCGGCCGATAGGCCCGACTCACAACTGCGCAAGTGCGGGGTTTTGGTCGCCCCGGGTGCGCCAACTCCACACTTGCGCAGTTCGGTGGCCCAAAAAGTCCGGCCACGAGCGAGATGCCGGAGTCACAACTTCGCAAGTGCGGAGTTTTGGCTCGCTACTCCAGCTCGTCGGCCAGCCCCCGCAGGAGCTTGGCGACCGGGCGGGCGACCTTGTTCTCCGGACGCCGGCCGGCGCGGTAGGTCTCGCCGATGCCGTCGAGGAGCCGGATCAGGTCCTCGACGATGCCGACCATCTCCTCGGGCTTCTTGCGGTGCGCGTTGCGCTGGGCGTTGCGCTGGTTGCTGGCCACCGACGTCGGCTGCTCGAGGATGCGCACCTGCAGCGCCTGGTCGCCGCGGCGGCCCTGGGCGATGCCGAACTCGACCCGGGTGCCCTGCTTGAGCGCGCCGGCGCCCTCGGGGAGGGCGGAGGCGTTGACGTAGACGTCGGCACCGTCCTCGCGCGACAAGAAGCCGAAGCCCTTCTCGGCGTCGTACCACTTGACCTTTCCGGTGGGCACAGCAAGACCTCTTCTGCAGCGAGTCGTTCGGGCGGGAGCCGGACGAGTCTACGGGTGCGGCCGAGCGCCGGTCATCGGAATTGCTCGGGCTCGGCCAGCAGCGCGTTCATCGAGCCCGACCGGAACCCCAGCGGGTCGACCTCGGCGTGGTCGAACCCGGTCTGGCGCACCGCCGCCAGCACGGTCTGGTCGACCTGCTCGATCAGCGCTCGGTCGATCTCGACCCGGGCGGTGTCCCCCAGGTCGCGCACCCGCACGTCGCGGGCCTGCGGCACCAGCGCCCGCACCGCCGCCTCGGCGCGCTCCACGCGGGCCAGCCGCGCCGGGGTGATCT
This sequence comes from Nocardioides mangrovicus, assembly GCF_003674065.1. Taxonomy (GTDB): domain Bacteria; phylum Actinomycetota; class Actinomycetes; order Propionibacteriales; family Nocardioidaceae; genus Marmoricola; species Marmoricola mangrovicus. The sequence continues at coordinate 112,383 of NZ_RDBE01000010.1, forward strand.
CGATGCCGTAGGCCACTCGTGAGCTCAGGCACGCCGCCGCCGGCTTGTCCCAGGTCGGCAGGCTCCAGCGCCGCGAGGCCTCGCGCACCTGCGCCTTGGTCAGCCCGGCGTCGAGCAGCGGGGTGACGGCGCCCCGCGAGGCGGCCGCGGCGATACCCGGCCGGAAGCCCGCCCGGGCGTCGTCGGCGTTGGTGCCGGTGGCGACGACGTCGTAGCCCTCCGCCGCGGCCAGCGGGCCGAGCACGTCGAGCAGCTCGCTCTTGCAGAACGCACACCGGTCGCCGTCGTTGGCGCGGTAGCCCTCGCGCTCCATCTCGTGGGTGGCGGGGGTCAGCACCCGCACGCCGAGCGACTCGGCGAACGTACGGGCGGGGTCGCGCTCGGAGGCCGGCAGCGAGTCGGAGTCGGCCGTGGCGGCGGCGACGTTCTCGGCGCCCAGCGCGCGCACGGCGGCGGCCAGTAGGAAGGCACTGTCGGCGCCACCGGAGAAGGCGACCATCACTCGGCCCAGCGCCCGCAGCCGCTCCTCGAGGGCGGCGAGCCGCAGCCCGAGGAGGTGCTCGTCGAGCCAGGCCGGGAAGGCGGTGAGGTCGTCGAGGACGACGTCGGTGCCGGCCGCCCTGAGCTCCTCGGCCGTGCAGCCGCCCGTCAGCACCGAGACGCTGAGGGCGCCGGCCGCTCGGGCTCCCTCGACGTCGTGCACGTGGTCGCCGACGTAGATCGACGCGCCGTGCTCGAGCAGCGCGTCGGCCTTGAGCGTGCTCCACACCTCACCGGCCACGACGTCGACGTCCAGTCCGAGGTGGTCGACGTGGAGCTGGGCGTTGCGGGTGTACTTGCCGGTCACGAGCAGCACCCGGCCGTGCTCGCGTCGTACCGCCGCCAGCGCCTCGGCGGCGCCCGGCAGCGTCGGCGTCGGCTCGATGGCGGCGCCGGGGTAGATCTCGCGGAACCGGTCGACGGCCCCGGGAATGCGCTCGGCGTCGAGGTGATCGCCGAGCAGCAGGTCGAGCGGGGGGCCGAGCCGGGCGGTCAGCTCCTCCTCGGGGAAGCTGACGCCCAGCTCGGCGCCGAGGGTGCGCAGGGTGGCGGCGAACCCGTCGCGGGTGTCGATCAGCGTCATGTCGAGGTCGAACCCGACCACCAGCTGATCCGCCACCGTTCCAGCCTAGGCCGGTGCGGGCACGGCCGATCCTGGGACCGTCCGCAGCGCCACGGGCACCAGCACGACCACGGTGGCGACGATGGAGACCACCACCGCCCACGCGGGCACCGTCTCGCCGAGCAGGTAGACGAAGCCCGGCACCGTGCAGGTGGTGAAGGAGGCGATGATCGTGAACCAGGCGGTCACCTCGGTCAGCCGCGAGAGGCCGAGCGCGATGACGGCGAAGAACAGGCCCCACAGCGCGGCCCACTGGAACCACAGCAGCGCCGAGGCGGCGTCGTCGAAGCGGACCAGGTTCACCACCGCGAAGCCGACGGCGAGGATCGCCACCCACAGCGAGAACCAGCCGAGGCCCGGTCCCTCGAAGCCGGCCAGGCTGTTGACGCCGACGTAGAGGTAGGTGAACCCGAACATCAGCACGCCGGCCGCCGAGAGCACCGCGTCGCCGTCCTTCGCGGTGACGATGAGGTAGAGCGGCGCGACGGTCTGCAGGCCGCCGACGAACAGGTTGAACACGCCGGCGGTCTTGGCGTCGACCTTGCCGAGGAAGAGCAGGCCGTTGATCAGGAGCACCGCTCCGACGAAGAGCAGTCCGACGGAGGCCATCAGAAGTACGCGTTCCCGGGGAAGGCGGCACCGTTGACCTCGTGGTCGCCGATGGCCGACGCCTTGAGGAACGTCGGGTTGTGCGTCGAGGCGGTCCGGGCGTTGCGCCAGTGCCGGTCGAGGTTGTGCACCGACTGCGTGGCCGAGGCGCCCCCGACGTCGAAGAGCCGCGCCGCGGTGGCGTAGGAGAAGCGGTCGATCGCCACCTTCGCCTGCGCCGCCGCGAGCTGGGCCGCCTCGGCGGCGGCCGCGGTGGGCAGTCCGTCGACCACGGAGTCGGCGGCCTCCTGCAACCGGTCGGCCGCGGCGAGGACGATCGCCTCGGCCGCGAAGGCGTCCGCGGAGATCTCCCCGACGACCTGAAGCACCTGCCGGTCCTCGGCGGGAGACCCAGCGGCGGCATGGCTGAAGTTGCGCGAGCGGCGCTGCACCAGCGCCACGGCGTCGTTGCGGACGCTGCGCAGGATGCCGACGGTGACCGCCTGCAGGTACAGCTGCAAGAAGGCGCCCTGGTAGACCGGGTCGTCTTGGTGGTCGGGGTCGCCGAGGTCGAAGTACTCCTCCTCCTCGACCCGGACGTTGTCGAGCCGGGTGGTGCCGGTGGCGGTCAGCCGCTGGCCGAAGCCGTCCCAGTCGTCCTCGACGGTGACGCCGTCGCGGTCCAGCGGCACGACCGCGCCGGCGATGCGGCCGTCGGGGGTGGCCGCCCAGATCTGGGTGTAGTCGGAGTAGAGGGTGCCGGTGGAGTAGAACTTCTCCCCGTCGAGCCGGTAGCCACCGCCGTCCTCGGGGGTGAGCGTGGTGTCGAAGTGCAGGCCCACCGCGTGCTTGCTCTGCTCGCTGAAGCCGTTGCCGACCAGCCGGTCGGCGTTCACCAGCGCCAGGCCGCGGGCCCGCGAGGCGGCGTCGCCGCTCTGCAGCTGCTGCTCGACGAACCAGAAGTGCGTGCGCAGGATGTGCGCGACGTTGGAGTCGGCCTCGGCGAGCTCGATGAGCGTCGTGAACAGCTCGCGCAGGCTCGCGCCGCCACCGCCCTCGGCGACCGGCACGCGGAGCCGGCCGAGGCCGGCCTGCTTGAGCCAGCCGATCTGCTCGAACGGCGCGATCCGCTCGCGATCGCGGACGTCGGCGTCGACGGCGATGCGGTCCAGCAGCGCGCGGAGCTCGGGTGAGCCGGCTCGGACCGGGGTCGAGGTGGAGGCGACGGTGTCGGTGGTCATGGGCGTCCTCGGAGCACTAGGTCGATAATGTCGAGTGAAATAATGCAGTAAACGGCCAACCAGTACAGGCTGCCGGCCGACGGTTGTGCCGATCAGGGGGTCGGCTCCCCCGATCAGGCGACGGCGGCCGAGGGGCGTATCGGGCTAGACAGATCGGGCCGATCGAGCCTCGGGAAACGCGTGTTCTCCCGAATCTGTGACACCGGCGTGGCGAACACCACATGATCGTCGGTGACGGGGATCATCGGGGATCTGACCATCGGAGTGCTGGCATGACCCTCTTCCCCCTTGCCCTCGCTGCCCTCGCTGCCCTCGTCCTCTTCGCGCTGGCGGCACTACTGACCGCGCCCGCGACCCGACGCCGTCGGGCGCCGATCCCGCGACACACCGAACACCGCCTCGTCCTTCCGGTCGTGGGCGCGCCACCGGGCATCGAGGAGTTCGCGGCGTACGCGATGTGCGGCGACACGGTGGTGCTCTCGGTGAGCGCGGACGCGGCCGCCGACGTGGTCGCCGCCGCCGAGGTGGTCGCCGGCTGGTACGGCTTCGGCCTGCGCGTGTGCCGAGCCGAGCGTCCCGCGAGCGCCCGCCCCGACAGCGGGTCCCACCCCTCGGCCGCCTGAGGGCGGCCGACTCAGGAGAGCCGGGCGCGCACCACGCGGTCCAAGACGTCCAGCGGCAGCGGGCCCTGGTCGAGCACGGCGGTGTGGAAGGCCTTGATCTCGAAGTCGTCGCCCCGACGCTGCTCGGCCTCACGACGCATCCGCTGGATCTCCAGCCGGCCGACCATGTAGGAGCAGGCCTGACCGGGGCTCACGACGTACCGGTCGACCTCGGGGCGCACGATGCCCTCGGTCATCGGGGAGTTGGCCACCATGTAGTCCACCGCCTGCTGCCGGCTCCAGCCCAGGGCGTGCAGACCGGTGTCCACGACGAGCCGGCACGCGCGCAGCGAGTCGGCCGAGAGCATCCCGAGCCGGTCGACCTGGCTGCCGTAGAGACCCATCTCGTCGCTGAGCCGCTCGGAGTACAGGCCCCAGCCCTCGGTGTAGGCGGCGGTGTGCAGGTGCTTGCGGAACTCCGGGACGCTGTCGGGCAGCTCGCCGGCCACCGAGAGCTGCAGGTGGTGGCCGGGGATGCCCTCGTGGAACGCCATCGACTCCAGCTCGAAGGTGCCCCAGTCCTGCGGCTCGTCGACGTTGACGAAGAAGGTGCCACCGCGGCTGCCGTCGGTCGCGGGCGGGAAGTAGAAGGCCTTGGCCCCGGTGAGCGTCCCCTCGACCGCGCACGGCGCCTTCGGCAGCGTCTCGAACCAGTCGCCCATCTCCGCTCCGGCCCGCTCCAGGGCCTGCTTCGAGGCCTCGACCAGCTGGTCGCCGGTCTCGAAGTGGAGCTCGGGGTCGGTACGCATGCGCTCGAAGATCTCGGCCAGGTCGTCGGTGCCGAGCGCCTCGGCGCCCAGCTCGCGGTACTCCTGCGCGAGTGCCTCGACCTGCGCGAGGCCGATGTCGTGGATCTCCTGGGCGGTCTTGTCGGTGGTGGTGAAGTAGCGCAGCGCGGCGGCGTAGGTCTCGGCGCCGTCGTCGAGCCACGACAGCCCGCACTGCTCGTCGGGCCGTGCCTGCGCCAGCACGACGTCGCGCAGCACGTCGCGGTAGCGCTCCATGCCGGGTCGCACCGAGGACGAGACGACGTCGACCAAGCGCGAGCGGAGGTCCTCGGAGCCCTCGGGCAGCGCCAGGGCGGCCACCATCGGGTCGTCGGCCACCGCGACGTCGAGCGCCTCGTCGAGCTGCCGGACGGTCTCGCGGACGGCGAACTGCGCCGGCCGGCGCCCGTGCTCGACGCCCTCGCGCACGCGGTCGGCCAGTGCGTCGTAGGCGGCGCCGATGCCCTCGAAGGTGCCCACCATCGCCTCGGCGACGCGGGCGTCGGGCAGCGTCAGCATGCCCAGCACGAGCGGCATCGAGGTCTGCATGCCGAAGATGGGGTCGGCCGAGAGCTCGGCCAGCCGGGTCTCGAGCAGGTCGGCGGAGGTGCGGGCGTCGCTGACCAGCACGGCCGCGGTGACCTGCTGCTCCTCGTCGAGCCCGCTCAGCGCCTCGGCCCGGTCGGCGAAGTCGCGCAGCTGCGCGATCCGCCGGTCCTCCTCGGCGCGCGAGAGGTCCTCGAACCTGCCCTCGCCCTGCGGGTAGAGCCCCAGCAGGTGCGCCTCGGTGGGCTCGGCCTGCAGCGTCGCGTCCCAGTACTCCCGAGCAAGGTCGTCGATGTCGCTCACGGGCTCAACCTACGTCGTGGCCCTGCCCGACCAGCCCGAGTTTCTCGGCCGACTCCTCGCGCATCTGCACCTTGCGGATCTTGCCGGTCACGGTCATCGGGAACTCCTCGACGACCATCACGTACCGCGGCAGCTTGTAGTGGGCCAGCTTGCCCTCGCAGAAGGCGCGGACGGCCTGGGCGTCGAGCGGCTCACGCCCCTCCCGCATGACGATCCAGGCGCACAGCTCCTCGCCGTAGCGCTCGTCGGGGACGCCGACCACCTGCACGTCGGCAATGTCGGGGTGAGCGTAGAGGAACTCCTCGATCTCGCGCGGGTAGATGTTCTCCCCGCCGCGGATCACCATGTCCTTGATCCGACCGACGATGTTGCAGTAGCCGTCCTCGCGCATCTCCGCGAGATCGCCGGTGTGCATCCACCCCTCCGCGTCGATGGCCTCCGCGGTCTTCTCCGGGTCGTCCCAGTAGCCGAGCATCACCGAGTAGCCGCGGGTGCAGAACTCCCCCGGCGTGCCGCGCTCCACCGTCTCGCCCGTCACCGGGTCGACGACCTTGATCTCGACGTGCGGGGCGACCATGCCGATGGTGGCGGTGCGGTGCTCGAGGTCGTCGTCGGCCCTGGTCTGGCAGGAGACCGGCGACGTCTCAGTCATCCCGTAGGCGATCGAGACGCCCTCCATGTGCATCTCGTTGACGCAGCGCTTCATCACCTCCACCGGGCAGATCGAGCCGGCCATGATCCCCGACCGCAGGGTGGAGAGATCGGTGCTCGCGAAGTCAGCGTGGTTCTGCATCGCGATGAACATCGTCGGGACGCCGTAGAGCACGCTGGCCCGCTCCTGCTGCACGCAGCGCAGGGTCGTGCCCGGGTCGAAACCCTGCGCCGGGATGACCATCGTCGCGCCGTGGGTGGTGCAGCCGAGGTTCGCCATCACCATGCCGAAGCAGTGGTAGAAGGGCACCGGGATGACGAGCCGGTCGGCGTCGGTGAGGCCGATGGTCTCGGTGACCACGTAGCCGTTGTTGAGGATGTTGCGGTGGCTCAGCGTCGCGCCCTTGGGGTAGCCGGTGGTGCCGCTCGTGTACTGGATGTTGATCGCGTCGCCGGGATCGAGCGTGGCCATCCGCTCCGCGACGGCGTCGGCGGGCAGGGCGTCGCCCTCGGCCAGCAGCGCGTCCCAGTCGTCGGTGCCGATGTAGACCACGCGCTCCAGGCCGGGGTTCTCCGCAGCGGTCTCGTCGACCATCGCTCGGTAGTCGCTGGTCTTGAAGTCCACCGCACTGATGAGCATCCGCATGCCCGACTGGTTCACCGCGTAGGAGAACTCGTGCGTGCGGTAGGAGGGGTTGACGTTGACCAGCACCGCGCCGATCTTGGCCGTCGCGTACTGAGCGATGGTCCACTCGGCACAGTTCGGCGCCCAGACGCCGATGCGATCGCCCGTGGCGAGGCCGGCGGCGATCAGGCCGCGGGCCAGCCGGTTCACCTCGGCGTCGAGCTCGGCGTACGTCCATCGCCGGCCGCTCTGGAACTCGACCAGCGCCTCGTTCTCGCCGTGCTCGGCCACGGTGCGCTCGAAGTTCGCACCGATGGTCTCCTCGAGCAGCGGCGGGGTGGCCTCACCCTTCGCGTAGGACTCCATGATCGGAACCTAGTGGCACTCGACCCACCGCGCACCAGGCGTGAGCGTCGATCGTGAACGTCGGCGGCCCGAGCGGCCCGTCGGGGTAGTCCAGAACGAGTAGCACCACGTCGTGCCCCACGATCGGTGCTACTTGATCTGGACTAGGCCTCCGTAGAATTGGCCGGATGTCCACGACCGGCGCCGCGAGGAGTCTCGCCGACCAGCTGCGGGGCTGGCCCGACGAGCGGCTCGCGGCGCTGATCGAGGCGCGGCCGGACCTCGGCGTGCCGGCGCCCCAGGACTCCGCCCAGCTCGCGGCCCGACTCTCGACGCGACCGGCGGTGGTGCGGGCGCTGGACTCCCTCTCGCTGCTGGAGCTGACGGTGCTCGAGGCGGCGCTGCACGCGCCCGGCTCGCTGCACGACGTCGTCCACGCGGCGCCCGCGAGCGTCGACGCCGCGCTCGCCCGGTTGCTCGACCTGGCGCTGCTGTGGGGCACACCCGAGGACCTGCGGCCGGTCAGCGTGCTGGCGGAGGTGCTCGCCTCGCCCCAGGGACCGCCCGTGGGCGAGGTGCCGCGACTGCTCGAGGGTCTCTCGGGGCCGGCCCGCGCACTGCTCGACCACCTCGACGAGCGCGACGCCGACGGTCGCTTCGAGTCGGTCACCGAGCCGGTGCGCGAGCTCCTCGACCGGCGCCTGCTGCAGCTGCGCGAGGACCGGCGCCACGTCAGCGTCCCGTGGTCGGTACGCGTGGCGCTGCGCGGTGGTCGGTCCACTCGCGAGCCCGTCGACGTCGTGCCGCGGGTCGCGACGAGCGAGCAGTCGCAGCGTATCGCCGACCGGGCCGCCGCCGGGGCCGCGTTCGAGCTGGTGCGCCGCACGGAGCTGCTGCTGGACCACTGGGGCAGCCATCCCGTGGGCGTGCTTCGGGCGGGCGGGCTCGGTGTCCGCGACCTCCGTGCGGCGGCGACGCTGCTGGCCGTCGAGCCGGCCGAGGCCGGGCTGGTCGTCGAGACGGCAGCCGCGGCCGGGCTGCTCGCCCCCGGCAGCGCCGACGACGTCGACCCCGCCTGGCTGCCCACCGAGGCCTACGACGCGTGGCTGACCCAGCCGGTGGCCCAGCGCTGGATGACGCTGGCCCGGGCCTGGTTGGCGAACCCGCGGCTCACCGGGCTGATCGGGGCCCGCGACGAGGCCGACCGGCCCGTCAACGCGCTCACCCCCGAGCTGGAGCGGCCGTGGCTGCCGCCCGCCCGCCGCGAGGCGCTGACCGAGCTGGTCGAGACCGAGGGGGTGCTGGCCGCCGGCACCGGGCTGCCGTCGCTGCTCGATCGACTGCGCTGGCGCGCGCCGCGACGACCGGCCGGTCGCGAGCGCGCGGTGACCTGGGCGGTGGAGGAGGCGGCGGTGATCGGGCTGACCGGTCTCGGCGGACCGGCGACGTACGCCGCCGCGCTGCTGACCGACGGCGACGCGGCGGCCGGGCTCGAGCCGCTGCTGCCGGCGGCGGTCGACCACGTGCTGATCCAGGCCGACCTCACCGCCGTCGCGCCCGGCCCGCTGGAGCAGGAGCTCGCCCGCGCGATCGCGCTCGTGGCCGACGTCGAGTCGCGCGGCGGCGCCACGACGTACCGGTTCAGCGACGCCTCGGTGCGGCGCGCCTTCGACGCGGGCTGGTCATCGGTGGAGATCAAGGAGTTCCTCAGCAGCTCCTCGCGCACGCCGGTGCCGCAGGCCCTCGACTACCTCGTCGACGACGTCTCGCGCCGCTTCGGCACGCTGCGGGTGGGTGGCGCCGAGGCGTTCTTGCGCAGCGACGACGAGACCGCGCTCACCGCCCTGGTCACCGATCCGGGCGCGGCCGGCCTGCGACTGCGGCGGATCGCGCCCACCGTGGTGGTCTCCGACGTACCGCTCCACGTGCTGCTGCCCCGGCTGCGCGAGCTCGGCCACGCGCCCGTGGTCGAGGCAGCCGACGGCACGGTGCGCATCGCCCGGCCCGACGTCTTCCGCTCGCGGACGAGCCGGCGGCGACCGGCGGGCGCCGAGCTGGCCCGTCGCGCCGCCCGCACCAGCGCCGTCGTGGCCGCGCTGCGCTCGGGCGACCGGATCGCCGCGAGCCGTCCGGCCGGCCAGCGCGCCGCCCTGCCCGGCGACATCCTCAGCCTGCTGCGTACCGCCGCCGAGGGGGGCGACCGGGTCTGGATCGGCTACGTCGACCACGCCGGCTCGCGGATGGAGCGCGTGGTGCGGCCGCTGCGGGTCGACGGCGGCGCGCTGCTGGCCGACGACGAGGGCGAGCAGCGTTCCTTCGCGGTCCAGCGCATCAGCGAGGCGCGGCTGCTCGGCTGAGTCGTGTGCTGCAGCGGTCGCCAGAGCGACCATCCAGGCACACGACCGTAGGCTGGACCGGTGAGTGAGGGTGCGCTGATCGTCCAGTCGGACAAGACGTTGCTGCTGGAGGTCGACCACCCCGACGCCGCGGAGGCCCGCAAGGCGATCGCCCCGTTCGCGGAGCTGGAGCGCTCGCCCGAGCACATCCACACCTACCGCCTCACCCCGCTCGGGCTGTGGAACGCGCGCGCCGCCGGCCACGACGCCGAGCAGGTCGTCAGCGCCCTGCTCGACCACAGCCGGTACGCCGTGCCCCACGCGCTGCTCGTCGACGTCGCCGAGACGATGGCCCGCTACGGCCGGCTGCGGCTGGACAAGCACCCCACCCACGGGCTCGTGCTCTCCTCGGTGGACCGGCCCGTGTTCGAGGAGGTGCTGCGGAGCAAGAAGATCGCCGGGATGATCGGCGAGCGTGTCGACGCCGCCGTGCCCGATGCCGTGGGCGCCGTGGTGGTGCACCCCAGCCAGCGCGGCAACCTCAAGCAGGCGCTGCTCAAGCTGGGCTGGCCGGCCGAGGACTGGGCCGGCTACGTCGACGGCGAGGCCCACCCGATCGCCCTGGACCAGGGCGACTGGGAGCTGCGCGCCTACCAGCAGCAGGCCGCCGACGCGTTCTGGGAGGGCGGCTCCGGCGTCGTCGTGCTGCCCTGTGGCGCCGGCAAGACCCTCGTCGGCGCGGCGGCCATGGCCCACGCCCAGGCCACCACGCTGATCTTGGTGACCAACACCGTCAGCGCGCGCCAGTGGAAGCACGAGCTGGTGCGGCGCACGTCGCTCACCGAGGACGAGATCGGCGAGTACTCCGGTGCGCGCAAGGAGATCCGGCCGGTCACCATCGCGACCTACCAGGTGCTGACGATGCGGCGGAAGGGCGCCTACCCCCACCTCGACCTGCTCGACGCCCGCGACTGGGGCCTCATCGTCTACGACGAGGTGCACCTGCTCCCCGCCCCGATCTTCCGGATGACCGCCGACCTGCAGGCCCGGCGCCGCATCGGGCTCACCGCCACCTTGGTGCGCGAGGACGGCCGGGAGGGCGACGTGTTCAGCCTCATCGGGCCCAAGCGCTTCGACGCGCCCTGGAAGGACATCGAGGCCCAGGGCTGGATCGCGCCCGCGGACTGCGTGGAGGTCCGGGTCACGCTGCCCGAGGGCGAGCGGCTCGCGTACGCGACGGCGGAGCCCGAAGAGCGCTACCGGCTGGCCAGCTGCACGTTCGCCAAGACCCGCGTGGCCGAGGAGCTGGTGGCCCGCCACCGCGGCGAGCAGACGCTGGTGATCGGCCAGTACCTCGACCAGCTCGACGAGCTCGGCGAGCACCTGGGCGCCCCGGTCATCAAGGGCGACACCACCGTCAAGGAGCGCGAACGCCTCTTCGAGGCCTTCCGCAGCGGCGAGATCGAGCTGCTCGTGGTCTCCAAGGTCGCCAACTTCTCCGTCGACCTGCCCGAGGCGGCCGTCGCCATCCAGGTCTCCGGTAGCTTCGGCTCGCGCCAGGAGGAGGCCCAGCGGCTGGGCCGGCTGCTGCGCCCCAAGGCCGACCGCCGCACGGCCCGCTTCTACGCCGTGGTCTCCCGCGACACCGTCGACGCGGACTTCGCCCAGAACCGGCAGCGCTTCTTGGCCGAGCAGGGCTACGCCTACCGGATCGTCGACGCCGACGACCTGGGTTCCCTGGACGCCGCGGCAGGGTAGTCCGTGACGGACTGCCCCTCAGCGCACACCCATCCACCCACCCGGGCGGTCCGAAACACTCTTCACGGGGGGTCGCCCGACCCGCCCCGATCAGTTGACGTCCAGCACACGACAGGAGCGCGATGAGCGGCATCCGAGCGGTCCCCGACGGTGGTGACCACGCCGATCGCGCCGCCCGGGCGCGCCAGGACCAGTCGGCCCAGCTGGCCGCGCTGATCCAGCGCTCCGGACGCGGCGACGAGCGGGCGTTCGCCGCCCTCTACGACGCCGTGGTGCGGCGGCTCCACGGGCTGGTGCTGCGCGTGGTGCGCGACCCGGCCCAGGCCGAGGAGGTCACCCAGGAGGCGATGGTGGAGGTCTGGCGGCAGTCCGCGCGCTACGACCCCGCCCTGGGCAGCCCACTGTCGTGGCTGATGACGATCGCCCACCGGCGCGCGGTCGACCGGGTCCGTTCGGCCGAGGCCTCGAGCCGGCGCGACACCACCTACCACCAGCAGAACCAGAGCATCGACCACGACGCCACGGCCGAGGCAGTCGCTCAGAACCTGGAAGGCCACCGGGTCCGCCAGGCCCTGGCCTCCCTGACCGACACCCAGCGCGGCGCGCTCGAGCTCGCCTACTTCGGCGGGTACACCCACACCGAGGTGGCGAACCTGCTCGACATCCCGCTGGGCACCGCCAAGACCCGCATCCGCGACGGACTGATCCGTCTTCGTGACACCCTCGGAGCCGACCATGAGTGACCTGCACCCCCTCTCCGGGGCGTACGCCGTCGACGCCCTCGACGATGTCGAGCGCGCCCGGTTCGAGCGCCACCTCAAGGAGTGCGACGACTGCGCCGCCGAGGTGACGAGCCTGCGCGAGGCCGCCGGCCTGCTCGCGCTCACCGCCGACCCGACCCCGAGCCCCGAGATGCGCGAGCGGGTGCTGGCCCAGGTCCACACCGTGCGCCCGCTGCCCCCGGTCGCCACCCAGGTGGAGGTGGTGCGCCGCCGTTGGGCGCGGTTTCCTCAGCTGGTGGCGGCAGCGGTGGCAGCGTTCGTCGTCGTCGCGGGCGGTGTAGGCGTCTCGGCGCTGCACCCGTTCCGCCAGGACCAGGCGCCGGTGGCCGGCAGCGTCGTGCAGCAGGTGCTGCAGGCCCAGGACTCCCGCAACCAGGCCGTCGACGTCGGCGAGGGCCGCGCGACGCTCTACCACTCCAAGTCGGTGGGCCGCGCGGTGCTGGTCACCAAGGACATGCCGGCGACGCCGACGGGCCGGACCTACGAGCTGTGGTTCAAGAAGAACGGCCACTTCGTGCCGGCCGGCCTGATGACCGCCTCGGGGAATCAGACCTTTGTGCTGCACGGCGGGCTGGGCGACGCCACCGACGTCGGGGTCACCATCGAGCCGACCGGTGGCTCGAAGCGGCCGACCAGCGCCCCGGTCGCGTACTTCGACCTGGCCAAGTCCGTATGACCTCGCGCCGCGTCGCCGTCGTCGGCAGCGGTGTCTCCGGGCTGGTCGCGGCGTGGGTGCTGGCCCGCGACGCACGGGTGACGCTCTACGAGGCCGACGACCGGCTCGGCGGTCACGCCGACACCCACGACGTCGAGGTCGACGAGCACACGCTGGCCGTCGACACCGGGTTCATCGTGCACAACGAGCGCACCTACCCGACCCTGCTGCGGCTCTTCGACGAGCTCGGGGTGGTGACGCAGGAGTCCGACATGAGCATGTCGGTGCGTGATGAGGAGACCGGCCTGGAGTGGGCCGGCGCCCTGGGGGCGCGGGGGTTGTTCCCGACGTCGGCGAACCTGCGCAACCCGCGCTACCTGCGGATGCTGGTCGAGATCCCGCGCTTCCACCGGATGGCCAAGCGCGCCCTGTCCGGCGAGAGCGACGAGACGCTGGCCTCCTTCTTGGCCCGCGGCCGGTTCAGCGAGTTCTTCACGACCTATTTCATGACCCCGCTGGTGGCCGCGGTGTGGTCGGCCGACCCGGACCACGCGCTGGAGTACCCGGCCCGCTACCTGTTCACCTTCCTCGAGCACCACGGCATGCTGACCGTCTTCGGCTCGCCGACCTGGCGCACCGTCGCCGGCGGCTCGCGCGAGTACGTCGAGCGCGTGGCCAAGCGCCTGGACGAGGTGCGGCTCTCCTCACCGGTCAGCGCCATCCGCGAGCACGCCGACGGCGTCGACGTCACCGACCCCGCGGGCACCACCCGCTACGACGCGGTCGTCGTCGCCACCCACCCCGACCAGGCGCTGCGCGCGATCGGCGAGCCGACGCCGCTGCAGCGTGAGCTGCTCGGCGCGATCCCCTACGCCCCCAACGTCGCCCGCCTGCACACCGACGAGCGGCTGCTGCCGCGCGCCGAGGGGGCGCGGGCGTCGTGGAACTACCTGCGCCGGACCTCCACCGATGGTCGGGTGCTGGTCAGCTACGACATGACGCGGCTGCAGCGGCTGCGCGAGACCGGGGGCCGGCGCTACATCGTGACGCTGGGCGGTGAGGACCTGATCGACCCCGCCTCGGTGATCGCGACGATGCACTACGCCCACCCCGTCTACACGCCGGAGTCGGTGGCCGCGCAGCGCCGGCTGCCCGAGCTCAACAGCCGGCGGGTCGCCTTCGCCGGCGCCTACCACGGCTGGGGGTTCCACGAGGACGGTGCGCTCTCGGGCCTCCGCGCCGCCGAGCACCTGGGGGGCACGTGGCCCGAGCGCGCGACCCGCCAGGTCGCACCGACCCCGCGGATCTACGCCACCCGCATCACCCACGCCCGGGTCGAGCCGCTGCGCAACGTCTTCTCCTACGCCAGCCACACCTGGCTGGTCGATCTCGACGACCTGCCGCACTACTCCGGCATCGCCGCGCCGCTGCTGCGCCGGCTCGCGCGCTTCGAGGCCCGCGACCACGTCGGCGACCCCGCGCTCTCGCTGCGCGCCAACATCGACGCCCTGCTGGCCGAGCACGGCATCCACGACGTCGCGCGCGTGCAGATGCTGGCCCACCCACGCACGCTGGGCTACGTCTTCAACCCGATCTCGGTGTTCTGGTGCCATCGCGAGGACCACTCGCTGGCGGCGGTGGTCGTGGAGGTCCACAACACCTACGGCGGCCGGCACGCCTACGTGGTGCATCCCGACGAGCACGGCCGGGCGATCGTCGACAAGGAGCTCTACGTCTCCCCGTTCAACGACACCTCGGGCACCTACCACGTCGCCGTCCCGCTGCCCGGCGAGACCGTGAACGTCGCCGTCACCTTGCACCGCGAGGGCCGACCGCCCTTCACGGCCACGATGAAGGGCACCGCCGGCGCAGCCGACGCCCGCGGCGTCCTGCGCAGCTCCCTGCGTCACCCCGTCGTCCCCCTGCTCGGATCGCTACGGATCCGGATCCAGGGCATCAAGCTCTGGCTGCGCGGCCTGCCCGTGCAGCCCCGTCCACGAAAGGATGGCTGAGATGGCCACCTACGCCGACTCGCACGTCGACACCCACCTGCTCGACATCGCCCGCTGGCCCGACCTGGCGCCGATCCGCGCCTCCGTGCAGGGCCGGGTGGAGACCGCGGTGGCCCGCCGGCTCTTCACCGCGGCGGTCGGCCGGCTGCCGGTCTCGGTCCGGTTCCCCGACGGCCGCGTGGTCGGCACCGGCGGCCCCACGATGACGGTCCTCGACGAGGACTCCTTCTTCCGCCGCCTCGGCTCGGGCAAGCTCATCGGCTTCGGCGAGTCCTACATGGCCGGCGACTGGGAGGCCGAGGACCTGGGCGGCTTCCTGACCGTGCTCGCCGCCCAGATGGCCTCGCTGGTGCCCGAGCCCCTGCAGCGGCTGCGTGCCCTCGTGGTGGCGCGCCACCCGGCCTCCGAGCGCAACATCGAGGCCAACACGCAGCGCAACATCGCCCGTCACTACGACCTGTCCAACGACATGTTCGCGACGTTCCTCGACGAGACGATGACCTACAGCAGCGCGCTCTTCGCCGAGGAGCCGACCACCGGCTCGACGGCGCGGGCCGACCTGGCCGAGGCGCAGCGCCGCAAGATCGACCGACTGCTCGACCAGGCCGGCGTCGGCGCAGGCACCCGGGTGCTGGAGATCGGCACCGGCTGGGGCGAGCTGTGCATCCGCGCCGCCGAGCGCGGCGCCACCGTCACCTCGGTGACGCTGTCCGAGGAGCAGAAGTCCCTGGCCGAGGAGCGCATCGCCGCCGCGGGCCACAGCGACGCCGTCACCGTCGAGCTCAAGGACTACCGCGCGGTCGAGGGCGAGTACGACGCCGTGCTCAGCGTCGAGATGATCGAGGCGGTGGGCTACGAGTTCTGGCCGACGTACTTCGAGACGATCGACCGGCTGCTGGCCCCTGGCGGCAAGGCCGCCATCCAGGCGATCACCATGCCGCACGACCGGATGCTCGCCACCCGCTCGACCTACACCTGGGTCAACAAGTACATCTTCCCCGGCGGGTTCCTGCCCTCGGTCGAGGCGATCGAGCAAGTCACGCGCGACCACACCTCGCTGCGGGTCGGCGACCGGCTCTCGATGGGCCACCACTACGCCGAGACGCTGCGGCTGTGGGACCAGGCGTTCCTCGCCGCCCACGACCGCGTGCACCAGCTCGGCTTCGACTCGGTCTTCGACCGGATGTGGCACTTCTACCTCGAGTACAGCCGCGCCGGCTTCGCCTCGGGCTACATCGACGTCAACCAGATCACCTTGCAGCGGAAGGCGGAGGAGCGCTGATGCTGGTCTCCGGGACCCCCACCGTCGCCGCCCGGCTCGAGGCCGCGCTGCGGCCCGTCGTCGGCGGCGACCTGCCCGTCCACCTCACCGCGTGGGACGGCTCCACCGCCGGACCCGTCGACGCCCCGCACGTCGTGCTGCACACCCCCGACGTCCTGCGCCGGCTGTTGTGGCACCCGGGTGAGCTGGGTGCCGCCCAGGCGTACGTGACCGGCGAGCTCGACGTCGAGGGTGACCTCGACGCCGCCCTCACCCACGTCTGGGGCGTCGTCCGCGAGCGCGGTCTGAGCTCGGTGCGCCCCACCCCGGCCACGCTCGTCAACGTCCTGCGCACCGCTCGCGAGCTCGGCGCCGTGGGCCTGCCGGCGGCCGCTCCGGCCTCGCAGGCGGTCATCAAGGGCCGGCTGCACTCGCTGTCGCGCGACCGGCGCTCCATCAGCCACCACTACGACTTCTCCAACGAGTTCTACGCCGCCATCCTCGACGACCACATGGCCTACTCCAGCGCGTACTACGAGCGGGCGGACATGAGCCTGGAGGAGGCGCAGGCGGCCAAGCTCGACCTGGTCTGCCGCAAGCTCGCGCTGCGCGAGGGCGACCGCTTCCTCGACGTCGGCTGCGGCTGGGGCTCGCTCTCCCTCTACGCCGCCGAGCACTTCGGCGCCCGCGTCACCGGCGTGACGATCGCAGCCGAGCAGAAGCGGTTCATCGACGAGCGGATCGCCGAGCGCGGCCTGGGCGACCGGGTGGAGATCCGGCTGCAGGACTACCGCGAGGTCGGCGACGGGCCCTACGACGCCGTGGCCTCGATCGAGATGGGCGAGCACGTCGGGCAGGACAACTACCCGACCTACGTCGACGTCCTGCGTCGCAACGTGAAGCCGCAGGGCCGCGTGCTGATCCAGCAGATGTCGCGCCGCGGCCGCCACCCCGGCGGCGGGCCGTTCATCGAGTCGTTCATCGCCCCCGACATGCACATGCGGCCCGTCGGCGAGACCGTGGAGCTGATCGAGGCCGGCGGTCTCGAGGTCCGCGACGTGCACCTGATGCGCGAGCACTACGTCGACACCGTCCGCGACTGGATGGTCCGCTTCGAGGCGAACGCCGACCGGCTGCGCGACCTCGTCGGCGAGGAGCAGCTGCGAGTCTGGCGGCTCTACCTCGTCGGTGGAGCGATGTCGTTCCGCGACGGCCGCATGGGCGTCGACCAGATCCTCGCCGTCCGCAACGACGAGGCGGGCCACTCCGGCTTCCCCCGCGTCCGCGACTGGTGAGCACGCCGTTCGTCCTGGTCGCCGGCGCGGTGGCCGTGGTCCTGCTGATGGCGGCCACCGCCGTTGCGGCGCACCGCACCGGCCGGTGGGCCGTCGTCGACGTCACCTGGGGCTCCGGGTTCGTCGTCATCGCCCTGGTGGCCGCTCTGCTGGGCGACGGGTCGGCGCTGCGGCGGGTGCTGCTGCTCGTCCTGCCCGCCGTCTGGGGCCTGCGGCTGGCCTGGCACATCCTCCGGCGCGCCGGCGGGCGCGAGGACCCGCGCTACGCCGAGCTGAAGGAGCGCGGCGGCTCGCTGTTCCGTAGCGTCCTGCTGCCCCAGGGCGTCGTCATGTGGTTCGTCGCGCTGCCGGTGCAGGTCGGCGTCGGCTCCGAGCGCGGTGTCACCTGGCTGGGCTGGCTCGGCGTCGTCGTCTGGGCCGTCGGCCTGGCCTTCGAGGCGATCGGCGACCAGCAGCTCGCCGCCTTCAAGGCCGACCCCGCCCACCGGGGCACGATCATGGACCGCGGCCTGTGGGCCTGGACCCGCCACCCGAACTACTTCGGCGACGCCTGCCTGTGGTGGGGCATCTGGCTCCTCGCCGCCGACGCCGGCTGGTGGGGCGCCGCGACGGTCCTGTCTCCGCTGGCCATGACCTACTTCATCCGCAACGTCACCGGCGCCAAGCTGCTGGAGAAGACGATGTCGAAGCGGCAGGGATGGGACGAGTACGCCCGCCGCACCCCGCTGTTCTTCCCGCGACCGCCCCGCCGCGCCTGAGCTCAGCTCGACTCGGCCTCCACCGAGGTCATCGCCAGTCGCAGGTCGCGCACCATCGCGTAGGGCAGCCCGAGCCGCGTGAGGATGATCTGCACCTGCGGCAGCAAGAACGCCTGCGCCTGCAGCTCTACCCGTCCGATCTCGGTGGTCGCCCGCAGCCACAGCACCGGCGACCCGCTCGCGTCGACCTCGACGAACCCGCCGACCACGCCCCACGGCGCCAGCGAGGCGACGATCGGCGTGATCGCCGCCTCCCACGCCGGGTCGATGCCCTCGCTGCCCACGCTGCCCACGCTGGGAGCCTAGGCCGGGGGCCGAGCCGCGGGTTTCGAGACGGTCGCGGGCGACCTCCTCAGCCAGCGCCCGCGCGACCTCCTCCACCAGCGGCAGACCCCGGCGACCGAAACAGGCGACCGGCAGCGGTGATCGAGCAGCAGGCGAGCCCTGGCGAGCCGCGCGTCGAGATCACCCCGCCGCCGACCGCTGGCACCGCCCCGCTCGGCTCAGCCGGCGTGCACCCCGGCCGGGCTGACGTGGATGCTCGCCGCCGTCAACCTCGGCAGCCGGTCGAGGAGGTGCTCCTGGGCGTGGTGGGCGATGTCGTGGGCGGCGCCGAGCGGGAGGTCGGCGGCGACGCTGAGATCGGCCTCGGCCCGCAGGGTGTGGCCGACCCAGCGCAACCGCAGCTCGCGGACGTCGAGCACGCCGTCGACGGTGGTGACCGCCTCCCGGGCGGTGCGCACGAGCTCGGGGCTCACCGCGTCCATCAGCCGGGCACCCACCTGGACGACGGCCGTACGCAGCACGCCCAGGATCGCCAGCGAGATGACCAGGCCGACGGCCGCGTCGGCCCACGGCAGCCCGACGGCCACGCCGGCCGCGCCGAGCACGACGGCGAGCGAGGTGAAGCCGTCGGTGCGGGCGTGCAGACCGTCGGCGACGAGCGCGGCCGAGCCGATCCGGCGGCCCACGACGATGCGGTGGCGCGCGACCAGCTCGTTGCCCACGAAGCCGATGACGCCCGCCGCGGCCACCGCCCACAGGTGGGAGACGGGCTGCGGGTGCAGCAGCCGGTCGGCGGCCTCGTAGGCCGCCACCAGCGCGGACAGCGCGATCACGACGACCACCAGCACTCCGGCCAGGTCCTCGGCGCGGCCGTAGCCGTAGGTGAAGCGCTCGTTCGGCGGCTTGCGCGCCAGCCGGAACGCCACCAGCAGCGGCAGCGCCGTGGCCGCGTCGGCGAGGTTGTGCAGCGTGTCGCCCAGCAGCGCCACCGAGCCCGTCGCCGCGACCACGACGCCCTGCAGGAGCGCGGTGAGCGCCAGCGCCGCCAGGCTGAGCCACAGCGCCCGTCGACCGCGGTCGTCGGCCTCGAGCGCGGAGTCGACCTGCTCGGCGCTGTCGTGGGAGTGGCCACCGACCAGGCCTGAGAGGGCGTGCCCCACCCGACCCCGCCTCGTCGTCGGGCCGTGCTCGTGGGCGTGGTGGTGGTGGTGGCCGTCGGGGGCGTGCTCGTGAGGCACCACCCGATGCGTCATCGCACGACCTCCACGCCACGGTGGTGGGCGGGCACGTCGTCGAGCAGGTGCTCGACGTGCCCGACGGCGTCGACCACTAGCTGGCGCACGTGGTCGTTCTCGACGCGGTAGAGCACGTTGTTGCCCTGGCGCCGGGTGGTCACCAGCCGCGCCATGCGCAGCTTGGCCAGGTGCTGGGAGACCCCGGGGACGGGCCTGTCGAGCTGCTGGGCGAGGTCGGAGACCGATCGCTCCTCGTCGAGGAGCAGCCCGGCCAGCTGCAGCCGCGTCGGGTCGGCGAGGACCCGGAGGACCTCGACCGCCAGCGACACCACCTCGTCGGACCAGAGCGGCGGTTGCGTACTTGCGTGCATGCGCAAATGCTAAGGCTCGGGGTCGCTGTGCGCCAGCCGGTGGTTGGCCGCCTCCGTCGCCTCGACCAGTCGCGCGAGGAAGCGGGCGATGGTGGCGAGGTCGCGCGGCGAGGCCTCGGCGAGGACGCCGGCGATCTCGGTGCCGGCGACGGTCAGGAAGGCGTGCGTCCGCTCGCGGGCGGCGGGGGTGGGGTGCAGGGTCACGCGGCGCCGGTCGGCGCTCTCGCGCGCCCGGCGCAGCAGACCGGCGCGCTCGAGCCGGTCGACCAGCACGGTGGTGGCGCCCGTCGTCATCCCGAGCCGGCGCGAGAGCTCGCCCGGCGAGAGCGGCGTCCCGGACTCCGCGGCCCACACGACCTGCCCCAGTGCGTGGGCGTCGTTGGTCGGCAGGCCGAGCCAGCGGGCCTGACGACGGCTCAGCTCCTCGAACCCGGCCGACCACTCCCCCAACGCCTGCATCACGGCGACCTGCGCCGGCGCCCAGTCGTGGGTGAGGGGGTCGACATCGGCCACGTATTCACTTTAGAGTCAAGTGACTTGACTGCCAAGCAACTTGACTCGGAGTGTCCCGATGACCCCACCCCACGTGCTCGTCTCCGGCGAGAGCATCGGCGGCCTCTCGGCCGCGTTCTGGCTGGCTCGCACCGGCTGGCAGGTCACCGTCCTCGAGCGCGCGCCGTCGTTCCGCGACGGCGGCCAGAACGTCGACGTGCGCGGTGTGGGGCGCGAGGTGCTCGACCGGATGGGCCTGTTCGAGACGGTCAAGGCGCTCAACACCACCGAGACCGGCACCGTGCTCGTCGGCGACGACGGTCGCGTGCGCACCGAGCTCCCCTCCGACGACGTCGACGGCTCCACCGCCGAGCTCGAGGTGCTGCGCGGCGACCTGGCGCGGGCCGTCCGCGACGCGCTGCCCGACGGCGTCGAGATCGTGCACGACGACTCCATCAGGGCCGTCGAGGACCACGACGACCACGTGGTGGTGACCACGCAGCAGGGCCGGCGCTACGAGGTAGCGCTCCTGGTGGTGGCCGAGGGCGTCCGCTCGACCACGCGCGACCTGGTCTTCTCCGACGTCGCCGACGTGCACGAGCTCGGCATCACCATGGCGTTCGGCACCATCGAGCGCACCGCGACCGACGACGACACCTGGCGCTGGTACAACGCCGTAGGTGGCCGGCAGGTGCACCTGCGCCCCGACCCCTACGGCACGACGCGAGCGATCCTCGCCTACGCCGACGGCGGCGACCTGGCCGGCGTCGGCCCCGACGAGGCCAGGACCTCGCTGCGCGAGCGGTTCGCCGACGCCGGCTGGGAGGCACCACGGGTGCTCGACGGCTTCGACCGCACCGACGACCTCTACGTCGACGACCTGGCGCAGGTGCGGATGCCGACCTGGCACCGCGGCCGGGTCTGCCTGCTCGGCGACGCCGGCTGGTGCGTCACCCCGATAGGAGGCGGCGGTGCGACCCTGGCGCTCACCGCCGGCTACGTGCTCGCGGCCAGCCTGACCCACGGCACCGAGCGCGCAGACCTCGAGCGTGACCTCGAGGCGTACGAGCAGTGGCTGCGGCCCGTGGTCGCCGACGTGCAGCGACTCCCACCGGGCATGGATCACTTCGCCTTCCCCCGCACGCGGCTGGGCCTCGCCGCGCGACGGGTGGTCGACAAGGCGATGACGACGCCGCCGCTCTCGCGGTTGGCCGCACGCGCCACGCACGTGGCGCAGACCGACCAGGAGCTGCCCCCGCTGCCCTCGCCGCGGTGAGCGCCCGGTTAGCTAGCTGAGCACCCGGGCGCTCAGGTAGTAGCAGCTGACCGCGTCGCCACCGCCGTAGCCGTCGGGCAGGTAGGCCGCGGGCCCGGCGATCTCGACCGGCGTCCAGAGGCCCTCGGCCGCGAGCCGATCGACGACGGCCCGGCACTCCCGGTCGCGCCACAGGTCGTCGCGCTGGGTGACGACGACGATGCCGTCGGGGCGCACCACGCGCGCGAGCTCGCGCCAGATCGCCTCCACCTCGGGCAGGTAGGTCATCACGCCGACGCACAGCGCGGCGTCGACGCTGTCGTCGTCGACGGGCAGCCGCTGCTGCAGATCGGCGGCCACGAGCGACTCGTACTCCCCCGTGGTGCGCGCGAGCGCGAGCGAGGCCGGGGAGATGTCGAGGCCGCGGATCCGTCCGGCGAAGCCGTGCGCGCGCAGCGTGCGGGCGACCATCCCCGTGCCGCAACCGACGTCGAGCACCGGGTCGGCGTCGGGCCGCAGCGACATCAGCGTCGCCACCACCGTGCTCGGCGCGCGGTAGTCCCACGCCTGCAGGTCCTCGTCGTAGGCGGTGGCCCAGGAGTCGTAGCGCTGGGCCACGGCCTGCGGATCGCTGCTGCTGGCGCCGAGCCAGTCGGCGATGCCGACGTCGTCGGAGGAGGGGTCCTCGGAGGCCATGCGCCAGCCTCTCACGGGGCAAGATGTCGGCCATGGCTCGTCCTCCGCGCTTCGACCACGTCGGGATCACCGTCGCCGACCTCGACACGGCCGTGGACTTCTTCGTCGGCCTGGGACTGGAGGTGGAGGGCCGCACGTTCGTCGAGGGCGAGTTCCTCGACACCGTGTGCGGCATACCCGACTCGCGCACCGAGGTCGCCATGCTGCGACCGCCCGACGGTGGTACCTCGCTTGAGCTGGCCAGCTTCGTCCGGCCCGACCACCGCCCGGGCTCGCCCGCGGCGATGGCCAACGAGGTCGGGCTGCGCAACGTCTGCTTCGAGATCCCCGACCTGCGCGCTACGGTCCAGCGCCTCGCCGAGGCCGGCTACGGGCTCGTCGGCGGCATCGGCAACCACGAGGACACCTGGCTGATGGCCTACGTCCGGGGACCGGAGGGCATCGTCGTCTCCCTGGCCGAGCAGGTCGGCTGAGCACCGTGTGGTCGCGCCGCGCGGTGCTGGCCGGTGGCGGCGTCGCGCTGCTCGGCGCTGCCGCAGCGGGCGTGGCCGACGGCGTGTTGCCCGGGCGGACGTTCGTCCGGCACGAGCTGGGGCTCGACGGTGCCGACGGCTCGGTGCCCGACGTCGAGCCCGGACCTCTGCGCAGCGGCGCGTTCAGCTCGCGAGCTCGCGGTGGGCGCCGCACGGGCTGGACCATCGCGTGGCCGCCACACGCTCGGGTCGGTGCATCGCTGCCGGTCGCCGTCGTGCTGCACGGGCGTCGCAACGACCACACCACTGCTTTCGGGGGGCGCCACCTCGGCCTCGACCGCTTCCTCGCCCAGGCGGTGCACGGGGGCGCGACCCCCTTCGCCATCGCCAGCGTAGACGGCGGCTCGGCGTACTGGCACGACCGGCGTGACGGCGACGGTGCCGCGACGATGGTCGTCGAGGAGTTCCTGCCCCTGCTGGCCTCCCACGGTCTCGACGTCGCTCGACTCGCCCTCATGGGCTGGTCGATGGGTGGTTTCGGCTCGCTGCACCTGGCCGGGGTCCTCGGTCACGCACGCGTGAGCGCCGTGGCCGCGATGAGCCCGGCGCTGTGGCACCGGTTCGCCGACACCGCCCCCGGCGCCTTCGACGACGCCGCCGACTTCGCCCGCACCACCGACTTCGGCCGCCAGCACCGGCTCGACGGCGTGCGGGTACGGATCGACTGCGGGCGCGACGACCCCTTCTTCTCGGCGACCCGCGACTACGTGGCCGGGTTCGCGAACCGGCCGGCAGGCGGCTTCGAACCAGGTGCCCACACGATGGGCTACTGGCGGCGGCTGGCTCCCACGCAGGTGCGGTTCGTCGCCGAGGCCCTCACCTAGGGTGGGCGCTGTGCAGCTGGAGAACGTGGTGTTCGACAGTCTCGACCCGCAGCGGCTGGGCCGGTTCTGGGAGGCGGCCGTCGGCGGCGAGACGCTCACCGACGCACCGGGGATCTTCGAGACCAGCCTGGTGATCGAGGGCGGGCCGTCCCTCGACCTGTGCTTCCAGCCGGTCACCGAGCTGCCCTCGCCCGGGCCCCGGCTGCACCTCGACCTGCTGGGCGGGCCACACCAGACCGAGGTCGTCGACCGGCTGCTGGGGCTGGGTGCGCGCCACCTCGACATCGGTCAGCACGACGTGGCGTGGGTGGTGCTGGCCGACCCGGAGGGAAACGCCCTGTGCGTGATGGAGGACCGGCCCGAGTTCGTCGGCACCGGTCCGGTCGCCGCCCTGCCCCTGGCCTCCGCCGACCCCGACGCGGACGCCGAGCTGTGGTCCTGGCTCACCGGCTGGACCGACGTCGACAGCAGCGAGGCCCGCTCGCTGCGCCACCCCTCCCGGCTGGGGCCGCTACTCGACCTGTGCCCGGAGCGGACCGCCAAGGGCGAGGCCAAGAACCGGATCCACCTCGACCTGCGACTGGAGGCGGGCGAGGACGCCGACGGGGTCGAGGCCGCCATCCTCGGGCTCGGTGGCCGCCGCGTGCGGCACCCCGAGTGGGGCGAGCTGCCTTGGCGCCACTACACCGACGTCTCGGGCAACGAGTTCTGCATCCTCCCCGCGTCGGGGTAGTCCAGCACCCACGTCATGGCCGTCGGGCCCGCCCGCCGTGACGAGCGTGCCGGACTACGCGCCGAAGCCGCCGTCGGCGCGGACCACGCGCCCGTGCAGCACCGCGCCCTCGACAGAGCAGGCGAAGCCGACGGTGGCGGCGATCTCCTCGGGGGTCAGGACGCGACCCAGTCCCTGGTGGGAGACCAGCTCCGCGACCGGCACGCCGTAGATGTCGGAGGTCGCGTGCAGCATCGCGGTGTCCGTCGATCCAGGGGAGATGCCGCATGCCACCACCCCGGTGCCCACGAGGTCCGCCGCCAGGCCTCGCACCAGACCCACGACGCCGTGCTTGGCCACGGTGTACGCGGCAAGCCGGAACAGGCCGGTGTGGCCTGCGGCCGAGGCGAGGGCGACGAACCGGCACCGTGAGGGGTCGGGCCCGGCGAGCATGGCCGGCACGACCGCGGCCGCGGTGTTCCAGACCCCGCGCAGGTCGACGTCGAGCAGCTCGTCGACATCGGCCTCGGGGGTCTCCCACAACGGTGCGCCACCGCGCATGACGGCGGCACCGGCGACGGCGAGGTCCAGGTTCCCCCAGCGCTCGACGGTCTCGGCGACGGCCCGCTCGAGCGCCGAGCGGTCGCGCACGTCGGCGACGACGGGGTGCACGTCGGGTGAGGCCAGCGCCTCGAGGTCCTCGCGGGTGGCCAGAGGCGGGCCCTCGCAGCTGTCGAGCGCCACGACCCGGTGTCCGTCGGCGACGAGCCTGCGGACCACGGCCGCGCCGATGCCACGAGCCGCTCCCGTCACCAGGGCGACTGCCATCAGCGGGCCCTCACAGTGCCTCGACCAGTGCCTCGACGACGCGGTCGACCAGCTCGGCCAGGATCTGCTCGCCCTGCTCGGCGCTCGCTGCGCGCGGGTCGCCGAGCACGCCGTTGGCCGAGACCGCCGCGACGCCGCCCTCGATCATGGCGGGCAGGATCTCACGCAGCGGTGCGGCATTGCCGACCTCGAGCCGGTCGGTGCGGACCCGCTCGGGGCACAGGTGCAGCAGCAGCGAGGTCTCGGTGAGGCCGGCGTGGAGATCAGCCCCGGGAAGGTGCGGGGGCTCGGTCGCGCACGGCACCCAGTCGACGTCGTGGCCCTCGACCTGCAGCTGCCCGACGGCCTCCTTGAGCGCCGAGAGGTTGCCGCCGTGGCCGTTGACGTAGACGACGCGGCCGGCCCAGGTCGCCAGCGAGCGGGTGAGCTCGACCAGCAGGTGGGTGAGCGCCTCGGTGCCGATCGAGACCGTGCCGGCGAACGACTGGTGCTCGCCGCTGGAGCCGTACCCCAACGCCGGCGCCAGCACGGCGTCGACGCGGGCAGCGGCACGTTCGGCCACGGCCGTCGCGATGAGGGTGTCGGTCTCCAGCGGCAGGTGCGGTCCGTGTTGCTCCAGGGAGCCGACGGGGACCAGCACCAGCGGCGCGTCGGGGACCTCCCGCCACGCCAGGTCGGCGAGCACGCGTGGCACTAGGTGCCCAGCGCGCGGGTGAAGCCCTCCGGCACCAGCACGTGCTCGGGCCGCAGCTCGCGGACGTCGGAGAGGCCGAGCCCGAGGACGGCGGAGTCGATGCCGCCGCGCAGCACGTCGAGTACGTTCTCCACCCCGGCCTGGCCGTTGGCGGCGAGCCCCCACAGGTAGGCGCGGCCGATCATGACGGCCTTGGCCCCCAGCGCGAGCGCCTTGACGACGTCGGAGCCGCGGCGCACACCGCCGTCGAGGAGTACGTCGACCTGGCTGCCGACGGCCTCGGCGATGGCGGGCAGGCAGCGGATGGTGGCCGGCGTGCCGTCGAGGTTGTTGCCGCCGTGGTTGGAGACCGAGAGGCCCGCGACGCCGGCGTCGACCGCCCGCTTGGCGTCGTCGACCCGGCACACGCCCTTGAGCACGAAGGGACTGCCGGTGAGCTGGTGCCATTGGTCGCGCATCCAGGCGACGTCCTCCCACGACGGCGGCGGGGTGGTCATCCACTCGTAGTAGGCGCCGAAGAACGTGGGCGCAGCACCGCCGTCGGGCGGCGCGAGGTTGGGCGCGGTGAGGTCGGGCAGGGCGCCGGACTTGGCGAACTCGTAGAGCCAGCGCGGCTTCACCGCCACCTTGGGCGCGAAGCGGACCATCGTCGCCAGGTCGACCTTCTCGGGGATCTCCGGGCTGCCCCAGTCGCGACCCATCGAGAACGACCAGTCCAACGTGGCGATCAGGCCCTTGGCTCCTGCCCGGTGGGCGCGCTCCATGCGCTGGACCATCACGTCGCGGTCGCCGGTCCAGTACATCTGGAAGAAGGTGGTGGCGCCGGTGGCGACGACGTCCTCCACGGAGCGGCTGGCGAAGTTGGACAGGCCCATGATCGTGCCGCGAGCAGCGGCCGCACGGGCGACCGCCACCTCACCCTCGGGGTGCACCGCCTGGACGCCGGTGGGCGAGATCAGCACCGGCAGCGAGACGTCGTGGCCGAGCACCGCGGTGCCGAGCGAGCGCTGAGCCTGGTGTCCGGCGACGTGCGGCGCGAGGCCGAGCTCGGCGAACGCGGCCTGGTTGTCGGCGATGGTCCAGCCGCGCTCGGAGCCGGCGATCAAAGCGCCGTAGACCGGGGCCGGCAGCCGCTTGCGTGCGCGCTGCTGGGCGACCGCGACCGACTCGAACCAGGGGTTCTGCTTCCAGGGGTTGGCGATCTTCACGACGGATCGAACCCCGCCAGCGGGCTCTCGGCGCAGGCGCTGACCGGAGGTTGGCGCTGCAGGGTGAGCATCACCGGCTCGTTGCGGGTGGGCGTGCGTCGGGAGTGGTCCTGGCTGGCCGCCGGCACCGTGCGCGCGCCGGCCAGCCCCGCCTCGCTGTTGCCCTTCACGCACTCGGGGTCGGGTCCGTCGAGCGGCAGCCCGGTGAAGAACTTGGCCGCCATGCAGCCACCGCGGCAGGCGTCGTAGGCCGAGCACTTCGTGCACGCGCCACCGGTCTGCGGCGACCGGAGCTCGGTGAACAGCTCGGAGTGCTGCCAGACGTGCTGGAACCCGCCGTCGGCGAGCAGGTTGCCGGCCTTGAACCGGTCGTGGATGGCGAAGGGGCAGGCGTAGACGTCGCCGACGGGGTCGATCAGGCAGACGACGCGACCCGCACCGCACAGGTTGAGCCCGGGCAGCGCCTCGCCGTAGGCGGCGAGGTGGAAGAACGAGTCACCGGTGAGCACGTGGTCTCCGTTGGCCAGCAGCCAGTCGTAGAGCTCGCGCTGCTGCTCCGGCAGCGGGTGCAGCTCGTCCCAGACGTCGGCGCCGCGGCCGCTGGGGCGCAGCCGGGTGAGCCGCAGCGTGGCACCGTAGGCGTCGGCGATGGCCTTGAAATCGTCGAGCTGGGCGATGTTCTGCCGGGTGCAGACGACGCTGATCTTGGCGTCGCGGAAGCCGGCGTCGCGCAGGTTGGCCAGGGCGCGCAGCGCGGTGTCGTAGGAGCCGGGGCCGCGGACGTAGTCGTTGACCTCCGCGGTGGCGCCGTCGAGGGAGACCTGCACGTCGACGTAGTCCGTGCTGGCCAAGAACCGCGCCCGCTCGGGGGTGATGCGCACGCCGTTGGTCGAGAACTTCACGCCGACCTGGTGGTCGACGGCGTACTCGAGCAGGTGCCAGAAGTCGGGGCGGATGGTGGGCTCGCCACCGCCGATGTTGACGTAGAAGACCTGCATCCGCTGCAGCTCGTCGATGACGGCCTCGCACTGGGAGGTCGTGAGCTCGCGCGGATCGCGGCGGCCACTGCTGGACAGGCAGTGGGCACAGGCGAGGTTGCAGGCGTAGGTCAGCTCCCACGTGAGGCAGATGGGGGCGTCGAGGCCGTACTCGAACTGCTCGACCAGCGAGCCGGTCTGCGGCCGCTCGGGTGCGATCGTCATGCGGCTTCTCGCTTCCTGATCATGTCGGTGGCCGCGAGGCCCGCCAAGGCGGCGGCGTAGGCGGTGTGCTGCTCGGTGGGGACGCCGCAGGCGAGGAGCGCCGAGCGGACGTCGGCGTGGGCGGCCAGCGACTCCACGACGGCCACCAGCTCCGGCCGCTTGAGGAAGGTCAGCTTGCGGTTGCCGAAGTGGTAGGCCAGCGCCCCGAACGGCTCGGGACGCAACGCGACCGACGGCGAGACCGCCCACGCCTCGTCGAGCATCAGTACACGCCGCACATGCCGTCGATCGAGACCTCTTCGACGAGGTCCTCGACGACCAGGCTCTGCCCCTCGGTCTGCTCCTGGATCTCCTCGGGCTCGCTCATGAATCCTCCTGGGGTGAGTGGTGTGGAGCACACAGTAGATGCACTCGGTGCCATAATGGAAGGGTGTCGAGCCAACGACGACAGCCGGGGCGTCCCGAGGCGACCAGCCACGGCGAGATCGAGCAGGCGGCCTTCGCGCTCTTCGCCGAGCGTGGTTTCGACGGCACGACGCTGGACGACATCGCCGACGCCGTCGGCGTCGGCCGCCGCACGCTGTTTCGCTACTTCCGCTCCAAGAACGACATCCCGTGGGGGCAGTTCGACCTCACCCTCGACGCGTTCCGGCGGCTTCTCGCCTCGATGCCCGAGGACCTGCCGCTCCACGAGAGCGTCCACCGCGGCGTCATGGACTTCAACGACTTCCCCGACGACGCGATGCCGGCGCACCGCGAGCGGATGCGGCTGATCCTCACCAACCCGGCGCTGCAGGCGCACTCGATGCTGCGCTACGCCGAGTGGCGCGACGTCATCGCCGAGCACGTCGCCTGGCGCACCCGCGGCTCGGTCACCGACCTGCTGCCCCGCACCGTCGGCCACGTCTCGCTGGCGCTCGCACTGACGGCGTACGACGTCTGGCTGGCCGACGAGCACGCCGTACTGCTCGAGGTGCTCGAGGAGTCCATGGGCACGTTGCGCAGCTACCTGGGACCCTCGTGACCATGGAGCTCGCGTGGCCGCTGGAGGGCGCCGACGACCTGCGCGAGCAGCTGCTCGCGGCCTACGCCGGCCCCGAGCGCGGCTACCACGACCTCACCCACCTGGCCGAGGTACTGCAACGGCTGGCCGAGCTGGGCTGCACCGAGCCGACCGTGCTGCTCGCGGCCTGGTTCCACGACGCGGTCTACGGGGAGGGCGAGGACGAGGAGCGCTCCGCCCGGCTGGCCGAGGCGACGCTGAGCGGACTGCTGCCCGATGCCGAGGTGGTCGCCGTCGCCCACCTGGTGCGGATGACCGCCCACCACCGGCCCGACCCCGACGACCACGAGGCGCAGCTGCTCAGCGACGCCGACCTGGCCATCCTGGCCGCCCCGGCCGAGCGCTACGCCGCCTACGTGGCCGGCGTCCGCGCCGAGTACGCGGCCTACGACGACGCCACCTTCCGCTCCGGTCGCGCGACGGTGCTGCGCGACCTGCTGGCCAAGCCCTCGCTCTTCCACACCGTCTACGCCCAGCAGCACTGGGAGGCCCCCGCCCGCGCCAACGTCGAGGCCGAGCTGTCGACGCTGGAGGCCTAGTCCAGACCGAGTAGCACCAGTCTCGACGCGCGCATCGGTGCTACTCGGTCTGGACTATCCGACCTGGGCTAGGCGGGTGGGGGCTTGCGGACCCGGAGCCCGGCGGTGATCAGTCGGGCCACCAGCTCGCGGCTGCGGACCGGCACCGCGCCGGCCTCGACCATCGCGTCGTACCACTCCGAAGGCACGTCGTAATGGTCGCGGTCGAACCCTCGCTCGGGCACCCCGGCCTCGGCGGCGAAGGCGTGCAGCTCGTCGTAGGACACGTCGGAGGCCAGGTGCGACCAGAGCCGACCGCGGCCGGGGGCGTTGGGCGGGTCGATGAGGATCACGCCTGCCCCTCCCGTCGCCGGTTCCCCACGGTACCCAGGTGAACCGGCACTCCCCCACCGGAGCTCCTGTGGGTCGGTGAGGGTTCACCACGGTGCCGTGGGGAACCGTCACCGGCAGCGCTCACTCCACCGGCACCCCGAGCGCCCGGTCGAGAGCGTCGTCGAGGAGCAGCCGCCAGGACCGGACCCGGTCGACGTCGACGTAGCCGCGGGTCCAGGAGTCGCCGGCGCGGGCACGGGAGCCCACGCCGAACTGCCTGACCCCCGCGCGCACCAGCCAGGGCACCAACGCGGGCTCCAGGCCGCCGCAGGCCAGCAGCAGCCGGGCCACCCCGGGGTCGACGCCGGCACGGGCGACCAGGTCGTCACCGCCGACGCCGAGGCCCTGCGGGGAGCCGCCCGAGGCGACCCCGTCCAGGCGCGGCAGCGAGGCGGCCGCGTGCCAGGCGTGGTCGGTGCGCAGGGCGTCGTCGAAGCAGCGGTCGAAGGCCCACGGCAGGTGGGGCAGCAGCGCGAGCAGCGAGCCGGTGCGGTGCACGTCGATCTCGAGGTCCCGGTCGAGCCACCCCAGCGAGTAGCCGGCCGCCCCCAGGGTCGCGGCGGTCGTCCCCAGCCGAGCCAGCGTCGTGACGTCCTCACCGCGCAGCAGCACCCGCACCGGCAGGTCGGTCTCGCGCACGGCGGCAGAAACCTCGGCCGGGGTGGTCGCCACCAGCAGGACCCGGTCGGCGCCGCCGAGCGTCGCGGCCGCCACGTCGCGGGCGTGGAGGCACACCACCTCCAGGCACGCGCGCGCCGATGTCCCGCCGGTTGTCACACTGGACATCGTGACATCCACGGATCCCCTGGTCGTCGCACGCGCGCTCGTGTTGCACGACCTGACCTCGACCGACGTCGCGACCCCCGCCAACGTCTCGCTGCTGGAGGAGGCCGTCGCGCAGCGACGCTGGTGGCTCGAGCAGTGGGCCGACGGTGCGCCGTACGTGGCCGGACTGGTCGCCCAGGACGTCCAGGACGGGCTGCTGGGCACGTCCGGGCGCTGGCCCCTGTGCCGCAGCTGCGACGTGGACGACCTGCACCCGCTCTACGTCGACCCCGACCTCGGCGGCCCCGACCCGCAGTGGGTCTGCGAGCAGACCGGCACCGTCGTCGCGCCGCTCGGCAACCTCTAGCTAGCGCTCGAACTCGGCGCGCAGCACGGGCACCCACAGCGTGAACTGGTTGGCGCGGTAGACCGACCGGGATACCTCGCAGACCTGCTCGCGGCAGTACGCCCGCCGCGAGATCCGCAGCACCGGGTCGCCCGGGCCGACCTCGAGGTGGGAGGCCTCGATCTCGCTGGCGGAGTCGGCGACGACGGAGTCCTCGCCCCAGGTCGGCATCAGGCTCTGCTCGCCGAACCACACATACAGGCTGTCGGGCTCCGGCTCGGCCAGCAGGTCGGGGAAGAGGTCGAGGGAGAGGTAGACGTCGGTGACGCAGGCGGGCACGCCGTCGGCGGTGCGTAGCCGCTGCCAGTGGACGATCGGGTGACCCTCCTCGACCTGCAGCGCCCGCGCGACGCCGGGGCCGGCGGTCTCGCGGCGGCGCAGCAGGGTGCGCGCGCCGGCAGCACGGCCGCGACGTTCCATCTCCTCGGTGAAGGACGACAGCCGCGCCTGCATGTCGACGTGCGGCTTGGCCACGAACGTGCCGCGACCCGGGATCCGCTCCAGCAGGCCTTGGGAGACCAGGCTGTCCAGTGCGTGCCGCACCGTCATCCGCGCGACGCCGAACTTCTGCACCAGCTCGCGCTCGGACGGCGCGGGCGACCCCGGCTCGGCCTGGTGCACCAGGGTGCGCACGTACTCGCGTACCTGCACGTGTTTGAGCTTGTCGGCCTTGACCACCGGTGTTCCCTCCTCCAAACCCCGCTGAACAATAAGCGGACGACAGGGGTCGTTGTCAGGCGATTCGGTGCAGTCTTCTCCTCCGCGTACCGAAAAGGGCGTTGTTGCCCGAATCGACCGCGTGGTCCGGCACATTCCGGACTCTGTGGTCCCGCAATGAGGGGCCTCGGCGCGGCGGCGTCAGCGCCGGCGGCGGATCACGGCCACCAGCACCGCCAGCACCGCCAGAGCGGCCAGCGCCTGCTTCCAGTACCCCTTGACCAGCACCGGCAGGACGGTCGCGCCGAGGTCCAGCGCATCGTCGTTCGCCCGGTCCTGCGCCTGGTCCTGGGCCCGGGTCGGCACCGGCGTCGGCGGCTGCGTTGTGCCGGCCGCGGCGATCGGGGTGGGACCGGGGATCGCCGTAGTCGCAGTGGTCGCAGGAGTCGCCGTGGGCGCCGGGGCGGATGCAGGGGCCGGCGTCGGCTCGGCGGCCGGGGCGTCCGGCGCTCCCCCCACCTTCGTCTTCAGGCACTCCACGAACTGCGCCAGCAGCTTGTCCGAGACGTCCTGCATGACGCCGCGACCGAACTGCGCCGGCTTGCCGGTGATGGCCAGGTCGGTGACCACCTCGACGTCGGTGCTCGAGCCGTTGCCGGTCAGGGTGGCCGTGACGTTGGCGCCGGCCGTGCCGTTGCCGCGCTTGTCCTTGCCCTTGGCCTCGATCCTCATCGTGTGCGCCGACGCGTCCTTCTCCACGAACGTGCCGGAGCCGTTGTAGACAAGGGCGATCGGACCCAGCTTCACCTTCACCGACCCCTGGAATGAGTCGTCCTCGACGCTGGTCACCTGGGCGCCGGGGAAGCACTCGGCCACCGACCCGATGTCATTGAAGGCCTGCCAGGTCTCCTCGACGTCGGCAGGGACGGTGAACCGGTGGGTGAGCTCCATGCGCCCTAGCCTGCCGCAGCGGCGAGCACGGCGCGACGTGACAGCACGGTGGCCAGGTGACGCCGGTAGTCGGCGTCGCCGTTGAGGTCCGAGGGCGGGTTGGTGCCCTCGGCCGCCGCCTCGCACGCCGCGCGGACGGCGTCCTCGGTGGCGGGCTGTCCGGTCAGCGACTGCTCCACGGCTCGTGCCCGCAGCGGG
Organism: Nocardioides mangrovicus; assembly: GCF_003674065.1. Taxonomy (GTDB): domain Bacteria; phylum Actinomycetota; class Actinomycetes; order Propionibacteriales; family Nocardioidaceae; genus Marmoricola; species Marmoricola mangrovicus. Next base: position 145,416 of record NZ_RDBE01000010.1, read on the forward strand.
GTCGAGCCCATGTTGGTGAGTCCGACACGGGCCTCGGTGATCGTGCCGCCCTCGGCCTTGAGCGTCGCCGCGACGGCGACGATGGGCCACTGGTGTGCCACGCGCACGAACTTCTCGTAATGCGCGCCCCAGCCGGTGTGCTTGGGGATGCGTACCTCGGTGAGCAGCTCGTCCTCGCCGATGGCGGTCTCGAAGAGGTCGACGAAGAAGTCGTCGGCCCCGACCGTGCGCGTGCCGCCGCCCTGCTCGGCGATGACGAACTCGGCCCCCAGCGCGAGCGCCGGGGCACCCATGTCGCCGGCCGGGTCGGCGTGGGCCAAGGCGCCGCCGAACGTGCCGCGGTGGCGGATCTGAGCGTCGGCCAGGTGGTGCACGGCCTTGGTCAGCAGGGCGGCGTGCTCGGCCACCAGCGGGTCGGTCAGCACCGTGGCGTGGGTGGTGGTGGCCCCGATGACGATCGCGTCGCCGTCCTCGCGGATGCCGCGCAGGCCCTCGATGCGGCCGATGTCGATCACGTGCTCGGGCGCGTTCAGCCGCATCCGCAGTACCGGCAGCAGCGACTGGCCGCCGGCGATGACCTTGGCCTCGTCGCCGTGCTCGGCGAGCAGCGCCAGCGCCTCCTCGAGGCTGGTCGGTGCGGCGTACTCGAACTGGGCCGGGATCATGCGGGGCCCCCGTTCGAACCGGAGCGAAGTGAGGATTCGAATGGGGTGAAGCTCATGCCTGCTCTCCTTCTGCGTCGAAGTGGGGCATCGCGTCGCCGGTGGTCGGATCGGCACCGCCGGCGCCGCTGCCGTTGATGGCCCGCCAGACCCGCTCGGGCGTGCACGGCATGACGATGTCGTTCACGCCGAAGTGGCGCACGGCGTCGACGATGGCGTTGACCACCGCCGGGGTGGAGGCGATGGTGCCCGCCTCGCCGACGCCCTTGGTGCCCAAGGTGTTGGTCAGCGACGGCGTGGACCGGTGGTGCACGTCGAAGCTGATCATGTCGGCCGCGGTGGGCACGAGGTAGTCCACGAACGAGGCGGAGACCAGCGTGCCGGCGTCGTCGAAGACGGCGTCCTCGAACAGGGCCTGGGCGATGCCCTGCACCAGCCCGCCGTGCACCTGGCCGGCGACGATGAGCGGGTTGATGACGTTGCCGATGTCGTCGACGCAGGTGTACTTGCGCAGCTTGATCGCGCCGGTCTCGGTGTCGACCTCCGCCGCGCACAGGTGGGTGCCGTGCGGGAAGGAGAAGTTGACCGGGTCGTAGGTCGCGTCGGCGTCGATCGAGGGCTCCATGCCCTCGGGCAGGTTGTGCGCCACGAACACCGCCCCGGCGACGTCGGCGATGCTGATGCCCTGGTCGGTTCCGCGGACGCTGAAGGTGCCGGCCTCGAACTCGATGTCGTCGACGTTGGCCTCGAGCAGATGGGCCGCGACCGGCTTGGCCTTCTCGATGACCTTGTCGGCCGCCTTGACCAGCGCCTCACCGCCCACCGTCAGCGACCGCGAGCCGTAGGTGTCGAGGCCCTTGGACGCCACCTGGGTGTCGCCGTGCAGGATCTCGACGCTCTCGAACGGCACGCCGAGCCGGTCGGCCACGATCTGGCTGAACGCCGTCTCGTGCCCCTGGCCGTGAGCGCTGGCGCCGGTGGTGACCTCGACGCTGCCGGTGGCCAGCATGCGGATAGAGGCGTTCTCCCAGCCGCCGGCGCCGTAGTCGAGCGAGCCCAGGACCCGGGAGGGCGCCAGACCGCACATCTCGGTGAAGGTGGAGATGCCGATGCCCAGCTGCACGCGGTCGCCGGACTCGCGACGCCGCTGCTGCTCCGCGCGCAGCTCGTCGTAGCCGAAGCTGGCCATGGCCTCCTCGGTGGCCGCCTCGTAGTTGCCGGTGTCGTACTCCAGCCCCGAGACGGTCGTGTAGGGGAACTCGTCGTGGCGGATCCAGTTCTTGCGCCGGACCTCCATCGGGTCCATGCCCAGCTCGTGGGCCAGCTCGTCCATCATCCGCTCGACGCCGAAGGTGGCCTCGGGCCGGCCGGCGCCGCGGTAGGCGTCGACCCAGGTCTTGTTGGTCAGCACCGTCTGGCAGGCGAAGTGGTAGGCCGGGATCTTGTAGATCGCGTTGAACATGAACGCACCCAGCACCGGCACGCCGCCGCCGACGACCGCGACGTAGGCGCCCAGATCGGCGGTGAGCTCGATCTTGAAGCCGGTCAGGGTGCCGTCCTTGTCGGCCGCCATGGTGAGCTTCTGCCACTGGTCGCGGCCGTGGTGGGCCGCCATCAGCGACTCCGAGCGCGTCTCGGTGTACTTCAGCGGCTTGCCCAGCCGACGCGCGATGCACCAGGTGAGCCACTCCTCCGGGGTGACCTGCAGCTTGCCGCCGAACCCGCCGCCGACGTCGGGGGCCACGACGCGGATCTTCGACTCCGGCACCCCGGTGGTAGCGGCCAGCGCGAACCGCAGGATGTGGGGCACCTGGGTGGCCGAGTACATGACGTTCTGCTCGCCGGTGGGGTCGACGACGGTCGAGCGCGGCTCCATGAACGCCGGGATGAGCCGGTTCTGGCGGAACTCGCGCTCCACGACGACGCCGTCGGTGCGGGCCGCCGCGATCGCGTCGTCGACGTTGCCGCCGGTGCCGGCCTCGGCGGAGTCGAAGACCCACAGCGCCGACTTGTTGCTGCCCAGGTCGGGGTGGGCGAGCACCTCGTCGCGCAGCGCCTCCTTCATGTCCAAGGCGGCGGGCAGCTCTTCGTACTCGACGTCGACCAGCTCGGCGGCGTCGCGCGCCTCGGCGGCGGTGCGTGCCACGACGGCGGCGACGATCTCGCCGGCGAAGGCGACCCGGTCGGCGGGCATCGGCAGGTGCACCGGCGTCTTCTGGTCCGGGGTGATCGGCCAGGCGTTGATGAGCACGCCCTGGCTCTCGCCGAGGTCGGCGCCGGTGTACACGTCGACGACGTTGGTCGCGGCCTTGGCCGCCGAGGTGTCGATCGAGACGATCTTCGCGTGCGCGAAGGGGCTGCGCACCATCGCCATGTGGAGCATGCCGGTGAGCTGGATGTTGTCGGTCCAGCGGGTGCGGCCGGTGATCAGCCGCTGGTCCTCCTTGCGGCGGCGGTCGCGGCCGATCTCGCCGGTGGCGGCGGCGGGCCGGTCCTCGGTGACGGTCATGAGGCGTTGACCTCCTGCCCCGACGCGGTCTGCACGGCTCGCACGATGTTGTGGTAGCCGGTGCACCGGCACAGGTTGCCCTCGAGCCCGACCCGGATCTCCTCCTCGGTCGGCTTCGGGTTGTCGTTGAGCAGGTCGACCGACTGCATGATCATCCCCGGCGTGCAGTAGCCGCACTGCAGGGCGTGGCACTCGTGGAAGGCCTGCTGCACCGGGTGGAGCTCACCGTCGCGGGCCAGCCCCTCGATCGTGGTCACCTCCGACCCCTCGGCCTGCACCGCGAGTACGTTGCACGACTTCACGCTGTGACCGTCGAGGTGGACGGTGCACGCGCCGCAGTTGCTGGTGTCGCACCCGACGACGGTGCCGGTCTTGCCGAGCTTCTCGCGCAGGAACTGCACCAGCAGCATGCGCGGCTCGACGTCCTCGGAGACCGATGCTCCGTCGACGGTGAGGCTGATCCTGGTCATGTGAGGCGACTCCTGACTGTGACCGACGTGTCCGGCGTCACACAACCTAGGCAGCCGCGGTTGGCGGAAGGTTGGCGGCTCGATCGCCGGTGATCGGCCGCCTCCGCGCCGGAGCCGCAGCGCTCGATCCCACCGTTCCGCCTCGTCCGAGACCGACGTCACGGACAATGTCCGATATGCACGAGTCGGCGCGCCACTCCCGGCGGCTGCGCGTCTATGACCTCCTCGAGGCCGCGCAGGACATCGGGCACGAGGGCGTACCCGCTCAGCTGAGCGAGATCCGCGATCAGGCGCGACACGACGCCGACGCCGACCTGCAGCAGCTGGCCGCGACCGGTCTGGTCTTCTACGACCTGCTGCACGGCCACGACCACGAGGCCACCGCGCTCGAGTGCGACCGGCTCGTCGAGGACGCCGAGGCCCTCGAGCTGCCGGGCCTGCTCTCGATGGCGCTGTCGATGCGGGCGATGCACGCGATCTCGGTGGACAACGAGGCGCTGCTCGCCGACGCCGGCCGCGCGGTCGCGCTGGCCGACCTCGACGAGGGCGAGCCGGTCGACCGCGGGTTCGCCTGGACCACCCTGGGCGGCGCCTACACCTCGCTGGACCTGTGGGAGCTGGCCGATGAGGTCAACGACCGCGCCGCCGACCTGGCCCCGGAGTGCCCGGACCCCTACCGCCAGCTCGCGGCGGTCAACTCCAACCGCTTCCACATCCGGATCGCGTGGGGTGCGGCGCTGCTCGAGCACGGCGACGTCGAGGCGGCGATGGCCCGGCTGACCGCGGCGCAGGAGGCCGCCGACACCGCCCTGCTGACCGTGGGGGTGCCGTTGCTGTGGCAGCACGCGGCCGTCGCGGCCCGCGACCTCCTGCGGTTCGTGCGCCGCGCCTACGGCAGCGCCGAGAACGGCGACGTCGCCGACGACCTCGAGCGCATCCACCAGCACCGCCTCGTGCTGCACGAGTACGACGAGGCCGACGTCCGCCCGTACTTCGACCCGTTCCTGGCACTGGGGCTGCACCTGCTCGGTCGCAGCCAGGAGGCTCGCGCGCTGCTCGCGCCGGCCACCAGCGGCACGGCGCACACCCCCGCCGACACCTTCGCGGCCTGGGTGCTGGCCCAGGTGCTCTCTCCGGCGGAGCTCAGCGAGGACGCCCGCGCGCACCGCGCCTACGGCGCGCTCGTCCACGACCTGCACTGGACCGCCCGGGCCGGGGTGCTGGCAGCGGCACGAGCCCGCATCGCGGAGTCGGCGCTCACCTCGGCGCACGCCAGCCTCTCGCGCGAGGTGGGCCGCGACCCCCTCACCGGTCTGGACAACCGGCGGCGCTTCGACCGGTGGCTCAGCCACGACGAGGACGAGGGGCGCGACGCGAGCGTGGCGGACCCCGGGGCGGCGCGTCCGACCGCGCTGCTGCTCATCGACGTCGACGAGTTCAAGCAGGTCAACGACACCTTCGGCCACGACACCGGCGACGAGGTGCTGCGCCAGATCGCCGAGATCATCACCGGCGGCATCCGCGACCAGGACGTCGCGCTGCGCCTGGGCGGCGACGAGTTCGCGGTCATCCTGGCCGGTCAGCCGGGCCAGGAGCACAGCGGCGACGTGCTCGAGCAGGCCGCCGCCGGTCGTGCCCGGTCGCTGGCCGGCACCGTGGTCGAGGCCCCATGGCAGGACCTGGCCGCCGAGCTCGCGGTGAGCGTCTCGATCGGCTGGGCCGTCGGTGCGGTGGGGCGCGACGAGACCGGCAGCGCCCGCGACCTCTACCGCGCCGCCGACGCCGACCTGTACGTCCACAAACGGGCCCGGAATTTCTCGCATTTCGAGGATCGTTCCGCCCGGTAAGTCTCATACTTGGGCCTATGTCCGTTCTGAGCACGCCGGCGTTCCGGTTGCGCGTGTACGACCTCATGGAGGCCGCTCAGGGCGTCGACCCGCAGGGCGCGCGCGAGGAACTGGACCAGATCGCCAGCCAGGCCGAGTTCGAGGGACATACCGAGCTGGCGCAGCTGGCTCACACCGGCCGGGTGCTGCACGACGTCGTGCACTCCGAGGACCGCGACACCGTCGCCTTCGACGTCGCCGACCTCGTTCACCGCGCCGAGGCGCTCGACGCCCCCGCGCTGCAGGCCATGGCGCTGGGCCTGCGTGCCGTCGTCGCCGGCTCCACCGGCGAGAGCGAGGCGCTGCTGGCCGACGCCGGACTGGCCGTCGCGCTGGCCGAGCGGGAGGATCTGCCCGCGCTGGACCGGTGCTTCGTGTGGGTGCTGGCCGGGGCGGCGTACACGACGCTGAACCTGTGGGAGCTGGTCGACGAGCTCTACGACCGCGCCGCCGAGCTGGCCCCGGCGTGCGAGCAGCCGCGCCAGCAGGCCGCCGTCGCGGTCAACCGCTTCCTGATCCGGCTCGACTGGGCCGCCGCGCTGCTCGAGCACGGGGACGAGGCCCAGGCGCTGGCGCAGCTGGTGGGCGCCGAAGAGGCCGCCGAGACCGCGCTCCTGACCCCCGACGTCCCCGACCTGTGGCAGCGCGACGCGCTGGCCTGCCGCGACCTGCTCACCTTCGTCCAGCACAGCTTCGGCGTGCTGCCCGGCGGCACCCCCGGGCGCCAGCTCGAGCGGCTCGAGGGTCACCGGCAAGCGCTGGCCGAAGCCGGCGACGTCGAGATGCTGCCCTTCCTGGAGGCCTTCACCGCGCTGGGCCTGATGCGGCTCGGGCAGCGTGCGGCCGCCCAGGACATGCTGGCCGACGGCCCGGTGCACTCCTCCTCCTCGGGTGCGCTCGCCTTCCAGGCCTGGGCTCGCGCCGAGGTGGCGATGCCCGAGCACCCCGACGAGGCCCTGCAGGCCGTGCGCGACTACGCCACCGTGGTGTGCGACCTGCGCTGGAACGCCCGCAACGGCGTGCTCGCCGCCGCCCGCGCCCGCATCGACGAGGCCCGGCTGGCCGCCGAGCACGCCGTCCTCTCGCGCGAGGTGATGCGCGACCCGCTGACCGGGCTGGAGAACCGCCGCCGCTTCGACCAGTGGCTCGGCGACGACCAGCACCCCGACCGGCCGACCTCGCTCATCCTCATCGACGTCGACCACTTCAAGCAGGTCAACGACGTGCACGGCCACGCCGTCGGCGACGAGGCGCTGCGCCGCGTGGCCCGGGCCATCACCGACAACATCCGCGACTACGACGTCGCCGTGCGCCTGGGCGGCGACGAGTTCGCCGTCATCATGGTCGCCCCCGACCGGCTCATGGAGCGCGGCAGCGCCGACCAGGTCCTCCACCGCGCCGCCCGCGGCCGGGCCCGCGCCATCGCCGCGGCGGTCGCCAACACCAACTGGGACCAGATCGCGCCCGGCCTGGACGTCAACATCAGCGTCGGCCTCTCCACCGGCTGGCTCGGCGAGCACCACCCCGGCGCGGCCGAGACCCTCTACCGGCTGTGCGACGAGGACCTCTACTCCGCGAAGTTCCGGCAGACGTCGCGGGTGCGGGCGTAGGCGTCGGGTGGCTCGCCTGGGGTGCCGGAGTCGTCGGGACTCAGTACTGTCGGGACTCAGAACCACCAAGACCCAGAACCGCCGAAACTCAACACTTGCGCAGTTTTGAATCGGACAAGTCGGATCTGCCGTGGCGAATCGGGCCACTCAACTGCGCAAGTGTTGAGTTTCGGCGACCAGGGGCGCCCCCGCCACCACCGCCCGCCCCGGACGCAGCGTCACCAGCACCCCGGTCAGCAGCAGCACCGCCCCGACCAGCTCGGCCCGGTGGGGCACCTCGCCGAAACACAGCCAGGCCGCGACCATGGCCACCGGCGGCACCAGCAGGATCCACGGGACGACCGCCGAGGGCTGGTGGCGCGAGAGCAGGCCGTTGAAGATGCCGTAGCCCACCAGCGAGGCCAGCACCGCCGTGTAGAGCGTCGAGAGCACCGCGTGCCAGCCGAAGGCGGCGAGACCGTCGGCGACCCCGCGAGGACCGTCGAGCAGCAGCGAGAGCGCGAGGGCCGGCACCGGCACCACCAGCGCTGACCACACCGTGAGCCCCAGACCGCCGCGGGCTCCGGAGGCGCGGGAGAGCACGTTGCCGATGCCCCAGCTCAGCGCCGCTCCGACGCACAGCAGCACGGCCAGCAGCGGGGTCGCCCCACCCCGGCCGGCGCCGACCACCACGAGGCCGACGGCCCCGACCGCGATCCCGAGCAGCTGGGTGGAGCTGGGCCGCTCGCCGAGCACGCCGGCGGCGATGAGCACGGTGAAGATCACCTGCGCCTGCAGCACGAGCGCCGCCAGGCCGGGCGAGAGGCCGGCGTCGATGGAGGCGTAGAGCAGCCCGAACTGACCCAGCGACATGAACGCGCCGACGGCCAGCAGCGTGCGCCACGGCACCTGCGGTCGCGGCACGAGGAAGATCGCCGGCACCACGACGACCACGAACCGGATCGCCAGGAACAGCAGCGGCGGGACGCCGCGCATCCCGGCGTCGATGGCGACGAAGTTGAAGCCCCAGATCACCGCGACCAGTGCAGCCAGCAGCGAGTCGCGCGTCGTCACCGATCCATCGTCCCCCGCGTCACCGTGAAGCACCAGCAACAGTAAGCCGCTGGTACCATGTAGCGTTCCTGCATGATCGATCTGGACGCCCTGGTCTCGCTGCGTGCCGTCGACGACCACGGCACCGTCGGCGCCGCGGCCGACGCCCTCGGCTTCACCCCCAGCGCGGTCTCCCAGCAGGTCAAGCGCCTCGAACGGCAGCTCGGGCTGGCCCTGCTCGAGCGGGTCGGGCGCGGGGTCATCCTCACCGGCGCCGGCCGGCAGCTCGTCGACGACGGCGCCGCCGTGCTGGCCGAGCTCGAACGGATCGAGGCCGGGCTGCACCGCGCCGCCTCCTCGGTGTCGGGACACCTGCGGCTCTCCGCGTTCTCCACCTCCGTGCGCGACGTCGTCGCCCCCGCCCTAGGCCGGCTCACCGCGCGCCACCCCGATCTCTCCGTGACGCTGCACGAGGGCGAGCCGTGGGACGTCGTCGACCTGGTGGCCGACGGCCGCCAGGACCTCGGCCTGGTGCACAGCTGGGGCGACGTGCCGCTGCCGGTGCCCGACCACGTGGTCTCGACCCACCTGACCCGCGACGTGGCCGACGTGGTGCTCCCGGCCTCCCACCCGCTGGCCGGTCGGCGCCGGCTCAGTCCGCACGACCTGCTCGACGCGGCCTGGATCGCCACCCCGGAGGGCACGATCTGCCGGCAGTGGCTGACCCGGATGTACCTGGGCACCGGGCGGCTCCCGCACGTCGCGCACGTCTCGATGGAGTTCGACTCCCACCTCGCGCTGGTGCGGGCCGGCCTGGGTATCGCACTGGTGCCCCGGCTGGGTCGCGCCGAGCTGCCCGCCGGGGTCGTCGCGGTGGCCGCGATCGACCCGGTGCCCACGCGCGAGGTGGTCGCGCTGCACCGGCGGACGATGAGCGACTCCCCCGCCGTCCGTGCGCTGCTGGCGGAGCTGCGCGCTACCGCCGAGCCGCCGCCAGCCGCCCCTTGAGCAGCGCCTTGGCCGGGTGCGGCGAGACCCCGAGCCGGGCCAGGCAGACCTCGAGGATCTCGGTGTCGTAGGGCGCGATCTCGCTGTAGCCGATGACCGCGTCGGGGTCGGGCTGGGCCAGCAGCGCCTCGCGCACGGCCACGGCGACGAAGTCGGCCAGCTCGGTCAACGCGGGCGAGTTGGTCCCGGGAAGCAGGTCGCCGCCGTACGCCGCCACCGCACCGAGCACGTCGCCGCCGCGGATCCGCTCCACGACCACCTCGACGTCGACGCTCACCGGCATCATCAGCCGGTAGGGGCGCGAGGAGAGCGCGCCGCCCAGCGCCGAGCGCAGGTGGGAGACCTCGGCCTTCAGCGTCGAGGTCGAGACCGCCTGGTCACCGTAGAGCTGGGCGTGCAGCTGCTCGAGCGAGAGCCCCTCGGGACGTAGCGCGAGCAGCGCCAGGATCTCGGTCTGACGGCGGTTCAGCAGCAGCCGCTGGCCGTCGAGCCGCGCCTCCGCGGCGCCGAGCAGGGTCAGCGAGAGGCCGTGGCCGTCGTAGGCCATCGGTGAGAGCCGCGGGTGCTGACGGGTGTCGGGCAGCGCCGTCTCAATCAGCCGGGCCATCATCCGCGCGGTGGCCAGGCCGATCGGGTGGCTGCGGTCCCAGGTGGTCGAGAGGTCGATGACGCCCAGCCGCTCCCCGGTGACGGGGTCGTGGACGGGTGCGGCCCAGCAGACCCAGTTGTGCACGATCGGGGCGTAGTGCTCGGCGCTGAAGACCATCGCCGGCTGGTCGAGCCGACCGGCCAGGTCCAAGGCGTTCGTGCCGACGCTGCCGTCGTCCCAGCGTCCCGAGGCCACGAAGTTGACCGACTCGGCCTTGCGGCGCATCACCCGCCCGCCGTAGGTCCACAGGATGCGGGTCTGCGGGTCGGTCACCGCGAGCACCAGGTCGCCGTCCTCCGCGGTGCGGCGCAGCTCCTCCTCCACCGCGCCGACCGCGACCTGCAGCGGCGAGCCCTGCCAGTAGGCGTGGGTGTCGGACTCATCGGCCAGCGGCGCTTGGCTGACGGCCAGGTCGATGGCGGGCGCCGAGCGCTGCCAGCTGCTGAGGATCTCCGGGCGGACACCGTGCTGGACGCCGTTCTGGCCGCCGTCCTCGACGAACGCCGTCCAGGCCCGCACGGCGTCGTGCCGCCGATCACGCAGGTGCGTGCGGCTGCTCCCCGTGGTGCCCCTCGTACTCGTGATCGTCGACCTCCGCTGTGGTACCGGTCACGGTACTGGGCTCACCGTGGATCCGTCCCGCGGTGGCGCCCAGCCGGCCGCCGGAACCGCCCCACTGGGCCGCGATGATCTCCGCCGCGATGCTGACCGCGGTCTCCTCCGGGGTGCGCGCGCCGAGGTCCAGGCCGATCGGGCTGGAGAGCCGCGCGAGCTCGTCGTCGGTGACGCCGACCTCCTTCAGCCGCAGCACCCGATCCTCGTGCGTGCGCCGCGAGCCCATGGCGCCGATGTAGCCGACCTGCGGCAGTCGCAGCGCCACCTCCAGCAGCGGCACGTCGAACTTCGGGTCGTGGGTGAGCACGCAGAGCACCGTGCGCGAGTCCAGCCGGCCCGCCTCCTGCTCGGCGGTGAGGTAGCGGTGCGGCCAGTCGACGACCACCTCGTCGGCCTCGGGGAAGCGGGTGGCGGTGGCGAAGACGGGCCGGGCGTCGCAGACCGTCACGTGGTAGCCGAGGAACGAGCCCACCCGTGCCACCGCGGCGGCGAAGTCGATCGCCCCGAACACCAGCATCCGCGGGGCCGGCGCGAACGCCCACACGAACACCCGCATTCCCTCCCCGCGCCGCTCGCCGTCGGGGCCGTAGGTGAGCGTCGCGTTCCGCCCGTGAGCCAGGAGCCCCAGCGCGTCGTCGGTGACCGCGTCGTCGGCGCGGGTGGACCCCAGCGACCCGCTCCGGCGGGGTAGTCCGAGACGAGATGGCTGCGGATCGTCGGGATCGACAGCCATTTCGTCTCTGACTATGCCGCCGGGGCGCACGACCAGTCGCCGGCCCAGCCAGGCGGGGTCGGGGTGCTCGATGACGGTGGCCAGGGCGACGGGGCGGCCGGCCTGCACGTCGGCGACCACCTCGGCGAGCTCGGGGAAGGTCTCCCGGTTCACCTTCTCGACGTAGACGTCGAGGATGCCGCCGCAGGTCAGGCCGACGGCGAAGGCGTCGTCGTCGGAGACGCCGTATCGCTGCAGCACCGGCTCCCCGGAGTCGACCACCTCGCCGGCCAGCTCGTAGACCGCACCCTCCACGCACCCGCCCGAGACCGAGCCGACGGCCTGGCCGTCGGGGCCGACCAGCATCGACGCCCCCGGCGGCCGCGGCGCGGAACGGAAGGTCGCGACCACCGTGCCGACCCCGACGGTCTCGCCGGCGTCGTACCAGTCCATCAGCTCCTCGAGCACCTCACGCACCGCCGACCACCTCCAACACAGCCTCGAACGAGCGCAGCGAGTGGCCCGCGATGAAGTCGTCGCAGTGCGGCAGCGCCGCGACGATGCCCGACTGCAGCGGCTCGTACCCCGCCTTGCCGCGGTGCGGGTTGACCCACACCACCCGGCGCGCCAGCCGCTGCAGGCGCTGCATCTGCTCGCCCAGCTGGCGCGCGTCGCCGCGCTCCCAGCCGTCGCTGAGCACCACGACGACGGCGCCGCGCGCCATCCCGCGCGCACCCCACCGGTCCAGGAACGCTGCGAGCGTCTCGCCCAGCCGGGTGCCGCCGGACCAGTCGGGCACCTCATCGCCCGCGCGCACCAGCGCCCGCTCGGGGTCGTGGGCTCGCAGTGCCGCGGTGATGCGCGTGAGCCGGGTGCCCAGCGTGAAGACCTCCACCGGCGCCCCGGTCTGCACCAGCCGGTGGCACAGCCGCAGCAGGGCGTCGGCGTAGGGGCGCATGCTGGCGCTGACGTCGACCAGCAGCACCAGCCGCCGCGGCTGCGTGGCCCGACGCCGGTGCGCAACCACGGCGGGTTCGCCCAGCTGCTGCAACGAGGCGCGCAGCGTGCGGTGCAGGTCGACCTCGCCGCGCCGCCACGGCGTACGTCGGATGGCCCGGCGCCGCGGCGGGCGCGGTCGCAGCGAGGCGATCATCGCGTCGAGCAGCGCCTTCTGCCGACCGTCCAGCGAGGCGACGTCGCGGTGGCGCAGCACCTCGGCCTCCGAGGCCGCCGCGTTGAGGACGTCGGGCGAGCCCTCGCCACCGGTCTCCTCGGGGTCGTCGCTCACCGGCAGGGGGGCCGCGATCTCGCGCGGCGACTCCCGCGGCACGCTGCGCGGCAGCTCGGCGCGGTCGCCGAACCAGGCGTGGAAGACCTGGTCGTAGCGGTCGAGGTCGTCGGGACCGGAGCACAGCGTCGCGCGGCCCGCCGTGTAGGTGGCGCCAACGTCGTCCAGGCCCACCAGGGCCACGGCCTCGAGGTAGCCCATCTCGCGGTCGGTGGTGACGTTCACGCCCGCCGCGCGCAGGGCCCGGGTGAACCCGAGCAACACCTCCTCGACGTCCCTCATGAGGCCAGCATCCGGTCCAGCGCGTGCTTCACGCGGTCGGTGTCCTCGCGGTACTTCACCACCGCTCCCAGGGTGCGGGCGGCGGTCTCCAGGTCGAGCTCGGCGGCACCGAGCCGCTGCAGGGCGCGCGCCCAGTCCAGCGTCTCGGCGACCCCGGGCTGCTTGAGCAGCGGCTCGGCGCGCAGCTGCTGCACGACGCCCGCCACCTGGCGGGCCAGCGCCTCGGATACCTCGGGCAGCCGGCTGCGCACGATGGCCACCTCGCGCTCGAGGCCGGGGTGGTCGATCCAGTGGTAGAGGCAGCGACGCTTGAGCGCGTCGTGGAGCTCGCGGGTGCGGTTGGAGGTGAGCACGACGGTGGGCGGCGTCGCGGCGGTGACCGTGCCGAGCTCGGGGATGCTCACCGACCAGCTCGAGAGCACCTCGAGCAGGAACGCCTCGAACTCGTCGTCGGCGCGGTCGACCTCGTCGACCAGCAGCACGGCAGGCGACTGGCCGACCGACTGGCGCAACGCCCGCAGCACCGGCCGGGCCAGCAGGAACCGCTCGTCGAAGAGCGACTTCTCGGCCTCGCTGGGGTCGAGCGCACCGTCCTTGGTGGCCGCCTCCAGCGTGCGCAGGTGGAGGATCTGGCGGGCGAAGTCCCAGTCGTAGAGGGCCTGCGAGGCGTCGATGCCCTCGTAGCACTGCAGCCGGATCAGCGGCACGTCCTGCACCTGGGCCAGCGCCTCGGCCAGGGCCGTCTTGCCCGTGCCCGGCTCGCCCTCCAGCAGCAGCGGTCGCTGCATCTCCCTCGCCAGGAAGACGACCGTGTCCAGCGCGTCGTCGCTGAGGTAGCCGGTCGACGCCAGAGCCGCCGACACCTCTGCCGGGGTGTCCATCCGATCAGCCTAGGTCCGAGCGGTTGGCCCGGGGTTGGACGATGGGCAGGTGGAGCCGAAGACGTGCGCCTCCTGCGGGCGCCGGATCGAGTGGCGCAAGAAGTGGGAGCGCGACTGGGACCAGGTGCGCTACTGCTCCGCCTCGTGCCGGCGCCGCGGCGTCACCGACGACGACGAGCGGCTCGAGCGCTCCATCCTCGACCTGCTCTCCCGCCGTGCGCGCAGCGCCACCATCTGCCCTTCGGACGCCGCCCGCGACGTCGGCACCGACGACACGTGGCGCGACCTGATGGAGCCGGCGCGCCGGGCGGCCCGGCGCCTGGTCGCGGCCGGGAAGGTGGAGATCACCCAGGGCGGCCGGGTGGTCGACCCCTCCACCGCGAAGGGCCCGATCCGCATCCGTCGCACTCACTGATCGACGTCGACCCCGGTGGCGAGGTCGCCGCACTCCACCAGCGTCGGCGGGTGGTCGCGCAGGTAGTCGCGCGCGCCGCGGTCGCCGACGCTGATGGCGAGCACCCCGGCCCAGTGCTCGCGACCCAGCAGCACGGGGTGGCCGGGCACGCCGTCGTACGCCGCGCGTGCGAGCACGTCCGGCTGGTCGGGCTCGGCGAGCAGTCGCGCCACCACGTCGGACCCGACGTCGGGCAGGTCGACCAGCGTCACCAGGCACCGCGTGGCCCCGCCGTGCGCCACGTGGGCCAGGCCCGCGGCGAGCGAGGCCCCCATGCCCTCGTCCCAGTCCGCCGCCACGACGACGGTGACGTCGAAGGGGTCCAGGAGCGGACGCGCATCCTCGGCCTGCGCGCCGAGCACCACGACGACGTCGTCGCACCCGGCCAGCGTGGCCACTGCGTGCGCGAGCCAGCCCTCCACCAGCGCCTTGGGTCGACCCATCCGTCGCCCGGCGCCGGCGGCGAGGAGCAGGCCGGTGGTCACCGCAGCGCCGCGCAGTAGCCGGCGATCAGGGCGTCGGCGACCACGCCGACGTAGTCGTCGTCGGGCCAGAACGTCGCCTCGTGCAGGCCGCCGCGCTCGTCGCCGGTGCCGACGAAGAGCATCAGGCTGCGGGTGTGGGCGGAGTAGTAGGAGAAGTCGTCGGAGCCGAAGGAGCGCCAGGAGGAGTCGACCTCGTGGCCGAAGCCCGTCAACAGCTCGCCGGCCGCGACGGCCAGACGCGGATCGTTGAGCAGCGGTGGCTCGGCGACGTCGATCTCGACCTCGGCGGCGCACCCGTGGCCGGCGGCCACGTGCTGGGCGATGTCACGGATGGCCGCATGGGCCACCGCGCGGTCCTGCTCGCGCATGGTGCGCACGGTGCCGGACCCGACGGCGATGCTCGGCACGACGTTGTTGGCGGTGCCGGCGCGCAGCTGGTTGACCATGCAGGCGACGCCGACGGTCGGGTCGACGCGCCGCGCGCCCACCTGCTGCAGCGCGACGACGATCGCCGAGAGCGCGAGCACGGAGTCGTCGACGGTGTGCGGGTAGCCGGAGTGGCCGCCGTGCCCGGTGACGGTGACGGTGAACTCGTCGGTGGCGGCGTTGACCGGTCCGGGCGTGGCGGCGATCGTGCCGGCCGGCAGCCTGGGCTGCACGTGGGCGGCGACGATCGCGTGGACGTCGTCCATCGCACCGTCGGCGACGACGTCGCGCGCACCGGAGTCGGCTCCCTCCTCGCGAGGCTGGAGCAGGGCGGTCACCGGTCGCGGCAGGTCGAGGTCGGCGGCGGCCATGACAACCGCGGCGAGACCGGCCAGGTGCACGTCATGCCCGCAGGCGTGCATCGCGCCGTTCGTCGACGCCCAGGGCAGCCCGCTCGCCTCGACCACCGGCAGCGCGTCGAGCTCGGCGCGCAGCACCACCGGCGCCGGCCCGGGCGCCACCGGCAGCAGCCGCCCGGTGCCCGCCACCGTCCGGCCCTCCCCCAGGCCCAGCGCGTCGACCACGGTCTGGGTCGTCGCGCTCTCGACGCCGCCCAGCCGCGGGGCGGCGTGCAGCGCATGGCGCAGCTCGACCGCCGCGGGCAGGTGGCGGCGTACCGCATCACGCCAGGCCTCAGCAGTCACAGGAGTGTTCATCATTCCCCGCACGTGCGGGGAATTACCGGGGGTCGAGGCCGTAGGCCCGGACGGCGTTCTCCCGCGCCACCAGGTCGACCAGCCGCTGGGCGTCGTTGTCGGTCATCTCGCCATGCTCCACGAGCCGCCCCAGGAGGTCCTCGGCGGCCTCCCGGAACATCAGCGCGGCCACCAGGTAGAGCTCGGCCAGGCCGAACGCGTCGGAGGAGAACAGCAGCTTGCCGAACGGCACGAGCTCGAGCGTCTCGCGCAGCAGGGTGCGGCTGAGCACGCCGGCGTTGTGGGTGGCCAGGCCCAGGTCCATGAAGACGTGGTCGAAGACCTGGGAGAGGTAGGCGGCGTTGCGGTGGAAGGGCCAGTTGTGCAGCAGCAGCACCGGCACGCCCCGATCGACGGTGCCGCGCAGGAAGGCGGTCAGGCGCAACGGGTCGCACTGCAGCAGGTCCAGGTCGCTGTCGCCGTAGCCGACGTGGAACTGCAGGGGCAGCCCCAGCTCCACCGCGGTGTGGGCGAGCCAGGCGCTGACCGTCTTGTCGACCAGCCGCTCGGGGGCGACGCCGGCCAGTGCGCTGGCCAGCTCGTCGGCGCTCGGCTTGGTCGCGGGCAGCTCCAGACCCACCCGGTAGGCGGCGATGCTCTTGGCCCCCACCGCGCCCGACGCCTGCAGTCGCGAGACCACCTCGCCGGCGAAGTCGTCGGTGCCCGCCTGGAGCACCTGCTCGGCCACCCACTCCAGGCGAATGATCTCGTGGGCACTGCCGCCGGCGTAGGCCGCGGTCTCCTCGGGCGAGGTGAGCACGTCGCGCCACAGCCCGGTGTCGACGACGAAGGTGTCGATGCCGGCCGCGCCGAGCAGCCGCCGGTTGACCTCGGGCGCACCGAGCTCGCGCCGGCGCGC
Organism: Nocardioides mangrovicus; assembly: GCF_003674065.1. Classification (GTDB taxonomy): domain Bacteria; phylum Actinomycetota; class Actinomycetes; order Propionibacteriales; family Nocardioidaceae; genus Marmoricola; species Marmoricola mangrovicus. The sequence goes on from NZ_RDBE01000010.1 coordinate 161,999, forward strand.
GAGGTAGGCGTCGGCGTCGACCAGCGGCTCGAGGTCGAGCAGCGGCGCGCAGTGGCGTCGGATCGCCAGTCCGAGCATGGAGTCGAACAGGGTCGTGGCCAGCGGCGACGCGTGCGGCGCCTCGTTCATCAGCGCCTCAAAACCGGCGCGGTCGAGGTCGTCGGCGACCAGCCCGTGGCAGTGGTGGTCGATCAGCGCGGGCATCCTCATCCGGCGTCGTCCAGGGCACGCAGTCCGGCGGTGAGCCGCTTGGCCAGGCCGGGAGCCGCGAACATCACCACCGCCACCAGGATCACCCAGCCGAAGGCGACGATCGGGAACCAGAACGCCGGCTGGCCCGAAGCGGGGTACGGCAGCACGTTGCGCCAGATGGTGTAGCCGAGCATCACCAGCGCCAGCAGGGGGATGACGATCTGCCAGCCGGGCACGTCCATCTTCTTGTCCACCCAGATCAGCTTGATGCAGCCGACGGTCGCCAGCACGTAGGCCACCAGCAGGATCAGCGTGCCGATCGTGCCGCTCCACAAGAAGGTGTCGAAGACCTCGGCGTGGAAGAGGACCGCGCAGACCAGCGCGATGAGCGCCACGACGACGGTGACGACGATGGCAGCGATCGCCGGCGTGGCGTTGCTGCCGGTGCGGCCGAGCGGGTGGCCGGGGACGGCGTCGCGGACGATCGCGAAGAGCAGCCGCGAGGCGCCGACGACGCAGGCCAGGCAGCAGCCGAAGGCGCTGACCGCCGCACCGAGGGTGATGAGGTCGCCGACCCAGGAGCCGACGTACGAGGTGCCGAGGTCGCCCATCAGTGCGGGCGAGGCGATGAAGGCCTTGACCCCGGCGGCGTCGGGCTTGAAGGCCATCATCTCGATGGCGGTGACGACGGTGAAGTAGACGCCGCCGAAGATCGCGGTGCCCAAGATGGCACGGGGGATGTCGCGCTGCGGCTGCTCGGCCTCCTCGCCCAGCGTGGCCGCGGCCTCGAACCCGGCGAAGGAGAGCAGTCCGAAGACGATGCCGAGTCCGAGGTCGGAGACCGGCGTGCCCGAGGGGACGCTGAAGACCGACATGGTGAAGTGCGCGTCGTTCGGTGCGCTGCCGCCGAGCATGCGCACCAGCACCACCACGGCGATGACCAGGATCAGCGCGACGGTGATGCCCTCGACGCTGAGCAGGATCGACGTCGCCCGCCGTGCGGGCACGACGGCGAAGAACAGCGAGAGCCCCAGCGCCACGGCGCCGACCAGGAAGCCGGCCCAGGCGGGCTGGTGGTTCCACACGCCGATGATGTCGAGGAACGAGGACCCGAAGATGCCGGCGGCGCTGGCGGTGACCAGCGCGTAGAAGACGTAGGTGCCCATCAGGCCGAGGCCGGCGACGGCGCCGGCGCGCGCACCGAGCGTCGCGCCCGCGAAGACGTAGACCGAGCCGGCGTGGCGGTAGTACTGGCACAGCCGCACGAAGACGTAGGCGATGAGCAGCACCGCCACGGCGGCGAGGAAGAACGCCAGCGGCGTCGCGCGGCCGACCAGGCCGGCGGTGCCCTGCGGGTTGATGTTGGCCGCCATGCTCGGTGCCATCAGGGCTACCGAGATGCCGACCGCCTGCCACACCGAGAGGCTGCGGCGCAGGGTGGTCTTCTTCTCCGAGACGGGTGCGGTCATGGTGGTGCTCCTCGGGCAGCAGGAACCGACTCAGCCGTCGTTGGCTCGTGGTGAGTCTGGCCAGCCCCCTATCTTTTGTCCAGACCAATGGAAGGAACGATCATGGACGCAGCCGAGCGCGAGCACCGACGTCAGCGGGCCGAGAACCTGCTGGCCGGCCTGGAGGAGCAGGGCGTGGTCGCCGTGGCCACCAGCTTCGTCGACAACGCCGGGGTCTCGCGCGTGAAGTCGGTGCCGCTGGACCGGCTGCCCTCGCTGGCCGCGTGGGGCGTCGGCTTCTCCACCGCGTTCGACTTCTTCCGGTTCGACGACTGGGTGGCCGCGCCGCCGAGCGGCGTCGGTCCGGTGGGCGACCAGCGGATCGTGCCCGACCTCGACCGGCTCGTCGTCCGCTCCGCGCTGGACGGCTGGGCGTGGGCGCCCGGTGAGCGCTTCGCCCAGGACGGCTCGGCCTACGCCCTGGACAGCCGGCTGCTGCTGCGCCGGCTGGTCGCCGACGCCGCCGCCGGCGGCCTGACCTACCGGGCCGCCTACGAGATCGAGTGGGTGGTCTCGCTCGACGACACCGAGTTCGTGCCGGCCGCGAGCGGGCCGGCGTACGGGCTGGCGCGGCTGGGTGACGCCTCGGACTACTCCCACGACGTGCTCGCCGCGCTGGCCGCGGAGGGCGTGACGGTCGAGCAGTACCACCCCGAGTACGCCCCCGGGCAGTTCGAGCTCTCGGTGGCGCCAGAGGACCCGGTGGGCGCCGCCGACACCTCGGTGCTGGTGCGCGACACGGTCCGCGCGGTCGGGCGCCACCACGGGTTCGTCACCTCCTTCTCCCCCAAGGTCGACGTCGCCGGCGTCGGCAACGGCGGTCACGTGCACCTCTCGCTGTGGCGCGACGGTCAGAACCTGATGGCCGGCGGCCAGGAGCGGTTCGGGCTGACGGCGGAGGGCGTCGCGTTCGCCGGCGGCGTGCTGGCCCACCTGCCCGGACTGCTGGCGATCGGCGCCCCCGGCGTCGCCTCCTACCTGCGGCTGGTCCCGCAGCACTGGGCGGGCGCCTACGCCTGCTGGGGGCTGGAGAACCGCGAGGCCGCGCTGCGGATGGTCACCGGCTCGACCGGCAGCGAGTCGGCCGCGGCCAACCTGGAGGTCAAGTCCTTCGACCTGCAGGCCAACCCCTACCTGCTGCTGGCCGGCCTGCTCGCCGCCGGCACCGCGGGCGCCGACCTCCCCGAGCCGGTCGACGTCGACCCCGCCTCGCTGGGCGAGGACGAGCTGGCCCGCCGCGGCATCGGCCGGCTGCCGACCAGCCTGCGCGAGTCGCTGGACGCCTTCGCCGCCGACGAGGTGCTCACCACCGCCTTCGGCCCGCAGCTGGTCGAGGCGATCGTCGCGGTCCGCGAGTCCGAGCTGGAGCTCTTCGCCGACGCCTCGCCCGAGGAGGTCGCCGCCGCCGTGCGGTGGGTGCACTGAGGCCGCCCCCAGGTCGCCAAAGTCCCGCACTTGCGCAGTTGTGCGGGGGACATGTCGGGCGACCCCCTCGATTTCCTGCGCAAGTGTGGAGTTTCGGCGCGCGCGGTCGACGACCGGCGGGCGCCCCCCACGTGCGCCAACTGCACACCTGCGCACCCGGCGCGGACATTCCGGTCGATCGGGCGTGCCGACGTCGCAGGTGTGCAGTTGGCGCACCCCCGGGCCAGGGCGCCGACCACCACCGAAACCCGTTCGCGCACTGTCGGTGCCCGCTGACACCCTGAGTCGGTGAGCTCGGGACCGTCGACGAAGACCCCCCTCCGCGCGTTCTGGCACGACCTGCCGCGGGAGGGTCGGCTGCTGCTCTCCATCGTGGTCGTGGAGTTCATCGGCACCGGGCTGGTGCTGCCGTTCTGGGTGGTCTACCTCCACGAGGTCCGCGGCTTCAGCCTCGCCACCACCGGTCTGCTGATCGGCGTGCAGCCGCTGGCCGGGCTGATCGCCGCCGTGCCCGGCGGCGGGTTGATCGACCGCATCGGGGCACGCCTGGTGCTGGTCGGCTCCACGACGCTGGTGCTGGTGGGCGAGGCCGTGATGGCCTTCGCCTCCACCGCGCCGCTGGCCGCGCTGGGGTTCGCGCTGTCGGGGTGCGCGTTCGGCGTCTCGTTCCCGGCCTCGCAGACGCTGGTGGCCACGATCATGCCCTCGCACCTGCGGCAGCGGTACTACGGGCTCAACTTCAGCCTGCTCAACCTCGGCATCGGCGTGGGCGGCATCGTCGGCGGCGCGTTCGTCGACGTCCACCGGCTGTGGACGTTCCAGACGATCTACCTGGTCGACGCCGCGACGTTCCTGGCGCCGCTGTTCGTGCTGCTGGTCCCGCTGCGCCACGTCACCGGCCGCGCCGAGCACGACGAGGCCGAGACCACCAAGCCGAGCTACCGCGAGGTGGCTCGGCTCCCGGGCATGCGCACGATGGTGCTGCTCAACTTCGTCGCCTCCTTCGTGGCCTACGCCCAACTCAACTCCGGCATGCCGGCGTTCGCCCGCGACGTCGCCCACGTGTCCACCCAGGGTCTGGGGCTGGCGTTCGCGGCCAACACGCTGGTCATCGTGCTGCTGCAGCTGGTCGTGCTGCAGCGCATCGAGGGCCGACGCCGCACCCGGGTGATGGTGGTGATGTCGGCGGTGTGGGCGCTGTCGTGGGTCCTCATGGGCGCCTCGGGCCTGGTGCCCGACACCTGGGGCGCCACGGTGCTCATCGCCACCTGCGCGAGCGTGTTCGCGCTCGGCGAGACGCTGCTGCAGCCGACGATGCCGGCCATCACCAACGACCTAACCACCGACCGGCTGCGCGGTCGCTCCAACGCACTGGCCTCGATCGCCTTCCAGGTGCCGATGGTCCTCGCGCCCCCGATCTCCGGCTGGCTGATCGGGCACCACCAGCAGGTGCCCTACGTCGTCGGGCTGGTCGTCGGCTGCGGCCTGGTGGCGCTGCTGGCCGTCACCCGGCTCGAGCCGCTGCTGAGCCCGACGGCGAACGGCGTCGGCGTCAGGGGTCCGCTCGACGACCCGCCGCCGGGGACCGCTGCCGACGCCCTGCGGGAGTCCGCCGGCCAGCCCTGAACCCAGCGCAGGACACGTGCAGCTTTGTGCAGTGCACATTCACGGTCTCCGGATCGGGCGGCAAGGTCTTGTCGCGCACCCCCGGTTTCGGATTGCGTATCTCCGCTCGCCACTCCCGACGAGCACGAAGAATGGGAGATCACCACCGTGCGCCAGAAGATTCTCGGGACGGCTCTGGCCGGTGCCGCGACAGCGATCCTGCTCGCCACCAGCCCCGCCCACGCAGCACCGGCACCTACCCAGCAGGCCACGCCGGCCACGGCGAAGGCCATGCACGCGCAGCGCCTGTGCAGCGCCAGCACCAAGAAGACCGTCGCCTCCTGCTACGCCGAGGTGCTGGTCAAGAACAGCACCGACCTCGCCCCCGACAGCGCGGCCCCTCCGGCCTCCGGCATGACGCCGGACGACCTGCAGGACGCCTACAACGTGGCGGGCACGACCTCCGGCGGGCGCACCGTCGCGATCGTCGACGCCTACGGCTACCCCAACCTCGAGCGCGACCTGGGCGTCTACCGCTCGCAGTTCGGGCTCTCGGCCTGCACGAAGGCCAACGGCTGCCTGAAGATCATGAACCAGACCGGCGGGACCTCGCTGCCCTCGACCGACGTCGGCTGGGACGGCGAGCAAGCGCTCGACGTCGACGCGGTCTCGGCCGTGTGCCCCGACTGCAAGATCGTCGTCGTCCAGGCCACCTCGGCCTCGATCTCGAACCTCGGCACGGCCGCGAACACCGCTTCGAAGCAGTCCGGCGTGGTGGCGATCTCCAACTCCTACGGCGGCGGCGACCTGGCCGACTCCACCTACGGCGCGAAGTACAACCACCCGGGCATCGCCGTCACGGCCTCCACCGGCGATGACGGCTACGACGGAGCGAGCTTCCCGGCCTCCTCGCAGTACGTCACCGCGGTCGGCGGCACCTCACTGACCTCGGCGAGCAACACTCGCGGCTGGTCGGAGACGGTCTGGGACGGCGCGGGCAGCGGCTGCTCCACCGTCAACGCCGCCCTGAGCGCGGCCTCGTCCTCGGGCACCGGGTGCAGCAAGCGCGCGATGGCCGACGTCTCCGCCGCCGCCGACCCGTCCGCGGGAGGCATGGCGGTCTACTACCCGACCAGCGCGTCGGCCTCCACCTGGGGCCAGATCGGCGGCACCAGCGAGTCCGCGCCGATCGTCGCCTCGGTCTACGCCCTCTCGGGCAACACCTCCGGCTACGCCAACGCGATCCCCTACTCCCACACCGGGTCGCTCAACGACGTGACCAGCGGCTCCAACGGCTCCTGCTCGCCTACCCAGTGGTGCACGGCGCGCAGCGGCTGGGACGGCCCCACCGGGCTCGGCACCCCGAACGGCACCGCCGCCTTCTGATCGGACCCTTGGCAGTCGAACACCTGTTCGTTAACATGGACAGGTGCTCGACTTCCAGGCCTCGTTGCTCGACCTCAACCTCGACCGCGTGGCGCTCGGTGCGCTGCGCGGTCGGGTCGAGCGCCGCGAGCTCTCCGACGGCGCCTGGGTCGACCTGCGTCGCGGCTGGCTCTGCGGCGCCGACGAGGTCTTCGCCGACCTCGTCCACGACGTGCCGTGGCAGGCCGAGCGGCGCCCGATGTACGACGACGTCGTCGCCGTGCCGAGGCTGCTGTGCCACTACGCGGCCGGCGACCTGCTCCCGCACCCGATCCTCGAGCACGCCCGCGACACGCTGTCGTCCTACTACGCCGACGAGCTCGGCGAGCCTTTCGTCACCGCCGGCTGCTGCTACTACCGCGACGGGCACGACTCGGTGGCCTGGCACGGCGACCGGATCGGCCGCGGCCGCAGCGCCGACACGATGGTCGCCATCCTCTCGCTCGGGTCGCCGCGACGGCTCTCGCTGCGACCGGTCGGCGGCACCACTGCGGCGGCGTACCCGCTGGGTCACGGCGACCTGATCGTGATGGGCGGCTCGTGCCAGCGCACCTGGGAGCACGCGATCCTCAAGACCGCCCGACCGGTCGGGCCGCGCATCAGCATCCAGTTCCGTCCCCGCAACGTCTTCTGAGTAGGGTCGGGCGGCATGCGCCGGATCGCCGCCGCCCTCGCCGGGCTGCTCGCCGCCGGCGTGATCGCCGCCGCGGCGCACGCCGCGCCGCCGACCGACCCGACGGCCCTCGCGGTCGTCACCGCCGCCCACGTCGGTCACCCACCGAAGCCCAAGCCACCGCCGGCACCGCCCAACCCGCTGGCCTCACTCAAGCTCGGCGTCTACCAGGGCAACGACGAGCAGGCCTGGGCGCCGTACGCCCGCAGCCGCGGCGAGAACCGCAAGCTGCTGGCCAAGATCGCGCTGCGGCAGAAGGCCAAGTGGTACGGCGCCTGGGTCAGCAACGGCGCGATCGAGGGCAAGGTCCGCGCCTACGTCGAGGGCTCCACGCACGGCCGCTCCGACACGTTCGCGCTGATGGCGCTGTTCCGGGTGGTGCCGTGGGAGGGAGCGGCCTGCCACCGGGTGTCCTCCGGCGGGGAGCAAGCCAGCTACCGGCAGTGGATCGACAACGTCGCCCGCGGCATCGGCTCCTCCCACGTGGTGGTCATCCTCCAGCCCGACGGCCCGTTCGTGACCTGCGCGCCGCACCACTCCGCGGTGCCCTCGCAGCTCATCGCGTACGCCTCGCGCAAGCTCAGCGCGCTGCCCCACACCTACGTCTACATCGACGGCGGGGCGTCGGACTGGCCGTGGAGCCGCTCGGAGGCGGCCAGCTTCCTCATCGCCGACGGCGTCCGCTACGCCCGCGGCATCGCACTGAACTCCACCCACTACGGCGCCACCGGCGACGAGGTGCAGGCCGGTGCCGAGATCGTTCAGGAGCTCGCCCGTCGCGGCATCAAGGACAAGCACGTCGTGGTCAACACCTCCTCCAACGGCCGCCCGGTCGTCTTCGGCCAGGCGCCGGGCAAGGACCACGACAACGCCACGGTGTGCGCCAGCCGGTCCTCGCAGCGCTGCGTGACGCTGGGGATCCCGCCCACCACCGACGTCGCCAACGCGCGCTGGCCACTCACCGCCCGACAACGCACGATGGCCCGCGACTACGTCGACGCCTACCTGTGGTTCGGCCGGCCCTGGCTGTACCGCCAGGCCGACCCGTTCGACTACGGCCGGGCGCTCCAGCTGGCGCGGACGACGCCCTACTGATGCCGCCGAGCCGATGACTCCGTACCGATGAACGGGGCCGACCTGGTCGCGCGGCTGCGACGGTTACGGGGCGAGTCGCAGCGCCCTCGGCTGGTGATCGGCATCGCCGGGGCTCCGGGTGCCGGCAAGACCACCCTGGCGCTGGACCTGGTGGCGCGGCTGGGGCCGGACGCGGTCCACCTGCCGATGGACGGGTTCCACCTGGCCGACGTCGAGCTGGAGCGGCTGGGACGCCGCGACCGCAAGGGGGCACCCGACACCTTCGACCCCGGCGGCCTGGCCGCGCTGCTCGCCCGCGTCGGCGACGGCGAGCCGGTCTGGGCCCCCGCCTTCGACCGCGACCTGGAGCAGCCGGTGGCCCAGAGCATCGCGGTGCTGCCCGAGCACGAGATCGTCGTGGTGGAGGGGAACTACCTGCTGCTGCCCGAGTCCGGCTGGGCCGCCGTCCGGAGCCGGCTCGACGAGGCCTGGTACCTACGGCTCGACGAGCCCACCCGCCGCCAGCGGCTGGTGGCCCGGCACGTGCGGTTCGGCAAGGCGCCCGACGCCGCCGAGGAGTGGGTCGCCCGCGTCGACGAGCCCAACGCCGGGCTGGTGGACCGCAGCGCCCCTCGGGCGGACCTGGTCATCGACCTCGGCCGGTGACGGTTCCCCACGGCACCGTGGTGAACCGTCACCGACGAGAACGACGAAGGGCCCCGGGAACTCCCGGGGCCCTTCGTGCTGACGTGCTCAGAGGCTGCGGATCAGAAGTCCATCCCGCCCATGCCGCCGTCGCCGCCGGCGGGCATCGCCGGCGCCTTCTCGGGCTTGTCGGCCACGACGGCCTCCGTGGTGAGGAACAGCGCGGCGATCGACGCGGCGTTCTGCAGCGCCGAGCGCGTCACCTTGGCCGGGTCGATGATGCCGGTGGCGACCATGTCGACGTACTCACCGGTGGCGGCGTTGAGGCCGTTGCCCGGGGTCAGGTTGCGCACCTTCTCCGCCACGACGCCGCCCTCGAGACCGGCGTTGACCGCGATCTGCTTGAGCGGGGCCTCGGAGGCCAGGCGCACGATGGTCGCGCCGGTGGCCTCGTCGCCGTCGAGCTCGAGCTTCTCGAAGGCCTTGTCGGAGGCCTGCACCAGGGCCACGCCGCCGCCGGCGACGATGCCCTCCTCGACGGCCGCCTTCGCGTTGCGAACGGCGTCCTCGATGCGGTGCTTGCGCTCCTTGAGCTCGACCTCGGTGGCCGCGCCGACCTTGATGACCGCGACGCCGCCGGCCAGCTTGGCCAGCCGCTCCTGCAGCTTCTCGCGGTCGTAGTCGGAGTCGGACTTGTCGATCTCGGCGCGGATCTGGTTGACCCGGCCCTGGATCTGGTCGCCGTCACCGGAGCCCTCGACGATCGTGGTCTCGTCCTTGGTGACGACGATCTTGCGGGCCTGGCCCAGCATGTCGACGGTGGCACCCTCGAGCGAGAGACCCACGGTCTCGGAGATGACCTGCGCGCCGGTCAGGATCGCGATGTCCTGCAGCATGGCCTTGCGGCGGTCACCGAAGCCCGGAGCCTTGACGGCCACGGACTTGAAGGTGCCGCGGATCTTGTTGACGACCAGCGTCGAGAGGGCCTCGCCGTCGACGTCCTCGGCGATGATCAGCAGCGGCTTGCCCGACTGCATGACCTTCTCCAGCACCGGGAGCAGGTCCTTCACGTTCGAGACCTTGGACTCCACGATGAGGATGTAGGGGTCGTCGAGGACGGCCTCCATGCGCTCGGGGTCGGTGAAGAAGTACGCCGAGATGTAACCCTTGTCGAAGCGCATGCCCTCGGTGAGCTCGAGGTCCAGCCCGAAGGTGTTGGACTCCTCGACGGTGATGACGCCTTCCTTGCCGACCTTGTCCATCGCCTCGGCGATGATCTCGCCGACGGTGGTGTCGGCCGCGGAGATGGACGCCGTCGAGGCGATCTGCTCCTTGGTCTCGACGTCCTTGGCCATGCCGAGCAGCTGCTCGGAGACGGCCTCGACGGCCTTCTCGATGCCGCGCTTGAGCGCCATCGGGTTGGCGCCGGCGGCCACGTTGCGCAGGCCCTCGCGGACCATGGCCTGGGCCAGGACGGTGGCGGTGGTGGTGCCGTCACCGGCGACGTCGTCGGTCTTCTTGGCGACCTCCTTGACCAGCTCGGCCCCGATCTTCTCGTAAGGGTCCTCGAGCTCGATCTCCTTGGCGATGCTCACACCATCGTTGGTGATGGTGGGCGCGCCCCACTTCTTCTCCAGGACGACGTTGCGGCCCTTGGGGCCCAGCGTCACCTTGACCGCGTCGGCGAGCGTGTTCATGCCACGCTCCAGGCCGCGACGGGCCTCCTCGTCGAAAGCAATCAGCTTCGGCATGTGCTCAGTGATTCCTTTACCAAGTCAGATGGGACGACGTCGTGGGTGCCCGCGACGGACGGCCGCCGCACCCGCCGGACCATTCCCGCCGAGCACCGCACGACCTCACCGTTGACGCCGATGGATCTATCACTCTCATGGCGAGAGTGCTAGTAGCAGTATTAGCACTCGCCCCAAGCGAGTGCAAACGTCCGACGGCTCACGACGCGGCCAGTGCGGCGGCCACGAACCGGGCCGCGTTCTGCGGTGCGCGCTCCAGGTAGAGCCCCGGCTCGGTGACCTCGAGCTCGCCCACGGCCAGCGAGCCGTCGGGTAGCCGCAGCTGGTCGACGCGGGCGTAGCTCAGCCTCACACCGAGCAGCTGCTGGGCCGCCGCGACCGTCCGTACGGCGAGGTCGGCCGCCTCGACGTCGGGGTCGGCGACCTCGGTGCGTCCGCCGTAGGTCTCGTGCACGCGGATCTCCTCGCCGGCCGGGTGCTTGAGCAGCTGGGCGCCCGCCTCGCCGCCGAGCACGTAGACCGAGCGCTCGCCCTCGACGCGCACCGACTCCAGCAGCGGCTGCACGATCCAGGGCCCCTCCCCCGCCCCGTGCCCGCGCGCCGCGTCGGCCGCCGTGATCACCTCCACGCCGCGCCCGCCTGCGCCGACGGCGGGCTTCACCACGGCCGTGCCCCACTGCGCGACCGCGCGGCCGAGCTGGTCGGAGGTCTCGGCGACGACGGTCGGCACGACGGGCACCGCGGCGTCGGCGAGCTCGAGCAGGTAGCGCTTGTCGGTGTTCCAGGCGAAGACGTCGGCACCGTGGAGCAGCCGCGGCCCGACCGAGCCGGCCCAGGCCAGGAACTCCGCGCGTCGTTGCTCGTAGTCCCACGTGGCGCGGGCGGCGACCACGTCGGCGGCACGCCAGTCGACGTCCGGGTCGTCCCACGCGGCCCAGCGCGCAGTGGCGCCCGCGTCCGCGAAGGCGCTCAGCAGCAGGTCGCCGCCCGGCTCACCATGGGGCAGGTTCGTGCACGTCGCCAGCAGCACCGAGGGCATGAGGACATCCTGGCGCGAAGGTGCCGAGCTCCTCGACGCGGTAGCCCTCGGGGTAGGAGCGCACCTGCGGCAGGTCGCGGAAGTGCCACTCGTCGCGACGCGCGGGGAAGAACCGCAGTACCCGCCCCCGGACCCTGAGAGCCGCACGGTAGAGCGCGCCCTCGGCCGGCGCGGTGTAGCCGAACGCCTCGAGGAGCCGGTCGTCCATCAGCGAGAGCTGGACGCGGCGCACCAGCCACCGTGGCAGCGGCCGGAAGAGCGGGAACCCGGCCTGCAGCCTCAGCGTCGCCTCCGAGACCGCGACCGCACCGTCGTCGCGGCCGAACCGCTCGACCTCGTAGGCGTCCATCGCCTCGCCGAACTCGCGCCAGGTGGCCGGGATGTCGCGGATGCCCATCAGCCGGCCCAGCCGGCGGTAGTAGTTCGCGGTGGCGGTGCGCTCGATCTCGCTGAGCGGGCGGTAGCCGTAGGCCTCGATCCAGCGGATCGGGACCGTGACGAAGGTGGTGAGGACGTAGCGCAGGTCGTCCTGCGGGATGCGCCAGTGCTGGTGCATCTGGTTCATCCGCCGCACGGCGGCGCGACCGGTCACGGAGTCGAAGCCGTGCTCGCCCACGGCCTCGAGGATCAGCCCGGTGTCGTCGAAGCGGCGCTGGGTGCGCTCGGTGAACTCGCCCGTGCGCGCCAGCAGACCGCCGATGCTGGGCACGGCGTAGGTGCGGAACAGGGCCAGCTCGAGTGCCTGCTCGAGGTCCCACGGGAACTCGCGCGCGACCAGCAGCCGGTAGATCTCCTCGTGGTCGACCTCGGGGTCGAGCTCGGAGATGCGACGCACCCAGTGGCGGCGGCTCAGCATGACCGTGACAGTACTACTGTCACGGTCCCGAGTCAGCGGTCGCAACAAGGCTGGCGGCGCCGATCAGAGGCGCGTCAGCGCATGACTCGGCCGGCGAGAGTGCGGACAAGCCGGGCGACGGGCGCGCGACCCCGGTCGGTTCGCGGGCGCTTCGCCCGGTTCTGTCCCCCGGTTTCACCCGTCGGCCGGTGAAACCGGGCACTCCGGACGCGCGAGTGGAGGAAACCGCCCCCGGCGCCGGCGAGAGACCCTCAGCCCCCCGCCACCGCCGGGATGATCGAGATCTGGACCCCGTCGGCGGTGGGGGTGGCGAGCCCGTCGAGGAAGCGGACGTCGTCGTTGCCGACGTAGACGTTGACGAAGCGACGCAGCGCACCGGCGTCGTCGAGCACCCGGGAGCGGATGCCGGCGTAGCGGGTCTCGAGGTCGTCGATCACCTCGCCGAGGGTGGCGCCTTCGGCGCCGACCTCCGACTCGCCGGAGGTGTAGGTCCGCAGGATGGTCGGCACCCGCACGCTCACGGCCACCTAGATGATCCCTGCGGCGGTGAAGGCCTCGTAGGAGGCGTCGATGGTGGCGGCCGGGCCGACGCGGTCGGCGACGGCGTCGAGGGTCTTCAGGCCGTCGCCGGTGTTGAAGACGACGGTCTCGGCGGAGGTGTCGAGCGCGCCGGACTCGGCCAGCTGCTTGAGCACGCCGATGGTCACGCCGCCCGCGGTCTCGGCGAACACGCCCTCGGTACGAGCCAGCAGCTCGATGCCCTGGCGCACCTGCTCGTCGTCGACGTCGGCCACGACGCCGCCGGTACGGCGCACGACGTCGAGCACGTAGGGACCGTCGGCGGGGTTGCCAATGGCCAGCGACTTGGCGATGGTGTCGGGCCGCACCGGGCGGACGACGTCGTGGCCGTCGCGGAAGGCCTGCGCCACCGGGGAGCAGCCCGTGGCCTGGGCGCCGAAGATGCGGTACGGCTTCTCCTCGACCAGGCCGAGCCTGATCAGCTCCTGGTAGGCCTTGTCGACCTTGGTCAGCTGCGAGCCCGAGGCCACCGGGATCACCGTCTGGTCGGGGATGTGCCAGCCGAGCTGCTCGGCCACCTCGTAGCCCAGCGTCTTGGAACCCTCGCCGTAGTAGGGGCGGACGTTGACGTTGACGAACGCCCAGCCGTCCTCCTCGCCGGCGATCTCCGAGGCCAGCCGGTTGACGTCGTCGTAGTTGCCGCGCACCGCGACGAGCCGGTTGGTGTAGATCGCGCTGGCCACGACCTTGGGGATCTCCAGGTCGTGCGGGATGAACACCACGGTCGGGATGCCGGCGCGGGCACCGGCTGCGGCGACGGCGTTGGCGAGGTTGCCGGTGCTCGGACAGGCGAACACCTTCGAGCCCAGCTCGCGGGCGGCCGACAGTGCCACCGCCACGACGCGGTCCTTGAAGGAGTGGGTGGGGTTGCCGGAGTCGTCCTTGACCCAGAGCCGGTCGATGCCCAGCTCGCGGCCCAGGTTGGCCGCGCGGATCAGCCGGGTGAAGCCGGGCTCGGTGTTGGGGCTCTCGGCGATGTCGGCCGGCACCGGCAGCAGCGGCTGGTAGCGCCAGATGTTGGCGGGCCCGGCCTCGATCTGCTCGCGGGTGATGCTGGGGTAGTCGTAGGAGATCTCCAGCGGCCCGAAGCACTCGGTGCACGCGTAGAACGGCCCCAGCTCCTGGGTGGCGCCGCACTCGCGACAGGAGAGGGCGACGGCGTTGCCGAACGCGCCGGCGCGGAGTCGGTCCTGGACCAGGGTGCTCATGAAAGCCTCCTCATCTTCCCCGCGCGGCGACCTTCGTCCGCGGGACGGAATTGGCACCGGAACCGCGTGGAGCTGGTGCGGTGTGGTTGCCGGGGCTTCGCCGGGCCGTGTCCCTCTGCCCCTCTGGATGAGCTCTGCTCAGCGTAAAAGCGCGTCTCAGAATGTGCACATCGTGTCCGCGATGTGGGACCGATCGTCTCAGGCTCGCAGCGCCCGGACGTCGTCGACCAGCGCGTCGAGGAAGTCCATGACGCCGTCGGGACCGGCGACCACGACGTCGGCCAGGTCCACCAGCGCGGACTCCTCGCGCGAGCCGGAGGCGACGAGCAGACCGACGACGCCGTCGGCGCGCAGGTCGCCGACGGCCTTGAACGCCTCGACGTCGCCCAGGTCGTCGCCGACGAAGCAGAACGCGCCCGCGTCGAGCTCCTCTGCCAGTCGGTGCACGGCCGCGCCCTTGTCCATCCCGCCGGCGCGCACCTCCAGGACCATCCGACCCGGCTCGACCACCAGGTCGTGGCGGCGCGCGGCCTCGCCGACCGGCTCGCGGAGCCGCTCCAGCGCCGCGTCCGGGTCGGGCAGCCGCCGGGTGTGGATGCCGAGCGCCAGCCCCTTCTCCTCCACCCACGCCTCGGCCGCGTCGGCGCGCCGCAGGATGCCGGGCAGCTCGCTGCTCAAGGTGGCCAGCCCGCGCGGCGGCTTGGGGGTGATGACGCGGCGCTCGTGGGAGCTCCAGCGCTCGTTGCCGTACTGGCCGAGCACGTACAGGTCGCGGCCGCGACCGCCCAGCTCGTCGCCGATCTCGTCCAGTCCACCCAGCGCCAGCACCTGACGTGCGGGCCTGCCGGTGACCACCGCCACCCCGCGCACCGCCTCCGCCAGCCGCAGCAGCACCTCGCGCCCGCGCGGGTGGATGCGGGCCTGCTCGGGGTCCTCGACGATGGGCGCCAAGGTGCCGTCGAAGTCGAGCCCGACGACGAGCCGGTCGGCGCCCCGGACCACCGCGGCGTAGTGCCGTTCGGCGTCGGGCGAGACGGTCTCCACGACGCCCATGCTCCCGCAACGCCCCGACCGGGTGCCGCGCGGGCCTTACTGCAGCCGGTAGCCCGAGGTGAGGATCACCGTCAGCCGGTCGCCGCGCATCGGCGACACGGCGGGCTCGACGCGGCTGATGCCGAGGTCGCGGGCGAGCACCTTGGCCGCGCGCGCCATCGCCTTGGGGTAGTAGACCGTGCTGGTCGGGATGGTGCCGTACCAGTTGTCGGAGCCCACCACCTTCCAGCCGACGCTCTTGGCGCGGGTGGCGGCCCGGCCGGCCAGGCCCTTGCGCTTGGTGTTGTTGAAGACCTCGACGAAGGTGGCCGCGCGGCGCACGGCCCGGCTCGGCGCCGAGACCGACGCGCTCGGGCTCGAGGACGCCTTCGGGGTCGAGGCCGACGTCGGACTGGACGACGGGGTCGAGGAGGCCGAGGCGCGCTTCGACGGGGTGGCCGAGGCGCTGCTCGAGGAGCGAGCCGACGAAGGGCTCGGGGTGCTGCTGGCAATTCGGGCCGCGCTGGTGGTGTCGGCGGCCGCGGCGGTCTTCTTGCTCGGCGTGGTGGCCACGTACATGGCGGCGCCGATGGCCACGACGACGATGGCGACGATCATCAGCCGCGAGGGGACGACGACGCCCCGCTCGTCTCGCCTGCTGCACCGGTGGGGGAAGAGGTGCATGGGGGCCTCAGACGTCGAATCCCAGGCGGCGTGCCTGGCGTTGTCGTTGCCGGGAGGCGCGCAGCCGCCGCAGCCGGCGCACCAGCAGCGGGTCGGTGGCCAGCGCCTCCGGCCGGTCGATCAAGGTGTTGAGCACCTGGTAGTAGCGCGCCGACGACATGTCGAACTGCTCGCGGATCGCCTGCTCCTTGGCGCCGGCGTACTTCCACCACTGCCGCTCGAAGTCCAGGATCGAGGCGTCGCGGTCGGACAGCTCGGCGGTGTCGGTCGAGGTCACGTGGGAGGAGGCGTGCTCGGCAGCCATCTGCGGCGACTCCTAGAACGGGGCTGTTGAGGTGACAACGCATCCCATCCTAGGTGTTGGAAGCACAACGGTGTCATTCGGCACGCGGCGAGTCGCCCGACCCGTTTCCCCACTAGCCTGGCGCCCGATGCAAGCAGACGACGTCGTCCGGTGGGGTGTCCTGGCCACCGGCAAGATAGCGCACACCTTCGCCACCGACCTGCGCCTGGTGCAGGGCTCCCGGCTCGCCGCCGTGGCCTCGCGCAGCCTGGAGTCGGCCCAGCGGTTCGCTCTCGAGCACGCCACCGAGGACCACACCCCGCTCGCCTACGGCTCCTACGCCGAGCTGGCCGCCGACCCTGACGTCGACGTGGTCTACGTCGCCAGCCCCCACGCGCTGCACCTCGAGCACGTCCGCATGCTGCTCGAGGCGGGCAAGCCGGTGCTGTGCGAGAAGCCGGTCACCCTCAACGCCGCCCAGGCCGAGGAGCTGATCGACCTGGCGCGCGAGCGCGGGCTGTTCTTCATGGAGGCCATGTGGATGGCCTGCCACCCGCTGGTCCGCCACGTGCGCGAGCGGGTGCTCGCCGGCGACTTCGGCACCCCCACCCAGCTGGTGGCCGACCTCGGCTGGCTGGTCGACCTGCCGCCCACCGACCGGATGTTCGCCCCGGAGCTCGGTGGCGGCGCGCTGCTCGACATGGGCGTCTACGTGCTCACCTTCGCCCAGCTGTTCCTCGGCGAGCCCGAGCAGCTGGGGGCCACGGCGGTGCTCGACGAGCACGGCATCGACCTCAACACCGCCATCGTCGGGCGCTACCCGGGCGGCGCCGTCGCGGCGCTGACCACGACGATGACCGGCCACTCCCCCCGCACCGCCACCATCGCCACCGACCTCGGGCTGCTGGAGTTCCCGGGCCCCTTCCACCACCCCTCGCAGGTGATCTGGACGTCCTACGAGGGCGGTCGCCCGCAGCAGCCGGTCAAGATCGACCCGCCGCAGCCGGTGGTCGGCGCGGGCTACGGCAACGAGGCTCGCGAGGTGGTGCGCTGCCTGCGGGCCGGCGAGCTGGAGTCGCCGATGGTGCCGCACGCCCAGACGCTGGCCGTGATGCGGCAGCTGGACGAGCTGCGCGGTCAGCTGGGCATCGTCTACCCCGGCGAGTAGCGGGCCGGCCCGCTACCCGCCGGGCCAGGCGGCCCGCCGGTACACCGAGTCTTCACGGCTGCGCAACGGCGTCGAAACACGCCCTGCGAACACTCGTCGAGACATACCTGTCGCCCGACAGGTACTCGACCCGAAGGCCCGGCCATGACCGATCCCGCTCCCTCCAGCCGCACCGGCGACGGCACCTACTCCGGCACGCACGCCACCGGCACCGAGCACCACGACCTCTCCAGCCTCGGGTACGACCAGGAGCTGCACCGCGGTGTGGGCTACTTCGCCTCGTTCGCCGCGGGGTTCTCCTTCGTCTCGATCCTCACCACCGTCTTCCAGCTGTTCGGGCTGGGCTTCAGCTTCGGCGGCGCCGCGTTCTTCTGGACCTGGCCGGCCGTGTTCGTCGGGCAGCTGCTGGTGGCCCTGTGCTTCGCCGAGCTGGCCGCCCGATACCCGATCTCGGGCGCGATCTTCCAGTGGGCCAGCCGGCTCTCGGGCACCGACCTGGGCTGGTTCACCGGGTGGGTGATGGTGGTGGGCCAGATCCTCACCGTGGCCACCGCCGCCATCGCGATGCAGGCGGTGCTGCCCTCGATCTGGAGCGGCTTCCAGCTGGTGGGCGGCTCCTCGGCGGACGCCGCCCCCACCAGCGCCACCGGCGCGCAGAACGCCGTGGTGCTCGGCATCATCGTGCTGGTCGCCACCACGATCATCAACGTCATCGGTGTGCGGCTGATGGCGATGATCACGGCCGCGGCCGTCGTCATCGAGCTGCTCGGGGTGGTCGCGCTGGTGATCGCGCTCTTCGGCCACGCCGAGCGGTCGGTCTCGGTGGTCACCACCACCCAGGGCGCGGCACCGGGGGCGTACCTGCCGGCCTGGTTCGCCTCCTCGCTGATGGCCGCCTACGTCATGGTCGGGTTCGACTCCGCCGGCGAGCTCTCCGAGGAGACCCACGCACCGCGCCGCACGACGCCGCGCACCATCGTCCGCGCCCTGGTGGTCTCCGGCGCCGGTGGACTGCTGCTCCTCCTGGGCGGCCTCGTCGCGGCCCCCTCGCTCACCGACGGCTCACTGGCCACCGGCGGGCTGGCCGGCGTCATCACCGCGCGGCTCGGCGACGTCGGCGGCCGGGTGCTGCTGGTGGCCGTGGCCATCGCGGTGTTCGCCTGCACGCTGGCGGTGCAGACCTCCGGCTCGCGCATGATGTTCTCGATGGCGCGGGAGCGGACGCTGCCGTTCTGGTCGGTGCTCGGGAAGGTCTCGCCCCGCACCGGCACCCCGATCGCCACCTCGGTGGTGGTCGGCGTGGGCGCGGCGATCGCGCTGGCGGTGAACTGGCACCAGAGCGCCGTGTTCACCGCGCTCGCCTCGCTGTGCATCGCGATGCTGTACCTGGCCTACCTCGGCGTCACCGTGCCGCTGCTGGTGCGCCGGCTCCGCGGCGGTCTGCCGGGCGGCGTCGACGAGACCGGGGCGCCGCTGTTCAGCCTGGGGCGCTGGGGCGTGCCGATCAACGTGGCCGCCATCGCCTACCAGGTGGTGATGGTCCTCAACCTGGCCTGGCCCCGCGCGGCGATCTACGACCTCACCGGCCACACCTGGTGGCTGCAGTGGAGCGCGTTGCTCTTCATCGCCGCGACGCTGCTGGTGGGCGCGGCCATCCACTGGCGCACCCGCGTACGGCACGGGGGCCCGATCCGGCTGCCGGCCATCGCCGTGCCGGAGCCCACGCCGGAGGCGAGCGCCTGATGCCGACCGACGAGCGCGTCAGCCACCGCGAGGCCGGCCGCGCGACCGGCGACCTGGCCTCGGCCCGCGACGACGCCCGGGCACAGGGCACGTCGGTCTCCGACTGGATGGCCTACCTGCCCGCGTCGAGCTCGCCGTACCCGCCGGCCGGGGTCGACCCGGCCGAGCTCACCTGGGCCGAGACGGTGGCGCCCGGCGGCTACACGCACCGGCGCGTGGCGCGCGGCACGCGCATCCGGTTCGAGGACCTCACCGGCGAGGCCTGCGCGCACGTCGTCGTCCTCAACGCGCTCGCGCCGTGGGAGCGGCTCAACGTCGCCGACACCCAGAAGATCCCCTGGCAGGCCTACCTCGGCACCGACCACCCGCTGCTCTCCGGCGACGGCCGGGTGCTGGCCACCGTGCTCGGCGACACCTCGGGCCACCACGACGCCTTCTGCGGCACCAGCACCGACGCCTGGAACCAGCAGCGCTACGGCGACGCCGCGCCGCAGGGCCCGACTCCCTCGGGACGCGCGCGGCTGACCCTGGCCGCGGCCAAGCACGGCCTCGCCCCGCGCGACCTGCCGCCGTCGGTCTCGTTCTTCCAGGGCGTCCGGGTGGCCGCCGACGGCGCCTTCGACTGGCTGGGCTCGGCCGGGCCGGGCACCTCGGTGGACCTGCTGGCCGAGCTGCCGCTGATCGTGCTCGTGGCCAACGTGCCGCACCCGCTCGACCCGCGCCCCGACTACGTCGTGGGCCCGCTGCGCGTGCACGCCTGGCGCAGCCGACCCACCGGCCCCGACGACGCACGCTTCGAGGCCTCTCCCGAGCGGCGCCGGGCGTACCTGAACTCGTTGGACTACGCGACGGCGGCGGGCCTGTGACCTCCCCGATGACCTCCCCTGTGACCGCGGTGCCGGTCGGCGCGACCTACCACCCGGACTCGCCGCTGGAGTGGAGCGAGCCGCTGGTGCCCGGCCGCATCGTGCTCGACGAGCAGGTGGCGCCCAACGCGCCGTGGTCGGCGGTGGTGGCGGCCGGGCACGTGCTGACCATCGTCGACGTCGGCGGCAACCAGTCCGCGGACTGCCTGATCTACGACGCCGGGGACCACACCGAGCGCTACAGCGTGCCCGACACCCTGACCTGGCAGGGCAACGCCTACGTGCGCGAGGGCACGGTGCTGCGCTCCAACCTGGGCCGGCCGCTGATGACGGTGGTGGGCAACGAGGTGGCGCGACAGGACACGATCGGCGGGGCGTGCGGCAAGGAGTCGAACTCGCTGCGCTACGGCCACCACACGACCTTCCAGCACGGCTGCCGGGAGAACTTCCTGGCCGAGGGCGCCCGGCACGGCCTGGGCGCACGCGACCTGGTCTCCAACCTCAACTGGTTCATGAACGTACCGGTGGAGGCCGACGGCACGCTGGGCATCGTCGACGGCATCTCCGCGCCGGGCAAGCGGGTGGCGGTGCGCGCCGAGACCGACGTGCTGGTCGTGGTGAGCAACTGCCCGCAGATGAACAACCCGTGCAACGACTTCAACCCCACGCCGCTGCGCATGCTGGTCACCGACCCCGCCGCCGATGCCTGACCCGGGACCGGCCGGGACGGTCCTCGTCGCCAACCGCGGCGAGATCGCCCGCCGGGTGCTGCGCACCGCTCGCACGCTCGGGATGCGCACCGTGGCGGTCTACTCCGACCCCGACCGCGCCGCGCCGCACGTGCGCGAGGCCGACGTCGCGGTCCGGCTGGGACCGGGGCCGGCGCGCGAGTCCTACCTCGACGTCGAGGCGCTGCTCGACGCCGCGCGGCGCACCGGCGCCACCGTGCTCCACCCCGGCTACGGCTTCCTCTCCGAGAGCGCCGATCTCGCCCAGGCCGTCGAGGCGGCCGGCATCGCCTTCGCCGGACCGACGCCGGAGCAGATCGAGTCCTTCGGCACCAAGCACACCGCCCGCGCGCTGGCCGAGGCCGCGGGCGTGCCGCTCCTGGCCGGCACGGGGCTGCTGGGCTCGGCCGACGACGCGGTGTGCGCGGCCGAGGACGTGGGTCTGCCGGTGATGCTCAAGGCTACCGGCGGCGGCGGAGGCATCGGCATGCGCGCCTGCCGCACGGTGGACGACGTCCGCGCGGCCTACGACGCGGTGGTGCGGCAGGCCGAGGCCAGCTTCTCCTCCGCCGGGGTGTTCCTGGAGCGGCTCGTCGAGCCGGCCCGTCACGTCGAGGTGCAGGTCTTCGGCGACGGACGCGGGCGGGTCGCGGTGATCGGCGACCGTGACTGCTCGCTGCAGCGCCGTCACCAGAAGGTGATCGAGGAAGCGCCGGCGCCGCTGCTGCCGGCGTCGGTGCGCAGGCAGCTGCACGAGGCCGCGCGGTCGCTGGGGGAGTCGGTGCGCTACCGCTCCGCCGGCACGATCGAGTTCGTCTACGACCCGGTGCGCGAGGAGGCCTCCTTCTTGGAGGTCAACACCCGGCTGCAGGTCGAGCACCCGGTCACCGAGCTGGTGCACGACGTCGACCTGGTGGCGCTGATGCTGCAGCTGGCCCGCGACGGCGAGGTGCCCGGCTCGGTGCTCGAGCGCGACTGGAGCCCGTCGGGCTGGGCCGTGGAGGCCCGCGTGTACGCCGAGGACCCCGACCACGACAGCCGTCCCTCGAGCGGGCTGGTCACCGAGGCGGTGTTCCCCGGCCAGGGCGCGCCCGCACTGGCCGACGTGCGGGTGGACGGCTGGATCGAGACCGGGCTGGAGGTCTCGCCGTACTACGACCCGCTGCTGGCCAAGGTGATCGCCGCAGCCCCCACCCGCGACGCCGCCCTCGACCTGCTGCACGAGGCGCTCACCGAGAGTCGCGTGCACGGGGTGGTGACCAACCTCGGGCTGCTGCGCGGGCTGACCGAGGACCTGCGGCTGCGCAGCGCCAGCCATGCCACCTCGACGCTGGCCAGCACCGCCGACCCCGAGCCGCGCATCGACGTGGTGGAGGCCGGCGCGATGACCACCGTGCAGGACCTCCCGGGCCGGATCGGCTACTGGCAGGTCGGGGTGCCGCCGTCGGGGCCGATGGACCCGGTCTCGCTGCGCGAGGCCAACCTGGCGGTGGGCAACCCGCCGCAGGCTCCGGGGCTCGAGGTCACCGCGACCGGTCCCCGGCTGCGGTTCTCGACGGCGTCGGTGGTGTGCGTGACCGGGGCGCCCGCGGACGTCCGCGTGGACGACGAGGCGGTGCCGATGTGGCAGCCGGTGGAGGTGCCGGCGGGCTCGGAGCTGGCCATCGGCACCGCGGAGGGACCCGGCCTGCGGCTCGCGGTGGCGGTGCGCGGCGGCCTGGAGGTGCCGCGCTACCTGGGCAGCTGCTCCACCTTCACCCTGGGCGGCTTCGGCGGTCACGCCGGCCGGGCGCTGCAGCCCGGCGACGTGCTGCGGCCGGGCTCGCCGGACGCCGACGAGCCGCACCCCTGCCTGCCCGAGGGCGCCACGCTGGGCCGCATCGGCGGACCGACGCCACCCGAGCGGCGTCCGCACCTGACCTCGCAGTGGCAGCTGGCCGTGACCGAGGGCCCCCACGCGGCACCGGAGTTCTTCACCCGCGAGGACCTCGAGACCTTCTACGCCACCGACTACGAGGTGCACTTCAACTCCGCGCGCACCGGCGTCCGGCTCATCGGGCCGCGGCCCCGGTGGGCCCGCGACGACGGCGGCGAGGCCGGGCTGCACCCCTCCAACATCCACGACACCCCGTACGCCGTGGGAGCCGTGGACTTCACCGGCGACACCCCGATCATCCTGGGTCCCGACGGCCCCTCGCTGGGCGGCTTCGTGTGCCCGGCCGCCGTCGCCAGCGGCGACCTGTGGAAGCTGGGCCAGCTCCGACCCGGCGACACCGTGCGCTTCGTGCCGGTGCGCGCGGCCGACGCCCCCGGCCTCGACGAGGCCCGCGCGTCGGCCACCGTGCCGCGACCCGGCGGCGACGGCGACGACGGCGTGCTCGGTCGCACCGAGGCCACCGACGCCGACCCGGGCGTCACCTACCGCCGCGACGGCGACGACAACGTGCTGGTCGAGTACGGCGAGCAGACGCTCGACCTGGGCCTGCGGATGCGCGTCCACGCGCTGATGACCCGCCTGGAGGAGCAGGCTCCCGCCGGCGTGGTGGACCTGACGCCGGGCATCCGCTCGCTGCAGGTGCACACCGACCCCGACGTGCTGCCCGCCGACCGGCTCACCGGACTGCTGCGCGAGATCGAGGCCGACCTGCCGTCCACCGGCGACCTGGTCGTGCCCTCCCGCACGGTGCGGCTGCCGCTCTCGTGGGACGACCCGGCCACCCGGCTGGCCATCGAGCGGTACATGACGGGCGTCCGCGACGACGCGCCCTGGACGCCGTCGAACCTGGAGTTCATCCGCCGCATCAACGGCCTGGACAGCATCGACGACGTGCGCCGCGTGGTCTTCGACGCCAGTTACCTGGTGCTCGGCCTCGGCGACGTCTACCTGGGCGCCCCGGTGGCCACGCCGCTGGACCCGCGGCACCGGCTGGTGACCACGAAGTACAACCCCGCCCGCACCTGGACCGCGGAGAACTCCGTGGGCATCGGCGGGGCGTACCTGTGCGTCTACGGCATGGAGGGCCCCGGCGGCTACCAGTTCGTGGGCCGCACGGTGCAGGTGTGGAACCGCTGGCGCCGCGGCGGGCTGTTCGACGCGCAGCCCTGGGCGCTGCGCTTCTTCGACCGCATCGAGTGGTACCCGGTCTCGGCCGAGGAGCTGCTGGAGCTGCGGGCCGAGACCGACGCCGGCCGGGGCCGCTACGAGAGCGTCGAGGGCAGCTTCGCGCTGGCCGATCACGAGCGCTTCCTGGCCGAGCACGCCACCTCGATCGAGGCCTTCCGCGCCACCCAGGCGGCCGCCTTCGAGGCCGAGAAGCAGCGCTGGCGCGCGTCGGGTGAGTTCGACGTGCGCCCCGAACCCGCACCGACGCCCGTCGCCGCGGAGCCCGACCTGCCCGAGGGCGCCGTCGCCGTCCGGGCCCCGTTCGTGGCCACCGTGTGGCAGGTCTCGGCCCGGCCGGGCACCAGCGTCACGGAGGGCGACCCGCTGATCTCGCTGGAGGCGATGAAGATGGAGACCCCGCTGCGCGCACCCGCCGACGCCGACGTCGTCGAGGTGTACGTCGAGCCGGGCGCCCAGGTGGCGCCGGGCCAGGTGCTGCTCGCGGTGCGGTCGCGATGAGCGCCCGCACCCGCGTGGAGGCCGCGCTGGCCCGGCTGGTCGAGGTCGAGCGGCCCGAGGTCTGGATCAGCCTGCGCGAGCCCGCGGAGCTGCTGGCGCAGGCCGACGACGTCGACGCCCGGGTCGCGGCCGGCGAGCAGCTGCCGCTGGCCGGTCTCGTGGCGGCGGTGAAGGACAACATCGACGTCGCCGGGCTGGCCACCACCGCCGGTGCGGCCTCCTACGCCTACGAGCCGGCGGCCGACGCTCCTGGCGTGGCCCGGCTGCGCGCGGCCGGTGCGGTGGTGCTGGGCAAGACCAACCTCGACCAGTTCGCCACCGGCCTGGTGGGCACCCGCAGCCCGTTCGGCGCCGTCCGCAACGCCTGGGACCCCGCCCGCATCTCGGGCGGCTCCAGCTCGGGGTCGGCCGTCGCGGTGGCCCTCGGCGTCGTCGACCTGGCGCTGGGCACCGACACCGCCGGCTCCGGCCGGGTGCCGGCGGCCCTCAACGGCATCGTCGGCGTGAAGCCCACCAGGGGGCTGATCCCCACCACGGGCGTGGTGCCCGCCTGCCGGACGCTCGACTGCGTCACCGTGCTCGCCCGCGACCTGCGGCTGGCCCGCCGCGCCGCGATGCTGATGAGCGGCCCCGACGGCGTCGACCCGCTGGCCCGCGCGTCACAGCCGGGACGAGCGCTCCCGGCCGTGCCCAGGGTGGCCGTGCCGGACGACCTCGGCGAGCTGGCGCCCGGCTGGGCGGCGGCCTTCGAGGCGGTGGTGGAAACCCTGCGCAGCCAGGGCGTCGAGGTGGTCGAGGTCGACGTCGCGCCGCTGCTCGAGGCGGCCACCCTGCTCTACGGCGGCGCGTTCGTGGCCGAGCGCACCGCAGCGGTGGGCGACCACGTGGCGGCTCACCCCGAGCTGGTCGGCACCGACCTCGACCCCACCGTCGCGGCCATCGTCTCGGCCGGTGCCACGGCGAGCGCCGTGGACTACTTCCGCGACCGGGAGCTGCTCGAGCGACTCGGCCAGCAGGGGCTGAGGTTCCTCGCGGACTGCTCCGCGCTGCTCACCCCCACCACCACCTGGCACCCGACGCTGGCCGAGGTGGCCGACGACCCGGTCGGCGCCAACAGCCGGATGGGGCGCTTCACCAACTTCGCCAACCTGCTCGACCTCTCCGCGCTCGCGGTGCCGGCCGGAGTGGTCGACGGGCTGCCGTTCGGCGTCATGCTCACCGGCGCCGCCCACGACGACGCGCTGCTGGAGCAGATCGCCACCCTGCTGCAGCCCGACGTCGACCTGCTGGTGGTCGGCGCCCACCTCTCCGGTCAGCCCCTCAACCACCAGCTGGTGGCCGCGGGCGGCTCGCTGGTGGGTCCGGCGCTAACGGCACCGGCGTACCGGCTGCACCGGCTGGCCACCACCCCGCCCAAGCCCGGGCTGCGACGCGTGGCCGACGGGGGCGAGGCCGTGCGCGGCGAGGTGTGGCGACTGCCCGCGCCGGGACTGGCCGGGCTGCTGGCCGCGCTCCCCGCGCCGATGACGCTGGGCCCGGTGGAGCTGGCCGACGGGAGCACCGTCGTCGGCTTCGGCTGCGAGCCCGTGGCGCTCGCCGGCGCCGAGGACATCACGGCCCACGGCGGCTGGGCCGACTACCTCGCGACACAATCGATGCGGTGAGCGCCCCGGACGGCAAGGTCACCCCTCGCGTGGGGAGGCCCCGCGCGAACCCGCGCGACGACGACGGTCTCGATGCCCGCGAGCAGATCCTCGACGCGGCGGCCGCCCTGTTCGCCGAGCACGGCTACGCCGGCACCTCCACCCGCGCCATCGCCGAGCGCGTCGGGATCCGGCAGGCCTCGCTGTACTACCACGTGGCGGGCAAGGACGACCTGCTGCTGGAGCTGCTCGAGCGCTCCGTGCGTCCCAGCCTGGACTTCGTGGCCGACCTGCTGCGGCTGGGCGCGGGTGAGCGACGCTACGCCGCGCTCCACGCGCTGGCGGTGATCGACGTCGGGACCCTGCTGGCCACCCCCCACAACATCGGCACCCTCTACTTGACCCACGAGGTGCAGCAGCCGAGGTTCGAGCCCTTCCACCGCCACCGCGCCGAGCTGCGGTCGGCCTACGTGGAGCTGGCCGGCTCGGAGTTCGCTGGCAGCTGCTGCCTGCAGCTGGTGGAGATGGTGATCGGGCTGCGCCGCGACCGCGAGCCCGCGCCGGCCGAGTCCGCCGGGCTGCGCGAGGAGATCGCCACGGCCTGCCTGCGCGTGGTCGGGCTGGCGCCCGGACGGGTGGCCGCTGCGGCGCGCGAGGGCGCACGGCTGGTGGAGCAGCTCGCCGGCGAGGGGTCCCGTACGCCGCCCGCATAGGGTGGGGCGGTGAGCGGATCGGGTGCCGAGCTGGTCGTCGTGGCCAACCGGCTGGCCTTCGACCGAGTGGTCGAGGACGACGGCAGCGTCGCGTGGCGCCGCTCCCCCGGCGGCCTGGTCTCCGCGCTGATGCCGGTGATGCGGGCCAACCATGGCGCCTGGATCGGCTGGCCCGGCGACACCACGGACGAGACCGACGGCGCCGAGATCGAGCCCTTCGAGCAGGACGGCCTGCAGCTGGTGCCGGTCACGATGAGCACGCGGGAGTACGAGGAGTTCTACGAGGGCTTCTCCAACGCGACGCTGTGGCCGCTCTACCACGACCTGGTGGCCAAGCCGGAGTTCCACCGTGAGTGGTGGGACGCCTACGTCGAGGTCAACCAGCGCTTCGCCCGCCGCGCGGCCGAGGTGGCCGCCGAGGGCGCCGTGGTGTGGGTGCAGGACTACCAGCTGCAGCTGGTGCCGCAGCTGCTGCGCGAGCTGCGGCCCGACCTGCGCATCGGCTTCTACCTGCACATCCCGTTCCCGCCGGCGGAGCTGTTCCAGCAGCTTCCCTGGCGCCGGCAGATCCTCGAGGGCCTGCTCGGTGCCGACCTGGTGGGCTTCCAGCTGCCCGGCGGGGCGCAGAACTTCATCCGGCTGGTGCGCAGCCGGGTGGGGCACAAGACCCAGCGCGACACGATCCTGCTCCCCGACGGCCGCGAGGTCCGGGCGCGGGCGTTCCCGATCTCCATCGACGCCGAGTCCTACGAGGAGATGGCGCGCACCGACGCGGTCAAGGCGCGCTCGGAGGAGATCCGGACGGTGCTCGGCGACCCGCGGGTGGTGTTCCTCGGCATCGACCGGCTCGACTACACCAAGGGCATCTTCGCGCGGCTGCGGGCCTTCGCCGAGCTGCTGGTCGACGGCGAGCTCGAGGTCGGCGACGCCGTGTTCGTCCAGGTGGCCACGCCCTCGCGCGAGCGGGTGGACCAGTACCGCATGCTGCGCGACGAGATCGACCGGCTGGTCGGGCGCATCAACGGCGACCTGGGCAGCATCGGCCGTCCCGCCATCAGCTACCTGCACTCCTCCTACCCGCCGGAGGAGATGGCGGCGCTCTACCGCGCGGCCGACGTCATGGTGGTCACGCCGCTGCGCGACGGGATGAACCTGGTGGCCAAGGAGTACGTCGCCTGCCGCTACGACGACGACGGCGCGCTGGTGCTCTCGGAGTTCGCCGGCGCGGCCGCCGAGCTGCGCCAGGCGTACCTGGTCAACCCCTACGACATCAACGGGATGAAGGCGCAGATGCTCGCCGCCGCCCGGGCCGAGCCCAAGGAGCGCACCCGCCGGATGAAGGCGATGCGCAAGACCGTGCACGAGCACGACGTCGACGCCTGGGCCCGGGCGTTCCTCGACGCCTTGCGCGGAACATAGTCTGGTCGGCATGGACCTGATCCCGAAGCCGGACCAGGTCGTCTCCGCGGCGTCGAACCTGGCCCACTCCCTGGTCTACGGCGGCCTGGCCGACCTGCGCCCGATGCCGCGCACTCTCATCGACGACGGCCCGCTGCGCGAGGTCTACCACTACCGCCCCCAGCGCACCGTCCGCGAGACCGGCGACCCGGTGCTGCTGGTGACCCCGCTGGCCGCCCCGGCGCTGTGCTACGACCTGCGGCGCGGCTGCTCGCTGATCGAGCACCTGGTGCAGCAAGGGCGCCCGACCTACCTCGTGGAGTACGGCGAGATCAGCTTCCGCGACCGCAACCTGGGCATGGAGCACTGGATCAACGAGGTCGTGCCCGAGGCCGTCCGTGCGGTCGCCGAGCACGCCGGCGGCCGGCCCGTGCACATCGTCGGCTGGAGCCTGGGCGGCATCTTCGCGGTGCTCGCCGCCGCCGACTCGGCGTCCTTGCCCATCGCCTCGCTGACCGTGCTGGGCTCGCCGTTCGACGTCACCCAGGTGCCGCTGATCGCACCGATCCGGCCGCTGCTGGACTTCGACGCCGGCCTGATCACCCGCGCCTACCGACTGCTCGGCGGGGCCCCGAAGGCCCTGGTGCGCACCGCCTTCCAGCTCAGCAGCATCTCCGACCACCTCACCAAGCCGTTCGTGAAGCTGGTCTCGCTCGACGACGCCGAGTACCTCGCCCAACTCGAGGCGGTGGAGCGGTTCACCGCGGCGATGACGGCGTACCCGGGACGCACGTTCGGCCAGCTGTACCACCGGATGATCAAGGGCAACGAGCTGGTCGACGGCAGCTGGGAGATCGGCGGCCGCGAGATCCGGCTCGACGCCATCACCGTGCCGGTGCTGGTGTTCGCCGGCAACACCGACGGCATCGCGCCGGTCAACGCCGTCCGCGCGCTGCTGCCGCTGCTGCCGAACGCCGAGGTACGTCTCGAGATCGTGCCCGGGGGCCACCTGGGCATGCTCACCGGGCGCGCCGCTCGCGGCACCACCTGGCCGACGCTGGACGAGTGGCTGGACGAGAAGTCCGCCGCGCAGACCTCCAAGCGGGCCGACCCGAAGGCGATCGGCAGCAACCCGCGGCGGCGGTACTCCTCCTCGGCCACCCGGGGCCTGGCCAAGAAGTGAGGCGGCTGCTGGCGGCCGCTCTGCTGCTCGTGCTCGCGGGGTGCGGAGGTGGGACGACGGCGACGCCTGCGCGGCCCACCACATCGCCGACCGCGTCGGGCTCGTTCTCGCTGGTGCCGGCCCACGCGCGCTACGTCGCGCTCGGCGACTCCTACACCGCAGCGCCGTACGTCTACCTCACCGACGTCGCCCAGGGCTGCCTGCGCTCGGACCACAACTACCCGGCCCTGCTGGCGAAACGGCTCGGCGCACGGCTCACCGACGTCTCCTGCAGCGCGGCCGACACCACCGACGTCGAGGGCTCGCAGCGCACCTTCCAGGGCACTCGTCCGCCGCAGCTGGCTGCCGTCGGCTCCGACACCGACCTGGTGACGATCGGCCTGGGCGGCAACGACTTCGGGCTCTTCGCCTCCTTGGTGAGCGGCTGTCCGATCACCGGACCGAACGGCCAGAGCTTCGGGCTGCAGTCGGGTACGGCGTGCGGCCGGGTGGACGTCGCGGCCGCCCTGGGCGACCTGCCGAAGATCCGCGAGCGACTGGTGTCCGTCGTGCGAGCCGTGCAGGCGAAGGCTCCGAACGCCACCGTCGTGCTGGTGGGCTACCCCCGGATCGCGTCGACCGGCGCGCAGTGCCGCTCGCTGCTGCCGATCTCGCAGACCGACGCCGTCGCCGCCGACCGCGTGACCAAGGCCCTCTCGACCGCGATGGCCGCCGCCGCGCGGCAGACCGGCGCCGGCTTCGTGAACATGTACGCCGCCTCCGCCGGCCACGACGTCTGCGCGGGCAAACGGGCCTGGGTCAACGGCATCCACACCGACACCGACCGCGCCGCCCCCCTCCACCCCTTCCTGGCCGAGCAGCGGGCGGTGGCCGATCGGGTCGCGGCCGCGTTGGCGGGGTAGTCCGAGACGAGATGGTTGTCGATCAGCCCTCGGAACAACCATTTCGTCTCTGACTATCCCGCTACCCAGGCCCATCCCGGGGTAGTCCAGAACGCAATACATGGTGATCGGCCCCAAAACCATGAAGAACGTTCTGGACTAGGTCGCGGGCGGTCCTAGGCTCGGGCCCATGGAACCCCTGGTCGCCGACCTCGTCGACGTGCACGCCGAGGGGGCGAGGGCCATCGCGGCGGTGGGGGCCGACCAGTGGTCGCTGCCGACGCCGTGCGAGGACTGGGACGTCGCCGACCTGGTGCGGCACCAGGTCATGGGGCACCGGGTCTTTACCGCGCTGCTGGCCGGCGAGCCCGTGGACCGCGCGACGATGTGGGGCGAGCTGGGCGAGGTCGACCCGGCCCAGCTGACGACCCTGTTCGTGGAGTCGGCGCGCGATCTCGAGCGGGCTTTCGACGCCCCGGAGGCGCTGGCCCGGCGGATCACGCTGCCGATCGGGGAGGTGCCGGCGGAGGCGTCGCTGCACCTGCGGCTGGCCGAGACGATGGTGCACGGCTGGGACCTGGCCCGCGCCACCGGCCAGCAGCCACACTTCCCCGACGACCTGGTCGAGCGCGAGATCGAGGCCAGCCGACAGCTGCTCCAGCGGGTACCGGCGGGCCACTCGCCGTTCGGCTCCCCGGTCGGGGTGCCCGACGACGCGGCGCCGCTGGACCGGCTCGCGGCACTCCTGGGCCGCACTCCGTGACGCTGGCGGGACTGGTCGAGAAGCGTCTCGTCGCCCCCGACTGGGCGCAGGCGCTGGCCCCGGTGGAGGACCAGATCACGGCGATGGGCGGCTTCTTGCGCGAGGAGCTGGCCGCAGGACGTCGCTACCTGCCGGCCGGCGACCTGGTGCTGCGGGCGTTCCAGCGGCCGCTGGCCGAGGTCAAGGTGCTCGTGGTCGGCCAGGACCCCTACCCGACGCCGGGGCATCCGGTCGGGCTGAGCTTCTCGGTGGCCCCCGACGTCCGCCCGCTGCCCAAGAGCCTGGTCAACATCTACACCGAGCTGGTCGACGACCTCGGCGTCGAGCGTCCGGTCACCGGCGACCTCACGCCGTGGGCGGAGTCCGGCGTGCTGCTGCTCAACCGGTCGCTGACCGTGCGCCCCGGCCAGCCGGCCTCCCACCGCGGCAAGGGCTGGGAGGCGGTCACCCAGCAGGCCATCGACGCGCTGGTCGCCCGGGGCGGGCCGCTGGCCGCGATCTTGTGGGGCCGCGACGCCCAGGGGCTCAAGCCGAGGCTGGGATCGGTGCCCTCGGTGGAGTCGGTGCACCCCAGCCCGCTCTCGGCCCACCGCGGCTTCTTCGGCTCGCGGCCCTTCAGCCGGGTGAACCGGATGCTGGTCGAGCAGGGCGGCGAGCCGGTGGACTGGAATCTAGTTCAATCTTAAACTAAGATGGTGGCATGCCCGACCGGATGCCCGCCCTCTACATCGGCCACGGGGCCCCGCCCCTGCTCGACGACCCGCTGTGGTCGGGGCAGCTGCGCGGCCTGGCCGGCGACCTGCCGCGGCCCAGCGCCGTCCTCATGGTCAGCGCCCACTGGGAGTCCGCCCCGCTCGCGCTCTCGGCGTCGGGCCCCGGAGTCGGGCTGGTCTACGACTTCGGCGGGTTCGCGCAGAAGTACTACGAGATGACCTACGAGACCCCCGACGCCACGGCTCTGGCCGCCCGCATCGCCGGCCTCATGCCCGCCGCCGAGCAGGTGCACCAGCACCCCCGGCGCGGCCTGGACCACGGCGCCTGGGTGCCGATGAAGATCATGTACCCGGCCGGCGACGTCCCGGTGCTGCAGATGTCGCTGCCCACCCACGACCCGGGACGCCTCCTGGAGATCGGCCGCCGGCTCGCGCCGCTGCGCGACGAGGGCGTGCTCATCGTCGGCTCGGGGTTCTTGACCCACGGCCTGCCGTTCCTCACCGACTTCTCCCTCGACGCGACACCGCCGACCTGGTCGGTGGAGTTCGACGCCTGGGCCGCCGAGGCGATGGCGCGCGGCGACGTCGACGAGCTGGCCTCCTACGCCGACAAGGCGCCGGGCATGCCGTACGCGCACCCCACGGTCGAGCACTTCAGCCCGCTCTTCGTCACCCTCGGCGCCGCGACCGCACCGGACGCGCCCGGCGAGCAGGTCATCGACGGCTTCTGGCTCGGACTCTCGAAGCGGTCGCTGCAGGTGGCCTGAGGGTCCGGCCCTTTGCCAGACTTGGGCCTCGTGCCCATCCTCTCGATCCAGTCCTCGGTGGCCTACGGACACGTCGGCAACTCGGCCGCCGTCTTCCCACTGCAGCGGCTGGGATTCGAGGTCTGGCCGGTCATCACCGTCCACTTCTCCAACCACACCGGCTACGGCGCCTGGCGCGGGCCGGAGCTGGCGGCGGCCGACGTCCGCGAGGTGGTGCGCGGGGTCGAGGAGCGCGGCGCGTTCCCCCACGTCGAGGCGGTGCTCTCGGGCTACCAGGGCGGCGAGGACATCGGCGAGGTCGTGCTCGACACCGTGGCCGCGGTGAAGGCCGCCACCCCCGACGCGCTCTACGTCTGCGACCCGGTGATGGGCGACGTCGGCGCCGGGCTCTACGTGCACGAGCGGATCCCGGTGCTGATGCGCGAGCGGGTGGTGCCGGCCGCCGACGTCGTCACCCCCAACCACTTCGAGCTCGGCGTGCTCACGCACAGCAAGCCGCGCACGATGCCCGAGATCCTCGACGCCGTGGCCGCCGTCCGGGCCACCGGGCCGCGGGTCGTGCTGGTGACCAGCCTGGTGCGTCCCGACCTCGCCACCGACACCATCGAGACCCTCGCGGTGGGCCCCGACGGCGGCTGGTTGGTCAGCACGCCGCGACTCCCGCTGCACCGCGACGGCGCTGGCGACGTCACTGCCGCCCTGTTCACCGCCCACGTCCTGCGCGGCGCCGATCTGCGCACCGCCCTGGAGCGGACCGTGGCCAGCGTGTACGACCTGATGCAGGTGACCCTGGACCGCGACAGCCCCGAGCTGGAGGTCGTGGCGGCCCAGGAGCGGTTCGTCGAACCGGTCTCACGGTTCACCGCCGAACCGGTCTGAGCGGCCCCTACCTCGGCCACTCGTCGCCGTAGTAGGCGTTGGTACGGACGATCTCGTCGTCGGTGATGGCCTTCTCCTGGGCCGGGGTGGCGCGGAACTCGGCCGGCATCGGACGATCGCAGGCGGCCTCTCGGCAGTGGATGTAGTCGAACCACAGCGCGACGAGCTTCCTCTTGACCTCCGCGTACGCCGGGTCGTTCTGCAGGCCGTCGAGCTCGAGCGGGTCCTTCTTCAGGTCGTAGAGCTCCTCCTCGCCGGTGCTGTAGCGGGTGTACTTGTACCTCGCCGTGCGGATGCCGCGGGTGTCCAGACCGTCGTCGAAGCCGGGCTGCAGGTGCTCGTCGGCGTCGCGGCGGTAGCGCCTGGCCTCGTCGCGGCCCTCGGTGACCACCGGGACGGTCCAGCCGGAGTCGCCGTTGCTCACGGCGGGCAGGAACGAGGCGCCGTCGGTCCGCGGCATCGTCGTCCCGGCGTACTGGGCGAGGGTCGGAGCCAGGTCGATGGTGGTGACCGGGTCGTAGCGGCGGGCGTGTGGGACGCCCGGGCCGGCCATGACCAACGGCACCCGCAGCGACGGCTCGTGGCTGAGGATCTTGCCCTGCCGCTTGCGGTGCTCGCCGAGGAAGTAGCCGTTGTCGGAGGTGAACACGACGACGGTGTCGTCCCACTGCCCGGTGCGCTGCAGCGTCTTCATCGTGATGCCGATCTGGCGGTCGAGCACGAACTCGGCCTCGGCCCGCTGCCGCGAGACCTCGGTCAGCGCCCTCTTCTCGGTCTCGTCCATCTCCGGCACGTGACGCAGCAGCGCCGGCTTGTCGCTCATGTCGGCCTCGGCCGGCCCGTACGGCGGCTGCCCCAGCGCGTGAGTGATCTCCCGGTCGAACCGACCCCGCACCCACCCCGGCCGGGCCGGGGTCTCCCAGTGCTCGAGGAAGCCCCGCAGGTTGCGGGTGGGCTTGGGGTCGTCGCGCTCGTGCGGGCGGCCGAAGTGCGGGGCGGTCGGCGTCCACCAGATGAACCACGGCTTCTTCTGCTTCCCGTAGTCGCGGATCCGGCCACGCGTCTCACGGCCGTTGACGTTGGTGGAGTAGTCGCCGGGGTGCGGCACCACGCGCCCGTTGATGACCTGCGTGTAGTGGGTGTAGTTGTACGTGCCGCCGAAGTACGGGCTCCGGTTGCCGTAGAGGTGGTCGCTGCCGGCGTACCAGTCCGTCCAGCCCGGCGGCACGTAGGTGCGCGAGTCCTGGCCGGCGCGGGTCGGCTGCTGCGCGTAGCCGTTGAGGTACTTGCCCACCAGCGCGGTGTGGTAGCCCGCCTGCTGCAGCACCGTGGCGATGGTGGTGCGATCGTCGAAGGCGTGGAAGCCCCACGGCGGCTCGTGGCTGAGCACGCCGTGGTTGTGGGCGTACTGGCCGGAGAGGAACGAGGCCCGGCTGGGGCAGCACAGCGGGTACGGCGCGAAGGAGTTCTCGAACGTGACGCCCCGCCCGGCGATCAGCTTGCGCACGTTGGGCATGAAGCGCAGCTCGTCGGTGCGCATGTCGTCGGCCTCGATGACCAGCAGGTTCGGACGCCGCACCGCGGGCAACGGCGCCGTCGCACCCGCGGAGAAGTGCGGCTGCCGCGGCTCGATGGACTCCCGCGAGCCGGAGCCGGTGTGGCCACCACAGCCGGCCGCCAGGGCCACCACGACGCAGATCACGATCCCCGACGGCCAACGACGCACCGCGGAACCCTATCCGTTTTCTATGAGAGTTTGCTGAGTGACTTACCTGACTTTGAGCTACCGGGTCCAGTGGTCGTCGTAGTAGACGTTGGTCCGGGTGATCTCGTCGTCGGTGATGGCCTTCTCCTGCGCGGGCGTGAGCCGGAACTTGGCGGGCAGCGGGTCCTGGCAGTCGGCCCCCTTGCAGTTCATGTACTTCGTCCACAGCGCGGCCAGCTGCCGAGAGATCCCCGCATAGGCGGGGTTGTCCTGCTCACTGCTGAGCTGGAGCGGGTCCTTGGCGAGGTCGTAGAGCTCGGTCTCGCCGGTGGAGTAGCGGATGTAGGACCACCGGCCCAGCCGGAGGCCGCGCGTGTCGAGACCGTTGGACTCGAAGCCCGGTGAGCGCGCCCGTACGTAGCTCTTCCGGTCGTCGCGCCCCTCGGTGACCACCGGCACGGTCCAGCCGGTGTCGCCCTGCTCGAGGTCGCGCAGGAAGGAGGTGCCGTCGGTGTCGGGCATCGTGGTGCCGGCGTACTGGGCCAGCGTCGGGGCCATGTCGATGACCGACACCGGGTCGTAGCGCTGGCCGTGCTCGATGCCCGGACCGGCGATCAGCAGCGGCACCCGCAACGACGGCTCGTGGGCCAAGATCTTGCCCTGCCGCTTGCGGTGCTCACCGAGGAAGTAGCCGTTGTCGGAGGTGAACACCACCACCGTGTTGTCC
Organism: Nocardioides mangrovicus; assembly: GCF_003674065.1. GTDB lineage: Bacteria > Actinomycetota > Actinomycetes > Propionibacteriales > Nocardioidaceae > Marmoricola > Marmoricola mangrovicus. The sequence goes on from NZ_RDBE01000010.1 coordinate 197,477, forward strand.
CACTGACCGGTGCGCTGCAGCGTCTTCATCGTCACGCCGATCTGCCGGTCGAGCACGTACAGCGACTCCGCCCGCTGCCGCTCCACCTCGGTGAGCGCCTTGCGCTCGGCATCGTCCATCTCCGGGGTGCCGCTCAGCAGCCGCGGCTTGTCGCTGATGTCGGCCTCGGCCGGCCCGTAGGGCGGCGTACCGAGCGGGTGGGTGATCTTCTTGTCGAAGATGCCGCGCACCCAGCCCGGACGAGCCGGTGTCGGCCACCTCTCGAGCTTGCCCTTGGTGTCGCGCAGCGGAGCGGGGTCGTCCTTCTCGTGCGGGCGGCCGAAGTGCGGCGCCGTGGGCGTCCACCAGATGAACCACGGCTTCTTCTGCTTGCCGTAGGCCCGGATCCGGCCTCGGGTCTCGCTGGCGTTGACGTCGGTGGAGTACCGATCAGGGTGCGCGACGACCTTGCCGTTGATGACCTGGGTGTAGTGGAAGTAGTTGTAGGTACCCCCGAACAATGGACTCTTGCTGCCGTAGCGGTGGTCGCTGCCGGCGTACCAGTCGGTCCAACCGGGTGCCACGTACGTGCGCGAGGACAGCGTGCTGTCGTGCCGGTGCTCGGAGCCGTAACCGTTGAGGTACTTGCCCACCAGCGCCGTGTTGTAACCGGCCTTCTGCAGCACCGTCGCGATGGTGGTGGTGTCGTCGAAGGCCTGGAAGCCCCACGGCTTCTTCACGCTGAGGACGCCGTTGTTGTGGTTGTACTGCCCGGACAAGAAGGTGGCCCGGCTGGGGCAGCACAGCGGGTAGGGCGCGAAGGAGTTCTCGAAGGTGATCCCCCGCTGGCCGATCAGCTTGCGCACGTTCGGCATGAACTGCAGCTCGTCGCTGCGCATGTCATCGGTCTCGATGACCAGGACGTTGGGCCGCGTAACGGCCGGCACGTACGCCGTCGAGCTCGGGCTGAACGTCGGCTCGGCCGGCTCGACCGAGCGCTTGTCGCCGCCCTGCCCGCCGCACGCGGCCGCCAGCGCCAACAAGACGAGCGCAACCAGGACCCCGATCGAGCGACGCAGCACCTGGTCACGCTACCGAGGCAGGTACGTCCGACTGAGCACGGGAGCCGCGTGTCAGGATTGAACTGACGACCGTCCGCTTACAAGGCGGGTGCTCTACCACTGAGCTAACGCGGCGGGGCTTCAGGGTAGGGGGCGGGTTCGGGTTCGGACCAACCCGCTCCGGCTGCGGGGCGCTCCTCCCGGCGGCCGTCGGGCCCCGAGGTGTGCGCCAACTGCGCACTTGCGAAGTCGGCACGCCAGAAGCCGCCCGTTCGTCGGGCCAGGTGCGCACGTGTGCAGTTGGCGCGCCTGTCATTCCGGCTGCGGCAGGAGCGCATCCGCGTCGTCGACCGCGGTGGCCGAGACGACGACCTCCTCGGGACGGGTGGGGAGCACGTGGTCGATGTAGTCCTGGGCGGTGTCCTCCAGGCTGACCTCGGCACCGCGGTCCTCGCTGAGGTACCACCGGTGCTCGAGGATCTCGTGGAAGAGCTCGGGGCCCTCGAGCTTGCCGCGCTGCTCGGGCGGGATCATCGCCAGCGTCGGCTCGTAGACCTGGGAGAGCCAGCGGTTGGCCACCAGCATCCGGTCCTCCCCGCCCAGGCCGAAGTAGGCGGTGTAGGCGGCGAGGTCGTTGAGCAGCCGCCGGGCCTGGTTGTCCTCGACGTCGAGGCCGGTCAGGTCGCGGAACTCGCGGCGGTGGTGGCCCAGCTCGACCACCCGCGGCTGGATCTGGATGGTCGAGCCGTCCCAGTCGGTCACCACGTCGAGCTCCTCGACGTCGAAGCCGAGGTCGTTGAGGCGCTCGACCCGCTGCTCGATGCGCCAGGTCTCCTCGGAGTCGAACTCCTCCTTCGCGGTCAGCTCCTCCCACAGCGAGGCGTACCGCTCCTGGATCAGGTCGACGATGAGCATCTCGTCGATCTCGTGGTCGACCAGGCCGCCGGCCTTGAGGTCGAGCAGCTCGGCGAAGACGTTCTCCACGCCCACCTGGACGTCGTTGTTGCGCAGCTGGGCCGAGAGCTCGGGCCGCAGCTCGCCGGTCTCGGCGTCGACCAGGTACGCTGCGAAGGCTCCGGCGTTGCGGCGGAAGAGCACGTTCGAGAGCGACACGTCTCCCCAGTAGAAGCCGGCCAGGTGCAGCCGGACCAGCAGCACCACGAGCGCGTCGATGATCAGCGGCAGGCTGTCGGCGCGGACGCCGTGGCTGAACAGCGTGCGGTACGGCATCGCGAACGCCAGGTGCCGGGTGATCAGGCAGGCCGGCAGCGGCTCGCCGGACTCGGTCTCGCGGCCGGCCACGACGCCGTGCGGCGTCACCGCCGGCAGGCCCATCCGCTGCAGGTCGCGCAGCAGGCCGTACTCGCGCCACGCGATCGGCTCAACCGTCTCCTTGACCGCGTAGACGGCCTCGCCGAGCCGCACGATGCGCACGACGTGGCGCGAGAGGCCGCGCGGCAGCGAGATGACGTGCTCGGTCCATTCGACCAGCGGCACGGGCCACGGGAGCGTGAACACCGCCGGGTCGGGACGGTTCGCCACGATGCGCAGCGGCATGGTTCCAGGGTAACGGCGCTCACACCCCGCCTCAGGCCAGCAGGTCGCGCCCGATCACCATCCGCTGGATCTGGTTGGTGCCCTCGAAGATCTGGGTGACCTTGGCGTCGCGGAAGAACCGCTCCACGGGGTAGTCCGCGGTGTAGCCGTAGCCGCCGAACACCTGGACGGCGTCGGTGCTCACCCGCATCGCGGCGTCGGTGGCGGTGAGCTTGGCGATGCTGGCCTGCCGCGAGAAGCGTCGGCCGGCGTCCTTGAGCCGGGCCGCGTGGAGGTAGGTCGCGCGCGCCTGCTCCACCGCTGCGGCCATGTCGGCCAGCAGGAACTGCAACCCCTGGAACGACCCGATCGGCTGCCCGAACTGCTCGCGCTCCCCCGCCCACGCCACGGCCGCCGCGAGCGCCGCCTGGCCGATGCCGGTGGCCACGGCGGCGATGCCCAGCCGTCCGGCGTCGAGCGCGGAGAGGGCGATCTTCATGCCCTGGCCCTCCTCGCCGATGCGCTGCGAGACCGGGATGCGGGCGCCGTCGAAGATCACCTGGGTGGTGACGTCGGCGTGCAGGCCCATCTTCTTCTCCGGCGCCCCGAACGACATGCCCTCGGTGTCAGCCGGCACCAGGAAGCCGGTCAGCCCGCGGCGCGGGTCGTCGTCGGTGCGCGCGAAGAGCACGTAGTAGTCGGCGTGGCTGCCGTTGCTGATCCACTGCTTGGTGCCGTGCACGACGTACGCCTCGCCGTCGCGGCGCGCTCGGGTCCGGATGCCCGAGACGTCGGAGCCCGCCTGCGGCTCGGAGAGGCAGTACGCACCCAGCCAGTCGCCCGAGAGCATCCGCGGCAGCCACTCCTCGCGCAGCGCGTCGTCGGCGTTCTGGTCCACGGCCAGGCAGGTCAGCGCGTGCACCGAGACCCCGACGCCGACGCTGGCCCAGGCGGTGGCGATCTCCTCGAGCACCTGCAGGTAGACCTCGTAGGGCTGGGCCCCACCGCCGTGCTCCTCGGCGAAGGGCAGGCTCAGCAGCCCGGCCTTGCCCAGCACCCGGTAGGCGTCCGCCGGAAACTCGGCCCGCGCCTCGGCTTCGTCGGCGCGGGGCCGCAGCTCGTGCTCGGCGATCTCGCGGGTCAGGCCGAGGAGCGCCTCGGCCTCGTCGGTCGGCAGCAGGCGCTCGACGGTGGTGGCCATGGCCCCACTATGCCCGCGCGACTATGCCCGCGCGCGGGAGAGGGCGTAGAGCACCACCGAGGCGGCGACGCCGGCGTTGAGCGACTCCAGGTCGTCGGCCATCGGGATCGAGACCAGCCGGTCGCAGGTCTCGGCGACCAGCCGGGAGAGCCCATCGCCCTCGGACCCGACCACCACGACCAGCGGTCCGGCGGCCAGGTCGGCGTCGGCCTCCAGCTCGGGCAGGGACAGGTCGCCGTCAGCAGCCAGGCCCACCACCGTGCAGCCGGCGTCCTGGTAGGCCTTGAGCTGCCGGGTCAGGTTCGTCGCCTGCGCCACCGGCACGCGGGCGGCGGCACCGGCGGAGGTCTTCCAGGCGCTGGCGGTCATCCCCGCCGAGCGCCGCTCGGGCACGACCACGCCGTGCGCGCCGAACCCGGCGGCGCTGCGCACCACGGCGCCGAGGTTGCGCGGATCGGTCACCTGGTCGAGCGCGACCACCAGCGGCGCCTCGCCGCGCTCCTCGGCGCGCGCGAGCAGGTCGTCGGGGTGGGCGTACTCGTAGGGCGGCACCCGCGCGGCGAGCCCCTGGTGCACCGCGCCACCGGTCATCTTGTCGAGCTCGTGGCGACTCACCTCGAGCAGCGAGATGCCGCGGTCGGCGGCCATCTCGAAGGTCTCGCGCAGCCGGCCGTCGCGCTCGGCACCCTCGGCGACGTAGACCGCGCTCACCGGCATCCGCGCCCGCAGCGCCTCGACCACCGAGTTGCGCCCGGCCACCCATTCCGCGTCGCCACCCTTGCGCTGCGGGCGGCCCGAGGCGGACCGCTCGGCCTGCTTCTTGGCCTTGAACGCCTTGTGATTGGGTCGTTCGGCGGCCTTCGGGGTCGGCCCCTTGCCGGCCAGTCCGCGGCGCACCCGGCCGCCCGATCCGGCGGTCGGGTTGCCCTTCGACGTGCGGCGCACGGAGCCGCGTCGGTTCGAATTACCAGGCATCGGTTACTGCTCCAGCTCCCAGGTCGGTCCGTCGGGGGTGTCGGTGATCGCGATGCCGGCGGTGCGCAGCGTGTCGCGGATGGCGTCGGCGGCGGCGAAGTCCTTGGCCGCCCGGGCGGCGGCCCGCTGCTCGAGCAGGCCCCGCACCAAGACGTCGACGGCCGAGGTCAGTCGCTCGTCGGAGCCGGCCGCGGCGCCCCAGGCCGGGTCGGCCGGGTCGAGACCGAGCACGTCGAGCATCGCGCGCACCTGCCCGGCGAGTGCGGAGACGTCCTCGCCGGCGGCGAGCAGCCGGTTGCCCTCGCGGACGACGTCGAAGAGCACACCGACGGCAGCCGGGGTGCCGAGGTCGTCGTCCATCGCCTCGACGAAGGCCGGCGGGAGCTCGCCTGGGTTTCGAGACGGGCGCGGGGCGCCCTCCTCGACCACCGAGTCCACCGGGAGTGCTCGCTCGAGGAACCCCTCGACCCGGCGGAACCCGGCCGCTGCCTCCTCGAGCGCCTCGAAGCTGAACTCGACGTGCGAGCGGTAATGGGCGCTGACCATGTAGAAGCGCAGCTCGATGGCGCGCACCCGCTGGAGCACCTCGCCGACCACCAGCGAGTTGCCGAGCGACTTGCTCATCTTCTCCCCGGCGGTGGTGATCCAGGCGTTGTGCAGCCAGTACGAGGCGAACGGCCGCCCGGCCGCGCGCGACTGCGCCTGCTCGTTCTCGTGGTGGGGGAACCTCAGGTCGACCCCGCCGCCGTGGATGTCGAAGGCCGGGCCGAGGTACTTGCCCGCCATCGCCGAGCACTCGATGTGCCAGCCCGGTCGGCCCGGGCCCCAGGGCGAGGGCCACGAGGCGGTGGCCGGCTCGGAGTCCTTGCGGCCCTTCCACAGGGCGAAGTCGCGGGGGTCGCGCTTCCCGCGGGGGTCGGCGTCCTCGGCCGCCTCCATGTCGTCGACGCGCTGGCCCGACAGCTCCCCGTAGGCGGGCCAGGAGAGCACGTCGAAGTAGACGTCGCCGGAGCCGTCCTCGGCGGCGTAGGCGTGCCCGTCGCGCACCAGCTCCTCGATCAGCTGCAGCATCTCGGGTACGTGCCCGGTGGCGGCGGGCTCGTAGGTGGGTGGCAGCACGTTGAGCGCGTCGTAGGCGCGGGTGAGCTCGCGGCTCATCTCGTAGGCGAGGTTGTACCAGGGCCGGTCCTGGTCGGCGGACTTGAGCAGGATCTTGTCGTCGATGTCGGTGATGTTGCGGATGAAGTCAACCTGGTAGCCACTGGCCAGGAGCCAGCGGCGCAGCACGTCGAAGTTGACCGCCGATCGCACGTGCCCCACGTGCGGCTGCGACTGCACCGTGAGCCCGCAGACGTACACACCGGCGCGACCGGGCTCGAGCGGGACGAACTCGCGCACCGCCCGGGCGGCGGTGTCGTGCAGGCGCAGACTCACCCGCGAAGGGTATCCGCGCCCGGCGACACTCCCTCCGCCAGCAGCGCGAACGAGACCAGCCAGTGCGTGCTCATGAAGCTCCCACCGGCGATGTGCTCGGTGGCCAGCGCCACCTGGGCGTCCGCCGCCCGCACCACCTCCGTCGGCAGGAAGGGTGCCAGCGAGCGCAGCTGCCAGGCCCGGCTCAGTCCGAGACCCAACAGGTGCGCGCCCTTGCCGTCGGTGGGGTCGCGCACCTCCGCCACCGCCAGCAGCGGCTCGAGGTCGGGCAGGAACGCCGCGAGCCAGGGCTCGAAGTCCTCGGCCGGCAGCACGCGGCGCATCAGCTCGGCCTCGCTCAGCGTGGGCGAGAGGAAGTCGCTGGGCCCCGGCTCCCAGCGCACCGGGGCGTCGCGGTCGGCCAGGTAGAGCCGGCGAGCGGTCTCCTCGACGAGGCCGGCGTCGGGCAGGCAGGCGTGGAGCAGCGACAGCGCGAAAGCGAGGTTGGCGTGCTCGCCGCTGCGGTTGGGCGTGGCCAGCGTGGGCAGCCAGGCCTCGGTCAGCTCGGCGACCACCTCGAGCAGGTCGGGCAGGTCGGCGGCCACCGCCAGCGCCGCCGCCCAGGCCCAGCCGTAGGGACGCTCGAACCAGGGGTGCGCCCGCAGGTAGGCCACCTCCGTGGCGACGTGGGCGGGCGTCAGCCGCTCCTCGAGCAGCGCGCGCAGCGGGGCGGGGTCGGCGACCAGCGGCAGCAGCGTGAGCGCCGACCAGTGCATGTGCACCGAGGAGTGCCAGTCGAAGCTGCCGTGGAACGCCGGGTGCAGCCGCGACGGCGTGACGTCGACGTCGTCGGGCCCGGCGGAGACGTGCTGGGCGGCGTAGGGATAGGGCGTGGTCAGCACCGCGTGCACGGTGCGGGCCCACTCCTCGTGGTGCTGCATCAGAAGGCCAGGACGTACATGAGGACGATGTTGCACGCCAGCAGCGGCACCGCCGTGGGCAGTTGGGCCTTGATCGGGCCGTAGGTGTCGGTGAGCTCGAGCAGCGCCGCCGGCACCAGGTTGAAGTTGGCCGCCATCGGCGTGACCAGGGTGCCGCAGAACCCGGCCAGCATGCCGATCGCGAACACCGCGGGCGGGTTGCCGTGGAACTGCTCGATCAGCAACGGCCAGCCGACGGCCGCGGTCATCACCGGGAAGGCGGCGAACGCGTTGCCCATGATGATGGTGAACAACGCCATCCCCAGGCAGTACACGACGACGGCGAGCAGCAGCAGCCCGTGCGGCAGCACGGAGTCGGTGATCTTGCCGACCGCCGTCCCCACGCCGGCCGCGGTGAACAGCAGCCCGAGCGTGGCCAGGAACTGCGGCAGGATCGCCGCCCAGCCGATGTGGCCGAGCAGCCGGTCGCCCTCGCGCAGCGGCACCATCGGGTTCGGCTCGCGGAAGAGCGCCATGCCCACCACCAGCGCCACCACGGCGGCCACCCCGAGCCCGATCACCGTCTCCGAGCCGACCTCGAGCAGGGGCGTGCCGCCGGGCTTGACGTTCTTGAGCACCGAGCCGAAGACGACCGCCACCAGCGGGATCAGCAGCGCAGGAAGGAAGAGCCAGTTGACGTACCGCTGCGCGAGCCGCTCGCGGGTGGGTTCGTCCGTGGTGAGCGCGGTGCCGCGGCCGGGGAAGCCGAACCCGGCGAGCACGGCCACGGCCAGCACGGCCAGCCCCTCGACGAACGCGCTACCGCTCTTGTCCACGACGTAGGTGCCGTAGACGAAGCAGAACGCCAGCAGGGCCCAGAACGCGGCGCTGCCGAACCGTCTGGTGTCGGTGCGGTCGACCGCCCGGATGACGGCGACGGCCACGAAGAGCGCGGCGACCAGCCAGTAGACGAACTCCGCGGTGATCACGAGCGCACCAACTCGTCGAGGCGGCGGTCCAGGCGCAGCATCCGCCAGCCGTGGATGACGAAGGCGCACACCGCCGTCGGGATGGCCCAGAGCGCGACGTCGAGGGCGTCGAGCTTGAGCCCGTAGGTGGTGTCGACGAACCCGGTGATGAGCAGGATCGACCCGACGGCCACGAAGATGTCCTCGCCGAAGAACGCCCCGACGTTGTCCGCGCTCGCCGCGTAGGAGCGGATCCGCTCACGCGCGGGCCGGCTCAGGTCGCCGTGGCGGCGCTCGGCCGCGGCCTCCGACATGGGAGCGACGATCGGCCGGATGGCCTGGGCGTGCCCGCCGATGGCGAGCAGCCCGAGGGCGGCGGTGACCTGCCGGATCAGCAGGTACGCCGCCAGCAGCCGGCCCGGGGTGAGCGCCGAGAGCCGCGTGATGAGCGTGCGGGCGCGGTGCTGCAGGCCGTAGCGCTCGATGAGGCCGATGACCGGCAGCACGAAGATGAAGACGGTCACCGACCGCGAGCCTGCGAAGCCGGTGCCGAAGGCGTCGACGATCTTGACCGGCGACAGCCCCGCGATCAGGCCCGCGGCGATGCCCGCGACGGTGACCACCAGCATTGAGTTGAGCCGGAGCGCGAACCCGACGACCACCACCGCGACTGCCACGAGCACCCACATGGCGCAGCAGCCAACCACAGCCACATTGCAAGCGGCTTGCAAAATCTTTGCGTTCTCGCGACAGACTCTTGCGCCAGCGTCCTCGGCTGGCGTAGGAAGAGACGAATGCAGCGCCGCGCATTTCTCGGGGCGGCCGCGGCGGGTGCCGTCGCGACCGCGAGCACGATCGCAGCCCCGGCGTCGGCCCGACCCGCCCCCCTGGGTCATGGCCGGCGCCGGGTCCGTACCGGTTTCGAGGCACTCGCCGCGTCCGGCTACCGGACGCTGCGGGGCTCGAGGGTCGGCATGCTGGCCAACCCCACGGCGCTGACCCGCGACCTCGCCCACGAGGTCGACGTCATGCACGCCGACCGCCGCGTCGACCTCGTCGCCGTCTTCGGCCCCGAGCACGGCTTCCGCGGTACGGCGCAGGCCGGCGGCTCGCAGGGCTCCTACGACGACCCGGCCACCGGGCTCCCGGTCTACGACCTGTACGCCAAGACGCAGGACGAGATCACCCAGATCATCGGCGGCGCCGGGATCGACGTGCTGCTCGTCGACATCGTGGAGATCGGCGTGCGGTACTACACCTACATCTGGTCGATGTACCAGGCGATGGTGGCGTGCGCACGACTGGGCATCGGATACGTGGTGCTCGACCGGCCCTCGCCGCTGGGCGCCTCACACCCGCGCGGTCCGGTGCTCCACCCCGCGCTGTCGACGTTCGTCGGCCTCAAGCCGATCGCGATGGACTACGCGATGACGATGGGAGAGCTGGCCCGCCTGGACAACGCCGAGTTCGTGCCCGACGACGCCGGCGGCCGGGCCGCCGACCTCACCGTGGTGCCGGTGCAGGGCTGGCGTCGAGACGACGACGCCGACACCACCGGCCTGCCCTGGGTGCTGCCCTCGCCCAACATCCCCACCCTCGACAGCGCTTTCGTCTACGCCGGCAACGGGCTGTTCGAGGGCACCAACCTCTCCGAGGGCCGCGGCACCACCAAGCCGTTCGAGACCGTCGGCGCCCCCTACGCCGACTACCACTGGGCCGCGACGCTGAACGACCAGGACCTGCCCGGCGTTGCGTTCCGGGAGGCCTACTTCTCCCCGACCTTCTCCAAGTACGTCGGCCAGACCTGCGCCGGCGTGGAGCTCCACGTGAACGACCGGCGGGCCTACGACCCGGTGCGCACCGCCGTCGCGATGATCGTGTCGGCCAGGCGGCTCTACCCCGACGACTTCGCCTGGCGCTACGACACCGGCGACCCGGTCGATCCCTACGACGTCGACAAGCTCGCCGGCTCCTCGCTGCTGCGCGACGCCGTCGACGCCGGCCAGGACACCGATGCGGTCGTCGCCACCTGGCACGACGAGCTGCGCGCCTTCGAGCGCATCCGGTCGGCCCACCTGATGTACCGATGAGGAGAGACATGACGAAGCTCGTTCTCGTCGCCGCGGCGGCGCTGGTGGCGGCCACGGGAGCCACGGCGAGTGTTCCCAGCGCAATCGCCAGTGCAATCGCCAGCGCGACCACCGGGGTGACCACCGACCACGGCGGACCGCGGCTGGCGCAGCTCGTGGGCAGCCAGCACGTCACCTTGCACCGCGGCTCGGCCCGCAGCGCCGGGCTGCTCCCGGCGTACGCGCGACGCGTCGTGCGCGACGCCGCCGCCGGCGTCACGCCCGAGAGCGCCACCACGCCCGGCGTCTACCCCGGCGAGACGGTGATCGCCGGGCGCAACGGCGTCATCACCGGCTTCGACGCGAAGGGCTTCGCGCTGCGCTACGCCGACCAGAGCGGTACCCAGCTCCCGCGCGAGGAGTGGATCTCGACTCGTCGCTCGACGATGTACGACCTCGCCTCGCTCTCGAAGCTGTTCACCTCGATCGTGGCGGTGCAGCAGCTGGAGAAGGGCCGGCTCGACCTCGACCGGACGGTGGCCTCGTACCTGCCGGCGTACGCGCAGAACGGCAAGGGCGCGATCACCATCCGCCAGCTGCTCACCCACACCTCGGGGCTGCCGCCGGACCCGAGCCCCGCGCTGTGGACGTACCCGACGTACCAGGACCGGATCGACGCGATCCTGACCCAGACACCCGCCGCGCCGGCCGGGTCCACGTACGTCTACTCCGACCTCAACATGATGTCGCTGCAGCTGGTGCTGGAGAAAATCACCGGCAAGCCGCTGGACCAACTGGTGCGGCAGGGCATCACGAAGCCGCTGCACATGACCAGCACCATGTACAACCCGCCGGCCCGGCTGCGGTACCGGATCGCCGCCGAGGAGTACCAGACCACCCCGGCGCGCGGGCTCACCTGGGGCCAGGTGCACGACGAGAACGCCTGGGCGCTGAACGGCGTCGCCGGCCACGCCGGGGTGTTCTCCGACGCCCACGACCTCGCGATCTTGGCGCAGACGATGCTCAACGGCGGCCGCTACGGCAAGGCGCGGATCCTCTCGAAGCACTGGGTGGTGGCGATGCTGAAGAACTACAACCAGGCCTTCACCGGCAACGAGCACGGGCTCGGCTTCGAGCTGTGGCAGCACTACGAGTCCGGCGCTCTCGCGACGCCGTACACGGGAGCCCACACCGGCTTCACCGGCACCTCGATCACCATCGACCCGACCACGCAGAGCTTCGTCATCCTGCTCACCAACCGGGTGCACCCGCACCGGACGGGACCGACGGTGAACCCCTACCGGCGCGCGGTGGCCGACGACATGGCTCGCGCGGTGCGCGTGAAGCCGGCGGCGGGGCGCACCGCCTGGTACGCGGGCATGGAAGACGCGACCACGGCCACGCTGACGATGCCCGTGACGCTGCCGGCCGGACGCACGGCGCTGCGCTGGTCGATGTGGTACGACACCGAGCCCCGCGCCGACTTCGCCACTCTGGAGGCCTCCACCGACGACGGCACCTCGTGGACGCCGGTGCCGTTCACCCTGCGCGGCAAGCGGCTCTCGGTGCGCACCCCCGGCTCGGTGGCGGGCTACGAAGGCCACCAGTGGTTGCGGGCGCGCGCCTCGCTGGCGGCGTACTCCGGCCGGGTGCAGCTGCGCTGGCGCTACACCACCGACGAGCTCTACCACGGTCGCGGCGTCTACGTGGACGACGTGCGGGTGCAGCGCGGGCGGCACACGATCCTCGACGCCGAGCGGCACCCGGCGGTGCTCGACGCGGTCGGGTGGGTGGCGTCGCGGAGCTGAGGCGGCCGGCGCTGGCGACCGGCGTCCGTTCACCATGGCACCCTGGTGAAAGAGTGACGTATGTGACGAATGGGATTAGGCTCGCGCGGTGCGCCGCTTGCTTCCCGTTGTCCTGCTGACCCTCGTCGCGACCGGTACCGTGCCTGCGTCCGCTGCCCGGGAGGCGACCGCGATGACCGGCCAGAACACCTACACCGCCCTGTCGTCGGCGGCCTTCGGGCACGGCGTCCACCGCGGCACCGCGGTGACCAGGTACGGCCGACTCAAGCTGGCCTCGGCCAACGGACACCGCCGCGTCGCGGGCACCTCCTGGGCCACCGCGCGCTGGACCTCGGACTGGGTGACCCCGGGCCACGCGTTCACCCAGCTGATCCCGTCGTGGCAGGCCGTCACGCCGGCGCGCTCCTACGTGCAGGTCTCGCTGCGCGCGCGCACCGCCGACGGCCGCGTCTCCTCCTTCGACACGATCGCCCGTTGGACCAGCAGCGACGCCGTGTTCAAGCGCACCTCGATGGGCACCCAGGGCGACGACCTGGCCCGGGTGAACACCGACACCTTCGTCGCCGCGTCCGGGGTGCAGTTCACCAGCTGGCAGGTGCGGCTGACCCTGGTGCGCGCTCCCGGTGCGGCGTCGCCGAAGGTCCGCCGGGTCGGCGCGGTGGCCTCGCTGCCGGCGGCGACCGTGCCCGCGACGTCCACCCCGCTCTACGGAGCCCAGCAGCTGGCCGTGCCCGGCTACTCCCAGATGACGCACCGCGGCCAGTACCCCGCCTACGGCGGCGGCGGCGAAGCGTGGTGCTCGCCCACCAGCACGTCGATGGTGCTCGGCTACTACGGCGCGCTGCCGTCGCGCTCGGCGTACGCCTGGGTGAAGAAGTCCTACGCCGACCCCTGGGTCGACCACGCCGCCCGCATGACCTTCGACCACCGCTACGACGGCACCGGCAACTGGCCCTTCAACACCGCCTACGCCGCCCGCCTCGTCGACGACGCCTTCGTCACCCGGCTCAGCGACCTGCGCGACGCCGAGCGCTTCGTCCACGCCGGGATCCCGCTGGTGGTCTCGATCTCGTTCTCGCGAGGCCAGCTCTCCGGCGCGCCGATCTCCGCCACCGCGGGCCACCTGGTCGTCATCACCGGCTTCACCGCGAGCGGCAGCGTCGTGGTCAACGACCCGGCGGCCCCGTCGAACGCCTCGGTCTCCCGGACCTACGACCGCGGCCAGTTCGAGCGGGCCTGGCTCACCTCGTCCAAGGGCGCGGCCTACGTCATCCGCGACGCCGCCCACGCCCTTCCCGCGGCTGGGGGGTCCGGGTCGTCCTGGTGAGCGTGCGGTGCCAAAGTCGCGCACTTGCGAAGTTTTCGGCGGGACAAACCAGGCGTACCCCAGAGAAAGCTTCGCAAGTGTGGAGTTTTTGTCTTCAGCAGCCGCAGCTGTAGAACGTCACGTCCCAGTGGGTGCCCTCATCGGCATAGACGTTCCCCGAGGCCGCCTGGTAATGCGGGGCACCGTCGCCGGCCCAGGCGCCGGTGTAGGTGTAGGTGCTGTGGATCCAGCTGGTCAGGCACGAGGTGCGGGAGAAGTCGAACTTGTAGCCGTTGGCGTGGCTGTAGGTCCCTGAGGCGTCGCCGACCTCGGTGCGCGAAGGTGCACCGGCCTCAGCGTGCAGAGAAGTGAACGGTATGCCAGCCGGTCGCACCGTCGGGCACGACGTCGGCGCGCGCCGCGGTCTGGGTGTAGCCGCTCTGGTCGGTGGCCCGCACCACGAGCACGTGGTCGCCGCCGCTCAGGTCGACCTCGCCGGCCCACTGCACCCAGGTGTCGTTGCCGGGCACGGTGCCGAGGTCGGCGCTCTGCCAGGCCTTCCCGTCCAGCTGGTACTCCACCTTCGCGATGCCGGTGTGCTGCGACCACGCCGATCCGCCCACGCGGCGCTTGCCCGCCTCGACCTGCTGCCCCGAGCGCGGGACGTCGATGCGGGACTCGGTCTTGACCGGGCCCAGCGGCGACCAGCCGTTCTGCGTCCAGTACGCCGAGAAGTCGGAGAAGCGGGTGACCTCCAGGTCGACGAGCCACTTCGTGGCCGAGACGTAGCCGTACAGGCCGGGCACGACCATGCGTACGGGGAACCCGTGCTCGAGCGGCAGCGGCTTGCCGTTCATGGCCAGGGCCAGCATCGCGTTGCGGTTGACGTCAGTGAGCGCCGAGAGCGGGGTGCCGCAGGTCCAGCCGTCCTGCGACGTCGTCTTGACCGCGTCGGCGCCGTCCTTGACGCCGGCCTCGGCGAGCAGGTCGCGCACGAGCACCCCGGACCAGAACGCGTTGCTGATCAGGTCGCCGCCGACCTCGTTGGACACGCAGCACAGCGTGATCCACTCCTGCGTGAGCTGGCGTCGCGCGAGCTGGTCGTAGGTGATGACCAGCGGCTGGTCGACCATGCCGTGGATGCGCAGGCTCCAGTCGTCCGGGGTGATCGTGGGGATCGAGAGCTCGACGTTGATGAGGTAGAAGTCCTCGTTGGGGGTGCGCCACGGCTCCACGCCGTCGACCCGCAGGTTGGCGCCCACCGGCACCGCACCGGTGCGCACGGGCAGCCGCAGCAGCCGTCGCGCCTCCTCGGCCTTACTGCGCGCCTGGCCCCACCAGCCGGCCAGGCCGGTCACCACCAGCGAGGCGGCGAAGGTCCCCGCCGTGCGGGTCAGGAACGCCCGGCGACCGGTCACCTCGGTCTCGGCCCGCACCGCCGCCCCCACCAGCCAGGGCAGCAGCACCAGCCAGGTGGCCAGGCCCACGATCAGCGGCAGGAAGGAAGCCGGCGTCGGGTGCTTCTGGTGCAGCACCCCGGCCAGCCCGACGGCGCCGAGCACCGCGAGCACGACGTAGCCCTGCCAGGGGCGATGGGCCGCACGGACGCCGGCCCACCCGGTCAGCGCGATGAGCCCGAGCGCCGTCCCGGCGACCAGCAGCGGCTTGTCGAGGTGCTGGACCACGCCGATGAGCAGCTCGGCGACCGGGCCCGGCGTCAGGTCGCGCACGACGGCGGCGACGTCGAGCACCGGGTTGCTGTCGAGCCGCAGCAGGGAGGCCGCCGCGACGCTGGTGGCGGCGCCCGAGAGCCCGGTCACCGCACCGGCGACGAAGGGACGCAGCCGGCCGGCGCGGCGCGCAGGAGAGGCAGCGGCCGCCGTCGTCGGCTCCTCCACGTCGGTGGTCACTGCTTCATGGTGACACCTGATGGGGCAGGATCCTCATCTGTGCAGGAGCTGCGAACCGGGATCGGGAGCGACGTGCACCGGCTCGTGGCCGGGCGCCCGATGCGGCTGGCGGGCCTGGACTGGCCCGAGGAGCCCCTGGGTCTCGAGGGCCACAGCGACGCCGACGTCGCCGCTCACGCCGTGTGCGACGCGCTGCTCTCTGCCGCCCACCTGGGCGACGTCGGTAGCAACTTCGGCACCTCCGAGCCCCGGTGGCACGGCGCGAACAGCCTCACGCTGCTGGCCGAGGCGGTCAGCCGGGTGCGAGCCGACGGCTGGGCCGTTGCGAACGTCGCGGTACAGGTGATCGGCAACGTCCCACGCATCGGGCCGCGCCGCGCCGAGGCGGAGCGGGCCCTGGCCGCGGTCGTCGGCGCACCCGTCTCGGTCTCGGCCACCACCACCGAGGGGCTCGGCTTGACCGGTCGCGGTGAGGGCGTCGCCGCGATCGCCACCGCGCTGCTGCAGCGCGAGGCCTGAGCGTGCCGACGCTCACGACGTACGACGGGCTGCGCCTGGCCGTGGCCTGCTACGGCCCCGCCGACGCGACCCTCACCGTGCTGCTGGCCCACTGCTGGACCTGCGATCAGGACCTGTGGCGCTACCAGGTGCGCGACCTGCTGGCCCAGGAGCCCGGGCGCGTACGCATCGTCACCTGGGACCACCGCGGCCACGGCCTGTCCGACCCGACCCCGCGCGGCACCACCACCATCGAGAACCTCGCGCGCGACATGTCCGACGTCGTCGACACCTTCGCCCCCGACGGCCGGCTGGTGCTGGCCGGGCACTCCATCGGTGGGATGACGCTGATGGCGCTGGCCCGGCTGCGCCCCGAGCTGTACGCCTCGCGGGTGGCGGGCGCGCTGTTCTGCTCGACGTCCTCAGGCGGTCTCGACGCCGACTGCATGGTCCACGAGCGCACCGACGCACTCGCCGCGCTGGCCGGCGTGCCGACCGAGGTCCTGGTCGGCACCCACGACCGGCTCACCCCGGTGCGCATGGCCCGGCGCATCGCCGACGCGGTGCCGGACTCCCGGCTCACCCTGCTCCCCGACGCCGGCCACATGCTCCCGCTGGAGCGCGACGACGTCGTCTCGGCCACGCTGTTGCGGCTGGTGCGTCAGGCCGGGTAGGGGCCTCAGCCCGCCCGTCGCCGACCGACCTCGACCATGCCTCCGGCGACCCGAACGTCGTAGGTCGAGATCTTGACCCCTGGGTCGTCCAGGCAGATGCCCGTGGCCAGGTCGAAGGCCTGCAGGTGCGTCGGGGAGGCGACGAAGGTGACGTCGCCGCGGGTGCCGACCATGCCGCGGGCCAGCACGTGGTGCTGGGTGAACGGGTCGCGGTTGGTGACCGCCCTGACCTCCCCGTCGTGGGTCCGGAAGACCGCGACGGCCCGTCCGTGCACCAGGACCGCCACGCCGTGGTCGGCGTCCAGGTCGTCGAAGCGACACACGGCGACCCACTCCGGATCGCCCATGGTCACCTCCACCCACGACCCGGCCGACCGTCGGCCCCGTCGCCTGTGGGGAACGTAGATCGCGCACGTAACGGCGGATCGCTGCTATGTAACGGCCGGGAAAACTCGTTTCGCCCTACGGTGGGGCCGTGACCGCGCCCCGTACCGCCGCCGTCGTGCTCGCCGCCGGGTCGGGCAGCCGCACCGGATCGGTCACCAACAAGGCGCTGCTGGCGCTGGCCGGGACGCCGATGCTGGTGTGGTCGGTCCGCACCGCGCTGGCGATCGACGGCGTGCACCGGCTGGTGCTGGTGGTCCGGTCCGACGAGCAGGAGGCGGTGGCGCAGGCCGTGGCCCCGCACCTGGGCAGCAGCGACGTCTGGCTGGTCGAGGGCGGCGCCACGCGCCACGAGTCCGAGCAGCGGGCACTGGCGGCGCTGCGTCGCGACATCGACGACGAGGAGGTCGAGGTGGTCGCCGTCCACGACGCCGCGCGTCCGCTGGCCACGCCCGAGCTGTGGCGCGCCGTGATCGACACTGCGGCCGCGCGCGGCGGGGCGCTGCCGGTGCTGCCCGAGGTCGGCCTGCTGCCGCGCGAGCCCGTCGAGCGCGCCGGTGAGGGCGCCGCAGAGAGCCTGGTCGCGGTGCAGACGCCGCAGGCCTTCCGGGCCGCTCCCCTGCTGGCCGCCTACGACCGCGCGCAGGCCGAGGGCTTCACCGGCAGCGACACCGCCGCCTGCCTGGAGGCCTACGCCGACCTGCCGCTCGTGGCGGTGCCCGGCGAGGCCGCCAACCTCAAGGTCACCTGGGCCGACGACCTGCGCGTGGCCGACCGGCTGCTCACCGGCTGAACGGCTCGAAGCCGCTCTCGAGCACCCGCAACGAGGCGAGGTCGGCGACCCGCGCCGCTGCTGCCGGCGCCGCCAGCAGCTCGACGCGATGCTCGAGCCGCAGCCGGCCGACCAGCGCCGGCAGGTCGGCGAGGTCCAGGGGCGACGCCGCGCCTGCGAGCACCCGCGCGGGAAGCACGAGCGGCGAGACCACCCGCACGAACGCGTCGCGATCGGCGGTGCCGGCGATCAGGTCGCCCTCGAGGCGTTTGAGGGTGTCGGCGACCGGCTGCACGCCGGCCACCACCACCTCACCGGCCACGGCGGCACGGATCGCCTCGGCCAGGAAGCCGGCCGGCGTCGCGGGGCACAGCGGGTCGTGGACGACGAGAGGGCGGCCGGAGTCGCGCAGCCGCTCCCAGTCGACGTCGAAGTCGACCAGGTCGACCCCGGCGTCCTCGAGGGCCGAGGAGGCCCACACCACGAGGGGCTCGCCGTGGAGCAGCGCGAACGGCAGCGACCCGCGGTCGGTGGTCGGGACGATCCCCAGCGGCGTCGGCTCGTCCACGAGCCGACCGTAGACGCCACCGGGCCCCGACCGTGTGGTCGGGGCCCGGTGGCGTCTTTCTCTGGTGGTGCTAGGAGGCGAGCACCTCGTCGAGGATGGTCTCGGCCTTGTCCTCGTTGGTGTGCTCGGCCAGCGCCAGCTCGGAGACGAGGATCTGGCGCGCCTTGGCCAGCATCCGCTTCTCACCGGCGGAGAGACCGCGGTCGCGCTCGCGGCGCCACAGGTCGCGCACGACCTCGGCGACCTTCATGACGTCGCCGGAGTGCAGCTTCTCCAGGTTGGCCTTGTACCGGCGCGACCAGTTGGTCGGCTCCTCGGTGTGAGCGGCGCGGAGCACGTCGAACACGCGGTCGAGGCCGGCCTTGTCGACGACGTCACGGACGCCGACCAGGTCGAGGTTGCAGGCAGGGACGCGGACCACGAGGTCCTGCTGGGCGACGATCCGAAGGACGAGGTACTGGGTGTCCTCCCCTTTGATCTTGCGCATCTCGATCTTCTCGATGACGGCAGCGCCATGGTTGGGATAGACGACCGTTTCGCCGACGGTAAATGTCATGTGCAGTTGACCCCTTTCGAGGTGACTAGTCTAACACGCTCCCGCAGCGGCGCCGTCGGCGTTTGTGCAGGTCAGAGCGCCTTTCGGAGGTTGACAGAACTGCGTGAGGTGTGCATCCGGCGGCGTCGGCGGATACTGCGTGCGGGAGAGGGAGGCGGTCGTCATGGGGACCGAGGAGACGTCGACGAAGGAGCCGCTCGCGAGCGCGCGAGCACGCTCGGAGGTGCCCGAGCAGCTGGCCGGAGCGGTCGGTGCCTGCCACCCGCTGCAGGCCCTGCTGATGGGGGTGGCCGTGGCTGCGGCGGCCTACGTCTCGGGGCGCCCGCTGCGCGAGACGCTCGTCGCCGGCGCTGCGATCTTGGTGGTCCAGGCCGCGCTGGGGCTGCTCAACGACGCCGCCGACGCCGAGCGCGACCGGGCGGCAGGAGTCGCCGGCAAGCCGGTCGCCGAGGGCCACCTGCCGCCCGGCAACGCCTCGTTCCTCGGCGTCTGCCTGATGGTCATGGCCGTGCCGCTGGCGCTGGAGAACGGGACGGCGGCGGCCGTGGCCCTGCTCGGCTACCTCCTCGCCGGCCTGCTCTCGCTGACCCCGCTGCGCCGGTCGTGGCTGTCGTGGCTGCCGTGGGCGGCGGGCTTCGCGCTGCTGCCGGCGTACCTGGCCTACGGTGGCTGGGGGCTAGGCGTCCACGGCTCCCCGCCCACCTGGACGATGACCGTGCTGGCCGCGGCGCTCGGCGTCGGGGTGCACCTGCTGCTGGCGCTGCCGCACCTGGTGGCCGACAACCGCAACGGGATGCGGCACCTGCCGCTGCGCATCGCGCTGCGCACCGGGGCGTCGCGGCTGCTGGTGGCGGCCACGATCTGGACCGGGCTGTGCGCGGTGGCACTGGTGCTGGCGGCGTTCGCCGTCGGCCTGCGGCAGTGACGACGGCGGCGGTGTCCTAGGCTGGCGGCGAGCCACCGTGGGTGGCGCAGACGACGCAGTGCGACCAGGAGGACAGGCCTCGTGCAGATCTCTTCGCGACGGGTGCTGGCCCGCCTCTCGCTGCTGCTGGCGGTGCCGCTGGTGGGCGCGTGCGGGTTCAACGCCCAGACCGACGCCGTGTACCAGCCGGCCGTCGGCAGCAACGCGCGCGACAGCCAGGTCGACGTCCTCGGCGCGGTCGTGGTGTCCTCCACCCCGGGGCGCGGCCGCTTCATCGCGACGCTCTCCAACGAGTCGCAGAGCCACAGCGACAAGCTGACCGGCATCCAGAGCTCCGGGTCGACCGAGGCGACGCTGAGCGGTGACATCTCGATCACCGCCACGGGCGACGTGAACCTGGCCAAGGCGACCCCGATCACCGTCACGGGCTCCAAGATCGACGCGGTGAAGAGCAACTTCGTCACCTTCCAACTCACCTTCGAACGGGCCGAGCCGGTCACCATCAGCGTCCCGGTCGTCACCGCCACCGGTCCCTACCAGGGCTACGGCGCCGCCTCCACGCTCACGCCCAACGACGTCGCCACCAAGGGCTCGCAGGGAGCGTTCGGCCAGTGACGCACACGCTGATCCTGCTGCGCCACGGCGAGAGCGAGTGGAACGCCAAGAACCTGTTCACCGGCTGGGTCGACGTCGCGCTGAGCGAGACCGGCCGCGGCGAGGCCGTCCGCGGCGGCCGGCAGCTGGTCGAGGCGGGCCTGCTGCCCGACGTCGTCCACACCTCGCTGCTGCGGCGCGCGATCACCACCGCCAACATCGCCCTCGACGAGGCCGACCGGCACTGGATCCCGGTGCGCCGCTCCTGGCGCCTCAACGAGCGTCACTACGGAGCCCTGCAGGGCAAGGACAAGAAGCAGACGCTGGAGACCTACGGCGAGGAGCAGTTCATGCTCTGGCGCCGGTCCTTCGACGTGCCCCCGCCCCCGCTCGAGGACGACGACGAGTTCTCCCAGGCCGGCGACCCCCGCTACGCCGACCTCGGGGAGGACATGCCCCGCTCGGAGTGCCTCAAGGACGTGATCGCCCGCATGCTCCCCTACTGGGAGTCGGCGATCGTGCCGGACCTGCAGGCCGGCCGGGTCGTCCTCGTGGCCGCCCACGGCAACAGCCTGCGGGCGGTGGTCAAGCACCTCGACCACATCAGCGACCACGACATCGCGGGCCTCAACATCCCCACCGGCATGCCCCTGGTCTACGAGCTCGACGACGACCTCTCTCCCACTGTCCCGGGCGGCCGGTACCTCGACCCCGACGCCGCCGCCGAGGCCGCTGCTGCGGTGGCCAACCAGGGGCGGTAAGGGTTTGCGCCTCACCAAAACCGCGCACTTGCACAGACCTACGCGCTGAACGGCGATTTGTCCCACGCACAACGCTGCAAGTGCACGACTTTGGCGTTCTAGGCGACCGGGAAGTGAGCCCGCCACCCCTCGTTGATCGGCGAGACCCTCACGCCTCGCTGCACCAGCGCCCTACGCACCCGCTCGATCGTTCGTAGCGGGTCGTGGAAGATGCCGGCACTCGTGACGACGATGATGCGCCACCCGCCCTCGTCGAGCTCCTCACGCCGGTCGAGATCGGACTCCCATTGGCCGACCCGCTCGATGTGATGACGTCCGTCGTATTCAACGATGAGCCGGATCCGCGGATAGGACAGGTCGAGGCGACGCCTCAGCCGCCCGGTGGCGCCAACGATTCGAAAGTTCACCTCCGGCTCGGGAAGGCCCGCGAACACGAGGAGCAGCCGTAGTCGGGTCTCCATCGGAGAGTCGACCTCAGCACGCACCAACGCGGCCGCGCGTCTCGACTTGCGGACGTGCTTGCCGCGCAGCCGCGCGCAATAGTCCACGAGCTCGTCTCGAGTGAAGAACCCGTGGCGCACCATGTGGTCTCCGGCCACCACTGTGTCCACAAGCGGCAGCGTCGCCGCGAGCTCGACAAAGAGCTGCAAGGCCGCGCTGATCGGCATCCCTCGGAACTGGGCGCAATCGCTCGGCGCAGCTCGGAAGTGCGGACGCAGCCCCGCCCGATAGTGGCGGTCTCGACGAGCGTGAACCGTCACGTGGATCTCGTCGTCGACCGGCACTGGGATTCCCAACAGCTGCGCAACGGTCGAGTGGCTCAGATGCGCATCGGCGACCGGGTGCAGCAGGAGTCCGGCTTGGGCTCTCACCTTGACGTCGAGCTCGACGTCGGCGACCACATGGACGCCCCAGTAGATGCGCTGCCAGCCGTGCCCCCGCAGCGCACCACGACTCAGACCAAGATCAACCAGGTCGCCGGCAAGGACCGGCAATGGTTCAGAGCGCCCCGAATTCGACATGCCACGAGCGTGCCCCCGGGACGGGCACTGCGCACGAGCGTCTTCGACACCTGTGGACAACGCCAAAGTCCCGCACTTGCGAAGTTATGAGCGGGACATTTCGCCGTTCAGCTCGCAGGTCCACGCAAGTGCACGGCTTTGGCCCGCGCACCGGCCCCTCAGGCGTCCGACGGCGACGGCATGTCCCCGGTCACCAGGAACGCGACCCGGCGGGCGATGGAGACGGCGTGGTCGGCGATGCGCTCGTAGTAGCGGCCCAGGAGGGCGATGTCGACGGCCGCCTCGACGCCGTGCTTCCAGTCGGAGTCGAGGAGGTCGCGGAAGGAGGAGCGGCGCAGCTTGTCCATCTCCTCGTCGGCCTCCTCGAGCTGGCGGGCGCCGTCGGCGTCGCGCTCGGCGATGATGACCTCGACCTTGCCGACCATGACCTCGGCGATGGCGGCCATGCGCGAGATGGTGGGCTCGAGCTCCTCGGGCACGGCGATCTCGGGGACGCGGAGCCGGGCGATCTTGGCCACGTGCACCGACAGGTCGCCCATCCGCTCGAACTCCGAGACCATCCGCAGCGCGGCGATCAGCATGCGCAGGTCGCCGGCGACGGGGTTCTGCAGCGAGAGCAGCTCGAAGCTCCGCTCCTCGATCTCCTCGCGCTTGCGGTCGATCTCCGCGTCGCTGCTGATGACCTGCTCGGCGCGGTTGGCGTCGCCGTTGAGCAGCGACTCGGTGGCCTGGGAGACTGCCGTGCGGACCAGGCGGGACATGGTGACCAGGTCCTGACGAATTCCGTCGAGTTGGTCGGCGTACGCATCACGCATGTCCCCGACCTTAGGCCCACCAGGTGAAGGGTCGGGGGCGAAGCGTGAACGGGCAGTGAACACGTGCCCAACCGGACGCCCGCAATGGAAACTGCAGGTGAGAGCGGCCGTACCATCGGATACGTGGACTCCGCGACGACGCAGGCCCTCCTGTTCGGCGTGCTCGGAGCCGTGCTGGGTGGTGCCGCCGTGCTCGCCTGGCGGGTGAGCGAGATGCAGCAGCACCGCGTCGTCGAGGAGCCCGACGAGACCGTTCCTCCGGCCGGCGTCGCGACCGTGCTCTCGGTGCTGCGCAGCAGCGCGCTGGTCGTCGGGGCCGACGACGTCGTGCTTACCTCGACCGCCGCCGCGCAGACGATGGGGGTCATGAGCGGCACCCGGCTCAGCGACGACGAGCTGCTCTCGCTGGTGCGTCAGGTCCGTCGCGACGGGCAGATCCGCGAGACCGAGCTGCTGCGCTCGCGCAGCCGCGGCGAGCGGGCGCGCCACGTGGCCGCCCGCGTGGCGCCGCTGGGCGCGCGGCTGGTGCTGGTGCTCCTCGAGGATCGCACCCGCGAACGGCAGGTCGAGGCCATCCGTCGCGACTTCGTGGCCAACGTCAGCCACGAGCTGAAGACCCCGGTCGGCGCCATCCGGCTGCTCGCCGAGGCCGTCACCGACGCCGCCGACGACCCCGAGGCCGTCCAGCGCTTCGCGGCGCGCATGGGCGTGGAGAGCCAGCGGCTGGGGCGGCTCGTGCAGCAGATCATCGAGCTCTCCCGGTTGCAGGACGACGACCCGCTGGAGGAGCTGGGCAGCGTGTGGCTGGACCGCATCGTCGAGCGCGTCGTCGACGAGAACTCCACCGACGCCGCGGCCAAGCAGATCAAGGTCACCCACGACGGCGACGAGCACCTCGCGCTGCTGGGCAACAAGGAGCAGCTGAGCCTGGCCATCGGCAACCTGGTCTCGAACGCCGTCAGCTACTCCCCCGACGGCTCGACGGTGCTCATCACGACGCGCGCCGAGAGCGAGGACAGCGTCAGCATCGCCGTCACCGACCAGGGCATCGGCATCCCCGAACAGGAGATCGAGCGCATCTTCGAGCGCTTCTACCGCGTCGACCCGGCACGCCACCGCTCCACCGGCGGCACCGGGCTCGGACTCTCGATCGTCAAGCACATCGTCGCCTCCCACGGTGGCGAGGTGCGGGTGTGGTCGGTGGAGGGGCAGGGGTCGACGTTCACCCTGACGCTCCCCCGTGCCAGGCAGGACCTGGTGCCCGCGACCGCGGCGCCGGCTCAGAAGGAGGGACGCCCGTGACCCGGGTGCTGGTGGTCGAGGACGAGGAGAGCTACTCCGACGCCTTGTCCTACATGCTGCGCAAGGAGGGCTTCGAGGTGGCGGTGGCCAAGACCGGCACCGACGCCCTCACCGAGTTCGACCGGTCCGGGGCCGACCTGGTGCTGCTCGACCTGATGCTGCCGGGGATCCCGGGCACGGAGGTGTGCCGCCAGATCCGGCAGAGCTCCAACGTGCCGGTCATCATGGTCAGCGCCAAGGACGACGAGGTCGACAAGGTGGTCGGGCTCGAGCTGGGGGCCGACGACTACGTCACCAAGCCGTACTCCCCCCGTGAGCTGGTGGCCCGCATCCGCGCCGTGCTGCGTCGCGGGGTGGAGCCGGACCTGGCGCCGACGACGCTGGAGGCGGGGCCGGTGCGCATGGACGTCGAGCGCCACGTCGTCACCGTCAACGGCGACAACACCCGGCTGCCGCTCAAGGAGTTCGAGCTGCTGGAGATGTTCCTGCGCAACCCGGGCCGGGTGCTGACCCGCGGTCAGCTCATCGACCGCGTGTGGGGCTCGGACTACGTCGGCGACACCAAGACCCTCGACGTCCACGTCAAGCGGCTGCGGACCAAGCTCGAGCCCGACCCGGCCGACCCCAAATATCTGGTGACCGTGCGCGGACTGGGCTACAAGCTGGACCTGTGACCTCACGTCGCCCGCCCGGTGCGCGTCTACCGAGCATGGCGACGACGACGTCCTCGGGTTCGACCACCGCCACACGACCGCCGGCCTGGCTGCCACTGGCCGCGGTCGGGGTGACGCTGGTGCTGTGGGCCTCGGCCTTCGTGGCCATCCGGCACCTGGCCGACGTCTTCGCGCCCGGACCGCTCTCGCTGGGTCGGCTGTTCTTCGGCTCGCTCGCGCTCGGCCTGACCGCGCTGGTGACCCGCACCTGGCGTGCGGCGACCCCGCGCCAGTGGCTGGCCATGGTGGCCATCGGCGTGCTGTGGTTCGGGATCTACAACGTCGCGCTCAACGCCGGTGAGCGCCGCGTCGACGCCGGCACCGCCGCGCTGCTGATCCAGGTCTCACCCATCCTCATCGCCGTGATCGCCCTGGTGTTCCTGCACGAGCGCGCCACCGCCGCCCTCGGAGCCGGCATCGTGCTGGCCTTCGCCGGCGTCGCGCTGATCGCCTTCTCGACCTCCAGCGGCACCGACCACGACACCGTCGGGGTGCTGCTGTGCGTGCTCTCCGCGGTCGTGTACTCCATCAGCCTGGTGCTGCAGAAGCCGCTGGTGGCCACGCTCCCGGCGCTTCAGGTGACGTTCGTGGCCTGCACGGTCGGGCTCGTGGTGTGCCTGCCCTTCGCCGGACGGCTGTTCCACGAGCTCTCGCGCGCCGGAGCCTCCGACGTGTGGTGGCTGGCCTACCTCGGCGTCTTCCCGACGGCCATCGCCTTCACCACGTACGCCTACGCGCTGCGCCACATGAACGCCGGCAGCCTCGGCGTCAGCACCTACCTGGTGCCGCCGATCACCGTGCTGCTCAGCCTGGTCTTCCTCGGCGAGACCCCGCCGTGGTTCGCCTACGTGGGCGGCGTGCTGGCGCTGCTCGGTGTCGCGGTCACCCGGCGGACACCCGCTGCGACACCTCTGGGACCTCAGAAGTCATCGACGTGACCGGATGTGTCAGGAGTTGTCCCTAGGCGCCGCAATTCTCCGCCCTCACCGCATCCGGATCCGGCGGTGCGGACCATCCGGTCAGCACATTCGCCGACGAAGTAGCCCACGGCGAGCCTAGGATGGGGATCGTCTGAGAGCGAGGGGGACCCATGCCAGTGCTCAGCACGAGGGCGGTGGCGCTCGCCGCGCTCATCGTCGTGTCGATGAGCGGCTGCGGTAGTCACGAGGACGGCCGAGCTGCAACTAGCAGCGGGTCCTCACGCCCATCGAGCTCCGGATCGGCCGACGGCTCCGGTGCGAACGAGGTTGGATCCGGCTCCGGCGCGTCGCCGGTCCCCGACGCGCCAGTCAACACCCCGCCCCCGTCCGGGTCCTACGACGACTCCACGGGCACCCGCGGAGGGTCCGCGAAATCGCAGAAGGCCGTGCTCGCAGCCCTGCCGGGGTCCAAGACCCCGGCCTGCGTCGACGTCGGCGCCAACCCCACGGTGCGCTCGGGGCGCCTCGCGATGGGCGACTTCGTATCCGCGCGCAGGCTGTTCGCCCACGGAGGGAGCGCCTACGACGCCGCGGAGTCTTTCTTCTACGTCATCCCGACGAGCTCCCGGCTGACGTCGGCGAGAGTGACCTTCTCCCCGGTCTCGGGAGGCGGGAAAACCACCACCGTCACCACCCGGCAGCACGAGGAAGCAGCGCAGTGGACCTACTACCCGGTGCACGTCAAGCTGACCCCGGGGGTGTGGCGCCTGACCGCGGTCTCCGGCACGGACCGAGGGTGCTTCCTGCTTCACCTCACCGCCTGATGTGAAGCAGGACCGGCTTAGCTGGTCAGGGAACCCTCACGCGGAACGCCTTGTTGCGGGCCAGCTTCTTGAAGCCCCGCAGCGAGATTCGTGAGGACTGCACCCGCGATACGTCCTGGTTGAAGTAGACCATCGCCTTCAGCTCGGGGTAGCGGTGAAGGTTGCGGACGACGTTGCGGAAGAATCGTCCCTTCCACGAAGCGACACCGGGCTTCTCGGCGATGCCCCATTCGGCCAGCATGATCGGCTTACCGGGGTGGTGCCGGACGGCCCAGCGATACTCACCGGGCCAGGCGTTGCCCCAGCGCAGGTTCATCAGCCGCCGAAAGCCCCCGCTCTGGCCGTTCTGGTTCGGCTTCTGGTACGGGTCGAAGCCGATCCAGTCGACGTAGTCGTCACCAGGCCACAGCGCACCGAACCACGGGCGGACCGCGTAGGTCTGGGCACCCATGTACTGCATCACCATCACGGCGTTGTCGACCCCGGCGGCCCGCAACCGATCGACGACGTGACGGTACATCGCGGAGTAGTCCGACGCCGTGTAGCCCGACCCAGGGGTCTCGATGACCTCCTCCTCGGGCTCGTGGTGCAACGCCAGGAAGAACTTCTTGTGGAAGGTCGCCTTGAGGTACGCCGCCTCGCGGTCCAGGTAGGCGTCGTCCTTACCTGCCGCCACGTCGGCCCAGCTGTACCCGGCCTCGGGCTTCCAGCTGACGAACAAGATCCGGTGGGAACCGGGCTGGTTAACCAGCCCGAGCTCCCACGGCGTCGGGAAGAGCTCCTGGTTCTGGTGGTAGTAGTGCAGCACGTTCTGGTGGACGCCCACCATGGCCTCGTAGGACAGGAATGAGTCCTGCGGGGCGGCATAATCGGCGGGTTGCACCAGCGCGCCCTGCAGGATGTGGCACTTCGGCACCAGCTTCTGGCCCAAGCCGCAGCTGTGTCGGGAGGCCGTGCGCTCACTCGGCGTCGCGTAGGACGCGGCGAGCGCGCTCGAGACAGCGAGCCGCGGGGCGGGCTGGGGATCGGCGGTGCCCTGCGCGGTGATCGCGCACAGTCCCATCAGCAGTGCTCCGGTCGTCATGGCGCTCAACCGCGTCGCCACCCGCGCTCGGCCGCCGTCGAGAAACCTCAGGCCGCTCATCTCCACCCCTAGGGTCGTCCGGACCCCGAGTGGATCCGGTACTCCTAGTAGTGAAGCGAATAAAAGCCGCTTTTGGTAGCAGAATGGACATTTTTCCCTCTGACACCACTGGGCACATGGGTCACCGAAGTGTCGGATCGGCCGAGGTCCGACACGGCCACCGGCGCCGGCCGCTGCAGCGGGATCAGGCAGGTTTCAACGCCACCGTCCACATGATGGCCTTGTCGCTCGCGGAGTCCGTCGTGGCGGTGACGCCGCCAGCCGTACCGGCGCCAGCCGCCGCCGCGTCGGCGACCAGCATGCTGAAGCGTCCCGACGAGCCGGTGTCGTAGGCGCTGTCACGCGAGGTGACACCCGCGGGGGGCGTCCAGGCCGCGACGGCCGTGGACTTGTCGGTCCACCAGGACACGATGCGATCCCCCGCAGCCGCGGTGACCGTGGGCGTGGTGTGCGACGTCCCGCCCGCGTCGCCGATCACCGCGAAGGCGTCTACGGGGGCGCTCCCCGACGCATTGCGGTAGACCGCCAGGGACAGCACCGCCTTGCCGGCTGCCGACTTGGTCACCGAGACGGCGGAGCCTGCGTCCGAGCTACCGGCCGTCTTGCGCCACATCGTCGACGAGATGGTGCTGTTGGTCAGGGTGGAGACCTGGGTCCAGCCGCTGGGGGGTGACGTCCAACCCGCGCCTGCAGAGCTGGTGAGGACCAACAGCATGGTGTCGCCAGTCGTGACCGCCGCAGGGACCGTCACGGACTTGGACGTCGTACTACCCGCCGCGGAGTGGGCGCTGCCCACGTAGGTCACTGCCTGCGCCGACGGGCTGCTCACCGTGACCTGCTGGGTGGTCGTGCCCGTGGCTCCGCCATTGTCGGTGACCGTCAGCTTGACCGCGTAGGTCGCAGCCGAGGAGTAGGCGTGGGTCGGCTTGGCGCTCGTGCTGGTTCCCCCGTCGCCGAAGTCCCACGACCACCCGGTGATCGTCCCGTCGGAATCGCTGGACGCCGAGGAGTCGAAGGTACAGCTCAGTGCGGTGCAGCTGGTGGTGTACGACGCCGTTGGGGCGGCGTTCTGTGCTGCCGCCTCCGGCTTCAGCGCGATGGTCCACATGATCGCCTTGTCACTGGAGGCATCGGTCGTCGCCGTCAAGGTGCCGTAGGCGCCTTGGGAGACCGGTCCATTGCTGTCGGCCGCCAGCAGGCTGAACCGACCCGAGCTCCCGGAGTCGTAGGCCACGTCACGCTGGGTGACCCCTTGCGGTGCGCTCCACGACGACACTGCAGCGGACTTGTCGGCCCACAGGGATACCACCGTCGCCCCGGACGGTGCGGTAATCGAGGGGGTGACGTGGCTGAAGCCACCGGCATCGCCGCTGACCGCCGAGGTGGGGATCGGCGTCGACGCCGAGACCCCGCGGTAGTCCAGCAGACCCACGCTGGCCTTGGCTGCCGCCGACGAGGTGAAGCTCACGGTGCCACCGAGATCGCCCGCCGCCACCTGCTTGCGCCACAGCGTCGAGGTGATCGAGACGTTGGTGGTCGTGGCGACCTGGGTCCATCCCGACCCAGGCCCGCTCCAGGTGGTCGTCTTCGAGGTGTTCAGCGTCAGCAGTATGGTGTCGCCGACCTTGGCGCCGGCGGGGACCGCTGCGGTCTTGGTGGTCGACGATCCCGCCGCGGAGTGGGAGGCGCCCACGAAGGAGACCTGCTGCGCGGTCGAGGCCACCGTGACCTGACGCGTCGTGGACGCCGAGGCTCCCTTGTCGTCGGTCACGGTGAGCGTGATCGCGTAAGAGCCCGCTGCCGAGTATGCGTGCGACGGGTTGACGCCGCTCGCAGTACCGCCGTCGCCGAAGTCCCAGCTGTAAGAGGCGATCGAGCCGTCCGTGTCGCTGGAGGCAGCCGCGTCGACCGCGCACCCGCCGTTGCTGCACGAGGTCGTGAACGAGGCCGTCGGCGGCTTGTTGGCCGCGGGGGAGGCGATGAAGAACATGGACTTGTTGGTCCAGTCGACCCCTCCGGTGGTGGGCCCGTTCACCAAGACCGGCGTTCCGGAGACGGCGGTGCCGTCGAAGGAGACCTGGTACAGCCCGCCGTTGAGCTTGTTCACGTAGTAGAGGGTGTTGCCGGAGAGGAACATCCCGCCGGCGTTGGTGAAGTCGACGCTGCTGGAGACGACCTGCTCGGTGTTGTCGACGATGCCGCTGTCGGGTGAGAACCAGGCCGAGTACAACCGCGAGTCGCCGGTCATGGTGAAGTAGAGCCGCCCGCCGCTGTAGAACATCCCGGTCACCGAGGCGACCTGGCTGTAGAAGGTCGGGTTGTTGCCGTCGAAGGTCGTGCCGTCCTGAGAGTCGACCGTGGCCCACGCCGGGTCGTGGTACGGGTTCACCGCGGTGGGCGAGCCGATCGAGCTGCCGTTGAGCGGGGCGACGTAGAGAGTCCCGTCGGTCGAGCCGTAGAAGAGCTTGCTGCCGACCGTGAAGGCGCCGCGGGTGTTGCGCCAGGGGATGCTCGTGCCGCTCACCGGCTGCGGCGTACCGGCGCTTGTCCCGTCGAAGGAGACCGACGTCAGCGAGTCCGTGGGGTCCGTGGGTGCCGCGACGTCCTGGTTGATGATCTCGATCCCGTTGACCAGCGGGTTCTCGGTCTCGTGAGCGAAGGAGATGTCGACCACGCCGTCGGTCGCCGTGGCGTCGAAGGCCTTCATGGTGCCGGTCTGGTCGCCCACGTCAGCGGCGATGTCGTAGTGGTCGAGAACCCGGGCGCCGTTGATGTCGACGTCGAAGACGCGCTGGCCCGCGCTGCCGGTCCCGGTGTAACGGTTCGCGAAGTAAAGCCTGACCTTGACGTGGGTCCCTGTGGCCACGGGGAAGCGATAGTCCATCTTCGGGTTGTCGCTGCCGCTCCACCGCTCGTGATCGAAGATCGCCGACGGGGTGCCGGCGGGCACCGTGGAGCTGACGGACGTGACCGGGTTCCAGTCGGCGGTCGAGGTCTGGCCGCTCAGGTACGGGCTCGGGCTGGCCGAGGAGTCGGCGGCCCAATCGGGCCCACCGTCGGAGGAGGTGATGGCCGGGCCGCCGGCGTCCACGCGGTAGAGGACGTTGGTCGGCGAGTTCGAGGCGTACCTGCCCAGGTAGACAGTGCCGGGAAGCTTGCCCGTCGCCGTCGAGGCCAGCTGCGTGCCTCCGGAGTAGGGGAAGAAGGCGATCTTCTGACGCTGGTACTTGTAGTTGCCGATGTAGTTGTTGTCGTAGGCCATCCACAGGCCCTTGTCGGTGGCCAGGAGGGCGTAGACCGCCTTGCCGAGCGGCTTGTGTCCCGGGTTCCAGCTGTAGGGCCGGCCGCTCACCGGATCCAGTGCGGCCAGGCCCGGACGCGGCACGGCACCGGGCTGCGCCTGGTCCGACCCCAGCGGGTTGTTGTTCCAGCGGTTGTGGCCGCCGATGTAGACGGCGTTGTTGGTGACGGTGACTCCCCAGACGGTGTCACCACCGGTCTGGTCGACCCACGTCGGCTGGATGTCGACGCCGGTGGCCCGCGTCTCGAACCGTGAGGTCGCATCGCACAGGCTCCCGGTGACTCCACCGCCGGTCGCGTTGACGACGAAGTAGGAGCTGTCCGGGGAGAAGGTGATCCCCCGTGTGTAGCCGTCGAAGGCCCAGTTGAAGCAGTACGGCGAGTACCGCGTGGTGGCCCAGCTGGTGTCGACCGCGGTCGAGGTCGAGTTGAGGTCGATCATGACGAGCTGGTCGCGCAGCAACCCGTCGGCGTACTTGAAGTTTCCCGTGACCACGAGCCTGGTGCCGTCGGGCGAGACGTCGAGAGCCCACGGACCGACGTATCCCTGCGCACCGCTGCCCGTGTCGTTGTGGTGCCCGGTCAGCTGCTCGCTCACGTAGCCGTCCAGGGCACCGCTCGAGGCACTCATCGAGGCCAAGCCCTGACGGGTCGACCCGTTGGCGGTGGTGAAGAACCCGCCCACGACCAACCGGCTGCCCGCCTTCGCCATGTCGCGGATGCCGCCGTAGTTGAAGGTGGGCGCGGTGAACGAGGACACGATGGCACCGGTCGAGACGTTCAGCAGCGTCAGGTACTTGACCGCCTTGCCGTTCACGCTGGTGAAGTCGCCCGCGACGTAGACCGAACTGGTGTCGGGCCCGGGCAGCACCGAATAGACCTGCCCGCCGCTCAGCGCAGGTGCGAAGGTGCTCGAGATCGCCCCGGTCGTCGCGTTGAACGCCGCGATCCCCGAGCGGGCCGTGCCGCCGACGGAGGTGAAGCTGCCGCCGATCACCATGACGTCGCCGACCTGGGCCGCGCTCCACACGGCGCCGTCGTCGACCTGCGGCGTGACAGCGGACGGGACCGCGCTGACCATGCTCGATTCCGTGGGCGGAGCAGGGGTGGAAGCCTGGTGCGCCACGGCCGGCGGAGCCGGCAGCGCAATGATCGCCCCGAGGATTGCGATGGCCACCGCGACCAGCGCAGCTGTGACTCTGTTCAACATCGTGCGCACGTCCAGCCCCCCGGCCATCGACTAATCTTCAGCGCGAGAACTGTGACACCGCGAAGGGCCACGCGAGGGCGCCGGAGCGATACATCTGAAATGTCCAGCTAATGGGTCTAGACCAGGGTGCGCCGATGACTGATGATCCTCGCTGGAACCGTCAACGACTGCGCTCAGCCGTACCGCGTCCGTTGCGCCCGGCGGTCCGTACCGTCTTCAAGTCCACAGCCCGAGCGACCAGCAGCTGGCGGATGAGGCCGTCGTTCCTGGTCATCGGGGGGCAACGCTGCGGCACGACGACGATCTTCAAGGTGCTGTCGCAGCACCCGCAGCTGGCGCGGCCCCCCGTGGAGAAGGGCACCGACTACTTCACGCTGCACTACTCGCGCGGCATGTCGTGGTACCGATCGCAGTTCTCGTTGGCCGCAACCGCTCGAGCACGCGCGTACGGGCACGGCGACGCGGTGGCCTTCGAGGCCTGCACCTACTACCTCTTCCACCCGCTGGCGATCCCGCGGCTGGCCAACGACCTGCCCGACGTCAAGCTGGTGGCCATGCTCCGCGACCCGGTGGAGCGTGCCTACTCCGCCTACAAGCACGAGTTCGCTCGTGGCTTCGACGTGGCGGACACCTTCGACGAGGCGCTGGAGCTGGAGGACAGTCGGTTGGAGGGCGAGGTGGAACGCATCCTCGCCGACCCCGACTACGAGTCCATTCCCCATCGCCACCACGCCTACCGTCGTCGCGGCCAGTACGCGGAGCAGCTACGGCGGGTGCTGGACCACTTCCCGCGAGAACAACTGCACGTGATGGACAGCGAGCTGTTCTTCGCCGACCCGCAGCGCGAGCTGGCCGACCTGCTGGGTTTCCTGGGCCTCGAGGCATGGTCGCCGGGGTCCATCGAGCAGCACAACGCCCGTCCCGGCACCTCGATGTCGCCTCAGGCGAGAGCACGTCTCACCGAGCACTACGCCTCGCACGACGCAGAGTTGGCGCAGCTGCTGGGCCGTCAGCCGGGCTGGCGCTCCTGAACCACCGTCTCACGCGGCGACACCCTCGCCCCCGGTCCGAGCACACGGGCGACCGAGGTCATCAGCAGCAGACCGAGCACACCGAAGACGAGTCCCCCGACGACATCGGTCAGCCAGTGCTCGAGGTTGTAGGTACGCGCATAGGCCTGGACGGTGGCCAGCACGGCGAGAACCGACCAGGTGGCGAACCACGCCCGGCGCTCGCGCGTGCCGGTTGCGACGGTGAATAGGTAGAGCACCAGCCCGTAGACGATGAGGACCCGCGCGCAGCCACCGGAGGGGAAGGTTCCCAGCGTGGTGGGCGGGTGGCCACGATGCACGACGTCTTGCAGGACAATCTGCAGGTGCTTCTCCAAGACGTACCCGGAGAACAGCAGCGCCGGTGGCACCCACCAGGACCAACCCCGGCGCCACCACACGAGCGCAAAGCCGATGGCCGCGACCAGGTCGACCCCCTGGGCGATGCGGGGTTTGCCGATGTTGGTCAGGTGCTGCCACAAGGTGGACCACCAGCCGTCGACCTGGCGCGCCTGGAACCAGCCGAACGCGGGTCGGTCGACCAGCTGCTCCAGAGCGTGGGCAAGCTCCCCCAGCGGCCACAGCACGACGACGAGAGCGGCGGCCCCGGCCAGGTACACGATCAGCGCGGTGATCGCCGCTCCCCACTGACCCACCGCCGCACTCACGACGACCGCGGTGCGCTGACGCGCCCGAGTAGCCCGAGCGGGGGGATCGAGGACGGGGGCGCGAGCCGTCAGGGCGGCTCCCGCCCCCACGACCACGGCGAACCACGCCAGGCACACGACGACGGCACCGTTCATCCCGACCTCCGTTTCGACGGCCCCAATCGGCTCATTTCGGCTATGGGTCCTGCGCAGAACGCATAGCGTAAGGGCTGGTCTGGAGGTGGCGATGGGTCTACGGCAAGCGGCGGGCACGACGATGTCCCGCCACGAGCCGCGGCTGCTGCTCCCCCCGGGACCGACCGGCGTCTCCGCCGCGATCGACCGGGTCCGGCGCCGTGCGCGCGCCTCGCGGCACCGCCCCGAGTGGCCCCTCGCCGCCCTGTTCGTGGGATTCCCGCTGTGGTGGGCGCTGGGCGTGGTCCAGGTCGCCTACCTGATCTTCAGCGCAATGATGGCCTGGCGGATGCTTCAGCGCAGGACGCTCGCGAGACCTCGCGGCCTCGGCGTCTGGCTGCTCTTCGTCGTGTGGTCCCTGGCGGGGATCGCCGTCCTGCAGGTGCTCGTGCCGAACTCGGTACCGGGCGACAACAACAACCGCTACCTGCTGTGGGGGTTGCGCTGCCTCGGCTACGCCGAGGTCAGTGTTGTTCTGCTCTACGTCAGCGATCTCTCGCGCCGCATCGACCGCGTCCGCGTGTCGCGGGCACTCGCGCCCATGTTCGTGACGATCGTCCTCGGCGGTCTCGCCGGCAGCGCCGCCGGGGCCCTGCCCCTGCGCTCGCTCACCGAGGTGCTGCTCGGACCGGTCCTGCCCGCCAACGCGTTCCTCACCTCGCTGATCCACCCGGTGCTGGCAGATCGGCACGTCTACCTGGGCGCGGTCACCTATCGGCCCAGCGCGCCCTTCCCTTACGCGAACGAGTGGGGCCTGAACTTCGCTGCCTTCCTCCCCTTCTTCGTCCACGCCTGGCTACGGCGAGACGCCGGGTGGCGGCGGGTGGCGGGCCCGGTCCTGCTCCTCGTGAGCCTGGTCCCAGTCGTCTACTCCTCGAACCGAGCGCTGTGGGTCGTGCTGATGGCGATGGCCGCACTCGCGGTGGGCACGTTCTGGCGATCCTTCAACATCCGTGTCGTGCTCGCAGCGGGGACGCTCGTCGCCGTCGCACTGGTAGCGGTCGTCGTCTCGCCCTTGGGGACAGCCGTCGCCGACCGCCTGGACGGGCACAACAGCAACGCCGGACGGGCGCGACTCACTGCCACCTCGATCGAGGGCCTGGTTCACAGCTCGCCCGTGGTGGGAGCCGGAGCGACCCGGCGACCCGCCGGCGGCTCGTACTCGATCGCCGCCGGGAACTCGACGACCTGTCCGACCTGCCTGCCGCCCTCGTTCGGCACCCAGGGCGTCTTGTGGTCGGTGCTGTTCACCACCGGTTTCGTGGGTGCACTGCTCTTCGTGGGCTTCTTCGTCTCGGTGCTGTGGCGCCACCGGCGACAGCGAGCCGCAGCCGACCGCGCGGCCCAGCTGAGTCTGGTGGCGTTCTTGGCTACCTGTCCGGTCTACGACTGGAGCATCCCGACCGTGGTAGCGGTCATGGCCGCGGTGGGCTTGCTGGCCGGAGGGGATGTGGTCTCCTCCCGACCGGTCGTACGGCCTGCTGCCAGGTTGGTCTTACCGGTGATGGTGACCGGCGCGCTCGGCGGTCTGGTCGCTTTCGGCCTCGCGGGAGGCACCACCTACACCGCCACCGCCTCGGTCTATCTGCCGGACACCACGGCGGCGGGCGGTGCGACCATCGACCAGACGCTGGACAACGAGGCCCAGTACGTCCACAGCCAGACCGTGAGCCGAGCCGTCGCCGCCGCCACCGGCCATCGCCCGGTCACAGGGCCGGTGGTCACAGCGCAGCCGAACAGTCGGATCCTGCTCGTCCGGTACGCCGCTCCCGACGCCGCGCGGGCAGAGGCCGCGAGTAGACGCGCGGCAGCCGTGCTGCTCGCCGATCTCACCGGCAGGCTGGAGCGGGACCGCCGGATTACCGAGGCGCTCCTCCGTCAGCAGGCCCGGACCGCCGCCGGTCAGATCACCACCCTCAACGATATCGGCGGACTGGGGGTGCCCGGCTCCAGCTACTCGCTGGTCCAGCGCTCCGCGGTCATCTCGCAGCTGTACCAACTCGAGCAGAGCAGGAGCGCCGAGCTCACCACCGGAGTGTCGGGCCGGGTGACGGGTGTCGCGACCGGGGTACTTCCCCAGCGTCGGCAGACTTTCGTCGTGTCCGGCGCGATGCTGGGCCTGCTTCTCACCTGTTGCCTGGCCGTTCTCGCGGATGTCCTCCCCGTACGCACCAGAACGCGTCGGCTCGCTTGCGGTGGGTCGCTACTGGGCCTCCCGCAGGTACAGGTGGTCGCCGGCCGCGCGGACCCGTGGTCGGCGCGCGAGCAGCTCCGACCGGGGCCGGCCGAGTTCGTCGGGGCCGACCACAATGACGTGGAGGGTCGCGCGGTTGCTGCGGCACTCCGCGCCGACGTCAGGCGGACGGAGGGGCCGTTTCCGGCAGCAACCAGAGACCTGGTCCTCGTATCATCTGAGGAGACCTCCTGGCGCGTTCTTCGCCAGGCGCACCATCGGTGGCGGAGCAGCGGGTGGAGCGTCGTCGGCCTGGTGCTGGTCCTCCATCCTCACCGGCGTCACGTCCGGACCAACCCGTACAGGGAGCTGCGTTGACCATCTCACCACCTCGTGACGCCTTCGCCAGCGCCGAGCTGCTCCGCATCGCGCTGCGTCGCCACCGTCTCTTCGTGGTCTCACTCGCCCTTGCGGTCGCCGTCTTGGGAGCCGGCCTCGCGGCCCTTCGGCCCACCCCCTTCCGCTCGACCGTCGACGTCCTGATCAAGCCCGTGGTCGGCGCCGCCTTCTCCCCGGACACCACCGGCAACGCTCAGCAGGTCACGGTGGGCCTCGAGACGGAGTCGCACCTCGTCGGAGATCCGCAGGTCGTCGCTTTGCTCGGGCGCTCCTTGCGATCCGCCGTGGACGATGGTCGAGTCGACATTTCCACCACGCTGCTGACCAACAGCCAGATCCTCGCCATCACCGTCAACGGATCGACGCCGGCTCGCGCGAGAGCCAACGCCACGGCGGTGGCCCGGGCTTACCTACTGTCCCGGGGTCGCCAGGCCACCCAGGTACGCGACCAGCAGGTGTCGGGCCTCGACAAGCAGATCATCGCTACCCAAGCGCGCTTGGCGGCCGCCTCCAGCGCCAGCTCCGACGACAAAGCGGACGCCACTGTCCAGCTCCTCGCGACCCGTCTGACCAGCCTCCAAAGCGCCCTGGGCAGTGCGCAGGCCGTCGCTACGGCACCGGGCAAGGTCGTCAGTCCCGCCAGTGTGCCGTCTCGCTTCAGTCCCTTGAGCTACCTCGTGGGTGCGATCGTGGGCGCCATCATCGGCGTCTTGCTGGGTCTCGCCCTCGCGCTGCGACGCGCCCGGCGCTTCGACGAGTTCGACATCGACGCCACCTCTACCCTGGGTGTTCCCCGCTGGGGGTTCCTCGGCGACCGCAGTGCCAAGCGGAGCGCACTCCTGGTCAACCAGGACGCCGACTCCTCATCGCGTGAGGCCATGCGCCATCTGCGGATGCTCCTCGCAGCGGGCCGTGAGCTACCCGGCGTCGTGGCGGTGAGCAGCCGCGAGCCCTTCGCACCGCTTTCGGCGATCGCGGTCGACCTGGCCACCTCCCTGGCCGATGCCGGGTACGACGTCACGCTGGTCGACGCCGCCATCGACGACCCGCGGGTGGCAGGGCTCGTGCAGCATCCCGAGGTTCCGGGCGTGGCCGACCTGCTGCGCCACCAGCGCCAGCGCGTGCTGCCGTCCAGCGCCTTCGCCAACATCCAGGTCGTGACGGCCGGCACGTCTCCTGGAGAGGTCCGCGACCTGTACTCGGGCTACCAGCTGCGAGCGGCGTTGGACAGAGAGCGCAAGAAGCGCGACCTCGTCCTGCTGGTCACCCCGCCGCTGTCCTCGGCGACCGGGATCAGCGTGGCGAGCGCGGCGGACACCGTGCTCCTCATCGTCGACCGCGACCGCGACCGCTATCGCTCGATCGTGGCCACTATCGAGCAGATCAAGCGTTCGGGGGTTGCCGTGGGGGGGTTGGCCTCGGCACGCCACCTGGAGTCCCGCGCGGCTCACGCTGCGCAGGAGATCGCGACCACCCCCCAGTCATCTGCTCCGCCGATCGCCGAGCCGGGTTCGGCGGGAGACCAGACCGGGATCGCCGGCGAGCCCTCACCCGACGCCGCTACCACCGATGCGGAGCCCAGCGAGGCTACGCAGCAGACTCCGGTGGATGCGGCCGGAGCCGATGCCGAGCCGGTTCCCGAACCGGCGGGTGTCGACGGCGAGGAGGTCCGCGCCGGCACCACCGAGCAAGCCGCGGGCCCGTCGGCGCCATCGAACTCCTCACCGCAGCGCGCGACCGGTCGCCGCTCGCGTCGCACCGACCCGAAGCCCACCGACGCCGAGACGAGCAGCTCCAGTTCGGTGCGCTCGTGGCTCTGACTCGGACCGACCGCGGGCACGCGAGGCGCTCATCCGGGTCCGGGTCCGGCCGATGACCTCAGCCGACGGCGTCGACGGCTACCTGGAGCTGGTGCTAGGGGCACTGTGGCCCGGCCGCAGCGTCCTGCGGGTGCCTCCTGCGCGACGCAGGGCCCCCGGCGAGACGGCCCTGATCCCTCTGCCCCACCACCGAAACCCGCGACTGCTCGTCCCCGAGGGGCCCCCCGCCGCCAGTGCCGCAGCAGTGCGGAACTTCAACACCTTCACCACGGGTCTGACCCGCGCGAAGTCGCAGCTCGCGGCCGCCGGCGTGCGCGCCGGTGCGCTGCGGTGGGCGCCATCGCGCTTGCTCCTGCGGGGTGAGGAGCCGGGTATCGACGCCTACCTCTCGCAGGTTCTCGGTTTGCCCGTCCAGGTGGCGCTCTACATCGGACCACGGCGTGCGGTGCAGAAGCCGGTGTTGCAGGTCATCGACCCCTCGGGGCACACGATCGGGTTCGCCAAGGTGGGCATCAACGAGCTCACCCGACGCCTAGTGAGGCGGGAAGCGGACGCGCTGCGCGCAGTCGCCACCCACGACACGCGGGTCCTACGGGTGCCGGACATCGTGCACGCGGGGGTCTGGGAGGGTCACGAGCTGCTAGTGCAGGAGGCGGTACCGCCCGGTCGCTCCCGCGCCGCAGTGCGGCGATGGCTCCCCGAGGCGACCGCCGAGGTCGGACGTATCGAGGGAACCACCTGGTCTGCGTGGCCCGCGAGTACCTACCGCCGAAGGCTGGGCCAGCGACAGCGGGCTCTTGTCTCCCATCCGTGCGCTCCGCTGCTCACCGCGGCGCTCGATCTCGCCGATCGGGTGGTGGGCACCGACGCGGTCGAGTTCGGGTGCAGCCATGGCGACTGGGCGTCTTGGAACTTCACCGCGAACGACGATTACCTGGTGGCCTGGGACTGGGAGCACTTCGCGCGTGACGTGCCACTGGGGTTGGACGCGGTGCACCACGACATCGCCGAACGGACCGCGCTGCGCGGACTCAGACCGGCCGCAGCCTTCGCAGACCTCGTCGGCGACCTGCCCACCGCTCTGACCGGAACGATGGTGGGCGCGTCCGCAGCCCCGCGCGCCGTGGCCCTCTATGTCGTGGAGATCCTGACCCGGTACCTGGAGGACGACGAGGCCCGCAACGGGACCACGGCGATGAGCAGGGTCTCCGACTGGGTACCACCGACCCTGGGCCTCTTGGCCGGCAGCGCGACGCGATGACCTCCAGCCCGCCCACGACCTCGACGTCGCACGACGGCGTCAACCTGACGCGAGTTGCGCGGTCCTCGGCCGTCACGCTGCTCGGCGCCGCCGTGTCTGCCATCGCGACCTTCGCCCTCACCTTGGTCGTGGCCAGGGGCACCGACCAGGTCACCGCGGGCGTCTTCTTCAGCAGCACGGGGGTCTTCGTCATCGCCGCCGCGGTGTGCGGCCTGGGCACGGACGCCGGTCTGGTGTACTTCCTCTCCCGGGCCCGCCTGCGGGGCCGTGCCGATGAGATCCCCCAGCTGATGCGAGCCGCGCTCGAACCCATCGTCGGGTGCGCCCTGGTCGCCGGTGTGATCATGTTCGCCTGCGCCGGTCCCCTCGCCAAGATCATCAGCCGCGACGCCGCCGCGCAGACCGCCGAGGCGCTGCGGGTGCTGGCGCCCTTCTTGGTGTTCTCGGTAGCGCTCAGCGCCTTGCTCGCCGCGGCTCGGGGCTTGCGCACCATGCGTCCCTACGTGGCCCTCGAGCAGATCGGACGCCCCACCCTGCAGCTCCTGACCGCTGCGCTGCTGCTGCTGCTGCCGGTGAGTCTGTCGCTGCCGTGGGCGTGGTCGCTGCCCTACGTCGTGGTCTGCGGCGCCGCGGTGGCGTGGTGGCGACGGGCGCTGCCGGGCCTCCACGCGCACGACAACAGGCCGGACAATCGGCCGGACAACAGGCCGGATAGTGTCCGTGGCCCGCTGTGGCGCTTCACAGCACCTCGAGCGGTGTCGAGCATCGCACAGATTCTGATGCAGCGTCTTGACGTCGTCCTCGTCGCTGCGCTGGCCGGCGCCGCTCCGGCTGCGGTCTACGCCGCCGCGACCCGGTTCGTTGTGCTGGGTCAGCTGGCCCGCAACAGCGTCTCGCTGGCGGTGCAGCCCCACCTCGCCGACACCTTGATCAGCCGCGATATCCATGGCGCTCGATCGCTCTACCGCACCTCGACCGCCTGGCTGATGTGCACCACCTGGCCGCTGTTCTGCACGCTCGCTGTGGCCGGGCATCAGCTCCTGCAGATCTTCGGTCGTGGATACGGGGTGGCCGGACCCGTGCTGGTGATGCTGGCGCTCGCGATGATGGTGGCCACGCTCTGCGGGGACGTCGACGTGCTGCTCATCATGAGCAGGCGAACCTCGTGGAGCATGTGGAACATGCTCGTTGCCGTCGTCTTGAATGTCGGGCTCGACGTGTGGCTCATTCCCGCGCTCGGGGTCAACGGGGCAGCGTTGGGCTGGTCGGTGGCGATCGTCGTGCGCAACCTGCTGGCGCTGGCCCAGGTGCGGATCGCGCTCGGGATCCAGCCGCTGGGCCGTGAGACCGGCTACGTCGCCGCACTGAGCGTCAGCTGTTTCGGGCTCATCTCCTGGGCGGCGATGCGGCTGGCGGGCTCGGGCTGGGGTGCGCTGGCTGTTGGTCTCGTGCTCGGCGCTGCCCTCTACGCTGCCGGCCTGTATGCGGCTCGCACCCAGCTACACCTCGACGAGTTGGTGCCCTCGCGCCAACGCGGGAGGGTCAGCCGAACCGCTTGACGATATCGGCCGGGTTGCCCGAGACGACGACCCTCGGGGGCACCGAACCCCGCACGACGGCGCCGGCGGCCACGACGCTGTCGGAGCCGACCGTCGACCCCTTCAGGAGTAGGGCGCGAAGGCCCACCCAGACGTTGTCGCCGATCTCCACCGGCGCTCGAGTCGCGGACAGGGGGGGACGGTGGCGGTCCTCAGGACGCAGGTTGTGGTAATCGGTGTCGGTGATGCCGCAATCGGAGATCAAGCACTCCCGGCCGATCGTCACCTGCTCCTGGGCGATCAACCAGCACCCGTTGAGCAGCGTGTCGGAGCCCACGGTCACGGTGCCGCCACCCTTGACCGACAGACCCCGCACTCTCACCCGTGCACCCAGCTCGACCCGCGTGCCGTGCTTGATCCGAAGCGGGCCCAAGATCATGACACCCTCACCGAGGGTGAGCGAGCGATAGCGAGCGGTGTACCAGCGGCGTCGCAGGGCGAACACCACGCCGACCGCCACCCGCGTCGG
The DNA here is from genome assembly GCF_003674065.1 of Nocardioides mangrovicus. Lineage (GTDB taxonomy): Bacteria > Actinomycetota > Actinomycetes > Propionibacteriales > Nocardioidaceae > Marmoricola > Marmoricola mangrovicus. Next base: position 239,216 of record NZ_RDBE01000010.1, read on the forward strand.
CCCGTTCAGCTCCCGCACGTCGATGACCCTAGCCGACCCGGCGCTCGCGTCACGGTCCGCCGCGAAGCACATCATGGGAAACGTGCTAATTGGACATTCAGTCGATAAAGGAAAGATGTCGGACGGTCTAGGTGAAAAGTCCGATTAACCCGTTAAGTCCGCCCATCCGGCGGATATTCAACCGCAACAACTCCTGATTTACTGAGGGTGAACATGGGGTTGTCACAAGTGATTCAACGGGGGGTTTAGCAGCCATGACCACGACACGCACGTCCGACCTTCGCATTCCTCGGCAGCGGGCCGGCAGCAGTCGAGTCGACCAGGTCTCGGTTCCGCGGCCGAAGCCTACGGGCCCGGCCATCACGACGGGTCCGCGCACGTTGATGGTCGCTGCGACCGGCGGTCACCTGGAGCAGCTCTTCCGGTTCACCAGCCGCTTCGCGCCTGCCAGCGGCCAGGTGGAGTGGGTGACCCACGACGACCCGCAGTCGCAGTCCCTCCTCGCTCACCAGAAAGTGCATTTCATTCCATATGTCCCACCTCGAGGGTGGCGTGAGATTTTGCGGACGGAGCCGCAGGCCCTTTCCATCCTGCGTCAGGGCCGTTTCGACCGGGTCGTCTCCACTGGCGCCGGCGTGGCTATCCCCTTCGTCACCACCGCCCGCATGCTGGGCATCCCGTGTCACTACATCGAGAGCGCGGCGCGTGCCGATGGTCCCAGCCTCACCGGCCGCGTGATGCAGCGGACCCCCGGGGTCAACCTGTACTCCCAGTACTCGCGCTGGTCCGATGACCGGTGGTCCTACCGGGGCTCGCTGTTCGACAGCTTCCGGGCGCGACCCGTGGCGGCCAGAGCGCCGCGCCGCGTCGTGGTCACGCTCGGCACGATGCGCGCCTACTCTTTTCGTCGCGCGGTCGACCGGCTCATCGACATCCTTCCCGCGGTCCTGGCCCCGGACGCCGAGGTGGTGTGGCAGGTCGGCGCGACGGACCCCGGAGGTCTGGCAGGTGACGTCCGGGTCAGCCTCGCCAACGCCGAGCTGCGTGCTCTCATCAGCTCGGCGGACCTGGTGATCGCCCACGCCGGCATCGGCTCGGCCCTGACGGCCCTCGAGCTGGGGTGCCGCCCCGTGCTGCTCCCTCGGCGGGCCGCCCACCAGGAGCACGTGGACGACCACCAAACCCTCATCGCCCGTGAGCTGGACAGTCGCGGGCTGGCCATCTCACGTGAGGCCGACCTGGTCACCGCTGACGACCTGCTGGCCGCCACGGCCGCACGCGTGGACCTGAACCAGGCACCCGCTCCGTTCTCGCTGAGGTCCTGAGGGGAGATGGTCGTGTCACAGCCGACTCACCACGGTCCACAGCTGGCCGAGCACCCCAGGGACGACAACAGGGACGACACCACGGCGTGGCCGAGCGTCTGCGTGGTCATCCCAACCCACAACCGACCCGAACTCGTACGCGCGGCCATCGCCTCCGTGCTCGGGCAGGACTATGCGGGGACCATCGAGATCGTGGTGGTCTTCGACCGGTCTGAGCCCGACCACACCCTGGCCCGCCAGGGCGACGATCGCGCGGTCCGGGTCATCCACAACGTCCGGACACCCGGGCTGGCCGGATCGCGCAACAGCGGCATCCTCAGCGCACGGGCAGACATCGTCGCCTTCTGCGACGACGACGACCAATGGCTGCCGCTCAAGCTCTCCCGGCAGGTGAGCCTCCTGCAGACCTCCCCCGACTGCGAGATGACCAGCACGTCCATCGTGATCGACTTCGAGGGGCGCTCGATCGTGCGCCTCGCCGGCCAGGATCGGGTGACCTACGCCGAGCTGCTGCGCTCGCGCAAGTCGATGCTGCACTCATCCGGCTTCGTGTTCCGGCGCGACGCACTCATCGAGGGGATCGGCCTCATCGACGAGGACACGCCGCGGAGCATGGCCGAGGACTGGGACATCCTGCTGCGAGCGGCCCGCCGCCGTCCCATCCTCCACATCGACGAGCCGCTCGTACGGGTCCGCTGGGGGCCGACCTCCTTCTTCGCCAACGACTGGCAGGTGCGCAACGAGGCCAGGCTGTGGATGCTGGCGCACCACCCGGACATCGCCCGCGACCGGAAGGGCTTCGGCCTGACCCACGGCAAGCTGGCGTTCGGGCACGCGATGCTGGGGCAACGCCGGCAGGCGGTGCGCGAGGCCCTGCTCGCCGCGTCGCGCAACCCGCTCGAGCCGCGCCTCTACCTGGCCCTGCTGGTCGCCGCGCGGGTCTTGCCCGGCCAACGGGTGGTCAACGCGCTGAACCGCCGCGGTCACGGGATCTGAGGGCTGCACACCCCACCGACGGCTCGGGCGCCATTCAGCCCTCCTCGCGCTCCAGCCAGCCGCGGAAGGCCTCGAGGTTGGCGGTCGACTCGCCGTTGGCGCGCCGCCAGCGCCACTCCTTGCGGATCGCGGTGGAGAAGCCGAGCTCGAGGATGGTGTTGAACGACTCGTCGGAGTAGGCCAGCAGCGAGCCGAGCAGCCGGTCGACCTCCTCGACCGAGACCACCGAGAGCGGCAGCCGGGCCTCGATAAAGATGTCGCCGAGCGGGTCGACGGCGAAGGCCATCGCGAACATCCTCATGTTGCGCTCGAGGAGCCAGCGGTAGACGCCGGCGTGATTCTCGTCGGGTCGTCGGCACACGAAGGCGTGCATGGTCAGGGCGTGGCGGCCGAGCTCCATCCGCACCGGCGTCTTCAGCTTCCGCTCACCGGGCAGGACGACGTCGAAGACACCCTCGGCCGGCTCGTCCCACTCGACCTCGCCGGCGGCGAGCGCCTCGCGGATCGTCTCCGCGGCGCTCACCGGGGCTCCGCCAGGTCGTGGCGCATCGCGCCGGCGGCGTCGACGTAGGCCTGGAGCGTGCGCTCGGCGGTGACGTCCCACCCGAAACGCGAGGCCTGCTCGAGCGCGCCGGCCGAGAGTCGTTCGCGCAGCTTCTGGTCGGCCAGCAGGCGCCCGATGGCGGCGGCGTAATCGGCCGGGTCGTGGCCGGCGACGACCAGGCCCGAGCGGCCGTCGGCGACGGCGGTGGGCAGGCCGCCGACGGCAGCGGCGACGACGGGGGTGCCCACCGCCTGCGCCTCAACGGCCACCAGGCCGAAGGACTCGTTGTAGGAGGGCACGACGACCACGTCGGCCGCGGCGTACCAGTCGACCAGGTCCGCGCGATCGACCGGCGGCACGAAGCGGACGACCTCGCGCAGCCCGAGCGAGTCGGCGAGGTCGACCAGCGCCTCGGGACGTTCCAGGCCCGAGCCCGAGGGGCCGCCCACGACGGCGACGACGAGGCGCTCGCGCAGGGTCGGGTCGGCGCGGAGCAGCTCGGCGGCCGCGCGGACGAGCACGTCGGGCCCCTTGAGCGGTTGCAGCCGACCGACGAAGAGCAGCAGCGCGGCGGACTCGGCGATCCCGAGGCGTCCTCGCGCCTCGGCGCGTGGACGCGGCCGGAAGGTGTCGAGGTCGACGCCGGGGTGGATCACGTCCACGCGAGCGGGGTCGGCGTCGTAGAGCTCGATGAGCTGCTTGGCCTCCTCCGCGGTGTTGGCCAGCAGCAGGTCGGCCGCGGCCACCACCTGCTCCTCACCGATCACGCGGGCGACCGGTTCGGGGGCGTCGCCCCGGGCCAGCAGCTGGTTCTTCACCTTGGCCATCGTGTGCATCGAATGCACCAGCGGGACCGCCCACCGGTCGCGGGCGAGGGCACCGACCTGGCCGGAGAGCCAGTAGTGGCTGTGCACGACGTCGTAGTGACCTCGCTCGTGCGCCGCCTCGCTGCGCAGCACCTCGCGGGCGAACGCGCACAGCTGGCCGGGGAGCTCGGCCTTGGAGAGGCCCTCGAAGGGTCCCGCGACGACGTGGTGCACCTGCACGCCGTCGGTCAGCCGGACCACGGGATCCAGCCGCGAGGAGGTGGCGCGGGTGAAGACGTCGACCGCGACGTCGCGCTCGGCCAAGCGCTTGGCCAGCTCGACGACGTAGACGTTCATGCCGCCAGCGTCGCCGGTGCCGGGCTGGTCGAGCGGGGAGGTGTGCAGGCTGACCATCGCGACGCGACGGATCGGCATGTCACCACCTCCTGTCGACCTGAACCTCGGCTCGATCCTCGCCTATTCCTACAGTTGACCCCTATGAGCAGTCGCACCGCCGTCGTCACCGGGGCCAGCAGCGGGATCGGGGCCGCCACGGCGCGCGCCCTGGCCGGCGACGGGTTCCACGTCTGGTGCGCAGCGCGCCGCGAGGACCGCGTCCGCGAGCTGGCGGCCGAGATCGGCGGCACCGCGGTGGTCTGCGACGTCACCGACGACGCCTCGGTCGCCTCGCTGGCCGAGCAGGTCGGCGAGCGGCTCGACCTGCTGGTCAACAACGCCGGCGGCGCCTTCGACGCCGACCCCGTCGCCGAGGCCGACCTCGACCGGTGGCGGACGGCCTACGAGGTGAACGTGCTCGGCCTCGTCCGCGTGACCAAGGCACTGCTGCCGGCCCTCATGGCCAGCGGGAACGGCCTGGTGGTGAACCTGGGCTCGACCGCCGGCCGGATCGCCTACGAGAACGGCGCGAGCTACACCTCCGCCAAGCACGGCACCCAGGTGGTGACCGAGACGCTGCGCCTGGAGCTGGTCGACCGGCCGGTGAGGTTCAGCGAGATCGCCCCGGGGATGGTGGCCACCGAGGAGTTCGGGCTGGTGCGCTTCGACGGCGACCAGGACAAGCGCGACGCGGTGTACTCCGGCGTCGAGCAGCCGCTGGTGGCCGACGACGTCGCCGAGTGCGTGCGCTGGGTCGCCTCCCTGCCCGCCCACGTGAGCGTCGACGAGCTGGTGGTGCGGCCCAAGGCGCAGGCGGCGCAGCACAAGGTGCATCGGGGGGCGATCGGGTGAGCGGGGGTTGTCGGGGTTGCCGCGACCGCCAAAACTCAACACTTGCGGGGTTGTGGGCGTGACAAATCGGATGATCGGCCGCTCTACCTTCGCAAGTGTGGAGTTGTGGCGGTCGCGGCGAGCACCCCAGCGATGACCCCGCACGCCCCGTCCAGCTGCGCGACCACCTGGTCGTAGGTCGCCTGGTCGGCGCCGACCGGGTCGGCGACGTCGTAGTCCTCGCCGCGGCGGAGGGTGTCGTTCAGGGTGGAGCGGTGCAGGGCGCACCAGGCGACGAGGTCGGCGGGGGTGCCCGGCGGAGCCTGGGGGGCCAGGGCCGCGAGCTCGAGCACGGTGAAGGTCCGGTGGAGGGCCCCGGGGGACTCCTGGAGCACCTGGGCGCGCAGGTTACGGCTGGCGGCGAGGACCAGATCGGCTCCCTCGACCGTCGCGGCGGCCAGCCGGCGAGAGGCGAAGCCGGCGCCCGATGCTCCCCGCTCGAGGAGGGCGGCGGCGGAGCGGGCGTCCATCGCCACCGCATCGGGGGCCCGGGTGCCGGCGGAGGTCACGGCGAAGCGCTCGGCGGCGCCCAGCACGACCAGCCGGTGGCTCAGGAGGCGCTCGGCGAAGGGCGAACGACAGAGATTGCCCTCACACACCACCAGTACGGTGAATCCGGCCACCCGGTAGACCGTAGACTTCCCGTCTCGTGGCCCAGCGCACTGACCTCCGTAACGTCGCCATCGTCGCGCACGTCGACCACGGCAAGACGACCCTGGTCGACGCCATGCTCTGGCAGGGCGGTGCGTTCGGCGAGCATCAGCACGTCGACGAGCGGGCGATGGACTCCGGTGACCTCGAGCGCGAGAAGGGCATCACCATCCTCGCGAAGAACACCGCCATCCACTACACCGGCGCCAGCGCACCGGCGGGCGGGATGACGATCAACATCATCGACACCCCCGGTCACGCCGACTTCGGCGGCGAGGTCGAGCGCGGGCTGTCGATGGTCGACGGCATCGTGCTGCTGGTCGACGCCTCCGAGGGACCGCTGCCGCAGACCCGGTTCGTGCTGCGCAAGGCGCTCAACGCCGACCTGCCGGTCGTGCTGGTGGTCAACAAGGTCGACCGCTCCGACGCCCGCATCGCCGAGGTCGTCGACGAGACCTACGAGCTGTTCCTCGACCTGCTCGACGAGTCCCACAGCCAGGACGCGCTGGACTTCCCGGTCGTCTACGCCAGCGCCAAGGCCGGCAAGGCGTCGCTGGAGCTGCCGGACAACGGCGGGCTGCCCGACTCCCCCGACCTCGAGCCGCTGTTCCGCACCATCTTGGAGACCATCCCGGCACCGGAGTACGACGAGGGTGCGCCGCTGCAGGCGCACGTCACCAACCTCGACGCCAGCCCGTTCCTGGGCCGCCTGGCCCTGCTCCGGGTGCACCAGGGCACGCTGCGCAAGGGCCAGACGGTGGCCTGGATGCGCACCGACGGCACCACCCGCAACGTCAAGGTCACCGAGCTGCTGGTCACCGAGGCGCTGGAGCGCAAGCCCGGCGAGGAGGCCGGCCCCGGTGACATCGTGGCCATCGCCGGCATCCCCGACATCATGATCGGCGAGACGCTGGCCGACGCCGAGAACCCGGTGGCACTGCCGCTGATCCAGGTCGACGAGCCGGCGATCTCGATGACCATCGGCACCAACACCTCGCCGCTGGCCGGACGCGGACCCACCAAGGGCACCAAGGTCACCGCGCGACTGGTCAAGGACCGGCTCGACTCCGAGCTCGTCGGCAACGTCTCGCTGCGCGTGCTGCCCACCGAGCGCCCCGACGCCTGGGAGGTCCAGGGCCGCGGCGAGCTGGCGCTGGCCATCCTGGTCGAGCAGATGCGCCGCGAGGGCTTCGAGCTGACCGTCGGCAAGCCGCAGGTGGTCACCCGCGAGGTCGGCGGCAAGGTGCACGAGCCGTTCGAGCGGCTCACCATCGACGCCCCCGAGGAGTACCTGGGCGCCATCACCCAGCTGCTCGCGGTGCGCAAGGGCCGCATGGAGCAGATGGTCAACCACGGCACCGGCTGGGTGCGGATGGAGTTCCTGGTGCCCGCCCGCGGCCTCATCGGCTTCCGCACGGAGTTCCTCACCGAGACCCGCGGGACGGGCATCGCCCACCAGGTCTTCGAGGGCTACGAGCCGTGGGCCGGTGAGATCTCCTCGCGGTCGCAGGGCTCGCTCGTGGCGGACCGCTCCGGCGCGGCCACGGCGTACGCGATGACCAACCTGCAAGAGCGCGGCGTCCTCTTCGTCGAGCCGACCACCGAGGTCTACGAGGGCATGATCGTCGGCGAGAACTCCCGCGCCGACGACATGGACGTCAACATCACCAAGGAGAAGAAGCAGACCAACGTCCGCTCCTCCACCTCCGACAACTTCGAGAAGCTGATCCCGCCGCGGCACCTCAGCCTCGAGCAGAGCCTGGAGTTCTGCCGCGAGGACGAGTGCGTGGAGGTCACCCCCGACTCCGTGCGGATCCGCAAGGTCACCCTCGACGCCGGTGAAAGGGCCAGGACGGCCGCCCGTGCGCGCCGCGGCTGACCCACTCCTGCGTCGGGTCGCCTGGGCGATCGCGGCTCTGTACGCCGTCGGGCTGGCGCTGCTGGTCTTCTCCCCCATCGGCGGCGCGCTCAACGAGCTGACGGTGCGGCTCTACGTGCTGTGGGTCTACCGCCTGCACGGCAACCCCGCGGTGACCCCGGACTGGTTCGGCGCCGGGCTCAACGTCGTGCTCTTCGTGCCGCTCGGCGTGCTGGTGGTGCTGCTGGTCCGCTGGCCGTGGTGGGCGGCCACGCTGCTCGCGGTGTGGGTCTCGGCCGGGATCGAGCTGGTGCAGGTGATCCCGGTGCTGCACCGTGTGGCCAGCCTGGAGGACGTCATCACCAACACCACCGGCGGCTTCGCCGGCGCGCTCATCGGAATCCGCCTCCGCGACTCGGTCCGCGCACGCGACATCGGCTAGGTGCACCGCGGTGCCTACGATCACCGCGTGACCCGTGCCCTGATCCTCTCCGAGCACGATCTGGCGGGGTACGAGGCGCGGTTCGCGCGCGGCGAGGTGCCCTCGGCGCTGCCCTACGGCGCCGAGGCGGTGCGCGACCTGGGCTGGGAGACCGCCGGCGTGCGGCTGCCGGAGGGGCCAGTGGCGACCAAGCTGCGGCAGGCCGCCGAGCACCGCTACGGCGGACCACTGGCCCGCCAGGTGCTGGGCGTGCCGCGCGCCTTCCGCAGCGACCTGGTGCTCGCGCTGCTGGAGACCCAGGCCGGCCTGGCCGGCCGCCTGGAGCGGCTGCACGTGCCGCCGTACGGCAACCGGCCGCTGGTGGTGTTTTCGTGCTGGCTCGCCGACGACGTCCGCCGCGCCGACACCGCCACCCGGCGCCGGCTGGCACGGCGCTTCGCCAGCGTCGACCTGCTCACCCACATGTCGCGACACGAGACCGCCACGCTGGTCGAGCTCGGCATCTCCGAGGAGCGGCTGCTCGCCGTGCCGTTCGGGGTGGCTGACCGCTACTACACCCCCGGTGAGCACGCGCGCGACATCGAGGTGCTCGCCGTCGGCCAGGACCGCGGCCGCGACTACGCCACCCTGCTCGATGCCGTCCGCGGCACCGACCTGCGGCTGCAGCTGGTGTGCCGCCCGGAGAACCTCGTGGGCCTGCAGGTGCCCGAGAACGTCACTGTCCTGGGCCCGGTGCCGCTGCCGCGCTACCGCGAGCTGCTGCGCCGGGCGCAGGTGGTCGCCGTGCCGACCCACGACCTGTCCTACCCCACCGGTCAGAGCGTGGCGCTGGAGGCGGCGAGCACCGGCGGCTGCGTGGTCGTGACCGGGACGCGGGCGATGCGCGACTACTTCTCCGAGGCCACCGCGCGACTGCTCGACGTCGGCGACGCCGCCGGCTGGCGCGCGACGCTGCTGGAGCTGCGGGAGGACGCGGACGCTCGGGAGCGGCTGGGCGCGGCGGCCCGCGACAGCGTGCTGGCGGACTTCACGTGCGACCACATGTGGCAGGTCGTGGTCGACCGGACGCGCGCCTTGGGGCTGACCTGAGCGCGGCCGTGGAAAACTTCCGCCCATGAGACGGCTGGTGATCGCGCCTCACATGGACGACGAGTCGTTGGGCTGCGGCGGCCTGCTGGCCAAGTACCCCGAGGAGTGCGTCGTGGCCGTCGTGGCCGAGGGCGACGAGACCCGTCGCCGCGAGCACGCCACGGCCCTGGAGCTCCTGGGGATGGGCGAGAGCGTCTCGCTGGGCTTCCCCGACGGCCGCGTCGCCGAGGACATGCCGGGGCTGGTGCGCTCGCTGGACGAGCTCATGGCGCGGCTGCGGCCCGACGAGGTCTACCTGCCGTTCCCCTCGCTGCACCAGGACCACATCGCCGCCTACGAGGCGGGAATGCGCTCGGCGCGGGTCTCGATGAGCACCGACCACTGGGTGCCGACCAGCCTGTTCGTCTACGACATCGCCGTCTACGACCTCAACCTCTACCCCTCCGACCTGCGGTGGAACGTCTTCGAGGAGCTCACCGAGGCCCAGGCCGACCTCAAGGCGGCGGCCTGCCGGGCCTACGAGAGCGAGGTGCCCACGGGGCTGCACCCGATGAACAGCATCAAGGAGCTGGCCGCCTCGGTCGGGCACGTGCGGCTGGTCGGCTACGCCGAGCAGTACGCGCTGGTCCGGCAGGTCCGCCGATGACCCCGATCCGATGAACCCGATCCGATGAACCCGATCCGATGACGCTCGTCGCGATCCACCAGCCCGACCTCCTGCCCTACTCGGGGTTCTGGTTCAAGATGGCGGTCAGCGACGTCTTCGTCGTCGCCCGCCACGACCAGTTCCAAAAGCACGGCTACCAGCGCCGCGTGACGATGCGCGAGACCTGGGTGTCCCACCAGCTGGTGGGCAAGCCGAGCCTGGTGCCGATCACCGAGGTCGAGGTGCAGCCGGGCTGGCAGGACCGGCTGGTCGCCGCGATCCGCGGTCGCTACGCCGGTGCCCGGTACTGGCGCGAGCGGGGCACCGACCTGCTCGAGCGGATAGCGGCCTGCGAGGGCACGCACCTCGACGAGGTCAACCTGTCCCTCATCGAGGTGGTCCGCGACTTGCTCGGGATCGACACCCCGCTCGTCGTCACCGAGCCGCCCGCCGGACGCGGCCTGGACCGGCTGGTCGAGCAGGTCCACGCGGCCGGCGGCGACGCCTACCTCTCCGGCGCCGGCGGCGCGTCGTACCTGGGCGAGGACGCCGCCGAGCGCTTCGCCGCGGCGGGCATCGAGCTGCGCTGGTCCGACCACGAGGCGCCGAGCCCGGACTCGGTGGTCACGCTGCTGATGGACCTCGAAGACCCGAGGGACGCGTGCCTGCGCCGGCACCGGTGAGCGACGCAGCCGCCCGCCGCGACCCGGTGCTCGACATCGGTCGCGGGGTGGCGATGGTGCTGATCGTGCTGGGTCACGTGACCCGCGGCCTGGCCGCGGGCGAGGAGCTCGACCCCTCGCGCACCTGGTACGTGAAGCTCGACGCCGCCCTCTACGTGCTCCACCTGCCGCTGTTCGTGCTGCTCTCCGGGGCGTTCGTGGCGCGGGCGGCGACCCGCGACGGCACCGCGGCCTACCTGCGCTCACGGCTGGTGCTGCTGGCCTGGCTGTTCGTGGTGTGGACGGTGATCCAGGGAGCGGTGCAGCTGGCGCCGGGCCGCCTGGTCAACACCCCGATCTCGTGGCGCGACATCCTCGCCGGGCTGTGGCACCCGCTCGGCGAGCTGTGGTTCCTGCCCACCCTGGCCGTGCTGACGGTGGTGACGGTGCTGGTCGCGCCGTGGCGCTCCCCCGGTCGGCGCTGGGCGCTGCTGGCGGTCGCAGCCGCGGTGAGCCTGCTCGACTGGGGCCACTTCGGTCACTGGAGCGGCATCCAGGGCATGGGCCTGGCGGTCTGGTACGTGCTCGGCGTGGTGGTCGGGCACGCGCGGCTGCAGGCGGTGGCGCACGACCGCCGTGCGGCCCCGGCGGCCTTGGTCGCCGTGGCCGGCCTGGTGGCGCTGTTCGTGGTGACCACACCGGTCAACCCGAGCGACTCGACGGTGCCGCGCACCCCGGACGGCATCGGCGCGGGCGTCCTGGCGGTCGTCCTGGGGCTGGCCCTCTCGTGCGGGGTGGCCCGGCTGGTGGCGGCGTCGCCGCTGCGAGAGGCGCTGGCCGGGCTGGGGCGCCGCTCGCTGGAGGTGTTCTTGGCCCACATCGCCTTCGCCTCGGGCTGCCGCATCGCGCTGACCCACCTCGGGGTGGACTCGCTGCCGGTGCTGATCGGCGCGGGCCTGCTGGTCGGTCTGGGCGGCTCGCTGCTGCTGGTGGCGATCACCGACCGGGTGGGACCGCGGTGGCTCTTCGCGCCGCCGGCCTTCCTCCGCCGCCCCGGTGCTACCGCCGCCGCAGCACCCGCTTGACCCGGCCGCCGACCGTGCGGGCGGCGACGTAGGCCCGGCCCAGGCGCGACGTCGGCGGCGCGTGCACACCGGTGTGGGTGACCACGACCGGCTCGCGGACGAGCGCCGGCGACCCCGGCGCGAGCAGCTCACCGAAGGCCTCGGCCAGGGCCTGCTGCTGGGCCGACCTGCTGTAGCGGCTGGTGACGAGGTCGCGACCGGCCCGGGCTCGGGCGTCGAAGGCGGCGCGGTCGTGCTCGAAGAGGTCCATCGCCGCCTCGACGCCGTCGGCCATCGCCACGACGTCGGAGTCGTCGACGGTGGTGGCCAGCTCGGGCAGCAGGAACTCGCGTCCGCCGTGCCCGGTCCAGCCGACGACGTGCGCGCCGGCGGCCATCGCCTCGGCGGCCGGCAGCCCGAAGCCCTCGCGCTCGCCGCCGGCCAGGAACACCGCGCTGCGGCCGAGCACGTCGGCCACCTGGGCCGGGGTCATGGCCTCGATCGGCTGCAGCCGCCACGGCTCGCGCGAACCGGGCGCGAACCGGCCGCGGCGGTGCAGCAGCTGCAGCGCGGCCATCAGGTCCTCCGGCCGGCGTCGCGGCATGAAGGAGACCAGCCGCTCCTTGGCCTGCGGCGCGAACCGCTCGGCGTCGACCACCACCGGCACCCGGTGCACGACCAGCTCCGGGCTCAGCGCGCGCAGGTACTCCTCGATGACGTCGGAGACCGCCACCGCGGCCACCGCCTGGGGCCAGCCCGGGTAGGTGCCGGGCAGCGCCCGGTCGAAGGCGGCGCCGCCGGCCAGGAAGTCGATGCCCTGCACCAGCATGACGGTCGGCACCTCGGGGTTGAGCCCGCTCCACTTCGCCCCGCCGACCTCGGGCATCACCAGCAGGTCGCCGGGCTCCAGGCGCACCCGCGGGGCCGCCTCGACCGGCGCCGTCCCGGCCAGCCCCGCGACCTCGAAGCCGGCACGGCCGTGCCAGACCCGCGCGGGCAGGCCCGCGGACTCCAGTCCGGCCACGAGGTCGTACATGACCTTCAGGCCGCCGGAGAGCGCGGGCAGGTCGGGCGCCATGAGGCGGATCATCTCGCCGGGCTCCTCCCACCGCGCGCCCCGAGAACCGTCCGGTCGGCTCGGTCAGCCGAGCGTCCGGAATGCCAGAATAGAAGGCAATAGTACGAAACAGTCGTCACATCAGCACCATGAGTCCCAGAATGGTGGAGTGCGGTCCTCCCGCGCAGCCGTTCTGCCCACGAGCGAGAGGTGACTTTCCGTGGTCGGCCTTCCCGATGGCATCGCCGAGCTGCTCTCCTCGGGCACCCGCAAGCGGCTCGCCCTCTCCATCGCCGGCTCGGTACTGCTCTCGGTGCTCGACACCCTCGGGGTGCTGGCGATGCTGCCGATGATGCAGCTGGTCACCCGCACCAACCCGTACGCGGGCAGCCTGGGCTTCGTCAACCGGCTGCTGGGCTTCCCTTCCTCGCGGGTCCTGCTCATCACCCTGGCCGGCGTCGTGGTCACGGCCTTCGCGCTCAAGGGCCTGGTGACGGTGCTGGTGCGCACCTGGCAGCTGCGCTTCATGGCCACCCAGGAGGCGGCGACGTCGACCCGGCTGCTCGAGGGTTACCTGCGCGGCCCGTACGCCTGGCACCTGACCCGCAACACCTCCGACCTGATCTGGACCGTGGAGAGCGCGGTGCAGATCACCTTCGCCAACGGGATCACCTCTTGGCTGGCGATGCTCAGCGAGCTCTTCACGATCGTGCTGGTCTTCGGGTCGCTGCTGGTGGTGGCGCCGCTGCCGACGCTGCTCGCGCTCATCTACTTCGGCGCGGCCGGGTCGGTGATGCTGCGCTTCGTCCGGCGGCGCAGCGCGCTGGCCAGCGACCGGATGGTCGCCTCGAGCAAGATCACCGCGCGTACGTCGCTGCAGGCGATGGGCGCGGTGAAGGAGGTCAAGCTGCGTCACGCCGAGGCGCTCTTCGTCGAGCGCTACAACGACGCCCGGCGCGACTCGGCGCGGGCCCGGGCGATGTCGATGCTGCTCTCGGAGGTGCCCAAGTACCTCTTCGAGGTGATCTTCGTGCTCGGCATCGCGCTCATGGCCTTCGTGGCGACCTCGACCGGCGGCACCGCCCACGGACTCTCGGTGCTCGGGCTGTTCGTCGCGGCCGGCAGCCGGATCCTGCCCAGCACGGTAAGACTGATCTCCAGCGTCGGCGGAGTCCGCTACGCCCGCGAACCGATGATGCACCTGATCGCGGAGTGGCAGGAGCAGGAGGCCGCGCGGCAGCTGGCCGAGCAGCAGGTGCGCACCCGCGACGTGCCGCGCGGCGACATCGACGTCGAGGGCCTCACCTTCGCCTACGCCGACTCCCCCGACGACCTGGTGCTGCGCGGCGTCGACGCCCACATCGCCCAGGGGTCCTCGGTGGCCCTGGTCGGCTCCAGCGGCGCCGGCAAGAGCACGTTGGTCGACGTGCTGCTCGGGCTGCACCGGCCGGCGGGCGGACAGGTGCGGGCGGGCGGGGTCGACGTCTTCGACAACCTGCCGCAGTGGCAGGCCCGGCTGGCCGTCGTCCCGCAAGACGTCTACCTCCTCGACGACTCGCTGCGCCAGAACATCTGCTTCGACGAGGAGGAGGACCTCGACAGGCTGGAGCGGGTGCTCGCCCGGGCCCAGCTCACCGACCTCATCGCCTCGCTGCCGGAGGGCCTCGACACCACCGTGGGCGAACGGGGCGTACGCCTGTCCGGCGGCCAGCGGCAGCGCATCGGCATCGCTCGCGCCCTCTACCGCGACCCCGAGGTCCTGGTGCTCGACGAGGCCACCAGCGCACTGGACAACGAGACCGAGCGCCGGCTGACCGAGACCATCGAGTCGCTGCGCGGGACGATGACGATGGTGATCGTGGCCCACCGGCTCTCGACCGTGCGCCACTGCGACGCGCTGCTGTTCATGAACGCCGGACGCGTGGTCAGCCGCGGCAGCTTCGAGGAGGTGGCGGCCCAGAACGCGGAGTTCGCCCACCTGGTCGAGCTGGGCTCGCTGGACCCGCGCGCCGAGCGCGAGCCGACCTCCTTCTCGGAGCGATGAGCGCGCAGCCCTCACCCACGGCGGGCGTGAGCGTGGTCGTCCCCCACTACGGCGACCCGGCGCCCACGCTGCGACTGCTCGACGCCCTGCGCGACCAGCGCGGGGTGGACCTGCAGCTGGTGGTCGTCGACGACGCCTCCCCCCAACCGTTTCCCGAGCCGTTTCCCGAGCCCGTTCCCGGGCAGCCGGGAGACACCGGCGTCGAGGTCGTCCGTCGCCGGGTCAACGGCGGGTTCGGCAGTGCGGTCAACAGCGGCGCCGCCCGGGCCCGCCAGCCGTGGCTGCTGGTGCTCAACAGCGACGTCGAGGTCGGGCCGACCCTCGTGTCCGACCTGCTGCGGGCGGCCGCCTCGTGGCAGCCTGCCGTCGTGAGCCCGAGGGTGGTCGACCGCGACGGGGTCGAGGCCTGGACCGGCCGTCGCTTCCCCAGCACCACTCAGCAGGCGGTGGAGTGGCTCACGCCCCTGGCCCGCTACCGCGACCGCGGCTGGTGGCACCGGGCGGTCGGCCACGACGTCGGCGCCCGCGGCCGTACGCAGGTCGTCGACTGGGTGGTCGGCGCCGCGATGCTGCTGCCGACCGAAGCGTTCGCCGCCGCCGGCGGCTTCGACGAGCGTTTCCACATGAACGCCGAGGAGGTGGACCTTCAGCGCCGGCTGCGCGAGCAGGGCGTCCGCGCCGTGGCGCTGGCCGAGCCGACGCTGGTGCACGTGGGCGGCGGGTCGTCCCACAGCACCCGCCGGCGCGGCTGGCTGGTCGATTCCCGGCTGCGGTACGCCGAGAAGTGGGGCGGGCGGCGCCGGCTGCAGGCCGCGCTCACCGCGGCCACCGGCGCCAACCTGGCCGTCAACGCCTGCCGCCGGCTGGCCGGTCGCGACCTGCACCCGCTCGGCGTCGCCCGCGAGGAGCTCGCGCTGATCTGGGGGGCTGGGCGATGACGCTGCGCGCCGGGCTGCGCTGGCACCTGGGACGGGCGCGGACCGCCGCCACCCGCCACCGGTTCGCCGCCCTGGGCCCTGGCACCGTGATCGTGCGACCGCACGCCCTGCGCGGTCTGGCCGGCGTCTCGATCGGTCGCGACTGCGCGATCTACGAGGACGTCTGGCTGCAGTGCGAGGCGGGCGGCACCTTGTCCATCGGCGACCACACGTACCTGGGCAACGGCGTGCACCTGCACGCCATCGACCCCGTGAGCATCGGCAGCGGGTGCGTCCTGGCCGACGGTGTCTTCGTCGCCTCCGCCGACCACGACCGCGTCGACCGCCACCGGGTGCACGGATCCGGCCCGGTGGTCATCGGCGACGACGTCTTCCTCGGCCAGCGCGCCGTGGTGCTCGGCGGGGTGACCATCGGCGACGGCGCCACCGTCGGGGCCCATGCGGTGGTCACCCGCGACGTGGCGCCGGGCCAGGTCGTCGGCGGCGTGCCGGCCCGGCCGCTGGGGTCGACGTCGTGAGGGTGCTGCTCACCGGCGGGGCCGGCTTCATCGGCCAGCACCTCGCCCGCGCGCTCACGGCCGGCGGCCACGACGTCACGGCCCTGGACCTGCTGGTGCCGCAGGTGCACGCCGACGCCGAGGCCGCGGTGCGCACGTTCCCCGGCGAGGTGGTGCGCGGCGACGTCGCGGACCCCGGCGCGTGGGCCGCGCTGGCCCGTCCCGATGCGGTGGTGCACCTGGCCGCCGAGACCGGCACCGCGCAGTCGATGTACGAGCAGGAGCGCTACCGCTCGGTGAACGTCGGCGGCACCACGCTGGCCGGTGAGCACGCCGCGCGATGGCAGGTGCCGCTGGTCGCGCTGAGCTCGCGGGCGGTCTACGGCGAAGGACGCTACGAGGACGGAGCGCCCGTGGCCTCCCGCGAGGACGACCCGCACCACCCGGTCTCGGTGTACGGGGAGACCAAGTCGCAGGGCGAGGCCGCGCTGCTGCCGGCGGCGGGCCGCGTGCCGGTGACGATCGTGCGGCCGCAGAACGTCGTCGGCCCGGGGCAGGCGCTGCACAACCCCTACACCGGCGTGCTCGCGGCGTTCTTGGCCATGCTCCGCGAGGGCCGGCCCGTGACCGTCTACGGCGACGGCTCGCAGACCCGGGACTTCGTGCACGTGGCCGACGTCGCGGTGTTGCTGACCTGGCTCGTCGACCACCCCGGCGACACCGGGGCGCCGCGGGTGCTCAACGCCGGCACCGGTGTGCGCACCAGCCTGCTGCAGCTGGCCCACCAGGCGATCGCCGGCCGGCCCGACGGCGTCGACGCGGCCGTGGAGGTGGTGCACCTCGACGTGCACCGGGCCGGCGACATCGAGCACGCGTGCGCCGACCTGGCCCGGCTGCGCGAGAGCGGTGCGCCGCTGCCCGCGTGGACCACCGCCGACGCCGTCGCCGACTTCGTCCGCCGCTCCTGGGACCAGCCGGGCGCGCGGGCCTCGGCCTGGGACGACGCCCTGGAGGAGCTCGCCGACCGGGGCCTCACCTCGTGAGGGTGCTGCTGGTCTCGCCGCGCTTCCACGGCTACTGGCGCTCGATCGCGGCGGCCCTCTCCGCGGCCGGGCACCAGGTGCGCGCCCACCCCTACGACCAGCGGTCGGCCGGCGCGCTGGTGGCGCACAAGCTCGGCCGGGAGCTGCCCGCCCGACTGGCCGGCCGCCCCGCCACCGGCGCCGAGGGGACGCTGACCCGGCGCGCCGTCGCCTTGCTGCGCGAGAGCCGGCCCGAAGCCGTGGTGGTCGTACGCGGCGACGGGCTGGGGCCGGCGTTCTACGAGGAGCTCGACGCGGCCCGCGTGCCCCGCGTGCTCTGGCTCTACGACGAGGTCCGGCGCACCGGCTGGAGCCCGGAGACGCTGCGCGCCGTCGGTCCGGTGGCGACGTACTCGCCGCTCGACGCGGCGGCGCTGGGGCTGCGCTACCTGCCGCTGGCCTTCGATCCGGCGGTCGCCGACCTGCACCAGGTGGCCCGCACCGACGACGTGGTGTTCATCGGCGCGCGCTACCTCTCGCGCGAGGAGGTGCTGGTGGGGCTGCAGGCCGCCGGGGTGCCGGTGCGCGCCTTCGGGCGCGACTGGTCGCGGCACCTGCTCGACCGCGCGCGTACCTGGGGCGGCGCCCGTCCGGGCGTACCGTCGGGGCGCGACGTCTCGCGGGCCGAGGGCTACCGGCTGATGGCCGGGGCCGGCGGCGCGCTCAACCTCCACGGCGACCAGGACGGCTTCACGATGCGCACCTTCGAGGCCAGCGGCGTCGGCGGCCTGCAGCTGCTCGACCGCGACGACGTCGGCGAGCTCTACGAGCCCGGCGTCGAGCTGCTCACCTTCACCGGCGTCGAGGAGCTGGTCGACCTGGTCCGCCGGGCCCGGCACGAGCCGGGATGGGCCGAGACGGTGCGGGCGCGAGGTCGCGAGCGCACGCTGGCCGAGCACACCTTCGCCCACCGCGTGGGCGTGCTGGAGGAGCTGTGGTCCACGTGGGGCTGACCCATCCGCAGGACCTGCGCGCCTGGCAGCGCTGGCAGGACTCCCGCCACCCCGCACGGTCGGTGCTCACGCGCGTACGCCCGCGCCCGGCGCGCGGAGTGCTCACCCGCGGCGGCGAGGCACCCGACGTGCTCGTCGCCCTCGACAGCGGCTCGCCCAGCAACCGGGCGGCACTGCTTGCTCCGGTGGCCCACCTGCCCCGCGAGCGCGTGGCCGTCCTGGCACCACCCGGGCTCGCGCCGACCTCGGCCGGATGGCGCTCCGCGCCGTGGTCGGCCGACACGCTCGACCGGTCGCTGGACTCCGTACGTCTCGTGGTCTCGGCCGGGCACTACCTACCGCTGGGCGGCGCCGGCTTCGCGCTGGCCACAAGCCGCGACGTGCCTTTCGTGGTGGTGCAGCACGGGCTGCTGACCCCGCACGCCCCGCCGCTGCCCCCCTCGGCCCGGCTGCTGGCCTGGAGCGAGGCCGACGTCGAGTTCTGGTGCGCCGGTCGCGACGACGTGCGCTCGGCAGTGGTCGGCGCGCAGCTGCTGTGGGAGGCCACCGCGGCGGCCGGCGGCGACGACGACGTGCCGCGTACGCCGGCCGGACCGCCGACGTACCTGGGGCAGCTGCACGGCGCGGAGCTGCCGCGCCCGGTGCTGGCCGCGGCGGCCGAGGCCTTCTGCCGCGAGACCGGCGCAAGCTACCGGCCGCACCCCTCCGAGCGCGACCGGGCCAGCCGACGCCAGCACGCGCGCTGGGAGGCGGCCGGCATCGTCGTCGAGCGCGACGGACCGCCGCTGGCCGAGCTCGGCACCCCGGTGGTGAGCGTGTTCTCCACCGGCGTGCTGGAGGCGGCCGCCCGCGGCCTGCCCGCGTGGGTGGAGCTCCCCGACCCGCCGCCGTGGCTGGCGGAGTTCTGGGCGCGCTACGGCATGCGGCGCTGGGGCGAGGACCCGACGCCGGCGCCGCCGCTGCCCGCCACCGCACCGGCACAGCTGGTGGCCCGAGCGATCGAGGGGCTGCTGTGAGGCTGCTGGTGCTCGTCCCCGCCCGCGGCGGCTCAAAGGGGATCCCGCGCAAGAACGTCCGCGACGTGGCCGGCAAGCCGCTGCTGGCCTGGACGGTGGAGCACGCCCGCGAGCTGGCCCGGGAGCTGGCCGACGACGCCGGACCGACGGTCGACGTCGTGGTCTCCACCGACGACGCCGAGATCGCCGAGGTCGCCCGCGCGGCCGGGGCCGAGGTGCCGTTCGTCCGGCCGGCCGAGCTGGCCGAGGACACCACCGCCACCGAGCCGGTGGTGCTCCACGCCATCGAGGAGATGACCACCGCGGGCCGCGAGCCCGACGTCGTGATGCTGCTGCAGGCCACCTCGCCGGTGCGGCTGCCGGGCACGCTGTCGCGATCGGTCGCGGAGTTCACCGCCGCCGACGTCGACTCGATGGTGGGCGTCGTGCCGCACGCCCCGTTCATGTGGCGCGCCGGCCGGCCGCCGACGGCGGCCTACGACGTCGCCCACCGGCTCCGGCGGCAGGACCTGTCGCCCGACGACCTGCTCTACCGTGAGACCGGCTCGCTCTACCTGACCCGGACCGAGGTCTACCGCGAGCACCACAACCGGCTGGCCGGGCGCATCGCGCTGTTCGTCATGGCCGAGGTGGAGGGCATCGACGTCGACACCGAGCTCGACCTCGCCCTGGCCGAGGAGCGGCTGCGGCGGATGTGAGCGGCGGCTCAGGCGCGAGCGGCGTAGTAGATCCAGTTCGACGTCGGTGCACTCCCGGAGAGCACCTCCTCGCCGAAGGCGTCGTAGAGCCGCGCCGTGCCGAAGCCGGCGGCGCCCAGCTGCGCGCGCTGCCGCTCCGGGGAGATGTAGTAGTGCATCAGCGCGAAGTCGTGCGCCTCGTCGTTGATGATCGCGTACTCCTCGGTGTGCACCTCGCCGCGGCGCAGACGCAGGTGGCGAGGCAGGTGGCGCAGGGCGTGCGCCGACGCGACCAGGGTGCGACGTCCGAACCGGCGTGTCCGTTGCCACGGCAGCAGGTTGAACCGCTCGTACTCGCGGTTGTGGGAGGAGAACAGGAACACCCCGCCCGGATCGAGCACGCGCCGCACCTCCGCGAGCACCAGCAGCCGGTCGTCGGGCGGGACGCTGTCGATGCCGTTGAAGCTGAAGACGACCAGGTCGAAGCTGTCGTCGGCGAACCGGGAGAGGTCGCGGGCGTCGCCCCAGGAGAGGTCGGCGCCCGGGTACTGCGAGCGGGCCACCTCCACCATGCGCTCGGAGTAGTCGATGCCGACGTAACTCGCGGCCGGCTCCGAGAGCACCGGGACCGTGCGGCCGACACCGATGCCGATGTCGAGCACGCGGCCCTCGCGCACCGTCGGCTCCAGGTCGGCCAGCGCCCGCGCCTCGGGCCGGCCGACGAGACTCATGCCGACGTAGATCTGGACCGCGTCGTCGTCGCGGTAGAGGTCCTGGTTCTGGTTCGACATCGGATCCGTCCTTGGTGCGAGCGTCCGCCCTCGGGCCCGGCTCTCACCGAAACCCCACCAAGTCTACATTTCGCTCATACCGTTGAGGCATGAATCGCCCTCACCGTCGCCTGGCGAGCGTGTGCCTGGCCGCCCTGGGCCTGGGGCTGGTCGCTGGACTGGCGACCGCGCCCGCCGACGCCGCCCGGGGTCGGGCAGTGACGTTCCACCCGCGCCCGCTCGCGGCCGGTGCGATCGTGGCCAACACGCTGCGCGGGGAGTACGAGTGGCAGGGCAACAGCGCGCAGCCCACCGGCGTCGCCGTACCCGACACCTACTACCGCGACGCCGTGCGCTGGGCCCAGGTCGAGCCGACGCTCGGCACGTTCGACGACTCCCGCTTCGAGCAGGGCCTCGCCGACGCGGCCGCGAAGGGGGGCCGCTTCGGCTTCCGGGTGATGGCCTGGTGCCCCGGCTGCTGGATGCAGGACTCGACCGTGCCGTCGTGGCTGCCGACGCAGGGCGACGGCATCCCGGACTGGAACAGCCCGACCTTCATCAGCGCCTGGCAGGGCCTGATGGCCCACCTCGGTGCGAGGTACGGCGACGACCCGCGGCTGGGCGTGATCGACGTCGGCGGCTACGGCAAGTACGGCGAGTGGCACACCGACGGCGAGGGCACGGCCGCGACGCCGGCCACGATGCGGGCGATCATCTCCGCCGTCGTGGACAACTTCCCGCGCGACCACGTCGTCATCAACGCCAGCGACGCCACCGGCACGGCCATCGCGATGTCGCTGAGTCCCCGCATCGGCCTGCGGGCCGACTGCCTGGGCGCCCCGAACATGTACTCGCTGGTCGCCACCTCCCGGGCGCTCCAGCGACGCTGGCGCACGGCTCCGGTGCTCTCGGAGTGGTGCCACGCGGGCGGATCGAGCACGGTGCTCGGCGCCCGCCAGGTGCGTCGCTACCACGTGTCCACGGTCTCCAGCGGCAACTTCCCGGTGGCCTACGCGGCCATGTCGGCCGCCCAGCGGGCCGGGTGGCTGAACGCGGTCCGCACCGCCGGCTACCGCTACGGACTGCGCAGCCTGACCCTGCCGCGCACGGTGCGCCCGGGCCGATCGTTCGTGGTGCGGACCGGCTTCGTCAACACCGGCTCCGCGCCCACCTACGACGACTGGCGGCTGCAGCTGCGCCTCGTGCGCGCCGGGCGCACGGTGGCCACCGTGCCGCTGCGCGGCGACCTGCGCCGGCTGCTGGCCGGCGTTCGGACCTTCCGCAGCCGCGCCGTCGTCGGTGTCCCGCGCGGGACCTACCAGCTGCGCCTGGCCGTCGTCGACCCCCGCGGCTACCTGGCCCCGATGGCGCTCGCCACCGCCGGGCGGACCTCCGACGG
The DNA here is from genome assembly GCF_003674065.1 of Nocardioides mangrovicus. GTDB lineage: Bacteria > Actinomycetota > Actinomycetes > Propionibacteriales > Nocardioidaceae > Marmoricola > Marmoricola mangrovicus. The sequence continues at coordinate 261,019 of NZ_RDBE01000010.1, forward strand.
GGCGTACCGGGTGGGGCGGGTGCGCGTCCGGTAGGGGTGGGGGTTGCCCGGATTCACCGGCCGGCGGGTGAAACCGGGGGACGAACCCGCGCGAACCGGGCGCGAAACCACCGGGATCGCGCATCGCCGCGCCCTTTTGTCCGCACCCGCCGGTTTGCAGAAGTCGCCGCCCTTGTCCCATTTGTCCCATTAGACTCATCGCGTGTACGTCGAGAGGCACTTGACGCCGTACGTCGTGTACGCCGAGGACCCGGTCCTGCGGGGCCTGGAGAAGATCACGGCGAACAGGTCGCGCGTGGTGTTCGTGGTCTCCGAGCACGGGCACCTGCAGGGCGCGCTGTCCGACGGCGACTTCCGCCGCTGGGTGAGCGAGCACCCCGCCGTCGACCTGAGTGTCTCCTGTCTCGACGTCGCCAACCGCGACGTCCGCGCCGTGGCGGCGACGTCGACGCCTGCGGAGATCCGCCGGCTGTTCGGGTCCGGCGTCGACCACGTCCCGCTGGTCGACGAGCAGCGCCACCTGGTGGCCATCGCGGTCAACCGCTCCAACGAGCTGAACATCGGGCGCCACACCGTGGGCCCCGACGCCCCGGCCGTCCTCATCAGCGAGATCGGCATCAACCACCAGGGCTCCGTGGACTTCGCCAAGCGGCTGGTCGACCTCAGCGCCGAGGCCGGCGCCGACGTCGTGAAGTTCCAGCTCCGCGACATGGGCGCGCTGTACCGCAGCGACTCCAGCGCCGGGGAGGACCTCGGGCCGCAGTACACGCTGGACCTGCTGGCCAAGTACAACCTCGGCGCCGAGGAGCTCTTCACCGTCTTCGACCACTGCCGCAGCGTCGGCATCGACGTCATGTGCACCGCGTGGGACCCGCCCAGCGTCGACCGGCTCGCCGAGTACGGGATCGACGGCATCAAGGTCGCCTCGGCCGACATGACCAACCACGCGCTGCTGCGGCACATGGCCGCCACCGGCATCCCGATGGTCGTCTCCACCGGCATGGCCACCGAGGGCGAGATCCGCGAGACGGTCGACCTGCTGCGTGCGACGGGCATCGCGTTCTCCCTGCTGCACTGCCAGTCCACGTACCCGGCGCCGTACAAGGACGTGAACCTGCGGTACCTGACCCGGCTCGCCGAGATCGGCCAGTGCCCGGTCGGCTACTCCGGCCACGAGCGCGGGTTCCACGTGCCGCTGGCCGCCATCGGTCTGGGCGCGAAGGTGATCGAGAAGCACTTCACGACCGACCGGTCGCTGGAGGGCACCGACCACAAGGTGAGCCTGCTGCCCGCGGAGTTCGCCGAGATGGTGCGGCGCGTGCGCGAGATCGAGGAGGCGCTCGGCTCGGCCGCTCCGCGCAGCGTGTCGACCGGGGAGATGATGAACCGCGTCAACCTGGCCAAGAGCCTGGTGGCGAGCCGTCCCATCGAGGTGGGGCAGACCATCACCCGTGACGACGTCGACATCAAGTCGCCGGGCCGCGGCCTGCAGCCCAACTCCCTGGAGCGGCTGGTGGGACGTGCCGCGCGGCGGACGCTGGCGGCCGGCGACTTCTTCTTCACCTCCGACCTGGGCGAGGGCACCGCCCGCGGCCGCGCCTTCGGCTTCCGCCGACCCTGGGGCCTGCCCGTCCGCTACCACGACCACGCCGACCTCGCGGGCGAGTCGAACCCGGACTTCGTGGAGTTCCACTTCTCCTACAAGGACCTCGACATCGACCCCGCGTCGGTGTTCGACCACCGGCTGCCGACGACGTTCACCACCCATGCCCCGGACCTGTTCTCCGGCGACTTCATCATCGACCTGGCCTCACCCGACGCCGAGACCTGGGAACGCTCGATCGCCGAGGTGCAGCGCGTCATCGACCGCACGCGCGAGCTGCGCTCCTGGTTCACCGCCGACGCCGACCCGGTCGTGGTGGTCACCATGGGCGGCTTCACCCGCGACCACCACCTGTCGCCCTCGGGCCGCCCCGAGCTGTACGAGCGCGTCGCCAAGGCGCTCACGCTGCTCGACGAGGGCGGGGTCCGCCTCACCGCGCAGACGCTGCCGCCGTTCCCCTGGCTGATGGGTGGCCAGCAGCACCACAACCTGTTCGTGGACCCCGCCGACACCGCGGAGTTCGCCCACGCCTTCGACCGGCGCCTCACCCTCGACATCTCCCACACCAAGCTCGCGGCCACCTTCCTCGACGTCTCGTTCGCCGAGACGGTGGAGCTGCTCGCACCGCACACCGAGCACCTGCACCTGGTCGACGCCACCGGCGTCGACGGCGAGGGGGTCCAGGTCGGCGACGGCGAGGTCGACTGGGCGCTGCTGGCCGAGCAGCTGGACCGGCTCGCCCCGCGCGCCGGCTTCATCCCCGAGATCTGGCAGGGTCACGTCAACCACGGCGAGGGCTTCTGGACCGCACTCGGACGTCTCGAGCAGTGGTTCTGAACGCAGTGTGGGCCATCCCGGTCGGTGACGTCGGCGGGGTAGCCCGGCACGCGGCCGACGTCGCCGGCGTCGGCGTGCCCGGCTGGCGGCTCCGCTTCCTGGTGCCCGATGGCCCGGTCGTCGACCTCCTGCGGTCGCGGGACGCCGACGTCGTCGTCGGCCGCTTCGGCCCCGCGCACGGCCTCACCGCCTCGCTCGCAGCGCTGCGTCGCGCCTCGGCCGGCGCCGACCTGGTGCACACCCACCTGGCCTACGCCGACGTCGTCGGTGCGCTGGCCAAGCCGCGCGGCGGCGTGCTCGTCACCACCGAGCACGGCATCGCCGACACCGACCTCGTCTACCACGGCTCACCGGCACGCTCGCGTGCCCGGGCTGCGCTGCACCGGCTGCGCCTGCGTCGGGCCGACCTGCTGCTCGCCGTCTCCCAGGCCACGCTGGACGTCGTGCGCCGCAAGTGGCGGCCGCCGGCCTCCCTGCCCACCCACGTCGTGCACAACGGCGTCGACCCGTTGCCCGAGCCGCCGGCCGAACCGGGCTTGCACGTGGCCTCCCTGGCGCGGCTGGCCCCCGAGAAGAGGCTGCGCGAGCTGGTCGCCGGCTTCGCCGTGCTCGCCGCACGCCGGCCCGAGGCGCGGCTCACCCTGGCCGGGGTAGGACCGCTGCACGCCGAGCTGGTCGAGCAGGTGGGTCGGCTCGGCCTGACCGACCGCGTCGACCTGCCCGGCTTCGTCGACGCGGCGTCGCTGCTCGAGAGCGTCCACGTCCTGGCCCAGCTCTCGGTCTGGGAGAACTGCTCCTACTCGCTGCTCGACGCGGTCGTGCGGGGTCGCGGCGTGGTCGCCTCGGCGGTGGGCGGCAACCCTGAGATCCTGCCCGGCCGCTGCCTGGTCGACCCGGCCGACGCCGCGGCCGTCGCGGACGCGCTCGAGGCGCAGGGCACCCAGCCCGAGCAGCGCCCGACGCTTCTCGCCGACTGGCCCGACGTCGCGGCGATGGCCAAGCAGGTCGGCGAGGCCTACGCGGAGGTGGCCCAGTGAGCGAGACCAGCGCCCGGGCACCGCGCCCCGGTCTGGCCGTCGGCAGCGCCCGGCGGCGCCGCATCGCCGCCAACGCCTGGGGCGTCGACCTCGTCGACCCGCGGCGGCAGGAGGAGACCAAGCCGCTGGACTTCCTCGCGTTCGCCGCGTTCGGCTTCCCCGCGCTGGCCGCTCCGGGTCTCGGGCTCCCGGTCAACGAGCTGCTCCCGCTGGCCCTGTGCGCGCTCTGCCTGGGCCGGCCGCCGACCTCGAGCCGGCCGGTGCCGGGGTGGTTCACCTGCCTGATCGCGGCCTTCGTCGGCTGGATGTTCTTGACGTCCTACCTCCACGACAGCCTCGACTGGCGACGGCTGCTGCACCTGGTGCTCTACGGGGTGCTGTGCCTGTTCATCGCCGCGGGCCGCATCCACCTCCGCTCGGCCCTGTACGGCCTGGGCTGCGGGCTCGCGCTGACCATCGTCTTGAGCCTGGCCAGGATCGGTCCCAACGCCTACGCAGGCCGCCTCACCGGCTACCTCGGCGACCCCAACGCCGGCGGCTACGTCGTCAGCGCGCTCGGCGCTGTCGCCATCGGCCTGCTCGTGGTCCGGCCCCGGCTGCGTCAGGTGCTGATGCTGCTGGTGCCGCTGGCGATCATCATGACCTTCTCGCGCACCACCTTGCTGGCGATGTCGTTCTCGCTGGTCTGGCTCCTCGTGGGGCGACGGGTCAACGCGTTCGTCGGTCTGCTGCTCACCGGCGCCATGGTGTACGTCGTCGGCCACATCCCCCCGCAGCTGAAGCTGCTGGGACCGTTCGCCGACCGCAAGGGAAGCGACGAGCTGCGGGCGCGGATCATCATCCAGGAGCACGCCGACGTCGACCGCTCGCCGCTGACCGGTGCAGGAGCCGGCACCGCCCACGTCAGCATCGGCAACGACCAGTTCTTCTACCACTCCAGCTATCTCGCGCTCCAGCGCGAGGGCGGACTCATCGCGCAGCTGATCCTGCTGGGCACGATGGTGCTCCTCTTCCTGCTCGCCATCCGGCGCAGGCGCCAGCTGCGCAACGCCTGGCTCGAGGCCGCCCTCATCTGTGTCGCCGTGTGCGCGGTGAACCTGGGCGAGGTGCTGCTCGAGCTGCCCGCCTCGGTGGTGATGGGGTTCCTGCTCCACCACATCCTCAACCCACCCGAGGCGACCGCGGCACCACCGGGTCGACATCTGGTGGCGCCATGACCGACCTGTTCACCATCGCGGCCAACCGCGGCGAGCTGGGTGGCGGCGAGGTGATGCTGCTCCAGCTCGCGGACGCCGCTCGCGCCCTGGGCCTGGCGACGAGGGTGGTCGCCCCCCGCACACCGGCCGAGACCGCCGACGCCGCCCACGACGCGGGCCACGGCGTCGTCGCCCTCCCCTGCCGCAGCCGTCGCGACTACGCCCGCGCGCTGCGGTCCTGGGACCGCGACCGGCGCGGTCTGCTGTGGTGCAACGGCCTGCTGCCGGCGCTCGCGACGGCCGGGCACCGCGACCGCGTCGTCCACCTGCACCAGGCACCGACCGGTGCGCAGTCCTGGGCGTGCCGGCTGGCCGTCGCCGGAGCCGTGACGACCGTGGTGCCCTCGGTGTCGATGGGCCGCACGGTGCCGCACGACGTCGTCCTGCCGAACTGGACCGGCGACATCGCGACGCTGCCGGAGCCCACCGGCCGCCAGGTCGTCGGGTACCTCGGCCGGCTGCAGAGCGACAAGGGCGTCGATGTCCTCGCCGACGCGGTCCGCGGGCTGCGCGACACCGGGCGCGAGCTGCGGCTGCTGGTCGCGGGCGACCACGGGTTCGGCGACGCCGCCGACCGCCGCCGCGTGGACGCGGCCCTGGCCGGGCTCGGCGACGCCGTCGAGCTGCTCGGCCGCGTCCCGCGCGAGGAGCTCCTGGCGTCGGTCGACCTGGCCGTCTTCCCCTCGGTGTGGTCCGAGCCGTTCGGGCTGGTCGTGGCCGAGGCCATGGCCAGCGGCGTGCCGTTCGTGATCTCCGACGCCGGCGCGCTCTCGGAGGTGGCCGGCCCCGAGCACCCGTGGGTCGCACGGGCCGGCGACACCGCCGACCTGGCTCGCGTGATCGAGGAGGCGCTGGGTTGCGAGCCCGCACGCCGCCGCGAGGTCGTCGCCGAGGCCCGCCGCCGGTGGGAGCAGGAGTTCTCACCGACGGCCGGTGGCCGCCGCTTCGCCGACGTGCTGCGCCGCGTGGGCTATCGCCTGCCGTCCGGAGCCCGACCGTGAGCCGCCCGCGCACCAGCGTCGTGGTGCCGACCTACCGGGGCGCGCACCGGCTGCCCGCCCTGCTGGACGGCCTGGCCGCACAGAGCGACGACGATCTCGAGGTGGTCATCGCCGTGGACGGCGACGTCGACGGCTCGGCCGCCGTGGTGGAGGCCCGGACGGACCTCCCCGTCCGCGCGGTGGTGCTGCCCCGCAACCAGGGCCGTTCCGCCGCGCTCAACGCGGGGTTCGCCGCCGCCCGTGGCGAGCTGCTCGTGCGCTGCGACGACGACCTCGAGCTGTCGCCCGGGTACGTCGCCGCCCACGTCGCCGCCCACGCCTCGGCCCGCGTCGGCGTCATCGGGCCCTGCCGCAACGTCTACGACGACACCGCCTACGCGAGGGTCTTCGGCACCGACGCCGACCAGCGGCTGCTGCAGGCCCAGCTCTCGGCCGGCCCCGAGACCGCGTGGCGGTTCTGGGGCGGCAACGTCTCGGTGACCCGCGAGGACCAGGAGCGGGTCGGCGAGTACGACCACCGCACCTTCGACCGGTACGGCTGGGAGGACGCCGACTGGGGCTACCGGCTCTGGCGCACCGGGTGCCCCGTCGTCGTCGACCCCCGGGCCTGGGCCGTCCACCACGGCGCCGCGATCAGTGCTGCCACGCGCGCCGGGCGGGCCTTCGACTCCGGCTGGTCGCAGGCGCTCTTCGAGCGCAAGCACGATCTCGACCTGGACCAGCGGGGCGCGGCCCCGCACAGCCCCTGGCAGCGCCTGGTGTCCCGTTACGCCGACGGCCTCGACGCCGCGGAGGTGAGACGACGCGGCGAGCGCGCCGACGACCACCTGGCTCGCTGGCCCCGCTACCTCGCCCGTAAGCGGGTCGCCCTGCTGGTCGAGGCCGCCGCCCGCTCGGGCTACCTCAGCGCCACCCGCTCCGCCACCGAAAGGACCCCGACCCCATGACCACCGCCTTGATCACCGGCATCACCGGACAGGACGGCCTCTACCTCGCCGAGCTGCTGCTCGCGAACGGCTACGACGTGCACGGCATCGTCCGCGGCCAGAACAACCCCAAGCTCGAGCTGGTGCGCCGCGTGCTGCCCGACGTCACCGTGCACACCGGCGACCTGACCGACCTGTCCAGCCTGATGCGGGCGATGCGCGACTCCGACCCCGACGAGGTCTACAACCTCGGCGCGGTCTCGTTCGTCGCCTACTCCTGGATGAACGCGCAGGTGACCTCCGACGTGACCGGGCTGGGCGTCCTCAACATGCTCGAGGCGGTGCGGCTGCACGCCGGCGACGACCCCGCGGCGGTGCGCTACTACCAGGCGTCGAGCTCGGAGATGTTCGGCAAGGTGCAGCAGGTGCCGCAGAGCGAGGCGACGCTGCTGTGGCCGCGCTCGCCCTACGGCGTGGCCAAGGTCTACGGGCACTACATGACCATCAACTATCGCGAGTCCTACGGCATGCACGCCTCGTCGGGCATCTTGTTCAACCACGAGTCGCCGCGCCGCGGGCCGGAGTTCGTGACCCGCAAGGTCTCCCAGGCCGTCGCGCGGATCAAGCTCGGTCTGCAGGACACGCTCACGATGGGCAACCTCGACGCCCAGCGCGACTGGGGCTTCGCCGGCGACTACGTCGAGGCGATGTGGTTGATGCTGCAGCAGCCCGACGGCGACGACTACGTCATCTCCACCGGTGAGACCCACTCGATCCGCGACCTGCTCGACGTCGCGTTCGCCCACGTCGGCATCGAGGACTGGTCCGGTCTGGTCGAGCAGGACCCGCGCTTCATGCGGCCCGCCGAGGTCGACCAGCTGCTCGGCGACTCGAGCAAGGCAAGGAGCCGGCTGGGCTGGAAGCCGAAGGTCTCCTTCACCGAGCTGGTGCAGATGATGGTCGACAACGACCTCACCGAGCAGAAGGTCCTGGCGGGGCTGTGAGCTGATGGTCTCCTTCGTCACCGGTGTCACCGGCCAGGACGGCTCCTACCTCGCCGAGCAGCTGCTCGCCGAGGGAGTGGAGGTGCACGGCCTGGTGCACTCGGCCGCGGCGGCCGAGGCCGACGAGCACGTGCCGAGCGCCGACGTCATCGTGCACGAGGGCGACCTGGCCGACCCGGCCCGGATGCGCGAGCTGATGCTCCAGATCCAGCCCGACACCGTCTACAACCTGGCCGGCATCAGCTCGGTGGCCTTCTCCTGGCGGGAGCCCGGGCTCACCGCGCGGCTCTCGGGCGTCGCGGCCCTGGAGCTCATGGAGTCGGCGCTGGACGTCCAGACCCGCACCGGCCAGGAGGTCCGCTTCGTGCAGGCCGCCAGCGCGGAGATCTTCGGCCAGGCCGAGGTCTCCCCGCAGGACGAGCTGACGCCGCTGCGCCCGGTCTCGCCGTACGGCACCGCGAAGGCCATGGCCCACCTGGCCGCCCACGTCTACCGCCAGCGCGGTCTGCACGCGGTCAGCTGCATCCTCTACAACCACGAGTCGCCGCGACGTCCACCGCGCTTCGTGACCCGCAAGATCACCCGCGCCGTGGCGCTGATCTCCCAGGGCCACCAGGACCTGCTCGAGCTGGGCAACCTCGATGCGCGCCGCGACTGGGGCTGGGCCCCGGACTACGTCGACGCGATGGTGCGGGCCGCCCGGCACGACGAGCCGCTGGACTACGTGGTGGCCACCGGTGTCGCGCACAGCGTCCGAGACTTCGTACGGGCCGCCTTCTCCCGCGTGGGCATCGAGGACTGGCGCGACCTGGTCAGCGTCGACCCCGACCTGGTACGGCCGGCCGACGCCGCCGAGCAGTGCGGTGACGCCAGCCGCGCGCGGACGGTGCTGGGGTGGGAGCCCACGGTCAGCTTCGAGGACCTGGTCGGCCGCATGGTCGAGGTGGACCTGGAGGAGCCGGGCATGCCCCGGCAGCGCTCCGGAGGTGCGACATAGCGCTGCGGATCGCGATCGCCCACGACTACCTGACCCAGCGCGGCGGCGCTGAGCGGGTCGTCCTGGCCATGGCGCGCGCGTACCCGGACGCCACCATCCACACGCTGCTCTACCACCCCGAGGAGACCTACCCCGAGTTCCGCGACCTGCGGGTGGTCACCAGTCCGCTGGACCGGGTCGGGGCGATCCGGCGCAACCACCGGGCGGCGCTGCCGCTGATGTCATGGGCGGCCGAGCAGATGCACGTCGACGCCGACGTCGTGCTGGTCTCCTCCAGCGGCTGGGCGCACGGGTTCGGCACCGCTCCGCACACCCGCAAGCTGGTGTACTGCCACAACCCGGCCCGCTGGCTCTACCAGTCCGAGACCTACCTGGGCCACGAGCCGGGGCGCTCGGCGAAGGGCCTCGCTCTGATGACGCTGCGGCGCCGGCTGGTGGCCTGGGACAAGCAGATGGCCGGGCGGGCCGACCGCTACCTGGCCAACTCCCAGGTGGTGCGCGAGCGGATCCGGTCGGTCTACGGCATCGACGCTCCCGTGCTGCCGCCGCCCCACGCGCTCTCCCCCGACGCCACCCGCGAGCCCGTGCCCGCGCTGGCCGACTGGGCCGCGACCGGCTTCCACCTGGTGGTCTCCCGGCTGCTGCCCTACAAGAACGTCGACCGGGCCATCGCCGCGTTCGAGGGCTTCCCGGCCGAGCGGCTCGTGGTCGTCGGTGACGGACCCGAGCGGCGCGCGATCGAGGCCTCGCTGCCCGGCAACGTCCGCCTGGTCTCCCACCTCAGCGACGCCCAGATGCGCTGGTGCTACGCGCACTGCACCGCCCTGGTCGCGCCCTCGATCGAGGACTTCGGGCTCACCCCGCTCGAGGGCGGCGCCTTCGGCAGGCCGACGCTGGCGCTGCGCGGCGGCGGGTACCTCGACACCGTGCGCGAGGGCGTCACCGGGCTGTTCTTCGACACCCCGACGGCCGCGCGCATCCAGGCGGCCGTGGTCGACAACCAGGGCCGCGAGTGGGACGACGACGCGATCCGCCAGCACGTCGACTCCTTCTCCGAGGAGCAGTTCGCCAAGCGGCTGGACGCCGAGGTCGCCGCCCTCGCCGGGGACGGCTGAGCCGGTCGTCGGGCCAGTCTCGATATTCCGACATTCCTGGCCTAAGCCGACAAAACGTCGATACCCTCGGTAGGTGGCCCAGCTCGACCGACTGCTGCCGACGCGCAGCCACGCGCACGCCACCGGCGCTCGCGGCGCTCGTGGGGGCGGCCGCCGCCGACCGCGGCGCGGCGTGCTGTCCTCGGGGGCGGCGAGCTCGCGCGTCCTGCTGCCGCTGATCTGCCTGGGGCTCGACCTCGGTCTGGTCCTGGTGGCGATCCTCGCCGCGACCGGGCTGCGGCAGTCGCTGCCGTTCCTCGACGGCGCACAGGACGTCGGCGTGCTGGTCGACAGCATCACCGGGCCGATCGTGGTCGGCTGGCTGGCCATGCTCGGCCTGTTCGGCACCTACCGCTCGCACGCCCTGGCCGCCGGTACCGAGGCCTACCGCGGCGTCGTCAACGCCTCCATCGTCTTCGCCGGCTTCGTGGGCATCGCCTGCTACCTGTTCAAGGTCGAGCTGTCGCGGGGCTTCTTCGTGATGGCCTTCGTCATCGGCATCCCACTGCTGGTCGCCGGCCGGCTCGCGCTGCGACGCGGCGTGCACGCCGCCCGGCGCCGCGGGCTGTTGCGCCACCGCGTCCTGGTGGCCGGCGACTCCGCCCACATCGACGAGATCGCCACGATCATGGCCCGCGAGTCCTGGCTCGGCTACGGCGTGGTCGGTGCACTGCGCGCCCACGGCCAGAGCGACCTGGAGGCCACCGCCACCGGGGTGCCGTACGTCGGAGACGCCGCCGAGGCGGCCGACACGGCGCTGCGGGTGCGCGCCGACGCGATCATCGTCGCGGGCGGGGCGTTCCGCAGCTCGGTGGAGCTGCGACGGGCCCAGTGGGCACTGGAGGACCAGCACGTCGCGATCATCGTCGCGCCCAGCGTCACCGACGTCGCGCGCGAGCGCGTCGCCATCCGTCCCGTCGCCGGCCTGCCGCTGGTCCACGTCGAGCGCCCGCAGGGGCAGGCGGCCTCGCGCTGGGCCAAGCGGGTCTTCGACCTGCTCGGCGCCGGGCTGCTGGTGCTGCTGCTCTCACCGCTGCTGGTCTTCGCCGCGATCGTGGTCAAGCGCCACGACGGCGGCCCGGTCCTGTTCCGCCAGGTGCGCGTGGGTCGCGACGGCCAGCGCTTCGCGATGCTGAAGTTCCGCAGCATGGTCGTCGACGCCGAGGCCCGGCTGGCCGAGCTAAGTGCGGCGAACCAGAGCGACGGGCTGCTGTTCAAGGTCGCCGACGACCCGCGCATCACGGCTCCGGGGCGCTGGCTGCGCCGCTACTCCGTCGACGAGCTGCCCCAGCTGTTCAACGTGCTGCGCGGCGACATGAGCCTGGTGGGTCCGCGGCCCGCGCTGCCCGACGAGGTCAGCCGCTACGACACCGACGTCTCCCGCCGGTTGCGGGTGCGCCCGGGCATCACCGGCCTGTGGCAGGTCTCCGGCCGCTCGGACCTCTCCTGGGAAGACACGGTGCGTCTTGATCTGTACTACGTCGACAACTGGTCGATGCTGCAGGACCTGCTCATCTTGGCCCGGACCGTGAAGGCGGTCGTGGGCTCCGACGGCGCCTACTGAGGGGCCGCGAGGTCAGGGGTAGGTCGTGAAGCTCTTGCCGAGGTCGGTGCTCAGCAGCAGCCGCTGACCCACCTGGGCCAGCACACGGTCGCCGGCGATGGCTAGGCCCAGTGGCGCGGCCGTGGTGCTCAGGCACGCGATCTGCGTGGCGGCCGCCTGGGAGGCGATCCGGGCGAGCTGCGCCGTGCAGGTGTCGCTCTCCGCGAGCACCAGGGGCAGCCCGCTGGCCGGCTGCGCCGCGGCGACAGCGCCCGTGACGGTGTAGGACACCGTGGCCGCGTCGGCGTCGTCGGGCACGTCGAGCAGGTTGGAGCCCGAGCAGCTGACCAGCGCGTGCGTGGCTCCGGGCAGGGTGGTCACCGACACCGGGACGCAGTCGAGGTTCTGCACGCCGCCGGTGACCGGGCCGTGGACGGCGCTCTTGGTGGTGTCGGTGTCGAGGTACCAGATCCGGCTGGGCACGGCTCCGCGCTTCCAGGTGGCGCCGGCGTCGACCGACGTCCAGGCGTGCAGCTTGCAGTCGGCGTCGGCGCCGACGATGCGCAGCGCCGAGCCCCCGGCCAGCACCCCCAGCGCCTCCTGCAGACCCGCGACGGTGCGGGCGACCAGCGGCCGGTCGGTGCCGCTGGCCACCCAGACGCGCGCCCGCCGGGCGTCGCGGGAGTCGCAGGAGCCGCGCGTCACCCGCAGCACCCGCCCGTCGGCCCCGGCGGCGAGGAAGAGCGGACCGGTGATCGAGGAGTCGGCGGTCTCGTCGCTCGAGGGCGTGGAGGTGGCGATGACCGAGCCGTCGGAGACCGGCGTGCGATGGGTCTGGTGCCAGGCCAGCGCCAGCACGAGCAGGTCGGCCACCACGAAGGCGACGACGACGCCCCACGAGCGCAGCCATCGCATAGGTCGCATACTCCCACGGAGATCACGCCGTATCCGTAAACTAACTAGACACCGCCGGCGGAACCGATCCGCCCGACTCGACGCCGAGTCAGCACATCAGGGGGCTGCGACATGGTGCACGCCATGCTGTCCGAGGACGACGAGGACACCCGCGGGTTCGTGCGGCGCCACAAGGCGCTGGTCGTCCTGCTGGTGATCGTCCTGCTCATCCTCGCGGTCCTCGGCGGCGGCGCGTTCTACCTCAACCGGCAGATCGACTCGATCCCGCGGGTGGCGCTGAAGGTCAAGGGCGAGCGGCCGGCGGCGCCGACCAACCACTCGATGAACATCCTGCTCGCCGGAGCCGACAACGGCGCGGCCGGTGGCAATACCATCGCCAAGGAGGTCGCCGACGGGCACTGGGTCAGCGGCTCGCACCGCTCCGACACGATCATGGTGCTGCACCTGACCGCGGACCGGAAGCACGCCTACCTGATCTCGATCCCGCGCGACACCTATGTCACCGTCAGCGGCTACGGCAAGCAGAAGATCAACGCCGCCTTCTCCTACGGCGGCCCCTCGCTCTACGTGCAGACCATCGAGCAGTTCAGCCAGCTGCGGATGCAGCACCTGGCGATCATCGACTGGAACGGCTTCCGCGACCTGGCCACCGCGCTGGGCGGCGTGCAGGTCTACGTGCCCGACGACAGCTACGACAGCGCCAACGACATCCACTGGCACAAGGGCGAGCAGACGCTGACCGGCAACAAGGCGCTGCTCTACGTCCGCCAGCGACACGGCTTGGCCAACGGCGACTTCGACCGCATCGCGCGGCAGCAGAACTTCCTGCGCTCCGCGCTCAGCCAGGCCGCCGACAAGGGCAACCTGACCAACCCGATCCGCTTCAAGAACATGCTGAGCGCGATCACGCACAACCTGACCATCGACTCCGCGTTCAGCAACAGCGACGTACGCAGCCTGGCCTGGTCGCTGCGTCACCTGCGGGCCAAGGACATCACCTTCGTGACCTGCCCGATGGAGCGCTTCGCCGACGAGCAGGTCGGCAGCGTCATCATCCCCGACCTCAAGCAGACCCGCGAGCTGTTCAGCGACGTCGCCACCGACGACCTGGACGCCTACGTGACCAAGTACGGCGTCAACGCCCGGACGCTGAACGCCGCCAACAACGTCAGCTAGACCGCCGCTTCCCGGCGATCGAGGTCAGCTCGACCGGCGGCTGGCCGTGCTCGTTCTCGCGGGCCGCGGTCCGCTCCCGCAGCGTCTGCTCGCGCTGGGCCTGCTCGCGTTCCTCGCGGCGGCGCATCCGCCGGTAGAGGAACCGGGCCCGCAGCGTGTTGCCGTTGGAGCGATCGCCGCCGGTGCGGTCATAGGCGGAGTAGTAGTCCTGGCTGTGGGTCGCGTGGCCGTAGCCGTACACGACGCCGCCGATGCCGCCCAGCGGCGCCCGGTTGAGCACCGATCCCAGCACGTGGCCGCCGACCTGCTGGAGCACCTTCGCGGCCAGGCGCGCCTGCTCCTTGTAGGTCTTGCCGACCGCCAGCACCAGGATCGAGCCGTCGACGATGCCCGAGAGCAGGCCGGCGTCGGTGACCGGCAGCAGCGGTGGGGCGTCGATGAGCACCATGTAGTCCGCGGCCACCAGCTCCTCGATGACGCTCTGCATCCTCTGCGAGCCGAGCAGCTCGGAGGGGTTGGGCGGGATCCGGCCGGCGGCGATGACGTCGAGGTTGGGCAGGCCGGGATCCTGGATCGTGGCGCGCAGGTCGATGTCTCCGGCCAGCACCTGGGTGAGCCCGACGACGGGGTCGAGCTCGAAGATCGTGGAGACCATCGGCCGGCGCAGGTCGCCGTCGAGCAGGATGGTCTTCTGCCCGGCCGCGGCGAGCACCCGGGCCAGGTTGGCGGTCACCACCGACTTGCCCTCGCCGGCGTTGGCGCTGGTGATGACGATGCTCTGCGGCGGCTTGTCGACGTCGACGAAGCGCAGGTTGGTCCGCAGCTGGCGCAGCGCCTCGGCGGCCGGTCCGGTCTGGGAGCCGACCAGGCCGTCGTCGCCCACGCGGTCCAGCTCGTCGGACTCCGGCAGGATCGTGAGCACGCTGGTGCCGACGAGGCTCTCCATGTCGTCCACGGTGCGGATGCGGCTGTCGAGCTGGCGGCGCACCAGCGCGAGCAGGTAGCCGGCCACGATGCCCGCGATGCCACCGGCGAGCAGGTTGATGCGGTAGTCCGGCGAGGAGGGCGCGCTGGGCGCACCGGCCTGCTGGGTGGCGACCAGCTTGACCAGGGTGCTCACCGGCGCCCCGGAGGGCCGGGCCGCGGACTCCAGCTTGGCGGCCTCGGTCGACATCGCCCCGATCACCGCGTTGGCCAGGTCGCGCGCCTGGGACGGTGAGCTCGCGGTGGCGTAGATGGTCAGCTGCGGGTTGTCGGCGTCACCGACGGCGCTGAAGCGGCTGGCGATGTCGCTCGGCGTCTCGTCGAGCTTGAGGCTGTCGATGACGTCCTGTGCGACGGCGGTGCTGCTGACCAGGCCGACGTAGACCGAGAGCTTCTGCTGGGCCAGGCTGGTCGCGCTGTACACGTCGCTGACCGAGTCGCCGCTGTCGACGGCGACGTAGCCCTTCGAGGTGGCCGTGTACACCACCGGCTGGTGCAGCGTGTAGAGGAGCGCCGCCACCAGGCCCAGGGAGAACGTCGCGAAGATGACGCGCCAGTTGACGCGCGTGAGGCGCACGAAGTCCACGACGGTCACGCGCGCGGCCTCCATCCTCCGACTGATGCCGGTGAGACAGGAGTTTACAAGCGGATCACCCGCTTTGCCCGATCTGCCCGGTGGCGCCGCGCCGCTGCCGCGCAGCGTTCCTATCCTGGTCCCATGACCGCGGTCGCGATCGACGGGTCGGCGCGGGTGGCGCTGGCCCACGCCGTGGTGCAGGTCCTGGCCGAACGGGCCGGCGTCGACCTGCTGCACGTGAAGGGCCCCGCCCTCGACGCCTCGCTGCGCGACGCCGAACGGATCAGCACCGACGCCGACGTCTTGGTGCGGCCCGGCCACGTGCTGGCCCTCACCGCGGCCCTGGTCGACCACGGCTGGCGGCTGGTCACCGGCTTCGCCAGCGGATCGGTCTTCGAGCACGCGGCCAACTACCACCACGACGCCTGGGGCTACGTCGACGTCCACCGCAGCTTCCCTGGCGTCACGATCGGCAGCGAGCAGGCCTTCGACCTGCTCTGGGCCGACCGCACCGCCTCCGAGGTGGCCCACCGGGCCTGCGCGGTGCCGTCGGTGCGCGACCAGGCGCTGCTGCTGTGCCTGCACGCCGCCCGCGGCATGGGCGCACCGCGCGCCGTCGCCGACCTCGACCGCGCGTGGGGTGCCGCCGACGAGGCCGACCGCGCCCGCCTGCGCGCCCGCGCCGACGAGCTCGGCGCGCGGGTGGCGCTGGCCGCGGCCCTGGGCGAGCTCGACGCCGGCGACCTCGGCGAGGACCGCACCGTGCCGCTGTGGCGCTACTACTCCCAGGGCGGGTCGCGCGTCGATGAGTGGGTGGCCCGGCTGCGGGCCGCCCCCAGCCGCCGTGCAGCGGTGCGGACCGCCGTACGCGGCCTCGGCGTCAACCGCGAGTACGCCGCGATGGCGCTGGGCCACGAACCCTCGCGCCGCGAGCTGGCCGGGCTCTTCGCCGGTCGGATCGGCACGGGCGTGCGCCAGCTGGTGCGGCGGCGCGATGGCTGAGCGCTACGCCGTCCCCGACGACCTCGGCTGGGTGGCCACCCGCCGCACGCCGGCCCCGCAGGTCACCATCGCGCTGCTCCCCGACGGACCGCCCTTCGCCCTGCACGGCGCCTCCGCCGCGATCTGGCTGGCCGTCGTCGACCTCGCCGACCCCGCCGCGGTCGTCACCCGCGTGGCCGAGGAGACCGAGCAGCCCGAGGACGTGGTGCGCGAGGGGGTCCTGGGGTTCCTCGAAGAGCTGGCCGGGCGGGGTTTCCTCCGGCCGGCCTGAGCCCCGTTCACCATGCCACCATGGTGAAAAGCCACCTCCCACGACGTAGGACCTGTGGGAAGTGGCACTTCGTCGTGGTGAGTGCGGAGGTTCTCCACAGATTCGACGCACCATCTGGTGGCGGGATCCGACGCTGCCCAGATTGGTGGGCATGGATGACCTCCTCGAGCAGATCCGCGAGCACTTCGGCGTCTTCACCACCGGCGATGCGAAGCTGCGCGGCCTGGACGGGAAGGCGATCGCCCGCGAGGTCCGGTCGGGCACCTGGCACCGGATCCGCCGCGGCGGATTCGTGGCCGGTGAGACCTGGCGACAGGCCGACGCCGAGACCCGGCACCTGATCCGGGCCGCGGCGATCCAGCGCTCCTACGGCGACCGCGTCGCGTTCAGCCACACCACGGCCGCGCTGCTGCACGGCCTCGACGTGTGGGGGCTCGACCTCGATCGCGTCCACGTCACGCGGTGCGACACCGGAGCCGGCCGGGTCGAGCGCGACGTCGTCCACCACGAGGGCTTCCCCGAGTCCGACGAGCTCACGCGCGTCGGCGGATGGCAGGTCGTCGACCCGGCCCGAGCCGCGCTGGAGACCGGGACGCTGGGCACACCCGACAGCGCGATGATCACCATCAACCACTGCCTGCACCGTGGCCTGGCCACTCCCGAGGAGCTGATCGAGCGCTACGCACGCTTCCAGCGCTGGCCGCAGAGCCAGCAGCTGCAGGTGGTGCTCCGCCTGGCCGACGCCCGGGTCGAGTCACCGGGAGAGTCGCGGTGCCTGTGGTACTTCTGGCTCAACGGCGTGCCGATGCCGGAGCTGCAGTGGCCCGTGTGGGTCGACGGGCGCGAGCACCGCGTCGACTTCGCCTGGCCGCAGCACCGGCTGCTCGGCGAGTTCGACGGCCGGGTCAAGTACGGCCGGCTGCTCAAGCCGGGCCAGCGACCTGAGGACGCCCTCTTCGACGAGAAGCAGCGCGAGGACGCGATCCGCCGGATCACCCGGTGCATGATGATCCGCTACGTCTGGGGCGACCTCCGCGACCCCCGACGGATGTGCCAGCTCACCAAGCGCATGCTCGACGTCGCCGCCTGAGCCCTGCTTCCCACGATGAACTGCCGCTTCCCACAGGTCCTGCACCGTGGGAAGTGGTCGTTCACCATGCCACCATGGTGAACGAGCGCGGCCGGGCCGGCCGAGGCCTCAGTCCTCCAGCAGCCCCAGCAGGTACGACCCGTACCCGCTCTTGACGAGCTTCTCGGCCCGGACCCGCAGCTCGTCATCGGACAAGAAGCCCATCCGCCAGCCGACCTCCTCGGGGGCGCCGATCTTCAGGCCCTGGCGGCCTTCGAGGGTGCGCACGAAGTTGCCGGCGTCCGACAGCGAGTCGAAGGTGCCGGTGTCGAGCCAGGCGGTGCCGCGCGGGAGCACCTCCACCTGCAGCGTGCCCTGCTCGAGGTAGATCCGGTTGAGGTCGGTGATCTCCAGCTCGCCGCGGGCCGAGGGCTGCAGGTCCGCCGCGTGGTCGACGACGGTCTCGTCGTAGAAGTAGAGGCCGGGCACCGCGTAGTGGCTGCGCGGGTGCTCGGGCTTCTCCTCCAGCGAGACCGCGCGGCCGGAGTCGTCGAACTCCACGACGCCGTACGCCTGGGGATCCTGCACGCGGTAGCCGAACACCGCCGCCCCCCGCAGCGCCTCGAACCGGGTGAGCTGGGCGCCGAGGCCGGGACCGTAGAAGATGTTGTCGCCCAGGACCAGCGCCGAGGGCCCGCCCCGTACGTGGTCCGCGCCGATGACGAAGGCCTGGGCCAGGCCGTCGGGCGAGGGCTGCTGCGCCCAGGTGATGTGGACGCCGAACTGGGAGCCGTCGCCCAGCAGGGACTCGAACTGCGGCGCGTCGTGGGGCGTGGTGATGATGAGGATGTCGCGCACTCCGGCGAGCATCAGCGTCGAGAGCGGGTAGTAGATCATCGGCTTGTCGTAGACCGGCACCAGCTGCTTGCTGATGCCCAGGGTGATCGGATGCAGCCGAGAGCCCGTGCCGCCCGCCAGGATGATGCCGCGCATGGCCGTCGAGCGTAGGGCATGTCCAACCCATACCCTGGGAGCATGGATCGCCTCCTCGTCACCGGCGGCGCCGGGTTCATCGGCTCGGCCTTCGTGCGCTACGTCGTGGAGCACACCGACGCACACGTCACGGTGCTGGACAAGCTGACCTACGCCGCGAACCGCGAGGCCCTCGACGAGCTGCCCTCGGACCGGGTGGAGCTGGTGGTCGGCGACATCGCCGACGCCGCGACGGTCGACCCGCTGGTCGCCGCCGCCGACGCCGTCGTCCACTACGCGGCCGAGTCGCACAACGACAACTCGCTCGCCGACCCCAGCCCCTTCGTGCAGACGAACGTGGTCGGCACCTTCACCCTGCTCGAGGCCGTCCGCCGCCACGACACCCGCTACCACCACGTCTCCACCGACGAGGTCTACGGCGACCTCGAGCTGGACGACCCGCAGCGCTTCACCGAGGCCACGCCCTACAACCCGAGCAGCCCGTACTCCTCGACCAAGGCCGGCTCCGACCTGCTGGTGCGCGCGTGGGTGCGCTCGTTCGACGTCCGCGCCACCATCAGCAACTGCTCGAACAACTACGGCCCCTGGCAGCACGTGGAGAAGTTCATCCCGCGCCAGATCACCAACATCCTCAACGGCGTCCGGCCCCGCGTCTACGGCACCGGCGCCAACGTCCGCGACTGGATCCACTGCGACGACCACAGCTCCGCGGTGTGGACGATCCTGCAGGAGGGCCGCATCGGCGAGACCTACCTGGTCGGCGCCGACGGCGAGCGCAACAACCTGCAGATCGTCCAGTCGTTGCTCTCGATCCTCGGCTATGCCACCGACGACTACGACCTGGTCACCGACCGCGCCGGCCACGACCTGCGCTACGCCATCGACTCCACCAAGCTGCGCACCGAGCTGGGCTGGGCGCCGCGGTTCGACGACCTCGACAAGGGCCTGGCCGACACCGTCGACTGGTACTCCGCGCACACCGAGTGGTGGCGCCGACACAAGGCCGCCACCGAGGCCAAGTACGCCGAGAAGGGCCACTAGGGGTGCCGACGGTCTCCACGACGAGCATCCCCGGACTGCTCGTCGTCTCGCTCGACGTCCACGGTGACGACCGCGGCTGGTTCAAGGAGAACTGGCAGCGCGAGAAGCTGGTCGCCCTGGGCCTGCCCGACTTCGGTCCGGTACAGCAGAACATCTCCTACAACGCCGCCGCCGGCGTCACCCGCGGCATCCACGCCGAGCCGTGGGACAAGCTCGTCTCCATCGTCACCGGGCGAGCGTTCGGCGCCTGGGTCGACCTGCGCGAGGGCCCGGGCTTCGGCGCGGTGTTCACCCACGAGCTCGACCCGCACACGGCGGTCTTCGTGCCGCGCGGCGTCGGCAACTCCTACCAGGTGCTCGAGGACGCCACCGCGTACTCCTACCTGGTCAACCGGCACTGGCGCCCCGACGCCGGCTACAAGGAGCTCAACCTGGCCGACCCCACCGCGGCTGTCCCGTGGCCGATCGCGCTCGACGACGCCTCCGTCGAGCGCTCCGCGAAGGACCTGGCGAACCCCGAGCTGGGCGACGTCGAGCCCTTCGCGCCCGCGCCCGCGCTCGTCGTGGGCCACCGCGGCCAGCTGGGTCGTGCCCTGCTGCGGGCACTGCCCCACGCCGACGGCGTCGACATCGACGAGCTGGACCTCACCGACCCGACGGCGGTCGCCGCCTTCGACTTCTCCGGCTACGACGTCGTCGTCAACGCCGCCGCCTACACCGCCGTCGACCGGGCCGAGACCGACGAGGGCCGCCTGGCCTGCTGGGCCGGCAACGCCACCGCGCCGGCGACCCTGGCCCGGCTGGCCTCCGAGCACGGCTTCACCTTGGTGCACGTCTCCTCCGACTACGTCTTCGACGGCACCCGCCGGCCCCACACCGAGGACGAGCCGCTCGCGCCGCTGAGCGTCTACGGACAGGCGAAGGCCGCCGGCGACCTCGCCGTCGCGGCCACACCCCGCCACTACCTGCTGCGCACCACCTGGCTGATCGGCGAGGGCCACAACTTCGTGCGCACGATGGCCAAGCTGGCCGACGACGGCGTCAGTCCGACGGTCGTCGACGACCAGGTCGGCCGGCTCACCTTCACCGACGACCTCGCCCGCGGCATCGCGCACCTGCTCGAGGTGCGCGCGCCCTACGGCACGTACAACCTCACCAACACCGGCCGGGTGCGCAGCTGGCGCGAGTTCGCCGCCGACGTCTTCGAGGCCCGCGGCCGCTCCCGCGACGACGTCGCTCCCACCACCACCGCGGAGTACGCCGACGGCCGCGAGCCCTTCGCCCCGCGCCCGCTGCTCTCGGAGATGTCGCTGGACAAGCTCCTGGCCACCGGCTTCGAGCCCCGCGACGTCGACGAGGCGCTGGCCGACTACCTGCGCCGCAGCTGAGCCTCGATCTCGTCGGCGAAGCCGATCACGGCCGAGGCGCCGTGCACCGGACCGCCGGCCACGAGGGCGTCGGCCCCCAGCAGCACCGCCGACGGCCGCACCAGTCCGAGCACGGCGCTGACCCGCTCCTGCGGGTCGTGCAGCACCGCGGGCCAGCCGGGCGGTGTCGGCTCCCCCGCGGGCAGCGCCGAGAGCACGTGGACGTCGACGCCGGGCAGCCGCGCCGGCCAGTCGCCGATCGCGTCGGTGACCTTCGCGCACGAGGAGCAGCTGGTCGAGAGCGTCACCAGCAGCTGAGGCCGCTCGCTGGCCAGCTCGGGTAACGAGACCGCCGTACCGTCGGCGCCCTGCACGTGCAGGAACGGGATGCCGGCCCGGGCCGCCCCGCCGGCGTCGCGGTGCACCGTCGCCGCCACCAGCACACCCACCAGCACCACGGCGACCAGCCACCCGACGTCGCCGGCGTCCAGGGCGCCCAGCCGGCCGACCAGCGAGTGACCGCGCACCGCGTCGACGACCGCCAGCACCGCCGCGGCCAGCAGCAGCTGGTTGCGCACCACGGTCATGGCGCCGACGTGTCCGCCGCCCAGCCCGCCGAAGCAGTCGCACTCGGCCTCCCGCCCCGTGGCCACGACGCGCACGACCAGCACGGTGTACGCCGCGAGCAGCACCGCGACGAGCACGGCGGTGACCAGGAAACCCGGGCCCGGCAGCAGCAGCGCCAGGCCGAGCACCACCTCCAGCCACGGCAGCCACCGCGGTCGACGCAGGAGGCGACGCAGCACGTCAGGCACCCCGAGGTCCGCGAGCGCCGTGGTCGGCGCACCGGGGTCGCGGACCTTCGCGGCCCCGGCGGCCACGAGCGCACAGCCGACGGCCAGGGGCGCGAGCACGACCGCGTCTGCCACCAGATCAGGGTAGAGACCCGTCTACCCTCCTCGTGTGGACGCGCGGCTCGAGCTGTCAGCGCTGGGCGCTCCGCTCGACCTCGTGGTCGGCGGTTCGCGCGCCCAGGAGTTGCACGCCGCGCTGGCCGAGCGGTGGGAGCTGTGCCTGCGCGGGACCGGTGAGAGCGACGCTCGCACGATCGAGGTGTCGCTGGGCGACGAGCACGCCGACGCCGTCGTCGAGGAGGTCGCGGTTCCCCGTGCCGCCGGCGCCGACCTGGACCGGCTCCTGGTCGACGTGACGCACCGGGTCACCCACCAGGCGATCGCGGCAGGCGTCGGCCGGTTGCTGATGTTCCACGCCGCCGGCGTGTGCGACCCGCACTCGGGCGACACGGTGGTCTGCGTGGCGCCCGGCGGCACCGGGAAGACGACCCTGTGCCGCACGCTGGGGCGCGGGCGCGGCTACCTGTCCGATGAGACGGTGGGCGTGGCCGACGACGGCACCGTGCGCCCCTACCCCAAGCCGCTGTCGGTGCGGCGCGACGGCTCCGCGGTCAAGGACGAGGTGGCGCCGGACCGGTTCGGGCTGCGGGCCGCCGCCGTGAAACCCACCGTGCGCGCCGTGCTGCTGCTCTCCCGCGAGGCCGCCGGCGCCCGGCAACCGGTGGTCGAGAAGCTCGACCTGTTCGAGGCGATCGTCGCGCTGGCGCCGGAGACCTCGTCGCTGGCCCGGCTGTCGCAGCCGCTGCACCGGCTGGCCGCGCTGCTCGAGCAGACCCGGCTGCTGGCGCGTGTCCGCTACGACGAGGCGGCCACCTTGGCCCCCCTGGTCGAGGATCTGATCGGTCCGCCGCGAGCGGAGGCGTCGTGACCGCCGAGCAGGTGCGCAGCGTCCCCGTCGTCGACCAGCTCGACCGCGACGGCGAGCGGCTGGTGCTCCTGCCCGAGCGCGCGGTGCGGCTGGTCGGGCTCGCGCCGGCGCTGCTGGACCTCAGCCGGGACTGGACCGACGTCGCCCGGCTGGTCGAGCAGCTCGAGGAGCGCTTCGGCGTGCCGGCGGCCGGCGAGGCCGCCGACCTGGTCCGCGAGGCGGTGGACGACCTCGCCGCGCAGGGACTGATCGAGCTCTCCGGCCACGGATCCACGCCCGGAGAGGGCATGATCGGCCCATGAGCGCCACCAGTCCGCCCGCCGGCGGGGGTCACAGTCACGCCGGCCAGCCGCTGCGGGTGCTGTTCGTGTGCACCGCCAACATCAGCCGCTCGCCGTACGCCGAGCTCTACGCGCGCGCCAGCACCCAGCGCCGCGGGGTGCCGCTGGAGTTCGACTCCGCCGGCACCTGGGCCGTCCCCGGCAACCCCATCGACCCGGTGATGGGCTACCAGCTCGCCCAGCGCGGCATCGACTCCGGGGCCTTCCGCAGCCGCCGCGTCACCCCGCAGGACGTCAGCGACGCCGACGTCGTGCTGGTGATGGAGGAGGTGCACCGCAGCTTCCTCCTCGAGGACGTGCCGGCCGCCATCGGGAAGGTCTTCACGCTGGGCCAGTTCGCCGGGCGCACCGTGCAGTTCCCCACCGCCCACGGCACCGACCTGGTCGACGCCCTGGGCAAGCGGCGCACGCGCGGCCGCGTCGACGACGACGTCGCCGACCCCTACCGCCGCGGCGAGGAGGTGGCTGCGGCCACGGCCAGCCGGCTGGACCGGTTGCTCGAGGTCGCTCTGTACGCCCTGCACCCCGCCAGCGGCGAGCAGGCCCCCGCCCCGATCCCGGGCCGCCGCGGGTAGCCGGCGACCGATCTGGGTTACCGGCGCGTAACCTCCACCGGCCTGGACCGTTGGAGGTGGCTGTGAGACGACTCACTCGTACCGCCACTGCCGCCACCGCCCTGCTGCTCGCCTGCCTGGGCACCGCCGCGACCGCGACCGGATCGAGCACCGGATCCAGCACCGGATCCAGCACCGGCGATACCGGTTACCGGCTCGACGACTACGCCGACGGCCAGGCGAGCTACGTAC
Source organism: Nocardioides mangrovicus (assembly GCF_003674065.1). Lineage (GTDB taxonomy): Bacteria > Actinomycetota > Actinomycetes > Propionibacteriales > Nocardioidaceae > Marmoricola > Marmoricola mangrovicus. Next base: position 284,701 of record NZ_RDBE01000010.1, read on the forward strand.
TCCCCCCGGGCGAGAACGGCCTGGTCACGGTGGCCGACGCCGTGCAGTTCGAGCTGACCGGCCAGCGGCCGGCCGGCAGCGACGACCAGCTCGCGCAGTACTCCGACCTCCTCTACGGCGCTTCGGACCTCACCGACGCCTCGCTGAGCCGGTACTACAACGACGAGTCCTTCGGGGTGCGGCCGGCCGACGTGGTGCGCACCGAGTCGCCCGCCGAGGGCGTGCACATCTACCGCGACCGCCAGGACGTCCCGCACGTCTACGGCGACTCCGATGCCGCCGCGGCCTACGGCGCGGGCTACGCGCAGGCCGAGGACCGGCTCTTCCTCATGGACGTGCTGCGTCACTACGGCTCCGGCACCCTGGCCTCGTTCCTGGGCGCCTCGTGCGAGTTCGAGCAGATGGACCACGACCAGCTGCTGCTCTCCCCGTACACGAAGGCCCAGGCCACGGCGCAGGTGGACGCGCTGCCGAGCCGTTACGGCGCCCAGGGGCAGCGGGCCAAGGACATGATCGAGGCCTACGTGAAGGGCGTGAACGCCTACATCGACGCCGCCCGGCTCGACCCGTCCAAGCTGCCCGCCGACTACGTCGCCGGCGCACCGGACGCGCTGGTCCCGCAGCACTGGACGCCGGCCGACGTCGTCGCCGTGGCCAGTCTGATCGGCGGCATCTTCGGTCGCGGCGGCGGCTCCGAGGTCGACAACGCCCACCTGCTCAGCTACCTGCAGGGCAGGTACGGCGCCACCGCCGGCGAGGCCGCCTACCGCTCGTTCAACCGCCAGAACGACCCGCTCGCCCCGACGACGATCACCGACCAGACGTTCTCCTACGGCACCCGCACGAAGCCGCTGGACGCCTCGCTCACCGCGATCCCCGACGACGGCGCTCTCACCGGCGGCCCGACGGACACCTCGCCGGGCTGCGCCCAGGCGAGCAGCCAGGGCTCCTCATCGCTCCCGGGTGTGCCGCTGAGCGCTGGCACCCGCGCGCAGACGGCGCTCAACATCGCCCAGGCGCTGCGGTCGATGCCGTCGTCGATGAGCAACGCGCTGGTGGTGAACGGATCGAAGACCGCATCGGGCCACCCGATCGCCGTCTTCGGTCCGCAGGTCTCCTACTTCGCCCCGCAGATCCTCAGCCTGATCGACCTCCACTCCCCCGACTACGCCGCCGAGGGCGCCTCGTTCCCGGGCACCGGTCTGGTGGAGCTCGGCCGGGGCAAGGACTATGCGTGGTCGGCCACGTCGGCCGGCAGCGACCTGATCGACATGCGGGTGGAGAAGATCTGCAACCCCGACGGGGGCGCGCCCGCGGCGCACGGCACGTCGTACGTCTTCGACGGCGCATGCACCCCGATGACGAAGGAGCAGTTCGACGAGACCGCGTTGCCGAAGGCCGGCGGCACGGGGGCGCCGGCGTACCTGCGGCACACGATCTACCAGACCCGGCACGGCGTCGTGCAGGGCTGGACGACCGTGAAGGGGCAACCGGTCGCGATCGTCCAGCAGCGTTCGACCTACGGCCACGACATCGACTCGGTGGTGGGCTTCCTCGGCTTCGGCACTCCCTCGCAGACCCACGACGTGCAGAGCTGGATGGACTCGGCGGCCAGGATCGGGTTCACCTTCAATTGGTTCTACGCCGACGACCGCGACACCGGCTACTTCGTCAGCGGCCGCGACCCGGTGCGCAACCCGGCCGAGGACCCGACGCTGCCCACGTGGGGCACCGGCCGGGCCGAGTGGCGCGGCTTCCTGACCGCGGCGCAGCATCCCCACGAGACGAACCCGGCCCAGGGCTACTTCGTGAGCTGGAACAACAAGCCGGCGCCCGGGTTCGCCGGCGACGGCGACTACTCCTACGGCCAGAGCTTCCGCTCGGTGCTGCTGGTCAAGCAGCTGCAGGCCCAGCTCACGGCCCACCCCGGCTCGCTGCATCGCGCCGACGTCGTGAAGGCGATGGAGACCGCCGCCAGCCAGGACCTCGACGGCGTCGAGCTGAACCAGCTGGTGCTGCGCTACGCGGGCCAGCGCCCACAGTCCGCCGGCGTCCGGACGATGCTCGACCAGCTGCGCGCCTGGGACGCCGCGGGCTCCCACCGCCTCAAGTCGACTCCGTCGGACACCCAGTACACCGACCACGCCGCCGTCGCCATCTCCGATGAGCTGGTGCCGAACCTGATCCGTGCCGTGTTCGACGGCATCCTCGGCGCCGGCGGCACCTCCGACGTCGGCTCCAACGGCGGTGCGGCCACCGAGGGCTACACGAAGCTGCCGATGCAGTGGGTCAACACCCCCAACTCCGGCGGCGCCCACCTGGGCTCGGCCTACGACGGTGGCTACGAGGGCTACCTGATGACCGCGCTGCAGCAGTTGCTCGGCGCTCACCCGCAGGACGCCTTCGACTCCGCGCTCACCTCGCACCTGTGCACCAGCGGCCCGGGCACCTGTGGCGCCGCGGTCGACCGCGCCCTGCAGACCACCTACGACGCGCTGGTGAGCGCCAACGGCAGCACCGACGTCGCCTCCTGGACGGCCTCGAGCGCCTCGAAGGCCGCCGGCCAGACCATGCCGGCCTACGACGCCATCGGCTTCCGCGCGCTCGGCATCGTCGGCCAGCCCGACATCGACTGGCAGAACCGGCCGACCTTCCAGCAGGTGGTGGAGTTCCCGCGGCATCGGACGCGGTGAGCCGCCGGCGGACCGCTCAGCCCAGCGCCCGGTCGACCAGCTCGCGCAGCTCGTCGGGCAGCTGGTGCTCCCCGACGGTGACCGTCCGCTCGCCCAGCGTCAATCGGTAGACGAACCGATCCGGGCGCGGGTCGTGGGCTCCCAGGGCGGCCAGCTGCTCACCGAGGGCGCCACCGACGGTGTCGTCGACCTCGACCGTCCCGGTGCGGCTGATCCCGGCGAACCCGCCGGTGCGGGCCACCTCGAGGTTCACGACGCCGTGACGCCGACGCCCTGCCAGGCCTTCCGCACGTCGTCGGCGTGCTCGCCGGCGGCGTCGACGGTGGCGGTGGCGAAGCCGGCGAAGTCGGTGTCGGCGCCGATCCCGGAGGTGAGGGCGGCGTACCAGATCCGGCCGGCGCCCTCGGCCGCGCTGCCGCCGACCGCGGTGGCGGCCAGGTAGAAGGCGCGATTGGGGATGCCGGAGTTGGTGTGGACTCCGCCGTTGTCGTCGCTGGTGTCGACGTAGTCCTTCATGTCCCCGACCTGCGGGTCCTTGCCCAGCTGGGGGTCGTCGTAGGCGGTGCCCGGGGCCTTCATCGAGCGCAGCGCCGTGCCCTTCACCCCGGCGAGGAAGATGCCCTCGCCGATCAGCCAGTCGGCCTGCTTGGCGCTCTGCTTGAGCAGCCGCTGCTTGAGCGAGATCCCGAAGACGTCGGAGATCGACTCGTTGAGCGCACCCGACTGGCCCTCGTAGGTCAGCCCTGCGGTGCGCTCGGTGACCGCGTGGGTGAGCTCGTGGCCGAGCACGTCCACGGGCCGGGTGAACCGGCCGAACGCCTTGCCGTCGCCGTCGCCGAAGACCAGCTGGGTGCCGTTCCAGAAGGCGTTGTCGTAGTTCTGGTCGTAGTGCACGGTGCCGAGGACGTCGGCGCCCTTGTCGTCGAAGGAGTCGCGGTCGTAGACCTCGGCGTACATCGCCAGCGCGGCGGCGATGCCGTCGGCGGCCTCGTCGGTGGCGTCGTCGCCGGTGGCCGCGTCACCCGGTGAGCGGACCAGCCGGCCCGGCAGCGTGGTGCCGTGCTCGGCGTCGTGGATCTCCCACGGCTTGCCCGACGCCACCGCGGTGGCGGTGAGCGACTGCGCCCCGCGCGTGGCGCGGAAGCGACGGTCGTGCTCGAGGGTGAGGTCGGCGCAGCGGGCGCAGTGGGCGTCGTCCATCGCGCGCACCCGCTCGAGCAGGTAGTCGGGGACGAACGCGTGGCGCATCAGCGACGCCGGGTCAGCGCCGAGACGGCGGGGCGGACGTCGAGGAAGTAGACCAGCATGGCGATCGCGCCGACGAACATGCCGAGCGTGCCGAGGAAGTACTCCGCACCGAGGGCCACCACGAGCAGCAGCACCCAGCCGTTCTTGGTCAGCTTGCCGGCCGCCTCGAAGAGCGGGGCCTTGCGGATGACGACGTCGACCAGCGCGACCAGCGTGGCCACCAGCAAGATGATCTGGATGATCGCGATCACGCTGTACATGGGTCGAGTCTAGGCGACGGGGACGACAACGGCCCCGGACGAGTCGTCCGGGGCCGTTGGCCGAGCCCCAGCAGAGCTCGGGCAGAGCTCAGCTCTCGTCGCCGACCTTCTGCGCGGCGTCCTCGACGGCGGCGGCGGTCTTCGCCGCGGCCTTCTTGGCCGCGGTGCCGGTGGCCTTCGCGGTGCGCTTGGTGGCGGTGGCGCTCTTCTTGGCCGTGGTGCGGGTGGCCTTGGCGCGCGAGGTGGCGGTCTTGGTGGCCGCGACGGCGTCCTGGGTGCTCTGCTGGCGGCGGATGCGGGCGACGAGCTTCTCGCCGCGGCTGGCCAGCTCGCCGTAGGTCTCGCCCAGGTCGCTCACGGCGTCGTTGACGTAGGCCTCGACCTTGCCGGGGATCGCCTTCGCGTCCTTGGTCAGGCCCTCGACGCGGCCGGTGACGGCGGCGCGGGCCCTGGCCTGCAGCGCCTTGGGCTCCAGGTCGGTGGAGCGCACGGACTTCTGCACCTTGCTGACGCGGCCCTGCACCTGGCCCTGGGCCTCGGTGACGTAGCCGCGCGCGAGCTCGACGGCGAGGTCGGTGGCGCCGGCGACGGCGTAGACCGGCTTGGGGACGCTCACCTTGGGGACGGTGACCTTCGGCAGCGTGGGGGTCTTCGGCATGGTTCAGCTTCCTTTCGNCTGCCGCTCGGTGAGCGCGGGGTCGGCCAGCACGGCCAGCTCCACCGAGCGGTGCTCGGCGCTCTGGTCGAGGGGCTGAGGGCTGACGATCCCGGCGCGCACGTAGAGCTGCTCGGCCGAGATCCGCAGCGCCTTCGCCAGCTGCTGCAGCACCTCGGCCGACGGCCGGCGAAGACCGCGCTCGATCTGGCTCAGGTAGGGGTTCGACACCCCGGCCTGCTCCGCCAACTGGCGCAGGGAGAGCTGCGCGCTGACGCGCTGCTCGTGGAGGTAGTCCCCCAGCTTGCCCTTCGCCATGTCCCCCATGGTGCTAGCAGCAGCTAGCAGACTCAACCGCGGCGCGCGTGAAAGACCTCACGATCGGCCTTGTTCACAAAGACTTAACCTGCGCTAGCGCTGCTAGCAGGGAGAACTGCTCGCAGCTCGCCCACCGGCCGGCCCGCGCCCAGGACGGGCACCTCGCCGGTGCGCTGCACGGCCTCCTCGACCAGTCCGACCTGCGCGAGCAGCGCGGCCATCGTGACCGGCCGCGCCCGCGCTCCGCCGTCGTCGTGCTTGAGCGCGAACGCCCGGCCGTCGGGCAGCGCCACGACGTAGCAGGACTCCGCGCCGGCCTTGCCGATGGCGCCGGGCAGGGCCCGCAGCAGCGCGAGCTCGTCGCGGGTGGTGCCGCTGACGTACTCGGGATGCTGCCGGATGGCCTCGGCCACCCGGCGCTCGGGTCCCTCGGTCGCTGTGGCGAGCCGCGCGAAGGCGCGGGCCAGGCCGCTCAGCGACGTCGACAGCAGCGGCGCACCGCACCCGTCGACGGCCACCACCTCGACCGCCTCGCCGGTCAGGTCGGCGAAGGTCGCCGCGATCTGCTGCTGCAGCGGGTGCGCCGGGTCGCGGTAGGTCGCGGTGTCCCAGCCGTTGGCCGCGCAGGTGGCCAGCATCGCGGCGTGCTTGCCGGAGCAGTTCATCAGCACCGGCTCCCGGTGACCGCCGTCGCGGATCACCGTCTCGCGCGCGTCGTCGTCGAGCGGGTAGTCCGGCGGCGTCTGCAGGTCGTTCTCCGCCAGCCCGGCGCCGGCGAGGATCCGGCGGACCCCCTCGACGTGGAACGGCTCGCCGGAGTGCGACGCGCAGCCGAGCGCCAGCAGCTCGCCGTCCAGCTCCAGACCCGCGCGCAGCATGCCCACGGCCTGCAGCGGCTTGTTGCACGAGCGTGGCAGCACCTGGCCGGCCACGTCGCCGACGGCGTAGGCGAGGGAGCCGTCGGCGGCCAGCGCGACGGCCGAGCCGTAGTGGTGACCCTCCACGAACCCGTTGCGGACGATCTCGACGAGAGCGGGCTGGATCATGCACGGAACGTTATGCGGCACGATGGCCGGGTGCCCGCGGTGCCCCAGTACTTCCCGAGCCAGCGCGAGCTGGACGACCTCGAGCTGCTGCTGACCGGCGCGCTCGCCCCTCGCGTCGGGTTCGACACGACCGGCCCGATCACCCTCGTGCTGCCCGACGAGGTCGCCGTCGCCGCCCGGGAGGCCGGCGGCGTCGAGCTGACCGACGCCGAGGGCATGCCGCTGGCCCGCGTCGACACCGACGGCACCGCGCACGCGCTCGCCGCGCACGTCACCGGCCCGTTCCGCCGGCTCTACCGCGCCCCGCAGCAGGTGCGCCAGGACCACGCCGACGCGCTGTTCGCCGCGCTCGCGGCGCCACCCTCGGAGGACGACCTGGCCGAGGTGCAGCAGGCGCGCGAGGGCCGCGAGGTCGTGCTGGTCGCGCTCGTCGGCGACGGCACCCCGCGCGGCGTCGGCCCGGTCGGGCTGCTGCGGGCGGCCCTGATCGCCGCCCGGATCCTCGGCGACGCGCACGTCGTGGCCGTGCCGCTCGCCTCCCACGGCGACGCCGCGCTCGACGCCCAACTCACCGCCCAGGTGCTCGAGGCCTACGCCGGCGGGCAGCCCCTCCTGCTCACCGGCGAGGGACCGCTCCCGGCCGACGTCGAGGACGTCGTCGCCCAAGACCACCCGCCCCGCGAGGAGCAGGGGCTGGTCGTGTTCTTCACCGGCCTGTCCGGCAGCGGCAAGTCGACCTTGGCCCGCGAGCTGCACGACCTCCTCCTCGAGGACGGCCGACGCACGGTGACGAGCCTCGACGGCGACGTCGTGCGACGCAACCTCAGCGCCGGGCTGGGCTTCTCCCGCGAGGACCGCGAGACCAACATCCGCCGCATCGGCTGGGTGGCCGCCGAGATCTCGCGGCACCGCGGCGTCGCGATCTGCTCCCCGATCGCGCCGTTCGAGCAGACCCGCAGCCAGGTGCGCGCCGACGTCGAGCGCGCCGGCGGCGCCTTCTTCCTCGTGCACGTGGCCACGCCGCTGGCCGAGTGCGAGCGCCGCGACAAGAAGGGCCTCTACGCGAAGGCCCGCGCCGGGCAGATCCCCGAGTTCACCGGCATCTCCTCGCCCTACGAGGAGCCCCACGACGCCGACGTGCGCGTCGACACCACCGGCCGCTCGGTGGCCGAGGCGCTCGCCGACGTGCTCGGCGCGCTGGCCACCGCCGGCTACCTGGACCTGCGGGAGGACCGCGATGACTGACCTGTTCACCACCGACGCGCTCTCGGTGCTCGTCGTGAGCTTCGGCGTCGGGATCGTGGTCGGGCTGACCGGCATGGGCGGCGGTGCGCTGATGACGCCGGCCCTGATCTTCCTGGGCATCAACCCGGCCGCTGCCGTGGCCAACGACCTGGTGGCGGCCTCGGTGAACAAGTCGGTCGGCGCCGCGGTGCACTGGCGCACCGGCACCCCGAACCTCCGGCTGGCCGGGCTGCTGATGGTGGGCTCGGTGCCCTTCGCCTTCGCCGGCGGCTTCATCGTCAAGGCCGTCGGCGAGCAGGAGGCGCAGACCACCTTCCTCACCTACGCCATCGGCGCGGCGCTGCTGTTCACCGCGGCCACCTACGCGCTGCGGATGTACCTCCAGCTGCGCTACACCACCTCGGGCAACCAGGTGCCGGCCCAGGAGCCGGCGATCCGGGTGGTCCCCACCATCCTCATCGGCGCCGTCGGCGGCCTGCTGGTCGGCATCACCTCGGTCGGCTCGGGCTCGCTGATCATGGTGGCGCTGCTGCTGCTCTACCCGACGCTGACGGCCGTGCGGCTGGTCGGCACCGACCTGCTGCAGGCGGTGCCGCTCGTGCTCGCGGCGGCGGTAGGTCACGTGTTCTCCGAAGGAGTCACCTGGGCGGTGCTGATCCCGCTCGTGCTGGGCGGCACGCCCGGTACCTACCTCGGCTCACGCCTGGCGGCCTGGGTCTCGCAGTCGGTGATCCGTCGTGGCATCGTGATCGTGCTCACCCTCACCGGCCTGAAGATGCTCGGGGTCCCACCCGGCTGGGTCGGCATCATCGGCGCCGCGATGCTGCTGCTCGGCCCGCTGGCCTGGGGCTTCGTCCGGCAGCGCCGCGGGCTGCCGGCCTTCGACAACAACCTGGCCGCATGGCGGCTACCCGACAAGACACCGTGAACACCACCGATACGATGCACATTGGCCCGGACCCCCTTCTCGAGAGTTCCCGATGACGCAGACCCATGCCGACTACCGGCTCAGCCAGCTCGACCAGCTGGAGGCCGAGTCGATCCACATCTTCCGCGAGGTAGCGGCGGAGTTCGAGAAGCCGGTGCTGATGTTCTCCGGCGGCAAGGACTCCATCGTGATGATGCGCCTGGCCGAGAAGGCGTTCTACCCCGCGAAGATCCCGTTCCCGGTGCTGCAGGTCGACACCGGCTACGACTTCCCCGAGGTGCTCGAGACCCGCGACCACTGGGTCAGCCGGCTCGGCGTGCGGCTGATCGTGGCCAGCGTCGAGCAGGCGATCGCCGACGGTGTCGTCGTCGACGACGGCAAGACCAGCCGCAACCGCCTGCAGATCGGCACCCTGCTCAACGCCATCGAGGAGAACGGCTTCACCGCGGCCTTCGGCGGCGGTCGGCGCGACGAGGAGAAGGCCCGCGCGAAGGAGCGGGTCTACTCCCACCGCGACGACTTCGGCCAGTGGGACCCCAAGAACCAGCGCCCCGAGCTGTGGAGCCTCTACAACGGCCGCATCCACGGCGGCGAGCACATGCGGATCTTCCCGCTGTCGAACTGGACCGAGCTCGACATCTGGCACTACCTGGCCCAGGAGCAGGTCGAGATCCCCTCGATCTACTTCTCCCACCAGCGCCGGGTGTTCCAGCGCGACGGGATGTGGCTCTCGGAGTCGGAGTTCAACCCCACGCGCGACGGCGAGGAGGTCCAGGAGCGGACGGTGCGCTTCCGCACCGTCGGCGACCTCACGCTCACCGGCTGCGTCGAGTCCGAGGCCGACACCATCGACAAGATCATCGACGAGATCGCCATCGCGCGCGTCACCGAACGAGGCGCCACCCGCGGTGACGACCGGTTCTCAGAGGCCGCCATGGAGGACCGGAAGAAGGAGGGCTACTTCTGATGGCCACCCCCACCGACAGCAGCACCGAGACCGGCGCCGAGACCGGCACCGAGACCGGCGCCGAGGAGCGTCCCTCGATGGACCTGCTGCGCTTCGCGACCGCCGGCTCCGTCGACGACGGCAAGTCGACCCTGATCGGCCGGCTGCTGCTGGACTCCAAGTCGATCTTCGAGGACCAGCTCGAGGCCGTGGAGGCCACCAGCCAGTCCAAGGGCTACGACTACACCGACCTGGCCCTCCTGACCGACGGTCTGCGCTCCGAGCGCGAGCAGGGCATCACGATCGATGTCGCCTACCGCTACTTCGCCACGCCGTCGCGCAAGTTCATCATCGCCGACACCCCCGGCCACGTGCAGTACACGCGCAACATGGTCACCGGCGCCTCCACCGCCGACCTGGGTCTGGTGCTGGTCGACGCCCGCCAGGGTCTGACCGAGCAGTCGCGCCGCCACGCGGTGATCCTCTCGCTGCTGCGGGTGCCGCACCTGGTGCTGGCGGTCAACAAGATGGACCTGATCGACTACGACCAGGCCACCTACGACCAGATCCGCCGCGACTTCACCGCGTTCGCGACGAAGCTCAACATCCCCGACCTCGAGGTCATCCCGATCTCGGCGCTCAAGGGCGACAACGTGGTGAACCGGTCGGAGAACATGCCCTGGTACCAGGGCTCCTCGCTGATGCACCACCTGGAGAACGTCCACGTCGCCTCCGACCGCGACCTGGTCGACACCCGCTTCCCGGTGCAGTACGTGGTGCGCCCCAAGTCCGATGAGTTCCACGACTACCGCGGCTACGCGGGGCAGGTCGCCGGCGGCGTCCTCAAGCCGGGCGACGAGGTCGTCGTCCTGCCCAGCGGCATGACCTCGAAGATCGAGGCCATCGACTTATTCGACGAGGAGATCGGCGAGGCCTTCCCGCCGATGTCGGTGACGGTGCGGCTGGCCGACGACGTCGACGTCAGCCGCGGCGACATGATCGCCCGCGTCAACAACGCACCGAAGCCGGCCCAGGACATCGACGCGATGATCTGCTGGATGACCACCGAGCCGCTGCGTCCGCGCCAGAAGCTGGCCATCAAGCACACCACCCGCACCGGCCGGGTGCTGGTCAAGGACATCCAGTACCGCCTCGACGTCAACACCCTGCACCGCGACCAGGAGACCAAGGAGCTCGGCCTCAACGAGATCGGCCGTGTCCAGCTGCGCACCACGGTGCCGTTGCTGGCCGACGCCTACTCCAAGAACCGGACCACCGGGTCGTTCATCCTGATCGACGAGGCGACCGGGGTGACGGTCGGGGCAGGGATGATCAACGGCACCGCCTGAGCGAGCCCCGGCGAGCGAAGGCGGTAGGAGCCGAGCCGTCGCACACCCGTAGGTGCTCCCGCGCGAAGCGCGCTTCCGCCTATGGGTATGCGACGGCTCGGCGAGACCACCGCAACGCGCGAGGAAGCCACCGCGTGCGGTAGGAGCGGGTTGGCTTGCAGCTGGGCACGGGGGTGTTCGTGCCCGGTGGCTCAGACCGGGGCTGCGTACCCGGCGTTTCAAACCCCGGCTCGTACCCGGGGTGTCAGACCAACTCGCTCCTACCGCACCCCTGCGGGCTCATGACGGCTGCTGGTGGTCTCGCCGAGTCGTCGCAAAGCGCGGGGTAGGCACGAGCGCGCTTCGCGCGGCGAAGCCGACTCCACCCTTTCCAACGACTCGGCTCCTAGGCAGACAAGGTCGCTAAGCGACCGTGCCTACCTTCCGTCCTCGATCTGCGACCGAATGATGCGGGCATCGAGCTTCGCGCCGAACAGCCGGATTCACTTTCCGACGACTCGGCTCCTAGGCAGCCAGGTCGCTACGCGACCGACCTGCCTTCCCACGTCATCGTCTACTGAACGGTCGGCCCCTACGACCTAACTGCCTACCTGCCGTAGTCGTCCTGCAACCGGACGATGTCGTCCTCGCCCGTGTAGCTGCCCAGCTGCACCTCGACGATGACGAGCTCCTCGTCGTGCTCGTTGGCGATGCGGTGCTTGGCGCCGAGGGCGACGTCGACGGAGTGGCCGACGTGCGCCACGACCTCGACGTCGTCGACGAGGCAGGTGGCCGTGCCCTTGACGACCACCCAGTGCTCCGAGCGGTGCTCATGGGTCTGGTAGCTCAACCGCGAGTGGGGTTGGACGCGGATCGTCTTCACCTTGAAGCCGTCCTCCACGTCGATCACCTGCCACGATCCCCAGGGCCGCTCCTCGGAGTCCAGGGGCGTGGTCGCGTCGCTCGTCGGCTCGCTCATGCACCCCATTCTCGCAAATGCGCGGTCCGCGGGCCGACCCCGGTTCAGCCGCGCAGCCGGGGCCGCACGTGCAGGCCCACCTCGGGGTCGACGACGGCCTCCTGGGCCACCGGCATCTCGCCGCCGTCGGTGGCCGCGAGCAGGACGGCGTCGAGCGGCACGTTGCGCTTGACCAGCCCCAGGGCGATCGGACCGAGCTCGTAGTGGCGCGCGGAGCTGCCCACGAAGCCGACGGCGCGGCCCTCGAGCGTCAGCGGGGTGCCGACGTCGGGTAGGCGGTTCTCGGAGCCGTCGAGGTGCAGCAGCGTCAGCCGGCGCGGCGGGCGGCCCAGGGTGTGCACCCGGGCCACGGTCTCCTGCCCGCGGTAGCAGCCCTTGTCGAGGTGGACCGCGGCCCAGGGCACGGCCGGGCCGTCGGCCACCCAGCCCACCTCGTTGGGGATGGTGCGCACGTCGGTGTCCAGCCCCAGCCGGGGCTCGCCGCGGGCGATGCGCAGCGCCTCGAAGGCCCACAGCCCGCACGCGGGGCCGGCGGCCTCGGCGAACGCCGCCAGGCGCTCGCGCGGCACGAGCACGTAGCCGGTCGTGGGCCGCCAGGTCACCGCCACCTCGTCGGTGACGTCGGTGACGTCGACCCGCATCATGAAACGCATCGAGTCCAGCCAGGCCACCAGCGCGGGCGCGGCGCCGGGCTCGACGTGGGCGGTGAACGCCTCACCGTCGTCGCTGCCCTGCATCGCGTGCTCCACGTGGCCCTGCGGGCTGAGCACCAGCGCGTGCACGGCCACCCCGGGCTGCAGCCCGTCGAAGAACTGGGTGGTCAGCGAGTGCAGCCAGGCCAGCCGGTCGGGTCCGCTGATGCGGATCACGCCGCGGTGGGAGAGGTCGACGAAGCCCTCGTCGGCCGCGAGCGTGCGCTGCTCGACGTTGAAGGAGCCGTAGTGCGCGGCGACGACCGCGTCGGTGCCCTCGCCGGCGACGGCCCCCGGGAGGTCCAGCAACGGACTGCTCATGACGTGCTAGAACCGCCCTCGGCGTCCGGACATTCCTGGCCCGGAGCTTCTTGGCACGACGCGCAGGTGCCGAAGACGGTGAGATGCCCGACGTCCACGGCGAACCCGTGGTCGGCCGCGGCCTGGAGCACGAACGGCGCGGCCTGGTCGGCGCCGAGGCTGATCACCTCGCGGCACTGGTGGCAGACCAGGTGGAAGTGCTCGTGGCCGCGGGTGGAGTGGTAGGTCGGGGTGCGGTCCTCGATGTGGGCGTGGTGGATCAGACCGAGCTCGTCGAGCAGGTCCAAGGTGCGATAGACCGTGGAGAGGTTGACCGCGGAGGAGTGCCGCCGCACCTCGGCGTGCACCTCCTCGGGCGTCGCGTGGCCCAGCGTCTCGACGGCGGCCAGCACCAGCTCGCGCTGGGCGGTCAGGCGGTGGCCGGAGGAGCGCAGCCGCTCCTGCCAGTCCTGCTCGGCGGTCTCACTCATGGATCCTCACGAGCTGGGCGTGCGTGTGTGACTGCAGGGGTTGGCCCATCGCCGCCATGTCGAAGGCGTAGAGCAGGTCGCCGTCGACGTAGCCGTAGAGCCGGGTGCCACCGGTGTACTCCTTGGCGCTGGAGGTGCGCACGACGGCGTCGGTGGTGATCTCGAAGCGCGGCTGGTCGGGGTGGATCTCGCCGTACCAGATCTCCACGAAACCGGTGTTGTGCGTCAGCAGCAGCTCGATCTGGCGGTCCGGCAAGCAGCGGATGAAGCCGGTCTCCTGCGCCGCCTGACGGACGGTCTCGCCGGCCTCGTCGACGATCCAGGAATGGCTGAAGTAGTGGATGAACGGCCGGCCGTCCTGCTGGAAGACCAGCTCCTGGCCGAACTGGAAGGGCTCGATGGTCGGGTACTCGCCGTGCCCGTTGCCCTGCCAGCGACCGATCAGCCACGCCAGCGGCGCGACGTCGGGGTGGATGTTCTCCGGGATCTCGAACGGCATCAGGGCTTCCTGACCAGCTTGAGGAACGCGGTGGCGCACACCAGCCCGACCACCACGACCGTGGCGACGACCGCGACCGCGGTGACCATGTCCATGGCGCCAGGTTAACGAGAGGTCGGGCTAACGAGAGACGCCGAGGAGCTCGCGGGCCTGCGCGCCGGTCATGGGCTCGCGCTGCGCGAGACGGCCGATCTCCACCACGCGCTCGACCAGCTGCCGGTTGTGCTCCACCGGCACGCCCTTGGCCAAGGTGAGCACGTCCTCCATGCCGACGCGCAGGTGCCCGCCCTTGGCCAGCGAGGCCAGCGCGACGGCGAGGGTGGAGCGGCCGATCCCGGTGGCCGACCAGCTCGTCACCGACGCCGGCAGCGCGGCCACGGCGGCCACCAGCGCGTCGGCGGTGCCGGGCATGCCGCCGGGCACGCCCATCACCAGGTCGACGTGCACGCGACCGCCCGCGGGCGGGCCGAATCGGTCCAGCAGCCGGTGCAGCGCCGCTACGTGCCCGAGGTCGAACAGCTCGAACTCCGGCACCACGCCGCGGTCCTGGGTCTGCCGGTAGAGCTCGGTGACGAACGGCCACGGGTTGAGGAAGACGTCGTCGCCGAAGTTGGTGGTGCCCATCGTCAGGCTGCACGCGTCGGGGGCGGCGTCGAGCACGGTGAGGCGCTTCTCCAGCGGGTCGTGCACCGAGCCACCGGTGGAGAGCTGCACCACCAGGTCGGTCGACTCCCGCAGCGCCGCCACGGTCTCCTTGAGCCGGCCGGCGTCCAGCGTGGGCTGGTGGTCGGCGTCGCGGATGTGCACGTGCACCATCGCCGCGCCCGCCTGCTCGCACGACGCCGCGGTCTCGACCAGCTCCTCCAGCGTCGTGGGGAGCGCCGGGCAGTCGGCCTTGCTCGTCTCGGCCCCGGTCGGGGCGACGGTGATCAGCAGCGGGTCCACGGGCCTATGGAACCATCGGCGAGCATGAGAGCCGTGGTCAGCCGCGTGAGGTCGGCGAGCGTCAGCGTCGAGGGTCGGGTGGTCGGCGCGGTCGAGGGTCCCGGACTGCTCGTCCTGCTCGGCGTCACGCACGGCGACGGGCCCGAGCAGGCCACCTGGCTGGCGGGCAAGATCGCCACGCTGCGCATCCTGCGCGAGGAGGTCTCGGTACTCGATGCCGGCGGCGCCGTGCTCGCGATCAGCCAGTTCACGCTCTACGGCCAGACCCGCAAGGGACGCCGGCCGACCTGGGAGGCAGCCGCGCCCGGGCCCGTGGCCGAGCCGCTGTACGAGGCGTTCTGCGAGGCCCTGGCCGCCACCGGCGTGCGCGTCGAACGGGGCGTCTTCGGCGCCGAGATGGCCGTGGCCTCGGTCAACGACGGCCCGTTCACCCTCGTCGTGGACTCTGTGTGAGGGGCTCCCGCACGGGACAGGAGTCCTCTACTGTGACGACGTCGGGGGGCCGGCACGCCCAGGAGCGGACCCAGGAGCAGACGATGTCACGACGACTGCGCGCGACCCTCACGGTGACGACCGCTGTCGTCGTCGGCCTTCTGGTCGCCACCCTGGCGACCCTGCTCGCCGGGCGGGCCTGGACCGCCCGGGGCGAGGTGTACTTCGCCCCCTCCGCCACGCTCGACGCCTCCGCACACGCGCGGGTGGCCTCCTACGCCCAGCTGGTCGACGGCGCCGACGGCGTGCGCGCGCGGGTGCTGCCCGACAGCCTGCTGGTCCGGTTGACCGCGACGTCGGCGTCGGCCGCCTCGGCCGCGAGCGAGCTGCGCTCGGCCGCCTCGCGCCTCCAGCAGCGCGCGGCCTCGCTGGAGCCGCGCCAGCGAGGACTCACCTCCACCGTCGTCGCCACCGGCACGCCCTCGCGCCCGGACGCCCCGTGGGCCCGCAACCTCCTGATCGGGCTCATCGCCGGGCTGTTGGTGGGCCTGGGCCTGGCCCTCGCCCTGCTCCGCCGGCCGCGCCGGCTGCGCACGCGCACCGACGTCGAGGCAGCGCTGCCGGTCTGGGTCGCCGACCGCGTGCCGGTGGCCGGGCAGGTCTCCGCGCTGGTGCAGCTGGCCGACCCCGAGGACCGCTACGTCCGCCTCGCCGCCGACTGGCGCTACCTCGACGTCGACACCGCCGACTCCGCGCTCGTCCTCGCCCCGGCGCACCCGAGCCACGACGCCACGGAGGTGGCGGTACGGCTGGCCGCGCGGCTGGCGGCGGCGGGCGACGACGTGGTGCTGGTCGACGCCGCGTTCACCCGACCCGAGGTGGCCGGCCTGCTGGGGCTCGACACCGGACATCACACCGGCCCCGGCCTGGTCGCGGTGCTCGCCGGCGAGGGCACTGCCGACGACGCGCTGGTGCACCACGGCCCGACCGGCCTCGCCGTCCTGCCGACGGGAGGCTCGGCGCCCGACCCGGCGTCGCTGGCCTCCTCGCGGGCGATGCTGCGCCTGCTCGACGAGCTGCGGCGCGACCACGGCACCGTCCTCGTGGTGGCCGATGCCCTCGACGTCTCCGACTCCGCGGCGCACCTGGCCGCCGGAGCCGACGGACTGCTGGTGGTGCTGCGCGAGCGGACCGGCACCGATCGCGAGCTGCTGCGCCGGACCGAGACGCTCGAGGCCCGCGGCGTCCGGCTGCGCGGGGTGATGCTCACCCGACTGGCCCCGGCCCACGGGATCGAACGCCCCGTCGCGGCCGAACCGGCCGGCGGCCTGGTCTTCCCCCGGGTCGAGGAGGAGCCGGCAGAGCCCGCCCCAGCGGTGCCGCGCATCCCCCAGCAGCGAGCGCCCGAGGCTGTGCCCGAGGCCCTACCCGAGGCCCTGCCCGACGCTCTGCCCGCCGATCTGCCCGCCGATCTGCCCGAGGAGGTCGACGAGTCTTTGAGCCTGTTCGACGACTTCCTGCGCGGCGACGAGCCGGCGCCGGCCGCCAACTGGGCCGTCGAGGACGACGAGACCCCCTCGATGTGGCGCCCGCGCGGTTCAGCGCGGTGAGGTGATCCGCGGCGCCGTGGCGAGGTCGTTGTCGGCGGTGACGCGGCCCAGCACGAAGGCGCCGGCGATGAGCATCAACGCCAGCGCGAGGAGCACCAGCAGCGGCACCCAGGTCGACCCGGTGCGCGGCACGCCGCGGTGCCGGTGGCGACCGGCCGGCGCCACCGCCACCTCCACCTCAGGTTCCGGCTCGGCGACAACGGGAACCACGGCAGCTTCGGCCGGGGGCTCGACCACGACCGGGGCGGATTCCCGGACCGGTACGCCCGCGCGCCGGGCGCCCCCGCGACGCTGGGAGCGCGGGACCGAGGTGGTCTCCGGCGACGAGCGCTGCCGGGGCACGGCCACCCGGCGACCCCGGCGCGGCGCGATCGGCAGCGTCGGCGACTCCTGGTCGACGCTCGTCGCGGCGCCGCCCAGACCCTGCTCGTAGGCGCGACGGTAGGCCCGCTCGTACACCTCGGCGTACTCAGGCGGTACCTCGAAGCGCGGCTCCGGAGTCGGCAACAGCAGTCACACCCGATGGTCAGTCGCTGGCCCCCGTGGCGCAGACGATCGGTCGTTTCAGGACAGAGAAAAAGCCCGAAAGGGACATTTCCGTATCCCTTCGGGCCTTTGCCCTGACTTCATTGTTGCTTATGACAGGGAAACCGTCACCTCAACCACGGAACCGATTTCGGCCACGACCTTTTTGTCGATTGTTTCCGATTTGGGGGCCAACGTCCGCAAGGTCCACTCCCCCGGCCCGGCGAAGAACCGGAAGTGCCCGGTGGCCGACGTCGGCACCTCGGCGGTGAACTCGCCGCTGCGGTCCAGCAGCCGTACGTAGGCGTTCGGCACGGGCTGGTCGCCACGGGTGACGACACCCTGCACCACGGCCTCCTTCGCCACGTCGACGCCGTCGAGGGAGAGCCCGCCCTCGGTCGCTCCGCACATCACAGGCTCCCGGGCTCGTCACCCAGCACGACCGGCACGCCGACCAGCGAGCCGTACTCGGTCCAGGACCCGTCGTAGTTCTTCACGTTGGACTGGTCGAGGAGCTCGTGGAAGACGAACCAGGTGTGGCTCGAGCGCTCACCGATGCGGCAGTAGGCGATGGTGTCCTTGTCCCAGTCGACACCGGCCTCGGAGTAGATCTGCTTGAGGTCGTCGTCGGACTTGAAGGTGCCGTCGTCGTTGGCCGCCTTGCTCCACGGCACGTTGGCCGCGGTGGGGATGTGGCCCGCGCGCTGGGCCTGCTCCTGCGGCAGGTGGGCGGGAGCCAGCAGCCGGCCGGCGAACTCGTCGGGGCTGCGCACGTCGACCAGGTTCTTGGTGCCGATCGCCTCGACGACCTCGTCGCGGAACGCCCGGATCGAGGCGTCCTGCTCGCTCGCGGTGTAGGAGGTGGCCTCGCGGCCGGGGACCTCATCGATCAGCTCGCGGCTGTCGAGCTCCCACTTCTTGCGGCCGCCGTCGAGCAGCTTGACGTCGCCGTGGCCGTACAGCTTGAAGTACCAGTACGCGTAGGCGGCAAACCAGTTGTTGTTGCCACCGTAGAGCACGACGGTGTCGTCGTTGGCGACGCCGCGCTCGGAGAGCAGGGCCTCGAACTGCTGCTTGTTGACGAAGTCGCGGCGGACCTGGTCCTGCAGGTCGGTCGTCCAGTCGAGCTTGATGGCGCCCTTGATGTGGCCCTTGTCGTAGGCGCTGGTGTCCTCGTCGACCTCGACGAGCACCACCTTCGGGTCGTCGAGGTGCTCCTCGACCCACGCGGCGGTGACGAGAGTGTTCTCGCGGCTCATCAGTTTCCTCTTCTCTTGGTGGTGGTAGGTCTCAGCGTGCCGGCGCGAGCCGGCGGATCAGCAGGTACATCTCGCAGCCCAGGCAGAACCTGAAGACCGCGTTGAGCAGGGCGGCGACCAGCGCCAGTCCGGTGGCCACGGCACCCAGCAGCCCGAGCCCGACGACGTAGCCCACGAGCCCGACGACGGCGAAGGCCAGGCCGACGCCCTGCGCGAACCGGGGCGGCTCGGGGTCCTCTAGGTGGTCGGGCGGGGCGAGCCGGGGGCGCACCAGGCGCCGGAAGACCAGCGACCACGGTCCGGCCTGCACGCCGCGGGTGGCCCCGATGGCGAACAGCACGGCCTGCGCGGCGAGCAGTGCGACGCCGACCGGGCGCGGCGCGGTGAGCAGCACGACGGCGAGCACCAGCGCCGTGACGGCGGCGGTGAACTGCGGCCCTCGTGGGTCGAGGCCGGGGGCTGACATGGGTCTCTCCTGGGTCCGGGCGGGCATGGGACGGCTACCGGGGACGCGCGAGGACGCGGGCTCCGGTCAGGAGCGCCGACACAGCGAGGAGCGCACGCGGCAGTGGTCCACTGCGCGCCGCTTCGTCAGCCAGGTCGTCGGCATGTCCACGACAGTAGGCGTAGCCAGCCACCCCTTCGTAGCGATGCGTCCGCATGATGGACAGCCGTCTCGCGATATGGGATCAGAGGGCGCTGTCCAGGGCTGCCAGCACCTGCTGCTTCGACGGTGCACCGCTGGCCCGGGTGATCTCGTCCCCACGGGCGTCGAGCACGATCGTCGTCGGCGTCCGCATCACCTCCAGGCGGCGCACGAGCGCGAGGTGCTGCTCGGCGTCGACCTCGACGTGGGCGACGCCCGGCACGGTCTCGGCGACGCCCGCGAGGACCTGCCGCGTGGCGCGGCACGGTGCGCAGAACGCAGAGGAGAACTGCAGCAGGGTGGCGCGCTCGCCGAGGCGATCGGCGAACTCCGTGCCGGCCAGGAGGCCGGCGGGCGCCGGCGCGGGGAGGCCCGGCGCGTCGGAGGGGGCGCCCGGAGCGGACGCGGCGAACCGGCCGTCGGTGAGACGACGCCAGACGCCGAAGGCCAGCGCGGCCACCACCGCCACGACGAGCACCACGACACCGGTCACGGCCAGGCCAACGCCGCCGGCGAGCCCGGTGTTCCTCGAGCCCGGTGTTCCTCGAGCCCGTTGTTCCTCGAGACCGGTGTTCCCGATGCCGGCTAGCCACCCGCGAAGGGCGGGAGCAGCTCGACCGACTCCCCCGGGCCGACCATCACCTCCGCCGGATCGCGCTGACCCACCGGCCGCTCGCCCACCAGCACCGAGCACACCCCCACCACCGACTCGAACCGGACGTCGGGGTGCAGCGTGCGCACCTGCTCGAGCACGTCGGCCAGGCTCACCGGTCCAGACGGGGCGGGCAGCCGATCGAGGGCGGTTCCCGCGGCGGCACGGGCCGCAGCCCAGTACCGGACGGTGATGTTCGTCCCGTCCTGCGGATCCACGGTGTCACCGGCGCTCACGTTCGTTATTCTTCCCGTCACCCCACGGAAACCGTGAGTCACGTCCGACGACGAGGTCGGCGCGGCCAGGATTCGCCCCCGCCCCACGAGCGGAGACACCATGAGCACCCTGCTCCTCCTGACCAGCGCCCTGCAGCCCTCGGCCGAGGTGCTGCCCGGCCTGGCGCTGCTGAACCACCAGGTCAAGATCCTCCCTGCCGAGGGCAGCGCGCTGCTCGAGGCGCCCGAGTGCGACCTGGTCATCGTCGACGGCCGGCGCGAGCTGGCCCACTCGCGCGACCTGTGCCGGCTGATCCGCACCACCGGCGTCGACCAGCCGGTGCTGCTGCTGGTCACCGAGGGCGGGCTCGCGGCCGTCTCGGCCGATTGGGGCATGGACGACCTGCTGCTGGTCACCTCCGGCCCCGCCGAGATCGAGGCACGCATCCGGGTCGCGCTGGAGCGGCTGGCCGCCCGCAAGGACGACGACGACCCCGAGGCCCACGTCATCCGCAGCGGCGAGGTGGCCGTCGACGACGCCACCTACACCGCCAAGCTCGGCAAGCGCACGCTCGACCTGACCTTCAAGGAGTTCGAGCTGCTCAAGTACCTGGTGCAGCACCCGGGCCGCGTGTTCACCCGCGAGCAGCTGCTCCAGGAGGTGTGGGGCTACGACTACTTCGGCGGCACCCGCACCGTCGACGTCCACGTGCGCCGGCTGCGCGCCAAGCTGGGCACCGACAACGAGGCGCTCATCGGCACCGTCCGCAACGTCGGTTACCGCTTCGTGGTGCCGCCGAAGGAGACGCGCGACGCGGTCGAGGAGTCCGTGGCACCCTGAGCGTCGTGCCCCGCCGCATCACCGCCGACGAGTTCGACTGGTCCGCCTCCACAGGCCCCGCCGCGCAGCTGCGCGCGATCGCGGCCGCGGCCGATGAGCACGACGGCGTCGTCAGCCTCAACGAGGCCGCGCAGCTGCACCTCAAGCATCGCGGTCTCGACGGCTCGACCCTCGTGCTCGACGAGGGCGGCTTCGCCCTGCTCACCGGCAGCGACCTGGACCTCGTCGTCGCCCCCGAGGCCCGGAGCCACGGGCTGGGCACGGCGCTGGCCCGCGAGGCGCTGAGCGGCGTCGACCGCGAGATCGACGCGTGGTCGCACAGCGACTGCGGCGCGGCCGCGCGCATCGCCGAGCGCCTCGGCCTGCCGCGCGAGCGCGAGCTGTGGGTGATGTCGCGCCCGCTCGACGCGACGCTGCCGGCGGCCGAGCCGAGCGCCGGCTACACCGTGCGCACCTTCCGCGACGGCGACGAGGAGGGGCTGCTGGAGACGAACGCGCTCGCGTTCTCCCACCACCCCGAGCAGGGCCACATGAGCCTGGCCGACTTCCGCGAGCGTCAGTCCGAGGACTGGTTCGACCCCGCCGGTCTGTTCCTGGCCGTCGACTCCGAGGAGCAGATCCTCGGCTTCCACTGGACCAAGGTGCACCGCGAGGAGAACCTGGGCGAGGTCTACGTCGTCGCCGTCAACCCCCGCGCCGCCGGCCGCGGCATCGGCAAGGTGCTCACCAACGCCGGCCTGCTCCACCTGCGCGACCTCGGCCTGCCCACGGTCATCCTCTACGTCGACGGTGACAACGCCCCGGCCATCGCCGTCTACGACGGCGCCGGCTTCACCCGGGTCCGGGTCGAGGCGCAGTACCGGGGCGTCCCGGCGCTGGCCGGATAGCGCCGGGCCGGCCAGCAGGACGGGTGGCAGGACGGGTAGCAGGACGGGTAGTCCGTGACGATCGGACCCCGAAAGGCCCCGGAAGAGGGTCCGTTCGTCACGGACTAGCGGTCCTGGCGGCTACCGGTCCTGGGGGTGGCCAGCGACCGCGCCACCACCCCGGCGATCTCCTCGGTCGCCGCGCGCGAGCTGGGGGCGACCAGGACGTTGAGGAAGCCGTGGATCTGGCCGTCGAAGCGGCGGCACTCGACCTCGACGCCGGCGGCGCGCAACTTCGCGGCGTAGGCCTCGCCCTCGTCGCGCAGCGGGTCCAGTGCCGCCGTGGCCACGTACGCCGGCGCGAGGCCGGCGGGCGGCTCGGCCAGCTGCGGCGAGGCGCGGGGGTCGGCGCGGTCGGCCTCCTCGGGCAGGTAGGAGGCGGTGGCCAGGTCCATGAACTCGGTGGTGAGGAACAGGCCGCGGCCGAAGACCTCCCGGCTGTGCGAGGCGGTGACCATGTCCGTGGCCGGGTAGACCAGCAGCTGCAGCGCGCACGGCAGTCCCTCACGGGCGGCCGTCGCGGCGGTGGTGGCCGAGAGCAGGCCGCCCGCGGAGTCGCCGCCGACGCCGATGCGCGCGGGGTCCGCGTCGAGCGAGGCGGCGTGCGTCACCGCCCACCGGTACGCCGCGGCCGCGTCGTCGACCGCCGCCGGGAACCGGTGCTCGGGGGCCAACCGGTAGTCCACGGCCAGCACCCGGACGCCGGCGCGCTCGGCCAGGAACCGGCAGACCGCGTCGTGGGAGTCCAGGCTGCCGTAGATCATGCCGCCGCCGTGGAGGAAGACCAGGAGTCCGGAGGGCCCGGTGTCGGCCGGCACCAGCGCGCCCGGCACGTAGAGCCGCGCGTCGAGCGGCCCGGCGGCACCGTCGACCTGCAGCACGCGGATCGCGGCGACCGGCTGCCGGCCGCCCACCAACGCGGCCTGCCGGTCCATCGCCCGCCGGCCGGCCGGGATGGGCAGCGACTCGATGGCGGGTTCGCGGGTCAGCCGCTGCAGCCGGAGCATCAGCTGGGTGTCGCCGGCCAGCCGTTGGCCGTCGACGTCGACCGCGCGCCCGGCCAGCCGCCGGACCAGCCGGGGCGACGCGCCGAGCAGCCAGCGCAAGAGCCGACCTCGAGCATCCACGGGGGGAACCTACCGTTCACCGGGGAGTGGGACACTCCAGGTGTGACCAACAACCCCTACCCCGGCCGGCACGTCAGCGAGGCCGACGAAGGCCCCCTCGACGCGGCGTACGACGGCGGGCTGCGGGTCATCTCCTCGAAGACCTTCGACGTCGAGCCGCCGTACGAGCCGGAGATCGACGACCTCGACACCGCCGACTTCGACGACCGCTTCTTGGACCGGGAGCTGTCGTGGCTCCACTTCAACGCCCGCGTGCTCGAGCTGGCCGAGGACGACACGCTGCCCCTGCTGGAGCGGGTGCGGTTCCTGGCCATCTTCGCCAGCAACCTCGATGAGTTCTTCATGGTGCGAGTGGCCGGCCTCAAGCGCCGCATCGCGGCCGGCGTGGCGGTACGGGCGGCCTCGAGGCTGATGCCGCGCGAGGTGCTGGACCAGATCTGGACCACCACGGCGGCCCTGACCTCGCGCCACGCCGCGCTGTTCCGCGACCGGATCGTGCCCGCGCTGGCCGAGCAGGGCATCGAGCTGGTGCGCTGGTCCGAGCTCGACACCGCTGAGCAGAAGCACTGCAAGAAGCTGTTCCGCGACCGCATCTTCCCGGTGCTCACCCCGCTGGCGGTCGACCCCGCGCACCCGTTCCCCTACATCTCGGGTCTCTCGCTCAACCTCGCGGTCATCGTCCGCAACCCCAAGACCGGCAAGGAGCACTTCGCGCGGGTCAAGGTGCCGCAGAACTTCACGCGGTTCGTGCCGCTGCCCGACGACGTCTCCCACAGCGGCGGCCGGGGCTCCCACCGCTTCGTCCCGGTCGAGGACGTCATCGGCGAGCACCTCAAGCGGCTCTTCCCCGGCATGGAGGTGCTCTCCGCCCACACCTTCCGGGTCACCCGCAACGAGGACCTCGAGGTCGAGGAGGACGACGCGGAGAACCTGCTGGCCTCGATGGAGAAGGAGCTGCTGCGCCGCAAGTTCGGGCCGGCGGTGCGCCTGGAGGTCGAGGAGTCGATCGACGCCCAGATCCTCGACCTGCTGGTCTCCGAGCTCGGGGTGAGCGACTCCGAGGTGTTCCGGCTGCCCGGCCCGCTCGACCTGCGGGGCCTGCACGACGTCGCCGACCTGGACCGCGACGACCTGAAGTACCCCACGTTCATCCCGGCCACCAACCCGCTGCTGGCGCCGGTGGAGTCGGCCTCGCCGGTGGACGTCTTCAAGGCGGTCTCGCGCGCTGACGTGCTGCTGCAGCACCCCTACGACTCCTTCGCCACCTCGGTGCAGCGCTTCATCGAGCAGGCCGCGGCCGACCCGCACGTGCTCGCCATCAAGCAGACCCTCTACCGCACCTCCGGCGACTCCCCCATCATCGACGCCCTCATCGACGCCGCCGAGGCCGGCAAGCAGGTGCTGGTGATCGTGGAGATCAAGGCCCGCTTCGACGAGGTGGCCAACATCCGGTGGGCCCGCAAGCTCGAGCACGCCGGCTGCCACGTCGTCTACGGGCAGGTGGGCCTGAAGACCCACTGCAAGCTGGCCATGGTGGTGCGCGAGGAGCCCGACGGCATCCGTCGCTACACCCACATCGGCACGGGCAACTACAACCCGAAGACCGCGCGCATGTACGAGGACCTCGGGCTCATCACCACCGACGAGGTCATCGGCGAGAACGTCGCGAACCTCTTCAACAACCTCAGCGGCTTCTCCCGCAAGCCCTCCTACGACGACCTGCTCGTCGCGCCCGGCTCCGCGCGCACCGGCCTCATCGAGCGGATCCGCGCGGAGGTGGAGCACCATCGCGCCGGGCGTCCGGCCCGGATCCGGTTCAAGGCCAACTCGATCGTCGACGAGGCGATCATCGACGAGCTCTACCGGGCCTCGCGCGCCGGCGTCCCGGTCGACCTGCTCGTCCGCGGCATCTGCGCGCTGCGCCCCGGCGTGCCCGGCCTGTCGGAGACCGTGCGCGTGCGGTCGGTGCTGGGCCGCTTCCTCGAGCACAGCCGCATCTTCTGGTTCGCCGACGGCGGAGCGCCCACGGCCTACATCGGCTCCGCGGACCTGATGCACCGCAACCTGGACCGCCGCGTCGAGGTGCTGGTGAAGCTGCCGGGCAGTGCCGAGGTCGACCAGGTGGGCGAGATCCTCGACCTGGCCTTCGACCCGCGGACGTCGGCCTGGCAGCTCGCGGCGGACGGCGAATGGACCCGACCGGCGACCGCTCCCGACGGCGGACCGCTGCAGGACCTGCAGGAGACGCTCATCGAGCAGCACCGCCGCCGCCAGCGCTGATCCGACCCCCGGGTGCGCGGGTGTCGCTACTCGGCCCGGCCGAGCAGGAGCTCCCCCAACGCCGTTGTGCGGTGCTCGATCGAGCGACCCTGTCGGCCGCTGGTCACCAGGCCCGCATCGCGCAGCACGGCCAGGTGCTCGCTCACCGAGGACGCCGGGAGCTCCAAGCGGCTCGCGACCGCTCCGGTGCTGCTGCCGGAGGAGACCGCAGCGAGCACCGCGGCACGACGGCGGCCCAGCAGCGCCTGCAGCGGACGCCCGGGGCCGCAGGTGGCGCCCACGGCGACGTCGCGGGCCGCGGGGTAGACCACGGTCGGGCGCCCGGAGGTCTTGGCCGGCGTGACGGCGCGCTGCCAGCAGAAGGTCGAGGGGATCAGCACCAGACCCCGCCCGCGCAGCTCGACGTCGGCTCCGGGGGCGAGCACGTCGAGCACCGGCGGGTCCCACCGCATGACCTCGGGGTCGAAGCCGTCGAACAGCGCCGCCACCCCGCGCCGCAGCGCCGAGCGGCGCCGCTGGCTCTCGCGGGCGACCGTCTCGACCAGCTCGCTCTCCAGCGGCTCGATCGCCAGCCGGTAGTACCTGCTCAGCGACGCCCGAAGCACGCCCGCGGTCGCCCGGGGGTCGCGCCCGAGGTCGCGGAGCCAGGCGGTGCGCGGCCGCCGGCGGCACAGCCGGTCGATCTCCTCGCGCACCAGCTCCGGAGGCGTCGAGACCACGCGCCGGATCGCCTTGACCGGCGAGAGGTCGGAGATGTCGGGGGTGAGGAAGTCCGGGAAGTAGGAGTCGTTCGGGTCCAGCTCGCACAGTCGCCGCACCGCCTCGCGCAGCGAGCTCTCGCCCAGGCCGTGCTCGACCGTGCGGCGCCAGACGTCGAACACGTCGGCGCCGTCGTCGTGCTGGAGCACGTGGAGGCTGAGCACGGTCTCCCACATGACGTGTGGTCGCTCGGCCACGGTGACCCGGTCAAGGTCGCCGTCCGAGAAAACGATCCGCGGCACCTCCTCGTCCTCCCCCGAGCAGCGCGCGTCAAACCTGCGCGACCCGCTGCTCAGCACGTCGCGAAGAGCACCGGCCCGTCGTCGACCTGGCTGAGCACGAACCCGTCCTTGGCCCGCGGCTTCGCGGTGAGCAGGACGGCGTCGCCGTCGGTGCGGCTGCGGGTCAGGCGGAAGTCGTCGGCGTAGGAGCCGGCCCGGCCGACCGCGGGACCCACGAACAGCCGCGCCCGCGAGCGCAGGTTGTCCTTGGCCTGCTGGTCGTTCTCGAAGCCCAGGGTGACGTCGAGGCCGCGGTCGGCGCGCATCCCCATGACGACGCCGTCCAGGGAGTCCACGCCGCCGGCCCGGCGGACGAGCCGGTCGGCGGTGCGCTGGTCGCTGGCGTCGGCCTGGCTCATCGAGAGGTCCTCGCAGGCGAAGCCGCCGCGCCACAGGTAGGCCGCCGCCGGTTCGGGCGACCTGCCCGCCAGCGACGGCAGGCTCGAGCCGGACAGCGAGTCGGCATCGCCGCTCAGCACTCGTGCCGAGCGCCCGGCGTACCCGGCGTTGTCGCTGGTGAGCACCAGGTGCTTCGCGGCGTCGACGACCACGTACTGCAGCTCCGGTGAGATCGTCGGGTCGATGGAGGCGACCAGGTCCACGCCGCCCTTCCACACCCCCAGGTCGCTGCCGGGCCGGGTGTAGCCCAGGGTCTCGAGGTGGTCCTGCACCGCGTCCATGTCGGTGTCGGAGGGCAGCTGCAGCACCATGACGGCTCCGCTGCGCGACTGCGCGTACGCCTCCCACTCGGCGTTGGCCGGTGAGAAGCCGTAGTGCTGGTCCAGGGCGGCCGCCGACTCGTCGATGCTCGAGGCAGCGCTCAGGTCGGTGCGGTAGCCGCGGTCCATGAAGGCCTGCACCCGCGCCTTGGTGCCCAGCTTCGGATGCAGCTCCTCGCGCACCAGAGCCCAGTCGGTGAACGCGATCCGCAGCGAGGAGGCGGGCAGCAGCGCCAGCGCCCGCTGCAGCGGCGAGCGGTCGTGGCGGCGCACCTCGACGACGACCGCGGCCACCGCGACGACCAGGACCAGGACCAACCCGACGACCAGGAGGTTCCGCCGGCGCCGCACGGTGGAACACTACTGAGTGTGGCCGAGGAGCCGGTGGTCGCTGCGGGAACGGTCGTCCTCCGCGACGGGGGCGTGCTGCTGCTGCACCGACCCAAGTACGACGACTGGTCCTTCCCCAAGGGCAAGCAGGAGCCCGACGAGCACGTCGTCACCACCGCCGTCCGGGAGACGCTGGAGGAGACCGGGCTCGCGGTGCGGCTGGGACGACCACTGCCGACCCAGACCTACGTCCAGCGCGACGGCCGCAGCAAGCTGGTCCACTACTGGCGGGCCGAAGTCGTCGGCGACCCCGGCGTCTCCGGCTACGAGCCGAACGACGAGGTCGACCAGGTGGCATGGGTGCCGATCGAGGAGGCCGCCGCGCGGCTGACCTACTCCCGCGACGTCGCGGTACTCGGCGACGCCGTGAAGCACCCCAAGCCGACGACGCCGCTCGTCCTGCTGCGCCACACCAAGGCACTGGGCCGCAAGTCCTGGGACGACGACGACCGGCTGCGTCCGCTCACCGAGCAGGGGCGGGCCCAGGCGCTGGCCCTGGTCCCGGTGCTGGCGGCCTACGGCATCACCCGGGTGGTGAGCTCCACGAGCACCCGCTGCGAGCAGACCGTGAGCCCGTTCGCCGCTGAGCAGGGGCTCAGCCTGACCGCGACCCCGGTGCTCGCCGAGGAGCACGAGCCCAACCCGCAGGACGCCTGCGCGCTGCTCGACGAGCTGCTGGCCGACCCCGAGCCGACGGTGGTCTGCACGCACCGTCCGCTGCTGCCGGGGCTGCTGGACCACCTGGGCATCGACGTCCCGACGCTCAGCCCGGGCGATCTGGTCGTCGCGCACCACCGCCGGCAGCGGCTGCGAGCGGCCGAG
The DNA here is from genome assembly GCF_003674065.1 of Nocardioides mangrovicus. Taxonomy (GTDB): domain Bacteria; phylum Actinomycetota; class Actinomycetes; order Propionibacteriales; family Nocardioidaceae; genus Marmoricola; species Marmoricola mangrovicus. Next base: position 312,758 of record NZ_RDBE01000010.1, read on the forward strand.
CTGCACGAGACCGACGTCTGATCGGGCGTCCCAGCAGCGGCGGCGACGACGGTTGAGCCGGCAACCACTGGTCGCCTGTTGTTCACCGAATGCCCCGATGTGCGCTGGGACACGGCGCCAAAGCCTCGGGCTGCGTTCACCGGCCGTTCATGCGGCTCCCCGGGTCACGTCACCTGTCGTCCCTACGTTCACTCCCGATACGTCATCGACGACTGTAGGAGAACCACGTGAAGTCCAGCACCTCTCGCCGGCTGATGGTGCCCGGCGTCGCCGCCCTCGCCCTCGGCTTCGCCCTGACCGGCTGCGGCGCAGGCAACGAGGGTGGCAGCAGCAGCTCCTCCGACTCGTCCCTGTCCGGGACCCTGAGCGGGTCCGGCTCCAGCGCCCAGCAGACCGCCATGCAGAGCTGGCGCAGCGCCTTCCAGACCAAGAACTCCAAGGTCACCGTGAACTACGACCCGGCCGGTTCCGGCGCGGGCGTGGAGAAGTTCAACGGCGGCGGCGTCGACTTCGCCGCGTCGGACTCCCCGCTGAACGCCGACGCCGGCGAGATCGACGCCGCGAAGAAGCGGTGCGGCGGCGACGCCATCGAGGTGCCCGACTACATCAGCCCGATCGCGGTGATCTACAACCTCAAGGGCGTCGACAAGCTGCAGCTCGACCCCAAGACGGTCGCCGGCATCTTCGAGGGCAAGATCACCACCTGGGACGACGCCGCGATCAAGGCCGACAACCCCGGCGTCTCGCTGCCCTCGACGAAGATCACGCCGGTGCACCGCTCCGACGACTCCGGCACCACCGACAACTTCACCGACTACCTCTCCCAGGCCGGCGGCGGCGCGTGGACCTCGCCGCACAGCAAGACCTGGCCGCTCAAGAGCGGTGAGGCCGGAGCGCAGAGCTCTGGCATGGTGGCTGCCGTGACCAATGCGGAGGGCTCGATCGGCTACGTCGACGACAGCGCCGCCGGCTCGCTGTCCAAGGCCTCGATCAAGGTCGGCGACGCTTACGTCGCCCCCTCGGCCGACGCCGCCGGCAAGGCGCTGGCCGCCTCGCCGCTGGACGACAGCCGCCCGGAGAACGACATCGCGGTCAAGGTCGACCGCACCACCACCGAGTCCGGCGCCTACCCGCTGATCCTGGCCTCGTACCTGATCGCCTGCCCGACCTACAAGGACAGCGGCAAGGCCGACGCGGTCAAGGCGTTCATGGCCTACATCGTCTCCGACGACGGCCAGCAGGCCGCCGCCAAGGCCGCCGGCTCGGCCCCGCTCCCCTCGGAGCTGGCGAAGAAGGCCCAGGACGCGGTCGACACGATCAAGGCCGGCTGACCAGCAGCCTTGTCCACCACCGCTCCGAAGACCAGGTCACCCCGGCGCCGCCTGGGTGACCTGGTCTTCTCCGGAACCACCTCCGGCGCCGCGCTGATCATCTTGCTGGCGCTCGCCGGGGTCGCGATCTTCCTGACCGCGAAGGGCGTCCCGGCCCTCAAGGCCACCGGCGACGACCTGTCCGGCGCGAAGAACATCGTCAGCTACACCGCGCCGCTGGTCTTCGGCACGCTGTGGGCGGCGCTGCTGGCGCTGCTCATCGCGACGCCCCTCTCGATCGGGGTGGCGCTGGCGGTCTCGCACTACGCGCCCCGCCGCATCGCCACGGTGCTGGGCTACCTCATCGACCTGCTGGCCGCCGTGCCCAGCGTCGTCTACGGCCTGTGGGGCAGCCTGTTCCTGGCGCCGCGGCTGGTGCCGAGCTACTCCTGGCTGGGCGACCACGCGCACTGGCTGCCGCTGTTCAGCGACAACTCCTCGGCCACCGGGCGCACCATCTTCACCGCCGCCATCGTGCTGGCGATCATGGTGCTGCCGATCATCACCGCGATCTCGCGGGAGATCTTCGCCCAGACGCCGCGGCTCAACGAGGAGGCCGCGCTGGCCCTGGGGGCCACGCGGTGGGAGATGGTGCGGCTCTCGGTGTTCCCCTACGCCCGCTCGGGCATCGTCTCGGCGGTCATGCTCGGCCTGGGCCGCGCGATGGGCGAGACGATGGCCGTGGCCATGGTGCTCAGCGCCAGCGGCGTCGTCACCTTCGACCTCAACTCCTCGACCAACCCCTCGACGATCGCGGCCAACATCGCCTTGAAGTTCGCCGACGCCACCGGGCTGCGCGTCAACGCGCTGATCTTCACCGGGCTCGTGCTGTTCGTCATCACCTTCGTGGTCAACTTCATCGCCCGGGCGATCGTCTCCCGCGCCGACCGGAGGCTCGCGGCATGAGCGCCACCCAGCAGAGCGTCCAGGAGCACATCCCGCTGCGTCACCCGCGGCTGCCCCGGTGGGCGCCGGTCCTGGTCGGCGTCGCCTCCCTGGCCCTGTCGGGCATCCTCTCGCTGGCGCTGGGCTGGCACGTGGTGCCGTGGGTGATCGTGGCGCTGCTGCTCTACGTGCTGATCCTGCCGGGCTGGTCGCGGGTGGTGGAGAACCCGCGCGCCGCCAAGGACCGGCTGATGACCAGCCTGGTCTGGGCCTCGCTCGGTATCGCCCTCGTGCCGCTGGTCTCGCTGCTCTACAAGGTGGTGGCCAAGGGGCTGCCGCAGATCGACGGCAACTTCATGACCTACTCGATGCGCAACATCGTGGGTCCCGGCGGCGGCGTCTACCACGCGATCATCGGCACGCTGCTCATCACCCTGGCCGCCACGATCGTCTCGGTCCCGATCGGCCTGCTCACCTCCATCTACCTCGTCGAGTACGGCTCCCGCTCGCGCATCGCGTCGTGGATCCGGTTCCTGGTCGACGTCATGACCGGCATCCCCTCGATCGTCGCCGGCCTGTTCGCCTACGCGCTGTTCGTCCTCATCACCGGCACCGAGGGCATCCACCTCGGGTTCGGCGGGTCCATCGCGCTCTCCCTGCTGATGGTGCCGATCGTCGTGCGCTCGGCCGAGGAGATGCTGAAGCTGGTGCCCGGCGACCTGCGGGAGGCCTCGTACGCGCTGGGCGTGCCGAAGTGGCTCACCATCGTGCGCGTCGTGCTCCCGACGGCGCTGCCCGGCATCGTCACCGGCGTCACGCTGGCCATCGCCCGCGTCATCGGCGAGACCGCGCCGCTGCTGATCATCGCCGGCTTCACCGACTCGGTGAACACCAACCTGTTCGGCAACGCCCCGATGGAGACGCTGCCGGTCTTCATCTACTACAGCTACACCCAGCCCGGCGTGGACGCCTCGGTCGGGCAGAACTACGCCTGGGGCGCCGCGCTGGTCCTCATCGTCATCGTCATGGTGCTCAACGTGGGCGCCCGGCTGCTCGGGCGGCTGTTCTCCCCCAAGTCGGGTCACTGACCGCGCCGTCCCTCGACGCAGCGCCCCCGGAAAGGAAGACTTCCCCTCATGGCCAAGAGCATCGACGTCTCTGACCTGAACATCTACTACGGCGACTTCCTCGCCGTGGAGGGCGTCAACATGACCATCCCGGCGCGGTCGGTGACCGCGCTGATCGGCCCGTCGGGCTGCGGCAAGTCGACCTTCCTGCGTTCGCTCAACCGGATGCACGAGGTGATCCCCGGCGCCCGCGTCGAGGGCAAGGTCGTCGTCGACGGCCAGTCCATGTACGACCCGGCCGTCGACCCGGTCGAGGTGCGCCGCCAGATCGGCATGGTCTTCCAGCGTCCGAACCCCTTCCCGACGATGTCGATCCGCGACAACGTGCTGGCCGGGCTGCGGCTGAACAACAAGAAGCTGAAGAAGGCCGACGCCGACGACGTCGTCGAGCGGTCGCTGCAGGGCGCCAACCTGTGGAACGAGGTCAAGGACCGGCTGGGCAAGCCCGGCATGGGCCTCTCCGGCGGCCAGCAGCAGCGGCTGTGCATCGCCCGCGCGATCGCCGTCCAGCCCCAGGTGCTGCTGATGGACGAGCCCTGCTCGGCCCTCGACCCGATCTCGACCTCGGCCGTGGAGGACCTCATCCACGAGCTGAAGACCGACTACACGATCGTCATCGTCACCCACAACATGCAGCAGGCGGCCCGCGTCTCGGAGGACACCGCCTTCTTCAACCTCGCCGGCGCCGGCAAGCCCGGCCGGCTGGTCGAGATGAACCCCACCAAGAAGATCTTCTCCGTCCCCGACCAGGAGGCCACCGAGGCCTACATCTCGGGGCGGTTCGGGTAGGTCGCCCGCTGGCGGGATAGTCAGAGACGAAATGGCTGTCGGATCGGTGATCTGACAGCCATTTCGTCTCTGACTATCCCGCCTGTGGATGACCGAAGCGAGGGCGGCCAGTTCTGGGCAGGATGCGCCCGTGCTGGAGCCCGCGTACCGACCGACCCGGAGCGACGTCGTCGCCCCGGTCATGGTCGACCCCTCGGGGCAGCGCGGGCCGACGCGCGCTCGAGCCCGCGGGCCGCAGTGGCGTCGCACCAGCCATGGTTTCTACGTCCCGGCGGACGTCGACGGCGACGCTCCGCTCCAGCGCATCGCCGAGGCAAGTGTCGCGATCCCCGAGATCGGCGGGCTGACCGGCTGGGCGGCCCTTCGCTGGCTCGGTGCCACGTGGTTCGACGGGACGGCCGATGGCGGCCGACGCCAGCGGCCGGTCACTCTGGCGACCTGCTACATGGACGTGCGCACCCAACCGGGCATCGAGATCTGCCAGGAACGTCTCGCCCCCACCGAGCTGGTGATCCATGAGGGCATCCCGGTGACCGAACCTGCTCGGTCGGTCTGCTTCGAGGCCCGCTACGCCAGGTCGAAGCTGGACGCTTTGGTCACCATCGAGATGGCGGCGTTCCACGATCTCGTGAGTGCCGCGGAGTACGCCGACTTCACACTCGAGCGCCGCGGCTGGACCGGAGTCCCGCAAGCGCGCGAGCTCATCGACCTCATCGACGAGAACAGCTGGTCACCGATGGAGACGCGCCTGCGCATGCGGTGGTGCCTGCACCTGGGGCTTCCTCCACCGCTGGCCAACCGGCCGTTGTTCGACCTGCAGGGCCGGCACATCGGAACCCCGGACCTCTTCGACCCGTCCCGGGCGCTGGCGGTCGAGTACGACAGCCATCTGCACCTCACCACATCGCGACGCGCCGTGGACCGCGACCGCGAGACACTCTTCCGCGACCATGGCGTCGAGGTGGCCACCATCTTGACCGCCGACGGCGCCCACAGCGGGGCTCTGGCCAAGCGTCTGGGAGAGGCCGTCGACCGGGCCGAGCGGACCCTGCCCTCCCGCACCGCCCGCTGGACCCTCCAGCAACCCGCCTGGTGGCTGCCGTCGCAGACCGTCGAACAGCGCCGTGCTCTCGCCGCCCGCGGCCTGTTCCGCTACCTGCCCAGTCACCGACATGCCGCGTAACCCCGCGGTGGCGGGATAGTCAGAGACGAAATGGTCGGCAGATCACCGATCCGACAGCCATTTCGTCTCTGACTATCCCGCTACGCCGGGCCTACGGCAGCTGGAGCACGTACCTCAAGACGGCATAGACGGCGGCGGCGGCAAGTCCGGCGGCGGGGAAGGTGAGGATCCAGCCGCCGACGATGGTGCCGGCCATGCCCCAGCGGACGGCGGAGAGGCGCTTGGTGGCCCCGGCGCCCATGATGGCCGAGGTGATGGTGTGGGTGGTCGAGACCGGGGCGTGGGCGAGCAGGGCCATGCCGTAGAGGACGGCGGCGCCGGTGATCTCGGCCGAGAAGCCGCGGGCGGGGTCGAGGTGGATGATCCGGCGGCCCAGGGTCCGCATGATGCGCCAGCCGCCAGAGTAGGTGCCCAGCGAGATCGCGCCGGCGGCGCTGATGACGATCCACAGCGGCAGGTCGGTCTGCTGCGGGGAGTAGTAGCCGGCGGTGACGACGGCCAGGAAGATCACGCCCATCGTCTTCTGGGCGTCCTGCAGGCCGTGGCCCAGCGCCAGGGCGGACGCGGAGACGGTCTGCAGCAGCCGGAACCCGCGTTGCACCCGGTGCGGGTTGCGCCGCCGGAAGATCCACATGATCGCCAGCATCACCACGAACGCCGCCGCGAAGCCGATCAGCGGGGAGAGCACCATCGGGATGAGGACCTTGTCGATGATCGTCGACCAGTGGATCTCGGTGCCCGAGGCCAGCGCCGCGCCGACCAGGCCGCCGATCAGCGCGTGGGAGGACGAGGAGGGCAGGCCGTAGTACCAGGTCACCAGGTTCCAGGCGATGGCGCCGAGCAGGCCGCCCAGCACGATCGAGAGGCCGTGGTTGCCGCCCGGCGGCGCGATCACGTCCTTGACGGTGTTGGCGACCTCCTGGCCCAGCAGGGCGCCGACGAAGTTCATCACCGCCGCCAGCCCGAGCGCGATCCGCGGGGTGAGCGCGCGGGTCGAGACCGAGGTGGCGATCGCGTTGGCGGCGTCGTGGAAACCGTTGGTGTAGTCGAAGGCGAGGGCGACGACCACCACCGCGACCACGATCGCGAGATCCACCGGGGCTACGACTCCTTGACGTGGATCTGCTCGACGATGTTCGCGACGCGCTCGAAGGCGTCGATGGCCTTCTCCAGGGAGTCGACGATGTCCTTGAGCTTGAGCACCTCGAGCGCCTCGTAGGCGCCGCTGAACAGGGTCGCGAGCGTCCGTCGGTAGCTCTTGTCGCCGAGGTTCTCCAGCCGGTTGACCTCGATCCAGTACTCGTCGAGGTCCTTGAGCGACTGCAGCCGCGGCATCGACTCGGCGGTGAGCACCGCACACCGCTGGATCACCTCGACCAGGGCGGTCAGCTCCTCGGGCAGCGAGGTGACCTCGTAGAGGGAGACGAGGTCGACCGCCTCCTCCATGTAGTCCATGACGTCGTCGAGGCCGGAGGCGAGCGCGTAGATGTCCTCGCGGTCGAACGGGGTGACGAACGTGGAGTTCACCCGCCGCACGATCTCGTGGGTGATCTCGTCGCAGGCGTGCTCGGCCTCGCGCATGCGCTGCGCGACCGCGGCACGGTCGGCGTCGCGCGCGAGCAGCTCGGCGAGCAGCTCGGCACCGCCGACGAGGGCGGTCGCAGAGCGGGTGAACAGCTCGTAGAACGTGCTGTCGACCGGGCGCAGTCGCAAGGCCACGGTGATGAACTCCTGATGAGCAGCGGATGGCCCGACGAGCGTAACCACCTCCTCGGCTCGACGCATCGTCGCCACCGGTTGAATACCCCGGGGGGGTATGTAGTATCGAGGGGTGACGACCACTCCGGGCTACACCGACACCAAGGCCGCGTACCTGCGTCGGCTGCGCCGCATCGAGGGCCAGGTCCGCGGCCTGCAGCGCATGGTCGAGGACGACACGTACTGCATCGACGTGCTCACGCAGGTCTCCGCGGTCAACCGCGCGCTGCAGGGAGTGGCCGTCGGGCTGGTGCAGGACCACCTCGCGCACTGCGTGAGCGACGCCGTGGGGCGCGCGGCCGACGGATCCAGCGAGGGCCGCGCCGAGGCCGACGCGAAGGTCGCCGAGGCCGGCGCCGCCATCGCCCGACTGCTCAAGAGCTAGGAGCACACCACATGAGCGAGACCCGGGAACGAAGCCACGTCGACCTGCGCGTGGAGGGCATGACGTGCGCCTCGTGCGTCAGCCACGTCGAGAACAAGCTGAACGGCCTGCCGGGCGTCCAGGCGAGCGTCAACCTGGCCACGGCCTCGGCCTCGGTCGACTACGACCCGACGCACGCCGACCCCGATGCGCTCATCGCGGCCGTCGACGAGACCGGCTACCGCGCCTCGGTACCGGCAGCCGACGCCCGCGGCGAGGACCTCGAGGCCGCCAACGGCACCCAGCTGCTGCGCCGGCTGCTCGTCGCGGCGCCGGCCACCGTCGTGGTCGTCGCGCTGACGATGACCCCCCTGGGTGACCACGCCTGGGCGCAGTGGACGGCGCTGGTGCTCACGCTGCCGGTGGTGCTCGGCGCCGGCTGGATCTTCCACCGCGCCGCGCTGGTCAACGCCCGGCACGGCACCTCGACGATGGACACGCTCGTCTCGCTGGGCACCCTGGCCGCGTTGGGGTGGTCGGTCGTCTCGCTGCTGCGCGGCGAGGGCCACCTCTACCTGGAGGTCGCGGCCACCGTGACCACCTTCCTGCTGCTCGGGCACTGGCTGGAGGCACGCGCGAAGTCCAGTGCCGGGGCCGCGCTGCGCGAGCTGCTCAGCCTCGGCGCGCGCGACGCCGTCGTCGTGGCGCCCGACGGCAGCGAGCACCACGTGCCGGTCGACCGGCTCGACGTCGGCGCGACCGTCCTGGTGCGCCCCGGCGAGCAGGTGCCGGCCGACGGCGTCGTGGTCGAGGGCAGCTCGGCGGTCGATGAGTCCCTGGTCACCGGTGAGAGCCTGCCGGTCGACAAGGCCGTCGGCGACGAGGTCGTCGGCAGCACGGTCAACGCCGACGGCCGCCTGGTCGTCCGCGTGACGCGGGTCGGCGCCGACACCGTGCTCGCCCGCATCGCCTCGGTGGTCGAGCGCGCCCAAGCCGGGAAGGCCCCCGTGCAGCGGCTGGCCGACCGGGTCTCGGCCGTCTTCGTACCCGTCGTCCTGGCGATCGCGGTGCTCACCTTGGCCGGGTGGCTGCTGACCGGTCAGCCCGTCGACGACGCCTTCACCGCCGCTGTCGCCGTGCTGGTCATCGCCTGCCCCTGCGCCCTCGGACTCGCCACGCCCACGGCACTGCTGGTCGGCACCGGACGCGCCGCACGGCTCGGCATCGTCATCCGCCGGGCCGAGGTGCTCGAGACCGCCCGGCGCATCGATACCGTCCTGCTCGACAAGACGGGCACCTTGACCACCGGCGAGATGACCGTGCACGACGTCACCGCCCTCGACGACGACGCGCTGCGGCTCGCCGCGGCCCTGGAGGCGTCCAGCGAGCACCCGCTCGCCCGCGCCGTGGCCTCCTACACCGATCCGGCCGGCGCCCGGGTCGAGGGCTTCGCCAACCAGCCGGGGTTCGGCGTCACGGGTCGCGTCGAGGGCCACGCGGTCACCGTCACCCGCACCGACGGCGACCTCCCCGACCCGCTGGCGCAGGCCGTCGAGCACGCGTCGCGGTCGGGACGGACCGCGGTCCTGGTCAGGGTCGACGACGTCCCGCAGGCGGTGCTCGAGATCGGCGACGCGCTGCGGGAGGAGTCCGCCGCCGCCGTCGCGGACCTGCGGGAGCTGGGACTCCAGGTGCGGCTGCTCACCGGCGACCACGCGGCGGTCGCCCAACAGGTCGCCGCGGCGACCGGGATCGACGAGGTCGTCGCCGGGGTCCGCCCCGAGGGCAAGCTCGAGGAGGTGCAGCGGCTACAGCAGCAGGGCCACGTGGTGGCCATGGTCGGCGACGGCGTGAACGACGCGGCCGCGCTGGCCGCGGCCGACCTCGCGGTGGCCATGGGCTCGGGATCGGCGGTGGCCATCGAGACCGCCGACATCACGCTGGTCCGCGGCTCGGTGGCGCAGCTGGGCCAGGCGCTACGGCTCTCGCGGCGCACCCTGCGGGTGATCCGACAGAACCTGGGCTGGGCCTTCGGCTACAACGTCCTGGGCATCCCGCTCGCGGCGGCGGGCCTGCTGAACCCGATGGTCGCCGGCGCGGCGATGGCGGCCTCCAGCGTCTGCGTGGTGGCGAACTCGCTGCGACTGCGCAGGCACGCCGCCCGGCCGTGAGCGGCGGGGTGGTCGGAGGAGCGAGGGGCTGATCCGGGTGGGGGCCCTCAGTGGCGCACGGTGTCGGGCCGGTCATTCACCGTGCGCTGACGAGGGAGCTCCGGTCTGACCCCGAGGACCTCGTCGATCTCCTGCTGGCTCAGCGGCCGATCGGCCCGGTTGGCGGCGACCATCAGGTTCGCGGTCAGCTCCACCTCGTCCAGCATCTCGTCGTCCTCGAGGGACACGTCGAACTGATCGTCCATCCGTCCCTCCCACTCCTGCGACCCTTGACTTCCTGATTCCCCGCCGCAGACCGGGCAAAACACCCAACCGCTCGACAAGATCAACCGGTCCAGACACTACAAAGGTTCCCTGGGCGGGGAGAAAACGGCAACGGACCTCGCCCCGGGGGTCCGGGGCGAGGTCCGTGACCTCAGCGGTTCCGACTAGAGCGGGCGGACGTTCTCCGCCTGCGGGCCCTTGGGGCCCTGGGTGACGTCGAACTCGACCTTCTGGTTCTCGTCCAGCGACTTGTATCCCTGCGTCTGGATCGCCGAGTAGTGGACGAAGACGTCGTCGCCACCGTTCTCCTGGGCGATGAAGCCGAAGCCCTTCTCGGCGTTGAACCACTTGACCGTGCCTTGAGCCATGCTGGTTGTACTCCTTGTTTCATGTGAGGCGCGAGGCGGACCCGGGTCGGGTCGCCCCCGCAGAAGCGGTGCACGCCGTCCCGCCTCGCAAAGCAAAGAGAAACGCCGTTGGCCGACAAAACCCCAACTGGCGTTGATGTAACCGCTGGAACTTGCCTCTTCTGCACCTCCCAGCCTAGCAAGAGACCGGCCCAGATCACCCCCCACAGGGGTGCGCGCAGTCATGAAGAACAGGTGAACGCCCACGAATCGCCTGCTCGCGATGGTGGGTTCGTTCTGCGATCCTGTGGTGGATGAGACAGGATGGACCTGTCTGGTCACATCGGAGTCAGAAAGGTGGGCGCGTGACGTCCGAGGGTCCCCGCACCCCGCCGTCGCCCCGCGAGGGCGGCAACGGGAGTACCGGCGCGCGTCCGGCCGCCGCCGCAGACCTGCTGCAGATGTGGGTCGGAGGCGGCGCCAGCACGTCCACCGAGCAGACGCCCGAGCAGACGGCGCAGGAGCCCGAGCCGACCTCGGAGCAGACGACGGAGACCGCCGCCGCGAGCGATCCGACGCTGTGGCCCGAGACCGAGGACGCCCCCGAGACGGGCGAGGCCGAGTGGTGGCCCTACGACGAGCGGGCGGTCACGCAGGCCGTCGGACAGGTCGCGGAACCCGAGCCCACCCCCGAGCTCGCACCCGAGCTCGCCCCCGAGCCCACCCCAGAGCCCACTCCCGCACCTGCCCCTCCCGTCGAGGCTCCGGCGGCCTTGCAGGACGAGAGCCTGCTCGACGAGCCGTGGGACGAGTCGATCGAGTCCGAGTGGACCGACGTCCAGCCCGAGACCGACCCACAGCTCGAGACCGACTCCCCGGTGGCGACCGAGCCGCTGACCGACTCCTCGGAGATCTCGGACGCCGACGAGACCCGCGAACGCGGCTGGGCCTCCTTCGGTGCCGCCCAGACCGCGGAGGACGTGCTCGACCAGCTGGGACGCGAGGACGGCTGGTCGCAGAGTCCGGCCGCCGCGGCCCCCGCCGACGAGCCGGTCGAGGAACCCGCCGAGGAGCCGGCCACCGAGCCGGTCGCCGAGGAGGAGTCGCCGGTCGAGGAGCCGACACCGCTGCGGCCCCGCCAGGGACTGGACCTCAGCGCCACGACGCACTGGAGCCTGGACGACTTCGAGTCCTACATCCGAGCCCAGGGCAGCAACGAGCTGGCCGGGTGGATGTCCGAGCCCGAGCCCGAGCCGGTTGCGGTCGAGCCCGAACCCGAGCCGGTCGCGGTCGAGCCCGAGCCCGAGCCGGTTGCGGTCGAGCTCGAACCCGAGCCGGTCGCGGTCGAGCCGGAGCCCGAGCCGACCCCCGAGCCGGAGCCGACCCCGGAGCCCGAGGCGGCCTCGTTCGCCGAGCCCGCTCCGGTCGACGTCGAGCCGCCCGGCGAGCAGACGGTGGCCTGGAGCCCGGCACCGGTTCCCACCACCGACGAGACCAGCGCCGACACCACCGACACCACCCCCGAGACCGATCAGGCCAGCGACGAGGACGCCGCCCCCCGCAAGCGGGGCCTGCTGGCCAAGATGGGCCTGACCCGCGACAGCGAGCCGGAGCCCGAGCCGATCGAGTCTGATCTGGCCCAGTCTGATCTGGTGGAGCACGACGTGGCCTGGGAGGCCGAGGAGCCGGCCACCGAAGCGCCGTCGTTGTTCTCGGTGCCCGACCCCGCTCCCACCCAGCCCGGCGGCGCTGTCGAGCCCGCCTGGGACCCCGACGCCACCCAGTACTTCGACTGGACCCTGTACGACGTCGAGGAGAGCGGGGCGCCCTCCGAGCCGGAGCCGCAGGCGGCAACGCCGGAACCGCAGCGCGAGCCCGAACCCGAACCTGAGCCCGAGGACCACGACTACCAGGAGTGGTACGACGACCAGGGGCTGCGCTGGGTCTCCCGCGACGGCGGCTACACCTGGTTCTCCGACGACGGCCAGGGCTGGGACGCCGAGGTCGGCGAGCCCATCGACGTCCCCGCCGACACCGCCCCGGCGCCGGCAGCAGTGGCCGCACCGGTGGTGACCGAGGCGCCGGCATGGTCGGCCCCGGCGGCACCGGTCGCGCAGACGCCCGAGGAGGCTGAGGAGGTCTGGCCGACGGGCACCCAGCCGGCGGTCGACCCGGCCGACGACCACACCAGCGCCGAGGACCAGACGGGCGACCAGACGGGCGACCAGACGGGCGACCAGACCAGCGACGACGGCTGGCCCGCACCCGAGGCCGACACCACCGCTTCGGCCGCGGACCCGTACGCCTCGCTCTACGCCGAGCCCGCTGCCGCCCCGAGCCCGGCCGCCGACCCCGACGTCACCACCACGCAGCCGGCGGTCGCGGAACCGACCGCACCGGGCGCACCGGGCGCACCGGCCGCATCGGCGTCGGCCGCGGCGGAACGGCCCGGCAGCCCCGAGATCCCGCCGTTCGTGGAGTACAAGCCTCGCGGCGCCTACCGACCCATCCTCGGTGTGCTGTTCGTGGCGGCGGCGATCCTCGCCGTCGTGGCGATCTTCTGGGCCGTCTCCAAGGGTAGCCAGGCCGCTACGGGCATCGCGGCCGGTGTCACCGGATTCGCCCTGGCCTTCTGGTGGGGCCTGCTGAGCTGGACCCCGACGGTGGTCTCGCTGAGCGGGTCGGTGCTGGAGGTCTCCCGCGGCTCCGACGGCGAGCGCTTCGACCTGCGCAGCCCGAAGCTGGTGATCGAGGTCGACGACGACATCGACTCCCGCAACTGGCGCACCACCATCACCCGGCCCAACGGCACCGAGCTGGTCATCCCGGCCTCGGCGGTCGACCCCGAGGAGTTCAGCCGGATCGTGCGCCACTACCGCGCCGAGGTCACCGCAGCGGGCCGGTGAACCAGCCCGCCCGGTCGGTGATCGGCCGGGTGCTCGACGTCGTCGAGGCCTTCGAGCACGCCGAGTGGCAGGTGAGCCTGGCCGAGCTGACGCGCCGCACGGGGCTGCCCAAGGCGACGGTGCACCGCATCGCCGGCGACCTCGTCGAGCACGGCGTGCTCGAGCGCTGCGAGAACGGCTACCGCCTCGGGATGCGACTGTTCGTCCTCGGCGAGCGGGTGCCGCACCAGTTCAGCCTGCGGGCCATGGCGGTGCCCTACCTGGAGGACCTGTACGAGGCCACGCACGAGAACGTCAACCTGGGCGTCCTGCACGGCCGTGAGGTGCTCTACCTCGCCCGCGTGCAGGGCCACCGCTCCTCCGACGTGGTGCTGCGGGTCGGCGACACGCTGCCGGCCCACAGCACGTCGATCGGCAAGGCGATCTTGGCCCACGCCGCACCCGAGGTGGTGCACGACGTGCTCCAGGCCGGGCTGACCCGGCTGACGCCGCGCACGGTCACCATGCCCGGGATGTTCCTGCAGCAGCTGCGAGGGGCCGCCGAGCGCGGCTACGCGGTCAACGACGAGGAGACCCACGTCGGCGTCGTCTCCGTGGCGGCGCCGGTGCTCGACGCACGGGGCGCCGCCATCGCCGCGATCTCGGTGACCGGCCGCGCCGGCCGGGTCGACCCGCACCGGCTGGCCCCGGCCATCCGCACCGCGACGCTGAGCCTGGGCCGCCGGCTGGCCAGCAGCGGCGCGCCCTACGACGAGGCCGGCGCCGGCCCCTCGTAGGGCGTCACGGGCACCTCGATCAACAGCGGACCGTCACCGTGCCCGGCCCGGCCGACCAGCGCGGTCAGGTGGTCGGTGCTCTCGGCCACGACCCCGGGGACACCGAGGGCGGCGGACAGGTCGGTCCAGGCGACCCGGGGCGGCTCGAGGTCCATGCCCACGAACTTCTCCTGCTCTCCCCCACGCATCGTGGTGAGGGTCTGCTTGAGCGTGCGGTACTCGCCGTTGGCGAACACCACGAAGGTGGTCGACGTCCCCTCCCTGGCGGCGGTCCACAGCCCCTGCAGACCGAACATGGCGCAGCCATCGCCCAGCGCCGCCACCACCGGTCGGTCGGGACGTCCCAACGCCACCCCCACGGCGGCACCGATCCCCCACCCCAGGCCGCCCCCGACGGTGTGCTGGAACGACCCGGGCTCGCGCAGCCGCAGCCGTTCGCGCAGCAGTAGTCCGGTGGTGATCGACTCCTCCACGAGCACCGCGCCCTCGGGCAGGCCGGCGGCGAGCGCGCCCGCGGCCGCCCGGGGGCTCAGACGCCCGGTCTCGGACGCCAGCGGTGCCGGCGGGACGGGTGCGTACTCCCGCGAGGTCGCCGAGAACGCTTCCGCGAGGCCGGCCAGCACCGGTCCCACCGCGCCGACCAGACCGACCTCGACCGGGTAGGTGCGCCCGACGGTGGCCGGATCCTCGTCGATCTGCAGCAACCGGGTGCCCGGTCCCACGGCGGGCGGATCGGAGTAGTGGTGGGGCACGAAGGCGCGCAGGCCGGCCAGCAGCACGACGTCGTGGCGGTCCAGGACGGCGCGGATGCGCTCGTTCTCGGGCACCAGCATGCCGGCGTAGGCGGGGTGGTCGAGCGGGAAGTCCAGCTGGTCGTACATCGGGGCGCCGTAGACCACCGCGCCGAGCGACTCGACCAGCCGTACCGCAGCGTCGACGCCGCCCGACCGGCCGATGCCGTCACCGGCGACGATCGCCGGGCGCTGCGCCTCGCGCAGCAGCTGCACGGCGCGGTCGAGGTCGAGCGCCGGCTCTCCGGGCTCGAGCACCGACCCGGGTGGGATCCCCTCGACGTCCTCCTCCATCAGGTCCATAGGCACCGACACGAACACCGGCCCGCACGGCGGGGTGGCGGCCGCCCGGAACGCGCGACGCAGCATCGTCGGGACGTCCTGCGCGCGGCGGGCCTCCTCGGCGTGCTTGCAGGCGGCCGCGGCGAGACCGACCAGGTCGCCGGCGAGCATCGGCTCCTGCACCAGGTGCCGGCTGTCCTGCTGCCCGGCGACGACGACCAGCGGGATGCGCGAACGCATCGCGTTCAGCATCCCGATCAGACCGTTGGCGGTGCCGGCGGCGACGTGCAGGTTGACGAACGACGTGCGTCGAGTGGCCCGGGCGTAGCCGTCGGCCATCGCCACCAGCGGGCCCTCGTGGACGCCGAGCGTGTAGGGCAGCGCGTCGGCGCCCACCAGGCTGTCGACCAGCGGCAGCTCGGTCGTGCCGGGGTTGCCGAAGACCCGGTCGACACCCTCGTCGCGGAGCACCTCCACGACCACCTCGGAGAGTCTCATCGTCCTCCTCCGTTCCGCTGTCCGGAACGCGTGGCCGTCGGCTCCGCACGGCGCCGACCACACTGGGCCGGGTGAACGGGATCGCAGGACGAACGGCCGTCGTGACGGGAGCAGCCGGTGGTCTGGGGCACGCCTTCTGCGTGGGCCTGGCCGAGGCGGGAGCAACGACGGTGGTGGGCGTCGACCTCGCCGACCAGTCCCGGGTGCAGGCGGCGGTGCAGACCACCGGCGCCCACTACGTCGCGGTGAGAGCCGACGTCACCTCGGAGGCCGACTGCGCGGCGCTGGCCGCGCAGGTGGGCCAGGTCGACATCGTGGTGAACAACGCCGGGATCTTCCCCTCGATCCCGTTCCTCGAGACCAGCCTCGAGGAGTGGCGCCGGATCCACCGGCTCAACGTCGAGGGCACGTTCCTCATCACGCGTGCCCTGCTCCCGGGCATGATCGAGGCCGGCTACGGCCGGGTGGTGATGGTGGCCAGCGCGGTGGTCTGGCTGGGCCCACCCGGCATGGTCGCCTACACCGCGTCCAAGGGCGCCCTGGTCGCCATGGTGCGCAGCCTGGCCACCGAGGTCGGCCACACCGGCGTCACGGTGAACGCCATGACGCCCGGGCTCACGCGCACCGAGACCGCGCTGAGCAGCGCGGTCAACGAGGACTTCCCCCGCGTGGTCGGCAACCAGGCCGTGCCGCGGGCCGAGGAGCCCGAGGACCTCGTCTCCACCCTGCTGTTCCTCTGCGACGAGGGCAGCGGCTTCGTGACCGGCCAGGCCATCAACGTCGACGGCGGGTTCGCCAAGCACTGAGGTGCGCCGGGCGTCGCTCGGGTGGGCGTTCACGACACCACCCCCGCGACGAAGCCGGCGTTCATCGCTCGGCTCAGGCCCAGCTGCTCGAGGTCGGCTCCGCCCAGCTCGGCGACGATGCGGCCTCGCTGCAGCACTGCCACACGGTCGCACAGCTCGCAGAGCTCGGCGAGATCGGAGGAGGCGAGCAGCACCGCGCGGCCGCGAGCCGCGAGCCGCCGGATGACGTCGTGCATCTCCGCCCGGGCGCCGATGTCGACGCCGCGCGTGGGGTCGTCGAGCACCATCACGGCCGGATCGGTCTCCAGCCACTTGGCGAAGACGACCTTCTGCTGGTTGCCCCCGGAGAGCTCCTGCGTGGGCGCGTCGAGGTCGCCTCGGAAACCGAGCGAGCCCAGCACCTCCACAGCCCGTGCGCGCTCGGCCGAGCGTCGCAACCACGGGCCGCCCCGGCCGATCCCGAGCCACCGCGCCGCCGCGACGTTCTCCCACGCCGACCGGTCGAGCATCAGGCCCACGCCCTTGCGGTCGCTGGGGACCAGGCCGACGCCGTGGCACAGCGCGTCGCGCAGGCTCCGCGGCTGACGTCCGCCCGGCAGCCGCACCCGCCCGGCACTGGGCCGGACCTGCCCGCACACCGCCCGCAGGACGTCGACGTGACCCGCGCCCTGTAGCCCGGCGACCCCGACGATCTCGCCGGGCGCCACCTCCAGCGACACCCCGTGCAACCGGCCGGGCACCTCGACGTCGACCAGCCGCAGCCGGCGGTCGTCGGCCTCACGCATCTCGGCCGGCGCCGGCCGGGCCGCCTCTCCCGTCGGCTGCTCGCCGATCATGGCGACGACCAGCCGGTCGAGGTCGACCTCGGGCCGCGCGACGTCGTCGAGCACCGTGCGGCCGTCGCGGAGCACGGTCACCCGGTCGGCGAGGCTCAGCACCTCCTCGAGGAAGTGGGAGATGTAGAGCAGCGCCATGCCGTCGTCGGCCAGTCCACGCAGCACCCCGACCAGCCGCTCGACGCTGTCGCGGCCCTGGGCCGACGTCGGCTCGTCGAGCACCAGGACGCGCGGGTCGCTCAGCATCGCGCGGCCGATCTCCAGCAGCTGGCGGTCGGCCAGGTCGAGGTCGCCGACAGCGCCGGCGGGGTCGACGCCGAGTCCGAGCCGCTCCAGCACGGGCGCAGCGCGGCGGTCGAGGGCCTTGCGGTCGACCAGCCCCAGACGGCGCTCGGGGCTGAGCGGGAAGAGGTTGTCGCGCACCGAGAGGTCCGGGAACAGGCTGAGCTCCTGGGCCACGAAGCCGATGCCGTGCGCGGTCGCCTCGCGCGGGTTGGCCAGGCTGAGCCGGGCCCCGTCGAGGGTGACCTCACCGGCGTCGCTGGGCGTGATGCCGCACAGCACCTTGACGAACGTCGACTTGCCCGCACCGTTCTCGCCCACCAGCGCGTGGATCTCACCCTCGCGCAGCGTGATCCGGCCCTCCCGCAGCGCGGCCACCCCGCCGTAGGACTTGGCCACGCCGCGGGCGAGAAGGACCTCCCGGGCGGTCAGCGCGCGTCCTTCAGCGGCTTGAGGTTGGCCTTCTCGTCGCCCAGCATCGAGTCGATCTGCTTCTCGTAGAAGTCGTAGGCGGCCGTCGGCGACTTCTGCCGGGCGATGATCGAGTCGACGTTGGCGGAGTTCACCACCAACCCCGTCGTCTTGAACCAGCCCGTCGGCATCTTCTTGCCGCGGTTGCCGTCGATGAGCAGCTTCATCGCGATGTAGCCCTTGAGGAAGTGCTCGGGGTCCAGGGTGCAGAACAGCACGCCCTGCTTGACGTACTCCAACGTCTTGGCGTCGACGTCGAAGCCGGCCACGAGGTACTTCCCACCCTGCTGCTGCTTGATCTTGGCCAGGTCGTAGCTGTCGGCGTCGCCGACACCGAGGTAGGCCAGCGCGCCGGAGTGGGCGTTGACCAGCGACTGCCAGGCGCCGAAGTTCTGGCTGGGGTCGGAGTAGGTCTGGTAGGGGCCGAGCACCTTGATGTTCGGCGCCTTCGCTTCCAGCTCGTCCTTGATGCCCTTCGCACGGCTGTCCAGCACCGGGGTGCCGGGGTTGGGCACGCCGACGACGACGGTGCCGCTGGTGTTGGAGCCCAGGTTCTTCAGGGTCTCATCGGCCAGCATCTGGCCCAGCTCGTAGTTGTCGTTGCCGACGTAGAGGTCGACCTTGCTGCCGTCGGTGGGCGAGGTGTCGAGCGCGACCACCTTCACCCCGCTCTGCACGGCCTGCGCGGCGGGCCGGGTGAAGATCGGCGGGTCGAGGTTCTCCAGCACGACGCCGTCGGTGGCGGTCTTCACCAGGGAGGAGAACAGCGCCTGCTCGGCCGGGCCGTCGGTGTTGGGCGGACCCACCACCTTGAGGTCGACGTTCTTCGAGTGCGCGGCGGCCTGCTTGGCGCCGTCGGCCATGGAGGAGGCGAAGTTGAGGCTGATGTTGGCCACCGCCATGCCCAGCTCGAGCTTCTTGTCCGACGACGACCCCGAGCCGCCGCTGCTCCCGCACGCGCTCAGGCCGAGCGCCATGACGCCGGCGACGCAGCCGGCGCGCAGCAGGTTCTTCTTCATCGGTTCTCCTCGGTGGACGTGACGGGGGCAGGGGTCGAGGTGGAGGTCGAGGTCGCGGTAGCGCGGCCGCGGGAGCGGCGCAGGCCCGCGTCGAGCGCGACGGCGAGCAGGATGACGGCGCCGGTGGCGAAGGTCGTGAAGTTGATCGGCACGTGGAAGAACACCAGGCCGGTGGCCACCACCGAGAGGATCAGCGAGCCCATGAGGGCGCCCGGCACGGAGCCCTTGCCGCCCATCAGCGGGGTGCCGCCGATGATGCAGGCGGCGATGGCGCTGAGCTCGTAGCCCTGACCGATCGTGGGGTCGCCGGCGATGAAGAACGCCAGCCCGAGCGCCGCTGCGACGCCGGCGGCGAGGCCGGAGACGGTCAGCGCGAGCACCCGGACCCGGGCGATCGGCAGCCCCGTGTAGACCGCTGCTGCCGGGTTGGACCCGACGGCGCGCACCTGGGCGCCGAAGCGGGTCATCGTGAACACGACGCTCAGCACGACCGCGAACACCACCAGCACCCATACCGACGTCGGCACCCCGGCGACGTCGCCGCCGACCACGTCGAAGAAGGAGCTGCCGGCCGGCAGGTCGGCGATCTGCTTGCCGTTCGCGAGCGCCAGCGCGCCGCCGCGGAACAGCAGCGACGAGGCCAGCGTCACGATGAACGACGGCGCACCGATGAGGGTGGTGACGATGCCGTTCAGCGCGCCGAGCAACGCGCAGGCGACGACCAGCGCCACGGCCGCGAGCCACGGCGTCCAGCCGTGCTGCATGAGGACCGCCCCGAGCACGACCCCGAAGGCGTAGTTGCCGCCGACGGAGAGGTCGACCTCGCGCATGGCCAGCGGGAACACCATCCCGCAGGCCATGAGCCCCACGTAGGACGAGCTCTGCGCGGTCGAGAGCAGGTTGCCGGTGCCCAGGAAGGCGGGGCGGACGATGCCGACCGCCACCACCAGCAGCGCCAGGACGACCACCACGCCGAGCTCGTCACGCAGCAGCCGGCGCCCCCAGGTCCGGCTCGAGCGACTCCGGCGCGACGGCGTGCTCGCCGTCGCGCCGGGTCGGGTGTGCGTGTCGGTGCGGGTCACCCACGCAGCCTGGAGTGACTCCCGTCACGCGGAGAACGGTGGCGTTCCACTCAACGGAACGCCGCCGCCGCGCCTCTCGAGGTCGAGGCCCCTAGAACGGGTACTGTGCCGGCTCACCGCGCACGGTGATCCACCGGGTCTCGGTGAAGGCCTCGATGTTGGCCTCCGCCCCGCCGAACCGGCCGATGCCCGACGCCCCGACGCCGCCGAAGGGCGCGTTCGCCTCGTCGTTGACCGTCTGGTCGTTGATGTGGACGATGCCGGTCGGGATCTGCTCGGCCACCGCCAGGCCGTGCATGACGTCGCGGGTGACGATGCCCAGCGACAGCCCGTACTCGCTCGACGAGGCGAGCCGGATGGCGTCCTCGACCCCGGAGACCTTCGTGACCGGAGCGACGGGGCCGAAGATCTCCTCGGTGAAGACCGGAGAGGTCAGCGGGACGTCGGCGAGCACGGTGGGGCGGTAGAACAGCCGGTCGTACTCGCCGCCCGTGGCCAGGCGGGCGCCCTGGTCGACGCTCGCGGTGACCAGGCCGTGGATCTTGTCGCGCGAGCGCTCGTCGATGACGGGGCCCATGACGACCTGCTCGGTCGACGGGTCGCCGACCGGCAGGTGGCCGGCCTTGGCGGTGATCGCCTCGACGAAGTCGTCGTAGAGCGGCTCGGCCACGAAGTAGCGGCCGGTCGTCATGCAGATCTGGCCCTGGTTGAGGAACGAGGCCCAACCGGCCAGGCCGACCGCCTGCTCCACGTCGGCGTCGTCGAGCACCAGCAGGGCGGAGTTGCCGCCCAGCTCGAGGTGGGCGCGCTTGAGGTGCTTGCCGGCCAGCTCGCCGATGCTGCGGCCCACCGCGGTGGAGCCGGTGAAGGAGATGACCCGCACGTGGGGGTCGGTCACCAGCGCCTCGCCGACGTCGGCGCCACCGGGCAGCATCTGCAGCACGCCGTCGGGCAGCCCGGCCTCCTGGAAGATCCGCGCCATCAGCGTGCCGCCGGTGACCGCGGTGCGCGGGTCGGGCTTGAGCAGGACGGCGTTGCCCAGGGCCAGAGCCGGCGCCACCGAGCGGATGCCGAGGATGATCGGCACGTTGAAGGGCGAGATGACCGTGACGACGCCGGCCGGCATGCGCTTGGCCATCGACAGCCGGGGCTGCTCGCTCGCGAGCAGCTGGCCGATCGGGTGGCTGGGCAGCGCCGCCGCCTCGTAGCACTCCTGGCCGGCCGTGTGGATGGCGAACTCGGCCATCGGCGGGATCGAGCCGACCTCGCGGACGTTCCAGTCCCGGATCTCCTCGGCGTGCTCGGCCCACAGGTCGCCGGCACGACGCAGCACGGCCGCGCGGGCCGGGTGCGGCAGCGCCGCCCACTCCCGCTGCGCCTCGGCGGCGGACTCGGCCGCCGCCGCGACGTCGGCGACGCTGACCTGCCCCATCCGGCCCAGCTCCTCGCCGGTCGACGGCGAGACGACGGCGTAGTCGCCCCCGCCTCCGGCGCGCCACTGCCCGCCGGTGAAGACGTTGCCCTCCCAGGCGATGCCGTCCAGCAGTCCCATCACTGACCTCCCCAGACCTCATCGGCGATCTCCACGATGAGCGCGAGCTTCGCCTTCTCCTCCTCGACGCTGAGCACGTTGCCCTCCACGGTGGAGGAGAAGCCGCACTGCGGCGAGAGGCACAGCTGCTCGAGCGGCACGTACTGCGCCGCCTCGTCGATGCGCTTCTTGACCGCGTCCTTGTCCTCCAGCTCACCGCTCTTGGTGGTGATGAGCCCCAGCACCACCTGCTTGCCCTCCGGCACGAACCGCAGCGGCTCGAAGCCGCCCGAGCGCTCGTCGTCGTACTCCAGGAAGAACCCGTCGACGTCGAGCTGGCTGAAGAGCACCTCGGCGACGAAGTCGTAGCCACCCTCGGCCGCCCACGAGGAGCGGAAGTTGCCGCGGCACATGTGCGTGGTCACCTGCATGCCCTCGGGGCGCCCCGCGATGGCGGCGTTGACGTTCGCGACGTACTGCTCGTGCAGGTGGTCGGGGTCGCCGCCCTGCGCGGAGACCATCGCCCGCTGCTCGGGGTCGTTGAGGTAGGCCAGGCTGGTGTCGTCGAGCTGCAGGTAGGTGCAGCCGAGGTCGCCCAGCCGCCGCACCTCCTCGGCGTACGCAGCGGTGAGGTCGGCCCAGAACGGCTGGAGGTCGGGGTAGACCTTCTCGTCGATCGCAGCGCGACCGCCGCGGTAGTGGACCATGTTGGGCGAGGGGATGGTCAGCTTCGGCGTCTGGCCCTCGGCCACGACGCCCTGCAGGAACCCGAACGCGTCGCCGAAGATCGTGTCGGTCAACGAGACCTTGTCGTGCACGCTCAGCGCGGCAGACTCGAAGTCGAGGTCGCCCCCGGCGTTCTTGAAGTGCACGGCCAGCTTCTCGTCGGTGCTGTCGATGCCACCGAGCTGGTAGATGAAGTCCATGTGCCAGGAGGTCCGGCGGAACTCCCCGTCGGTGGCCGTCCGGATGCCCGAGGCCGCCTGCAGCGCGACGACGTCGCGGATGGCGGCGTCCTCGACCTCGCGCAGCGCCTCGGCGTCGATCTCGCCGGAGGCGCGTCGGGAGCGGGCGTCGAGCAGGTCCGGCGGGCGGAGCAGGCTGCCGACGTGGTCGGCGCGGAAGGGTGGAGCTGTGCGAAGCGTCATAGGGGCAACCTAGCCATGCCGCCCAGCGCACCGGTGAGGCCTCTTCCGCTGAGCGGGAGCGTCGGCTTGGCGCGATGATGTGACCGCTGTCACGGTGTCGGTTTCCGCTCGAGGAGGACCCCGTGACCGACGCCGACCCTCTGTCCGACACCGGATCACGGGCCTCCGCCACGAGCTGGCCGATCGTGCTGTGCTGGCTCGCCGTGGCCCTCGAGGGGTTCGACCTCGTGGTGCTGGGCGCCACGATCCCGACGCTGTCGCGCACCGACGCACTCGGATTCACCGACGCCTCGCTGACGACCGCCTCGACCGTGGGACTGGTCGGCGTCGGGATCGGTGCCGCCTCGATCGGCCCGGTCACCGACCGCTTCGGCCGGCGGCGCACCCTCCTCGCCTGCGTCGCGTGGTTCTCGCTGCTCACCATCGCCACCGCGGTCGCGCCCACCAAGGAGGCGTTCGTGCTGATCCGTTTCGTCGCCGGTCTCGCGCTCGGCGCGGTGCTGCCGATCGCACTGACCTACATGAGCGAGCACGCTCCGCGTGGCGGGAACGCCCGCGCGGTCACGCGCACCATGACCGGTTACCACGTGGGGGCGGTCCTCACCGCGCTCCTCGGGCTGCTGCTGCTCGAGCCGCTCGGCTGGCGCGCGATGTTCTGGGTGGGCGGCCTGGCCGGGCTGCTGGTGCTGCCGCTGATGTGGGCCCGGCTGCCCGAGTCGCAGGCGTACCTGCGCGCCGACCACGACGAGCGGACCCGCACCTCCGACGTCGTGCGCGGCCGGCTGCTCTGGGTCAGCGTCGGGCTGTGGGTCGCCTCGTTCATGGGCCTGTTGCTGGTCTACGGGCTCAACACCTGGCTGCCCAAGATCATGGGCGAGGCTGGCTACTCCATCGAGGCCGGCACGGCGCTGCTGCTGGTGCTCAACGTCGGCGCGGTGCTCGGCCTGCTGCTGGCCGGCGTCGTCTCCGATGCGCGGGGCAACAAGCCCACCCTGCTGGTCTGGTTCGCGCTCGCCGCGGTGTTCCTCTCGCTGTTGTCCATCAAGCTGCAGGCAACCCCGCTGGTCTACGTGGCGGTGCTGCTCACCGGCATCTTCGTGTTCAGCGCCCAGGTGCTGGTCTATGCGTTCGTGGGGCAGCTCTACCCGCCGCAGATCCGCGGCACCGCGCTCGGGCTGTCCTCGGGCGTCGGGCGGCTCGGCGCCATCAGCGGACCGTTCCTCGGGGGTGTCCTCGTCACCGCCGGGATCTCCTACCCGTGGGGCTTCTACGCCTTCGCCCTCGCGGCCGCCCTGGCCGTGGTGGCGCTGGTGCTGGTGCCCGCGCGGACGGAGCCGGCCACCGCCGGCTGAGCCCACTCGGGCGTGCGGTCAGCCCTCGTCGCCGAAGCCCGCCGCCGCCAGCGCCTGCAGCTGGGCGAGGGCCTCGGCCGCGCCCGGGCCGGACGCGTCGACCCTGACCTCGTGCCCGTGCTCGGCGCCCAGCGTGCTCACCCACATCATGCTGTCGCCGGGCACCGGCCCGGCGCCGGTGGTGAGGTTCCTGAGCGTGACGGTGGCGCCCAGCCCGGCCACCGCCTCGACCAACCTGGCCGCCGGGCGGGCGTGCAGGCCGTGGGCGTTGCCGACCGTGAACGTGCCGGTGACCTCGGCGTCCTTCCCGGCCGACGGCTTGGGCTCCGGCTCGGGCTCCGGCTCTGGCGCAGCGACGTCGCCGAGCTGGGAGGTCTTGCCCAGCAGGCCCTGCGCGGCCTCGGCCGCCACCTCGTCTCGGGTGGCGCCGCCGGCGGCCGCGACGACGGCCGCCACCAGGCCCTCCACCAGCGGCGCCGGCGAGAGCAGCACCCGCTCGCGCGCCGCGTCGTCCTCGAGCAGCTCCAGGGCCATCTCGGCGCTGAGCACCGCACTGCCCAGATCCATCAGCACGACGACGCCGCTGGGATCGTCTGCCTCCTCGATCGCGTCCTTCACCGCCACCGCGTCGGTGCCGAAGGTCGTCTCGTCCAGGCCGGCGGCCACGCCGATCGCGACCTCGCGCCCGTTCAGCATCTCCTCGGCCAGCGCCACGGCTGCCGTCGCGAGCGCCCGACTGTGGGAGACGACGACGATCCCGACGCTCACAGCGTCTGCGCCGCTGCCGCCACGAGCAGCGCGACGCTCGTCGCGCCGGGGTCCTGGTGGCCGGCACTGCGTTCGCCGAGGTAGCTGGCGCGACCCTTGCGGGCGACCAGCGGCTCGGTGGCGTCGCGCCCGGCGTCGGCGGCGGTGCTGGCCCGGCCCAGCGCCTCGCTCAGCGACGCTCCCTCGGCCAGCACCGCGTCGAGCTCGTCGACGGCCGGGGTGAGGGCGTCCAGCAGCGTCTTGTCGCCCACCTCGGCCTTGCCGCGGGCGGCGACGCCCACGAGGCCGGCACGCAGCGCGGCCGCGAAGGCCGGGCCGTCGACGTCGGTGGCCTCGCCCAGCGATGCGCCCATGCGCAGGAACAGCGTGCCGTAGAGCGGTCCGCTGGCACCGCCGACCGTGGAGACCAGCGTCATCCCGACCTTCTTGAGCAGCTCGCCCGGAGCGGCGTCGCCGAGCTCGCCGGCCGCTGCGGCCGCCGCCTTCATGCCGCGGTCGAGGTTGGAGCCGTGGTCGGCGTCGCCGACGGCCGCGTCGAGCTCGGTGAGCCGGTCGCGCTCGGCGTGCACCAGCTCGGCGAACCGGTCGATCCAGCTGCGTACGTCGGGCACGCTCACGCCCCCCACCGCAGCCCGGGGGTGCTCACCGGTGCGTCCCAGAGCCCGACCAGCTCGTCGTCGGCCTTGAGCAGCGTCACGGAGGCGCCTGCCATGTCGAGGGAGGTGATGTAGTTGCCCACCAGCGAGCGGGCGACGCCGATGCCGTGCTGGTCCAAGATCGACCGCACCTCGTGGTAGAGCACGTAGAGCTCCAGCAGCGGGGTGCCGCCGAGACCGTTGACGAAGGCGATGACGCCGTCGCCGCTGCCGAACGGCAGGTCGGCCAGCACCGGCTCGACCAGCAGCTGCGCCATCTCCTTCGCGCTCGCCATCGGCACGCGCTCGCGCCCGGGCTCGCCGTGGATGCCGACGCCGAGCTCCATCTCGTCCTCGCCGATCTCGAAGGTCGGCTTCCCGGCGGCCGGCACCGTGCACGAGGTCAGCGCGAGCCCCATGCTGCGGCCGTTGCCGTTGACCTTGCGCGCCAGCTCCGCGACCGCGGCCAGGTCGCGCCCCTCCTCGGCCGCGGCGCCGACGATCTTCTCCAGCAGCACCGTGACGCCGACCCCGCGCCGGCCCGCCGTGAACGTCGAGTCCTGCACGGCGACGTCGTCGTCGGTGACCACCGAGACCACCTCCACGCCGGTCTCGGCTGCGGCCATCTCGGCGGCCATCTCGAAGTTCATGACGTCGCCGGTGTAGTTCTTCACGATCTGCAGCACCCCGGCGCCGTCGTCGACCAGCTTCGTGGCCGCGATCATCTGGTCCGGCACCGGCGAGGTGAAGACCTCGCCCGCGCAGGCGGCGTCGAGCATGCCCAGCCCGACGAAGCCCCCGTGCAGCGGTTCGTGCCCCGACCCGCCGCCGGAGACCAGTCCCACCTTGCCCGGTCGTCGCTCGTCACCGCGGTAGACGACCTTGTTCTCGTGGTCCACCCGCAGCTGGGGGTAGGCCTCCTCGATGCCGAGCAGGGCGTCCGCGACGACGGTGTCGGGGTCGTTGATGATCTTCTTCATGGGCCCCAGCGTGGCCCGCCGGGCCCCGACACGCTAGGTGCGCGCTAGCCGCGCTTCGGCAGGTTCTCGCGAGCCCACTGGCCCAGTGACTGCAGCGAGGGCAGCAGGGCCACCCCGGCGTCGGTGAGCCCATAGGTCACCGCCACCGGCGGACCCGGCTCGACGGTGCGCTCGACCAGGCCGAGCCGCGTGAGCTCCGAGAGCCGGTCGGAGAGCACCGAGTCGCTGACCCCCAGGCTGCGCGCGATGGCCGAGAAGCCCGCCGGGCCCTGGCCCAGCACGCTGAGCAGCATGCCGTTCCAGCGCTTGCCCAGCACCTCGAAGACCGCCGACAACGCGGCGTCGCAGACCCGGGGCTCGTGCTCCACCGCGGGCTGCGCCTTCATGTGACCCACGGTACAACCACTTCTGTCTTGACACCTACTTTGTTTTTAGTAGTAACCTCGTGATCAAGAGCAACCCGCCGATCAGGAGTGATCCCATGAGTCTCACCGCCACCGAGCCGCTCGACGACACCGGCCGCGCGCTGCTGTTCACCGAGGCCCGCACCGCCAACGCGTTCTCCGACGAGCCCGTGACCGACGAGGAGCTGCAGGGCATCTGGGAGCTCACCCGCTTCGCCCCCACCATGGCCAACAGCCAGCCGCTGCGGGTGCTCTTCGTCCGCACCGAGGGGGGCAAGCAGCGACTGATCCCCCACCTGGCCGAGGGCAACCGCGCCAAGGCCCTGTCCGCCCCGGCGGTGGCCGTGCTCGCCTACGACGCCGACTTCCACGAGCACTTCCCCACCACCTTCCCGGCGCGCGGCGACGCGATGCGCGAGCAGTTCGGCTCGATGCCCGGCGACGCCCGCTCCCACGTCGCCACCTACAGCGCCGCCCTGGCCTCGGGCGTCTTCTTCCTCGCCGCACGCGCGCACGGCCTCGCCGTGGGCCCGATGGGCGGCTTCGACCGCGAGGGCGTCGACGCGGAGTTCTTCGCCGGCACCACCTGGCGCAGCCACCTGGTGGTCAACATCGGCCACCCCGGCACCGACCCCTGGTTCGACCGGCTCCCCCGCGTCGCCCTCGACGACGCCGTCAGCTGGGCCTAGGGTCAGGTCCGGCCCCGACCTCCTAGCCCCGCGCTGGCTTAGACTCGCCCGGACGCGGGGCACGTACACCGCAGGTCGCGGGCCTCTAGCTCAACCGGCAGAGCAGCGGACTTTTAATCCGCGGGTTCAGGGTTCGATCCCCTGGGGGCCCACCCACTTGGGATCCGTCATCGGCGCTGGTCAGGCCTACGTCGTCGCGGTCAGGCGCGATCATCGCGCCATCGTCCGAGGGGTGACTGGTCACCGATTGGTCACAGCTTTCTCGTGAGACGAGCCCGTCGATGAGCTCAGCGGCCTCCCGTCCGGCGCCTGGGAGCAGGTGTCCGTAGATGTCGGAGGTGATGGCCAGGGTGGAGTGGCCCAGCATCTTCGACACCTTGGCGATGTCCATGCCTGAGCCGAGGGCGAGCGCGGCCCATCCGTGTCGTAGGTCGTGAAACCTAACCCGGCGCACTCCGGCCGCCTCGACCGCTCGGGTGAAGCTCTTGGTGATGAACTCAGGCCGGAGGGGGTCACCGTTCCCGCGGCAGAAGACCAGATCGTGGTCGCGGTAGGCCCGAACGAGCGCCCCCTGCTCGGACTCCTGGCGAGCTCGGACGCCGACTAGGCGTTCGACCATCCGCCTACTGACCTCGACCCGACGCGCCTCCCCGCACCTGGTCTTGGGTGGTCCGAAGACCAGACCTCTATGCCGAGCACCACAGACCGCGCACGGCGCGGGTTCGTCATCGACCTGGACGATCTGCTGCCGCACGACGATCAGACCGGTCCAGAGGTCGATGTCCTTCCATCGGAGTCCGACGACCTCTCCCCTGCGCATGCCGGTCATCGCGGCGATCTCGAAGACGGGACCCAGAGGCGTGCCGTTGACGTGGTCCAAGAAGCGCCCCAGCTCGCTGGGGCTCCACGGCTCGATCAGCGGTCTGCTTGCTGACGGGAGAGAGACGTTCGTGGCGGGATTGCTGCGCACCAGTCCGAGTCGGACCGCGTCATGCATCGCACTGCGCAACGTCGCATGTATCCGGCGGAGATTGGCCGGGGACATCGAGCGGCGGTGGCGCAGGTCGTCGTAGGCGCGCTGGATCGTGAAGGTGTCGAGGTCCGAGAGCCATTCGTCGCCCAGCATGGGGATGAGGTAGGAGGAGACGTGTCGCCGGTACTCGCGCATGGTCGTGCCGCGGACCTCCGCCGACTTGCGATCCAACCAGTCCTGCAGGTACGCGCCAAGAACCTGCCTTGCATCCGATCCAGAGCTGCGATAAGCGCCGGCCGCCATCGCCTCGACGAGGGCCGCCTCCGCGGCCGACCGGGTCGGGAACCCGCCCCTCTTGATCTGTTCGCGTGCTTCACCGCGACGCGCGGACCTGTCGAAGACGAAGTACCACGAGCCGTGGTCCTTTCGGCAGGTAGATCCCGCGCCCTCCTTATCCCGGGTGAGACAGGGGCACCTCTTGAACACTGAGCCCCTCATGCCTGGTCCTCTGCGTGATCGGCGATCGCTTTGATCTTCACCAGAAGCTCGATGAGCTTCTCGACATCCTCACCGCTCAGCGCGGCCACAGCTTTCGCGACCCGACCAGCGCCGTCCTCGAGGGAGGCGAGGCGGTCGTCCCAGACCTGATCGGTAGCGCCCAGCGCGGTCGCGATCCAATAGAGCTGGTCGCCACCGATGGCAGCCGATGCGTGGCCCGGATCAGCCCGCCCCAGGGTCACCTGGACGTCATTCGGATTCCTGGCGGTGCCAGGAGCGGTCGGATCGGGCGGGAGGAAGAACCAGGGCAGCGGGACCCGAAGCGCCAGCGCGAAGGACAACAGCTCCTCGGCGTCGAACGCTCGCGGTCGAGGGGCGTCGGCGCTCCACGTACCCTCGGCAGCGCTGACCGCGGCGTTGGTCCATGTTCGACCTGTCTGCTCCTGCAGCCTCTGGGCCAACTCCCCCTGGTTCCAGCCCCGCTGCTTCCGGGCACGCCGCACGTTCCAAGCCACCACCTGACGGATGTTGACCGTTCGCGGCCTCTCCGATCCCAGCGAAATCGGGGGATGCGAGAAGTACACCGAGCGGTGCTCCGGGGGCTTGCGCATCATTGCCTCCTTATGCTTACCCTGTTGATGCGATCGCGAATCAACTTCGCATCTGTCAGAAGTACCTTAGGAGAGCAGTGGCCAGATCACAAGCATGGACGCCTGAGTCGGTGCGGGCGCTAGGGGTCCAGACCGACCTGCCGACCGCCGCGTCGGTGCTAGGCGTCGGTCGCACCACGGCGTACGAGCTCAACCGCCGAGGGCAGTTCCCAGTGCCCGTCATCCAGCTGGGCCGCAGGTTCATCGTTCCGACGGCGCCCCTCCTGCAGCTCCTTGCGGCAGCCGAGGCCTAGCCGGAGCTGATCAACGCGCTCGTTCCACGCCAGCGGCGGCCGCCGTTGATGGGGTCATCGAGTTATGCCCAACCGACCAATCGGACACCATCAAGACGATCGCCACATCGGCGGTTAGAGAGGTACAAACATGGAGCTTTCATCGACCCTCCAGATCAGTCGTGATCCCCTGCTCGCTGCGCTGCAGTTCGTGCGACAGGGGCTGACGGTGCGTGCCCTTGAACCTGGACGTACGCGCCTGCTTCAAAGCAGCTCGGTCGACCCTTCATCCATCACTACCGAGGAACAGGTCCGGGAGGCATGGGGCACCGAGCGCACCCCCAACCTCGGGCTGTGGACAGGTGAGGCCAGCTGGGACAGGGTGACCGTGGAGTTCTGGCACCCGGCGTTCCGCCGCTGGCACGAGATCCTTCAGGCCGCCGGCGTGTTCCGCAGCGCCTGCGCGGTCGTTGCGGTCGGAGATCGCCGGGTGGACTACTGGTTCCGAGGCACGAGCCGCGGGTGCGTCTCCTACGGTGGCGACTTCATCCGGATCGTCGGAGCGCGCGGCACCCTGATCGCGCCTCCGTCGCGCAGGGCGACGTTCGGCTGGACCTTCACCAAGCAACCCGGTCCAGGCAACGTCGCGCCGCGGGCGGAGATCAAGAAGATCGTCAGCTCGCTCGAGGCCCTCGAGCGGTGAAGGGCGTGGTCGACAGCTGGAACAGCACCAGAGCGCGCGACGGCACGTATGCCGAGGCCCTGCACCTGGAGCTGCTGGCGGGTGCCCTGCGTCTGGCCCGCCTGGGTTTCCGGGTTCACCCGTGCGCCCCGGGCGGCAAGGCCCCGATGCTCCGCGACTGGCCGCGCCGCGCCAGTAGCGACGCCTATACCATCACGGCCTGGTGGGACCGCTACCGGATGGCCAACGTCGCCGTGGTGACAGGTGCGCCTGGGCCGGACGTCCTCGACGTCGATGTGAGGCCGGGCGGTAACGGCTTCGACGCCCTGGAGGTCCTGCGCTCGCACGGACTCCTCGCCGGGGCCACCGCTGTCGTCGACACACCCTCGGGCGGTCAGCACCTCTACTTCGCCGGCACCGGACGGCGGACGTCGTCACCGGCGGGCCGCTTCCTCGACTACAAGGCGACCGGCGGCTACGTCCTCGTGCCGCCATCGCAGATCTGGTCGGGTGACGACCTTGTCGGGGGCTACCGATTTCGCGCGGAGCTCACCGGACTCGACACAGCTCTTGACTGGCCCGCCGCCCTGGACCTGCTGCGTCCCCCGCCGCAGCCACGTCCGGCAGCAAAGCCGGGCACCCGGTCGTTCGGTCGACGAGTATCCCTGTGGCAGCTGGCGGCGTCGGTGCGATCAGCACGCGCAGGGGAGAGGAACAATATCCTCTTCCGCGCCGGATGCGCGGCACGTCGCCACGGTCTCGACCTCGAGACACTAAGGGAGCCTGCACGGGAGGCCGGGCTGTCCGAGGCAGAGATCGACCAGACCCTCGACAGCGCCAAGCGAATGGTGGACCGTGAGCGAGGCGCCTGACAGCGGAACCGGGCCGCATCGTGCCGCGGCAGAGCGAGCAGACGAGAGTTCGCCGCATGGCGGGACCGAGGTCGCCCGGGACCTTGGCCGCGCCTGGAACACCGCCGACGTGCGTCTGTACCTACGAGGGGACCTGCCCGGTATCCGGCCGACGGTCGGTCGGCGCAGCGATGGGCAGTGCCTGCTCTATCCGGGTTCCACCCATTCCCTGGCCAGTGAGCCGGAGGCCGGGAAGTCGTGGCTCGCGCTCGCGATCTGCGTGCAGGAGATCAAGGCCGGCCGGCCCGTCGTGTACCTGGACTACGAGGACGGACCGGTCGGCATCTCACAGCGCTTGGTCGCGCTCGGGGCAACCGCGGAGGACCTAGCCGGGTTCACTCTCATCCACCCACAGGACGGTGCGTCCGGTGATGACGTGACCCGACTGTGCGAGGCGGTCACCGCGCACCACGTCAGTCTTGTCGTTCTCGACGGCATCACGGAGGCGTTCACCCTCCAAGGGCTCTCGAACGAGAACAACCAGGACGCCGCATCGTTCTTCGGTTTCCTCCCCAACCGGCTGGCCCAGGCCGGGGCAGCGGTCCTCCTCCTAGATCACGAGGTGAAGCGGTCCAACGACCGAGGGCGCTTCGCGCTCGGCGCCGGGCACAAGCTGGCCGCCATCCGAGGGGCGGCCTTCAAGCTGCGTTCGCGGGAGCGGTTCAGCATCGGACGATCGGGCAGCTCGGAGCTCTACGTCGTGAAGGACCGGCCGGGTGCGGTGCGCCGCCTCGGGACACAGATCGGCCGCGACGACGTCCTTGTCGCCACACTGAACGTGCGAAGCGGAGGCCCTGACATGGTTGAGGTCTCTATCGACCCTCCGGACCTCGACCTCCACTTCCGCGAGGAGGAGTCGAACAAGGACCGCATCAAGAAGGAGATGGCCCTGGCCCTGCAGGAGTCCCAGGACGACCAGGAGGGAGGCTTCGAGAAGAAGAGCGACGTCTATGGCCTCATCCAGGGCCGGACGCAGGACAAGAGCGACGCCCTGCGCGAACTCATCGAGGACGACTTCGTGAGTCCGAAGCCATACCGCCTGCTCAGGCCTTATCCCATTGACGGGGATGACCGG
The DNA here is from genome assembly GCF_003674065.1 of Nocardioides mangrovicus. Taxonomy (GTDB): domain Bacteria; phylum Actinomycetota; class Actinomycetes; order Propionibacteriales; family Nocardioidaceae; genus Marmoricola; species Marmoricola mangrovicus. The sequence goes on from NZ_RDBE01000010.1 coordinate 345,294, forward strand.
GATGAGGATCGCGTCAAGGACCTGCCAGCAGAGCCCGGTCGGGCTTCCTGATCCTCTTCATCGGTGCTGTTCCCCCTATCCCGCCATAGGGGCGGGGGAAAGGGGAGAACACGGCGCACCCTGCCCCTCCACGGGGCGCAGGAACGTTCCGGAAAGACTCGGCACACGGCCGAGTGATCGGATGCGATCTCCGATCGCCCCGAGGGGAAGGCCAGAATCACGACAAACGCTCAGCGTTGTCGAGTCGCAGAAGACGTTCGCCCGAGCAAGCCGCGCCCGGTAGTCCACGCAAACAGCCGGGCCCAACTGTGGGGCGGGTGCCTCTCGAACTCAATCGAGCCCGAGGAACCGCAGCGTGGTTGCAGTCCTGCCGCAGTTGCCTGCAGGCGCCCTTTGCGTCTCGTGGGCTGAACGTCGACAGTGCTACTTGCAGCCGCCGTACGACGAGCAGGCTCCGTGCCTTCCCTGCTTGCAGTGAAGGCACTTGTTGCCAGCACCGCGGTCCTTCTCACAAGCACAAGCCATGATCGGTCCCTTCCTCGGCGGGGCCCTACGCCCCGAGGTGGAGTCATCGTCAACTGGCGAGCGGTGGCGAGCAAGGGCTGCATAGACAAGGTCGGTCCAGGACTCAGTCCGACGTCGATCCTGCCTTAACCTCCTGCCGTGCCGCTGTTCTCACGCCGACCCCGGAACCTCGTCCCGCAGGAGATCGTCGAGCAGCTCAACTCGTTCGGTAACGCGTCCTGGGAGGCGAAGCTGAACTCAGAGACCCTCGTCGACGACCGCTTCAACTGGCCTAACTTCTTCGCCAGGTTCCTGCCGGCCTATCAGACTGATCTCGCTCGGTCGATCGCTGAGCTGCATGCGGCGGCCGGAGCGGACGGGCTCGCCCGCTACGGCGGCTACCGCTTGGTGGCGGAGTTCGATGCCGCCTGCGAGGACCCCAATTACCTCGAGATGATGGACGCGGCCCTGGACCTCATGTACGAGCACGACTTGTCGAGCATCCATCTCACGGGCTATGAGCGAGATCGGTGGATGACTACGCGCGGCGACGTGAAAACGACGTTCGACCGCATCGTGGAGGTCGAACTCGACCCGAGGCTGGTGTCCGGGCTTGAGATCGAGCCGGGGCAGAGGATCATGCTCGCATTGATGGGTCCGAAGCCTCTAGACAACCAGTTCTGGATCGAACGGCGCGAAGACTCGATGTACGAAGGCTTCTCGATGCGTCAGTGGGACTCGGACGCGGGCGTGTTGACGCGATGCGAGGAGAAGGAGATCGGTTCCTCGGCGACGGTGGAGGAAGCGCTCGCGAGCCTTGGTCGCTACCTCCGTCGAGCCCCGTACTGGGCGCATTCCGCACTCGATCCGTTCTTCCCTGAGAAAAGGGAGACCTCAGGCTGATGTCCGGCGAGCTCGTTGACGTCGAACCGATCCTCGCTGTGACGTTCCACGAATCGTTGTTGCGGCCGATATCGCTTGCTCGTTTAAGGTCAACAAAGTGCCCCGGGTGCTGCGCTACCTCAGAAGTTTGCTCGCGGCTTCGCATTGCTGGGATGCCTTGGCGAGCGCCTGCAGCAATGTAGCTGCGGAGTTGCCCAGTGGCAGCAGCCGCTGCTTGTCGAACTGGTGGCGTTGAGGGTCCGACCAGGCGCTAGCAGCCTGGCTGGCGTTAGCGAGCTCGGCCCTCGCGCTCTCGACGCGACGCGTGGCTTCGTCAAGCACTAGTCGCCCCCCTGCAGGTCGCCCCAAAGTCGCTCACTTTCGGCCTTTCTGGTCTCGTCCAGCACGTAGTGCCGATTGGTCTCGTTCTGACGCTCGACCAGATCAGCGATACTGGCGTCCCCGCCAGACGTGCTGATGTCAAAGGCATGCGCCGCGTTCGAGAGATCCATCGCTGCTCCGTGACCGGCACCGAATATCTCGGCGCCTACCACTAGTCCGGTTCCGGCGCTGCGGAGATGCTGTTCGAACGTACCGCGCAGGGTGGCGATCTTGGCATCGAGATCCGCGAGAGCCGAGGATGCCAGTGAGGAATGTTCAGCCACCTTGCTCTCGATGCCGCGCATGACACCGCCTAGATCATGATCGGCCTGCGCGATCAACTGAACCGCTCGGCGACTCTTGTCGAGCTGTTGTTTGCACTCCGCTGTGCGCGCGGTCAGAGCTGAGACCCGGGCTCGCAGCGGACCACAGTTGTCCCGGCACTGCGATAACGCCGACTTTGCGTTCTGGAGTTCTCGTTCAGCCCGCTGCAACTGGCTACGCCGCGACTCCACAGACTGCTCGGCGCTACGGCGCTGCGCTGCCAAGTCCTTGCGGGCGAGCGCCATCGCCTCGCGCATGGTTTCCGCGAATCGTGTTACGCCGGTCCTCAGACTCTTGACGGCCGGGCGCTCGTTCTTGACCTGATCAGTCAATGCCGTCACATCCTGACGTTTCGGATATCTTCAAGCTTGCTGGCGAGCTGCTTCAATCCCTTAGCCATCTGATCGACGTCACTGGACATGAAACTGTCGATCTTCTTCTGCAGGTCGCGATACTTGCCCTCGAACTGTTGCTTGCGCGAGTCGTGCCAGTTGGCTTGGGCGAGGGCTCCCTGCACCTTCTTTGAGGCCTTAGTCACCTCATCCCTGTAGGCAGCCAACGCGCCCGCCAGCTTCCGGATGTCTTGCGGGCTTGCATTGACCATGTCACTCATTAAGAACTCCTACCGTTGTGGTGGTCGCCGCCGAGAGTCGGCCGTTGATCAATGTCATTGTGTTGCGCGCGCTGGCGAGTTGCTCGGACGCTTGTCCCCTCTCAAGAGGGGGCGGTACCCGCGGACCCGCTTGGCCGTGCCTTTCAGACGGTCGCCGATCAGGAGCTGTCCGTATCGCAGCGGTGGCACATCGCCGTAGTCGCCGCTCACCAGCAAGAGATCTCGTTCGCCTACGGAGCTTCCGGCTATGCGCAGGGTTAACTCGTTGATGAGCTCGGGGCCGAGGCGCATCTCTACAGACCGCGCTCGGTCAGCGGCGACCACCACATGGATGCCAACCTCGGGACCGTTGATAAGAATGCGGGCGAGGTGGATCGCAGGGCCAGAACTATCCTCGGCTGCGTCATAAGGGTCGAACGGTGTGAGGGCCAGAGCTCGTTGCACCCCGCATAGGACGAGGAGTCTCCCTGGCGCTCCGAACTCCTCGGCGGTCTGCCTGGCGTTTACGGCGTCGCGGAGGTCGCGCAGGGTGGCCTCCATCGCTCTCGACCTGAGGTAGCGCGCACTTGTCAGTTGAGCGATTTCAGCGACACGTAGGTCGTCTTCAGCAGGGTCTTCACCAAGGAAGTCGATCAGGGTGACTTCGACCTCGCGCTGTCGAGCAGCTAGCAGCACGGAGTGGAGTGCTCCGCGTATAGCGGGATCGGTGGACTCTTCGTCGACGTTGTCGCCTAACAGGAGCAGGTTGGATCCCTGCATTCGTGAGAGAACGATGGATTCGGTGTCGGCGAGACTGAAGGGCTCGCCGATGTCGATCGTGAATCGCCCTCCCACGATCGGATCCATCCGCGGCGAAGGTCGCGAGACAGCGGCGTCCCCATCGAAGACCCGCGGACGGCGTGTCCACCCGAAGGCCGCGGCTTTGGACGCGAGGTCTCTGAGGATGGCGCTGCGGTCGGCGGTCGGCACGTAGAGCCCTTGGAACGGCTGGTTCCTCGACTCCTCACCTCGAGAGGGGTTGAATAACCCCTCTCCTGTCTTAGTAAGCAGTCGTGTTGCCTTGTTGCTCTCACCCATGACGATCTCCGCGTCGTACTCGTTGCACATGAATGCCACGCGCTGGGGGAGCAAGGTCAACGTCGGGCGGTCCATTGCTGGCATGTTGGAGAGAGTCTGGGAAGCCACGACGACATGCGCACCCGAGAACGGGCCCATCCTGACGATGTTGCTGAATGCCGCGAAAGCTGCAAGACCGATATCGTCGGCTTCCTCGAAGAGCTCGTGAAACTCGTCGACAATCACGACGATCCGCGCGAGCTTCTCGCCGGTCGTCGCGCGGTACTCGGTGATGTTCGCTATGCCTGTGCCATGGTGCTTCATGAGTTGTGCGCGGCGTTGAATCTCCCGCTCGATGCCGACGAGGACTGCAAGCGAGAACTCACGTTCTGAGCGGATAGAGACCATGCGCGCGTGAGGAAGGTTCTCGTACACCTTGAACTCGACGCCGTGCTTGGCGTCGATGAGATATAGCTCGAGCTCCTCTGGCGAGTAAAGCATCGCCAAGGTGAGGATCATGGAGTGAAGCGAGGTGGTCTTGCCCGAGCGAGGCAGGCCGACCATGATCGCACCGCCCGCGACCTCGGTCGACGAGAAATACATCGAGGTCACCCCCTGCGCACCGGAGCGGCCGATGGGTGCGACGGCGTTATTGACGGTGGACCCCTGCCACCAAGAGTCTGGATCGGTGGACAACGCCGGCCTCGCTTGGTCGAGGTCGGGGAGGATCCCCACGCGCGCTCGGTTGAAGACGGGCAACAAGGAGTCCAGGGTGACCGCGGCAGGGTTCGCCTGAACCTCTCGAACCGCTGCGCCGATGCGGGTAAGGAGTCGCGCAAAGCCCGTCTCGGGGTTGCCATCGGCATCGAACACGAGTGGCGCCGGGGGGTCGGGGCGGAGATATAGAGCCACCTTGCCGACGGGCGCGCCAAGTTCGAGCCGCGCAACTGCGCCTCTCGCCGGGTCCACAAGAGGCGGCGCCCGCAGGATAACTGGCTTCAGGTTCAGCAGTCCGTCCTGGTTGCCGCCGGTGACCTCGACGGTCAACTTCTGCCCGGCGCTGAGACCATTCGGCCAGCGACCCGGGCTGAGGGCCTGAAGCTCGGACAAGTCGATCGTGCCGCGCTCGCCGTCGGGAAGCGAGAGGACGGCGTGCGTGGAGGTCGAGCTGACGACCGTCCCTGAATATTTGGCTCGGGGAGCGGATTCAAACGGTTCACGGACCGGTTGCAAGGTGTGCCCGAAGTCGACCTTTTGCATGCTGCGAATCAGACGGTTGATCTCGATGTCGTCGTATGGCTTGGCCCTCTCCACTTCCTTGTTGTACTGCAGGACCGTGTAGACGCCGCAACGCGGACCGTTCTCAATCAGACTCAGAAGCTGTTTCGCCGCCTTGGTCGAGAAGCCGGTCGGGTAATCGAAGATGGCGATTAGGCGATAGGGCTGCGCAACCTCGCCAGCGTGCTCGTTGTAGTCGTCGATCGACTCGAACTGTCCTCGGAGATACTTGGAGATAACGACCTCGAGGTGGTCGGAAAGATCGTCCATAAGTCGTTCGATATCCCGCTCGGTGGTCCAAGTCTTCTCATCGACCAGTTGCCCGTCGTAGTCCGCCAAATGGCGAAACCCGGCGACCGACTGACCGAGAGCGACCGGGTCAACAGCCTTGACATGAAGGGCACCCGGTGGGACAGCGGCGAAGAGGCGGAGCAGGAGAGATTTCACCAGGTCGATTGCCTGCTCCCGATCGCCGACGTCGGCTCCTACCGACAATCCGGCCTCGAACGGGAACGAAATGAGTGCAGGGATGGGGAGGACGCTGAGAGCCTCAGGCAGTTCGGGGACCAGTTCGCCGAGCCGGATCAGTCGCTGGACCTCGTCGACTGTCGATGGTGAGTCCCAGCGGGGATCGGACCAGCCTGCACCGGAAAGGTTCAGGCTCACCTCCACGTCACTGATGGTCTTGTTCAAATCGTCTGTAAGTTCGCGCTGGCGCGCCCGTTGCTTCTCGCGCTCCGCCTGCAGGAGTACATCGACCGACGCAGACACTTCGCTGACCCGCTCAGAGATCCAGTGCTGGGTCAGAGACGGGATCGCACGGTGAATCAGGTCCAAGCGATCGAGGTCCTGCCACACTGCGTCGGGGACTTGGGGACAACTTGAAGCTCTCTTGAACACTTTCGCGCTCCACGCCTTGTGCTCAGCCTGGAACTTGCCAGCGGTGTCGTTGACCCGCGAGAAGATTGCCTTCCACTGCTCGACTGCTTCCCACAGAGTGGAAGGCAGGTCTCCGGGCGGCATGTGCTTGATGCGTACGCCCTCATAGGAGCCGAACTTTGCACGCAGGATTGAGCCGTAGGAGCGAGCAGCGCCAAGTTCCGGTGCTGCCTCGACAGCACGGCTCGCCTGTTCGCGCGCGTCGGCCTCGGCGCTCGCCATGCCCGTCCGGCGGCTCATGCCCAGTGCCTCGATCGCTGCGCAATCATCGCGGTAGGAGCCTTGAAGCCGAACAGTTTCGTTCAGCATGCGGCGCATGAGTTGGTCCGCGCTGACTCGCGGGCCGGCGTCTGGGTCACTCACGGGCTGCCCTCGGATCTTCGCGGTTCGCTTCTACAGGATTTGGGCCGCGCGGAACACTCGGCGCCGGCTGGCACGCTACGTCTTCCCGGTGCTGACAATCCGTGTTTTGGCGGTTCTGATTCTGCCTGCTCTTCGCGGCCACAGGTCGCGTTCCATCGACTCGACTGGGCGAGGGGGCGCCGACTACGCGATGCATTTGACTGGATGCTCCAGCAGAGCCCTTGCACGTCGTCTAGGCCAGCCAGATGGATAAATCGGTCGTAGCGCACCACGGTTGGGCATCTGCAGCCAAGCTCTGGACGGCCGTGTAATCGTGCGCAGGACTCGCTCCATTGTCTGCGCATCATGGGTCGCTGAATGGATGACCCGGCGCACTCAGCGGTGCGCGTGCCCGCAACAGGAACCCACGACCGCAACCGGATCACCCATCGGTGGTCCTCGGTGCCGACTTGGAAGGTCACGAAGATGGGATTATTCAACCGCGCCAAGGCGCAGGAGTCCGTCGCCAGATCAGCAGGACACCCGCGACCCCCGGCGGTGGACTGGGCTGACATCGACAGCGTCCGAGCCGAGTGGCCGCGCGCCGAACTCGAACCCAGCCGCGACCTGCAGCAGTGGCAACGTGCCGTTGCAATATATGAGGCGCGCGACGATTACTCGTCGATGATGCAGTGCGCGACGATGCTCGGCAACGCACTCGCGCATTCGCTGTACGGAACGGGGATTCTGAGGGGCAGCGATCTCCCCGAGACAGCACACAAGGTCCTCTACTGCTCTCTATGCCCGCCACCCGACGGCCAGACCTTCGCCGACAGCGCTCAGCGAGCAGCGCGACTCGCCCTGACGGTCATCCGCGAGAACGGTTGGCGTCCTCCATCGATGGGCGGGACCGAGGGCTACTTCGAGGCCCTGATCATGGACCGCGGCAATCGCATGCTCCTAAGTTCAGCCATCGGACCCGCGGACGCGCCTTGGAGCGGGGATCTAAGGGCGTTCTTCGAGGTCCCCCCACAGCCGATGGTGGGCGAACTTCCGCCCCACGGCCAGCCGGCTGGCGAGGTCGTCGCACGGATTGCGGAAACGCTCCGACAGGCCGAGGACGGCGACCAAGGCAGCACCCTCTACGCAGACGCTATGGCTCGCCATGCCGCGGGCGATCCGCACGGTGCGCTCGAGCTCTACGGGCAAGCGGGGCGCCTAGGCTCGGTGGAGGCCATGGCAGCAGCGGGTGACCTTGCGAGCGACCTGGGTCGGACCGAGGAGTCCGATTTCTGGTACGAGACTGCAGCCAGTGCTGGCCACACTGTCTCAATGTTCAACACGGGCGCAGCAGCCTATCGCCGGCAGGATCTGGCGACCGCAATGCAATGGTTTCAGCGGTCCGCCGAAGCCGGCAACGTGGAGGGCTATGCGGCGCTGACACAGCTGTCGAGCGAGGCCGGTGATGAACGATCCGAGGCATATTGGGCCCGGCTCGGAGCTGAGGCAGGCCATACCTTCTGCATGGGCCGCCACGGGCTCCTTCTGGCGCGCGAGGCAGACGGTGACGTCCCGACACTTCGTCGTGCTCGAGATGTCGTGGAGCAGGCTGCCGATCGGGGTGACATCCAGGCTGCCACGTTGGCGGTCGATCTCAACCACCAACTTAGCGACGCGCCCCGCGCGCAGCGGTTTGTGACAATGGTCGTGCAGAACGGCGATGCCGAGGCGAACGATCGCCTGCGGCGATTCGGCTACCTCTGATTCTCGGCCAGAAACGGACCCAACTGAGAGCCGGCGTTCCGCGGGGTTTGTATCGCTGACAAGGGCTGGTCGCCCGGGTCCGGCGCCGGAGCTGCGGGCCGGTCTCGTCCGTAGAGGTCGGGCTCGAACATTGATAACGCATACCGGCCGTGCACGGACGGGCTCCAGCTCATTCGAGCGAGCTTGTGAGCAATCCGGGGCCGGTTTGCTGATGTGCCTCGGCGTTGCTCCCTTTGAGCCAGTCAACTTGGACTCGACGCCCAAAGTGCCTTGGCAAGCAGGCCGTCTAGGCCGGACCGACGACAAAACGGGCACCGCCGAGGTTCCGGCCCTGCCGGGGCCGTGCTCGTGCCAAGGTCCCACTCGTAATCGAAACCGAAAGGCGCTCGTGGGAACCGCAGTCCAGATCATCATCGGGTGGTACTTCGTCACCGCGATCGCGTGCGGCCTGTACTTCGGGTCCCGGTTGATGAAGCAGGGCCACAACGACCGCGATATTCACATGGGCGCCCTGTCGTATCCGGGTCGCACGGTCGCCTCGGTCACCCGATCAAGAGCCCGATAGGACCTCTGCGTCGGACCGACAGTCGAAGGGAGTCAGCCATGGCCACATCCAAGTGCTGCGGCGCACCGACCGAAAAGTGGAACGACGGGACGGTGCGCTGCTCAGAGTGCAGCAAGAAGCAGTGATTCATAGCAAGACATCGGCGCAGAGCGAAGCATCGAGATCTGCGACCGGCTGCGCGGCGGGACAGCGATGGCCTGCTGCCACGGTGCCTCACCGTCCAGCGTCCGCGGATGGCGACGCCGTTACCGGCGCTCGGCCATTCGAGTGCTCGACTCGAAGCGCATAACTATCCGAAGGAGCAGGAGGTACGTCCATGGGTCTCTTCTCGTCCAAGAAGCCTTCGGCACCGAACCCTAACGAGGTGGTGCCGATGCAGATACGCGACACATTTATCGAGGAGCTGTTGACGAAGGCAGGATTTCCGAACAGCCCCGATAACCGCGCGGTCATAGCGGATCGACTGACCTCGATGGTCCAGATGCAGTGCTCATCGTGGCTCGCGACCATCGCGGGGCAGGCAGAAGCAGATCGCAGGCGTCTTATCTGGGAGACCAACTCGGCGGTGGGCGCGTCGGGGACCAAAGCATGTTCCTACATTTTGGGCGACATGCTCCTGTGGGCCGCCGTGTTCCCCGCCCAAATGCCCACCGAGATGCTCACTAGTCTTCCTGATCACGTCGCCGGCATCATGCTGGAGAGCGTCGGGGACTCTGGGACGTTCTGGGATTGGGTCTCGACGTAGCTAGCTGGCTAGGTCTTCTGGTGTCGCAAGCCCGTCTACGTCTCGGCTGGGAACAGGCTGCGACGGCGAGAGCCAGCCATCTAGCAAGACCTGCCGTCGCTGCGGGAGCGAGCGGCTGCCCGTTGAGGACCTTCAAAAGTGGCGGCGTCACACGCGTAGAAAAAACGACGAAAGCCGACCTCCCCCGGTCTAGATATTCCTGCGTTCAACGGCAGCTAATAACTACAAAGCGGATATATTGAGCGGACGAAGCGGAATTTCCATTTTCGTCTCACCGAAGAGACGTATCTTCCGAACTGTTGGGAACCACTGCACCAACGTCGAAGATGCAACAGGGAGAAACTAATGGGATACGACCCCGAGAAGACGAACGCGAACACTAGTGGCTACCAACCTACTCCAAAGGAACTGAGCGACGCGGCCAAGCGCAAACTGGGTCAGATCGCTTCGAGGTAAGCGTGACGTACTTGTACAGGGTCTGTTGACCCCGTACCAGTGTCAGCCGGTAGTAGTCACTTTTGTTTTTAACGTCATCCGGGCGGATTAGGCCACTGAGAAGAGCATTTAAGATGGGAATTTTTAGCGGCCCAGCGGAGCCAGTCGACCAGGTCCCTCTCCAGAAGCATGTTGTTTCGGACAAGGACCTCAAGGGCGCCAAAAAGGCCCTAGCACGCAACCAAGCCGTCATCAACTCAGACTTGTCTAGCAGCGGCGAGGGACTGCTTCTCCTCGCTGTTGGTCCGGTCAACGGGTCGATGACGACGGGCGTTCTGGCGGTGACGAATCAATCTGTTGCCTCATACGTCAAAGGTAAGTGCGACAAAAGGTATGACCTTTCCGAAGTCCACAGCACGAAATTGATGACCCGTCCCACTGGAACAATGCTGGCCTACATCCACACGTTCAAGTCAGAATTGGATTTCTCACGTTCTGACGTGATGCGTTTCGGGCACATCATCTCGATCGAGGTGGGAACCCCCCGACCGGCACAGGCGATCTGCTCGGTCATTGACGGCGTCACTGGGCGGGCTTGAATAGAGCGGTCGGCAATCAACGCTGGATCGCTGAGATGTACCAAGAGTCTATTCCGGCATGCTCGGAGCATCCCGGTCGAACGGCTAGGTGACCGGCCAATGGGAGTCGAACTCAGATAGCCCAGCTCCGATGCCGCTACCGCCTCCAACGGGCTAGCTGATGCCGAACCTGGCGGCCATCCAGGCTGCGATCAGCCCACCCAGAGCTCCGCTGCTGCTGTTCTGGAGCAGCAGGTAGAGCTGCCCGATCGTCTTCTTCACCAGCCCGGGCTCTTCTTCGGAGGTGAGGACCTGCAGTGAATTCACTATCTGCAGCTCCAGCTCTTTGGAGAGGTTGAGGACCGGTGACGCCTGCAGCAGCAGGCGCGCCAGCTCCTCGAGGGCGTCAGGGTCGAGCGTGCTGACGGTCAGGTTCGCTATGGCTCCAGGACCAGCCGCCGCGGCTAGGTTGTTGACGTTGCCAGTGACGATGGTGGTCTGGTCGACTGACGCGGTCTGCCTCGCGATGAAGTCTGCGGCGTCGAGACCGCTATCGACGCACTCCACGCCCTCGTCGGTGAGCCAGAGCAAGATGTGGCTCTCCTGGGCTGCGCTGATGCTATCGATCAGGTCCCGGTCGTAGAGCCACTGCGCTGCCGCCTCGGACTCCGCTGCCGTGAAGGCCGCCAGGTCCTCGGACTCGTTGAACTCGTCACGACCCACGCGAGAGCCCTGGGAGTGGGCGTTGCGCTCGTCTAGCCAACGCAGCATTGCGTCTCGCGCTGTCGCTCGGCGGTGTCCCCGGCCCCGTTGCCGCTGACGCAGTGCGTCGAGCCGCGAACGACCGGCAGGACTGAGCCCATGAAGTGCACCCAACCGGACCGGAGCGAGGACTTGGCCGGTCTCACGTAAATGACCCAAGGTGATGAGCGCCTGGTCCTGCCCAAACTGGACATAGAGCGGTTGGATGCTGTGCTGCTCCGGGGTCCCCTCTACCTGCTCGAGATACATCAGGATCCGAAGCTCCCGCTCGTCTTGCTCCATCAGCCGCACTCCCTGTCCGCTCTTGGCTCCAGGAGGCTAGAGGAGGAGGCCGACAGCGACTCACGACCCGAGAGAGGCTCGCGGTGGCCGCGGGTGACGCAGATGGTGGGTCAGGGCCAGGAGAGCCCGCTGACGAGATCGGCAGGGTCAACCTCGAGGACCGCAGCGAGCCGGAGGATGTTGTGCAGCGACAGGTTGCGCTGCCCGCGCTCGACCTGGCCAACGTAGGTCCAGTGCAGGTCGCTGACCGCTGCAAGGCCCTCCTGGCTGAGCTCGAGCTCGTGGCGGCGTGCCCGCACGAGGCGACCGAACTCGGCGGTCGCCTCGGACAGCGGCGGCTTGCCGGGCTGGGGCACACATAGAGCCCATCGGTCCCAAGATCTCCAATCCAGAGACGATGAATCTCAAGACTATGTACCTTATGGCGGAGTCGACATGGGAGCATCTGATGACCATGCTGGCGAGCGAACACGTGGCGACTCCAACGGCTCAAGTCGGTGACCAGCGTCACTACGCGACCGCGGACCCCGTCGAACGACTGAGAGGCAAGAAGGCAAGGAGTGCGACGGCGTTTCAGCCTAGCGACCGGGCTTGCAGAAACAGCTACGCGATGGGGTTGGCCGCGGCGGTCCGCCGCAGCAGAGACCCGGTGCGCCTGATCGCCTAGGGCGAATAGAGCTCGACGTGCTCGCAACCGACGTACCGGTCCTGCGGTTCGCGTCGGTCGAGGTACTGCACGATGTCCTTGCCAGCACCGCACCGGATCACGTCAGGCAGGCCGTTGGCCTCCATGAAGATGTAATCGTTCCCCCCGCCCGCGTAGACATGGAACGCGTGAGGCGCCATGGCTGTGAGGTCGATGGAGTTGCCACGGTCGTTCTTCTGAATCACCTGCACGTCCGTGGCCGAGACCGCGGACCAGGCCTTGCCGTCGACGACAGCAGGTCCCCGCCGGGGCATGTAGTAGGTGACGAAGACGCGACCCTCGGGGTTGTCGCACCGCGGGTAGGCCAGCGTGTACCCACCACACCCGCCCTTGTGGAATGTCGCTGGAGCGGAAAGGATCTGCTTCGCATGCTTCTTCGTGTCGCCGCGTTGCAGGTGGACGTACTCAGACTCACTGGCGCAAGTCGGGCCGGAGGAGGCCTGCGCCGCGGCCGGAACGAGTGAGAGCCCGATCAGGACACCTACTGCTGTGCCCGCGGCCACTCGGCTCGATCGTCTTTCGTGTAGGGCCATCTCTACCTCCCGCGGGTTCGCCCCTCGCGAGCATCTGACCACAGACCGTCGCGGTTGGCGGCGTTCTCGGGCCTCCGACGAGACACACGGGGCCCTGACCCTTCCGCCCGCCTCGCCGGTGGGCTCGGCAGAGTCTGAGCAGCTGCTCTCTTGGGCATGACCGCCGGGCCCGGCCACGGACCGGGACTCGCAGTCGGCTCTCGGATGTCGAGGATGCTGTTCAACCGATCTGCCGATGATGCGGATTCCGCGCCGCGAACCTGGTTCAGACGTAATCTGAGACCCGAAATATCCCATTTGATGGACCAGGCCAGCGACGCTTTTGAGGGTGATCCGATGACGACGGACTTGGCGTTCCCGGCCGGCGACCTCGCGGCCCGCGTCCTCGGGGCCACGCCGGAGCCGTTCGCGCCACGACGGATGACGAGCCACGCGTCATGGTTCGTCGACGACACCAACGAGCGCTTAGTAGCGGTGGCCTCACCGGCAACTCCGCCGACAGCCGCGGACGAGATCCTCGCCTACGCCCTGGCCTGGCAAGGCGACCGCGATCTCCATCTCGTCCTGCCGACGCCGATGATCGCCCAGACGCTCATGCGGCTGCCCTGGATTCAGACCACCGTGCGGGTGTGGGAGACCAACGGCTCTGGCGAGCCGCATCCGGTGCCGATACCCAGCCGGCACCAGATTCTGGACCTAATGGCCACCTACCCGTCGCGACCGACCCACCCTTGGCGGATACGCCCTGATGAGGACAGCTGGCTCTCAGGACTCGAGCTCGGCGGTCTCGACGCCCAACAGCGGCCCAGCTATCTCAGCTGGCACCACCGCGGCCTCCAGGTCCTCAAGGTGAGCCGCACCCGTCACGGCCTGCGGGTCCAGGCCGGGGTGCAGTACTCGATGCCACGGGCAGGCTTCGAGGTCTTCGACCAGACCATCAACGGACCGCTGACCCAGGATCAGCGACGCGAGATCGAGGACACGATCCGCACCGCCAAGACCCACGGCAGCCAGACCAACACGATGGGTGAGCACCGCCTCCAGAGCACTCTGCGGCAGCAACCTGAGGCTCTGGGTCTGGTTCACCTGGAGAGGGAGTACCCCGGATACCGCGGACCCGGATGGGACCCCACCGGCATCCCTGGCCGAACCGGCTACATCGACTTCCTGGGTGTGGACAGGCGTGGCGGGCTGCACGTGGTGGAGACGAAGATCGGCCACGACGCGTGCGTCGTGCTCCAGGTCCTCGACTACGCGATCTGGGTGCAGGCCAACCACACCGCGATCAGGGACGACATCCGCACCCGGCTCCACCTCCACGTCGGCCCCGCTTCCACCTCGCTGACACCGATGCACCTGGCGCTGGCCGGTGGCAAACACAGTCCCGCGTTCAACGCCTACCTCGCCGGCCAGATCGAGGCACTCAGCCTCGACACCACAGTCCGGGTCCACTTGGTGGAGGACCCTCAGGCCGACCCCATCCAGCTGACCAGCCTGGACACCAGGCAGATGTGGGAACCGACGTCACCCCTGGTCGCCCCGCCTGTGCGAGGTCGTCGCTGGCCCACCCGTCTCACCGCGGATCTCAGCAACTAGGGAGCAGCAATGAGCCCGCTCATGCACACCGACGACATTGCCGTCGCACTACCCGCCGCCAGGTGGGCGTTCGACCAGGTGCGCGCCGCCGACCGAGCCCACCGCTACCTCAACCACGTCCGCAGTAGCCAGGCGTTCGCGCTCAACCTCTTCGCACCCCTGGACGACCGAGGCGTTCGTCGCTGCTTCGCGCTGCTGGGGATCGACGCGGTGAAGGTCGAGGCGCCCGTCTTCGAATACGAGGATGCGACTGACCGCATAGGGGAGGCCTCGACGCGCAGTCGCCATCTCACCCAGGTCGACGTCGTCCTGCAGTGCCTCGACAGCAACGCGCTACGTCACCGGGTGCTCATCGAGGTCAAGCTCGGGGAGACAGACTTCGGTGACTGCTCAGCTTTCCAGAACCCCGCCAACGACGCCCTCGACGTCTGCCACCAGCCGGGCATGTTCGGCGGTGAGCCATCGCGATGCTTCCAGCTCCGCAACCACGGCTACGGTCACCGCCGCTATTGGGACCTTCTCGAGCACTTGGTCATCGAAGCCCCCACCGACGCGGCCGACGACGGTGGCTGCTGGGTACGGGCCGACCGCAGCCAACCCATGCGGAACCTTGCTTTGGGTCATCTGTTGATCGAGCAGGCTGAGGCCGACGTCGTCACCTTCGCGCTCTGCGCACCCTCCGCACATCCCACCATCTGGCGACGATTCGAGGAGTTCGCAGCCGTGCTCCCCGGCACCGACACCGTCCGCATCGCCCGGGCGCGGGCCGAGGACGTGGCCCGACTGCACGAGGACGAGGGCGCTACGTTCTTCGACCGCTACGGCCCGGCCCTGACCGGGAAGGCAGGCGGCCTAGCCCTGCTCCACTACGAGCCCCTCGGGGAGCTCCTCGGAGTCTGGACCCAACACGCCGAGCAACTCACGTGCTACTACCGCCCCGGTGACGATGACGGGACGGGCGGTTCCGCGATAGGCGAGAACGCTGTCCTCGGTCAGGACTGGGACCACCTCACCGAACGCCTCCCCAGCTCCTCGCCCCACGTCGCCGACTGGCGCGCGCTCCCGTGCACCCCGCACGAAACGCCACACGAGATCTACCAGCGCCTCCTGCAGCCGGTCCTGCCGTGCTGAGCGCGGACCCCCTGACACAAGTTCACGCCCGCGACCTCCCCAGTCAGGACAAGGTCGACCGGCAGTTCGTCAGGATCTCCGCCGCCTGGTGGGAACGGCATCTCGTCGAGCACGGGTTCGCGCCTCTCACCCTGACCGTCCGCGACGGGCACAGGGGTCTGGACCGATCCGACCTCTTCGCCATCGCCCGCGACGCCACCCATGATCCGCTCCCACTGTTGTGGGCCGCCATCGCTTGGGGTGCGGGCTCCCACCGGCGCTTGTGCCTCCAACGGATCCGCTCGGTCGCCGAGGACCCTGCCCGAGCCCGACGTCTCCTTTCCGAGGCTGCCTCTGCCAGTACGGCCGACCCCGAGGGCGCCTACCGAGCTCTGGCACCCGACAGCCGTCCAGCCATTCGCTACCTGGGGGCCGCGTTCTTCACGAAATTCCTCTACTTCGCCGGCGCGGGCGATCAGGCTCATCCCTGCGTCATCCTCGACAGCAACGTGGCCTTCGGGCTGCGCAGCCTCGGCGAGACCGGCTGGCCCACCTCCGGGTGGTCAGCTTCTCGATACGGCGAGCTCACGACCCGCCTCCGGCAAGTAGCCGCGCACCTCGACACCGCCGAGCGGCCCGTGCGACCCGACCAGGTCGAGTACTGGTTGTTCCAGATCGGCAAGCAGGGGCTCCGACCCGCCGTCGCAGGCGCCGGCGTACACCCGGCTCGCGTCTGAGTGATCGGATAACCAATCCGATCGCCCGACGCGCTTCCTGTCTCGGCGACGCTCCAGCAAGCTCAGCTTCTTCAACGAAACCCCAAAGACCGTGTCTGCCGGGTACCTGAGCCGCCCTGCCGGCCGTTTGGGACTATCGGACCGTGTCGCTCCGCGGCACGATGTGGGGGTGGGGTCATTTGGAGAACTTTTCCGTCATGCGTCGGGAGTGTCTGCCGGCAAGTCGCCTTCGGCATTGAAAAATGAGACTTTCATGATCATCTCTCGTCGAGTTCGCGGGAGGCGTTACGGGTGCTGATCGAGAACTCGCATGCGGTTGCGGAAGGCTGTGGGTCAGCTGACGGGCATGTGGGCGACGGTCTTCGGGTGCCGATCCAGCAAGCCCGTTCGCTCGGGGCTCAGATCAAGACCAAGCAACGCGTGCGTGATCTCGCCGAGGTGTACACGCACGAGCGTGAGGTCAACGCGATGCTGGACCTGGTCGCTGATATGTTCCCGTCCGAGGAGCGGCCTCGCGATATCGGCCGGACGTTTCTGGAGCCCTCCTGTGGAGCCGGCAACTTCCTGGTCGCGATCCTGGACCGGAAGTTGGCCTACGTAGGGTTCGGCGCGCTGTACCGCAGCGTGGCCACCTTCGAGACCGCGGTGCTGAAGGCGCTGTCGTCGATCTACGGCATCGACATCGACTCCGAGAACGTGGAGCAGTCGCGGGCGTTCCTTCGCGCGGACGTCGCCCAGCACATGAACCTGCACCTGAACACGGTCCCGGTCAGTGAGGGGTTCTGGCCGGCTGTCGAGGCGGTCCTGGCGACCAACATCATCCGCGCCGACACCATCAAGGATGCCCAGCGGATTTTGCTGGTCGAGTACCGCTGGCAGCGGCGCACCGGGGAGGTGATCCGCGCCTGGTCACACCTGAAGGAGCCGGACGGCCAATTAGACCTTTTCGGTCAAACCGGCGACGGGCCGCTCGGCGATGAGGTACCCATTCACTACGGCCTGCTCGGCGACCACCCCGAGCCGGTGCGCCGTCAGAAGTCGACGTCGCGCCGTGCCGGCCGGACTGAGGGGTCCCAGGCGTGAGTGTTCACGAGGCAACGAGGCAGATCCGCACAGGGCAGTACATCCCCGACATCCTCGACTGTCTGGCACAACTGTCCAACGACGAGGTGCCGACCCCGCCGAAGTTGGCGCGAGCGATGCTGGACATCCTCCCGGCTGAGGTATGGGGCCGGTCCGACTACCGGTGGCTGGACCCGTTCGCCAAGTCCGGCGTCTTCCTGCGCGAGGCCGCGGCCCGGCTGCTCGACGGCCTCAGCGACCAGATCCCCGACTTCGCAGCGCGCCGCGAGCACATCTACCGCGAAATGCTCTGGGGCACGTCGATCACCGAGATGACCGGGATGATCGCGCGCCGGTCCCTGTACTACAGCCGGGACGCCTCGGGACCCGAGTCGGTGGTCCACTTCGACGTCGAGGCCGGCAACCTGCCGTTCGTCCGAGCCGAGCACACCTTCCCGAAGACCAAGGACGGCACCGTCACCGGCGGCTGCACCTTGTGCGGCGCACCCCTGGAACTCGAACGCGGCGCTGGCCGCGAGAACTACGCCTACTCGTTCATCCACGGGGCTTTCCCCACGGAGGAGATGAAGGACATGAAGTTCGACGTGATCGTCGGCAACCCGCCCTACCAGATCGACGACGGCGGCCACAACGCCAGTGCGACCCCGGTGTACCACCACTTCGTTCAACGGGCGATCGACCTCGACCCCCGTTACGTCGTCATGATCACGCCATCGAGGTGGTTCATGGGCGGAAAGGGACTCGACAAGTTCAGGACCAAAATGCTCAACGAGCGGCGCCTGCGCAAGATTGTCGACTACCCGAAGCTCTACGACTGTTTTCCGGGCGTCAAGATCCGAGGTGGTGTGTCCTATTTCCTTTGGGACCGGGACGATCCCGGTGACTGCGCGATTCAGACGATGTGGGACGGCGAGCCGATCGGCCCGCCGGTCAGTCGGCGCCTTGACGACTACGACGTCCTCGTTCGTCGCAACGAAGCCATCGGCATTCTCAACAAGGTGCGCGCCCGAGGAGAAGCCACCCTTGACGCGGACGTCTCGGCCATGAAGCCGTTCGGGCTGCGGACTTTCTTCCACGGAAGCGACACCCCTAGTGGGATCGCCGAGCCAGTCAAACTTTTCGGATCCCAGCGTCAGACCTGGATCGCACGGCCGGAGATCCCTTCCAATGCGGACTGGGTGGACGACTGGAAGGTCCTTATGAGTCGAGTTCAGGGAACCAGCAGCGCTATCGAGACCCAGTTCCTGGCGAGGCCGATCGTCGCCGGGCCAGGAACCGCATGCACTGAGACCTACGTCGTAGCGGGGCGCTTTAAGGACGAGGTGTCCGCTGAGCGTCGTGCCGCCTACCTGCGCACGCGCTTCGCGCGGTTCTTGGTGTCGCTACGCAAATCGACACAGGACGCAGCCCGGGACGTGTATGGGTTCATCCCTAGCCTCCCGGTGGATCGGGTGTGGACCGACGCCGACCTCTACAAGAGGTATCAACTGTCCGCTGTGGAGATCGAGTTCATCGAGTCCCAGGTTCGGGAGATGCTGCCGGCGGACTCAGTATGACTGCCGTTGGCGACTCGGCCGAGGTCGAGACCGCTCCGACGCCGGATGTGGAGCGGCGGATCTACGTCTACCGGATCACCAACGAGAACGACATCCGCTGGGCTCGGCACGTGGGCTCCTCCAGGGAGATCGGGTACGGCCTGCTGAAGGTCGGGGACACCACCCAGGCGGTGGAGGCCAGGGTCAAGCAGCAACTGGGCACGCCCTACCCAGACCTGAAGGGTGTCGAGATACTGCTCGACGAGCCAGCCCAGCGCGATGACGGCACCTGGTTCCGCGACCACGACGTGCACCGCATGCTGAAGCGGCGCGGGGTCCGCGCTCGCCGCCACGCGAAGAGGGACTCGGAGAAGTTCGAGGCGACCCTCGACGACGTAAAGGCCGCCCTGGTCGCGGTCCGGCGGCGGAGCAAGCCTTCGAGCTTCCGGACCCAGGACTTCGGGATGCGCCCCGAGCAGGAGCGCGCCGTCGCGCTCACCTCGGGCTACTTCCTCACCCACGCCGAAGGCTCCCGCGCCCCGAAGTTCCTGTGGAACGCCAAGATGCGGTTCGGCAAGACCTTCACCACCTACCAACTGGCCCGGGAGATGGGCTGGAAGCGCGTGCTGGTGCTGACCTACAAGCCCGCTGTTCAGACGGCGTGGAAGGCGGACCTGCTCGACCACGTCGACTTCGACGGGTGGGAGTTCGTCGACAAGGACACGCCGCTGAAGGTGGCCAAGGCGTTCGCCGAGGAGGAGGACCGCCCGTTGGTTTGGTTCGCCTCGTTCCAGGATCTGCGCGGCAAGGACGCCGACGGTGCGATCAAGGCGCGCAACAAGGAGATCGCATACGTCGAGTGGGACTGCATCGTCCTCGACGAGTATCACTTCGGCGCCTGGCGCGACGGAGCCCGTGAACTCTATGACCCGGCGGACGCGAGCCTGGCCGATGATGAGGAGCCCGACGAGCCGGTCGAGGTCGCCGAAGACCTCGGCCTGGACACCAACCACGTGCTGTACCTGTCGGGAACCCCGTTCCGCGCCATCACTGGCGGTGAGTTCACCGAGGACCAAATCTTCAACTGGACCTACGTCGACGAGCAGCGCGAGAAGGAGCACTGGCCCGCCGAGCACGGGCCGGGCACGCCGAACCCGTACCTCGACCTGCCGGGCATGCGGATGTACGCCTACGAGATGGGCGCTGGTGCGACCGCCTGGGCCGAGGACGGCGAGTTCAACGGGTTCTCGCTGACCGAATACTTCCGCGCCCACCGGGCCGACCCCGAGACGAAGGTCAAGCAGACCGCCCCGGGTACCTACGTCTTCGACGACGAGACGCGAGTCAGCGAGTTCCTGGAGATGCTGCGCGGGAAGTTGACCGAGCAGATGAAGGCCCAGGTGCTGGGCGGGTCAGCCAAGAAGGCGCCGTTCCCCTACGAGTCGCCCGACTTCGCTGACTCGATCAGGCACTCGGTCTGGTACCTGGCCGACGTCGCCGCGTGCTTCGCGATGCGCGACATGCTCGCCGAGCACTCGTATTTCGGCGCCTTCGAGATCGTCGTGGCGGCAGGTCCCGGGGCAGGCATGGGCGCCGCCGCGAAACCGCCGGTCGAGCACGCCATCGCGCGCGTCGGCGACGACCACAAGTCCGGGTCGATCACCCTCTCGTGCGGGAAGTTGATGACCGGGGTGACGATCCGCGAGTGGGGCGCCATCCTCATGCTGCGCTCCCTGAAGTCGCCGGAGTCCTACTTCCAGGCCGCGTTCCGGGTCCAGTCCCCGTGGTCCTACCGGAAGGCCGACGGCACCGTCGTCGTCCTGAAGGAGCCCGTGCTCGTCTTCGAGTTCGACCCCAACCGGGCCCTGTCCCTTGTCGCCGAGTACGGGCTGAAGTTGGCCTCGACCGGCGACACGACCCCGCAGCAGGCCATCGGAGACCTGATGAACTACCTGCCGATCTTCCAGTTCGCTGGCGGGGCGATGCTGCAACTCGACGCCGCCGACGTCCTCAACATCGCCACCACCGGCGTCGGGGCCAGCGCCCTGGCCCGCCGCTGGAACGACCCGCTGCTGGTCGAGGTCAACACCTCCACCCTGGACCGCCTGCTGGCGGAGCCGGACCTGCTGGAGGCGCTGGAGCAGATCGAGGACTTCCGCAACCTCGCCGACCTGGCCCAACAGGTCGTCACCAGCGAGAAGAAGTTAAAGAAGGCCGAGCGGGTGAAGGGCAAGACCGGCCTCGACGAGAGCGAGAAGAAGAAGCGCAAGGAGTCGAACTCGGTCAAGAAGCAGATCCGCGAGAAGTTGCAAAAGTTCCTCTCCAAGATCCCCGTCTTCATGTACGTGACCGACGTCCGCGAGGAGGCACTCGTCCACGTGATCGAGTCCGTCGACTCTGAACTCTTCACGCGCGTCACCGGTCTGACGGTCGACGACTTCCGGCTGCTCAACAGCATCGGGGTGTTCAACGCCGAGCACATGAACGCTGCCATCTTCCAGTTCAAGGCGTTCGAGAACGCCAGCCTTCACTACGCCGACGCCGACGCCGAGGGCGTAAGGGAGCTCTCAGGCAAGGTGGGGTTGTTCACCACGGTCGTCGAGGTCGAAAACTGATCGAACTGGCTCTCCGATCATCGTCACTGGGGACAAGCTTGGGGCGGCGAGCGAGAACCGCCGCTGCTAGAGCAACTGTCGACCGCCGGACCCCGCCGCGTTCACGAAAGGCGTGACCGCGAGCTGAGGAGTCCGGTTGAATGCTGACCATGGCTCTGGGATCAGGCATCTTCTGTCTTGAAGGCCAATGGGACTCCGATCTCCGGGACCGGAAGAGCGTGCGGCCCATCCTTGAGCTGTTGGACAGCCTGAGGATCGCAGCGTTCATCCACCGCGACGTCGCGACGACTGATGAGTTCGAATACTTCGTAAACAAGTGGGTCCAGAAGCGCTACGACGACTACCGCGTCCTATATCTGGCGATGCACGGCGAGGACGGATCGGTGTACCTCGGTCGCGATGACGTGATGTTGGAAGACCTTCAGGAGATGCTGCGCGGGAAGTGCGGCGGGAAGGTGATCTACTTCGGCACCTGCCTGACCCTGAGGGGCGACGCAAAGCGGATTCAGGAGTTTGCGCGAGTCACGGGGGCACGCGCGGTCGTCGGATATCAACGCGAGGTGGACTGGCTACAGGCCGCAGCGTTCGAGGTCCTCCTCCTGCAGAGGTTAAGCACCGGCCTGAGGAGCGACGCGATCTTCAACCGACTCGTAAAGGAGCACGGGCTGTTCGCGAAGTCCCTCGGCCTCGTCGTCGGCACCAAGAACCAGGTCCACCGGGTTCCGTTGCGCGAACCGCGAAGCAGTGCAGCCCATTAGTCCAAGGCGGAGCACCAGCCGACCTGGGTACGCTCCGGATGGTTCGCCTCACGCGATCCATCGATAACCACATGTCTCACAGTGCCGGTCACTGGGTGCGCCGTCCACGACGCACCCGCCCAGACTCATCCAGGGCGCGAGGCCACCAGGATCAGCGGGCATCCCGAACAGGACGTGGGTGACGGCATCGGAACCGCAAGAAGGGCAACGACCGCGTCGCTCCCCTGAGATCTGGGTACTAAGGAAGAGAGTGAGCCAGTCGAGAGAGGGGCCCCCTCCGCGCCAGATCTCGGCGGCCCATCCAGCCTCCTCGTAGGTCTCTCCGTCCAGAACCAACTCATTCGGCGAGCGACCCCCGGCAGGGCGATAGATGTAGGCGTTGGCGTTGTCGAAGGCGACGACTGCAGTCCCGGACCAGAAGAAGTTGGTCGGGTGGCTGCTCGACCCGACCCAGTCGAGGTCGAGTGGTCGCCAAGCGTCGCCGAGTGTTGCTGTGAACTCCTGCGGTGTCGTGCGAAGGAACTCCGCGAGCATCGGCACGAGGCTTGGTTCGCCGTCGTTTCTCCACGATTGGACATCCGGAAACGCTTCGAGCCGCTTCTCCAACGTCACCCGTTCGTCGAACTCGAACAGGTAGTCGTCGAACTCGGCCGCGGTGACCGGGAACTGAAGCGACCACATCGCCACACCGGGTCTGTACATGTTCATCGAGTCACCCTCATCAATGATGAACACATCGCCGGGGTCCTCGGGCAGGCTGCCGGCCAGATAGTCCTCGAGATCGCCAAGTCGCTCGCACCCGTAGACCCTGAGGAGTCCGTCCACGCCGTCTACGACACGACCCGCCGGCCAGGTCGCTTCATCCACGATCCGCAACAGTTCACCGCGTGGCACTATCGGTCCGTCCTCCATGTCAATCCGAGCAATCGGGAGCGCTGCACCTAACTGCAGGTCCGCAACAGCCTCGTCCCGATCTTGACATCGGCTAGCGACGAAGTCAGTCGTTCCCAGCACCACGGACGAAGAGGGTGCCCAGCATCCAGGTCAGCGCCAGCACGCGGTGATCGGATCACATATCCGATCGCTCCGATGCGGGCTCAGTCGGTCGCTCCCGCCGTGCCGGGCGGTCCCGGCCACGCTCGGCACAGAAGGGACGTGAGGTGCACCGAACGCGCGTCGATGTCGTCGTCCGTCCAGCTCGACCGCTGCTCATCGACCAGATCCTTATTCAGCACCAGGAGGCTGTACTTCGAGATTAACGATCGTTTGCCGAGGTTGGCGTCCTCACCCTTGCCACTGATCGCTGCCGACTCCGAGTCGGTCCAGGGACGGTTGGACAGCGAACCGTTGAGCTTCTTGGTCAACAGGGTCAGGTTCCCCAGACGATTGACCCGTGCATCCCGCTCAGCCGCATCCGTCGGCGACAGCGGTGGTTCGTCGTCCCAGTACTGCCTCCATCCCTGCGGCATCAGGTGCTCGACCTCGAGTGCCGGCTGGATGGACACCACTTCATGTCGATCGGTCCTCAGCTGGCGTTCGATGGCCTCGAGGATGACGCGCAGTCGGGTCTGGCGCACGTTGCCGTAGAGCCGGATGGTGGGCAGGGAGGCGAGCATCTCGTCGTCGTTGGGCCAGAGACGGGCATCGGCACTCTGGGCGGCCAGGAAGGACCTCACGCCGGCACCGATGTCCGACAGGCTGTCGTCGATCTCGGTGAGCAGCGCGACCATGAGCTTGTTGACGTCCTTCATGGTGTAGCGCAACAGTGTCCGACGGATGACCCAGCTCTCCAGGGCCTTGAGCGCCTCGGCGCGTTGCTCGGCCGCGACCGGGTGGTTCTCCGACAGCATCCGCAGCAGCAGTGGCGTGGTGGCTCCGAGTTCGAAGGACTCGACGACGCGGGTGTAAAAGCGGCCCTCGGCCGTCTCGGTGTCCAGCTGGGCGAAGGAGCGGAAGGTGTCGGCGTCGCGCCTCAGCTGCCCCAGAAGGCCTTCGGCCCCATCGGCGTCCTTCATGAGGGGCCGTGCATAGTTCATGAACTCCCGGAAGACCTCGTCGGTGAGGATCTCCGAGCGTGTCCGCATCGTCAGCCAGTACTGGAGGAAGATGTCGATCCGGGACCGCATGTGACGTCCTTGACTGATCTCGGTGCGCCACCAGTCGTCGTCGAAGTCGACCCAGTGGGTGTCCGGCCAGTGAGCGACCGCGGCCCCGACCTGTTCCCCGATCTGGAACACCCAGTTCTTGATGAGGTCGGCCTTGAGGAGGGGTGTCCCCCTGTCGTTGAGTGTCTCGAAGATCACTTGGTCGTCGTCGTGCCCGGCGAGGTTGATCGCTACGACGTACAGGCGGGTCTGCATGACCTCGGTGAGCGCTCGTACCCGGTGGGCCTCGCTCCCGATAGGTGGCTCCTCGTCCTCGAGGGGCGAGCCGGCCAGCCACTCGCCTACTTGGGCCTTGAAAAAGTTGTGCGCGTTCACGACGCGGTGGTCGGCGAAGGAGGCTCCGCCTGATCCATCCATGGCCGTCTCGAAGGCCTCCCGGTCGGACCTGGACGGCCATAGTTTGAACCGCTCGGGTCTTCCCAGGAACCGCTTGGCGCCGTTGAGGATGAGTTCCTGGAGAGCTTCGGCCTCTGCCTCGTGGCCCCGGTTCTCGACCGCCTCCTGGACGGCGTCGAGGAGGATCTGCAGGGTCGTGGTGCGCTGTTGCCCGTCGATGACTGAGTGACGGGTGACGTCTCCGGCGACCGGGGACTTCGACTTGAAGACGACCGCCCCCAAGAAGTGGCCACCGATTGCCGCCAGCTTGTCGACGTCCTCGCCCGCCCGCAGCACGCGTTCGGCCACGCGCCTGACGTCCTGCCAGAGCGGCTCCCATTGATCCTCCTCCGACCAGACGTAGGGCCGCTGGAACGGAGGGATCTCGTAGTGGACCGAGCCTTCGAACAGTTCGCGTGGGTTGAGCGCTTCGGCCTTCATGAGGGAGAACTCCTTCGTCCGAGGTCTGTCAGGTTCTCAGCGGGTGCGCGCAGTGGGCCTTGCGTTCATCCTGATGCATCTGGCACCTGCTCGTGGACGTTGAAGGTATTCGCCGCCTGCGCAGCTACCCGCTCACTGCTCATGCACCACGAGGACGGCAGCCACGCTGCGTGGGTGCGTTCCGATCTAGGATCTTGAGTCGTGCCCGTTGACCGTGCAGCGCTCGAAGCGGAGTCCTGCTGGTTCGGGGTGGACCGTGTCAGCGACACAACCATGACCGACTTCAAACGTGAGGCCAGGTACCGGCAGGCGTTGTGGCGCAGGGACCGCGGACTCGCGATGGGCAGCCACAAGAACAGCAGTGCAGCGGTTCGTGCCGGCGGACCTGTGACTATCGCCAACGGGTCTCGTCTCGATCCGGTGGATGCGGACCTGGGCCAGAACTTCCTCAGTGAGCCCATCTGGAACAGCGTGCGCGACCGTCTGGCGAACCCCCAGCCGAACCAGACACTGAACCCGGCGAGGCTCAGGGGTGATCTGCTCTCCTCGATGCCGATGTGCTTCAACCTCTTCGGCGAGCTGTCGGATGACCCGGGGCGGTCCAGCCGTGCGGCCGAACTCCTCCTCCCGTCGGTCGGGGGCGGTGAGGTCGACGTGCGGTTCGAATGGTCCCCTGAGCGCTCGTCGACGCACTACACCAACGACCGGACCGCCTTCGACGTGGCGCTGCTGGTCGACCCAGGCCCGAAGAGCGTAATCGGCGTGGAGACGAAGTACCACGAGCATGCGCTCCCCGAGAAGAAGCCCGGCGCTGCACAGCTCGAGCGTCACGAAGCTCAGCGAGCGATGTATACACGATTGGCGGAACAGTCCGGAGTCTTCAGGTCCGGGTGGCAGGACAGCATCTACGACACCGACCTCGAACAGATCTGGCGCGACCACCTGCTGCTGCTCTCGATGCTGAATCATCCGGACCAGTGGGACCGCGGCCGCTACGTGATCGTCTTCCCCTCGCGAAACGTCAGTTTTGCTGACGCTAGCGCTCGCTATCACGAACTTCTCGTCGACGACGAGACCTTCGCCGCGTTGACGCTAGAGGAGCTCCTTGGCGCCCAGGTCCTGCACACCGCAGAGACCCGGGCGGCGTTCCGAAAGCGTTATCTCTGGTGACACCCAGGCCCGGCTCACGGGTCAGTCCGCGAGCTACAGGCGACTCACCGTGCTGTGGGTTCGCTGCCACCTCTAGGCGATCCACCCCGGTCCTCGTCGTCGTCGCCGCCCATTGTTGGGGTTGAACGGGGTGAACGGGCAGCGACTCTGCGGGAGAGGACACCCGTCGCGGACGCCGCGCGATCGACGGTCTGATGACCGACCCGCCTGGCCACGCCCACGCCGTCCACACCCGTCGCCCACGTCCTGGCTCTGACCTCGGCCGCGGCATCCCTCCATCGTCTGGCCTCGACCAGCTCGCGGTCGACGGTGATACCGAGGCTCCTGTGAAGGTCGGAGACAGCTGCGGCGACACGGTCGCTGGACCTGACCGCGGCTGGCGACTTGGTCGGGTGGAGCAGCACCTTGGCGTTCGCGGTGTCCACTCGGTCAAGGAGGCGTTCGGTCGTGGCCGAAATGGTGTTCAGGCGCTTCCGGCGGGCGGCTTTGATGCCGAGACGGTGGCCATGAACCTCGTCCGGGGTCCCGTCGAGTACCCGATCGAGTTCGAGTACGGCGATCGCGTCCTGGAGTTGGAAGCAACGGGCCAGGACAAAGAGCCATTCCACTGCAGTGGACTCAACTTCCTCGACCGTCTTGGCGATCGCGCCGACCCGCGCCACGTCTTCCATCGTCCGCGCAAGAGCGTCTAGATGACGTAGCGCGTACGCCTGGGTCCGCGCGATCGTCTCGACCGTGCCTTGCACCTTCGACCAGGTGATGGCGTTGACCCGGCCACCGTGCTCGCGGATCGACCACGCCTCATCAATGACTGCCGCGACCCCAGCCAAGTCAGCCATAACGGCATCCTTCTGGGCCCGCAGCACCTGATCCAGCTTTTGGTCGATCTCGGCCAGGCAGTCAGTCATCTCACTGATGCTCTGTTGCATCGCGACCTGCGCCATGAGGCCAGCGGCTCCGGCCAAGAGGGACGGATTCGCCAGCATCGACCGAGGACTCTTGGCGAACTGGACAAATCCTCCGATCTGACCGCTCTTCGACCCTTTGACCACCCCCGTGCTGAGACCCGTCTTCGCGTCCTGACGTAGCCCGTGCTTCTTCACGAGCTCGGCGGAGTGCTCTGTCAGTCTCAACCACCGTCCTGAGGTGGCCGCCAGTTCGGATCCCACTTGAGCTGCCATAGAACCCGTTCGCAGGACGTCTTGGAGTCGGACCGAGTTCAACCCGCCGAGTTCGATCCCCTCGGCATCGAGGAAATGCTCGACGGCTGTCGGATCACCGATGAGCACCAAGCCCTCATCATCAGAGATGAGCTGGATGTCGCTGGCCATCTTCAAGCTCCCAACCCACAGGTCGCCCCTAGTTCGGCAGTCATTCGACGGATTCTCGCATCGCAGGAGCAAGAGCATCAGATCTCTTGCGGCAGGTGCCCTGCCGTAAGGGACGCGGTCAAGGCAAGCCTTGGAGTCCGGTTCGTGGGCGTCCGTCATCCCGACAGCCGGCCGCAGTCGGTGGCGCATGGTGAACTGACGCATGTCCGAAAGCCTGCTCATCGACCTACGATCCGCTTCGTCGGATCCCGCAGACGCAGATCTGCGTGCTTGGGCGTCGGGCAGGAGGGTGTTCGTATCGAGCCTCATTGCCGACATGCCGGAGGAGCGTGCGGCCGCGCGGCAGGCTGTGGAGTCCTTCGGCGCAGTACCGGTGATGTTCGAACAGGACCTTGCCGCTCAAGACATTCGCGCCGACCAGGCCTATCTCGCGGGAGTCAGGAGCTCCGACATCTACCTAGGGCTTTTCGGACCCCGATACGGGGTTCGGATGAGCGATGGCTACTCGGCCACCCACGCCGAGTTCAACGAGGCCGAGCGAGCAGGACTCAGACTCTGTCTGTTCGTGCCGGCAGGCGACATTAGCGAGATGGACGGCGCCCAGCAGGATCTCGTCGCGGGTGCACGCAACCTCTACGTCACCAGCTCGCGGACGACACCCGAGAGCCTTCAAGCGGCGATCGGTCGCCGGCTCGTCAGCCTCGCTGCCGAGGACATCGCCCCCTGGATCCGTCTCGGGCGAACTGTCTTCCGCTCCACACAGATCGCCAGTAATGGTTCAGAGGTACTCGTTACCGCAGAGGTACGCAGCGTCGAGGTGCATGCCGAACTGGTGGACATGAGAAACGACCGCGCTGGTGACGTGCCTTTCGCATCGCCCGTCGAGGCCTTCAAGGTCCGAGTGGCAGACGTCTCCACCGACACCTTCTCCACGCAGACGTTTCACGAAAAGCTGGCGCTGTCCGGCAACGGGTCACCCGCGGTCTACCGAGGGATGGGCATCAACGGTATGTCCGCTGACGAGATCGGCCGACGAGCCTTAGCTGATGGCCTGTTCGGTACAAGCACTCTTGGAGCGGCGACATTTGGTGTCCAGGCGGTGGATCCGCTGGCCCCGCTGCGAGGGAAACAGCTAGATGATTCGATCGTCAGACCAGTGGCTCGTCTTCTGATCACAGAACACCTGCTCCAAACGGGCGCGGCTCGGTCGGTCACCGATTTCACGCTGGGGCCCGCTCACTCAGAGGTGCGCCAGTTGCGAGTCGCCTGGAACCCGCCCAAGCGGTACATCAACGAGGACGACCCTGAACCAGTCGCCGTCGAGGGTCCCGTCCGAGATCTATGAAAGTCGCCCGCATGTGGTACGGGCTTGCGGTCCGAACCCGCGCGAGGTCACTGGGGAAACGTCGAAGCGGAGGTCCGACAACATCACGAGCGGATTACCTATGCGATCGCCCCCGCCTCACGGTGACCTCCGGGATCGGGGATCGAGAACGGTTGGGCAGCGCACCCGGATCATCCTCAAGGGCAACCCTGCTGTCAGATCGCTCCCTTTTCGGACCAGCAGGGATCCGGAATGCCCGAGCCTCCCCTAGGCGCCGTCGTGCTGTTCGTCCTGAGGCTGCTCGGCCTCGACGAGCCCTGCCCTTTGCAGGGCGCTTTTTTCGAATCGCGCTTGTAGGGCTGCCTGCTGAATCCCTACGTATTCGAGGATGCTCTTGCCCTTCGCAAGGATCAAGATGCTAATCGTGAAAGCGACTGCTCCTGCGATGAGGATCGGGAGCCGCAGGGGTCGCAAGATGAACTCATTGACCACTGGGAAGAATGTTGCGATTCCAGCAATGGTGGCTCCAACCAGCACGACGACTACGAGAGCCTTCACGAAAAGCCCCAATGCTCCAGCTCTGCGTTCAGCGCTTTTTCGGATGGCCGATACGCGGCGCGTGTCGCGCGCTTCGAGCGAATCGAGGCGCGTTCGAAGAGCCTGGGCTTCACTCGCCTTTTCATGGGCCAAGAACCGGCTGGCCGCTTCGGCTTCCTCCGCCTTCTCTGCGCGGCTTTCCGCCTGCCTTTTTTCGTCGACCGCTGGGGCCGCTGCACTCTCGCGAGCTCTTGCTAGGGCCGTGGAGATGGCCTTTGGTGATACTCGGCGAGGGTCTCCGAGGGTCATATCCATAAGCGATTGCTGAGCCTCATTGGAGTACCGGAGCAGTGCGACGTCCTCCGCAGAGATACTGCCCCGTTGGTCGAGACGATCGATCTCGTCGGCAACTTTTAGCCATAGGTTTGGCGAGGGCGCGAGCGCCGCGTAACAGTCCGCAATAATCCGCTGTCGCGGAAGGTCTGGGGCCTGCGTCGGCTCTTTCACCCAAACCAACGCCGCGAGCGTGTGATCGAGCATCGCGAGCGGCCACTCGTGTCTTCCAGAGTTGAAGAAGCTCCGTGAGGCACGAACGAGAGCCGAGTTGTCAGTGATCAGTACGGCTTTGCACGTTTCTAGATGAGGTCCACTCTCACCTCCACGCAGTCTATGGATGGCGGTGAGGCTGTTGAGATCCGGAAGGAGGGTGTGCTCATACTTGTAGTTGATCTTCTCTTGAAGAACGTGTTCGAGCTCGTTCTCGTCAACGCCGAAGTGCGTCGTGTGCTCTGGAGTATCGACGACACGAATGCGGACCTTGTCGAGATCCCTTTCGAGTCGCTCGACAGCAAGGTTGACGTCGTTCTCGTTGTAGTCCGATGACCGGAAGTGCGTGGCGACTCCGCGCATGGCACTCTCTGCGCCCACCGTCCTCCGTAGCGCCACCTTGGTCCCTTCAAGGATGCCTCGCATCTCTTTGACGCTGTGCGAGAAGCACGCGAGCGATGCCCCTTGGGACATCGCGAGGCGAAGAACTTGCTGGGTGGCTTCTTGGGCGTCTGAGCCTTCGTGTCCAAGGGCGCGAAGGCAGATCGGGGTGTCAAGGTAGAGAATGGTCCGCCTGAAGCGTCGCTGAACGTCGTTCGGCACCTCGAGGTAGAGCGCAGACGCAAGCATCGATCCCTTGACCATCTGATCGAGGTAACCAAAGGCGGAGGGGTTTCCCTCGGCCACTAGGGCTATATACGCGGCGACGATGTAGCCGCTCCCTTGATCTGCTCCTTCGTAGTCTGCTGGATTCCTGCCCCGTACCGAGAAGGAAAGCAGTGAGACCGCGTGCGATTCGATGTAGTCGACCAGCGCTGTCTCTGCTGTGGTCTCGTCCCACTCGATCTCGAACCGCGTTTGTGCGAAGCTGATGAGCCCGCGTACGAGCGCGGTTTGCTCTCTGCGACAGGCTAGCTGTTGAGAAGCGATGTCGGGGAGCTTGGCGGCTGCGCCTTCGGAGAGGGTGAGTTCCCGTGTTCGAGGGGCGCGTTTGACGAGACTCTGCTTGGCTCCGCGTCCGATGAGCGACGAGACAACGTTGACTGGCAGGTCAAGCCCGAAGAGGTCAAAGACCCGATCTTTGACCTCTCGGTCGGTCAGCGGCCTGTCGCCGCTTAGGCGGAGCGCTTCGAGGGCGTAAGGCACGAAGTTGTCAAGATAACTGGTTCGGTTGCTTTGCCAGTTGACGTTGATGATCGCGAGGCTGGTGAGGGTGGCGTCGCTGTTCTCCCGAGGGCGTTGTAGCGCGAATTCGTGGTGATTGTTCGTCTACACCTCTCGGTCATCACTTCGGTGCGCACACGCTGGGTGCTGGTCAAGCCTCGCCTGTCCCATTGCTGGCGATACACGTGGCCACCGCTCTAACCGCAGCCCATGTGTTTTCGCCCGTCTTCAGATGTTCGCAGGTCGCGCCGTCAGCGTCTCAAAGTTGTCTCCTGCGTTGCCTAGAGTCGGTCAACGACGAAGATGCCGTGAAGCCTGATCAGCCGACAATCGAATGATTGAGGAGTGGACCGCCGCGGAGCGTGGGTCAAGCGATCGGAGATCGTGTCCGATCCCCAGTGCCCGACTACAACGGCCGGCCCTCCAGGCAGCAAATCGGGGAGCTAGCTACTGGCCCAGTTCCCATGCGCGGAACGCATCGAGTTCTTGCCTGACCGATTTGATCACCCATCCCACGACCACTGCGTCGTCTAGGTAGCCAACGCCTGGCACCACGTCAGGGATCGCGTCGAGCGGCGAGACCACATAAAGCAAACCCGCCACTACCAGCGCAAGCGAGTCAGGCGGGATCTCGCGGTAGTGCCCACGGCCATAGGCCACGACGAGGCGCACCAACGTGCGAAAGTCATCGATGACCGCGGTGAAGGGCCCGCTCCTAGATGCTCCGCTGCGATAGGACTCTTCGGCGACTCGCTTCAGCGCTTCCGGGTCGTCAAGCATTCTTTGGGCGCGAGAGCGGGCGCGGACGAAGTACTTCGACATCGGCGCGCTACGTGCGACTCGTCTTACGCCGCTCAGCGTTCGGCTGCTCGCTGGGATGGAAGTCTCTGCTCCGGTCTTCTTGGCCGGGGTCTTCTTGGCCGGGGCCTTCTTGGCCGGGGCCTTCTTGACCGAGGCCTTCTTGGCCGAGGCCTTCTTGGCCGAGGCCTTCTTAGCCGAGGCCTTCTCAGCCGCTCTGATGTGCCGTCCGGCGGCGTCGGCCTCAGCCATCGGCATTCCGTCCTTGATTGGGCTCTGCAGGTTGAGCCCCCGAGATGCACGGGGCTTGCGGCTGCAACAACGGGTCGCTCATCGGCCTGGAGGTTACCGACTATCCCTTCAATCTGGACTGAGTGTTGCTCCCCTGGGTTGCCCTCAGGACCAGTCGGACAGAAGGATCCCGCGAGGTGTCGCCGGACTCCTCGGCTTGTCGAGCCCCAGCAGCCGGTCCCTCTTCCCCATAATCCGCAGTACCACGTCGATGGCCTTGATTTGTCCATTCATTGCGTCGTCCCACACGGCGACCTGCAGCTGATCCAACCGTGCCAGCTCGAGCTCGCGGAACTCATCGATGCTCTCTACCTCACGCTCAGCAAGAGCCTTACTCACAGCACGATGCGCAGACCCTCGGTTCGTGAACCCGACCTGTCGGGCGATCTCCTCGTAAGACGACCCCTCCGCGAGTAGCTCCACTGCCCGCACTCGCTTCAGACGTGCCGGGCAAGCGACTTCATGCTCGACCTCCATCACCAGCAGACCACCGCCGTCCAGCCACCTCCGTGGTCGCTGGACCAATCCGACCGACACCGCAGAACTCACTTGGAGCGCTACGGGCCGGCCGGAGTTCAGGTCACTCGTCCGAGGAATCGGGCATGCGGATCTTCTTCTCGGCCATCTCTTCCTCGATGTCGTCGCCCACCTGCCCGACGTAGTCCAGTTCCTGCTCGCAGATCTCGCGAGGGTCGAACCCAGCCTGCTGAGCGGCGAGCAACAGGGTGCCGACCGCATCGCCGATGTCGGTCTCCAGATCGGGTACCTCGAGCAGGTCCACATCGGACCACTGGGCGACCGTGGTTTCCATGGGGATGCGAAGCATCTGGTGCGCGTGGTGAATCTCGTAGCCACGGTAGAGACCCCATTCGGTCTGCGTGCTGGCCTCGTCGTAACCCTCAGGCTGCTCCACACATGCACCTTCCTTGGTCACCAGCTGGTCACGAACGACACAGGACGCAACGTCAGACGACGTCACCAGCCAGTACCAAATGAAGCGCGAAGCCGGACAGAACGGCATCTAGTAGAACGGGTCGTAACCACGCGGGACGTCATCGACCGGACTTTTAATCCGCGGGTTCAGGGTTCGATCCTCTGGGGGCCCACCCACACGGTCACGCCGGCCGATCGGACCTCTCAGCGCGAGGCCAGCCGGGCGAAGTGGGCTCCCATCCGGTCGCGGTCGGGCTCGTGGCCGGTGACCAGCGCATAGGTGTCGGCAGCCTGGTGCAACGCCATGCCGCCGCCGTCGAGAACGCGGCAGCCGCGCTCGCGGGCGCCGGCGACGAGCGCGGTGAGCAGGGGGCGGTAGACGATGTCGGCGACCCAGAGGCCGGGGTGGAGCAGGTCGAGGTCCAGCGGCGCGCCGGGGTGCTCGGCCATGCCGGTGGGGGTGCAGTGGACCAACCCGGTGGCCTCGCCCAACAGCCGGGGCAGGTCCTGCGGCGCGGCGGCAGTGACCGCGACGTCCGCGAACTGGCCGGCGAGCCGGTCGGCGAGGGCCTCGGCGCGGGAGGCGTCGGGATCGACGATCCGTAGCGCCTGCGCGCCGGAGCGGGCCAGGGCGTGACCCACCGCCGCGCCGGCGCCGCCCGCGCCCAGCTGCACCACGAGATCGAGGGAGGCGTCGGGCAGGCCTCGGCGCATGGCCTCGGCGAAGCCGGTGACGTCGGTGTTGCACGCCCAGGTCTTGCCGTCGCGGAAGATGACGGTGTTGGTCGCTCCCACCTGCTCCACGACGTCGTCGAGGTGGTCGAGGTGGGGCAGCACCAGCTGCTTGCAGGGGTGGGTGATGTTGAGGGCGTCGAAGCCGAGCAGGCCCGCGTAGCGCACCAGGTCGCCGACGTCCTCGGGTACCAACCCGAGCGCGTCGAGGTCGAGGGTGCGGTAGACGTAGCCGATGCCCTCGGCGGCGGCCTCCTGCTCGTGCAGGCGCGGGGTCAGCGAGGGGCCGATGCCGGTGCCGATCAGGCCGGCGAGGTAGGTGCGCCCGCTCATGCCACCACCACCAGGGCCGGGTCGGCGTCGAGCCGTTCGGGATGACGCTGCAGCACCTCGGGGTCGTGGCCGGGCACCACCGTGCCGCGCGCGCCGGCCAGCTCGCCGACGCGGTCCCACGCGGCGTAGACGTCGGGCATCGAGCTGAGCAGTGGCGCCGGCCTCTCGGCCTCGAGGTTCTCGTAGAAGTGGCTGGCGTCGGAGGCGAGGACGACCGAGCCGGCGTCGGTGTCGGTCTCCGTGACGACCGAGACCACCTGCATGCCGGGCGTGTGACCACCGACCAGGTGGACGCCGACACCCGGGGTCACCTCGGTGCCGCCGTCGAGGAGCTCGAGCCGGCCGTCGCGGTCCAGCTGGTCCAGCGCGGCGAGGTCGGTCGCCGAGCGCAGCCACCGCTCGTGGCGCACGCGCT
Source organism: Nocardioides mangrovicus (assembly GCF_003674065.1). GTDB lineage: Bacteria > Actinomycetota > Actinomycetes > Propionibacteriales > Nocardioidaceae > Marmoricola > Marmoricola mangrovicus. Next base: position 379,972 of record NZ_RDBE01000010.1, read on the forward strand.
GCCACGGGCCGTGCCAGTACTCCCACTCTCGGCGCTGCACCAGCACCTGCGCGCGCGGCAGCTCGGCCACGACGCCGGTGTGGTCGTAGTGCAGGTGGGTGAGCACCAGGGTGTCGACCTCGGCGGGCGCCACACCCGCACGTTGCAGCAGGTCCAGCGGGTGCTCGTAGTGACGCAGCCCGGCCAGCTGCCGACCCACCTCCGGCCCGATGCCGGCGTCTACCAGCACCACACGGTCCTCGGTGCGCACCAGCCAGCAGAAGTACGACGTCGGGTGCGGCGCCAGCGACTCGTCGTCCAGGCCGAGGAAGTGCTCCCCGCGACGTCCGTCGCGCTGTGCGTAGTGCAGCGCCACCACGTTCGCGCTCACCCGGCCGCCCGGGCCGGCTGCGCGAGAGGGGTGCGGTCGAGCCCGAGCCGGGCCGTGGGCACCCGGTAGGTCTCGCGTCCGGTCGCGACGGCGGTGACGTTGACCAGGCAGATCACGGCGACCAGCAGCGAGACCGGCCACCACGCGCCGACCCCGTCGCCGCCCAGCGCCGAAGCGATGGAGGGCACGAACCCGCCGAAGGCGAAGCCGATCTGGGTGCCGAGCGCGGTGCCGGTGTAGCGCACCGAGGCCGGGAACATCTCGGCATAGAAGGACGGCCACACCGCCGACGTCGCCGCCTGCGGCACGCCGAACATGAGGATCCCGGTGATGAAGATCAGCGGATAGCTGCCGGTGGAGATCGAGTAGAGGAAGGCCGTCGTCATGACGATGAGGCCGAGCGAGCCGGCCAGGAACACCGGCTTGCGGCCGATGCGGTCCGAGAGCATGCCCAGCGTCGGGATCATCACGATCGCCAGCAGGTTGGCCAGCACCACCACCCAGAGCATCGGGGTCTTGGACAGCCCAACGTTGTTGACGGCGTAGGAGAGCGCGTAGGGGCTGAAGATCGTGCTCACCGAGGCGATGGTGGCGGCGAACACCACGCGGATCAGCGAGCCGAGGTGGTCGCGCAGCAGGTCGGCGATCGGCAGCCGGGAGAGGTGGTCGCGCTCCGCCTCGGCGGCGAACACCGGGGTCTCGGTGAGCCGGCTGCGGATGACGACGCCGACGCCGAGCACCACGATGCTGGCCCAGAACGGCACGCGCCAGCCCCAGCTGAGCAGCTGGTCCTCGGGCAGGCTCGCGATCGGCAGGAAGACGGCCGTGGCGAGCACCAGGCCGCCCTGCGTGCCGCCGAGGGTGAAGCTGGTGAAGAACGCGCGCCGGCCCTCGGGGGCGTGCTCGAGGCTCATCGAGTTCGCACCGGCCTGCTCGCCGCCGGCGCTGAAGCCCTGCAGCAGCCGCAGCACCACGAGCAGGATCGGCGCGGCGACGCCGATGCTCGCGTGGCTGGGCAGGCAGCCGATGAGGAACGTCGAGGTCCCCATCAGCACCAGCGTGAAGACCAGCACGTTGCGCCGCCCGAGCCGGTCGCCGACGTGGCCCAGCACCAGGCCGCCGAGCGGGCGCGCCAGGTAGCCGACACCGAAGGTCGCCAGCGCCAGGAGGGTGCCACTGGCCGGAGAGGAGTCGGGGAAGAACACCTTGCCGAACACCAGCGCGGCGGCCGTGCCGTAGATGAAGAAGTCGTAGTACTCCATCGCGCTGCCGATCCAGCCGGCTGCAGCAGCACGGCGGGGCAGGTGCCGGGCGTCGTCGATCGCTGTCGAGGTCATCGGGTTCCAGACGTTGTATGAACTAGTTAGTTCATAAGACAGTGGCGGTCCTCACACCACCTGTCAAGCCTCTCGTCTCAGGCGGTGAGCCAGGCGACGACGACGTCGCCGATCACCGCGCGCAGCCGCTCGCGCTGGGAGGCCGCCTGCAGGTCACGGCCGAAGAGGTGCTTGAAGGTGTAGCGGTTGGCCACCTGGAACACGCAGTAGGAGCTGATGACCAGGTGGACGTCGAGAGCGTCCACGTCGTGCCGGAAGACCCCGGCCTCGCGGCCCCGCTCGAGGATCTGCTCGAGCAGGGTGACCGCGGGGTTGGCCACGCGCCGCAGCGAGTCCAGCTGCGAGATCGAGCCGCCGCGGTGGATGTTCTCGATGCTGACCAGCCGGATGAACGCCGGGTGCGCCCGGTGGTGGTCGAAGGTCAGCTCGGCCAGCCGGCGCACGGCGTCGGCGGGCTCGAGGTCGCCGACGTCGAGGCGCTGCTCGGCCTCGCGGATGCCGAGGTAGGCGTTCTCCAGCACCGCGAGGTAGAGGTTCTCCTTGCTGCCGAAGTAGTAGTAGAGCATCCGCTTGGTGGTGCGGGTGCGCTCGGCGATCTCGTCCACGCGGGCGCCGGAGAACCCGTCCTCGGCGAAGACCTGGGTAGCCACCTCGAGCAGCTCGGCACGGGTGCGCTCCGCGTCGCGCACGCGCGGCTGGACCTCGCTCGCCATGGCGACAGCGTAGGACGCGGCGCTTCCCGATCTATGAACCATCCAGTACGTTCAGTACCGGAGGAGATGGATGCGGACCTCGATCGCCACGGTGTGCCTCAGCGGCGCACTCGTCGACAAGCTGCACGCCTGCGCCGCCGCGGGCTTCGACGGCGTCGAGGTCTTCGAGCCCGACCTCGTCGCCAGCGACCACAGTCCCGAGGAGATCCGCGCCCTCGCCGACCGACTCGGGCTCGGCCTCGACCTCTACCAGCCGTTCCGCGATCTCGAGGGCGTCGACGACGCGCTGTTCGCCGACAACCTGCGCCGCGCCGAGCAGAAGTTCGCGCTGATGAACCGGTTCGGCATCGACACGATGCTGCTGTGCAGCAACGTCGCCACCGCGACCATCGACTCCGACGAGCTCTTCGCCGCCCAGCTGCGCGAGCTGGGCGACCTCGCGGAGCGCTACGACGTCCGCATCGCCTACGAGGCGCTGGCCTGGGGCCGCTACGTCGCGGACTACCGCCGCTCGTGGGACGTCGTCAGGCTCGCCGACCACCCCCGCGTCGGGCTCTGCCTGGACAGCTTCCACATTCTCTCCCGCGGCCACGACCCCGCGGCGATCGCCGACATCCCCGGTGAGCGGATCTTCTTCCTGCAGCTCGCCGATGCGCCCACGATGACGATGGACCTGCTCTCCTGGAGCCGTCACCACCGTCTCTTCCCCGGCGAGGGCAGCTTCGACCTGGCCCGGTTCCTCGACCTGGTGCTGGCCACCGGCTACGACGGGCCGGTCTCGCTGGAGGTGTTCAACGACGTCTTCCGCCAGACCGACCCGGGGCGCACGGCGCTGCACGCGCGACGGTCGCTGACCTGGCTGGAGGACCGCACCGCCCACCGCTCCCCCGCGCTCGGCCTGCGGCTGCTGCCGCCGGCCGCCCCGCCGTCCGGGGTCGACTTCGTCGAGGTCAAGGCCGAGGACACCACGGACGTGGAGGTGCTGCTCGAGCAGCTCGGCTTCGACTTCGGCGGCCGGCACCGCAGCAAGCCCGTGCGGCTGTGGAGCCAGGGCGAGGCCCGCGTGGTGGTCAACGAGCAGGGCGCCCGCGGCCAGCTGCCGCACCTGGCAGCCCTCGGTTTCGGCGTGGCCGACGCCGATGCCGCCGCCGACCGGGCCGCGGTGCTCCGCGCGCCGCGGGTCGCAAGACGGACCTACCGCAGCGAGCTCACGCTGACCGCGGTCGCGGCCCCCGACGGCACCGAGGTCTTCTTCTGCCCGACCTCCGCCGACTGGGTGAGCGAGTTCGAGGAGGGCACACCGGCCGCCGGCGAGTCGCTGGTGACCCGCGTCGACCACGTCAACCTTGCCCAGCCCTGGGACGACTTCGACGAGGCGGTCCTGTTCTACGCCAGCACCCTGGGCCTGGTGGCCGACGCCGGCACCGAGGTGGCCGGACCGCGGGGACTGGTGCGCAGCCAGGTGATGCGTACCGAGGACTGCTGCGTCCGGCTGCCGCTCAACGTCGCGCCCGTCTCGGAGGAGGGCCTGCTGCCCCAGCACGTCGCCTTCGCCTGCACCGACGTCGTGGCGCTGGCCGAGCGCGCCCGCGCCGCGGGCCTGGTGAGCCTGCCGGTGCCGGCGAACTACTACGACGACCTCATGGCCCGCTTCGACCTCGACCCGGCCCTGCTCGCACGCCTGCGCGAGCTGGACCTGCTCTACGACCGCGACGCCCACGGCGAGCTGCTGCACTTCTACACGCCCACGGTGGCCGGGGTGTTCTTCGAGGCGCTCGAGCGGCGCGGCGACTACGCCGGCTACGGCGCCCCGAACGCACCGGTGCGCCTGGCCGCGCAGCAGCGGTCGACGCCTCAGACCCTGCCGTAGACCGTGCTGCGCTCCTGGGGGAAGCGGCCGGGCAGGGCCGCGACGATGTCGTGCATCTCCTCGACGGTCTTGGCCGAGCCGTACGTCGAGCCGGCCATCCGGCTGATGGTCTCCTCCATGAGGGTGCCGCCGAGGTCGTTGGCGCCGCTGGTGAGCATCAGCCGGGTGCCGTCGGGACCGAGCTTGACCCAGGAGGTCTGCACGTTCTCGATGCGGCCGTGGAGCATGATCCGGGCGACGGCGTGCACGGCGACGTTGTCGCGGGTGGCCGGGCCCGGGCGGGCGGCGCCGGCGAGGTAGAGCGGGGCGTTGGTGTGCACGAACGGCAGCGGCACGAACTCGGTGAAGCCGCCGGTGTCGTCGTGCAGGTCGCGCAGCACCCGCAGGTGGCGGACCCAGTGCAGCGGCGAGTCGACGTGGCCGTACATCATCGTCGAGCTGGACCGGATGCCGAGCCGGTGCGCGGTGCGGACGACGTCGATCCAGGTCGAGGCGGGCAGCTTGCCCTTGGTCAGCACCCACCGGATCTCGTCGTCGAGGATCTCCGCGGCCGTGCCGGGGATGGTGTCGAGGCCGGCGTCGCGCAGCTCGATGAGCCAGTCGGCGATCGACACCCCGCGGCGCGAGGCGCCGTTGACGATCTCCATCGGTGAGAACGCGTGCACGTGCAGGTCGGGGAGCCGAGCCTTCAGCGCCCGCAGCAGATCGGGGTAGAACGACGCCGGCAGGTCGGGGTCGATGCCGCCCTGCATGCACACCTCGGTGGCGCCGTCGTCCCACGCCTCGACGGCCCGCTCGACCACGTCGGGGATCGAGAGCGAGTAGGCGTCCGCGTCGCCCTTGCGCTGCGCGAACGCGCAGAACCGGCAGCCGGTGTAGCAGATGTTGGTGAAGTTGATGTTCCGGTTCACGACGTAGCTGACGGCGTCGCCGACGGCGTCGCGACGCAGGCCGTCGGCGAGCCGGGCCACCTGCCGGAGCTCCTCGCCCTCGGCCGTCATCAGCGCCAGGTACTCGTCGTCGCTCAGGCCGGCCGGGTCGGCCTCCGCACGGGACAGCGCGGCCGCGACCGACGACGACGCCACCAGCGGCGCGGCCCCCGACAGCCGGCTCGCCTCGCTGCGCAGCTGGTCCCAGTCGCCGTAGACGGAGTCGAAGTCGTCGCGCCGGTCGCCGCTGCGTCCGACGGTGTCGACCTCGACGTGCAGGTCGACGCGTCCGCTGCTGGCCACAACGTCGTCGGGCTCCTGCCACGCCCGCGCCACCGGCATCGCGTCGAGGTCCTTCAGCCCGGCCGCGTCGGCCAGGGCTCCGACGTGTCCGGACAGGCGCGGGTCGAGCCACGGCGCCTGCTGGTAGCCGGGGTAGACGGTCAGCCGCGGGCGCAGCTCGAACCCGGCGTCGGCGGTGCGCGAGGCGAGCTCGTCGAGCGCGGGCCAGGGCCGCTCGGGGTTGACGTGGTCGGGGGTGAGCGGCGAGACGCCGCCCCAGTCGTCGATGCCGGCGCGGATCAGGAGCCGGTAGGCATCGGTGTGCCCGTCGGGCTCGCCCAGCAGGTTCGGTGGCGCCTGGACCCGGGCGGTCGGGCCGAGCAGCAGCCGGGTGACGGCCACCGTGGCGGCGAGGTCGTCGATCTCGGCGTCGGGCACGTCGCGCATCGCCGTGTCGGACTTCGCGCGGAAGTTCTGGACGATGACCTCCTGGACGTGGTGGTGGGTGCGGGCGCTGGCCCGGATCGCGAGGATCGTCTCCACCCGCTCCTTCGGCGTCTCGCCGATCCCGACGAGCAGGCCGGTGGTGAAGGGCACCGAGAGCCGGCCGGCGTCCTCGAGCACCCGCAGCCGCACCGCCGGGTCCTTGTCCGGGGAGCCGAAGTGGGCCTCGCCCTTCTCGGCGAAGAGCCGGGTGGAGGTGGTCTCGAGCATCATGCCCATCGACGCGGCGACCGGCTTGAGCCGGTTCAGCTCCTCCCAGCTCATCACGCCGGGGTTGAGGTGCGGCAGCAGGCCGGTCTCCTCGAGCACGGCGATCGCGCAGGCGCGGACGTAGTCGAGGGTGGAGTCGTAGCCACGCTCGTCGAGCCACGTGGCCGCGGCACTCCAGCGGTCCTCGGGCCGGTCGCCAAGGGTGAAGAGCGCCTCGGTGCAACCGAGCTCCGCGCCCGCACGCGCGATGGCGAGCACCTCGTCGCGCTCGAGGAACGCGGCCGGCACACGGTGCGGGGTGGTCGCGAAGGTGCAGTAGTGGCACCGGTCGCGGCACAGCCGGGTGAGCGGGATGAACACCTTCGGCGAGTAGGTGATGACGCCGGGCCGACCGGCCTCGCGCAGACCGGCGTCACGGACCCGGGAGGCGTGGTCGAGGAGCTCCTCGAGCGCCGCACCGCGGGCCCGCAGCAGCGCGACCGCCTCGTCGGTGTTCAACGCGACGCCGTCGCGAGCGCGACGCAGCGCCCGACGCAGACCCGAGTCCCGCTCCCCGGTGAGCTCCATGGGCACTCCTCCCTCGACGAGGTTCATCATGGCGGGTGCCCGTCGCGGCGCGGTCAAGGCCCCGGTGTGCGCCCTGCCATCGCTGTCGGCGCAGCGTCGCGCAGGTCACAGCCCGATCCTGACCGATCGGGCAGACACTGTCCGATCGGTCAGTCACACTGGGTGCCGTGCCCCGACCGCCCCGTGACGCCCTGCGCACCGAGATCCTCGCGGTGTCGCTGCGGCTGTTCAGCAGCATCGGGTTCCGGGCCAGCTCGCTGCAGATGATCGCGGCCGGCGCCGGCTGCTCGAAGGCCGCGCTGCTCTACCACTTCAGCAGCAAGTCGGCGATCCTGCAGGCGCTCTCGACCGACCTGGTCGAGGACATCGAGCAGATGCGCTCGGTGCTCGCCGAGGTGCCGGCGCCGCAACGCCAGACGCGCACCCTGGAGCTCGCCGTCGCCATCGTGGTGCGCCATCGCCAGGCGATCGCCATGCTGCGCGGCATCGGCGACGTCGAGGAGCTGCGACCGCTGGCCGAGCGCGGCGCGCAATGGGCCGAGGAGATGCGCACCGGGCTGATCGGCCCCCTGCCGCACCAGCGCGACCGGGTGGCGGCGATGACCTTCGAGCACGGCCTGGTCGGCGCCTGCCTGACCCTGCACGACCTCACCGACGAGGAGCTCGCCGACGAGCTGCTCGCCCTCGGCGGCCGGATCTTCGGCCTCGATGTCCCGATCTCCATCCCCAGCTGACGAAGGATCACTCATGGCCACCTTCCTCTACCGCGTCGGGCGGTTCTCCTTCCGCCGCCGCGGCGCCGTCGTCGGCGTCTGGCTGCTCCTGCTCGTCGCGCTGATCGGCGCCGTCGTCTCGATCGGCGCCGCCTCCTCGGCCTCGATCACGATCCCCGGCACCGAGTCCCAGCGCGCGCTGACGGCCCTGTCGAAGGAGTTCCCGCAGGCCAGCGGAGCCTCGGGCACGGTCGTCGTCCGCGCACCGAAGGGCCAGAGCGTCACGGCCGCCACCGGCCAGCAGGTGATCGCAGGCGTGGTCTCGAAGGCCAAAGAGGTGCCGGGTGTGGTCGGTGTCGTCGGGCCCGCACAGAGCAAGGCGATCAGCCGCGACGGCCGCTTCGCCCTGGTCACCGTGCAGTTCTCGAAGCAGGCCGACGCCCTCACCGACCGCCAGCGCACCGCCTACGACGACCTCGGCAAGGACCAGCCCTCGGGCTGGACCGTCGCCGCGGGCGGCGAGCCCACCCAGGCCCCGCCGGAGGTCGGCTCCACCGAGGGCATCGGCGTGCTGGTGGCGCTGGTGGTGCTGGTCATCACCTTCGGGTCGCTGGTGGCGGCGGGCATGACGATGCTCAACGCCCTGGTCGGTGTGGGCATCGGGTACGCCGCCATCACCCTGCTCGGCCACGTCTTCGACTTCACCAGCGTCACGCCGGTGCTGGCGCTGATGCTGGGCCTGGCCGTCGGCATCGACTACTCGCTGTTCATCACCTCCCGGTACCGCCACAACCTCAGCGCCGGCCTCGACCGCGAGGAGGCCGTCGGCCGCGCCGTCGGCACGGCGGGCTCGGCGGTGCTCTTCGCCGGTCTCACCGTGGTGATCGCGCTGGCCGGGCTCTCGGTGGTCGGCATCCCGTTCCTGACCTCGATGGGCCTGGCCGCGGCCGGCACGGTCGCCGTCGCCGTGCTGGTGGCGCTGACGATGCTGCCCGCCGTGCTGGCCTTCGCCGGCGACAAGGTGCGCTCCAAGCGCGAGCGCCGCGCTGAGCACATCGAGGACAAGCCCGGCTTCGGCTTCCGCTGGGGCCGGTTCACCACCCGCTTCCGGGTGCCGGTGCTGGTCGGCGGCGTCATCGTGCTCGCGGTGCTGGCGCTCCCGGTCACGCACATGCGGCTCGCCCTGCCCGACGACGGCACGGCGCCCTCGGGCACCAGCAAGCGCGTGGCCTACGACCTGATCTCCGAGGGCTTCGGCCCCGGCTTCAACGGCCGGCTCATCGCCGTGGTCCACGGCGACGACGCCACCGCCGTGCAGCAGGGGGTGGCGCGGGTGACCCAGGTCGCCACCGGTGAGGACGACGTCGCGGCCGCGACGGCCTCGGGCATCAGCCAGGACAACCGCACCGCGCTGGTCAGCGTCGTCCCGAAGAGCGGGCCGAGCGACCAGGCGACGTTCGACCTGGTGCGCGACCTGCGCTCCGACCTGGCAGGCACCGCGACGAGCACCGGCACCACCGTGTCGGTGACCGGCGCGACGGCGATCGGCGTGGATGTCTCCGACAAGCTCAAGAACGCGCTGCCGGTCTACCTCCTCGTGGTGGTGGGTCTCAGCTTCCTGCTGCTGATGCTGGTCTTCCGCTCGCTGCTGGTGCCGCTCAAGGCGACGCTGGGCTTCCTGCTGACCGTCGGCGCGGCGTTCGGCGTCACGGTGGCCGTCTTCCAGGACGGCCACCTGGCGAGCCTCGTCGGGCTGGACACCAGCGGCCCGCTGGTGAGCTTCCTGCCGATCCTGCTCATCGGGATCCTGTTCGGCCTGGCCATGGACTACGAGGTGTTCCTGGTCTCGCGGATGCGGGAGGACTTCGTGCACGGCGACCCCGTGCCCGACGTTGCGCAGCAGGCGATCGTCTCCGGTATCGGCCACGGCGCACGGGTGGTGGTCGCGGCGGCGCTGATCATGATCTCGGTCTTCGCCGGGTTCGTGCTGGTCGACGACCCGACCATCAAGTCGATGGGCTTCGCCCTGGCCTTCGGCGTGCTGGTCGACGCCTTCGTCGTGCGGCTCTCGCTGGTGCCGGCGTTCCTGTCCTTCCTGGGCAACGCCGCCTGGTGGCTGCCGAGGTGGCTGGACAAGGCGCTGCCCGACGTCGACGTCGAGGGCGAGTCGCTGCGCCAGCTCGACGAGCCGGGCGAGCCCGACCGGGAGCCGCAGCCGGTCTGAGCCGAGCCGGAGCGGCTACTCGGGTCCGGCGGCGTGGCCGGGCTCGGGCACCGGCCGCGCCCGGAGCACCGCCCGCAGCCACCGCGGCATCGTCCAGTTCGCGCGGCCCAGGACGCCCACCAGCGCCGGGGCCAGCAGGCTGCGCACCACCACCGCGTCGATGAGGATGCCGAGGGCGAGGGCGGTGGCGAGGATCTTGACGTCGACGCTCGGCACGGTCGAGAGCGCGATGAAGGCCAGGAAGAGGATCAGCGCGGCCGAGGTGACCAGCCGTCCGGTGTGGGCGATGCCGTCGACCACGGCGCGCGGGGTGTCGCCGTGGCGGTCGTAGCTCTCTCGCATCCGGGAGAGGATGAACACCTCGTAGTCCATCGAGAGCCCGAACAAGAACGCGAAGGCCGCGATGGGCACCCAGGTGGTGACCGCCCCGGCGGCGGGCTGCCCGAAGAGCAGGTCGGTGCCGTGGCCGCCCTGCCAGATCCAGACGGTGATGCCGTACGCCGCGGCGATCGAGAGCGCGTTGAGCACCAGCGCCTTGACCGGCAGCCACAGCGAACGCAGCGCACGGGCCAGCAGCAGGAAGGTCACCACGACGACGGCGAGCACCACCCAGCCGATGTCGTCGTAGACCGCGGTGACGAAGTCGGCGTCTTCGGCGGGGCTGCCGCCCACCCGGGCGTCGAGCCGGGAGGCCGTCGAGCGCACGCGGTCCAGCGCCGCCCGGCCGGCCGAGGAGGCGGGGTCGGCACGCAGGTAGACCTGGAGCAGCCGCTGGTCGCCCTCGCTCCAGGTGGTGGGCGCGGCCACCGCGGCGACGCCGTCCACCTCGCGCAGCCTGGTCGCGAGGGCTACAGCGCTCCCCTCGGTCAGCACCTGCACGGGGCGCACCACACCGACCGGTACGCCGCCGGAGACCGCGGCGGAGACCGCGCGCGCCGAGGCGGAGTCGCCGATCACTCCGCTCAGCTGCGCCGATCCCAGCCGCAGCCCCAGCACCGGGGCGGCGAGCACGAGCAGCACCACGACGCAGCCCGCGATGGTCAGCCAGCGCGCGCGCAGCACGCCGGCGGCCACGCGTCCCCAGAACCGGCTGGGCCCGACGGTGGCCTGGCGTCGCGGCCAGGTCAGGGCGGGACCGACCGCGCTGAGCAGCACCGGCACGAGGGTCAGGGTGGTGGCCACGCTGAGCAGCGGGATGAGGAGCCCGCCCAGGCCGATGCTGCGCAGGAACGGCAGCGGCACGAGCACGAGCGCGGCCAGCGAGACGGCCACGGTCACCCCGCTGAACAGCACGCTGCGCCCGGCGGTGGCCATCGCCGCCGCCACCGCCTCGTCGTTGTCCAGCCCGGCCGAGCGCTCCTCGCGCCAGCGGGTGACGACCAGGAGCGAGTAGTCGATGGCCACGCCCAGCCCGACGAGGGCCACCAGGTACTCCACGACGGCGCTGACGTCGGTCAGGACGGTGAGCCCGAGCAGCGCGAGGAAGGTGCCCAGGATCGACACCGCCGCCACCAGCAGCGGTACGCCGGCCAGCAGCGAGGCGAAGACCAGGACCAGCACCACCAGCGCGCCGGCGGCGCCGAGCACCACCTCGGCCAGCACGGAGCGGCTCCCGCCGCTCGAGCCGCCCTCGGAGAGCAGCTCGAACCCGGTCAGGCGGGCATCGACGCCCTCGGATCGGGCGGCGGTGACCACCTTCTCCAGCCGCGGCTGCGTGGCCGCGTACGGCTCGGGGCCGCCGCTCACCCGCGGGTAGACCACGACGACGCTCGCCCGCCCGTCGGCGGTGGTGAGGTGGGAGGCGTCGGCGGCGGTGACCACCCGCGTGCCGGGCACGCCCTGCTGCAGCCGCCGGGCCAGGTCCTCGGCGCTCGTCGTGGCGTCGCCGCCGCGGACCACGACCAGCAGCGGGTCGTCGACGCCCGCGGTGCCGAACGTCTTGGTGATGGCCTGGTTGGTCTCGAAGGCGGGCTGTCCGGGCAGGTCGAAGCTGAAGCTGAGTCGATCGGCGGTCGTCGGGGCGGTGACCCCGCCGGCCACCGCGACGGCCGCCCAGAACAGCGCCACCCACCACCGGTGACGCAGCACCCACGCCGTCAACCGGACCATGTCCGGCATGCTTCCCCATGATGCGTACCGGCCGAGACCACCCGTTCGGGTCCTGGCTCCTCGGCCCCACGGGGCAGGGAGCCAAGCGGCTGCGCGTCCGCGTGCAGGTGCTGCTGACGTTCCTCATCCTCGGCGACAACATCATCGGCGCGGTGATCGCGTCGCTCTTCGCGGCATACGTGCTGCCCAGCCCGGCCCCGACGCCGGCCGTGCGCACTGCGCTGCTGCTCTTGGTGCCGGCGTACGTGCTGCTGGCCGGAGCGGTCGGCGTCGTCGTGGGCACGGCCGGGACGTTGCGGGTGAGCAGATGGCTGCGCGACGACCGTGACCCGAGTGACGCCGAGCTGCGCGGCACCTTGCGCACTCCGCTGCGGATCACCTTGGTGCAGGCCTCGTTGTGGGCGGTGGCGACGCTGCTGTTCACCGGCGTCTCGGTGGCACTGCAGCCCGAGCGCGCCTTCGCCACGGCCTTCGTGGTGGCCATCTCGGGCCTGGTGACGTCGGGCTTCGCCTATGTGCTGACCGAGTTCGCGATGCGGCCGGTCGCGGCCCGCGCCCTGAGCCGGCGGCGGGCGGACGGCGTGGTGGGGCTGGGGATCCGCTACCGGCAGCTGGTGTTCTGGCTGCTCGGCACGGGCGCCCCGGTGGTCGGGCTGATGACCGCGGCCGTGTTCGTCCTCGTGCAGCGTGACGCCACGGTCGACCAGCTGGCCGTGGTGATCCTCGTCCTGGGCGCGATCGTGCTCGTCTTCGGATGTGCCCTAACGGTGATCAACGCCCGCGCGCTGGTCGGTCCGATCGTCGCGGTGCGCGAGGCGCTGGAGGAGGTCGAGCGCGGCCAGATGGACACCGAGGTCGTCGTCTACGACGGCACCGAGCTGGGCCGGATGCAGAGCGGCTTCAACGAGATGGTGGCCGGGCTGCGCGAGCGCGAGCGGCTGCGCGACGTCTTCGGCCGCCACGTCGGCCGCGACGTCGCCGCGGTGGCGCTCGACGACGTGGAGCTCGGCGGCGAGGCACGCGAGGTGTCGGTGCTCTTCGTCGACCTGGTCGGCTCCACCGGCTTCGCCGACGAGCACGAGCCCGCAGAGGTGGTGGAGATGCTCAACCGGTTCTTCACGGTGGTGGTCGAGGAGGTCGACCGGCACCACGGGCTGGTCAACAAGTTCATCGGCGACGCCGTGCTGGCGGTCTTCGGCGCACCCAACGAGCTGGCCGACCACGCCACCTGCGCGCTGGCCGCGGCCCGGGCGATGTCGGCCCGGCTGGCCCGCGAGGTGCCCCAGATCGGTGCCGGGGTGGGCGTGGCCACCGGTGAGGCCGTTGCCGGCAACGTCGGCGACGCCTCGCGCTTCGAGTACACCGTCATCGGCGACGCCGTGAACTCCGCGGCCCGGATCACCGACCTCGCCAAGGACGTCGACGGTGCGCTGCTGGCGGCCTGGGACTCGGTGGCGGCGGCCCACCCCGACGAGGCCGCCCACTGGCAGCGCTACGGCACCGAGCGGCTGCGGGGTCGCTCGAGCGACACCGAGCTCGGGGTGCCCAGCAGCGAGCCGACGTAGGGGCTCAGCGGCAGCCGGCAGTCGGTGACGGCCGCGGCCGGCGCGCCGCGATCGGCGTCGTCGCGCAGGTAGACCAGCCGCCCGCACAGGTCGTCGACCAGGTGGTAGCGGGTGCGCAGCGGCGACCCGGCCGGCCCCTCGGCCAGCGCGGCGACCGTGCCGCCCTCGCGCACCACGAGCCAGGTGGGGGCGGCGGGGCCCGCGAGCAGTCTCCCGAGTCCGGCGGCGCCGGGGTCGAGCACGTGGGCGGGCAGGCTCCACAGGTAGCGGTAGGGCGAGTCGAGACCGGCCGTCGCCGCCACCTCCGGGCCGCCGAAGACGCTGACCAGGGTGTCGCCCGGCGCGGCTACGTCGCCGATCGCCCGCCCGACCACCACCCCGGGGGCCTGGACCCGGTGGGGCAGGGCCGCGACGTAGGAGAGGCTGGCCAGGACCAGCACGACGGCGGTCAGCAACCGGCCGGGGCGCAGCGGCGCCACCAGGCCGGCCGCCATCGCGGTGACCGGCACCAGCTGCACCAGGTAGTGCATCCAGTAGCTGCTGCCCGCCGCCACGGAGAACAGGTCGTAGGCCGCGAGCGCCAGCAGCGCGATCCCCAGCGGGGCGTGACGGGTGCGCCGCAGCACGACGGCGACCAGGAGCGCGAGCAGCAGCAGCGGGAGCAGCGAGGTCGCCCACGAGCCGGCCAGGGCCAGCAGGTGCGGTCCCCGACCGGGGAAGCCTTCGCGGCCGAGCAGCGCCGTGGCACGGAACCGGAAGGGGTACATCGCGTAGAGCACCCCCCACGGCCGGGTGCCGAGCAGGGCCGCGCCGCCGAGCACCAGGGTCGCCGTGGCGATGCCGCCGGCGCCGAAGCGGAGCCACAGCCGCAGGGTGGCGCGGTGGCGCATCGCGACCGCCAGCACGGCCGCGAGCACGGTGACGTCGACGAAGTTCTGCTTGACCAGCACCGCGGCGGCCGCGCACGCGCCGGCGGCGACGGCGGGCCAGGCTCCGGCCGGCGTGGTGACCGCCCGCAGCAGCAGCCACGCACCGATCGCGACGAAGGGCACCCCGAGCAGCTCGCCGTCGACGTTGACGCCACCCAGGGCCGGCACGCTCAGTCCGACGCAGGCGACGGCTGCCGCCCACGCGGCGGGCCGGCGTCCCGACACGTGGTCGACGGCGAGGCCGACGCCGAGCACGGTCACCGCCGCGGCCAGGCAACCGAGCACGCGCAGCCCCACCAGCCCGCCGACGTCGGCCAGCGCGTACAGCGCCACCAGCAGCGGCGGCCGGTCGACCCAGAAGCCGCCGTAGAGCGACCCGTGCCCGGACGCCCACTGCCGGGCGAGCATCGCGAAGCCGGCCTCGTCGGAGGAGACCGGCGACGCCAGGTAGGGCAGCCGGAGCAGCACGGTGAGCACCGCCAGGCCGAGCACCGCCACCGGGAGCGTCCGGCGCACGGGCGGCGAGGCGACGGTCGTGCGGAGGGCCAGGGTGGTGGTCACGGAGCCACGGTGGGACGAGCGTGCTGAACCGAGCCTGACGGCGGGTGGACCTCAGGCGGCGGGCAGGGAAACGACGAAGCACGCACCGCCCTGGGCGGTGTCCTCGACCCGGACCGTGCCACCCGCCCCGGTCACGACCTTGGTCACGATGGCCAGCCCCAGCCCGCTGCCACCGGCGTCGCGGGCCCGCGCCTCGTCGAGGCGCACGAAGCGCTCGAAGACCCGCTCGCGCTCGTCGGGGGCGATGCCCTCGCCGTCGTCGGCCACGGTGAGCACCACCTGGCCCTCGGTCTCGCCCAGCGTCACGACGACCCGGCTGCGGGCGTGCCGGACGGCGTTGCTGAGCAGGTTGCGGACCACCTGGCCCAGCAGCACGGTGTCGCCCACCACCTGGCCGGCGGTGACCGCCGAGGCATCGACGTCGATGCCGGCACCGACACTGCCGATCGGCACGCGGCGCACCTCGTGGAGCACGACGTCGTCGAGGTCCACCGGCGCGGCCGCCGGCCCGGCCGGCGCGTCGTCGGCGCGGGCCAGGATCAGCAGCGCGGAGACCAGGTCCTCCATCCGGAGCTCCTCGGCCAGCACGTCGCGCGCCAGCTCGGCGGTCGACACCCGGTCCGGGTAGCGCTCGGCCACCTCGGCCAGCTGGCGGATGGTGGCCAGCGGTGAGCGGAGCTCGTGGGAGGCGTCGGAGACGAACTGGCGCTGCTGCCGGTTGCCGGCGTCGATCCGGTCGAGCATCTGGTTCAAGGTGGCCGCGAGCCGCGGGATCTCATCGGCCCCCGGCGGCACGGCCAGCCGCCGGTCGAGGCGGTCGGCGGTGATCGACGCGGCCTCCCGGCGCATGTCCTCCACCGGTCGCAGCGCCCGCCCGACGGTCAGCCACACGCCACCCGCGATCAGCAGCAGGCCCACCGGCACGCTCACCGCGAGCAGGGTGGCGACGGTCGTCGTGGCCGACCCGACGTGCTCGGAGGAGCGGGCGACGATGATCAACCCGTGGCCGTCGGGGCGATCCCGCGCGACGACGACGTAGGGGTCGCTGAGGCCGCGGAACCGCACGCCGCGGTCCTGCCCGACGGTGCGCCGCAGAGGCCGCGTGACCTGAGGATGGTCGGTGGCGACGACGTGGTGGTCGGCGTCGGTCACCTGCACCACGAGGTCGTTCTTCCCCGAGAGCACCGCTCGTCGGGGCGACTCGTGCTCGCGGAGGCGGGCCTGGATGCTGGCGACGTCCTGCTCGGCGGAGCCGACCAGGCTGGACTCCAGCGCGCTGCGCAGCACGCTGAGGAAGACCAGCGAGCCGACGACGGCCGCCACCAGCGCCACCAGCGTCGCCACCGCCGTGACCCGGGTGCGGACATGACTCCTCACGAAGACATCATCGGGCTGGTCACGGGGTTGGACATCGGGCTGATCACGGGGGCCGGAGCCGGTAGCCGCTGCCGCGCAGCGTCTCGATGTCGGCGCGGCCGAAGGGCCGGTCGACCTTGTTGCGCAGCCGCGCGACGTAGACCTCGACGATGTTGGGGTCGCCCTCGAAGTCGAAGTCCCAGACGTTGCCGAGGATCTGCTGCTTGGTCACGACGTCGCCCGCGCGACGCATCAAGAACTCCAGCAGCGAGAGCTCGCGAGCGGTGAGCCGCACCTCGGTTCCAGCGCGGGTGACGGCCTTGCTGGCCGGGTCCAGGCGCAGGTCGCCCACCTCGAGCGCGGTCGGGCGCTCGCTGACGCCGCGGCGGACCAGCGAGCGAATCCGGGCGAGCAGCACCTGGAAGGAGAACGGCTTGGTGACGTAGTCGTCGGCACCTGTGTCGAGGGCCGTGACCTGGTCGACGTCGCCGTCCTTCGCGGTGAGCATGAGGATCGGCGTCCAGTCCTGGTCGTCGCGCAGCCGGCGGCAGACGTCGTAGCCGTTGAGCACCGGCAGCATCAGGTCGAGCAGGATGACGTCGTAGGCGTTCTCGCGGGCGTACCAGAGCGCCTCGCCGCCGTCGGGCGCGACGTCGACGGCGAAGCCCTCGGCCTCCAGCCCCGCTCGCAGCGACGCCGCCAGCCGGGTCTCGTCCTCGACGACCAGCACCCGCATCGGACCATGGTGCCAAGCGCGACCTGTCAGCCGGCTGACGCGTGCGCGCCGCCGCGCGCCGGCGCGAGGTGCTGGGGGGTGTGGTCCTGCTGCTGCGGCGGCGGGCCGCCCTGGGTCACGAAGTCCTTCTGCCGCACCAGCAGCAGGGTCAGCACCGCCGCGGCGAACGCGATGCCGGCCGCGATCAGGGTGATGTCGTTGAGCGCGTCGACGTAGCTGGCGGTCATCGCCCGCCCGACGCTGGCCCGCGACGCCGCGGGCACGTGGGCCAGCACCTGCTGGGCCTGGCCACCGGTGAGCGCCTCGGCGATCTGGCCGACGCGACCGGCCACCGGCGAACCGGCGAGCCGGTCGCCGAGCCCGTTGGCGACCTGGTGGCTGAAGATCGAGCCCAGCGCCGCGATGCCGGTGGCCACGCCGACCTGCCGGAAGGTCGAGTTGACCCCCGAGGCCATGCCGGAGCGCTCGTGGCTGACGACGCCGACCGCGGTCGAGGCCAGCGGCGTGTTGATCATGCCGATGCCGAGGCCGGCGACCAGCAGGCCCGGGATCAGGTGCGTCCACGAGGAGTCCACCTGGAAGCCGTGGATCAGCAGCAGGCCGCCGCCGAGCACGAGGAATCCTGGCGCGATCAACCACTTGGCGGGCACGTGGCTGGTGAGCCGGCCGGCCACGGCTGCGGCCACGAACGAGGCACCGGAGAGGAACAGGAACCGGACGCCGGTCTGCACCGCGGAGTACCCGAGGAAGTTCTGGACGTAGATCACCAGGTAGGTCAGCAGCGAGAAGATCGAGGCCGAGACGCCGAACGCGGCGAACAGGCCGCCGGTGAACGTGGGCTTGCGCAGCAGGGAGAGGTCGAACATCGGGTGCCGCTGCACCAGCTGGCTGACCAGGAAGACGACCAGCAGCACCGCGGCCGCACCGAAGCAGATCAGCACCCGCTCGTCGCCCCAGCCGCGGCGGCCGGCCTCGATGAGCCCGTAGACCAGCGAGCCGAGGCTGACGCTGAAGGTCACGAACCCGATGAGGTCCGGGCGGCCGGCGCGCGGGTCGTGGGACTCCTCGACCTTCCAGAAGCTCACCACGAGCGCGACGACGCAGATCGGGATGTTGACGAAGAAGATCCAGCGCCAGGAGAGCCCGCTGGTCAGCACGCCGCCGAGCACGGGCCCGACCGCGATGGCGATGCCGGTGGTGGCCCCGAAGACGCCGAACGCGGTGCCGCGGTCCTTGCCGTGGAAGGCCGAGGCGATCAGGGCCAGGGCGGTGGCGAACATCGCCGCGCCGCCGACGCCCTGCGCCGCCCGGGCCAGGGTCAGGAAGAGCAGGCTCGGCGCCGCGCCGCACAGCGTCGAGCCGGCGGTGAAGACCACCGCCCCGACGATGAAGACCCGCTTGCGGCCGTAGAGGTCGGCCAGCGAGCCGGCGGTCAGCAGCAGCGCCGCCAGGCTCAGAGCGTAGGCGTCGATCACCCATTGCAGGTCCGAGAGGCTGCCGGAGAACTGGTCCTCGATGTCGGGCAGCGCGACGTTCACGATGGTGACGTCGAGCAGCAGCATGAACACGCCGGTGCAGACGGCGACCAGGGTCCACCACTTCGCGGCCACGGTTCCTCCTCGGATCGTCAGTGACCTAATCGTCACGCACTTAACGATCACCCGCGGTACGGTTCGTGTCAAGTCCAGCGCGAGAGGAGCCTTCGGTCATGGGCGTGCGCGGCGACGTCGAGCTGGTCGACGCCCCCGAGCTGCTGCCGGCGTTGGCGCGGCTGCCTGGTCACATGTTCTGGCGGGCGGCCGCGCGGGTCGACCAGACGATGGAGGAGTTCCGGCCCGACGGTTTCGACATCTACGCCTACGCCACCTTGGTGGCGCTGGGCGAGGCCGAGCCGCGCTCGCAGCAGGCGGTCGCGCGCAGCATCGGCACCAGCCGTACGACGCTGGCCCGCGTGGCCGCGTCGTTGCAGGCCGCCGGCCTGGTCGAGCGGGTGCGCAACCCCGGTGACCGGCGCTCCTACCTGCTCACCCGCACCCCGGCCGGCATCGAGGCCGCCGACCTCTGGCAGCAGCACGCCCTCGGCCTCGAGGACCGGCTGACCGCGGCCCTGAGCCGCGCGCAGACCAGCGAGCTGCGGTCCCTGCTGGTCCGCGCCGCCGCCCCCGGCCTGGCCGAGGACACCCCGGCGGCCATGCGCGCCAGCATCGGCTTCCTGGTGCACCAGATCCACCTGCGGATGCATCCGGCGTTCCTGCAGGCGCTGCGACCGCTGGGCATCGAGCCGCGCCACTTCGGCTCGCTGGTCTCGCTGCAGCACATCAGCCCCGCCCCCCAGCACGAGCTGGCCCGGGTGATGGGCGTGAGCGGGGCCAGCATCGTCGGCATCGTCGACGACCTCGAGGCCCGCGGTCTGGTCGAGCGCCGACGCGACGAGGCCGACCGGCGTGCCCAGATCCTCACCCTGCGCCCCGGCGCCCCCGACACCATCGGCCGGGCCATGTCGGTCTCGCGCGACCTCCACGCCGCCCAGCTCGCCGAGCTCTCCCCCGCCGACGCCGAGCGACTGGTCGAGCTGCTGGCCACGCTGGTGTCGGTGCCGGGCTGACGGCGGGGCTTGGGGTCAGGAATTTGACGGAGCGGTCGAGGCTGTTTCGTTCCCCGCGCCCGCAATTCCCCGCACGTGCGGGGAGTTACTGCTGCCGGCCCCGCTCCCCGGCGTCGGTCAGCCGGGCCTCCTCGACGGCCCGCGCCTCGAGCTCGGCCCGGGTGGTGGCCAGCAGCGCCTCGGTGGCGGCGTAGGCCCCTGGGGAGCTGACCAGCTCGCTGGTGCCGCCGCGCAGCCGTTTGATGGCCGAGCGGGCGAAGACCTGCTGCTCGGTGGCCGTCCGCTCGGCCCGGCCGCGGCCCAGGAAGCTGACCGACCAGTGCCCGAGCGCCGAGAAGCGGTTCTTGAAGCCGGTCAGGTAGACGAGGTGGACCGCCAGCCACATCAGCCAGGCGATGAACCCGGTCAGCCGGATCTTTCCGATCAGCGCCACCGCCCGGAAGCGGCTGATCGTGGCCATGCTGCCCTTGTCGAAGTAGTGGAACGGCGGGGCGTCGGGGCGGCCGGCCAGCCGGTTCTTGATCTGCTTCGCGGCGTACTTGCCGCCCTGGATGGCCACCTGGGCCACGCCGGGGAGGTGGTCGAGGTTGATCATGTCGCCGACGACGAACACGTCGGGGTAGCCGGGCAGCGTGAGGTCGGGGTTGACGCCGATGCGCCCGGCACGGTCCAGCGAGGCGCCGGTCTGCTCGGCCAGCGTGCGACCCAGCGGGCTGGCCTGCACCCCGGCGGCCCACAGCTTGGTGACGGCGCGGATCTCGCGACGGCTGCCGTCCTTGTCCTGCACCACCAGGCCGCGCTCGTCGACGTCGACGACCATCGCCCCCAGCTGCACCTCCACGCCGAGCTTCTCCAGCTCGCGCTTGGTGCTCTCACCGAGCTTCTCGCCGAACGGCGGCAGCACCTGCGGCGCGGCGTCGAGCAGGATCACCCGCGCCTCGCGGCTGCTGATGGCGTGGAAGTCGCGGCTCAGCGTGCGGTGGGCCAGCTCGGCGATCTGCCCGGCCAGCTCGACGCCGGTGGGTCCGGCGCCGACCACGACGAAGGTGAGCAGGTGGTCGACGTTCTGCCCGTTGCTGGCCATCACCTCGGCCATCTCGAAGGAGCCGAAGATCCGGCCGCGGATCTCCAGGGCGTCGTCGATGCTCTTCATGCCCGGCGCGTACTCGGCGAACTGGTCGTTTCCGAAGTAGGACTGCGAGGCACCCGCCGCCACCAGGAGCGTGTCGTAGGAGGTGACGCTGCGGCGGCCGANNNTTCTTCTGGTCGGCGAGGATCTCACGCGTCGGCGGGGCAATCTCGCCCTCGGAGAGGATGCCGGTGGCCACCTGGTAGAGCAGCGGCTGGAACAGGTGCTGGGCGGTCTGGGCGATCATCGTGACGTCGACGTCGGCGCCGCGCAGCGCCTTGGTGCTGAACAGGCCGCCGAACCCGGACCCGACGACGACGACGTGATGGCGGGGCTGTTGCTCCATGACGGTCCTTACTCGACGGGGACGACAACGACCATTCTCACCAGTCTCAACCCCGTCGGGCGAGCCGGGAGTCCCTCCCGGGGGGTGATGCTCGTCGCCGCATACTGAGGCGGTGACCCATTACGACCTCGTCGTCATCGGTACTGGCTCGGGCAACACCATCGTCACCGACGACTTCGAAGGGCGTCGTGTGGCGATCATCGAGCGCGGCGTCTTCGGCGGCACGTGCATCAACGTCGGGTGCATCCCGACCAAGATGTTCGTCCACCCGGCGGACATCTCGCGCTCGGCGGCCCACGGTCCGGACCTCGGCGCGCGCACCAGCTCCGACGGCGTCGACTGGCCGGCCGTGCGCGACCGGGTGTTCGGCCGTATCGACCCGATCTCGGTCGGGGGGCTGGACTACCGCGAGGGCCTGGACTACGTCGACATGATCGTCGGCGACGCCCGCTTCACCGGGCCGCGCACCCTCACCGTCGCCCTCGACGCCGGCGGCGAGGTCGAGATCAGCGGCGACCAGGTCGTCATCGCCGCCGGCAGCCGCGCACTCGTGCCGGACCTGCCCGGCCTCGACAGCGTCGAGCACCACACCAGCGACACGGTGATGCGCCTGGCGACGCTGCCCGACCGCATCGCCATCGTGGGAGGCGGCTACATCGGCGCGGAGTTCGCGCACGTCTTCTCCGGCTTCGGCTCGCAGGTCACCCAGATCCACCGCGGCGACGCGCTGCTGCAGGCCGAGGACACCGACGTGGCCACCCGCTTCACCGCGATCGCCCAGCAGCAGTGGGACGTACGCCTGCTCACCACGGTCGCATCGGTGGAGAAGACCGCCGACGGCATCCGGCTGCACCTCTCCGAGGGCGACGACGTCGTGGTCGACACGCTGCTGCTGGCCACCGGGCGGGTGCCCAACGGCGATCAGCTCGACCTCGACCGCGCCGGCGTCGACCTCGACGACCAAGGGTTCGTCGTCGTCGACGAGCACCAGCGCACCACCGCCGAGGGCGTCTGGGCGCTGGGCGACGTCAGCAGCCACGAGATGCTCAAGCACGTGGCCAACCAGGACGCCCGGGTGGTGCAGCACAACGTGCTCCACCCCGACGAGCCGATGACCACCGACCACCGTCACATCCCGCACGCGGTGTTCAGCTCGCCGCAGGTCGCGGCGGTCGGCCTCACCGAGCGGGAGGCGCGCTCGCAGGGTCTCGACGTCGCCGTGGCGACCAAGGCCTACGGCGACGTCGCCTACGGCTGGGCGATGGAGGACACCTCGCACTTCGTGAAGCTGGTCGGCGAGCGCGGCACCGGCCGGCTGCTGGGCGCGCACCTGATCGGTCCCGAGGCCTCGATCCTGGTCCAGCCGCTGATCCAGGCGATGAGCCAGGACGTGGGCGTCGAGGGGCTGGCGCGGGGGCAGTACTGGATCCACCCGGCGCTGACCGAGGTGGTTGAGAACGCGTTGCTCGATCTCGCCGCCGCGGTACTGGAATGAACTAACGGGACCTGCGAGGATTAGAAGCGGTCCGGGTGGGGATGATCCGACCGCTCGGTGGGCTCGGCATCGAGTACGTGGCGGAATGGGAGCTGCCGCGTGTCCGTATGGGGATCGGTTCGCGAGGAGTTGCTCGTGTCGCTGAGCAGGCAGCACGCGCTGACGCTGCCTGCCACCCCACGAGCGGTGAAGGTCGCCCGCGAGTGGGTCGCCCGGGTGCTGCGCGAGATCGGCCGTGGCGACCTCGCCGACAGCGCCGAGCTCGGGGTCTCCGAGCTGGTCACGAACGCGATCATGCACTCCAGCCCGCCGGTGGCGGTCCGCGTCCGGGGCACGCAGGCCCACCCGCGCATCGAGGTGGCCGACCGCTCGCTGGTACCGCCACGGCCGATCGACGCGAGCATCGACCTCGATGCGCCCGATGAGGACCTCCTGACCTTCGGGCGCGGCCTGGCCCTCGTGGCGCTGCACTCCTCGCGCTGGGGCTCCGACATCGACGCCTTCGGCATGGGCAAGGCGGTCTGGTTCGAGCCCGTGGCCGAGCCGCGCGAGGACCCCGAGGTCAACGAGGGCGACCTGTTCGACCTCGAGCAGCTCGTGGCCGAGCACACCGGGTCCGAGTCCGACGAGATGATGACGGTCCGGCTGCTGGCCACGCCGGTGACCTCGCTGTCCGACGTGCGCCGCAAGTTCAACGAGCTGCGCCGCGAGCTGCGGCTGCTGGCACTGACCAACGCCGAGCACTACCCGCTCGCGGTGGAGTTCTCCGAGGTGGCGCTGCGTGCCGAGATCGAGCTGCGCCGCTACCGCGGCTTCGAGGTGCTCGCCGACGCCGAGCACGACGGCGTCGACCGGCTCGACCTGGTCGTCGACGTGCCCCGCACAATGGCGCGGACCGTCGGGCGGCTGGTCGAGCTGCTCGCCGAGGTGTACGCCTTCTTCGACGAGGCGGAGCTGCTGGTCACCCCGCCCACCCCGCGCCAGCAGCAGGTGCAGGCCTGGTACCTCGGCGAGTTCGTGCGGCAGGGCGACGGTGACGACCCCGCCCCGTGGACCGGCGGCTATCGCGACCACCGCGGCGGCGCTCAGACGGCCTGACCGTCCGCGAGGAGCCGGTCGGAAACGACCGGCAGGAGCGACCCCGACGGGACTTGAACCCGCGGCCTCCGCCGTGACAGGGCGGCGCGCTAACCAACTGCGCTACGGGGCCTTGTGAAGCAGGACGAGCCTAACGGATGGGGGCTCGAACTCACGAATCGGCCGGTACGGCCCGCAGCAGGCGACTGGACTCGGTCCAGGCGAGCGCCTCCTGGGTGCGCCGGTTGCGTTCGCCGGCGAGGTGGTCGGCGCACGAGCCGCAGACCGGCGTGCCCTCCCAGGCGGTGACGGCCGCCTGCGGAACGGCGCTGAGACCTTCGACCAGGCAGTAGGTGCAGGTCACCGCTCAGCCCAGCAAAGTGATGAGGGCCAGCACGACGGCCAGCGCGGTGACCAGTGCGATGTTGCGCCGGTAGCGACGCGGGAGCCGGTGACCGGCGTGGTGCTCGACGACCTCGACTGCGCTCATGGTGAGGACTCCCTTGTCTCGACCCGAGGTCCGGCCCTGAGCGGGTCGCGACTGCGGTGCCTCCTACATTCCCCCGGCGGCCGTGCGCAAACCAGTTGTCGAAGGTTTGTCGAAAGAACACCCGAGCGGGTGGCTGGTCGTGGACCCCCGGTCCGTGGTTCGTTGGGCATCGTGGCCCCGACGTACGCGATCCCCGAGCCCACCAGCACCGGCGAGATGGCGTTCTCCGCGCCTGGTCTGGCCGGCACCACCTGGTACCGCGTGACCGGCGAGCTCGGCGCCGGCCCGCCCCCGCTGGTGGTGCTGCACGGCGGCCCCGGGGCCGCGCACGACTACTGCCTGTCGATGGCCAACCTGGCCGGCGTCGGCGAGGGCCGGGCGGTGGTGCACTACGACCAGATCGGGTGTGGCCGCAGCAGCCACCACCCCGACGCCGACCCGGCGGTCTGGAAGCCGGAGCTGTTCGTGGCCGAGCTGCAGCAGCTGGTCGAGCACCTCGGTATCGCCGAGGACTTCCACCTGCTCGGCCAGTCCTGGGGCGGGATGCTGGCCCCGGAGTACGTGCTGGCCCATCCCGCCGGCGTGCGCAGCCTGACCATCTGCGACTCCCCCGCCTCCATGGAGCTGTGGCTTCAGGCGGCCAACCTGCTGCGCGCGGAGCTGCCCGAGGAGGTGCAGCAGACGCTCACCCGCTACGAGGCCAGCGGCGACTACGACGACCCGGCGTACCTGGCGGCGATGCAGGTCTTCTACGACGCCCACGTGTGCCGCGTCGTGCCGAACCCGCCCGAGGTAGCGGCCACGTTCGCCCAGATCGAGGCGGAGCCGACCGTCTACCACACCATGAACGGGCCGACCGAGTTCCACGTCGTCGGGTCGATGAAGGACTGGACGATCGTCGACCGGCTGCCGGCGATCTCGGTGCCGACACTGGTGGTGAGCGGCGCCCACGACGAGGCGATGCCCCTCGTCTGGCAGCCCTTCCTCGACGCGATCCGGGGCTCGCGCAGCCACGTGTTCCCGGCCTCCAGCCACATGCCGCACGTCGAGGAGCACGAGGCGTTCCTCGAGGTGGTCGGCGGCTTCCTGGCCGAGCACGACGGGCAGGCGGGCGCGTGAGCAGCGCCGAGGACGAGCTCGCCGAGTTCGGCTACCGCCAGGAGCTCGACCGGCGGCTCTCCACCGCCGACCTGGTGGTCTACGGCCTGGTCTTCATGGTGCCCATCGCGCCGTGGGCGATCTTCGGCGTCGTGTTCAACGCCTCGAAGGGCATGGTGCCGCTGGTCTACGTGATCGGGCTGGTCGCCATGATCTTCACCGCGCTCTCCTACGCCCAGATGGCCAAGGCGTTCCCGATCGCGGGCTCGGTGTACTCCTACGTCGGCCGCAGCATCCACCCGAACCTGGGCTTCCTGGCCGGCTGGACGATCCTGCTGGACTACCTGTTGGTGCCGACCCTGCTCTACGTCATCGCCGCGGAGTCGATGTCGGGCATCTTCCCCGGGGTCCCGAAGTGGGTCTGGATCGTGGTCTTCCTGCTCGTCAACACCTCGGTCAACTTCGTCGGCATCTCGTTCACCGCCATCGTCAACCGGCTGTTCCTCGTGGCCGAGGTGCTGTTCCTCGCCATCTTCGCCGTGATGGCGATCGTCGCGATCGCCCACGGCACCGACGGCGCCACCCTCACCTTCACCCCGTTCTTCGACTCCTCCTCCTTCACTCCCGGCCTG
This sequence comes from Nocardioides mangrovicus, assembly GCF_003674065.1. Lineage (GTDB taxonomy): Bacteria > Actinomycetota > Actinomycetes > Propionibacteriales > Nocardioidaceae > Marmoricola > Marmoricola mangrovicus. Next base: position 405,819 of record NZ_RDBE01000010.1, read on the forward strand.
GTGGGCACGGCGCTCTCGATCGCGGTGCTCAGCTTCCTGGGCTTCGACGGCATCGCGACGCTCTCGGAGGAGGCGCGCGGCGGACGTCGCTCGGCCGGCATCGCCATGGTCTCCGCACTCGTGGTGGTGGCGCTGTTCTTCATCACCCAGACCTGGCTGGCCGCGATGCTCGTGCCCGACACGAAGCAGTTCTCCGAGGCCGACACCAACAACGCGTTCTTCGCCATCGTCGAGAACATCAGCTCCCATGGCTGGCAGGTCGCGTTCTTGGTCATGAACGCCCTCGCGGTGGGCCTGGCCAACGCGGTGGCGGCGCAGAGCGCGACGTCGCGGCTGCTGTTCTCGATGAGCCGCGACGGCCGGCTGCCGCGTTTCCTCTCCCACGTCAACGTCCGCACCAAGGTGCCCGAGCGGGCGATCCTGCTCGTCGGCGCGCTGACGTTGGTGCTCGGCCTGTTCTTCGTCGGCCAGCTGGCGCTGATCTCCTCGCTGGTGAACTTCGGCGCGCTGACGGCGTTCTTGCTGCTGCACGTCTCGGTGGTGGCCTGGTACGTGGTCAAGGGCGCCCGCCCGAACTGGTTCCTCCACCTGGTCTCGCCGGTCATCGGGTTCGTCGTCATCGGCTACGTGCTCGTCAACGCCGAGACCAACGCCAAGGTCGGCGGTCTGGTGTGGCTGGTGATCGGCGTCGCGGTGCTGCTGCTCTACCGCTCGCGCGGCATCGACGTCAGCCGGGACAACGAGACCTCGACCTAGGCGGGACCGGCCTTCGCCGCGCGCTTGCGGCCCGGCAGCCGCCCGGCGAGCTCCGAGAGCGGCCCGACGGCCTCGCCCAGCGCGTCGGCGGAGGCCTGCAGCTGGGGCAGCGCCTCCTCGATGAGCTCGGTCAGCACCGGCTGCAGCCGCTCGAGCCGTGCGCCGAGATCGACCAGCTGGTCCAGCGTGCCGCCCTCGGCGACCAGCTTGTCGACGAAGCCGTCGTCGGCGAACGAGCGCTCCACCAGCCCGTCCTCGGCCAGCAGCTGGTCCAGCAGCCCGTCGGGCCGGGTGATCCGGTCCAGCGCGCCGTCTCGCACCAGCAGCCGCTCCAGCGCCCCGCCGGGCTCCAGAAGCCGTTCGACCGCACCACCGGGGGCGAGCAGCCGCTCGACGGGTCCGCCGTCGGCCAGCAGCCGACGCACCGGACCGTCCTCGGCGAACGCCCGGTCCAGCGCACCGCCGGGCGCGATCGCCTGGCCCAGCGGCCGGTCGCGCGAGAGCGCCTGCGCGAGCGCGCCGATGCGGCCCAGCGGGCTGTCGGGGTCGTCGGCCATCCGCTCCAGACGCCCGATCAGCCCGTCCTTGGACAGCAACCGCGCCAGCCCCGCGGTGACCTCGGCGCTGGCACTGGCCAGGCGCGAGGGCATCCCCAGCAGGTCGCCCGGTGTGGGAATCGGCATGGTCATCAATGTAGGGCGGACCGCCCGCCGGCGACGAGGAAGCCGGGGCGGGTGCGTTGACGGCGCGCCGCAACCGTTCGGTGTGGAACGGTCTGTCCCGATGAGCGAGCATCGGGACGTGAACGCGGCCCGACGGCAGTTCCTCGAGATCGACGGGCCCGACGACGAGGCCGCCCTGCAGCGGCTGCACGAGCTCGCCGCGGTGGACTGGTCCGACATGGGTCAGGTGCGGGACACCTTCCGCGCCTGGCCAGGCCCCGGGTTCTGGGTCCCGTACGCCCTGCTGTGGCTGCTGGGGTCCCGTTCGTTGTCGCCACAGCGCCAGATCGGGGCGAAGCCGTCTTCCGCGGGGCTCTCATGGCAGGGGTCATGGTGTTCTGGGGAGGCCCACTGTTGTTCTTCCACGGCCTGGAGCGGCACCGGGTCTGCGATCACGGGTTGGTCCTGGGCTTCAAGAACTCGGCCTACGTCGTGCCCTGGGAGACCCTCGACCCCGGCCGTGTCCGGGTCGGGGTCCGCATGGGGCTGCTCGGGCGGCGTGAGGACATGCCCCAGACCTCACCGAACTACCGCATCGGCGTCTTCGGCCTCAACGGGCTCGTCGTCAACGGCCTCGACACCGCCATCACCAGCTCCTGGAAGTCCTTCGACCCCCGCCACCGCGTGTTCAGCCTCTTCACCTGGTGGCTGCTCGGCACCCGCCACGCACCCGAACTCGCCGCCGCCATCGAAGAGGCCATGGTCGCCGACGGCTACGACGCCGCCGGCCTCGCCGACCGCGCCCTCGCCCAGCAGTTGACCGGCCACTGGAACGACCGAGAACCCAGCCCGGTGCCACCACGACTCGGCACCGACCCCGCCATCGGCGTCCACGGCCCCCTCATGGATCCGTGAACCCGCACCCGCCGACGAACAGATGCCCCCGCCGGCAGCCGGCGGGGGCATCGCTGCAGGTCAACAGCCCTGCGTGCTCGTGGGCAGGGGCGGGGTCGAACCGCCGACCTTCCACTTTTCAGGCGGACGCTCGTACCAACTGAGCTACCTGCCCGAGCGGTGAGAACCATACCGGAGCACCTGCGGCGAGGTGGAATCGGCGCTGCTCAGCCGTAGCCGAGCTCGCGCAGCCGGTCGTCGTCGATGCCGAAGTGGTGCGCGATCTCGTGCACCACGGTGATGCGCACCTGCTCGACCAGCTCGGCCTCGTCGGCGCACATGGCCAGCAGCGGACGGCTGAAGACGGTGATGCGGTCGGGCTCGCGGAAGGTGTAGCTGCTGTCGCGCTCGGTCAGCGGGACGCCCTCGTAGAGGCCCAGGAGATCCGGGGCGTGGGTGGGTGGATCGTCGGCCACCAGGACGACGACGTTGCGCGCCAAGGTGGCGAGCTCGTCCGGGACGCCGTCCAGGGCATCGTCGACGAGCCGCTCGAACGGCCCGCGCGCCAGGTCCACGCCTGCCATCGTGGCAGCCGTCCCCAGAACCTGATGTCGCCCGGTGGCGCGGTGGCTCGTCCGGGCGCCTGTGATGCTTGACACACCCGATGTGAGCGATAACAATCCGACTGCCGCGGGGATCCCTGCGGCGGCCGGCATCAGACGTGGGAGCGCGGACATGCACGAAGAACGAGGTATCGGCGGCTCAGGTCGCTCCGAGGTGAACGCTGACATCGCGGCCGAGGCACTCGACCGCCTGGAGTGGCGCGACGCCCGCCGCTCGACGCCCGAGCGCGCACCCCGCTTCGCCATGGCCCGACGCGCCGCTCTCACCGGTGGCGGCGCCGCGCTGGCCTCCGCCATGCTCGCCGCCTGCAGCTCCGGCTCCGATGCGAAGGCGTCCTCCGGATCCGCCGGGGACACCTTCGGGTCGTCGAAGAAGCTGAAGTTCGTCTTCGTCAACCACGTCACGACGAACACGTTCTTCGTGCCCACCCGCTACGGCGCCCAGGACGCCTGCGACCTGTTCGGGGCGCAGTACCAGTGGACCGGCTCGGAGAATAGCAACGTCAACGAGATGGTCAATGCGATGAACACCGCCATCACCGGCGGTGCCGACGGCCTCGCGGTCGCGCTCGTCGACGACAAGGCCTTCAACTCCCCGACCGACGCCGCCATCAAGGCCGACATCCCGGTGGTCGGCTACAACGCCGACGCGAGCACCAACTCCCGCCTCGCCTACATCGGGCAGGACCTCTTCGCCTCGGGCCAGGAGATGGGCAACCGCATCGTCGACCTCGTCGGCTCCGGCCCGGTCGCCCTGTTCATCGCCACCCCCGGCTCGACGAACCTGCAGCCCCGCATCGATGGCGCGCTCTCCGTACTCAAGGCCCATCCCTCCATCACCACCTCGACCGTGGCCACCGGCGCGGCCATCCCGGCCGAGCTGTCGACCATCGACTCCTACGTGACCGCCCACTCCGACGTGAAGGGTCTCTTCGCGGTCGACGCCGGCAGCACCCAGAGCATCGCCCAGACCATGCAGAAGCACTCGCTGCGCGGCAAGGGCGTCAAGGCCGGCGGCTACGACCTCACCCCGATCACCCAGAAGCTGCTGGCCTCCGACCAGCTGGACTTCACGATCGACCAGCAGCCGTACCTCCAGGGCTTCCTGCCCGTCCTGGAGCTCTACCTGTACACCGTGTCGAAGACGCTGAGCGGCATGGCCGACGTCAACACCGGCCTGAAGTTCCTCGACAAGACCACGGTGAAGCCGTACAACAGCACCAAGTCCCGCTACGAGGGATCGTCGAAGGCGGCGGGGGTCTCGAAGAGCTGATGGCCACCTCACACGCGGAGTCGCCGACCTCGACGACACCGCCGCCGGCCTCGGGGCGGGGCCCCGGCCCGGGGGCGGGGACGTCGACCATGAGACGGCTGCTCACCCTGCGCGAGGGCAGCATCGTCGTGGTGACGATCCTCGCGATCGCCTACTTCGCCGTGGCCAACGACCGGTTCCTGACGAGCGCGAACTTCAAGACGCTGCTGCCCTACTTCGCCCCTTTCGCCATCCTGGCGGTGGGCGAGGTGATGCTCATGGTGGCCGGCGAGATCGACCTGTCCATCGGGTCGGTCTACCTCTTCGCCCCGTTCATGTTCTACGAGTTCCACCAGCTGGGGCTGCCGCTGGTGGTGGACCTGCTCCTGTGCCTCGTGTGCGCCGCGCTGATCGGGGCGCTGAACGGCGTCCTGACCGCGGTCGTGGGCATCTCCTCGTTCATCGTCACGCTGGGGACGCTGCTCGGCGTGGGCGGCCTGACGCTCATCATCTCGGGGGCCGCCCCCGTCGCCATGCCCGGCGCCGAGGTTCACACGACGACCGAGTCGGTGAAGAAGGTCGTCAACGGCCACACCATCACGCTGCAGGAGCAGGTCAACCACGTGGGCGGCTTCGCGAGGGTGTTCGGTGCCGGCATCTACTCCGAGCTGATCTGGGCGCTGCTCGCGGTGGCGCTGCTCCACGTGGTCCTGCGATCCACGCGCTGGGGCATGTACACGGTCGCGGTGGGCGGCAACCGGCACGGCGCGGCGGAGGCCGGGATCAAGGTGCGCAGCATCGTCATCCGCAACTTCGTGCTCTGCGCCCTGCTGGCCGGGTTCGTCGGCGTGCTGGAGGCGATGCGCGCCAGCTCGGTCACCCCCGACACCGCCGGGGCCTCGGAGACGATGTTCCGCGCGGTCTCGGCGGCGGTCATCGGGGGCACCCTGCTCGCCGGCGGCGAAGGCACGGTGGTGGGCGCGCTGCTCGGCGCGCTCTTCCTCGGCGTCCTGCGCGACGGACTCGTGCTCGACGGGGTCAGTGCCGACTACCTCGACTTCATCCTCGGCTTCGCGATCCTCATCGCGATGGCCGTCAACATCTACGTCGGCCGCGTGCGGAAGGGGTCCGGGCATGCCTGAGACGGAGGGCGACGACGACGTCCTGCGGGTCGAGCACGTCTCCAAGCGGTTCGGGGCGGTCACGGCGCTGCGCGACATCAACCTGCACCTGCGCCGCGGCGAGGTGCTCGGCCTGCTCGGCGACAACGGCGCCGGCAAGTCGACCCTGATGAAGATCATCGCCGGCTTCCAGAACCCCGACGAGGGCCGCATCGTCGTCAAGGGCGAGCAGGTGAGCTTCCGCGACGTCGACCACGCCCGCTCGCTGGGCATCGACTGCGTCTACCAGGACCTCGCCCTGGTCAACGAGCTGGACGTCGTGCAGAACATGTTCCTCAAGCGGGAGCTGGTCTCGCGGCCCATCCCGCTGCTTGCCCGCCGGGTGATGCGCGAGCGCACCCGCGAGGCCCTGGAGCGGATCGGGATCAACATCCCCCGCCTCGACGTACCGGTGGCGCGCCTGTCCGGTGGGCAGCGCCAGGCCATCGCGGTGGCCCGGACGGTGACCTCCGAGGCCGACGTCATCCTGCTCGACGAGCCGCTGGCGGCGATGGGCGCCAAGGAGGGGGCGATGATCCTCGACCTCGTGCAGCAGCTGCGCGAGGCGGGCGAGGTCTCGATCATCATGATCGCCCACAACTACGTGCACGTGCTCCAGTCGTGCGACCGGGTCAACCTCATCCAGGGCGGCGAGATCACCTTCGACAAGCCGACGGCGGACACCTCGGTGGAGGAGCTGAACGAGATCGTGGTCGAGGAGTACCGCCGGGCCCGGCGGGCGGCGCAGGCGGGCTGAGGCGACGACGCGTGCCCGATACTGGGGCCATGGCCGCCTCCTCACCCGTCGGTGAGCCGCGGCCGACGGCTCCACCCCGGCCGCAGCGCGGCCCGGCCATGACCGACGTCGCCCGGCTGGCCGGCGTCTCGCACCAGACGGTCTCACGGGTGCTCAACGCCCACCCCAACGTCGCCGAGACCACCCGGCTGCGGGTCCAGGCGGCCATGAACGAGCTCGGTTACCGCCCCAACCGCGCGGCCCGGGCGCTGGTCACCGGCGCGTCGCAGACCATCGGCGTCGTCACCCAGGCCACCCCGCTGTTCGGCCCGGTGCGGTTGCGCACGGCGCTGGAGCTGGCCGCCTCCGAGGCGGGGTTCGACGTCTCGACCGCCAGCATCCGTGGCGTCGACCGGTCCTCGGTCGAGGCCGCCGTGGAGCGTCACCTGGCCCAGCGGGTCGACGGCATCGTGGTCATCGTGCCGGTGGTCTCGGCGCAGGAGGCCCTGGACGGCGTCCGGGGCGACGTACCGGTGGTGGCGATCGACGGCGACCCGTCGCGGCCCTCCGGCCTGGTGACGGTCGACCAGGCGGAGGGCGCGCGGCTGGCCACCCAGCACCTGCTCGACGCCGGGCACCGGACCGTGTGGCACGTCTCGGGACCACCCGACTGGTTCGACAGCGCCGGTAGGGCGGCGGGCTGGCGCGAGACGCTGGACGCGGCGGGCCGTGAGGTGCCGCCGGTCATCGCCGCGGACTGGACGCCCGAGGCCGGCTACCGCGCCGGCCAGATGCTGGCGCGCATGCCGGAGGTGACGGCGGTGTTCGCCGCCAACGACCACCTCGCGCTCGGCATCACCAAGGCGCTGCGGGACCAGGGCCTCGACGTCCCCGACAGGATCAGTCTGGTGGGTTTCGACGACATCCCCGAGGCCGGCTTCCTCTCGCCACCGCTCACCACCGTGCGCCCCGACTTCGACGCCGTGGCGCACCAGGCGCTGCAGGCGATCCTGGGCTGGCGTGACCACGGCGGCGCTCCGGCGGCGGAGGCGGTGCCGCCCACACTGGTCCAGCGCGACAGCGTCGCCGCGCCACGGTGACGCGCGGCGCCCGCCTGCACGGCGCGGGCGTTCACCGCTGCAGCCGCCCTCGCTGGGGACGAGGTGGTCGTCGAGGTCAGCCGACGAGGTGCTCGAGCGCCAGCTGCTGGAGCGCGACGAAGCCGTAGTCGCGCTCGGCCGCGACCTCGGGGTCGAAGGAGTCGTCGCCGGCCAGTAGGTCGGCGGCCGTCTCACCCTCGTCCAGGGTGGAGACGGCGAGGTCGGGCACGCCGGAGTACGCCATGGCCTCCTGCACCCGAGCGTCGGCGCGGAACGCGCGAGCGCGCTCGGCGAGCATGAGGTAGGTGCTCATGCAGGCTCGGGCCGACTCCCACACACCGTCCATGTGCTCGGTGCGCGAGGGCTTGTAGTCGAAGTGCCGCGGGCCGGCGTAGCGCGGGCCCTCGGGGTGGTTCGGGAACCCGTTCTCGAGCAGGTCGACGGTGAAGAACGCCGAGAGCAGGTCGCCGTGGCCGAAGACGAGGTCCTGGTCGTACTTCAGGCCCCGCTGGCCGTTGAGGTCCAGGTGGAACAGCTTGCCGCTCCACAGCGCCTGGCCCAGCGCGTGGTTGTAGTTGAGGTTGGCCATCTGCTCGTGACCGGTCTCCGGGTTCAGCCCGACGACGTCGCCGTGCTCGAGCTCGGCGATGAGGGCCAGCGCGTGGCCGACCGTGGGCAAGAAGATGTCCCCACGCGGCTCGTTGGGCTTCGGCTCCAGCCCGATCCGCAGGTCGTAGCCCTGGGTCTTGATGTAGCCGGCGACCGTGTCGAGCCCCTCCTTGTAGCGCTCGAAGGCGGAGTACACGTCCTTCGACGAGTCGTACTCGGCGCCCTCGCGGCCGCCCCACATCACGAACGTCGAGGCGCCCACCTGGGCGGCGAGGTCGACGGCGCGCAGCACCTTGCGCAGCCCGAACCGGCGCACGCCGCGGTCGTTGGAGGTCAGCCCGCCGTCCTTGAACGCCGGGTGGGTGAAGGTGTTGGTGGTGACCATCTCGACGACGAGCCCGGCGGCGTCGGTGGCGCGGCGCAGGCGCTCGACGCGCTCGGCCTTGGTGGCCTCGTCCGCGTCGAAGTCGAAGAGGTCGTTGTCGTGGAAGGTGATGCCCCACGCGCCGAGCCCCGCCAGCCGCTCGGCGTACTCCCACGGGTCGAGGGCGGGCCGGCTGGCGGTCCCGAAGGGGTCCACCCCCAGCCAGCCCACCGTCCACAGGCCGAAGGAGAACCGGTCGTCCGGCGTGGGTGTGCGCACGCTTCCTCCACATCGTCGTGTGAGCGCTAACCTACCGCGATGAGCCTGCGGATCGGCAGCCGCGACGGGGTCGAGGTCGAGCTGCTGCCGCTCGGCGCAACGGTGCGGAGCGTATGGGTCACCGGATCCGACGGCGTGCGACGCGACGTCGTGCTGGGCTACGCCGACCCGGCGGACTACCGGGCCGGTCACGACTACCTCGGCGCCACCGTCGGTCGCTACGCCAACCGCATCGCCGCCGGCCGGCTGCTGGTCGACGGCGTCGAGCACCGGCTCGCCCGCAACGACCGGGGCCAGCACCTGCATGGCGGCCCCGGCGGCTTCCACTCCCGGATATGGGAGGTCGTCGCCCACGAGCGCCACCGCGTGCGGCTCGCGCTGGAGAGCCCGGCGGGGGAGGAAGGCTTCCCCGGCCGGCTGCGGGTGGAGCTCGACGTGTCGGTGGCCGGTGCGAGCGTCGCCCTCGAGTACCGCGCCGAGACCGACGCCGCCACCGTGGTCAACCTGACCAACCACAGCTACTTCAACCTCGACGGCGACCTGCCGGGACGCGACGTGCGGGACCATGTGCTGAGCGTCCCGGCGTCGCGCTACACGCCCGTGGACGACGTCGGCATCCCCACCGGCCCCGGCCGCGACCCCGACGTCGAGGTGGCCGGGACGCCCTTCGACCTGCGCGCGGGGATCCGCCTGGACGGCGTCGCGGACATCGACCACGACCTGCTGCCCGACGGTGCAGGCCTGCGCGAGGTGGCACGGCTGATCTCCTCGGCCGGCGGTCTCGCGCTCAGCGTCCGCAGCGACCAGCCCGGCCTGCAGGTCTACGCAGGATCCAAGCTCGACGGGAGCACCACGTCGCGCGCCGGGCACCCCATCACGGCCTATGCCGGTGTCGCGCTCGAGCCCCAGCTGCCGCCGGACAGCCCCAGCCGGCCCGGTAGCGGCGGCGCCGTGCTGCGGCCGGGCGAGCGCTACCGGCACCGCATGGCCTGGCGCTTCGGCCCTGCTTGACGCTAACGGGTGTTAGCGCTCACACTCACCTCGGGTGACGTGGGTCACTGGCGTCGTCGGGCGTCGTGAGGAGGCAGCGGATGGGCGATGAGTACGTCGTCGGGGTCGACTTCGGCACACTCTCCGGGCGCGCCGTCGTCGTCCGCGTGAGCGACGGCGAGCAGGTGGCCGACGCCGTGGTCGACTACCCGCACGGGGTGTTGGAGGAGTCGCTCCCGGACGGCACCCGGCTCGGCGCCGACTGGGCGCTGCAGGTGCCGGACGACTACCGCGAGGTCCTGCGCGTGGCCGTCCCCCGGGCGCTGCAGGAGTCCGGCGTCGACCCGGCCCAGGTCGTCGGCATCGCCACCGACTTCACCGCCTGCACCATGGTGCCGACCCTGGCCGACGGCACCCCGCTCGACGAGCTGGCCGAGCTGGCCGGTCGCCCGCACGCCTACACCAAGCTGTGGAAGCACCACGCCGCGCAGCCGCAGGCCGACCGCGTCAACCGGCTGGCCGAGGAGCGGGGCGAGGCTTGGCTGCCGCGGTACGGCGGGCTGATCAGCTCCGAGTGGGAGCTGGCCAAGGGGCTCCAGCTCTTCGAGGAGGACCGCGACGCCTACGACCGGATGGAGCGCTTCGTCGAGGCGGCCGACTGGATCGTGTGGCAGCTGTGCGGCACCTACGTCCGCAACGCCTGCTCAGCGGGCTACAAGGGCGTCCTCCAGGAAGGCCGCTACCCCTCTGCGGCCTTCCTGGAGGGCCTGGCGGAGGGGTTCGGCGGCTTCGTCGCGGACAAGCTCCATCAGCCGATCGGCCGGCTGGGAGCGCGTGCCGGCGGGCTGGGTGCACGGGCGGCGTGCTGGACCGGTCTCCCGGAGGGCATCGCCGTGGCCGTGGGCAACGTCGACGCCCACGTGACCGCGCCCGCCGTCCGAGCCGTCGAGCCGGGGCAGATGGTCGCCATCATGGGCACCTCCACCTGCCACGTCATGAGCGCCGATGTGCTGCGCGAGGTGCCCGGCATGTGCGGCGTGGTCGACGGGGGCATCGTCGAGGGCCTCTTCGGCTACGAGGCCGGGCAGAGCGGCGTCGGCGACATCTTCGCCTGGTTCGTCGAGCACGGCGTGCCCGAGGCCTACGCGGTGGCCGCACGCGAGGCCGGCGAGAGCCTCCACGAGCACCTGACCCGGCTGGGCGAGAAGCAGGCGGTGGGCGAGCACGGGCTGGTGGCGCTCGACTGGCACTCGGGCAACCGGTCGGTGCTGGTCGACCACCAGCTCTCCGGCCTCGTCCTCGGCCTCACCCTCGCCACCCGGCCCGAGGACGTCTACCGCGCGCTGCACGAGGCCACCGCCTTCGGCACCCGGGTGATCGTCGAGACGTTCGCGGCCGCGGGCGTGCCGGTCGATGAGCTGGTGATGGCGGGCGGGCTGACCCGGAACCGGGTGCTCATGCAGCTCTACTGCGACGTGCTGGGCCTGCCGCTCTCGGTCGCCGCGTCGGCCCAGGCCCCCGCCCTGGGCTCCGCGATCCACGCGGCGGTGGCGGCGGGTCGCTACGCCGACGTGCCCGCGGCGGCGGCCGCGATGGGACGCGTCGAGCGGCACGCCTACCTGCCCGACGCGACCAGGTCGGCCGGCTACGACGACCTCTTCGCCCTCTACCGCGAGCTGCACGACCACTTCGGCCGTGCCACGCCGCTGATGCGCCGGCTCCGGACCCTCCGCTATCAGGCCCGCCGATGACGCTGACCCAGGACGTCGCCCGTACGGTGGCCGGACTGCGAGACGACGTCTGCGCGCTGCACGCGGAGCTGCCCCGCTACGGCCTCGTGGCCTGGACCGCCGGCAACGTCTCGGCCCGGGTGCCGGGTGCCGAGCTGCTCGTCATCAAGCCGTCCGGCGTGCGCTACGAGGACCTCACCCCGCAGAGCATGGTGGTCTGCGACCTCGACGGCACCGTGGTCGAGGGCGACCACGCGCCGTCGTCCGACACCGCGGCCCAGGCCTACGTCTACCGCCACCGCGCGGACGTCGGCGGGGTCGTGCACACCCACTCGCCCTACGCCACGGCCTGGGCGGCGCGGGCGGAGCCGGTGCCGTGCGTCCTGACGATGTGCGCCGACGAGTTCGGCGGCGACATCCCGGTGGGCCCCTTCGCGATGATCGGTGACGACTCGATCGGCCGCGGCATCGTCGAGACGCTGGCCGGGAGCAGGTCGCCGGCGGTGCTCATGCAGAACCACGGCGTCTTCGCCGTCGGCCCCACGGCCCGCGACGCCGTCAAGGCCGCCGTCATGTGCGAGGACGTCGCCCGGACCACGCACCTCGCCCGGCAGCTCGGGGCGCCGGTGCCCGTCTCGGAGGCCGACACCGATCGGCTCTTCGAGCGCTACCAGCACGTCTACGGACAGCAGGAGGAGCGATCGTGAACGCAGACGACGCCGCCGAGGTGTGGTTCCTGACCGGCAGCCAGGCCCTCTACGGGCCCGAGATCCTCGAGCAGGTGGCCACCCAGTCGCGCGACATCGCCGGCCGGTTGGCGGACCGGCTCGACGTACCCGTGCGCGTGGTGTGGAAGCCGGTGCTGCTGGAGTCGGACTCGATCCGACGCCAGGTGCTCGCCGCCGACGCCGCGCCGCAGTGCGTCGGCGTCATCACCTGGATGCACACCTTCTCCCCGGCCCGCATGTGGATCGCCGGACTCAGCGTGCTCACCAAGCCGCTTCTGCACCTGCACACGCAGGCCGGGATGGAGCTCCCGTGGAGCACCATCGACATGGACTTCATGAACCTCAACCAGGCCGCGCACGGCGACCGGGAGTTCGGCTACGTCCAGACCCGCCTCGGGGTCGCCCGCAAGACCGTCGCCGGCCACGTCGAGTCGCCCTCGGTCGTGCGCCGGGTGGGCGAGTGGGCCCGTGCGGCGCTCGGCGCGGCCGAGCTGCGCACGCTGCGCCTGGCCCGTTTCGGCGACACCATGCGCGACGTCGCGGTCACCGAGGGCGACAAGGTGCAGGCTCAGGCCACCTTCGGGGTCTCGGTCAACGCCTACGCCGTCACCGACCTCGTCGCGGAGGTCGATGCCGCCGACCCGGCCGACGTCGACTCCCTCGTCGAGGAGTACGCGGACCGCTACGACGTCGCCGCCGAGCTGCTGCCGGGCGGGGGGCGCCACGAGTCCCTGCGCTACGGCGCGCGCATCGAGGTGGGGCTGCGCACCTTCCTCACCCGTGGCGGGTTCGGCGCCTTCACCACCAACTTCGAGGACCTCGGCGGCCTGCGCCAGCTGCCCGGGCTGGCCGTGCAGCGGCTCATGGCCGACGGCTACGGCTTCGGCGGCGAGGGCGACTGGAAGACCTCGATGCTGCTGCGCACCATGAAGACGATGGCGCAGGGCCTCGCGGGCGGCACCAGCTTCATGGAGGACTACACCTACCACCTGGTCCCGGGTGAGGAGGTCGTCCTCGGCGCGCACATGCTCGAGGTCTGCCCGAGCGTCACCACCTCGACGCCTACTGTGGAGGTGCACCCGCTCTCCATCGGCGGCCGCGAGGACCCGGTGCGGATGCGCTTCGTCGCGGACCCGGGACCGGGTCTGGTGGCGGGCATGTCCGACGTCGGCGGCCGGTTCCGGATCACGCTGAACGACATCGACGTCGTCGAACCGGCTCGGGACCTGCCGCGACTCCCCGTCGCCTGCGCGGTGTGGCGTCCGCGGCCCTCGCTGGAGACGTCGGCCGAGGCCTGGCTCATGGCCGGGGCGCCGCACCACACCGTGCTCTCGAAGGCGCTCCCCCGCGCAGCGATGGAGGACCTCGCCAGCATCGTCGGCGTCGAGCTGGTGGCGATCGACGCCGAGACCACCATCGCCTCGGTCACCCGCGAGCTGCGCTGGAACGCCGCCTACCATCGCCTCGCGGCGCGGCTCTGACCCGCGGCGCAGGAGGAGCGCGCGTGGCCGAGCACCGCCGGAGACGACGCCTGGTGACCGGGGTGGACACCTCCACCCAGTCCTGCAAGGTGCTCACGGTCGACGCCGAGACCGGCGACGTCGTCCGCTCCGGCGCGGCGCCGCACCCCGAGGGGACCTCGGTGGACCCGCGTCGCTGGTGGGACGCGCTGCTGGCGGCGTCCGGCGGCGCGCCCGTCCCCGACGACGTCGACGCGGTCGGGGTCGGCGGCCAGCAGCACGGGATGGTCGCGCTCGACGAGGCCGGCGAGCCCGTGCACGACGCGCTGCTGTGGAACGACACCCGCTCCGCCGACCAGGCCGCCCGGCTGCGGCAGCACTGGGGCGGTCGGTGGTGGGCCGAGGAGATCGGCGTCGTGCCCGTGGCCTCGTTCACCGCCACCAAGCTGGCCTGGCTGGCCGACCACCACCCCGAGCTGGCCGACCGCGTCGAGGCGGTGATGCTGCCCCACGACTACCTGACCTGGCGGCTGCTCGACACCCCCGCGGAGGCCGTCACCGACGCCAGCGACGCCTCCGGCACCGGCTACTGGTCGGTGCCGGACCGGGCCTACCGTCCCGAGGTCCTGGCCTACGCCTTCGGCCGCGCACCGCGGCTCCCGCGCGTGCTCGAGCCGCGGGAGGCCGCCGGGGAGACCGCGGGCGGGGTGGTCGTCTCGGCCGGGTGCGGTGACAACGCCGGTGCCGCCTTGGGCCTCGGCCTGCGCGAGGGCGAGGTCGCGGTCAGCATCGGCACCAGCGGCACCGTCTTCACCTCCACCCGGACGGACGTCGCCGACCCGTCGGGCGGCATCGCGGGCTTCGCCGACGCTCGCGGCGGCCGGCTGCCGCTCATCGCGGTCATGAACTGCACCCAGGTGCTCGCCGACACCGCCCGGCTCCTCGAGGTCGACCTGGCCGGTCTGGGGCGGTTGGCCGAGTCCGCCGCCCCCGACGCCGACGGCCTGCTGCTGGTGCCCTTCCTCGGCGGCGAGCGGACGCCGGACCTGCCGCACGCCAGCGGCACCCTGCTCGGCATCACGCGCTCGAGCTACACCGCGGCCAACCTCGCCCGCGCCGCCTACCTGGCCGTCGCGCTGAGCCTCGACCACGCCCTCTCGCTGCTACGCGGTCACGACGTGCCCGTCGAGCGGGTGGTCACCCTCGGCGGTGGCGCCCGGTCCGCGACCCTGCTGCGCACCGCGGCCGCCCTCTGGCACGCCGACGTCGAGGTGCCCGAGCCCGCCGAGTACGTCGCCCTGGGCGCCGCTCGGCAGGCCGCCTGGGCCCTGGACGGGGCGGCAGAGCCTCCGACCTGGCCCCGCGTCGTCCGCGACCGCGTCGAGGGCACCGATCCCGGTTGGGCGGCCGACGTCCGGGGCCGCTACGCCGAGGCGCTGCAACGGGTGTACGGCGTCGCCGGCGCCACGTTCTAGGATGGCGCGCGGCGCAGGCCCCCATCGTCTAGCGGCCTAGGACCCCGCCCTTTCACGGCGGTAGCACGGGTTCGAATCCCGTTGGGGGTACCACCGTGGAACCAGTGACCCAGGGTGCACAGTCCGGATCGCCACGCATCTCTAGGGCGTCGCCGGGTAGTCGACACCCGGCTGGTGGGCGCGGAACTCGCTACGAACCGAGTCCGGCAGGTGGTCGAGGGACTGCGCCTGGGTCGTCGTGGAGACGTAGGTGTGCAGCTGACTGGTCTGGCGCAGCGACAGCACCTCGCCGCTGGAGCGATCGACGATCAGGGACTCGCGGAACCGAGTCCGCGGCTCCTCGTAGGAGATGACGATGGCAGGTCGCCCCGCCGCTCGGCTGTGGGTCGTGCTGACCCGGTCCAACGTGGCGAGCGCATCGAAGACCGCAGCGAGCGTGGTGGGCGGAAGCATGTGTGACGACGCCAGATCGACCAGCGCCGCGTACATGGCCTCGTCGTGGCTGGAGGAACCCTCGACCCGGGGCTGCAGATAGCCCAAGATGCCCCGCGCCGTGTGGGGCAGCGTTCGCGCGAACTGGAGCGTCGGGTTCTCGTAGCTCGGGTGCCGCGGGGCCGGGATCACCTCGTAGGTGGTGCGACCCGTCGCGGGCTCGCGCTCGACCAGGAACACCTTGCCGTTCCACCCGGTCCACGTCTCGCGGTCGACAGTGGCACCGACGCCCGGCTCATCCGAGTTGCGCTGCACCGTGTTCGACCGCTCGTGCAGCCATCCACCCGGTGGGTAGGACGAGCCGTGCGCCGCCACAGCCGCCGACAGGCTGCGCAGGTCGGCTGCGCTGGCTGGGATCGGGGTGGAGAGGGCGGGGACGACGAGCGCAGCAGCGGCACCCGCCGCTGCGACCGCTCCGGCGATCCACCTGCGGCGGGGGTTGCGGGTCGAGCTGCGAACGCGCTCGAGCATGACGAGGCGCTCGGCCGGGCCCCACATCCGGTCCAGCTCGGCCGTCGTGGGCCGGGCCCGGCGCAGTCGGTCCTCGAGGTCGATCATGGGTGGTGTCCTTCCGTGATGGTCATCAGGTGGGTGCCAGTGATGGGGGATGAGGTCTGCGCCAGGTCCTCCAACCGAGATCGCGCGCGGTGCACACGCACGCTGAAGGCGTTGGGGGTGATCCCCAGCACCACTGCTGCCTGGCGGGCGGAGAGCCCCTCCCACGCGATGAGCAGCAGGGCCTCGCGGTCGACCTCCGTCAGCTCGCCCAGCAGGCGCAGGCACGAGTCGCGCTCTGCGACGACGTCTTCTGCCGACCCCTCCGAGCCCAGGTGCCAGGCGTCGCGAACCGCCCCCTGCCACCACTGCGACGACGTCTGCGAACGACGCCGCCCATTGGCGGCCAGCTTGCGCACGGTGCCGATCAGCCAGGCCCGCGCCTCGTCCGGTTCCACGGGCACGGCCTCGATCCGACGCATCGCCACGATGAACGCATCTGCGACGAGGTCCTCCGCACTCTCCGGCGCAGCGTGGCGACGGGCGTAGGCGTAGACACGAGAGGCGTGCTCCTCGTAGAGCTCGGACAACCGGTCGCGCTGGTCTTCTCTCACACCTCTGACATGTCCTGGACCACCGACTTCTTACGCGCGGACGTGCAGTTTCCCCGACGGGGCCACCGCAGGAGCTCCTGGCCCTACCGAACCCCGCGGCGGCGATGAGCTCAGCGGACGGGCGCCGTCAGCAGTCGACCGGAGTGCACCCCACGCAGGGTGAGGACGAAGACCGTGACCCACGCCAGCGCCAGCCCGGCGAAGAGGATCACCGCGGCGACCTTGAGCAGGTCCAGGCCGGTGACGACGGCCAAGGCCGAGGTGCCGGTGACCACCGTGCCCAGGGGGAAGGTGAAGGACCACCAGGTCAGGGTGAAGGGCAGGCCGTGGTGAGCGTCGCGAGCCGTGCGCAGGGTGAGCAGCAGCGCGAGGCTGAGCCACATCATCGCGAAGCCCCACATGGGAATGCCGAACACCAGCGTCAGGCCCTGGAAGCCCTTCCCGTACACGCCGGGCACGATGGTCGGTGCGACCTGCCCGAGGTGGTGCGCGGCGGTGATCGACTGGCCGACCGGGCCGAGCACGATCCAGATGGTGGGCACGGCCCCCGCGGGTCCCGGGCCGTGGCGCAGCAACCGTTTCCAGATGAAGGCGATCATCACGAAGCTGACCATCAGCGTCAGGCCGAAGAACATGTAGCAGGTCAACAGCATGGTCTCGCGGGGTTGGCCGGCGGGCAGGTGCGGCACCAGCAGCGCGCCGGTGGCGGCGCTGACCATGGGCGGCACGACGGGCATCAACCAGCCACCGAAGGCCGAGTCCTCGCGCACCTCGTGGGTGGTGACGGCCCGATAGGGCACGAGCACCGCGGTGACGAGGCCGAACGCGGTGCCAGTGGTCCACAGCACGGCGTCCACGATCAGCGCCGGACCGCTGCCGATGACCCGGTAGCCGGCGACCATCGCACCGGCACCAACGGTCATCAGGGCCATCGCGGGAGCGCCGTAGAAGTGCGACATGACCGGATCGGCGAGGTGGCTGGCCGCGGTGCGGGGGTGCAGGCACAGGTGGGCCGCGGTCGCCAGGGTCACCACGACCAGCACCACCGCCGCGAGCACCCACACCCCCGCCGCGACCACCCCGGCACCGGGGATCTGAATCGGGAGGCCGGACAGCGCCACCGCCACGATGCCGGTACCCATCACCGAGGCGAACCAGTTGGGTCCGATGTAGCCGAACGCCGGCGCGCCTTGCAGCGCATGGAGGACACCGCCGCGTCGAGCGGCGTGCTCGGGCCTCGGTGCGGACGTGGGCGCTGGGGGGGCGTCCCGCGTATTCGCAAGCGCTGTGGTCATGCCTCCACGCTCTCGCCAGCCGTCGGCCGACGGTAGTGAGCGCTCGGCTGTGAGGTCACAGGCGTTCCTTGTGAGCTGGGTAGGGTGGGCGGGGTGCACCTGCTTCCCGACCTCGGCTCGTTGCGGTTGCTCGCCGACGTGGCACGGCTGGGGAGCATCGGTGCGGCCGGTCGTGCGGGCGGCATCTCCCAGCAGTCGGCTTCCGAGCGGCTCCGAGCCATGGAGACCCAGACCGGGATCGCGCTCGTGCATCGATCGACGGGTGGGTCGTCACTGACACCGGGCGGGCGTCTGCTCGTCGAGTGGAGCTCGCGGCTCCTCAGCGACGCCGACGAGGTCGAGCACGCTCTGCTCACCCTGCGCGAGGACAACGTCCGGCGACTACGCGTGTTCGCCAGCATGACGACCGCCGAGTACCTGGTACCGCGCTGGCTGGTGACGCTGCGGCGCGAGCGCGGCACGCTCGCGAGTCTGCAGGCCGCGAACTCCGACCTCGTGCTCGATGCGCTACGCGAGGACCGTGCCGACCTGGGGTTCGTCGAGGGGCCGGCCGACCTCGCCGGTCTCGCGCATGAGGTGGTGGGTGGCGACCGGCTCGTGCTGGTGGCGTCGCCCGACGACCCGTGGGCGGTCCGTCGTAGGCCCGTCCTCCCCCAGGAGCTGGGGAACCGTGCCCTGACCACTCGCGAGGCAGGATCGGGAACGCGCCGGACCGTCGAGGAGGCGCTCGCCGCAGCGACGACGACGCCGACCCCGCCGGAGGTCGAGCTCACCACCAACGCCGCGGTCATCGCCGCCGTGCGTGCGGGCAGTCCGCCGGCGTTCGTCAGCGAGCTCGCCGCGTCGTCGGATCTCGCGGCGGGCCGCCTGGTCGCGATACCGACTGCCCAGATCGACCTTCGCCGACGCTTCACGGCCGTGTGGGTCGGCGACACCCGGCCACCTCGCGGTCCCGTCCGCGACCTCCTGGGAATCGCCTTGCGAAGATGAACCGGCCTGATGACCCGTTCGTGGCCAAGCGAGGGCGGGTGGATGCACCCCACGTGCGAGACCTCAACGACCTCGCACGACGCCTCCGGCGGGCTGCGAGCGGGCCCCGCTTCGTCCCCTGGTTCGACCCCGACTCGGCAGGAACGCAGTCGCGGACGCTGGTGCTGATGGAGTCACCCGGGCCACGGACCGTCCGCGCTGGCGACCTCGGGTTCAGCTCCGAGGACAACGGCGATCCCACAGCGCAGGCGTTGCGTGCGGCCAGGAGCGCTGCGGGCCTCGGTCGAGGCGACTACCTGCGCTGGAACGTCGTCCCGTGGGCCCTGGGGGACGACGCCGGGCGGACCCGGGCCCCGCGCCGCCGAGACCTCGACGAGGCCCGGCCGGCGCTGGTCGAGCTGATCTCCCTGCTGCCGAACCTCCGCACAGTCGTCGCGGTCGGTTCGTCGGCCCTGACCGGCGTCATGCAGTGCCTCACGCTCGAGGACGATCTCCCCCCAAGGGTTCCGGTGGTCCTCGGCGTTCCCCACCCCTCACCCCGCAACGCGACGCAGCACCAGGAGGCACGGGAGCGGTTGCGCAACGCGCTCTCGACAGCAGCCCGGCTGGCCGCTCCGCACGATCGTCGCTGACGGCACTTCCCACGGTGGGCCGCCGCTTCCCACAGGTCCTACGTCATGGGAGGCGGCCGTTCACCATGGCACCATGGTGAACGAGCCCAGGTCGGGTCGCGCGCGTCAGCGTGCCGTCCGCCGCGTCGCCTGGCGGCCCAGCTCGGTCTTGGCCAGCGCGTTCTTGTGCACCTCGTCGGGGCCGTCGGCGAACCGCAGCGTGCGGATGCCGGCGTAGGCGCCGGCCAGCGGGAAGTCCTGGGAGAGCCCGCCGGCGCCGTGCACCTGGATCGCCTTGTCGAGGATCCACTGCACCGTCTCGGGCGTGGCGATCTTGATGGCCTGGATCTCGGTGTGCGCGCCCTTGTTGCCCACGGTGTCCATGAGCCAGGCGGTCTTGAGCACCAGCAGGCGCAGCTGCTCGAGCTTCACGCGCGACTCGGCGATCCAGGTGCGCACCACGCCCTGGTCGGCGATCGGCCGGCCGAACGCGACGCGCGCCGCGGCCCGCTCGCACATGAGCTCGATGGCCCGCTCGGCGACGCCGATCGAGCGCATGCAGTGGTGGATCCGGCCCGGTCCGAGCCGGGCCTGCGCGATGCCGAACCCGTCGCCCTCGTTGGCGATCAGGTTCGAGGCGGGCACCCGGGCGTCGGTGAAGGTCAGCTCGGCGTGGCCGCCGTGCTCGTGGTCGTCGTAGCCGAAGACCTCCATCCCGCGCACCATCTCCAGGCCCGGGGTGTCGCGGGGCACCAGGATCATCGACTGCTGGCGGTGGCGGTCGGCGCCCGGGTCGGTCTTGCCCATCACGATGAGGATCTGGCAGTTCGGGTTCATCGCCCCGGTGATCCACCACTTGCGGCCGTTGAGCACGTACTCGTCGCCGTCGCGGACGATCGCGGTCTCGATGTTCGTCGCGTCGGAGGACGCCACCGCCGGCTCGGTCATCGCGAACGCCGAGCGGATCTCACCGGCCAGCAGCGGGTCGAGCCACCTCTGCTGCTGCTCCGGCGTCCCGAACTGCGCGAGCACCTCCATGTTGCCGGTGTCGGGGGCGGCGCAGTTCAGCGCCGCCGGCGCCAGGTGGAGGCTGCGGCCGGTGATCTCGGCCAGCGGGGCGTACTGCAGGTTGGTCAGCCCCGCACCGCGCTCGCCGGGCAGGAACAGGTTCCACAGCCCGCGGCTGCGCGCCTCGGCGCGCAGCTCGGCCAGCACCGGCACCGAGTCCCAGGCCCAACGCTGGCTCAGCGCCTCGACCTGTTCGGCGAACACCGCCTGGGCCGGGTACACGTGCGCGGCCATGAAGTCCTCGAGGCTCTCGCGGAGCTCCTCGGTACGGGCGTCGAAGGCGAAGTCCATGTGCGGCGTTCCTCTCGTGAAGGGATCAGTCGGTGACGGAGCGGAGGGTGGCGCCGCCGTCGACGACCAGGGTCTGACCGGTCATCCAGCCGGCGTCGTCGCTGAGCAGGAACGCGACGACGCTGCCGACGTCGTCCGGCACCCCGAGGCGCTTGAGCGGGTAGGCGCTGCTGACCTCGGCCTCGCGGCCCTCGTAGAGCGCCTTGGCGAAGGCGGTCTTCACGACCGCGGGTGCGACGGCGTTGACGCGCACCTGAGGCGCGAGCTCGACGGCGAGCAGCTCGGTGATCGAGTTCAACATGGCCTTGGTGGCGCCGTAGAAGCCGATGTTCGGGGCCGGTCGCACGCTGGCGACCGAGGAGACGTTGACGACGGCACCGCCGTGCTCGCCCATCCACGCGGCGTGGGCCTTCTGCACCCAGGCGAGCGCGGCGAGGCAGTTCACCTCGACCATCTTGCGGGCCGCGGCCAGGTCGAGCTCGACCATCGGCCCGTACGTCGGGTTGATGCCGGTGTTGTTGACCAGGAGGTCAACGCCGCCGAAGGTCTCGGTCGCCGCGGCGATGGTGGCGTCCTGGTGCTCGGGGTCGTCGGCTCGACCGGCCACCCCGAGCGCGTGCTCGGGCCCGCCGAGCGAGGCCACCGCCTCGGACAGCGCGTCCTCGTGGCGCGCGGTGAGGACGACCCGAGCGCCCTCGGCGACCAGCCGCTCGGCCACGCCCAGCCCGATGCCGCGGCTGGCTCCCGTCACGATCGCGGTCCGACCGGCCAACCGGTTCATCCACTCCTCCTCGAGTGACTAAGCGCTTGCTTAGCCCTACTCTGGTGGAACGTCGGCCGACGGTCAACCAGGAGGTGCGGTGAGCCAGACCCACGATGCCTCGCGGGGCGAGGTCACCCGCGCCCGGCTGCTCGCGGCGGCGACGACCGCCTTCGCCGAGAAGGGCTTCCACGGCACCACCACCCGCGACATCGCGCAGGCGGCGGGCATGAGTCCCGCCGCGCTCTACGTGCACCACCGCTCCAAGGAGGAGCTGCTGCACCTGATCTCGCGCGAGGGTCACCTGACGACGCTGCGCCTGGTGCGCGAGGCGGTCGCCTCGACCGAGGACCCCGCCCTGGCCCTGCGACGACTGGTCCACGACTTCGCCATCCACCACGCCGAGGGCCATACGGGCGCGCGCATCGTCAACCAGGAGCTGGCCGCGCTCTCGCCCGAGCACCTGGTCGAGATCCGCGGCATCCGCGACGAGATCGACTCCGAGGTCCGCCGCCTGGTCGACCGGGGTGTGGCGGCCGGCCGGTTCGACGTCGCCGACTCCCGGTTGGCGGCGGCCGCCCTGCTCTCGTTGGGCATCGACCTCGCCCGCTGGTACCGCGAGGACGTGCGGTGGTCGCCCGAGCAGATCGCCGAGCGCTACGCCGAGATGGCGCTGCGGCTGGTCGGGTCAGCCGCGGGCCCGGCGTAGGTGGTCGAGGCCGGCGTAGACGTCGAGGGCGTGGCCGCCGAGCACACCGGCCGCGAGGTCGGCGTCCAGACCGAGGTCGACGACGGCGCGGGCGTTGGCGGCCGTGCCGGGCACGCCGGGCCAGTCGGTGGCGAAGATCCACTTGCGCGCCAGCCGCCCCAGGTCGAAGCGGGCGTAGTAGTCGGGCAGTCGCTTGGGCGGGAGACCGGAAAGCTCGATCCACACGTGCGGGTTGCTCAGCGCCATGAACGCGGCCGCGTCGTACCACCAGCCGCGACCACCGTGGGCCAGCACGACGTCGAGCTCGGGGAAGTCGCGCACCACCGGCAGCAGGTGGGCCGGGTCGGCCAGCTCGTTGCGCGAGCCCGGGAAGCTGCTGGTGCCGCAGTGCACCACCAGCGGCACGCCCCGCTCGGTTAGCACCTGGTAGGCGGGGTAGAGCGCGGCGTCGTCGCACCGGAAGCCGCCGTGCACCGGGTGCAGCTTGAGCGCCGCAGCGCCGAGGTCGAGCTGGCGGCGCACCTCCGCGGCGATCGGGAAGTGCAGGTGCGGGTTGACGTTGGCCACCGGACGGAACCGCCCCGGGTGGTGCTCGACGATCGGGAGCAGGTCCTCGAAGCGCTGGTAGCCGGTCGCGCGGGGGCTGTACTCGCAGAACAGCAGCACGGCGTCGACGCCCTGCTCGGCGAACAGCTCGTCGAGCACGGCCGGTCGCGGCATGCCGTCGGCGTCCCAGCAGCGCTCGAGGATGCCCTCGGGACCGTAGTCGCGCGCCCACTCCAGCCACGCGGGCTTGAGGCTGCCCAGCACCGGCACATGCGTGTGGGCGTCGACCAGGACATGACCGTCGAGCACGGGCCCACCCTCCCACGTCAGACTGGCCCGATGAGCCAGGTCCGCGTCGCGCCCTTCGCGGCCGAGGACTGGGAGGCGGTGGCCGCGATCTACGCCGCGGGCATCGCCACCGGGCACGCCACCTTCGAGCAGCAGCCACCCGACTGGGGGAGATTCGACGCCACCCGGCTCCCCGACCACCGCCTCGCCGCCCGCGACGCCGACGGCTCGCTGCTCGGCTGGGCCGCGGTCAGCCCTACCTCGGCCCGGGAGGTCTACGCCGGTGTCGTCGAGCACTCGGTCTACGTCTCCCCCGCCGCCCAGGGCCGCGGCGTCGGCCGCACCCTGCTGCGAGCATTGCTGGACTCCACCGAGCGCGCCGGCATCTGGACCGTGCAGTCGGGCATCTTCGCCGAGAACCTCGCCAGCCTGCGGCTGCACGAGAGCGTCGGGTTCCGCGTCGTCGGCACCCGCGAAAGGGTCGGGCTGATGGCCTACGGCCCGCTCGCCGGGCAGTGGCGCGACGTGGTGCTCGTGGAGCGGCGGGCGGGGTGAGCGCGGGCGGGTACCCGGTTTCACCGGCCGGCGGGTGAAACCGGGGTACGAATCACTGCGAACCGCCCACCGAACGACCGGGTTCGCGCGCCCGTCGCCCGATTCATCGCGACTGCACACCCATGCGCACGCCGTCGCGCGCCCTGACGCAACGACTCCCGATCCCGCTACCGCAGCCCGCTCCGGGCAAACCCCTGGACGAAGTACCGCTGGAAGACCAGGAACACCACGACCATCGGGACGACGTCGATCAGCGCGAAGGCCATGGTCGCGCCGTAGTCGGGTCCGAACTGGCCCTGCAGGTAGAGCAGCCCGATCGGCAGCGTGTAGAGCTCGTTCTGCTTCAAGGCGATCAGCGGCCAGGCGAAGTCGTTCCACGACTGCAGCAGGCTCATGAAGAACAGCACCGCGAGCAGCGGCTTCGACAGGGGCACGACGATGCGCCAGAACACCCGCCAGTGGTCGGCGCCGTCGAGGCGGGCGGCGTCCATGAGGTCGCGCGGGATGCCGCGGATCGACTGCCGGGCCAAGAACATGCCGAACGCCGAGCCCGAGGTGGGCAAGATGACGGCCCAGTAGCTGCCGTAGAGGCCGAGGCCGGTCACCAGCCGGAACAGCGCCACCATGATGACCTGCACGGGCAGCACCAGGGTGCCCAGTCCCAGCACGAACAGCACGCCGGAGCCGCGGAAGCGCAGCTGGGCGAACGCGTATCCGGCCAGCATGTTGCACAGCACGGTGACCACCGCGACGGTGAGCGCGATGGCCACCGAGTTGCCGAACCAGGTGCCCACAGGGAACTGCGCGACCCGGTGGAAGTTGTCCGTGGTCAGGTGTCGCGGCCACAGCCGCAGCCGACCGGCCGCCAGCTCGCGGCGGCTCGAGAGCGCCACCACGACCATCCAGTACAGCGGGAAGGCGACGACCGCGCTGACCAGCGTCGCGGCCACCACGCGCAGCGCCTTCACGACTCCACGTCCCCACCGCGCGAGGCGCGCCACTGCACGGCGGTGAAGGCCAAGGTGAGCACGAGGAGCACGACGCCGATCGCGGCGCCGTAGCCCTGGTCGCGCTGCGAGAACCCCGTCTCGTAGGCGTAGGTCACCAGCACCGACGTCGCGTCGCCCGGGCCGCCGCCGGTCATGACGAAGACGATGTCGAAGACCTGGAAGGAGTAGATGACGTTGATGACCACCAGGAAGCCGGTCGAGGGGGCGAGCAGCGGGACGGTGACGTGGCGCAGCCGCTGCCACCAGCCGGCCCCGTCGAGGGCCGCGGCCTCCTGCAGCAGCGGGTCGAGCGCCTGCAGGCCGGTCAGGTAGATCAGCATGTTGAACCCGACCCGCCACCACAGCGTCACGACCACCACCGAGACGAACGCGGCGACGCCGCCGGACTGCCAGTGCACGGCGTGCAGGCCGAGCGAGCGCAGCCCGGCGTTGACGATGCCGCGGTCCTGGTCGAAGACCAGCAGCCCGGTCAGCGCGGTAGCCACACCGGACACGGCCATCGGCAGGATTAGCACCGAGCGGAACAGCGCACGCAGCGGCAGCGCGGAGTCCAGCAGCAGCGCGACGCCCAGCCCCAGCAACATCGACAGCGGGGTGACCAGCACCGTGAACAGGACCGTGTTGGCGGCCGCCCGCCAGAAGCGAGCGTCGGTGAGCAGCCGGCCGTAGTTGCGCAGGCCGACGAAGCCGCCCTCGCCGAAGCCGTTGGTGTGCTGCAGGCTGATCAGCAGCGCCCAGCCCAGCGGCACGAACACGAACAGGCCCAGCAGCAGCACCGTCGGTGAGAGGAAGGCGTACGCCGTCCGCGTCTCGGCGGACCGGGCCCGCGGCAGCGCCGCACCGCTCACGCGGCGAGGGCCTTGGCGATGCCGGAGGTCATGCCGCTCAGCGCGGCCGCCGTGGCCTGGTCGCCGACGAAGGTCTGCTCGAGCTGGTCCTGCAGCACCGAGATGATGCCCGACATCGACGGCGAGGCGACCTGCCCGGAGTCCGAGGCTCGCACCACGCCGGCCTGGCCGAGGAAGACCCGCGACAGGTCGGGACGCACCTGGAACCGGATGCCCTTGGCGACCAGGTCACGGCGGGTCGGCAGCAGCGAGGCCCGCTCGCAGAACGCGCGCATCTGGTCCTCGCCGGTCACGTGGGCCAAGAAGCTGGCGGCCAAGCCCGGCCGCTTCGTCTTGGCCGTGGCCACCAGCGCGTTGCCGCCGAAGTCGCCACCGCCGCGCACGTCACGCGGCGCGGGCGAGGCGCCCCACTCGAAGTCGACCGCGGAGTCGGCGTCGGGCAGCTGGAACGCGCCGCCGAACGAGAGCGGCACCGTGCCGCCGTACCAGAGGTCCGCGGCCAGGGTCGTGGACTTCACCGAGTTGTTCGGCGGCACCAGCTTGTCGGGGAACAGGGCGCGGGTGAAGTCGACGGCCGCGGTGCCGGCCGCCGACTGGATCGCCGGCTGGGAGAGGTCGGCGGACAAGAAGCGGCCGTCGGCCTGGAAGAGCCAGCTCAACCAGCGGGTGACGCCGTTGCCCTGCCAGTTCACGGCCAGCGGGTACTGCGACGCCGGCAGCGCCGTCCGCAGCTTGCGCAGCACCTGCTCGAGCTGCTGCCAGGTCCACGCCTGGTCGGCCCGGGTGGGCACGTCGGTGACGCCGACGTCGGCCAGCGCCTTTTTGTTGTAGAGCAGCACCGAGGTGTCGGTGTGGTGCGGCACCCCGTACGGCTTGGCCTTGCGCTGCACGGCAGCCCACGCCTGCGGGGTGAACCGGTCGGAGAACCCCGAGGGCAGGTGGCTGCTGAGGTCGAGCAGCTGGCCGCGGCCTGCGTAGGCACCGAACGTGTAGTACGGCACCCGGAACACGTCGGGCGGGTTGCCGGCCTGCAGCTGTGCGTCGATGTTGGTGAACATCTGCTCGTACGGCACCGCGTTGAGCTCCACGCGCGCACCGCCGTGGGCCTTCTCGAAGGCCGCGATGGTGGTCCGGAAGCCGGCCAGCTCGGCATCGGTGCCCCAGGTGGTGAACCGCAGGGTGTCCTTCGCCGAGTCCGAGCTCGACGGCGCGAAGCCGCACCCGGCCAGTCCCGCGGCCGATCCCGCGGACAGCCCCGCAGCGCCCGCCCCCGCCAACACCGCACGCCTGCTCAGCCCCATGGACGCCCACGCTGGTCGCTGCGAGGGGGCCTGTATCCACCCGCAGGGGTTCTCGTGGACGCCCGGCGATGAGTTCGCGGCTGCGGCAGAGTCCTTCCTGCCATGACCGACCAGCCGAGCCGTCCGCGTCCGATCCGCTTCGGGGTAGTGACCCCCGTGGCGCCCGAGGTGGGTGCCTGGCGCGACGAGGTGCGCCGCATCGCCGACTGGGGCTATGAGGTCGTCCTCGTGCCCGACGTGCCGGGATGGCAGCCGGCCCCGGCGGTGACCCTGGCCGCGGCGGCCATGCTGGCCGACGTCCGGGTGGGCACCTGGGTCTACGCCGCGCCGGTGCGGCCGGCGTTCGTCACCGCCTGGGAGGCGCACTCGCTCACGCAGCTGACCGAGGGCCGCTTCGAGCTCGGCCTCGGCACCGGCCGCCCCGGGATCGGCGAGCACCTGGTCGAGCTGGGCATCCCCGACGTCGCGCCGGCCGACCGGGTCACCCGGATCCGCGAGGTGGTCGAGGCGCTGCGCGACCTCGACGGCGACGACCTGCGGACGCCGGTGGCGATGGCGGTCAGCGGTCCGAGGTCGACCGCGTTGGCCGCCGAGATCGCCGACACGGTGAACTTCGCCATCGCGCCCGGCGAGGGGCCCGAGGCGCTGGAGCGGCGCGTGCGGGAGTTCACCTCCGAGCGCGACCCGGAGCTGGCGCTGCACATCTCGATCGTCGGCGACACCGTCGCCCCGTTCATGGCCGGTCCCGGCACCGACCCGGTCGCGCTGCGCGAGCAGCGCTCCTACCTGGTGCTCCCCGCCGACCCCGCGGCGGCCGCCGAGGAGATCCTCCGCCGCCGCGAGACCCTCGGCTTCAGCTACATCGTCTGCGGCAGCAACTCGGCCGCGACGCTCGCCCCGGTCGTCGCCGAGCTGGCCGGTCGCTAACGGCGCAGCAGCGCCTCCACGACGGGCTTGGTGGCGGCGAGCCAGTCGGCGTACGCCGCCGGGTCGTCGTGGTCGCGGTCGATCACGTAGAGCCCGCGACCGGGGATCGTGGCGCCGAGCTCGGCCAGCACCGGCCGCAGCGTCAGCTCGGGGGCCAGCGAGTGCGCGGGGCTGCCGCCGAGCATGAGGGGCACCGCCACGCCGCGCAGCCCGGTGCCGCCGGCGAAGCGGTCGAGGAAGAGCTTGAGCAGGCCGGTGTAGGCGGCCTTGTAGGTCGGGCTCGCCACGACCACCAGGTCGGCCTCGCCCACCTGGGCGACCAGGTCGGCGACACCCTCGTCGCTCCAGTCGAGCAGGCGCGCGCCGAGCGTGGCGAGGTCGACGACCAGGTCGGGCTCGGCGACCAGCTCCCGGGCGACGTGGCTGGCGGCGGCGAGCGTCCGGCTGGCCGGCTTGGGATTGCCGACGACGACGGCGGTCCGAAGGAGGGGCTGGGTCACCCGCCGGAGCATAGTCGACTAACGTGATCGACATGCATCAGAAATCTCGTCGCGGACTCATCGGCACTGCCGTCGCGGCGCTCGCGCTCACCGGCACCGGGGTCGCCCACCCCGCTGAAGCAGCCCAGCCTGCTCGGGCGGCCCAGCGACCGCCATCGCCCCTGACCACCGCGGTCGGCCGGCCCACCGGCGCCGGCGACGTCTTCGTCACCCCGACCTCCAGCGCGCCCGGCTTCGTCAACGGCGCGCAGATCATCGACAAGCGCGGCCGCACCGTGTGGTTCCACCGGGCCGCCGCGGGCACCGTCGACGCCGACTTCCGCTCCCAGACGCTGCACGGCGAGCGGGTGCTGACCTTCTGGGAGGGCACCGGTCTCGGCGGCCTGGCCGACGGCACCGACTACGTCTACGACCGCCACCACAAGCTGATCGCCAAGGTCCACGCCGGGCGTCACCTGACCACCGACGGCCACGAGTTCCTGCTCAACGACGACGGCACCGCGTGGGTGCTCTCCTACGACCGCTCGACGGCCGACCTGTCCGCCATCGGCGGCTCCGATCATCAAGCCGTCATCAACGGCATCGTGCGCAAGGTCGACATCCGCACCGGCCGGGTGCTCTTCAGCTGGAACAGCGCCCGGCACATCCGCTACAGCGAGTCCTACCAGCCGCTGCCGGCATCGGCCGACACCCCGTGGGACTGGTTCCACGTCAACGCCGTCCACCTCGACCGCGGCGGCCGGCTGCTGGTCGACGCTCGCAACACCTGGGCCGCCTACCGGCTCGACCGGCACACCGGACGCGTGCTGTGGCGTCTCGGCGGGAAGCGCTCCACCTTCCGGCTCACCGCCGCCCGCGGTCAGCAGCTCAACCGCGGCGGCGCCATCGTCGCCTGGCAGCACGACGTGAACGCCGTCGGTGCGAACCGCTACACCTTCTTCGACAACGAGTCGGCCGGCACCGCCAACACCGGCCAGGACGCCGACTCCGAGCTCGACCGCAGCCGCACGGTGACCGTCCGGCTGTTCCCGAAGCACCACGTGGCGCGGCTGGTGGCCTCGAACGACCAGCCCGACCACCTGCTGGCCTCCTCGCAGGGCAACGCCCAGCGGCTGGCCAAGGGCCGCACCTTCGTCGGCTGGGGCAACCTGAACGAGGTCTCGGAGTTCGACCGCCGCGGCCGGCTGCTGTGGCACGCGCGCTTCCCGACCGGGGTGAACTCCTACCGGGCCTACCTGCTGCCCTGGAAGGCCTGATCCGCGGCGGCGCCGGGACCGTGGGGGCCCGGCGCCGTCCGGGGGGCGACGACGGCACCGAGCACCGCCAGCACCACCACGACGCCGAGCACCAGCGTCAGCCCGAGACCCCGGGGGTCGACGGCCGCGATGACCGCCCCGCCGGCGCCGATGAAGACCGCCTGGGAGAGCTGGTCGGTCAGCTGCGCGGCCGCCGAGTGGTAGCCGACGTCGCTGGTCGCCGAGGCCTGCAGCAGCAGGTAGGACAACGACGAGAACGCCAGCCCCATCCCCAGTCCGGCCACGCCCCACAGCGGCAGCGACACCCAGGCCGGACCGGCCTGCGGTGCCGCGACCACCAGTCCGCCCGCACCGGCGGCGATGCCGAGGAAGCCGAGACGCACGAGCGTGCCGCGGCCGACGTCGGGGTGGCGGGCCTGCCAGGCCGCCGAGGCCGACCAGCCCAACGAGCCCACGATCAGCGGAACCCCGGCGGCCGCGAGCGACCAGCCGTGCTGGGCGGTGAGCAGCAGCGGCAGGTAGGCGTTGACGGTGAAGAACGCACCGGCCACGAGACCGCGCGCCGCCACCACCGCCGGCGCACCCGCCCGCGCCCGCGCCGTGCCCGTCGGCCAGAGCCGGGCCACCGAGGGCACCAGCACGACGAGACCGACGACCACCACCGCCAACCCGGTGAGCGTCGGCCGCTCCCCGGCCCAGCTCAGCGCGGCCACGCCCGCCGCAGCGCCGAGCGCGGCCACCACCGGGGCCCGACGCCCCGCGTCCTGCGGCTGCGCCTCGTCCGGGCCGCGCACCAGTGAGCGCACCGCCGGCAGCACCAGCGCCGTGGCCAGCACCACCAGCGGCAGCAGGCCGAGGAACACCACGTGCCACGACCACCGCTCGGTGACCCAGCCCGAGATCGGCGGACCGAGCAGCGACGGCACCACCCAGGCCGAGGAGATCAGGCCGAACACCGCCGGCTGCACCCGCGCGGGGTAGACCTCCGCGATGAGCACGTACACCGCCACTCCGAGCACGCCGGAACCCAGGCCCTGCAGCACCCGCCCGCCCAGCAGCTGAGTCATCGTGTCGGCGGTGCCGGCCACCACCAGCCCCACCCCGAACGTCGCGGGTGCGACCAGCAGCGCACGACCAGGACCGCGGGCGTCGCACCAGCGCCCGCCGAGCACCGTGCCCACCACGTTGGCGGCGACGAAGGAGACGAACGGCCAGGCGTAGGACGACACCGACCCCAGGTCGGCGATGAGCGCCGGCATCGCGGTGCTGACGCCCATCGCCTCGAAGGCGACCAGGCTGATGAGCAGCACGATGCCGACCGTGACCTCGCGGCGCCCCGGGGCGAGCAGCTCCTGCCGTACCCCGCTCACACCCTCACTGTGTCACCGCATCAGGGGCGCTGCACGACGACGGTGGTACGCGACGCGGTGTGACGCCGGCTGGGCGGGAGCATCACGACGTAGCGCACGCGCTGCTTGGTCGCAGGCACGGTGAAGGCGACCGTGCCGTCGGCGGCCAGCCGGGTGCGTGCCACCGTCACCAGCTCGCCGTCCTGCCGGGTCGCCAGCGTCACCAGGTCGCCGGGGTAGCCGCCGTCACCGTCGACCACGAGCGTCGCCTGCTTCGTGGCCACGGAGGTCGTCACCGAGAGCAGCGGGTGCATCGCCACCCGCCAGGTCAGGCTGTGCACGCTGCCCGAACGGAACCGGAAGTACGACGTCCGATCCAGCGGCAGGGAGCTCACGGTGACCTGACCGTCGGCCCCCGACACCGCGGTCGAGACCCGCGCCCAGTGCCGGTCGAAGCGCTGCTCGAGCACCACGCGCTGCGCCGGGTTGGGTGTCGCACCGCTGGTCATCACCTGGGCGGTCAACCGGACACGCGCGCCGACGTCGGCCCGGTGGGCGGTGGCGGTGATGCCGACCCCGGTGACCACGGGCGTAACGCCGGCGCTGGGGCTGGTGGTCGGGCTGCCCGACGGGCCGGCGCTCGCGGAGCCGGTCGGGGCGACCGGGATCGTCGGCGAGCTCAGCGGATCGGGTGAGGGCGAGGGCACCACGTCCGACGGCGTGGCGCTGGGCCGGTGCGAACGGTGCGGGCGCGACTCGTGGCCGGCGCGGTGACTGGGCGAGGTGGTCGGCCGCGGCGTCAGGGCGGTGGCCGACGGGCGGTGGGTCGTCGCACCGCCGGCGGCACCGCTCGAAGTCGGCGGGGTGGTCTCCGGCGTGGCCTCGGGCGCGCCGATCACGTGGTGCGCGAACGTCTGGATCGGGTCGGGCAGCGAGCCGGTGTACGCCGCGGCGACCCCGCCGGTCGCCAGCGCGATGACGCAGCCCGCCGCTGCACCGATGGCCACGCGCCGGGGTGCGCGGGAGTGGAGCGCGACCACCGGTGCGGGCTCGCCGACGTCGTCCACGCGGTCGGGCCGGCTCTGCCGGAACATCGCCCGGTAGCGCTCCTCGTCGGCCAGCTCGGCTTGCGTGCCAGGTGCCTGCAGCGCCCGCATCAGGTCCTCCTGCTGCTCATCGGTGGTCGGGTTCGTCTCGTCGTCGGGTGGCAGCGTCACCAACCCACCTCCCGCCCCGGTGGGGCCTCGGGACTCTCCCGGAGCCCCTTGGCCAGGGCGCGCAGCGCCCGGTGGACGGTGACCCGGACGGTGCCGGGCTTCTTCCCCAGCAGCCGGGCGACGTCGGCGACGTCGAGGCCCGCCACCACCCGCAGCACCACCATCTCGGCCTGCAGGGCCGGCAGCGTGGCCACCAGCCGCAACGCCCGTGCGGTCGCCTCGCGCTCGTCGACCTCGTGCTCGGCGCTGGGCGCGACGCCGGTCTCGGGCATGGCCGCGTCGTCGGCGCCCAGCACCAGGCGTGGACGGCGGTCACGGGCCCGCGCCTGGTCGACCGCACGGTGCCGGGCGATGGTGAACAGCCAGGCCCGGAACTCCGGGACGCCACCGCTGAAGCCGGCCAGCCCGCGCACCACGTGCATCCAGGTGTCGGCGGCGAGGTCCTCGGGAGCGTCGTCGCCGCGCACCGTCAGGTAGCGCAGCAGCGGCGGGTGCAGCGCCCGCCAGACCTCGGCGAACCCCTGCTCGTCCCCTGCGCGCGCAGCGGCCAGCGCCGACTCCAGGTCGTGCCGTCCTCCCCACGAGGCCTCGACCGCGTCCTGGCCCAGGTGCTGGCCGGACTCCTGGCCGGACTCCTGACAGGTCCCCTCGTCGGGCTCCTGCACGACCTCACGGGTCCGAGGCAGTGAGGCCTCGGACCCGTGGGGCGCCGTTCGGTGGTCGCGCTCGGTCAGCGCGGTCACCTCCGCAGGATGAGTACTGATGGGACTGGGCGGCTAGTTCACCACGGTCCCGCTGGTGCTGGCCGCGTAGCGCTGGTTGCCGTCGAAGGCGAGGCGGTACGCGGTGCCCGGGGACTGCGGTCGGCGGAACTGGACGACACCGCGCGAGCCGGTGCGGTGGGTGGCCACCTCGACCCAGGTCGTCGAGCCCGCCGCGTGGGTCCACAGGCTCACGCGGGTCGAGCGGACGGCGTGGCCGCCACTGCGCAGCTGACCACTGACCACGAACCGCTGGTGGGCGCCGTCGCGGCCCCGGATCGACAGCGACGTCGCGGCCTGCTGGCGCACGTGCACCCGCACGGTGCCGCTGTGCGAGGGCCGGAAGACCTGGCTGCCCAGGTACTGCAGCCGGTACGCCGTGGTGCGGCCGGGGCGGACGTGGAACGCGATGCCGCCGTGGGCGCCGGTGCGGGCGATGTTGACGAAGTGCCAGCCGCTCTGCCCGGACCGGTGACCCAGGAGCAGCACCTGACGGTTCGGCAGCCCGACGCGGCCCGAGCGCAGGTGCCCGCGGACGATGGCGGTGCCGTTGGGCCCGATGGCCCGCTTCGTGGCGCGGACCGAGAGCGTGGTGCCCAGGCGGTGGGCGTGGTGGGTCTTCTCGCTGACCACGACCCGCACGGTGCCGCTGCTGCTCGGGCGCGCGTCGGTGGCGCCGTCGTAGTGCCAGCGGTAGAGGGTGGTCACATCGGGCGTCACCTGCAGCGAGACACCGCCGTTGGTCCCCGCGACGCTGGTGCCCACCGGCGCGTAGCCGGAGGTGCCGGGCGTGTGCGCCTCCAGGCTCACCGTGCGGCCGGCCCCCGAGCCGCCGGCCACGGCGAGGTCGCCGGTGATGGTGTCGGTGCCACCGGGCTGCACCGTGGCCTGCAGGCTCCGGATCGAGATCGACGTCGCGGCCAGGTCGTCGGCGTGCGCCGGTGCGCTGACCAGCGCGCCCGCCGTGGCCGCGGTCAGGGCGACGGCGGCGCCGCCCAGTCTCCACAGATTTCTCATGTCCTCGCTCCTTCGCGGGGTCGTGTCCTGCCACCTAGAGCGCCCCGGTCGACCCATGCGTTACAGATGGACGCATGGACCAGCGATCGGCCTATCTCGCCGCCTACGACGAGCAGCTGCGCGGGGCGGCGGAGATCCCGAACGCCGTCTCGACGACCCGGCTGGGACCGCTGTACCTCGCCCGCTTCCGCAGCGGCCGAGGCTTCGTGGGCTACCGCGACCTCGCCGGCGCCGACGCGGCGACCATCGCCGGGTGGGTGGGCGAGGTCGTCGAGCACTTCGCCGACCCGCCGGTCAACGACCTGGAGTGGAAGACCCGCGGCCACGACGACGCACCCGGCCTGCACGACGCGCTGCTCGCGCACGGGTTCGTCCCCGAGGAGCAGGAGTCGGTCATGGTCGGGGAGGCCCGACTCCTGACCGAGGCGGTCGAGCTGCCCGCCGGCGTGAGGCTGCGCGCCGTCACCGAGGAGGGCGACGTCCGCGCCGCGAGCGCCGTGGCCGACCGGATCTTCGGCGACCCGGTCTCGACCCACCGGGCCGACAGCGTTCTGCGGAGCCTGGCCGGCGGCTCGCAGCTGTGGGTGGCCGAGGCCGACGGGGAGATCGTCTCCACCGGCCGCATCGAGCCGGTGCCCGGCACCGAGTTCGCCGGTCTGTGGGGCGGGGTCACCGTTCCGCAGTGGCGCGGCCGCGGCGTCTACCGGGCGCTGACCGCGGCCCGCGCCCGGGCGGCCCTCGACCTGGGCAAGCGGCTCCTCAACAGCGACTCCACGCAGTTCTCCCGCCCCATCCTCGAGCGGTCCGGCCTGGTCAAGGTCACCACGACCACGCCCTACCAGCGCGGCGCGTCATAGCGTGGGGCTCATGCGAGCAGCCGTGTACCGAGAGACCGGGGACGCCGACGTCGTGGAGCTGGTCGAGCGCGAGCCGGGCGAGCCCGGGCCCGGTGAGGTCCGGGTGCGGGTGGTCCGCTCCGGCGTCAACCCCACCGACTGGAAGATCCGGGCCGGGCTGAGCGGCTCGATGGCGGCCGAGGAGGTCGTGCCCAACCAGGACGGCGCCGGCGTCGTCGACGCCGTCGGTGAGGGCGTCGACCTCACCGTCGGCGACCGCGTCGGCATCATCCTCGCCGCCTACCAGCGGCCCACCGGCACCGCCCAGGAGCAGACCGTGGTCCCCGCCGAGCGGGTGTTCGTGCTGCCCGAGGGCGCGAGCTTCGACGTCGGCGCCGACGTCGGCGTGCCCGCACTGACCGCCCATCGCGCGCTGACGACGTCCGAGGGTGGGCCCGAGCGGCTCTCCCCCGGCGCGCTGGCGGGCCGCACCGTGCTGGTCGCCGGCGGTGCGGGGGCCGTGGGCAACGCCGCCATCCAGCTCGCCCGCTGGGCCGGCGCCACGGTGATCACCACCGTCAGCGGGCCCGAGAAGGCGGAGCTGGCCACCGCCGCGGGCGCGCACCACGTGCTGAACTACCGCACCGAGGACGTCGTCGCCGAGGTCCGTCGCGTCGCGCCCGACGGCGCCGACGTCGTCGTGGAGGTCTCGCCGGCGCAGAACCTCGCGCTGGACCTGCAGCTGCTGCGCACCGCCGGCACCATCGCGATCTACGCCAACAACGGCGGCGACGAGGTGCCGCTGAAGATCCGCGAGACGTTCGCGACCAACGCCCGGTTCCAGTTCGTCTTCCTCTACACCGTGCCGCCGGCCGCGCTGCGCGCCGGGATGGACGACGTCGTGGCCGCGATCGCCGACGGCGGCTTCGGCGTCGGCGAGGAGCACGGGCTGCCGCTGCTTCACTTCTCCTTGGAGCAGACCGCCGAGGCGCACCGGGCGGTCGAGGACGGCGCGGTCGGCAAGGTCCTCATCGACGTGGCACCCTGACACGCCCACGACACCTGCTCGGCGGTGACCGCGAGGACGCGATCCCACCGTCGCGCACCAGCGCTCGCTCAGCGGCCTCTCAGTGCCACTGGCTACTGTCGAGCGACATGCTGCACGCCTCCGACGCCCGCCGGGTCGCCGTCGTCCTCAACGCCGGATCGCGCCGCGGTGCCGCCAGCACCGCGCAGGTGCGCCGGCTGCTGGCCGACAGCCCCTTCGCCGACCTCAGCGTCGACGAGGTGAGCGACCCCCGCCGGCTGCCCGACGTCATCGCCGAGCGGGTGGGCCAGCAGGTCGACCTGCTGGTGGTGGGCGGCGGCGACGGCACCATCAGCTGCGCCGCCGACCACGTGGCCGGCACCGCGGTCACCTTGGGCGTCCTGCCGCTGGGCACCGCCAACGACTTCGCCCGCACGCTGCAGCTGCCTACGGACCTGGGCTCGGCGGTCCACACGCTGGTGGCGGGCAAGGTGGTCGACGTCGACCTCGGGCGCGTCGACGGACGGGCCTTCCTCAACGTGGCCTCGGTCGGGCTGTCGGTGGGCGTCACCGAGCGGCTGACCCCGGGGCTGAAGAAGCGGCTCGGGCCGCTGGCCTACCCCGTGGCCACGCTGGCGGCCTACCGCCACCACGAGCCGTTCACCGCACGCCTGGAGTTCCCCGACGGCGACCATGAGCCCCGCGAGCTCACCGATCTGCTCCAGGTGGCCGTCGGCAACGGCCGCCACTACGGCGGCGGCAACGCGGTCTCGCCGACCGCCTCGCTCGACGACCACCTGCTCGACGTCTACGCGGTCGTGCGCGGCCGGTTGCGCGACCACCTGCGGATCGTGGGTGGCCTCAAGGACGGCCGGCTGGTCGAGCACGAGCAGGTCGCGCACGTGACCACCCGCCGCGTGCGGGTCGTCACCGACCCGCCGCTGCCGGTCAACCTCGACGGTGAGGTCGCCGCGCTCACGCCGGCCGAGTTCGCCGTCGAGCGCAACGCGGTGCACGTCGTGGTGCCGCTGGCCACCGACACGGTCCGCCTCGACGGCGAGCGCGCCGGCTGATGGCCGGCGGCCGGCCCACCCGGGGCTGGACACGCGGACCGAAACGTCTCAGGGACCCGGCACCATCGTCGGTGCCGAGCCCCTGAGGCGTTGAGCCGTGGTCGGCCTTCAGGCCTGACGGCGGTCGCGCTGCTGCGGGATGACGCCACCCAGCAGCTGCTTGACCTCGGACTCCAGGTAGCGCCGGTGTCCACCCAGCGTGCGGATCGACGTCAGCTTGCCGGCCTTGGCCCAGCGGGTCACGGTCTTCGGGTCGACCCGGAAGAGCGCGGCCACCTCGGCCGGAGTGAGCAGAGTTTCTGAATCATCAGGACGCACAACCATGATGCGGCCCCCCTTTGGTGTGGTTGCTTCGGTTAACGGGCTTCGGCGGCTCCCCAACCGCTTCGGCTTGCCTAGAGTGTGCCACTCCCTGGCGGAGATGGAAACCCCTAACTTCACGATATTTGCGGACAAACGCTCAGGGCAGTCCGTCCGGACTGCTCCTAGACTGTCCAGACCTGGGCGATGAAGGCGTACACGCCGGGAATCGTCACCACTGCGCCGTGCGTCCGCTCTCGCGCGACCCGGCCCCCGACGACGACCTGGATCGAGGCGCCACCATGTCCGGCCACGACGAGCAGTCGAATCGCCCCATTCGTCACATCGATCACACCGATGCCACCCTGTTCGGTCTTTTCGAGGACCACGAGCAGGTCGTGTTCTCCCAATCGAGGCGCTCGGGGCTGCAGGTGATCGTCGCGATCCACTCCACCGCGCGCGGGCCGGCCCTGGGTGGCACCCGCTTCTTCGACTACCCCGGCGGCGAGGCCGAGGCGGTCCGCGACGCCCTCGCGCTCTCGCGCGGGATGACCTACAAGGCCGCGCTTGCCGGTCTAGACCTTGGGGGCGGCAAAGCGGTGATCCTCGGCGATCCACCGGTGGCGAAGACCGCGCCGCTGCTGCGCGACTACGGCGCCTTCGTGGAGTCGCTGGGCGGGCGCTACATCACCGCCTGCGACGTCGGGACGTCCTCGCCCGACATGGACGTCATCGCCGGTGAGACCAGGTTCGTCACCGGACGGGCGGGCGACAGCTCGGTGCTCACGGCCTACGGGGTCCACTGCGGCATGCGGGCCGCGGCCGAGGCGGCGTGGGGCGAGCCGTCGCTGGCCGGGCGCACCGTCGGGGTGGCCGGCGTCGGCAAGGTGGGCGGCCATCTGGTCGACCTGCTGATCGAGGACGGCGCGCGGGTGGTCGTCACCGACGTCCACCGGCCCGCCGTCGAGGCCCTGCTCACCGCGCACCCCGAGGTCGGGGTGGTCGACTCCGAGCGGGCCCTGGTGGCCGCCGAGCTCGACGTCTACGCCCCGTGCGCGATGGGGGGCGCTCTGAGCGACGACGTCGTGGCGGCGCTGCGGGCGCGGGTGGTGTGCGGGGCCGCCAACAACCAGCTGGCCCACGCCGGCGTGGCGCAGCGGCTCGCCGAGCGCGGGATCCTCTACGCCCCGGACTACTGCGTCAACGCCGGCGGACTGATCCAGGTCGCCGACGAGCTCGACGGCCTCGACCTCGACCGCGCTCGCTCGCGGGCCGCCCTGATCTACGACACCACCCGCGAGGTGCTGCGCATCGCCGAGCAGGAGTCGATCCCGCCCGCGCTCGCCGCCGACCGACTGGCCGAGCAGCGCATCGCGCACGGACCGGGTCTACCCGCCTCCGCACCGGCATCTGGACCGGGGCAGGGCTGAGCCGCCGAGGAGGCGGCTAGCGCCACCCCGTCCCCGCCGTGGAGGGGTCAGTCGGAACGACGGGAATAGTCGGACCACTCGTCGTGACCGTCGAGCTCCTCCTCGGAGTCGACGTCGGCGGCATGATCCTCACCCCCGTGAAGCTCACGAGCCAGGGCGCCGAAGTCCGTCTCGTGAGTGCGGTACTTCAGATCCCTGGCGACCTTGGTCTGCTTCGCCTTTGCACGGCCGCGCCCCATAGGGTCCGACCCCCTCGCAGAATCGGCCGGCGTCGCCCCGGTTGTACAACCGAAACCCGCCGGTCAGGTGTCCAGTCTCTTCGTGCCCCCAAAGATACCTGCCCGGGCCCAGGTTCTGCACGTCTGGTCCCGGCGTGGACACCCGTGATCTTCGACGGAAACGACGGACTCGGGCGCTCGGCCCGTCACCCGCGGCGATCTCAGAGGTGGCCGACGGCCGGTTGGCCGGGCCTCAGCGGTGCTCGCCGACGAGCCGGACGGTGCCGGCCTCCTCGGCGGTGGCGGGCAGCACCTCGCCGGCCACCCACGCGTCGACACCGTGGGCGGCCAGGGTGGCGAGCACGGCCTCGGAGTCGGCGTCGGGGCAGATCGCGACCATGCCGACGCCGCAGTTCAAGGTGCGCTCGAGGTCGTCGACGGCGACGTCGCCGGCCCGGCGGACCAGGTCGAAGACCGCCGGCAGCTCCCAGGTGGACCGGTCGAGCACGACACGCACCGCCTCGGGCAGCACCCGCTCGAGGTTGGCGGCGAGACCACCACCGGTGATGTGCGACATGGCGTGGGTGCGGGTGTTGCGGGCCAGGTCCAGGCAGGCCTTGGCGTAGATCCGGGTGGGTTCGAGCAGCTCCTCGCCGAGACTGCGACCGAGCTCCTCGACGTGCTGCTCGAGCTCGAAGCCGCCCCGGTCCAGCAGCACGTGGCGCACCAGCGAGTAGCCGTTGGAGTGCAGGCCCGAGGAGGCCATGGCCACGACGACGTCGCCGGGACGTACCAGCCCGGGGCCCAGGAGCGAGCCCGCCTCGACGACGCCGGTGGTGGAGCCGGCCACGTCGTACTCGTCGACCCCCAGCAGCCCGGGGTGCTCGGCGGTCTCGCCGCCGATGAGCGCGCACCCCGCCTCCAGGCACGCCTCGGCGATGCCCTTGACGATGGCCGCGATGCGCTCGGGGACGACCCGGCCGGTGGCGATGTAGTCGGTGAGGAAGAGCGGCTCGGCGCCGCAGACGACCAGGTCGTCGACCAGCATGCCGACCAGGTCGAAGCCGATGGTGTCGTGCTTGTCCAGCGCCTGCGCGATCGCGACCTTGGTGCCGACCCCGTCGGCCGAGGTGGCCAGCACCGGCTGGTCGTAGGCCTTGAGCGCCGAGGCGTCGAAGAGCCCGGCGAAGCCGCCGATGCCGCCGAGCACCTCGGGGCGGCGGGTCTTCTCGACCCAAACCTTCATCAGGTCGACGGCGGCGTCGCCGGCGGCGATGGAGACGCCGGCGGACTCGTAGCTGGCGCCGCCGGCCGCAGTGGTGCTCACGGTCGCTCGAGGGCGTCCGCGGCGCCCGCACCGGCCAGCGAGGCCGAGAGGCCGTCGACGTCGAGGGTCGCCGGCATCTGCTCGGGGAAGCTCTCCAGCAGGTGCTTGCCCAGGTGTTCAGGCTCGGGCAGCGCGACGGGGTAGACGCCGTCGAAGCAGGCCCGGCACAGGTCGTCGGCGGGCACCGTGGTGGCCTCGACCAGGTCGTCGAGGCCGATGTAGCCCAGGCTGTCGGCGCCTATCGAGGAGCAGATCTCGTCGTTGGACAGGCCGTTGGCGATCAGCTCGGCGCGGGTGGCGAAGTCGATGCCGTAGAAGCAGGGCCACTTCACCGGCGGCGAGGAGATGCGCACGTGCACCTCGCGGGCGCCCGCCTCACGCAGCATCCGGATCAGCGCGCGCTGGGTGTTGCCGCGCACGATGGAGTCGTCCACGACGACCAGCCGCTTGCCCTCGATGACGTCGCGCAGCGGGTTGAGCTTCAGCCGGATGCCGAGCTGGCGGATGGTCTGGCTGGGCTGGATGAAGGTGCGCCCGACGTAGGAGTTCTTGACCAGGCCGGTGCCGTAGGGGATGCCGGAGGCCTCGGCGTAGCCGATGGCCGACGGGGTGCCCGACTCCGGCACCGGGATCACCAGGTCGGCCTCGGCCGGGAAGGCCCTGGCCAGCTTGCGGCCGATCTCCACCCGGACGCTGTGCACCCGCTGGTTGGAGATGCGGGTGTCGGGCCGCGCGAGGTAGACGAACTCGAACAGGCAGCCCTTGGGTGCGGCCTCCGCGAAGCGCCGGGTGCGCAGCCCGTCCTCGTCGACCGCGACCAGCTCGCCGGGCTCCACCTCGCGGACGTAGGAGGCGCCGACGATGTCCAGCGCCGCGGTCTCCGAGGCGACCACCCAGCCGCGCTCGAGCCGGCCGAGCACGAGCGGCCGGATGCCCTGGGGGTCGCGGGCGGCGTAGAGCGTGGTCTCGTCCATCCACACGAAGGAGAACGCGCCGCGCAGCTGCGGCAGCACCTCGATGGCGCGCTCCTCCAGCGAGGTGTCGGGGTGGTGGGCCAGGAGCGCGGTGACCAGACTGGTGTCGTTGGTGGAGTGCTCGAGCTTGCGGGCGTGGATGTCGAGCTCCCCGGTGCCGCTGGGTAGCCGCTTGACCATGCGCAGCAGGTCGGAGGTGTTGGTCAGGTTGCCGTTGTGGCCCAGCGCGATGGAGCCCTCGGCGGTGGGCCGGAAGGTCGGCTGGGCGTTCTGCCAGGTGCTGGCGCCGGTGGTGGAGTAGCGCGCGTGGCCGACGGCCACGTGTCCCTTCAGCGCCTCCAGCGTCGACTCGTCGAAGACCTGGGAGACCAGGCCCATGTCCTTGTAGACCAGGATCTGGCGGCCGTTGCTCACCGCGATCCCGGCCGACTCCTGGCCGCGGTGCTGCAGCGCGTAGATGCCGTAGTAGGTCAGCTTGGCGACGTCCTCGCCGGGGGCCCAGACGCCGAAGACGCCGCACGCGTCCTGGGGTCCGCGGTCGTGGGGGTCGATCTCGTGGGTCAGGCGGCCGTCTCCGCGACGGCGATGGCTGTCCGGCACGTATTCATCGTACGGTCCGGGAGTGCCATCGGCCCAACTGAACCGCGCGATGCTCACGGTGCGGGACGCCCTCGACACGCGGTACGCCGAACCGCTCGACATCGCGACGCTGGCCCGTCTGGTCCACGTGTCGCCCGAGCACCTCATCCGCAGCTTCAAGTCCGTGTTCGCCGAGACGCCGCACCGCTACCTCCAGCGGCGCCGCGTGGAGCGGGCGATGTTCTGGCTGCGCACCACCGACCGGCCGGTGACACAGGTCTGCCTCGACGTCGGGTTCGAGAGCCTGGGCACGTTCACCCGTACGTTCCGGGCGGTGGTCGGTGAGACCCCGACCGCCTACCGCCGCCGCGGGCCGCTGCCGCCGGCGCCCGGCTGCGTGACGCGGGCGTGGACGCGGCCGGCGTCGTACGCGTCAGTTTCGGAGAAGCCGGAGGGGGCCCGCGTCTCCTAGCGTCACGGCCATGCCGATCACATCGAACCGACTCTCGTCCATCTTCGTCCTCGACCACCCTCAGGCACTCGACTTCTACTGCGGCGTCCTCGGCCTGGAGGTCGGCACCGACGCCGACCTCGGGTTCATGCGCTGGCTGACCGTGATGGCTCCCGGGGACACCAAGGAGATCCTGCTCGAGCTGCCCGGCCCACCCGCCCACGACCCCGGCACCGCCGAGGAGGTCCGCAGCCTGGTCAGCAAAGGCGCCGGTGGTGGCTGGCTGGCCTTCACCTCCGACGACGTGGACGGCCTGCACCAGGAGCTCGTCGCGCAGGGGGTCGAGGTCACCGACCCCCCGCAGACGCGCGACTACGGACGCGACTTCGGCATCCGCGACCCGTTCGGCAACGCGATCCGGATCGGCCAGATGCCGCTTCCCTGACCTCGCCGCCCGACGGTCCGTTCGCACGGGGCCCCGGCCCGGGCGCGACCCGACGGGGTGCGTTCGTGGGCTGGACGCCCCCGCGGTGGGGTGGTGCAGCACGTTCTTCATGGCCCAGAGCGCCTCGGACCACGAGGAACGTTCTGGACTACGCGTCGCCGAGGCGTTGGAGCAGTAGGGCCTCGGCGACCAGGACCTTCTCGAACTCGGGTAGGTGGAGGCCCTCGTTGGCGCCGTGGGCACGGGTGTCGGGGTCCTCGACGCCGGTCACCAGCACGCTGGCTTGGGGGAAGGTCTCCAAGAACTCGGCGATGAACGGGATGGAACCGCCCACGCCCATGTCGACCGGGTCGGTGCCGTCCCAGGCGTCGCGGAAGGCGCCGCGGGCGACGTCGTAGGCGGGGCCGGTGGCCTCGATCCGGGTGGCCTCGCCGGTGTCGACGACGGTGACGTCGAGGTGCGCGCCCCACGGCACATGGGTCTCGAGGTGGCGACGCAGGCAGGCCAGCGCGTTGTCGGTCGTGTCGCCGGGTGCCACGCGCAGCGAGAGCCGTGCGCGGGCGGCCGGCACGAGCGTGTTGCTGGCTCCGGCGACCTTCGGCGCGTCCAGGCCGGTGATGGTGAGCGCGGGCTGGGTCCACAGCCGCTCGACCGCGGAGCCGTGGCCGACCCACTGCAGCCCCTCCAGGGCCCCGGACTCGGCGCGCAGCCGCTCCTCGGGGTAGTCGACGTCGGCCGCCGGTCCGGCGACCAGGCCCTCGACGGCCAGCCCGCCGGCCTCGTCGTAGAGCGAGTCGAGCAACCGCACCAGGGCCATGAGCGCATCGGGCGCGAGGCCGCCCCACATCCCCGAGTGCACGGCGTGGTCGAGGGTGCGCACCTCGACGTCGACGCGGACCAGCCCGCGCAGGCTGGTGGTGAGCGCCGGGACGCCGATGTCCCAGTTGCCGGAGTCGGCGATGACGATGACGTCCGCGGCCAGCTCGTCGCGGTGCTCGCGCAGCAGCTCGACCAGGGTCTCGGAGCCCACCTCCTCCTCGCCCTCGATGAAGACGACCAGGTTGACCGGCAGGTCGTCGCCGAGGACGCGCGCGGCCGCCAGGTGCGTGATGACGCCGGCCTTGTCGTCGGCGGCGCCGCGGCCGTAGAGACGATCGCCCCGCTCGGTGGGCTCGAAGGGCGGGGAGTCCCAGTCGGCGTGGTCGTTCTCGGGCTGGACGTCGTGGTGGGCGTAGAGCAGCACCGTCGGGGCCCCCTCGGGGCCGGCCTTGCGGGCGATGACCGCCGGCGGCCCGGACTCGCCGATGCGGGCGATGGTGGCGTCGAACCCCTCGGCCGCGAACAGGTCGCGGACCGCCTCGGCGCTGCGCTCGACCTCCCCGGCGCGCGCCGGGTCGGCGCTGACGGACTCGATCCGCACCAGGTCCTCCAGGTCGGAGCGGAGGGCGGGCAGCAGCTCGCGTACGCGGTCGCGGATCTGAACCTCGGTGTCCATGATGTCCACCCTAGGACCGGGCGGAGTACGGTCGCGCGATGGCTACCGACACCCCGACCGACAGCGAGGCCGAAGCAGCGGCGCCCGCGCTCGGCGACTCGCTCAAGCCGCGTCACATCACGATGATCTCGATCGCCGG
This sequence comes from Nocardioides mangrovicus, assembly GCF_003674065.1. Taxonomy (GTDB): domain Bacteria; phylum Actinomycetota; class Actinomycetes; order Propionibacteriales; family Nocardioidaceae; genus Marmoricola; species Marmoricola mangrovicus. The sequence goes on from NZ_RDBE01000010.1 coordinate 449,831, forward strand.
GGTGATCGGCGCCGGGTTGTTCGTCGGCTCGGCCACCGCGATCGAGAAGGCCGGTCCGGCGGTGCTGATCTCCTACCTCCTGGCCGGGACGCTGGTGGTGATGGTGATGCGGATGCTCGGCGAGATGGCCACCGCGAACCCCGACACCGGCTCGTTCTCCGTCTACGCCGAGCGGGCGCTGGGGCGCTGGGCCGGCTTCACCGTCGGCTGGCTGTACTGGTGGTTCTGGGTGCTGGTCATCCCGGTGGAGGCGACGGCCGCGGCCACGATCCTGCACGACTGGATCGGGGCGCCGCAGTGGACCTGGGCGCTCGCGGTGACGGTGCTGCTGACCGTCACCAACCTGGTCAGCGTGGGCAACTACGGCGAGTTCGAGTTCTGGTTCGCCCTCATCAAGGTCGTGGCGATCGTCGCCTTCATCCTCATCGGCGTCGCCGCCATCCTCGGCGTCTTCCCAGGCTCCGACGTCAGCGGCGTGCGGCACCTGTGGCAGCCCGACGGCTTCATGCCCCACGGGTTCGGGGCGGTGATCGCCGGGATGCTGGTGACGATGTTCTCCTTCATGGGCACCGAGATCGTCACCATCGCCGCGGCGGAGTCCCCCGACCCGGAGAAGGGCATCCGCAAGGCGGTCAACTCCATCATCTGGCGGATCTCGATCTTCTACCTCGGTTCGATCCTGGTCGTGGTCGCTCTCGTGCCCTACGACCGGCTGCCCGACGGCAGCTACCAGACGGTGCTGCAGGCCATCGGCATCCCGGGCTCGGGACCGTTGATGGACGTCGTCATCCTCACCGCCGTGGCCTCCTGCCTGAACTCCGCGCTCTACACCGCCTCGCGGATGCTGTTCTCGCTGGGCAAGCGCCACGACGCGCCGCAGGCCGTCCGGCGGCTGACCGGCAACGGCGTGCCGTGGGTGGCGGTGCTCGCCTCGATGGTGGTCGGCTTCCTGGCCGTGCTCGGCAACTACGTGCTGCCGGACAAGATCTTCACCTACCTGCTGGCCACCAGCGGTGCCGTCGCGCTGTTCGTCTACCTCACCATCGCCGTCAGCCAGCTGGTGCTGGGCCGTCGGATGCGCGCCGAGGGCGAGGAGGTCGCCGTACGCATGTGGGCGTTCCCCTACCTCACCGGCGTCGTCATCGCGTTCATCGTCGTCGTGCTGGTGCTCATGGCCTTCGACCACGACCAGCAGCAGGCGATCGGGCTGTCGGTGGTGTCGGCGATCGTGGTCGTGGCCGCCGCGCTGGTGGTGCAGCACCGCCATCGCGTCGACGCTGGGTAGCGTGAGCGGCGTGGCCGACCCGGTCGTGCTGATGGCCGACGAGCGCGTGAGCGCGATCCCCGTGGTCGACAACGGCGACAAGATGGTGGACGTGCGCCTGGGCGGCATCGCCTACGACGGCGCCGACGAGGCAGGGGCGTGGCTGCGGGTCGGTCTGGCCCGTCGGCTGCGCGTGGCCGACCTCGCGCTCGGCGAGGACCTGCGGCTGCTGGTGCGGGAGGGGTTCCGGCCGGCGGCCCTGCAGGAGCAGTACTTCGAGCGGTACCGCCGTGGCCTGCTGGCGGCCGACCCGTCGCTCTCGCAGGAGTCGAGCGTGATGCTGGCCAGCCGGTTCATCTCCCCGCCGGCGGTGGCGCCCCACGTCAGCGGTGCGGCCGTGGACCTGACGCTGGCCGACCACCTCGGCCAGCCGCTCGACCTGGGCACGCCCATCGACGCCACGCCCGAGGAGAGCGAGGGCGCCTGCTACTTCGCCGCCGAGAACGTCGGCGGCACGGCGCGCCAGAACCGGGAGACGCTGGCGCTCGCGCTGCAGTCGGCCGGGCTGGTCAACTACCCGACCGAGTGGTGGCACTGGTCCTACGGCGACCGCTACTGGGCGCTGAGCACCGGCCGGCCGGCTGCGGTCTACGGACCGGTCGGCAGCGGCAGGTAGGGGCTCAGGTCGGTGCGCTCGCCCGACGCGCGCACCCGCCCGGCGGCGACGACCTCGGACCAGCTGAGCCGACCGGTGGCCACCGCGACCCAGGTCTCGGCGTCGGTCTCGACCACCGCCGGCGGGGTGCCGCGGGTGTGGCGGACGCCGGGCACCACCTGCACCGCGGCGTAGGGCGGCACCCGTACCTCCACCGAGGCCCCGGGGGCGCGACGCTGCAGCAGCGCGAGGAGGTGCTTGACCAGCAGCCGCAGGTCCTCGCGCTCGCGACCCCCGGCGTCGAACCGGTTCAGCGCCTCCTGGACCTGGTCCTCGGGTGCGGGGGTGAGCTGGCGGGGCACGTCGCTATTGGACCACCGGCCGGACTGCCCCCAGCCGACAGGCAGGCTGGACCCGTGCCGGAGGGAGACAGCGTCTGGAAGGTCGCGCGTCGTCTCGACGACGCGCTGCTCGGCCGACGCCTGGAGCGGGCCGACCTGCGGGTGCCGCGGCTGGCCACCAGCGACCTGACCGGCCGCACGGTGGAGGCAAACGCCACCCACGGCAAGCACCTGCTGACCCGGCTCAGCGGCGACCTCACCCTGCACACCCACCTGCGCATGGACGGCTCGTGGACGGTGACGCGCCCCGGGCGCCGGCTGCCGGCGCGGCTGATGGGCGACGTCCGGGTCGTGCTCGCCACCGCCGGCGGCCCGACGGCGTACGGGATCCTGCTGCCGGTGGTGGAGCTGGTGGCGACCTCGCAGGAGGCGTCGGTGGTGGGCCACCTCGGCCCCGACCCGCTGCGCGAGGACTGGGACCCCGAGGAGGCGGTGCGCCGCCTCGGCGCCGACCCGGCCCGCCCGCTGGTCTCGGCGCTGCTCGACCAGCGACTCATGGCGGGGCTCGGGAACCTATGGGCCAACGAGCTGTGCTTCATCGCCGGCCGCAGCCCGTGGACGCCGGTGGCCGAGGTGGACCTCGCCGGTGTGGTGCGCACCGCTGCCCGGGCACTGCGGCACTCGGCGCGGGTGCCGGGCGCCTACCAGGTCACCACCGGCCGCGGTCGCCGCGGCGAGGACCACTGGGTCGCCGGGCGCTACCGGCGTCCGTGCCGGCGCTGCGGCACCCCGGTGCAGATGGTGCCCGAGATCGCCAACGACCCCGACAACCGGCGGACGTGGTGGTGCCCGGCGTGCCAGCCGGGGCCGGGCCGCGGGTCTGGGTAACGGATCTTGGGTAAGGGATCTGGGAGTTCCCCGCACGAGCGGGGAGTCGTGGGGAACCCGCTCAGCCCAGCGCGGCCGGCAACGTCGCGCTCCAGGTCGCCTGCAGCTCCTCGACGCCGATGGAGAACCAGCCGCTGACCTCGAGGGTGTCGCCGATGGTGGTGCCCAGCTCGGTGGCCGGGACGCCGGCGGTGCGGGCGGCCTCGAGGAAGGCCGGCAGCTGCTGCGGCGCAAGGGTCACCAGGGCTCGGGCGGAGGACTCGGAGAACAGGCTGACGAAGGGGTCGTCGTCGGTCAGGGTGACCGCGGCGCCGACGCCGTGGCGGATGACCGACTCGGCCAGCGCCTGCGCCAGGCCACCCTCGGAGAGGTCGTGCGCCGAGGTGAGCAGGCCGTCGCGGACGGCGTCGGCCAGGAGACCGGCCAGCGCCTGCTCGGCGGGCAGGTCGACGACGGGCGGGCGGCCGCCGAGGTGGTCGTGGACGACGTGGGCCCACTCGCTGCCGGAGAGCTCCTCGCGGGTCTCGCCGAGCAGCACGACGGTCTCGCCGGGCTCGACGAACCCCGAGCGCACGCGCCAGGTGACGTCGTCGATCACGCCGAGCACCGCGACCACCGGGGTGGGGAGGATCGCGGTCTCGCCGGTCTGGTTGTAGAGGCTGACGTTGCCGCCGGTGACGGGCACGCCGAGCTCGAGGCACGCGTCCTTGAGGCCGCGGCAGGCCTCGGCGAACTGCCACATCACGGCAGGGTCCTCGGGCGAGCCGAAGTTGAGGCAGTCGCTCACGGCGAGCGGACGCGCACCGCTGGTGGCGACGTTGCGGTAGGACTCGGCGAGCGCGAGCTGGGCGCCGGCGTACGGGTCGAGGCGGGCGTAGCGGCCGTTGCAGTCGGTGCTGACGGCGACGCCGAGGCCGGTGTGCTCGTCGACGCGCACCAGGCCGGAGTCGTGCGGCTGGGCCAGCACCGTGTTGCCCTGCACGTAGCGGTCGTACTGGTCGGTGATCCAGGACTTGTCGCACAGGTTGGGGCTGCCCAGCAGCTGCAGCAGGGTCGCGCGCAGCTCCTCGCCGGTGTCGGGCCTCGGCAGCGCCTCGGCGGCGTCGGCCTGCAGCGTGTCCTGGCTCTGGGGCCGGGCGAACGGTCGCTCGTAGGTCGGGCCGTCGTGGGCCACCGAGCGCGGCGGCACGTCGACCACCCGCTCGCCGTGCCAGTCGACCTGGAGGTGGTCGCCGTCGGTGACCTCGCCGACGACGGTGGCGTCGACCTCCCACTTGGCGCAGATGGCCAAGAACGCCTCGACGTCGCCGGGCTCGACGACCGCCATCATCCGCTCCTGGCTCTCGCTCATGAGGATCTCCTCGGGCGAGAGACTGGAGTCGCGCAGCGGCACGAGGTCCAGGTCGACGTGCATGCCGCCGTCGCCGGCGCTGGCCAGCTCCGAGGTCGCGCAGGAGAGCCCGGCGCCGCCGAGGTCCTGGATGCCGGCGACCAGGCCGGCGGCGAACAGCTCGAGCGTGCACTCGATGAGCAGCTTCTCCATGAAGGGGTCGCCCACCTGCACGCTGGGCCGCTTCGCCGGACCCGTCCCCCCGCCCGCCGACTCCGTGAAGGTCTCGCTGGCCAGCACGCTGACGCCGCCGATGCCGTCGCCACCGGTGCGGGCGCCGTAGAGGATCACCTGGTTGCCGACGCCGGAGGCCTTGGCCAGGTGCAGGTCCTCGTGGCGCAGCACGCCGACGCACAGCGCGTTGACCAGCGGGTTGCCCAGGTAGGTGGGGTCGAAGACCGCCTCGCCGCCGATGTTGGGCAGGCCCAGGCAGTTGCCGTAGCCGCCGACGCCGGCGACGATCCCGGGCAGCACGCGGTGGGTGTCGGGCGCGTCGAGCGGGCCGAACCGGAGCGGGTCCATCACCGCCACCGGGCGAGCGCCCATGGCGAGGATGTCGCGGACGATGCCGCCGACGCCGGTGGCCGCCCCCTGGTAGGGCTCGACGTAGCTGGGGTGGTTGTGCGACTCGACCTTGAAGGTGACCGCATAGCCCTGGCCGATGTCGATGACGCCGGCGTTCTCGCCGATCCCGGCCAGCATCTTGCCCACCGGCGTCTCCTGCGGCAGCTCGCCGAACTGCTTGAGGTGCACCTTGGAGGACTTGTAGGAGCAGTGCTCGCTCCACATGACCGAGTACATGGCCAGCTCGGCCGAGGTCGGGCGGCGCCCGAGGATCTCGCGGATCCGCTGGTACTCCTCGGCCTTGAGCCCGAGCTCGGCCCAGGGCTGCTCGCGCTCGGGGTCCTGCGTGGCGACGGCGACGGTGTCCAGGCCGGAGGTCACGCGGGGAACGCTATCCGGTCGACCGAGCCGACCGCGCGGGCGGCGGTGCATGGGACCGGGAACGAGCATCCGAACCCGGTCCCCGATCTCGCCGTCCGGCGGGCGGCGGTGAATTACAAGAATGTAGTTAGACCACTCGTCTGTTACTCGTGTGACTGGTGTGGTTTCCTCGTGGGGCCAGACGAACCTTTCGCCCGATTTTGCACCCGGAGACCTCTTCCCCATGAGCCCCCGCTTGCCCGCTCGCGTCCTCGCCGGCCTCGCCGTGCTCGTCGCCACCTCGACGTCGCTGGTCGCGGCCGTACCCGCCCAGGCCGCGAACCCGGTGACGCCCGGCGACATCACCGGCTACGCCTTCGACCAGTGCAACGCGCCGTCGGCCGCAGCGATGGACACCTGGATGGCGAAGTCGCCCTACCGCGGCGCCGGCATCTACATCTCCGGCGACTCCCGTGCGTGCAAGACGCAGGCCAACCTGACCCCCGACTGGGTCGCCCACACCCAGGCCACCGGCTGGCGGCTGCTGCCGCTGACGGTCGGCCCGCAGGCCGGGTGCGCCACCCGCTACTCCAACCAGGTCCGCATCAACGAGGCGACCGCCAGCAACTACGCCGCCGCCCTGGCCCAAGGCAAGGCCGAGGCCGACAAGACCGTGGCCGCGGCGACCGCGCTGGGCATCTCGGCGGCTAGCACCATGTGGTACGACCTCGAGGCCTACAACATCAAGGACGTCGCCTGCCGCGAGTCCGCCCTGCAGTTCCTCTCGGGCTGGACCCAGGAGCTGCACGCCAAGGGGTTCGCCTCGGGCGTCTACTCCAGCGCGGCCTCGGGCATCAAGGCGCTCTCCGACGCCCTGCAGACCCGCCCGACCGCCTTCACCTTCCCCGACCAGATCTGGGTCGCGGACTGGAACAACGCCGCGAACACGCACAGCGACTACATCCCCGACACGGTGTGGGGCAACCGGCAGCGGATCCACCAGTACAAGGGCGGTCACAACGCCACCTACGGCGGAGTCACCATCAACATCGACAGCAACTGGATGGACCTCGGCCCCGTCACGACGGTGCTGAACTCCGCGCAGGTGTGCGCCGGCGTCAACCCGACGCTGAAGAACTACCAGACGCTGACCCCCTCGCACTCCAAGCCGATCTCGACCCGCGTGCTGCAGTGCCTGCTGACCCAGCAGGGCCTCTACTCCGCGCCGGTCACCGGCAGCTACGACGCCACCACCATCGCCGCCGTCAAGGCCTACCGGGCGCGCTACCGGTTCCCCGCCGGGACGACCTGGGGCCGCGCCCAGTGGATCTCGCTGCTGGCCAAGGGCCAGTCGCAGCCCTACATCGGCAAGCGCTGGCACAGCGACGCGCTCAAGCAGGTCCAGCGCGCCATCGTCGCCAGCAAGGCGGCCAAGCCGCTCATCACCGGCCGCAACGGCAAGTCGACCCAGAGCGCGATCCGGTCCTACCAGCGCGCGGTGGGGCTCAAGGCCACCGGGATCGTGAACAAGAAGCTGTGGCGCAAGCTCAACGCCGGGAAGTACTGAGCCGGTGGACGGTTTCCCCGCCTGGGCGGGGAAACCGTCCACCACACCTGGGCGAACCGGGCAGCACGGGGCGGTTTGCTCCCGCGCGCCCGATAAGCCGGTTCGATGAAGACTCAGGACACCAGCGAGCGCAGCACCGAGGTGAAGAACCCGAGGCCGTCGGTGCCCGGGCCGCAGAGGTCGTCCACGGCGTGCTCGGGGTGGGGCATGAGGCCGACGACGTTGCCGCGCTCGTTGCTGACGCCGGCGATGTCGCGCAGCGAGCCGTTCGGGTTGCCGGCCACGTAGCGGGCCACGACCCGGCCCTCTCCTTCGAGGCGGTCGAGGGTCTCGGCGTCGGCGACGTAGCAGCCCTCACCGTTCTTGAGCACGATCGTGACCTCCTCGCCGGCGACGTAACGAGAGGTCCAGGCGGTCCGCGTGCTCTCGATGCGCACCCGCTGGTCCAGGCAGCCGAAGCGGCGCCGCTCGTTGCGGATCAGCGCACCCGGGAGCAGGTGCGACTCGCACAGGATCTGGAAGCCGTTGCAGATGCCGAGCACCGGCATACCGCCGGCCGCCTGCTCGACGACCTGCTCCATCACCGGCGAGAACCGGCTGATCGCACCGCAGCGCAGGTAGTCGCCGTAGGAGAAGCCGCCGGGCAGCACCACGGCGTCGACGCCGTGCAGGTCGGCCTCGCCGTGCCACAGCGCCACCGCCTCGCCGCCGGCCAGCCGCACGGCCCGGGCGGCGTCGACGTCGTCGAGCGAGCCCGGGAAGGTGACGACGCCGATCCTCACTCGACGACCGTCACGGCGTAGTTCTCGATGACCGGGTTCGACAGCAGCGTCTCGGCCATCTGGTGGACCTCGGCCAGCCGGTCCTCGGTGGCCTCGCCCTCCAGCTCGAGCTCGAACCGCTTGCCCTGGCGGACGTCGACGACACCGCTGAAGCCGAGCCGCGGGAGCGCACCGTGGACGGCCTTGCCCTGGGGGTCGAGGATCTCCGGCTTGGGCATCACGTCGACGACCACTCGCACCATGACGCCGATCCTAGAGGGAGCTCATTCGATGCTGCTGTCGGCCTGGGCGTCGGTCTCGGGGTGGTAGCCGCAGTCGTCGGTGGTGCTCGTGGCGGCGGTGGAGTCGGTGGGAGTCGACGTGGCACCGGCCGACGGCGAGGCGGACGGCGTCGAGCTCGGCGTCGAGCTGGCCGCGACCTGCGGGTGGTGCTTGGCCCACAGCCGCGGGTAGAGCGCCTTGTAGACCGCCTGGTGCACGACGCTGAAGTCGGGGTCGTTGGGGTCGAACTGCGCCGAGCGGCTGAACACCACCGAGCGCAGCGGCTGCTGCTTCATCTTCAACGCGAGCTCGACGAACGCCGGCAGCAGCCGCTGCGGGATGTCGGTCCGCATGATCTTCTGCGCGGCGTGCGCCAGCCGGGTGTAGCGCTCGAGCAACCGGGCCGGTGACGCCTCGTCGACGATGGCCTGGATGGCGCATCGCTGCCGGTCCATGCGCAGGTAGTCGCTCAGCCCGTAGCGCCCGCGGGTGAACCACAGCGCGTGGAAACCGTCGAGGTGCTGGTTGGCGCCGGGCTCGATGTAGCCGGTCGGCGGGATGTTCTTGTCGTCGTTGCCGTTGATCGGCACCGGGTAGTTGACGTTGACGGTGATGCCGCCGATGGCGTCGACGATCTGCTGGAAGCCGTGCAGGTTGACCAGCACGTAGTAGTCGACCGGGATGCCCAGGGCGCCCTCCACCGCCTCCTTGACCGCGTCGGCGCCCTCGTTGTCGCTCTTGCCGAGGATGCCGGGGTTGTACGCCGGCACGTTGCGGTAGATGGCGTTGAGCATCGACTCCCCCGGCGAGGAGCCCTCGATGAACCCGTCGGGGTACTTCGCGTGGAGCGGGCTGTCCTTCGGGAACGGGACGTTGCGCAGGTTGCGCGGCAGCCCGAACATCACCGTCCGCCCGGTGCGGGTGTCGATGCTGACCAGCTCGACGGAGTCGGTGCGGATGCCGGTGCGCCCCACCCCGCCGTCACCGCCGAGGAGCAGCACGTTGACCCGCTTCTTGTTGCCCCAGCGGCTCTTCTTGGTGGCGCGGATCGTCGGGGTGGTGGCGGTGTGCTCGTTGGTGACGACGGCGTTGATGGTCTGGCGCTGCACCATCGAGTAGTAGGAGGTGGTGGCCAGGGGGGCGGTGACCAGCACGCCGAGCACCATCGTCATCGCGGCGCCGATGAAGCGCTGCGGGCGGGTGGGCCGCAGCGGCCGGGTGCGCATGTACGTGGCCAGCAGCACCGTCAGCCAGGCGACCAGCAGCAGCCCGGAGGCCACCGCGATCACCATCAGCGTGCTCGGCACGACCGCGAACCGGGCCAGCGAGAGCCCCTGGGACCGCACGTAGAGCGCGGCCACGATCCCGAGCACGACCATGGGGACGACGACGACGCCGATGGTCCAGCGCACGCTGCGCCCGAAGCTGCGCGGGGCGAGCAGCCGCCGCGCGCCTGCGCGATGCGTCGCCTCCGGTCGTCCGCCCACGGGCCGGAATCCTAGACCGGTTTCCTCAGCGGCCCGAGCGCTCGGCGAGAATCTGTGCGGCCCGCCGCAGGTCGGCCCGGACCGCGGGCACGGAAGCCCTGGTCAGCGCCACGCTGAGCGCCGCGGGCACGTACGGCAGGTGGATCGCGAAGCGGAAGCCGACCTCGCAGCCGCCGTCGTGCTCGAGCAGCTCGAGCGACAGGTAGGCACGCACCCCACGCCACTCGCCGTGCTCGGCCCAGAAGTCGTAGGGCTCGTAGGCCTTGGTGCGCATCCGTGGCCGCAGGCCCGGCTTGGTGACGTCGGTCCAGGTCTGGCCGTTGCCGACCTCGCCCACCACGTCCTCGACCCGGCGCAGGCTGGCCTGCCACTGCGCCCGGTTGGCGGGGTCGGCCAGGTAGTCGAAGGCCGTCTCGCGCGGTACCGCGAAGCGGACGGTCCCGCCGGCGGCGCCCTTCACGGCCCCACCCTCACCAGGACTCGCCGGTCAGCAGCTCGAACGCCTCGACGTAGCGCGCCCGGGTGCGCTCGACGACCTCGTCGGGAAGCGCCGGCGGACGGTCGCCGGAGGTGCGGTCCCAGCCGCTCTCGCGCATGAGCCAGCCGCGGACGATGTCCTTGTCGAAGGAGGGCTGCGGACGGCCCGGCTCCCACTCCGAGGTCGCCCAGAAGCGGCTGGAGTCGGGGGTGAGGACCTCGTCGGCCAGCACCACGCGGCCGTCGTCGCGGCGGCCGAACTCGAACTTGGTGTCGGCCAGCAGGATGCCGCGCTCGCGGGCCATGTCGGCGGCGGTCGTGTAGACGCGCAGGGTGAGGTCGCGCAGCTCCTCGGCCGCGGCCGGCCCGACCTCGCGCGCGACCGCGTCGTAGGTCATCGCCTCGTCGTGCTCGCCCACCTCGCCCTTGGTGGTCGGGGTGAAGATCGCCTCGGGCAGCCGGCTGCCGTCGCTGAGACCGTCGGGCAGCGCGATCCCGCACACCTCGCCCGACACCTCGTACTCGCGCAGACCGGAGCCGCTGAGGTAGCCGCGCGCGACGCACTCCACCGGGTACATGGCCAGCTGCTCGCAGACCACGGCCCGCCCGGCGACGGCAGCGGGGACGTCGGTGGACACGACGTGGTTGGCCACGACGTCGCGCAGCCGCTCGAACCACCACAGCGACATCCGGGTCAAGATCGCGCCCTTGTCGGGGATCGTGGTCTCGAGCACGTAGTCGAAGGCGCTGATCCGGTCGCTGGCCACCATCAGCAGCCGGCCGGCGTAGTCGCCGTCGGTGAAGCGGTAGAGGTCGCGCACCTTGCCGGAGTGCACGTGCTCGGTGCCCGGGATGCTCGGTGCCGGCGGGATGTTCGGGTCGGCCACGGCACGAGCCTAGAACGTCCACCGGGGTGCGCCTACCGCGCACGTGCGACGACGGCGCACGAATGCGCGGGGAATCGACGCGCCGGCTGCGCAGGTGTGCGGTTGGCGCACCCCCATGCAGTTTCTCGATCGATTCAGTAGTCTTACCCGCATGCGCGCCCCGCAGCCCGACTTCCTCCTCGTCGGCGCCCCCAAGGCGGGCACGACCGCGCTCCACGCGGCCCTCGCGCTGCACCCGCAGGTCTTCGTCAGCGACCCGAAGGAGCCGAAGTACTGGCTCTGCGACGACGCCCCGCCGCCGGCCTGGCGGGGTCCGGGCGACGCGCACTCCCAGCAGGAGTGGACCTGGCGCCGCCAGGAGTACAGCCGGCTCTTCGAGCCCGCGCCGGCCGACGCGGTCCGCGGCGAGAGCACGCCGTTCTACCTGTGGAGCCGCGGCGCGCACCGTCGCATCGGCGAGCAGCTGCCCGACGTCAAGGTGATCGCGGTGGTGCGCGACCCGGTCGACCGGGCCTACAGCAACTGGATGCACCTGTGGTCCGACGGCTTGGAGCCCGAGGCCGACTTCATGACGGCGTTCGCGCTGCAGGACGAGCGGGTGGCCGCCGGGTGGGCTCCGTTCTGGCGCTACCGCGAGCTGGGGCTCTACGGCGAGCAGCTCGCCCACCTCCACCGCTACGTCGACCCCGCGCAGGTCCTGGTGGTGCGCTACCGCGACATCGTCGACGACCCGCCCGCCACCTTCGACCGCGTGGCGCGCTTCCTCGGCATCGCCGAGGGGCAGGTGGGCTCCGTGCCGCGCGACAACTCCAAGCCGTTCGTGGAGCCCGGCTGGCGCCCGCGGGTGTTCGGCCCGGCGGTCCGAGCGGGGGCGTGGGCGGGCCAGTTCGTGCCGCCACAGGTCTGGCGCCGGGTCAGCGTGCCGGTGATCCAGCAGCTGCGCAGCTCCGACGACGCCCACCGCCCGATGCTCACCCCCGGTGAGCGCGCTCGGCTGGTCCCGTGCTTCGCCGACGACGTCGCGCTGCTCTCGACGATCACCGGCGAGGACTACTCCGACTGGCTCTCCGAGGAGGCCAAGGGATCGTTCGCACAGCGCGCCAAGGCCGCCGGCGCCACGTAGGCGCTCAGCGCACGCAGGTCAGCAGGTCGTGGGCCCCGTCGGGGCGGGCGGCCTCGACGTAGAAGCGGGTGCGGCCGTCGGGCAGCACGACGGCGCTGGCGTAGCGCAGCGCGCCGTCGGAGTACGGCGAGCGCAGCGGCGGCAGGGCGTCGTCGGGCACGAGCCGGGTGCCGTCCCAGCGGGCGACGCCGGTGGTCTCGTACCAGTTCGAGGCGGCGTCGCGGCGGCCGTCGTAGAGCACGGTGAGCGACTCCCCGGGCAGCACCGTGGTCACCCGGGCCCCCCGCTCGTCCCACTCCCCCGGGCGTCCGGCGAGCACTTCTCCGCGGTCGGTCCACTCCAGGCCGTCGGGGCTGGTGAGCCGGCGGGTGGTCATTCGGTCCTCGTGCCCGGCGACGTCGAGCGGGTGGCAGCACAGCCACATCTCCCACGTGCCGTCGCCCAGCTGCCGCACCACCGGATCCTTGACGGCGGTCTCGGCATCGCCGGGCAGGGTGATCCAGCGCTCGCCCGAGGCGAGCTGCTCGGGCGTCTGAGCGGTGAGCGTGTCGACCCACCAGTGCTTGGACGCCGGAGTGGCGCACGAGAGGTAGAGCCGCCAGCCGACGCCGGGTACGGGCACCAGCACGGGCCGCTCGAAGGACTCGGCGGCGAAGTCGCGGCGGTGCACCTCGGTGACGGTCTCGAAGTGCTCGCCGTCCTCGGAGCGGGCGACCCGGACGGTGACGCCGCGACCGTCGGTGAGCGGGCGGCGGTCGCGCCAGGTCAGCCAGAACACGCCGTCGACCAGGACCGCCGACGCCGCGCCGGCCCAGTTGCCCGGTCCCGCCGCCGGCGCGGGCACGACGACGCTCATGTCGTCGTAGCTGGGGAGGGGCAGGGCGCTGACCGGCATGGTCCGATCTTAGTCGACTGTGAGACTCGACATTAGTGCGCGCAGCCCAGTGCGCCCTCGAAGCCGGTCGGCGCCCGGCCGGCGGCGAGGTCGTCGGCGTACTGCCAGACGACCGCGGGGAAGTCGCCGCTGGCGCTCATCTGCTTCAAGATCGCCCAGTCGTGGCTGGTGGAGAGCGCCTGGACCGCACGCTGCCGCGCGGCGGCGTCGCCGTCGGTCCAGCTCCGCAGCCAGCCGCAGGCGACGGCCCCGGTGATCTTCACGCCGTACTGGTAGGAGTCCTGCGGGCCGGTGGCGCTCAGCACGTCGCGGTCGAACCCGGGCGGGAGCGGGATCCCGGCGAGCAGGTCGGTCGTGGTGGTGGCATCGGGCACGACGACCGTGCTGGGCAGGGAGGCCAGCCAGGTGCGGGCGTCGACCTGCCGCAGCTGGGCGACCAGCGCCCGGTAGCCGGCCAGGCCGGGCAGTCCCTGGCTGCGGATCTCGACGAAGATGCCCCGTGCCGGCGGCAGCATCACGGCGTAGTCGCCGCGCTCGTAGGTGACCATCCGGCCCTCGACACCCAGCATCCGCAGGGGCCGCACCGCGCTGACCCGGGCGCGGTCGTCGCGGTAGCCCGCGTAGGAGGAGGCCGGGTACCAGTCCACCTCCAGCGTGCGCGTGCCGGAGCCGAACCCCATCTCGCCGGTGCGGTCGTCCATGGCCAGGTGGGTGACGCTCCAGCCGGGAGCGTCGAGCACCAGCCGCGGGCCGGAGGCAGCCAGCGCGAGGTTGTCGGCGCTGTACGTCGCGACGGCGGTGGAGCTGGCGCTCGGCGTTGCGCTGCTGGTCGTGCTGCTGGTCGTGCTGGTGGTCGTGCTGGTGGTCGCGCTGGGGGTCGTGGAGGCGGCGGGTGCCGGGGCGGGGGCGCTCGCCCGCCGTCCGACGACGGTGGACACGACGACCAGCAGCACGACGACCGCGGCCACGCCGGCCAGCAGCACCACCGTCCGCTGGAGGGGCGGCCGGCGCGCGGCCGGGCCGTGGACGATCTCCTCGAGGAGCTGTCGCTGGGCGGCCTCGAGCCGCGGGTCGAGCGGGACGCCGTCCGGGTACGGGTCACTGGCGGCGAGCGCCCGGTCGAGCTCGGTGTCGTTCATCGGTTCTCCTCGGGGACGAACATGGTGGTGACACCCGAGACATGTCCTGACGGGTCGGCGGCGTCACCGAGCTCGCGGCGCAGCCGGGCCCGCGCGCGGCTGAGCCGGGTACGGACCGCGGCCGGCGCCAGGTCGAGCGCGACCGCGATCTCGCGCGGCTCCAGCTGCTCCCACGCGTGCAGGCGCAGCACCTCGCGATCCAGGTCGCCGAGCCGGTCCATCGCCTCGCGCACGGTGCGCTCGGCCACGACCGCGTCGGCCGGATCGGGTGCGACCCTCGCCGCGAGCGCCCCCCGTAGCTGCCCGCCGAGGCGGGCAGCCAGCCGCTCGCGGCGCATGAGCGTGCGGCGGTGGTTGGCCAGCACGCGACGGGCGACACCGAAGAGCCAGAGCACGGCGTCTTCCCCGTCAGGCAGGTCGCGACGACGTCGCCACGCGACGAGGAACGTCTCCGCCACGATGTCGCCGGCGTCCTCGGCGTGCAGCACGCGACGCATCGCGTACGCCAGGACGCGGTCGACGTGGGCGGCGTAGACCTCGCGGAAGCGCGCCTCGTCGTCCTGCCTCACGACACGCCCATGTCCGGCCGCGGGCGCATCGTGACAGGCAACCATGGAGCCATGTGGAACGACATCCTCGACATGGGCGTCTCGGTGCCGGACAAGATCGTCCGCACCATCGCCGTCTACGTCGCCCTCGCGGTCATCCTGCGGCTGGCCGGCAAGCGCGACCTGGCCCAGCTCAACAGCTTCGACCTGGTGGTGATGCTGCTGCTCTCCAACGTGGTGCAGAACGCCGTCATCGGCCCCGACAACTCCCTGGTCGGCGGGGTGCTCGGGGCGGCCGTGCTCATCGTCGTCAACGCCGGGATCGACCGGCTGGCGCGCCGCTCGTCGAGGTTCGACGCCCTCTTCGAGGGCACGCCGACCGTCCTGGCCCGCGACGGCGCCTTCGTCGAGAAGGCGCTGCGCCACGAGGGCCTGCGCCGCGCCGACGTCTCGGCCGCCGTGCGCCGCCAGAACGCCACCGGCATCGGCGACGTCCGCGAGCTCACGCTCGACCCCGGCGGCGCGCTGGTGGTGGAGCTCAAGGAGGACGCCTGCTCGGCGACCGTGGCCGACGTCCGGCGGCTGGAGGCGAAGCTGGACCGCTTGCTGGCGCAGGCAGGGTAGGAGGCGTGCCGGAGCTGCCCGAGGTCGAGTCCGCGCGACAGGTGATCGCCGACGCGGCCCTGGGCCGCACCATCGCCGACGTCGACGACACCGACCGCTACGAGTGCCGTCCCCACGAGCCCGGGGAGATCCGTGAGGCGCTGCTGGGCCGGACGCTGCTCGACGCCCACCGCCGGGGCAAGTCGATCTGGTGCCCCACCTCCGACGGTGGCCCGGACCTGGGCATCCACCTCGGCATGAGCGGCCGCATCGTCGTCGACGCTCACGAGGGCGGCGACCGGCAGCGTGGACCGGCCCGCAAGGAGGGGTGGTACCGGTTCTCGCTGACCTTCGACGACGGCGGGCGGCTGCGCCTGCTCGACAAGCGGCGGCTGGGCCGGGTGCGGCTCGACCCGGACGTCGAGGCGCTGGGACCCGACGCGGGCGACATCGGCCGCGAGGAGTTCCGCGAGCGCGTCGGGCGTGGAACGGCGCCGCTCAAGGCCCGGCTGCTCGACCAGGCCACCCTCGCCGGGGTCGGCAACCTGCTGGCCGACCAGACGCTGTGGCAGGCGAGGCTCGACCCACGCCGTCCGGCCGGCTCCTTGTCGACCGAGGAGCTCGACGAGCTCAGACGTCAGCTGCGCCAGGCGATCCGCCACGCGATCCGCCACGGCGGCGTGCACACCGGCGAGGTGATCGGCCATCGTGGCCGGGGCGAGCACTGCCCGCGCTGCGGCGCCGAGATGGCGCGCGCCACGGTCGGTGGCCGCACCACGTACTGGTGCCCGGCCGAGCAGGGCTGACCTACGAGGTGCGCGTGCGGGCACCGAGCCAGAACAGGAAGGCGACCGCCGCCACGACCACCACCACGCCCGCCACGGCGCCCGCGTGAGCGACCCCGATCGCGCGCAGCACCAGCCACAGCACGATGCCGACGACGACGGCGCCGGCGAATCCCCCGACGAACGCCAGGCCGCGCCGCGGTCCCGCAGAAGTTCCGCTCATCTCATTACGCTAACTGCATGAGCGGAAATCGTCCAGGCCGCCCGCGCAGCCGAGCCGTGGACCGGTCCGTCCACGAGGCCGCGTGGGCGCTGCTGGCCGAGGGCCACGCCCGCGACCTCTCGCTGGAGCAGGTGGCGCAGCGGGCCGGCGTCGCCACGTCGTCGGTCTACCGGCGCTACCGGTCGGTCGACGACCTGCTCGGTGCGCTGATGGAGGAGGTCTACGCCGAGGTGCCGGTGGCCGACACCGGGTCGGTCGAGGAGGACCTGAGCGCGCTCATGCTCGACGTCGTCGGAGCGTGGTCGCCCCCCGAGCGGCGGCGTGGCTTCCTGGTCGCGCTCGTCGCGGCCCAGGAGGACAACGCCGACCTGGCCGAGGCGTACGGCCGGCAGCTGCGCGCCCGTCGCGAGCAGACCACCCGGATCCTGACGCGGGGAGTCGAGCGCGGTGAGGTCCGCTCGGACGTGGACGCCGAGCTCGTGATGGAGCTGCTGGCCGGCCTCACCGCCCAGCGGCTGCTGGTCTCGCGCCGCCCCTTCACGGAGAAGGAGGCGAGGGCCGTCGTCGACCTTGTGCTCAACGGCGTACGCGGAGCCCGCTGAGGCTGGCAAGGTGGACACGTGCCCGAGTCTCCCGAGGAGTTCTACGCCCGCATCAGCGCCGCGGCCGGCGCCGACGGTCGTCTGCCGCTGCCCGACATGAGCGACTGGCGGCAGTTCCCGTGGGAGGTCGTCGACGGGACGCTCGTGGCGAAGGTGCTGCAGCCACCGGTCGACGCCGAGGAGCCCCGCGAGGGCACCGACCCGTGCCGGGTGTGCCGCAGCTACGGCAGCGACCGGACGATCTGGGAGAACGACCACTTCTTCGTCTCGATGCTTGGCTCGCACTCGCTGCCGCTGGTGCTGTTCCTGCAGACCAAGGAGCACCTCGACTTCCCCGAGCTCGACGACGACCTCGCCGCGGAGTGCGGCCGGCTCGAGGTGACGCTCTGCCGGATCATGGAGGCGCTCCCCCACATCGGGCGCGTTCACGTGATGCGCATCGGCGACGGCGCCGAGCACATGCACGACTGGTTCATCGCCCGACCCGAGCGGTTCGCCCAGATCATCGGCTCGCTGGCGGTCGAGTGGGACGAGATCCTGCCGCCGGTGCCCGAGGAGATCCGTCGCGCCGACGCCCACGAGGTGGCCCGCCACCTCGCCACCCACGACGGCCGGGCGCTGGTGTAGCCGGCGTGCCCGAGTCGCCGGAGGCGCTCTACGCCCGCGTCACCGCGAGCGGGTTGAACCGCACCGACGTCGCGGCGGAGGCGACCTTCCCCTGGCAGGTCGTCGACGGCACGCTGGAGCCGAAGCCGCTGGCGCCACCGGCCGCCGAGCCGGTGGCGCGCACCGGTGCCGACGGCTGCCCGATCTGCGCCTCGCTACCGACCGAGCGCACCATCTGGGAGAACGACGACTTCTTCGTCTCGCGGATGTTCCGCCCCAGCGGCCTGCTGATCCTGTTCCTGCAGACCAAGCAGCACATCGACTTCACCGAGCTCGACGACGACCTCGCCGCCGCGACCGGCCGCTGGGAGGTGATCCTGTGCCGGATCGTCGAGCGGCTGCCGCACGTGGCGCAGACCTACGTGATCCGGTTCGGCAGCGGCGCAGAGCACCTGCACCTGTGGTTCGTGGCGAGACCCGACGGCTTCCCGCAGATCCGGGGCTCCCTGGGCCTGGAGTACGACGAGATCCTCCCGCCGATCCCCGAGGAGGTGCTCGGGCCCGACCTGCACGAGATCGCGCGGGAGTTGGCCACCCATGGCGGTCGGGCGCGGGTCTGAGGGGGCCGCTGGGCGGCGGGGGTTTTGCCGGGTGCCCGGCAAAACCCCCGGAAATTGGCTCCAGATTCGGTAGCGGAGACGAGTTTCGTGGGTCCACCGCCCGTTTCGCGAGGTTCAGGCGACCGTCCGGAAGCCCGACCCGCCCTCGACGGACCCGCTGGTGACCTCGACCCCGGCCACCGACGCCGCGGCCGGGCCGCGGCGGCACCAGTCGACGAGGGCGTCGACGGCGTCCTCGTCGCCCTCCGCGTGGGCCGAGACCGACCCGTCGACCTCGTTGCGCACCCAGCCGACCACACCAAGTCGGGCGGCCTCGTGCTCGCACGCCCAGCGGTACCCCACGCCCTGCACGGTGCCGGTGATCCGGAGCTCGACGGCCTTCACCGCACCGACGCTACCGCCCCGCCGAGGCGTCACATCTCCGCGCGTCAGCGGCGTCGAGACGTCGCATCCCACCGCTCAGGAGGCGGTGAGGCGTCCGGTTTCGACAGCCGACGCCTCAACCGCCCAGACGCGCGGGAACCCGACGCCTCAGCAGCCCCGACGCGCGGGAACCCGACGCCTCAGCCGCCCCGACGCGCGGGAACCCGACGCCTCAGCGTCCCGGACGCGCGGCAACGTGACGCCTCAGCCGCCCAGACGCGCGGAGACCCGACGCCTCAGAGGATCGCGCCGGGCACGTACGCCGCGGCCTCGGGGTCGGCGGCGACGACCTGCTCCACGCGACGCACCACCGCGTCGACCTGGTCGACCGCCGCGCCGGTGAAGTCGATCGGCTCGGCCACCAAGGTGGTGAGCTGGTCGGGGGTCAGGCCCAGGCGGGGGTCGGCGGCGAGCCGGTCGAGCAGGTCGTTGGCGGCGAGGCCCTGGCGCATCTCGAGGGCGACGGCCACCGCGTGCTCCTTGATCGCCTCGTGCCCGACCTCGCGGCCGACGCCGTTGCGCACCGCGGCCATCAGCACCTTCGTGGTGGACAGGAACGGCAGGTAGCGGTCGAGCTCGCGCTGCACCACGGCCGGGAAGACACCGAACTCGTCGAGCACGGTGAGGAAGGTCTGGAACAGCCCGTCGGTGGCGAAGAACGCGTCGGGCAGCGCCACGCGGCGGACGACGGAGTCGGAGACGTCGCCCTCGTTCCACTGGTCGCCGGCCAGCTCGCCGAGCATCGTCAGGTTGCCGCGCACGACGACGGCGAGCCCGTTGACCCGCTCGCACGAGCGGGTGTTCATCTTGTGCGGCATCGCACTGGAGCCGACCTGGCCCTCCGCGAATCCCTCGGTCACCAGCTCGTTGCCGGCCATCAGCCGGATGGTGGTGGCCAGGTTCGAGGGGGCGGCGACCGCCTGCGCGAGCGCGGAGACCGCGTCGTAGTCCAAGGATCGCGGGTAGACCTGGCCGACGCTGGTGAGCACGTGCTCGAAGCCCAGGTGCGCGGCCACCGAGCGCTCGAGCCGGGCCAGCCGGTCGGCGTCGCCGTCGAGCAGGTCGAGCATGTCCTGCGCGGTGCCCATCGGGCCCTTGACGCCGCGCAGCGGGTAGCGCGCGAGCAGGTCGTCGACGCGAGCCAGCGCCACCAGCAGCTCGTCGGCCACGGTGGCGAACCGCTTGCCCAGCGTCGTGGCCTGGGCGGCGACGTTGTGGCTGCGTCCGGCCATCACCAGGTGCTCGTGCTCGGCCGCGAGCCGGGCCAGCCGCGCGAGCGTGGCGACCATCCGCTGCCGCACCAGGCGCAGGCTGTCGCGCACCTGCAGCTGCTCGACGTTCTCGGTCAGGTCGCGCGAGGTCATGCCCTTGTGCACGTGCTCGTGGCCGGCCAGGGCGTTGAACTCCTCGATGCGCGCCTTCACGTCGTGCCGCGTCACCCGCTCGCGCGCCGCGATGCTCTCCAGGTCGACCTTGTCGACGACGTCCGCGTAGGCCTCGACCACCCCGTCGGGCACCGCGACGCCCAGCGACCGCTGCGCCTCCAGCACGGCGAGCCACAGCTGCCGCTCGAGGACGACCTTGTGCTCCGGGGACCAGATCTGGGCGAGGTCGGCGCCGGCGTAGCGCCCGGCGAGCACGTTGGGGATCGTCACGTGACCTCAGTCTAGGCCCGGTGGTGGGCCGCCAGCTCCGGCACCAGCGTCGCGGTGGGCACGCTGTGGAAGTCCCCCGACAGCTGCACGAAGGTGCCGTCGGGCACGGCGTCCCCCGCTGCCCGGGCGGCGTCGACGAGGAACGCCGGGCTGCCGGTGCTGGCGATCGAGGGCACCGGGGTGCTCACCGTCGCGAGCAGGTCGGCGGGCAGCACGGCCTCGCTGCTGCCCAGGCACAAAGCGTCGTAGAGCACCGTCAGCCCGACCCCGAGGAGCGCGTCGAAGTCCGGGCCGTACGTGATCGCGTCGACCGCCTCGGGCGGCAGCCCCACGCCCGCCAGGAAGAAGTACTCCAGCATCGACTGCGGGTCGTCGAGGTCGTAGAGCTCCTGCAGCGTCTCGATGTAGTCCGCCGGCGGCGTCGGGTGGTCGCCGACGCGGTAGGGCGTCTCGAGGACCGACAGGGTGCGGATCGGCACCCCGGCCGCGGCGGCACGGTAGGCCAGGGCACCGCCGGAGGAGACGGCGTGGACGCCGGCCGGATCACCGACCGGGGCACCGACCGCCTCGATCACGGCGGCGAGATCCTCCACCTCGCGCTCCACCTCATAGGGACGCGTGCCGCCGCTCCCGCCCCGCCCGCGCCGGTCGTAGGTGACACCGGTGAACCCGTCGGTCGCGAGCGCCTGGCACAGCTCGGCCCAGGCCTCCTTGGTGTTGGTGGCACCGCCGACGACGATCACCGCCGGGCCGTCGCCGTAGGCCTCGTAGGCGATCGTGGTCCCGTCGGCCGAGGTCGCCGTGCCCATCAGCGCTCCTTCGCGATGTCGGTACGCCACTGGGCGCCCGGGAAGTCGACCGCGGCGACGCCGTCGTAGGCCAGGCCCCTCGCGGCGGCGACGTCGGCACCGGTGGCCACGACGGCGAGCACCCGACCACCCGCGGTGACGAGCTGCTCGTCCTCGAGCGCCGTGCCCGCCTGAACCACCGACACCTCGGCCGGCAACGCGCCGACCGTGATCGGGTCGCCCTTCGACGAGCCCTCCGGGTACCCCTTCGACGCCATGACGACGGCCACCGCGGCACCCGACCGGAAGACCGGCGGCGGCACGGACGCGAGCGAACCGGTGGCCGCCGCGTGCAGCAGCGGCGCGAGCGGGGACTCCAGCAACGCCAGCAGTGGCTGGGTCTCGGGATCGCCGAAGCGGGCGTTGAACTCCACGACGCGCACACCGCGGGAGGTGAGCGCGAGCCCGGCGTAGAGCAGCCCCGCGAAGGGGGTGCCGCGGCGGGCCATCTCGTCGACGGTGGGCTGCAGCACCGTGCGCTGCACGTCGGCGACGAGGTCCGCAGGCGCCCACGGCAGCGGCGTGTAGGCGCCCATGCCGCCGGTGTTGGGGCCATGGTCGCCGTCGAAGACCCGCTTGAAATCCTGGGCGGGCTGCAGCGGGTAGACGGTGGAGCCGTCGCACACGGCGAAGAGCGAGACCTCGGGACCGTCGAGGAACTCCTCGATCACCACCCGCTCACAGGCCGCCGCGTGGTCGAGCGCCGCCTGCCGGTCCTCGGTGACCACGACGCCCTTGCCGGCGGCCAGGCCGTCGTCCTTGACGACGTAGGGCGAGCCGAGCTCGTCCAGCGCAGCGGCCGCCTCCGCGGACGTCGTGCACACCCGAGCGGCCGCGGTGGGCACCCCGGCCGCCGTCATCACGTCCTTCGCGAACGCCTTGGACCCCTCGAGCTGGGCGGCGGCTCGCGTCGGACCGAAGCAGGCGATCCCCTGCGCACGCACGGCATCGGCCACTCCGGCCACCAGGGGCGCCTCGGGGCCGACGACGACCAGGTCGACGCCCAGCGACGAGGCCAGTGACGCGACGGCCTCGCCGGACATGGCGTCGACGTCGTGCAGCGACGCCACCGGAGCCATCCCGGGGTTGCCTGGTGCGGCGTGCACCTCGGTGACCTCGGGGTCGCGCGCGAGCGCCAGGCACAGCGCGTGCTCGCGCCCGCCCGGGCCGACGACGAGGACCTTCATGCGCCGATCAGGTCGTGCCGGACGACGGTGGCCTCGCGGTCGGGGCCGACGCCGACGGCGGAGATCCGCGCACCCGACATCTCCTCGACGGCGAGCACGTAGTCGCGAGCGTTCTTCGGGAGGTCCTCGAACGACCGGGCCTCGGAGATGTCCTCCCACCAACCGGGGAGCTCTTCGTAGATCGGCCGGGCGTGGTGGAAGTCGGTCTGGTTCACCGGCATCTCGTCGTGGCGCACGCCGTCGACGTCGTAGGCCACGCACACCGGCACCGTGTCCAGGCCGGTGAGCACGTCGAGCTTGGTGAGCACGAAGTCGGTGACGCCGTTGACGCGAGCGGCGTAGCGGGCGATGACGGCGTCGTACCAGCCGCACCGACGTGGCCGCCCCGTGGTGACGCCGTACTCCGCCCCGGTCTTGCGCAGGTACTCGCCGTGGTCGTCGAAGAGCTCGGTGGGGAAGGGCCCCTCCCCCACGCGCGTCGTGTACGCCTTGACGATGCCGATCACCTGGGTGAGGCGATTCGGCGGGATGCCCGAGCCGGTGCAGGCGCCGCCGGCGGTGGCCGAGGAGGACGTCACGAACGGATAGGTGCCGTGGTCGACGTCGAGCAACGTGGCCTGGCCGGCCTCCAGCAGCACGGTCTCGTCGCGGTCGAGCGCCTGGTTGAGCAGCAGCCCGGTGTCGCACACCATCGGCGCCAGGCGGTCGGCGTACTCGCGCAGCTCCTCGACCGTCTGCTGCACCTCGGGCGCGCGGCGGTTGTAGATCTTGGTGAGGATCTGCGACTTCAGCTCCAGCGCCCCCTCGACCTTCTGGGTGAGGATCTTCTCGTCGAAGATGTCCTGGATCCGGATGCCGATCCGGTTCATCTTGTCGGCGTACGTCGGGCCGATGCCGCGGCCCGTCGTGCCGATCTTCCGGCTGCCGAGGAACCGCTCGGCGACCTTGTCCATGGTGCGGTTGTAGTCGGCGATGACGTGGGCGTTGGCGCTCACCTTCAGGGCGCTGACGTCGAGCCCGCGCGCGATCAGCGCGTCGAGCTCCTCGAAGAGCACCTCGAGGTCGACGACCACACCGTTGCCGATGACCGGCGTGCAGCCGGGGGTGAGGATGCCGCTGGGCAGCAGGTGCAGGGCGTACTTCTGGTCGCCCACCACGACGGTGTGTCCGGCGTTGTTGCCGCCGTTGAACTTCACCACGTAGTCGACGCTGGAGCCGAGCAGGTCGGTCGCCTTGCCCTTGCCCTCGTCGCCCCACTGGGCACCGATGATCGCGATGGCGGGCACCGGCGAACGCTACCAACCCGGCCGGAGTTCCGATCAGCTACCGCATACCACCGCCGCGATCGCTCGCTCGCGCAGAGGTGGGACACCCACCGCCGTACGGGGTCGACCAGGGCCCCCGCGTCCCGGGCGGCGCTCGTGGGCGCGCCAGGCGAGATCGCCGAGCAGGCGCCGCATCGGTAGGTTGCCCCGATGGATCCGCTGCTCGTCATCGCCAACGCCGCGGCGGGTACGGCCGAGGAGGAGTCGCTCGACGCCGCGCTGCGGGTGCTGCGCGCGGCCACCGACGTCGAGGTCGCCCACACCGCCAACCCCGGCGAGCTCGACGGCGTGCTCCACCGCGCGGGATCGCGGCGCATCGTCGTGGCCGGCGGTGACGGCAGCCTGCACGCGGTGGTCTCAGCGCTGCGCCGGCGCCACGACCTCGAGCACTCCGTGCTGGGGCTGGTGCCGCTGGGCACCGGCAACGACTTCGCCCGCGGCGTCGGCATCCCGCTGGAGCCGGCGGACGCCGCCCGCGTGGTGCTCGAGGGCGAGGTGCGGTCGCTGGACCTGGTGATCGACGAGGTCGGCGAGGTGGTGGTCAACAACGTCCACGCCGGCGCGAGCGCGCAGGCCAGCAGACGCGCTGCCCGCTGGAAGGGCCGGCTGGGCCGGGTCGGCGTCGGCAAGGTGAACCTGGGCAAGCTCGGCTACCCGATCGGGGCCGCGCTGGCCGCGGTCAAGCCGCCCTTCATCCGGTTGCGGGTCGAGATCGATGACGACCTGGCCGCCGACCTCGACCGGCCGGTGCTCATGGTGTCGGTAGGCAACGGCCCCGACGTCGGCGGCGGCACCCCCATCACCCCCGACGCCGTGCCGGGCGACGGCTTGGTCGACGTCATGGTGTCGTTCGCCACCGGCCCCGTCGAGCGGATCGGCTACGTCGTGGCGATGCGACTGGGCCGCCATCCGGCGCGCGACGACGTGCTCTACCGCCGCGCCAGCCGCGTCCACATCAGCGGCGAGGAGTTCTACTGCTCCGCCGACGGCGAGGTCTACGGGCCGGAGCGTCAGCGCACCTGGACCGTGGAGCCCGGGGCGTGGCGGATGGTGCTGCCTCGGTAGCGGGGCCCGTTCACCATGGTGGCATGGTGAACGGCCGCCTCCCACGACGTAGGACCTGTGGGAAGCGGCCGTTCACCGTGGGAAGCAGCGCTCAGGTGGTCGGCTTGGTGGCCGGGTCCTCCAGCATCAGGTCGTGAGCGACGCGCGGGTCGTCGGTGTCGGCGTAGTAGTCGCCCGGCACGGTGTGGTCGGCACCGTTGGGCACCTTCACCGCGTGGAGGATCGCACTGAGCACGACGGCCACCACGACGTTGATGACGAAGGCGGACATGGCGATGTAGCCGAGGTCGCCGATCACCGGGATCGCCGAGAGGCTGCCGCCGAAGTGCTTCGTGGCGGGCGAGGCGACCTTGTAGGCGGCCACCGTGCCGTAGACCATGCCCACGGCCCAGCCGGCGAGCAGGGCGTACTTGTGGAACCAGCGCGTGTAGAGGCTGAAGACCACCGTGGGGAAGATCTGCAGGATCCACACGCCGCCCAGCAGCTGGAAGTTGATGGCGTTCTGCCGGTCGAGCACGAGCACGAAGACGAGCGCGAACGCCTTCACCAGCAGGGACATGATCTTGGAGACCTTGGCCTCCTGCTGCGGCGTGGCGTCCTTCTTCAGCCACTCCTTGTAGATGTTGCGGGTGAAGGTGTTGGCGGCGGCGATCGACATGATCGCGGCGGGCACCAGGGCGCCGATGGCGATGGCGGCGAACGCGACGCCGGCGAACCAGCCCGGGAACATGTCCTCGAAGAGCTGGGGGATCACCAGCTGCGGGTTGGGCTTGCCGTTGAGCCCGACCGGCTGCGTCCCGGCCTTGATCGCCACCCAGCCCAGGAGCGCCAGCAGGCCGAGGACGAACGAGTACAGCGGCAGGATCGCGGCGTTGCGGCGGATCGTGTTGCGGCTGCCCGACGACAGGCTCGCGGTGATCGAGTGCGGGTACATGAAGAGCGCCATCGCCGACCCGAGCCCGAGGGTGGCGTAGGCCCACGACTGGCCGAGGCCCGGCACGAAAGCGCCGTTGGGCTTGCCGGTCAGCTCGTTGGTGGCGGCCATCTTCTCCTTGGCGGCACCGAAGATGCCGTCCCAACCGCCGAGGTGGGCGGGGATGTAGATGATCGCGACGATCACCACCAGGTAGATCAAGATGTCCTTGACGAAGGCGATGACCGCAGGGGCCCGCAGCCCGCTGGTGTAGGTGTAGGCGGCCAGGATGATGAAGGCGACGAACAGCGGGATGTCGTTGAGGAACTTGTTGGCGGTGCTGCCGACTCCGGCCACCTCCAGCACGGCCTGGATGCCGACCAGCTGCAGCGCGATGTAGGGCATCGTCGCGACGAACCCGGTGACGGCGACGGCCAGGCTCAGGCCGCGGTCGTCGTAGCGGCCGCGGACGAAGTCGGCGGTGGTGACGTAGCCGTGGCGGTGGCTGACCGACCACATCCGCGCCATGAAGACGAAGATGATCGGGTAGAGCACGATCGTGTACGGCACGGCGAAGAAGCCGGCGACCGCTCCGGTGGCGAACATCGCGGCGGGCACCGCCACGAAGGTGTAGGCGGTGTAGAGGTCGCCGCCGAGGAGGAACCAGGTCACCCAGGTGCCGAACCGGCGACCGCCCAGGCCCCACTCGTCGAGGTTGTCCAGCGGTCCGCCCGCCTGGAAGCGGGTGGCCAGGAAGCCGGCGACGGCCACCAGCGCGAACAGCACGATCAGCACCACCAGCGCCGGGCCGTTGACGCCGGAGTGCGCGGCCAGCGGGCTCACCGGTGCGTCCCGCGGCGGGCCGCGAGGGTGAGCCGGTACGCGCTCCAGGTGGCCGCGGCGCACAGGAAGACCCAGGCGAACTGGTACCAGAAGAAGAACGGGAAGCCCCACAGCTTCGGCGTCTCCTGGTTGTAGGACGGCACCCAGACCAGCGCCACGACAGGGATGAGCAGGAGGATGCCGGCAGCGACCATGGGGCCGCGTCGCGTACGGGGCACCTCGGGCACCCGCTCCCGAGATTCAGCAGTCATGGCCGGCACCCTACTCACAGGTGACGTCGCTCACAGCCCTAGAGCAGAGCGTCGGCCGCCTCGGGGCTGGAGTCGCGCAGGAAGTCGCGGCAGCGCTCGGCCTCACCGGTCTCGCCGATCGCCTCCGCCGCCTTGGTGAGCGCCGCCAGCGACCGCAGGAAGCCACGGTTGGGCTCGTGCGCCCACGGCACGGGGCCGTGCCCCTTCCAGCCGTTGCGGCGCAGCAGGTCCAGGCTGCGGTGGTAGCCGACGCGGGCGTAGGCGTAGACGCTCACGTCGTCGGCGCCCTCGGCCCGCGCGGTCTCGGCCAGCGTCGCCCAGGCCAGCGGGGACTCGGGGTGGTGGCGGACGACGTCGATCGCCGCGGCGCCGGCGTCGAGCTCGCCTGCGGCCGGGTCAACCGGCAGCTCGGTGGGCGGGGGGCCGGCCATCAGGTCGTTGAACTGGGTCACGCCGCCAGCATCTCAGGGGTGCGGGGGAAGCAAATGTCGGTGCCCGGGTGTTGGCTCATGCTGTGACCACGACCCAGGCCCCGGCAGCGATTCCCGGCACCGACGAACTCCGTCCCTGGCGTGCCCTGGCGGCGCTCGTGCTCGGGTTCTTCATGATCCTGGTCGATCTCACCATCGTCACGGTCGCGACGCCGACCATCATCGAGAAGCTCGACGCCAGCGTGAACGAGGTCGTCTGGGTCTCGAGCGCCTACATGCTGGCCTACGCGGTGCCGGTGCTGATCAGCGGGCGGCTGGGCGACCGTTTCGGCTCGAAGTACCTCTACCTCGCGGGTCTGACGGTCTTCACGCTCGCGTCGCTGTGGTGCGGGCTGACGAACAGCATCGAAATGCTCATCGTGGCCCGGGTCGTCCAGGGTCTCGGGGCGTCGATGATCACGCCTCAGACGATGGCCATCATCACTCGGATCTTCCCGGCCGCCGAGCGGGGCAAGGCCATGGCGGCCTGGGGCGCGACCGCCGGCGTCGCGATGGTGGTCGGGCCCGTCCTGGGCGGGGTGCTGACCGACGGTCTGGGCTGGGAGTGGATCTTCTTCGTCAACGTGCCCGTCGGGGTGATCGGCTTCGTCCTCGCGATGCGCTGGGTGCCGGCCCTGCCCACGCACGAGCACAGCTTCGACTGGCTGGGTGTGGTGATGTCCGGCGTGGGTCTGTTCCTCCTGGCCTTCGGCATCCAGGAGGGTCACGACAAGCACTGGGCGTCATGGATCATCGCGATGATCGTCGGCGGCGTGGTCATGATCGGGCTGTTCGTCCTGTGGCAGGCCCGCAACAGGCGTGAGCCGCTGGTGCCGTTGGGTCTGTTCAAGGACCGCAACTTCTCCGTCTCCAATGTCGCGATCAGCGTGATGGGCTTCGTCGGCGTGTCCATGGGCTACCCGCTGATGCTCTGGGCGCAGGCCGTACGCGGCTACTCCCCGACGCAGTCGGCGCTCCTCCTGCTTCCGATGGCCGTCATGTCGATCGTGCTGGCTCCCTACGTCGGTCGCCTGACCGACCGCGTACATCCGCGCCTGGTGGTCGGCACCGGGTTCGCTCTCACCATCATCGGCATGTTCACCTTGGCGACCCAGCTCCAGCGCACGTCGCAGATCTGGCTGCTCTGCGTGTTCCAGGTGGTCCTCGGCACCGGCAACGCCTTCATCTGGGCGCCGACCGCGGCTACCGCCAACCGCAACCTCCCGCTGCGCCTGGCTGGAGCGGGGGCCGGCGTCTACAACGCTGTCCGGCAGGTCGGCTCGGTGGTCGGGGCGGCGGCGATCGCAGTGATGATGGACAGCCGGCTGTCGCACTACCTGCCCGGGGCCGCCGCCCACGGCGACGCCGGTGCGGCAAGAATCACCGACTCGCGGGCGGCCGACCTCTTCTCGAAGGCGATGCAGCAGTCCTTCCTGCTGCCGGCGGCGATCTGCGTGCTCGGGCTGGTGGCGGTGCTCTTCTACGAACCCTTCAAGCACACGGCCGGGGCTCCGGCGAGCTCACCTGACCTCCGCGGCCGACACGTCGACCGAGGAGTTGCGGTCGACGCCCCGGCTCGGGGGTAGGGCAGCTCAGCCGACCCGGTGACCGGCGGACCGCAGGTTCTCGCACGCCTCGACGACCCGGGCGGCCATGCCGGCCTCGCCGGCCTTGCCCCAGGCGCGGGGGTCGTAGGTCTTCTTGTTGCCGACCTCGCCGTCGACCTTCAGCACGCCGTCGTAGTTGGCGAGCATGTGGCCCGCGATGGGCCGGGTGAAGGCGTACTGGGTGTCGGTGTCGACGTTCATCTTCACCACGCCGAAGTCGACGGCGTCGCTGATCTCCTGGGCCGTGGAGCCCGAGCCGCCGTGGAAGACCAGGTCGAAGGGACGGGCGTCGGCGCCCTGGCCGAGCGCTTCGGCCGCCTCCTGCTGGGCGCGCTGGAGGATCTCCGGGCGCAGCTTGACGTTGCCGGGCTTGTAGACGCCGTGCACGTTGCCGAAGGTGAGCGCGGTCAGGTAGCGGCCCTTCTCGCCGGCGCCGAGTGCCTTGACGGTGGCGATGGCGTCCTCGGGTGTGCTGTAGAGCTTCTCGCCGCTGCCGCCCTCCACGCCGTCCTCCTCGCCGCCGACGACGCCGATCTCGACCTCGAGCACGATGTGCGCCTCCGCGCACTGCGCGAGCAGCTCCTCGGCGATCTGGAGGTTCTCCTCCAGCGGGACGGCCGAGCCGTCCCACATGTGCGACTGGAACAGCGGCAACCCACCGCCACGTACCCGCTCCAGCGAGATCGCCAGCAGCGGCCGGACGAAGCCGTCGAGCTTGTCCTTGGGGCAGTGGTCGGTGTGCAGCGCGATGTTGACCGGGTACTTCTTGGCCACCTCCTGGGCGTACGCCGCGAAGGCGACGGAGCCGCTGACCATGTCCTTGACGGTCGGGCCCGACAGGTACTCCGCACCACCGGTGGAGACCTGCACGATGCCGTCGCTGCCCGCCTCGGCGAAGCCGGCCAGCGCGGCGTTGAGCGTCTGGGAGGAGGAGACGTTGATGGCCGGGTAGGCGAAGGACCCCTCCTTCGCCGAGTCGAGCATCTGGGCGTAGACCTCGGGGGTCGCGATCGGCATGCGGGACACTCCTGTGGCAGTGGCTGGACGTCGCCCACGACCCTAGTTGCTACCCGCGGGTTGCCTCATTCCTAGGCTCGTGGGATGGACCTGCTCGCCAGCACCCGCCGTCGCGACCTCGACCTCTCGCCGGCCGCGGCATGGTCGCGGCTGACCGCGGCCGGGCCGGGCCCGCACTGGTACCTCGACGCCCTCCCCTTGCGGCTGCGCGGCTCCCTCGACCGCCTGGTGGGCGGACCGCCTCCGGTCGAGCCGCCGGATGCCGAGCAGCTCGGCGCCGGTGACCGCGCCGGCTTCTGGGAGGTCCGCAGCGCCGAGNCAGGTGCGGCTGACGACGAAGGTGCTGCCCCGCGGCGAGGGCACCACCCTGGTCCAGACGGTGAGCTTCCGCCCCCGCGGCCTGCTCGGCACGGCGTACCTCCTGGCCGACCTGCCCGCCCGCGAGGTGGTCATCGAGCTGGTCCACCGCCGGACCCTGCGCGAGCTCCGGGGGTAGTCCAGATCAAGATGTGCCGCCTTCGCGCGGTCGGACCGACACGAACGATCTGAACTACCCCCGCCAGGCCTCCCCCAGCTCCGCATGCCGCACGACCCAGGCGTGCATGGCGATGGCCGCGGCGGCCGAGGCGTTGATCGAGCGGGTCGAGCCGAACTGGGCGATGGAGAAGGTGGCGTCACACGCCGATCGGGCCTGCTCGGAGAGGCCCGGGCCCTCCTGGCCGAAGAGCAGGCATACCCGCCGCGGCAGGTCGACGCTCTCGATCGGGACCGAGCCGGGGAGGTTGTCGATGCCCCACAGCGGCACGTCGCCCAGGTCGCGCGCCAGGTCGGCGACCGAGGCGTGGTGGCGCAGGTGCTGGTAGCGGTCGGTGACCATCGCACCGCGGCGGTTCCAGCGGCGGTTACCGACGATGTGCACCTCGCGCGCCAAGAACGCGTTGGCGGTGCGCACCACCGTGCCGATGTTGAAGTCGTGCTGCCAGTTCTCGATGGCCACGTGGAAGTCGTGCCGGCGGGTGTCGAGGTCGGCGACGATCGCCTTCAACGACCAGTAGCGGTAGCGGTCGACCACGTTGCGCCGGTCGCCCTCGCGCAGCAGGTCGGGGTCGTAGCGCTCGTCGTCGGGCCAGGTCCCCGGCCACGGCCCGACGCCGACCTCGGCCGGGCCGTACGGCATCGGGTCGTAGGGCGCGCGCTGGTCGGCGTCGTCTGCGGGCACGCGCCGCAGCGTCGCACAGGAGGTTGCGCCACAGCTGGCCCAGGAGGTCGCACTGGACGCTCCACAGGAGCGGGACAGCGCGCGGTCAGACTCCCGTCAGGGCCGACTCATAGAATCAGGCAGCGTGAGTGTCTCGACCCCGCTGCTGCTCGGGATCTCCTGGATGGACCCGAACTACCTGCTGCACGAGTTCGGCGGCACCCTGTTCTGGATCAGCCTGGTGATCGTCTTCGTCGAGTGCGGGCTGTTCTTCCCGTTCCTGCCCGGCGACACACTGCTCTTCGCGCTGGGGCTCTTCATCGCCGGCGGCCGGATCGAGGTGCTCGGCAGCTCCTCGAAGCCGGTCGAGCTCGTCTTGGCCATCGTGCTGCTGACGCTGGCCGCCTTCTTGGGCAACGTCGCCGGCTACGAGATCGGTCGACGCCTCGGGCCACCCCTCTACGAGCGCGACGGGCGCATCCTCAAGCGCAAGTACCTCGACAACACCCGCTTCTTCTTCGAGCGCCACGGCACCAAGGCGCTGGTCATCGGCCGCTTCGTGCCGTTCGTGCGCACCTACATCACGCTGGTCGCCGGCATCACCCGGATGGACCGGCGCCGCTTCTTCACCTGGAGTGCGATCGGCGCCGTGGCGTGGGTCGTGTTCATCACGCTGCTCGGCTACTTCCTGGGCCGGGTGGAGTGGATCGGCGACAACCTCGACGCCGCCATGATCGCCATCGGCGTCTTCACCGTCGTCCCGCTCATCATCGAGGCCGTGCGCCATGCGAAGGACATCGGCGGCGAGGAGGACTCGGCTAGCCCCGAGCCGCGTCGAGAGCCGACTTCGTAAGCACGGGGCGCACCTCCAGGCCGACGTCGGCCAGCGGGTTCTCGCCCTCGGGGCTGCGGTCGATCGCACAGACCACGACCTCCACGTGAGCTCCTGCGGCCCGCAGCGCGTTGGTGGCGTCGCGCACCGCTCCACCGGTGGTGATGACGTCCTCCACCAGCGTCACCCGGCGCCCGGCGAAGTCGGGCCCCTCGGCCAGCTTGCAGGTGCCGTACTCCTTGGCCTTCTTGCGCACGAACAGCGCCGGCAGCCCGACCCGCATGCTCAGCGCGGTGGCGATCGGCACCCCGCCGAGCTCGAGTCCGCCGAGGAGCTCGGTGCCCTCGGGCACTAGGGCGACCATCTCGTCGGCCACGCGGCCCAACAGCACGGGGTCGGACTCGAAGAGGTACTTGTCGAAGTACTCGTGGGAGACCTGCCCGGAGCGGAGCGTGAACTCGCCGGTCAGCCGGCAGATCGAGTCGATGTCCTTCGCGAGGTCGGCCACGGCCCCGAGCCTAGGGTGATCAGATGCGACACGCTCAGCGGCTCCAGGGGATCGAGAGCACGATCTTCGCGACGATGTCGGCGCTCGCGGTGCGCACGGGCGCGGTCAACCTGGGCCAGGGGTTCCCCGACGAGGACGGTCCGACGTCGGTGATCGCGCAGGCCGAGTCGGCGATGCGCGCCGGGCGCAACCAGTACCCGCCCGGCCACGGCACGCCCGAGTTGCTGGACGCGGTCATCGCCCACCAGCGCGGCTGCTACGGCCTCGAGCTGGACCGCAGCCAGGTGGTCGCCACCACCGGCGCCACCGAGGCGATCGCGGCGGCCGTGCTCGGGCTGGTCGACCCCGGCGATGAGGTGGTGATGCTCGAGCCGTACTACGACAGCTACGACGCCGTGGTGCAGCTGGCCGGCGGCGTCCGGCGTGGCGTCACGCTCCGCGCACCCGAGTACCGCCTCGACGTCGACGTGCTGGCCGCGGCCATCACCTCGCGCACGAAGCTGATCCTGCTCAACACCCCGCACAACCCGACCGGGACGGTGCTCACCCGCGAGGAGCTCGAGGCGGTCGCCCGGGTGGCGATTGAGCACGACCTGGTGGTGGTGAGCGACGAGGTGTACGAGCACCTCACCTTCGACGACGCCGCGCACCTGCCGATCGCCACGCTGCCGGGCATGTTCGAGCGCACCGTGACCATCTCCAGCGTCGGCAAGACGTTCTCGCTCACCGGGTGGAAGGTCGGCTGGGCCAGCGGACCCGCCGAGCTGGTGACCGCGGTGGAGGCGGCGAAGAACTGGCTCACCTACACCTCCGGTTCCGCCTTCCAGCCGGCCACGGCGTACGCGCTCACCCACGAGCTCGACTTCCCCCGGCGTCTC
Organism: Nocardioides mangrovicus; assembly: GCF_003674065.1. Taxonomy (GTDB): domain Bacteria; phylum Actinomycetota; class Actinomycetes; order Propionibacteriales; family Nocardioidaceae; genus Marmoricola; species Marmoricola mangrovicus. The sequence goes on from NZ_RDBE01000010.1 coordinate 482,918, forward strand.
GCCGGCGAGCTGCAGGCCAAGCGCGACCGGCTGTGCGCGGGACTCGCCACTCTCGACGTCGACGTTCACGTGCCGCAGGGCACCTACTTCGTCGTCACCGACGTCGCTCGCTACGGCTGGGAGGACTCGCTGGCCTTCTGCCGGGCCCTGCCCGAGCGGGCCGGCGTGGTGGCCGTGCCGTGCCAGGGGTTCTACGACGACGCCGCGGAGGGCGCGCACAAGGTGCGATGGACGTTCTGCAAGAAGAACGAGGTCATCGACGAGGCGCTGCAACGTCTGGCGGAGGCCGACCTGCATCGGTAGTCTCGGACGCGTCGAGTGCGTGATACGAAACGAGATGCACGATGCGCAACAAGCTCGCTGTCCGTCGGCCGTCCCGCGACGAGGTCCGCCAGGGCCTGCTCCGGCTGCTCGCCCATGCCCGCTACGAGGTGCTGCCCACCGCGACGACGGAGCAGAAGATCCTCGACGCCGTGGCGGTCGACCGCACCATCACTGTCACCGCGTCGCCCTCCAAGGGCCTGGAGGCGACCTTCGACCTGGCCGAGCGGCTCGCCGGTCACGGCTACACCGTCGTCCCGCACGTGGCGGCCCGCATGGTCAGCGGTCGTACCGAGCTGAGCGAGATCTGCGAGCGGCTCACCGCGCAGGGCATCACCCACGTCTTCGTGCCCGGTGGCGACGCCGAGGCGGTGGGTGACTACCCCGACGCGCTGGCGCTGCTCACCGACCTCAAGGAGCTGGGCAACCCGTTCAGCCACGTCGGCATCACCGGCTACCCCGAGTCGCACCCGACGATCCACGACGACCTCACCGTGCAGTCGATGTGGGACAAGCGCCACCACGCCACCACCATCGTCTCGAACCTGACCTTCGACCCGTCGGCGATCGCGAGCTGGGTCGGCCGGCTGCGCGCTCGCGGCGTGACCATGCCGCTGCTGCTGGGCATGCCGGGACCGGTCGAGCGCGCCAAGCTGCTCTCGATGGCCACGAAGATCGGCGTCGGGGAGTCCACGAAGTTCCTGGCCAAGAACAAGGGTCTCTTCGCCCGCCTCGCCGCTCCCGGCGGGTTCACCGGCGAGCGCTTCCTCACCCAGTGCGCCCCCGCGCTCGTGCCCGCCGAGGCCCTGGTCGAGGGACTCCACGTCTTCACCTTCAACCAGATCGCCGAGACCGAGGCCTGGCGCAGCGAGCTGGTCGCCCGGCTGGAGGCGTAGTCCAGCGCACTCGTCATGGTCGAAGGCTCCGGCGACCATGAACCACGTAACGGGCTACGCCGGCAGGAGCGAGCGGAGCGCCTCCTCGAGACCGCTGACGCCGGTGGGCTCGACCTCCAGCGGCAGCCCGATCTTCGCGGCGGCGGCCTGGGCCAGCGGGAGCAGTTCCGGGTCGGCCGGGTCCTGGGCGAGCCAGACGACGCGGGTGTAGGAGCCGAAGTAGTCCTCACGCAGCTCGGGCCAGCGGTCCAGGCCCAGCTCGCGCTCGACGGTGCGGGCGAAGGAGCGCACCAGGAAATCGGTGAGCAGGTACGTCCCTGGTTGGGTCTCGAAGATCTGCTCGATGCGGCGCTGCCCGGCGTAGACGTCGTAGCAGTGCAGCCCCGGCAGCCGTTCCAGGCCGAGGTCGCCGCAGACGGTGTCGAGCGCGCCGTACGTGCCGCAGTCGGCGTAGCCGACCACCACGCGCTGGTACCGCTCGGCCAGCTCGGAGGCGAGCGCCCGGACCTCCCCGGCGATCCGCTGCGGCTGGTTGTGCAGCAGCGGCGGCAGCGGGTGGACGTCGACCGGCCACCCGTGGCGCGCGACGATCTCCCCCGCCGGCTGGGCCAGCGCCCCGCAGGCGATCAGGGCCGTCGGGATAGTCAGAGACGAAATGGCTGTCGACACGCCTGCCGGAGCAACCATCTCGTCTCTGACTATCCCGCCTCCCGGCTCAGAACCCGAGCTGGTCGACGAAGGCGTCGTTGAAGTCCGGTCGGTCGGAGAGCTCGACATACCTCACCTCCTCGAGCAGGAGGTTGGCACCCTCGCGCTCGCGGCGGGAGAGGAGCGCCATCTTCGCGCCCTCGCCGGCGACGTTGCCGGCGGCGACGATGCGCAGCACCGGCAGCTTCGGCACCAGGCCGATCCGCACCGCCGACGCCGGGGAGAGGTAGCTGCCGAACGAGCCGGCGAGCAGCACCTGCTGCACGTCGCGGTGCTCCAGGCCGAGCTCCTCGAGCAGCAGCGACCAGCCGGTCGAGATCGCGGCCTTGGCGAACTGCAGCTCACGGACGTCGCGCTGGCTGAGGTACACGCACTCCTCGGGCGGTGCGTCGGGGCTGGGTCGGTGCAGCACGAAGACCCGCTCCTCGCCCACCGCGGTGAGCCGGTCGGCCAGCGCCGGCGCCACCGAGGCCGCGTCGTCGTTCGGCACGAACCGGCCCGAGGCGTCGAGCAGTCCGACCTTGACGAGCTCGGCCACGGCGTCGACCAGCCCGGAACCGCACAGGCCCTTCGGCTCGACGTCGCCGATGACGCCCAGCTCCACCGTGTCACCGAGCTTGATGGTCTCGATCGCGCCGTCGGCCGCGCGCATGCCGCAGCGGATGGCACCGCCCTCGAAGGCCGGCCCCGCCGGCGCCGCCGTGGAGAGGATGGTGTCGCCGTCACTGAGCACGATCTCGCAGTTGGTGCCGACGTCGATGAACAGCCGGCACCGCTTGTCGCGGTCCATACCGCTGGCCAGCATGCCGGCGACGATGTCGCCGCCGACGTAAGCGCCCAGCGCCGGGAACAGCATCGCCCGGGCGCCCTGGTGCAGCGCGAGGCCGAGATCGGCGGCCGGCACCGACGGCGGCTGCGCCACCGACATCACGAACGGCGCGACGCCGAGCGGCTCGGGGTCGATGCCCAGGGCGAGCGCGGTCATCGTCGCGTTGCCGGCCACAGCCACCTCGTAGACCGAGGCGGGGTCGACGCCACCCTCGGTGAGCACCTGCGTGGCGAGCTCCTGCAACGTGGCCGCCGCCGCGTCGCGCAGCCGACCCAGGGACGAGGGGTCCATCATCGTCGCGGAGATGCGGGTGATGACGTCGCCGCCGAAGGGCTGCTGCTTGTTGAGCATCGAGGCCACCGCCACCGGGGTGCCGGTGGCCAGGTCCAGCAGCGTCGCCACGACCGTGGTGGTGCCGAGGTCGAACGCGATGGCGTACTGGGTGTCGGTGGTGTCGCCGGGCTCGACGTCGACCAGCACCTCGTCGACCAGCACCGCCGTGACCTTCCAGTCGGCCTGCCGCATGACGGTGGCCATCCGGCGGATGGCGTGCAGGTCGGCGGTGAACTCCAGGTCCGTGACGGCCTCGGTGAGCCGCACCAGGTCGGTGCGCTGGTCGGCCAGCGTCGGCTCGTCGAGCTCGACGTAGCGCTTCTGCACGGCCGGGCGCAGGATCACCTGCCGCCCGACGCCGACAGTGGCGGCCTTGGGTCGTGTGGTGAGGGGTGGCACGTCGACCCGTAGGTCGCGGGTGGCCTTCACCAGGCAGCCGAGCCGCCAGCCGGCGGCGATCTGGTCGGAGGTGAAGGTCTTGACGTCGTGACGGGTGATCGGGAGCGCGTCGCCCTCGACGCGCACCTTGCACTTGTGGCAGGTGCCGTGGCCGCCGCACGTCGAGTCGATCGCGATGCCGTTCCACGACGCCGCGTCGAACACCGTCACGCCCGGTGGCACGCGCACCTGCCGGTCCTGCGGGTCGCCGCTGCCGGTGTCGACGCGGTAGTGCAGCTGCACGCGGCCGGTGCCGTCGTGGGTCGCCTGGTCGGCCTCGTGGGGTTGGAGCAGTCCCTCGCGGGCGACGTCGTCCGCGAGCGCCGAGGCGAGCTCGAAGTCGTCCTGCGCCATCAGGTGGCTACGGCCGCCTGCTTGGCCCGGTGTGCGCCGATCCACGCCATGCCCCACTCGTCGTGGCCGAGCAGCAGGTCGGCGGCCTTGACCGCCTCGACGATCTGCGGGGTGCGGGTGTCCATGATGGCGCTGGTCAGGCCCGCGGTCATCGCCATCGGCAGGAACGCCGCACCGAGCTCGTGGCGACCAGGCATGCCGAAGGAGGTGTTGGAGGCGCCGCAGGTCATGTTGGCGCCGAACTCCTCCTTGATCGCGGCCACGCACTCGAAGAAGGTGTTGGCCACCGACTGGTCGGCGCCGATGGGCATGGCCAGCGGGTCGATGACGATGTCGGCCGCGGCGATGCCGTACTCGGTGGTGGCGACCTGGAAGATCTTGCGGGTCAGCTCGATCCGCTTCGGCGCCTCCATCGGGATCTCGTCGGCGTCGTTGGGCAGCGCGATGATCGCGGCGTCGTACTTCTTGACCAGCGGCAGGATCTGCTCCATCCGCTCGTCCTCGGCGGTGATGGAGTTGACCAGCGCGCGGCCCTGGTAGACTGACAGCCCGGCCTCGAGTGCCTCGACGACCGAGGAGTCGATGCAGATCGGCTTGTCGGTGAGCTGCTGCACCAGCGTGATCGCCTTGGCCAGCAGGTCGGCCTCGTCGGTCAGCGGCACGCCCATGTTGACGTCGAGCACGTCGGCGCCGCCGTCGACCTGGGCCTTGACGTCGCGCTCGATGGCGGAGAGGTCGCCGGCGCGCAGCTGCTCTTGGAAGATGCGACGGCCGGTGGGGTTGATGCGCTCGCCGATGAGGGTGAACGGCCGGTCGTGGGAGATGACGTGCTCGCCGCCGGCGCCGCGCAGCACGGTCTCGAGGTGCGGGGCGGACATCAGGCGGGGACCTTCGAGCGCTTCTCGTCCAGCAGCGCCTTGGCGCGCTTGACGCAGGCCGAGGCGTCGGCGGCGTAGCCGTCGGCCCCGACGGCGTCGGCGTACTCCTGCGTGACGGGGGCGCCGCCGACCATCACGATGACGTCGCCGCGCATGCCCGCCTTCTCCAGGGCGTTCAGGTTGGCCTTGAACATCGGCATGGTCGTGGTCAAGAAGGCCGAGAAGCCGACGATGTCGGGGTGGTGCTCCTCGATGGCGGCGACGAACTTCTCCGGCGCCACCTGCACGCCGAGGTCGATGACCTCGAAGCCGGCGCCCTCGAGCATGATGTTGACCAGGTTCTTCCCGATGTCGTGCACGTCGCCCTTCACGGTGCCCATGAGGAACGTGCCGATGGTCTGGACGCCGGTCTCGGCCAGCAGCGGGCGCAGGCGCTCCATCGCCCCGGCCATGGCCCGGCCGGCGATGAGCATCTCGGGGACGAAGAAGTCGCCGCGCTCGAAGCGGGCGCCGACCTCCTCCAGCGAGGGGATGAGCGCGTCGAAGAGCAGCGTCTGCGGCTCCATGCCCTGGTCGAGACCCTCGTTGGTCAGCTCCAGGACGCGCGGGCCGTTGCCCACGAGCGTCTCGTCGTAGAGGCCCTGCAGGATCTCCTCGGGGGTCATGCCACACCTTCCTTCGGGTTGGACTTGCGCAGCTGGGAGGTCAAGAACTCCGCCCGCTTCTTCAGCCGGTCGGCCACCTCGTCGAGGCGGCCGGCCAGCCGCTGGTTGGGTCCGGAGACCCCGAGTGCGGCGACCACGCTGCCGTCGCTCCCACGGACCGGCACTGCCACGGCGCAGAGCCCGATCTCCAGCTCGTCGACGGTGCTGGCCCAGCCCTCGGCCACCACTGAGCGCAGCCGCCGGCGCAGCTCGGTGAGGCTGGTGACCGTCGCCTCGGTGACCGGCTCCAGCCGCGCGGTCATCGGCAGCACGTCGTAGGCCAGCAGCACCTTGCCCAGCGCCGAGGCGTGGTTGGGCACCTCGACCTGCGTCCAGTCGCGGGCACCGAGCATGAAGGTGGAGTCGACCTGCGCGACGTGGACGACCCGGTCGCCGCGCGCGACCGCCAGGTTGACCGTCTCGCCGGTGTCCTCGCCGACCAGCTCCAGCGTGGGCTGCGCGACGCGCACCCACTCCTCCCAGGGGTCGTGGCGAGCGGCGTAGAGCCAGAACAGCGGGCCCGCGACGTAGGAGCCGGCGTCGTTGCGCTCGACCAGCTCGGTGCGCTCGAGCGCGGTGAGCAGCCGCGAGGTCGTCGACTTCGGCAGCCCGCAGGTGTCCTGCACCTCCACGAAGGAGAGCGGCTCGTCGGCGCGCACGACGGTGGCGACGAGCATCGCTGCCCGGTCGATCGCCTGCGTGCCCGTCGGGCTGCCCTCGGTCACTGCGCTCCCTTGCTGCTCGGTTCCATGATGTGGAACTGTACTTCCATATCGTGAAGCGACACCCCCGAACGGGTCAAGCAGGAGGCCTGGATGTTCCAGAACAAGATGCCGCGCTACGAGGTCCTCTCCGAGGACGCGATGGCCAAGCTCGACGTCGCCTGGCGTCGGCTGATGACCGAGGTCGGCGTGGAGTTCATGGACGACCGCGCCCTGGAGCTGTTCCGCAAGGCCGGTCAGAAGGTCGAGGGCAACACCGTCTTCCTCGACCCCGACTTCGTGCTGGAGCAGGTGGCCAAGGCCCCCGCTGAGTTCGACATCCAGGCCCGCAACCCCGCGCACAACGTCCACATCGGCGGCGACTCGATGGCCTTCGGCTGCGTCTACGGCCCGCCGTTCGTGCGGCAGGGCGAGGTCCGTCGCGACGCGACGATGGAGGACTTCCGCAACTTCACCAAGCTGGCGCAGAGCTTCGACGTGCTCGACTCGGCCGGCGGCGTCATCTGCGAGCCCAACGACACCCCGCTCGACAGCCGCCACCTCGACATGGTCTACGCGCTCCAGACGCTGACCGACAAGATCTACATGGGCAACGTCGTCTCGGGCGTCAACGCAGCCGACACCATCGCGATGAGCTCGATCCTGTTCGGCGGCCGCGAGAAGATCGAGCAGACCCCCGCCTCCATCCAGCTCATCAACTGCAACTCACCGCTTCGCTGGGACGACCGGATGCTGGAGGCGCAGTTCGAGTACTCCGCCGCCGCGCAGCCGGTGGTGCTGACGCCGTTCATCCTCATGGGCGCCATGTCGCCGGTGACGATCCCCGCGGCCCTGGTGCAGCAGATCACCGAGGCGCTCTCGGGCATCGCGCTCTCGCAGCTGATCAACCCCGGCTGCCCGGTGGTCTTCGGCTCGTTCCTGTCCAACATCGACATGCAGTCCGGCTCGCCCACCTTCGGCACGCCCGAGTCGGGCATCGGGCTGCTGTGCACCGGCCAGATCGCGCGCCACTTCGGGCTGCCGTTCCGCACCGGCGGTGGGTTGACGTCGTCGCAGACCTCCGACGCCCAGTCCGGCTACGAGGCGCTGATGACGATGATGCCGACCTTCCTGGCCGGCGCGAACTGGGTCATGCACTCCGCCGGCTGGCTCGAGGGCGGCCTGGTGGCGGGCTACGAGAAGTTCATCGTCGACATCGAGATCCTGCAGATGCTGCAGGCAGAGTTCACGCCGCTGGAGATCGACGAGGGCTCGCTGGCCTTCGACGCCCATGTCGAGGTCGGCCACGGCGGACACTTCCTGGGGTCGATGCACACGATGGAGCGCTTCCGGACCTGCTTCTACCGGCCGTTGCTGTCGAGCTCGGAGAACTACGAGCGCTGGATGCGCAACGGCGCCAACGACGCCACCGCGCGGGCGGAGAAGAAGTACACCGACGTGCTGGAGGCCTACGAGCCCCCGCCGCTGGACGAGGCCATCCGCGAGGAGCTCGAGGAGTACGTCGTGCGGCGCCGGGCCGAGCTGGGCGACTGAGGGTCCGGTCGCCGACGGCGACCAAAATGGTTACTTAACCGACAAAAAGGGTCCCGCTTCGTTACCGTTCCACTGCCGGCTCGCCAGCCGCTGCCCCCTTTCGGAAACGGATCCTCATGACGTTCGTGCATCTCCGCCTGCCCCGACCACGCCCAGCCCTGGCTGTCGCTGTCGTGCTCTCGGTCGCCGTCGGCCTCGTCGGCACCGCGCGTGCTGACGCGCGCCCGGTCGACCGGCCCCGGGCCCTCGCGGCGGCAGCCGGCGTCGACGCCCACGCCGCCGCACTGCGCACGAGCCGCTACGTGGTCAGCCTGCGCCTCTCCTCGACGTCGGTCGGCGCTGGCGGCAGCGTCACGGCCACCGGCCTGGTGCAGGGCAGCGATGCCGTGGGTCGACGTGTCCTGTTGCAGCGCTGGAACGGGCACCGCTTCGCGACCGTCGCCTCTGGCCGCGTGAGCCGCCACCACGGCTTCGCGATCCGCACCACCGTCACGACCTCGGGCGCCTACCTCGCCAAGCTGCGGCGGCACCCCGGCCACCACCGCGCCGGCGCCAGCCCGACGCGCCGCGTCGAGGTGCGCGGCCCCGCGGCGCCCGGGCCTACGAGCTATGCGACCGATTTCCGCCAGCTCGCGGTCAGCACGAGCGCCTGCAGCATCCGGTCCAGCGACGAGAGCCTCCGGTGCTGGGGCTACAACGGCCACGGTCAGCTGGCCACGGGGGGTACCACTCCCACCAGCTCCGGCACTCCGGTGCAGATCGCAGGCAGCTGGAGCAGCGTGAGCACCTCGCCCGGCGCGGTCTGCGGGATCAAGACGACCGGCACGCTGTGGTGCTGGGGCAACAACGCATCGGGCCAGGTGGGCGACGGCACGACCACCGATCGCACCACGCCCGTGCAGGTCGGATCCGACTCCGGCTGGACCCAGGTCTCGACCAGCGCCACCTCCAGCTGCGGGGTGCTCCGCGGCACGGCCTACTGCTGGGGCGACAACGCCTCGGGCAACCTCGGTGACGGCACCACCACCGACGCACTGACCCCGACGGCGGTACGTGGCGACCTCGGCTTCGTCTCGGTGATGCCCGCTGCCACCTTCAGCTGCGGGCGCACCTCCTCGGGCGCGATCTACTGCTGGGGCGCCAACACCGACGGCGAGCTGGGAGACGGCACCACCACGGACCGCATCACGCCGACTGCGGTCTCGTTGGCCCACGTGACCGGGTCGAGGGAGTTCGACAGCCTCAGTGTCGCCACGATCGGCTCGCACGTCTGCGCCGTCACTCGCGAGGGGTCGGCCTACTGCTGGGGCGCCAACACCGACGGCAAGCTCGGTGACGGCACCACGACGAGCCAGGACGCGCCCGTCGCCGTCTCGGTGGCGGGAGTCCCGGGAGTCACCTGGAGCCGGGTGATCGCCAGCCAGGGATCCTCGTGCGGGCTCTCCACCACCGGCTTGGCCTACTGCTGGGGCTTCAACGGGAACGGCGGGCTCGGCGACGGCACCACGACGAGCCGCACGACACCCCAGACCGGCGACCCCGTGGGTACCGGGACCCGGTACACGGTGATCGACATGGCCTACGACGGCGGCTGCGGTCTGACCACCACCGGCGTCACGCAGTGTTGGGGCCTCGACAACGTCCACCAGCTCGGCAACGGCTCCAGCACATCGTCCACCACCACACCGGTGACGGTCTCCGGCTTGTAGAGGCCACGCGACGACGGCGGGCGAGGAATCTCGTCGGCGGCGGCCTTGTGGGTCTCGATGCCACCTCGGGTGGACGTGGCGTCCCGACCAGCCGGACGCGCGAGTTCGAGACGGGACCGTGCCCGCAGGCGAGGCACCCGCAGACCTCTGGCCCAACCCACCGGCCGGCAGAGTAGGCCGACAGGCCGAGGCAGCGGTCCCAGGTCAGTCGGACGGCTGCGCCGCGAAGGCCTTCTTGGTCTCCCGGTACCACTTCATCGCGCCGAGCGGGTGCGCCCAGCGGCCCTTCATCTCCTCGCGGGCCGGCTGGTGCGCGGCGTCGCCGGCGGCCTCGGCGTCCTTGAGGTGCTGGTCCTGGTCCTTGATGACGTCGTCGGCGCTCTCTGCGCGCAGCTCGAGGTCGCACGGGCCGCCGAGCTGGCGGCAGGTCATGGTCTTCACCGGATCTCCTTCGCGATCGTCCTCATCGATGCTGACGCACGCGGGTGCCGACGTGTGACAGCAGGAGCCGAGCTCGTCCTCGGTTGGTCCGGACCCGCGGGCAGGCCTCGACGCCGGCGGCGCCGGAATACCCGGCGAATCGGACCCGCGAGTGAAGGAAACCGCCCCGCTCCGCGCCGGCTACCGGAACACCACCGTCCGGTGCCCGTTGAGGAGCACCCGGCTCTCGCAGTGCCAGCGCACCGCCCGGGAGAGCACCTGGGCCTCGACGTCGCGGCCGGCGGCGACGAGCTGGTCCTGGGCGTAGGTGTGGTCCACCCGCAGGATGTCCTGCTCGATGATCGGGCCCTCGTCGAGGTCGGCGGTCACGTAGTGGGCGGTCGCGCCGACCAGCTTGACGCCGCGCTCGTAGGCCTGGTGGTAGGGCTTGGCGCCCTTGAAGCTGGGCAGGAAGGAGTGGTGGATGTTGATGACGCGCCCCTCCAGACGACGGCAGAGGGCGTCGGAGAGCACCTGCATGTAGCGGGCCAGCACGACCAGGTCCACGCCGAGCTCGTCGACGACGCCGAGCAGCTTGGCCTCAGCGTCGGCCTTGCTGTCGGGGGTCACCGCGATGTGGTGGAAGGGGATCTCGTAGGCGTCGCAGAGCCGTTGCGCGTCGGGGTGGTTCGACACGACCGCCGAGATGTCGACGTTCAGCGACCCGGTCGAGGCACGGAAGAGCAGGTCGTTGAGGCAGTGCAGCTGCTTGGAGACCATGATGAGCGTCTGGTAGGGCGACGACGCGGCCCACAGCTCGTACTCCATGCCGAACGTCGCGGCCACGGGCGCGAAGGCCGAGCGCAGCTCGTCGGCCGTGGTGGACCCGGAGGTCTCGAAGTCGACCCGCATGAAGAACCGGTCGGTGACGCGGTCGTCGTACTGCTGGCTCTCCAAGATGTTGCCGCCGTGGTCGACCAGGAAGCCGGCCACGGCGTGCACGATGCCGGGGCGGTCGGGGCAGACGATGGTGAGTACGAAGTCGCCCGCGGCCTGGCCGGGTGTAGCGACAAGGGGGTGAGTTGCGTCCACGGCAACGCATTCTGCGATACGCAACACGAATGGTCTAGGGTTGCGCGATGAGCAACAGCGACGTCGCTGCCGACCAGTCCGGAGGCGTCCAGTCCGTCGACCGCGCCATCACCATCTTGGAGGTGCTGGCCCGCCACGGCGAGGTCGGGGTTACCGAGGTGGCCCTCGAGCTGGGCGTCCACAAGAGCACGGCGTTCCGGCTGGTGAGCACGCTGGAGAACCACGGCCTGGTCGAGCAGAGCGGCGACCGCGGCAAGTACCGCCTCGGCGTCGGGCTGCTGCGCCTGGCCGGTGCGACGACGGCCCGCCTCGACGTCGTCCAGGAGGCCCGGCCGATCTGCAAGCGGTTGGCCGCCGAGACCGGCGAGACGGTCAACGTCGCCGTGCTCTCGGGGTCCTCGGCGCTCTACCTCGACCAGATCGCGGGCAGCTCCGCCCTGCAGCCGCACAACTGGGTCGGCCAGCACATCCCGCTACACGCCACCAGCAACGGCAAGGTGCTGCTCTCGGGCCTCGACGAGGACGACCTCGACGACGTGCTCCACGAGCTGCCCGCCCTGACCGGCTTGACGGTCACCAAGCGATCGCGGCTGCGCAAGGAGCTCGCCGTGGTCCGCGAGCAGGGGTACGCCACCGCGGTCGACGAGCTCGAGGAGGGACTCACCGCCGCCGCCGCTCCCATCCGCAACGCCCACGGCGACGTCATCGCCTCGCTGAGCGTCAGCGGCCCGACGTTCCGCCTCGGCGAGGAGAAGATGACCACGGTCGTCCCGCAGCTCACCGAGGCGGCGCTGGAGGTCTCCCACCGCCTGGGCTGGGGCCATCGCTGAGGCTGCCGACGGCACCCGGCGCCGTGTGATCCGATGGTGGCCATGACCCCCCTCGCCGCCGACGAGGCCCCGGCCGGCGTGCTGGTGCTGTGGGCGGTGATCTGCGTCCTGCTGCTGGCCTACGGCGTGGGCCACTACCGCGGCTGGAACAAGTCGGGGCTGCTCCTGTGCCCCTTCGACTCGCTGCACTTCATGCCGGCCTGGTTCGGGGCGGCAGCCACCCTGGTGCTGCTGGCCCAGCTGGCGCTGCCGATCACCGTCTGGGTGAGTCTCGTGCTCTTCGCCGCCGCCGTGCCCCCGTTCGCCGTGACCCTGATCGGGCTCTTCTGGCTGCCCGACCGGTTGCTGCCGGCGTGGTACCTGTCGTGGCGCGACCACGGCCGGCCGACGCTCGAGGTGGCCAGCAAGGCCGACAGGAAGTACTACGCGCGACGCCGGAACAGGCGCCGGCCATGACGACGGCGCGGCCATGAGCACATGGCGGGCTCTCGGCGTGCTCGTCGCGGCGCTGAGCCTCGCGGCCTGCGCGACCACCGGATCCTCGTCGAGTCACCAGGCCCGGGTGGCGGCCGAGCTCGCGGCCGGTGCGCCGCCGAAGGACGTCGCCTGGCGGGTGCCGACGCCGCCGGCCGACTGGACGGCCCTGAGCACCGACGCCGCCGGCGAACGGGCTTGGCGCATCGACGGCTCCGACTGCGTCGTACGGCTGCAGCAGCCGTCCGGGCTGAGCACCGCGGCGTCGCCGACCTCCGACCAGCTGGCCGCGGAGCTGCTGCGCGGCATCGCGTCGGGGGTGCCCGGCTCACCGCGCCCCCACGTCGTCATCGAGGCCACCCGGGCGGTGACCAACCGGGTCCACGGCCTGGCCGGCGTGGCCACCGTGCGCTTCAGCACCCGGGTGGCGGTCTTCGGATCCGCGAGCAAGGCCTACGTGATGGCCTACCGCTCGGGCGACGCCGCTCTGGAGCTGAGCGCGGTGTGCGGTGCGCAGCAGTACGCGAGCCAGCGCGGCCACGTCCACGGCTTCGCCGATCGGCTCCAGATGACGACCGTCTACTGAACCAGGACCGTGCGTTACGGTCGCGCTACAGCCCGCGTGACGATCTTGACGATCCGCGCTGCGACGATCATGCTCCCAAGACGTTGAGTTGCGTCACGAGCATTCGGGTGCGCCATGCGCAACAGGAAGGCGGACGAGTGCCGGAGAACTGGATCGCGGGGACCTGGGTGGGCGCGCGCGAAGGCGGGCGCCGCGAGATCCGGTGCCCGGCCGACGGTTCGCTGGTGGCCGAGGTCGACGAGTCGACCGCCGTGGACACCGAGGCGGCCATCGCCGCGGCCCGCGAGGCCTTCGACTCCGGACCGTGGCCCTCGACGTCGGCCCGCGAGCGCGGCGACCTGCTGCTGCGGGTGGCCGACCTGCTCGAGCGCGACAAGGCCGACGTCGCGCGCATGGAGAGCCTCGACACCGGCAAGCGGCTGGTCGAGGGCGAGTACGACGTCGACGACGTAGTCTCGGTCTTCCGCCACTTCGGTCACGTGGCCGACGCCGACGCCGGGCGCGTGGTCGACACCGGCAACCCCGGCGTCGTCAGCCGCGTGGTGCACGAGCCGGTGGGCGTGTGCGGGCTGATCAGTCCGTGGAACTACCCGCTGCTGCAGGTGGCGTGGAAGGTGGCGCCCTGCCTGGCCGCGGGCAACACGTTCGTGCTCAAGCCCAGCGAGCTCACGCCTCACACGGCGATCCACCTCATGAAGCTGCTCGACGAGGCCGGGCTGCCGGCCGGCGTCGCGAACCTGGTGCTCGGCAGCGGTCCCGACGCCGGCGCCCCGCTGAGCGAGGACCCCCGGGTCGACCTGGTGTCCTTCACCGGCGGCCTGGTCACCGGCAAGCGCATCATGGCCGCGGCCGCCGGCACCGTGAAGAAGGTGGCGCTCGAGCTGGGCGGCAAGAACCCCAACGTCGTCTTCGCCGACGCCGACTACGAGACCGCCCTGGACTTCGCGCTCACGGCGGTTTTCCTGCACTCGGGACAGGTGTGCTCGGCCGGCGCGCGGCTGGTGGTGGAGGAGTCGGTCCACGACCGGTTCGTCGACGACCTGGTCGAGCGGGCCCAGCGGATCCGGCTCGGCGGGCCGTTCGACGAGAAGGCCGAGACCGGACCTCTCACCAGCGCCGCGCACCTCGACAAGGTCGAGGCCTACGTCGCCGCCGGCATCGCCGAGGGCGCCCAGCTGCGCTGCGGCGGCGCACGGCCCGACGACCCGGCCCTGGCCGACGGCTTCTACTACCTGCCCACGATCCTCGACGGCTGCACCAGCGACATGAGCGTCACCCAGGACGAGTCGTTCGGGCCGGTGCTCACCGTCGAGACCTTCACCAGCGAGGACGACGCGGTGGCCATCGCCAACGACTCGATCTACGGCCTGGCCGGCGCCGTGTGGACCGCCGACGCCGGCAAGGGCCAGCGCGTCGCGGCCCGGATGCGTATGGGCACGGTGTGGATCAACGACTTCCATCCCTACGTCGCCCAGGCCGAGTGGGGCGGCTACAAGCAGTCCGGCATCGGCCGCGAGCTGGGCGAGGCCGGACTCGAGGAGTACCGCGAGACCAAGCACATCTGGCACAACATCGCCCCCGAGCCGCAGCACTGGTTCAGCTCATGATGCCGCCACGGCTGGGTGGTCGATCAGCACGGCGCTGTGGTGGTCGAGCAGCACGGCGAGCCCTGGCGAGCCTGCGCGTCGAGACCACCCCACAGCTCACCTGGGGCACGCGATGACCGACCACTACGACTACGTCATCGTCGGCGGCGGGTCCGCCGGCGCCGTGCTGGCCAACCGGCTCAGCGCCGACCCCGGCACCAGCGTGCTGGTCCTGGAGGCCGGTCGCTCGGACTACGCGATCGACCCGTTCATCCACATGCCGGCGGCGCTGCCGATCCCGATCGGCAACCGGCTCTACGACTGGAAGTACGAGACCGATCCCGAGCCGCACATGAACGGGCGGAAGGTCTACCACGCCCGCGGGAAGGTGCTCGGCGGCTCCTCGAGCATCAACGGGATGATCTTCCAGCGGGGCAACCCGATGGACTACGAGCGCTGGGCCGCCGAGCCCGGACTGCAGGACTGGGACTACCTGCACTGCCTGCCCTACTTCAAGCGCATGGAGACGCTGCTGCTCGAGGACGGCACCATCGGCGCCGACCGCTGGCGCGGCGGGTCCGGCCCACTGCGGCTGGAGCGCGGCAAGGCCGACAACCCCTTGTTCGGTGCGTTCTTCGAAGCGGTGCAGCAGGCCGGCTACCCGCTCACCGACGACGTCAACGGCTACCGCCAGGAGGGATTCGCGCGGTTCGACCGCAACATCCACCGCGGCCGCCGCTGGTCCTCGGCACGGGCCTACCTGCACCCGGTCAAGCACCGCAAGAACCTCACCATCGAGACGCTCGCCTTCGCCACCCGCGTCAACTTCCAGGGGCAGCGCGCGGTCGGCGTCGAGTACACCCGCGCCGGCCGCGTGCACCGCAGCGTCGGCGCCGGCGAGGTGGTGCTGTGCGGCGGCGCGATCAACACCCCGCAGCTGCTCCAGCTCTCCGGGGTCGGTGACAAGAAGCTGCTCGAGAGCCTGCGGGTGCCGGTGGTGACGCACCTGCCCGGCGTCGGGGAGAACCTGCAGGACCACCTCGAGGTCTACATCCAGTACGCCTCCAAGCAGCCGGTCTCCATCGCGCCCGGGCTGCGCTACCGCGAGCGGCCGAAGATCGGCTACCAGTGGCTCTTCCACCGCAGCGGGCTCGGCGCCACCAACCACTTCGAGGGTGGCGGCTTCGCTCGCAGCAACGACGACGTGCAGTGGCCGAACCTGATGTTCCACTTCCTGCCCATCGCCATCCGCTACGACGGCAGCGCCCCGAAGGGACTCGAATCCGGCGCCCACGGCTACCAGGTGCACATCGGCCCGATGTACGCCGACACCCGCGGCTGGGTGCGCATCAAGAGCGACAACCCGCGCGTGCACCCCTCGATGCAGTTCAACTACCTCTCCACGCCCACCGACCGCCGCGAGTGGGTCGAGGCGGTCCGCGTCGCGCGCGACATCCTCAACCAGCCGGCGTTCGCGCCGTTCAACGCCGGCGAGCTCTCCCCGGGCGGGTCGGTCGCCACCGACGAGGAGATCCTGGACTGGGTGCGCGAGGACGCCGAGACCGCGCTGCACCCCAGCTGCACGGCCAAGATGGGCGACATCTCCGCCGACGACCTCGCCGTCACCGACCCGTCGTCGATGGCGGTGCACGGCACGGAGGGGCTGCGCGTCGTCGACGCCTCGGTGTTCCCGTTCGTCACCAACGGCAACATCTACGCACCGACCATGATGACGGCCGAGAAGGCCGCCGACCTCATCGCCGGCAACACCCCGCTGCCGCCGGCCGACGTGCCCTTCTACCGACACGGCGACGGCAGTCCGCTCTATCCTCCCGGGGACCCTCGCAACCAGGAGACGCCATGACCGCGAAGACGATGACGACCGGTCAGGACTCCTCCGCTGCGGCCGGCCACCAGGGTGCCGCGCTCCACGTCGAGGGACTGTGGAAGATCTTCGGTCCCCGCGCCGACAAGATCATCGGCACGCCCGATGCGAACCTCTCCCGCCAGGAGCTGCAGGCCAAGACCGGGCACGTCGTCGGCATCCGCGACGTCTCCTTCGACGTCGCGCCGGGCGAGGTGTTCGTCGTCATGGGCCTCTCCGGTTCGGGCAAGTCGACGCTCGTCCGGCTGCTGACCCGGCTCATCGAGCCCACCGCCGGCACAGTCCAGCTCTACGGCGAGGACATCACCGGGATGGGCGACGGCGGGCTGCAGGAGATCCGCCGGCGCAAGGTCTCGATGGTGTTCCAGCACTTCGGGCTGCTCCCGCACCGCAAGGTGATCGACAACGTCGGCTTCGGCCTGGAGGTACGCGGCGAGGCCAAGCGCGAGCGCCGCAACCGGGCCCAGGAGATGGTCGACCTCGTGGGCCTCTCGGGCTACGAGAACAACTTCCCCGACCAGCTCTCGGGCGGCATGCAGCAGCGGGTCGGCCTGGCCAGGGCGCTCGCCGGCGACCCCGAGGTCTTGATGTTCGACGAGCCGTTCTCCGCGCTCGACCCGCTGATCCGGCGCGACATGCAGAACGAGGTGATCCGGCTCCACCAGGAGGTCGGGAAGACGATGGTCTTCATCACCCACGACCTGAGCGAGGCCCTCAAGCTCGGCGACCGGATCCTCATCATGCGCGACGGTGAGATCGTCCAGATCGGCACGCCGGACGAGGTGGTCGGCGCCCCGGCCGACGACTACGTCAAGGACTTCACCTCCGAGGTGCCCAAGTCGCACGTGCTGACCCTGAAGTGGGTGATGCGCACCGACACCTCGCAGCTGAGCGAGACCTGCCGCTCCGTGCAGCAGAACCAGATCGTGCGTGATGCGGCCAAGACGGTGCTCGACGCGCCGTGCTGCTGCCGGGTGCTGGACGGCGACAAGACGGTGGGGGTCATCGACGACGAGGACATCTTGCGGGTCGTCGTCGCCGAGGAAAGTCACTGACATGTCCGACCTGCTGACCCCGCAGGCGGAGGCTCGCGAGAAGGGGGTCGCCCTCTCCAAGGAGGAGCAGCCCTACGTCGAGGTCGGCCGCGACCGGCACACCGGCTGGTGGCTGCTGGGCACAGTGGCGGTGTGGTTGGTGCTCTTCGCGCTCTTCCACGGCCACGACACCCGTGCGCTCGGCCTGCAGAACACCACCGGGTTCCACGAGTGGCTGAACCACCGCCGCGACTGGATCCAGCTGCACGGGCCGGACAACTGGTTCTTCGGCGGCGTGCTCGGCCACATCGGGTCCGGTGCGACCAACCTGGTCACGGCCTTCCAGAACCTGCTCAGCCTGCCCTCGCTGGGCGGAGTGGTGCCGCAGATCGGGTGGCTCGGTGTGATCGCCCTGGCGGCCTGGGTCACCTGGGCCCTGGCCGGCCCGCGGTCGACGGCGCTCGTGGTCGTCGCCCTGCTGGTCTTCGGCATCCTCGGCTACTGGGCCGACAGCATGGACACCTTGATCCTCACCCTGCTCGCGGTGGCGATCTGCTGCCTCATCGGCCTGCCGGTGGGCATCGCCATGGCGCGCAGCCGGTCGGTCTCCGCGGCCATCACCCCGTTCCTCGACGGCATGCAGACGATGCCGGCGTTCGCCTACCTGACCCCGTTCGCGCTGCTCTTCGGCATCGGCTCGGCCACGGCGCTCATCATCACGCTCATCTACGCGATCCCGCCCCTGATCCGCATCACCGAGCACGGGCTGCGCTCGGTGCCCGAGACCACCGTCGAGGCCGCCCGCTCGATGGGCCTGACCCGCGGCCAGCTGCTGCGCCAGGTGCAGCTGCCGATGGCGCGACGCACCATCGTGGTCGGCATCAACCAGGCGATGATGGCCGCGCTGTCGATGGCCACCTTCGCGACCTTCGTCAACGGGCCCGGCCTGGGCAACCCGGTCAACCTCGGTCTGCAGAACAACAACGTCGGCCAGGCCGCCGTGCCGGGCCTGGTCATCGTGGTCATGGCCATCACCCTCGACCGCATCACCACCGCGGCCAGCGAGCGCTCGGAGGTGCTGAGCCGCTCCGGGGTCGCGTCGGTGAGCGGTCCGGGCGTCATGCTCGCCGGCGTGGTGCTCGAGAAGCTGCCCCGCTGGGCCACCGAGTCGGCCGGCAAGGGCGCGAAGCAGCCCCGGCTGACCCCGGCCGGACGCTGGACGGCGCGCCTGGTGTGGCTGGTCCCGGTCTTGGTGGCGGTCTACCTCTCGCGCACCTTCCTCGGCCTGGCCAACTTCCCGACCCGCCAGGGCTGGCCGTTCATCGCCCCGATCGACCGGCGCAGCCTCCAGAAGCTGATCAACAACGTCACCAACTGGCTGGTCGACCACATCGACAAGCTCACGCTCGCCATCAAGAACGACGTCACCCGCGTGCTCATCGACCCGCTGCAGAGCCTGCTGGCCAGCTCACCGTGGTGGCTGGCCGCGCTCGCCCTCGTCGCACTGGGCTACGTGCTGGGAGGCTGGAAGACCCTGGCGCCCACCGTCGTCAGCCTCGCCGTCATCTACCTCGTGGGCCTGTGGAACGACACGATGGTCACCTTGGCCATGACGCTGATCGCCACCTTGCTGGTGATGGTGATCGCGGTGCTGCTCGGCGTCGCCATGGGCCGGGGCCGGCGCACCGACACGTTCATCCGGCCCTTCCTCGACGCCTTCCAGGTGATCCCGCCGTTCGTCTACCTGGTGCCGGCGCTGGCCTTCTTCGGCGTCGGCCGCTTCACCGCCATCGTCGCTGCGATCGCCTACGCCGTCCCGATCGCCACCAAGCTGGTGGCCGACGGCATCCGCGGCGTCTCGCCCACCACGGTCGAGGCGGTGCGCTCGGTGGGCAGCACCCGCTGGCAGACGATCGGCAAGGTCCAGCTGCCGATGGCGCGCGAGGCGCTGGTGCTGGCCACCAACCAGGGCCTGCTCTACGTGCTGTCGATGGTCGTGATCGGCGGCCTGGTCGGCGGCGGCAGCCTCGGCTACATCGTGGTGTCCGGCTTCAGCCAGGACCAGCTGTTCGGCAAGGGCCTGGCCGCGGCGATCGCCATCACCGCGCTCGGGATCATGCTCGACCGGATCGCGCGGCACACCGCCGCACGCGCCGGAAGGTAGCGGACTTCTCCTCGGGCGGACCGGGGAGCAAGAACAACAAAGGGAGTAGGAATGGCTCGAGGAGCACTCCGGGGCAAGACCCGGATGATCGCCATCGTCGCCTCCGTGGGCCTCGGGCTCGCCGGCCTGGCCGGTTGTGGCGGCACGGTCAAGAGCGCCAGCGGAGACAGCGGCAGCGGCGCCAAGAAGTGCGGCAACTTCCGGATCGCGATGAACCCGTGGGTCGGCTACACCGCCGACGGCGCGGTCGTCGGGTACGTCGCCAAGCACGACCTGGGCTGCACCGTCAGCTACGTCAACGGCAAGGAGGAGGTCAGCTGGCAGGGCATGAACTCCGGGACCGTCGACACCATCTTGGAGAACTGGGGCCACGCCGACCTGACCAAGAAGTACATCACCCAGCTGAAGTCGGTCGTCGACGCCGGCCAAACGGGCAACAAGGGGATCATCGGCTGGTACGTGCCGCCGTGGATGGCCGAGAAGTACCCCGACATCACCGACTGGAAGAACCTGAACAAGTACGCCTCGCTGTTCAAGACCTCCGAGTCCGGCGACAAGGGCCAGCTGCTCGACGGTGACCCCTCCTACGTCACCAACGACGAGGCGCTGGTGAAGAACCTCAAGCTGAACTACAAGGTGGTCGTCGGCGGCTCCGAGGCCGGCCTGATCCAGAGCTTCAAGAGCGCGGAGAAGAACAAGACGGCGCTGCTGGCCTACTTCTACGAGCCGCAGTGGTTCTTCTCGGAGATGAAGCTGGTCAAGGTGAACCTGCCCGCCTACACCGACGGCTGCGACGCCGACGCGGCGAAGGTCGCCTGCGACTACCCGCCGTACAACCTCAACAAGCTGATGAGCAAGAAGTTCGCCGACTCCGGGTCGCCCGCGGCGACCCTGGTCAAGAACTTCCAGTGGACCAACGACGACCAGAACGAGGTCGCCGAGTACATCGCCAAGGACGGCATGTCCAACGAGGCCGCGGCCAAGAAGTGGGTCGACGCCAACCAGGACAAGGTCAAGGAGTGGCTGAAGGGGACCGGCGCGAGCTAGCGGCGGGCGCGGGAGGGACGGTCTCCTCCACTCGCGTGATCGTTCTGCCAGAACCTCGTCCGACTCGGCCCCTCGCACCTTGACAGGTGCGGGGGGCCGAGTCGATTCTGTACTTGTTCCGTATCGCGCACACTGTTGCGTATCGCGCATCGTCGATTCGTCTTCTCAGGAGAGCCCGTGGCCACCGTTCCCAGCAAGGCACAGGTCGTCGTCATCGGCGCCGGCATCGTCGGCAACAGCCTGGTCCACCACCTCGCCCGGCTCGGCTGGAACGACATCGTGCAGCTCGACATGGGTCCGCTCCCCAACCCCGGCGGCTCGACCGGTCACGCCTCGAACTTCATCTTCTTGACCGACCACTCCCGCGAGATCACCGACCTCACGCTGGACTCGGTCGAGCAGTACCAGGAGATGGGCGTCTTCACGAAGTCCGGCGGCTTCGAGATCGCGCGCACCGAGGAGCGCATGGAGGAGCTGCGGCGCCGGATGTCGAGCGCGAAGGCGTTCGGCATCGAGGCCGAGATCGTCGACCCGGCGTTCGTGAAGGAGAAGGTGCCCTTCATCGAGACCGACCAGTTCATCGGGGCGTTCTGGCAGCCCGAGGTCGGCGTCGTCGACTCGCTGCGCGCCGGCACGATCATGCGCGAGCGCGCGATGGAGACCGGTGCGCTGACCGTCGTTCCGAACGTCGAGGTGACCGACCTCGACGTCGAGGACGGCCGCATCACGCGCGTGCACACCACCGACGGCAGCATCGAGGCCGGCACGGTCGTCATCGCCTGCGGCGTGTGGAGCCCGAAGATCGGCGACATGGCCGGGATCTCGATTCCGCTCACGCCCGCGGTGCACCAGATGATCTCGGTGGGCCCGTGCCCGCAGCTGGCCGAGACCGAGGGTGAGATCACCTTCCCGATCGTCCGCGACATGGACACCTTCTGCTACGAGCGCCAGCACGGCGCCGACATGGAGGTCGGCTCCTACGCCCACCGCGCGATCCTGCACGAGCCCGAGGACATCCCGACCATCGAGCAGGCCAAGCTCTCCCCCACCGAGATGCCGTTCACCGACGAGGACTTCGACCCCCAGCTCGAGCAGGCGCTGGAGCTGATGCCCGAGCTGCTCGGCGCCGACGGCGCGGAGATGCGCTACGCCATCAACGGCCTGCTGTCGCTGACCTGCGACGGTCAGCCCATCCTGGGCGAGTCGCTGGTCAAGGGGCTGTGGACCGCGGCCGCGGTCTGGATCAAGGAGGGTCCAGGCGTCGGTCGCGCGGTCGCGGAGCAGATGACGCAGGGCTACTCCGAGATCGACATCCACCACTGCGACATCGCCCGGTTCTACCCCCACCAGATGCGCCGCGAGCACACCCGGCTGCGCACCACCGAGTCGTTCATCAAGACCTACGGCATCGTGCACCCCGCCGAGCAGTACGAGTCCGACCGCGACCAGCGGCTCTCCCCGATGCACGACTCCGAGCAGAAGTTCGGCGCGGTGTTCTTCGAGGCCGTCGGCTGGGAGCGGCCGCAGTGGTACGAGTCGAACTCCGACCTGCTCGAGGTCTACGGCGACGCCGTGATGCCGCGTGAGCACGAGTGGGACTCGCGCTGGTGGAGCCCGATCATCAACGCCGAGCACCTGCGGATGCGCGAGGCGGCCGGCGTCGTCGACCTCACGGCGTTCTGCCTCTTCGACATCGAGGGTCCCGAGGGTTCGGGCAGCGCGCTGGCGTCGGTGCAGCAGACCTGCGTCGCGCAGTGCGACGTCGCCGTCGGCAAGGTCATCTACACCCCGGTGCTCGACGCCAAGGGCGGCTTCGTCTCCGACCTGACGGTGATGCGGCTGGGCGAGGACCACTTCCGCGTGGTCACCGGCGGCGCGCACGGGCAGTCGGACAAGAAGTGGTTCGCCGACCGTCTGGTCGAAGGCGCCACGCTGACCGAGCTCACCGACGAGGTCTCCACCATCGGCCTGTGGGGCCCGCAGGCCCGCGAGATCCTCGCCTCCTTGTCGTCCGACGACCTCTCCCACGAGGGCTTCGGGCTGCTCACCTGCCGTGAGATCACCGTCGACGGCATCTCGGTGCTCGCCTCGCGGATCTCCTACGTCGGCGAGCTCGGCTGGGAGCTGTACGTCTCCTTCGCCGACGCCGCAGCGCTGTGGGAGAAGCTGCTCGACGCCGGTCAGCCGCACGGCGCCCGCCCGGTGGGCATCGGCGTCTACGCCACCACCGGCCGTATCGAGAAGTCCTACCGCGCGTTCGGCTACGAGCTCGACGCCGAGCGCACCATCGTCGAGGCCTCCATGCAGCGGCCCAAGGTGAAGGCGGCCGACTTCGTCGGCAAGGCCGACTACCTCAAGCAGCGCGAGGCCGACCCGCAGGCCGTGCTGTGCACGCTGGCGGTCGACGACCACACCTCGGCCTCGGGCGTGAAGCGCTACATGCTCGGCGGCGAGCCGATCCTCACCCGCGACGGCGGCACGCTCACCGACGGCCACGGCCACCACCCCCACGTCACGACCGCCGGCTCCGCGCCGTCGCTGGGCAAGCACTTGCTGCTGGCATTCCTGCCGCCGGCCGAGGCCAGCGTCGGCAACGAGCTCGCCGTGTCGTACATGGAGGAGCTGTACCCGGTGACCGTCGTCTCCGCCGACGCGACGCCGGCCTTCGACCCCGACAACCTCCGGATGCGCTGAGATGACCGACGTCCTGGTCTGCATCAAGCGAGTGCCCGACACCTCGGGGCAGGTGCTGCTCACCGACGACGAGCAGTCGGTCGACGCCCGCTTCGTCGGGTTCACCGTGTCGAACCACGAGCACGCGGCGGTGGAGCTGGCGATCCGGATGGCCGACGCCACCGGCGGCACCGTCACGCTGCTGAGCGTCGGTCCGGCCGACGCCGTCGAGCAGCTGCGCTCCACTCTCGCGCTCGGCTGCCAGGCCGCGGTGCTGGTCGAGGCCGAGCCGACCGGGCTGGGCCCGGCCGACGTCGCCGCGGAGATCGCCGCCGTCGTGCAGGACAAGGCGTTCGACCTCGTGCTGCTGGGCAACGACGCCGCCGACTCCGGCGACTTCCAGGTGCCGGTGCGGCTGGCCTACGCGCTGGACCGGCCGATCGTGGTGGGCGCGTCGTCGGTGGAGATCGCGGACGGGCGGCTCAAGTCGTTCGTCGACGGTCCCGAAGGCGAGGAGACCTACGACCTCCCGCTGCCGGCCGTCGTCTCCGTGCTCGAGGGCGGCGTCGAGCCGCGGTACCCCTCGCTCAAGGGCCGGATGGCGGCCAAGAAGGTCGAGATCGAGACCCGTACGCCCACGCGTGAGCCGGTGGGCGCCAACCGGGTGCGGCTGACGCTGCCCCCGGCCGAGCCCAACGAGGTGGAGGTGCTGGGCGAGGGCCCGGGCACCGCACCTGCCGTGGTGGACCTGTTCGAGAGGCTGGCCGTGCTGTGATCGTGACCCTCGTGGAGCTGGAGAACGGCTCGGTCTCCGAGATCTCGCTGGAGACACTCGCGTTCGCGCGGTCGCTGGCCGCCGAGGGCGGCGGCATCGCGATCCGCGCGGTCGTCGTGGGCGACGTCGACGCGCCGGACGCGGTGGCCGCCGAGCTCGGCGCCCACGGCGTGAGCGAGGTGCTGCAGGCCACCGGCGACGCCTTCTCCGCCTACGGCGGCGCGGCGTGGGCCGCGGCTCTCCAGGCGGCGCGCGAGTCGACGAAGTCGGTCGTCGTGACGGCCGCCGGCAGCCCGCGGGGCATGGAGGTGCTGGCCCACCTGGCCGCCCGCCTCGACGTGCCGTTCGCGGCCAACGTGGTCAGCTTCTCCGGGCTGGCACCGTTCGTCGTCACCCGTCAGGTGGTCGGCGGCGCGGCGCAGGAGGAGATGAAGCTGGACCGCCGCCCGGCCGTGCTCACCGTCGCCGGCCACTCGTGGACGGCCGCGGCCGTCGGCGGCGACGCGGCCACCTGGACGACCTTCTCCCCCGAGGTGGCCGAGGCCGATCTCGTCGCGCGCGTCGTGGCCACCGGCACCAAGGACAGCGACGACTCGGACTCGCTGAAGTCCGCCCGCGTCGTCGTCGGCGCCGGCCGCGGGGCCGGTGGCCCCGAGGGCTTCGCCGCGGTCGGCGAGCTGGCCGAGCTGCTGCACGGCTCGCTCGGCGTCTCGCGCGTGGTCACCTCGCTGGGCTGGCGGCCCCACCACGAGCAGGTCGGCCAGACCGGCAGCCGGATCTCCCCGGAGCTCTACGTGCCCTGCGGCATCTCCGGCGCCATCCAGCACTGGGCCGGCTGTTCGAGCTCGAAGGTGATCGTGGCCATCAACACCGACGCCGAGGCCCCGATGATGACCAAGGCCACCTACGCCGTCGTCGGCGACATGCACGAGGTGGTTCCCGCGATCGTCGAGGAGATCCGGGGGCGGAAGGGCTGATCCCGGGGTCGGCGGGGGTTTTGCCGGGTGCCCGGCAAAACCCCCGGAAAATGGCTCCAGAATCGGTCGCTGGGACGAGTTCTGGTAGGCCTGCGCCCGCTACGTCCGGTTCGACCGCTGCAGCCAGGCGGTGGTGTCGCGATGCAGCAGCATCGCGACGCTGCCCCCGCAGGCGATCGCGATGATCAAGAAGCCCGGGAACGCGACGCTGCATAGCAGCGCGAGTCCTCCCGCGCCGACGGCGGAGACGACGAGCACCACCCGGGCCCAGGCGCGCCGGCGCCAGACCAGGACGGCGACCAGGGCCGCCAGCCCCGCCCAGACCACGAGCAGCAGGCACACCACCGCCGAGGCCACCTGCAGCTGGTGCACGGTGATCCCCAGCTCCCCGGCCTGCGGGTTGTCGGCCAGCGCCTGCCGGAACTGGCGCCTCACCTGGGCACTGCCCAGCGAGGCCACGGCGATCACCATCAGCACCGACACCAGGGCGGCGAAGACCCACGTCGTCAGGCACGCGGCGCTGACCTGCCGGGGCCGCCCGGCCGGACGAGCCTGCAGGGTGGGCGCGCCGGAGAGCCCGGGGTCGCCGTAGCTGCCGACGTACGGCGGCGGGGTCTGGCCCAGCGGCGATGCGGGTGAGCCCTGGTCGGCGACCGCCGACGGCGCGGCCGAGCTGAATTGACTGTCTGGTGTGCCTGGGCCTAACGAGGGGGTCTGCGGGGCGGGTGGCCGGGGGGTGCGACCGGCGTACCAGTCGCGCGCCGGGGCGCTCCACAGCATCACGGTGGCGGCCACGATGAAGCCGGTCAGGAAGAAGTCGACCCACAGCCCGCACACCACGAGCGGCACCGCCAGCACGGTCATCGCGATGCGCGCGCCCTTGTCGCGGCGGGCGGCGAAGAACGCGAAGACCAGGATCGCCGCCGAGACGGCACCGAGCACCATCAGCCCGGCCCTGGCCAGCGAGAGCGCCTGGTCGACGCCGATGTTGAGGGTGCGTCCCGACCCCCTGCTCAAGAACTCCTCGACCGCCTGGCGCAGGTCGACGGTGTGCCAGCGGGCGAGCAGGCTGCCGACGCTGAGCAGCATCGCCAGGCTGGCGGCGCCGCTCACCAGGGCACCCACGGTCACCTGGCGCGGACGGTCCTGCGTCGGGCTGGCCATGACAGCAGTGTCCCGGACGCCGCCAACACCGGCCGCGGTGGACTGACCCAGCTCGGGCTCCGGATCAGCGTCAGGGGCGGGGCGGCTGCTCGGTCTCGATGAGGTCGTGGGTGGTGGAGACCAGGTGCTCCAGCATGCTCGCCGCGGCCCGATCGGCATCGCGAGCGGCGACGGCGTCGTAGATCTGCTGGTGGTCGGCCAGCGAGCACTGCGGCTGGCCCGGTCGGGTCAACGAGGTCTCCGAGGAGCGGTCGAAGGCGCGCCGGATGTCGTTGATCAGCTCCACCAGGATGGGGTTGCCGCTGGCGCGGGCCACCCCGAGGTGGAAGCGCCGGTCGCCGTCGAGCCCGGGTCGCCCGGCGGCGATCTCCTCGGCCATCAGCTGCAGGCCGGCGCGCATCTCGGCCAGCTGCTCCTCGGTGGCACGCAGGGCGGCCAGCCGCGCGCACTGCACCTCGATGGCCTGGCGGGTCTCCCAGATGAAGGGGTGGTCGATGTGGGCCGCGATCAGCTCCACGGCCAGGGAGGAGACCACCTCCTCGGGACGTTGCTGGAGGTAGATGCCGTCGCCGTGACGGACGTCGACGACCCCCTGCGCCCGCAGGACCATGAGCGCCTCGCGGATCGAGGACCGTCCGACGCCGAGCTGCTCGGCCAGCTCCCGCTCGGTCATCAGCTTGTCGCCCGGCTGCAACTGGTTGACGTCGATGAACTCGCGCAGCCGGTCGGTCACCTGGTCGGAGAGTGACCGACGCGCGACCGGACGCAGCCCGTTCGACGGACCCGACGCCATCGCTGCCTCCTCACCTGGACGACCCGATCCTAGGGCGCCGGGCCCGGCCGGGCCCGGCGCGCCCGGTGACGCCCGGTGTCACTCAGTCGTGGAAGGTGGTGAAACTGCCGATGGCCGCGTAGCGCGGGTCCTCCCGGGAGCGCCACACCAGCGCCGTGACCATGCCGACCACGAACAACGCCACGATCACGAACGGCATGGCCCGGATGAACGTCGCGTCGCCCGCACCCGAGAGCGCACCGGTGTTGGTCAGCAGCAGGAACAGGGCCGCCACCATGGCGGCCAGGCCCAGCAGCGGCGCCACCAGCGTGTGCCAGACCGAGAAGTCCGCGCGAGCCGCGACGAGGAAGTACCTGATCACCGCCACCGAGACCAGCGCCTGGACCGCGAGCAGCCCCATGACGCCCAGCAGCGGGCTCCAGGTGCCCAGCTTGGTCAGCGTGGCCTCCGTAGAGGGGTCGGCGATCACGAAGCCGAGCATGTAGAGACCGGCCACCACCGCGACGGCGGTGGAGGCGCGGTAGGGGCTGTGGTGGCGCGGGTGGGTCTGCGCCAGCCACGACGGCAGCAGGCCCTCGCGTCCCAGGCTGAACAGATAGCGCGAGGCGGTGTTGAAGAAGGCCAGCTGGGCCGCGAAGCCGCTGGTCATCGTCAACACCCGGAAGTACTCGGTCAGCGCCGAGGACCCGTAGCGGTCGGTCAGCGGGTAGAAGGCCGAGTCGTAGGTGCCCTTGAACTGGGCGAGCACGGCGTCGGAGACCTGGCCGACTCCCCAGCCGTTGACGAAGAAGAAGGACACCACGGTGTAGACCACACCGAGCCCGATCACGGTGATGTACATGGCCCGCTTGCCCACCGTCGCCGGGTCGCGGCTCTCCTCAGCGTAGTTGGGCGCCATCTCGAACCCGACCCACGACCAGAACGCACCGAAGAGCGCGATCCCCGCCGCCGAGGCCCCGAACACCTTCACGGCCTGGGCGTTGTCGAAGAATGCGCTCGGGTCGAGAGGTCGTGCGCTGAGGCCGTCGGCCCCGCCGTGCACCGCGACCACGACGACGAAGACGGCCAGGCCGACCAGCTCGAGCACCATCAGCGTGCTCAGGACCCGTGCGGCCAGGCCGACGTGGAACCACGACAGCGCCAGGGACAACCCGAGGATGACGAACACCAGCACCCACGTCGGCACCGTGGCGCCGAACCAGTGCTGCAGCGTGCCGTGGGTGAAGTAGGCGGTGGGTCCGATGATGGCCGCGCAGAAGACGATGTAGCAGACGCTGACGACGTACGCGGTCCCCAGGCCCGGCACCCGACCGAGTCCAGCGGTGACGAAGCTGTAGAAGCCACCGGCGCTGCGCACCTTCTGCGACATCCTCACGTAGCCGACCGAGAACACCACGAGTGCGATGGTGGCGATGACGAAGGCGATGGGCGCTGCGTACCCGGCGCCGTTCACGGTGACCGGGACGTTGAAGAGCATCGCGTAGAGCGGCGCCGCGCCGGCCAGGATCGTGAAGATGACCCCGGGCAGGCCCATGGCGCGCGCGGACAGCGCGCCGGTCGGGGGTGGCGAGGCGGTGAGGGAGCGGTCGGCTGCGTCGCCGGTGAGTTCGGCCATGACGGGTTTCCTCTCGTGCTGAGGTGGGGCGGTGCTGGGCCGGCGACGCTGCCGGGGCCCGTAGGGCCGGGTAGGGGGTAGGGGGAGCCCGGTCGGTCGGGCTCAGAGCTCGCTCACCGCGCCGCGACGGCGCCGGTCGACCTGGGTGACCAGCACGTCGGGGCGGCTGTAGTGGCCGGTGGGGTCGAAGGTCAGCCGTTCCTGCCCGACGCGCCGCAGATCGAGGTCCACCACCACCAGGCCCTCCCCCTCGACCGGCTCGACGAGCCAGGCGCCGTCGGGCCCGGCGACGGCGGAGCCGCCGGTGAACGTGGTGGGGGCGGCGTTCGCACGGAGCTCCGCGGCGAGCGGGAAGTCGTCGGGGATGTCGCCGGCCCCGAGCACACCGCCGACCGCGACGTGGAACTGGCGGCCCTCGATGGCGGCGAACCGGGTGATGTCACGGGTGAGCGCCGGCGAACCGGGCCAGGTGCTGACGTGGACGAGCTCGCCGTCGGCGTAGAGCACCTGACGGGCCTGCGGCATCCAGTTCTCCCAGCAGCTCAGCCCACCCACCTGCACCCCCGCCACGTCGTGCGTGCGCAACCCGGCGGCGTCGCCCGGTGCCCACACGAGTCGCTCGTCGAAGGTGGGGACGAGCTTGCGATGCACACCCACGACGCCCGCACCCGGAGCCACCGTGAGCAGCGTGCAGTAGGCGCTGCCGCGCCCGGCCCGCTCGGGGCGTTCGCTGACCCCGACCATCAGCGTCACGCCGAGGTCGCCGGCCAACGCCGCCAGGGTCCTCGTCTCGGGGCCGCCGACCGTGAGCGCGGAGTCCAGGTAGTAGGCGTAGCAGGCCTTCTGGTCCGGGTCGTCGAAGCGCGTGCCGCTCTCGGTGCGCATCATCCAGAACGGGTAGCCGCTCAGGTACGCCTCGGGGAACACGACGAGGTCCGCACCGGCGTCGGCTGCCTGCGAGGTCGCCGCGACCAGCCGGGCCAACCGGGCGTCGAGGTCGAGCCAAGGGCCGCCCAGCTGCGCGGCCACCACGGTGACTACGTGAGCGGCCGCCCGGTCATCGAGGCGGGCACTGGCCAAGATCTCGAGGGTGCCTCGAGCTGCGGGGTCAGTAGACCTCGAAGTACTCACGCTGCTCCCAGTCGGTGACGTAGGCGTTGAAGCGGGCGACCTCGTGGCGCTTGAGCATCGACAGGTAGCGCACCAGCGGCTCACCCAGCTCGCGTCGCAGCAGCTCACTGCTCTCGAGGTGGCCGATCGCCGCCTCGAGCGTCGCCGGAAGCGCCTGCGCCTCGGCGGCGTAGGGCTCATCGGCCGAGGGGCCCGGATCCAGCGTCCGCCGCACGCCGTCGCGTCCGCTGACCACCTGCGAGGCCAGGTAGAGGAAGGGGTTGGCGGCCGGCTCGCCGATGCGGTTCTCCAGGTGCGTGTTCGCATCACCGCGCACGCCGGCGACCCTGACCATGGCGCCGCGGTTCTCCTCGGCCCACGCCACCCGGTCCGGGGCGAACGAGTCCGGCCGGTAGCGCTTGTAGCCGTTGACCGTCGGCGTGGTCAGGACGGCGCACTCCACCGCGTGGTCGAGCAGACCGGCCATGAACGAACGGCCGACCGGCGAGAGCAGCTCGCCGTCGGACCCGGCGAACGCGTTCGCGGTCTCGGCGCTGCGCAGCGACTGGTGGAGGTGCCAGCCACTGGAGAAGGCGTTGGGCAGGCCGGGCCGGCACATGAACGTCGCGTGGTAGCCGTGACGGCGCGCCAGCTGCTTGATCACGCTGCGCACCAGCAGCGCGGCGTCGGCCGTGGCGGCGCCGACCATCGGCTCGAAGGTGAACTCGACCTGCCCGGGACCCCACTCGTCCTCCACCGTCGCCAACGGCAACCCGAGGGCGACGATGTTGTCGCGCAGCACCGACAGGATCGGCGCAATCTCGTCGCCTCGCGCCTCGGTGAGGTACTGGAAGCCGTGCGAGACCGCGCTGACGCGCGGCGGCTCGGGCGGGTAGCCGGAGTCCTCCCACGAGAGCCGGGGATCCTCGAGTCGCGTGAGGTAGAACTCCAGCTCGATGCCGGAGACGAACTCGTAGCCGTCCTCGGCCAAGAGCTCGAGCTGGCGTTGCAGCACACCGCGGGTGTCGAAGGGAACGCGTTCGCCGGAGCGGTAGTACAGGTCGGCGAGCACCCAGCCGGTGCCGTCGACCCACGGGAGCACCCGGAAGGTGAGCGGGTCGGGCACCAGGACGGCGTCGGGCAGACCGGTCATCCGCGGGTCGCCGAGCGCATCCGCCCCGAAGGGCGCCACCACGGGGTTGTTGGTGGTGTCGAAGATCAGGGTCGCGCTCTGGAAGTCCTTGCCGCTGACCATCGTGGACCAGAAGTGGTCGATCTCCAGCGTCTTGCCCCGCACGATGCCGTGCTGGTCGCCCCAGGCGATACGGACCTGGCGCAGGCCGAGATCGGCGATCTCCGCGCGCAGCCGGGCGGCCGCCTCGACCTGCTCGGCCGACCACAAAGCGTGGTCGTCGATGAACCCCATCAGCGTCTCCTCGGGTGATCCGGTGATCAGACCAATACACCGTGACAGACGCATGTTTCACCCAAATGTCGCCGCCCTGTGGCCCTGCGTGGCGAACCGGTGCAGAACGGTCGTCGACCGTCTGAAACTCGTCCGGGCGACCGAAATCGGAGCCGAATTCCGGGGGTTTTGCCGGGCACCCGGCAAAACCCCCGGCGCCTCACGGCGAGCTCGACGCCCGCCTCACCCCACGAGGAGGACCAGCCCGTCGCCCTCCTCGACCCGGTCGACACTGACCTGCTGACCATCCGCCACCTCGCCGCCGATCAGCATCCGGGCGAGCGGGTCGCCGATGGCGGTCTGGACGAGCCGGCGCAGGGGCCGGGCGCCGTAGAGCGGGTCGTAGCCGGTCGACGTCAGCCAGGCGCGGGCGGCGTCGGTGACGGTGACGGTGATCCGCCGCGGCGCGAGCCGGGCGTCGAAGGCGTGGAGCTGCAGGTCGACGATGTGGGCCAGGTCGTCCTGGCTGAGCGCGTCGAACATGACGATCTCGTCGAGCCGGTTGAGGAACTCGGGCTTGAACGCCTGCCGCACCACCGCGAGCACCGACTCGCGCTTCTTGTCGTCGTCCAGCGTCGGGTCGACCAGGAACGACGAGCCCAGGTTGGAGGTGAGGATCAGCAGCGTGTTGCGGAAGTCCACCGTGCGGCCCTGGCCGTCGGTGAGCCGGCCGTCGTCGAGCACCTGGAGCAGAATGTCGAAGACCTCGGGGTGGGCCTTCTCGACCTCGTCGAGCAGCACCACGCTGTACGGGCGGCGCCGCACGGCCTCGGTGAGCTGGCCGCCCTCGTTGTAGCCGATGTAGCCCGGCGGGGCACCGACCAGGCGCGAGACCGAGTGCTTCTCGGAGTACTCGCTCATGTCGATGCGCACGATCGCGCGCTCGTCGTCGAAGAGGAAGTCGGCGAGGCTCTTGGCCAGCTCGGTCTTGCCGACGCCGGTGGGCCCCAGGAAGAGGAACGAGCCGGCGGGGCGGTCGGGGTCGGAGATGCCCGCGCGGGAGCGGCGGACGGCGTCGGAGACGGCGGCCACCGCGGCGCGCTGGCCGATCAGCCGCTCGCCGATGATGTCCTCCATCCGCAGCAGCTTCGCGGTCTCGCCCTCGAGCAGCCGACCAGTCGGGATGCCGGTCCAGGACTCGACGACGTCGGCGATCTCCTGCGGCCCGACGTTCTCGTTGACCAGCCGCTCGGTCTCCACGGCCTCGCTGGCCTCGGCGGCCTCGATCTGCTTCTCGATCTCGGGGATGCGGCCGTAGAGGATCTCCGACGCGCCGGCGAGGTCGCCCTCGCGCTGCATGCGCTCGGCCTGCGTGCGCAGCGTGTCGCGCTGCTTGCGCAGGTCGCCGGCGCCCTCCAGCGTGGCGCGCTCGGCCTCCCAGCGGGCCTCGAGGCCGCGCAGGATCTCCTCGCGGTCGGCGAGGTCGGCACGCAGCCGCTCCAGCCGGTCCACCGAGGCGTCGTCGGTCTCGCGCTCCAGCGCGAGCTCCTCCATGCGCATCCGGTCCACCTGGCGGCGCAGCTCGTCGATCTCCACCGGCGAGCTCTCGATCTCCATCCGCAGCCGCGAGGCCGCCTCGTCGACGAGGTCGATGGCCTTGTCGGGCAGCTGCCGGCCGGTGATGTAGCGGTCGGAGAGCATGGCGGCGGCCACCAGCGCGGCGTCGGTGATGGTGACGCCGTGGTGCGCCTCGTACTTCTCCTGTAGCCCGCGCAGGATCGCGACGGTGTCCTCGACGCTGGGCTCACCGACGTAGACCTGCTGGAAGCGCCGCTCCAGCGCGGGGTCCTTCTCGATGTGCTCGCGGTACTCATCGAGCGTCGTGGCGCCGATGAGCCGCAGCTCGCCGCGGGCCAGCATCGGCTTGAGCATGTTGCCGGCGTCCATCGCACCCTCGCCGCCGGCTCCGGCGCCGACGACGGTGTGCAGCTCGTCGATGAAGGTGATGACCTGGCCGGCGGAGGCCTTGATCTCGTCGAGCACGGCCTTGAGCCGCTCCTCGAACTCGCCGCGGTACTTCGCCCCGGCCACCATCGCGGCCAGGTCGAGGCTGAGCAGCCGGCGGCCCTTGAGGGAGTCGGGCACGTCGTTGTCGACGATGCGCTGGGCGAGGCCCTCGACGACGGCGGTCTTGCCGACGCCGGGCTCGCCGATGAGGACGGGGTTGTTCTTGGTGCGCCGCGAGAGCACCTGGATCACGCGACGGATCTCCGCGTCGCGGCCGATGACGGGGTCGAGCGAGCCCTCCTCCGCGCGGGCGGTGAGGTCGACGGCGTACTTCTCCAGCGCCTCGTAGGTCGCCTCGGCGTCCTGGCTGGTCACCCGCCGGTCGCCGCGGGTGGCCACGACGGCCTCGCGCAGCGCCTGCTCGGTGAGCCCGGCGTCGTCGAGGAGCTGCTTGGCCGAGGAGTCCACGTTGTCCAGGCCCAGCAGCAGGTGCTCGGTGGCGGCGTAGTCGTCCTTCATCGCCTCGGCCACCGAGATGGCCTTGGCCAGCACGCGGGTGAGCGCGCCGGACGCGGCCGGCGTCTGCACCGCCGAGCCCGAGGCCTTGGGCAGCCGGGCGACGGCGTCGTCGGCCGCGCGGGCGATCGAGGTGGGGTCGGTGCCGGCCTTGGTCAGCAACGCACCGGCCACGCCCTGCTCCTGGCGCAGCAGCGCGGCGAGGAGGTGGATCGGCTCGGTCTGGGCGTTGCCGGCGGTGACCGCCATCGTCTGGGCGTCGTTGATCGCCTCGACGCTGCGCTTGGTGAACTTGTTGGCGTCCATCGGTTCTCCAGTGTCCTCCATCTGTGCGGGGTCGTCAGTAGGCACAACTGTCTCAAAGTTGAGTCTGTTCCGCTCAACTCTGATTTTCTTGCGGTAACCGAACAGTTCGTACCCAGAGGTATTCTTCGTGGGTGCCCGAGCCCGACCCCTGGGAGCTGACCGACGTCGTCACCCGGCTGCGTCGCGTGCTGCGCGCCTCGATCCGCAGCGAGATCGCCTGGGAGCAGCTGCCGATGGCGCAGGTCGAGCTGCTGCAGCGGCTCGCCGACGAGCCCGCGCTGCGTGTCCGCGACCTGGCCGAGCGGCACCGGCTCGCCGCCAACACGGTCAGCTCGCTGGTGCAGCAGCTGGTCGAGTCGGGCCTGGTCACCCGCGACCCCGACTCCCAGGACCGGCGTGCGGTCACCGTCTCGCTCACCACCGACGGCGTGCAGGCCCTGGCCGGGTGGCGCAGCGCCCACCACCGGCGGCTGGCCTCGGCTCTCGACGGCCTGAGCACCACCCAGCGCCGACGCATCCAGACCGCCCTCCCCGCGCTCGTCGCGCTGGTGGAGCAGCTGGAGGACGATGCGTAGCCGCTGGCGGATGCCCCTGGCCACGCTCGCCGTCGGCGTCGTGTCCGGCGTCGTCGGCATCGTGCTGGTCCTGGTGCTGCACTTGGTGCAGCACACCGCCTTCGGCTACACAGAGAACGACTTCCTCTACGGCGTGCTGCACGCCTCGCCGCTGCGTCGCGTCCTAGCCCCGACCCTGGGCGGCGTGCTGGTGGGCCTGGGCTGGTGGTGGCAGCGGCGGCGCTGGTCCACCGACGACGTCTCGGTCACCCGCGCGCTGCGCGACACCGAGCACCGGATGCCCATCCGGCCCACCGTGGTCGATGCGCTGCTGCAGGTGGTGGCGGTGGGCGTCGGCGCGTCGCTGGGTCGCGAGGGCGCGCCCCGTCAGGCCGCGGCGGCGGTGGCGGGCTGGCTCGGCGAGCGGCTGCGGCTGACGACGTGCCAGCGCCGCACCCTGCTGGCCTGCGGCGCCGGTGCCGGGCTGGCCGCGGTGTACAACGTGCCCCTGGCCGGCGCGGTGTTCACGCTGGAGACGCTGCTGGTCTCGCTCGCGCTGCGCGACGTCGCGGCCGCGGTGGTCACCTCGGCCGTGGCCACACTGGTCACCTGGCCGGTGCTGGGCAACCACCCGACCTACCAGGTCGGCCCGATCGGCTTCTCCTGGTCGGTGCTGGTCTGGGCGGTGCCGATGGGCGTGGCGGCGGGGGCGCTCGGTGTCGGCTTCGAGCGGCTGATGACGCTGGCGCGCACGCACCGGGCCACCGGACGGGCCACGCTGGTCGCCACGCCGCTGGCGTTCGCGACGGTGGGCGCGGCCGCGGTGGCGTTCCCGCAGCTGCCCGGCAACGGCAAGGGCCCCGCCGAGCTGGCCTTCGTCGGCGGGCTCGGGCTGCTGCTCGCCGCGGTCCTGGTGCTGCTCAAGCCGCTGGCCACCGCCGTCTGCCTGGCCGGCGGCGCGATCGGCGGGCTGTTGACGCCCGCGCTGGCCACGGGCGCGCTGGCCGGGCTGGTCGGCGGCCGGCTGTGGCAGCAGCTGTGGCCCGGCGTGCCGCTCGGGGCGTTCGCGATCGTCGGCGCCGCGGCGGTGCTGGCCGCCACGCAGCGGGCACCGCTGACGGCGCTGGTCATCACCTGGGAGCTGGTGCGCACCGGCTACGCCCTGCTGCCGGCCCTGGTGGTCGCCGTGGCGCTCGCGCTGGCGGTGGCCCACTGGCTCGGCCGCACTCGCCGCAGCAGGATGGAGCGGGTGAGGCCCTCCCTGTACGAGCACGCCGGCGGGAAGCAGGCGTTCCTGCGGCTCTCGCGGGCGATGAACGTCCGCTGCCTGGCCGACCCCGAGCTCCGGCACGCGTTCCTACGCACCGGTCATCCGCAGCACGACGAGCGGCTCGCGGCGTACTGGGCCGAGGTGCTCGGCGGTCCGCCCGCCTACACCGGCGAGCACGGAGGCGACCAGACCACCCTGGTGCGGATGCACGCCGGGGAGCACGAGCCCGACGAGTGGCGACAGCGATTCGTCGACTGCTTCGTCGCGGCCCTCGACGACGCCGAGCTGCCCGACGACCCCGACTTCCGCGCCGCGATGCGGGCCTACATGGAGTGGGCGGTCACCGGTGTCAACGCCTATCCCGAGTCCAAGGACGACGTGCCCGAGGACCTCGCGATGCCGCGCTGGGGCTGGGACGGACTCGTCAGCCCGCCGGCCTCGCTGCGGTGAAGGGAGCTCCGAACGGTGCGGTGAGCGTGTGCGCAGGATCGTCGGCTGCGCCGATGCGCACCTCCAGCGCGTCGACGCCGTGGCCGCGCAGCGCCGCGGTCGCCCGTCGCCACAGCTGAGAGGCCTGCGAGCGGTCCTCGGCGTGGAGCTGCACGCTCGCGGCCTCGGCGGAGCCCGACACCTGCTCGACTCCGAGCGAGGGATCGGCAGCCACCCCGAGGATCTGGTCGAGACGGTTGCGGGCGACTTGATCACCGAGGTCGTTGGCGGTGACCACGTAGTGCGCAAGGTCCTGACCCGTGGTCTGCACGAGCAGTCCGTCCAGACGGCTACCCCCGGCGGTGAGCAGCCGCTGACTAGTGGCGAGGGCCCTCGTGACCTGGGTGCCGTTCGTCCGCACCGTGACCAGGTTCGGCAGGTGAGCCGGCACGGTGACGCTGGCGGGGACGTCGGCCCGGGCCAACGCTGCGAACAGTGCGGCGGAACGGGTCGTGGCCCGATCGTCCAGCTCCATCCGCACCGACCCGCTCTCGAGCACCGACCGGCAGCACCGACGGTGTCCCAACCCGACGA
Organism: Nocardioides mangrovicus; assembly: GCF_003674065.1. Classification (GTDB taxonomy): domain Bacteria; phylum Actinomycetota; class Actinomycetes; order Propionibacteriales; family Nocardioidaceae; genus Marmoricola; species Marmoricola mangrovicus. Next base: position 519,649 of record NZ_RDBE01000010.1, read on the forward strand.
GGCGTCGGACCTGCGTCGCCGTCACGCGCGGGGGCAGCCTGACGACGGCGACACTGCTGCCGGTGTAGCTCCAGCGCAACGACACGACACCCGGAGCGGCCGCCAGCCGCGACCGGAACTGCTCACGCGCCGACGGTTCGGTCGCTCGCGTCGTACGCCACACGACGACGGCCGCAATCAGCAGGACGACCAGCCCCACCGCCACCAGAGCCCGGCGCCTGGTCACGAGGGCTCGTCCGGCACCAGCACCGCCCGGCAGAACTCCTCACCGAGCGGCGTCAGCGTGATCGAGCGCCGCACGACCTTCGGCAGCCGCACGGAGTGCATCGCCGCCAGCACGTCGGGCTGCGCCTCGAGCACCTGGTAGACCGCCGGGTCGATGAGCGGTTCGCCGGTCAGCTCGGCCAGCCCCAGCCGCTCGAGGTTATTCAGGTACGCCGGCACCTCGCCAGGGTGGCGGACGCCGGCCCGAGGACCCACCATGCTCAGCCCCTTGGCCACGAGCCGCGAGCTCACCAGCCCGACCGGTCCGCCGGTGCGCACGTCGACCGCCGGCTGTGCGCCCTCGCGGAGCAGGTAGACGACGATGCGCGCCTCGTCGGGGGCGAGCTCGTCGAGGATCCGCCGGTAGGCCGGATGGCCGGCGTCGTCGGAGGTGACGTCGCGCGAGCGGCGGAGCAGGTCGGCCCCTCGGGCGCGCAGGTCGCCCTCCTCCCCCTCCTTGTCGGGCTCCTCGGCGGAGGTGTGGGTGGCCGTGGCCCGGGCCAGCTCTTCGAGCGCCTGCGGGATGTTGGCCCCCTCGCTGACGCGCCGGGCGAGCTCGACGACCACCCCGGCGGTGAGACCCAGCTCGTGGGCGAGCTCGTTGGCCGCCGCCGGGTCCGACGCCGCCCGCGCCAGCCGCCGGGTCAGCTTCCAGCCGGTGACGACGCTCCACTGGGCGGCGTTGAGCCAGGCGCTCGCGGTCACCCGGGCCAGCCCGGGCAGCGCCTGGACGATCTCGGCGGGGACGACCTCGCGACGCTCGCTCACCGCGCCACCCCGAACACGACGAGGTGCAGGAAACCGCCGGCCAGGCCCATCACGGCGCCGTGGGCGTAGAGCATCCACTCGTCCTCGCGGATGGCGGCGCGCATCATCTCCACGAAGTCGGCCGGCGGTAGCTCCTTGGTGCGCGTGGCGATCAGCGCCCGGATCTGCTCACCCTGCTGGCGGCTGAAGGCCGGGTCCTGGAAGGGCAGGATCGTCTTGCCCACCGCCTCCTTCGCCACCGCGTCGCGGATGGCGTCGTAGGACCGCGGCCCCACAGCCACCCGCACCGCGCCGCGCAGGACTCCGGCCGCCTGGTCGATCGCCGGACGCAGCGCGTCGGCCAGCAGCTGGCGGGTGCGGTCGCCGTCGGGGCCGTTGAGCAGGTAGTCGCCGACGTTCTCCAGCGTGATGACGTCCTCGGCGATGATCTGGGCGTACACCTCGGCCGCCTCCGACTGGCGCCGCGGGAAGAGGCCCTGGACGGGCGCGCCCCAGATCCGGCGGCGCTCCGGCGGCTCGAAGATCAGCCACATGCCCAGCGCGTTGGTGGTCCAGCCGACCGCGACGCCCAGCAGCGGCAGCAGCCACCACTGGCCGAAGAGGTGGTCGACGTAGGCGACCGGGATACCCAGCAGGAACCCGAACACGAAGCCGAAGTTGACCATCAAGTTGAGCTCGCGCTGGCCGAAGTCGCGGAAGATCGAGACCACCAGGCGCGGGTTGGCCTCGAAGTGGTCGATGACCATCAGCTTGGGGTCGAGCAGCTGGTCGATGTGCACGCCGATCTCGTCGGTGACCCGGTGGATGATGCCGGGCAGCTGAGCCTGCACGCGGGCGTAGACGGCCTCCTTGACCGGGCTGGGCAGGTCGCGCCACAGGCCGGGGCGCTCGCGGTGCATGACGTCGTCGACCAGGCCGGGCACCTCGGGCCGGAAGACCTCGACGATGTGCTCGGCGATCTTGTCGGGCTCGAGCTGCTGGTAGAACTCCGAGGCGGTCCCCAGCTTGGAGATCGCCTTGTCCACGGCGATGCTGCCCATCTTCGCCGCCCGCGCCGGGATGATCCCCTGCCAGCCGACGCCACCCTGCGCGAGCCCGGGCACCTCCTGCACCTTGCGCGGCAGGACGCCGGCGAGCTCCCGCATGCCGGGGATGCGCACGCCGTGGAAGCGGATCGGGTTGAACAGCATGATCAGCCCGGTCCAGTTGATCAGCCAGCCGATGACACCGGTGAAGACCGGGATGGTCCAGAAGTGCAGCCAGTCGACGTCGCGCAGCAACCAGTCGACGGCCAGCACGCTCACGCGGTGATGTTACCGACGAGTGAACCTCGGGTCTCTCCGTCAAGATGACGTCATGACCACCCACGAGCTCCACCCAAGGCCCGAGCAGCTCGTCTACTCCTTCGGCGGCCACGAGCCGGCGCTGACGGTCGCGCCGGGCGACGTGGTCCGGCTCTCGACCGAGGACTGCTTCGGCGGGGCGGTGCGCAGCGTCGACGACCTGCCCAGCGTGGTGTGCGAGTTCCCCTTCCTCAACCCGGTCACCGGGCCGATCGCCGTCGAGGGCGCGGAGCCCGGCGACCTGCTCGCGGTGCACTTCGCCGAGATCCGCCCCGCGCGCGACTGGGCGATCAGCTCGACGTTCCCGCACTTCGGCGCGCTCACCACCACCCACACGACGCCGATGCTGCACGAGGCGCTGGAGGAGCGGGTCTGGGTGTACGACGTCGACGTCGAGGCCGGCACCTGCACCTTCCGGGCCCGGACCGGCGACTTCGAGGCGGTGCTGCCGCTCGACCCGTTCCACGGCACGGTCGGCGTCGCGCCGGCCGCCGACGAGCGGCTGATGTCGATCACCCCCGCCGCCCACGGCGGCAACCTCGACACCCCCGAGATGCGAGCCGGCGTCACGCTCTACCTGCCGGTGAACGTGCCCGGCGCGATGCTCGCCGTCGGCGACGGCCACTGCCGTCAGGGCGAGGGCGAGGTGTGCGGCACCGCCGTCGAGGCCGCGATGGAGACCACGATCGTCGTCGACGTCGTGAAGGGCGCCGCGCCCGCGTGGCCGCGCCTAGAGAGCGATGGGTTCGTGATGTCCACCGGTTCGGTCAAGCCGCTCGAGGACGCCTTCCGCATCAGCCAGCACGACCTGGTCGGGTGGACCGCCGACCTCACCGGGCTCGACACCCTCGACGCGCTGCAGCTGGTCAGCCAGGCGGGGCTGGCGCCCACCGGCAACGTGGTCGACACCAACTACACGATGGTCGCCAAGCTGGCGAAGTCCGTGCTGGGTAATGCCGTCGCCTACGACGGTGTCCACGAACGGCTGAAGGCCGTGGCGCGGTCCGTCGTCGGCGGCTGAGGCCCTGCTCGCCCCGTGAGCCGCGCAGACGTCATACGAGCCGGTCGCTCGCGCGACCCGTTCGTATGACGTCCGACCCCTCGCGGCGTGTCAGCCCTGGTCGAGCAGGTCCAGCGTGGCCGGATCGTCCTCGCCGTCGTAGAAGGCGGCGAGCACCTGCTGGAAGGGCGCCGGGTCGTCGGCAGCGCGGGCGAAGAGCGTCATCGACGAGCGCAGCTTGAGGGCGTCGACGCCGCCGAGGATCTGCTGGGCGGTCAGGTCCGGGTGGGTCAGCAGCGCGTCACAGCAGGCGACCAGTCGCGGGCCGAGGACCGGGTGGGCCAGGTACGCCTCGGCCTGGGCCAGCGAGGCGATGGCGTACCGCTGCGCGGTGGCGCTGCGGCCCAGGCCGATGTACTGGGGGAACACGAACCACATCCAGTGGCTGGTCTTGCGGCCCCGGTGCAGCTCGCCGAGCGCCTGCTCGTAGACGCCGCCGGCCTGCGCGGTGACGAAGCGGTCCAGGTCGTCGCTCACCGCACCGACGCTACGACTTCCGTCGGGGGCGCGCGATACCTACGACGGTGGTCGTCGAAGCGGCGGCGAACCTAACCTCGCAGCATGCTGATCGCAGAGGACCTGCTGCTGCTCCTGCTCGACGACGAGACCGGCAAGGCCAGCAAGGGACAGGAGCTGCCGCCGGCGCTGGGCGGCGCGCTGCTGGTCGAGCTCGCGATGCTCGGCGCGGTGGAGCTGGAGCCGAAGCAGGGGCTGTTTGGCTCCGCGAAGGTGCACGCGGAGACCGGTCCGGCGCTCGAGGACCCGCTGCTCGCGCACGCCCTCGCGGTGGTGCAGGACAAGCCGCGCCGGGCGCAGAGCGTCGTGGAGAAGCTGGGCAAGGGCGCGAAGGAGACGCTGGCCGACCGGCTCGTCGAGCGCGGCGTGCTCGAGCGCCGCGAGGACCGGGTGCTCGGTCTGTTCCCGCGCACCACCTGGCCCACGAAGGACGCGGGCCACGAGCAACAGCTGCGGGCCACGCTCACCGCGGTGCTCACCACCGAGCAGCCGCCGGACGAGCGGACCGCCGCCCTGGTCTCGCTGCTCTCGGCCATCGACCACGCCCACAAGGTGGTCGACCACCCTGGCCTCTCGAACCGCGAGGTGAAGAAGCGCGCGAAGCAGATCGCCGAGGGCGACTGGGCCTCGAAGGCGGTCAAGGACTCGGTCCAGGCCGCCCAGGCCGCCACCACCGCCGCCATCGTCGCGGTGACGGCGACGACGACCGCGGGAACGAACTGACGACGCGTCGCCTCACCCGGCCCAATCGGACGAACAGGGCACGCGAGTGCAGGAAACCGCCCTTCGGCGTCCCGTTTCGTCCGGGTTCGCGGGACGGTTTCCCCGCCTAGGCGAGGAAACCGTCCACCCCGCCGCCTCAGCGCTCGTCGAACGGACTGACGACGGTGGACCGCAGCACCGGCAGGTTGGGCCGCCGGTCGCGCAGCGCACCGACGGCGGTGTCGAGGGCGGCCTGGAGCACCTCGGCGCGGTCCTTGAGCTCGGCGTTGCGGGCGCGCAGGGCGGCCACCTGGTGCTCGAGCTCGAGGATGCGCCGGACGCCCTCGAGGCCGATGCCGGAGGAGGTCAGCTCGGCCACCTCGCGCAGCAGCTCGATGTCGTGCAGGGAGTAGCGGCGACCGCCGCCACCGGTGCGGCCCGGGGAGACCAGGCCGATCCGGTCGTAGGTGCGCAGTGTCTGCGGGTGCAGTCCGGTGAGCTCCGCGGCCACGCTGATCACGTACACCGGGACACGGGGTCCCGGTGCACGTGGCGTCTGGCGGGCCATCTCAGCGACTCCCGCCCGTGAAGAGCGAGGCGCGCGGGTCGACGCCGTTGGACGCGGCGCGGAAGGCGTCGACCGCCTGCCGCTGGGCATCGTTGAGCTCGGCCGGGACGCTCACCTCGATGGTGGCGAGCAGGTCGCCCTTGCCACCGGTCTTGCGGGGGGCACCGAAGCCGCGGATGCGGAAGGTGCGACCGCTCGGGGTACCGGCCGGGATACGCAGCGTCTTGGTGCTGCCGTTGAGCGTCGGCACCTTCACCTCGGCCCCGAGGGCGGCCTCGTCGAAGGTGACGGGCACGTCGATGGTGAGGTTGTCGCCCTTGCGGGCGAACACCGGGTCGGGGCGGACCTTGACGACGACGTACAGGTCGCCGGCCGGGCCGCCCTGCTCGCCGGCCGCGCCCTTGCCCTTGAGGCGGATCCGCTGGCCGTCCTTG
>NZ_RDBE01000010.1:525320-856501 GCF_003674065.1 Nocardioides mangrovicus
GACCAGCTGCCGGCCGTGGCACTGCGGGCAGGTCTCGTTCATCATGAAGCCGCCGCCGACCGACGATGCGACGGTGCCGGCGCCGTCGCAGGTCGGGCACACGTGCGGCCGCGTGCCCGGCTTGCCGCCGGTGCCCTGGCAGTGGGAGCACGGAGCGTCGGAGGAGAGCCGCAGCGGCAGCGTCGTGCCGTCGATGGCCTCCTTGAACCCGATGGTCGCCTCGGCCTCGATGTCGGCGCCGGGGCGCGCCTGCTGTCGCGTCGTGCGCCGGCCGCCCGCACCGCCGCCCCCGAAGAGGTCGCCGAACAGGTCGCCGAAGTCGAACTGCTGCCCGCCCCCGCCCGTCGACGTCCGCCCGCCGCCGAAGCCGCCCGGGAACCCGCCGGGGAAGCCCCCGCCGAACCCACCGGAGGCCGCCGCGGCGCGCAGCTCGTCGTACTCCTTGCGCTTCTTCTCGTCCCCCACGACGTCGTAGGCCTCGGCGACCTCCTTGAAGCGGGCGTGCTTCTTCTCATCGCCCGGGTTGGAGTCGGGGTGGTTCTCCTTGGCCAGCTTGCGGTAGGCCTTCTTGATGTCCTTGGCGTCGGCGTCCTTCGCCACGCCGAGGATCCGGTAGAAGTCCTTGGTCGCCCAGTCGGCACTGCTCATGGGGTCACCCCTCCTCTCGTTGCTTCATCGTTCTCGGTCTCGAGGCGACGCTGGCGCGCCCCCTCGACCAGCGACCCTCACTCAGGGTCGAGCACCGTCACCTTGGCGGCCCGGACGACACGCTCGCCGATCCGGTAGCCGGCCTGCGCGACGTGCTCCACCGTCGTGGTGGTCACCTCGGCGGAGTGGCCGTGCATCAGCGCCTCGTGCAGATTGGGGTCGAACTCCTCGCCGCTGGCGCCGAACTTGGTCAGCCCCAGCCCCGCGACCACCCTGTCGAGGGAGTCGGCCACGGCCTTGAAGCCGCCCTCGACCTCGCCGGCCTCGCGGGCCCGGTCGATGTCGTCGAGCACCGGCAGCAGCGAGCTGAGCACGGAGAACGTGGCGTTCTGCCGCACCAGCTCGCGGTCGCGGTCGACGCGCCGCTTGTAGTTGACGTACTCGGCCTGGATCCGCTGCAGGTCGGCGGTGCGCTCGGCCAGCTGCTGGGCGAGCGGGTCGGCCCCGGCGCCCGAGACCTGGTCGCTCGACACGCCGTCCGCCGACACCTCGTCCTGAGGCTCGAGCGGGCCACCCTCCTCGACCCAGTTGTCGACTCCGGAGATCTCCTCGGCGTCGGGGGCAGGAGGGGCCGACCGGTCGACCGGCCCCTCCGGGTGCTCCTGGGTCACTTCTTCTCGCCCTCGGGCTCGTCGTCGACGATCTCGGCGTCGACGATCTCGTCCTCGCCCGCCTGCTCGGCCTGCTCGGCGGCCTGCTCACCGGACGCGGACTCCTCCGCGGCCGACTGCTCGTACATCGCCGCGCCCATCTTCTGGCTGGACTCGCCCAGCTTGGTGATCGCGGCGTTGAACGCATCAGTCTCCGTGCCGTCGTCCTCCAGCAGCTTCTTGAGCGCGTCGACGTCGCCCTGCACCTCGGACTTGATGTCCTCGGGCAGCTTGTCGCCGTTGTCGGAGAGGAACTTCTCGGTGTTGTAGACCAGACCGTCGGCCTGGTTGCGCGTCTCGATCGACTCGCGACGCTTGCGGTCCTCGTCGGCGTACTGCTCGGCCTCGTTGACCATCCGGTCGATCTCGTCCTTCGACAGCGCGCTGCCGCCGGAGATCGTCATCGACTGCTCCTTGCCCGTGCCGCGGTCCTTGGCGGAGACGTGCACGATGCCGTTGGCGTCGATGTCGAAGGTGACCTCGATCTGCGGGATGCCGCGCGGTGCCGGCGGCAGGCCGGTGAGCTCGAAGTTGCCCAGCGGCTGGTTCTGCGACCACATCTGGCGCTCGCCCTGGGCCACCTTGATCTCCACCGACGGCTGGTTGTCGTCGGCGGTGCTGAACACCTCGGACTTCTTGGTCGGGATGGTGGTGTTGCGCTCGATCAGCGCGTGCATCACGCCGCCCTTGGTCTCGATGCCCAGGCTCAGCGGGGTCACGTCGAGCAGCAGCACGTCCTTGACCTCGCCCTTGAGGACGCCGGCCTGCAGGGCGGCGCCGATGGCGACGACCTCGTCGGGGTTGACGCCCTTGTTGGGCTCCTTGCCACCGAGCAGCTCGCGCACGACGTCGGTGACGGCGGGCATCCGGGTGGAGCCGCCGACGAGCACGACGTGGTCGATCTTGGAGACGTCGACGCCGGCGTCCTTGATGACCGACCGGAACGGCGACTTGGTGCGGTCGAGCAGGTCGGCGGTCAGCTTCTGGAACTCCGAGCGCGTCAGCCGCTCCTCGAAGTGGAGCGGACCGGACTCGCCGTGGGTGATGTAGGGCAGGTGCACGGTGGTCTCGCTGGAGGAGGACAGCTCGATCTTCGCCTTCTCAGCGGCCTCCTGGAGGCGCTGCAGCGCGATCTTGTCCTGGCTCAGGTCGACGCCGTTGCCGTCCTTGAACTTCTTGACCATCCAGTCGACGATCCGCTGGTCCCAGTCGTCGCCGCCGAGGTGGTTGTCGCCCGAGGTCGCCTTGACCTCCACGACACCCTCGCCGATCTCGAGCAGGGACACGTCGAACGTGCCGCCACCGAGGTCGAAGACCAAGATGGTCTGGTCGGTCTCGCCCTTGTCGAGGCCGTAGGCCAGCGCGGCCGCGGTGGGCTCGTTGACGATCCGGCTGACGTTGAGGCCCGCGATCTCGCCGGCCTCCTTGGTGGCCTGGCGCTGGGAGTCGGAGAAGTACGCCGGCACCGTGATGACGGCATCGGTGACGGTCTCGCCCAGGTAGGCCTCGGCGTCGCGCTTGAGCTTCTGCAGCACGAACGCGCTGATCTGCTGGGGGGTAAAGGACTTGTCGTCGATCTTCACCGTCCAGTCGGTGCCCATGTGCCGCTTGACCGACCGGATGGTCCGGTCGACGTTGGTGACGGCCTGCCGCTTGGCGACCTCGCCGACGAGCACCTCGCCGGACTTGGAGAACGCCACGACCGACGGCGTCGTGCGGGCGCCCTCGGCGTTGGCGATGACGGTGGGCTCGCCGCCCTCCAGGACGGACACGACGGAGTTCGTCGTACCCAGGTCGATACCGACCGCTCGTGCCATGTCTGCTACCTCTTCTTCTCGGTGTTCACGTCTAGTGAGCAGCGTGGTGGTTCTGCTCCGGTGGAGTCAAACAAGTTGAGTGCGCTGCGCTCAAGTCTGACATCTGGTCCAACGGCCGAGGTCGGCGGGAGATTCCCGATCGGCGCAATCGGGTTCGCACACGCCTCGACGCGGTGGCCGATCGGCCTCCGCGGCCGCGGCTGCGCTCGCGCTGCGGCCCCACCACCGACTGGGCCGGGATCGGCAACACGGGCGTCATCCGGACCGGGCGGCGAGGTGCGACAGTTAGGACATGGCCACCGCACCGACCACCGTCGTCCTGTTCGGCGCGACCGGCGACCTCTCGCGCCGCAAGCTGCTGCCGGGGCTGATGCACCTGTTCGAGACCGGCCTGGTCGACCAGATCCAGGTCGTCGGCACCTCGTTGGACGAGCTGGACCGCGACGGGTTCGTCGACTTCGCCCGCAAGGCCGTGGAGGAGTTCGGCGGCGAGCGCGACCTCACCGTGTGGGACGACTTCGCGCCCCGGTTGCACTGGGCTCCCGGCGCCGAGGGACCCAACGGCCTGCGGCGAGCCGTCGAGGACGCGGAGAAGGCCGCCGGAGTCTTTGGCGAGAGCCAGCGCCTGCACTACCTCAGCGTGCCGCCGAAGGCGGCGCTCGCCGTCGTCCACGAGCTGGAGGAGGCGGGCCTGGCCGAACGCAGCCGGATCATCATGGAGAAGCCGTTCGGCGTCGACCTGGCCTCGGCCGTCGAGCTCAACAACGAGCTGCACGAGGTGTTCGCCGAGGACCAGATCTTCCGCATCGACCACTTCTTGGGCAAAGAGGCCGCCCAGAACATCTTGGCCTTCAGGTTCGGCAACGGGCTCTTCGAGCCGATCTGGCACCGCAACCACATCGACCACATCCAGATCGACGTCCCGGAGTCGCTCGGCCTGGAGCAGCGGGCCAACTTCTACGAGTCGACCGGTGCCTATCGCGACATGGTGGTCACCCACCTGTTCCAGATCATGGCCTTCACCGCGATGGAGCCGCCCACCGCGCTCGAGCCCTTCGCGATCAGCGAGGAGAAGAACAAGGTCTTCCGCTCGATGAGCCCGATCGAGCCCCACGACGTGGTCCGCGGCCAGTTCGTCGGGTACCGCGACATCCCCGGGGTCAAGCCCGACTCCGAGACCGAGACGTTCATCGCACTGCGCTGCTACATCGACAACTGGCGCTGGGCGGGGGTGCCGTTCTACCTGCGCACCGGCAAGGAGATGGCCGAGGGCGCGCGCATCATCTCGATCGCCTTCCGCGAGCCGCCGCGCTCGATGTTCCCGCCCGGCTCCGGCGTCGGCGACCACGGCCCGGACCATCTGACCTTCGACCTCGCCGACCGGGCCAAGATGTCGTTGTCGTTCTACGGCAAGCGTCCCGGCCCCGGCATGAAGCTGGACAAGCTCTCGATGCAGTTCGCCATGGGCGACACCGGGTGGGCGGGCGCGGTGCTGGAGGCCTACGAACGGCTGATCTACGACGCCATCCGCGGTGACCGCACGCTGTTCACCTCGGCCCAGGGCATCGAGCGCCTCTGGGAGATCTCCCAGCCCCTCTTGGAGAACCCCCCGGTGGTCCGCCCCTACGCGAAGGGCTCCTGGGGCCCCAACGCGATCCACCAGCTCGTCGCTCCCGCCACCTGGCGGCTCCCCTTCGAGCGTGGCTGGCGCGACCCGAACGCAGCGGGCGCCTGACGGTCCCGCGCGCACCGGGGTTGGTAGCGTCCGCGCCGTGCCGCAGACCATCTACCGCAAGAGCCGGGTCAGCCCGCGGGCGTGGGCGCTCCCCGTCGTCCTCTGGGTGATCGCCGCCGTGGTCATCGTGGTCTTCTTTCCGGGCGTGAGCACCAGCGCCACCGTGCTCGCCGCCACCCTGCCGACAGCGATCGTGCTCGCGATCTGGCTGCTCACCTTGTGGTCGATGAACCGCTACGGCAGCCTGCGCTTGACCGCCGAGACGCTGTTCGTCGGCCGCGACACGGTGCCGGTCGACCAGATCGACCCCGCCTCGGTGCACGGCGCCGACAGCCGCCCGCCCGGCGCGCTCGAGCGCACCGTCACCTCGGCCGCCACGGTGCAGCCGCCCGGCCAGGGGCCGACGTCGGCCGACATGGACCGGCTGCTCGGTGGCGCCTACGGCTCCACCCTGGGTGACGACGTCGTGGTGATCCGGATGCGGAACGGCTCGCGCTACGGCGTGCCCACCACCGATCGCGCACGGCTACTGGCCGCGCTCCGCGAGGTGGTCCCCACCCCCTGAGGTGGGATCACCACCCCAGCCGGAATACCCGTCGGCACTGCTCGTTGCTACTTCTATGAGCGTTCTCGACCTGACTCTGAACAACGGCATCACGATCCCCCAGCTCGGCTTCGGTGTGTTCCAGATCCCGCCGGAAGAGACCGCGAAGGCGGTCGCGACCGCACTCGAGGTCGGCTACCGCCACATCGACACCGCCGAGATGTACGGCAACGAGGCGGAGGTCGGCGCCGCGATTCGCGCGTCGGGCGTCCCGCGCAACGAGATCTTCGTGACCAGCAAGCTCAACAACGGCTTCCACCAGCCCGACCAGGCCCGCGCCGCCTTCCAGGGCACGCTGGAGGCGCTCGACATCGGCTACGTCGACCTGTTCCTCATCCACTGGCCGCTGCCCACCCTCTACGGCGGCGACTACGTCTCCACGTGGGAGACCCTGGTCGAGTTCACCGCCGACGGCCGCGCCCGGTCGGTGGGCGTGAGCAACTTCCAGCCCGACCACCTCGACCGGCTGGCGGCGCAGACCGGCACGGTGCCCGCCGTCAACCAGATCGAGGTGCACCCCTACTTCGGCAACGAGGCGGCCCGCAAGGCCAGCCACGACCGCAACATCCTCGTCGAGGCGTGGTCGCCGATCGCGCAGGGCGGCGTGCTGGAGGACGAGACGATCGTCGGCATCGCCCAGAAGTACGACAAGACGCCGGCCCAGGTCGTGCTGCGCTGGCACCTCGAGCGCGGCGACATCATCTTCCCCAAGTCCACCCACGAGGAGCGGATGCGCGAGAACTTCGCGCTCTTCGACATCGAGCTGAGCCCCGACGACGTCGAGGCGATCAGCGCGCTGGACAAGGGCGAGGAGGGTCGCACCGGCCCGAACCCCGACACCTTCGCCTACATCCCCGACTGACTGTCCGAGCCGCTCGGCGCGGCGGTGGGGCACCTCAGCGACGTCGCCGGGCCAGCGAGGCCAAGGCGCCCACCGCTCGGGCGGTGTCGGCGGCGGCGTGAACCGCCGAACTCGCCAGCGTCTCGGTGGCAGACGGGAGGTCGGCCAGCTCGAGCAGCTCGAGCAGGAGAAGCTCGGCCGCCAATGTGCCGGCCTCCCAGCGGGTCACGTGCCGCCGGCCTGTACCCCGGCGCTGCATCCGGATGCGAGCAGGGTGCGCTCCTGGCCGCTCACCGCGGGCCAGCAGCGCCGGTGAGCGGTGCCAGCGCCGGCCGTCGAGGTGAACGGTCCACGCGTGCCCGTCGCCGCGCACCAGCAGGTGCTCGATCTGACTGCCTCCCCCCGCCGGCTCGACCCACTCCTGCTGCACGGTGAGCTCGCGGCCGAGCACCGTGAAGCGTCGGATCCGGACCGAGCCGACGACGTCCTCGTCGGCGGGCGCCCAACTGAACCGGGCCAGCTGGGCGCCTGCGGCGGTGAGGTTGAGCTCCCGAGCTGCCACGCCGGCGCTCACCGCGGTCCGGTCGACCTCGAACTCGGCCAGCAGCTCCGAGTCACCGCGAGCGTGGGCCCGCACGGCCGTGCGCTGGTCCACCGTGAGCAGCTCCTCGACAGACTGCTCACCGGCCTCCAGGGTCGTCGACCAGTCCATGCCCGATGCAGCCCTCAGTGGGCGCCGCTGGTGGCGTTGGCCTGCTCGGTCTTCTCGGCTGCGCGGGCCTGCCCTTCCACCTTGGTGGCCTCCTCGCGGATCCCCTCGGCGGCCCGCTGGGCGGCGCCGCGGTAGCCCTTGATGGCACCACGAACCTCCGTGGCGTTGTCGCAGTCCCAGGTGCTGCCCGCCGCCGCGGTGTTCGCGGCGTCGCAGCAGACCTCGATGTCGGATGCGAGCGCGCGCAGCAGCCGCGCCTTTTGGAAGAGGTCGTCTGAGTGAGCCATGCCTGACGTCTCCTAGAACCAGTTGCCCGGGTTGACCGGTGAGTCCTTGACGGCGTCGACCGCATCGCCGAGGCCGTCCTTGACGTCGTCGACGGTGTCGCTGACCTTGTCCTTCACGGTGTTGTAGGCATCGCTCGCCTTGTCGCCGACCCACTTCCCGGCGTCGGAGACCGCGCCGGTGACGTCGTCCCAGTGCTCGACCAGGCGCGCGCCGCCGTAGACGATGCCGGTGACCGCCACCGCACCCCAGGTGACCGGGTTGGGCGCGATCATCGCCGCGGTGAGCGAGGCGTTGAAGCCCACCTCGGCGACGTCGCCGATGACCTTCGCCTTGCCCTGGGTGCCACCCTCGCTCCATGCCTTCTGGAGCTCGCCCGACCGGAAGCCGTTGACCACACCGATGGTGGAGTCGACGGTGGCGAACGCGCTGCCGGCCACCCCCAGCACCCGCAGCGCACCGCCGACCTTGGCCACCTGGGCGAACTTGCCGGCCACCCCCTCGCCGTCGGCGAACACCTTGAGCAGGTTGGTGGCGTTGCGGCCCACCGTGACGGTCTCGGTGACGCCCCCGCGCACGACGGTGGTGGTCCACGGCCGGCCGAAGATGTTGCCGGTCAGCGCGGCGAGCTTGCTCGAGGCCGGCGTCTTGGTGAGGTCGACCAGCTTGTCCATGTTGGACTTGATGAGCGGGTTGTTGAGGATCTTGGCCGACATCGAGAGCTGGCCCTCGCCGTTGGTGGCCTCGCGGGCGGCGTTGAGGGCGTCCTCGAAGCTCTGCGACTTCAAGATGTACTTCACGGCTTGGCCCTTGAGCCAGGGCAGGGTGCTGCCCGGCGCCGTCAGCGTGCGCCGCGGACCGGTGTAGAGGTCGTCGACGAGCTTGATGCCCTTCTGCAGCCACTGCGCCTGGTTGAGCAGGCCACGCGCCCGCAGCGCGTCCTGGCCCATCTCGCCGTAGCGGCTGGTGACCTTGAACAGCAGCCCGTAGGCCTGGCTCTTCGACAGGTTGGCCACCGCCACCGACGCCATGCCACCTGCCTGCAGCAGGTTCTGGTACTCGTGGAAGGCGTGGATGCCCTTGCTGATCAGCTCGCCGTGGCTGCCCAGTAGGGGCAGGTGCTCGACAGCCTTGGTCTCCACCTTCTCCAGCCAGTCGGAGAAGTTCTGCGAGCCGTCCCAGCTCAAGATGCTGGAGTCGTCGCCCGACAGCTTCGCCTTCTGCGCCCCCTCCAGGGTGTAGAGCTGCTCGTCGACCGGCATCGAGGCGCCTGCCATCGCCTTCAACTGCGCCTCGGAGGCGCTGAACCCGTCGAACTTCGTCTGGTGGGCCTCCATGCGGTGGATCAGCCCGACCCGTGCGCGCAGGTCGATCGCGGTCTCGGTGGCCCAGGTCGAGAGCGTGCGCAGCTGGCCGACCTCGTGACCGACGTCGAGGGAGTCAGCGGTGCGCAGCATGCCCGGCACGTCGTCGGCCAGCGCGGTCAGCTTGTCGGCGGTGGCCTTGAGGACGTCGGCGTCGACGAACGAGCCGCTCACACCAGTGCCCCGCTCGCGGCGGCGCCGGCCTCCAGCTCACCCTTGGCGGGAAGGAGATCGCTCAGCGCCTGCCACAGGTCGCCACCGCTGGTGGGGACGAAGGTGGCATCGGGATCGGCCGCGATGTCCTCGGGGTGCAGCGGCTCGGCCGGCGTGGTGCGCACCCAGAAGCCGCCGGGTCCGCAGTCCCACACGGCCAGGCCGCGAGCGTGGGCGCGCGAGTCGGGACCCCAGACGCAGGTGACCCGCCACGTGGCCTGCAAGGTGGCGAGGACGGCCAGCCACATCTCGCGCTGATCGGTCTCCATGGAGCCGAGGATGTCGTCGAGCGTAGCGATCGCGACGGTGCGCACGTCCTCCCACTCGGTGTGCTCCGAGGCGGCGGCGAACGCCGCCATCAAGGAACCCACCGTCGAGAACGACGCCGCGACCGGCCGCGAGACCGGCGGCGGGGTGCTGCGACGGAAGCCGACGAGCCGGGCCAGCACCCAGATCAGCTGCGGCAGCGCGTCACGGGTGTAGACCGTCTCGTCGCGGCCTGGCCAGGGGTCGGTGTACCAGATCGTCTCGTCACCGCCCACGACCACGTGCGCGGTCACCTGACCGCGGTCGCTGGCGGACTCGACGAAGAGCTCGATGAGCGGGCGCGACATGGCCAGCGCCAGGTCGGCCACCAACGGATGGATCTCCCCGTCGGCGGTGAGCAGTCCTGCCGTGCTCAGCTCCTCGCGCGTGGCTGCGTCGACCCCGGCGGACTCGCCGTTGCTCACCGCTCGCAGCGCTTCGAGATGATCGTCGCTGACTGACAGCCGTCGTCGCATCGTGTCCAGTGCGGGCACGCGGCGCTCCCCCTCGGTCGTGTGTCGTCGATGTGGTCGTGCCTGGTGATGACGAACCGGGCACCGCCGCGGTGGCGGTGCCCGGTCCGGTGCAGCCGTGGAGGGCCTCAGATGGAGGCGGACTCCCCGGTAGCTGCAGCGATGTTGTTGTGCTGGGTGCGCACGTCGTCGCGCCCCTCGTGCAGCGCGGTCTGCAGCTTGTCGAACGCCGGCTTGAAGTCGTTCCAGGCCGAGCGGAACTTGTCCGCGTTGTGGCCCTTCCAGACGGCCTGGTTCAGGTGACCGTCACCCTTCGACTTCATGTCCTGCGCCTGGTCGCCGAGCTCGCCCAGACCCTTGTGCAGGTTCCGCAGCGTCTCGAGATCGCCACCAACTTCCGGCATGATCCTTGCCCCCTTCGAGGGATGTGTCACGGCCCGCGAAGGCCCTTGTTAGGTGAGGATTTACCACCGTCCGGCGCCCCCCAAACATCGGATTCACAAGTTGTTGAGGAGCCGCCAGGCGCCCCGGTCGCGGATATCCTGGGTGGGCACGTCTCGTGCGGACGAGGGGACTCCTGGTGCGACTGCTCATCACGGCCGTCATCGACGGCGACCCCGTCGACCTCGCCATCGACGCCGAGGACGACGCCCGGGTGCGCGATCTGGCCACCGTCATCGCCGGGGCGTACCCGCGCGTCCACGCCGCCGCTCTCGCTGCCGCCGCGCCGGTCGGAGCGCCGTCGCTGCGCGTCGTCGGCCGCAGCGAGGAGAGCACGCCGCGGCTCCCGCCGCCGGACCTGTTCTGCGACACCGATCTGCTCGACCCCGACGAGCCGCTGACGCACAGCCGGGTGCGCCACGGGGTGGTGCTCGGCGTCGGCAAGCCCGCGCCGGGATCCTTCGCCGAACCGGCCGGGCTGCTCGAGGTGCGCATCAGCAGTGGTGCCGGCGCCGGCACCGTCGCCCGGCTCGGCGCCGGCGAGTACACCGTCGGCGGCGGCGCGGACTGCGACGTCGTGCTGCCGGACCTGGGCCTGCCCGAGCGGTGCCTGTGCCTGCTGGTGCGCGTCGACGGCACGGTGGAGCTGGTGCCCGACGCCGGCGTCGTCGGCCGCTCGCGGCCTGCCCCGGTGCGGGCGCGGCCGTTGGAGGGCCCGATCGTCCTGGACATCCACAAGCAGCGGGTGCCCAAGAAGCCGAAGCCGGGCTCGACGCTGCCCGACGGCACGGTGACGGCCGACCCGATGGGCGACATCCCCCTGCTGCACATGGATCGCAAGCCCGTCGAGGCACCGCAGGACTGGCCGGTGGGCCAGACGCTCGCCGTCGGCACCACCCTGCTCGACCTGGTGCGGGTGTCCGCGCCGGACGCCTCGCTGTCGCCCAACCCGGCCGGCGCCACCCTCGACTACAACCGACCGCCGCGATTGCTGCCGCCCGACCGGCGCACCAGCTTCGGGCTGCCCAACGAGCCGCAGCGGCCGGAGAAGACGCCGATCCCGCTCCTGATGATCTTCATCCCGATCGCCCTCGGCGGGGCGATGCTCGCCATCACCCACAGTGCGTACTCCCTGCTGTTCATGCTGATGTCGCCGATGATGGCCATCGGCAACTACGTCAGCGGCAAGCGCTCGGGCAAGCAGCGCTACACCGACCAGGCCAGCGACTACGCCGAGCGGATGCACAAGATCCAGCAGGACGCCCTGGCGGCGTTGGTGGAGGAGCGCACGGCCCGGCGCCGTGACTTCGCCGACCCGGCCGAGATCATCATGACCGCCGTCGGCCCGCGCTCGCGGTTGTGGGAGCGCCGCCAGACCGACCCCGACTTCCTCGTGGCGCGCCTCGGCACGGCAGACCAGCCCTCCGACGTCACGGTGAGCAACCCGGCGCGGGAGAGCCACGAGGGCGACCTGGCGTGGACGGCGCCCGACGTCCCGGTCACCGTCGACCTCGCCGAGGTGGGCGTCACCGGCATCGCCGGCCCGGCCGAGGAGCGGCTCGGGCTGGCGCGCTGGATCATCGGCCAGACCGCCGTGCTGCAGACCCCGGCCGACGTCGACATGGTGCTCCTCACCGATGTCGGCGGCGACGCGGACTGGAACTGGGTGCGCTGGTTGCCGCACGTGCGCTCCGACGCCGGCGACTCCGAGCTGGTCCACATCGGCGTCGACGAGGAGAGCACCGCTCGTCGCGTCAGCGAGCTGATGGCCGAGATGCAGCAGCGGCACGAGGCATTGGGCGAGGGCTCCGGAGGGCTCGGTGGCGGCGCCAACAAGCTGGCGGCGTTCCAGCCGATGCTGATCGTGCTCGACGGCGCCCGCCGGCTGCGGCTGCTGCCCGGCGTGCCGGAGCTGCTGCAGCTCGGGCCGCGCGTGCGCATGTACTTCGTGTGCCTCGACGCCGATGCGCGGCTGCTGCCCGAGGAGTGCAACGCGGTCGTCAACGCCGTGCACGGCGACTTCTCGCTGAGCGTGACCGGACGTCCGGTCGTCGAGGGCGTCCGGCCCGACCTGGTGAGCATCTCGTGGGCCGAGATGCTGGCCCGCACCCTCGCGCCGATCCGCGACGTCAGCGACGTCGAGGCGGGCGGGTCGCTGCCTGGCTCGTCGCGGCTGCTCTCTGTGATCCGGCTCGACCCGCCGTCGGTCGAGGCGGTGCTGGAGCGGTGGACCTCCGTCGGCCGCACTACGGAGGCGGTCATCGGCGAGAGCGCCGACGGTGCGTTCGCCATCGACATGGTCCGCGACGGTCCGCACGGTCTGGTGGCCGGCACCACCGGCGCCGGCAAGTCCGAGCTGCTGCAGACGATCATCGCCTCGCTGGCCATCAACAACCGGCCCGACGAGATGAACTACGTGCTCATCGACTACAAGGGCGGCGCGGCCTTCAAGGACTGCAACAACCTGCCCCACACGGTCGGCATGGTCACCGACCTCGACGGCCACCTCACCACGCGAGCGCTGGAGAGCCTGGGCGCGGAGCTGCGGCGCCGCGAGCACCAGCTGGCGGCCGCCGACGCCAAGGACATCGAGGACTACCTGGCGGCCAAGGGCCCCGACGACGAGCCGATGCCGCGGCTGCTGATCGTGATCGACGAGTTCGCCGCGCTCGTGGCCGAGCTGCCCGACTTCGTCACCGGCCTGGTCGACATCGCCCGACGCGGCCGCTCGCTCGGTGTCCACCTGATCTTGGCCACCCAGCGCCCGGCCGGCGTCGTGAGCGCGGAGATCAAGTCCAACACCAACCTGCGCATCGCGCTGCGGGTCACCGACAGCGGCGACTCCTCCGACGTCATCGAGGCGCCCGACGCCGCCCAGATCGCGAAGGCGACGCCCGGTCGCGCCTACGCCCGGCTCGGGCACTCCAGCCTGATCCCGTTCCAGTCCTCGCGCGTCGGTGGCCGGCCGCGCGGCGAGGACGCCCCGGCCGACATCAACTTGCGCCAGGTCGCCTTCGCCTCACTGGGCACTCCCGAGGAGCGCCGGGCGGCGGCCGAGGAGGACATCTCGATCCCCACCGACCTGGCCGCCTTCGTCACCTCGGCCCGCGAGGCCAGCGCGCGGTCGGGCATCGTCGCACCGCCCAGCCCGTGGCTGCCGGCCATGCCCGAGATCGTCACCCTCGACCAGCTGCTCGAGGAGTTCCCCGCCGCCGTGCCGTCCGAGGACCGTCTCGTGCTGCCGTTCGGCATGGTCGACGTGCCCTCGGAGCAGCGGCGCGACGTCGCCGGCTACGACCTCGCGCGCGGTGGCCATCTCGCCGTCGTCGCGGCCCCACGCGCCGGCCGCTCCACGCTGCTGCGCGCGCTGGCCGGTGCGGTCGCCCGGTTCACCAGTCCGGCCGACGTGCAGGTCTACGGCGTCGACTGCGGCAACAACGCGCTGCTGCCGCTTGTGGGGCTGCCCCACGTCGGCGCCGTGGTGACCCGCGACCAGCGCGACCGGATGGACCGGCTGGTCTCGCGGCTGCAGGCGGTCATCACCGAGCGTCAGCAGTCGCTGGCACTCGGCGGCTACGCCGACGTCACCGAGCAGCGCGCCAGCGTCGCCCCGGAGGAGCGCCTGCCCTACCTCCTGGTGCTCTTCGACCGCTGGGAGGGCTTCTTCCAGGCCTACGACGAGATCGACGGCGGCCGGCTGGTCGCGGCCTGGCAGCAGATCCTGCAGGAGGGTGCCGCGGTCGGCATCAAGGTGGTCGTCACGGGCGACCGCACCCTGACGCTGGGCCGGATGTCGACCCTGATCGACGACAAGCTGATGATGCGGATGGTCGACATGACCGACTTCGGCACCATCGGCATGTCCAGCAAGCAGGTGCCGTCGTCGCTGAGCGAGGGACGCGGCTTCCGCGCCGAGGGGCTGCGCGAGACCCAGGTGGCGCTGCTGGCCGAGGACCCGGCCGGTACGGCCCAGGTCGGCGCGCTGCAGGAGATCGGCCGCGAGGCCGAGACCCGCTACGCCGACCTGCCCCGGGAGCGGCGGCCCTTCCGGCTCGACGTGCTGCCGGTGCAGATCGGGTTGGCCGAGGCCACGGCGCTGCAGGAGCGGCCGCTGGGAGACAGCGAGCTGGTGCTCGCCGTGGGCGGCGACACCCTCGGCCTGCGCACCCTCGACGCGTTCGAGCACGGCCCCGCGCTGCTGGTCACCGGGCCGCGGCGCAGCGGCCGGTCCACGGTGCTGCGCACGATGGCCACGTTCGCGCTGACCAGCGGTTGGAAGGTCGTCGTCGTCACGCCGCGGCTGAGCCCGCTGCGCGACCTGTGCGCCACCAGCCCGGACGTCTACGGCCCCTTCGACGACAGCTCGGACCAGACCGAGGTCACCGCCCTGTTCGCCGAGCTGCGCGACGAGTCGGGCCCGGTGCTGACCCTGGTCGACGACGTGGAGCTGATCGGCGCCGACGGCTGGCTGCCCGAGCTGCTCGGCGACCACATCGACCTGCTGCGCGACTCCGGCTCCGTGCTCGCCGCCGCCGGCTCACCGGCCGACATGGGCGGTCTCTACCGCGGCCCGACCGTGGCGCTGAAGCGGTCGGGGTCGGGCCTCATGCTGGCGCCGGCCTCCACCTCGGACCCCGACATGTTCGGCGCCCGCATGGCCCGCTCGTTGATCGGCCTCCCGATGCCCCCGGGCGGCGGCTACCTGATGCGCACCGGCTCCGCCGAGCGGGTGCAGGTGATCTGGCCGGAGTGAGCGCTACTTCGACGTCGCCTTGACCACGTCGATGACGAACCACAGGGTCGCGTTGCCCGGGATCGTCGAGCCGCTCCCCTCGGCGCCGTAGCCGTAGCCCGGGGGGATCTGCAGCAGGACCCGGCTGCCGACCTTCACGCCGCTCAGCCCGATCTTCCACCCCTGGATGAGGTTGCTCAACGACGAGGTGAGCGCGGTCTTCGTGTAGCTCTGGTCGAAGGGCGTGGTCGCCTGGTAGGTCTCCCCCAGGTAGTTGACCGTGACGGTGTCGGTCGCCTTCACGACCGCGCCCGTGCCCTTCTTCAGCACCACGCGCTGCACCGGGGTGGTCAGCGACGGCTTCGCGATGCCCGTCCAGCTGAGCCCCGAGGGCTTGCCCTTGGTGGAGACGACCTTGGGCAGCTGGCTCGCCGGCACGTCGTGCGCCTGATCGTCCGACGGCGTCGGCGAGGTCGCGACCTTCTTGACCAGGTCGGCCACGACCACCAGGTTGTCGCTGGCACCGATGCCCAGATCGGAGTTGCCCGAGCTGGAGCCGAGGAGGTCGGTCGCCGTCGTCACGGCCGCCACCCGGGAGCCGTACGTCGCGTTCTCGAACAGCTTCGCCACGACCCCGCTGAGCTGGGCGGTGGGGATCGACTCGGCCGAGCCGTTGGTGTAGTCGCTGTAGGCGACCTTCTTCGTGGTGCCGTCGCCGATCCAAAGGTAGGCACTGACGGTGTCACCCGTGGCGATCTTGGCGCCCTTCCCCTTCACCAAGGTCGTGACCTTCGCCGACGCCGGCGTGGTGAGCTTCTTGCGCCAGGTCACCTCGATCTTCTCCCCGACCGCCCCGGTGATGGAGGCGGCGTCGAGGTGGCCCGCGGTGGTCGTGCCGCTCCCTTTCTTGGCGCTACTGCTGCCGCACCCGGCCAGGAACGGGAGGATCACGACGGCGGACAGCAGCACGGTCGCGGGGCGGCGGAGTCCTACGGGCACAGGGTGGGCCTTCCGGTCGGGGAGACGACGTCGGAACGGTAGCCACCCAGCATGAGCGTCTGCTGTGAGAACCGGCCCGAGAAGCCATCCGTCCTCAGGATGGTCGCGAGATGAGCAGCGTGGTCAAGCCGCGGTCCCGGGCATTCTCGGTCTCAGCCGGCCTGCCCGGCGGGGGCCTCCGGGCTCACGCCCGGCGCCAGGTGAGCGACCAGCGCCTCGGTCTCGGGCTCGAACCGGTGGCCCGGCAGCGTGCGGAACATCTCGGCGGCGATGGTGGGAGCGCCCTCGGGACCGTCGCCCTTGAGCCGCATCAGGTCGCGCCACAGCTCCTCGGAGTCCGGCACCAGTCGCAGCCCGTTGCGCAGCGCGGCCTCGGCCCGGCGGGGGTCGCCGGCCCCGAGCAGCGCCGTGACGCGCTCGGCCATGGTGACGATCAGCGCGCGGGCGTCGCGGGCGGCCCGGTGCCAGGCCAGCCAGCCGTAACGACCGGCCGGGGTGCCGGAGAACGCTGCCCCCTGGGCCAGCTCCAGCGCTCGCACGTAGCTGCCCGCCTCCGAGCCGCCGTCGGGGATGGCGGCCAGCTGCAGCGCGTTCCAGTCGACGTAGACGTCGCCGGAGAGTCGGTAGAGGCCGTCGTCGCCGGCGGCGAGACGGGGCTGGCCGGTGGCGTCGACGCCGAGCCAGATCTGGGCGTCGCGGATGGTGCTCTCCACGACGTCGTCGCCGACGCCGCGCGGCCACAGGCCCGAGCGCAGGGTGGCTTCGTGCAGGCCGTGCGGATGCAGCGCCGCCATCGCCACGAGCTCGGTGAGCACGTCGCGGGTAGGGCCCTGGCCGCCGCTGGGCGTGGTGACCCCGACCGGGCCGAGCAGCTGGACGGTGACCTCGGCGTCGGCGCCGGGCAGCGTGCCCGCGGTGCGGCCGGCCGACATCAGCTCACCGGTCTCCTTGTGCACGAAGCTCGACGGGCGGCTCTCGGCCACCTCGCGGGCGCGGTCGCCGGCCTCCTTGACGGTGTCGCCGAGCAGGACCTTCAGCTCCTGCTGGGCGGCGACGGTGAGCCGCCGCGCGGTGCCCCGCACGCCGAGGACGCCGAGGTCGATGTGGCCGCTGCCGTCGACCACGAAGCGCCATCGCGCGCCCGGGGCGTCGCCGACGCAGATCGCGGCGAAGGCGGTGCGGCCACCGGAGGCGAGCCGGCTGATGCGCTGCACCTGCTCGGCGGAGGGCGGGCCGGAGAGCACGAGCACCTGCGGGCGCAGCTCGGCGTGGCGGGCGGTGCCGCGACCCGAGAGCACGCCGTCGACGCCGAGCCGGGCCAGCAGCCGCGAGGCCAGGCCGAGCCGCTCCTCGGCGGCGTCGAGGGCCTCGTCCAGGCTGTGGCTGAGCGTGACGCGCTCCGGCGCCACCTGGGACAGGTCGTCGCCGAACCCGACCATCTGCACGTCGACGGAGTCCGACCAGGCGTGGGTGACCAGGTCGACCGCCGCCGACATCGCCACCTCGCGGGCGACCGGGAGGTCGCCACCGAGCGCGACGAGGCCGGAGGCGTACTCCAGGTCGACCAGCACGTCGTAGCCGTGCGACTCGGCCACATCGACCAGGGCCGGGTAGGGCGCGGGGCCGGTGCCCGCGAAGTCGGCGAGGTCCGCGGCCGCGACCGACCACGAGCCGCCGTCCTCGGCCGCCCGCCACGGGTGGGACGGGGCCTGCGGCGAGCCGACCACGTGCGCGACGACCTGGTCGTCGGAGAGGTAGACCACCGAGAGGTCGGGCATCGGCAGGTTCTGGCCCAACCGGGTCTCGGCGAGCACCCGCATCGCCTTGTCCAGCAGGTCCGAGCGCACCGGGTTGGCCGCGAGCCGCAGCGCACCCTCGGTGTCACTCGGCGTGCCGAACAGGCCACGGCGCGAGGTGAGCGCGGTCAGCACGCCCGCCAGCAGCAGTCCGCCGCCCAGCAGCAGATCGCCTAGGTCGACGCCCTGCTGGTCCTGATCGCCGGCGAGCGACTCGACACCGGTGACGACGTCGCTCTGCTGGGTGCTCGACGCCTGGTCGGAGCCGGGGGCCGCCGGGGTGGCGGGAGCATCCGGTGCGCTGAGCTGGGTGTGCGCCTGCGGCGCCAGCCGGACGCCGGGACCCTTGGCGTCGGCGGGGAGGACGAGCTGCCAGCCCGGCTGGATCAGGTCGGCGTCGGTGAGCCTGCGGCCATCGGGCTGCATCCGGTCCTTGTTGAGGTCGTAGATCTCCTTGTAGCGCAGCGGGTCGCCCAGCAGTCGCTGCGAGATGTCCCAGAGCGTGTCGTGATGGCGACCCTGCGGCGGCACCACCTCGTAGTGCTTCATCGCACCGCTGCGAGGCGTGGTCGCCCCGACGTCGACCGCGCTCTCGGCGGCCGCGCGGGACTGCGCGGCGTCGGCGCCGGCCACGGTCAGGGAGGAGACGCTGGTCGTGGCCTGCGTCGGACCGGTCGCCGAGGGGGTCGTCATCGCGGCGGACACGCCGTGCACCACGCCGAGGCCACCGCTGAGCATGAGGATGCCGGCCACCAGCCGACGGGCGACGCTCTGCGAGCCGCCGCCGAGGATCACGCCGTGCGGCACCCGTCCCTGGCGCAGCGCCCGCCACTCGCTGATGAAGCAGGCGACGAAGTGCGCCCAGACGATCCATACCAGCACCGCGAGCACGTTGATGACGAGGTCGGAGGTGATCTGCGCGGTGAGCCAGTCGCGCGAGGGCGCGGTGGACGGCAGCGGGTTGCCGACCAGGAGCACCAGCGCCACCGGGACGCCGAGGAGCAGCAGCAGCGACCCGACGACGGACGCCGCGCCCACGAGCACGTTGCGCTCGCTGGAGGAGTCGTCGCGCGGCAGCATGTCGGGCCGGGTCGCGGGCGTCGAAGTCGCTCGCGAACGGGCCTTGGTGGCGTTCGGCGGTGTCATGGGTGCTCCCCTGTCGTGGTCCGACGGGTGGTCGTCACGAGACGTTGATGGCCTGGATCTCGGTGACCGGGATGTTGGCGGTGGTGGACTTCTGGAAGGAGTTGAACCGCGCCCCGTTGAGGTAGACGGTCCAGTAGGCGGTGATGCGGACCGGATACTTGTCGTCAGGCTGGCCCGCCGAGGACCGCGGATAGCGGTACCAGCAGTTGCCACCGGCCACGGGGGTCTCGCCCGCTACGGCCTTGTGGCCGCTGCCGGGACAGGAGATCGAGTCGTCGTCGTTCGTCCCGCGAGGTCGGACGACGATCTTCTCCTCCTTGGCCACGAGGGTCTGCCCGAGGGCGGTGACGGTGACCTGGTGCTCGGTAACGCCGTCGACGTCCTTGGCCGGCTGGCCGTCGAAGAATGACAGCCACTGGTTGACCCGGGGCGAGGTGGTGGGCGAGACGACGGCGACCGGGTAGGGAATCGTGTGGTTGGTGAAGACCAGCAGCTTCCGCTCGTTGTCGCCGATCCGCCTGATCTTGCTCTGGTCGTAGATGTACTCGGCCGTCTGCCGCAGGTAGATCGGCGGGTGGACCGTGAGGTCGTCGTCGATGCCCATGAGGCAGCGTTCCCAGTAGCCCCAGCGCGGCGGCACCTCGTCGGGAGCGTCGTAATACCCGGTGAGCGCCTGGTCCTCGGCGCTCATCGGGTCGTCCCAGCACTTCTTGAACTTCTCCTTGCCCATGATCGCCTTGATCGAGGCCGTGTCGCTCTCGCCACCGGGGCAGTAGGAGCCCAGGGACTGCGGGGTCGAGACCAGGTGGCAGCCACCGGAGTCGGCCGTCGCGGTGCCACCGGAGTCCGTGGCGCCCTGGGACTGGCTGACCGGGTCGGGGTCGGGGTTGGGGGTGGGGTTCGGGTCGATGCCCGCTTGCGAGGGAGCTGAGACCGCCAGAACGACCAGGGCGGCCGCCACCGCGCCCACCACACTGCGGTGCCACGAAGCGTGCACGCTCTCCCCCTCTACATCGGTGCGGATACATCGGTGCGGACTGCGCCTGCACGCGGCCCCCGCGTCCAGGTCATGGTCGTTCTACCCGCTCCGACCGGCGGGAAACCTCGGTGTCGCCCATCTCAGGACGGGGCGAACGGCACGCCCACGACCTTGACGCCGGAGCAGGTGACGTCGTCGTCCGTCACGTCGGCCACCTTCCATACTCCGCCGGTCTTCGTCATGTTGAACGCGATACCGGCGACCTTCGGCGGGTCGTGGGGCTTGTTCGTCGCACGGACCAGGGTCCAGCCGCCCAGCCGGGCACAACCGATCACCTTGACGATCGACCCGGACCTCTCGATGCGCACGGGGGTGAACGGAGTAGGCCCGGGATAGAGCTGCTTGTCCTTGATGTCGGAGTTGGCGATGGACTGGTACGACAGCGCGGAGGTGCTCAGCTTCTTGGCGCGGGGGAAGTCGAACTGCTGGGCGTTGACGTCCTGGGCGTAGGCGACGTTCCAGGCTCGGACGCCCTTGACCGGTCCCAGGTCCTCGAAGCGTGACAACGGCGCCTGGGTCGGGCTCGGCGACGCCGACGCGCTCGCGCTGGGCGACGGGCTGGGCGAGGTGCTGCTCGACGTGGTGCTCGGCGTGGCGGAGGCCGATCCGCTGCTCGTGGAGTCACCGCCACCACAGCCCGCGACCGCGGCCGCGAGGACGGGGATGGCGACGAGCGCCGCCACACGGTGCGCCTGCGTCATGAGATGACCAGCTCCTTCGTCTGAGGTGTCCGGATGGTCCCGGTGCCGGCCCTTGTATACCCGTCGGCACTGCCAAGAAACGCTGCGGCTCGGCGTCCGGCTACTCGTCGAGCGGCTTGGTGATGCCCTCGTAGGGCCGGGCACGACCGCTGCCGCTGAGGTTCATGTGGCTGATGGTGGCGATCTGCAGCAGCGTGGTGTCGATCTCCCCGGACACCTTGACCGAGACGTAGAGCGGGTGGCCACCGGGGCCGTCGCTGATCGCGATGTCGGTGCAGTGGATGCGGACGCCGACGCTGTTGGCACTGATGGTGTTGCAGTAGGTCCGCACCGCGTCGTAGGCCTTGCTCGGGTCGAGCTCGAGCGTGGTGGAGTCGAGGTTCACCTGCTGCGCCCCGGCGCGGGCGGCCTCCTCGGCGTAGGCCACCGCCACACCGCGGGCGTTGAGCAGCCGGGAGCCGTCGATGCCGAGCCCGCCGAGCAGCAGCAGCATCATCGCCAGGATCGGCAGCGCGGGAGCCAGCGAACCGCGCTCGTCGCGCCGGTGCAGCCGGGCCGTCAACCGGGCGGTGAGCCGGGCCATCACTCGGTCCCGTCGTCGAGCCCGCGGTTGGGGTCGAGCATCGAGGTGAAGGTCGACTTGGAGGTGATGACCTTGGTGACACCCGGCAGGCCCGCGTCGGCCAGTGAGTAGCGGCAGGTGGCGGTGACGGTGACCGCGTTGCCGGGCTGGAACTGACCGCTTGGCACCGTGACCTTGGCCGTGGCCCGGCAGTCCGAGGGTGCGTCGGCCAGCCCCTGGTCGAGCACCTGCTGGGCGTTGGCCTGCGCCTGGTCGGCCGACCGGGAGTCGGTGGCGGTGCGGGCGGCGTCGCGCGTGCTGGCGTCGAGCAGGCCGTGCACCTGGGCGACGATGCCGTAGGCGTAGATGAGGGCGAAGATGAACAGCAGGCTCGGGGCGAGCATGGCGAGCTCGATCGACAGCGAGCCCCGCTCGTCGCGCCGGCGCCTGAGGAGGGGCCTGCTCACTCGTCGGCCTCGAACCGCTCGACCGAGCCCGACGCGGTGCCGTGGGCCGTCAGGTCCAGACCCGGGATGAGTGAGATCGTCTTGCCCGACACCGAGACCGTGGTGCGTGGGAACCGCTCGTCGTAGTGCGGTTGCGCGCCGAAGGTGACCTGCGGGTCGTTCAGACCGCCGCTGCCCACGCTCGCGGCGAAGTCGGTGGTGCGCGCCCGCACCTGTGGCAGCAAGGAGTCGTAGGTCGCGGCGTCCTGGGCCAGCCGCAGCTGCGACACGGCCTCCCGCGCCGCCTGGATGGCGACGTTGCGGCCGTAGAAGTACAGCGCGGCCTGGATGGAGAGGAAGATCAGCGCCAGCAGCCACGGCGCGAGGAAGGCGAGCTCGAGCGCGCTCGCGCCGCGTTCGTTCCGCCGGCGCGGGACGCACGCGGGCACGAGCACGCGCAGGCTCATCTCAGCAGCCACCGCCCGCGTTGTCGCACATCTCGCCCTTCTTCTTGTTCACGATGCCCATGATCGCCGCGCCGATGATCGAGGCGGCGAGCACCACGACGGCGGCGATGAGTGCCCATTCCAGGACGCTTGCGCCGCCCTCCTCGCGGCGCAGCCGCTCGAAGCGAGCGAACATGCCGCGGTAGACGATGAGGCCCAGGGTGAGAGCCGGGTCGTTGAACATGGTGGTGATCCCCTTCTTTGAGAAAGCGCGGACGCGGTCAGGCCTTGAGCAGCTGAGAGACGGCCGGGAACCCGAGGAAGATCATGAAGGCGGTGCTGATGAGCATCTGGGCCACCAGCATCGACTGCGACTTCTCCCCCTCCTCGCCCTCGGCCTGGGTGAGCTCGCGTCGCCGCAACGTCGCGGCACGGGCCGAGAGCGACGAGCGGATCTTCGCGCCGTCGTCCGCAGCCAGCAACAGGGCCCCCGAGAGCTCTTCGAGCTCCTCCACACCCAGAGCCTTCCCCAAATCGCCGAGGGCAACCCACGGAGTGGTGCCGTAGAGGCGGGCGTTGGCCAGGGCGCTGCGGATCCGGACCATGGACCAGTGGTCACCCACGCTGGCCGCGGCGAGCAACGCCTCGGGCAGGCCGCGACCACCGGCGAGGTTCATGGCCACGAGGTCGAGGAAGACCCCGACGCTGCGGCGGAAGTCCCGGCGTCGCTCGCCGGCCTCCGAGCGCAGCACCACGTCGGGGAGCAAGAAGCCCACCAACGCGAAGATCAACCCGACGAAGGCGGGCACCACGGGGGGCACGTGGGCGCCTCCCAGGGTCAGGATCGACCACACCACCGGCGCCAGCAGGAACAGCCCGACGGCGGTGACCGCCTTGCTGGCCAGGTGGAACCCGACCGTGCGGCTCATCAGCGCGAGGTCCTGGCGTTGCCGGCCCAGCTGCCAGCCGCGGTCGGCGGCGAGCACCTCGAACCGGTCGGCGAGCTTGGCGAACATGGTCTGCACGCGGTCCTGCTGCCCGCCCTCGGCGAGCTCGTGCGCGGTGATCGTGTGGGTCGACATCGACCGGGAGCCGGAGTCGATGCGAGCGAGCATCGTGCCGACGCCGGTGCGCGGACGGGCGAACACGCGGGTGACCAGGTAGAGCCCGGCGCCGGCCACGGCGCCGCACATCAGGGCGAGGAACATCATGCGGCACCACCGGTGCGGATGGTCTCGATCTCGTCGCTCACCACGGTGGTGTCGTCGAAGACCAGGAAACGCTCGGTCTTCGACGGCGCGGCGAGGCTGCGCAGCCACAGCAGGCCCAGGCCGAAGATGGCGGTGATGATGATGAGCATCAGCTGCCCCAACAGCGTGTCGTAGGGCTTGACGTAGGTGCGGTTGAAGACGCTCAGCCCGCCCATCATGCCCAGCACGATGACCAGCACGATACGCACGCTTCGCCGGATCGCCTTGCGGCTGGCCTCGATCCGCCGCCGCATGTCCAGCTCCTCGCGGGTGGAGACGGCCAGCTCGGAGAGGACGTCGCGCAGGCCCGGCCCCCGCAGCCGGGCGTTGAGCAGCAGCGCCGCGCAGATGACGTCGGCGCTGGAGTCGTGCAGGTCGGCGGCGAAGGCCTTCAGCGCTTCGGGGAGCGGGTCGCGGATCCGGATCCGGTCGACCAGCAGGTTCAAGGAGGGCCGGATCGCCGGACTGGCGTTGGCCGCGGTGGCCGGGATGGCCTGCTCGAGGCCGATGGCGCCGGCGATCGTGTCGCGCAGCGACTCGGTCCACTGGGCCAGCGCCTCCAGCTTGCCGATGGCCAGCTTCTCCACGGTGCCCGAGCCGGCGATGCGGTCCCAGAAGGCGACCAGCAGCCCGATGCCGACGCCGGCCACCACCCAGTGCGTGCCGATGAGGGCCACCAGGCCGGCCACCGCGCCGAACAACATCCGCCGGCCGCGCTCGCCCAGCGACTCGCGCTGCTTCGTCGGCTTGCCCACCGGCCGCTCGGGCAGCCCGACGACGGCCAGCACGGCCACGAACAGGCCGAGCCCGAAGACGACCCCGGCGAGCAGGGCGATCGGGGTGCGGAGGACGTCGATCACGGCACGATCACGCCCACCGGTTGACGACCTGGCCGACGTAGCCGTTGGCCATCAGGTCGTCGATGCAGGAGATCGGGGCGTGGGGCACCGCGACCCCTTGGCTGTTGAGTGCGAAGACCTCGCTGGAGAGCACCCGGCCGTCGACGCCGGTGACCTCGCGCACGCTCTCGATCGCGCGGTTCAGCGTGCCGCCGCGCGCGTAGTCGTTGCGCTTGCGCAAGAACACGACGAAGTTGATCGACCCGGCGATCAGCATGTGCGTCGCCTCGACCGGCAGGTGCTCCTCGGCCTGCAGGGCGTAGGTGGAGATGCGGTTGAACACCTCCATCGAGGAGTTCGCGTGGATCGTGGACAGCGAACCGTCGTTGCCCTGGCTCATCGCGTTGAGCATCGTCACGATCTCATCGCCCAGCACCTCGCCGACGATGACCCGGCTGGGGTTCTGCCGCAGCGAGCGGCGCACCAGGTCGGCCATGGTGACCATGCCGAGGCCCTCGGAGTTGGGCAGCCGCTCCTCGAAGGCCACCACGTTGGGGTGGAGGTCCTCGAACTGGTCGAGTCCGAGCTCCAGCGCCCGCTCCACCGTGATCAGCCGCTCGTGGGCGGGGATCTCGTTGGCCAGCGCGCGCAGCAGCGTGGTCTTGCCCGAGTTCGTCGACCCGGCGAGCATCACGTTCTTCCGCGCCTTGACGCAGGCCCGCAGGAAGGAGGCGAGCTCGGGCGTCATGGTGCCGTTGGCCACCAGGTCGTCGAGCCCGACCTTGCCCAGGCGCGAGCGCCGGATCGAGATGCTGGGTCGCGAGCACACCGACTGCACGGCCGAGAGCCGGGAGCCGTCGGGCAGCCTCAGGTCCAGCTGGGGGTTGGCGGTGTCGAAGGGGCGCGAGGCCAGACCGACGCTGGCGGCGAGGATCTGGATCAGCTCGACGAGCTCCTCGTCGCTCTCCGCCACCGGGTCGGAGAGCTCCTCACGACCGTCGGCATAGCTGACGAAGACCCGGTCGCAGCCGTTGATGTCAACGTTCTCGACCTCGGGGTTCTGCAGCAGCGGCTGCAGCCGGCCGACCCCGAACAGGGCCGCGTGGATGGCGGCGGCGAGCAGCTCCTCCTGCTCGACGCTGGGCGGCGTGCGGCCGATGCTGATCTCGGCCCGGGCGTGGTCCTCGAGCACCTGGACCACCAGGGACCGGGCGTACTGGCGCTCGTCCTCGGGAGCCATGGGTGTGCGGGCGGCGAGCTCGTCGCTGCGTCGCTGCTGGTTGAGCCGGTCGGCGACCTGGGCCCGCAGGGTGCGGACCAGCTGCGGGTCGGCGACGGCGGGCTGGGTCATCGTCACGACGTCACCTCGCTGCGCTCGCGATGGCGGCGGACGCCGCGGCGGCGCCCCCGTCGGTTGGTGGGCTTGACCTCGCTGCCGTCACCGCCGGGCAGCCCCGCCGTCACGGCGTCGTCGTCCTCGACGGCGGCCGCGACGTCGTGCGGCGTCGCGGAGCCGGCCAGGTCGGCGTAGGCCTGGGCCGCCACGGTGCGTGCGCTGCGGGCCAGCATGCTGCGCTCGGGCCGGTAGACGGTGACGCCCTCGAACATCACGACGGCGCGCGGGTCGTAGGCGATCGACCCGTAGTCGCGGACCCACCCCAGCCCGCTGCGGATCGCGGCTGAGGCGGCCTGCCGGTCGCGCTCCTGGTCGGGGTCGGCGATGCCGACGATGCCGACGCGCAGGCCGCGCTCGCGGGCCGGCTCCTCCAGCGTCTCCAGCCGGCGGCGCAGGTGCAGGGCGCTCCACGCGGTGGGGCGGTAGACCGCCAGCAGCAGATCGGAGCCGAGGACGACCGCCAGGTGGTCGGAGGTGGCCTGCACCTGACCGACGTCGACGAACATGTCGGCGTCGGAGACCTGGGAGAACAGGTCGATCAGCGTCGGCCACATCGGCGCGACGGCCGCGGCCTGCTCCGGGCCGGGCAGGCCGACCAGCACCGGCTGGCCGCCGACGGCCTCTTGGGTGTGCTGAGCGACCGCGACGGGGTCCATCCCGCGCCGGGCGGCCGGCAGCACCGAGAGCAGGCCCCGGTCGGGATCCATGGCCCGGCCGTCGGAGCGTTGCAGCCGCAGCCCGACGTCGCCGCCGAGCGGGTCGGCGTCGAGCACGATGGTGGGTGCGGGCCACAGCGTGGCCAGCAGGAGGGTCGTGGTGGTCGCGCCGGGGGCTCCCTTGGCGGACATCACGGAGATGATCGCCACGAGTTACTCCCCGGGGGAGACGAGGTCGACGTCGGGGTCGGTGTCGCTCGGCAGCACGGTCATCGCCACGTTGCCGTTGGCCGACAGCGCGGCCACCGCACCGGCGTCGGAGCGCTTGACGACCACCGTGACGTTGGCGCTCCCGCTGGCCCCGCCGGAGTGGACCCCGACGACGCGAGCGGCATCGACCACCGAGTCGCCGGGGTTGTAGGAGCTGGCCGCCGTGCTGCTCTGGCTGGAGGTGACGAAGTAGAGCCGGACGACGTCGCCGGGGCTGGGCACGGTGCCGGGGCGCTTCGCGGAGCTCACCACGACACCGACCTCCTCGGCGCCGGCGGGCAGGATCTGGCCCTTGCTGAACATCGTGCGCGTGATGAAGGCGCCGCGGGGGACGCCGACCAGGGCGCGGCCGCCGGAGACGGCGCTCAGCGCGGTGGTGCGCACCAGGGTCGCGGTGTCGCCGGCGACCTTCACCTCGCGGAAGTCGGAGGCCTCGACCTTCTGGCCGACCTCGATGTTCTGCGCCGCCACCAGCACCGAGACCCGGTCGCCGCTGCGGAAGGCGATGAGTGCGCTGCCCAGCGCGCCGAGCAGGATCAGCAGCACCGCCAGCGCGGCCAGGGCCGGACGTCGGTCGCGCCGCGCTGCGGGCAGCCGGCCTCGCACCGCCTCACGCTCGCGGACAGGGCTCTGGACCATGGGGTTCCCTCCGTCGTCGCATCTCGCACCGAGCCACGGGCCCGACCGTGACCACCACCAGGACCGCCCCGATACCGGCCTGACGCCGTTCGCGCGCGGCCGTCGACCGCGCAGAACGGTTGTTCCCCTGCTGGAGCGCGGCAAACCCGTGCGTCACCGCGTATTTGGTCAGCCGATCGTCACCTGGACGACGTTCGAGGCCTGGCCGGTCGTCGGGTCGAGCAGTCGGAAGCTGGCCGCCCCCCGCTGGCTGGTGATGATGTAGGTCGAGAAGGCCCCGCCGTGCACGGTCACGGTGACGCCGGCGAAGGAGCCCCAGGTGGTGCCGGTCATCCGCTGCACCTGCAGCGTGACGCCGTCGGCGCCGGGGTACTGCCCGGTCAGGGTGACCCGGCTACCGGCCCCGGCCTGCGCCGGCGCCGTGAGCTGGATGCCCTGGGCGGGGGTGGGGGTCGGTGTGGCGCTCGGGGTGGGGCTGGCCGAGGCCTCCCCAGAGGTGATGGCGACCGTGGGCAGCTGGCTGGGAGTGCTCGTCGCGGCCTCGGAACGGTGGGATCCGTCGTCGGTGTCGCCGGTCAGGCCCAGCGCGCGGACCAGCATGAAGGTGACCAGCGCCAAGACGACCGCGATGACCACCGCGAACGCCGCGAACTTGACCAGCGCGGCACGAGCCTCGACCTGCTCGTCCTCCATCGCGCGCTCCCCGCTCCGCTCCGTGCCACCGTTGCCGCTGCCAGCGTACGTGGCGGATGGGACGGGTGGGGATAACGATTTGAGTCGAGCGCGCGCCGCCCTACTTCGCGGTGTCGCGATAGGCGCGCCAGCCCCACCGACCGAGCACGACGGCGATGATCAGGTTGACCACGATGAGCACCGAGTGCGCCACGTAGTACCCGGTCGGTCGGTCCTCCTGCGTGTCGACCAGCGCCTTGGTAAACCGCGCGTAGGTCAGCACGTTCCAGGTGGCGACGGCGAGCAGGACCACGGCGTGCTTGCGCTCGAGCTTCACGCCGCCGAGCGTAGCGGGGACCCGGTTTCACCCGCCGGCCGGCGAAACCGGGGGACGAACCGGGGCGGACCGGTCGCCGAACACCCGGATTCGCGCGCCCGTGGGGTGGTTTGTCTGGGTGCGTGGGCAGTGGGTGGGTTGGCGCGGCAGGGGCTGGACGGTTTCCCCCGCCTAGGCGGGGAAGCCGTCCCACGAACCAGGGCGAAACACCCCAACGAAGGGCGGTTTCCTCCGCTCGCGCGTCCGTTTCGCCCCGATGACGGCGTGGGCCCGCCGGGCGCCCAGCTCAGCTCGGTCGCCCCAGCGCGGTGAGCCCAGCTCAGCTCGGCTCAGCGTGGGGCGACGGCGATCCGCGCCCCGTGGCGCGGGACGCTGGTGATGTTGCGGACCTTGGGCTCGTCGTCGCCGACCGCCTCGAGGTCCCAGGTCGTCAGCACCTCGCGCAGCACCGCGACACCCTCCATCAGCGAGAAGCCGGCGCCGATGCAGCGCCGCACTCCGCCGCCGAAGGGCAGCCAGGTGTTCGGCGGGATCCGGCCGTGCTCGAAGCGCGAGGGGTCGAAGACCAGGGGCAGCGGGAAGTTCCGCGGGTCGGAGTGGGCGAGCAGGATCGACGCCGCCACTGTGACGCCGGCGGGCAGGTCGTAGCCGCCGACCCGCGCCGGGGCCATCAGGTGCCGCACCACCATCGGGATGACCGGGTGGAGCCGCATCGCCTCCTTGAGCACCGCCTCGAGGTGGTCGTCGTCGCCGCCGAGCGCGGCCTCGCGCGCTCGCGCCAGGTGCCCGGGGTCGCGGCCGAGCTCGTAGAGCGACCAGCTCAGCGCCGTGGCGGTGGTCTCGTGGCCGGCGAGCAGCAAGGTGACCAGCTGGTCGCGCAGCTCGTCGTCGCCCAGGCGCTCCCCCTCGTCCTCGACCAGCAGCAGCCGGGAGAGCACGTCGCCGCGCTCGGCGAGGTCGGGGGCCCGTCGCCGCTCGGCGATCTCGGCGTAGATGACGCGGTCCAGCTCCTGCTGGTTCTCGTAGGTCCGCCGCCACGGGCCGTAGCGGTGCAGCCCGGAGAGGCCCCAGCCCAAGAACACCAGCGGTGAGATGTTCACGGTCTGGTTGACCAACGGGCGCAGCTCGGCGAGCCGGTGCTCGTCGGTGACGCCGAAGACGACCTGCAAGATCACCTCGAGGGTCAGCGCGTTCATCCGGTCCAGCGACCGGAAGGGCCGGCCCGGTGTCCACGACCCGACCTCGGTCTTGGCCAGCCCCGTCACGACGTCGGCGTAGCCGCGCAGGGCGTGCCCGTTGAAGGCCGGCATCAGCAGCTTGCGGGCCCGCTGATGCGTGGCGCCGTCGACCAGGAGCAGCGAGTGCTCGCCCATGACCGGGCCGAGGATGGCGTTGCCCTTGCCGGCGTGGAAGACCTCGGGATCGCCGGCGAAGATCTCCTTGAGCACCTCCGGACGCTCGAAGACCACGAGGTGGCGGCCCTCGGGAAGCACGTCGAGGGTGAAGGCGTCGCCGTAACGGCGGCGCATCGCCGGCACGAACCGGTGCCGGAAGCCCAGCAGCCCGATGCTCTGCACGATGGCGTGCGAGCGCGGGCCCGGCGGCAGGGCAGCGACGTCGATCGCCGGCCCCCGGCGCGGCCGGGGACGCATCCGCTGCAGCCGGTCCTCTGTGACGCTCATCTCGACATACTAGGAGTATGTCCGGGTCCTCGCCAGGCCCGCAGCAACGCGGCCGTCAGCCGGGGCGTGACCAGTCCGTCGCCCAGCCCGATCTCCACCAGCTCGTCGAACACGCGCTGGCTACGACGCGCTGCGGTGATGCCGGCGTCGACCACCGACTCGTGGTCGGAGAGCCCGGCGACCACGGCGGTGTGGCGCAGGTGACGACCGATCAGCCGGTGCACCGCCCGCCGGTAGGCGAGCCCCGCGTCGCCGCCCGCGGCCGCGGCACGGCCCGCCAAGATGCCCGTGGCCACGGCGTAGTAGATGCCCTCACCCGTCATCGGGTTGATCAGCGACGCGGCGTCGCCGGCCAGCAGCACCGGACCGTCGGGCTGGGTCCACCGGAACGACGACAGCGGCAGCTGGTGTCCGGTGAACGCGCGCGGGTCGGTCATCGATCCGGGGATGAGCCGCTCCAGCTGGGCCAGCAGGTGCGCCCGGCTGGGCCGCTCCTGGCCGACCAGCTCGCCATAGCCGACGTTGGAGAGCCCGTCGCCGCGGTCGAAGGCCCAGGCGTACGCCGGCTGCAGCCCGTCGGCGTACCGGATCAGCTGTCGCCCGCGCCCCGACTCCGGCGTCGGCACGTAGCCCCGCAGCGCCACCGCCCGGCGGCCGCGGGCCGAGCGGCCCAGGAGCCAGCGGCGCACGATGGACTGGGCGCCGTCGGCGCCGAGCACGACCCGGGCGCGGATCTGCTCGTCGAGCAGCATCTCCTCGCCCACCCGGCGCAGCGAGGTGACGCGGTGACGGCGGCGTACCGCTCCGGCTGCCTCGGCGTGCGCCACGAGCCGGGCGTCGAAGACCTCGCGCGGGATCACCTGCACCGGCCGGGTGAGCGGCCGCTCCACGCCGTGGTCGCCACGCGAGAGCTCCAGCCGGGTGACCGGCGCCCAGCCGTCGGCCGCGTCGTGCACGCCGACCGAGGCGAGCGCGTCGAACACGTGCGGGGCCACGCCGTCGCCGCAGCACTTGTCGCGCGGGAAGTCGGCGCGGTCGAGCAGCAGCACCCGCAGCGACGGGTCGGCGTGCAGCGCCCCGAGGGCGGCACTGGCGCCGGCCGGACCGGCACCGACGACGACCAGGTCCCAGGTCGTGGTCACGGCAACGGTCGCATCGCCGCGACCTGGAACCTCGGCACCGGGTTCTCCGCCCGCGCCGAGCAGGTCAGGTAGGCCGCCAGGTCGTCGGTGGTGCGGACGACCTCGACCTCCCAGGTGAGCCCGCCGGGCGTCTCGAACCAGGCCCGCCAGCGGCCCTCGACCTGCTCCCAGGGACGCGCCGGGCGCAGCGCGTCCAGGCCCCACTCACCCAGCTCCTCGCGCACCGCGAACTCCGCGAACTGCACCGACATCGGGTAGCCGGCCCGCCCGCGCAGCCGGTCGGGGGTCATCCGGCCGGCCAGGTGCGCCTCGGCGACGGCGACCGCGGACTCCGGGTCGGTCCAGCCGTAGCCCAGGCCGTGCGGCAGCACCAGCATGTTGCCGGCCCACCGGTCGCCTCCGAGGTGGGAGACCTCCCAGGTGTGGTCGGGGTAGGCCTTTGTCAGCGCCCTCGCCACCGGCCGGCCGCGCTCCGCGCAGCAGGCGTCGTGGCGGCCGTGGGTGCACACGCCGAAGACCGGCTCGGTGTGGGCTGCGAGCCCCGGCGTGTCCCCGCGGCCGAGGGCCTCGAGGTCGAGGTCGAGCACCTCGTGGTGATCCTCGAGCACGGTGGTCTCGAGCCAGGGCCGCACCGGGTCGGTGCACGCGGCCCACACGCGCACGCCCTCCTGCCCACGCTGCTGATGCCTCCTGGTCAGCAGGATCCGCACCTTCGCCGAGCTGGACCGGCGGCGCAGGGCGGCCAGGAGATTGCCGGGCAGCGCGGTGTCGCGCAGCGCCGACTGGCCCCAGGGTCCCGGATGCTCCACGAGCAGGAAGGCCCGGACGTGGGTGGCCGTGCCGATGGTCTGGTCGCCGCGCTCCTGGGCGGCCAGCGAACAGCGGAAGCTGCCGCTCACACGACGACCTCGAGCAGCCCCTCCCGCACGAGGCGTCGGCACAGCACCACCCGGCTCTGCGGGTCGAGGTCGACGAGGTCGGCAGGACTCAGCCCACCCGACGACAGCGTCAGGTCGCGGATCCGCTCGAGGTGCGGGGTGAGACGCGCCGGGACCGTCAGCACCCGGTCCCCGAGCAGCACCTCGACGCTCTCTCCCTGCGTCCGCATCCGCATCGGGTGCCCCGGACGACGACCCAACCGGGTGGTGTCCTCGATCGCGGCCAGGGCGAGCCGGTCGCGCAGCCCGCCGCGCAGCCGTGGCGGGCGACCGCCCAGGAACGCGCCGATCTGGCGCTGCGCCTCCGCCTCGACGTCGACCTCGCGCAGCCGGTCGGCCAGCGAGCCGAGCCGCTCGCGCAGGCCGTCGGCCAGCGCGGCGGGATCGTCGAGGTAGCCCGCCGGCACGTGCTCGTCGCCGGCCAGCGTGCGGCCCACCACCTTGCGCAGGACGTCACCCCAGGTGACCTGGTTGATTCCGAGGGTGACGTGCAGCGACGCCCCCTCCTGCGCCCGGGCGGCGTGCGGTGTGCCCGTGGGCAGGTACATCGACAGGCCGGGCTCGAGCAGTACGTCGCGCCGCTCGCCGTCCTCGTGGACCTCCCACAGCTTCGTGCCGTGGGTCTGAAACACGAACACGTCGTGGGCGTCGGAGTGCACCGCGAAGCCCTGCGAGCCGGGCGGGGTGAGGTAGGCGTTGGCCTGGCAGGGGTGGCCCAGCTCGTCCTCGAGCTGGGCGCACAGCTCGGTCAGCGGCTCCCAGTAGCGCTGCAGGCCCTGCAGCACCACGGACGCGCCGTCCTCGAACAGGTCCAGCAGCCGGCGCGCGTCGACCAGCCCGGTCATCGGCTGCCCCGACATCGTCGCCGAGCGGGTGTAGGTCGAGGCGGGCAGCACGGCGCCGTCCTTGGCCACGCGGACCGACGGCGTCCGGATGGCCGTGGCGGTCAGCAGCCGGTCGACGTCGTCCAGGGAGAGGTAGCCGACCAGGTGGTCCGGTTCGGTCTGGTGGAGCAGCACGCGTGACGCCCAGACCTTCTCCTTGAAGGTCTGGGCGTCACCGCTCAGCAGCTCGAGCGCGGAGATCACTCAGGCGTCGGTGGCGTCGCCGTCGGAGCCGTCGCCGTCGACGCCGTCGGCGCCCTCGACGCCCTCGACGCTGTCGGCCGGGCCCTCGCTGCCGTCGGTGGCGTCACCGTCGGAGCCGTCGCCGTCGACGCCGTCCTCGCCCTCGTGACCCTCGACGCTGTCCGCCGGGCCCTCCTGCGAGCCGTCGCCACCGGGGGTGCTGGTCTCCATGTCGTCGTCGTTCAGCGGCTCGTCGGCCATGACGTTGTCCTCTCGTCGGTGAAGTTCGGTCCAGTCTGGCCATCGTGTCAGCCCCCGGGCAAGGCCCCTACGGGCGGCTACGCTGCGTGCCTCATCCGCCGCCGCCACACCACGTAGGCCGCTCGCCGCAGCCAGGCTGTGCGCAGCGCTCGCAGCGAGCCCAGCACCTCATCGGCGGCCGAGACTGTCTGCGGCAGGTCGGCGCGGAAGTGGCGGTGCACCGCCCGCGCCTGCCGGGCCTGCTCGGTCGCCAGTCGCACGCTCCACTGGGTGGTGCTGATCCGGAAGCTCGCCTGAGGCCGCGGCAGCGCCACGAGGTCGACGTGCTCGAGCACGCGCAGGTAGGTGAACTGGTCGATCAGGTAGGGGTACCGCGCGTCCCAGCCCCCGATCTTGCGCAGCGCGTCGGCTCGCAGCAGTACGCAGCCCGGCTCGCCGAGCAGGTTGCTGCCCGCGCGCACGATCTCGCGGATCGCCAGCGGCCCCGGCACCAGACCCGACATCCGGCCCAGACCCCGGCCGTGCAGCAGGACCTCGCCAACGACGTCGACCAGGTCGCGCGAGCAGGCGGCCACGCCGGCGGTCGGGTGCTCCTCCAGCGCGGCGACCTGCGCGGCCAGCGCATCGGGAGCGATCAGGTCGTCCCCGCACAGCAGCTTCACGTAGGTGCCGCGGGCGGCGTCGGTCGCCGCGTTCCAGTTCCGCTCGGCGCCGCCTCCCGCCGGTGTCCTGAGCAGCCTGACCCGGGGGTCGCCGCGGAACTGCTGGAGGCGCTCCCAGGTGCCGTCGTCCGACGCGTGATCGGCCACGACCAGCTCGAGATCGGGGTACGCCTGGTCCAGCACCGAGCGCACCGTCTCCTCGATGTAGGGCGCATTGCGGTAGCTGGGCACCACCACCGAGACCACCGGCGCGCTCACGCCAGCGCTCCCGCCGCGAGGGCGCCGGTCTGCGCCTGCACGGTGCGCGCGATGCCGACGGCGAGCGGAGTGATCGGGCGTCGGTCCAGGTCGGGCCAGACGATGCTGCGCACCCGCAGGTCGCGGGCCTGCAGCGTCGCGTTCGGGTGAGCGCCGAACGTGACGCGCGGACGTCGCTTCACCACGCGGCGCACCTCGGCCACCAGGTGCCCCACCGTCACCGGCTGGTGCGAGGCGATGATCTTGGTCCGGTGGCCCCGCTCGCGCCGGACCCGCTCCAGGCAGTCGGCGACCAGCGCACCCGCGTCGGCGGCGAAGAGGTAGTCGCGCACCGTGTCCAGCGGCACGTAGACCGTCAGCGGGCGGGCGAGCAGGTGCGCCCGGCAGATCTGCGAGACCAGGCCCTGAGCCTTGGCCAGGTCCTGGCCGGGGCCGTAGAGGTTGGCGACCCGGCCGACGACGACCGGGATCCCGGCCTCGCTCAGCCGGGCGGCCGCGGCCTCGACCGCCAGCTTGGCGTGGCCGTAGTCCGAGATCGGGCGCACCACGCTCGCCTCGTCGAACGGGGCGCTGCGCGAGCCGGCGTACACGGCGCCGGCCGAGGACGCGACGAAGCCGGCTCCGGCCTCGGCGCGGTCGCCGAGACGCTCGGTCAGCGCGCGGGACCACGCCTCGAACGCCGCCGACTCGGCCGCCAGGGCGGCGGCGGTGGTGCCGGTGACGCCGGCGCCGGCACACCACGAGACCTGCCACGGCCCCTCACCGACAGCGTCGGCGAAGTCGGCTGCCAGCCGAGCCAGCAGCCGCGGTGCGTCGGCGGTGCCCCACGGCACGCTGCACCCGGGCGTCCAGAGCCGCGCGCGGCGCGAGAGTGCCGTGATGACGTGCGAGCCGAGCAGCCCGCCGGCGCCGACGACCCAGGTCAACGGCGCATCGACAGTCATGACCGCCGAGACGCCGGCGGCCGTCCCAGCGGTCCGGCGGCCAGGTCGGCGGTGATGAGGAACGGCGGCCGGCCCATGGCCATGTTGACCGCGACCCCGACGTACTCGGCCACGACGCCGAGAGAGAACAGCACCAGGCCCGAGGCCATCAACACCACGACCATGACCGAGGTCCAGCCGGGCTGCTGCGTACCGCCGGTCAGCCGGCCGACCACCACGTAGGCGGAGAGCAGCACGCCGAGGACGGCGAACATGGCGCCGGTCATCGAGACCAGCCTCAGTCCGCGTGTGCCGGAGGAGAGCACCATGCGCCAGAAGTGGGAGAGCAGCGAGCGGGTGGAGTATCCCGAGGGCCGGCCGCCCTCCGCGCGCAGCTCGACGTCGCAGACGGCGGTGCGGTCGTTGACCCAGCCGATGGCGACGTCGAGGAAGACACCGGCACCGGCGTAGGCGGCGACGCTACGGCCGACCTCGCCGAGCACGAGCCGGTAGCTCTGAAAGCGTGAGAGGTCACCGCCGCGCAGCAGGTGCTCGAAGACCCACTTCGCCGAGCGCGAGGCAGCGTTGCGCAGGGCGCCGTGCGGGGCCGCGTTGGTCGGCCGGGCGTAGACCAGAGCGGCCTGTTCGCGCATCGCGACGTCGAGGAAGCGGGGGATGGCGGCCGGGTCGTGCTGGCCGTCCTCGTCGAGGGTGACGATCCAGTCGCCGCCGGAGGAGGCCATCCCGGCCAGCGTCGCGGCGTGCTGGCCGAAGTTGCGGCTGAGCCAGACCGGGCGCACCCGGTCGTACTTCTCGGCGAGCCGCCGCATGACCTCGGGTGATCGGTCCGGTCCGCAGTCGTGGACCAGCAGCACCTCGTGGATCTCGAAGCGGTGACCCTCGGCGGTCTCGGCGCCGTCGAAGAGCGGCTCCATCTCGGCGACCAGCCCGGCCAGCGTGTCGTAGCCCCGGTACACCGGGATCACGACCGAGACGGTGTGCACGTTGACACCGTCGACCACGGGGGTAGTCACTCGCCCAGATTATCGACGAAACCCGCATAACGGACCGAAACCGACTATTCCGTCACGCTGTGCGGTCGGTGAGCAGTGGCTCGCCCTCAGCCCAGGAGCCCCTCGCGGCGGGCGATGGCGGCCGCCTCGGTGCGGCCCCCCGCTCCGAGCTTGGCCAGGATGTGGGAGACGTGGACGCTGACGGTCTTGGTGGAGATGAACAGCTGCTTGCCGATCTCGCCGTTGCTGCGGCCGGCGGCGACCAGGGTCAGGATCTCCTGCTCACGGGGGGTGAGGTCGTCGTTGCCCCGGGCGCGGGGACCGGGGCCACCCAGTGCGTCGAGCTCGGCCAGCAACGGCTTCGCTCCCAGGCGCTCGGCGCACGCGCGGGCCGCGGCCAGCAGCGTGCGCACCTCCTCGGCGCCGGTGGGCAGCGCGGCGGCGAGCCGGGTACGCGACCGGGCGATCTCGACGACGTGGCCGAGGGCCTCGAAGCCGGCGAGGTCGGCACGCCAGGCCGCGACGAGCTCGTCCTCGGCGGGTGCGTCGACCCCGGCCAACCGGCAGAGGCGCAGGTGCTCGGCGTGCAGCCGCCGGGCCCAGGCGATGCCCTCGGGCCCCCAGTCGTCGGTGGACTCACGCTGCGCGCGGAGCGCGAGGTCGGCGCTTTCCCGCACCCGGTCGGCATCGGCGACCACACGCCGCCGTACGTCGGCGGCCTCGGTGTCCAGCCCGCGGGCGAGCGCGCCCAAGGTGACGGCCGCCAGCCGGACCTGGCCGTTGAACCGGCCCCGCCACAGCCGCGAGAGCGTCTCCACGGCGTCGTCGTGAACGGCCAGCGCGGCGCTGCGGTCGCCGGCCACCCCGTGCAGCTCGATGGTGGCCGGGGCGGCCGTGATGGCGACGACGCCGTCAGCCTCCCACTGCTGACGCAGCCGCGGCGCGACGCCGAGCTGGTCGACCTCGCCCCGGCCCGCCTGCACCGTGAGCAGTCCGGCGCGCAGCGTCGCCTCGGGCATCACCGGCGGCGACTGACCGCTGACGTCGGCCAGCACGCCCACCTCGTCCCAGTCGCCGACCAGGTGCGCGATCAGCAGCAGGCTGAACCGCGAGTCGAACCCGTAGGGCGCCCAGGAGCTGCCGATCTCCTGGGCGAGCTGCCAGGCCTGGGTGAAGTAGTCGCGCGAGCGGTCCAGCTCGGCGCGGTCGTAGTACCAGCGCCCGAGCAGCCAGACCGCGCGGAGCTGGGCCTGCCGTGCACCGGTACGCGCAGCCGACTCGGCCGCGGCGTGCAGCGCCTGCTCGACGTCCTCGACGTCGGCGGCCCCGTCGTAGCGGTTGACCGCGGCCAGGCTCGCGGCGATGTCGCTGCCCAGCCGCGGCATGCCCAGCGCCTCGGCCATCGAGAGCG
Source organism: Nocardioides mangrovicus (assembly GCF_003674065.1). GTDB lineage: Bacteria > Actinomycetota > Actinomycetes > Propionibacteriales > Nocardioidaceae > Marmoricola > Marmoricola mangrovicus. The sequence goes on from NZ_RDBE01000010.1 coordinate 562,753, forward strand.
CCTCCACGCCCACCTCGCGGGCCTCCTCACGGCGGTGGTGGAAGCCGAGCGCGCGGGCGTGCAGGTGCAGCAGCCTCGCCCGCAGCGCCGACGGCGCCGGGTCCATCTCGGCCAGGGCGGGCGTGGTGTAGGCCAGGGGGTCGAGCCGGGTCTCGGCCACCGTGATGGTGTCGGCGACCGCTGCTCGCAAGATCGCGCGCTGCACCGGGTCGGCGTCCTCGCCCAGCTGCTCGAGCAAGCGGACGGCCAGGGCGAGCCCGCGGGGTGGGTTGCCGGCAGCGACCAGGGCGTCGACGGTGCGCGCACCCAAGGTGGCGACGTCGACCTCGTGGTCGGCGGGCAACGAGGGGTCGGCCAGCAGCTCGAGGGCGGTCTCGAAGTGGCGGGCCGCCTCGATTGGGCCGCCCACCGACATCGCCTCCTCGCCGGCCCGGATGCTGGCGTCGAGCGCGGCCGCCGGCTGACGTGCGGCGCGCGCGTGCCGGGCCAGCTCCGCGGCGGTGCCCAGCGACGGGTCGGCGAGCATCGCCCGGGTGTACGCCGCGTGCAGGCGCGTGCGCTCTCCGGGCAGCAGGTCGTCGTAGACGGCCTCGGCCAGCAGGGCGTGGCGGAAGGCGTAGGTGTCGTCACGGTTCGGCACCAGCAGGTGATGTCCGACGGCGTCGCGCAGCCCGGCGTCGAGCTCGGCGGCCCCGAGTCCGGACACCGCGCTGAGCAGGCCGTAGCCGACGCGGCGCCCGGCGACCGCAGCGTCGCGCACCACCTCCTGGCCCTCCGCGCGCAGCTGCTCCAGGCGCAGCAGCAGCAGGTCGGCCAGGCCCCAGGGCAGCTCACCGGCGTGCTCGAGGCCGGCGGCGCCGACCAGCTCCTCGACGAAGAACGCGTTGCCGTCGGCGCGCTCGACGATGCCAGCCAGATCGGCCTCGCTGAGCGGCCCGGCGTGCAGGTCGCGGACCAGGGTGCGCACGGCCTCGGACGGCAGGGGCTCGAGCTGCAGACGCTCGACCCCCGGGATGCGGGCCCACTCAGCAGCCTGCCGGCGCAGCGGGTGACGGCGGTGGAGGTCGTCGCTGCGGTAGGACACCACGACCGCCACCGACGCCGCGAAGGCACGGGTGAACAAGAAGGTCATCAGGTCGCGGGAGGACGAGTCGGCCCAGTGGGCGTCCTCGACCACCAGCAGCAGCGGCTGCAGCTCCGCCGCCGCGGTGAGCAGCGCGTGGACCGCCTCGTAGAGGGCGCCGCGATCGAGGGAGTCCGCCGACTCCTCCCCGAGCAGCCGCCGCCCGGGGCGCAGTCGACCCAGGGCGGGGTGGGCCTCCGCAACGGCGTCGACCAGGTCGGGACGCTCGGTGACCAGCCGACCGACGACCTCGGAGAACGGCAGGTAGGGCAGGGCGCTGTCGCCGAAGTCCAGCGAGTGCCCCGCCACCACCTGCCACCCCTCGGCGAAGGCCACGTCGCGCAGCTCGGTGAGCAGTCGCGTCTTGCCGACGCCCGCGTCACCGGCCAGCAGCACCGCCTGTGCGGACCGGCCGGCCGGCCGCGCCGGGTCGGCCCGCACGCCACTGAGCGCCGCGAGAGCCCTCAGCTCGGCCTCGCGGCCGACAAGCGCGTTCAGGGGCGTGGTCGGCACGTCCGCCATTGTGGCGGGCGCCTCCGACAGCGCCGTCACTTCTGGGCCGTCACTTCTGGGCCGTCACTTCTGGCGCAGGCGCTGCAGGATGCCGCGGTGGTGCGTCCACGAGCGGGTGAGCAGCTCGCGGCGGTAGTCGTGGTTGGCCTTGGCGAAGGCGATGTCGTACATGGTGTCTCTCCTCTGCTGCGACCTCCCTGGCGAGGTCACACCACGAGGTTCGTCCGCTGAGGTAGGCCCGGACATCGGGAAAGTGCCTGAGGTAGGGCTCGCCGCTACCTCAGATCCGGCTACTTGTGGCGCGGCTTCTTGTGGCCCGCGCGTCGCGAGGGCGCCGGGCCGCGGTCCGGCCGGATGTCGATGGGGACGCCGCCGATGCGGGTGTCGGCCAGCCGGCGCAGCGTCTCGGCGGAGAGCTCGGGCAGCTCGACCAGCGAGAAGCCCGGCTTGATGTCGATCTTGCCGAAGTCGCCGCGCCGCAGGCCGCCCTCGTTGGCCAGGGCGCCCACGATCTGCCGCGGCTCCACCCGGTTCTTCCGCCCGACCGCGATCCGGTAGCGGATCTGGTCGCCGCGCTCGCGGGGGCGCGGCGGCGGCGGGGGCTCGTCGTCGGCCAGCAGCAGCGGCGCCCCGTCCTGGGCCAGCACGGCGACAGCGGCCGCGATGTCGGCGGCCGGGACGTCGTGCTGCGCCTCGTAGCTCGCGACGAGCTCGCGGAACAGCGGGATCTGCTCGTCGTCCAGGGCCGCGGTGATGGCCTCGGAGAAGCGAGCGACCCGCGTGGCGTTGACGTCCTCGACCGAGGGCATCGGCATCTCCACGAGCGTGGCCTGCGTCGCCTTCTCGATCGCCCGCAGCAGGTGCTTCTCGCGCGGGGTGACGAAGGAGATCGCATCCCCACTGCGCCCGGCGCGACCGGTGCGGCCGATGCGGTGCACGTAGGACTCGGTGTCGGTGGGCAGGTCGAGGTTGACGACGTGGCTCACCCGCTCCACGTCGAGGCCGCGGGCGGCGACGTCGGTGGCCACCAGGACGTCGAGGTCGCCGCGGCGCAGCGCCTCGACCGTCCGCTCACGCTGGGCCTGCACGACGTCGCCGTTGAGGGCGGCGGCGGAGAACCCCCGGGCGCGCAGCTTCTCGGCGAGCTCCTCGGTGGCCTGCTTGGTGCGCACGAAGACGATGGCCGCCTCGAAGCTCTCCACCTCCAGCACGCGGGTGAGGGCGTCGAGCTTGCGCGGCCAGGCGACGAAGAGGTAGCGCTGCCGGACGTTCTCCGCGGTCCGCGTCCGGTTCTTGACCGTGACCTCCACCGCGCCGGGCGCGTGGGTCTTGGCGATGCGGCGGATGGCGGGCGGCATCGTGGCCGAGAACAGCGCCACCTGCTTGTGCTCCGGGGTCGCGCTGAGGATCCGCTCGACGTCCTCGGCGAAGCCCATGTTGAGCATCTCGTCGGCCTCGTCGAGGACCACGTGACGCACCTCGGAGAGATCCAGCGTCCCCTTGTCGAGGTGGTCCATGACGCGCCCGGGGGTGCCGACGACCACGTGCACCCCGCGCCGCAGGGCGCTCAGCTGCACGCCGTAGCCCTGGCCGCCGTAGACCGGCAGCACGTGGAGCCCCGGCAGCTGGGCGGCGTAGCGCTCGAAGGCCTCGGAGACCTGCAGCGCCAGCTCACGTGTGGGCGCGAGCACCAGCGCCTGGGGGGTGCGCTGGGCGATGTCGAGCCGGCTCAGGATCGGCAGCGCGAACGCGGCCGTCTTGCCGGTGCCGGTCTGCGCCAGCCCCACTACGTGCTCCCCGCCCAGCAGGTGCGGGATGGTGCGGGCCTGGATCGGCGACGGCGACTCGTAACCGACGTCTCGCAGTGCCGCCAGCACCCCGTCGGCGAGCCCGAGCTGCTCGAAGGTCTGGTCGGTCACCGACCAAGGCTAGGGGCCGGGGTAGTCAGAGACGAAATGGCTGCTCCGGAGCCGCTCCGACAGCCATTTCGTCTCTGACTACCCCGGCTGTCCGGCTATCGCGCCGATGACCCCACGTGGGCGACGAGCGGGACCCCGGGGCGGTAGGCCAGGTGCACGGCCGAGGGGGCGTCGAGGACGACGTGGTCGGCGCGGGCACCGAGGGTGAGGCGGCCGACGTCGTCGCGTCCCAGCGCCCGGGCGCCACCCGCCGTGGCCGACCAGACCGCCTCGGCCGGGGTCAGCCCCATCTCGCGCACCGCCAGCGCGATGCAGAACGGCATCGAGGAGGTGTAGCAGGAGCCGGGGTTGCAGTCGCTGGCCAACGCCACGGTGACTCCAGCGTCGACCAGTGCGCGGGCGTCGGGATAGGGGTGGCGGGTGGAGAACTCCACCCCGGGCAGCAAGGTGGCGACGGTGCCGGAGTCGCGGAGCGCGCTGACGTCGTCGGCGGCGAGGTAGGTGCAGTGGTCCACGGCGGCCAGCCCGAGCTCGCAGGCCAGCCGCACGCCGGGACCCTCGGTGAGCTGGTTGGCGTGGAGCCGCCCGCCCAGCCCGCGGTCCATCCCGGCGGTGAGCACGGCCCGGGCCTGGTCGGCGTCGAAGGCTCCGGTCTCGCAGAACGCGTCGATCCACCGTGCGTGCGGCGCGGCGGCGTCGAGCATGGGACCGGTGACCAGGTCGACGTAGCCGGCCGGGTCGTCGGCGTACTCCGCGGGCACGACGTGGGCGCCGAGGAAGGTGGTCTCCTCGGTGTAGCGGCGGGCCACCGCGAGGGCGCGGGCCTCGTCGTGGACGGTGAGGCCGTAGCCGCTCTTGGTCTCCACCGTGGTGGTGCCCTGGCGGCGCATCTCGGCCAGGTGGCGCACCAGGTTGGCCTCGAGCTGCTCGTCGGCGGCGGCGCGGGTGGCGGCGACCGTGGTGCGGATCCCGCCTGCTGCGTAAGGGGTCCCGCTCATCCGGGCCGCGAACTCGGCCGAGCGGTCGCCGGCGAAGAGCAGGTGGCTGTGGGAGTCCACGAAGCCCGGGATCACCGCGCGGCCACCGACGTCCTGTACCTCGTCGGTAGCCGGGGCCGCGGCCGCGTCGCCCACCCACGCGACCAGCCCGCGCTCGACTACGAAGGCGGCGGCGGTGAGCGTCCGCTCGCCGTTGGTGGTGAGCTCGGAGACGTTGGTGACGAGCAGGGAGGTCACAGCAGCGCTCCGATCGCCTGCTCCAGCTCGGCCGCGATCCCGGGCAGGTCGTCGGGGGTGAAGACGACCTCGCCGCCGACGATCACCTGACGCACGTCGGCGCCTGAGGCCGCGAAGACGACGGTCTCCGGGCCAGCGCCCGTGCCCGCGGTGCGCACCGAGTCCAGGGCGACGGTCACCAGGTCGGCCCGCTGGCCGACCTCGATCGACCCGGCGTCGGGGAACCCGAGACTGGCGTGGCCGCCCGCCGTCGCCGCCTCGAGCAGCTCCTCCGGCGTCCAGTGGCCACGGCGCCGGGTGGCCAGTCGCTCGTCGAGCTCGACGGCCCGCATCTCCTCGAAGAGGTCGATGACCGCGTGGCTGTCCGAGCCGAGCGTGAGTCCGGCGCCGGCGGCGTGCAGGGCGCGGCTCGGGCCGATGCCGTCGCCCAGGTCGCGCTCGGTGGTCGGGCAGAAGCAGGCGTAGGACCGGGCGTCGCCGAGGCGGCGGACGTCGTCGTCGGTGAGGTGCGTGGCGTGCACGACGCTGGTACGCGCGGTCAGCGCGCCGGACTCGTCCAGCAGTGCGGTCGGGGTGACTCCGTAGGCCGCGAGGCAGTCCTCGTTCTCCTTCACCTGCTCGCTCAGGTGGACGTGGAGCGGGCCGTCCAGCGACGCCACCGTCGCCAGCTGGTCGCGAGGCACCGCTCGCACCGAGTGGATCGCCGCACCGACCACCACGTCGTCCGCACCCGTCAGGCGTGCGACCCGCTCGGCCCACGCGCCGGCGTCGCCGTCGCTGTAGCGCCACTGCACGCCCTCGGGCGACTGGCCGAACCCCGCAGAGAGGTAGCAGGTGTCGAGCAGCGCGATCCGCAGCCCGGCCTCCTGCGCGGCCGCAACGAGCGCCTCGCCCATCGCGTTGGGGTCGGCGTACGGGGTGCCGTCGGGCTGGTGGTGGAGGTAGTGGAACTCCCCCACGCCCGTGATGCCGGTGGCCACCATCTCGCGGTAGGTGGCGCGGGCCAGGGCGAGGTAGGTGTCGGGGTCGAGCCGCTCGGCCACGGCGTACATCTGGTCGCGCCAGGTCCAAAACGACCCGCTCCCCCGTTCCGTACGACCGCGCAGCGCACGGTGGAAGGCATGGCTGTGGCAGTTGGCGAGACCGGGGATGGTCAGGCCGGGAACGAGAATCGTTCCCGGGTGGGCGCCGGCGGGAATGGGAATCGTTCCCACGTCGGTCTGGGCGGGAATGGGAATGGTTCCCGTTTCGGTCTCGACGCGGGTGAACCGCCCGTCGGCCATCTCGACCAGCACGTGATCGCGCACCGCCCCACCGACGAAGGCCCGCTCGAGGACGAGAGTCGTTCCCGCCGGCGCGCTCACGTGAGCTCCGCCAGGACGTCGGCGAGCGCGTCGACCCCGGCCAGGCAGTCGGCCATCGGGGCGAACTCCGACGGCGCATGACTGATGCCGGTCGGGTTGCGCACGAACAGCATGGCGGTCGTGATGCCGGCGGCCGAGAGGATGCCGGCGTCGTGGCCGGCCATCGTCGGTATCACCGGCGCCGCGCCCAGCGTCCGCGAGAGCCGCTGCGCGAGGGTGGCGTCGAAGTGGACGGCGCCGCTCACCGACTCCGGCGTCACGGTGAGCGCGGTGCCGTCACGGCCGACCCGCTCGGTGGCCTGGCGCTCGATCTCGGCCAGCATCGCGGCGAGGGTGGCCTCGTCCTGGCAGCGCGCGTCGAGCCAGGCGGTGACGAGGGAGGGCACGGCGTTGGTGCCGTTGGGCGTCACCTGCAACCGGCCGAAGGTGGCGCGCTGGCCGGCGAGCCGGGCCTGCTTGTTGGCCGCGAGCACGGTCATGGCGTAGCTGAGCATGGGGTCGTGGCGGTCCTCCATGCGCGTGGTGCCCGCGTGGTTGGCCTCGCCGGCGAAGTCGAACCGGTACCGCCCGTGCGGCCAGATGGCGCTGGCGACGCCGATGGCGGCGTCGCGGTCGACCAGGTCGCGCCCCTGCTCCACGTGCAGCTCGACGAAGACGCCGACGTCACGCAGCAACGGGCTGGGGCCCAGCGCCGGCTCGAGCCCGGCCGCGGCCATCGCGTCGAGCAGCGGCACGCCGTCGGGGTCGCGCAGCTCGCCCGCCTGCTCGGGAGTCAACGCCCCGGTGGCCAGTCGCGAGCCCAGACAGGCGATCCCGAACCGCGAGCCCTCCTCCTCCACGAACACGCCCACCCCGATCGGCACGCTCGGTCGGTACCCGCGCTCGCGCAGCCGGTCGACCGCGGCCAAGGCGGTCGCCACCCCCAACGGTCCGTCGTAGGCCCCGCCGTCGCGGACGGAGTCCAGGTGGGAGCCGGTCAGGACGCCTAGTCCAGAACGTTCTGCATGGTTTTCGCCGCGAGAACGGTGCGAAACGTTCTGGACTAGGCCCTCGGGGCGCCACCAGGCCGCCACGTTCCCGTTGCCGTCGGCCTCGACCTCGAGCCCGCGGGAGGCCGCCTGCTCGAGGAACCAGGCCAGGCACTCGCGCTCGGCGGCGGCGAAGGGCTGGCGGAAGTAGCCGCCCGAGGAGGTCGAGCGGCCCAAGGGCGCGAGGTCGGCCCACATCTGCTCCAGGTCAGCCGGCACGATCGCTCCCCGCAGAATGGTCGGCGTGGAGTTCCAGGACGTCGTCCGCCGCCGGCGCATGGTGCGCGACTACGACTCGCGCCCGGTCGATCCCGCGGTCGTCGACCGCTGCCTGGCCAACGCCCAGCGGGCCCCGAGCGCCGGCTTCAGCCAGGGTTGGGGCTTCTTGGTGCTCGACCGGCCCGAGACGGTGCGCCGGTACTGGGAGCTCACGGCCGACATCGCGCACCCCGACGCGTGGCTGACGGGCATGATGCGCGCCCCGGTGATCGTGCTGCCCTGCTCCAGCAAGGCCGCCTACCTCGACCGCTACGCCGAGCCCGACAAGGGCTGGACCGACCGCGACGAGGCGCGCTGGCCGATGCCGTTCTGGCACATGGACGCCGCGATGGCCTCGCTGCTGATCCTGCAGACGGTGGTGGACGAGGGCCTGGGCGCCTGCTTCTTCGGCGTGGTGGAGATCGACGCCGTGCGCACCGAGTTCGGTATCCCGGCCAGCCACGACCCGGTCGGCGTCATCACGATCGGCCACCGCACGGACTCCTCCGGCGCGGCCGGCTCGCCCCGCACGCGCGCCCGGCGCTCGGACGTCGTCCACCGCAACCGCTGGTGAGACGGGTCGGGTCAGCACGGGCACCAGTCCACCGGCAGCCGACCGGGAGGGCAACGACCGGCACGCCGCGCGAGTCTCAGTCCCGAGACTTCTCCCACACCGAGACGTGCGAGGTGCTGGTGTCCGTGAACGGCGTCCGGTCCCACCACGCCCACCTCTCGCGCAGCCGCATGCCGGCCAGTCGCGCCATGAGGTCGAGCTCGGCCGGCCAGGCGTAGCGGAACGGCACGGAGTTGCGGCGCACCGTGCCCTCGGGACCGAACGTGAGGTGATGCGACCACATCGCCTGCGTGACGCGGTCGTACTCGTCGTAGCCGACGTGCTCCGAGGAGTGGTCGAAGACCCGGAACCGCTCCTGCGGCGCGATCCGCGAGACGCCCGGCACCGACGTCTCGACGACGAAGCAGCCACCGGGACGCAGGTGGCGAGCGGCGTTGGCGAAGGTGGCGACCTGCGCGTCCTGGGTGGTCACGTTGCCGATGGTGTTGAAGACCAGGTACGCGACGTCGAAGGTACCGTCGGCGTCCGCCGAGGTGTAGTCGCCCAGCGTCACGGGGATCTCGCGACCACCCGGCTTCTCGCGCAGCCGGTCGACCATCGCCTGGCTCAGCTCGATGCCGTGCACCTCGACCCCGCGCGCGGCGAGCGGCAGCGCCACGCGCCCGGTGCCGATCGCCAGCTCCAGCGCCCGACCACCCGGGGACGCCAGCTCGGCCAGGAACCCGGACTCCAGCGCCAGGTGCTCAGCGCTGAACCGGACGTCGGTGTCGTCGTCGTAGTCCGCGGCGACCGGCTCGTCGAAGTAGTTGTGGGGCACGGGGCGCCACTGTCGTCGCGCGCACCACAGGAGGCAACACAAATTCCCCGCACGGGCGGGACATACGGGGACCGACGGCGCACGGCTCAGCCGACGACGCCCTCCACCGACCACCGCGTCCCCCGGACCCGCCAGACCATGCCCACCAGCCGGACCAGGACGAACGCGGCGAGCCCGGCCCAGACCCCGCCGATGCCCCAGCCGAGCCGCAGCGCGAGGAGGTTGAGCGGCGCGAACGCCACGACCCCGGCCACGACGGTGAGCCAGGCCATGAAGCCGACGTCGCCGGCGCCCAGCAGCACTCCGTCGAGGGCGAACACGAGTCCGGCCGCGGGCAGCATCGCCACGAACCACCACCACAGCAGGTGCGCCTGGTGCTGCACTCCGGCGTCGGAGGTGAAGGCACGTGGCACCAGCGACCAGCCGGCGGCGTAGAGGACGGCGAAGCCCAGGCCGGCGTAGAGGCCCCACCGGCCGACCTGCCAGGCCAGCGTCCGCGCGTACGCCGCATCGGCACCGCCCAGCGCCGCGCCGACCAGCGACTGCGCGGCGATGGCGAAGCTGTCGAGCAGCAGGGCCGTGAACTCCCACAGCTGCAGGCCGATCTGGTGGGCGGCGATCTGCGCGGTGCCCATCCGGCTGGCCACGCCGGCGGCGGAGAGGAAGGCGATCTGGAAGGCCACGGACCGGATGATCAGGTCGCGTCCGACGACCAGCTGGCGGCGCATGACGCCGAGGTCGGGTCGCAGCGACGGCGCGGCGCGGCGCAGTGAGGTCAGGAACAGCACGGCGCCCAGCACCTGGGCGGCCAGGTTGGCCCAGGCCGAGCCGGCCAGGCCGAGTCCCACGGGATAGACCAGCACCGGCGAGAGCACGGCCGAGACGGCGTTGGCCGCGAGCACCAGCACCACCGGCTCCCGGGTGCGCTGCACCCCGCGCATCCAGCCGTTGCCGGCGAGCACCAGCAAGATCCCGGGCAGTCCGACGAGCGCGATGCGCAGCCACGACTCCGCTGCGCGCTGCGTCGGTCCGGCGCCGCCGGCGAGCGCCGCGGTGAGCGGACCGACGAAGATCTCGCCGATCACGACGATGACCAGGCCGATGCCCAGCGCGAGCCACGACGCCTGGACCCCCTCCCCCACGGCGCGTTCGGTCTGCCCGGCGCCGAACCAGCGCGCCGCCCGCGAGGTGGTGCCGTACTCGACGAAGGTGCCGACCACCGTCAGCAGCCCCATGACGGCGGCACCCACCCCGAGCCCGCCGAGCGAGATCCGGCCCAGGTGTCCCACCACCGCCGTGTCGACGAGGAGATAGAGCGGTTCGGCGGCGAGCACCACGAAGGCCGAGGCCGAGAGGGCGAGCAGCCGCCGCGTCGTCGGGGCCTCGGGCTGACTCACCGGCCCTACGCTGCCATCCATGACCGACCGTGCCGTCAACGCCCTGCAGGCGTTGGTGCGGATCCCGACCGTCTCCCACGCCGATCCCGCCCAGCGCGACGACGCCGCCCTCGGCGCGTTCGTCGAGGAGCACGCACGCCGGTTCCCGCTGCTCCACCACCACCTAGAGCGCGTCGAGCTGCCCAGCCACGCCCTGCTGCTGCGCTGGCCCGGAGCGGGCGACGAGGCGCCGGTGGTGCTGATGGCGCACATCGACGTCGTGCCGGTCGACGACGACTCGCCCTGGCAGCACCCGGCGTACGGCGGCGACGTGGTCGACGGCGTGCTGTGGGGACGCGGCACACTCGACGACAAGGGCCAGGTGGTGGCCGTGAGCGAGGCGGTCGAGGGACTGCTGGAGCAGGACTTCGTGCCCGCCCGCGACGTCTGGCTCAGCTTCGGCACCAGCGAGGAGGTCTCGGGTGAGACCGCGCAGCTGGCCGCCGCCGAGCTGCGCGAGCGCGGCGTGGCGCCGTGGTTCGTGCTCGACGAGGGCGGTGCGGTGGCGGCCGAGGCCTTTCCCGGCGTCCGCCCACCCGTCGCCGTGATCGGGGTGTCGGAGAAGGGCACGACGACGCTGGAGCTGCGGGTCGACGGTCGCGGCGGTCACGCGTCCACGCCGGTGCGCAAGGACGCCACCGCGCGGCTCGCCCGGGCGATCGTCCGGTTGGACGCCAGACCCATGCGTAGCCACGTGCCGGCGCCCACCCGGGAGCTGTTCCGTCGCCTCTCCCCGCACCTGCCGCGGGCGCTGCGCCCTGCGGTCGGGGGCCCACTGCTCGGCCGCGTGCTCGCGATGGCCGGGGCCGAGCCTGCGGCGATGGTGCGCACCACGCTCGCGGTCACCACGCTGTCGGGCGCGCCGGCGCCCAACGTCATCGCCTCCACCGCCCGGGCCGGGATCAACGTACGGGTACTGCCGGGCGACACCGTCGACGACGTCGTCGCCCACGTGCGCCGGGTCGTGCGCGACGACGCCGTGCAGGTGCGCGTGGTCGAGGCGGGCGAGGCCAGCCCGGTCTCCCCCACCGACGAGGCGTTCGCCCTGCTCGGCGAGGTGGTCGGCGAGGTCTTCCCCGATGCCGTCGTGGCGCCGTACGTCATGAACCAGGCCACCGACGCGCGTCACTTCGCCGCGGTCTGCCCGCGGGTGTACCGGTTCGCGCCGTTCCGGATGAGCCAGGAGCAGCGGCAGAGCATCCACTCCTACGACGAGCGGATCGGCGTCGACGCTCTGGCGGAGGGGGTGCGGTGGTACCGCCGGCTGATCGAGCGCCTGTAGTCCGTTCGCTGGCCGGCCTGGTCGGCTTCCTGGTCTGCGTCGAGCTGGCCAGCGGCGTCCTGCAGGGCTATTACACGCCGATCTTCCCGCAGATCGCCGACCACCTCGGCATCCACCACGCGAGCGTCAACTGGTTCGAGGCGGCCCAGCTGGTCCTCTCCGCGCTGGTGCTGCCGGTGCTCTCGCGGCTGGGCGACCTGATCGGTCACCGACAGGTGCTGCTGCTCTCGACCGTGATCACTGCTCTCGCTTCGTGGGCGGTCGCACTCGCCCCGGACTTCGCGACGTTCCTCATCGCCTGGGCGGTGCAGGGCTGCTACGTGGTGTGGCTGCCGCTGGAGATCAGCATCGTGCACCGGCGTACCGCCGGTGCGGCCGACCAGGACCGGAGCACCCGACGTGCGGCCGCCTACCTGGTGGCCGCCCTCGAGGTGGCCGTCATCGCCGGTGCGCTGGTCGCCGGCCAGCTCGGCGACAGCGTCGACATGCGTCTGGTGCTCTGCGTGCCCGCGCTCGCGGTGACGCTGTGCCTGGCGGCCGTCGCCTACGGTGTCCCGGCGACGCCGCCGGTGGCTGCCGGTGGGCGCATCGACAAGATCGGGCTGCTCCTGCTCACCACCAGCCTGCTGCTGCTCATGGGTGGTCTCGTGGCCCTGCGACTCCAGGGGGTGCGCAGCCCGCTCGGCTACGCCGGCATCGTCCTGGCGCTGGCGGTGCTGGTGCCCTTCGCGCGCTACGAGGCCCGCCACCCCGACCCCCTGGTCGACGTCAGGCTGCTGGCCACGCCCGGCCAGTGGCCGGTGCAGCTGACCGCCTTCTTGTTCGGCATGTCGGTGCTGGGCGCGCAGATCCCGCTCTCGACCTACGCCCAGACCGACCGGTCCACCGGTTACGGCCTGGGCGCCGGCCCGGGATTCGTCTCGGTGCTCATCGGGGTCTACGTGCTCATGCTCGTGGTGGGCGCGCTCTCGCTGCCCGCCGCCTCCCGCGTGCTGGGCACGCGCACGGCCCTCGCCGTCGCGTCGCTGCTCGTGGCGGCGGGCTATGCGCTGTGGATCGGTTTCCACGACTCGACCGCGCAGGCGCTGGTGAACATGGCCGTCGCCGGTGTCGGCTCGGGCGCCCTCGTGGCCGCGCTGCCCGCGGCCGCTGCCGCCGCGGCGCCCCCCGAACGCACCGGCTTCGCGACCGGCATGACCAACACCACCAAGACCGTCGGCGGCGCCGTCGCCTCCAGCGTCTTCGCCATGGCGCTCTCGGCCACCGGCACGATCGACACCGAGGGCGCGGTCAACGCCCCGCTCTCGGGCTACCTGGTGGTGTGGGGCGTCTGCGCCGGCTCCGCGCTGCTGGCCGCGCTGAGCCTGCTCGCCGCGACGAGGCGCACGCGCCTGTCCCGGTCGTCGTGGAGCTGACGGCCGGAACATCCCACGTCGATGCGGAGTTCCTCTCCGCATGACCTCCCTGGGAACCATCGGCAGCGGCAACATCGGCAGCACCGTGGCGCGACTGGCGGTGGCCGCGGGCCACGACGTCGTGCTGAGCAACTCCCGCGGCCCGGACACCCTGCGCGAGCTGGCCGCCGAGATCGGCGCCCGCGCCGGCACCACCGCCGACGCCGCGGCGGCCGACGTCGTGCTCGTGACCGTCCCGCTCGAGGTGTACCCGGACCTGGACCCCGAGCTGTTGGCCGGCAAGGTCGTGCTCGACACCATGAACTACTACCCGCAGCGCGACGGGCAGATCGCCGAGCTCGACGACAAGCGCTCCACCACCAGCGGCCTGCTGCAGGCCCACGCGCCGCAGGCGAAGGTGGTCAAGGCCTTCAACAACATCTACTTCAAGCACCTGCTGAACCTCGCCCGGCCCGAGGGCGACCCCGAGCGTTCGCCGCTGCTCATCGCCGGTGACGACGAGTCGGCCAAGGCGCTGGCGGGCTCGTTCATCGGCTCGCTGGGCTACGACGTGCTCGACACCGGTTCGCTGGCCGAGAGCTGGCGCTTCGAGCGCGACCGGCCGGCCTACGCCGCGGCCTACGGCACGTTCGAGAACGAGGCCGGCGCCCCCATCACCGCCGAGCGGCTGCAGGAGCTGCTCGACGAGGCCGTTCGCTGAGGCGACGTACGGTAGGAAGGATGGCCGACCAACCCGAGCAGGCACCTCGCCGCGGTCCGCGCGACAGCCGCGCCGCCGCCCGCGCGAGGGCAGAGAACCAGAGCTCCTACGTCGACCAGCAGGTCCGCATCGCGATGGCTCGCGGCGACTTCGACAACCTGCCGGGCGCCGGCAAGCCGATCCCCGACCTGGGCAAGACCCACGACAAGGACTGGTGGCTGAAGAAGCTCATCGAGCGCGAGCGGATCACCGGCGTCCTTCCCGAGGCGCTACAGCTGCGCAAGGACGACGCCGAGCTCGACGCCGAGCTCGACCGGCAGTCGGCCGAGCGCGTGGTGCGCGACCTGCTGGAGGACTTCAACCGACGCGTGGTCGCCGCCCGGCGCCAGCTCACCGGCGGGCCGCCCGTGGTCACCAAGCTGCGCGAGGTCGAGGCCGAGGTCTCCGCCTGGCGCGAGCGGCGCACACGTCGCTGACGACCTAGGCTCGCCCGGTGGCTGACCTCGACCGGTTCGAGACCTGGCGACCGGTGCTCGCCGCCCTGCGCGCCACCGCACCGAGCGCGACGTCGCTGAGCTGGTCGGGCACGGCGACCGCCTCCAGCATGGGCGGCAACGCCGTCGCCGACGGGGCGAGAGCGGACCTCGGTCGGGACGTCATGGACGCCGTCACCGCTCTCGCCCAGCGCCTCGCGCCCGACCGCGAGCTGGTGATCGAGGCGGCGATCACCGGCACCGACGCACGGGTGCGGTGCAGCGTGCTGCCGCCGGAGGTCGAGGCGTCGTTCGTGGTGGTCGACGCGGTGACGCTGCGACCGGGCACGATGCCCCGGCCGTTTCGCAGCGAACCCGACCGCAGCCTCGACCGGCCCGCCTCCCCCGGGCAGGACCCGGCCTTCGTCGACGCGACCGTGCGCCGGGCACTGCCCGACGCGGCGGCGCACACCCTCGAGGAGATCGCCGAGTTCGAGCGCGTCCACGCGGTGACGCTGCCCGACGACGTCCGGTCGCTGTACCTCGCCGCGAACGAGGGCGACCTCAAGGTCGGCGACGAGGACGCACCGGTCTTCGCCCTGGAACTCCTGCCGATCGGCAACCCATCGGCGCTGGCCGACTACAGCGCGTCGGCCCGCTTCTTCGGCTGGGCCCTCAACGGCACCGACGTCGCCCGGGTCGACCCCGGCGGCCGGGTCCAGGCGCTGGCCGGGGTCGACGCGAGCACGTGGCTGCCGCTCGGCACCGACGGGGGCGGCAACCTGTTCGTGGTCGACCTCGCCCCCGGACCCCACGGCTGGACCGGCCAGATCCTCTTCGTCGACCACGAGGAGTCGCTCGGCGCGACCCGCATCGCGGAGTCGTTGACCGCGCTGCTGCGCGGCGACGTCGTGGACGAACCACGCGCCGAGCCGGACCGTGCGACGGCGAGTACGCACCAGAACCCGCAACGCACCCCGGACCAGCTGGTCGGACCGGCGACGCAGGTGCTCCAGCTGTTCGAGGTGACCTCGCCGGTCGACCTCGCGCCCCTCGCCGGCCACCCCGCGCTACGTGCGGTGAGCGCGGAGGACGGCAGCATCGCCGACCTCGCGGCGCTGCGCGAACTTCCTGCCCTGGAGCTGCTGCGGCTCTCGGTGCGCGACTGGACGACGCTGCTCGACGACGGTCCGCTGCCACCACAGCTGCACGCCGCGCTGATCCTCGACGATCCCGGCCCCGCACGCCTGGACCTGGTCGACCGGCTGCTGAGCCTCAGCGGCCAACCGCCGCTGCACTGGCACGAGGCCACGGGCGAACTCCCGCCACCCGTGCTGCCACCCGCCTCACCGAGGGAGCGGCGGCGCTGGTGGCAGCGCCGCGGCTGAGCAATCCCTCCCGGGGGAGCGCCGTGGCTGCCGGTCAGCCGCCCTGCGCCGAGACGTACTCCTTCGCCTCCTCCTCCGAGGCCGCTGCCGGTGCCGAGCCCCACATCTTGCGGCCGTTGGGCTCGGCCAGGAAGTACAGCGAGACGGCGCCGATCAGACCGGCCGCGATGAGGTAGTACGCCGGCCAGTTCAGGTCGCCGGTCGCACCGACCAGCGTGCTCATCACGAACGACGTCGTGCCCGCGAACAGCGAGACCGAGACGTTGAAGGAGATCGAGAGCCCCGCCCCGCGGACGTCGGTCGGGAAGAGCGACGGCAGCGTCGAGGGCATGGTCGAGGAGAAGCAGATCAGGGCCAGCCCCATGATCAGCAGCCCCGCGAAGACGCCGACGGCGCTGGAGGCGCGCACCAGCAGGATCATCGGGAAGGCCAGCACGACGAGCATCGCGGCGCCGACGAAGGCGATCGGCTTGCGGCCGATGCGGTCCGAGAGCAGTCCCAGGAGCGGGATGGTCAGCAACGCCACGACCATCACCACGATCTGCACCACCTGCGAGGTGCCCGACGAGACGCCGGCGCCGTGCTGGTGCACGGTGTCGGTGACGTAGGTCGGCATGTAGGCGGTGAGCATGTAGTTGGTGACGTTCCAGGCCAGCACCAGGCCCACGCACACCAACGCGAACGGCCACAGGTGCGCGAGCTTCTTGGCCTCGCCCTCGCTCTTCTGCTGCTTCTCCTTGTCCTCCTGCTCCTGCTCCAGCTGCTGGTAGGCCGGGGTGTCGGCCAGCCGAGCCCGCAGGTAGACGCCGACGATGCCCAGCGGCAGCGCGACGAAGAACGGCAGTCGCCAGCCCCACGACAGCAGCTGGTCGTCGCTGAAGACGGCGTCGGCGACGGTCACCATGATCGCGCCGAGCAGGTAGCCGGTGAACGTGCCGAACTCCAGCCAGCTGCCGAGGAAGCCGCGTCGCCTGTCGGGGGCGTACTCGGCGATGAAGGTCATCGCGTTGCCGTACTCGCCGCCGGTGGAGAAGCCCTGCACCAGCCGGGCGACCAGGAGCAGGATCGGTGCCCAGATGCCGATGGAGGCGTGGCTGGGGATGCAGCCGATGGCGAAGGTGCCCAGCGCCATCAAGATCATGGTGGTGGCCAGCACCCGGTTGCGGCCGATCCGGTCGGCCAGCGGCCCGAAGACCATGCCGCCGATCGGGCGCACCAGGAACGCCACGGCGAACAGTCCGGCGGTCGCGATCGTCCCGGCGGTGTCGCCGAGCCCGGAGAAGAAGACCTTCTTGATGGTGGGCTCGAAGTAGGCGTAAACCCCGAAGTCGTACCACTCGGTGATGTTGCCGATGGCCGCGGCGCCGATGGCCCGCCGGATGATCGGCGGGTCGGTGACGACGATGTCGTCGAGCTTCCAGCGTCGGGGTCGTTCGTCCGGTACGAGCACTGCCACTGATCCGCGCACCTCCGAGGTTGCTGCTGGGGCCAGCCTTCGACCCTGCTCCTCGATACCCCGATCCGTCAAAACCCACGCGGGTGGGCGAGACTGGCCGAGCCATGCCAGCGCAGTCCCCGCCCGGTGAGGGCCAGCCCGTCATCGGCTCCTTCGGCGACCCGGAGATCTTCCGGACGCTCGACCTCGCGCTGCGCATCGGCGAGCTGCTGCTCTCCTCCGGCGCCGGCGCGGCCGACGTCCGCGCCCAGATGGACAACGTCGCCTACGCCTGCGGGCTGCGCGGCTACTCCGTCGACGTCACCTTCACCGAGCTCGCGATGAGCCACCAGAGCACGCCCGAGCAGCCCGCCCTGATCCAGATCCGCAACGTGCGCCACCGCGAGGTCGACTACGAGGACCTCACCCTGGTCGACCACCTGGTGCGCGACCTGGTCGTCGGCCGCATCGACCGCGACCAGGCGGCTACGCGGCTGAACCGGATCGTCTCCTCGGGCCACGCGCGACCGAAGTGGGCCGTCACGCTCGGGCTGGGCGCGATGGGCGGTGGCGTCGGCCTGGTGCTGGGCGGCGACCTGGTGGTGGTGCTGATCGCCTTCATCGCCGTGGTCGGCGTCGACCTGCTGCAACGCCGGATGACGCGCAACCGGATCCCGACCTTCTACCAGCAGGTGGCCGGCGGGCTGCTGGCCACGCTGCTCGCGGTGGGGGTCGACGCCGTGGGCCTGCCGGTGGCCCGGTCGACGGTCATCACGGCCGGCATCATCCTGCTGCTGGCGGGCGTCAGCTTCCTCGGCGCGATCCAGGACGCGCTCACCGGCTTCCCGCTCACCGCCGGCGCCCGCATCCTCGAGGCGATCATCGCCACCGCCGGCGTCATCGGCGGGGTCAGCGGCGGCCTGCAGCTGGCCCGGGTGGTCGGGCTGCCGCTGGGGACGCTGGATCCGGGGGTGATCACCTACGGCGACGTGGCCCTCATGGGCCTCGGCGGCGCGATCACCGCCGCGGCGTACGCGTACTCCTCCTACGCGCCGTACCGCGCGCTGCTGCCGGTGGCGGTCATCGGCGCCGCGGCGGTGCTCGTCTACCGGCTGATGTTCGACCGGGGCTTCGGCGTCGCCTGGGCCTCGGGGGTCGCCGCGCTGGTCGTGGGCCTGGTCAGCTTCTCGGTCGCCGGCCGGGCCCGGGTCCCGGCCCTGGTGGTAGTCACCGCGGCGATCGTGCCGCTGCTGCCCGGCCTGTCGATCTACCGGGGGCTGGCGCTGCTCTCCGACGGCGGCAGCACCGGGCTGCTGGCGATGGTCACCGCCGCCGCGATCGCCATCGCGCTCAGCTCGGGAGTGATCCTGGGCGAGTACATCGCCCAGCCGCTCAAGCGCGAGGCCCGCAAGCTCGAGACTCGGCTCGCCGGACCGCGCCTGGTGGGACCGCTCACTGCCCGCGCTTCGAGTCCGACCCGCCGCCGAAGGTCTCGTCGAACCAGCCCCTGACGCTCCCGGCCACGCCGGCGGTGTCCTGCACGATCCGCCCCAGCGCGTCACCGGCCTTGCGGAAGGCGTCGCTGTAGCTGCGCGCCGCCTCCGAGGCGGCCTGGCTCATCGAGGCGTCGGCGTCGTCCTCACGGCGCGGGTAGTCGCCGCCCAGGAGGGCGGTGTACTCCCCGGAGTCCACCCATCGACGCAGCTCGGCGGCGCGGACGACGGCGAACGGATGGGTCTGCGACTGCAGCAGCGACAGCTTGGTGAGCACCTCGCGCACGTCGCCGCCCTCGTCGTACTCCTGCCCCTGGGCGATGAAGGAGGTGGTGTCGAGCTCCTCGAGGTGACCGCCGCTGGCCAGCTGCATGTGGACACGGGTCGCCGTCGCCGGGTCCTGGGTGGCCAGCAGACCGGCGCGGTCGGCCGACAGCTCGGCCTTGCGCTGCCACTCCAGCAGCGCCGCCCGGATCAGCCGGATCGGCACTCCGGCCAGGGGGATGAACCCGAGCCGGAGCAGGGTGTCGAGCATCGTGCGGTAGACCGCGTGCCCGCTCAGGGCATGGCCGAGCTCGTGGCCGATGACGAAGCGCATCTCCTCCTCGTCGAGCAGGTCGACCAGCGCGGAGTTCACCACGATGATCGGCTTGTCGAGACCGATCGTGACGGCCCCCAGCAGCGGGTTCGCCGAGACGAACAGCTCCGGCACCCGGTCGGCGTCGAGGGTCTCGCAGGACTCCAGCAGCAGCCGGTGCAGCCGCGGGAACTGCCGCTCGTCGACCCGGACGGCGCCGCCCAGCAGCTGCAACCGGACCCCGCGCTGCACCCGGAAGCCGTTGAGGAACTTCAGCAGCGTGTCGAAGCCCTTAAGCTTGCGCAGCGCGGTGAGCGCGCCACGGTCGGCCGGGTGCTCCCAGGCCCGGGAGCTGACGCCGGTCAGCGTGACCCGGTGGCGGACGGGCTGGTTCGACGACTCCGTCATGCAGCCATTGTGCAGCCCGGTTCGAGCCGATCAGGCGGGAATGGGCTGATCGTCCTCACGTGGCCCGAAGATGCACATCTCGTCCAGCCGCTCCGCCGGCGCCCGTCCCTGACCCCGACCCCACGCCTGCATCTGGCTCCGCGAGCGGCGCGAGAACAGCCCGCGGAACAGCTCGTAGTCGTCGGCCTCGACGTCGGCGGGCACCTTGCTGCGCAACGCGTCGACGATCGGCTGCCAGTACGCCGCCGGCGGCCGGCCCTTGCCCAGCGCCTCGTGCAGGTCGGTGTGGTGGACGGCGATGTCCCACACGATCGCCGGGCTCGGGTTGTCGACGAGCGAGGCCGCCACCGCGTCGGTGTTGGCGTTCAGCTCGGCGAGGAGCTCCTCGATGCCGGCGCCACGGCGCTCGTCGACCGCCCGCTGAGTCCATTCCGGCCCGGGGATGCCGTCGGTGCGCTCGGCCAGGACGTCGGCCGGCACGCCGGCCATGTGCCGCAGCACGTCGTGCACCGTCCACTGCGGGGTCGCCGGGACCGTCGTCGCCAGCTCGGCCTCACCCAACCCCGGAGCCAGCGCGCTCACCGCCTCGACGTGCGTGCGGTACAGGTCGCCCCACTCGGTGTCCGCCATGGCGTCACGCTAGGCCCGCGCCACCCGGTAGGCCTAGTCCAGATCAAGTTGCTCCGTCCTGGCCTCCCACAGCGACCAACTTGATCTGGACTACCCCCGCATCGGGACGCGTACGCCCCGCTCGTCGGCCACCTGAGCCGCCTCGTCGTAGCCGGCGTCGACGTGGCGGATGACGCCCATGCCGGGGTCGTTGGTCAAGACGCGCTCGATCTTCGCCGCGGCCAGCTCGGTGCCGTCGGCGACGCAGACCTGGCCGGCGTGCAGCGAGCGGCCGATGCCGACGCCGCCGCCGTGGTGGAAGGACACCCAGGTGGCGCCGGAGGCGGTGTTGACCAGGGCGTTGAGGATGGCCCAGTCGGCGATGGCGTCCGAGCCGTCCTTCATCGCCTCCGTCTCCCGGTAGGGGGAGGCCACCGAGCCGCAGTCGAGGTGGTCGCGGCCGATGACCACCGGCGCGGAGAGCTCGCCGCTGGCGACCATCTCGTTGAACTTCAGGCCGGCCAGGTGCCGCTCGCCGTAGCCGAGCCAGCAGATCCGCGCGGGCAGGCCCTGGTAGTGCACGCGTTCTTGGGCCATCGTGATCCAGGTCCGCAGCCGCTCGTTGTCGGGGAACAGCGCGAGGATCGCCTCGTCGGTCTTGCGGATGTCCTCGGGGTCACCGGAGAGCGCGGCCCAGCGGAACGGGCCCTTGCCCTCGCAGAACAGCGGTCGGATGTAGGCCGGCACGAAGCCGGGGAACGAGAACGCCCGGTCGTAACCGCCCTTGCGAGCCTCGTCGCGGATCGAGTTGCCGTAGTCGAAGACCTCGGCGCCGGCGTCCTGCAGCTCCACCATCGCCCGCACGTGCACGGCCATCGACGCCTGCGCGTCCTTGGTGAAGCCCTCCGGGTCGCGCTCGGCGGCGTCGTGCCAGTTCTCGAACGCGACACCCGTCGGCAGGTAGGAGAGCGGGTCGTGCGCGGAGGTCTGGTCGGTGACGACGTCGACCGGCGCGCCCAGCTCGACCAGTCGCGGCAGCAGCTCGGCGGCGTTGCCCAGGACGCCGATGGAGACCGCCTGCTTCTCGTCGCGGGCCTTGATCGCCCGCTCGACGGCGTCCTCCAGCGAGTCGGCCTGCTCGTCGAGGTAGCGGTGCTCGATGCGACGCGTGATGCGCGCCTGGTCCACCTCGATGCAGATCGCGACACCGCCGTTCATCGTGACCGCCAGCGGCTGGGCGCCACCCATGCCGCCCAGACCGGCGGTGACGGTGATGGTGCCGGCCAACGTGCCGCCGAAGCGCTTGTCGGCCACGGCGGCGAACGTCTCGAACGTGCCCTGCAAGATGCCCTGCGTGCCGATGTAGATCCACGACCCGGCCGTCATCTGGCCGTACATCGTCAGGCCGAGGTCCTCCAGGCGGCGGAACTCCTCCCAGTTGGCCCAGTCGGGCACCAGGTTGGAGTTGGCGATGAGCACCCGCGGCGCCCACTCGTGGGTGCGCATGACGCCGACGGGCTTGCCCGACTGCACCAGCATCGTCTCGTCGTCCTCGAGGTCACGCAGGGTGCGCACCAGGGCGTCGTAGGCCTCCCAGCTGCGGGCCGCGCGGCCGGTGCCGCCGTAGACGACGAGGTCCTCGGGTCGCTCGGCGACCTCGGGGTCGAGATTGTTCATCAGCATCCGCAGCGGTGCCTCGGTCTGCCACGACTTCGCGGTCAGCTCGGTGCCGGTGGCGGCGTGGATGGGGAGTCGTTCGTTCACTGGAGTTCTCCGATCACGGGCTGGACGGCGGCGACGACGGCGCCGGAGCGGACGAGACCCACGACGGTCTCGATCTCGGGGGCGAGGTGGCGGTCCGGACCCGGACCCTCGACGCCGCTGGCGCGCAGCAGGTCGACGACCGCGCCGGTGGCCGGCGACGGCGCGAGCGGACGGCGCAGGTCGAGCGCCCGGGCGGCGGTGAGGACCTCGATCGCCAGCACGCGTGCGAGCCCGTCGACCGACCGGCGCAGCTTGCGTGCCGCCGCCCAACCCATCGAGACGTGGTCCTCCTGCATCGCCGAGGAGGGGATCGAGTCGACGCTGGCGGGGTTCGCCAGCCGCTTGAGCTCCGAGACGATCCCGGCCTGGGTGTACTGGGCGATCATGTGGCCCGAGTCGACGCCGGGGTCGTCGGCCAGGAACGGCGGCAGCCCGTGGTTGCGGGCCTTGTCGAGGAACCGGTCGGTGCGCCGCTCGCTGATCGAGGCGACATCGGCGGCGACGATGGCGGCGAAGTCGAGCACGTAGGCCACCGGGGCGCCGTGGAAGTTGCCGTTGGACTCGACGCGTCCGTCCTCGAGGACCACCGGGTTGTCGACCGCGGAGTCGAGCTCGCGGGAGGCGACCAGCGCGCAGTGCTCCAGGGTGTCGCGAGCAGCACCGTGCACCTGCGGCGAGCAGCGCAACGAGTAGGCGTCCTGCACGCGGTTGCAGTCGGGCCCGCGGTGCGAGGCGACGACGCCGGAGTCGCGCAGGAGCGCGGTGAGATTGGCTGCCGACCGGGCCTGGCCGGGGTGCGGGCGCAATGCCTGCAGCTCGGGAGCGAACACGCGGTCGGTGGCCAGCTGTCCCTCCACCGACATCGCGGCGGCGACGTCGGCGGTCTTGAGCAGCACCTCGAGGTCGCGCAGCGCGAGCACCAGCATGCCGAGCATGCCGTCGGTGCCGTTGATGAGCGCGAGCCCCTCCTTGGCCCTGAGCTCCACCGGCTCCAGGCCGGCCGCGGCGAGCGCGTCGGCGGCGTCGACGAGGGCACCGGAGGCGTCGTGCACCGACCCCTCGCCGAGCAGCGCCAGTGCGCAGTGCGAGAGCGGAGCGAGGTCCCCGGAGCAGCCGAGTGAGCCGTACTCGTGCACCACCGGCGTGATCCCGGCGCTGATCAGCCCCGCCATCAGCTGCGCGGTCTCCGGGCGCACCCCGGTGTGGCCGGTGGCCAGCGTCGAGAGCCGCAGCAGCATCAGTGCGCGCACCACCTCGCGCTCGACCTCGGGCCCCGATCCGGCGGCGTGCGAGCGGACCAGCGACCGCTGCAGCTGCTCGCGCATCTCGGTGGGGATGTGGCGGGTGGCGAGCGCGCCGAAGCCGGTGGAGATCCCGTACGCCGGCGTCGGCGCAGCGGCCAGCTCCTCCACGGCCTGACGCGCGCGGGCCAACGCGGTCAGCGCGTCGTCGCCGACCACCACGGGTGCGCCGTCACGGGCGACCGCGACGACGTCGTCGAAGCTGACCGGACCGACGCCCACGACCACGGGTTGCATGCGGCCCACTCTCGCGTCGCCGCGCCTACCCCGGAAGACCGAGCGTCGACCACCCGTCTCGGATGCGAGACGCACTCAGTACTGGTGGAACCAGTCGCCCAGCCGCGAGACGCCGTCGGGGCAGGTGACGATCCGGTCGCGCCCGGTCTCGGCCGAGCCGTCGACCCACTGCGACATCACCGCCGAGCCGCCCTGGAACATCCGCTCCACTCCGCACCGGCGCAGCGCCTCCGCCCGCGACGTCATCCCGGCCGCGCGCCACTCCGGGAGCTCGAGGCGCAGATCGCCGACGACCTCCTGCCACAGGTGCTGGGTGGAGTAGACGCCGACGCGATAGCCGGCCGCCTGGTAACCGCGCACCGCCCCGCGCACGACGGCCGCGTTGGCCTTCGGGTCCGCGCTCCAGGCGAAGTCGTTGACGGGCTCGACGTCGACCCACACCACCGGCGCGCGCAATCCCGCGCCCTTCATCGTGGCCACGTTGAACCGCGCCTGGGCGTACCCCACGTTGCCGAGCATCCCGAGCGGAGTATCGCCGTCGTAGGGCCCGGCGCCGCCCTCGCGCGTCAGCGTCGCCTCGTCCGGATAGCTCACCACCGAGTACGCCGCCGCGAGCAGGTGGCGCTGCGCCACCCACTGCACCTGCGACGCCAGGCACGGGTTGGCGGTGAAGCCCGGGGAGTTGGTCAGCCCGAGCACGACGAACCGCGCCGTGGGCAGCGGCATGGCCAGCCCCTTGCTGCGCTTCTGCGGGATGCCCATCCCCTTGGGGCACTGCGGCCAGGAGACGTCGGCACCTTCCACCGGCCCATCGCCGCCATCCAGGTTCTGGGCCTGGGCGGAGGCGATGCTCTCCAGCCCCGACGGCACTAGCGACGTCGGGCTCGGCGACGACCGGGCCGGGCTGCTCGCCGACGAGGACGGCGACAGGGCCGGTGTGGGCGCCCGTGCGGGCGACTCGGCCGCAGCGTGTCCACCGCACCCGGCCAGCAGCAGCGGGGCCGCCGCCAGGCGCACGAAAGCGATCCTCATCGCGGGGCATCGTCGCAGACCATCACCGGCGGCGACACCCGCGCGTAGGGCCGCGCGGGCTGGGTATGGACCTAGCCAGGGTCCTCGCCGTGGGGCACCCGAGAAGGAGTGGACATGAGCACCAGCGGATGGATCATCCTCATCGTCGTCGTGGTCGTCGTACTGGCCGTGGCGCTGGCCGTGGCCGCCGCGGCCCGCAACCGCAGCCGGGCCGCCCGGCGCGACGAGGCGCAGGCCAAGCGGGAACAGGCGGCCGGCGACGCGACCCACCTGGCGGACTCCGGTCGGCGAGCCCAGCAGGCCGAGGCGGAGGCGGAGGCGGCGCGGCTGCAGGCCGAGCGCGCGGAGTCCCGGGCCAGCGAGGCCCGTCAGGTCCACGACGTGGAGCGCGCCGAGCACGAGGACCAGGTCCGCGAGGCCGACCGCATCGACCCCGACGTCGACCACCGCTCCCGCGACTACGAGCCGCGGACCCTCGAGGACGGCACCGGCGAGGCGGGCCCGCAGCAGCCGCGCTGACCGGGCCCTCTCAGGCCGCGAGCTCCCGCATCCGGACGGCCGCCAGCAGCGGGTCGCTCTCGGCCAGCTGGAACAGCGTCGCCGAGAGGTGGTGCAGGTGCCGCACGACCGCCTCCTCGCTACTGCCGCCGACGGCGAACAGCGCCCGGTCGCCCTCCAGCAGCGGGATGCCCGCCTCGGGCGCGCCAGAGCCGAGCGCCACCGCGGACAGGACGTCCATCGCCTCGGCCAGCGACCGGCACGCGGCGGCCACGCTCGCGACGTCGTGCACACCGTCGCGGTTCATCGCCACGGTCAGCGCCCGGCACTGCGAGACCGCCACCACGATCAGCTCCATCCGGCGGCGCATCCGGCGGTTGGCCCCGGCGCCGACCCCGAACGGGCGCACCATCGGGCGCGCGACCAGGGCCATCCGCCGGGCCCGGTCGTCCAGCACCCGGGTGGCGGCGTCGAGGTCCACCCGCCGTCCTTCGGCGCAGGTCGACGCGCCGAGGAGCAGGTCGCGCATCGCGACGTAGACCTGACCGCGCGCCGCTCGGACGGTGTCGCGCGTGGACAGCGGGGCGAAGAGCAGCGCGACGACGATGCCGATGCCGGCGCCCACCGCCGTCTCCCCCAGCCGCAGCGCCAGCAGCGAGTCGGTGAAGGTGCCGAGCACCGTGTAGAGCTCGCCGAGCACCAGGGTGATGAAGAAGCCCATGGCCGTGGCAGAGACCTTCTGGAAGTAGAAGGCCAAGAAGATCGAGACCAAGATGATGGCGAGCACGACGGCGCTGTGACCGGCCGTCACGTGGGCGAGGAGGATCGCCACCACGATCCCCAGCAGCGTGCCCACGGTGCGACCGACGCCCTTGACCCAGGTCTCCGAGCGGGTGCCGGTGCCGGTGAAGGTGATGAAGACGGTGATGACGGCCCAGTAGTAGCGCGTGGGTGAGAGCACCGCGCCGGCCAGCAGGGCGAGCACGCCGGCCAGTGCCACCTGCACCGCCTGACGACTGGTCATCGACAGCCGCGCCACGGGGTTCCAGCGACTGCCGCGGGCGGCGACGTCGCGTGCGACCGCAGGCGAGCCGGCCAGGCCACCGAAGACCAGCCCGGTAGCGGCCTCGAAGTCGGCCTCACCCGGGTCGACCTCGGGCGGGTCGTCGGCGGCGGCGTCGAAGCGCAGGAACTCCCGAACCCCGAACGCCAGCTGCCGGGCGGGCGCCCAGCCCTCGAGATCCTGCTCCTTGGCGCGCTCGGAGAGCCGCTCCAGCCGGGTGGCGGCCCACGCCGCCGCACGGTCGCGACGCCGGGCGAGGTGGTCCAGCACCCGCTGCGAGGCGACGACCAGGTCGGGGTGGCCGTCGTGGGCGAGCGCGACGGACGCCCCGGCGATCCGGTCGACGGCCTGCTGGGACTCGATGAGCCGGCGACGCAGCGCGCTGGGCGACCAGCCCGGCGGGGTCGCCCTGCGCTCACTCGACCAGGCCTCGGCCAGCAGCGAGGCGTCGGCCAGGGCCGCCTGCCGGGCAGCCAGCGCGCGCAACGCCCGGCGTCGACGCGCGGGACCGGCGCTGGAGACGGCGAGCAGGTCGGCACCCTCCCGGGCCACCGACCGGCCGGCGGCGAAGAACGCGGCCAAGGTGGCGTGCAGCGCGCGCCCGGCGCCGATGTGGAACACCGTCGTGCTCAACAGCGTCACCCAGGCCGTGGAGGCGACCGAGGCCACCAGGAGCTCGGGCACCAGCGACAAGGTCGCGTGCAGGAAGGTGGCGAAGAAGAAGCCCATCCAGCCCATGAACCCGTAGAAGAACCAGGCCGTGCCGAAGCGGCGGACCCAGACGGCGAGGAAGAGGACCACCGCGAAGCCGACGACCTGCGCCAGCCGGAGTCCCGAGGTGGCGGTCGCGGTCAGCAGCCCGGCGGCCACCGCCACCGGGAAGAAGGCGGCCGTACGCAGCTTGGTACGCCGGTCCGACCCGGCCAGCGCGTTGGCCCCCAGCATCGCCACCACCGCGCCGAACAGCGTCGCGGCGAACCCGGCCTGGCCGGGGTAGCCGAGCACCCGGCCGATCGCCACCTGCACCGGCAGCGCTGTGCCCACGCTGACGGCGGCACTCAGCGCGGAGCGGAGCCTGAGCAGCCCGGGGTCGGAGACCCGCATGCGGTCGCGCAGCTCGAGCAGCGCCTGCTCGACCCGTTCGTGCGGACGCTCGGCCGCGTGCCGCGCCGAGACCCGGGCGGCGAGGTGGGCGGCTGGCACACCGCCGATCCTCTCAACCGTCGGTGAGCAGCGGCAGCGCGTCCCCGAAGGCGCAGCGGGTGAGCTCCGACAGACCGGGCTTCTCGCCGAGGAACTCCGGAGCGCGCATGGCCAGCATGACGTTGAGCAGCATCCCGTAGCCGATGAAGTCGCGGATCCGCTCGTCGTCGGCCCCGGTGCGCCGCAGCACCTCGAACACCTCGCCCATCCGGGCCCGGGCGATCGTCCCGATCGCCGGCTCGGCGCTGGCCACGATGCCGTGCATCATCACCAGCAGCAGGTCGCGGTCGACGACCAGCTCGGTGTAGCGCATCCCCAGACGTCCCCAGTCGTCCTCGGAGTCGGCGGTGAACGGGCCGCTCTCGATCTCCTCGCGGAAGGCGCCGACGATGCGCCCCATCACCTGGTCGAACACCGCGCAGAACAGGTCCAGCTTGGTGCCGAAGATCCGGACGACGTACGGCTGGGAGACGCCCGCCTCCTTTGCCACGGCGTCAGTGCTGGTGCCGGCGTAGCCGGTGCGGGCGAAGGCGCGGACGCCGGCGTCGAGCACCAGGGCGCGGCGCTCCTCGGGCTTCATGCGAGTGGTCCTGGTGCTCATCGGTTGACAGGTTATCAGTTGATTACTTACTGTCTGCAACGAAGTAATCATTCAATGCCTTCATCTGGGAAGGACCGCCATGACCACCACCGCTCTCTCTCACGACCGGGCTCCCGACCGGGCTCCCGAGCAGCGCGCGCGGCGACGCTCGGTGCCCGTGTGGGCCGCCCTCCTGGCCACTTCGCTGCCGATGTTCATGGCGACCCTGGACAACCTGGTGATGACCAGCGCGCTCCCGGTCGTCCGGGCCGACCTCGGCGCGAGCGTCGACCAGCTCTCCTGGTTCCTCAACGCCTACTCACTGGCGTTCGCCAGCTTCATGCTGCCTGCGGCCACACTGGGCGACCGGCTCGGTCGCCGCCGCATGATGCTCATCGGCATCGCGGTCTTCACGCTCGGCTCGATCGGCTCGGCCCTCTCGACCACCTCGGGCGCGCTCATCGCCGCCCGCGCCGTGCAGGGCCTGGGCGCCGCCGCGATCATGCCGCTGTCGCTGACACTCCTCGCCGCGGCCGTGCCCGCGCGGCTGCGGCCCGCCGCCATCGGCATCTGGGGCGGCGTCTCCGGGCTGGGCGTCGCGCTCGGCCCGGTCATCGGGGGCGCCGTGGTGCAGGGCGTGAGCTGGCAGGCGATCTTCTGGCTCAACGTGCCGATCGCCGTGGTGGGGGTGCCCTTCATGCTCTGGGCGGTGAGCGAGTCGCGCGGCTCGTGGCAGCGCATGGACCTGGTGGGCACCGCGATGCTCGGCGGGGCGGTCTTCCTCGGCGTCTGGGGCATCGTGCACGGCAACACTCAGCCTGATGGCTCTGGCGGCTGGACCTCCGTGGGCGTGCTCGTGCCGCTCGTGGTGGGCGCGCTGCTGCTGCCGGCGTACGTGCTGCGGGCGCGCTCGATCGACCACGCGGTGCTGCCGCTGCGACTCTTCGGCAGCCGCAGCTTCTCCACGGCCAACGTGATCGCCCTGTTCTTCACGGTCGGCATGTTCGGCACCGTGTTCCTGCTCGCGCAGTACCTGCAGGTGGTGCAGGGCTACACCCCGCTCGAGGCCGGCATCCGCACGCTGCCCTGGACCGCGGCGCCGATGGTCGTCGCCCCGATCGCCGGCGCCATCGCGCCCCGGGTGGGGCTGCGACCGCTGCTGCTGATCGGTCTCGCGCTGCAGACCGCGTCGCTGGTGTGGCTGGCCTCGCTGGCCGAGGGCCATGCGACCTACCCGCACTTCGTGCCGGCCCTCGCGATGGCCGGGGTCGGGATGGGACTCACGTTCGCGCCGATGTCGACCGCGACGCTCGACGGTCTGCCCGAGAGCGACTTCGCCATGGCCTCCTCGGCCAACTCGACGGTCCGCGAGTTCGGCGTGGCGCTCGGCATCGCCCTGCTGACCGCGGT
Source organism: Nocardioides mangrovicus (assembly GCF_003674065.1). Taxonomy (GTDB): domain Bacteria; phylum Actinomycetota; class Actinomycetes; order Propionibacteriales; family Nocardioidaceae; genus Marmoricola; species Marmoricola mangrovicus. The sequence goes on from NZ_RDBE01000010.1 coordinate 591,888, forward strand.
GTTCACCGGCAACGGCGGCCAGATCACGCCGGTCGGCTACGACGGGGCGATCGGGCCGGCGATCCTCACCGGCGCAGCGGCGGTCGCCGTGGCCGTTCTCGCGGCGTGCTTCGTCCCCCGCCGTCGTCCGCATAGCGAGATCTGATTCTCACCTGGTGGACACCCGGTCGTACGTTGGCCGGGTGTCCGCCGTCGTCTCGACCGAGGTGAGCCCGGCTCGGCGCTGGTCCATGCTTGCGGTGAGCACCTACGCACAGGCCGCCTCCGCGGTGACGATGCACGGCCCGGCGTTCCTGATCCCCGTGCTGCACCGCCGCCTCGGCTTCACCCTCGCCGAGGCCGGCCTGGTGGCCGCCGCACCGACGGTGGGCGTGATGGCCACCCTCGTGCTCTGGGGCATCGTGGTCGACCGCCGCGGGGAGCGCTTCGCCCTGCTGGCCGGGCTGGTCGGCACGACGCTGGCCGACCTGGTCGCCGTCGTGCTGCAGCACCACGTCGTGGCCCTGGCACTGGCGCTCGGCGTCGCCGGAGCGTTCGCGGCCAGCACGAACTCGGCCAGTGGCCGCGTCGTCGTCGGCTGGTTCCCGCCGCAGCGACGCGGGCTGACGATGGGCATCCGGCAAATGGCGCAGCCCGTGGGCGTGGGCATCGCCGCCATCGGCATCGCCGTGCTGGCCGACCGCCACGGCGTCGGCGCCGCCCTGGTGCTGCCGACCGTGCTCGCGGCGGCGGCCGTGGTCGCGGTCCTGCTCGTGGTCCTCGACCCACCGCGACCCGACCGGCACGTGGCGCAGGCGCCCAACCCCTACCGCGACGACCGCTTCCTGGTGCGCATCCACGCGGTATCGGTGCTGCTCGTGGTGCCGCAGTTCGTGGTCTGGACCTACGCCCTCGTGTGGCTGGTGCAGGACCGCGGCTGGAGCGCGGCGGCCGCCGGCACCACCGTCGCGCTGGCGCAGATCGTCGGGGCCTTCAGCCGGATCGGGGTCGGCCAGCTCTCCGACGTCGTCGGCGGCCGCGTGCGGCCGCTGCGGTGGGTCACCATCGCGGCGGTGGTGAGCATGCTGCTGCTCGGCGCCACTGCCGCCCTGGGCTGGTGGGTCGCGGTGGTGGTGATGGTCGTGGCCACCGGCGTCACCGTCGCCGACAACGGCCTCTCCTTCACCGCCGTCGCCGAGCGCGCCGGCCCGTTCTGGTCCGGGCGTGCCCTCGGCCTGCAGAACACCGCCCAGTTCCTCGGAGCCGCCGCCGTCCCCCCACTGGCCGGGCTGCTGGTCTCCGGCGCCGGCTTCGGCTGGACCTTCGCCCTCGCCGCCCTCTTCCCCCTGCTGGCCCTTCCCCTCGTCCCGGTCCGCGACGAGGGTCCGTTGGCCTAGACCTGTGGACAACCGGGGTAGTCCGAGACGAAATGGCTGTCGTGGTGCCCGTTCGACGACCATTTCGTCTCTGACTATCCCGCCACTGACCGGCCCTAGGCTCGGACCATGGGGCAGGTACCGGCGGCCACGCGGACGCTGCGGGTGCTGCGGTTCCTGGCCGGGCAGCCCGATCCGGTGCCCCTGGAGCGGATCGCGCGGGCGGTCGGGCTGCCGCGCAGCACGGCCTACCACCTGGTGACGGCGATGATCGAGGAGGGCTTCGTCGTCCACCTCGAGGACGAGCACCGCTACGGACTCGGCGTCGCCGCGTTCGAGGTCGGCAGCGGCTACGCCCGGCAGGCGCCGCTGCAACGGATCGCGCGCCGGCCGCTGGCCGAGCTGGTCGACGCCCTCGGCCAGTCGGCGCACCTGGCCGTCCTGCACGGTCGCGACGTGCTCTACGTGGTGGAGGAGCGCTCGCCGGGCCGGCCGCCGCTGGTCACCGACGTCGGCGTCCGGCTGCCCGCTCAGCTCACGGCCAGCGGCCGCGCCATCCTGGCCGCGCTGCCGGCCGCGCAGGTGCGGGCGCTCTTCCCCGACCGCGACGCGTTCGTCGACCGTCACGGTCTGGGGCCTCGCACTCCCGGAGCGTTGCGCACGCTGCTGGCCGAGACCCGCCAGCGCGGCTACGCCGTCGAGGACGGGGAGGTCACGCCGGGGTTCGCCTCCGTCGCGGCCGTGGTTCTCGACCACAACGGCCTGCCCGCGGCCAGCGTCGCCGTCACCTACGCCGACGCCTCGGTGGACGTGGGTCGCGTGGTTCCCCTCGTCCGCCGCACGGCCGACCGGCTGGGCACGCGGCTGGGCGGTGGCCCGACCAAGGACTGATCGGACCACCGCCCCGCACTGTCATGGGATCAGAGCATCTCCATGACGTTCATGCACTGCGGCGCCTTCGGCTCGCAGGGCTTCGGCTCCGGCTGGGGGCAGGGCTTCGGCGGCTGCGGGCAGGGGTGCGCCTTCGGCGGGCACGGACCCGGGTTGTGGCTGGGCGGCGGCGTGGTGCCACCACCGCATGAGCCGCACTGACCCGGGGGCGGGTTGTGGCTGGGGGGAGGCGTGCTGCCCCCACCGCATGAACCGCACTGACCCGGAGGCGGGTAGCCACCCTCAGAGCTGGCCGGGCCCGACGTGGTCGTGCCGTTGTTGCTCTGCTGGGTGGTCGCCGACCCGCCGTTGCCCGACGCGGTCGAGCTGCCACCGGTCGTCGAGGAGCCGTTGCCGGCCGAACCGCCGTTGGCCGAGGCCGCCCCACCGTTGCCGGTGGACGGGTTGGCGCTCTGGTCGGTCGACCCGCTACCACCCCACGACTGGCCGCCCCACGGGCCCTGGGCCGACTGCTGCGGACGCGGCGACTGGTTCTGCGCGTCGGCGTCACCGGAGTTGCCGCCGGTGGCCTGACCGCCGTTGGCGGTGTTGTCGCCGCCGGTGGTGTTGCCGACGTTGCCGGACTTCGGTCCGGCTCCCCCGGTGGTGTTGGCGGAGTTGGAGTTGTCGGTCGAGGCGTCACCGCTCTGGGCGCCGCCCTGGCCACCCTGGCCGCCACCCTGCGACGAAGAGCCACCGGAGGTGGTGGTCCCGTTGTTGCTCTGCTGGGTGGTCGCCGACCCGCCGTTGCCCGTGGCGGTCGAGCTGCCACCGTGCGTCGACGAGCCGTTGCCGGCCGAGCCGCCGTTGGCCGAGGCCGACCCACCGTCTCCGGTCGAGGGCGATGCCGAGCACAACACCGACGCCATCACCGCGACGCAGTAGTTCGACGCCGAGGCGTCACCGGAGTTGCCGCCGGTGGCCTGACCGCCGTTGGCGGAGTTGTTCCCGCCCTGGGTGTCACCGACGTTGCCCGACTGCGGGCCCGCTCCCCCGGTGGTGTTGGCGGAGTTGGAGTTGTCGGTCGAGGCGTCGCCGCTCTGGGCGCCACCCTGGCCACCACCCTGGGACGAGGAGCCACCGGAGGTGGAGGTCCCGTTGTTGCTCTGCTGGGTGGTCGCCGACCCGCCGTTGCCCGACGCGGTCGAGCTGCCACCGGTCGTCGACGAGCCGTTGCCGGCCGAACCACCGTTGGCCGAGGCCGCCCCACCGTTCCCAGTGGAGGGGGACGTCGAGCACGACGCCGACCCCATCACCGCGACGCAGTAGTTCGATCCCGACGCATCGCCGGAGTTGCCGCCGGTGGCCTGACCGCCGTTGGCGGAGTTGTTGCCGCCGGTGGTGTTGCCGACGTTGCCGGACTTCGGCCCGGCTCCCCCGGTGGTGTTGGCGGAGTTGGAGTCGTCGGTCGAGGCGTCGCCGCTCTGGGCGCCGCTCTGGGCGCCACCCTGGCCCCAGCCCTGACCCCAGCCCTGGCCCCAGCCCGGCGAGGAGGACCCGTGACCGGAGGTCGTGGTGCCGTTGTTGCTCTGCTGGGTGGTCGCCGACCCGCCGTTGCCCGTGGCGGTCGAGCTGCCACCGGTCGTCGACGAGCCGTTGCCGGCCGAGCCGCCGTTGGCCGAGGCCGACCCACCGTCACCGGTCGAGGGGTTGGCGCTCTGCGCGGTGTGCCCGGGCTCCGGGTGGGATGGGTGATCACAGCCACACGAGGAGCCCTGGGTGGGCTCCTTGCCCACAGCACCGGACTGCGCCTTCGGCTGGGTGCTGTTCTCGGCGGTGGCCGAGCCGGAGTTGCCGCCGGTGGCCTGACCACCGTTGGCGGAGTTGTTCCCGCCGTGGGTGTCGCCGACGTTGCCCGACTGCGGGCCCGCTCCACCGGTGGTGTTCGCCGAGTTGGAGTTGGTGGTCGTCGCAGCACCGCTGCCGGTGGCGCTCTGACCGTTGGTGTTCTGACCCGGCGTGTTCTGACCCGGGGTGTTCTGACCCGGGGCCTGGACGCTCAGCGAGTGCAGCGCGGGCTGCAACGGGTTGGCCGCCGCTCCGCTCCCGCCGTCGTCGGCGTGGGCGGTGGCCTGGCCCGCGAGCCAGAAACCTCCCACGAATGCTGCGGTCACGAAGAACCGTGACCGAAATGTCGTACTCACAATGCTTCTCCTCGTTCAAGAAATGGCGTGTCGAAACCGGACGCGGACGCGTCGGTCGAATGACCCGGCAAAGGGGTCCGTGAAGGCTGAGCGAGGAGGTGTCAGCCGGGCCAGACGTCGACCGTGCCGGCGCGACTGCCGGGGGTGCCGAGGTCGGTGCCCTGGTGCCCGGCGAAGCGCAGCCCGTGGGTGGCTCGGACCGGGTCGAGGAACGCGTGGCCTCCGGCGGTGCCTCCGGAGGAGATCGAGGCCGGCGCGACGGGCGAGGCCGGCGCGTCCGGGGTGGTGGGAGAGGTCGGCGCAGCGGGGGCGTGAGGGGCCGCGGAGCTGAGCGGTTCGCCCGCTGCGAGGTCCGCGCCGCGCCGGGCGTGTGCGGACGCGACGTGCATGGACGTCGAGGGCGCCACGTGGGCGAGCACAGCGTGGCTCAGGCTGCTCGGGAGCACCGAAGTGACGACGCCGGCGGATCCCGGCACCGAAGGCGCCGTGTCGCCGGCGGTCGGGATGCTCGGCGTGGGCGGGGCGGCAGGCGGGGACGCCAGCTGGACCACCGGCTCCACGACCGGGGTCACGACCGGCTTGACCGCCACCTGCACGACCGGCTTCACCACCGCTTGAACGACCGGCTTCGCGACGGGCGCCACGACGGCCTCGACGGGCGCCACGACGGTGCCGACGGCGGTAGCGGCGCTGGTCAGCGGGGGTGTGACCGCCTGAACGACGGGCTGGACGACCGGCTGAACAACGGGCTGGACCACCGGCTGCACCACCGTGGTCGTCACCGGGGCGACCGCGTGGCTCACGGCCTGCGTCACGGGAGCTGCCGCGGCGCCAGCGTGGGAGACGACCGGAGCGACCGGAGCGACGGCGTGCTGCACCACCGGCTGCGCCGCTGCGGCCACGTGCTCGACCGCTGGGGCGACCGGGGCCGCGACGTGGCTCACCGTGTGCGTGACGGTGCTGGTCACGGCGTGGCCGACGGACGTGGCCGCGGCCTGGGAGGGCGCGGCGGGCGGGGCGGACGCGCTGGGCGTCGCGGGTGGCGCCGGTGGCGCGGGCGCGGCACTCGGCACGGTCTGGTGGACGGCCTGCTGGACGGTCTGGGTGACCTGCTGGCCCACATCGCCGAGGGGGCCCTGCGTCGATCCGGATCCCGATCCGTGGTCGTCGGCCGAGGCGCACGCCGTGGACACCGCGATCGCGGCGGCGGCGCCACCGAGGATCAGGCCGAGCCGGACGGCGAGACGGCGCCGGCGCGCGCCAGTAGCCCTCGCGTCCTCGTCGGTGAGGAACGCGGGCCCGGAAGGCGCCACGATCGCCATGTGACCGTAATAACACCGAAATACATTCCCGGTCGCCGCTCGTCGCTATTTTTCTGAAATACCCTCGGTACGGCCTGAATAGACCTCTGCCAGCATTGCCAACAATGTCCGTTTTGGCGCATGGCCGACATTCGTGGAAATCCCACCCCCAGGGGTGCGCTGGTGTCGGATGAGTCACCGCCCCCCCTCCGGTCGGTTACCGGCCGGTAAGGTCGGCGTCTGCCCGTAGTCTCAGCGCGACGCCACGCCGGCGTCCGGTCGCAGGAGAGAGGAACCCGGTGCTCGTCGTCCTCGTCGTCGGTCTGCTCATGAACCTGGTGGCGCTGCCGGTCGCGGCACGCCGGGTCGTCTTCTTGTACAAGATGATCACGGCCGGCCAGCCGGACCCCGAGCGGGTCGAGCTGGTCAAGAAGCGCACGGGACCGGCCCTGCGCTCCCAGCTGGTCGAGGTGTTCGGGCAGAAGAAGCTGCTGAAGTGGTCGCTGCCGGGCGCCGCCCACTTCTTCGTGATGTGGGCGTTCTTCATCCTCGCCACCGTCTACCTCGAGGCGTACGGCTCGCTGCTCAAGCTGCTCTTCCACGGCGGCGACGCCAAGCTCGACTGGGCGATCCCGTTCGTCGGGCACTGGGCGGTGCTGGGCTTCCTGCAGGACTTCATCGCCGTGATGGCGTTCGTGGGGATCCTCGTCTTCGTCGGGATCCGGGTGCGGAACGCGCCGAAGGAGCTCGGGCGACGCTCGCGGTTCTTCGGCTCCCACCTCTCCGGTGCGTGGATCACGCTGTTCATGATCTTCAACGTCATCTGGACGCTGTTCCTCTTCCGCGGCGCCTCGGCCGCTCTGGGCAACCTGCCGTACAAGCACGGGGCCTTCGCCTCGATCGGCATCGGCAAGCTGCTCGACTCGATGGGCCACACGCCGCTGGAGGTCGTCGAGGGCATCGGGCTGCTGCTCCACATCGGCGTGATGCTCGCCTTCTTGATCTTCGTGCTCAACAGCAAGCACCTCCACATCTTCATCGCGCCGATCAACGTGCTGTTCAAGCGGCAGCCGGTCGCCCTGGGTGCGCTCACGCCGATGCTCGCCGACGGCAAGCGGGTCGACCTGGAGGACCTGGAGGACCTCGACGACGAGACGGTCCTCGGAGTCGGCAAGGTCGAGGACTTCACGTGGAAGGGTCTGCTGGACCTGGCCACCTGCACCGAGTGCGGCCGCTGCCAGAGCCAGTGCCCGGCCTGGAACACCGAGAAGCCGCTCTCACCCAAGCTGCTGATCATGGGCCTGCGCGACCACGCGATGGCCAAGGCGCCCTACTTCATGGCCGCCGACGACGCCGCCCGGGAGAAGCTGCCGGCGTCGGTGCTGGCCGAGGCCGAGCGTCCTCTGGTCGGCGCCACCGAGGGCGAGTGGGCCTGGGAGCCCACCGGCGGCGCGGTCATCGACGACGACGTGCTGTGGAGCTGCACCTCCTGCGGAGCGTGCGTGAACCAGTGCCCGGTCGACATCGAGCACGTCGACCACATCGTCGACATGCGTCGCTACCAGATCCTGGTCGAGTCGAACTTCCCCGCCGAGCTCAACGGTCTGTTCAAGGGCCTGGAGGGCAAGGGCAACCCGTGGAACATGTCGGCCACCGCCCGGATGGACTGGGCCAAGGACCTGCCGTTCGACGTCAAGGTCGTCGGCGAGGACATCGAGTCGCTCGACGAGGTCGAGTGGCTGTTCTGGGTCGGCTGCGCCGGCGCCTACGAGGACCGCGCCAAGAAGACGACGCGTGCGGTCGCCGAGCTGCTCGACATGGCCGGCGTCAGTTTCGGCGTCCTCGGCAACGGCGAGACCTGCACCGGTGACCCCGCCCGCCGCGCCGGCAACGAGTTCGTCTTCCAGGGCCTCGCGGCACAGAACGTCGAGGTCCTCCAGGAGTCCAAGGCGAAGAAGGTCGTCTCGACCTGCGCGCACTGCTTCAACACGCTCAAGAACGAGTACGCCGAGCTCGGGGTCGAGCTGGAGGTGGTCCACCACACCCAGCTGCTCAACCGGCTCGTGCGCGAGAAGAAGCTGACCCCCGTGGCGGCCTCCGGCGGCAGCCGCTCCATCACCTACCACGACCCGTGCTACCTGGGCCGGCACAACCAGGTCTACAACCCGCCGCGCGAGCTGCTGCAGGTCATCCCCGACGCCACGTTCACCGAGATGCCGCGCCACGGCGAGCGCTCCTTCTGCTGCGGCGCCGGCGGCGCCCGGATGTGGATGGAGGAGAACATCGGGGAGCGGATCAACGTCAACCGCACCAAGGAGGCGGTCGAGACCGGTGCCGACCAGATCGCGGTGGGCTGCCCGTTCTGCCGCGTCATGCTCTCCGACGGCCTGACCCAGCAGCAGAGCGCCGGCGAGGCGCGCGAGGAGGTCGAGGTCCTCGACGTCGCCCAGCTGCTGCTGGCCTCGATCAAGGGCGAGGCACCGAAGAAGGCGTCGGCCGGCTCCTCCAGCGGCGGCACCGGCGGTGGCACCGCCGTCGCCACCAAGGACGAGCCGGAGGCCAAGGACGCCACCCAGACCGAGGACACCGTCACCGCCACCGAGGACGTCGGCCCGCTGGCCAAGGCCTCCGGCGGCTCCTCGCTGTTCGACGTGGAGGAGAGCGACGACGCAGGGTCGACGGCGTCGGCCGAGTCTGCCGAGCCCTCCGAGTCCGCCGAGCCGGAGCCCGCGGCGCAGGGCAAGGGCGCGGACGACTCCTTCGGCGGCTCGCTCTTCGACGTCGGCGACGACCAGCCCGCCGACCAGCCAGCTGACGAACCCGCCGCGAAGGCCGAGACCAAGCCCGCGCCGGAATCCGTCGACGAGCCGGAGGAGCAGGGGCAGGGCGCCGACGACGCCTTCAGCGGCTCACTCTTCGACATCGGCGACGACCAGCCCGCCGACGAACCCGCCGCGAAGGCCGAGACCAAGCCCGAGGTCGAGCCCGAGGTCGAGTCCGAGCCGGATCTCGAGGCGGAGCGCGACACCAAGCCGGAGGCGGAGACCGAGCCGGAGCCGCCCGCGGCCAGGTCCTCGTCGTCGGAGCCCGCGAACGTGATCCCCGAGGGCGGCTCGCTGTTCGACATCGAGGAGCCGGCCGAGCCGAGCCAGCCCGAGCCGGCAGCCGAGCCGGAGCCCGAGCCGGAACCCGAGTCGCAGCCCGAGCCGGAGCCGGCGGCGGCCGCCACCGAGCAGGCCCCTGCGCCGAGCGAGCCCTCGAACGTCATCCCCGAGGGCGGCTCGCTGTTCGACATCGCCGCCCCCGAAGAGCCGGCCGAGGCCGCGCCGAAGCCCGCAGCTGAGGAGAATCCCGCCCCGACCAAGGCGCGGGCGGCCGCAGCCTCGGACCGCATCCCCGAGGGTCAGTCACTCTTCGACATCGCCGCCCCCGGCGTCGCCGAAGCGGCCGGCGAAGCAGCACCCGAGCCCGTGACCGAGCCGGAGGCAGAGGCAGAGGCAGAGGCAGAGGCTGAGCCCGAGGCCAAGACCGAGCCCGCTTCCGACCCCGAGGAGGCGTCGGCCCCGACCTCGCTGAGGGACATCAAGGCCAAGGCCGCCGCGGGCGATGCTGACGCCGCCGAGGCCGACGAGGCTCCAGCGGAGGAGACGGCCACAACGGAGGAGCCGGTAGAGCCGGAGGAGCCGGCAGCGGAGCAGAAGTCCAAGCCCGCTGCGACGTCGTCCGGGGAGACCCACACCCCCAAGACCGACGCGGACATCGGCGGCGCGGACTCCCTGTTCGACCTCTGATCCGGGCGGAAGGGACGCGCGAGCGTAGGAAACCGTCCCCCGCCCGGCCTCAGCCGATCCGGGTCCGGTGGAAGTTCGACGCCGACCGGCTCGGCGTCGGCCCCCGCTGACCCTGGTAGCGCGAGCCATACTGCGCCGAGCCGTAGGGGTGGTCCGAGGGCGAGGACATGGAGAAGAAGCAGAACTGGCCGATCTTCATGCCCGGGTAGAGCTTGATCGGCAGCGTCGCGACGTTGGCCAGCTCGAGGGTGACGTGGCCGGAGAAGCCGGGGTCGACGAAGCCGGCGGTGGCGTGGGTGAGCAGACCCAACCGACCCAGCGAGGACTTGCCCTCGACGCGGGCGGCGAGATCGTCGGGCAGCGTCACCTGCTCGTAGGTGGAGCCGAGCACGAACTCCCCGGGGTGGAGGATGAACGGCTCGTCGCCGTCGGGCTCGACCTCACGGGTCAGGTCCTCCTGCGGCTCGGCGGGATCGATATGGGGATAGCGGTGGTTCTCGAAGACCCGGAAGAACCGGTCGAGCCGGACGTCGATGCTGGCCGGCTGCACCATCGACGGGTCGAAGGGGTCCATGACGATCCGCTTCGCGTCGATGGCGGCGAGGATGTCCCGGTCGGAGAGCAGCACGCCGTGACCGTATAGGATCGGCCCGGGTCCGAGAGGGCGCCTGCGGATGTAGCTCAGTTGGTAGAGCGCGACCTTCCCAAGGTCGATGTCGCGAGTTCGAATCTCGTCATCCGCTCCACATGGGAGCACAAGGTCAGTCCGGGTCGCGCTCGGAGCGCGACACTCTGCTCGACGTCGATGTCGCGAGTTCGAATCTCGTCATCCGCTCCACATGAACGACGCAGCGGATTTCGCCGGTTTCCCCGTCGCCGCGCTCGACTTCTACGACGACCTCGAGCTCGACAACACCCGGTCGTTCTGGACCGCCCACAAGGCGATCTACGACGAGGCGGTCCGGGCGCCGATGGTCGCGCTGACCCAGGCGCTGGAGAAGGAGTTCGGGGCGGCCAAGATCTTCCGGCCCTACCGCGACGTGCGGTTCGCCAAGGACAAGACGCCCTACAAGACCCACCAGGGCGCCTACGTCGGGGTCGCGCCCGCCACCGGCTGGTACGTCCAGGTCGGGGCGCCGGGCGTGCGGGTCGGAGCGGGCTTCTACGGCGCCGACGCCCCCACGCTGGCCCGGATCCGGGCCGCCATCGACGACGATCGCACGGGTCCCGAGCTCGAGGCGATGCTGCGGCGGCTCGAGCGCAAGGGCTTCGAGCGCGGCGGCGACCGGCTGAAAACCTCACCGCGCGACTACGACCGCGACCACCCGCGCATCGACCTGCTGCGGCACCGCTCGTTGGTGATGGGCCGCAGCTACGGGTTCGAGCCGGTGGTCCACACCGCCGACCTGCTGGCCGAGGTACGCCGCGACTGGCGCGCGCTGAAGCCGCTCGTGCAGTGGGTGGCCTTCCGCACCGGTACCGCCCCGGAGTGATCGCCGTTACAGTTCCGAGTGCACATGCGTTCACTCGGGAGGCTGTCATGCGCCGCGTCGTCGCTTCGTTCCTGCTCACCCTCGCTGTCCTCGCCGGGCTCTGCGCCCCGGCCGATGCGGCGACCGATGCGCCGCTGACCTGCGGGGGGAAGCTGACGACGGGGCCCACGCCGGTGCTGCTGGTGCCCGGCACCACGCTCACGCCCGAGGTCAACTTCTCCTGGAACTACGAGAAGGTCTTCACCGCGCAGGGTCGCGGCTGGTGCGCGGTCACGCTGCCCGACCACGCGATGGCCGACATCCAGACCAACGGCGAGATCGTCGCCCGCGCGATCGAGGACATGCACGCGCGCGCGGGGCGCACCATCTCGGTGGTCGGCTTCAGCCAGGGCGGCATGGTGCCGCGGTGGGCGTTCAAGTACGTCCCGCAGACCCGTTCGATGGTCGACGACCTCGTCGGCCTGGACCCCTCCAACCACGGCACCCTGGACTCCTACGCCGTGTGCGCGCTGAACGGCTGCGCGCCGGCGTTCTGGCAGCAGCAGACCGGCTCGCACTTCCTCACCGCCCTGAACCGGGGCCAGGAGACCTACGCCGGCATCTCCTACACCTCGGTCTTCACCGCGACCGACGAGATCGTCGTGCCGAACCTGCCTCCGGTGGCCAGCAGTGCGCTGACCACCGGACCCGGCCGTCGCAGCAACGTGCTGGTGCAGTCGATCTGCCCGGTCCATGTCTCCGAGCACCTCTCGATGGGCACCAGCGACCCGGTCGGCTACGCGCTGGTGATGGACGCGCTCACCCACGACGGTCCCGCCGACCCCGCACGGATCAGCGCCGCGGTGTGCACGCAGCCGGTCTTCCCCGGCATCGACCTCGCGGCCTACCCGGCCAACCTGGCCACCGTCGTCGCGAACGCCGGCCAGCAGGCGCTGACCTATCCTCACGTCGCGGCCGAGCCCCCGCTGCGCGGCTACGCGCAGGAGTAGCGTCGCCGGCGTGGACACCCTGCTGGTCGTCGGCGAGGGGCCTGTCGCCGACGTGATCGTGCCGATGGCCGAGCTCCTGGGCTGGCGCGCCCGTGCCGTGACCGGGCTCGAGGAGGCGCTGGCCGCGCTGAGCGAGTCACAGGCCGTGGTGGTGACCAGCCACCACGACGACGTCGACGGCCCGGCGCTGGCGGCGGCCCTGCGGGCCGACCTGGTCTACGTCGGCGCGATGGGCTCGCGGCGCACGCAGGAGCGGCGGCGCGCCCACCTCGACGCCGCCGGCGTCAGCCCCGAGCAGCAGGCCCGGATCCACGGACCGGCCGGTCTGGACATCGGCGCCGACGGTCCGCCGGAGATCGCGCTGGCCATCCTGGCCGAGCTGGTCGCCGTCGTCCGAGGCGGCCGCGCGGGCTCGATCAGCGACCGTGACGGCCCGATCCACCCCGAGCTGGGACCCGGCGAGGCGTTCTGCCCCACCGGCTAGACACCTCCTGGTCGGTGTCGGTTCACCGAGCGGTCGAGGCGATGGGTCACCCTCGGGACATGGCCCGACGCAGGATCTTCTGGCACATCGGCCCCGACGACCTCGGCACCCGGTTCCTCGCCCAGGCCCTCGACGACTCCCGCGAGGCCCTGGCCGAGCAGGGTGTGCAGGTGGCCGGCACCCCGGCCGCGTGGGACCTGGTGAGCGCCGAGCTACGGCACCGGCACCGCGCCCTGGGCTACCGGCGCGCCGAGGTCGACGGCCAGTACCCGGCCCTCGTGCGCCGGCTCTGGCCGCACCGTGGCACCTCCGTGCTCAGCACCCCCGGGCTCGCGGGCGCGACGCCCGAGGAGGTGGCGTTGGCCCTCGATGCGGTCCGCGGCGCCGAGCTGCACCTGGTGCTGGTGGTCCGCGACGAGGCGAGCCGGGCCGACGCCGCGCGGCAGGCGACGCTAGAGACCGGGGTCGCGCCCGAGCAGGAGGAGACCGCCTCGATCCTGGAGCGGTGGGGACGCACCGTGCTGCCCGAGCGGGTGCACCTGATCGAGGCGACCGAGCCGGAGCAGATCTGGGCCAGGCTGACCTCGCTGCTCGGCGCCGAGGTCGACCTGCCGCCCGGCCTGGTCACCGGTCAGCTCGATGCCGGGCGACTGGCGGTGCTCGGCGACGTCGTCGCCACGCTCGGTGAGCGCATCGATGCGGCCGGTCGCCGCACGGCGGTGCGCGACCTGCTGGTCGGCGCGTTGCTGGCCGCGCCCGACCACTCCCCGACCGACGCCGCCACCGACGCCTTGGCCGACGCGCTGCTGGAGGTGGCGCGGCTGCAGCAGGCCAACGCCGAGCTCACGCAGGAGAACCTGCGCCTGGACCGCAAGCGGCGCAAGCACAAGCGACGCCTCAAGCAGCTCGGCAAGGACGCCGCCGCCTGACCAGCCGCCTGACCCGCTGGATCAGTGCGGCACCCAGGCGTCCTCGTCCTTGGTGCGCGCCTCGACCTCGGGCGGGAGGGTGCGACCGGCCAGGTCGGCGATGGACACCTTCTCGAAGACGTCGCGCAGGCTGCTGCGAGCAGCGATCCACACCAGCTGCAGCACCTCGGCGGAGTCGTGGTACGTCACGGCTTCGGGCCGCAGCCCGTAGACGCTGACCAGGGGGCCGTCGACGGCGCGGATCACGTCGGCCACGGTGACGTCGGTGGCCGGGCGCGCCATCCGCCAGCCACCGGACTGACCCCGCTGACTGACCACCACGCCCGCGCGCCGCAGGTCGGCGAGGATGGCCTGCAAGAAGCCGTGGGGAATGTCCTGGGCGCGACCGAGCTCTTCAGCGCTCACCGGTCGCGCGCCGCTCTCGTCGTCGTCACGACCAGCGATCTCGATGAGCGCGCGGAGGGCGTAGTCGGCCTTGGCTGAGACGCGCATGACTCAAGTCTCCCAGATCGGGTGAGTTACCGGGGATCGGTGGGATCCGTGTCTCGCGGCAACGGTCGGCTCGAGGACCGGTCGCCGACCGTGGCCACCGCGATCGCCGTCGTCACCGGGACGGCGAGCACGAGGCCGATCGCGGAGGCCAGCGTCCGCACGACCTCCTCGGCGATCTGCTCGGTCGACAGCAAGGAGAGCGGCGGCCGCTCGTAGAAGTAGAGGAGCAGCAGCACCGAGAGCGCGCCGCCGGCGTAGGCGAAGACGATGGTGTAGATGGTCGAGGCGATGTGGTCACGACCGATCCGCATGGCGCGGGCGAACAGCCGTGCCCGGCTCAGGTTGGGCGCGACCGCCCGCAGCTCCCAGACCGCGGAGGCCTGCGTGATGGTGACGTCGTTGAGCACACCGAGCCCGGCGACGATGACCGCGCAGGTGAGCAGCCCTTGGAAGTCCAGGTCGCGCACGTAGGAGGAGAGCAGCGACCCCGTCTCGTCCGAGACCCCGGAGAGCCGCGTCTGGCCGATGGCCACCAGGCCCACCACTGCCGTGATCGCGACGCCGACCAGGGTGCCGAGCAGGGCGGCACTGGTGCGCATCGAGAGCCCGTGGGCCAGGTAGAGCACCACGAACATGATCGCCGCCGACCCCGAGAGCGCGACCCCGAGGCCGGAGTGACCGTCGAGCAGCGAGGGCAGCATGAACAGCACCACCACCGCCGCGCCGAAGGCCAGCCCCACCAGCGCCAGCAGCCCGCGCAGCCGCGCGACGAGGGCCACCACCAGCACGAAGAGCGCGGCCAGGAGGCCGATCGGCAGGTCGCGCTCGACGCTGAAGAAGGAGAACGTCGAGGCCCGGCCGTTGCTGGCCGGCGTCTGCAGCAGCTCCAGGGTGTCGCCGGCCCGGAGTCCCGACGTGCTCACCTCCGGCGCCACCGGCACCTGCGTCCGCGCGCCCCGCTGCGTGCCGGAGAGCACCCGCACCACCACCTGCCCGCAGCTGGTCTGCTGCTCGCTCTCTCGCACCGACGCGCACGGCTGCTGCACGCGCAGGACCCGGGCGTCGTGGAAGGTGACCCCGGGCGCGGCGAACGCGTTCGAGCCGCCCTCGGCGCGGGGCTTGTGCTCCGGCCACAGCTGCACCACCCCGAGGACGGTGGCCACCAGCACCGCACCGAGCACCGCGACGAGCACCACGCGGGCCCGTGGGTCGACCGGCACCCGGGAGAGCTCGTCGGCCGAGGAGTGCGCGTGCGCGTGACCGCCGGCCATCAGTCGGCGGGCTGCTGCTCGGCCAACTGCTGGGCCATCTGCTGGGCGACCGCCACCTCGCGCGACCCGCCCTCGCCCCGCAGCCCGGCGACGACACCGGCGCGGTCGGCCTCGCTGCGGTTCTGGCTCAGCTTCTGCTTCGCCTCGACCCGCTCCACCACCAGCTCGACGCCCACGATGGCGCGCAGCTGCTTGTCGACGTACGTCGCGGGAGCGTCGGTGACATGCCACGGCTGCGCACGAGGCTCCTCGTGCGCCCGGGTCAGCACGGTCACCGCCTCGCGCAGCCACGCGGGGTCGTCATGCACTGTGACCCGTCCGCTCAGGTGGACCGCGGAGTAGTTCCAGGTCGGCACCACGCGACCGTGCTCGGTCTTCGAGGCGTACCAGCCCGGCGAGACGTAGGCCTGCTCACCCGCGACCACCGCCAGGGCCGGGGTGCCGGGGGCGATCGCGCGCCAGTGCTGGTTCGCCCGCGCCATGTGCATGAGCAGCCGGTCGCCGTCCCAGACCACCGGCAGCAGCGTGGCCAGCGGATAGCCGTCGGGCCCGACCGTCACCAGCTCGGTCGAGCCGACCGAGGCGACGAGGGCGCGGACCTCCTCGGCGTCCTCCCAGGCGTTGAACCGGGGCACGTACATCTCGCTACTCCGGCAGCGGCTCGTCGGGCAGCGCGCCGAGGGCGGCGAAGGCGTCGAGGTAGGGGGCGACGTCGCCGCGCTCGGTCCAGCCGCGCAGCTGGTCGGCGGTGCGGCGGCTGGTGAGGGCACGGAACAGGTCGAAGTCGCCGGCCCGCACGACGACGTCGGCGGCCTCGGCGTCTCCGCTCGAGGCCCACCGCCAGCCATCGCCCACCAGCGCGAGCGGCGCCAGGTCCTCGACACCGTCGCCGAGCCGGCCGGCCATCCGGTCGCGGACGATCGCGATGCCCTCGTTGTCGCGGCCGCCGGGCGCACCGAGCGCACCGCGCAGGTCCTGCTCGTGGATCGTGATATCACCCAGCGGTCGCGGGTCGTTGGCCCGCATCCAGTCCGGCAGTCGCTCGGCGATCTCGGCCCACTCCGCCAGCAGCTCGGCCGGCGCGTGGTCGCGTCGGGCGTCGACCTGGGCCTGGGTCCAGGAGGCATTGTGGTCGTCGTCCTCGGCGCCGGCCAGCACGTCGGCGCCGAGGCCGATCATGTGGGAGAGCAGCTCGCGCCCGGTCCACGCGGGGCAGGCCGGGACGGTGCGCTCCAGCTCGTCCGGATCGGTCGAGGCGACCAGGTCGCGCACCCGGCCGTACGTCTCCTGCCACACCGCCACCGGGTCGACGTCGCTCATGGGGGGAGCCAACCACAACCCCGAAGCCGGCGGGGTCCCAGGTCCGGGACGGTTCCAGGGTCATCCCCCATGGCTGCGAGCCGTGCGCCCGACAGGGTCGAGACCATGACCGCAACGACGACGTCCACCCTCACCCGCGCGAGCGCCGCGACCGCCGCCCTCGCCGTCCTCGGCCTGGCCGCAGCCTGCGGCAACGACGACGACAGCGCCGCCGCCAGCAGCGGCCCCTCGAGCTCGGCCGCCAGCACCTCCACCAGCACCGCCACCGCCACCGCCACCAGCACCGCCAGCGCCACCGACGCGGCTCACGTGCAGCGCGGCGCGGCCACCGGCGAGCGCGACGTCGACGTCAAGGTGCGGCTGAGCTGGCGTGGGGGCGCCGTCGACCCGGCGGGCACCACCGTGGCGGTGGAGCGCGGCGACCGGGTCGAGGTGCTGGTCAGCTCCGACCAGCACGCCGACATCGACGTCTCCGGTCACCCCGACGACCGCAGCGACGTCGATCCCGACGAGCCCGAGGACGTCGACTTCACCATCACCGAGGAGCGCACCGTCGTGAGCATCGGCGGCACCACGCTGGCGACCTTCACGACGAGCTGACCCCTCCGGCTGGGGTAGCCTCGGCCGCGTCGCCGGCACGAGTCCGGCGGTGCGGTCGTTCCAGCGAAGTCCGGTGAGATCCCGGCACTGTCCCGCAACGGTAGAGCGCCACCCGGCGCGAGTCCGGTCGCCTGGCCCGAGCGCTCCTGGCGCAGCCCTCGGCGGAAGGGCGGTGCCCGGCCACCTCACCGGATCGTCCGGTCTCCGCCACGAGGAGCCCGACGATGACCATCTCGCTGATCCGCCCGATGCCTGAGACCGACCCCGCCTTCCTGCGCTTCCTCGCCGACCGCCTGGCCGAGGAGCGCGCCGCCGCCGCCGAGCGGACCGAGCCCTCACGCGGGCTGGACTTCCTCGAGGAGCTGCACGACCGGGTCGCGCGCGGCGAGGCCCCCGACCGGATGTCGTGCGACCTGCTCGTCGTCGCCTACGGCCGCCACCCGGCGTTCCGGCCGGAGTGGAACCGCTGGCGGGTCTAGCGGGGCCCGGAGGTGCGCCAGCCGCTACCGCCGCCGGACCACGATCCGCGGCGGGACGGCCAGCGACCGCCCGACCACGCAGTAGCGCTCGGTGAGCTCGGCCAGCTTCGCCAGCTGCTCCTCGCTCGCCTCGGTGCCGACCTCGGCGGCGACGACGACGTCGACCACCCCGACCGGCACGTCCGTGTCCAGACCGAGCGTGCCGCGGGCGTCGAAGGCGCCGTCGGCCGACAGCGAGACGTCACTCAGCTCCAGCCGCATCGCGGTGGCGACGCTGCGCAGCGTCACCCCGGCGCAGGCCAGCAGCGCCTCGAGCAGCATGTCGCCGGAGCAGGCGTCGGAGCCGTCGCCGCCGGTGCTGCGGTGCAGGCCGGCACGCACCGGCCCGGCCCAGGTGTCGACGGTCGCGGTGATGTCGTCGTCGGCGAAGGATGCCGCGGCGTGCAGCGGTGTCCGCGCGGCGCCGGGATCGTGGCGGTAACGCTCCTTCAGCGGTCGCTGGGCGGCCCGGAGCTGCTCGACGTCCATGCGTCGAACGTTACGGTCGCGGATGGTTCCGTCGGTGGTTACCGGCGGGTATCCTGATCGATGTTACTGGCGAGTACGTCGATTCGGAGGATCCGTGAGCCACTACAGAAGCAACGTCCGCGACATCGAGTTCAACCTCTTCGAGGTGCTCAAGCGCGACGAGGTGCTGGGCACCGGCCCGTTCGCCGACGTCGACGCCGAGACGGCACGCACGATCCTGGGCGAGGTCGACCGGCTGGCCCGCGAGGACCTCGCCGCCTCGTTCGAGGACGCCGACCGCCACCCGCCCGTCTTCGACCCCGATAGCCACACCGCGCCGATCCCGGAGTCGTTCAAGAAGAGCTACCAGGCCTGGATGGATGCCGAGTACTGGCGCCTGGGCACCATGGAGGAGCTCGGCGGCACCCCGGCCCCCAACAGCTTGAACTGGGCCATCGGCGAGCTGGTGCTCGGCGCCAACCCGGCGATCTGGATGTACGGCGCGGGCCCGATGTTCGCCGGCGTGGTGCACCGCAACGGCAACGAGCGCGACCAGCAGATCGCGCAGCTCATCGTCGACAAGGCCTGGATCACCACGATGGTCCTCACCGAGCCCGACGCCGGATCCGACGTCGGTGCCGGGCGCACCAAGGCCACCCCGAACGCCGACGGCACCTGGAACATCAGCGGCGTCAAGCGCTTCATCACCTCCGCGGAGTCCGACCTCTCGGAGAACGTCGTGCACCTGGTGCTCGCGCGCCCCTCGGGCGTCGAGGGCGCCGGCGGGCCCGGCACCAAGGGGCTCAGCCTGTTCATCGTGCCGAAGTACCACTTCGACCTCGAGACCGGCGAGCTGGGCGAGCGCAACGGCGCCTACGTCACCAACGTCGAGCACAAGATGGGCATCAAGGTCTCCAACACCTGCGAGGTCACCTTCGGCGACCCGGGTGTCGGCGGCGGCGAGCCCGCGGTCGGCTACCTGCTGGGCGAGGTGCACGACGGCATCGCGCAGATGTTCCAGGTCATCGAGAACGCTCGGATGATGGTGGGCACCAAGGCCATCGCCACCCTCTCGGCCGGCTACCTGGCCGCGCTGGAGTACGCCAAGGAGCGGGTGCAGGGCGCCGACCTCACGCAGGCCGCCGACAAGACCGCGCCGCGGGTGACCATCACCCACCACCCCGACGTCCGCCGCTCGCTGATGACGCAGAAGTCGTTCGCCGAGGCGATGCGCTCGCTGGTGCTCTACACCGCCTCCTGGCAGGACCGGGTCCGCATCGCCGAGCACGAGGGCCGCGAGGACGACCTGGCCATGAAGGTCAACGACCTGCTGCTGCCCATCGTCAAGGGCTACGGCTCGGAGCGCTCCTGGGTGCTGCTGGGCACCGAGTCGCTGCAGACGCTGGGCGGCTCGGGCTTCTTGACCGACTACCCGATCGAGCAGTACGTCCGCGACGCCAAGATCGACACCCTCTACGAGGGCACCACCGCGATCCAGGGCCAGGACCTGTTCTTCCGCAAGATCGTGAAGGACCAGGGTCAGGCGCTGGGCCACGTGGCCGGCGAGATCAAGGCCTGGATCGAGTCCGGCGCCGGCAACGGTCGGCTCAAGGTCGAGCGCGAGCTGCTCGCCACCGCGCTCGGCGACGCCGAGGCGATGGTCGGGCTGATGATCACCGACCTGATGAGCGCCGACCCCAGCGCCGAGAGCGGCGACCTGCGCAACGTCTACAAGGTCGGCCTGAACACCACCCGGCTGCTGATGGCGCTGGGCGACGTGGTGTGCGCCTGGCTGCTGCTGCGCGGCGCCCAGGTGTCGCTCGACGCTCTCGGCGGCGACCTGCCGAAGGACGAGCAGGCCTTCTACGAGGGCAAGGTGGCCGCGGCCCAGTTCTTCGCCCGCACCAACCTGCCCCGGCTCAGCTCCGAGCGCGCCATCGCCGAGGGCATCGACCTATCGCTGATGGACCTCGACGAGTCCAGCTTCTGACTCGCTGACGTCATACGCCCCGGTCGCCATGGCGACCGGGGCGTATGACGTCAACCGCGTTCGACGGCCACCCAGGGCTCAGTCCTCCGCCAGCACCACCAGGCGGTCGGCCGCGACCGGGCGCACGGGCGTCGACTTGGCCGGGTTCACCCGCACGCCGTAGCCGGCGTCGGCGTCGTGGGCCTGCAGCGCGGTGCGGTAGCCGATGGCGGTCTCGCCGCGGCGCGCGGCCGCCTCGACCAGGGTCGCGTAGGAGACCTCGGCGCCGAGCTCGACGTACTCGGCCACGGGCCGCAGGTAGATCTCCGAGCCGGCCTCTTGGAGCAGCTCGTCGAAGATCACCTCGAGGCGGCCCTCCTCGGAGAGCTGGGCCAGCATCAGGCTGACGATCTCGTCGGACACGATGACGTCGTCGACCTCGGCGACGTTGGCCAGCGCGCGGTTGCGGTCGTCGAGCATCTCGCTGACCAGCGCCGGACCGCCGTCGACGGTGGAGCCGATCAGGTCGCGCACGTGGAGCAGCGTGATGAGGGTGCGGGCGTCGGCCTTCTGCAGGTCCAGGTCGTCGGAGTAGCAGAGCACGATGATCTGGTCGAACCGCTCGACGCCGAGGGTCTCCAGCGACGAGCGCTCGCTGGTGCTCGCCCGCTGCACCGTGGCGGTGTAGGCCGAGAGGGGCGGCAGGGCCGGGTCGCCGAAGGCGGAGACCACGACCAGCTCCGAGCCGGCCACGGCGTAGGCGTCGAGCTCGCGGATGACCGAGGTGGCGCGCTGGTTCCAGCCCAGCACCAGCGTGCGCGTGGGGGCCTGCGGCGTGACGGCTCGCGCGACGATGACCGTCTCGTCGACCGGCGCCGACGCGCTCCGCAGCGAGCCGAGCGCGGAGTCGTCGGCGGCGACGACCACCAGGTCGCAGCCGGTGACGTCGGTGTCGCCGGGCGGGTTGAGGGTCACGACGTCGTCGCGGACGACGCCGATCACGCTGACGTCCTCGTAGGCGTGCAGGACCTGGGCGTAGCTCTGGCCGTCGAGGCGGGGCTCGCGGTGGAAGTAGATCTCGTCGCCGTCGAAGTCGAACAACTCCTTGTACACCGCCGCAGCACCTGCCTGGCGCGAGGTCTGCACGATCAGCCGGGCGATGGTCTCCTGCTTGTTGAGGATGACCGCGCGGTCGCCGCCGACCAGCCGGGCGGCCTCCAGGTTGCGGGGATCCTCGATCTCGGCCACCACGTGGGCCTCGCCCGCGGCGCCGTGGGTGAGGGCGAGGAGCACCTTGATGACCTCGCTGTCGGGCTCCTCGCCGCCCGGCGAGAGCACCACGACCGAGCGGGCGCTGTCGTGGCTGGTCAGCGCCAGGTCGCCGATGTCCATCGGCGAGCCGGTGCGGCACACCACGCGGGTGCCGCGCAGGTCGGGCAGCTTGTCGCGCAGCTCGTCCTCCATCTCCACCTTGTCGCGCTCGGCGAGGACGACCACCACCGGCCGGCGGCGGCTCTCGTTGGCCACCGCGAGCTCGCTGATGATGGTGAAGACGGCGTCGGACCAGCCGAGGATGACGGTGTGGTCGTGCTCGATGACCAGCGAGCGGCCACGGCGCAGGTCGACCAGCTTGTTGTCGATGCCGGTCGCGATGACACCGATCAGCGCGCTGACGATGAACAGGCCGCCGATGGTGAGGACGATCATCAGCACGACGTAGCGCCACGAGCTGGCACCGTCGCCGGCCACCGTGCCGGCGTCGAGGGTGTGGATGAAGCTGTTGAACAGCTCGGCGAAGAAGCCGGGCCGCTTGCCGTCGGCGTCCTTCGGGCTGAGCCCGGTGATCATCAGCAGCACGGCGAAGACCAGCATCAGCGCGAGCGAGACGACGGCGAGCCAGCCCACCAGCGCCTTCGTGCCACGCGACATCGAGGTGTCGAAGGCGTAGCGCAGCCGCTGCCCCCGGCTGTACGTCGCGTTCCGGCGGGGCTTGGCCGGCACCACCTTCGCGTTGGCCACCATCGCCTGCTTCGTGCGGGCGCGCATCTGCTGCCCCGTTCGTCCCATGGTGCCGATTGTCGTGGAGCCGCGGCCGCGGCGGGGCGGAACCTGGATTTCCGAAACCGGACGAAACGGATAGGTCCGGCTCTACCATCGACGGGTGGCCGAGGTGGACCTGCGACGCTCGCTGCCGCTGCACCTGACGTGGCTGGCGGGCCTGGCGATGACCTGGCTGACCTGGACCGACGCGCAGGACAACCGGCTGGGCCGCGACTCGCACGCGTACTGGGTGGCGCTGCAGGGCGACCACCTCTACGCCAACGCACCCGGTACGGTCGACGCCTTCAACTACTCTCCCGCGTTCGCCCAGCTGCTCTCGCCGTTCGGCCACCTGCCGTGGCCGGTGTTCGGGCTGGGCTTCGCCGCGCTGGTGGTCGTGGGGTTCGTGCACCTGTTCCGGCCGCTGGGCTGGCGGTGGGTGTTCCCACTGCTGCTGTGCTGCACACCGGAGATCGTCTCGGGCAACGTGTTCTGGGTGCTGGCCCTGGTCGCGGCCTACGGGCTGCGCTACCCCGCTCTCTGGGCGTTCCCGCTGCTGACCAAGGTCACGCCCGGCCTGGGGCCGCTGTGGTTCGCGCTGCGACGCGAGTGGCGTCCTCTCCTGGTCTCGCTGGTGACGACCGCCCTGGTGGCGGGAGTCTCCTTCGCCATCGCGCCGCACGCCTGGGTCGGATGGCTGCGCTTCATGAGCCATCACTTCCGCGGCACCTCGGCCCCGACGGGCAGCGACCTGTTCCCGTCGCTCCTCGTACGACTGCCCGTCGCCCTGACCCTGCTGGTGTGGTGCGCGCTGACCGACCGGCGCTGGGGCCTGCCCGCGGCAATGGCGTTGGCGACGCCCGTCAGCGGCATCGCGATGTTCACGATCCTGGCCGCGCTGCCGCGGCTGGCGCGCGAGCAGGAGCGTGGCACGGTGGAGCCGTGGGCACGCTCACGGCAACCGGCGGTCACCCCGTCCTGACCACGCTGCTCGTCCTCGCGGCCGTGCTCGTGCTGGCCGCGCTGCGCGCGTGGACCTGGCGACGCAAGGAGCGGGTGCTGCGTCGCGTCGGGCTCGACCTCCGCGTGCCCGACGCGAGCGACAAATCCCCGCAGAAGCCCCGATAGCGCGGCGCGAGGCTTGGCAGGCCCGGGCCCAGGTGGTCTGCTGTCCTCCCAGGACGACGGGGGTCATCATGTCCGCACCGCACACCAGGGCGCCCCGGGTGCCGCAGCAACGCGCTCCGCTGGCACCCAGCACCCTTCCCACCACCCTTCCCACCACCCTGCCCAGCACCCTGCCCACCACCCTGCCCAGCACGGCCTTCCGGCCGGCCTTCGCACCGCAGACCGCGCCGCTGCCGGGCCCGACCACGCGGGTGCACGACCGCGGCCTGTCGCAGGTGCTGAGCACCCGGCTGGACGCGCTCGTGCCCGGCGGCGCCGCCACCGCCGCCCGCGGCAGTGCGGCGTACCCCGCCGGCCGGGCGCCGGTGCTGACCCGCGGCCAGGGTGGGCACGTCTGGGACGTCGACGGCAACCGCTACGTCGAGCTGGGCAGCGGCGACGGGGCGGTCGCGCTCGGACACCGCCATCCGCGGGTGGCCGACGCCGTCCGCGCGGCGCTGGAGATGGGTGAGAGCTTCACGCGTCCCGCGGCACTGGAGGTCGACGCCGCCGAGACCCTGCTGGCGTGCGTGCCGCAGGCCGAGATGGTGGCCTTCGTCGGCGACGACGCCGCGGCGCGAGCGCTCGCAGTCGATCTCGCCCGCACCCTGACCGGCCGCGACCCGGTGGTCGTGCTGCCCAGCGACGACCTGGCCTCACGCCGCGCCGAGTGCGACACCGCCGGCTCCCTGCTGGTGCTCGACGAGCGGCGGACGGCGTTCCGGATCACGCCCGGCGGTGCGACCCTCGACGTACCGGTCGACCTGCGCCTGCTGGGCGGCGCGCTCGGCAACGGCTTCGCCGTCGGCGCGGTGACGGGGAGCCGGGCGGTGATGCGCCATGCGCGGGTCGAGCAGGGCGCGCAGGCGCATGCGCTGGCCGCGGCGACGGCCGTACTGGAGGCGCACCGCAAGGAGGACGTCGTCGCCACGCTCGACTGGGTGGGCCGCTACCTCGCCGAGCAGGTGCGCGAGGCGCTGGACGCCCTCGGTCTGGTGCCGCACTTGCGGCTCACCGGCCCGCCCGCGGACCTGCGCTACACCGTGCTCGACGGCGCCGGCGAGCCGTCGGCCGACCTGCAGCGGCTGTTCCTGGCCGGCCTGCTGGACCACGGCGTCCTCGCGCCCAGCTTCGTGGTGAGCGCCGCGCTGACCGACGCCGACGTGCAGCACGTGGCCGACGGCGCGCACCAGGCGGCGCAGGGGCTCCGGTTGGCCCTGGACGACGCCGCGCCCCGATAGTGGGTTCGTGGCGCACCTGTCGGCCCGTCAGCTGATCGACCTCGTCCTCGACGACGGGCCGTGGACCTCCTGGGACACCCCGCCCGAGCGCGACGGCGTCGGCGCGGACTACGCCGAGGCCCTGGAGCGGGCGACGGAGCGGGCCGGCACCGATGAGTCGGTGCTCACCGGCGAGGGCACGCTGCGCGGGCGTCGGGTGGCGGTGGTGGCCTGCGAGTTCGGCTTCCTGGCCGGATCGATCGGGAAGGCCGCGGCCGGCCGGCTGGTGGCAGCCATCGGCCGGGCCACCGCCGAGGGTGTCCCTCTGCTGGCGGCGCCGGTCAGCGGCGGCACGCGGATGCAGGAGGGCACCCCCGCCTTCGTGCGCATGGTCGGGATCTCGGCGGCCGTCGCGCGGCACCGCGCGGCCGGGCTGCCCTACCTGGTGTACCTGCGTCACCCGACGACCGGCGGGGTGATGGCCTCGTGGGGCTCGCTGGGCCACGTCACGGTGGCCGAGCCGGGCGCGCTGGTCGGGTTCCTCGGCCCGCGGGTCTACGAGGCGCTCTACGGCGAGCCGTTCCCCGACGGCGTGCAGACCTCGGAGAACCTCTACGCCCACGGGATCGTCGACGCCGTGCTGCCGCCCGAGGAGGTGGGCGACGTGGTGCACCGGGCCCTGGAGGTGCTGCTCGCGCGGCCGTCGGCCGACGCCCCCGAGCCCGCGGCCGTCGAGGTGCCCGACGTCGACGCCTGGGAGGCGATCACCCGCTCGCGGCGTCCCGACCGGCCCGGCGTGCGCCGGCTGCTGCGCTACGCCGCCGCCGACGCGATCCCGCTCAACGGCACCGGCGAGGGCGAGTCCGACCCCGGCCTGCTGCTCGCCCTCGCCCGCTTCGGCGACGCTCCCTGCGTGCTGCTGGGCCAGGACCGGCGCGGCCAGACCTCGGCCCACCCACTGGGGCCCGGCGCGCTACGAGAGGCCCGCCGCGGCATGCGGCTGGCCGTCGAGCTGGGGCTGCCGTTGCTGACCATCATCGACACCCCCGGGGCGGCGCTCTCGCCCGAGGCCGAGGAGGGCGGCCTGGCCGGGGAGATCGCCCGCTGCCTGGCCGACCAGGCGACGCTGCGCGCACCGGTGCTGTGCCTGATGCTCGGCGAGGGTAACGGCGGGGGCGCACTGGCGCTGCTGCCGGCCGACCGCGTCGTCGCGGCCCAGCACGCCTGGCTCTCCCCGCTGCCGCCCGAGGGCGCCAGCGCCATCGTCCACCGCGACACCGCGCACGCCCCCGACATGGCCCGCGCCCAGCACGTCCGCGCCGCGGACCTGCGAGCCGCCGGTGTCGTGGACCGCGTCGTGCCCGAGCACCCCGACGCCGCCGACGAGCCCGAGGCTTTCTGCCGCCGCGTCGGTGAGGTGCTGGCCTGGGAGCTGGCCCGGCTGATGGCCCAGGACCTGGACGCGCTGGTGGGGAGCCGCGCGGCCCGGTTCGCCGGGTAGGCCGGGTAGTCCGTGACGAACGGACCCTGCTTCCGGCTGATCCGAGGTCCGTTCGTCACGGACTACCCCTCCCGGGCGCGCTCGGGCCGCTCCATCCGCAGGTGAGGTCCGAGGTCGGGGTCGGCCCACTCCTCGCCGACGGCGACGAACCCGGCGCGCTCGTAGAGGGAGCGGGCGCCGGTGCGGGCGTGGCACCAGACGATCCCGCCGCCGTGGTCGTCGGCGTAGGCCAGCAGCGCGGTGAGCACCTGGGTACCCAGGCCCCGGCCACGGTGGGCCGGGTCGACCGCCATGCCGCGGATGCGCCAACCGGGTGGCTCCGGCCCGATGTTGCCGGTGGCGACCAACCGGTCCTGCTCGTGGACGCCGACGTAGTGAGCGTCGGCGCGGTCGCCCAGCGGCGGGTGGTCGCGTCCGTTGCGCAGCACCGCGCGCCGCAGGTCCGCCGAGTCGGACGGGTCGATCGGGACCGTGGTCACAGCCGGTGCACGATGTAGTCGGCGGCGCCGAGCAGCACCAGGAAGCGGATCCACCGGCCGACGAGCACGGTGGAGACGAACAGCCAGATCCGCACCCGCAGGTTGCCGGCGAGGACCGCGATCACCAGCAGCGGCGGGATGCCCGCGCTGGCCGAGGCGAACAGCACCGCGGCCGTCTGGCCCGGGTGCTCCTCGACGCGCTTGGCCCAGCGGGCGTAGGACTCCTGCCACTTCGGCGTCGCCATCTTCTTGCGGATCCACGGCAGGCCCATCGCCCAGTCGGCGGCGTAGTAGAGCACGATCTTGCCGCTCGTCTGGCCGACGGCGGCCGCGAGCGAGACCTGCCAGACGCCGACGTGCTTGATCGCCGCGCCGACGCCGCCGAGGTAGGCCTCGATGTTGATGAAGGGCAGCACCGCCGAGCCGAACCCCACCAGGAGGGTGGTGAGGATCAGCTTCATCCGAGGCTGTGGGTCGAGTCGTCGACCAGCTCGCGCTCGTTGGGCAGCGATGCCGTCGGCATCGGCAGCCCGAGCCGCATCACCTGGCCCAGCGCCACGCACTTGTAGACCAGCAGCGCCAGCGCGATCGCACCGCCGAGCCAGACGCCCCAGGCCTGGTCGCGGGTCACGAGGAGCAGGACCCCGAAGAGCGCCGAGTTCACCGCCTTCGCGGGCTTGGACCAGTTGTAGCGCCAGATGGTGCGGTCGACGACGTAGAAGTAGTTGGGGCTGGTGATCGGCCAGAACAAGAAGGCCAGCGAGATGAAGCAGTCGACGACCAGGAACTCGGCCAGGTAGAGCCCGATCGCGGGCATCAGGTGGGGCAGCAGCCAGCCCAGGCCGATGTAGAAGGCGGCCAGGTCGAAGCGGTCGCTGAGGATGTCCAGCGTCGCCCCGGTGCGTGTCTCGCAGTCGCGGACCCGCGCCCACCAGCCGTCGATGGAGTCGCCCACCCAGTGCACCACCAGCGCGACCACCAGCAGCCACAGCTCGCGCTGGTAGGCCGCCGCGCCGGCCAGCCCGACGCACACGATGGTGCGCACCACCGTGACCATGGTGGCCTCGGTCCAGACCCGCTCGCGGGCGGGGTCGGCGTGGATGCGCCGGGAGAGCTGCACGGTGGTCAGGCTAACGGGCGGGGTGGGCGGAGGTGTCGAGACGGTTGCTGCGCAACCTTCTCCGCTGCCGTCGCGCCTCAGAACAGCAGCGCCGTGCCGGGGTCGCTCATGAGGCCAGCGACGTCGGCCAGGAACCGGCTGCCCAGCTCGCCGTCGATGTGGCGGTGGTCGAAGGAGAGCGAGAACGTGCACACGTCGCGGATCGCGAGCTGCTCGTCCGCGCCCTCGCCGACCACCCACGGCTGCCGCTTGGTGGCGCCGAAGGCGAGGATGGCCGACTCGCCGGGGTTGATGATCGGCGTGCCGCCGTCGACGCCGAACGGGCCGACGTTGGTGATGGTGAAGGTGCCGCCGGCCATGTCGGCCGGCTGCGTACGCCCGGCGCGGGCGGTCTCCACCAGCGTCCCAAGCGACTCGGCGAGCTCGACCAGCGACTTGGCCTCGGCGTCCTTGACGTTCGGCACCACGAGGCCGCGGGGCGTGGCGGCCGCGATGCCGAGGTTCACGTAGGACTTGTAGACGACCTCCTGGGCCGCCTCGTCCCAGAACGAGTTGATCTCCGGTGTGCGCCGCATCGCCAGGCAGACCGCCCGCGCGAGCACCAGCAACGGGGTCACCTTGAGGTCGCGCAGCTCGCGGTGGCGGCGCAGCCGGGCCACCAGCTCGGTGGTGGCGGTGACGTCGACGGTGATCCACTCGGTGACGTGGGGGGCGGAGAAGGCGGAGTCCACCATCGCCTGCCCCATCATCTTGCGCACGCCCTTGATCGGCTCGCGACGCTCCCGCTGGACGTCATACGACGTGGTCGCTAGGGCGACCTCTTCGGATGACGTCGCGACGGCGGCCTGGACGTCCTCGCGGGTCACGACGCCGTCGGGGCCCGAGGCGGTGACGGTGGCCAGGTCGACGCCGAGGTCCTTGGCCAGCTTGCGTACCGGGGGCTTGGCCATCGCCCGCGCCTCGCGCTGGGTGGGCACCGCGACCGGGGTGGCCGGCACCGGGGACTCCTCCGCGGGCGCGACCTCATCAGACTGCGCACCACCCGGCGCGAAGGCACCCTGCAGCTGCAGCTGGGAGGCGGCCCCCGCCTCGGTGGCGGGCGTCGCCGCACCGCGTCGGGCCCGGCGCTGCGGACCGCGCTCGGCCTTGTTGCGGCCCACCAGCGACTCGCCCTCGCCGCCGCCGCTGGCGGCGGGGTTGGAGAGGTCGATCTCCACGGACTGCTCGGGCTGCTCGGCCGGGGCGTCGCCCAGGAACGGCGGCTTCGCCGGGGCACCGGCCTCGGCGTCCTCACCGATCCGGATGATCGGGGTGCCCACCGGCACGGTCTCGCCCTCGGGCACGAGGATCGCGTCGACCTCGCCGGCGTACGGCGAGGGCAGCTCGACCAGCGACTTGGCGGTCTCGATCTCCACCACGACGTCGTTGATGGCGACGGTGTCGCCGGCCTTGACCTTCCAGGAGACGATCTCGGCCTCGGTCAACCCCTCACCGGGGTCGGGCAGCAGGTACTCGGGCATCTCGATCGCCTCAGAACTCGAAGGTGCGGTCGACGGCGTCCAGGACGCGGTCCAGGTCGGGGAGGTAGTCCTCCTCGATCCGGCTCGGCGGGTAGGGCGTGTCGAACCCGCCGACGCGCAGCACCGGCGCCTCGAGGGAGTAGAAGCACTCCTCGGTGATCCGGGCCGCCACCTCGGCGCCCAGGCCGAGGTTCACGTGCGCCTCGTGGGTGATGACGACGCGGCCGGTGCGGCGCACCGAGTCGTAGACCGGCCCCAGGTCGAGCGGGGAGAGGGTGCGCAGGTCGATCACCTCGACCGAGCGGCCCTCGCCCTCGGCGGCCCCGGCCGCCTTGAGCGCGGTCTTCACCATCGGACCGTAGGCCAGCAGCGTGGCGTCAGCGCCGGGTCGCACCACGCGCGAGGTGAACAGCGGCTGCGGGGTGGCCTGCTCGTCGAGCTCGGCCTTGTCGGCGTGGTACTGCCGCTTGGGCTCGAGGAAGATGACCGGGTCGTCGGCGGCGATGGCCTGCTGGATCATCCAGTAGCCGTCCACCGGGTTGGAGCAGGCGACCACCTTGAGCCCGGGCGTGTGCGCGAACTGCGCCTCCGGCGACTCCGAGTGGTGCTCCACAGCCCCGATGCCGCCGCCGAACGGGATGCGCACGACGATCGGCATCGGCACCTTGCCACGGGTGCGGAAGCAGAACTTGGCCACCTGGCTGACGATCTGGTCGTAGGCGGGGTAGACGAAGCCGTCGAACTGGATCTCGCACACCGGCCGGTACCCGCGGATGGCCAGACCCACGGCCGTGCCGAGGATGCCGGACTCGGCGAGCGGGGAGTCGATGACCCGGTCCTCGCCGAAGTCCTTCTGCAAGCCGTCGGTGATCCGGAAGACGCCGCCGAGCTTGCCGACGTCCTCACCCATGATGAGGACCTTGGGGTCGTCCTCCATCGCCTTGCGCAGGCCGGCGTT
The DNA here is from genome assembly GCF_003674065.1 of Nocardioides mangrovicus. GTDB lineage: Bacteria > Actinomycetota > Actinomycetes > Propionibacteriales > Nocardioidaceae > Marmoricola > Marmoricola mangrovicus. The sequence goes on from NZ_RDBE01000010.1 coordinate 621,947, forward strand.
GAGCGCCTTGGCCAGGGTCACCGTGGTCATCGCGCCGCCTCGGTGTCGAAGGTGTCGAGGTAGGCGGCGTAGCCGTCACGCTGCCGCTCCAGCTCGGGGGTGTTCTCGGCGTAGACATGGTCGAAGATCGACAGCGGGTTCGGGTCGGGCAGCGTCCGGCAGCCCTCGCGCAGCCGCACACCCAGCTCGTCGGCCTCGGCCCTGATCGCCTCGAAGAAGTCCTCGTCGGCCAGCCCGTTGCGCTTGAGGTAGACCTCCACGCGGGCGATCGGGTCCTTCAGCTTCCAGGTCTCGACGTCGTCGGAGAGCCGGTAGCGGGTGGGGTCGTCGGTGGTGGTGTGCGCACCCATGCGGTAGGTGTAGGCCTCCACCAGCGTGGGGCCGCTGCCCTCGCGGGCGCGCTGCAGGGCGGCCTGGGTGACGGCGTAGGTGGCCAGCACGTCGTTGCCGTCGACGCGGACGCCGGGGAAGCCGAAGCCCAGCGCGCGCTGGTAGAGCGGGATGCGGGTCTGCCGCTCGATCGGCTCGGAGATCGCCCACTGGTTGTTCTGGCAGAAAAAGACGACCGGGGCGTTGTAGGAGGCGGCGAAGATGAACGCCTCGTTGACGTCGCCCTGGCTGCTGGCGCCGTCGCCGAAGTAGGCGATGACCGCGGCGTCGCGCTCGGGGTCGCCGGTGCCCACCGCGCCGTCGCGCTGGACGCCCATCGCGTAGCCGGTGGCGTGCAGCGTCTGCGCGCCGATGACGATCGTGTAGTTGCCGAAGTTGTGCTCGCGCGGGTCCCAGTCGCCCTGGTCGATGCCGCGGAAGAGACCGAGCAGCCGGAGCGGGTCGAGACCGCGGCACCAGGCGACGCCGTGCTCGCGGTAGGTGGGGAACGCATAGTCCTGCGGACGCAGTGCGCGACCGGAGCCGACCTGGGCGGCCTCCTGGCCCAGCAGCTGGGCCCAGATGCCGAGCTCCCCGTGACGCTGCAGCGCGGTGGACTCGGTGTCGATGCGCCGGGTGAGCACCATGTCGCGGTAGAAGCCGCGCAGCTGGTCGGCGGAGAAGTCCTGGTCGAACTCGGCGCGGTGCACGCGCTCGCCCTCGGGGGTGAGCAGCTGCACCAGCTCGGGGCCGCCGTCGCTCTGCGAGGGCCCGAAGACCTCGACGAGGTCCGGCCCGAAGTCGGATGTGGTCATGCACGCTCCTTCTCACGTCGCCGCCCGTGCGGGGTCGCCGCTGGGTCGGTGGTCGGGGCCGACGGACCGGCGTGCAGGGGTGGCGCGCGGGACGGTCCGGCGTACCGCTCGTTGTGACCCGGGCCACAGCGCGGCGGTGCCGTCAACCTACCCGTCGCCGCCAGCGTGTCGCCAATCGAGGGACGGGTAAGAAGGAGGCATGAGCCAGTCCCACGTCGTCCCAGGAGTGGTCGCCGAGTCGATCGACGTCGACACCCCGCCGGAGCGGGTGTTCGCGATCCTCAGCGATCCCTACCAGCATCCGCGCATCGACGGCTCGGGCAGCCTGACGGGCGCGATCCGCGGGCCGCACCAGCTCTCCGAGGGCGCCAGCTTCGGCGTCGACATGAAGCTGTTCGGGCTGCCGTACAAGATCCGCAACACGGTGGTGGAGTACGAGGAGGGGCGCCTGATCGCCTGGCGTCACTTCAACGGCCACCGGTGGCGCTACCGGCTCGAGCCCCGAGCCGACGGCGCCGGCACGCGCGTCACCGAGGAGTTCGACTACTCCCGCGTGCCCGGCTACAACCGCCGCATCCTGGAGCTGCTCGGCTTCCCCGAGCGCAACCGGCAGGGCATCAAGGACACACTGCCGCGGCTCAAGGCCGAGGCGGAGGGGCAGTCCGCGTGAGCGTGATCCGCACGGGCACCACGGTGTCGTGGTCGTGGGGCAGCAGCACCGCGACGGGGAAGGTGACCGCGATCCACCGCTCGAAGGTCACGCGCACCATCAAGGGCAGCTCGATCACCCGCGACGGCTCGAAGGACGACCCGGCCTACGAGATCGAGCAGGATGACGGCACCCGGGTGCTCAAGCTCCGCTCGGAGGTCTCGGCTAGCCGGCCTGGCTGAGCTCGCCCCGCTCGGCGCGACGGGCGGTCTTCTGGGCGTACATCGCGGCGTCGGCGCGGCGCATCAGGTCGTCGGCGAGCTCGGCGTGGCCCAGGGCCGGTGTCGGCTCGTCGCCCTGCGCGACCAGCAGCCGGTGGTGGGCGACCCCCACGCTGACGGCCACCTCGACCAGGATCCCGCCGATGTCGAAGGGTTCGCCGAAGGCCCCCTCGATGCGGGCGACCACGCGCTCGGCGTGACCGCCGTCCTCGAGCAGCAGCGCGAACTCGTCGCCGCCCAGGCGGGCGACCGTGTCGCAGCTGCGGACGCAGCCGCCCAGCCGCTCGGCCACGACGCGCAGCAAGACGTCGCCGGCACCGTGGCCGTGCTCGTCGTTGACCGGCTTGAAGCCGTCGAGGTCGCAGTACAGGACGGCCACGTCTCGGCGGGCGCGGCTCAGCGCGCGGTCGAGCCGCGCCGCGAAGAGCACCCGGTTGGGCAGGCCGGTGAGGGCGTCGTGCATGGCCTGGTGGTGCAGCTCGTCGCGGGCATCGGCGAGCGCCGTCACCAGTCGCTGGTTGTCGCGGACGGTGAGGAACTGGCGCAGCAGCATCATGGCCACCAGGGCCGCGACCAGGAGCAGGACGCTGCGCTGGTTGGTCGAGGAGCGCATCAGCTCGGTGCCGAGCACCGTCACCGCGATCGTCAGCGGCAGGTAGGGCAGTGCCATCCAGACCAGTGCCTGCTCGGACTGCCCGCGACGCCGGCGCCGCTTGGCCCGCCGGGCCGCGGCGCGGACCGGCGTCCCGGCGCCGCCCGCCCCGATGAGCAGGAAGCCCAGGAACCAGCCGCCGTTGGCCAGCGCGTCGCTGGAGGAGAAGGAGGAGATGCTGTCGAGGTAGAGGAAGGTGCTGTCGGCGACGGAGACGAACACCAGGCCGATGGTCATCACCATCAGCGCGGTGCGCTCGTCGCGACGGCCGCGCGCCAGCGCCATGAGGGCGAGCGAGGCCATGACGACGTCGCCCACCGGGTAGGCCAGCGAGAGCAGGAACGGCAGCCAACCGTTGCCCGGACCGTCGGAGAAGGTCGGGCCGAGGATCGTCACCCACGACAAGGAGAGCAGCGACCCGGCGATGATGGCGCCGTCCATGAGGTCGCGGCCCCGCGCCACCAGCTGACCGCGCTGCGTGCCCAGCCACAGCACGACGCCCGCACCGGCGGCCAGGGGGAAGAGCAGGAAGCCGGCGTCGGCGAGCGAGGGGAACGGCACCTCCTGGCCGAGCAGCAGCTCGTCGTAGGTCCAGATCGCCTGCCCGAGCGCCCAGCACCCGGTGCCCAGCGCGATCAGGGCCCAGGCGCGTCGGCGCTGGCCGTGGGCGCGCCGAGCTGCGAGCGCGCCGCCGAGCGCGCCGAGCGAGGCGGCCAGCAGCTGGCCCAGGTCGCTGACGGCGGTGACGGCGCCGCCGACCAGCTGGGGGCGTCCGAGCACGACCGCGTAGGCGACGGCCGCAGCCGTCGCCGCAGCCGCGAGCCGCCACGTGCGCACCATGTCCCCCTTCGAGGACAGGATGACGGCAGCGGCGGGACCCCCGGGCGGGAATCCGTGAAAACCCTATGAACGGGTCACTCCGGGCTAGTCGCGCTCGTAGCGCTCGCCGGTGGCCGGGTCGATGGCGCTCCGCCCAGGCGGCAGGTTCGACAGGTCGGGGGCGATGACCGTGCGCTCGTGGGTGTCGGGCAGCCGCGGCCCACGCGGCATGTCGCCGCCGCCGACCAGCACCAGGTCGCTGGAGTCGCGCTTGGGCAGCGTCTCGCCGCGGAAGAAGGCCGGCGCCATCGCCTGGTAGGCCAGCATCAGCACGATGCCGAGGAGGAGCGAGCCGATGCCGATGAGGAACACGCCGCCGATCCCGAAGAGCCTGGTGTAGCCGTAGTCGGGGTCGGCGTAGGTCTTGCAGGCCACGACGAAGAAGGCCAGCAGCACGACGCCGCCGATGAGCGGGAGGACCCCCTGCATGAGGATGTCGCGCGGCTTGTCCCACATCGTCTTGCGGTAGAACCAGACGCACGCGAATCCGGTCAGGCCGTAGTAGAAGGCGATCATCAGCCCGACCGCGGCGATCGTGTCGGCGAGGATGTTCTGGCTCAGCAGCGACAGCCCGACGTAGACGACGATCGAGACGATGCCCATCCACACCGTCGAGACGGTGGGCGTCAGGTACCTCGGGTGGATCCGGGCGAAGGCCCTCGGGATCGCCTGAAAGGCGCCCATCGACAGGCTCGTGCGGGCGGTGGGCAGGATGGTGGTCTGGGTCGACGCCGAGGCCGAGGTGAGCACGCAGATCGCCAGCAGGTGCACCATGATCCAGCCGACGGCACCGCCGCCGAAGACCTCGTGGCCCATCGCGGCGAAGACGTCGTCGGCGTTCGCGTCGTTGCCCAGCCCGATGCCGTGGGTGCCCACGCCGGCGAAGGCGATCGTCGAGATCGAGACCAGGGCGTAGATCAGCAGCAGCAGGATCGTGGAGAGCACGGCGGCCCGGCCGGGCGTGCTCGCCGGGTCGTCGGACTCCTCGTTGGTGGCCACCGCGGTGTCCCAGCCCCAGTAGATGAAGACGGCGATCAGCGTGGCCGACACGATCGCCGTCGGGGTCAGCCCCGCGGGCGAGAGCCAGCTCAGCGACGGCTTGAGACCCGCCGGCGCGTCGCCGGCGTACACCTTGACGATCGCGAACACCGCGAACGCCACCAGGGTGACGATCTCGACCCCGAGCAGGGCGTACTGCAGACGCGCGGAGACCTCGATGCCGCGGTAGCAGATGTAGGTCATGACGATGATCCACACGATGCCCGCGACCGTGCTCCAGAACAGGCTGCCGGCCAGCTCGTCGAACCCGAAGAGGCTGAAGGAGTAGGAACCGGCGATGGCCGCCAGGTTGGCCATGACGATGACGTCGGCGGCGATGATGCCCCACCCGCCCATCCAGCCGGTGCGGGTGCCGAAGGCCCGCGCGGCCCAGGTGAAGGTGGTGCCGCAGTCCGGCTCGGCCTTGTTCAGCTCGGCGTAGGCGACCGCGATCAGGTACATCGGGATGAAGGCCAGCACCATGATGAGCGGTGCCTTGGTGCCGACGATCCCGTCGCCGCTCTGGACGATGACGACGTAGCCGAGGCTGGCCGCCAGGCTGTACGCCGGCGCGGTGGAGGCGATGCCGACCACGACGCTGCCGACCAGGCCGAGAGCCCCGGCCTTGAGGCCCTTGCTGTCACCCACCACGGATGCGGTCGCCGTCATGGCCCCAACCTTCCGATCCCACACAGCCCGGCCCCGAGGTAGAGCCACACAGTAGGACGACTCCCCCGTGGTGGGAAAGGAGTCGAGGACCGGACCGGCCGTCGCCGGCCGAGGCCTCTAGACGGCCGTGGTCCAGCCGGACAGGTCGGGTCCGTCGGGGACGATGCCGGAGGGGTTCAGGTCGGTGTGCACGCGGTAGTAGTGCGCCTTGATCTGGTCGAAGTCGATCGAGTCGCCGAAGGCCGGGATGGCGTACAGCTCGCGCGCGTAGCGCCACAGGTGCGGCAGCTCGACGAGCTTGGACCGATTGGTCTTGAAGTGGCCGTGGTAGACGGGGTCGAAGCGGGCCAGGGTGGTGAAGAGCCGGACGTCGGCCTCGGTGATGTCCTCGCCCATCAGGAAGCGGCGTTCCGCGAGCCGCTCCTCGAGCCAGTCCAGCGCGGCGAAGAGCCGCTCGAAGGCGTCGTCGTAGGCCTCCTGGGAGCCGGCGAACCCGCACCGGTAGACGCCGTTGTTGACCTCGGTGTAGATCCGCCGCATCACCTCCTCCATCTCCTCGCGACACTCGGCCGGCCACAGGTCCGGGGCGTCGGGACGGTGGAACTCGCGCCACTCGAAGAAGAAGTCGTGGGTGATCCAGGGGAAGTCGTTGGTGACGACGGCCTTGGTCGAGACATCGACCATCGCCGGCACGGTGATGCCCTTGGGGTAGTCGGGGAAGCGCGCGAAGTAGGCCTGCTGCAGCCGCTCGTAGCCCAGCACGGGGTCGACGCCGCCCGGGTCGAGGTCGAAGGTCCAGCTGCGCGAGTCGTGCGTGGGACCGCACTGGCCCATCGAGATGACGTCCTCGAGGCCGAGCAGGCTGCGCACGATGATGGCCCGGTTGGCCCAGGGGCAGGCACGCGCGACGATCAGTCGGTAGCGGCCCGGCTCGACCGGCCAGTACTCGCGACCCGAGCCGTCGGACTTGTTGTGGTGGTCGCCGGGATCGCGGGCTCCCGAGGTGATCCGGTCGGGGATGTAGTCGGTGTCGCGCTCGAAGGCCTTGCCCTGCTCGACGTAGGTGGGCGTGTAGTCCTCGGGCATACCTCGACCCTACCGACCACCCATTGCAAAGAAGTCTTTGCAAAGAGGTCTTTGCGGTCTAGGGTGTCGCCATGGAGCCCACCACCGTCGTCACTCCCGGACCCGAGCAGCTGCGGGCCCTGGCCCACCCCGGCCGACTGCGGATGCTCGGGCTGCTGCGCACCAGCGGCCCGGCTACGGCGACCTCGCTGGCCGGTCGGCTCGGGCTCAACACCGGAGCCACCTCCTACCACCTGCGCCAGCTGGCGGCCCACGGCTTCGTGGTGGAGGACACCGAGCGCGGCAACGGCCGTGAGCGGTGGTGGAGGGCCGCCCACCAGACCACCCACACCGCGACCGCACCCGACGCGAGCGAGGAGGAGCGCGACGTCACCGATGCCTACCTCCAGGCCGTCGCCATCACCCACGCCGACAACCTGCAGCGCGCGCTGGCCGAGTCGCGGGCGCTGCCCGAGGCCTGGCAGCAGGTGCTCGACCTCAGCGACTGGAACCCGCGGCTCACGGCGGCGCACGCCAAGGAGCTCTCGGAGGCGATCCACGAGCTGGTCTCGGGCTGGCCCGAGGACGTGGACGACCCCGAGGCACAGCGTTTCGTCGTCAACGTCAACACCTACCTGCGCCCCGGGACGCTGCGATGAGCCGGCGGCCGCTGGTCGGCTACCTCGCCGCGCAGGCGGTCTCCACCACGGGCACCCGGGTGTCGATGATCGCCGTGCCGTGGTTCGTGCTCACCACCACCGGCTCGGCCACACGCACCGGTCTCGCGGCGTTCGCCGAGATGCTGCCGATGGTGGTGTGCCAGGCGCTGTCGGGCCCGCTCGCCGACCGGCTCAGTGCGCGCCGGGTGGCGATCACCTGCGACGCGCTCAGCGTCCTGGCCGTGGGCGCGATCCCGCTGCTGCACGTCCTGGGCCTGCTCCACTTCGGCGCGCTGCTGGTGCTGGTGGCGCTCGCCGGGGCGCTGCGCGGGCCGGGCGAGGCGGCCAAGCACGCGATGATGCCCGTGCTGGTGCGCCAGACCGACGTCCCCACCGAGCGGCTCACCGGGCTGGAGGGTGCGGTCGAGCGCACGGCCTCACTGGCCGGCGCCGGGGTGGGCGCCGGCCTGGTGGCCACGCTCGGCGCGGCCAACGCGGTCGCCGTCGACGCGCTCTCCTTCGGACTCTCGGCCCTGCTGCTGCTCGGCTTCACGCGCCGCGACCCCGGCGCGCGCCCGGTCGAGGCGAGGCCGCGGCTCGGGTACGTCGCCGAGCTGCGGTCGGGCTGGGACTTCATGCGACGCGACCAGGTGCTGATGGGCATCGGGGTGATGGTGGCGGTCACCAATCTCCTCGACGCCGCGTGGAGCAGCGTGCTGCTGCCGGTGTGGGCCCGCGACAGCGGTCACGGCGTGGCGGCCGTCGGCATCGTGCTGACGACGTTCTCCGCGGCCGCCATCGTGAGCTCGACCGCGGCGGCGACGATCGGCCACCGGCTGCCGCGCTACTGGACCTACCTGATCTGCTTCGTCATCGGCGGCGTGCCGCGCTTCGTGGTCCAGGCGCTGCACGTGCCGCTGTGGCTGGTCATCGCCGTCTGCGTGGTGGGCGGGCTCGGCTCGGGATTCCTCAACCCGATCCTCGGGGCGGTGCTCTTCGAGCGCACGCCGGCCGAGCTGGTCGGCCGGGTGAGCGCGATGAACATCGCGATGGCCTGGTCGCTGATGCCGCTGGGCGGCGTGCTCGGCGGCGTGCTCGTGGCCGGGATCGGCCTCTCGCCCGCGCTGCTCGTCGTCGGCGGCGCGTACTTCCTCACCACCATGCTGCCCGTGGTGCAGCCACGCTGGCGCGAGCTCGACCGCCGCCCGGATCAGGCGCCGAGTCAGGCTCCGGGTGAGGTTCTGGGTCAGACCGACGACGCGCGGACCAGCTCGGCCACGAAGTCGAGCTTGGCCAACACCGGCGGCGGGATGACGAACGGGTAGAGGTCGTTCTTGCCCATCGAGCGCTCGATCTGGTTCAGCGCGGTCGACAGCGGGATCCACACGCCGGCGACGAGGTCGTGGAACTCGGTGAACGCCTCCGGCTGGACGCTGGTCAGGCCGTAGCTCGCGGCGGTGTCCACGGTGTCGCGGATGTGCAGGAAGTGCGCCCAGCTCTCCGCGAAGTCCTCGAAGGGGTGCATGGTGGCGTACTCGGAGATGTAGCTCTCCTGCCAGCCCTCCGGCGGCCCCTCGCTGTAGTGCCGGTCGATCTCGGCCTGGTAGTCCTTGGTCTCGTCGCCGAAGAGGTCTCGGGCCTTCTCGATCCAGTCGCCGGTGACCAGCTGCCACTCGTAGTAGTGACCGACCTCGTGGCGGAAGTGGCCGAGCATCGTGCGGTACGGCTCGGCCAGCTGCTCGCGCACCTTTTCGCGGTAGGCGTCGTCGCTCTCGGCCAGGTCGATGGTGATGACGCCGTCCTCGTGGCCGATGACGACGTTCTCGGCGACACTGGAGAGCAGGTCGAAGGCCAGCCCCTGCTCGGGGTCCTCCTCCTTGGTCCGGATGGGCAGCCCGAGCACGTCGAGCTCGACGACCAGGTGCCGCTTGGCCACCTCGGCCTCGTGGAACTGCGCGATGCCCTTCGCGTCCTCGTCGTTGGGGCGGGTGCGGGTCAGGTCGCAGGCGAAGCACTGACCCCCCTCCAGGGGCGCGAGCCAGGTGCAACCGGAGAGGTTGAGGTTGCGGCACACGTGCCAGACCAGCCCGGCGGCGTCGACGTACTGGCCCTGATCGTCGACCGGGACGATTGCCTTCTCCTCGCGGGAGAACCCCAGCGAGGTGCCGCAGGAGACGCAGACGGAGTTCTCGAAGTAGAGCGCGTTGCCGCACACGCGGCAGGAGAAGGACTTCACGGGGGTGGAGCCTGTCAGAGATGGGCCTACCCGTGGGGGTGGAGTGCGAACGTGCCGCCGCTTCCCACGGCGAACTGCCACTTCCCACGGGTCCTCCATCGTGGGAGGTGGCCGTTCACCATGCCACCATGGTGAACGAGCAGGGGGGCCGCCTACGCCGGCACGACGTCCACAGCCACCGTCATGGTCGACTTCTTGGCCTCGGTGAAGATGACGCCCTTGACCGGGGGGACGTCGGCGTAGTCGCGGCCCCAGGCGACGGTGACGTGACGGTCGGCGACCCACTGGTCGTTGGTGGGGTCGACGGCCAGCCACTGATCGGCCGCACCCGGCAGGCGGACGGCGGCCCAGGCGTGGCTGGCGTCGGCGCCGACGACCCGATCCTGGCCGGGGGCCGGCGTGGTGGCCAGGTAGCCGCTGACGTAGCGCACGGCCAGGCCGTGGCCGCGCAGACCGGCGATGAGCAGGTGGGCGAAGTCCTGGCACACCCCGGCGCGCTCGGCGAGGACGTCCTCGACGGTGCTGGTGACGGTGGTGGCGCCCTGCCGGTACTCGAAGTCGCCGTGCACGCGGTGCACCAGGTCGGTGACGGCCTCGCCGATCGGGCGGCCGGGCAGCAGCGAGCGGGCGGCGTACGCGGTGGCGTCGGGGGTGAGCGCGACCATCGAGGAGGCCATCGTGAAGTCGACCGACCGCCAGGCCGCCGCGTCGGGTCGGCCCTGCTCCCAGGGAGCGGCGAGTGCGTCCTGGTCGTAGACGGGGGCGACGACGTCGACGACGGCCGTGGCGTGGACGCCGAGCTCGCGATGGGGCCGGGTGACCTGGAAGAAGCCGCAGGTGTTGCCGTAGTAGTCGAGGTCCTCGGCCAGGTCGGCCGGCGTCGGGTCGACGACGAGACCGGTCTCGTGGACCTGCTGCCAGGGCAGCGTCCGCGGGGTCACGTAGACGACGCCGTAGGAGTCGGTCACCTCGTCGTCGTAGGCGTAGGTGGTGCGGTGGGAGATCTGCCAGCGGGTCATGGCTCGACCAGGAGGCCGGTGAAGGGTCGCGGAGCGGGGCCGCTGGTGGCGTGCAGCTCCACCACCGAGTCGGCCAGCTGCTGCAGCGAGACGACGGTGGCCTCGAGGAACCGCCGCAGGTTCGGCCGGGAGGCGCCGCCGATCGCGACGAGCGAGGCGCTGTCGACCTCCTCGACCTGCTCGAGCAGCCCGGCGAGACGGCGCTCGGGGCGGCTGGTGCCGGTGGAGCGGGGCAGCGCGGCCAGGTGGTCGGCCGCGCTGCGCAGCGTGAAGCGCAGCGAGCGCGGGTTGAGGTCGTCGAGCAGCAGCAGGTCGAGCACGGTGCGCGGACGGACGTGGCCGCGGTAGCGGCGCCGGTGGGTCACCGCCGACTCGGCCACGGCGAGCGCGGCATCGAGCACGCGGCGGTCGACATCGAGCCCGCGCCGCTCGATGGTGGTGCCCTGCAGCAGGAAGCACAGCTGCAGGGCGCGCTCCAGGCTGCGACCGAGCGCGATGAGGTGCCAGCCGGGGTCGCGCATCATGTTGGCCACGACGCCGTCCAGCGCCAGCACCGCGGTCAGCATCCGCCCGGCCGACTCGGCCACCTGGTGCGGGTGCGGCGACTCCACCAGCAGTCCCACGGCCCGGTCGTGCACGCCGAAGGTGCGCCAGACGTCGGGCGAGAGCTGGTCGCGCACCGACTGCGCGGTGTCGCGCATCGTCGCGACGGCCTGCGCCACCCCGCCGTCGCGGCGGACGTCGAGCAGCACCGACCGCAGGTCGCTGTCCAGCTCCTCGCTGGCCGTGCCCGCCAGCCGGTTCACCACCTGGTGCATCACCTGCGCGCAGAACCGATCGGCGTCGGAGGCGGTGTTCTCCGACAGCGCGTGGACGACGATCACCAGCCGCAGCATCGCCTCGACCCGTTCGGCGGTGCGGCCCAGCCAGAACATGTCGTCGAGCACGCGCGGCACGCTGGCCTCGACCGCCCGCAGGGTGGAGATCGGCATCGGTTCGCGCAGCCCCTGGTCCGGGTCGGCGCTGCCGCGCTTGAGCACCCAGACGTCCTTGCTGGAGCGCGAGAGGCCGTCCTCCCCGACGACGCTGCCCAGCCCGCCGAGCAGCGGCCGGTAGGCGCCGCCCGTGTGCAGGGTGAAGGTACGCACCGAGACCGGCGAGGGGCGGATCCCGGCCCGGCCGGCCACGGGTGCCTGCGAGAGCAGCAGCCGCTCCTGGCCGACGTAGCGGTGCGGCGCCGCGAGCACCTGGGCGCGGACCTGGTCCACCGGGCCGTTCAGCGGCCGGCCACCGTCGATGCGTCGCACCACCAGCCGCTCCGCGTGGCTGAGCAGCACGTCGAGCCCGGCCGCCTCGCCTCCCCACCAGGTCAGCACCGTGGGCAGGATCGGCTCCTCGTCGAGAAGCAGTCGGCACATCGCACCCTGGTAGGGCAGCAGCGCGGGGTTCTCCAGCACCCCGGCCCCCAGCCCGTTCACGACCCGCACGGTGCCCCGGCGGCACGCCTCGGCCAGCCCCGCGACGCCGAGCTGGGAGTCGCCGCGCAGCTCCAGCGGGTCGCTGAACGCGGCGTCGACGCGGCGCAGGATGACGTGCACCCGCTCGGGCCGGTCGACTCCCCGCAGCCACACGCAGCCGTCGCGGACGACCAGGTCGGAGCCCTCCACCAGGCTGAAGCCGAGGTGCGCGGCGACGAAGGCCTGGTCGAAGGCCGTCTCGGAGTGCGACCCGGGAGAGAGCACGACCACCCGCGCCTGCGACTCGTCGACCGGTGCGGCCTGGATCAGCGCCGAGCGCAGTGCGGCGTAGAACGGGCCCATCCGGTGCAGCGACGCCTCGCGGTAGAGCTCGGGCAGCACGCGGGAGATGACCCGCCGGTTCTCCATCGCGTAGCCGATGCCCGAGGGGGCCTGGGCGCGGTCGCCGAGCACGGTCCAGCGTCCGTCGGCGGTACGGCCGAGGTCGTGGGCGGCCACGGTGAGCGGCTGGGTGCCCCCGGCCGAGCGCCGGGCGACCAGGCGCACGAAGCCCGGGTGCCCGAACACCGCCGCGGGCGGCAGCACCCCCGAGGAGAGCAACCGCTGCTCGCCGTAGAGGTCGACCAGGATCGCGTTGAGCAGCTCGGCGCGCTGGGCCAGGCCGACCTCGAGCCGCTCCCACTCCGCCGCCTCGATGACCAGTGGCAGCGGGTCCAGCCGCCACGGCTGGGCGCGGCGGCCGTCACGGTTGTAGGTGACGCCGTCGTCGGCCAGCGAGCGCACGATCTCGCTCTCCACGCGCCGCAGGTCGTCGGGTGTCAGGCCGATGGCGACCTCGGCCAGGCCCTTCCAGGCCGGCCGCAGCGCGCCGTCGGGCCCGACCATCTCGTCGAACCGGCTGATCGCCCCCAGCTCGGGCTGCCCGACGCGAGCCGCGTACTCGCGCAGGACTGTCATGGGGAGCGCCGCAGGTCCAGCGTGTGCGGGTACTCCTGGCTCCGAGCCCGACGCCCGGCCTCGCGCATCGCGGCGACGTCGAGCCGGCCGGGGGTGTGGCCGCGCGGCTCGAACCGGGCGCCGCGGCGAGCCTCGGCCTCCTGGGCGTTGACCGGCGGCGTCTCGTAGGCGCGTCCACCCGGGTGCACGACGTGGTAGGTCGCGCCGCCCAGCGAGGTGGCCGCGGCCACGTCGACGACGTCGACGTGCAGCGGCGTGTGCGGCTCGATGCTGGGGTGCAGCGCCGACCACGGCTGCCAGGCGCGGAACCGGACGCCGGCGTAGGCCTCCCCCGGGCTGCCGGAGGGCTGCAGGGGCACCGGCACACCCTGACAGGTCACCAGGTGCCGGTGGGGGTCGAACCCGCGCACCAGCACCTGGATCCGCTCGACCGAGGAGTCGACGTACCGGGCGGTGCCGCCCGCGGCGGCCTCCTCGCCGAGCACGTGCCACGGCTCGATGGCGTGGCGCAGCTCCAGCTCCACCTCGCCGGCCTGCGCCAGCCCGATGCGCGGGAACCGGAACTCGGTGAACGGGTCGAGCCAGCTCTCCTCGAAGTCGATGCCGTGCGCTCGCAGGTCGGCCACCACCTGGCCCACGTCGCGCAGGCAGCCCTGCGGCAGGAGGAAGTCCTCGTGCAGCGCGGTGCCCCAGCGCACCAGCGGCGCCCGGTAGGGCTGCTCCCAGAACATCGCGACCAGCGAGCGCACCAGCAGCGCCTGCAGCAGCCCCATGCGCGGGTGCGGCGGCATCTCGAAGCCGCGCAGCTCCAGCAGCCCGAGACGGCCGCGGGAGGAGTCGGGGCTGTACATCTTGTCGATGCAGAACTCGGCGCGGTGCGTGTTGCCGGTCAGGTCGGTGAGCAGGTGGCGCAGCGCGCGGTCGACCAGCCACGGTCGCGGCGCGGCCTCGCCCGCGGTCAGCCGGTCGATCTCGGCGAACGCGATCTCCATCTCGTACGTCTGCTCCGGCCGGCCCTCGTCGAACCGCGGCGCCTGGCTGGTCGGGCCGATGAAGCGGCCCGAGAACAGGTACGACAGCGAGGGGTGCCGCTGCCAGTAGGTCAGCATGCTGACCAGCAGGTCGGGGCGGCGCAGCAGCGGCGAGTCGACGGGCTGGCGGCCGCCGAGCGTGAGGTGGTTGCCGCCGCCGGTGCCGGTGTGGGTGCCGTCGACGTCGAACTTCTCGGTGGTCAGCCGGACCTGCCGCGCCGCCTCGTAGAGCGTCTCGGTCAGGTCGCGCTGCTCGGCCCAGCTCCGCGTGGGCTGCACGTTGACCTCGACCACGCCCGGGTCGGGGGTGACCACGAGCTGGGTGAGCCGGCTGTCGGGCGGCGGGCCGTAGCCCTCCAGCACCACCGGCTGCCCCATCGCCGCAGCCGCGCTCTCCACGGCGGCCAGCAGCGCGGCGTAGTCCTCGAGCCGCTCGGTGGGCGGCAGGAAGACGAAGCAGTGGCCGTCGCGCTCCTCGACGGCGAGCGCGGTGGTCGCCTCGCCGCGTGGGTCCACCACGCTCACCTGGGGAACCTGGGGCGCGAGTGGCGGACCGGCCTCGAGGTACGACGGCTCGCCGGGCGCCTCGGGGTCCTCCCACGAGACGGCGTCCAGCGGCAGCCGCAGCCCGACCGCGGAGGTGCCGCCGGTGAGCACCAGCCGGCCGCGCCGGAACGTCCACGCGGGCGAGCGCCATTCCTCGCCGGTGACGACCGGCAGCACCCAGCCGGCCGGCTCGGTGACGCCGGCATCGAGAGCAGCGAGGGCGGCGACGCCGTCGGGCTCGGCCCCGGGGCGCTCGCCCTCGGGACGGCGGACGTCGGCGGCGATGACCGCGAGCGGGTCCTCGTAGGCCGCCAGCAGCTGCTCCTCGGGCAGCCCCAGCACCCGGGTCAGCTCGCGGGCGAGGCCCTCGGCGTCGACCTTCTCCGCCTCCTCGCCCCACGGGTCGGCCAGCAGCGCCGGGTCGTGCCAGAGCGGCTCGCCGTCGGTGCGCCACTGCAGGGCAATCTGCCAGCGAGGCAGGGGCTCGCCGGGGTACCACTTGCCCTGCCCGCGGTGCACCGCGCCGCCGACGGCGTAGAGCGCCTGCAGCCGCTCGGCCAGCTCGCCGGCCAGGCGCCGCTTCTCCTCGCCGTCGGCCGCCGTGCTCCACTGCGCGTCGGTGGCGTCCAGCGCGACGAAGGTCGGCTCGCCGCCCATGGTGAGTCGGACGTCGCCGCGCTCCAGGCGCTGGTCGACGGCCCCGCCGAGGGCGTCGATGCGCGTCCACTCCTCGTCGGTGTAGGGCAGCGTGACGCGCGGGTCCTCGTGCACGCGGCGCACCTGGTTGTGGAAGGCGAAGCCGACCTCGACCGGGTCGGTGGCACCGGTGATCGGCGCCGCGGAGGAAGGGTGCGGGGTCGCGCTGAGCGGGATGTGGCCCTCGCCGGCGAACAGTGCGCTGGTGGGATCCAGGCCGACCCAGCCCGCGCCGGGCACGAAGACCTCCGCCCACGCGTGCAGGTCGGTGAAGTCCGCGCTCGGGCCGCTGGGACCCTCGAGGCTGGCCTGGTCGGCGACCAGCTGCACCAGGTAGCCCGAGACGAACCGCGCGGCCAGCCCGTACTGGCGCAGCAGCGCCACCAGCAGCCAGGCGCTGTCGCGGCACGAGCCGATGCCGCGGGCCAGCGTCTCGTCGGGGGTCTGGACGCCGGTCTCGAGCCGGATCTCATAGGCCACCGCGTCGTGGACCGCCTGGTTGAGGCGCACCAGGAAGCCGACGGTGGGCTCCTCGTGGGGCTCGGGCAGCGAGCGCCGGAAGGCGTCGGCCTGGGCAGCAACCTCGACCGGACGCAGGTACGGCGCCAGGTCGGCGGCGAGCTGCTCGTCGTAGCCGAACGGCACCAGCTCGGCGGACTCCTCGATGAAGAAGTCGAAGGGGTTGACCACCACCAGGTCGGCCACCAGGCCGACGGTGATGTCGAGCCGGCTGACCTTCTCGGGGAAGACCAGCCGCGCCTGCCAGTTGCCGAACGGGTCCTGCTGCCAGTTCACGAAGTGGTCGGCGGGCTCGATCTGCAGCGAGTACGCCTCGATCGGGGTCCGCGTGTGCGGGGCCGGCCGCAGCCGCACCACGTGCGGGTGCACGGTGACCGGCTCGGCGAAGGAATACGTCGTGCGGTGCTCCAGTGCGACCTTCACGGACATGGCGACAGCCTGACGGACGAGCGTTACCGGGATGTCACACGGGTCCGAAGCGGGCGGCGACGTCGAGCAGCACGTCGTTGCCGGCCGGCTCGCCGATGCTCACCCGCGCGCCCTCCGGGAACGGTCGCACCACGACGCCGGCCTCCTCGGCGGCCGCCGCGAACGCCGGGGTGCGCTCCCCCAGCGGCAGCCAGACGAAGTTGGCCTGGGTGTCGGGCACGGCCCAGCCCTGCGCGCGCAGGGTGGCGAGCACGCGGTCGCGCTCCGCGACGATGGCCTCGACCCGCTCCATCAGCTCGGGTTCGTGGTCAAGCGCTGCGATCGCCGCGGCCTGGGCCACCGAGCTGACGCCGAACGGCAGCGCGCAGGCACGCACCGCCGCCGCCACCTCGGGGTGCGCGACGGCGTACCCCACGCGCAGCCCGGCCAGCCCGTAGGCCTTGGCGAGGGTGCGCATCACGACGACGTTGGCCCGCGTGCGCTGCAGGGCGAGCCCGTCGGCCGCACTGGGCAGCCGGACGAACTCGCGGTAGGCCTCGTCGACGACGACCAGCACGTGCTCGGGCACCCGCTCGACCAGCCAGGTGAGCTCGTCGTGGGTGAGCGCCGGCCCGGTCGGGTTGTTGGGCGTACAGACCACGACGACCTTGGTGCGGTCGGTGACCGCCGCGGCCATCGCCGCCACGTCGTGCTCGGCACCCGAGGTCAGCGGCACCCGCACGCTGCGCGCCCCGGTGACCGTGACCGCGATCGGGTACGCCTCGAAGGACCGCCACGCGTGGACGACCTCGTCGCCGGGATCGCAGTAGGCCTGCAGCAGGTGGTAGAGCACCGCGACGCTCCCCGTGCCCGCGGCCAGCTCGTCGGCACCCACGCCGAGCCGGTCGGCCAGCGCGGCGTAGAGCGCGGTGCAGCCCATGTCGGGGTAGCGGTTGAGCGTGCCCAGCGCCTCGGTGGCGGCCTTCTCGATGCCCGGCAGCGGCGGGTACGGGTTCTCGTTGGAGGACAGCTTGTAGGTCCTCACCCCCGGCCTCGCCGCCGGCGGCCGGCCCGGGACGTACGCCGGCAGGTCGGCGATGACCTGGCGGGGGCGCGGTGGGGTGGTCACCGGGTCGACTCTAGGGGTTGGCGGGGCGAGCCCGGTTTCACCGGCCGGCGGGTGAAACCGGGGGACGAACCCGGACCAGCTGCCCGCGAATCGACCGGATTCACGCACCCGCCGCCCGATTCATCACCCCCACATCACGACCTCTCCCCCCGGCACGACGACCAGATCCCGCCGCGCGACGACGTCGAGGGGGTTGGTCAGGCACCGCACGGCACCCCCGCCGAGGAGGAACTCCGATACGTCGACCACCACGACGGCGAAGCCCCGGGCCTCCAGGGCCCGGCGGACCCGGGGCGGGCAGGCCGGCGCGATGACGGTGCGGCCGACGACCACCGAGTTGGCCACGAAGGTCATCGCCTCGGCCTCGTCGAGCACGAGCGGGTGGGGCACCAGGTCGAGCAGGGCGCGCGCGGAGGCGTCGTCGAAGGCACTCGGGGCCACCATCGCGTGGGTGGCGTCGAGCGGGCAGAAGGCCAGGTCGAGATGGTACATGCCGGGGTGCACGATCCGCAGGCCCCGCACCCGGACGTCGAGCTCGGTGGCCAGGTGCTTGAGCGCGAGCTCCTCGGTGCGCGGCCCGAAGCCGACGACCAGGTCGCCGCGCCAGCAGAAGGCGTCGCCGGCCTCCAGGTGCGGGCCGACGCCGTCGCGGCCCACCGTCACCGGCGCGAAGCCGTGCTCGGCGAACCACGGCGCTGCGGAACCGGGCCTCGGCGCGACGCTCGGGGTAGCGCATGTGGGAGACGACGGCACGCTCGCCCACCACCAGGCCCAGGTTCATCGCGTAGACCATGTCGGGGCTGTCGGGTCGCTGCGCGAGCCACCGCACCGACCCGCCGGCCGACTCGATGGCCGCGGCCAGGGCGTGGGCCTGGTCGCGCGAGCGGACCGGGTCGGGCTGCACCGCGGTGTCCATGAACGGGTTGATCGCATAGTCGATGCGGAAGTGATCGGGCGCCACCATCAGGTAGTCCCGTCCCCACGCCAGCTGCTCGCCCATCGTCCACCTCCACGAATCGTCGGATTGTCGAACAATCTTCAGCATAGTCGACAATGCTCGACGTGTCCTCGTTCTCGCACCTCTCCCTCGACCCGGAGACGACGGTCGACAAGATCGCGGCCGAGCTGCGCCGCGCCCTGTTCGACGGCGAGCTCGAGCCGGGGACGCCGCTGCGGGAGGTCGCGCTGGCCGACTCCCTCGGCGTCGCCCGTTCGACGGTGCGCGAGGCCCTGGGGTCGCTGGTCGCCGACGGCCTCGCCGTGCGCGTCGCGAACAAGGGGGTCGCGGTCAGCACCCCCGACCCAGGCGTCATCCACGACGTCACCCGGGCGCGCACGGTGCTCGAGGTCGCCGGCGTACGCCGCTGGGCCGAGGCCGCCGAGACCGACCGCCAGGCCGTGCGCGACGCTCTCGCCGCGTACGCCGAGCTGGCGAGCACCGACTTCACCACGGCCGCCTGGAACCAGGCCCACCTGGCCATCCACCGGGCCTTCGTCGGACTCACCGGCTCCGAGCGGCTGGTGGCGGCCGCCGACGCGCTGGCCGGCGAGATCCGGCTGGCGCTGGCCAAGGTCGACCGCACCCGGCGCAACGCCACCGAGCAGGTCGCCTCCCACGCCCTGCTCGTCGACCTGCTCGAGGCCGGCCGCACCGACGACGCCGCCGACGAGCTGGTGCGCCACCTCGCCGACGGGGAGACCTCCATGGCCGCCGCCCTAACCTGACCCCATGCGTTTCGTGCTGTGGCTGCTGGCCAACGTGCTCGCGGTCGGCGCCGCCGCGTGGCTGTTCACCGGCATCACCCTCGCCTCGTCGGGGGAGAACCGGGTGGCGACCCTGATCGTGGTGGGCCTGATCTTCGGCGTCGTGACGGCCGTGGTGAAGCCGGTCGTGAAGTTCGTGACCTTCCCCTTCATCCTGCTCACCCTCGGCCTGCTGCTGCTGGTCATCAACGCCGCGATGCTGGGCCTGACCAGCGCCATCGCCGGCGGCATCGGGCTGGACTTCCACGTCTCCGGGTTCTGGACGGCAGTAGCCGGCGGGGTCGTCATCTCCGTCGTGCTCGCCGCCTTCGAGGCCACGGTCGGTCGTCGTGACCGCGACTGATCCTCCGCGCCCCTACCGCATCGCGCTGGTCTGCCTGGGCAACATCTGCCGCTCCCCGATGGCGCACGTCGTGCTCGAGCACCAGCTGGTCGAGGCGGGCCTGACCGACGCGGTCGAGGTGTCCAGCTGCGGCACCGGCGGCTGGCACGTCGGCGACCCGATGGACCACCGCGCGGCGGCGACGCTGCGTGCCGCCGGCTACGACCCCGACCGCCACCGCGCGCGTCAGCTCGACGCCGACTGGGCCGACCGCGACCTGCTGCTGGCGATGGACGCCACGAACCTGGCCGACGTCCGCGCCCTGCTGCCCGAGGCCGACGTCCGGCTCTTCCGCGAGCTCGACCCGGTCCGGGACGCGGGAGGACCCGGCGACGTCCCCGACCCCTACTTCGGCGGCGACGAAGGGTTCGCGGAGGTGCTGGCGATGGTCGAGCGCACCTGTGAGCAGATCGTGAGCGAGGTAGCGATGAGTTCGACCCTGCCGGGCGGTCAGTCGGGTTTGTAGGCTGCGAACGAGCACCGGGAGGCGCACATGCCCACACCGACCAGCACCGCCGACGTACCGGTCCAGCGGACGGAGGTGCCCACCAGCGCCGAGTTCGACTCGCTGGTCGCGCAGTACCGCCGCGAGCTCGTGGCGCACTGCTACCGGATGACCGGCTCGGTCTACGAGGCCGAGGACCTCGCCCAGGAGACCTACCTGCGCGCGTGGAAGGCCTACGACCGCTTCGAGGGCCGCTCCTCGGTGCGCACCTGGCTGCACCGCATCGCCACCAACGTCTGCCTGACGAACCTGGAGGGCAAGGACCGGCGACCCCTGCCCACCGGGCTGGGTGCGCCGGGCTCGGCGGCCTCCGACGAGCTGGTCGAGGCCGGCGAGGTGCCCTGGCTGGAGCCGATCCCCGACACGATGGTCGACGCCGACGCCGGCACCGACCCCGGGCAGGTGGTCGCAGCGCGCGACTCCGTGCGCCTGGCGTTCGTGGCCGCGCTGCAGCACCTGCCCGCCCGGCAGCGCGCGGTGCTCGTGCTGCGCGACGTCCTGCGCTGGCAGGCCAAGGAGGTGGCCGAGGCGCTCGACACCACGACCGCCGCGGTCAACAGCGCCCTGCAACGCGCCCACGCCCAGCTCGAGCAGGCCGGGCTCAGCGTCGACACCGTCTCCGAGTCCACTCTCGACGCCGGCCACCGCGAGCTGCTCGACCGCTACGTGACGGCCTTCTGGGACAAGGACGTCGCCACCATCGTCTCGCTGCTCAGGGCCGACGCGGTCTGGGAGATGCCGCCGTTCACCGGCTGGTACGCCGGCAACGAGAACATCGGCCGCCTCATCGCCGGCCAGTGCCCCGGCGGCACCCACGACATGCCGATGATCGAGACGATCGCCAACGGACAGCCGGCCTTCGGTCTCTACATGCGCCAGCCCGACGGCAGCTTCACGCCGTTCCACCTGCAGGTCCTCACCGTCGAGGACGACGACGGGGTCGACCGCGTCTCCCACGTGGCGGCGTTCTTCGACCCACGACTGTTCGAGACGTTCGGTCTGCCGGCCTCGCTGCCGGCCGGCTACCGACCGTCCGGGAGCTGAGCCGATGAGCACGACCACCGGCGTGAGGTCGGTGGCGCTGCTGGAGCACGCCATCGACTACACCAGCCTGGCGCTGGCCGGCATCGGCCCCGAGCACCTCGACGCGCCGACCCCGTGCGCCGCCTGGACGCTGCGCGACCTCCTGGACCATATGGACGACGCCTTGGCCGCCTTCACCGAGGCCGCGCTGGTCGGCGAGATCGACCTCGGTCCGGTGCCTCCCGCCCCCGAGCTCGACCGGCTGGTCGAGCGGCTGCGGCAGCGGGCCTGCGCGCTGCTGGCGGCGTGGCGCGCCCGCTACGGCGACGAGCCCGTCCGGATCGGCGACGGCCGGCTCGAGGCCGGGGTGCTGGCCGGCGTCGGCGCTTTGGAGATCGCCGTGCACGGTTGGGACGTCGCCACCGCCTGCGGGCGCGACCACCCGCTGCCGAGCGCGCTGGCCGACGCGCTGCTCGAGGTGGCCGCCGACGTCGTCGCCGCGGGCGATCGCGGCCGCCGCTTCGCCCCGGCCCGCCCGACCGACAGCGCCGACGCCGGCGAGCGGCTGCTCGCGTTCCTGGGGCGATGACCTCGGGTGGGGAGCCCAGGGAGCAGCCCATGACCAGCGCGGTGATCGGAGCGGGCTCGCTGGGCTGCCTGGTCGCCGGCTGGCTCCACGAGGGCGCCGGCAGCACGGTGCTGTGCGCCCGCAGCGAGGTGCCCGAGGTCCGCATCACCGACCGCGCCGGCACCCGCACCGTGGCGGTGCCCGTCGTCTACGACCCCGGCGAGGTCGGCGTCGTCGACGTGGTCTGGCTGACCACCAAGGCCTACGACACCGCCGGCGCCGCGGACTGGCTGCGCGCGCTGGTCGCAGAGGAGACGGTGGTGGTCGTGGTGCAGAACGGCGTCGACCATGCCGACCGGCTCGCCGGTCTGGTGCCCGCGAACCAGGTGCTGCCCGCGGTGGCCTACATCGCCGCCGAGCGCGTGGAGCCCGGCCACGTGCGCCACGACGCCGGCCGCCGGCTGCTCGTGCCCCCGGGCCGGACGGCCGCCCGCGCGGTGGCGGCGACCGGCGACGGCCGGCTCGACGTGAGGACCAGTGAGGACTTCCGGACCGAGGCCTGGCGCAAGCTGTTGCGCAACGCCGCCGGCAACCCGATCTGCGCGCTGACGCTGGCCCGCCTGCGGGTCTTCGCCGATCCCAGCGTTCGGGCGATGGCCCGCTCGGTGCTGGAGGAGGTGGTGGCCGTCGGGCGGGCGGCCGGCGCCGACCTGGGTCCCGACGACGTCGAGGCGGTGTTCGCGATGTTCGACGGGCTGCCTCCCGACACCGGCTCCTCGATGCTCTACGACCGGCTCGCCGGACGCCGCCTGGAGCACGAGGAGCTCACCGGCGTGGTCGTGGCCACGGCCGACGCCCATGGCGTCGAGGTGCCGGTGAACCGGACCCTGCTGGCCCTGCTGCGCGGGCTGCGCTCGGGCGAGGACAGCACCGAGGAGACCGGTGTGAACCGGTCCGAGCCGGGCTGACCGAGACGGTCCGACCTGGCCTGTCGAGGCCCGTGCGGCCACAATCGACGGCGTGGCCACCATGCCGACCCTGGCGCAGCGCGTCGAGCGACTGCTCGGCGTCTCGGTGGTCTCGACGTCGCCGGTCGCCGGCGGCGACGTCTGCACGACCACCAAGACCCGGCTCTCCGACGGCCGTACGGCGGTGGTGAAGACGCGAGCCCACGCGCCGGAGGGGTTCTTCCCGACCGAGGCCGAGGGACTGGGCTGGCTGGCCGAGGCGGGCGCGCCGGTGCCCGAGGTGCTGGCGGTCGACGAGGACTGCCTGATCCTGGCCTGGGTCGAACCAGGCCGCGCCACCCCCGAGGCGGCCGCCTCGCTGGGGCGCACGCTCGCCGCGGTGCACGCCGTCGGCGCACCGGGCTTCGGCGGCCCGCACGACGGGTTCATCGGCCGGCTGCCGATGCCCAACGGTTCAGCGACGGACTGGCCGGAGTTCTACGCCACCAAGCGGGTGCTGCCCTACCTCAAGCTGGCGGTCGACCGCCAGCAGATCGCCCCGACCGACGCCGCCGACGTGGAGCTGTGCGTGCGCCGGCTGACCGAGGTCGCCGGACCCGCCGAGCCGCCGGCCCGCCTGCACGGCGACCTGTGGAGCGGCAACGTGGTCTTCGCCCGCGAGGGAGCGGCCCACCTGGTCGACCCCGCGGCGTACGGCGGCCACCGCGAGACCGACCTGGCGATGCTCTCGCTGTTCGGCCTGCCCCAGCTGCCGCGGCTGCTCGAGGCCTACCAGGAGGTCAGCCCGCTCGCCGAGGGCTGGCAGGACCGCATCGGGCTGCACCAGCTGTTCCCGCTGCTGGTACACGCCTGCCAGTTCGGGTCGTCCTACGGCGCCCGGGCAGGCGCGGCGGCGCGGGCGTTCCTGGGTTGATCCACTGCGGCGGAGTTGCCGCAAAATCCGGACAGAACGCACCGCCGTCCTTACCTTGAGCGATATGCGGTGGGTCATCGTGCTCCTCCTGGGGCTGGGTCTGGGGCTGCTGGCCGCCCTGGGCGACGCCGCGACCGGAGTGACCACCCCGACCACGCTGGGCAGCGTCCTGACCATCGCCACCCACCTGGGATCGATGTACGCCGCAGCCGCCGTGCTCGCCGGCGCCTTCTTGGCCCGGCGCCGCAACGGTCTGCTGGCCGGTCCGCTGCTCCTGATCGCCGCGGTGGTCGGCTACACCGGCTACGTCGCGCTCTTCGTCGACCACGAGCGGCTCGGCGTCTCGAGCCTCGCGGGTGTCTTCTCGATCTACCTGCTGGCCGCGGTCACCATCGGGCCTTTCTTGAGCATGCTCGGTCAGGTCGCCCGCGACCGCGGGCTGGTCGGCACCCTGGCCCGGCTCGCCGTACCGCTGGCCCTGGTGGCCGAGGTCGTCGTGCGGTTCCCGCTCAGCCGCAGCACCTACCAGGTCGACCCGACGCGGGCCTGGACGCTGACCGCGATCATCGCCGTCGGCGCGCTCGCGACCCTGGCCGGCACGCTGGGTCACCGCACCGCACGCCACAGCTGAGCTTCCATGCTGCTCTCAGACGGCGCTCAGCCAGTCGTGGCAGGCTGAGGGGCGTGTCACAGCAGGCCGCCACCGAGGAGCATCCGCTCGTGCTCGTCGTCGACGACGACCGCGCCGTCCGCGAGTCGCTGCGCCGATCGCTGGAGTTCAACGGCTACCAGGTCAGCGTCGCCGAGGACGGTGCCGCCGCGCTGGCCGGCATCGGCACCCTCAAACCCGACGCGGTCGTGATGGACGTGATGATGCCGCGGCTCGACGGCATCGAGACCACGCGAGCGCTGCGCGGGGCCGGCAACGACGTGCCGATCCTGGTGCTCACCGCCCGCGATGCGGTCGGCGACCGGGTGGAGGGCCTCGACGCCGGCGCCGACGACTACCTGACCAAGCCGTTCGCCCTCGAGGAGCTGCTGGCCCGGCTGCGGGCGCTGCTGCGCCGCACCAGCCAGAGCGGCGAGGACGACGACGAGACGCTGGCCTACGCCGATCTGTCGATGGACCTGGCCACCCGCGAGGTCCGCCGTGGCGAGCGGCAGATCGAGCTCACGCGCACCGAGTTCACGCTGCTGGAGCTCTTCTTGCGCCGCCCGCGCCGGGTGCTGGACCGCTCGTTCATCCTCGAGGAGGTGTGGGGCTTCGACTTCCCCACCACCGCCAACAGCCTCGAGGTCTACGTCGGCTACGTGCGCCGCAAGCTCGAGGCCGACGGCGAGCCGCGGCTGCTGCACACCGTGCGCGGGGTCGGCTACGTGCTGCGCACGGAGTCGGGCTCGTGAGCGCGGGCCGATGAGCCTGACCGGCACCTGGCACTACCGCCGGTCGCTGGCCAGCCGGGTCACGCTGCTCACCGCCATCGCGGTCGGCGTCACCGTCACGGTGGTCTCGCTGGCCTCCTACGTCACCGTCCGCACCCAGTCGATCCGCACCCTGGACGACACGCTGCGCCACCGGGCCCAGGTCGTCAGCCAGGCCGCCGACCTGAACCAGAGCCAGGTCTCCGCGGTCCTGGCCAGCGCTTCGGACACCCGGCTGATCTACATCGACCTCGCCATCGGCAAGCAGATCTTCGTCATCGGCAACCGCGACCTGCGGGCCGGTACCGTCGAGGCGAACGTGGCTGCGCGGCACCGGGGTTACTCCTGCCGCACGGTGAGTGCCGACGGCCAGCGCTACCGGATGGTGGCGGTGCCCGGGGAAACACGCGGCACGGCCATCGTGCTGTCCCAGTCGTTGGAGCCGACCGACAAGATGCTCGGCCGGCTCGGGCTGGTCGCGCTGTTCTTCGGCCTGGCCGGGGTGATCCTCGCCGGGCTGGCCGGCTGGGGCGTGGCCCGCAACGGGCTGCGCCCGGTGCGCCGGCTCACGGAGGCGGCCGAGAACATCGCGCAGACCGAGAAGCTGGAACCCATCCCGGTGGACGGCAACGACGAGATCGCCCGGCTCGCCACGGCCTTCAACGCCATGCTGGGCTCGCTCTCGGCCAGCCGCGACCGGCAGCGGCAGCTGGTCGCCGACGCCGGCCACGAGCTGCGGACGCCGCTCACCTCGCTGCGCACCAACATCGAGCTGCTGGCCCAGGCCGCGGGCTCCGACCGGCTCACCGCGCAGTCGCGCGCCGAGATGCTCGACGACGTGCAGGCCCAGATCGCCGAGCTCACCACGCTCATCGGCGACCTCGTCGAGCTCGCCCGCGACGAGCCCGTCTCGGCCGAGCCGCAGTCGGTGGAGCTCTCGGAGATCCTCGACAACGCCGTCACCCGGGTGCGGCGCCGAGCGCCCGGCGTCCGCTTCGACGTCGAAGCGGAGCCCTGGTGGGTCACCGGCGACGCCGCGGCGCTGGAGCGGGCGGTCACCAACCTGCTCGACAACGCCGCGAAGTGGAGCCCCGAGGCGGGCACCGTCACCGTCCGGCTCGCGGACGGGACGCTGGTGGTCAGCGACGAGGGGCCGGGCATCGCCGACTCCGACCTGCCGCACGTCTTCGAGCGCTTCTACCGCTCCACCGAGTCGCGCTCGATGCCCGGCTCGGGACTGGGCCTGTCGATCGTGCGCTCGGTGGCCGAGCGCCACGGCGGCACCGCCACCGCGCACCGGGCCGCGAGCGGAGGCGCCGAGCTGCGCCTGGTCGTCCCGGGCTCCGCCCGGCCCGCGAGCGACGACGCGGCTGCGGCCGCACAGGAAACCGGCGCAGCAGTTTCACCGGTGTCGTAGACCGCTCCAAGCGCGCTCTCAGGATCAAGGCGCAAGGTGGAGCCATGACCAACGAGTGGCACCCGTTCTCGGAGGGCGACGATGCCCGCAACCAGGGTTCGCCTGATCTCTCCCAGGACGACACCGCACCGCAGGCCGCGCTCGGCTCCTCGTCTGGTCACCCCTCAGCGACCCCGCCCCCGGCCGCGACCGACCACGGCGAGGGCACCCGAGTACTGCCGCCGCAGCCTGTTGCCTCGCACGACGCACCCGTGCAGAGGCACCGGACGGGAGCCCGCGCGCTGCCGGCAGCCGTACTCGTCGGTGCTCTCGTCGTGGGCGGCGCGGCCGGGGTCGGGGGCGCGGCGGCGTTCTACGCCGTCAAGGGCGGCTCGGACTCCACCACCAGCTCCGACGGCACCATCACCGCCAGCAGCGGCAAGGACACCCCGGCGTCGGCCACGACGTCGAGCACCGCCATCGAGTCGGTGGCCCAGAAGGTGCTGCCCTCGGTGGTGCAGATCAACGTCACCGGCTCCAGCGAGTCGGGCACCGGCTCCGGCATCGTGCTGAACAAGAACGGCACGATCCTGACCAACAACCACGTGGTGAGCGTGGCCGGCAAGTCCGGCTCGATCACCGTGAACTTCCAAGACGGCGACTCCGCGAAGGCCAGCATCGTCGGCACCGACCCGGTCACCGACCTGGCCGTGATCAAGGCCGAGGGCGTCGACGACGCGACGGCGGCCGACATCGGCGACTCCGACGACCTCAAGGTCGGCCAGGAGGTCGTGGCCATCGGCTCGCCGTTCGGGCTGGGCTCCACCGTCACCAGCGGCATCGTCAGCGCGCTCGACCGGGCGGTCTCGGTGAGCACCTCCGAGGACGAAGGCGGCGACGGCGGCGGCGTCGACCCGTTCGGCGAGGAGGACCCGTTCGGCCTCGGGGGCGGCCAGGGCCAGGGCCAGCAGCAGGGACAACAGCAGCAGGGCAGCAGCAGCGACCAGAGCACCACCTACCCCGCGATCCAGACCGACGCCGCCATCAACCCGGGCAACTCCGGCGGTCCCCTGGTCAACCTGTCGGGCCAGGTCGTCGGCATCAACTCCTCCATCCGCACCTCCGACTCCAGCTCCTCCTCCGAGGGCGGCTCGATCGGGCTCGGGTTCTCCATCCCGATGAGCGAGGTGCTGCCGATCGTCAACCAGCTGGTGAAGGGCGAGACGCCCACCCACGCCCGGCTCGGCGTGACCGTCTCCGACGACTCCTCCTCGTCGTCCTCGGGCTCGAGCACCCAGAGCTCCACCTCGACCGGCGCCCTGGTCAAGAGCATTGAGTCCGGCGGGTCGGCCTCGAAGGCCGGGCTGAAGACCGGCGACGTCATCACCAAGGTCGACGACAAGGTCGTCGACGGCGCCGACGACCTGGTGGCCACCATCCGCGGCCACCGGCCCGGCGACAAGGTGACGCTGACCGTCAAGCGCGGCAGCTCGACCAAGACCCTCACCGCCGACCTCGGCAGCGACGCGGGGTCGAGCAACAGCTAGCCCGAGCCCACCCACCCCAGACCCGGGGCCGGTTTCCCGAGAGCCGTCCCCGTCGCAAGGCCCAGGCCCGTCGATCCCCCCGCACCCGGGGTCGGCGGGCCTGGTGCCGTTCCCGCGCGCGCGGCGGCGGGGGTTTTGCCGGGCACCCGGCAAAACCCCGGGAATTTCGCTTCAGAATCGGTCGCGGGGACGAGTTTCGTGCAGACGACGTCCGGTTCGTCAGCCTTCGACCAGGAGGTCGCGGACCAGGCCGCGCACGATGTCGACGCCGTGCTCGGTCAGGATCGACTCGGCGTGGAACTGGATGCCGCGGAAGTGCGGGCCGGCCACGGCGTGGACGTCGCCGCTCACCGGGTCGGCGGCCACCCGGACGTCATACGAACCGGTCGCGCCCGCAGCCACTTCGTATGACGTCTCGCGGTGCCGGGCGACGAAGGTGTTGTAGAAGCCGACGCGCTCGTCGTTCTCGAAGAGGTCGACGTCGGCCTGGGTGCCCTGGAAGACGATGTCCTTGTAGCCCAGCGGCAGGCCCAGCCGGTCGCAGAGCACCTGGTGGCCCAGGCACACCGCGAGGAACGGCGACCCGCTGGCGAGCAGGCCGTCGAGCACGCGGCGGTAGGTGGCGATCTTGGGGTGGTCGCCGTCGCGGGGGTCGCCGGGGCCCGGGCCGACGACGACGAGGTCGTGCCCGTCCAGGGCGCCCGGCTGCCACTCGTCGTAACGGACCCGGGTGGTGCTCATGCCGAGCACACCGAAGAGGTGGCCCAGCATCGCGACGAACTCGTCCTCGCCGTCGAGGACGACGACGGTGCGGCCCTTGAGGTCGGGGTCGGGCGCGGTGCCGGCCTGGTCGGTGAGCCAGAACCGGGAGAGCCGCTGGTTGCGCGAGCCGAGCGCGATGCGGACGTCGTCGTCGTCGGTGAGGTCGGCCATCTCGGCCCGGCCGGTGGCCGCGGCGGGGGCGGGCGGCACCAGCCCGAAGGCAGAGAGGATGCCGCCGGCCTTGGCGTGGGTCTCCGCCACCTCGGCCACGGGGTCGGAGTCGCGCACCAGGGTGGCGCCCGCGGTGACCTTGAGGTCGCCGGCCACGGACACCTCGGCGGTGCGGATCAGGATCGGGCTGTCGAGCTGCTGGCGGCCCTCGCCGTCGCGGCCCAGCAGGGCCAGCGCGGCGCCGTAGTAGCCGCGGCCCTCGGGCTCGTAGCGGGTGATGAGCCGGCAGGCGTTCTCCACCGGCGAGCCCGTGACGGTGGCGGCGTACATGGTGTCGCGCAGCACGTCGCGGACGTCGGAGCGGGTGCGGCCGGCCAGCAGGTACTCGGTGTGCACGAGGTGGGTCATCGGCTTGAGGAAGGGTCCGAGCACCTGGCCGCCCTCGTGGCAGACCTCGCACATCATCTTCAGCTCCTCATCGACCACCATGAAGAGCTCGTAGATCTCCTTCTCGTCGGCCAGGAAGTCCAGCAGCCGCTGCCGCCGCTGCTCGACGCTGGTCTCGCCCCAGTCGCGGCCGAGCCGGAAGGTGCCGCTGATCGGGTTCATCCGCACCTCGCCGGCGTGCACGCTGACGTGGCGCTCGGGCGTGGCACCGACCAGGTAGCGCTCGCCGGTGAAGAAGCAGAAGGTCCAGTACGAGCCGCGCTCGCGCTCGAGCAACCGGCGCAGCACCGAGAGCGCGGCCTCGGCGTCCCAGTCGGCGAGCCGTGTGCGGTACTGCCGGCCCACCACGAGGTTCGCCCCCTCGCCGCGACCGATCTCCTCGGCGATGATGGCGCGCACCGTCTCGGCGTAGGCGTCGTCGTCGGTCTCGAACCCGCCGTCGCCCACCGTGGTGAGCTCGCGGTCGGGCAGCGCGGCGAGCAGCTCGTCCAGGGCGAAGATGTGCCGCTCGGCGATCTCGACGACCTGCAGCGGGGCGCCGTCGTCGTGGGCGGCGAACCCGCGCTCGCCCACCTGTCGGAAGGGCACGGCGAGCAGCCGGTCGTGCACGGGACGGCCGTCGGTGGGTACCGAGGTCTCCACCGGCACGTCGGCGAGCCGCTCGACGCTGCTCACCGGACCGCCGACGAGGAGCACCTCGTCGCCGTCGTGTAGCCGCAGCACGGCCCACGCGGGGTGGGCCCGGATCGACGCCAGGGCGGCTGCCGGCTCCATGGGGGGCAACGCTACAACCCGGTCGACGCCGCGTTTCCGGTGCGGTCCGAGGGGGCCGGCGATGCGATGATGAGGCGAACGCGGAGGGGATGGGGACGATGGAGCAGGGCCGGCACGACGCACTGGTGCGTCTGCACGAGGTCACGACCCGGGCCAACGCCGGCGCCGATCTGGCGACGGTGGTGCAGACGATCGCCGACGGCATCGTGGAGGTGTCGGGCTTCCGGGCGACCACGGTCAACCTGCTGCGCCCCGACGGCGAGTTCGAGCTGGTCGCGATCGGGGGCGACGAGCCGGGCCTCGATGACCTGCTGCACACGCGCTACTCCTCGGAGTCGGTGCTCGCCCGCAACGCGGACGCCGAGCGCTGGGGCCGGTTCCGGTTCATCCCGCACACGGCCGGCAAGGCGATCCCCGAGGGCTTCCGGGCGCTGGACTTCGACCCGATCGACCACGCCGACGCCTGGCACCCGCTCGATGAGCTGTCGGTGGAGCTGACCTCGCCCGGCGGCGACCTGATCGGGATCATGTACGTCGACCACCCCGGCGACGGGCTGCGCCCCGATGCCGACCTGATCGAGCTGATGGAGATCTTTGCCGGGCAGGCCGGTGTCGCCATCGCCCACGCCCAGCAGCGCGAGCAGCTGCGCGAGTCGGCCTGGCTGGGCGGCATGCTGCGCCGCGTCATCGACACCGTCGGCACGCCGCGCGAGCTCGACGCCACCATGGACTCGGTGCTGGAGATCCTGCGCTCGGAGCTCTCCGCCGACGCGGCCTGGCTCGACGTCTTCCCCAGCGACGACCCCGGCAGCCTGGTCCGCAGCCGCGGCGACGACGGGGTCTTCACCGTCTCGGCCGCCATCGGCGCGTACGGCGCGACGCTGGCCCGCGACGCCCAGGACCGCGACCGGTCGCTCGTGCTGGGCCGCCGCGAGCTCGGGTCGGACCACCGGCTGCTGACCGAGGGACAGCGCTCGTGGATGCAGCGGGCCCTGGACGCCGACGGCGTCCACGCCATCGCGCTCGCGCCGCTGGACCTCGACGAGGACGTGGCCGGGCAGATCGTGGTCATGCGCAAGCGCGAGCGGTCGTGGACCACGCTGGAGGCCGAGGCCGTCCGCGACGTCGGACGCGAGCTGGGCTGGGCCATCGGCCGCGACCGCAGCCGGCACCGCGAGCGCATGGCGCGCGAGGACCTCGAGCGCGTCGCCCGCGAGCGCCGCGAGCTGCTGCAGTCGCTGGCCAGCGAGGTCGGGCCGCTGTTCGCCTCGGTGGACAACTACCTCACCGCCCAGCGCCTGGAGTACGACCACCCGGCGCGCCTGGGCCTCGACCGGTTCTGGACCCTTTTCGAGCGGGTCGGCGCCCTGGTCGCCTTCGAGCAGCCCGGCGGCATGCCGATGCCGGAGAAGGTCGACGTCCCCGGCCTGCTGGGGGTGCAGTGGTCCTACCTGGAGCGGGTGGCCACCGAGCACGAGGTGCAGCTGCTGGCCCTGGACGCCCAGCCGGCGCAGTACGCGTGGGCCGATCCCGCGCAGCTGGAGTGGGTCACCCAGCTGCTGCTCGAGGACGTGCTGGGCTCGGCGCGGCGGCAGAGCTCTGTACGCATCAGCGTCGTCACGCTCAACGGCCGCCTGGTGATGTCGGCGCAGACCTCGGGGCTCGACGACGCGCCCGAGCACAGCCGGCGCGTCGGCGACCGCGTGGCCGACTCCGACGCCCGCTGGTGGCGCACCGGGGTCTCCGAGCTCCTGGCCCGCCAGGACGGGCGGCTGACCACCCGCACCGGGCCGCTGGGGAGGCGGGTTCTCAGCGTGAGCCTCCCGGTGCCGCCGGAGGCGTAGCCAGCCAAAACTCCGCACTTGCGGGGTTGTGGGTGCGACATATCGGTCAACCGCCGCCGAGACCTTCGCAAGTGCACAGTTTCGGCGCGACGGGTCAGCGCAGCCGAAGCCGCATCAGCACCCGCGGGAACCCGTTGAGCACCGACGTGGTCTCGGCGGCCTGGACGAAGCCGGCCGCCTCGAAGAGCCGCTTGGTGCCGACGTAGGCCATCGTCAGGTCGACCTTCTGGCCGCGGTTGTCGACCGGGTAGGCCTCGACGGCCGGCGCGCCGTGGGACCGGGCGAACTCGACCGCACCGGCCACCAGCTGGTGGGAGATGCCCTGCTTGCGCCGGCCGGGGCGCACCCGCACGCACCACAGCGACCAGACCGCCTGGTCGTCGACGTGCGGGATCTTCCGGTTCGTGGCGAAGCTGGTGTCGGCGCGCGGGTGCACCGCCGCCCAGCCGACCGGCTCGTCGTCGTCGTAGGCGATCACGCCCGGCGGCGGTGTGCGTCGGCACAGCCTGCGCACCAGCTCGCCGCGCTCCTCGCGCTTCAGCGCCCGGTTCTCCTTGGCCGGGATGCGGTAGCTCAGGCACCAGCAGACGTTCGACCCGGGTTCTTGGGCCCGACGAGTGTGCGGACGTCGGCGAAGGAGGTCGCCGCCCGCACCTCGATGCTCACACCGACCGCACGACCGTCATCTGCTGGGTGGCGCGGGTGTAGACGACGTACAAGGTGGCCCGGCCCGTGGGCGACTCGGCCTCGATCTCCTCCGGCTCGACGACGAGGATCGCGTCGAACTCCAGGCCCTTGGTGTCCAGGCCGGTGAGCACGGGGATCCGCGCCCCGGACTCCTCACCGGCGCTGCCGGCCCGGTCGCCCTCGAACTCCGGCCACGTCGCCAGCCAGCTGCGGACCTCCGACTGCCGTGCGGCCGCGGCCACGATGCCCACGGTGCCTTCGACGGTCCCGGCCAGCTCGCGCAGCGCCTCGCGGACGCCGTCCTCGAGGTCCTCGACGCTGCGCTCCTGCGGCTCGACACCGGTGGAGCGGACGGCCTCGGGCAGGTCGGCGGCCAGGCCGACGCGGTCGGCGTAGCGGGCGGCGAAGTCGTAGATCTCCGCGGAGTTGCGGTAGTTCTTCGACAGGTGGAAGGAGTGGAGGTCCTTCTTGGCCAGGGCCTCGGCTCGGGCGGCCTCGGCCTCGGCGGGCACCGGCCACGACGACTGCGCCGGGTCGCCGACGACGGTCCACGTGGCGGTGCGGCCGCGCCGGCCGACCATGCGCCACTGCATCGGGGTGAGGTCCTGGGCCTCGTCGACCAGCACGTGGGCGAACCCGTCGTCCTCGACGCGGTTGGTCGGCGGCCGCCAGCCGGGGCGCCCGGCGAACNCCGAGGGGGTCCTCGTCGGGGTGGTCCACGATGGGCGGGTCGCCGAGGACGTAGCGCAGCTCGTCGATCAGCGGCACGTCGTCGACCGAGGGCTCCTCGCCCCACGACTTGGCCAGGAGCCGCACCGACTCGTCGTCGAGCACGCCCTGGCTGACGCGCACCAGGAGCTCGGTGTCGCGCAACCAGCCCAGCACGGTGGGCGCGTCGAGCACAGGCCACCAGGCCTGTACGAAGTCGAGGAACGCGTCGTCCTCGCGCAGCGTCTCGGCGAACTCCTCCTGCGTACGCTCCCGAGCCCGCTCGCCGCGGACCTGCCGCCACAGCACGTCGACGAGCGCCGAGGCGACCTTGGTGGTCGACCGGTTGCGGCCCGAGCCCGACAGCAGCTGCCGGCGGACGCGGTCCAGGTCGCGCTGCTCGAGACGCAGCACGTCGTCGCGGAAGAAGTAGCGGAAGGAGGTCGGCGCTCCAGGCACCGCCTGACGCGCCGTGCGCCGCATGAGCTCGACCATCGCGCGCGAGCCCTTCACCTCGGCGACGGCCGGGTCGTCGCGGCGGGTGGCGCGGACGCCGTCGACCACCTCGCCGAGCGAGCGCAGCGCCACCGCGGTCTCGCCGAGGCTGGGCAGCACGCGCTCGATGTAGCGCATGAACACCCCGCTCGGGCCCACCACCAGCACGCCGCCGGTCTCGTAGCGGCGCCGGTCGGCGTAGAGGAGGTAGGCCGCACGGTGCAGCGCGACGACCGTCTTGCCGGTGCCGGGCCCGCCCGAGATGGCGACGACGCCCTTGCTCGGCGCGCGGATCGCCCGGTCCTGCTCGGCCTGGATGGTGGCCACGATGGAGTGCATCGAGCGGTCGCGGGCGCGCGAGAGCTGAGCCATCAGCGCGCCCTCGCCCACGATGGGCAGGTCGGTCTCGACCTCGGTGTCGATCAGGTCGTCCTCGACCCCGACCACCTGCTCTCCCGAGCTGCGCAGGATCCGACGCCGCACGACGCCGCGCGGGTCGGCGTGCGTGGCCTGGTAGAACACCGCCGCGGCCGGGGCCCGCCAGTCGATGAGCAGGACGTCGCGGTTGTCGTCGCGCAGCCCGATGCGGCCGATGTAGCGGGGCTCGTCGGTGATCTCGCGTCGCATGTCGAGGCGACCGAAGACCAGGCCCTCGTGGGCGGCGTCGAGCGTGGCCAGCCGGCGGGCGGCCTGGAAGACCATCGCGTCGCGCTCGACGAGCCCGCCCTCGTGACCCAGGGCGCCGCGCGAGTAGCCCTCACGGGCCAGGGCCTGCGCCGACTCCGCCGAGCGGACCAGCTGACGGTAGACGCCGTCGACGAACTCCTGCTCGCGCGCTACTTCGCGCGATGCGACGTCGTCGTTCACTGCGTCGTCCCTTTCCCGATCGAGCGAGGGAACAACGTTACCTGTGAAGACCTTCCCGTGATCCGGGTTCTGCGTCACACCTCCTCGAGCGCGCGGCCGGTCGACCGCGGCCCGAGCAGCCCGACGTCGAGGCACAGCAGGCCCATGATCACCGCTGCTCCCGCGAAGACGCCGCCCGCGTGGAAGGTCTCCAGCGCGCTGACCGCGATGAACGGCAGGACCGCCGAGATCAGCCGCGACAGCGAGTAGCAGGTGCCCACCGCGGTGGCGCGGATCGTCGTCGGGAAGATCTCGGCCTGGTAGACGTGGAAGGCGTTGGAGAAGACGTTGCTGGAGACGGTGAGCAGGAACCCGGCCGTCACGATCACCGCGGTGTCGGTCGAGAGCCCGAAGACCAGCCCGAACGCCGCCAGCAGCAACGCCGAGACCACGATGAGGTGCTTGCGCTCGAGCCGCTCGACGATGGGGACGGCCACGAGCGCGCCGAGCGGGTAGCCGGCGAAGGCCAGCGCCGCGTAGCCGAGCGAGTCGGTGACGTCGTAGCCCTTCGACACCAGCACCAGCGGCGCCAGCGTGCCGAAGCCGTAGTAGCCGACCGTCTGCAGGACGTTGAAGACCGCCAGCATGACGGTGCGCCGCCGGTACTCCGGATCCAGCAGCCGCCGCAGCGGCACGCGGCCCTCGGGGGCGGCCTCGATGACGGCGGCGTCGACCCGGGGCGGCGTGGTGACGCCGGCGGCGGCCTCGATGCGGGCGACGACCTCCTCGGACTCCGCTGCGCGACCGTGCGTCTCCAGCCACCGCGGCGACTCGGGCAGCCAGGTGCGCGCGGCCAGCACGAACAGCGCACCCAGGCCCCCGGCGATGAGCAGCCAGCGCCAGCCGTCCAGGCCGAGGATCTGGTGGCCGGCCACCACCCGGGCGCCGAAGAGCGCGGCCAGGGGAACGCCGAGGAAGCCGACGACGTAGGCCCACGAGACGTAGCGGCCCCGCACCCGGCCGGGCAGGAACTCCGCGAGGTAGGTGTCGACCAGCACCAGCTCGGACCCGATGCCCACTCCGCACAGGAACCGCACGACCACGAAGAAGGCGAGGTCGGGCGAGAACGCGGCGATGATCGACAGCAGGCTGTAGGAGGCCAGGTTGAGGATGAAGACCCGGCGGCGGCCCCAGCGGTCGGCCAGCGCGCTCATCACGTTCGCGCCGACGAACATGCCCGCGAACGCCGAGGCGATGACCATCGACTTGCCCGTCGTGCCGAGGCCCCACTGCTCGGCGAGGACGGCGGCGAGCACGCCCCCGAGGAAGACCTCGTAGAGGTCGAAGAACGAGCCGATCCCGACGATCGCCGTCATCCGGCGGTGCCAACCCGAGATCGGCAGTGAGTCCAGCCGGGCTGCAGAGCCCGCCTGGACGGTGGCCTGTGACATGCGCCTCACTCCCGGTGAGGACCGTGCCCAGGAATCAGATCGCCAAACCGTGCACGAACTCCCCGAGCTGCGTGAGGTTGCGGCACTCGACCATCGGCACCACCTCGCCGTACGCCGACGCCGCGGAGTCGCCGGTGTCCCAGTGCCGCGCGTGCTCGGGGTTGAGCCACCAGGCGTGGCGGCTCTCGCGGACCATGCGGCGCAGCGTCGGCAGCGCGAGGTCGCTGTGGTTGGAGCGGGCGTCGCCGAGCACCAGCAGCGAGGCCTGCGGACCGAGCGCGTCGTGGTGTCGCTCGTAGAACCGCTCCAACGCGCGTCCGTAGTGGGTGCGCCCGAACATCGCGACCTGCTGCACGCTGGCGGCCAGGTCGAGCATCGTCTGCACCGGGTCGGCGCCGGGCCGGAACCGGTCGGTGACCTCGGTGACCTCGTCGACGAAGGTGAAGGCGCGCACGCGGCTGAACTGCTCGCGCAGCGCGAAGACGAGCATCAACGTGAACTGGGCGAAGCTGGCGACGCTCCCGCTGACGTCGCAGAGCACCACCAGGTCGGTGCGAGCGGGGCGGCGCGGGCGGTGCTTGGTCTCCAGCGGGACGCCGCCGGTGCTCATCGACGCCCGCACGGTGCGGCGGAAGTCGAGGCTGCCGCGGCCCTGCGCTGCCTGCTCGCGGGCCAGCCGGGTGGCCAGGCGCCGGGCGAGCGGGTGGATCTGGCGGCGCATCTCGACCAGGTCGGCGCGGCGGGCGGAGGTGAAGTCGAGGTTCTCCACGGTGGGCCGCACCGCGTGCCGCGACATGTGGTCGGCGCCCTTCTCCTCCGCGACCCGGCGGCGGGCGTCGGCCTCTGCGTAGCGGCCGAACTCCTCGACGCGGCGCTGCACGCGGCGGCGGGCGGCGGGGGCGTCGTCGGGATCGGCGGCCAGCCCGGCGACGACGCGGTCGACCAGCTCGGCGGCGTGGATGCGGTGCAGCGCGGTGTACGCCGACCACGACGCCTGCCCCTGACCGCGCCCCTTCATCTCCCCGAACCGCCCCACCCCCTCCCGCGCGAGCTGGGCCAGCAGGTCCGGGTCGCCGCTCCCCAGGGCCTCGGCCAGACGGTCGCGGAGGTGGGCCAGCGCCTCCGGCCCGTCGGATAGTCCGAGACGAGATGGCTGCTGATCGGGCTCCGGAGCAGCCATTTCGTCTCTGACTATCCCGTCACCGAGCAGCGGCGGGAACCAGAGGTCGAACAGGGCGTCGAAGTTGGGGCGGTGGGTGGGGCGCTTGACCAGGGTGGCGGCATACGCGGCGCGCAGGGCGTCGCGGTCGAGGAGGGGCAGCTGCTGAGCGGCACGGACGGCGTCGAGGTCCTCGGCCAGCGACACCGGGACGCCGGAGCGCCGCAGCGCCTCGACGAGACCGACGTGCCGGTCGAGCAGGCTCACGACGTGCGCGCCAGCCGTAGCTCCTTGGTCGCGCGCTCCTGGTCGGAGACGTGCTTGAGCACGACCCCCAGGGTGCGGGCGGCGACGTCGGCGTCGAGGTGGCCGGCGTCGAGCGCCAGCAGGGTGCGGGCCCAGTCGACCGACTCGGCGATCGAGGGCGCCTTCTTCAGCTCCAGCTCGCGCAGCCGGCCCACCATCTCGACCAGCTGCTCGACGAGCCGCTCGCCGGCCTCGGGCACCTGCGACAGGACGATCGCCTTCTCGCGGTCGGCGTCGGGATAGTCGAGGTGGAGGTAGAGGCAGCGGCGCTTGAGCGCCTCGGAGAGCTCGCGCGAGGCGTTCGAGGTGAGGACCACGAACGGACGCCGCGTGGCGACCACGGTGCCGAGCTCGGGGATGGTCACCTGGAAGTCGCTGAGCACCTCCAGCAGCAGCCCCTCGACCTCGACGTCGGTCTTGTCGACCTCGTCGACCAGCAGCACCGTGGGGTCCTCGCGCCGGATCGCGGTGAGCAGGGGCCGGGTGAGCAGGAACTCCTCGGAGAAGATGTCGTCGTGGGTCTCCTCCCACGCCTGGGCGCCGGCGGCCTGGATGCGCAGCAGCTGCTTCTTGTAGTTCCACTCGTACAGCGCCCGCGCCTCGTCGAGCCCCTCGTAGCACTGCAGCCGCACCAGGGCGGCGTCGGCCGCGGCGGTGACGGCCTTGGCCAGCTCGGTCTTCCCGACGCCGGCCGGCCCCTCCACCAGGAGCGGCTTGCCGAGCACGCCGGCCAGGAACACGGTGGTGGCGGTGTCGTCGTCGGCGAGGTAGCCGACGTCGGCCAGCCGCTTGACGGCGTCGGCGGGCGACTCGAACCAGGTCACCACCCCAGTCTGCCCGTCGGGTGATCGGCGGCTCCAGAGGGGCTTGGGGTCAGGAAGTGATGGCGGTGGTCAGGCATTCTCGTGGCCCCGGGCCCCGCAATTCCCCGCACGTGCGGGGAATTGCGGGGACCTAGCCGACGTGCACGTGCGGGCGCCGGTCCCGGTCCGGCTCGGCCCG
Organism: Nocardioides mangrovicus; assembly: GCF_003674065.1. Lineage (GTDB taxonomy): Bacteria > Actinomycetota > Actinomycetes > Propionibacteriales > Nocardioidaceae > Marmoricola > Marmoricola mangrovicus. The sequence continues at coordinate 660,182 of NZ_RDBE01000010.1, forward strand.
CCGCAGGATCTCCCGGGTGGTGGGGGCGACCTCGCCCTGGCCGAGCAGGAGGAAGCGGAGGAAGTTGCTGACCGGGTTGCCCTCGGTCCACTCGAAGTAGACGTGGGGCACCGCACCGGTCAGGTCGCGCACCTCGATGGCCAGGGCGGCGAGGGCGTTGGAGACCGAGGAGGACTCCAGCGACAGCACGCGGTAGCGCTCGCACAGCACCTCGCCGTGCACGCGCAGGGCGGTCTCGAAGTCCGAGGGGTCGGTCACCGTCACCTCGACGAACACGACGTCGGCGTCGGCCGGGATCTCGCCGTCGCGGCGGATCTGGCGCTCCTTCTCGGCGTACTCGGTCAGGTCGCGGGCGTCGGGCTCGTTGGCCACGAGCCGGATGGTGCGGCGCGCGCAGTCGCGCACGAAGCGCTGCGCGGTGGCGTCGAGCTCGACGTCGGTGACGCGCAGCTCGAAGGACCGCGTCACGCGGGAGAGCAGCGAGACGGCGATGATCGCGGCGATGAAGCAGGCGCCGATCTTGACGCCGTCGGGGCGCTCGAGGACGTTGTCGACCGTCGTGTAGACGAACACCGCGGCCACCAGCGCGAAGAACAGCGTGAGCTTGCGCTGGCCGTGGCGGCGGGCCGCGAGCGTGACCGCCACCGCCGCGCTGGTGATCAGGACGAGGACGCCGGTGGCGTAGGCGCCGCCCTGGGCGTCGACGCTGGCGTCGAAGATCCAGGTAATGACGAAGCCGGTGGCGGTCAGCACCAGCACCAGCGGCCGGACCGCGCCGGCCCACTCCGGCGACATGCCGTAGCGCGGGAGGTAGCGCGGGATGAGGTTGAGCAGGCCGGCCATCGCCGAGGCGCCGGCGAACCAGAGGATCGCGATGGTCGAGACGTCGTAGACGGTGCCGAAGCCGCTACCGAGGTACTCGTGGGCCAAGAACGCCAGCGCGCGGCCGTTGGCCTCGCCACCGGTGCGGAACTCCGCGGCCGGGATGAGCAGGGTGGTGATGAACGAGGTCGCCACCAAGAAGACGCTCATGATCACCGCGGCGGTCGTGAGCAGCCGCTTGGTGCCGCGGATCCTGCCGGCGGGGCGGTCGCTGCTGTCGCCGGCGTCGCCGCGCACGTGCGGCATCACGGCCACACCGGTCTCGAAGCCCGACAGGCCGAGCGCCAGCTGCGGGAACACCATCAGCGCCACCGCGACCATCATGATCGGGTCGCCGTGCTGGCGCACCAGTGCCGAGGACCAGTCGGGCACCACCGTCGGGTCGGTGACGATGTGGGCGAGGCCGACCACCACGACGACGACGTTGAGCGCGAGGTAGACGCCCACCAGCACGACGGCGATCCCGATCGCCTCGCGGAAGCCCCGCAGGAAGACCGCACCGAGCAGGCCGAGCAGCACCAGCGTCACGATCAGCTGCTGACCGTGCAGGAACGACGGCGCGAACGGGTTCTCGATGAGGTGGGCCGAGGCGTCGGCGGCCGAGAGGGTCATGGTGATGACGAAGTCGGTGGCGGCGAAGCCGAGCAGGACCAGCACGAACAGCTTGCCCCGCCAGAACGGCAGCAGCCGCTCCAGCATCGCGATGGAGCCCTGGCCGCTGGGACTCTCCTGCGCGACGCGGCGGTAGACCGGCAGCGCGCCGAACAGGGTGACGAGCACCAGGATCACCGTGGCCACGGGCGAGAGCACCCCGGCCGCGAGCGCGGCGATGCCGGGCTGGTAGCCCAGCGTGGAGAAGTAGTCGACGCCGGTCAGGCACATCACCTGCCACCACGAGCGGCCCTCGTGCGGGGACGACGCCGTGTCGGCGTCGGCCTGCTCGAAGAGCCACCGGGCCAGCCGGCCGCGACGAGCCGCTCGCGCGGCGGCGGGTGAGGTCATGGTGGTCACGCCTTCCATTGCAGCAGCCGGGTGTCAGGACCGCGTTAGGAACCGGGCCGACGTCGTCAGGATCACGTGAGGGGCGCCGAGGCGGCCCCCGAGCGGGTCGACGCTGGCGCCATGACCACCACCGTGGCGCCGCCCGCAGCCGCACCCACCTCACCTCCGATCAGCCGCGAGCCGGGCGTCCGGTTCGCGATCGCACACGTCGTCCTCGTCGTCGCGACGCTGCTCGCCGCCGCGCTGCACCTCGACGTCCTCGCCGAGCTGGCCGTCCTGGCCGCGGCCGTCGCGATCGGGGGCCACGGTCTGCGTCCGGCCTGGACGACGGCGCTCGGCCTCTCCGGGTGGGCCCTGCTCACCGGGTTCCTCGAGCACACGGCCGGGACGCTGAGCTTCGCCGGCGGCGACCTGCGCCACCTGGCGCTGCTGGTGGCGATCGGCCTCGCGACCGGTCTGGCGACCGGTCTGGCGGCTGGCCGGTGAGCGCCGCCGACGCCGTCGGGCTGGTGCTGAGCCTGCTCGCCCTGGCCTACCTGCTCCTCGCCCTCGTCCTCCCCGAACGGTTCTAGAGATGCCTGATTCCCTGGCCGGCCTGCTCCAGGTCGGTGTCCTGATCCTCGCCCTGGGCCTGGCCTGGCGACCGCTGGGCGACTACATCGCGCGGGTGTTCACCTCCGAGCGCCACCTCGCCGTCGAGCGCCTCACCTACCGGCTGATCGGCGTCGATCCCGACGGCGACCAGCGCTGGCCGGTCTACGCCCGCGCCGTCATCGCCTTCTCGGTGGTCGGCGTCGTGCTCCTCTTCGTGCTCCAGCGGGTTCAGGCGCACCTGCCGTTCTCCCTCGGCCTGGACAACGTGCCGACGGCGCTGGCCTTCAACACCGCCGCCTCCTTCGTCACCAACACCAACTGGCAGGCCTACTCGGGTGAGTCCACGATGGGCTACGTCGTGCAGGCCGCCGGGCTGGCGGTGCAGAACTTCGTCTCGGCTGCGGTCGGGCTCTCGGTGGCGGTCGCGCTGATCCGCGGCTTCACCCGCAGCCGCACCGACCGGCTCGGCAACTTCTGGGTCGACCTGGTGCGCGGCGTCGTCCGGGTGCTGCTGCCGCTGTCCGTCGTGGCCGCGATCGTGCTGATCGCCTGCGGCGCGGTGCAGAACCTCTCCGACAACACCGTCGTCACCACGCTGCTGGGTCACCACCAGACCATCACCGGCGGTCCCGTCGCCTCCCAGGAGGCGATCAAGCAGCTGGGCACCAACGGCGGCGGCTTCTACAACGCCAACGCCGCCCACCCCTTCGAGAACCCCGGCCCCTTCAGCGACCTGTTCTCGGTGTTCTTGCTGCTGCTCCTGCCCGTCGCGCTGACGCGCACCTTCGGCAGGCTGGTCGGCGACGTACGTCAGGGCGTCGCGGTGCTGGCCACCATGACCCTGCTGTGGGGCGTCCTCGTCGTCGCCGTCACCGCCCTGGAGCTGCACGCAGGCACGTTGGAGGGCACGGAGACGCGGTTCGGGATCCCGTCCTCGGCGCTCTACGCCGTCAGCACCACCGGCACGTCCACCGGCTCGGTGAACTCCTTCCACTCCTCCTACGGCGGCGTCTCGGGCGGCCTGCTGATCCTCAACATGGGCCTCGGCGAGGTGGCGCCGGGCGGCGTCGGCTCGGGTCTCTACGGCATCTTGGTGCTGGCCATCGTGGCGGTGTTCGTCGCCGGGCTGATGGTGGGCCGGACGCCGGAGTACCTGCGCAAGAAGATCACCGGCCGCGAGATGAAGCTGGTCTCGCTCAACATCCTCACGATGCCGCTGGTGGTGCTGGTCGGCACCGGCATCGCGATGTCCTTCAGCGCGCCGCGCTCCTCGATGCTCAACGACGGACCGCACGGGCTCTCCGAGGTGCTCTACGCCTTCATGTCGGCCACCAACAACAACGGCTCGGCCTTCGCCGGGCTGAGCGCCGACACCACCTTCTACAACCTCGCGCTGGGGATCGCGATGCTGCTCGGCCGGTTCGTGCCGATCGTGCTCACCCTCGCGCTGGCCGGCTCCCTGGCCCGTCAGCAACCGGTCCCCGAGAGCGCGGGGACCCTGCCCACCCGTGGTCCGCTGTTCGTGGTGATGCTCGCCGGCGTCACCGTGATCGTCGCGGCCCTCACCTTCTTCCCGGTGCTGGCACTGGGACCGTTCGCGGAAGGCCTGCGATGAACCTGTCCCTGCTGGCGAGCGCGCTGCCCGGCGCGTTCCGCAAGCTCGACCCCCGGGTGATGGTGAAGAGCCCGGTGATGTTCGTGGTCGAGGTCGGCGCGGTGTTCTCCACCGTGTCGGCGATCCTCGACCCGAGCGTCTTCGCCTGGACCATCGTGGTCTGGCTCTGGCTCACCGTGCTGTTCGCCAACCTGGCCGAGGCCGTCGCCGAGGGGCGCGGCAAGGCGCAGGCGGCGACGCTGCGGCGCACGCGCACCGAGACCACGGCGACCTTGCCGGACGGTGGCGAGATGCCGGCCTCCGACCTGCGGCCCGGCGACCTCGTCGTGGTGGTGGCGGGCCAGGTGATCCCCGGCGACGGCGACGTCGTCGAGGGCGTCGCCTCGGTGGACGAGTCGGCGATCACCGGCGAGTCCGCGCCGGTGATCCGCGAGTCCGGCGGCGACCGCAGCTCGGTGACCGGCGGCACCACGGTGCTCAGTGACCGCATCGTCGTGCGCATCACCGCCAAGCCCGGCGAGAGCTTCGTGGACCGGATGATCGCGCTGGTCGAGGGAGCCAGCCGGCAGAAGACCCCGAACGAGATCGCGCTCAACATCCTGCTCGCCGCGCTCAGCATCGTGTTCCTGGCCGCCACCGTGACGCTGCAGCCGTTCGCCGTCTACTCCGGGGCGCCGCAGTCGGTGATCGTGCTGGTCGCGCTGCTGGTCTGCCTCATCCCGACCACGATCGGCGCGCTGCTCTCGGCGATCGGCATCGCGGGCATGGACCGGCTCGTGCAGCACAACGTGCTGGCGATGTCGGGCCGCGCGGTGGAGGCCGCCGGCGACGTCAACACGCTGCTCCTGGACAAGACCGGCACCATCACCCTCGGCAACCGGCAGGCCACCCGGTTCTTGCCGCTGGCCGCCGTCGACGAGGCCGACCTGGCCGACGCCGCGCAGCTCTCCAGCCTGGCCGACGAGACCCCCGAGGGCCGCTCGATCGTGGTCCTGGCCAAGCAGGCGTACGGCCTGCGCGAGCGCGAGACCGGCGAGCTGCCGCAGGCCGAGTTCGTGCCGTTCACCGCCCAGACCCGGATGTCGGGCGTGGACCTGCCCGACCACCAGGTGCGCAAGGGGGCGGCGGCGACGATCATGGCCTGGGTCCACGAGTTCGGCGGCCAGACCGACACCACGCTGACCCGCACCGTCGACACCGTCTCCGAGGCCGGCGGCACGCCGCTGGTCGTGGCCGAACGGCGCGGCGGCTCCGCCCGTGCGCTGGGGGTCATCGCGCTGACCGACGTCGTCAAGGACGGCATGCGCGAGCGGTTCGACCAGATGCGGGCGATGGGCATCCGCACGGTGATGATCACCGGCGACAACCCGCTGACGGCGAAGGCGATCGCCGGCGAGGCCGGCGTCGACGACTTCCTGGCCGAGGCCACGCCCGAGGACAAGATGGCGCTCATCAAGGCCGAGCAGGCCGGCGGCCGGCTCGTGGCGATGACCGGTGACGGCACCAACGACGCCCCGGCGCTCGCGCAGGCCGACGTCGGCGTGGCCATGAACACCGGCACGTCGGCGGCCAAGGAGGCCGGCAACATGGTCGACCTCGACTCCGACCCGACCAAGCTGATCGAGATCGTGGGCATCGGCAAGCAGCTGCTCATCACCCGCGGCGCGCTGACGACCTTCTCGATCGCCAACGACGTGGCCAAGTACTTCGCGATCATCCCGGCGATGTTCGCCGGGGTGTACCCGACGCTCTCGTCGCTCAACGTGATGCGGCTGGCCACGCCGGAGTCCGCGATCGTCTCGGCGGTCATCTTCAACGCATTGGTGATCGTGGCCCTGGTGCCGCTGGCGCTGCGCGGCGTCGCCTACCGGCCCTCGTCGGCCGCGGCGCTGCTGCGCCGGAACCTGCTGGTCTACGGCGTCGGCGGCCTCGTCGCGCCGTTCGTCGGCATCAAGCTGATCGACCTCCTGGTCTCACAGATCCCGGGGCTCGGACGATGAGAGGGCGCACGAGAGGAATGAGGATGGGTCAGTACGGACCGGCCGTGCGGGTGATGGTGCTCTTCACGGTGCTGCTCGGCATCGCCTACCCGCTGGCGATCACCGGCGTGGGCCAGGTGGCGTTCCACGACCGGGCCAACGGCTCGCGGGTCGAGAAGTCCGGGACGGTGGTGGGCTCCTCGCTCATCGGCCAGTCCTTCGCCGGCTCGAAGCGCTACTTCTGGGGCCGGCCCTCGGCCGGCGGGTACGACCCCCTGGCCACCGGCGCCAGCAACCTGGCGCTGGACAGCTCCGGGCTGCGCAAGCAGGTGGCCCAGCGGCGGGCGCAGGCGGCGAAGGCCGACGGCGTGGCGCCGTCGCGCGTGGCCGCCGACGCGCTGTACGCCAGCGGCTCGGGCGTCGACCCGCAGATCTCCCCGGCCTACGCCGAGCAGCAGGTGCGGCGGGTCGCCGCGGCTCGCGGACTCTCGGCGGCGACGGTGCGCCGGCTCGTCGCCGAGCACACGCAGGGCCGCGAGCTCGGCTTCCTCGGCGAGCCGCGGGTGAACGTCTTGGCCCTCAACCTCGCTCTCGACGCGTCACACTGAGGCGGTGGGATCGAGGGGCCGGCTGCGCGTCTACCTGGGCGCGGCGCCGGGGGTGGGCAAGACGTACGCGATGCTCGGCGAGGCCCGCCGCCGGCTCGAGCGCGGCACCGACGTGGTGGTCGGCGTCGTCGAGACCCACGGCCGGGTGCACACCGAGGAGATGCTCGCCGGGCTCGAGGTGGTGCCGCGGGTGAAGCGCACGCACCGCGGGGTGGAGCTGGCGGAGATGGACGTCGAGGCCGTGCTGCGGCGCCACCCCGAGGTGGCGCTGGTCGACGAGCTGGCCCACACCAACGTCCCGGGCGGGCGGCACGACAAGCGCTGGCAGGACGTCGAGGAGCTGCTCGACGCCGGCATCGACGTCGTCACCACGGTCAACATCCAGCACCTGGAGTCGGTCAACGACGTCGTCGAGCAGATCACCGGCGTGGCCCAGCGCGAGACCGTGCCCGACGCGGTGGTCCGGGCCGCGGACCAGATCGAGCTCAAGGACATGGCCGGGGCGTCGCTGCGTCGCCGGCTGGCGCACGGCAACATCTACGCGCCGGAGAAGATCGACGCCGCGCTGGGCAGCTACTTCCGGCTCGGCAACCTCGAGGCGCTGCGCGAGATCGCGCTGCTGTGGACCGCCGACCGCGTCGACGACGCGCTGCAGCGCTACCGCGCCGACCACGACATCGACCGCACCTGGGAGACCCGGGAGCGGGTGGTCGTCGCACTGACCGGCGGCGCCGAGGGAGAGACGCTGGTCCGGCGAGCAGCACGGATCGCCAACCGGGCCGGCGGCGAGCTGCTGGCGCTGCACGTGACCCGCTCCGACGGCCTGGTCGGCGTCGACGCGGAGAAGCTCGCCCACCAGCGCACGCTGGTGGAGTCGCTCGGCGGCAGCTACCACCAGGTGCTCGGCGACGACGTGCCGCAGGCGCTGCTCAGCTTCGCCCGCGCGGAGAACGCCACCCAGCTGGTGCTCGGCGACAGCCGCCGCAGCCGGCTGGTGGCGCTGCTGACCGGTCCCGGCATCGGGACGTCGGTGATCCGCAGCTCCGGTGACATCGACGTCCACATCGTCACCCACCGGCTAGCCGGCGCCGGCCGGTTCCCGCGGCGACGCGGCGCCGTCAGCTCACCGCGCCGGCTCGCCGGGTTCGGGCTCGCGGTGCTGCTGCCCGCGCTGCTCACCGGGGCCCTCGTGCCGCTGCGCGGCGACAACCTGGTCACCGACGCGATGCTGTTCCTGCTGCTGACGGTGGTGGTCTCGGTGGTCGGCGGCACGCTGCCGGCGCTGCTGGCCGCGGTGGTCGGCTCGATGCTCCTCAACTTCTTCTTCACCCCGCCGCTGCACACGCTGACCATCGCCGACGGCAACAACGCCCTGGCACTCGGCGTCTTCCTGCTCGTGGCCGTGCTGGTGAGCTCGGTGGTCGACCTGGCCGCTCGGCGCACGCGCGAGGCGGCGAGGTCCTCGGCGGAGTCGCGGACGCTGGCCGACCTGGCCGCCGCGAGCCTGGGCGGCGACGACGCGGTGGGCAACGTGCTGGAGCGGCTGCGCGAGACCCTGGGCCTGACGTCGGTGTCGCTGTGCGACGCACCCGACAGCAGCGCCGACACCTGCGTGCCGGCCGGTCCCGACCGCTACCTGCTGCTGCGCGGACGGATCCTGGAGGCCGACGAGCAGCGCATGGTGGGCGCCTTCGCCGACCAGGTGGCGGCCCTGGTCGACCGGGCCCGGCTGCGCCAGGAGGCCTCCGAGGCGGGAGTGCTGGCCGCCGGCAACCGGATGCGGACCGCGCTGCTGGCCGCCGTCGGCCACGACCTGCGGACGCCGCTGGCCGCCGCGAAGGCGTCGGTCTCCAGCCTGCGCGCCGCCGACATCGCCCTCGACGACGCCGACCGCGACGAGCTGCTCGCCGCAGCCGACGAGTCGCTGGATCGCCTCGCCGCCCTGGTGGACAACCTGCTCGACATGAGCCGGCTGCAGACCGGCGCGATGACGGTGCGACTCGAGCCCACCGGCCTGGAGGAGGTCGTCGCCCGTGCCCTGGACGACCTGGGCCCCGACGGCCGTCGCGTCCGCGTGGAGGTGCCGCCCGACCTGCCGCCGGCGCTGGCCGACCCGGGACTGCTGGAGCGGGTGGTGGCCAACGTCGTCGGCAACGCCCTGCGGTACGCCCCGGCCGACCGGCCGCCGCTGCTCACCGGCAGCGCCGTCGGCTCGCGGGTGGAGATCCGGGTGGTCGACCGCGGACCCGGCATCCCGGCCGCCGAGCGCGACCGGGTGTTCCGCCCGTTCCAGCGGCTCGGCGACACCGACAACACCACCGGTCTGGGCCTGGGCCTGGCGCTCTCGCGCGGGCTCGCCGAGGGCATGGGCGGCACGCTCGAGCCCGAGGAGACCCCCGGCGGCGGCCTGACGATGGTGCTGGCGCTGCCCGCAGCCGACTCCCCCGAAGTGCCCGAGCCCGGGCGGCGCGAGCGGGCCCGTCGATGACCCGCATCCTGGTCGTCGACGACGAGCCGCAGATCGTGCGCGCGCTGGCCATCAACCTGCGCGCCCGCGGCTACGAGGTGCGCACCGCCGCCACGGCCGCCGAGGCGCTGCAGCAGGCCTCGGCCCACCAGCCCGAGGTGGTGGTGCTCGACCTCGGCCTGCCCGACCTCGACGGCACCGAGGTGATCGCCGGCATCCGCGGCTGGAGCGACGTCCCGATCCTGGTGCTCTCCGGCCGCTCCGACAGCCTGGACAAGGTGGCCGCCCTCGACGCCGGCGCCGACGACTACGTGACCAAGCCGTTCGGCATGGAGGAGCTGCTGGCCCGGCTGCGCGCGATGCTGCGACGCGGCGGCCGGGTCGAGGAGGAGACCCCCGAGGTGCGCCTGGGCGAGGTCTCGGTCGACCTGGCCGCGCACCGCGTCGTGCGCGGGGAGGAGACCGTGCGGCTCACCCCCACCGAGTGGCACCTGCTCGAGGTGCTGCTGCGCAACCCCGGCCGGCTGCTGAGCCAGCGCTACCTGCTCGAGGAGGTGTGGGGCCCCGGCTACGAGACCGCCCAGGGCAACCTGCGGCTCTACATGGGCCAGCTGCGGCGCAAGCTCGAGCCCGACCCGGCCCGGCCGCGGTTCTTGGTCAACGAGCCGGGGATGGGGTATCGGTTCGAGCCATGAGCGGCGGGGGTTTTGCCGGGTGCCCGGCAAAACTCTTCACAATCGCCGCATTTCTCACCGGTTTTCGGGGGGTTTTGCCGGGTGCCCGGCAAAACCCCGGGCGCGAATGCCTCAGAGCGGCCTCAGATCGGGCGCAGCTCGTCGGCATACGACAGCGAGACCCGCTTGAGCAGCCCGCCCTCGTCGACGCGGTACTGGCCCATCCGCCACAGCGGCGGGCTGTAGGCGTGGATGGAGACCGAGCCGTGGACGGCGCCGTTGAGCCGGTGGATGTGGTCGGTCTCGAAGGAGAAGGTCTCCCCGGCGCGCACGCGGGTCTCCTTGGCGCCGTGCTCCAGCGTCAGGTTGTTCTCCACCAGCTCGCCGGCCACCACGGTGACCGCGCCGCAGGAGACGTCGTGGTCGTGCCAGCCGGTGTCGTTCTCCGGGGTCCAGCACAGGAGCCAGACGTCGACGTGGGCGTCGCGGTGCAGCGAGACGTAGACCCGCTCCTCAGTGTCGAAGGCCACGCGGTCGGCCCACTTCTCCGGGTGGGCGGCCAGGTCGCGGACCAGGTCCTCCAGCTCGCTCGGGGTGAGGTCGCGACTGACGACCTCCTCCAGCACGCTCAGCTCGCGAACGCCCATGACGGCTCCTCCTCCTGCTGGTTGCTCCCCTCACCGGCGAGCAGCCGGGTCGGGTTCGTGACGCGGACGGCGTGGGTGGCGGCGTCGCCGAACAGGTGCGCCACCGGCTCGCCGTAGGGCCGGTCCGAGCCCAGGACGAGGGCGTCGATCCCCAGCGCGCGCACCAGGGCGTCGTGCCCGCGGGCGCCGTAGCCGGCGGAGTCGACGTAGACCAGCGGGTCGACCGCGGTGTCGGTGCCGCCGCGCAGCACGTGGCGCTCGTGGTGCAGGGGCGCCAGGCCCGCGCCGGCGGCGAAGACCAGGCGCAGGGTCGGGAACAGCGAGCGACCCCGCAGCTCGTGCCAGGCCCACCAGGCCGCGTGCAGCTGCTGCACGTAGCCCACGACGGCCGGCCACCAGGAGGGCACCGGACCGTCGAGAGGGTGGGAGCGCACCGGGCCGGGGTGGACCATGACCGGCTTGTCGCACAGCTCGGCCACCAGCAGCACCTGGGCCAGCCGCTCCCAGCCGGCCGGCGTGGCCAGCCAGGTGGCCGGCAGCTGCAGGCCGACGACGCGCTCGTGGCGCAGCAGCTCGGTCAGCCCGACGGCGTCGGGCTGCTGCGCGGCGACCGAGGCCCAGACACCGAAGTGATCGGGCAGCGCCAGGGCACCGTCGTGCCAGGCCGCCAGCAACCCGGCCGCCTCGGGCCGGGGCAGGTCCTCGATGCCCAACGGGGAAGAGAGGCTGAGGCAGGCCGATCCGACGCCGCTCTCGGCGTCGAGGCGGCGGCGAGCGTCGACGTCGTGGTCGGCCGGGTCGACCTCGTAGGGCTGCTCGCCCGCGGTGTGCAACGTCCAGCCGCGCAGGTACGGCGCGTGGCTGCGGGCGCGCAGCCGGTCGACCAGCTCCTCGGGCCACAGGTGCTGGTGCACGTCCACGGCGAGGGTCATCGCCACACACCTCCTAACTGCATAAGTTCTATTGACTTAGACTATTTCAGCAGATCCGCGGCTCGCGCGCCAGCGGAGTCTCGACATCGGGCGTGTCGTCGAGGAGCCGCGTCAGCCCTCCACCACCCCTTCACCACCCCTCTAACCTGCGCGTTCGTGGCTGTGCGGTCACTTTGAGCACGTACAGTTCGGGCCAGCCTGTGGGAGGGGAGGGCACATGACGCAGCGGCTCGCGGCCGATGTGGTGCCGGCCGACCCCTCCTTCGACCGCTACGCGCGGATGGTCACCCGCTACCTGGCCGTGCCGATGGCGATGGTCACGATGCTCGAGGAGGACCGGCAGGTCTTCCCCGGCGCCGACGGCCTCCCCGACGACCTCGCACAGACCCGCTCGACGCCGCTGGCGCAGGCCTTCTGCCAGCACGTCGTGGCCCGCGAGGCGCCGGTCGTGGTCACCGACGTCCGGGTGGACGGCCAGTTCGGCGACGACGCGGTGGTCAGCGAGCTCGGCGCGATCGCCTACGCCGGCTGGCCGCTGATCGACGAGGCCGGGGCAACGATCGGCGTGCTGTGCGCCGTCGACACCGAGCCGCGCGAGTGGACCCGTGAGGACCTGGACGCGCTGGCCGACCTGGCCGACGCCTGCTCGGCGGAGATCCTCTACCGGCGCCGTCAGCAGCGCGCCGAGGTGGCGGCCGGCCACGCCCGCGAGATCTCCCACCGCAGCCAGGTGCTGCTCGCGCTGAGCGAGGGCCTCTCGGCCACCCGGACGCTGGACGACATCGCCTACGCCGTCGAGCAGATCGCGGTGGAGAACATCGGCTGCCTGCACGCCGGGATCTGGTTGCGCAGCTCCTTCCTGGGCGATCACGAGAACCCCGACCAGCTGCGCTTCGTGTCCGACCCGACCGTGCGCTGGACCTCCGCGCAGGTCAACAGCGAGGTGGCCACCGACGCCGAGCACCCCGTCGCCGAGGCGCTGCGCAACGGCCGCCCGCTCTTCTTCCGCGACCGGGACTCGCAGAACCTGCGCTATCCGCACCTCTCGGCCAGCACCCAGGTCGGCGAGGCCCGCGCGCTCATGCCGCTCTCGCTGGGCCAGGCCTTCGGCACCTTGGTGCTGCTGTGGGAGGACGTCCAGGACGTCTCCGCGCAGATGCGCATCACCATCGCCGCGCTGACCTCCTACGTCGCCCAGGCGGTGCAGCGCGCGGTGCTCTACCAGGAGCGGGTCGACGCCTCGATGACGTTGCAGAGCGCCATGCTGACCCGGCTCCCCGAGGCCCCCGGCATGGACCTCACCGCACGCTACCGCCCGGCGGCCGTGCACGACCGCGTCGGTGGCGACTGGTACGACGCGGTGGTGACCGCCTCGGGCGAGACGAACCTGATGATCGGCGACGTCTCGGGCCACGACATCTCCGCGGCCGCCGTCATGGGCGAGCTGCGCAGCACGCTGCGCGCGTTCGCCTGGGCCAACGACGACCTGCCCGCCGCCAACGTCGGCCGGCTCGACGAGGCGATGGAGACCTTCGGCATCGAGCGCTTCGCCAGCCTGGTCTTCGCCCGCATCGAGAAGGCCGACGGCGACGGCTCCCGCGTCATCCACTGGACCAACGCCGGTCACTTCCCGCCGCTGGTGGTGCACCCCGGCGGCCAGGTCGAGCTGCTCGACGACGGCACCGCCCCGGATCCGGTGGTCGGCATCGACGCCTCGGTGCCACGCCACAACCAGCAGGCGGTGATCCCGCGCGGGTCGATGCTGCTGCTCTACACCGACGGCCTCATCGAGCGTCGCGACGAGCCCATCGACGAGGGGCTGCAGCGGCTGCGGATCGCCGCCTCCCGGCACCACGGTCTGACCCCCGGCCGGTTCCTCGACGAAGTCGTCGAGGACCTGGTGGGCATCTCGCACGAGGACGACGTCGCCCTCCTGGCGGTCCGGTTCGGCTGAGCCCCGACCGGGGACTGCCGGGCCGCTAGCGGGCCGCAACCAGGGGCGTGTCGACGCCCACGATGCCGATCTTCGCCGCACCTCCGGGGGCGCCCAGCGGCTCGTCGCGCCCGGGCAGCACCTCGGTGAAGAAGTCGCGGTTGTCCTCGACGAACGGCTCGTCGCCGTCGGCTACGCGGCGGTCCTGGGTGATGGCCTCCACCGGGCACACCGGCTCGCAGGCGCCGCAGTCGATGCACTCCTTGGGATTGATGTAGCTCTTGCGCTCGCCCTCGTAGATGCAGTCCACGGGGCACTCGTCGACGCAGGCCTTGTCGTTGACGTCGATGCAGGCGCTGGCGATCACGTAGGGCACGGGCTGCTCCTCACAGACTCGGGGCGGAAGCGGTCAGGTCGTCGGTGCCTAGATCGTGAGGGTCGAGGTTCTCGGCCTGCGCCAGCAGCGCTCGCACCTTGAAGCGCTGCAGCTTGCCGGTGGCGGTCTTGGGCAGCTCGTCGACCAGCACCACGTGGCGCGGCGCCTTGAAGTGCGCGAGACCGTCGCGGCACCAGCCGATCAGGTCCGCCTCGAGGACGTGGGCGCCCGCGACCAGGACCACCACCCCGACCGGCTTGTCGAGCCCGTCGGAGTCCGCGACCCCGACGACGGCGGCCTCCTGCACGGCCGGGTGCTCGAGAAGCCGCGACTCGACCTCGGCCGGGGAGACCCAGATGCCGCCCGCCTTGAGCATGTCGTTGTTGCGGCCCAGGCAGGTGAAGTAGCCGTCGGCGTCCTGCACGTAGGTGTCGCCGGTGACCAGCCACTCGCCGCGGAAGACCTGCCGGGAGGCGTCGGTGCGACGCCAGTAGCCGAGGGCGATCGAGGCACCGCGCACGTGCAGCGCGCCGGGGGTCCCCGGCGCCGCGTCGCGGCCGTCCTCGTCCTTGATGGTCACCTCGTAGCCGGGCACGGCGACGCCGGTGGTGCCGGGGCGGATGTCGCCGGGGGCGTTGGACACGAAGATGTGCAGCGCCTCGGTGGACCCGATCCCGTCGATGATGTCGACCCCGAACCGCTGCTCGAACCGTCGCAGCAGCGGCGCCGGCAAGGCCTCGCCGGCCGAGGCCGCCAGCCGCACCGAGGCGAAGGTGTCGTCGGGGATGGTGCTGGCCAGCAGCGCCGCGTAGAAGGTCGGGACGCCGAAGAAGAGCGTGGGCCGCTCGGCGACGACCCGCTCGGCGACCAGGTCGGGCGTGGGGCGCCGCGGCTCGAGCACGGTGGTCGCGCCGACGGAGAAGGGGAAGAACAGCGAGTTGCCGATGCCGTAGGCGAAGAACAGCTTGGCCACCGAGAAGGTCGTGTCCTCCGGCCGGATGCCGAGCACCTGGTGACCATAGGTCTCGCACACGTGGCGGATGTTGGCGTGGCGGTGCATCGCGGCCTTGGGGGTGCCGGTGGTGCCGCTGGTGTAGAGCCACAGCGCCCAGGCGTCCTCGTCGGTGACGGCGACCTCGTGCTGCGCCGCGCCGGCCCCCTCCCCGGCGGCCGCGAACGCATCCCACGCCGACACCGCGACGGCCGGCGGCGCCGCCAGAGCCCCCTCGCCCACCAGCACCACCTCCTCGACGTCGGCGGCCACCAGCAGCGCGGCCGCCACGGGCTCGGTGAACTCCGAGGTGCACACCACCAGCCGCGCGCCGGAGTCGGCCATGATCGTGCCGAGCTCGGCGCCGGTGAGCATCGTGGAGACCGGCACGGCCACCACGCCGGCACGGAAGGCACCGAGGATGGCGGCCATCATCGGCACGTCGTCGCTCATCACCATCAGCACGCGGTCGTCACGGCGCAGCCCGGCGGTCCGGTAGGCGGCGGCGACGTCGCCGCACAGCGCGTCGAGCTCGCAGTAGGTGAGCGAGGCCGTCGGCGTCCGCACGGCCACGTGGTCGCCGCGCCCCTCCTCGAGGTTGCGGGTGAGCAGGTAGGTCGCCGCGTTGAACAGCACTAGACGCGCCCGTGCTCGTAGGAGCCGCGCTGCCCCGTGCCGTAGCGCCGCAGCGCACCCTCGGGGCCGGAGGCGTTGGGCCGGATGAAGATCCAATTCTGCCAGGCGGTGAGCCGGCCGAAGATCTTGGTCTCCAGCGTCTCCGGGCCGACGAAGCGGTGGTTGGCCTCCATGCCGGTCAGCGCGTCGGGCGAGAGCGAGGCCCGCTCCTCGGTGGCGATCCGCAGCTCGTCCTCGAAGTCGATGTCGTCCAGCGCCAGCGTGACCAGGCCGACCTCCTCCGCCGCGCGGGCGTCGAGGTCCTGGCCGGTCGTGGCGCGCGCCGCGGCAAGGTCGTCGTCGCGTCCCCAGAACCGCGAGGCCAGCCGGCTCAGCCCGTTGCCCATGGGGTAGGAGCCGTCGTTGGCCGCGGTGAGCCGGACGGTCGCGGGCTCGGCGTCGGGGTCGACGTCCTCGTAGACCCCGTCGAGCATGTACTGCCGGTCGCAGGCCAGCGCCACCTCGGCGAGCAGGCCGACGAAGCAACTGCCCGGCTCGACCACCGCCATCAGGCTGCGGCTGGTGACGTCGAGCCGCTTGAGCGTGCGCTTGAGGTAGTGCCGGATCTCGTTGACCAGCCAGTCGTCCTGCTCGGTCTCGAGCTGCTCGTCGTAGGCCGCCACGAGGTCGGCGTCGCCACGGGTGCGGAACACCCAGGTGCCCAGCTCGGGCTCGTTGGTGCGCAGCCGCAGCACGAGGTCGTCGAGCTCGCGGGCCAGCGCCAGCGGCCAGTAGCCGGCGCCCAGGTCGTGCACGCCGGCGACGTCGGCGGGCGGCGGCTCCTCGGGGCCCGTGATCTCGACGTCGACACGGCGGCTGCCGCGGTCGAAGGTCGCCCGCACGTGGCGGTAGCCCAGCTCGTCGTCGGACTCGACCCGCTCGAGCGGCGTCAGGGCGACGCCCTCACCACCGGGCCGGTCGCTTCGCGCGGCGCGCGCCTCGGCGCGGGCCTGCACCTCGTCGGCGAACCGGTTGCGCGGCACCGTGGCGTCCACCAGGCCCCACTGCACCGCGGTCTCGCCGCGGTATCCCTCGGACTTGGTGGCGAACAGGTCGGCGCGGTCCTTGCGCACGCGCCGCTTGTCGACCACCCGGGTCAGGCCGCCCGTGCCGGGCAGGACGCCCAGCAGCGGCACCTCGGGCAAGGAGACCGTCGAGGAGTTGTCGTCGATCAGCACGATCTCCTCACACGCCAGGGCGAGCTCGTACCCGCCGCCGGCCGCGGTGCCGTTGAGCGCGGCGATCCAGGTCTGGCCGCTGTGCTCGGTGGCGTCCTCGATGCCGTTGCGGGTCTCGTTGGTGAACTTGCAGAAGTTCACCTTCCAGGCGTGCGAGGACTGGGCGAGCATCCGGATGTTGGCGCCGGCGCAGAACATCCGCTCCAGGCCCCCGGTCATGACGACCGCCTTCACCTCGGGGTGCTCGAAGCGCAGCCGCTGCACGGCGTCGTAGAGCTCGATGTCGACGCCGAGGTCGTAGGAGTTCATCTTCAGCTCGTAGCCCGGCACCAGGCCGCCGTCCTCGTCCACCCGCAGCGTCACGGTGGCGATCTCGCCGTCGACTGTCAGCGTCCAGTGCCGGTAGCGCTCGGGGGAGGTGTCGAAGTCGACCTGCGTGCGGACCTCCGCGTCGAGCACCGTCATGCGTGGCAATGTAGTACGTCACAGTTCATATTCGTCAAGAGGTTGTAGAGCATTAACGATCCAGCCCGACGAGCAGCGCAGTCAGGATGCGCGTCACGCGAGGCACGAGGTCGATGACGGCGTGCTCCAGCTGCGGGTCGGTGCGGTAGACCTCGGCCAGCCGGTCGCCCGGGTTGGCCATCTGCCACATCGCCCCCACCAGGCAGGACACGGTGGCCACCACGTCGGCGCACTGGTCCTCGTCGAGCCGCCGCAGCCGACGCAGCTCGACGGCGACGGGACCTCGGGCCGCAGCAGTGGCGAGCTTGTAGTCGCGCACCGCCGTCACCGACACATTGCGCTCGAGGTGCAGCGGGACCTGGGCCAGCAGGTCGCAGAACAGCGGATCCGCGGCGAAGGCCGTCGTGATCGCGGCCGCCACCGCGCCCGCGTCACCGGGGGCGTCGAGGGGTCGCAGCAACGCCACCAGCTCGTCCGAGCAGCGCTGCCACCCCTGGGCCGCCAGCCGCAGGAAGATCAGCTCCCGCGTCTCGAAGTAGCGCAGCATCGCCGACTTGTGCAGGCCGACGGCCTCGGCGATGCCGGTCAACGTCACCTCTCGGACGCCGTCGCGTGCGCCCAGCTCCGCCGCCGCGGCCAGGATCGCGGCCTCGCGTTCCTGCTTCGCTCGCGGCGACCGCGCACGTTGCCCCGGCATGGGCTCAGCGTAACGTGTTAGCGAAACCACGTTGTGTTATTTAATGAAACGATGTTGTATTAACTCCGTGCAGACCTGGTTCATCACTGGTTCCTCGCGCGGCCTGGGCCGCGCCCTCCTCGACGCCGCGCTCGCGGCCGGCGACAACGTCGTCGCCACCGCGCGCGACCCCCAGGCGTTGGCGGACGCAGCCGCTGATCGCCCCGACGCGCTGCTCAGGCTGCCGCTCGACGTCACCGATCCGGACGCGGCGCAGGCCGCCCTCGCTGCCGCCGCCGCCCACTTCGGACGCCTCGACGTCGTCGTCAACAACGCCGGCTACGCCGACCTGGCTCCCGTCGAGACCGACACCCTGGACAACTTCCGACGACAGTTCGAGACGAACTTCTTCGGCGTCTACCACGTCTCGCGCGCGGCCATCCCGGTGATGCGCGCACAGGGCGGCGGACTGCTCGTGCAGGTGTCGTCGCTGGGCGGACGCGTCGGCGGCTCACCCGGCATCGCCAGCTACCAGGCGGCCAAGTTCGCCGTCGACGGCTTCACGCGGGCCCTGGCGGTCGAGGCCGCACCGTTCGGCATCCGGACGCTGGTGGTCGAGCCGAGCGGCTTCGCCACCGACTGGGCCGGCTCGTCGATGACGGTGCACGACATCGGCGAGGACTACGACGCGACCATCGGCGCGATGCAGCGACTGGTGCGCACCGGTGAGTCCGGCGCGGCCGGCGACCCGCGCCGCGCCGCCGAGATCATCGTGCGGACGGTGGCCGTTTCGCCGGTGCCCTCGCACCTGCTGCTCGGGGTCACCGCGGTGGAGCGGGCGATCGCCTACTCCGAGGAGCAACTGGCGCAGGCCCGCGCCTGGGAGCAGGTGAGTCGTTCGGCGGACTTCGCCGAGCCCTACCCGGTGCCCCTACCCGGTGCCACTCCCGCTGACGCTCAGTAGCGGTGCTCGTCGACGTCGACGTAGCCGCCCTGCTCCTCCTGGCCCGGCGCCCGGTCGCCGGTGTCGCGGTGGAAGGGGGCGGGCGCCGCCGTGGCGCCGACCGGCTCGTAGGGGACGACCCGTTTGCGCAGGTCGCCGTCCACCGAGCCGCGGAAGCCGCGCACCACCAGCCAGTCGTGCACCAGGTCGCGCGCCTCGTGGTCGCGGATCGTGTTGTAGACGTAGTTGATGCCGCGCCCGGCCGCCTCCTGCTCGAGGTGGCCGAGCACGAACGAGCCGACGCCCTGCTGCTGTCGGTCCGGGTCGACGGCCAGCAGGATCTCGGCGTCGCCGCCCCAGCCGATGTCGAGGCGGCCGTAGCCGACCACGGCGCCGGCCTCGTCACGCGCCGACCACCACTCGCCCGGCAGCTCGTCGCCGTCGGCGAACAAGAGCACGAAGGCACCCTCGGGCGCGCCGCCGATGATGCGCTGCTTCTCGGCGTCCCAGACCGGGTGCTCCTCGCGCGTCCAGTCCATCAGACGAGGCCCTCCTCGGCGAGGTGGACGTAGTCGAACTCCACGGGCTGGTCGTTGATCCCGCTCTGCGGCGGGGAGATCCAGCCGGCGAACTTGCCGTACTCGTACTCGGGCACCATCAAGGCGGCCACGGCGCGCCGGTCGTCCTCCGAGGGCAGCCAGCCGTCCTTCGCGGCGTCCCACTCGGCGTCGGTGAGCACATGACCCTCGGGGCTGAGGTGGTGCTGGGCGTAGGCGCCGACCTTGCGGTTGAACCCCTCGTGCGGCAGCACCAGGCGTTCGGCCAGGCCGCGGTCCTCCAGCTCCTGGTTCCAGCGGCGGACGCCGTTGGCGCAGTCGGCGACGTACTCGTCGCGCAGGTCGAGATTGAGGGCCGAGAGCATCGGCACCTCCTTCTCCTGCAGCTCGCCGCCGTCGACGACCGTCATGGTGCGGACGTCATCCAGCAGCACGTGGTCGTCCTTGCGCCGGGTCTCCTGCCAGCGCCCCTTGAGTCCCGAGGAGTAGTAGTTGCCCGCGTTGGTCGACTGCTCGGAGCCGAAGAGGTCCATCGAGACCGAGAACTGGAAGTTGAGGTACTTCTGGATCACCTCGAGCGGGATCACGCCGTCGTCGAAACCCGCCGGCGACCCCTTCTCGGCGGTCACCTCCGCGGTGCGCTGCACCGTGCGCTGCACCCCGGTGGTGCCCACGAACATGTGGTGGGCCTCCTCCTTGAGCATGAACTCACAGGTGCGGGCCAGCGGGTCGAACGCCGACTCCTTCAGCGTGCCGAGCTGGTACTTCCCGTCGCGGTCGGTGAAGTAGGTGAACATGAAGAACTGCAGCCAGTCGGTGGTCTCCTCGTTGAACGCACCGAGGATGCGCGGGGCGTCGAGGTCGCCGGAGTTGCGCTTGAGCAGCTGCTCGGCCTCGTCGCGGCCCTCACGACCGAAGTAGGCGTGCAGCAGGTAGACCATCGCCCACAGGTGCCGCCCCTCCTCCACGTTGACCTGGAACAGGTTGCGCATGTCGTAGATCGACGGCGCCGTCTCGCCGAGGACCCGCTGCTGCGCCACCGAGGCCGGCTCCGTGTCGCCCTGGATGACGATGAGCCGCATCAGGTCGGCCCGGTGCTCGCCGGGCACCTCGGTCCACACCGGCTCGCCCTTGTGCTTGCCGAAGGTGATCGTCTTGTCCGGGTCGTTCTCGGCCAGGAAGATGCCCCAGCGGTAGTCCTCCATCGGCACGTGGTCGAAGTGGGCCCAGCCGTCGCGACCGACCGCGATCGCGGTGCGCAGGTAGACGTCCTTGGTCGGCAGCTGCGGGCCCAGCGTCTTCCACCAGTCGAGGAACTTGGGCTGCCACCCCTCCAGGGCGCGCTGCAGCCGGCGGTCCTCGGCGAGGTTGACGTTGTTGGGGATCTTCTCGGAGTAGTCGATCCGGCTCAGCGGGCCGGTGGGAGCCGGGGCCGCGCCGGTGCGACTGTCGGGGACCTGGGTCGTCATGCCTACTCCTGGGCGTCGAGGATGGTCCCGTCAAGTTCTACACTTCGACGTCGCAGATGCCAAGGGTATGTAAAACGTCAGGCGAGCAGGCGCAGCGGCTCCTCGATCGCCGCGACCAGGGCGGCGAGCCAGCGGGCGGCCAGGGCGCCGTCGACCGCGCGGTGGTCGACCGAGAGCACCAGCGCCATCGTCGTCGCGACCACGACGGCACCGTCCTCGACCACCGCCGTCGGCTGCGCGGCGCCGACGGCCAGGATCGCCGACTGCGGCGGGTTGATGATCGCGGCGAACTCCTCCACGCCGTACATCCCCAGGTTGGTGACGCTGATCGTCCCGCCCTCGAGGTCCTGCTGACGCAGCCGGCCCTCGTCGGCCTGCGCCGCGAGCTCCTTGACCCGGCGAGCCACGCCGCTGGGCGTGAGCCGGTCCACGTCGCGCACCACCGGGGTCACCAGGCCGCGCTCGGAGGCGATGGCCACGCCGACGTCGACGCCGTCGTGGTGCAGCAGCGCCTCCTCGGACCAGGTCACGTTGGCCTCGGGCACGACCGCGTGCGCCACCCCGACCGCTCGCACCACGAGGTCGTTGACGGAGATCTTGTGGGTCGAGACCTCGTTCAGCTCACCGCGCAGCCTGAGCAGCGCGTCGACCCGCGCGGTGCGCCGCAGGTAGAAGTGCGGGACCTCCCGCTTGCTCTGCGAGAGCCGGGTGGCCACGGCGCGGCGCAGCCGGGAGTGTGGCTCCGCGCTGGCGCCTGCCGGGGCATCCGCGGCGGCCGGCGGCTCGGCGGCTGCCTGCTCGGGGGCTGTCCTCTCGGGGGCAGCCTGCTCGGGGGCCGCCTGCTCGGGGGCCGCCTGCTGGGCGGCGGCCTGGACGTCCTTCTTGGTGATCCGGCCGTTGGGTCCGCTGCCGGGCACCTGTGCCGGCTCCAACCCGGCCTCGGCCATGAGCCGGCGCGCCAGCGGGGTCGCGAAGACCCGCTGCTCCCCCGCTGCCGGACGTTCCGCCGCCGGACCCGGGTCGGGCTCGGGCTCAGATTCGGGTGCAGATGCGGGTTCGGGCTCGTCGGGCGCCGCGGACACCTCCGGCTCCGCCGCCGGCGGCGCGGTGTCGGTGTCGGTGTCGGTGTCGGTGTCGGTCTCGGCGTCCTCGCCCTCTGCGCCGACCACGGCGTACGGCGAGCCGACCTCGACCGTGGCACCGGCCTCCACCAGCCGCTTGAGTACCACCCCGGTGCTGTCGGCCTCGATCTCCACGACCGCCTTCTCGGTCTCCACGACCGCCACCGTCGCTCCGGAGGAGACCTCGGCCCCCTCCTCGACCAGCCACTCCGAGAGGACCACCTCGGTCGTGCCGGCCGCCACCTCGGGCACGCGCATCAACGTCGCCATGTCGTCGTCCTCCGGCTCAGCGCTCGTCGAGGTGCCGCAGCGCCTCGACGACTTCCTCGGTACGGGCGATGGCCGCGCGCTCGAGCACCTTGCTGATGCTGGGCGAGGCGACCGCGCCGTGGACCCGGGCGATCGGGGCGTCGAGCCAGTCGAAGAGCCGTCGGCCGATCTCGTCGGCCAGCCAGCCTCCGTAGGAGGTGCCCACCGCGCCCTGCTCGACGATCAGCACCCGGTTGGTCTTCTTGACCGAGGCCTCGATGGTGTCCCAGTCCAGGGAGGCGCGGTCGAGCCAGCGCAGGTCGATCAGGTCGGCCGAGACGTCCGAGACCTCGTCGAGCGCCTCCTCGCAGTGGCGCACCATCGACAGGTAGGAGATGACGGTGACGTCGTCGCCCTCGCGCCGCAGCGCCGCCTTGCCCACGGGGAGCAGGTAGTCCAGGTCCTCGACGGGTCCGACGCCGGTACTGGAGTAGAGGTCGACGTGCTCGAGCACGACGACGGGGTCGTCGCAGGCCAGCGCGGTGTTCATCAGCCCGACGTAGTCGAAGGGCGTCGAGGGCGCCACCACTCGGAAGCCGGGCGCGGTGGTGAGGATGCCGGCCGGGTCCATCGAGTGCTGGGAGCCGTAGCCGGTGCCGGCGGCGAGCTTGCTGCGCAGCACCAGCGGCACCGCGCTCTCCCCGCCGAACATGTGGCGGGCCTTGGCGATCTGGTTGAACAGCTGGTCGGCGGCCACCCACATGAAGTCCGCGTACATGAACTCCACGACCGGCCGGTAGCGACCGTCGAGCGCCATGCCGCCCCCCATGCCGGCGAAGGCGTTCTCGCTGATCGGCATGCCCAGCACGCGCTCGGGGAACTTCTCCAGCGCCGCCCGGGTGGCGCCGTTCGTGCCGCCCTTGAGGCCGTCGACGTCTTCGCCGAGCACGACGATGCGCTCGTCGCGCTCCATCGCCCGGCCCATCGTCTGGCTCACGACGTCGATGAACCGGCGCTCGCCGAGCTCGCCGGAGAAGTCGTCCTGGTCCTCGTAGCGGCTGCCCTCGAGCTCACTGAGGTCGCCGCGGACGCCGACGTCGACGAAGTCGGTGTCGGGCCACGTGTCGGGGCGGATCTGGCGCTGCCCGGGCTTGCCGCCCGGCTTGGGCTCGACGAGCGTGGCGCCGATCTCGGCCATGAGGTCGGCGATCTCGCGGCGGGCGGACTCGGTCTCCTCCTCGGTGAGCAGGCCGCGCCGCACGACGTTGGTGCGCAGCATCTCCAGCGGGTCGCGTGCCCGCCACGAGGTCTCCTCGTGCTTGGTGCGGTAGCCGAAGGAGGAGCCGGGGAAGGGCCCGTTCTGGTGGAAGAAGCGGTACACCTCGGCCTCCACCACCGTCGGCCCCTGCCCGCTGCGCATGTGCTCCAGCGCCTCGGCCATGGCCAGCCGCACGGCCAGCGGGTCCATGCCGTCGACGCGCCAGCTGGGGATGGCGAAGGCCGAGCCGCGTGCGGAGAGCCGCGGCTCGGCGGTCGAGGTGGAGAGCGGGGTGGAGACGGCGTACAGGTTGTTCTCGATGAAGAAGCAGACCGGCAGCTGACGCGCCGCGGCGAGGTTCATCGACTCCAGCACCGAGCCGATGTTGACCGCGCCGTCGCCGAAGTAGGTGACGCTGACGGCCTCGGTGCCCGCCCGCTGCCGGTTGAACGCGAAGCCCAGCGCCTGGGGCACGCCGCCGCCGACGATGGCGTTGGTGCCCATCGCACCCGCCTCGCGCCACTGCAGGTGCATCGAGCCGCCACGGCCGCGGCAGAAGCCCTCGGCCAGGCCGCAGATCTCGGCCAGTGTGCGTCGCAGCACCTCGCGCACCGGGTCGGTCAGCGCGGGCTGCTCGCCGGCCGGCATCACGTGGCTCAGGGCCTTGGCCAGGAACTGGTGGTGGCCGCGGTGCGAGCCGGTGACGGCGTCGGCCGAGGTCAGGTCGAGGATCGAGCCGACGGCGCCGCCCTCCTGGCCGATGCTGGAGTGCGCCGGCCCGTGCACCAGGCCGTCGCCGGCCAGCTCGAGCACGTACTCCTCGAACACCCGGATCCACAGCGTCTGGGCGAACATCCGGCGCAGGTCCCCGGCGTCCACGGCGTCCCAGTCGGCCTTGGTGGTGCTCAGCCCGCGCCATTCCGCGGCGGGTGAGAGTCGCTTCGTCCGTACCATGCTGCCTCCGACTGATGGATCCATTGGCGGGCCGAGTTACGGCGAAGCTTGCCTCGTCGTGCGACCGCGGTCACAATCTAGGCGAGCAATTGGATCCATTGCAACTCGGAGGTGTCATGTCAGACGCAGCTATCCCCGGCCTCGCACGGGTCGACCACATCGGGCTGACCGTGCCCGACCTCGACCAGGCCCACGACTTCTTCACCGAGGTGCTCGGCGCGCAGTTCATGTACGAGCTCGGCCCCTTCGAGCACGACGACGACTGGATGAGCCAGCACCTCAACGTCGCCGACGACACGGTGATGCGACGGCTCCGCTTCTACCGGCTGGGCGGGCAGGCGATCTTCGAGGTGTTCGAGTACGAGGCCCGCGAGCAGGCCGCGGAGCCGCCGCTGAACAGCGACGTCGGCGGGCACCACGTGGCGCTCTACGTCGAGGACCTCGATGCCGCCGTCGAGCGGCTCCACGAGCTCGGCCTGCGGGTGCTGGGCGAGCCGACCGCCAGCAGCGGTCCCAGCCAGGGGCAGCGGTGGGTCTACTTCCTGGCACCGTGGGGCCTGCAGCTCGAGCTGGTCTCCTATCCTGGCGGCAAGGCTTTCGACCGGGAGCAGGAGCGCCGTTGATCCAGGCCGCGGACGAGCCGGCGCCGGCGGGCGTCGCCAGCCGGCGCATCGCCGACCACGTCCGCGCGCAGATCCTGGCCGGCGAGCTGGAGCCGGGCACCCGGATCCGGCAGGACGACCTGGCGCGGGAGCTGGCCGCCAGCCGGCTCCCGGTGCGCGAGGCGCTGCGGATCCTGGAGACCGCCGGCCTGGTGACGCTGCACGCCAACCGGGGCGCCTGGGTCACCCGCCTGGACCAGCGCGACTGCGAGCAGAGCTACCAGATCCGCGAGCGCATCGAGCCGCTGCTGCTGCGCGAGAGCGCTCCCCTGCTCACCGCCGAGGACCTCGCCGAGCTCGACCGGCTGCAGGTCGCCATCGAGTCCACCGACGACGTGGAGCAGTTCCTGGTGCTCGACCGGCAGCTCCACTGGACCACCTACCGGCACGCCGAGGCGCGCGAGCTGGTCGCGATCATCGAGCGGTTGTGGGACACCACGCAGCACTACCGCCGCGCGTTCAGCCGGATCGCCCACGAGCGGCGCCGGTGGATCATCGACGCCGAGCACCGGCTGCTCATCCAGGCCCTGCGCGACGGCGACGTCGAGGAAGCCGAGCGGGTGCTGGAGATGCACATCCGCCGGACGCGGGTGGAGCTGCAGGCTCACCCCGAGGTGTTCAGCTCCTGACGCACGAACTCCAGCTCGCGCGTCACGTAGTCGGTGATCGAGCCGGTCTTGAGGTGCTCGGGGAGCACGTCCCAGGTGTAGGTCTCGATCTCCAGGTGGTCCGAGAGCGGCAGCTCCCGGTGCAGGCGAAGCGCGTCCTGCACCGCGGGCCGGGTGGTGCGGAAGGGCCCGATCTCCTCGAGGAACACCGGCACGTGGAAGTGCGTGCGAAGCTCGGTGGGGCGCAGGTCGCCCGCGTAGGCGTCCAGCGCCTCGCCCAGGGTCAAGAACGAGCGCCGGCCGCCGTCTTGCTGCAGCGTCGTCTGGCTGAGGTAGATGGTGTCGGTGAACTCGCGCAGTGCGGGCACGACGTCGGCGTCGAGGTCCTCGACCCACAGGGCCGCCGCCGCCTGGAGCTTGAAGACGGGCACGCCCGCCTCGGTGAGGGCGATCAGCGAGGCCCGGACGTCCTCGAAGCCGACGGCCTGGTGGCCCATGTCGAACACGACGCCGAGATAGCGGCGCAGCGCTCCCTCGGCCTCCGAGAGCGGCAGCCGGGCCACCCGCGCCAGCTCGGCCACCGAGCGCGGGTCGCGCAGTCGCTCGAAGTACGCGATCGTCTGCGGCGTCGTCTCCAGGTAGCAGGCCGGCTCGGGCTCGATGGCGAGCTTCACCCGGACGCCGGTGCGCGCCTCGAGGTCGGCCAGGTGCGCGACCACGCGCAGCACCTGGCTGGTGAAACGCGAGACGTACGCCTCGTCGCCGACCTTGGGGGCGAACGCCATCGGGGCGGTCTGGATGCTGGGACTCAGCCCGGGCCGGCCGGCGCGCAACGTGAGGTCGGCGAGCACGTCGGCGACCTGGCAGGTGTAGGTCGCCCGCTCCTCGGTGGTCCAGTCGGGTTCGTAGACGCGCTCCATCACCGACGCGCCCTTGAACGGCCCGTGCGGGAACGCGTTGACCGTGTAGACGAAGAGGTCCTCGCGGTCGAGCAGATCGCCCAGCGACGCCCGCTCGTCGGGGTCGGCGGCGAGCACGCCCGCGGCCTTTCCGGAGAGCCGCAGCGAGACCCCGAACGGCTCGTCCGGGCTCACCCGCGCCTTCACCTCGGGGACGTAGGTCGCCAGCGAGTCGCGCATCTGCGACCACGTGTCGCCGGCGTGCACCAGCGTCGAGTACGTCAGCAGTCCGAGGCCGTCCGGCAGCTGCATCGCCCACCTCCACATGTTCAGTGGTGGTGAACTTATCTCAGTGACGGTGTCCGTGCACGAACCAGATGCCGGTGAACACCTCGTCGCTGCGGTTGTGCAGCACGTGGGGGATGGTGGAGTCGAACCCCAGCGACTCGCCCTCGCGCAGCACGAAGACCTCCTCGCCCACGGTGACCTCGACCTCGCCGGAGAGCACGTAGCCGTACTCGTAGGCCTCATGGGCCTGCAGGTCGCCCTCGACGCTGGAGGAGGCGCCCGGCGCATAAGTGATGCGCATGAAGTTGACGCCGCGCTCGGGAGTCGCGGCCAGCCGCTCCCACTCCACGCCCTCGGCCATCGCCAGGCGTGAACGGTGCGAGGGGTGCACCACCGAGATGCGGGTGGCGTACTCCGAAGGCCGCCAGGCGTGAGCCGGGTCGACGAAGCCGTTGCTCTCGGTGCTGTGCCCGACGCGGGCCAGGCTCAGCGAGGTGGCCGCGGGCGCGGGCTCGTCGCTGCTCTCGAAGAGCTCGTCGACCGAGACCCCGAGCACGCGGGAGAAGGTGTAGAGGGTGGCCACCGAGGGCTGGGACTTACCGTTCTCGATCTGGGAGATCAGCGACGGCGACACCTGGGCCGAGCGGGCCAGCTCGCGCATCGTCAACCCGGCGTTCAGCCGCGCCTGGCGCAGCCGCTCCCCCAGGAAGTCCATCGCGCCATCCCCTCCGCCGGCCACCCCGGCGTCCTCACTTTAGCAGCACTGCACAGGATCGACCGATCCGCCTTGATGTTTACCGCCATGCAACAGTACGGTCGCGGTTCCCCACCACAGGAGGATCGCATGACGTCCACGCCCATCCCTGCGACGACCCGCGGCCGCGCCCTGGTCGTCGGCGCCACCGGCATCACCGGCCAGGCCGTCGCCCGGCGGCTGGTGGCCGACGGCTGGGACACGACCGGGCTCTCCCGCAGCGGTCGCGAGCTGGTCGACCAGATGGCCACCGTCTCGGCCGACCTCACCTCGGCCGAGGAGCTGCGGACGGCCCTGACCGACGTGCACCCGGAGATCGTGGTGATCACCGCATGGACCCGGCGCGACACCGAGGCCGAGAACATCGAGGTCAACGGCGCCCTGGTGCGCGACCTGCTCGCCGCGCTGGAGCCGGCCGGGTCGGTGCGCCACGTGGCGCTGATGACCGGGCTCAAGCACTACCTCGGCCCCTTCGAGGCCTACGCCACCGGCGTCATGCCCGACACCCCCTTCCACGAGGAGGAGCCGCGGCTGGAGACGCCGAACTTCTACTACGCCCAGGAGGACGAGCTCTTCGCCGCCGCGGCGCGGCAGGGGTTCACCTGGAGCGTGCACCGCGCCCACACCGTCTTCGGCTTCGCCACCGGCAACGCGATGAACATGGTGGCCACGCTGTGCGCGTACGCCACGTTGTGCCGCGAGCTGGACCGCCCCTTCGTCTTTCCCGGATCGCAGACGCAGTGGGACTCGCTGACCGACGTCACCGACGCCGAGCTGCTGGCCGAGCAGATGGTGTGGGCGGCCACCGACCCGGCCGGCGCCGACCAGGCCTTCAACATCGCCAACGGCGACGTCTTCCGGTGGCGCTGGCTGTGGCCGCAGATCGCCGCGCACTTCGACCTGCCCTGGGAGGGCTTCGAGGGCGAGCCCCGCACCCTGGAGCACGCCATGGCCGGCGTCGAGGACACCTGGACCGCCATCGCCCAGCGCGAGGGCCTGGCCGAGTCGCGGCTGGACCGCGTGGCGTCGTGGTGGCACACCGACGGCGACCTCGGCCGCGACATCGAGGTGTGCACCGACATGAACAAGAGCCGGGCGGCCGGCTTCACCGCCACCCGCGACACCCGGGCCGCCTTCTTCGACTACGCCGAGCGCTACCGGGCGGCCCGGATCATCCCGTAGCGGCACAGCGCACGCCGCTCGAGGAGGTCGCCTGCCCGGCGCTGGTCGAGGAGGTCGCCCGCCCGGCGCGCTGGTCGAGGAGGTCGCCCGCGACCGTCTCGAAACCCGCCCCGCCCCACGGCCCCCGGCTCAGTCCCCCGGGCCGGCGAACTCGATGTGCGCCTTGATCGTGTCCCGGGCGTGGTGGGCCGCCTCGATCGCACCGGTGGCGTCCTCGATGCCGAAGCGGCCGGTGACCAGCGGGGTGAGGTCGATGCCGCTGCCGGCCAGGAACCGCAGCGTCTGCGGCCACACGCCGGGGGAACCGATCGTGCCGGTGAGGCGGAGCTCCTTGGACTGGATCAGTCCCAGGCGGGCCGGCGCATCGCCGCCGACGTCGATGCCGATGTAGGCGACCCGGCCGCCGAACCCGGCCAGCTCGAGTGCCGCCGCCATCACCGCCGGCCGGCCACTGGCCTCCAGCACCACGGTGGGCCCGCTCCCCTGCGTGAGCTCGGCCAGGGCGTCGGCCGCCTCCTCGGGCAGCACCGTGTGGTGGGCGCCGAGCCGCCTCGCCGCCTCGCGCCGGTCCTCGGCCGGCTCGACGACGACCACCTGCGCGCCCATCGCCCTGGCCGCGGCGACGACCGCCAGCCCGATCGGTCCGGCGCCGAGCACCGCGACCGTGTCGCTGGCGTCGAGACCGCCGGCTCGCACGATCGCGTAGTAGGCGACGCTGAACGGCTCGACGAGCGCGCCCATGGTGAACGACAGCTCGTCGGGCAGTCGGTGCAGCCACTCGGGCCGGGCCACGAACCGCTCGGCGGCCGCGCCGCTGATGGAGAACCCGAAGTGGTCCTCACCGATGACGCACTCGCCCACCACCCGGTCGCCCGGGTTGAGGCTCGAGACGTCATCGCCCACCGCCACCACCTCCCCGGACCACTCGTGGCCGGGGATGAGCGGGTAGGAGAAGGGGATGATGTAGCGCCCCTCCAGCAGATCGATGTCGGAGTGGCAGACGCCCACCGACCGCGCCGCGACGAGCACCTGGTCGGCACCGATCTCGGGCGTCGGGAGGTCGACGACCTCGGCCACGCCGCGTGCGGTGTACTGCAGGGCACGCATCAGCGCGCCTGCACCAGGACCTTGACCTGGTCGCCGGTCGGCGACAACAGGGTCTCGAAGCCGGCGGTGACGACGTCGGCCATGTCGATCTGGGCGGTGACCACCTTCTCGACCGGGTAGCGGCCACTGGCGACGAGCGCGATGATCCGCGGCCAGTCGAAGACCGGGTAGCACCAGGTGCCGGCCAGGGTCACGTCGTGCTCCGCGAGCGCCATCGGGTCGATGCTGGCGGGCTTGGTGTGCAGTCCGGTCTGGGAGACCCGGCCGGCCGAGCGCACCGAGGCCAGCGCGGTCTGCAGCGCCTGCTCGTTGCCGGAGCACTCGATGGCGGCGTCGAAGCCGATGCCGTCGCGCCGGTCCTTCGCCCAGGCGGCGACGTCGACCTCGCGCGGGTCGAGCACCTCACCCACCCCGAGCGAGCGCGCGAGGTCGGCCCGCGTGGGGTTCACCTCGGAGACCACCACCTCCGCGCCCGCGGCCGAGGCGTAGAGGGCCGCCAGCGCACCGATCGGTCCGGCGCCGGTGATCAGCACGCTGTCGCCGGGCCGCACGCCCGCGACGTCGACGCCGTACGCCGCCACCGCAGCCGGCTCGATGAGCGCACCCTGCAGGTCGCTGACCTCCCCGGGCAGCACGCTGACGTGGCTGGCGGGCACGATCGCCCGCTCGGCGATGCCGCCCCAGGCGTAGCTGAGCCCGACGCAGGCCATCGAGACGCACAGGTGGTTCAGGCCGCGGCGGCAGTAATAGCAGGAGCCGCAGAACAGCAGCGGCATGATCGAGACCCGGTCGCCGGCGGCGACGTGGTCGACGCCGGCCCCGACCTCGAGCACCTCGGCGGAGAACTCGTGGCCGAGCACCTGCGGCAGCTGCGAGCCGTTGAGCCGGTGCGGCTCGCTGGGGATGACGATCGGGCCCATCGCGTACTCGTGCAGGTCGGTGCCGCAGATGCCGCACCACAGCGGTCGCAGCAGCACCTCCCCGGCCCCGGGCGCGTCGGGAGCATCGACCTCGTCGATGCGGACGTCGTGCTCGGCGTGGAAGACAGCGGCTCTCATCAGGTGTCCTTCGTCTCTGGTGTCGGTGAACGGGGGTCAGGCGACGCGCGTGGGGTCGATCAGTACCTTGCCGTGCAGCTCGCCGGCGGCGAGCCGCTCGAGCTGGGCGGGCACGGCCTCGAGCGGGTGCACGGAGTCGAGCACTTCGTGGGCCAGGTCGCTCTCGTGCAGCAGGGTGAGCGCGGCGGCCAGGTCGGCGTCGCACACGTGCGCCAGGGTGGTGACGACGTCGATCTCGCGCATGACGGTGGTGAACACGTCGACCTCCTGGCGCTGCTTGGGCAGCCCGACCTGCAGCACGGTGCCACCCGGACGCACCAGCTCCAGGGCGGCCTGCAACCGGCCCGGGGCGCCGCTGGCCTCGATGACGACGTCGACGGGAGCGCTCGCCGCCGCCTCGCGCAGCTGCTCGTCGGCCTCGGGACCGGCCGGCACCACCCGGGCGGCACCGAGCCGCGTGGCGCGGTCGAGGCGGGGGCCCGCGAAGTCGACCACCGTCACCTCGGCCCGCGCCAGCGAGCTCAGGCCGGCGAGCACGAACGAGCCGATCGCGCCCGCGCCCGTCATCACCACCCGGTCGCCGTCGCGGACTCCGGAGCGGCGGGCGGCATGCAGTCCGACGGCGAGCGGCTGCGCGAGCCCGGCCGCGTCGAGCTCCAGACCCTCGGGCACCGGCCTCAGCGTCTGCTCGGGCACCGCGACGAGCTCGGCCATCCCACCGGGGGCGTTGAGGCCGAGCGTCCAGTAGCGCTCGCACAGGTTGGTGCGGCCCTCGGCGCAGCGTCGGCACCGCCCGCACCACACGCCGGCCCCGGAGGCCACGACGTCGCCCGCGGCGAGGGCGCTGCCGCCGGGGTCGACCACCTCGCCCACGAACTCGTGGCCGAGCACCATCGGCCCGACGTGCCCGGTGACCGGGTGCGGCGTGGCGACCGGGAACGTCCGCGGCCCGACCGACCACTCGGTGGCGTCGGTGCCGCACATGCCGCTGCGCAGCACGCGCAGCAGCACCTCGCCCTCGCGCGGGCGCGGGTCGGGGACCTCCTCGAGCCGGACGTCGCCGGCCCCGTGGAAGACACTGGCTCTCATCGGATACTGGCCCGCATCAGGCCCGCTCGCCGCGCCCCGCCGCGGTGTTCAGGTGCGACTGCGCGCTGCGGTGCAGCAGCGGCGAGCCGCTGACGGAGTAGTAGCGCTGACCCGCGACGAGCAGCTCCTCGGCCGGGAACTTGGTGACCACCTCGCAGCCGTCGGCGGTCACCACGAGCTCCTCCTCGATCCGGGCGGCACCCACGCCGTCGGCCGAGGGCCAGTAGGTCTCCAGCGCGAAGAACATGCCCTCCTTGAGCTCCTCGGGGTGATCGAGCGAGACCAGCCGGGAGAAGATCGGCTTCTCCCAGATCGACAGGCCCACGCCGTGGCCGTACTGCAGCGCGAAGGCCGCCTCCTCGTCGGGGAAGCCGAACTCCTGCGCGGTCGGCCACTGGCTGACGATGTCGGCGGTGGTGGCCCCGGGCCGCACCAGCGCGATCGCGCGGTCCATGTACTCCCGCGCGCGGGTGTAGGCGTCGTGCTGCGCGCTGCTGGCCGAGCCGACCGCGAAGGTGCGGTAGTAGCAGGTGCGGTAGCCGTTGAAGCTGTGCAGGATGTCGAAGAACGCCGGGTCGCCGGGCCGGATGAGGCGGTCGGAGTACACGTGCGGGTGCGGTGAGCAGCGCTCGCCGGAGATCGCGTTGACGCCCTCGACGTACTCCGAGCCGAGGTCGTAGAGCACCTTCGAGACCAGCCCGACCGTCTCGTTCTCCCGCACGCCCGGGCGCAGAAACTCGTAGAGGTGGTCGTAGGCCGCGTCGACCATCGAGGCGGCCTGGGTGAGCAGCGAGATCTCGTCACGCGTCTTGATCGAGCGCGCGCGCATGAACACCTGCTGGCCGTCGACGACGTCGATGCCCGCCTTCTGCAGGGCGAAGAGCACCGGTAGCTCGACGACGTCCACACCGAGCGGCTCCCCCAGCAGTCCGAACTTCTCCAGCTCGCGGCGGATCTTGGCCGCGACGTCCTCGGCGATGCCGGCGTCGGGGTTGAACGCGCCGCGCAGCGTGGAGATGCCCGCCCGCGACCCGTTCTCGGCCCGGGGGCGCACCGCGCCGTGGTGCGGCGCGTGCGGGTCGGCGTCCATCTCGGTGGTGGTCGTCGCCAGCCACGGGTTGTACAGCTGGTGGTGGCGTGCCGCGGAGCCGAAGTCCCACACCACCGGGTCGGAGTTCCGGGTCACCAGCGCGAACCGGATCATCTTGTCCATCGCCCAGGTGCCGATGTGGGTGGCGCTCATGTAGCGGATGTTGGAGAAGTCGAACGCCAGCAGAGCACCGAGGTCGGAGGCCTCGAGCTCGGCGCGCAGCCGCGCCAGCCGCTCACTGCGCAGCCGGTCGTAGGAGATCCGCTGCTCCCAGTCGACGGCGTTCGTGCCGGTGGTGGCGGTGCTGTAGGTGGGGGTGTCGCCGAGGTTGTCGATCGTGCTGGTCATGGGGGAGGCCTTTCTGTGGCCCGCGGTTCGCGGCCGTGGGTGGAACGGGTCCGGAGGTGGGGGCTAGCCGGCCGCAGGGCGGCCCCGTCGACGAGAGCGCGCCAGCGTGTAGACCACGGCGGCGACGAGGATGAGCAGCCCCTGGAAGTAGTACTGCGAGGTCGACCCGAGCCCGAGGAACGTGGTCGCGTTGAGCAGCTGCTGCAGCAGCACCGCGCCGGCCAGGGTGCCGATGAAGGTGCCGCGGCCGCCGAGCAGGCTGGTGCCGCCGAGCACCACGGCGGTGACGCTGGTCAGCGTGAAGGCCGAGCCCTGCGAGGGGTCGCCGATGCCGTACTGCCCCATGAACATCAAGGCGCCGAGGAACGCCAGCAGCGAGGAGCACACGTAGGCCCCGATGACCGTGCGGTCGACGTCGATGCCGACGCGGCGGGCGGCGTCCTCGTCCGACCCGACGCCACGCAGCCGCCAACCCCACCGCCGCCGACGCAGCGCGAGCTCCATCACCACGGCGAGCACGACGAAGACCACGAAGGCCACCGGCAGCGGGCCGAACCGCAGGTTCACGGCGTTCTGGAACCCCAGCGAGATGTAGCCGCCCTGGGTGGAGCGCAGCAGGAAGGCGAAGCCGCCGAGTGCGATGTAGAGGGTGAGCGTGGCCGCGATCGGCGTGAAGCGCGCGAAGCGCACGAGCGATCCGTTGACCAGCCCCACCACCGCGGCGACCAGCACCATGAGCACGAAGCCGAGCAGCACCTTCGCCGGTCCGCTGCGGTCGAGGACGTAGAAGGAGGAGACCACTACCAGGAAGCCGGCGAGCGGTCCCACCGACAGGTCGATGCCGCCGGTGAGCAGCGCGAGGTTCTGGCCCAGGGCGATGAAGCCGATCGCGGTGGCGGCGAGCAGCACGTTGGAGATGTTGAAGGCCGAGAGGTACCGCTCGTTGCCCGGGGTGATGTAGGCGGCGAGCGCCAGCATGAGCACCACCAGCAGCGCGCTCGGGGAGTAGTCGCCCTCCACGAACCGGCGCAGGCGGCTCGAGCGCGTCGCCCGGCGGGCGGCCGCGGCCGAGACGGTCTCGGCGGTGGAGGTGACCGCGGCCGAGACGATCCGCTCCTCGGTGACCTCCTCACCGACCAGGGTCTCCACGACCCGCCCGCGCGACATCACCACGACGCGGTCGCACAGTCCCTCGAGCTCCTTGGCGTCGGAGGAGGCGATGATCACCGGGACGCCGCGCTCGGAGGCGGCACGCAGGATGGTGTAGATCTCCGAGCGCGCGCCAACGTCGACGCCCTGGGTGGGCTCGTCGGCCAGCAGCAGCGGCGGGTCGGCCAGCAGCGCGCGGGAGATGACCACCTTCTGCTGGTTCCCGCCCGAGAGCGCGCTGACCGGCGCCTCGAGCGAGGGCGCGCGCACCGAGAGCGAGCCCAGCGAGCCGCGGACCTCGCTCACCTCGCGGCGGCGGCTGAGGAACCCGGCACTGCGGAAGGACGAGAGCGCCGAGAGGGCGGCGTTCTCCCGCACCGACAGGCTGCGCATGAGGCCCTCGGTGATCCGGTCGGCGGGCATGTACGCCGCCTCGCCGAGCAGCTCGCGGTGGTCGAGGCGCCGGCCACCGACGCTGACGGTGCCGCTGGTCTCCTCGAGCCCGGCCAGGCCGCGCAGCAGCTGGCTCTGCCCGTTGCCCACCACGCCGGCGACGCCGACGATCTCGCCGCGGCGGGCGACCAGCGAGACGTCGCCGAAGCCGGGCCCCGAGAAGCCCTCGACGCTCAGGTTCTCCTCGCCGTCGCCGCCGCTCTTGGCGGGGAAGGTCGACTCGAGCTCGCGACCGACGATGAGGTTGAGCAGCTCCTGGTCGGAGATGTCGGCCACGACCGCGTTGCCGCGCAGGCGGCCGTCGCGCAGCACCGTGACCGTGTCGGCCAGCTCGCGCACCTCGGCCAGCCGGTGGGTGATGTAGACGACCGAGGTGCCCTCGGCGACCGCCGAGCGCACCAAGTCGAAGAGCAGCTCGGAGGCGTCGTTGCCCAGCGGGGCGGTCGGTTCGTCGAGGATCAGCACACGGGGGTCCACGGCGAAGGCCTTGGCGATCTCCAGCAGGTGCCGCTCGGCCAGGGTGAGGGTCTCCACGCGGTCGGCCAGGTCGACCTCGAGCCCGACGCGGGCCAGCATCCGCTCCGCGGCCTGGCGCGCACCGCCCGCGAAGGCAGCGGCGGGCAGCGCCACCTGCAGGTTCTCCTGGACCGTGAGGTCGGGCATCACCGCGGGGTGCTGGTGCACGATCGCGATGCCGAGCGCGGTGGCCCGCGCCGGGGTCAGCGTCGCCGCGACCTCGCCGCCCACCCGGATCTCGCCCTCGTCGGGCTGCAGCGTGCCGGTGGCGATGTTCATCAGCGTCGACTTGCCGGCGCCGTTCTCGCCCAGCACGGCGTGCACCTCACCGGCTCGCACGCTCAGCGAGACGTCCTTGAGCGCGGCGACGCCGGCGAAGTGCTTCGAGGCCCCCTGGATCTCCAGCCGCAGCACGGCCTCGTCGCCGACGCTGCCGGCCGGCGGGTCGAGCGTCTCGCCACCCATCGCAGTCCTCGTCATCGTGTGGTCCTTTCCGGGGCTCGGACCGACCGGTCCGCATCAGCGGGACCGGCCGGTCCGAGCAGAGGGGTGGGCCCGGAGGCCCTACTTGCCGAGCTTCGCCTGCTGGTCGCCGGGCATCTCGGCCGACAGGTAGACGTCGCCGGGCAGGTCCTTGCGGCACTGCACGCCGTGCGGCTGCTGGCTCACCGAGTCCTCGAAGACCGGGCCCTTGAAGGAGTCCGCGGTCGGGATCTTGCCGCCGGTCGCCTTGGCCACCGCGTAATCCACCGCGAGCCGGACGTTGTCGTTGCCGGTGGTGACGGTCATCATCTTGAACGGGTCCGTGGCCTGCTGGTCCTGCCAGAAGCAGCTCAGCGAGTTGCCGTCGCTGGTCGCCAGCGCGGGGATCGAGCGGCCGCTCTTGGCGAACAGCGGCAGCGAGCTGACCAGCGTCGGGCCGAAGTCGGAGACGATGACGTCGATCTTCGGGTACTTGGCGATGTCGGCCGTCAGCAGCTGCTGGGTCTTGGTGGGGTCCCAGTTGGTCGGCTGGAACGGCGTCTGGCCGATGAACTTGTAGGAGTCGGGCAGGTTCTTGCGCAGCGTCGTGTACTCGGTGGTGCTCTGGCTGTTGCCGGCCGGACCGCCCAGGAACAAGATGTTGCCGCCGTTCGGCACGTTCTGCTTGATCCAGGTGGACCAGTTGACGGCGTCGTTGGCGAAGTCGTCGCCGATCCACTTGTCGTAGTTGGTGCCGGCCTTACCGCCGGGGAAGACCCGGTAGGGCACCGTCACCACGCCGGCCTTGAACGAGTCGGTGAGCGCGGGGAGCACCGCCTTGCCGGCGTCGGGGAAGACCACCATCGCGTCGACCCCGGAGGAGACCATGCCCTTGATGTCGGAGATGGCCTTCTGGGTGTCGCCCTGCCCGTCGGCGTAGCGGAACTTGGTGACACTGGGGCACTTGGACGCCTCGTCCTTGCCCGAGGCGGTCGTCACCAACCGCCAGCTGTTGCCGCCGTAGCCGTCGAGCAGCCCGAGGGTGATCTTCTTGGTGCCGCACCACGACGGTGCGCCCTTGACGTGGGTGACCGGACCGCTGGCGCCGTTGGACTGTCCTCCCGAGGAGCCGCAGGCGGCGAGCGCCATCGACGCCACCAGCGAAGCGCAGGCGGCCGCGACCGTCGTGCGAGATCTCATCGTTGTTCTCTCCTTACTCGGGCGCGACAGCGGTGTCGCGCACTACCGGCCCCGAAGCCGCGGACTGGGTGGTGGGCACCGACGCTCATCCCGTGCCGGCCGCCGGCGCCCCGGCAGCTGCCGGGGGTCGCGGTCGGCGGGCCAGGATCGAGCGCCAGTCGATGGTGTAGAGCGAGACGCCGACGGCCAGGGCGGCCGCCTGCACCAGCGGCGAGATCGCCGCGGAGAAGCCGAGGACGGTGACCAGCTGCACCAGCTGCTGCAAGAAGACCGCCGCGATCACGGTGGGAAGCGGGAACCCGCGGCCACCGAGCAGCGAGGTGCCGCCCAGCACCACGACGGCGATCGAGGGGAGCAGGAAGGTGTCGCCGGCGAACGCGGTCGGCTGGGAGGTGATGCCGGCGACCAGGATCCCGGCCAGGCAGTAGAGCAGCTGCGCCCAGACGTAGGTCGCGGTCCGGTGGGTGCGCACCCGCAGCCCGGCCGCCCGCGCCGCGCGCTGGTTGGCACCGATCGCCTCGAACCGGCGTCCGGCCACGGTGCGCTTGACCACCAGCGTCACCAGTCCCAGGGTGGCGATCGCGAAGAACACCGAGTTCGGCACCCCCAGCGTGGAGCCGCCGCCGATGTCGCCCATCAGCCGGGTGGTGATGCGCGGCCGGCCGCCGGAGATCTGCAGGTTGACGCCGTACAGCACGGCGTTGGCGCCCAGCGTGGCGATGATCGGGTTGAGCCCCATCGTGCCGATGAGCAGGCCGTTGAGCGCCCCGGCGGCCACGGCGAGCACCAGCGCGATCAGCACCGCGACGCCGAGCTTGGAGCTGTCGCCGTCGGGCACGTGGGTGATCACCACCAGCGCCAGCGAGATGGCGCCGGGCACCGAGAGGTCGATGCCGCCCTGCTGCACGACCAGCATCTGGCCGAGCCCGGCGATGGCCAGCACGGCAGCGATCGGCAGCATCCCCGACAGCGAGGTACCCGAGACGCTGGCCCGGTCGAGCAGGGCGCTGAGCACGAAGAGGATCACCGTGGCGGTGCCGATGGTCACCAGGCCCTTGGAGGCCCAGGTGCGACCAGCGGCCAGCTGGGGCCGATCCTGCTCGAGCGTCGTCGCCATCGCCCGTCGCCCTCCTCCGCGGCTGTTGTGACGCCACTCACGTCACGTGTTGAGCCGGACTGTACTAAGTTGCATGGGAATGCACAACCGGCGCCGGCTAGTTTTCTGCCAGCAGAGGCCCGCGGGGCGCACCTCTTGCGGGATTTCGGATCGATGTTGTTCAGTACTGCTCTACCGACGAGACAGTCACACTCGTGATCAGCCGGCGAGGAGGCCCGCATGGATCTGGGACTGGAAGGAAAGGTCGCCCTGGTCACCGGGGCCGGTCGCGGCCAGGGTCGGGCGATGGCGGTCCGGCTCGCCGAGGCCGGCGCCGACGTCGCCTGCCTCGACATCGACGGCACCGTCGAGACCGCGCCGTACCCGCTGGCCGGCGTCGAGGACCTGACCGAGACCGCGCAACTGGTGGAGAAGACCGGGCGTCGGGCGCTCGCGCTGGCTGCCGATGTGCGCTCGCAGGCCGAGCTCGACGAGGCGGTGGCGCAAACGCTGACCGACTTCGGCGGGCTCGACGTGGTCGTGGCCAACGCCGGTATCTGGGCGCTCGGCGCCTTCTGGGAGCTCACCGAGACGCAGTGGACCCAGATGCAGGACGTCGTCCTGGGCGGGGTGTGGCGCACCGTCAAGGCCGCGACCCCGCACCTGATCTCGCAGCAGTCGGGGTCGGTGGTGCTGACCTCGTCGGTCAACGGCCTGGAGGGCGGGCCCGGGTTCGCCCACTACACCGCGGCCAAGCACGGCGTCATCGGCTTCATGCGCGCGGCGGCCCAGGAGCTGGGTCCGCACAACGTGCGGGTCAACGCGATCTGTCCCGGCTTCATGGACACGCAGATGAACCAGTGGCCCGGCGCCTACGACATGATGGCCGGCCACCCCGGTGGCACGGCGCAGGACCGGGCTGACGGCGCCTACCACTGGTCGCTGCTGCAGGGCCGCGGCGCGCTGCCCGTCGAGGCGACCGCCGACGCGGTGCTGTGGCTGGCCGGCGACCTCTCGCGTCACGTCACCGGCGTCGCGCTCCCCGTCGACGGCGGCCACCTGGTGCTGCCCGGGCTCAACACCGCGCCGGTGCGACCGTGAGCGCCACCGCCACGTTCGACTTCTCGGGCGCGGTGGTCCTGGTGACCGGCGGCGGGAGCGGCATCGGCCGGTCCGTGACCCGCAGCTTCCTCGACGCCGGCGCCGACGTCGCGGTGCTCGGCCGTCGGTTGGAACGCTGCGAGGAGACGCTGGCCGGCCATCCCGAGGAGCGCACCATGGCCCTGGCCTGCGACGTGGGCCGGCCCGAGGAGGTGGCACACGCGGTCCGCGGGGTCGTCGACCGGTTCGGTCGCCTCGACGTCGTCGTCAGCAACGCGGCGCTCTACGTCTCCGGCTCCCTGACCGACCTGGACGAGGCCACCTGGGCCTCGATGCGCGCCACCAACGTCGACGGCACCTTCCACCTGCTCCGGCACTGCCTGCCCCACCTCGAGGCCAGCAGCGGCAGCGTCGTGGCGGTCTCCTCGGTCTCCGGCGAGCGCGGCGACTGGGGCCAGGCGGCCTACAACGCCACCAAGGGAGCGGTCAGCCTCTTCGTGCGCAGCCTCGCCCTCGACTACGGCGCGCGCGGCGTGCGCATCAACGCCGTCGCGCCGGCCTTCACCCTCACCGACATGACCGCCCGCGTCGACCGCGACCCCGACTCGCTCGCACCCTTCGTCAACCGCGTCGCCCTCGGCCGCCTCGCCGAGCCCGACGACATCGCCCCCGCGGTGCTCTACCTCGCCAGCGACGCCGCCCGCTACGTCACCGGCGTCGTCCTCCCGGTCGACGGCGGCACCAGCGCCTCGACCGGCCAGCCTCACCTGTAGCGCGACGCAGCCCCGGCCGACAGGGTCGGACCGGGGCTGA
The DNA here is from genome assembly GCF_003674065.1 of Nocardioides mangrovicus. Taxonomy (GTDB): domain Bacteria; phylum Actinomycetota; class Actinomycetes; order Propionibacteriales; family Nocardioidaceae; genus Marmoricola; species Marmoricola mangrovicus. Next base: position 700,302 of record NZ_RDBE01000010.1, read on the forward strand.
CGCGGCGGTGGCGGAGGGATTTGAACCCTCGGTGGACTTGCGCCCACAAACGCTTTCGAGGCGTTCTCCTTAGGCCGCTCGGACACGCCACCGCAGAGGAATGTACCGGAGCCGACGGTGGCTCCCTAAATCCGCTGACCGGCGAAGAAGGCGTCGAGGAGGGCTCTCGACTCCTCGGCCAGCACGCCCGCGACGACCTCGGGGCGGTGGTTGAGGCGCCGGTCGCGGGCCACGTCCCACAGCGAGCCGACGGCGCCGGCCTTGTCGTCGTAGGCCGCGAACACGATGCGGTCGACGCGGGCCAGCACGGCGGCGCCCGCGCACATCGTGCAGGGCTCGAGCGTGACGACCAGCGTGTGGCCGGCCAGACGCCAGCCCTCGACGGCGCTGGCGGCCATGCGCAGCGCCACGACCTCCGCATGCCCGGTGGGGTCGCCGGACAGCTCGCGGGTGTTGTGGCCGCGGCCGACCACCCGGCCCTCGGCGTCGACGACGACGGCGCCGATCGGGACGTCGTCGGGCAGCGCGTGCCGGGCCTCGGCCAGGGCGAGCCGCATGGAGTCGGACCAGGTCACGCGGTGGTGAGCCCCGCCAGGTCGTCGAAGGCCTCGCCGAAACCGAGCCGGGTGGCGATGTCGCTGAGCTGCTCGTCGGGGTAGAGGTCGTCGTCGTCGACCACCAGCCCCAGCTCGACCGCACTCATCCCCAGGTCGGTCAGCAGGGCAAGGTCGCCGGCGGGCTCGGTCTCGGCGTCGTCCTCCACCGGGATGCGCAGGTGGTCGACCACCGAGCGGGCGATCTCGAACTCGGTGGCCGCAGTCGCGTCCGAGAGGAGCACCCGGTAGTCGGCGGCGGTCGGGCGCAGCAGGATGAAGAAGTCCTCGTCGACGCTGAGCAGCGCCACCGCGCTGTCGCCGGGCATCCGGCGCAGGTGGCGCGCGACGTCGTCGAGCGACTCCAGCGCAGCAAGGGGAATGTCCTCGGCCCGCCACTCGCCGCCGTCACGGTAGGCGGCGACCGCCAGATCGATCTCTTCCGCAACTGCCGTCCCGGAGGGCATGACTCGATCGTCGCAGAACCGCCCCGGCCTGACTACTGCGATAGTTCCGCCCATGGAGACCCACGTCGTCGACCACCCGCTCGTCGAGGCCAAGCTGACCACGCTGCGCGACGAGCGCACCGAGTCCTCGACCTTCCGCACGCTGGCCGACGAGCTGGTCACGCTGCTGGCCTACGAGGCCACCCGCGGGGTCCGGGTGGAGGACGTCACCGTGCAGACCCCGGTCGCTGCGGCGCACGGCGTGGCGCTGGCCCGGCCGCGGCCGCTGGTGGTGCCGATCCTGCGGGCCGGCCTGGGGATGCTCGAGGGGATGATGCGGCTGCTCCCCACCGCCGAGGTGGGCTTCCTGGGCATGGTGCGCGACGAGGAGACGCTGCGCGCCTCGACCTACGCCGAGCGGCTGCCGGCGGACCTCTCCGGGCGCCAGTGCTACGTGCTCGACCCGATGCTGGCCACCGGCGGCACCCTGGCCGCCGCGATCTCGTTCCTCGTCGAGCGCGGCGCTGACGACATCACCGCGATCTGCCTCCTCGCCGCCCCCGAGGGCTGCGCGAACCTCGAGCAGGGCCTGGCCCACGTCGACGTCCCGGTGCGCATCGTCACCGCCGCGATGGACGAGAAGCTCAACGAGGTCGGCTACATCGTCCCCGGCCTCGGCGACGCCGGCGACCGGCTGTACGGGGTCGCGCAGTAGCGCCTCGTGTGCTCCACCGGTCGTTCCAGCGACCACTGGAGCACACGACTGCGAGCCTGTGGATCGCCGTTCGCGCGACCGACCGACCTTGGCCACACTCGTCCGGCATGGACGACGGTCGGTGGCGCGAGCTGGCGCGGCGCCAGGACGACATGCTCGCCGTGCGTCAGCTCGTCGACCTGGGCGTGTCGCGCTCGGTGGTGCGGCACAAGGTGTCCTCCGATCGATGGGTGCGGCGCAGCGAGCACGTGCTGTCCACGACCACCGGTGAGCTGACCCAGCGACAGCTGATGTGGCTGGGCGTGCTCCACGCCGGCGACCGCTCCCTGGTCGGCGGCCTCACGGCGGCCACCGTCCACGGGCTGCGGAACTGGACCCGCGACGAGGTGACGGTGCTCGTCGACGACGAGTGGTCGTTCGCCCCTGTGCCGGGCGTCGAGTTCGTCCGCACCCGTCGCACCCTGCCCGACCTGCGCGGCTCTCGTCGCGGTGAGCTGCCGGTGTGCGCCCTGGAGCCGGCGGTCCTCCTCTTCGCCGCCCGCGAGCGGTCGGCCAGGTCCGCGCAGGGCGTCCTCGCCGCCGCCGTGCAGCAGGAGCTCACCACCCCCGAGCTGCTGCTGGGCTGGATCGCCCGGCTCCGTCCGCTGCGACGAGCGCCGCTGCTGCGGCGCGTGCTCGAGGACGTCACCGGCGGTGCGCAGTCGCTCGCCGAGATCGACGTGCGTCGGATGTGCCGCAGCCACGGCCTGCCGATACCCGTGCGGCAGCGAGCGCGGCTCGACCGCGACGGCCGCCGCCGGTTCACCGACTGCGAGTGGCGCCTCGCCGACGGCCGGGTGGTGATCCTCGAGGTCGACGGCGCCTTCCACCTCGATGTCGTCCAGTACGGCGAGGACGTCCGTCGGCACCGTCGGCTCTCGACGCCCGGGCGGATCATCGTGCGCTGCACCGCTCTCGAGCTCCGCGACGATCCGGACTCGATCGCCCGGGACCTTCTGGCCCTCGGCGTCCTCACCTCGTGTGCCTGAGCGGTCGCCAGGGCGACCGATGGAGCACACGACGCCGGACTCTTACCAACCTCATACGTCACTCCAGTCACAAGAGTCCCAATTTTTCGCCTACAGTGGTCCAGTCCGGCCGCCTGAAGAGTCTGGGTCTCGATGCGCCTGTTCCCTCGTACGTCCCTGTTCGCCGCCTGCGCGACCCTGCTCGCCCTCGGGCTGGCCGGGCCTGCGGCGCTGTCCGCCTCGGCGTCCCCGACCCCGGAGAAGACGGTCGCGAAGCACGCGAAGAAGAAGAACCGCGGCGCGACCGTCAACCAGGTCAAGGTGCCGGTGCTCCCGGCCGCGCTGCGCGCCGCCGGCGGCATGCAGCCCGACAAGCCGCAGCCGTACGCGAAGCTGACCTCGGTCGGCACCCGCGACTACGGGATGGTCGGCGTCACCTGGCGCAAGCGCACCGGCAACGCCCAGACCAAGGTGTGGGTGCGCACCCAGACCAACCACAGGTGGTCGCGGTGGACGCGCCTCGACGTCGACGACGACGGCAACGGCGGCACCCGCTGGGGCACCGAGGGGCTGTGGATCGGCCACGCCGACGGCGTCTCCGCCGTGGTCAAGACCGTCGGCGGCCGCGCGCCGCGCGACATCCGGATCGTGCTGGTCAACCCCGGCGCCGGCCCCGCGGTGGCCAAGCTGCCCTCCACCCTCAAGCACGGGACGGTCACCGGCGCCACCGGCGCCCGCGGCAGCAGCGTGAGCTTCGCCTCCGCGACCAGCCTGACCGGCGCGCTGGCCGCCGACCCGGCCACCGCGACCGCCAAGAAGAAGTCGCCCGCGAGCGCGAGCAGCCCGTACTACACCGCGCAGCCGACGATCATCACCCGCGCCCAGTGGGGCGCCCAGGCCAACAAGCCCTGCGACAGCCCGCAGGTCTCCTCGCGCACCCTGGGCGTCGTCATCCACCACACCGCCGGCTCGAACAGCTACACCGCGGCGCAGTCCGCGGCGATCATGCGCGCGACGCAGGCGTACCACATGAACGGCCGCGGCTGGTGCGACATCGGCTACAACTACCTCGTCGACCGGTACGGCCAGATCTTCGAGGGCCGCAACGGCGGCGTCGACCAGATGGTGCGCGGTGCGCACGCGGGCAACTTCGACGTGAACACATACGCCGCCGGCATCTCGATGATGGGCAATTTCCAGGTGGCCAAGCCGCCCGCCGCGCTGCGCAAGGCGGTCATCCGGCTGGTGGGCTGGCGGCTGGGCACCTTCTACCTCTCACCGCGCGGCAAGTACAAGCTCGACGGGCACACGTTCAACCGGATCGAGGGTCACCGCGACGTCTACCTCAGCGGCCTGCGACCGGCGACCAGCACCGATTGCCCGGGCAAGTACGCCTACGCCTGGCTCAACGGCAAGTACGGCCTGCGCTACCAGGTGGCCCGCTACCTCGCGCACTACAACACCCCGCCGAAGCGCAAGATGCTCGCGCTAGGCACGGCGGTGACCGGAGCGGTCTACATGGGCGAGTACCGCACCGCCGGCGGCCGCAAGGTCATCATGGACAACGGCGAGATCCTCTCCAAGCCCGGCCTGGGACCGGCCCGGTGGGTGACCGGCGCGATCCGCACCAAGTACGACGCCGCCGGCGCCGAGGGCAGCGTCTTCGGCTTCCCCACCGCCGACGCCACCACCACCGGGACCGTCACCACCCAGACCTTCGAGCACGGGTCGATCGCGTTCGACAGTGCGACCGGGGTGTACACGACGAACCCGGTGGTCTGAGGCGGGTCGGTCGGCGGGGGTTTTGCCGGGTGCCCGGCAAAACCCCCGGAAAATCCGTCCAGAAACGGTCGCGGAGACGAGTTCCAGTAGGTCCTCGCCCGGAACGCCCCGGGTTGTCGCTACAGCGCCTTGACGGCGTTGAGCAGCTTGCCGAGGGTTTCCTTGGCGTCGCCGAAGAGCAGGGTGGTCTTGGGGTCGAAGAGGAGCTCGTTCTCGATGCCGGCGAAGCCGGGGCGCATCGAGCGCTTGAGGAAGACGATCTGCTGGGCCTCGTCGGCGTTGAGGATCGGCATGCCGTAGATCGGGGCGCCGGGCGTGGTCTTCGCGGCCGGGTTCACCACGTCGTTGGCGCCGACCACCACGACCACGTCGGTGTTCTTGAAGTCGCCGTTGATGTCGTCCATCTCCACCAGCTGCTCGTAGGGCACCTGCGCCTCGGCCAGCAGCACGTTCATGTGCCCGGGCATCCGGCCGGCCACCGGGTGGATCGCGTAGTCGACCTTGACGCCCTTCTCGCCCAGCACGTCGACCAGCTCGCGCAGCGTGTGCTGGGCCTGCGCGACGGCCAGGCCGTAGCCCGGGACGACGATGACGCGGTCGGCGTACTCGAGCAGGATCGCGACGTCCTCGGGTCCGGCCGAGCGCACCGGGCGGTCGGAGGCCTCGCCGGCGCCCAGGGTCGAGCCGCCCTTGAGGGCGCCGAAGAGGATGTTGGCTACCGAACGGCCCATGGCACTCGCCATCAGTCGGGTGAGGAACGTGCCCGACGCGCCGACCAGCGTGCCCGCCACGAGCAGCAGGGTGTTGCCCAGGACGTAGCCGCCGGCGGCCACGGTCAGGCCGGTGAAGGCGTTGAGCAGCGAGATGACGATCGGTACGTCGGCACCGCCCACGGGCAGCACCAGCAGCACGCCGATCAGCAGCCCGACCAGCGCCAGCACGACGCCGACGGGCTCGGCGGGGTTGACCACGGTGACGACGGCGAGCACCACGGCGGCCAGCAGGCCGAGACCGAACACCACGGGCAGCCCGGGGAAGACCACCGGGCGTGAGGTCATCAGCTCCTGCAGCTTCAAGAAGGTGATGACCGAGCCGGCGAAGGAGACCGAGCCGACCAGGATCGTGAACGCGGTGGCCAGCAGCGTGAACCACGGGACGCTTCCCGCGAACTCGTCCGCGGCGACGAGCTCGCGCAGCTCCAGCAGCGCGACCAGCGCGGCCGCGCCGCCGCCGACGCCGTTGAACAGCGCCACCATCTGCGGCATCTGGGTCATCTGCACGCGCCGCGCGCCGACGAAGCCGCCGGCGGCGCCGACCACGATCGCGGCCAGGATCAGCGGCACGTGGTGCAGGTCGAGGTAGAAGAACGGGATGGCGCAGCCGACCACCGCCGCCACGGCGCCGATGAGGTTGCCGGTGCGCGCGGTCCGCGGTCCGGAGAGCCCCTTCAGCGCCAGGATGAATCCGACCGCGCACACCAGGTACGCGACCTGCACCCAGACGGGCATCAGGCGTCGACCTTCTTGGCCGGCTTCTTGCGGGTGAACATCTGCAGCATCCGGTCGGTGACGACGAAGCCGCCGACCATGTTCACCGCGGCCAGCACGATCGCGACGACGCCCACGACGACCGCGACCGCGTTGTCGGTGGAGCCGGTGACGATGATCGCGCCGAGCAGGATGATGCCGTGGATGGCGTTGGCGCCCGACATCAGCGGCGTGTGGAGCGTCGAGGAGACCTTCGAGATCACCTCGATGCCCACGAACACGCTGAGCACGAAGATCGTGAGCAGGGTGACGGACTCGTTCACTGCGAAGGTCCTTCCAGGGCCTGACGGGTGGGTTCGTGCAGGATCCGACCGCCGTGCGTGACGCAGGCGCCGGCGACGATCTCGTCGTCGAAGTCCGGCGCGAAGGCACCGTCGGCGGTCATGAGCGTCACCAGGTTGACCAGGTTCTGGGCGTAGAGCCGCGACGCCGGGCCGGGCATCTGCGCCGGCACATTCGCCCCGCCCCACACGGTGGCCCGCCCGATGCGGACGACCTCGCCGGGCTGCGAGCCCTCGACGTTGCCGCCCGACTCCGCGGCCAGGTCGACGACGACGGAGCCCGGGCCCATCTGCTCCACCATCTCGCGCGTCACCAGCACCGGTGCCGTGCGTCCCGGCACGGCCGCGGTGGTGATGAGCGCGTCGGCCGCGGCGATGTAGGGGGTGAGCAGCTCGCGCTGCCGCGCCGCCCGGTCCTCGGTCATCTCGCGGGCATAGCCACCGGCGCCCTCGAGGGTCTCCAGGTCCAGGTCGATGGCCTGGGCACCCATGGAGCGGATCTCCTCCGCGGCGGCCGCCCGGACGTCGTAGGCCTTGACCACCGCGCCGAGCCGCTTGGCCGTCGCGATCGCCTGCAGGCCGGCGACGCCCGCGCCGAGCACCACGACGTCGGCGGGCGGCACCGTGCCGGCGGCGGTCATGTTCAGCGGGAAGAACCGGCGCAGGAGCCCGGCGGCGACGACCGCGCACCGGTAGCCCGCCACCAGCGCCTGCGAGGACAGCGCGTCCATCGACTGAGCACGCGAGATACGCGGCACCAGCTCGACGGCGAACGAGGTCACCTTGATGTCGCGCAGATCGGCGACCAACGACTGCTGCTGGTTGACCGGCAGGAACGAGATCGTCGTCGTGCCCTCCGGCAGCCTGCGCACGACGTCGACCGGCAGCGGCTGCACCGCGAGGACCACGCTCGCACCGGTGATCGCGTCCGGGTCGATGGAGGCGCCCGCGGCCTCGTAGTCGGCGTCGGTGAACCCGGCGGCGTCGCCGGCACCGGGCTCGACGCGCACCGTGTAGCCCAGGGCGGTCAGCTTGCCGACCAGCTCGGGGACCATCGCGACGCGGGTCTCGCCCTCGCGGGTCTCGCGCACGACTGTGACGTCCATGACTGCGCAACCTAGCCGAGACCGCGGCCCACCAGACCCCCGATGAGGTATGTCACAACCATCGCCAGCAGGCCTCCGGCGATGTTACGAACGACCGCGCGGACCCGCGGCGCGTCACCCGACGCAGCGCTGGCGTAGCCGGTGACGGCCAGCGCGAGCGCCACCGCGACGACGGTGACCCACACCCGCACGCCGGGCGGGAACAGCGTGATCGTGAGCAGCGGTAGCGCCGCCCCGAGCGTGAAAGCAACCATCGAGGCCAGGGCCGCCTGCCAGGGACTGGTCAGGTCGTCGGGATCGATGCCGAGCTCGGTCTCGGCGTGCGCGGCCAGCGCGTCGTGGGCGGTCAGCTGCTGCGCCACCTCCAGTGCCAGCGCGTCGGTGAGCCCCTTGTCGCGGTAGAGCCCGGCCAGCTCCGCCAGCTCGTCCTCGGGGTCCTCGGCCAGCTCGCGCCGCTCCTTGTCGAGCAGCGCTCGCTCGGTGTCGCGCTGCGTGCTGACCGAGACGTACTCACCCGCGCCCATGCTGAGCGCTCCGGCGACCAACCCGGCGACGCCGGCCACGACGATGGTGTCGCGGTGGCTGGTCGCACCGGCGACCCCCATCACGATGCCCGCCACCGAGACGATGCCGTCGTTGGCGCCGAGGACGGCGGCGCGCAGGCGGTTGAGCAGCCCGCCGATGCTCCGCTCGTGCGGCTCGTCGGCATGCGGGCCGATGCGATCCGGCTGCGGTGTCGGGATCTGGCTCACCGCGCCATCCTCGCGGGTCAGGCGCGGTCGTGAAGCGTGACGTGGTAGCCGTCGGGGTCGGCGAAGGTGAAGGTGCGCCCGAACGGACCGTCGATCGGAGCGGCGACGATGGAGTGGCCGTCGGCCTCGAGGGCGTCGTGGATGGCCTGCACGTCGGTGGCGTGGAACCACAGCGCGACGCCGAGCCCGGGCTGCGCGACCGAGGTCAGGTCGGTTCCTTCGACGAGGTCGCGGACAGCGAACGCGATCGGCTGCGTGTCGAACACGACAGCGTGGGGCGGGCCGGCGGGTGATCGGACCAGGCCGAGGTACTGCTCGTAGAAGGCCTGCGACGCGTCGAGATCGCGCACCTGCAGGGAGATGAAGTCGGTTCCAGTGACGGGCATGGTGACACTCCTTGTCTATGTCAGGTTATTGACACATCGAGGCTATGTCAGAATATTGACATGGCACAAGTCGGTGAGGGTGTGGATCTCGAGACGTCCGTCGGCTATCTGCTCAAGGAGGCCTCGAGCGCACTGCGGACCGCGATGGAGGACGTGTTGCGGCCACTGGGCATGAACGTCACGCGCTACTCCTGCCTGGAGCTGCTGGCACAGCGGCCCGGTCTGTCCAGCTCCGAGCTCGCCCGTGGCGCCTTCGTCACCCGGCAGTCGATGAACGTGCTGCTGCAGGCGCTCGAGCGCGAGGGCTACGTCACCCGCGCGGAGACCGCGACCGTGGGCAAGGTGCTGCCCACCCGACTCACGCCCCGCGGCCGGCGCCTCCTGGCCAAGGCGACCGTCGCCGTCCGCTCGGTGGAGGTCACCATGCTGTCCGGCCTGAGCGAACCCCAGCGCTCAGCCGCCGCCAGGATGCTGCGGAGCATGGTGGACGCGCTGCACGAGGGCGCGACGACGGCGGGCGCTCAGTAGTACCAGGGGAACGGCGACCAGTCCGGGTCGCGCTTCTGGAGGAACTGGTCGCGGCCCTCGGCGGCCTCGTCGGTCATGTAGGCCAGCCGCGTGGCCTCGCCGGCGAAGAGCTGCTGGCCGACCAGGCCGTCGTCGGTGGCGTTGAAGGCGTACTTGAGCATCCGGACGGCGGTGGGCGACTTGGTGTGGACGATGCGGCCCCACTCCAGGGCGGCGGCCTCCAGGTCGGCGTGGGGGACGGCGCGGTTGACCGTGCCCATCCGCATCCCGTCCTCGGCTGAGTACTCCTCGGCGAGGAAGAAGATCTCGCGGGCGTACTTCTGGCCCACCTGCTTGGCCAGGTAGGCCGAGCCGAAGCCGCCGTCGAAGGAGCCGACCTCGGCGTCGGTCTGCTTGAAGCGGGCGTGCTCGGCGCTGGCGATGGTGAGGTCGCACACCACGTGGAGGCTGTGACCGCCACCGGCGGCCCAGCCCGGCACGACGCAGACCACCACCTTGGGCATGAAGCGGATCAGCCGCTGCACCTCGAGGATGTGGAGCCGGCCCAAGCGGGCCTTGTCGACGGTCTCGGCGGTCTCGCCGCCGGCGTACTGGTAGCCCGCGCGGCCGCGGATGCGCTGGTCGCCGCCGGTGCAGAAGGAGCGCTTGCCGTGCTTGGTCGACGGCCCGTTGCCGGTGAGCAGCACGCAGCCGACGTCGCTGGAGGTGCGGGCGTGCTCGAGCACGCGGAGCAGCTCGTCGACGGTGTGCGGCCGGAAGGCGTTGAGGACGTCGGGCCGGTCGAAGGCGACGCGGACGGTGCCGTGGGCGCGGGCGCGGTGGTAGGTGAGGTCGGTCAGGTCCTCGAAGCCGGGGACGTCGTCCCAGGAGTCGGGGTCGAAGGTCTCGCTGACACCGGGGAGGGCGCTCATAGCGGGCAGGCTACGGAATGGGTTCCGCGCGGCACGCGTTGGCGCAGGTATGACTCTCGAAGGCGAGTACGAGCCCAGCCCGGAGAAGTGGGTCCGCGAGCAGGTCGAGGAGTACGAGGCCTCGGGCGGCCAGCGCGCGAACATTTTGCGCGACCACCCGGAGTGGCCGATCGTGGTCATCACCTCGCGCGGCGCGAAGTCCGGCAAGCTGCGCAAGAACCCGGTGATGCGGGTGGAGAAGGACGGGGTCTACCTGGCCGTGGCGTCCAAGGGCGGCGCGCCCGAGCACCCGACCTGGTACCACAACTTCGTGGCCAACCCGGTGGTCACGCTGCAGGACGGCCCGGAGCCGCACGACTACGACGTGCGCCAGATCGAGGGCGACGAGCGGGCGCAGTGGTGGGACCGCGCGGTGAAGCAGTACTCGCCGTACGCGGAGTACCAGGAGAAGACCGACCGCGAGATCCCGCTGTTCGTGCTCGAGCGACGCGACTGAGAGCTGACCCCACGATCCCCCGCACGTGCGGGGGATCATGGGTAGTCCTGAGCCTGGTGAGGCCCTAGTTGCGGGCGATGGAGTCGGCCAGCGCGCACAGGTGGCGCAGCCGGGCGATCTCGGAGTCCAGGATCTCCGGGCCGCCGCGGCGGGCGATGACCACGGTGTCCTTGGCCAGCGAGCAGCCGGCGGCGAGGACGTCGCCCCACTCCTCGGGGACCGGCAGGCGCAGGCCACGGCCGAGGTCCTCGGGCCAGCCCAGGTCGCCGGGCACGCGCTCGGGCGCGGCCGGCGTGCGGCGCACGATGTCGACCCGGTCGCCGGTGCGGGTGAGCTGTGCGGCCCAGTCGACGCGGAAAGCGGCTGGCAGCGCGTCGAGCAGCAGGTCCAGGGCGCGGTCGGGCTGCTGGGTCATCGACTCGACGACCTCGAGGTCCAAGAACAGGTTGCCTCCGGCGGTGTAGCGCGAGATCCACTGCACCCTCACGCCGTCGAGCTGATGGCAGGCCGAGACGATGCTGTCGGGCATCACGCTGGGCGCCAGGGTCAAGAACACGTCGTCGACCGCGCATCCGTCGCCGCGGTGCTCGACGATCTCGATCGCGTCGATGTTGCCGCCGGCGGCACCGATGGCCGACGCCAGCCGGCCCAGAGAGCCGGGGACGTCGGGCAGCGCGACCCGGAGCAGGAAGGACACGTCTGCGACCCTAGCGAAGCCGTGTCACGCCAGCATGACGTCGGCGATCTGCTCGTACCGCGGACGACGGCGTCGGCCCTCTCCCAGGTGCGAGATCATCACGGCCACCTCCCGCACCGGCCAGGTCGGTCCGGCGTAGGAGTCGAGCAAGCGCACCCACCGGGTCAGCTCGGTGGGCCGCCCGCAGCGCGCCAGCGTCAGGTGCGGCCGGAAGCGCTGACCGTCGACCTCGGTGCCGGCGGCCACGCCCGCGTTGCGGCAGCCCACCGCGAGCCGGTCGAGCTCGCTCGCCGCGGTCTCGTCGAGCTCCAGACCCGCCCACAACACCCGGCCGCGGGCGACGTCGGGGAACGCGCCGCCGCCCCGGATCGACGAGCTGAAGCCGCGGCGCCGTGCGGCGGCGTCCGCGAGCCCGGCGAGCAGCGCGTCGAGGTCCGGTTCGGCGACGTCGGCGTAGAAGGCCAGGGTGAGGTGCACCTGCTCGGGGTCGGTCCAGCGGAAGTCGGCCGCCGCGCGGCGCGGTTCCAAGAACGCCTCGAGGTGCTCGACGGCCTCCGCCGGGGGCCTGACCGCTGCGAACATGCGCACCGGCCCATGATGGAGGGATGCGTCGCGCGGTGCAGGGTCGGCTCCGGGCCGCCGTGGCGGTGGCCGGCTGCCTGCTGGCCGCGGTGCCCGGCCGGCTGCCGCCGGGTTGGCTGGGCACGCGCGTGCTCCCGACCACGGCCGCGGGCTACGGCGTCCAGCGGCCGACGCCGACCGCGCTGCGCGAGCGCGCCTTCACGCTGCCCGACACGCTGCCCGAGCTGCCCGGCCGCGGCTTCGCCGCCCGGGTCGAGCAGGCTCCTGCGGCGGTGCTCGCCCGCTCCACCTGGCGTCCGGGCTGTCCGGTCGCTTCGAGCGACCTGGACTGGCTGCGCCTGACGTTCTGGGGCTTCGACGAGCGCCGCCACACCGGCGAGCTCCTGGTGAACCACAGCGCCTCGGCCGACCTGGTGCGCGTCTTCCGCACCCTGTACGAGGCCCGGTTCCCGATCGAGCAGATGACCATCACGACCACGGCCGAGCAGAACGCGCCGCCGACCGGCGACGGCAACGACACCGGCGCCTTCGCCTGCCGCCCGACCCGCGGCGCGAGCTTCTTCTCCCAGCACGCCTACGGGCTCGCCGTCGACGTCGACCCCTTCCAGAACCCCTACCAGAACGGCAGCGTGGTGCTGCCCGAGCTCGCCGGCGCCTACACCGACCGCAGCGACGTCCGGCCCGGGATGATCGAGCCCGGCGACGTCGTCGTCCGCGCCTTCGCCGCCGTCGGCTGGGGCTGGGGCGGCGACTTCACCCGCCTCAAGGACCGTCAGCACTTCAGCGCCGACGGACGCTGAAGCCCACCCTTCGAGGGGCAGCGCGATGGATCGGCTGCGCAACCGCTGTCCGATAAGTCAGTATTGACGGGTTGGTAAGGCGAAGGGGCGCGCAATGGTGCCAGTCGGTGAGGGGCACGGGGCCACGGTCGGTGGTACCCGGACCTCCGCGACGGCATCACTGGTCGTGCTGGGGGCCGGCCTCGCCATCTGCGTCGCGTACCTCCTGGTGCCCGGGACCGCCCCGCTCTCGGAGGTCCTCTGGCTGCTGGCCGGTGTGCTGGCCGTGGCCGGCACCACCGCCGCCTCCTTCCGGGTCGAGCCCCAACTGCGCCGGCCGTGGCGGCTGATGGTGGTGGGTCTCGCGCTGTGGGTGCTCGGCGACACCGTCTACGGGCTGCCCACCTTGATCCACGCCGGCGCCGGGATCGGCTTCCTCGCCGACTACCTCTACGTCCTCGGCTACCCCGTGCTCGCCGCGGCGATGCTGGGCCTGGCCCGGCACCGGCTCTCCTACCGCGACCTGGCCTTCACCCTGGACGCCCTGGTGGTCTCCGGCGGCATCGGGCTGATCACGTTCACCTCCGTGCTGCGGCCCCACCTCGGCGACGACCGGTCCTTCGGCCACCTGCTGACGGTGGTGGGGTACCCGGTCGGCGACATCTTGCTGCTCGCCGTGCTGGTGCGCTGGGCCGCACTACCCGGCGCGCGTTCGACGTCGGTACGGCTGCTGCTGGCGGCGGTGGTGACGCTGGTCGTCGCGGACCTCTCCGGCAGCGCCTTCGACCTCCACGGCCTCGTGCCGCCGGCGTTCCTCCAGCTGGCCTGGCTGATCAGCTACTCCCTGTGGGGAGCCGCCGGCCTGCACCCCTCGGCCACCGACCCGCCGCCGACGGTGACGGCCGGTGATGACGGCCACGGCAAGCTGCGGTTGCTCGCCGTGGCCATCGCGGTGATGGTGCCGCCCGGCGTGCTGGCCACGCAGGAGGCGTTCGGCCTGCCCCTCGACGTGTGGCCGGTGGTGACCGCGGCAGTGGTCCTCTTCGGACTCGTCGTCGCCCGGATGTACCTGGTGCTGGCCGAGATGGTGCGCACCGACGACGAGCGCCGCGAGCTGCAGCGCCGGCTGCAGCACGAGGCGACCCACGACCTGCTCACCGGCCTGGTGAACCGCGCCCAGGCGCTGCGGCACGTCGACGACGTCCTCGGCAGCAGCTACGCCCGCGGCGTCCGCGCCGCCGTCCTCTTCATCGACCTCGACGGGTTCAAGCGGGTCAACGACACCTACGGCCACGCCGCCGGCGACGAGGTGCTGCAGCTGGTGGCCGCACGGGTCGTGCGCGAGACCCCGCGCGAGCTCGCGGCCCGGCTCGGCGGGGACGAGTTCATGGTCCTGCTCGAGGACACCGACGAGCACGCCGCGCTGCAGGTCGCCCAACGGCTGGTCGAGGCGCTGCACCAGCCGTTCCGGCTCCGCCACGAGCGCGAGGTACGCATCGGGGCCAGCATCGGCGTCGCCCTCAGCGACGTCGCCCTGGCCACCGACGGCAAGGCGCTCATGCACGACGCCGACCTCGCGGCCTACCGCGCCAAGTCCGCCGGCAAGGGCCGTGCCGACCTGTGCGACCCCGAGCTGGTACGCGTCAGCACCGAGCGCGTGCAGCTGGAGGCAGCACTGCGTCGCGCGATCGACGACGGCGAGCTGCGCGCCCACTACCAACCGATCTTCACCGTCGGCGAGGGCCTGGTCACCGGCTACGAGGCCCTGGTCCGCTGGGAGCGTCCCGACGTCGGGCTCGTGGCCCCGGCCGGGTTCATCGACGTCGCCGAGCAGTCCGACCTGATCTGCGAGATCGACGCCTGGATGCTGCTGCGGGCGTGCGCCGACCTGGCCACGTGGGGCCGCGAGTCGACCAGCTACGTGACCGTCAACATCTCCCCCCGCCACCTGGCGCGGGCGCGACTGGTCGAGGACGTGGTGCGAGCGCTGGAGGCGGCCGACCTGCCGGCGAGTCGCCTGGTGCTGGAGGTGACCGAGTCGCTGGGCGTCGACGAGGCCCGCTCGGCCGACCAGCTGCAGGCCCTGCGCACGCTCGGTGTGCACGTGGCCATCGACGACTTCGGCACCGGCTACAGCTCGATGTCGCGCCTGCACGAGCTGCCGGCCGACCTCCTCAAGATCGACCGGTCGTTCCTCGACCCCGAGCGACCGGGCTGGATCGAGGCGCTCTCGCTGATCATCGGCTCGGCGCGCGCGGTCGGCCTGCGGACGGTGGCCGAGGGTGTGGAGAGCCCGGCCCAGCTCGCTCTGCTGCGCGAGCTGGGGTGCGACGCCGCCCAGGGGTTCCACCTGGCGCACCCGATGCCCGCGCAGGCCGTGATGGAGCTCGACCTGCCAGATGTGCGGTCGAGCGTCGGCGCGTGATCCACGATCGACGCCGGGCCGGCTTCGGTCTGACACACTGATCATGCCCAGCATCGTGTGTCCCGGGAGTGTTCGCCGATGACAAACCGCGCACGGCTCGCAGCCGACCCGGGATCGCTCGTGGACCATTCCGGCCGCTCGGTCACGGATCCTCCTCGGGGCGCCGGGACGGCTCCGATCGCGGTGACCGGGGGAAGCCGACTGAGCTGGGCGGTGCTGACCGTCGGGCTCGTCGCCGCCGGCTGCTACCTGCTGGCGCCCACCGGCGCGCTGGCCGATGCCGTCTACGCGGCGCTGGGCCTGGTCGGCGTGCTCGGCGTGCTCGGCGGCGTAACCCTGCACCGACCCGCCCCGGCGCTGCCCTGGTGGCTCATGGCGCTGGGCCTGGCGCTGTGGGTCGTGGGTGACACGTTCTACGCCTACGCCGAGGGCACCGTCCACGTGGCGCAGGACCTGGCCAACGGCGGCGACGTCTCCTACCTGCTGGGCTACCCGCTGTTTGCCGTGGCCATCGCTCAGCTGGCCCGGGCCCGTGGCCTGCGGACCGACCTCGCCGCCACCCTCGACGGGATGCTGCTGGCCTGCGGCCTGGGGCTGATCTGCTACGAGCTGCTGCTGCGTCAGGCTGAGGCCGGAAGCCTGTCGGTGTGGCACCAGGTGGTGATCTTCGGCTACCCGCTCGGCGACCTCGTGGTACTGGTCGCCCTCGTGCACCTCGTCGCCAGCCCCGGTGGCTGGGGTACCTCGGCACGGCTGCTGTTCGGAGCCGTCACGCTGCTGATCGCAGCCGACCTGGCCAACTCGGTCGTCGAGCTGCGCACCGGAGACTCACCGCGCGGTCTCCAGGTGCTGTGGCTCGCCTCCTACGTGCTGTGGGGCAGCGCGGCGCTGCACCCGACGATGACCCGGCTCACCGCTCCGGCCGAGCACGCCGAGGAGCGGTTCGGCCGGCTCCGGCTGGTCGCGCTGGTCCTTGCTGTGCTCGTCGCTCCGGCCACGCTGGCCACCCAAGCGGCGCTCCACACCCGGGTCGACGTGTGGGGGGTGGTGATCGGCGCCGCGCTGATGTTCAGCCTGGTCGTGGTGCGGATGTACGTGGCGCTCAACGAGGTCTCACGGTCCGAGGCCGCGCGCACGAGACTGCAGCTGCAGCTGGCCCACGAGGCGAACCACGACTTCCTGACCGGCCTGGTCAACCGGCCCCAGGGGCTGCGGATGGTGGCCAACGCGCTGCACCGTGGCCGGCGGAGCGGAGCGACCGTGGCGCTGCTCTTCGTCGACCTCGACGGCTTCAAGCGGGTCAACGACGTGCGCGGCCACGCCGCCGGCGACGAGCTGCTGCAGCTGGTCGCCCGCCGGCTGGAGGCCCAGGTGCGCGCCGGCGACGTCGTGGCCCGGCTCGGAGGTGACGAGTTCATCGTGCTGCTCGACCCCGTCGACGACCCGCCGGCGGCGATGCGCGCGGCCCGGCGCGTGGTCAGCGACCTGGCCGAGCCGTTCGAGCTGACCCACGGCGGCCCGGTGACCATCGGAGCCAGCGTGGGCGTGGCCGTCAACGCCGGCCTGGGCACCGACGCCGACACGTTGCTTCACCACGCCGACCTGGCGGCCTACCGCGCGAAGTCGAGCGGCAAGGGTCGTGCGGACCTCTACGACCTCGCCCTGCGGAAGGCGGCCAGCGAGCAGGCGGCGCTGGAGGGCGCGATCCGGCAGGGCATCGACAACGAGGAGCTGCGCGCGTTCTACCAGCCCATCGTGGGCGTGCAAAACGGCCGGGTCCTGGGCTACGAGGCGCTCGTGCGCTGGGAGCGGCCGGGGCACGGGATCGTCTCGCCGGCCGAGTTCGTCGCGGTGGCCGAGCAGTCCGACCTGATCTGCGACCTCGACACCTGGGTGCTGCAGCGCGCCTGCACGGACGTGGTCTCCTGGAACGGCGACCTGGACCGCGACCAGGTCTACGTCTCGGTGAACATCTCCGCGCGCCACCTCGCCCGGTCGCGCGTCACCACCGACATCGAGGCCGCCCTGGCCGCGACCGGGCTGCCCGCCGACCGGCTCGTCGTCGAGGTCACCGAGACCGCGCTGGCCGACGAGCTGAGCTCGGTGCAGCACCTGCACCGGTTGCGCGAGCTGGGCGTCAAGATCGCCATCGACGACTTCGGCACCGGCTACAGCTCGCTCTCACGCCTGCAGGAGATGCCGGCCGACCTGCTCAAAATCGACCGCAGCTTCCTCGACGACAACCGTCGCGGCTGGCGTGAGGTGCTGCGGCTCACGGTGGGCGCCGCTCACGCGGTCGGACTGCGCACCATCGCCGAGGGCGTCGAGCATCCCGAGCAGCTGGCGACCCTGCGACGACTCGGCTGCGACGCGGTGCAGGGCTACCACCTGGCGCGGCCCATGCCGGCCGGCGCGGTGCCGGCCTTCCACCGCGCCTCGCTCATCGGCTGAGGGCGAGCCGCTCGGCGAGTCCGGAGGCGCGCTGCACCGTGCGGGCGACCGCGGCGCGCACGGCCGCCTCGGTGCCCAGCACCCTCACCCGCGCCTCGGCGCGGGTGACCGCGGTGTAGAGCAGCTCGTGGGTCAGCAGCGGCGACTCCGGCGGCGGTAGCACCACGCTCACCTCCCGTGCCTGGGAGCCCTGCGACTTGTGCACCGTCATCGCGTACAGCGTCTGCACGTCGGCCAGCCGGGTGGTGGCGAACTCCCGCGGCCCCTCGGCTCCGGGCACGACCACCCGCAGCCGGCCGTCCGCGGCCCGGACGGTGACGCCGGTGTCGCCGTTGTAGAGACCCTGACCGTGGTCGTTGGCCAGCACCAGGACCGGTCGCCCGGCGTACCACTCCTCGTAGTGGGTGAGGCCCGTGCGGTCGGCCAGCAACCGCTCGACCCACCGGTTCCACCCGGTGACGCCGTACGGGCCCGAGCGGTGGGCGCACAGCAGCCGGTGCGCCTCCAGGGCCTGCAGCGCGGCCCCGCTTTCGCCCGCCTCGGCGGCGGCCGTGACGGCGTAGGCCGCGTCGACCGACACCTCACGGAAGGACGCGACGGCCTCGGCGTCCGTGGGGTCGACCAGCTCCACGTCGGCCCCCGTGGTGAGCACGTGCATCACCTGGTCGGCGTCGCGCACGCGCAGCGCCTGCTCGAGCTCGGCGATCGAGCCGGCGAAGCGGTGGGTGGTCTGCAGCGCCTCGACCGGGGAGTCCGAGCGGCCGTGGAGACCGTCGACGAGGTCGGCGAGCACCGCACCCGCCTCCACCGGTGAGAGCTGGCCCGGATCACCCACCAGCACCAGCCTCGCGTCGGGCCGCAGCGCCTCGAGCAGCCGGGCCATCATCGTCAGCGACACCATCGAGGACTCATCGACCACCACCACGTCGTGCGGCAGCCGGTGGTGCCGGTCGTGGCGGAACCGGTTGCCGGTGCGCGGCTGCAGCGAGCCGAGCAGCCGGTGGAGCGTCACCGATCGCAGGTCGGCGAGCCTTGCGGCGTCCTCGGCCGGCAGCGCGCGCAGCTCGCGCCCGACCGACTCCTGCAGCCGCGCCGAGGCCTTGCCGGTGGGTGCGGCCAACGCGATCCGGGCCTCGGGCTGCTGCTCGGTCACCAGCGCCAGGAGCCCGGCGACGGTGGCGGTCTTGCCCGTGCCCGGCCCGCCGGTGAGCACCGTGGTCAGCCGCGACGCCGCACGCGTGGCGGCCGTGCGCTGCTCCTCGTAGCCCGGTCGGGGGAAGACGCGCGCGGCTCCGGCGGCCAGAGCACCGGCGTCGACCTGCGGTGCCGGCGCGGCGAGCCGCTGCAGCAGGTCGTCGCGGACCTGCACCTCCTCGCGCCAGTAGCGATCGAGGTAGAGCCGGCCGAGGTCGATCCGCAGCAGCCGCTGCCCCACCAGCGGGCTCGCCCGCACCCGGTCGGTCCAGGAGGCCGGGTCGGGCCACGGCAGCTCGGCCGTGTCGAGCAGGCCGGTGCCGGTGCCGTTGCTCCCCGTCGGCGCCGGCACCTGCACCGTGTCGGCCGCCGTGGCGAGGTCGAGGCAGGTCGCACCCAGCCGGACCGCACGGGCGGTGAGCGCCAGCGCCAGCAGCACCTCGGCGTCGTGCTCCTCGACGATGACGCCGAGCCGGGTGGCCACGTGCACGTCGCCCGCGTCGAGCACGCCTGCGGCGTTGAACTCGCCCAGCAGACCGCCGGCGCGCAGCGCGATCCGGCGGTCGTACGGGTCGGTGCCTTCGGCGCTCATCGCGCACTCTCCTGGGCCGCCATCAGGTCCGACAGCTCGACGATCGTCGCGGCCGGGGGCGTCCAGGCCAGGACCCCGCACGGCTGGCCGCCGACCACCGGGGTGTCGGGCCCGCACATGCCGCGGACGTAGAGGTAGAGCACCCCGCCGAGGTGCCGCTCGGGGGCGTAGCCGGGGAGCCGCCAGCGCAGGAAGCGGTGCAGCACCACCGAGTACAGCAGCGCCTGCAGCGGGTAGTGCGAGTGCAGCATCGACTCGGCCATCGCGGGAGGCGTGTAGTCCCACGCGGTCAGCACCCGGTCGGGCCCGCCGAGTCGGTTGGTCTTGTAGTCGACGACCACGAAGCGCGGCTCGCCGTCGCCGCCGGGCACCCGCAGCACGACGTCGATGGAGCCGCTGAGGTAGCCACGCAGCGGCTGGTCGCCCAGCGAGGGCACCGCCAGCCGGGTGGCGTAGTCGCGGAGCAGGTCGTCCGCAGGCAGGTGGCGCAGCATCACCTCGCCCACCGTGCGCAGCAGCGGTGCCTTGCGTGTCGCCGTGTCGCCGCCGGCCAGCGGGAACTCGAAGTCCAGCTCGCTGAGCCGGTCGCCGAGCCCGATCTGCGCGAGCGTCAGGTCGGCGGCCAGCGGACCGAGCGGCGTGTGCTGCATCGGCAGCAGCCCCTCGACGAGCTCGTCGATGCCGGCCTCGACCGGCCACCATCGCAGCTGCTCGACCACGCAGCGCCGCAGCTCGGCCGCGAGGTCGGGCGCGGCCGGGTCGGCGTGCTCGAGCACGCCGTGCACCAGGGACCCGAAGGTGGCGCCGGAGGGAAGGCCCTCCATCGGCGACACCGGGCCGTCCGTGCCGGCCGCCGCCGACGGCAGCCCGGCGTCGTCGAGACCCTCACCCTCGACGTCGTCGGCCTCGTCGACCGTGCCGGCCTCCTCGGGCTCGGAGTCCGCGGCGGACGTGGCCGTCCTCTCCTCGGCCCGGATCAGCCCGGAGTAGGAGGTGCGACGCCAGTCGGTGTCGATGCCGCGGTCGAAGCGTCGGGCGGCCGGCGCCAGCGGACCCTCGGCGACGGCCGGGGCCTGCTGCTCGACCGGCTCGGCCGGGGCGACGCCGATGGCGCCGGCGGCCTGCCAGCGGGCCAGCCGGGCGTCGACGTCGGCGTCGGGGATGCCGATCGGCACCAGGTTCGCCACCGTGGCCTGCCCGGGATCACGGCCCAGCAGCAGCCGGCTCACGCCCGCTCCGTCGGAGTCCTTGGACTGCGCGCTCCACAGCGTCACCTGGACCTCGGCCCGGGTGAGTGCGACGTAGGTGAGCCGCAGCTCCTCGGCCAGGTCCTCGTTGACGGCGGCCTTGCGGACCGACGCCGACGGTTCGCCGGAGACGTCGAGGCAGCGCCGCCCGTCGTGGTGGTAGAGGTGGACCTGCCGGTTCGGCAGCTCGCGGTCGTGGAACGACATCGGCAGGTACACGAACCCGAACTGCAGACCCTTGCTGCCGTGCACGGTGAGGATCTGCACGGCGTCCTCGTCGGTGTCGAGCCGTCGGCTGCGCTCGGCGACGTCGCCGGACTCGCGCTCCTCGTGCAGCCACTCCAGCAGTGCGCTGGTGCCCAGCCGACGCCGTCGGGCGACGTCGTGCAGCGTCTCGGCGATGTGGGCGAGGTCGGTCAGGTGGCGCCGGCCGTCCTCGAGCGCGAGGACGCGCTCGGCCAGCCCGCCGGCGCGGATCGCCTCGAAGACGGCGGCGACACCGCGGCTGCGGAACAGGTCCAGCCACCGGCGCACCCGCTCGGCGAGGTCGTCGGTGAGCGCGTCACCGCCGGCCTCGAGCCGCTCGGCGGTGACGCCCATGAGCGAGGTCAGCGCCAGCGAGCGGACCCGCCGGGTGCTCTGCGGCTGGTCGAGCGCCTCGAGCAGCACCAGCCACTCCCGCCCCGCCGTACCCGCCAGGACGTCGCTGCCGGCGGTGACGACGCTGGGCACGCCGTGCCGGGTGAGCTCCGCCCGGAACAGCTCCAGACCGGTGCGCACCGGCAGCAGGATGGCGATGTCGCGCGGCTCGACCCGCCGTCCCGCGAGGGTGGCGCCCGAGGCCAGGAGTGCGGCGATGTCGCCCGCCATGTCGGCAGCGATCCGACGGCGCAGCTTGTCGATGGCGACGTAGCCCTGCTTGGTGGTGCCCAGCTCGGCACCGTGCACGACGCGCACCCGCACCGGCGTCGGGTCCTCGGCACCGGCCAACCGACGCTCGGCGTGGTGCGCGCGCACCGGCTGCACCCGGATCCGCTCGTCGCCCAGCTCGACGTCGTCGAGCAGCACCCCGAGGGCGTCGACCAGGGCTGCGTCGCTGCGCCAGTTCACCTCCAGGCTGCGGATGGTGCCGGCGACCTCGCGGGCGGCGAGGTAACTCGGCACGTCGCCACCGCGGAAGGCGTAGATCGCCTGCTTGGGGTCGCCGACCAGCACCATCGTGGCGTGGCCGTGGAAGGCGCGCTCGAAGACCTCCCACTGCACGGGGTCGGTGTCTTGGAACTCGTCGACCAGCACGATCCGCCACCGCTCGCGCATCCGCTCCGCCGCTCGGGAGCCCTCGGCCGCCAGGCTCGCGGCCAGCCGGCCGAGGAGGTCGTCGAAGCCGAGGATGCCGCGCTCGCGCTTGCGCCGGGCGACCTCCTCGCGGACCTCGGCCGCGAAGCGGTACCGCTCGCCGGTCGGCGAGTCGTCGGGGGCGTCGTCTGGCATCAGCCGGGCCTGGGGGTCGCCGACCGCCTCCTGGCCCAGGGTCATCGCGACGGCATGGGTGAACGGTGGCTCGGCGCGAGGGCCGAACCGGGCGAGGTAGACGTCGTCGACCACCTCGCGCACCAGGTCGTCGAGGTTCTCCACCAGGTGGGCGCCGGGATCGACGTCGCCGGCGACGCCGAGCGAGCGCAGCACCAGCTGGCAGAACTCGTGGATCGTGGCGATGGTGGCCGCGTCGTAGCCCGAGAGCGCCCGCACCAGCCGGCGCCGACGGTCGGCGAGCTGCTGCTCGGTGCCCTGCAGCAGCAGCGTGACCACCTCGTCGGTGGGGCCGACCGGCTCGCCGGCCAGCCGCAGCGCCAGCGCCCGCTCGGCCAGCCCCAGCTGGTGGCGCACGCGCGAGCGCAGCTCGCGGGTGGCGGCTCGCCCGAAGGTGACCACCAGCAGGTCGGAGAGGTCGGCGACGCCCTCGGCGACGTAACGGGTGACCAGGGCGCCGATGGCGAAGGTCTTGCCGGTGCCGGCACTGGCTTCGAGCACGGTGGTGCCGGTGGGCAGCGGACCCAGCAGGTCGAAGCCCTCGGGTCGGGTCGGGGAGGTCACGAGCGGCTCGCCTTCGACAGCGCCTCGTCCCACAGCGCCATGGCCAGCGCCCCGAGCCGGGACTTCTCACCGGCGTACTCCTCGCCGGGTCCGGGCGGATCGGCGAGGAGATCGGCGAGCGGCGTGCGCGGGCCCCAGACCCGGACGTGGGCGTCCTTCTCGTCCTCCCCGGAGAACCGGAAGGAGGACCACTTGTCGCGCGCGGCCCACTCGCACTGCCAGTCGGCGCCACGCTCTCGACGCCGGACGGCCCACGCGCGCGAGGTCTTCAGCGGCAGCGGCAGCGGACCGCGCAGGCCGGCGTCGTAGAGACCCAGCAGCCGGGTGAGCGTCGCCCGGGCATCGTCGGGCGGCGCGAACGTGACCGAGCCGAACGGCTGGCGCTTCGCGCGCCCCAGCGCCGTGGCCGTCCATCCGGCGCCGGGCGAGGCGGCCTCCAGCGCCACGAGGGTGATCCAGGCGTCGAGCTCCTGCTTGGCGTCGAGGGTGGAGTAGCCGGCCACCACGACGCGCCGGCCATGGATGCCGGTGGCGGTGCCGACCAGGCGGCGGCCGTCGGCGAGACCGACGTGGAGGTCGCGAGAGGTCTCCGCGAGACCCGCCCGCACGGCCTCGGCGGCCTCGGCGATCGGAGTGGTGAGCTCGGCGATCGAGCGCAGCCGGTGCCAGCCGAGGCTTCCCGGCGGCAGCTCACCGCGCCGCCACTCCCGCTGCAGCGCCTGCTGCGGCGAGCCCTGGTCCAGCAGCTGGCGCAGCAGCCGGTCGCCGACGCCCCACGCCTGCAGGTTGTCCAGCTCCACCGGGATCCGGTCGGAGACCTCGGCGTGCTCACGCAGGAGCCCCACGTCGAGGCGTCGCCTGAGGAACGTGCCCACGGGGTCGCGGAAGAAGCCGACGAGGTCGGCGAGCTCGACGTCGGCCGGCGGCAGGGCGGGCAGCACGACGTCGGCCAGCCGCGGCGGGGTCCGCGGCGGGGCCGCGGCCGCGGCGGCCCCACGCGCGGCGTGGGTGTCGAAGGAGAACGGGGGCCTGCCCGAGAAGTAGCCGTGATGGAACGGCTGGATCCGGTGGGCGTGCACGACGCGGGCGGTGGCGCCCTCGACGGTGCCGTCGAGGGCGTCGAGGAGCTCACCCAATGGCACCGCGGGCGGCCGCTCGGCCGAGGTGGTCTCGTCGAAGCCGCTGTAGGTGACCACCAGCGTCTCGGTGGCGGCCATGACCGCGTCGAGCAGCTGCTGTCGGTCCTCGCTGCGCGGGTCGCGCTCGCCGGTGAGCGGACGCCGGGCGAGCACGTCGTCGCCGTCGTGCACGGTGGTGCGGGGGAAGACGCCGTCGTCGAGACCCAGCAGGCACACCACCCGGTGGGGCACCGAGCGCATCGGCACCATCGTGCAGACGGTGAGCGTGCCGGTGCGGAAGTTGGCGCGGGTGGGCCGGCCGGCCAACCGCTCGGCCATGAGCGCCCGGACGTCGGACAGGCGCAGATCGGGCGAGTGCCCCTCGGCGGCGGCGTCGGCGAGGTCGGCCAGCTCGGCGTGCAGCTGGGCCTGCTGCCACTCCTCGCCGCGGCCGACGGCGCTGAGCGAGCCGATGCCCTCGCGCAGCACGCCCAGCCAGTGCGCCATCGGGTGGACGCCGATCAGGGCGTCGGTGACCTGCGCGAGCCGGTCGACCAGCTCGGCCAGCCGGCCGGCCAGGTCGATGCTGGTGGACGAGACGTCGTCCAGCGGCAGCACGGTGCCGACGTAGCCGGGACCGTCGACCTGCGCCTCGTCGGACACCGCGACCCCGGCCAGCACCCGGTCGAGCCCGAACCGCCAGGTGTTCTGGACGTACTCGGCCAGCCCGAACTCGTCGCGGTGCTCGGCGTCGAAGGCCCAGCGCACCCCGGCCTGCTCCACCCAGCGGTGCACGGTCTCCAGGTCGTTGTCGGTGAGGCCGAAGCGGCGTCGGACCGGCTCGGTGGCCATGAGGTCGAGCACCAGGCTGGCCGGCGCGCGGCCGTCGGCCAGGTCGAGCACGGCGCCGACCACACCGAGCAGCGGGTTGGTCTGGGTGAGCGCGCGGTCGGCCAGGCGCACCTGCAGCCGCTGGCCCGGGTGGGCGCCGGCCACCGCCTCGCCGAGCCCGAAGGCGGCCTCGACCAGGGGTGCGTACGCCTCGATGTCGGGGCACATCACCACGATGTCGCGAGGCTCCAGCGTGGGGTCGTCGGCCAGCAGCCCGAGCACCACCTCACGCAGCACCTCGACCTGGCGGGCCGGTCCGTGGCAGGCGTGCACCTGGACCGAGCGGTCCTCGGGCGCGAGGGTGCGGCCCTCGGGGCGTGGCCGGTCGGCGGCGACGTCGGCCTGCAGCAAGCCGAGCAGCGTGGCCGGCCGCTGCGGCTCGAGACTCGCGGCCTCGACCGCGGTGTCGGCGTCGGGCCGCACGGTGAGCAGCGTGCGCTCGAGCTCGCGGACGTCACGGCCCAGCGAGGCCAGCAACGGATGGCCGATCGCCTCGTAGGAGATGTCGTCGCGCCGGACCTCGACGCCGGTGCGGCCGGCCAACGCCTCCCAGGCGACCGCGGAGGCGTGCGGCAGCCACAGGTGCACCGCGTGGTGGCGCCCGAGCGCGGCGAGCAGCTCGGCCTCGGTGACCGGGATGCGGGTGTGGCCGAACAGGCTCACCCGCTCCGGGAGCTCGCTGGGCGCCTCGCGCAACGCGCGCAGGACTTCGCCGTGGCGCACCACCGGCGAGACCAGCCCGGTGTGCGCCAGCAGCCGGCGCCACAGCTCGGCTTGCCAGGCGAGGTCGTCGGCCAGCGGCGCGCCCGTGCCGTCCTCGGCCCGGCCCGCCTCCCAGGCCTCGAGGAGCGCCGGACGCTGCACGGCGTAGCCGTTGAGCAGCCGGGCCAGTCGCCGCGCGGTGGCGTAGCGGCGCCCGCGGCGCAGCTCGTCGTCGGCGTCGACCCCGACCAGGCCCAGGTGCCGCGCCAGCGGGGCGCACCAGTGCTCCTCGCGCGCCGCGTCGACCACCTCCAGCAGCGGCCACACCAGCCGGTCGGGCGACCACGGATCGTCGCGCTCGCGCCCGGTGACCTCCGCGACCAGCGAGCGCGGCGAGCGGAACTCCACCCCGGCGCAGACGCCGTCGTCGCCTCCCCCATGGTCGGCAGGCCCGGTGCCCAACCGGTGCGAGAGCCGCTGGCTCAGCCACCGCTCCACCCCCTTGGCCGGGACGATCACCAGCTCCTGCGCGAACGGGTCGGGCAGGGGTGCGCGCAGCAGGTCGGCGAGGCCCTCGGCGAGGACGTCGGACCGCGGCGCGCGGTGGATCAGGAGTGGCACGCAGGTGAGGGTAGATCGGGGGTCGGACAGGGGGTCGGGGTGTGCGCCGCCGGGCGGCGGGGGTTTTGCCGGGCACCCGGCAAAACCCCGGGAATTTCGCTCCAGAAACGCGCAACGAGACGAGTTTCAGTCATACGACGCCCGATTCACCCGGTTCGCGCATCGCCAGCTCCCGCACCCCCGGCAGCTGGGCCAGCCCGTTGACCACCACCGAGAACGTCAGCAACGCCAGCGCCGACCCCGGGTGTCCCGCCGCCCAGAGACCCAAGGAGGCCATGGCGAAGACCAGCACCTTCACCACCGGCCGCACCAGCGGACCGCCGTACTGCGCCTTCGGCGAGGCGAACAGGAACCAGACCAGCACCACCGCGATCGCCGCGAGCACGCCCAGCCACCACCCGGCGGCGTGGGCGCCCCACACGTAGCTCGCGGCCATGGCCAGCAGCTCGTCGAGGAACACCAGCGCGAGCACGGTCCAGCCGAACGCCCTCACCGCAGCGCTTCGGCCATCGCCCTGCCCGCCGTGCGTCCCGAGAACAGGCAGCCGCCCAGGAAGGTGCCCTCCAGTGCGTTGTAGCCGTGCATGCCGCCACCGCCGAACCCGGCCACCTCGCCGGCGGCGTAGACGCCGGGCAGCGGCTCGCCGGAGGCCTGCAGCACCCGGCCCGACAGGTCGGTGTGCAGGCCGCCGAGGGTCTTGCGGGTGAGGATGTTGAGCCGGACCGCGATGAGCGGGCCCGCCTTCGGATCGAGGATCTTGTGCGGGGAGGCCACCCGCACCAGTCGGTCGCCGCGGAACTTGCGGTGCTGGCGCAGGTAGGTGACCTGGGTGTCCTTCGAGACGGGGTTGTCCATCTCCCGGTCGCGCTGCTCGATGATCGTGCGCAGCCGGTCGAGGTCGATCAGGTCCGAGCCGGCGACGGCGTTCATCCCCGAGACCAGCTCGGGCAGCGAGTCGGCCACGACGAAGTCCTCGCCGTGCTCCATGAACGCCCGCACCGGCCCGGCCGGCCCGGGCCGTGCGCGCGAGAGGGTGAGCTTGATGTCCTTGCCGGTCAGGTCGGGGTTCTGCTCGGAGCCGGATAGCGCGAACTCCTTCTCGATGATCTTCTCGGTCAGCACGAACCAGGAGTACTCGTAGCCGGTGCGCAGGATCTCGCGCAGCGTGCCGAGGGTGTCGAAGCCGGGCAGGTACGGCGCGGGGAACCGCTCGCCGGTGGCCGAGAGCCACAGCGACGAGGGCCCGGGGAGGATGCGGATGCCGTGGTTGGCCCAGATCGGGTCCCAGTTGCGCAGCCCCTCGGTGTAGTGCCACATCCGGTCGGGGTTGATGACCTGCCCGCCGGCGTCCTGCGTGACCTGCAGGAAGCGGCCGTCGACGTGCGCCGGCACGCCGGCCACCATCGACGTCGGCGCGGGCCCGAGCCGGTCGGTGGGCCAGTTACGGCGCACCAGGTCGTGGTCGCCGCCGATGCCGCCTGAGGTGACCAGCACCGCCTGGGCGGCGTAGTCGAAGTCCTCGACGACGTCGCGGTTGGTGGCGCTGCCGCGCTCGGCGGAGTCGGGTGCGAGCACGGCCCCGCGTACGCCGGTCACGACGCCGTCGGTGGTGACGAGCTCGTCGGCCCGATGGCGGAACTTGAACGTCACCAGGCCCTTGGCCACGGCCTCGCGCACCCGCCGCTCGAAGGGCTCGACCACGCCCGGCCCGGTGCCCCAGGTGAGGTGGAACCGGGGCACGGAGTTGCCGTGGCCGCCCGCGCGTCCGTCGCCGCGCTCGGCCCAGCCGACCACGGGAAAGATCCGGTGGCCCATCGACCGCAGCCAGGAGCGCTTCTCACCGGCCGCGAACTCCACGTACGCCTCGGCCCACTGCCGCGGCCAGTGGTCCTCGGGCCGGTCGAACTGCGCGCTGCCCAGCCAGTCCTGCCAGGCCAGCTCGTGGGAGTCCTTGATCCCGAGCCGGCGCTGCTCGGGGGTGTCGACCAGGAACAGTCCGCCCAGGCTCCAGAACGCCTGCCCACCCAGGCTCTGCTCGCCCTCCTGGTCCAGCAGGAGCACCTTCCGGCCGGCGTCGGCCAGCTCGGCGGTGGCGACCAGCCCGGCCAGGCCGGCGCCGACCACGATGACATCGGCCTGTCCGTGGAACGTCATTCCTGCATGTTCTCAGGTCTACCTTTCTCGCTATGAGCACAGACCAGGCGCCGCGCACGTCGGCGCTCACCGTGGAGACCACCGGCATCGAGGTGATCGCGGAGGCCGAGCGGAAGGGCACGCCGCGCCAGCTGTTCTGGCCCTGGTTCGGCGCGAACGTCTCCGTGCTCGGCATCAGCTGGGGCGCCTTCGCGCTCGGCATCGGCGTCTCGTTCTGGCAGGCGACGATCGTCGGCATCCTCGGCATCGCCATCTCGTTCCTGCTCTGCGGCTACATCGCGGTGGCCGGCAAGCGCGGCTCCGCGCCCACGATGGTGCTCAGCCGCGCCGCCTTCGGCGTGGAGGGCAACCGGGCGCCCGCGCTGCTGTCGTGGATCCTCACGGTCGGCTGGGAGACCGCGCTGTGCATCCTCGCCACGTTGGCCACCTCGACCGTGCTCGACCAGCTCGGCTGGAGCAGCGGCGACGCCACCAAGCTCCTCGCGCTGGTCGTCGTCGCGGCGCTCACCATCGCGGGCGGCTTCATGGGCTTCGACCTCATCATGCGGATGCAGAGCCTCATCACCGTCGTCACCGCCGTGCTCACGGTCGTCTACGTCGCGCTGGTGTGGGACAAGATCGACTTCGGCGCGGTCATCGCCGTGCCGGGCGGCTCGGCGACGAAGGTGCTCGGCTGCTTCGTCCTGCTGCTCACGGCGTTTGGTCTCGGCTGGGTGACGATGGCCGCCGACTACTCCCGCTACCTGCCCCGCACCGCCTCCACCGGCGGCATCGTGTTCTGGACGACGTTCGGCGGGGCGCTGGCTCCGGCGATCCTGCTCATCGTCGGCCTGCTGCTCGCCGGGTCGTCGAAGACGCTGGCCGACGGCATCGGGGCCGACCCGATCGGCGCGCTGGCCAAGGAGCTGCCCACCTGGGCGCTGGTGCCGTTCCTCGTCGTCGTGGTGCTGGGCCTGGTGGCCGGCGCGGTGCTCGACATCTACTCCTCGGGCCTGGCCCTGCTCACCGCCGGCGTCCGCATCCCGCGCCCCGTCGCGGCCCTCGTCGACGGCGCGGTCATGGTCGTCGGCTCGGTCTACGTGGTGTTCTTCGCCGGAAACTTCCTCTTCCAGTTCGAGGGGTTCCTCATCACCCTCGGCGTGGCCGTGGCCGCCTGGTGCGGGGTCATGCTGGCCGACATCGCCACCCGGCGCGGCCCCTACGACGACGCCGCACTCTTCGACCCCCGCGGTCGCTACGGCAGCGTCAACGTCGGCGCGCTGGTCGTGGTGGGCGTCGGCACGGTGGTGGGCTGGGGCCTGGTCACCAACACCTACGCCGCCTGGCTGAACTGGCAGGGCTACCTGCTCGGCCCGCTGGGGCTCGGCGGGAAGACCGGCACCTGGGCCGGCAGCGGCATCGGGGTCGTGGTGGCCCTGGTCATCGGGTTCGCCGGCGGCCTCGCCGTGGTGCGCCGCCAGGGCTCGCTCGACCGGGCATGAGCCACCTGGTCGTCGTCGACCTGCAGCGGGTCTTCGCCGCGGGCCCGTGGGGTGCACCGCGGTTCGCCAGCATCCTCGACCCGGTCGCACGGCTGGTGGCCGAGCACGAGCCGCACGTGACCTTCACCCGGTTCGTCGCGCCGGCGACGCCCACCGGCGCCTGGGTCGAGTACTACGAGCAGTGGCCGTTCGCCCTCGCCCCGCCCGACGACCCGCAGTACGAGCTGGTGGAGCCCTACACCGACCGGCCCGCGCTGGTGGCCACCACCTTCGGCAAGTGGGGGCCGACCCTGGCGGTGCATCGCGAGATCGTCGTCTGCGGTGTGGCCACCGACTGCTGTGTCGTCTCCACCGTCCTGGCCGCCGCCGACGCCGGGGTGAAGGTGCGCGTCGTCGCCGACGCCTGCGCCGGGAGCAGCGACGCCGCCCACGAGCAGGCGCTGGCGATCATGGCGTCGTACGCGCCGCTGGTCAGTGTGGAGTGACCCCGGGTTCGTGTGGGGCAGTGAGGGTTCGTGTGGGGCAGTGAGGGTTCGGGTGGGTCACTGACGGTTCACCACGGTGCCGTGGTCAACCGTCACTCCCCCACCGGAGCTCGGGTGGGTCAGTGAGGGTCCACCACGGTGCCGTGGGGAACCGGCGGCGGAGGCGGACGGGAATCGAACCCGCCAGGCCGAGATGCTCGGCCTCACCGGTGTTGAAGACCGGGGGGACCACCAGGTACCCGTACGCCTCCTCGTGTGCTCCGGCGGTCGCCAGGGCGGCCATCTGGGCACACGACCCTCATCTCACACCATCCGCTTGAACAGCGACAGCGGGGCGTAGCGCATCGCCACCGACATCGGCGCCCAGGGCAGCGGCGGCACGAAGGCGTGGTCCTTCTCCTTCTCGATGGCCGCGACCATCGCGCGCACGCCCTTGACCGTGCTGGTCATCATCGGCGCGTCGGCGAGCCCGGCGTTCATCTCCGAGGCGATGTAGCCGGGGTAGATGACGCTGACCTTGATGTCGGTGCCGTCGAGCTCCACGCGCAGCCCCTCGGCCAGGTGCGCGACGCCGGCCTTGGTGGCGGCGTACGTCGTCTGCGCCTGGGGCAGCCCACGCACCGCCGACATGGAGCTGATCATCACCAGGTGGCCGCGCTCCTGCGCACGGAAGATCTCCATGGCCGCCTCGGTCTGGGCGAGCGCCGCGACGAAGTTGGTCATGGCCGTGGCCCGGTTGGCGTCGTAGCGTCCGGTGCCCAGCGGGGCACCCTTGCCGAGACCGGCG
Organism: Nocardioides mangrovicus; assembly: GCF_003674065.1. Taxonomy (GTDB): domain Bacteria; phylum Actinomycetota; class Actinomycetes; order Propionibacteriales; family Nocardioidaceae; genus Marmoricola; species Marmoricola mangrovicus. The sequence continues at coordinate 731,152 of NZ_RDBE01000010.1, forward strand.
TTGACGACGATCCGGTCGAGGGTGCCGAAGTCGTCGCGGAAGGCGCCGAAGACCTCGAACACCGCGTCGTCGTCGGTGACGTCAAGCTCCCGGATCTCGACCCGGCGCTCGGGATGGGTGGCTGCGACGTCGGCGCGCAGCGTCTCCAGCTTCTCCCTACGCCGCGCGCACAGCGCGAGGTCGTGGCCGAGGTCGGCGAACTGTCGCGCCATCTCGGCGCCCAGGCCGCTGCTGGCGCCGGTGATGAGGATCGTGGCCACTGCCTAACGGTAGGTGAGCAGGTCGGCCGGCAGGTGGGCGTGGTCGTTGAAGGTCAACAAGTTGGTGCCGCGTCGCCCGGTGACGACCGTGGTCACCCCGGTGTTGACCACCACCCGCGCCAGCCGCCGGTACGTCGGCAGGCCGGCGTCGAGCAGTCCTGCGCACACCCAGCTGATCGGCCCGCCCGAGGTGACGGCGACGACCAGCCCGTCGACCTCGAGCGCGGCGGCCAGGGCGGCCTCGACCCGGGCGGCGAAACCGGCGAACGACTCGCGGTACTCGGCGTCGAAGTCCCCGCTCATCCAGCGCTGCGTGGCCACCTCGAACCAGTCCTGGTAGTCGGGCGTCTCGGGCTGGCGGGAGAGCACGTCGACGTGGTCGATCTCGTCCCAGCCCGCCGCCAGCGAGGGCGTCAGCGACCAGCCGGCGGCGTCCGTGAGCTCCTCGGCCGTGCGGAGCTGGCGCTGCATCGCCCCGTGGACCACCGCCGCCGGCCTCTCCACGCGCTCGGCCAGCCACCGGCCCAGCACCCGGGCCTGCTCTTCGCCGGTGGGTGAGAGCACGTCGTAGTCCTCGGCCCCGAAGGAGGCCTGGCCGTGCCGGACCAGCAGCAGCCGGCCCATCACACCCCCAGCATGTCGGCCGCCCTGGCCTCGAGCGCCGCGGCAGCAGGACCGAAGCGGGCGTAGGCCTCGTTGTGGGTCTGCCCGTGGAAGTAGCGGTAGTAGATCTGCTGGCTGATCCCCGCAAGCCGGAACGCGCCGTACGCCTCGTAGAACGCACGGTCGCGGTCGGGTATCTCGCGCCCCGTGCGCTCGGCGTAGCCCGTCACCAGCTCGTCGCGGGTGAGCATGCCGGGCAGGTGCGTGGGCTGGCGGCGGAACTGCTCGAACCACGGGTCGTCGTCGGCCTGCACCCAGTAGGCCAGCGTGCAGCCCAGGTCCATCAGCGGGTCGCCGACGGTGGCCAGCTCCCAGTCGAACACGGCGAGCACCCGCGTGGGGTCGGCACGGTCGAGCACGAGGTTGTCGAAGCGGAAGTCGTTGTGGATGACGCACTGGGCGACGTCGGCAGGCTGGTGCTCGTCGAGCCACCCCATCACCCGCTCGGCGCGCGCCGCCCGCTCCTCGTCGACGTCGTCGGTGACGGCCTGCCGCCAGCGGGTCGACCAGCCCTCGATCTGGCGTCGCACGTAGCCGCTGCCCTTGTTGAGCGCCGACAGCTCGGGCGAGGCGGCCGCATCGACGCCGTGCAGCCGCACCAGCACCTCCAGCGTGTTCTCGCACAGCGTGCGCACCGCCTCGGCGTCGAGGTCGACGCCGAGCTCGCGCCGCGGCGTGATGCCGTCGACGCGGCCCATCACGTAGAACGGGGAGCCGATCACCGACTCGTCCTCGCAGAAGGCGACCATCGGCGGCACCAGCCCGAACGGCTCGGCCAGCGCCGCCTGGATCCGGAACTCGCGGCCCATGTCGTGCGCGCCCTTGGCCTTCCGGCCGGTCGGCGGGCGGCGCAGGATCAGGTCCTCGCCCAGGGCGTACGTCAGGTTCGACGCACCGCCCGGGAACTGCTGCACCTCGAGCTCGCCCACCTCCACGCCCTGCGCGGCGAGCCAGGCCACCACAGCGGCGACGTCGAAGGCGTCCTCCTCGCGGACCGCGACGGCGTCGCTCACGACAGGCGCTCCGCCTGGCGGCGCAGCTGGGCGTCGTAGGCCGCCCGGTCGCTCAGCTTCAGCTCGTACGCCGCCCGCGCCGCGGGATCGGGCAGGATCAGCTCTTCACCGCGATCGAGCCCCTCGAGCACCGCCGCGGCGATGTCGTCGGGACCGAGCGGGGCGTTGGCCACCAGCTTGGTCATGGTCGCCGAGAGCGCCGTGTCGGCGCCCTGCACCGAGTCCATCAGGCCGGTGCGGAAGTACGACGGGCACACCGCGGCGGCGCGGATGCCGAAGGCCGCCAGCTCGTGGCCGATGGTCTCGGTGAAGGCCACCACCCCGGCCTTCACCGCGTTGTAGGAGCCCATCCCCGCCGGGTGCACCAGGCCGGCCAGCGAGGCGATGTTGAGGATGGTGCCCGATCCGGCCTGCTTCATCATCGGCACGAACGTGCGGGTGCCGCGGACGACGCCGAAGAGGTTGATCTCGGTGATCCACTGCCACTCCTCCATGGTGGCCACGTCGACCCGGCCGCCACCGGCCACGCCCGCGTTGTTGACCAGCACGTCGAGGCCACCCCAGTGCTCCTCGACCCACGCGCGCGCCGCGGCCCAGTCCCCCTCCGAGCGGACGTCGAGGTGCAGGCCGTCGGCGGTCTCGGCGGTCTCGGCGATGTCGGCGACAACGACATCGGCGCCTCTGGCCCGGTACGCCGCCGCGAGGGAGGCACCGAGCCCGGCAGCGCCGCCGGTGATCAGGACGCGGGTCATAGCCCGACCCTAGAGCCCGGCCGTGGCGCCTCGCGCTCAGCCGGCGATCGTCACCACGATCTTGGCCCGTACGGCGGGGTCGAGCCAGCGCGATCGGGCCCGGTAGATCCGGAAGACCGAGATCAGCAGCAGGAACGCCGCCACCTGCAGGATCAAGGTGGTGCCGTCGGCCACCTCGGCCAGGCCGGAGAAGACCAGCCCGACGACGGTGGTGCTCAGCGCCAGCCGCGTGGAGTAGCCGACCATCACCACCGGCGGGGCCGGGGTGGCACGGGCGCTGCGCATGTCGACGGCGTAGGGGTGGTCCACCGACCAGCGCATGGAGGCCGAGAGCACCTGCCCGGTGACCACCACGAGCACCGCCACCACGGAGAGCAGCTGCTCCGGCGTCGGACGGCCGGCGCGGGTCGCGCCGAGGGTGACGGTGAGCAGCGCGGTGGCGAGCAGCACCTCGGCCAGCACCCACACGCGCGCGGTGAACATCTGACCGGGCGCGACCGGCAGGCTCTGGCGCCACAGGCCGCCGCGGCCGTCCAGGCACCAGGTGTTGACGCCGAAGAGCAGCGCGGCGCCGGAGGCGACCAGGCCCGGCAGGATCGTCAGCCGGGTCCACTGCAGGTGGCCGGCGAGCGCGATGGCGCCGGGCATTACGGCCAGCACCAGCAGACCGCGTCGCAGCGGCACCGAGCGCCACACGCCGGCACGGTCGATGCGCACCAGCGCCCACAGGTCGCTGGCCGGGTTCGGCCGCGGCCGGAACAGGCCGGTCTCGAGCCGGTGCTCCTCACGCGGGGCGCGGCGAGCCGCCCACCCCGCGGGCAGCGCGCCGACGACGACGGCGGCCGCGGCGAGCAGCGCGGTCGTCAGCGTCGGCACCACGTAGGTGTGCAGCCCGGGGCTCTGGCCGTTGAGCGCCGCGAGGTAGACGCGCAGCGTCGGGCTGTGGTCGAGCACCTCGGTAAGGTGGCCGGTGACCAGCACCCCGGCGACCAGCGCGGCGACCGCGAGCACGATCCCGCGCACGATCCAGGTGCCCGACGGCCCCCGGCGCACCCACTCCAGGGTCCAGGCCACCACCTGGCCGAGCGCGGTCGCGAGGCCGATGTAGGCCAGCACCGGCAGCACGGTGAGCAGCAGGCCCTTCGGGCCGGCGCTGTAGGACGTCATCCCCAGCAGCGTCCAGGCCTGGAGCAGCCAGGCGACGTTGAGCGGGGCCAGGAGCAGCGAGCCGAGGTGGTCGGTCGTGGGCGAGATCGGCCAGGCCACCGCCTGGTCGCGCGGCACCAGCTCCCGCCCGCCTCCCGACGCGGCCGCCGAGACCGCCGCGAGCACCAGGAACCCCAGGTAGATGGACGGCAAGATGCCCAGGATCTTGCCGACGCCGGCCTCGTGCGCGCTGCCGCGCACGTAGGCCGGCACCACGATGGCCGAGAGCGTCAGGCCGACGACGATGCCGAGCGCGAGCTGCAGCCGGTGACGGCGCCGGCGGTCCAGCCCGGAGGCGCGGAAGGCCAGCAGGGCCTGCAGGTCGCGGACCGGGGCGAGCAGGCGGGACGCGAGGGGCTCAGTCGAGAAGACCGCGGTAGACACGCGTGCCCTCCTCGCCGGCCAGCTCCGCGGAGTCCAGCCGCGCGACGGCCGAGCCGCCGCGGAGCACGAGGGCGGTGGAGCAGGCCTCGACGGCCAGCTCGCGCAGGTGGGTGGAGACCAGCACGGCGCCGCCGCGAGCGCGGGTCTCGCCGATGACGTCCATCGTCGCGGTCACGCCGGTGGGGTCGACGCCGTCGAAGGGCTCGTCGAGCAGCAGCACCTCCGGCTCGTGGAACGCGGCCAGCACCACCGAGAGCCGCCGGCCCATGCCGTGGCTGAAGCCGCTGGTCACGCGGTGCATCACCTCGCCGAGGTCGAACCGCTCGAGGAGGTCGCGTGCGCGGCTCTCCCAGTCGTCCATGCGGCGCAGCCGCGCCGAGAGCTGCAGGTGCTCCCACGGCGTCGCCCGCGGCACCAGGCCGCCGACGTCGGGGCAGTAGCCGACCGCACGCTTGACCGCCATGGGGTCGAGCGCGACGTCGTGGCCGGCCACCGAGACGACGCCCTCGCTGGGCGGCACCACGCCGGCCAGCACGCGCATGGTGGTCGACTTGCCGGCGCCGTTGCGCCCGAGCAGGGCGGTGCCGTCACCGGCACGAGCGGTGAGGTCGACGCCCTGGACGGCGTGCACGGAGCCGAAGCGCACGTGCAGCCCGCGCACGTCGACCGCCTCGGCGGTGCGGGTGTGGGTCGGGTCCGACAGGCTCACGCTCACCCGCCCATTCTCACCGAGGGCTGTCGGTTTTGGGAGGGTTTGCGGAACCTAGGCGGGGAGCCGCTCGCCCTTCTCGGCCAGCTCCACCAGGTACGCGGGCGGGTCGAACCGGTCTCCGTAGGCCGCCGCCAGCTCACGCGCCCGGGCCACGAAGCCGCTCACCCCGGTGCCGGCCGGGCCGACGTAGCCGTGGATGAACTGCGCCGCTCCCCCGGTGGCCGGCGGGTAGCCGATGCCCATGATGGAGCCGATGTTCGCCGCGGCCGAGGACTCGATGACGCCCTCGGCGAAGCACCGGGCGGTCTCGACGGCCTCGATGAACAGCAGCCGGTCCTTCATGTCGGCGAAGTCCGGCGGCGTCGAGGCGGGCGCGAACAGCTCGCTCAGCCCCGGCCACAGCCGCGTGCGGCGACCGTCCTCGTAGTCGTAGAACCCCGCGCCCTTGAGCTTGGAGGGGCGACCCGCCTCGATCATCTGCTGCACCACGGTCTCGGCCGGGTGCGGGGCGTACGTGCCGCCGTCGCGCTCGGCCGCCTCGCGGGTGGCCTTGGCGATCTTGGCCATCAGCTCCAGGTTGAGCTCGTCGGAGAGCCGCAGCACGCCGACCGGGTAGCCGGCCTGCGTGGTGGCGCGCTCCACCGACACCGGGTGCGCGCCCTCGGCCAGCATCGCCAGGCCCTCGTTGACCATCGTGCCGATCACGCGGGAGGTGTAGAATCCGCGGCTGTCGTTGACCACGATCGGGGTCTTGCGCAGCTGCATGACGACGTCGAGCGCCTTGGCCACCGAGGCGTCGGAGGTCTTCTCGCCACGGATGATCTCCACCAGCGGCATCTTGTCGACCGGGGAGAAGAAGTGCAGCCCGACGAAGTCCTCGGGACGGTCGACGCCCGAGGCGAGCTCGGTGATCGGCAGCGTCGAGGTGTTCGAGCACAGCAGCGCGTCGGGGTTCACGTGCTCGCGCACCTCCTCGAACACGCGGTGCTTGAGGTCGGGGTCCTCGAAGACGGCCTCGATCACGGTGTCGACGCCGGCCAGGTCGGCGGCGTCCGCGGTCGGGTGGATCCGCGCCAGCACCTCCTCGGCCTTGTCCTGCGTGAGCTTCCCGCGCGAGACGGCCTTCGCCAGCAGCTTCTCGGAGTACTGCTTGCCCTTCTCGGCCGCCTCGGCGGAGACGTCCTTGAGCACGACCTCCATGCCCGAGCGGGCCGCGGAGTAGGCGATGCCCGCGCCCATCATCCCGGCGCCGAGCACGCCCACCTTCGATGCGGTGTAGGCGGGGACTCCCTCGGGGCGCAGCGAGCCGGAGTTGATGGCGCCGAGGTCGAAGAAGAACGCCTGGATCATGTTCGTGGAGTTCTGCCCGACGATCAGCTTGGTCAGGTAGCGCGACTCGATCCGCGTCGCGGTCTCCAGGTCGACCTGCGCGCCCTCGACGGCGGCGGACAGGATCGCCTTCGGCGCCGGCATGTCGGCGCCCTTCAGCTGCGTGCGCAGCAAGGAGGGGAACGCCGGCAGGAAGGCGGCCAGCTTCGGGCTCGACGGCGTGCCGCCCGGCATCCGGTAGCCCTCGCGGTCCCACGGCTGCTTCGCGGCTTCGGGGTCGCCGGCGTGGGCGGTGATCCAGGCCTTCGCGGCGGGCACGAGCTCCTCGCGGGTGGCGACCAGCTCGTCGACCAGGCCGAGCTCGTGGGCCTTGGCCGGCTTGAACCGGGTGCCCTGCAGCAGCACGTTCATCAGGGCGTCCTGGATGCCGAGCATCCGCACGACGCGGGTGACACCGCCGCCGCCGGGCAACAGGCCGAGGGTGACCTCGGGCAGCCCGAGCTGGACCTTCGAGTCGTCGACGACGATGCGGTGGTGGCAGGCCAGCGCGATCTCCAGGCCGCCGCCCAGCGCGGCGCCGTTGATGGCGGCCACGACGGGCTTGCCCAGGGTCTCCAGGGCCCGCAGGTCGGCCTTGATGGCCTCGATGTTGGCGAAGACCTCCGGGGCGTCGTCCGGGCCGGCCTTGATCATGCCCTTGAGGTCGCCGCCGGCGAAGAAGGTCTTCTTCGCGCTCGCGACGACGACGCCGGTGATGCCCTCCTTCTCGGAGATCAGCCGCTCCACCGCGGCGTGCATCGACGCCTTGTAGAGGTCGTTCATCACGTTGGCGCTGCCGGTGGGGTCGTCGAGGGTGAGGACGACGATCCCGTCGTCTCCCCGCTCGTAGCGCACGGACGACTGCTGGTCGTTCATCTCAGACCCTCTCGACGATCGTGGCGATGCCCATGCCGCCGCCGACGCAGAGCGTGGCCAGGCCGCGGCGCAGGTCGCGCCGCTCCAGCTCGTCGACCAGCGTGCCGAGGATCATCGCGCCGGTGGCGCCCAGCGGGTGGCCCATCGCGATCGCGCCGCCGTTGACGTTGGTGATCTCGTGGTCGATGCCCAGGTCGCGCATGAACCGCATCGCGACCGCGGCGAAGGCCTCGTTGATCTCGAACAGGTCGATGTCGTCGACCTCCAGGCCCGCCTTGGCCAGTGCCTTGCGCGAGGCCGGGGCCGGACCGGTGAGCATGATGGTCGGGTCGGCGCCGGAGACCGCGGCGGAGACAATGCGCGCCCGCGGCGTGAGGCCGAGGTCGTGGCCGACCTGCTCGTTGCCGATGGCCACGATGGCCGAGCCGTCGACGATGCCCGAGGAGTTCGCGGCGGTGTGGACGTGGTCGATCCGCTCGACCCAGTGGTACTTCTCCAGCGCCACGTTGTCGAAGCCGGCCTGCTCGGCGATGGCCGCGAAGCTGGACTTGAGACCGCCGAGAGACTCCACCGTCGAGTCGGGCTTGATGAACTCGTCGTGGTCGAGCACCGTGACGCCGTTCATGTCGACCACGGGGATGACCGACTTGGCGAAGTAGCCGTTGGCCCACGCCTTCGCCGCCCGCTGGTTGGACTCCACCGCGAAGGCGTCGACGTCCTCGCGGGTGAAGCCCTCGAGCGTGGCGATCAGGTCGGCGCCGATGCCCTGCGGTACGAAGCCCGTGGTCAGCGCGGTGGCCGGGTCGGCCGCCCACGCGCCGCCGTCGGAGGCCATCGGCACCCGGCTCATCGACTCCACGCCGCCGGCCAGGATGAGGTCCTCGAAGCCGCCGCGCACCCGCGAGGCCGCCTGGTTCACGGCCTCCAGCCCGGAGGCGCAGAAGCGGTTGAGCTGCACGCCCGCCACCGTCTCGGGGTAGCCCGCCGCGAGTGCCGCCGTCTTGGCGATGTCGCTGCCCTGGTCGCCGATGGGCGAGACGACGCCGAGCACCACGTCGTCGACCCGGTCGGGGTCGAAGGAGGGGTTGCGCTTGCGAACCTCGTCGAGCAGCCCGACCACCAGGTCGATCGGCTTGACCTCGTGGAGGGTCCCGGTCTTCTTGCCTCGCCCGCGGGGGGTGCGGATCGCGTCGTACACGAAAGCTTCGGCCATGCCGCGATCATGACAGTAGAACTGTCAGCGTCCAAGGGCGCGTGAGGTTTATCCCTCCTGCTCGGTGGGGCGGACCAGCACCTCGTTGACCGCCACCCGGCGCCGGCGGGTGACCACGAACGAGATCGCCTCGGCGATGTCCTCGGCCTCCATGCGCTCCATGCCCTCGAAGCGGCGGTTCATCCCCTCCTGCACCTCGGGCCGGTTGTGGGATGCCAGCTCGGTGGCCACCGCGCCAGGCTCGACCAGGGAGACCCGCACGTGGCGCCGCGCGACCTCCTGGCGCAGCCCCTCGCTGAACGCACCGACCGCGTGCTTGGTGGCGTTGTAGACGGCGCTGCCGTTGCGGGCCACGCGGCCGGCCACCGAGGAGATGTTGACCAGGTCGGCCACCTGGCGCGGGCCGGCCTCGGCCGCGCGCAGCAGGTGCGGCAGCGACGCGTGGGCGACGTAGAGAAGCCCGGTGACGTTGAGCTGCACCATGCGCTCCCACTCCTCGAGCGGGGCGTCGACGGCGGGGCCGAGCAGCATGACGCCGGCGTTGTTGACGACGGTGTCCAGGCGCCCGAAGTGCTCCGCGGCCTGCGCCACGGCTCGCTGCGCCTGCTCGCGGTCGGTGACGTCGGCGGTGAGGGTGAGGGCGTCGGCGCCGACCTCGGAGCCGATCTGCCCGGCCAGCTCCTCGAGCCGGTCGGTGCGGCGGGCGACCAGCGCCACGCGGGCGCCGTGGCGGGCGAGGTCGAGCGCGGCGGCCTGGCCGATGCCGCTGGAGGCGCCGGTGACGAGGGCGACGGTTCCGTCGAGGGAGTCGGTCATGTCAGGCACAAGTCGGCGCACCTGTCGCAGATTCCGCCCTCAGCGGGCCGCACGCACCTGCAGCCGGGTGAGGAAGAGCGCCTGCGAGAGGTCGGCTCCGGCGACCCGGGCGTCGCGCAGGTCGGCCCCGAGCAGGTCGGCCGGCCCGAGGTCGACGCCGCGCAGGTCGGCGCCGATGAGCACCGCGCCGCGTAGATCTGCCGCGTACAGGTCCTCCTCGCGCAGGTCGCGGCCGGCGAGGTCGGCGTGACGCAGCGACGGCCCGCCGGCGCGCACCAGGCCGCTGACCTCGTCGAGCAGGGCGCCGCACCGCGACTGCAGCACCGTCACGTCGACGTCGTGGGGCGAGCGGGCCGCCGCGCTCACCCGGTCGCGCAGCCCGTCGACCTCGTCGTGCAGCGGGGCCGCCTCGGGCCGCGAGCGCGCGTCGGCGAGGTACCAGAGCAGCTCGTGGAGCCGCTCGACGACCTCGAACGCGTCGAACATCGCCGGCGACGGGGCCGCCCCGCCGAAGAGGTCCTGGACGACGAACTGGCCCGCGCCGAAGCAGTCGTAGACGGTGCAGCCGCGAAAGCCCCGCTCGGGCAGCACCTCGTGGATGGTGCAGAGGTGGTCGCCGCCCAGGTGCGGGCACGGCGTGCGCGCCGGCTTGTCGATCGCGAAGTCGGCCGAGCGCCCGAACGCCGGCACCACGCAGCACAGCCCCACACAGCGCGAGCAGTCGGCCTCGAGCTCGGTCACGGCCGCCTGCTTCCCACGACGAACTGCCGCTTCCCACGGGTCTTACGTCGTGGGAAGTGCCCGTTCACCATGGTGGCATGGTGAACGGGCGACCCGTCCGGCCCGAGCGACCCCGTCACCGCTGCACGGCCACCCCGGCCTCGATGAGGGCGTCGGCGTCGTCGATGCCCCAGGCCAGGAGAGCGGCGCGGGTGTCGGCTCCCGGCGCCGAGGGACCGGACCCGAGCTCGGCGGACGTGCGGGAGAACCTCGGCGCCGGCGCGGGCTGCACGACGCCGTCGCGCTCGACGTAGACCTCGCGGGCGACGTTGTGCGGGTGCCGGGCCGCCTCGGAGAGCGGCACGATGCCGGCCACGCAGGCGTCGGTGCCCTCGAGGTCGGCCACCCACTCGGCCTGGGTGCGCTCCTTGATCCGCGCGGTGATCAGCGAGCGCAGCTCGCCGGCGCGCTCGGGGTCGGCGCGGTCGGGGGCGTCCTCGAGCCCGAGGCGCTGCAGGAACTCGACGTAGAACTTGCCCTCCAGCGGCGCCACCGAGAGGTGCTTGCCGTCGGCGGTCTCGTAGACGTCGTAGTAGGGGACGCCGCCGTTGAGCAGTCCCTGGGCTCGCTCCTCGGGCTGGCCCATGTCCAGGAAGTTCGCGTTCATCGCCGACACGTGCGCGGCGCCGTCGACGATGGCGGCGTCGACCACCTGGCCGCGACCCGACGTGCGTGCCTCCAGGAGCGCCGCGAGCACGCCGATCACCAGGTACGTCGAGCCGCCGCCGAAGTCGCCGGCCAGGTTCGACGGGAAGTGCGGTCGGTCGGGGTCCTGGCCGAGCCCGTGCAGCACGCCGGCCACCGAGATGTAGTTCATGTCGTGACCGGCGCTGTGGGCCAGGGGTCCGTGCTGACCCCACCCGGTCATCCGGCCGTAGACCAGCGCGGGGTTGCGCGCCCAGCAGTCCTCGGGACCGAGCCCGAGCCGCTCGGTGGTGCCCGGCCGCATCCCCTCGATCAGCACGTCGGCCCGCTCCACCAGCCGCAGCACCGTCGCGACCGCCTCCGGACGCTTGAGATCGAGCGCGACGCTGGGCCGGCCGCGGTTGAGGACGTCGTAGGACCCCAGCTCCAGGTCACCGCCGCCCGGCCGGTCGATCCGGACGACGTCGGCGCCCAGGTCGGCCAGGATCATGCAGGCATGCGGCCCGGGGCCGATCCCGGCCAGCTCGACGACGCGTACTCCAGCCAGTGGTCCCACACCTGGGATCATGGCAGGCGTGCGACGTGAGTCCGACTGGTCCGCCGACAAGGTCGTCGCGCGCAACCGCCGAGCGGCCCACGACTACCACCTCGAGAGCGGCCTCGAGGCCGGGCTGGTGCTGGTGGGCACCGAGGTGAAGGCACTGCGGGCCGGGCGGGCGTCGCTGGTCGACGGGTTCGTCGAGATCGACGGCGGGGAGGCGTGGCTGCACGCGGTGAACATCCCCTCCTACGCGCAGGGCAGCTGGACCAACCACGCCGCCAAGCGCAAGCGCAAGCTGCTGCTCCATCGCGTGCAGATCGACAAGCTCGAGCGCCGGGTGCGCGAGGGAGGCATGACGATCGTCCCGCTCTCGCTCTATTTCTCCGGCGGCCGCGCCAAGGTGGAGATCGCGTTGGCCCGCGGCAAGAAGTCCTGGGACAAGCGGCACAGCCTGGCCGAGCGCGAGGCCCGCCGCGAGATCGAGCGGGCCGCCGGCCGGCGTCTCAAAGGACGCGCCTGAGGAACTGGCGGGTGCGCTCCTCGCGGGGTTCGACGAGCACCTGCGAGGGCGGGCCCTGCTCGAGGATGCGGCCCTCGTGCAGGAAGCAGACGCTGGTGGCGACGTCGCGGGCGAAGCCCATCTCGTGGGTGGCCAGCAGCATGGTGGTGCCCTCGGCGGCCAGGTCGCGCAGCACCGCGAGCATCTCGCCGACCAGCTCGGGATCGAGGGCCGAAGTGACCTCGTCGAGCAGCAGCAGCTCGGGGCGGGCGGCGAGCGCGCGGGCCAGCGCCACCCGCTGCTGCTGGCCGCCGCTGAGCTGGTCGGGACGGGCGTCGGCCTTGTCGGCCAGACCGAACCGGTCCAACAGCTCCATCGCGCGCGTGCGCGACTCGTCCTGACCCACCGTGTGCACGATCTGCGGGGCGAGGGTGATGTTGCGCAGCACGCTCATGTGCGGGAACAGGTTGTAGGCCTGGAACACCATCCCCATCCGGCGCCGCACGGTGCGCGGGTCGACGCGCGGGTCGGTGATGTCCTGGCCGTCGAACTCGATGACGCCGTCGTCGACCTGCTCGAGCAGGTTCACGCAGCGCAGCAGCGTCGACTTGCCGCTGCCCGAGGCACCGATGAGGCAGACGACGTCGTGCGGCGCGACGGCGAGGTCGACGTCGTCGAGCACCATCTTGTCGCCGTAGGACTTCTTGACGCCGGCGAGCGAGAGCAGCGTCATCGGGCGACCCCGGAGAGCCGGCCGCCCAGCGAGCGCCGGCCCAGGTAGTCGGTCAGCCGTGCCAAGGGCACGGTGAGCGCCACGAAGAGCACGGCGGTGACGACGTAGGGGGTGAAGTTGAAGTGGAAGTTGGCGTAGTCGCGCGCGGCGAACAGCGCCTCGAAGACGCCGACCGCACCGGCCAGCGCGGTGTCCTTCTGCAGCGAGACGAAGTCGTTGAGCAGCGGGGGCACCACGTTGCGCACCGCCTGCGGGAGCACCACGTGCCGCATCGTCTGGGCGTTGGAGAACCCCAGCGCCCGGGCGCTCGCCACCTGCGAGGGGTGCACCGACTCGATGCCGGCGCGGAACACCTCGGCCACGTAGGCGCCGTAGGAGACGACGAGCGCGATCAGCGCGAGCCAGAACAGGCTGGTGGGCACCCCGGTGAGCCGCAGCGCCGGCACCCCGAGGGCGAACAGGAACACCAGCAGGATGCTCGGGATGCCACGGAAGACGTCGGTGTAGAGCACGGCCACCACCCGCAGCGGGAACAGCGCCGCCGAGCGGGTGCCGCGCACGATGGCGACGGCGGCGCCGAGCACCAAGATGACCGGCTCGGCGACCAGGAACATCACCACGTTGAGACCGAAGCCCTTGATGACCGACGGGAAGGCGTCGACGGCGGAGTGCGGGTCGAAGAAGGTCCGCTTGACCACCGGCCAGCCCTGCGAGGACGTCACCAGCAGGCCCACCACCCCGAAGAAGACGACGGTGGCCAGCGTCGCCAGCAGCGCGCGCCGCAGCGACTGCGACCGCCGCACCCGCCGCCGCTCCAGCTCGACGGCGGAGACGCTCACGACTGCGTCAGCACCGGCACGCTGACGGACTCCGAGAGCCACGTCTTCTCCAGCGATGCCAGCGTGCCGTCCTGGGTGAGCTGGGCGACGGCGTAGTCCAGGCAGGGCACGAGCTTGCTGCCCTTCGCGGCCAGCATGCCGAACTGCTCGGGGGTGCCGCTGCTCTTGAACTGCCCGATGATGACGCCCTTGGAGAGCTCGGTGGCGGTGATGTAGAGCGCGGTCGGCAGGTCGGCCACGATCGCGTCGACCTGGCCGTTGAGCAGCGCCTGCTTGGCCACGTTGGTGTCGTCGAAGACCAGCGGGTCCTCGGCAGGCTTCACGTCGTCGCGGATCGCGGTGAGCGACGTGGTGCCGGTCTGGGCGCCGAGCTTGAGCTTGGCGAGGTCGGCCGGGCTCGTCGCCTTGGCCGCAGCGGACCCCTTCAGGGCGATGACGGCCTGCGCGGCGGAGTAGTAGCCGGTGGAGAAGTCGACCACCTTGGCGCGGGCCGTGGTGATCGAGATCTGGTTGATGTCGAAGTCGAAGTTCTTCGGGCCCGGGGCGTAGGAGTTGTTGAACGGCTCCTTGACCCAGCTGACCTGGCTCTGGGAGAAGCCCAGCTTCTTCGCGACGGCGTAGGCCACGGCCGACTCGTAGCCCTTGCCGTTGGTGGGCTTGTTGTCCTCGAACCACGGCGGGTACGCCGGGCTGTCGGTGGCCACGGTGAGCGTGCCCTGCTTGGTCAGCGCACCCGCCTTGGCCAGCGCGGCGGGCGTGCAGGTGCTGGCCGAGGCGCTCGCCGAGGAGGAGGCGGTGGCACTGGAGCCGCTGCTGGCACTGGAGCCGTCGTCCTTCGGGGCACAGGCGGACAGGACGAGGACCGTCGGCAGCAGGGCGGCCGCCACCAGGGAGAGCGTGCGCATGAGAGAAATGCTAGGGCTCGGATCGACATTAGAATCCACGCCATGCCCCCGGTCGCGCTGCACCACCGCGTGCACGGCCCGACCGGGGCGCCCACGGTGGTCCTCGGCGGCTCGCTCGGCTCCACGACGCGGATGTGGGACGACCTGGTCGCCGACCTCTCCGCCGAGCGCCGGGTGGTGGCCTTCGACCTGCGCGGTCACGGCTCCTCCCCCACCGCCGTCGGCCCCCTCGAGGTGGCCGACCTCGCCGCCGACGTCCTCGCGCTGGCCGGGATGCTCGGGCTGGAGCGCTTCGACTACGTCGGCATCTCCCTGGGCGGCGCCATCGGCCAGCAGCTCGCACTCGACGCCCCCGACCGTCTCGACCGTGTGGTGCTGGCCTGCACCGCCGCCCGGTTCGGCGAGCCCGCGACCTGGGTCGAGCGGGCGGCGCAGGTGCGGGCCAGGGGGCTGGGCCCGTTGCGGATGCCGACCGAGAACCGCTGGTTCACCGAGGCGGTGGAGGCCGAGCACCCCGACCGGGTGCGCCGCACCATGGACGACTTCGAGGGCACCGACCCCGAGAGCTACGCCGTGCTGTGCGAGGCGCTGGGGCGCTTCGACGTCCGCCACCGGCTCGGAGAGATCGGACTGGGCGAGCGGGTGCTGGTGCTCGGCGCCGACCAGGACCCGACCTGCCCGCCCCCGGTGGTCCGCGAGCTGGCCGAGGCCATCCCCGGCGCCCGCACCGCCACCGTCGCCGATGCCGCCCACCTGGCCAACCTGTGCCGGCCGGCGCCGTTCGCCGCCGCGGTCCGAGGGCACCTGTCGTGAGCCACACCGCGGTGCGGGTGCCCGTGCGCGAGGCCGAGACGATCGTGCGGCGCCGGGCGCTGGCCAACGGCGACCCGCTGCAGCCCCAGGACGGCAGCCTGATGGCGCACATCACCGTGCTCTCGCCGTTCGTGGCCGAGGACCAGCTCGACGACGGCGTCATCGCCGAGCTCGAGCGCTACTTCGCCGACGAGGGCCAGTTCGGCTACGAGCTCACCGGCGTCAGCCGCTTCCCCGGGGAGGGACCGGCCTACCTCGTGCCCGAACCGGGGTCGCTGTTCCGCGAGCTGACCCAGGGCCTGTGCCGGATCTTCCGCCAGTTCCCGCCCTACGGCGGCCGGTTCGACGACCTGGTGCCCCACCTCTCGGTCCCCCTGCTGGCCGGCGAGACGGTGGACGACCTGCGCGCCGACGTCGAGCACCGGCTCCCCCTGGAGGCGACGGCCTTCACCGCCACCTTGGTCCGGGTCGCCGAGCACGACACCCGGACCATCGCGAGCTTCCCGTTCGGGTCCACCGCGGCCTGAGGGCGGGTCGGCGCGGGCAGGGGTCGAGCCTGCCGTGATTCACCGGTGCACCGGTGAGTCACGGCAACCCCAGCAGCCCCTCGATCACCCGCGCCACCCCGTGGTCGTCGTTGCTCGCGGCGACGTGGTCGGCCACGGCGAGGACGCTCTCGTGGGCGTTGGCCATGGCGTAGGAGGTGCCGGCCCACTGCAGCATGGCGATGTCGTTGGGCATGTCGCCGATGGCGAGCACCTCCTCGGCGCTGATGCCGTGCTCCTCGCAGAGCAGCGCGAGCGTGCTGGCCTTGGTGACACCGGCCGCGCTCATCTCCAGCAGCGACGACGTCGAGGACCAGGTGATCTCCACCAACGACCCGACCACGGCCTCCGCGCGGTCCCAGAAGTCCAGCGGCGCGAGCTCCTCGTGCCGGGCGAGGAGCTTCAGCACGGGGCCGTCGACGATCTCGGCGATCGTGCCGCGTCGCGCGCCGTCGGGAATCGGGTGGCGCTCCATGAAGGAGTGCTCGAGCGCGATCCCGCTCATCGTCTCCACGGCGAACGCGCTGCCGGCCACGGCGGTGCGGATGAGCTCGGTGACCTCCAGCGCGACGTCGGGCTCGATGGCGCGGACCGACCGCATCGCGTCGCCGGCGACGTCCCAGACCATCGCGCCGTTGGAGACGACCGCCAGGCCGTGGGGGCCGACGTGGTCGAAGACCTCGCGCGTCCAGCGCAGCGGCCGGCCGGTGACGAAGACGACGGCCAGGCCGGCGTCCTCGGCCGCCGCCAGGGCGGCGACGGTGCGCTCGGCCAGCGAGCCGTCGGAGCGGACCAGCGTGCCGTCGAGGTCGCTGGCCACGAGGCGGATGCTCATGACACCGGCCTGACCAGCAGGGGCTGGTCCTCGTCGTCCGGGTCGGGCCCGTGGTCGGCGAAGCCGACGCGGCGCAGCAGGGCGAGCGAGGCAGCGTTGTCGGGCTCGGTATGGGCCCGGACGCGGACGCCGGCGGCGTCGGTGAGGGCCAGCAGCGCCGGCAGCGCGGCGCTCATCAGCCCGCGCCGTCGGGCCTCTTCGACCAAGCCGTAGCCGACCTCCGCCTCGGGCACGCCGTCGCCCGACCGCTCGGGAGGTCCGAAGAAGCCGATGGTGCCGACGACCAGGCCGCCGGCCCGCTCACGGATGCCGCGCGAGGTCCATCCGGAGACCTCGCGCACCATGCCGACGCCGTCGCGGTCGTCCTGCCGCGGGAAGGAGGAATGCCAGTCCTCGTGGCGTCGCGGTGGGTCGGCCAGCAGGTCGGAGATGTCGTCGACGTCGAGGGTCTCGAGCACGACCAGCTCGGTCCGCAACGCTGCGGTGGGGAGGTCGATCACGCGAACCAGCGTCCCAGCACCGCCGCGGCGCCGTCGTCCTGCACCGGCGGAGCGACCTCGTCGGCGGCGGATCTGACCACCTCGGGGGCCTGTCCCATGGCCACACCGTGTCCGGCCCAGCCCAGCATCTCGATGTCGTTGCGGCCGTCGCCGATCGCCAGCACGTCGGAGCGGTCGAGGCCGAGGTCGGCGCAGACCCACTCCAGACCGCTGGCCTTGCTGACGCCGTCGGGGGCGAGGTCGAGCCACGCCGTCCAGCCGATGAAGTAGTTGGTGCCCTGCAGCCCGAGCTGCTTGGCCAGGTGGACGAAGTCCTCCGAGGTGGAGTCGGGATCGCGGATGATGACCCGGCTGACGGCGTCGAGCCGCATGTCGGCCAGCTCGGTCACGATCATCTCGCCGTCGAGCTCGCCCTCGGGGAACAGCCGGTTCACGCGGTAGCCGATGCCGTGCTCCTCGACCGCCACCGCGGCACCGGGCACGTGGCCCAGCACGACGCGCACGGCGTCGGTGGCGTCGAAGGTGACCTCCTCCACGACCTCCATCGGCGCGTGCCGGAACACCACCGAGCCGTTGGAGGCCACGACGTGCAACCGCTCGCCGGTCCGGTCGCGGACCAGCTCGGTGAGCCCGAGCGCGTCGGCGATGCCCGCCATCGACAGCGGCGCCCGGCCCGAGGCCAGCACCACGTGGGCACCGCTGGCGGCCGCGGCCAGCACGGCCCGGCGCACCGGCTCGGTGACCTCCTCGACGCTCGCGCCGCGCGGGTCGGGCACCAGCAACGTGCCGTCGATGTCGAGCGCCACCAGACGCGGCACCCAGTCCGTCAACGCCTCACTCAACCGGCTTCAGCACCTCACGGCCCTGCAGGTAGGGCCGCAGCGCCTCGGGCACCCGTACCGAGCCGTCGGCCTGCTGGTGGGTCTCCAAGATGGCCACGATCGTGCGCGTCATCGCGCACAGCGTGCCGTTGAGGGTCGCGACCGGTGAGGTGCCACCCTCGAACCGGCCGCGGATGTCGAGCCGGCGGGCCTGGAAGTCGGTGCAGTTCGAGGTCGACGTCAGCTCGCGGTAGCGGCCCTGGGTGGGGATCCAGGCCTCGCAGTCGAACTTGCGCTGCGCGGAGAGACCGAGGTCGCCGGCGGCGACGTCGATCACGCGGTAGGCCAGCTCGAGCTTGTCGAGGAACTCCTTCTCCCACGCCAGCAGCCGCTGGTGCTCGGCGAAGGACTCTTCGAGCGTGGTGTAGACGAACATCTCCACCTTGTCGAACCAGTGCACCCGGATGATGCCCTTGGTGTCCTTGCCGTGGCTGCCGGCCTCCTTGCGGTAGCACGGGCTGAACGCGGCGTAGCGCAGCGGGAAGCGGGACGGGTCGAGGATCTCGTCGGAGTGGTAGGCGGCCATCGGCACCTCCGAGGTGCCCACCAGGTAGAGGTCCTCGCCGTCGATGCGGTAGACGTCGTCGGCCGCCTGGCCGAGGAACCCGGTGCCCTCCATCGCGCGCGGACGCACCAGCGCCGGCGGGATGACGGTGGTGAAGCCGTTGGCCCGGGCCTGGTCCATGGCCAGCTGGGTCAGCGCCATCTCGAGGTCGGCGCCGACGCCGGTGAGGAAGTAGAACCGCGAGCCCGAGACCTTGGCGCCGCGCTCGACGTCGATCGCGCCCAGGATGCGGCCGAGCTCGACGTGGTCGCGCGGCTCGAAGCCCTCGGCGGCGAAGTCGCGCGGCGTGCCGACCGTCTCGAGCACGACGTAGTCGTCCTCGCCGCCGGCCGGGGCCTCCTCGGCGGCGACGTTGGGGATGGCCATGAGCGCCTCGCGCCAGTCCTGCTCGGCGGCGGTCTGCGCCGCCTCGGCGCTCTTCACGTCGGCGGCCAGCGTCTTGGTCCGCGCCAGCAGGTCGGCCTTCTGCTCGGCGCTCGCCTGCGGGATCTGCTTGCTCAGCTGCTTCTGCTCCGCGCGCAGCCGCTCGAAGTCGGCGATGGAGGTGCGCCGTTCCTCATCGGCGGCCAGCGCCGTGTCGACGACGTCAGCGGACAGCCCACGACGGGCCTGGGCGGCTCGGACGCGGTCGGGGTCGTCGCGGAGGGCGCGTGGGTCGATCACGCCCCGAGGGTATCCGTGGACGTCGGCGGGCGCCGCCGCGAGAGCCCGCCGAGGACCACGGCGACCAGCGTCACGACACACACCAGCACGAAGAGGTTGCCCGTGACCGCGTCCGACCAGGACCACAGCCGCAGCCGGAACAGTCCGATGGGCGGCTGGTGCTCGGGCCCGCCCGCCGGCGAGCTCACGAACCAGGCGGCACACAGCAGCGCGACCACCGCGGCCGCCAGGCGGCGTCCCTGCGCGAGGAGCACCACCAGCAGCGGCAGCAGCCACACCCAGTGGTGCTCCCAGGAGAACGGCGAGATCGCGGCGCCGGTCAGCCCGACCAGGGTCGTGCTCAGCGCCGGCCGGTCGCGCTGCCACGCCAGCCAGGCCGCCACCATCCCCAGGACGCCGACGACGGCCACGAGCGCCAGCCAGGTGAGGGTCAGCGTGCGGTCCTCCAGTCCCGCGCGCACCAGGGCGCCGCGGATCGACTGGTTGCCCGGCGTCGACGCCGGCGCCACCCGGTCGGCGGAGAAGAAGGTGTGGGTCCAGAATCGACTGGAGTCCGCGGGCAGCACGGCGAAGCCCACGGCGATCGTCGCCGCGAACGCCGCCACCGAGGTCGCCGCCGCCCGGTAGCGACGCGTGATGAGCAGGTAGGGCAGGAAGACCAGTGGCGTCAGCTTGATCCCGGCCGCCACCCCCACCAGCGCCCCCTGCCACCGCGGCCGGTCGCGGCGACCGAGGTCGAGCAGCACCATCGCCATCAGCAGCAGGTTCACCTGGCCCAGCGCGATGGTCAGCCACACCGGCTCCAGCCACAGCGCCGCGGCCGCCGTGGCCACCACCGCCGGCGTCAGCCACGACCGATCGGCCGTCCTCGACTCCACGTGCCACACGCCGGCTGCCACGGCGAGCACCAACACCACCTGCAGCACCATTCCGAGCGGGATCAGCAGCCCCACGCCGACCAGCCCGAGCGGCACCATCACCAGCGCGGCGAACGGTGAGTACGTCCACACGTAACCCAGGTCCACCGGCCGCGTGTACAGCGGCGCGCCGTGCAGGACGGCCAGCCCACCGTGTCGGTAGACGTCGATGTCGGTGCCCACCGGCGCCGACCCCGGCCACACCGCCAGCACGACCAGGTGCAGCAGCGCGGACGCGACGAGCAGCGCCCAGGCCGCCCTCATCCCTGAGTCGGGGGCAGCACGAAGACCGGGTCGGAGTCGGTGGGCACGACGTCGCTGGTGGGCTGGCCGACGTCGCGCCAGGTCGAGCTGCCCTCGTCGAGCACCTTGGTCTGCAGGGTGCGACCCGCCACGCAGAAGGCCCAGGTGTCGCCGCCGGAGGTGACGAAGCCGGCGCTGACCTCGCACGGGCTGGGCGCGTCGCCGTAGGGCTCGTCGCCCAGCGGGTCGAGCACCCGGCCGCCGGCGCGCTGGACGGGCTCGGTGGAGTCCTCGCCGTTGCCGGCCGGGATGGTCTCGAAGGAGCCGGTGTCCTCGATGAAGGGCTCGCCGGTGTTCTGGGCGAACCCGCCGCCGTAGATCCAGCCGGTCTTCTGCGGCAGCGTGCCCTCCTGCTGCGCCTGCTGGGTGGCCAGGTCGACCTTCCACACGGTGCGTCCCGAGACCACGCGCAGCACGCCGGCGTCGGTGGGGTCGAAGGAGACCCAGTCGGTGCGCAGCGACGGGTCGTGGCTGAGCCGGCGCACCGAGACCGCCCGCTTGGCGCCGTTGGCACTGAGGTCGTAGAGCCGGACGACGCCCTTGGCCCGGTCGGAGGTCGCCTGCGGCTTGCTGTCGAGCAGCGCCCACCGATGGCTGGCGTCGACCAGCAGGCTCACCGCGCCGCCCGAGGCCTGCATCGGCTCCACCGGGCGCATCGTGACGACCGTGGCCGTTCCGGTGGCGGGCGTGAGCGTGACGTAGGTGGCCTGGCGCCCCTCGCCGTCCTCGCCGACGTAGGAGTCGAAGCGCAGCAGCCAGGACTGCGAGGCCGCGGCGTCGCCGCTGCTGCTCGACGAGGGGCTGCTGGACCCCTCGGACCGCGCGCTGCCGGAGGGCTGCTGACCGCATCCGGCGACGCCCGCCAGCACCGAGAGCACTGCGAGGACCGTCATCACGACCCGCCTCATCGCCTCAGCCTACGCCCGTCTGGGAGAATCGGGCGGCGTGAGCGACGCCCCCCAGCCGCGGCGCACGGCCGCGTGGGCGGTCGTGTGCCTGGTGCTCTTCGCGGCGCTGGCCGTGCCGGTGCACCTGCACTGGCAGCCGCTGCAGGACCTCGACACCGCGCTCGGCACACCGCCGCAGCGGCTGACCGTGGACACCTCGTGGCTGCGGCACGTCGCCCTGGCGGTGCAGCTCGCCTTCAGCCTGTGGCCGATGACGGCCTACACGGTCGTCACGGCCGGATTGCTGGTATGGAAGAACCACCGCCGTGCCGCCGTGTGGACCGTGCTGGTCATGGTCGTCTCGACGCTCCTGGTCGACGTCCTCAAGCCGCTGGTCGGACGCGCCCGGCCGGTGTGGGACGACCCCATCACGACCCTGCGCTCGCTGAGCTTCCCCTCCGGCCACGCCGCCGGCGTCGCCGCCGCGGCCTGCGTGACCTGCGTGCTGGCCATGATGCTGGTGCGTCGACGCAACCTGCGCCGGCTGCTGGTCGGGGCTGCGGTGACGGTGGCCGTGCTGGTGGGCCTCGACCGGGTGCTGCTCGGCGTGCACAACGTCTCCGACGTGGCCGGCGGCTGGCTGCTGGGCGTCGGCGTCGGGCTGACCGTGCTGACCGTCTACGACCCGCGCCCGCGCTCGAGCGCGCTCACCACCGAGCCGCTGCCGGAGGTCTACCGCCGCGAGGCGCGCCAGCTGGCCGTGGTGCTCAACCCGGCGAAGGTCGACGACCCCGGTGCGTTCCGGGCCATGGTCGAGGAGTCGGCCGCCGCGGCCGGGTTCGCCGACGTCTTCTGGTACGAGACCACCGTCGAGGACCCCGGCGAGAGCCAGGCCCACGCGGCTGCGGTGGGTGGCGCCGACCTGGTCATCACCTGCGGGGGCGACGGCACGGTCCGTGCGGTCTGCGAGGAGCTCGCCGGCACCGGCGTCCCGATCGGCATCGTGCCGGCCGGCACCGGCAACCTGCTGGCTCGCAACCTGGCCCTGCCGCTCTACCTGCGTGCGGCGGTCGACGTGGCCCTCAACGGCCAGGACCGGGCCATCGACATGGTCGAGGTCTCCGGTGACGAGATGCCCGACTCCACCTACCTGGTGATGGCCGGCATGGGCTTCGACGCCGCGATCATGGAGGGCGTCAACGAGGACTTCAAGGCCCGGGTGGGCTGGGTGGCCTACGTCGTCTCGGCGCTGCGCTCGCTGATGTTCCCGGCGGTGCGGGTCGAGATCTCCGTCGACGGCGGCGAGTTCACCCGCCACCGGGCCCGCACCATCGTCGTCGGCAACGTGGGGTTCCTGCAGGGCGGCATGCCGCTGATCCCCGACGCGGAGATCGACGACGGCCTCATCGACGTCGTGCTGCTCTACCCGCGGCGCTTCCTCTCCTGGCTGCCGCTGGCCGTGCGTGTGCTCAGCCGCAACCGCCGCACCGACGAGCTGGTCACGCGGATGCGCGGCAAGGAGGTCGTCGTGCGCGCCGCGGGAGAACAGCCCCGCCAGCTCGACGGCGACCTGGTCGCCCCCGGCAAGGAGCTGCGCTGCCGCTGCGTCCACGGGCGGCTGCTGGTCCGGGTGCCTCGCTGAGCGATACGTCTCGGCGCTACTCGGACTCCTCGTCGACGACCTCGACCCCGGTGACGCCGTCGACCGCCCCCAGCGTCGAGACGGCGCCGGAGAGGTCGCGACCGGTCAGCGTGAGCATCACGCCGACCGTGTCGGCACCGCCGAGGGTCGGGGGCTCGGAGGCCAGGGCGGTCAGCGTCCAGCCCCGGTGGCTGCACTCGGCCAGCAGCCGGCGCAGCACTCCGCGGGAGTCCTGATAGGTCACGTGCAGGTGCAGCGAGCGGCGCAGCCGGCCGGGCAGCCGTGCCACCAGCGGCCCGAAGACCAGCACGATCACGAAGTGCAGGACGGTGACCACCACTGCCAGCAGCACCAGTCCGGCGCCGGCGGCCATGCCGATCGCCGCGACCTCCCACACCGCGGCCGCGGTCGTGAGCCCGCGCACGGCGCCCTGGCGGGTGATGATCAGCCCGGCGCCCAGGAAGCCGACGCCGGAGACGATCTGGGCGGCGACGCGGCTGGGGTCGAGCACGACGTGGTCGGACAAGACGTCGCCGAAGCCGTACTTGCTGACCAGCAGGATCAGCGCCGACGACGTGCCGACGATCGTCTGGGTCCGCAGCCCGGCGCTCTTGCCGCGCACCTCGCGCTCGAGGCCCACCAGGGCCGAGAGGCCGAAGGCCACCACCAGCTCGACCGCCTGGATGACGCCCTGTCCGGGGCCGCTGAGCAGGTCGAGCAGGGACATCGCCGCGAGCCTACGCTCGGGGTCGTGGTCCGCTCCTTCGCCTCCTCGCCGCTGCCGGCGTACGAGCGCGGGGTGGAGCTGGGCCGTGCGCACGCGGCCGACGTGGCCCGGACGACGCGTCGCTACGCCGACCTCTTCGCCCGCCGCGGCGAGCCCGGGTTCGACGCGCACGCCTGGGCCGCGCGGTTCCGCGAGGTCGTCGGCGACACCGAGCCCGACGCGCTGGCCGAGATCCGCGGCATCGCCGCCGGTGCCGGGCTCGACGAGCTGGACGTGATGGCCGTCGACGCGCGCACCGAGATCCTGGCGAAGGCCGACCCGTACGGGCAGAGGGAGTGCTCGGCCGTGCTCGTCGCGCCGCCCGAGGGTCCGGCGTTCGGCGTGCAGACCTGGGACTGGTACGCGGAGATGGCCGACGGCTGGTTCCGCTGGCGCATCCCCCGCCCCGACGGCTCATGGATCGAGACGGTCACCGAGTACGGGCTGCTCGGCAAGATCGGCGTCAGCAGCCGAGGCGTCGGGGTGCTGCTGACGATCCTGCACCACGAGGCCGACGCCGGCGACGACGTCGGCTACCCGGTGCACCTGCTGGCGCGGCGGATCCTCGAGCGCTGCGCCTCGGCGGACGAGGCGGTCGAGCTGTGCTGCTCGACGCCGGTGGCGGCGTCGACCTCGCTGACCGTGATGGACCCTGCCGGGGGCGCGACGGTGGAGCTGTTCCCCGGCGGACCCGGGGTGCTGCGGCCCAGCGAGGGACTGCTGGTGCGCACCAACCACTTCGTGACGACGGCCGGCGCACCGGGTTGCCTGGTGGGCGAGGACTACCCGACCACCTTCATCCGCCGCGACCACCTCGACACCACCCTGCGCGCCCGCCCACCCCGCGCGCCGGCGGACGTCGTGAGCGCCATGACCCACCACCACCCCGACGGCGGGGTCTGCCGGCACGGGAGCGAGGCCGGGGAGACCGCCACGCTGGCCACCGTCAGCATCACCACCGAGCCGCCCGGGCTCGACGTGCTCGCCGGCGGGCCGTGCCAGGGCGTCGTGCAGACCTACCCCCGCGCGTGACCGACCGCCGCCTCCTCCTCGGGAGACAGCTGCAGCTCGCTGCGCCACTCGGTGACCGGCTTGGCGTACGAGCGGGTGTCCTGCCGGCCGTGGATGGAGGTCAGCACCATGCCGCTGCCGCGGTCGTCGAGGAGGGCCACGGACCAGGAGAGGTGCCCGCCCATGTCGTCGAAGGCGTCGTAGCGGACGACGGCGAGGTGGCGCAGCGCGGTCTCGAGATCCAGGCGCAGGCCGGCCACCTCGCTGCGCAGCCCCGGCACGTCGTCGGGGACGTCGGCCAGGTCGTGGTCGGAGCGTCGCAGCCGGCGGAACCTCGGCACGCTGGTGACCAGGACCAGGCCGAGCGCGACCAGGGCGACCAGCAGGGCAAGCACGCTCAGAACCACAGCCACCGCGTCACCCTAGGAGGCATGGGACGATAAATCGGTGAGGATCGCCTACCAGGGTGAGCCGGGAGCCAACTCCCACATCGTCGCCCGCGAGCACTACCCCGACGCCGAAGCCGTGCCCTGCGCGTCGTTCGAGGACGTGTTCGCCGTGGTGGAGGCCGGGGACGCCGACCTGGCGCTGATCCCCATCGACAACTCCATCGCCGGGCGCGTGGCCGACATCCACCACTTCCTGCCCACCTCGACGCTGCACATCGTCGCCGAGCACTTCCTGCGCATCCGGTTCCACCTGCTGGGGGCACCCGGCGCCACGCTGGACACGATCCGCACCGTCCACAGCCACGTCCACGCGCTGGGACAGTGCCGCAAGGTGATCCGCGAGCTCGGCCTCGCGCCGGTCATCGCCGGCGACACGGCCGGCGCGGCACGCGAGGTCGCCGAGGCCGGCGACCCCACCCAGGCCGCGATCTCCCCGCCCCTGGCCGCCGACGTCTACGGCCTGAACGTGCTGCGTCGCGACGTGGAGGACGAGGATCACAACACCACCCGCTTCGTGGTGCTCTCCCGCGACTTCGAGCAGGCGCCGGCCGGCCGCGGACCCGTGGTGACGACCTTCGTCTTCAACGTCCGCAACCTGCCCGCCGCGCTCTACAAGGCGCTGGGCGGCTTCGCCACCAACGGCGTCAACATGACCAAGCTGGAGAGCTACATGGTGGGCGGGGAGTTCATCGCCACGCAGTTCCTGGCCGAGGTCGACGGTCATCCCGACGACCCCGGGCTCAAGCGCGCGCTGGAGGAGCTGGCGTTCTTCACCACCGAGGTGAAGATGCTGGGCGTCTATCCCGCGGATCCCTTCCGCACGGCATGACCGAGCACCTCGACGACTTCGCCCGCGTCGACCTCGACCGCGAGCGCCGCACCGGCGACCCCGAGGTCGTCTACGGCGCCGGGAAGACCCCTGCACAGGTCGTGGCCATCCTGCGCGCGCTGCACGAGCGGCACCCCGACCGCGCGGTGCTCGCCACCCGGCTCGGCGAGGACGCCCGACAGGCCGTCGCCGAGCAGCTGCCCGAGGCCGACCTCGACCCGGTGGCGCGCACGGCCGTGCTCGGGCCGCTGCCCGAGCCGAGCGGCAGTGTGCTGGTCGTCGGCGCCGGCACCTCCGATGCCCCGGTGGTGCGCGAGGCGCTGGTGACCGCGCGCGTCCACGGCGCCCGGGCCGGCACCGTGCTCGACGTCGGGGTCGCCGGCCTGCACCGGCTGCTCGCGGTGCGCGAGGAGCTCGACGCCGCGGACTGCCTGGTGGTGGTGGCCGGCATGGAGGGGGCGCTGCCCAGCGTGGTGGCGGGGCTGGTCGGTGTCCCGCTGGTCGCGGTGCCGACGTCGGTGGGCTACGGCGCGAGCTTCGAGGGGCTGGCCGCGCTGCTGGCGATGCTGAACTCCTGCGCCCCCGGCGTCGTGGTGGTGAACATCGACAACGGCTACGGCGCGGCGGTGCACGCCGCCCGGGTCGCTCGAGCGGCTCACCGGTGATCGGCTGGGTCGACGCCTCGATGGGCGCCAGCGGCGACATGCTGCTGGGCGCGCTGGTGGGCGCCGGGGTGCCGCTCCCCGTGCTGCAGGACGCCGTCGACGCCGTCGCCGCCGAGCCGATCACGCTGCGTGAGGAGCGCGTCACTCGCCGCGGGCTCGCCGCCACGCGGGTGCACGTCGACGTCGGCGACTCGACGACTCGGCGCACCTGGCGCGAGATCCGGGAGCTCCCGCTGGGCCGGCGGGCCTTCGCGACTTTCGAGCGGCTGGCCGAGGCCGAGGCCGCCGTGCACGCCACGACGCCCGAGGAGGTCCACTTCCACGAGGTCGGGGCGCTCGACGCGATCGCCGACGTGGTCGGCGTGTGCGCGGGCCTGGACCACCTCGGGCTCGAGGCGCTGGTCTGCTCGACCGTCTCCGTCGGGGGCGGCTTCGTCGACGCCGCCCACGGCCGGTTGCCTGTGCCCGCCCCCGCGGTGGTGGAGCTGCTGCGGGGCGTCCCGACCTCCGGCGGCCCGCTCGAGCTGGAGCTGTGCACGCCCACCGGGGCGGCGCTGCTGAGCGCCAACGTCACCGGCTGGGGCGCCCAGCCGCCGCTGGAGGTCCGGGCCGTCGGCACCGGGGCGGGCGGCCGCGATCCCGAGAGCCACGCCAACGTCCTGCGGCTGCTGGTGGGCGAGCAGAGCGGCGCGGTGCTGCTGGAGACCAACGTCGACGACCTCGACCCGCGGGTGTGGCCGGCGGCCATCGAGGCCCTGCTGGCGGCCGGTGCCAGCGACGCGTGGCTGACCCCGATCGTGATGAAGAAGGGCCGGCCGGCCCACACGCTCAGCGTGCTGGTCGCCCCCGGCCGCGCGGAGGCGGTGCGCCGGGTCGTCTTCGAGCAGACCACGAGCATCGGGCTGCGCGAGAGCACCGTCGCCAAGCACGCGCTGCAGCGGCAGATGGTGGCGGTCGAGGTCGACGGCCGGTCGATCGCGGTCAAGGTCGCCCGCGACCCGGCCGGCGTGCTCAACGTGCAGCCCGAGTACGAGGACGTCGCCGCGGCTGCCCGCGCCCTCGGCCGGCCGGTCAAGGACGTCTTGCAGGAGGCGACGGCGCGGGCCCGCACCCTGGCTCTCTAGGCTCTGCGCGTGGACCTCGCTGTCATCGGGATCAGCTTCGCCGCCATCTTCCTGGTCGAGCTGCCCGACAAGACGTTCGTGGCCGCGCTGGTGCTCTCGACGCGCTACCGGGGGCTGATGGTCTGGATCGGCGTCGGCCTCGCCTTCTTGGTGCAGACCATCTTGGCGGTGACGGTGGGGCGCGTGGTGGTGCGGTTCCTGCCCGAGCAGGTCGTCGAGGCAGTGGCGCTGCTGATCTTCCTGGCCGGCGCGGTGCTGCTCTTTCGAGCCGCCCCCGGCGCCGACGAGGCCGAGCAGGAGGCCGAGCGGGAGTACGAGGCGCGCGGCGACGAGGCCAAGCGCGGCCTGGCCGCCATCGGCGCCTCGTTCCTGGTGCTCTTCGCCGCCGAGTGGGGCGACCTCTCCCAGCTGCTGACCATCAGCCTGGTCGGCCGCTACGGCCACACGCTGTCGGTGTTCGTCGGGGCCTGGGGCGCGCTGCTGGTCGTCTCGGGGCTCGCCGTGCTGGTGGGCCGGTTCCTGCTGCGCCACGTGCGCCTGTCGGTGGTGCACTACATCGGGGCCGCGGTCTGCCTGGTGCTCGCGGTCATCACCGGCTACGAGCTGGCGACGTCCCTCTAGAGTCCCGTCCATGACTCTGGACGCCGGGTTGGGAGCCACCAGCGAGGTCGGCCGGCTGCGGACGGTGATGCTGCACCGTCCGGGCCCCGAGCTCACGCGGCTGACACCGCGCAACAACGACACCCTGCTCTTCGACGGCATCCCGTGGGTGGGACGCGCGCAGGAGGAGCACGACGGCTTCGCCCAGGCCCTGCGCGAGCGCGACGTGGAGGTGCTCTACCTGACCGATCTGCTGGTCGAGACGCTCGCCGACGACGAGGCGAGGGCCACGGCCATCGAGGCCACGGTGACCTCGGGCACCACCTCGCTGCGCCTCGGCGACAGCCTGCGGGACTACTTCCGCCGGGCGCTGAGCGACCTGGACCCCCAGGGCCTGATGGTCGCGCTGACGGCGGGTGTGCGCAACGACGAGGTACGGGCCAGCTCGCTGGTGACCTCGCTGCTGGGCCACGACGAGTTCCTCATCGACCCGCTGCCCAACCTGCTGTTCACCCGCGACTCCTCGGTCTGGGTCGGCGATCACGTCGCCATCACCTCGCTGAAGATGCCCGCCCGGGTCCGGGAGTCGCAGCTCACCGAGCTGATCTACAGCCGCCATCCCCGCTTCGCGGGCACCCCCCGCATCCACGGCTACACCTACGAGCACGTCGAGGGCGGCGACGTGCTGCTGCTGGCCCCGGGCGTCATCGCGGTCGGCGTCGGCGAGCGCACCACGCCGGCGGGCGTCGAGCGGCTGGCCCGGCGGGTCTTCGCCGACGGCCTGGCCCACACCGTGCTCGCCGTGCCGATCGCCCAGGAGCGGGCCACGATGCACCTGGACACCGTCGCCACGATGGTCGACGTCGACAAGATCGTGATGTACCCCAACGTCGCCCACACCCTCACCGCGTATGCCGTCACCGCGGGCGACGGGGAGCATCTCGACGTCGCCTCGGCCGAGCCGTTCTTGGAGGCGGCGGCCAAGGCGATGGGCATCGACCGGCTGCACCAGATCGACACCGGCCTCGATCCGGTGACCGCCGAGCGCGAGCAGTGGGACGACGGGAACAACACCTTGGCCATCGCCCCGCGGGTCGCGGTGGCCTACGAACGCAACGTCGAGACCAACGCCCGGCTGGAGGCGGCGGGCATCGAGGTGGTCGCCATCGCCGGCTCCGAGCTGGGCTCGGGTCGCGGCGGACCACGCTGCATGTCGTGCCCGGTGTCGCGAGAGCCCTTGTAGCCAGAGGAATTGAAGGGCCCGACCGCTGTTGACGGGGGATGCAACAACGGCCGGGCGGCTACAAACTAAGCGGTGGGGGGTCGCCTGACAAGGCGGACACGCGCGTACCGAAACAGGTCTGGACCTTTGCCGGGCAGCGACGGCACGACGCTGGCCGTACCGGCTCCGGGCGGGCGCTCGGCAGCGGCGCGAGGGCGCTCGAGCCGGGGCCCGCGGACCGAACTCAGCCGCGCGAGCTGAACAGGGCGTGCACGGTCGAGCGCGACTGGGAGGTCTCCAGCCACCACCGGTCGGTGAGGGTCTCGACGATCGACAGTCCGCGGCCGGTCGTCTCGTCCACGTCGACCTCGAGAGCGCCGGGCACGGTCGGCGCGCCGCCGTCGGTCACGGCGATGTCCAGGCCGACGTCGTCGGTGTTCCAGGCCACCAGGACGGTGCCGTCGTCGAGTGGTCGGGCATGCCGGACGGCGTTGCCGACCAGCTCGGAGAGCACCAGTCGCGAGTCCTCGACGAGGTCATCGGACGCCTGTAGCCCGGTCAGCCACTCCTGCAACCGCGACCGGGCTATCGCGGCACTGCTGGGAGTGAAGGGGAGGCTCAGGGCGACGGGCGCGGGCGCTGTCACCACGATGCAAAGTCCTTTCGGGGTCCCCCGGTGATGCTTCGGATACGACAGATATGCCCGCTAACCCCGATCCAAAACGTCGCGCGATCGCTCGCGTCGTGTGAGGTGGGTCAACACGGTGGCCGGCCGGTCGGTGATGAGCGCCTCGACCCCGAGATCCAGGCAGCGGTCGACCTCGTCGGGGGTGTTGACCGTCCAGCAGTGCACCCGCGACACCTCGGCGATGCGCCGCATCGCCTTCGGGTGGTCGCGCAGTGCCTGCACGTCGGGCCCGGCGATCCAGTCCACCGAGGCGACCGCCCGGCTGCGCAGCCACTCGCCGGGGGACTCGAAGAGCAGCACGACGTCGAGGTCGGGCGCCATCCGCTCGATCCGCTTCAGCGCCAGCCAGGAGAAGCTCATGACGCGCACCGGGGAGTCCGGACCGAGCCAGTCGAACTGGTCGAGGAGCTCGACCAGGCGCTTCTCGACCAGCCCGGCGTAGCGGGTGGGGTGCTTGGTCTCGATGGCCAGCTCCACCCGCTGCGGCAGCTCGGCCACCGTCTCCAGCAGCCGCCGCAGCGTCAGCATGGTGACGTCGAGGTCCGCGAGGGCGGCGAGCTCGGAGGTCGAGACCAGGTGCCGGCTGCGGGCCGTGCGTCGCAGGTCGCGGTCGTGCACGCACACCAGGTGACCGTCGGCGGTGAGCCGTACGTCGCACTCCAGCGCCTCCGCCCCCTGGTCGAGCGCGGCCAGATACGAGGTCAGCGTGTGCTCGCCGCCGCCGTCCACGAGACCGCGGTGAGCCACGACCTGGGGTCGCATGTGGACCATGGTGGCATGACCACACCCCCAGGAATGGTGATCATCACCGGAGCGAACTCGGGTCTGGGCCTGGAGACGGCCCGGGCGCTCGCCGCCGAGGGCGCCCACGTCGTCCTCGCCGTCCGAGACACCGAGCGCGGCGTGGCCGCGGCGGCGGGCATCGCGGGTCGTACCGAGGTGCGCGAGCTCGACCTCGCCGACCTGTCCTCGGTGCGCTCCTTCGCCGCGGGCATCGACACCGACGTAGGCGTCCTGGTCAACAACGCCGGGATCATGATGGTGCCCCAGGGTCGCACCGCCGACGGTTTCGAGCGGCACATCGGCACCAACCACCTCGGGCACTTCGCGCTGACGAACCTGCTGCTCCCCCAGATCACCGGGCGCGTCGTCACGGTCTCCTCCGGGCTGCACAACGGGCCGCAGGTGGACCTCGACGACCTGGACCTCGACGGCTCCTACCGGCCCACCCGGGCCTACCAGCAGTCCAAGCTGGCCAACCTGCTCTTCACCGCGGAGCTCCAACGACGGCTGATCGAGGCCGGCTCACCGGTGCTGGCCACCGCTGCACACCCCGGGTACTCGGCCACCAACCTGCAGGCCCACCACGCCAACCCGCTGGCCCGGCTGGGCATGCGCATCGGCAACGTGCTGGTCGCCACCAGTGCCGCGCAGGGAGCCCGGCCCACCGTCTACGCCGCCACCCAGGACGTCGCGCCGGGTGAGTACGTCGGGCCGACCGGGCTGGGCGGGATGCGCGGCGCGCCGGGCCCGGTGGGTCGCAGCCGGCAGGCCCAGGACGCCGAGGTGGGCCGCCGGCTGTGGGAGCTCTCCGAGCAGCGCACCGGGATCAGGTTCCCCTGGTGATCAGCGCCGCCCGGGCCAGCCGGCCGGCAGGTCGATCTGCAGCAGCTCGCCGTCGTCCTGCTGGCCGTTCGGGAGGATCTTCGCCTGCAGCGTGAACGGCGCGGTCGTCTCGTTGACGCCGCTGATGCCGAAGTCGCTGTCGTTGCTGATGACCAGCCGGCGACCGTGGTCCACCACGGCCACGCCCTCGATCTTGTCGTGGCCGAAGAAGTCGCCGGTCGGGTCGATGCGGGTCACCAGGCCCGCGACGTCGAGGTAGAGCGAGGAGCTCACCGGGGTGATGCCGGCGGCGCGCAGGTTGCTGATGGTGGTGGCGGTGTCGTTCTTCCCGGCGATCACCTCGACCTGCTTCCCGGTGACGTCGGTGGCGCCGCGCAGGTCGATCGCGAACAGCTTCTTGTTCGCGCCGGGCTCGAAGTCGCCGTCGCGCTCGTCGACCAGGAACCGGTGGTCGTCCAGGGCGCTGATCTCCGAGACCCCGGTGTCGGCGCCGTCGGTGTTGTGCAGCACGTAGACGTACTGGTGGGTGGCCCGCGAGCGCAGATCGACGGTGACGATGCGCACGGCGGAGAGGTTCTTCGACTTCGGGCCGCCGGGCGCGTTGAGCCCGGCCTGCATGATGCCGACCAGCGTGCGGCCGTCGGGGGTGACGCTCAGCCCCTCCATGCCCTTGTTGGGCTCGCGCCAGGCCAGCTCGGCCGGCAGGCCCTGGCCGGGGCTGAGCCGCTCGATGGCGCGGCCGCGACGGTCGAAGTGCGTGATGAACGGCCCGTACTCGTCGGAGACCCAGAAGGTGCCGTCGCGCATCACCACGAGGCCCTCGGGGTCGTAGCCGTTCTCGCTGGCCGGCAGCACGTTGCCCTGCAGGTCGGTGATGGTCTCGTTGGTGGAGTTGTCGGGGTTGACCTGGCCGTTGTAGGGCGTGCCGTCCTTCGCGGCGAGGCCGATGCGGCGCACCAGCACCGCCTTGCCGTGGGCGAGCACGAACTCCCCGATGGCGGGCTGGAAGTCGGGCAGCGGCTCGATCTTGGTGCCGTCCGGGCCGTCGACGTTGGGCCCGCGGTCGGTGAGGCCGTAGAAGACGTGGTCGCTCCACGGCGAGACCACGAACGAGGAGCCGTAGGCCTCGCCGGTGATCTTGACCCCGGCGACGGTGGCCAGCGGCGCGACGTGCGGGGTGTAGACGTGCACCCGGGGCTCGCGCGGATGGTCGTGGGCGACGGCCGGAGCGGCGGTCGCGGCGGTGAGCACGCAGGCGGACAGGCCGAGCAGGACGCGAGAGGGCATGGCGCGAACCTGTCGCAGCCCGGTGACGAGCACGGTGACAAGCACGTGGCCGTCGGGTGAACTGGTGAGGTGAGCTTCGTCGCCGAGGACCTCCGCCACTACCTGCAGCAGTCCCGCGACGCGGTCGTCGGCTCCCTCTCGGACCTCTCGGAGTACGACGTCCGTCGCCCCGTGGTGGCCACGGGCACCAACCTGCTCGGACTGGTCAAGCACCTGATCGGCATCGAGGCCGGCTACCTCGGCGCGTGCGTCGGGCGGCCGGCACCGTTCGCGCTGCCCTGGTACGACGACGGCTCGGTCTGGAACGGCGCCGACATGTGGGCGCTGCCCACCGAGGACCGGGCCTACCTGCTCGGCCTCTACCGGCAGGCCTGGACCCACAGCGACGAGTCGCTGGCCGCGCTGCCGCTGGACGCCCCGGCCACCGTCGCGTGGTGGCGCGAGGGTGAGCGGTCGACCACCTTCGGGCACCTCGTGGTGCGGGTCGTGGCCGAGACCGCCCAGCACGCCGGGCACTGCGACATCCTGCGCGAGACGGTGCGGCCCCCCGCGGGGCACGAGGACTTCCGGTCGCGGGTGCTCGCCGCGGCGGCGGAGGTCTGCGGGTCGTAGCCTCCTCGGCGGCTGCGGCTGTGCGACCAGGCCCGGTCCACCACACCGTCCACCTCGAGTCAGTTCCTCGACGGCTACCGCTGGCCCCGCAGGAACTTCCCGAAGTGGGGCACCGTGAAGGCCACGGTGCCCCGTTCCCCGGAGAAGATCAGTCCCTTCTTGACCAGCCCGTCGCGAGCCGGCGAGAGCGACTGGGGCTTGCGGTCCAGGTGGGCGGCGACGTCGGCGGTCCTCACGGCGAGGTCGTCGGTGGCGTGGCCGAGGTCGGCCATCGCGCTCATGTAGTCGCGCTCGGCCGGGGTGGCCCGGTCGAAGCGTGCACCGAAGAAGCCCACGGCCAGCTCCGACTCCGCCTCGGGCGCCGCGCCGCGCACGTCGTCGGCGGTGATCGGCGAGCCGGCGGCGACGTCCCAGGTGACCTTGCCGTAGGCCTGCACGAAGTAGGGGTAGCCGTCGGTGAGCCGGTAGAGCTCGTCGAGGGCGTCGGGCTCGTAGCCCACGTCCTCGGTGCCGGCGGGAACCGTCCAGGCCCGGTCGGCCATCTCGCGCGGCAGCCGGTCCACCGAGACGTAGCGGAAGAGCCGCTCGGCGTAGGACTTCGAGGCCGACAGCGCCACCGGCAGGTGCGGCAGCCCGGCCCCGACCACCAGCAGCGGTGCCGCCTGCTGGCTGATCTCGTGGCACGCCCCGCACAGCGCGGCGAGCTCGTCGGGCACCACGTCTTGCATCTCGTCGACGAACAGCGCGACGCCCACACCCAGGTCGCCGGCCAGCGAGCCGACGTCGGTGAACAGCTCGACCAGGTCCAGCTCGAGGTCGCCGGAGTCGGCGCGGCCCTTCGCGGCGGTGACGTCGATCGGCGGCTGCC
Organism: Nocardioides mangrovicus; assembly: GCF_003674065.1. Taxonomy (GTDB): domain Bacteria; phylum Actinomycetota; class Actinomycetes; order Propionibacteriales; family Nocardioidaceae; genus Marmoricola; species Marmoricola mangrovicus. The sequence continues at coordinate 765,655 of NZ_RDBE01000010.1, forward strand.
AGCGACGCGCGCCCTTGCGATCGACCAGCTCCGTACGGAGGGCGAAGGCCTTGAGCACCCCGGCCACCTGGTCGACGCGCTCGGGGTCGCGGTGACGGTGCGCCACCTCGCGGACGGCGGCGTGCACGGCCTGCGCGAGCGGCAGCCGCAAGGACTGCTCGGGCCGGGCCTCGACCTTGCCGGTCCCCCACGCCCGGCGCACGGCCTCGCTGCGCAGCGCGTTGAGCAGCACCGTCTTGCCCACCCCGCGCAGTCCGGAGAGCACCATGCTGCGGTCGGGGCGGCCGGCGGCCACCCGCTCGAGCGTGACGCCGAACTGCGTGAGCTCGCGGTCGCGGCCAGCCAGCTCGGGTGGCCGCTGCCCGGCGCCGGGGGCGTACGGGTTCCGGATCGGGTCCACGCTCGCACGATATCGAGGCGTCTAGCGTGAGCCCTAGATTTGGCTAGCGTGTCCTAGCCGCAACTCGGCGGGTGGCGAGGACAGTCAGCGCGGCGAGGCCGGCCGAGAAGCCGATGGCGCCCAGGAAGGAACCGAGCTCGGCGCCGCCACGCAGCGCGGTGAACACGATCCCAGCCACCGCCACCGAGATCGCGCTGCCCACGGCGTCGGCGATCGTCATCGCCGAGCTGTTCGAGCCCTGCTCGCCGTCGGCCGAGGCGGCCAGCACGAACGAGCTCGCCCGCGAGGTCACGAGGCCCATGCCGGCACCGGTCGAGATCCAGGCGAGCGCGACGAGGAAAGCCGGGAGCTGCAGCGCCACCACGATGAACGCGACGCCGACACCGGCCAGCAGCAGCCCCGCACCGATCCGCATGGCGCGGACGTCCGGCAACCGCTCCCCCAGCCGGCCCTGCACCTGCGACGAGCCGGCCCAGCCGAAGGCCCCGAGAGTCAGCGTCATCCCCGAGAGCCAGGGCGCGACCCCGTAGTGCGCCTGCAGCAGGTAGGGCAGGTAGACGTCGGCGGCGGCGAAGGCGGCCATCGCGACCCCGCGCATGGCGACGACGGCGGGTAGGCCGGTGGCGAGCCGCAGGGTGCCGACGGGTAGCAGCGGCCGGTCCGCCAGCAGCACCAGGGCGAGCGCCAGCACCGACCCGACCAGCAGCAGCGGTCCGGACCGGTCGTGGCCCACCAGGTCGAGAGCGGCCACCCCGGTCGCCACGAGCACCGCCAGCGCCACCCGGCGGCCTGTGCCGGGCCGCAGCGGCGCCTGCTCCTGCGGCGTGGCCTGCAGCGACGGCGCCACGAAGCCGACCGCGGCGAGCGCGAGCATGACCACGCCGAGGAAGACCCAGTGCCAGCTCCAGACCTGCGCCACCGCGCCCGCGATCGACGGGCCGATCATCGACGGCACGACCCAGGCGGCGGCGAAGGCGCCGAAGATCATGGGGTGGTCGACCGGGGCGTACACGCGGGCGACCAGCACGTAGAGGCTGACGATCAGCCCGCCGGCGCCCGGGCCCTGCAGCCCCCTCCCGGCCACGAACACGCTCATCTCGCCAGCCAGCCCCGAGACCAACAGGCCCAGCACGAACAGCGCCACGGCGGTGAGCAGTGGCCGCGAGGGGCCTCGCCGGTCGGCCCAGGCGCCCGCGACCACCATGCCGACGATGCTGGCCGCCAACGTCGCGGAGAACGCGACCGCGTACAGCGCGCGGCCGTCGAGATCGGCGGTGACCGAGGGCATCACCGTCGTGACGGCCAGCTCCTCGAAGGCCGACAAGAACACCAGCGCGACCATCCCGATGGTCGCCCAGCGGTAGGCCGGGGCGAACAGCGAGGTGTGGGCCTGCGCGGGGCTGGCGTGCGTCGTGGTCACCTCGCCACGCTAGGAGTTCAAGCGTGCTTGAGCTCAAGGGCTCATCGGTAGGTTGGTCGCCGTGACCGACTGGCTCGAGGAACGTGGCACGGAGCGGCTCAAGGCCGCCGGCGACCTGGTGGCGGCGCTGCGCGACGCCCCACTGGGCGACCCCACTGCGCTCGAGCTGTGGAACGACGTCTCGCTGGCGCTGGCCGACGCCTCCTCGGTGGCTTCGCTGCTCGCCGCCGTCCATCCCGACCCCGACGTCGTCGCCCGCGCCGAGCGGATCGAGATCGAGACCAGTGGCTTCGCCACCGACCTGCACCTGGACCGCGAGGTCTTCGACCGACTCTCTGCGCTGGACCCCGACGCCCTCGACGACGGCGGCCGGCGCGTGCTGACCGACGCCCTGCGCACCTTCCGCCGATCGGGCGTGGACCGCGACGAGGAGACCCGCGAGCAGGTCCGCGAGCTCGACCAGCAGCTCACCGAGCTGGGCCAGCGGTTCTCGCGCGTCATCCGCGAGGGGCGCCGCACCACCCGCGTGACCGCCGAGGCCCTGGCCGGGCTGCCCGCGGACTTCGTCGAGGCCCACCCCGCCGACGCCGACGGCTACGTCGAGATCAGCACCGACTACCCCGACACGCACCCCTTCCTCGCCTACGCCCACGACCGGGACGCCCGGCTGGCGGTCGCGCGCACCTTCTACGACCTCGGCCACCCCGACAACGACGAGGTGCTCCGTGAGCTGCTCGATCTGCGCCACCGCCGCGCGCGGCTGCTCGACTACGAGGACTGGCCCAGCTTCGACGCCGAGGTCAAGATGATCGGCTCCGGCCCGGCGATCGCCGAGTTCGTCGATCGGATCAGCGACGCCGCCGCCGATGCCGGCCGGCGCGACCTCGGGGTCCTGCTCGAGCGGGCCGCGCAGGACGGCGTCGAGGAGATCGACCTGGCCTCCTCCCGCTACTACCTCGAGGCCGTCAAGCGCGAGCACCACGGCGTCGACGCCCAGCAGGTGCGCCGCTACTTCGCCTTCGACCGGGTCCACGACGGCCTGCTCGCGGTCACCGCTCGCCTCTTCGGGGTCACCTACGAGCGCGTCGAGGCACCGGTGTGGCACGAGGACGTGACCTCCTTCGACGTGCTGCTCGACGGTGAGCCGCTGGGCCGCATCCACCTCGACCTGCACCCGCGGGCGAGCAAGTACAACCACGCCGCCCAGTTCACCCTGGTGCCGGGCGTGCGCGGTCGTCAGCTCCCCGAGGGCGTGCTGGTGTGCAACTTCCCGCGCGGGCTCATGGAGCACCGCGACGTCGTCACGCTCTTCCACGAGTTCGGCCACCTGATGCACCACACCCTGGCCGGGCGGCAGGACTGGGTGCGCTTCTCGGGGGTGAGCACCGAGTGGGACTTCGTCGAGGCCCCCTCGCAGATGCTCGAGGAGTGGGCCTGGGACGCCGACGTGCTGCGCACCTTCGCCACTGACGCCGAGGGTGAGCCGATCCCGGCCGACCTGGTGGCGCGCATGCGGGAGGCGGAGGAGTTCGGCAAGGCCTTCCTGGTGCGCACGCAGATGTTCTACGCAGCGCTCTCCTACTACTTCCACCTCGAGCGCCCGGCCGACCTCGCCGCACGGATGCTGGAGCTCTACGACGCCTACAGCCTGGTGCGGCCGCTGCCCGACACCCACTTCTACGCCGGGTTCGGGCACCTGGAGGGCTACAGCTCGGGCTACTACACCTACATGTGGAGCCTGGTCATCGCCAAGGACCTGTTCAGTGCCTTCGACCCCGCCGCCCTGTTCGCCCCGGAGGTCGCCACCCGCTACCGCGACGCTGTGCTCGCCCCCGGCGGCTCGGCCGATGCCGCCGACCTGGTCGCGGACTTCCTCGGCCGGCCCTACGACACCCGAGCCTTCGAGGCCTGGCTCGGTCGCTAGCGCTCAGTCACCAGGGCGGGGCCGGGGGCGAAGTGGTCCCACAGCGCCGCCGCGAAACGGCTCACGCAGGCGGCGACGTCGTCGAGCCGGGGCTGCAGATCCAGGCCCGGTGCGACTCGCGCGGCGGCCGCGGACAGGTCGTGCTCGACAGCGGCAGGGGCCACCCGCCGCGATGCGGAGGTCGAGGTAGACCCGGTCAGTGGCCGGCACCTGCTCCACGTCGAGGTGCCGCTGCGCGCTGCGGCGCAACCGGCTGCGGCTCTCCACCCACGAGAACCGGTGGGAGAACGCCCAGAGGATCCGCGCCGCACGGCTGACGTCGAGACCCGCGCGCCCGGCGTCGGTCAGCACCTCCGCGACGAACAGCTCGACCGACTCCAGGCACACGACGTAGCGATCCTCGCCCCGGCGCTGCTCGACCACCTTCGCGACGGATGGCTCGAGCAGCTCGGCCGACCGACGGACGTGGAGACCCGCCGCTTGGTCGCCGGACTCGGCGACCTGCGCGGTCAGCGACGGGGCCGGGACCTTCGTGAGGGTGCGGTAGGTGCCCATCCCGCCCGGCACCCGGTCGGCGCTCGGCGGGTCGGGTTCCGCTTCACCCCGGGAAGCGGCACACCGGCACGCCAGAGCTCCTCCGCGGTGAAGGCGTCGAGGTCGATCCGGGTCGTCCTGGCCCGCTCGAGCACCTCTGCCGGTGTCTCGCTCATGCGTGAGGTCGCGACACCCGGGACCACGTGAGCACCGCCAGCCCCAGTGCGGCACCGACCACGATCTCCTGCGGCATCCGGCGCGAGTCCTCGGTCTGGATCACCGAGTGGAACTCGTCCCAGGCCGCCGGGAACGGCGAGAAGCCGAAGAAGACCGTGCTCGGCTTGTCCAGATCGGGCATCGCGCCGCCCACCATCCCGGCCAGCACCCGCCAGCGCTTGCGACGCGGCGCCGAGCGCCAGACCCACGCCATCGCCGCGAGACCGGTCAGACCGTCGGCCACCGCGATGTGCATGACCGTCTCGATCGGCCGGTCGCCCCAGTGCGGCACGACGTCCATGCCGAAGTGCGAGGCCACCCCGCCGACGAAGGCGCTGACGGGACCGGGAGCGGCGTAGCCGACGAGGGCCCCGGCGAGGACGTGGTTGGTCACCAGCACGGGCCCAGTCTGCCGGGTACCGTGGCAGAGTGCCCGAGCTGCCGGAGGTGGAGGCGCTGGCGCACGACCTGGGGCGCCGGCTCGACGGGCGCGCCATCGTGCGCGTCGACATCGCGGCGTTCAGCGCGCTGAAGACCTTCGACCCGCCGCTGACGGCGCTGGCCGGCGGCCTGGTCGACGGCGTCGGCCGGCACGGCAAGTTCCTCGACATCGAGGTGGCGGGTCTGCACCTGGTGCTGCACCTCGCACGCGCCGGCTGGGTCCGCTGGCGCGACGAGGTGCCCGCGCTGCCGCCGAAGCCGAGCAACAAGTCGCCCATGGCGGCCCGCGTCGTGCTCGACAACGGTGCCGGGCTCGACGTCACCGAGGCCGGCACCAAGAAGAGCCTCGCGCTCTACGTGGTGCGCGACCCGATGGACGTTCCGGGCATCGCCTCGCTGGGCCCCGACCCGCTGGAGGACTCCTTCACCCTCGACGTGCTGCGCGGCATCCTCACCGACGCCGGCCGCGCCCAGATCAAGGGCGTGATCCGCCACCAGGGCACCATCGCCGGCATCGGCAACGCCTACTCCGACGAGATCCTCCACGCCGCGAAGATGTCGCCGTTCAAGCCTTCCTCGTCGCTGTCCGAGGAGGAGCTGCAGACGCTCTACGTCGCGGTCCGCACCGTCCTCGGCGACGCCGTCAAACGCTCCGAGGGCCTGGCCGCCAGCGAGCTCAAGGGCGAGAAGAAGACCCACATGGCCGTCCACGGCCGCAAGGGCGAGGTCTGCCCGGTGTGCGGCGACGTCGTCCGCGAGGTCTCCTTCTCCGACACCTTCCTCAACTACTGCGCCACCTGCCAGACCGGCGGGAAGCCACTTGCGGACCGGCGGACGTCGAAGTTCCTCAAGTAGCGGGGGCCGCCGGGTGCTCGTTCACCATGCCACCATGGTGAACGGCCACTCCCCACGACGTAGGACCCGTGGGAAGCGGCAGCTCATCGTGGGAGGTCGGCCCGTCCGAACCTCGCCAGGTAGTGCCAGACCTGCTTGACCCGTTGCGGTTCGTGACGCCCGGAGCGGGCGGCGGCGCCGACGACGTCCGGGGTGAGCTCGCGCCCGAGGCGTTGCGCGAGGGCGACGACCTCGGCGCCTCGGTAGGCCGGGTCGAGGTCGGCCGTGGCGACGCGGAACCCGGGGTGCCATTCCACCTCGCACCCGAGGCGGCGGGCCGCGGCCTCGACCGGTGTGCCCGCGAAGCACGGGTCGAGCACCACCGCCTCGACGTCGTCGGCGAAGCCGACCGGGCCGTGCACCTGGGCCTCGACGCACTCGTCGAGGTCGTCGAGGCCGGACGCGTCGGCCAGCGTGCACAGGTACGCCAGCGCCTCGGGGCCACCGGTGTCCTCGGGCTCGAGCACCGAGTCGGGGAAGCAGAACGTGGTACGGTCGAGCAGCTCCGGCCGCAGCCGTGCGTACGCCGAACCGAACCGGACCGCGCCGCCGTAGGGGTCCTCGCGGCGGTTCCAGGCGCCGTAGACCGGGCGGTCCTCGGGCGGCGCGTCGTCGTAGCGACCGTCGAAGAGCCGGCTCTCCCAGCGCCACCGATCACCGCCCGGGTACGCCGTCAGCCCGCCGTTGGAGATGCCGGTGACGAACTGCGAGCGGTAGCGGCCCTCGCGCGCCATCGACTCCACGACCATCGCACCACCGTGCGGCCAGTCGGGGTGGAACTGGAGCGTCACGGCCACGCCAGGATCCTCTCGTACGGTGGGGCCATGCAGATCCCCACTGTCGCCATCACCGGCGTGCCCGACCCGCTGCCGGAGGGGCTGGTCGTGCTCGACGTGCGCGAGCCCGTCGAGTGGCAGGCCGGCCACATCGAGGGAGCGATGCACATCCCGCTGGCCGAGGTCGCCGAGCGGTCGGCGGAGGTGCCGACCGACACCCAGGTGCTCGTGGTGTGCAAGATCGGTGGGCGCTCGGCGCGCGCCACCGCCTTCTTGGCCCAGAGCGGCGTGGACGTGGTGAACCTCGACGGCGGGATGCTGGAGTGGGAGGCCGCCGGGCGGCCGATGGTCAGCGAGACGGGGGCCAGTCCGCAGGTGGTGTGAAGCGCGGCGCCGGCAGGCCCAGCGCGGCGTCGAGTCGGCGCAGGTAGTCCGCGCGCGGGATGCTCACCACGCCCAGCGAGGCCAGGTGCGGGGTCTCCCACTGCACGTCGAGCAGGCGGCCGGGCATCCCGTCGTCGAGCAGGTCGACCAGCGCCACCAGTGCCACCTTCGAGGCGTCGCGCCGCCGGTGGAACATCGACTCCCCCGCGAACAGCCCGTCGACGCTGACGCCGTAGAGCCCGCCGACCAGCTCGCCGTCGGACCACGCCTCCACCGAGTGGGCGAAGCCGAGCCGGTGCAGCTCGGTGTAGGCGGCGGTGATCGAGTCGTCGATCCAGCCGCCCGAGCGGTCCGGGGAGGCGCAGCCGGCCATGACGGCCTCGAACGCCGAGTCGACGCGGATCTCGACGTGAGCGCACGCCTGCCTCAGCGATCGAGACATCCGCAGCCCGTCGAGCGGCAGGACGCCCCGCTCGACCGGGCACCACCAGCCCAGGCGACGGCCCTCGGGCATGGGGAACAACCCCAACCGGTACGCGGCGACGAGGGTCTCCGGCGCCAGGTCGGCACCGAGGGCCACCAGGTCGTCGAGCTCGGCGTCGAGTGCCGGGTCGCGCGGATCGGGGAAGTTCCACACCACACGTAGGCTTCCAGACATGGGACTGAGTAGTCGCGTCGGCAAGGCCATCGCCCCCCACGCGGGCGCCCTGGCGCCCGGCGCCACCTCGGCCTTCATCCATGACGTGCTCGACCGCGCCGTCAACGGCGTCGGCCCTCTGCCCGGTGCGGCCCGCGCCGCCGACAAGCTGCTGGTCGAGCACCACGGCGACGTCGACGCGGCGGTCTCGGCGATCGTCGAGCGGCACGTGCGCTACGCCGGAGCGCAGGGGTTCTTGACCAACCTCGGCGGTCTGGTCACCCTCGCCGCCACCATTCCCGCGAACATCGCCGGGCTGGCGATCCTGCAGTGCCGGATGGTCGCCGCCGTGCTCCATCTGCGCGGCTACGACCTGCACGACCCGCGGGTGCACAACGCCATCTTGGCCACCGTGCTCGGCGAGGAGGCGGTGCTGAAGCTGATCAAGAAGCGCGAGCTGCCCGGCACCCCGATGGCGCTGGCCACCGCCCCGGCCCACGACCCCGACCTCGACAAGGTGGTCGCGGCGCAGGTCACCGCCGCCCTGGTGACCCGTGTGGCCGGCAAGAAGGTGGTCACCACCGTGGGCAAGCGGGTGCCGATCATGGGCGGCGTCATCGGCGCCGGCACCGACGCCTGGGCCACCTACCAGGTGGGACGCTACGTCCGGCGCGAGTTCTTGGTGCGGCCGAAGCGGCAAGCGTCGACCTGACAGGTGACACGCCCACAGCCGTCGCGGCGGTGACGGTTCCCCACGGTACCCAGATGAACCGGCACTCCCCCACCGGGGCTCCTGTGGGTCAGTGACGGTTCGCCACGGCACCGTGGGGAACCGTCACCGGCCCCGGACCGCCCGGAAAGCCCCCAACCCGGCCCGGGCGAGGGGGTTCTCGTCGGCGAGCCGGACCAGCCGCTCCTTGGCCCGGTAGGTCCGCGTGCCGCGGAAGCGCTGCAGGGCGGCGTCGAGGTCGTCGATGATGGCGTGCAGCTCGATCTCGACGTCGCGCAGCCGGGCGGCCTCGCGGGTCATCGCCGCGAGGCCGCGGACGCCGGCGTCGGCCACCTCCGCCTCGTCCGGCTCGTCGGGGTCGACCCACGGCAGCGGATCGCGGGGCACGAGGTCGGCCACGTCGCCGACGACGTCGTAGCCGCCCTCGGCGATGCCGGCGGCCCAGTCGCGGGAGAGGTCGGAAGCCCAGGCGTGCACCTGCGGTGACACGCCGAGCCGGGCGGAGGTCTGCTGCTTCGAGAGCGTCTGGTGCACGAGGTACTCGCGCACGAACTGCCGGTAGCGCTCGTTGGGCACGACGTCGTTGAGCTGCTCGTTGAGCCGGCGCAGCAGCGCCGTCTCGGGCACGCCGAGCGAGGTGTTCTCGCGGTCGGTGCCCTCCGGCAGGGAGTCGGGGTCGAGACCGAAGACGCTGGCGAAGCGGTGCCACAACAGGTCGCGGGCCGCCCCCGGCTGCGGCACGGTCACGACGTGCGTCCGCGCGGGCGGCGCGGCCGCGGACCACCGGTGGAGGATCTGCGGCACCTCCTGCACCCCCCAGAACCACGAGCTGATCAGCGTCTCGCGGGCCGGGTCGCGGATCTGCTCGAGGAACTCCTCGAAGCCGAGCACGCGCCGGTGCTTGACGTTCTCCTGCCACTCGGCCGGGATCTGGCGCACCAGGTCGCGCACGGAGACCACGACGTCGACCTCGGCATCGCCGAAGGAGGCCACCGCTCGCTCCACGTGGGCCGGCGAGGCGAACCCGAGGATCTCGTGGCTGATGATCGCGGTGCCCTCGGCCTCGCGGACCTGCGCCGCCAGCGCGTCCCAGGCGCCGACGGCCTGTCGCTCGAGACCGCCCCAGGTCAGCTGCATCAGGTCGAGCGCGGCCAGGAAGTGGGCGTCGTGCCGCTCCCCGGGGTAGACGACGCCCTGCGCGGCCAGCGAGGCGGGGTTGTTGAAGAGCCGGTCCTGCACGTACGACGTGCCCGTCTTGGGCACGCCCACGTGCACGATCACCCGGCGCGCCATGACAGCTCCTCGATCGCACGGTCCAACGTCGCTGCTACCGGCACGCCGCGCGGGCGGCCGGGATCGGTCGAGGGTACGCCGAGGCCCCGCTGCTCGGCCGCGGCGACCGCCCAGGCCAGGTACGGCTGCGGCACACCGAGCGGCTCGCCCGGCCGGTGCCGCACCACCCCGCCCGCTCGTGCGCGGACCGCGTCGGGTGCGGTGCCGAGCGCCTGGTTCACCCGCCGCAGCAGGTCGGTGCCCACCGGGTCGAGCCGCAAGGGGCCGACGACGTCGAGAGGCGGCAGCGAGCCGTGGGCGTGCATGGCCTCCCACACCCGGCGCCAGCGCACGCCCGCCCCGGCGCGGACCCGGCGCTCCCACACCGCGCCGACCAGCTCGTCGAGCGGTGCCCGCACGGCAGCCGGGGGTGGCTCGCGCCGCCACCGGCGTCGATGCCGGCGCGGTGGCTGCTCGGCGGGCAGCTGGCGCGCCAGGTAGGCCAGGGCCGAGACGCACGCGCGGAGCATCTCGCGGTCGTCGACCCGCTCGGGGTCGAGGCTGCCCCGACCGGCCAGCGGCAGCGAGCCGACCAGCTCGACGACGCCCAGCCCGGCGCCCGCGTGCTGCAGCCGGCGGGCGGCCTCCAGCTGCGCCTGCGTCATCTGTTGAGCCGACGCCACAGCCCGGCGTTGGCCTGCTCGCGGTACCGCGCCGCCTCGAGCTCGACGAGCGCGGCGAGTCCGTCGACGCCGGCGTCGATGATCCGCGCGGGGCGCGGGCGGTCTGGGTCGACCCAGGGCTCGCCGCCCTCCTCGGGCGTCGGTGGCCACCGCGTGGCCAGCTCCCCGAGGTCGCCGACGACGTCGATGCCCGAGCCCTCCACCCACTCGACCCACTCACCGGTGACCTGCTCGACGAAGTCGCGGCTCTCGGGCGGCAGGGTGGCGCGCAGCTGCTCGTCGCGGTGGCCCAGCGTGTCGCGGGCGAGCAGGTCGCGCACGATCTCGGCGTACACCGGCTGCGGGATGGCCCGGCCCCGCAGCGCGACGTTGAGCCGGCGCAGCAGCGAGACCTCGGCGATGCCCAGCGAGGGGTTGTCGTGGTCGCCGGGCTCCAACGCCAGCGACGGGTCGAGGCCCATCACCGAGAGGAAGCGGCGCAGCAGCAGCTCGGGGTCGTCTCGCGTGGGCGGCACGGTCACCAGGTGCACCTGCGAGGGCGTGAGGCCCGCGGACCACCGGCCCAGCACGTCGGGCACGCTCTGCACCCGCCAGAACCACTGCGTCGCGGCGCTGCGCGGCCCCTGGACCACCGAGTGCAGGAACTTCTTGAACCCCATCCGGCCCCGGTGCTTGACCTTCTCCTGCCACTCCGCGGGGATCTGCCGGCCCAGGTCGCGAGCGGTCAGCACGACGTGCAGCTCGGCGCCGGCCAGCGACTCCTGGGCCCGCCGGACGTTCTCCGCGGTGGCCGCGGCCAGCACCTCGTGGCTGATCAGCGCATCGCCGGGGGCGCGCACCGCGGCGGCCGCCAGCTTCTGCCACTCCCCGCGCGCGTGCCGCAGCCGGCCGCCCCACGGGTGGTCGATGAGGTCGATCGCCGCCTCGAAGTGGGTTCCGGCGGCGGTGTCGGGGTAGGTCAGCCCGTGGTCGGCCAGCAGCGTGCGGTTGCGCGCGAAGGTGCTCTGCAGATAGGTCGTGCCCGTCTTGGGCGCGCCGACGTGGAGGAAGACGCGGCGGGCCATTCCAGGAGCCTAGCCAGCCAGCGCCTGCACGACGCGGCTGGGACTGGGCCGGCCGAGCACGTCGGCCATCCAGACGCTGGTCTCCACCAGGGCGGCCAGATCGACCCCGGTGCGGATGCCGAGCCCGTGCAGGAACCACACCAGGTCCTCGGTGGCGAGGTTGCCGGTGGCGGACTCGGCGTAGGGGCAGCCGCCCAGGCCGCCCGCGCTGGCGTCGAAGGTGCGCACGCCGTGCCGCAGCGCGGCCTCGGCGTTGGCCAGCGCCTGGCCGTAGGTGTCGTGGAAGTGCACGGCGAGCAGGTCGTCGGGCACGCCGGCGCCGTTGAACGCCTCCAGCAGCGCCCGCACGTGACCGGCGGTGCCGACGCCGATCGTGTCGCCCAGGCTGAGCTGGCTCGCCCCCAGGTCGAGGAGCCGCCGACCGACCGCGACGACCTGCTCGATGGCGACGTCGCCCTCCCACGGGTCGCCGAAGCACATGCTGACGTACGCGCGGACGTCGAGACCCCCGGCGCGTGCCCGCTCCACGGTGGGCCCGAACATCGCGAACTGGTCCTCGAGCGTGCTGTTGAGGTTGCGCTGGGCGAAGGTCTCGGTGGCGCTGCCGAAGATGGCGATGTGCTCACGATCCAGGTCCAGCGCCCGTTGCAGGCCGCGTTCGTTGGGCACCAGTACCGGGTGGCGACGACCGTCCGGCCCGAGCCGCTCGAGCAGCTCGGCGGCGTCGGCCAGCTGCGGCACCCAGCGCGGGTGCACGAAGCTGGTGGCCTCGACGACCGGCAGCCCCGCCGCCACCAGCCGCTCCACGAACTCGGCCTTCACCGCCACCGGCACGATCGCCTTCTCGTTCTGCAGGCCGTCGCGCGGCCCGACCTCGTAGATCGTCACCGACTCCGGCAGCCCGGGCTCCGTGACGACGCTGGGGCTACGCATCGGGCTCGACCTCGAACAGCGTCGCGCCCAGCGCCACCTGCTGCCCCTGTTGCGCGCCGACGTCGGCGACGGTCCCGTCGAACGGCGCCTTGAGCGCCAGCTCCATCTTCATCGCCTCCAGCACCCCCAGCGTCTGACCCTCGACGACCCGGTCGCCGGCGGCCACCGACACCGAGAGCACCGTGCCGGGCATGGCGGCGGTGATGGTGCCGTCACCGGCGGCCGCGGCGGCGTCGCCGAACGCGTCCGGCGCCTCGAACCGGTGCCACTGCCCGTGCACCACGACGTCGGCCCGCGTGCCCTGCACGTTCAGCAGTCCCCAGACCCGCTCGTCGTCGACCTCCAGCCGCACCACGTGGTCGGCCGCCGACAGGGTGGTGACGCTGCACTCCCCGGCACGGCCGCGCTCCCGGTCGACCAGCAGCGTCTCGTCGAGCTCCACTCTCACCGAGGCCGGCGGCCCGCCGAGCCGGAAGCCGTCGCCGGGCGTCAGCAGCGCCGACGTCCAGGCCGCCACGGTGCGGGCGAGCGCCGGGTCGGGCGGGGCGAGCTCGTGCCGGTCGAGCCAGGCGGTGTCGATGCTCGCCTCGCGGAACTCCTCGCCGGCCACCAGCGCGCGCAGGAAGCCGACGTTCGTGGTGAAGCCGATGACGCCGGTCTCGTCCAGCGCCGCCACCAGCGCTCGCCGGGCCGCCTCGCGGTCGGGTCCGTGGGCGGTGATCTTGCCCAGCATCGGGTCGTAGGCGGTCGAGACGACCTGGCCCTGCTCCAGCGCGGCGTCCACCCGGGCGTTGGTCGGCCAGCGCACCAGCTCGGCCGTGCCCGCTTGCGGCAGGAAGCCGCCGTAGGCGTCCTCGGCGTACACCCGCGCCTCGATGGCGTGGCCCTCGCAGCGGACGTCGTCCTGCGTCAGGCCGAGCGGCTCGCCATCGGCCACGTGGAGCTGCAGCTCCACGAGGTCCAGACCCGTCACCATCTCGGTGACCGGGTGCTCCACCTGCAGGCGGGTGTTCATCTCCAGGAAGTACGCCTCGTCGGTGTCGGTGTCCAGCAGGAACTCCACGGTGCCGGCGTTCACGTAGCCGACCTCGCGCGCCAGCGCCACCGCGCTGCCGAGCACCAGCTCGCGCACCGCCGCGCTGATGGTCGGCGCCGGCGCCTCCTCCAGCACCTTCTGGTGGCGACGCTGCGTGGAGCAGTCGCGCTCGAACAGGTGCAGCACCGTGCCGTGGGCGTCGGCCATCACCTGCACCTCGATGTGCCGACCGCGCTCGACGAACTTCTCCAGGAGCAGGGTGTCGTCGCCGAAGGCCGCGGCAGCCTCGCGTCGCGCGGCGGCCATCGCCTCCTCGAGGTCCACGGGGTCCTCGACCACCCGCATCCCCTTGCCGCCACCCCCGGCCGCGGCCTTGACCAGCACCGGGTAGGCGGCGTCCTCGCCGCGCGGCACGACGGGCACCCCGGCCCGCTCGGCGATCTCGCGAGCGGCGTCCTTGCGACCCATCGCGTCCATCACCTCGGCGCTCGGGCCGACGAAGACGAGTCCGGCCTCGGTGACCGCGCGGGCGAACGCGGCCCGCTCGGAGAGGAACCCGTAGCCCGGGTGCACGGCGTCGGCGCCGGTCCGTCGCGCGGCGTCGACCACGGCGTCGATGTCGAGGTAGCTCGGCACGCGCGCGGAGCCGTCGGCGGCGAGCACGTGCGGCGCGGTGGCGTCGAGGTCGGTGTGGATCGCGACCGTGCGGATGCCGAGTCGTCGCGCGGTGCGCATCACCCGCAGCGCGATCTCGCCGCGGTTGGCGATCAGGAGGGTCTTCATCGCTACATCCGGAAGATGCCGTAGGAGGGTGCGGGCACCGGCGCGTTCGCGGTCACGGCCAGTGCCATGCCGACCACGCGCCGGGTCTCGAGCGGGTCGATGACGCCGTCGTCCCACAGCCGCGCGGTGGAGTAGTAGGGCGAGCCCTGCGTCTCGTACTGCTCGCGGATGGGGGCCTTGAACGCCTCGTCGTCCTCACGTCCGGCCACCGTGGCCAGCACCGAGGCCGCCTGCTCCCCGCCCATCACCGAGATCCGGGCGTTGGGCCACATCCACAGGAAGCGTGGCGAGTACGCACGCCCGCACATGCCGTAGTTGCCGGCGCCGTAGGAGCCGCCGATGACGACGGTCAGCTTCGGCACCACCGAGCACGCCACCGCCGTCACCAGCTTGGCGCCGTCCTTCGCGATGCCGCCGTTCTCGTACTCGCGGCCGACCATGAACCCGGAGATGTTCTGCAAGAACAGCAGCGGCACCTTGCGCTGGTTGCACAGCTCGATGAAGTGCGCGCCCTTGAGCGCCGACTCGCTGAACAGGATGCCGTTGTTGGCCACGATGCCGACGTCGTGGCCCATCACCTTCGCGAAGCCGGTCACCAGCGTCTCGCCGTAGAGCTTCTTGAACTCGTGGAAGGCGCTGTCGTCGACGATCCGGGCGATCACCTCGCGCACGTCGTACGGCGTGCGGGGGTCGGTGGGCACGACGTCGTACAGCCCGGCCGGATCCGCTCTCGGTGGTTGAGGAGGTGGTGGTTGAGCAGCCCGCGAGGGACGAGCGGGCGCGTCGAAACCACCCGACAGTCCGCCCGACGGCGGCAGCGTCGCCACGATCGACCGCACGATCCGCAGCGCGTGCGCGTCGTCGTCGGCCAGGTGGTCGACGACACCCGACCTGCGCGCGTGCACGTCGCCGCCGCCGAGCTCCTCGGCGGTGACGACCTCGCCGGTCGCGGCCTTCACCAGCGGCGGGCCGCCGAGGAAGATCGTGCCCTCGTCCTTGACGATCACCGTCTCGTCCGACATCGCCGGCACGTAGGCGCCGCCCGCGGTGCACGAGCCCATCACGGCCGCGATCTGCGGGATACCGAGCCCGGACATGGTGGCCTGGTTGTAGAAGATGCGGCCGAAGTGCTCGCGATCGGGGAACACCTCGTCCTGCATCGGCAGGAACGCACCCCCGGAGTCCACCAGGTACACGCAGGGCAGCCGGTTGTCCTGGGCCACCTCCTGCGCGCGGAGGTGCTTCTTCACCGTCATCGGGTAGTAGGTGCCGCCCTTGACGGTGGCGTCGTTGGCGACCACCACGCAAGCCCGGCCGTGGATCTCGCCGATCCCGGTGACGATGCCGGCGCTGGGCACGGCGTCGTCGTACAGGCCGCTCGCCGCGAGCGCGTTGAGCTCCAGGAACGGGCTGCCCGGGTCCAGCAGGGCATCGACCCGGTCGCGGGCCAGCATCTTCCCGCGACCCTCGTGCTTGGCCCGGGCCGACTCCGAGCCGCCGCGCCGGACCCCCTCGAGCCGGTTGCGCAGGTCGTCCACCAGCTCCTGCATCGTCGCCACGAAGCCAGGTTAACGATCGTTAACCTTCTGCGCCAGAAACGTGATGCCCAGGCTGAAGTTAGCGTTCGCTAACCTTGGGTGGTGAGCGAGCGGCGCGACCAGATCCTCGCCACGGCGGCCGGGCTGTTCGCGCAGCGCGGCTTCCACGGCGTCTCCATCGCCGACCTGGGCGCCGCGTGTGGCATCTCAGGGCCGGCGCTCTACAAGCACTTCCCCGGCAAGGAGCAGATCCTGGCCGAGATGCTGGTCGGCATCAGCGAGGAGCTGCTCACCGAGGGCCGGCGCCGCGTGGCCGGCGCCGAGCGTCCGCTCGACGCCCTGGTCGCCTGGCACGTCTCCTTCGCCCTGGAACACCCCGAGCTCATCGTCGTCCAGGACCGCGACTGGTCGTCGCTGCCCGACGAGGCCCGCGAGCAGGTGCGCCGGCTGCAGCGCGCGTACGTCGAGGTGTGGGCCACCGAGCTCCGCGCGGTGCGGCCGCAGCTCGACGCCCGCGAGGCCAAGGCCGTCGTGCACGCCACCTTCGGCCTGCTCAACTCCACCCCCCACAGCGCGCTGGTCGGCCGCGACCGGATGCACGACGTGCTCTGGCGGATGGGGCGGGCCGCCCTCCTGGCCTGAAGGTCCCCGCACGAGCGGGGCATCATGAGGATGTGGCGGCGGGCTCGGTGGCCCGCTTCCCGAACTCCACCCCCTTGGCCTCCTGCCCGACCAGCACCAGCACGGCCACCACGATCAGCACCGGGATGATGGTGACCGTCAGCGCGAACGGATAGCCGTGCGAGGCGGCCAGGTGCTCCTGGATCGGCAGGTTGAGCGCGGCCAGCAGGTTGCCCAGCTGGTAGGTGACCCCGGGGTAGAAGCCACGGATCGAGTCCGGCGACATCTCGGTCAGGTGCGCCGGGATGACGCCCCAGGCGCCCTGCACCACGAGCTGCATCAAGAACGAGCCCAGGCAGAGCATCGCGGCGGCCGTGGAGTAGGCGAACAGGGGAACGATGGGCAGTCCCAGCAGGGCGCAGAAGGCGATCGTGTAGCGCCGGCCGAACCGCTCGGAGAGCGTGCCGAAGGTGAGCCCGCCGACGATGGCGCCGACGTTGTAGATGATCGCGATGATCAGGGCGGTGTGCTCGGCCAGCCCGGCGCCTCCCTGGTCGGTGGCCTTGAGGAAGGTCGGGTAGACGTCCTGGGTGCCGTGGCTCATCCAGTTGAAGGCGGTCATCAAGACGATCAGGTAGCCGAACCGGCGCAGCACCTTGGGCTGGAGCAGCACGTCGCGTACCGACGTCTGGGTCACCTTCATCTCGTCCTTGCTGGCCTGCCAGACCTCCGACTCGCCCACCCGGGTGCGGATCAGCAGGCTGATCAGCGCGGGCACGATCGACAGCGCGAACAGCCAGCGCCAGGAGAGGTCGAAGACCTCGGTCAGCACCAGATAGGCGACGGCGGCCAGCAGGTAGCCGAAGGCGTACCCCTCCTGCAGCAGGCCGGAGAAGAAGCCGCGCCGATGCGTCGGGATCTTCTCCATCGCCAGCGCGGCGCCGAGCCCCCACTCACCGCCCATGCCGATGCCGTAGATGAGCCGCAGCACGATGAGCACCGTCAGGTTGGGTGCGAACGCGCACAGGAACCCGACGGTGGAGTAGAGCAGCACGTCGACGATGAGCGGGATGCGTCGACCGACCTTGTCGGCCCACAGCCCGAACAGCAGCGCGCCGACCGGTCTCATCAGCAGCGTCACCGTGGTCAAGAACGCGACAGACTCCTTGGAATCGCCGAAGTCCTTGGCGATGTCGGCGTAGACCAGCACCACGATGAAGTAGTCGAAGGCATCCATCGTCCAGCCCAGGAGGGCGGCGGTGAAGGCGTTGCGCTGGTCGGAGGTGAGCGGGGCGCGACCGGTTCCGGTCCCCGAGACAGGTGTGGACACCCGTCCTGTCCTACTCCTCGCGGTGGGCCAGGTCCAGCAACCGCCGGGCGTACGCCGCCGCGCGGGTGACCGCGTCGACCTCCGCCACCAGCCACTCGCGGGTGCGGCCGCGCAGCAGGAGGAGCACGTAGGGGTCGGTGTCGAGGTGCCAGCCGAGCTGGGTCAGCAGCGCCAGTGCGTGGCGGCACGGCTGCACCCAGGCCTGGCAGGTGCAGCCGGTCTCGAGCCCGCCGGCGTCGGGCACCAGGTCGACGCCGGCCTCGGCGGCGTTCTCGACCAGCTCGTCGGGCAGGCTGCCCGCCTCCAGGGCGGCGAGGAACCCCGCGCGCCGCGCCACCTCCGCCACCAGCGCGCCCCAGTCGGCGAGCGGCTCGACCTTGACCTGGGCCAGGGTGCGCTCCCCCGCGGTGGCCGGACCCGCGACCGAGGCCATGCCCGCGATCACCATGACCGACCCCAGCCGGCCTGAGCGCGCCAGCGCCCTGCCCTCGCGCAGGTCGGCCTCGTCGTAGGCGCTCTCCTCGACGCTGCGCAGGAAGGCCCGCGCCGCCCAGGAGGTGGGCGCGGGCACGGCACGGGCGACTGGTAGCCGCGGCAGGACCAGCGGGTCAGGCATCGCCGGGGCTGTCGGAGGTGCCGGGACCGCCGGAGGTCAGCGTCACCAGGTCGCGCAGCTCGGCGTCGGAGAGCTCGGTCAGGGCGGGCTCCGCGCCGCGGCCCAGGACGGCCTCGGCCAGCTCGCGCTTGCGGACGAGCAGCTGCCCGACCCGCTGCTCGATGGTGCCCTCGGTGACCAGCCGGTGCACCTGCACGGGCCGGGTCTGGCCGATGCGGTGGGCACGGTCGGTGGCCTGGTCCTCCACCGCCGGGTTCCACCAGCGGTCGACGTGGATCACGTGGTCGGCGCGGGTGAGGTTGAGCCCGGTGCCGCCGGCCTTCAGCGAGAGCAGGAACACCGGCGCGAGCCCCGCCTGGAACGCGTCGACCATCCGCTCGCGCTCCCCGGCGGCCAGGCCGCCGTGGAGCAGCAGGGTTCCGACGCCGAGCTCGGCGAGCCGCCGCTCGAGCAGCCGCGCCATGGCGACGTACTGGGTGAAGACCAGCACCGAGCCGCCCTCGGCCAGGATCGTGGCCACCAGCTCCTCGAGCAGCTCGAGCTTCGCCGAGCGTCCCGGGAGGCGCCCGGCGGCCTGGTGCAGGTAGTGCGCCGGGTGGTTGCAGATCTGCTTGAGCCCGGTGAGCATCGCCAGCACCAGCCCGCGCCGGGTCTCGGGGTCGGCCCGCTCGATCTGCTCCATCGAGTCGCGCACCAGCGTCTGGTAGAGCACCACCTGCTCGCGGGTCATGCCCACGATGTCGTCGGTCTCGGTCTTCGCCGGCAGCTCCGGCGCGATGCCGGGGTCGCTCTTACGTCGCCGCAGCAGGAACGGCTCGACCAGCGCCGCGAACCGACGCGTCACCTCGGGGTCGACGCCGGCCTCGATGGGCGCCGCCCACACCTTGCGGAACGCCGCTCGCGACCCGAGCAGCCCGGGCACCACCCAGTCGAGGATGGCCCACAGCTCGGAGAGGTCGTTCTCCACCGGGGTCCCGGTCAGCGCGACGCGGCACGAGGAGCCGATGGTGCGCAGCTGCTTGGCGACCGAGGCCTTCGCGTTCTTCACGTGCTGGGCCTCGTCGGCCACCACCAGGTCCCAGGGGTGGGCGGCGAGCGTGGCGGCGTCGCGGCGCATCGTGCCGTAGGTGGTGAGCACGAAGCCGTCGCTGCCGGACAGCTCGCGCCGACTGCCGTGGAAGCGGCGCACCTCCTCACCGGGCGCGAACCGGCGCACCTCGGCCTCCCAGTTGCCCAGCAGCGAGGTCGGGCAGACCACCAGGGTGGGGCCGGCGGCCAGCCCCCGCTCGCGCCGGTGCAGGTGCAGCGCGATGAGCGTGAGGGTCTTGCCCAGCCCCATGTCGTCGGCCAGGCAGCCGCCCAGACCCATCCCGGTGAGCTCGGCCAGCCAGGTGAAGCCGCGACGCTGGTAGTCGCGCAGGGTGCCGGCCAGCCCCGCGGGCTGCGGCAGCGGGGACGTGGAGGTCACCCCGGCCACCCGCTCCTGCAGCCGCAGCAGACTGGCGCCCGGATGCACCTCGACCTCCTCGCCGTCGACCTCGACGACACCGGTCAGGGCCGCGCGCACCGCCGCCGCGGGGGTGACGTCGGTGCTGGGGGCCGAGGTGATGCGCCGGCGCGCCTGGCGGGCCAGCGCCGGGTCGACCACGACCCAGCTGTCGCGCAGCCGCACGATCGGCGTGGCCGAGGCGACCAGCGCAGCCATCT
Organism: Nocardioides mangrovicus; assembly: GCF_003674065.1. Lineage (GTDB taxonomy): Bacteria > Actinomycetota > Actinomycetes > Propionibacteriales > Nocardioidaceae > Marmoricola > Marmoricola mangrovicus. The sequence continues at coordinate 785,594 of NZ_RDBE01000010.1, forward strand.
CCTCATCGGTCAGGTCGACGGCCGACGCGTCCTGGTCCGGCCCGCGCACCGCGAGGCGCCAGTCGAAGGCGAACAGCGCGTCGGGACCGAACAGCCCGGTCTGCAGCGGCGCCTCCTGCCGGCTCACCACCCGCGCCCGCGGCGTGATCTCGGCGCGCAGCGCCTTGGGCCAGAAGACGTCGACGCCCACCGACCGCAACGCGGGCACGCCGTGCTCGAGCAACGACGCCACCTGATCGGCCTCGAGCTCGAGCCGATCGGGCACGCGCTCGGCCAGGAGCGGCTCGAGCATCGGCCAGGCCGCGGCCGCCTCCCGCAGCCCGGCGAGCAGCGACACCCGGCCCGCGCCGCCGAGATCCGCGGCGTCGACCACGTGGCTGGGGTCCTCGACGTCGTGGGCCTGCACCACCAGGCTCAGCGAGCCGACCTCCAGCTGCTCCTCGGGGGCCTCCACCCGCAGGCTCACCGTGACCTGGTCGGGCCCGGCGGGGTCATCGTCCTCGGGCTCGCGCCAGCCGGCCCCGACAGGACGGCTGGTCACCGCGTCGGCGACCGCGTCGAGCACCGAGCGGACCAGGGTCTCGACCGCTGCGGGGTCCGATCCTGCGCCGCCCCGGGCCAGCGCCAGCCGGCGGACCGACTCCTCCTCGCCGGGTGAGAGCCCACCGATGCGCCAGGCCTCGCCGGTCTCCGCCCGGCGGACCCGCCCCTCGGCCACCAGGCGCAACGCCAGGAGCGTGGCGCCCGCGAGCAGGCCGACGCTGCGGTGGACCTCCTCGCGGCGCAGGGCGCGGGTGAGCACCGGGATCGCCCCGCGCATCGGCATCCGGACGAGCCGCGGCGCGGTGTCCTCGTCGTGGTCGCCGCCGCCGGTGAACTCCACCTCGCTCGCGCCCGGCGGGTCGGCGAGCAGCAGCCGCGCCGGGCCGTGGACGGGGACGAAGGACACGTCGGGGAACCTAGCGCGGCCCGGCGACAATCACGGTGGGTCGGCGCGGGCGGCTCGGCGTAGTCCGTTCGAGTCACGGTGCACAGCCGTACCGCCAGACCTTGCGGCCGGCCCTGGTGTGGCGTCACGACGCCCCCTAGCCTTGGTGCTACCGCACTCCCCTTGTGCGGGATATATCCCCTCTGGAGATCGGAACCGGACGGTGCCTTGCGGACGCCGTCGCTGTGGGCCGAGCCAGAAAGCCGCCCCGTCGGCCGGACCCCCGGCCGGCGGGGCGGAACTCATTTCAAGACGTTGCCGTGCTCAAAATCCGATGACGGCTGTCGGTGGGCTTCCCTAGGCTTGCGACCGTGACCTTGGAGCCCCCGCCCCTGGCCCCCTCCGCCCCTGGCCCGGGCGAGGACAAGCTCGACCGCGGCGTGCTCGTCGTGGCCGGAGTGGTCGTCCTGGGCGCGATCATGTCCATCCTCGACATCACCGTCGTCTCGGTCGCGCTGAAGACGTTCCAGACCGTCTTCGACGCGACCCCGGCCCAGGTCGCCTGGACCATGACCGGCTACACCCTCGCCCTGGCCTCGGTGATCCCGCTGACGGGCTGGGCGGCCGACCGGTTCGGCACCAAACGGCTCTACCTGAGCGCCGTCGTCCTCTTCGCCGCCGGCTCGGCGCTGTGCGCCACCGCGCCGAACCTGGAGCTGCTGGTCGCCTTCCGCGTGCTGCAGGGCCTGGGCGGCGGCATGCTGATGCCGCTGGGCATGACCATCTTGACCCGGGCGGCCGGGCCCGAGCGCGTCGGCCGGGTGATGGCCGTGCTCGGCATCCCGATGCTGCTCGGCCCGATCTTCGGGCCCATCCTCGGCGGCTGGCTGATCGACGCCGCCAGCTGGCACTGGATCTTCTTGATCAACGTCCCCATCGGCGTGCTGGCCTTCGCCTACGCCGCCCTCGTGCTCCCGAAGGACCAGGTCGAGCCGTCGGAGACGTTCGACTGGCTCGGCATGTTCCTGCTCTCACCGGGCCTGGCGCTGTTCCTGTTCGGCGTCTCCTCGATCCCCGAGGAGGGCACCGTGTGGTCCACCCGGGTCCTCAGCACCGGCATCCTCGGCCTGCTGCTCATCGTCGCCTTCGTGCCGTGGGCGCTCAGCGGACGTACCCGGCACCCGCTCATCGACCTCCACCTGTTCGGCAACCGCAACATGTCGGTGGCGGTGGTGGCGATGTCGCTGTTCGCCATGGCCTTCTTCGGCGCCAGCCTGCTCTTCCCGCTCTACTTCCAGCAGGTGCGCGGGGAGGACGCGCTGAAGGCCGGCGTGCTGCTGGCCCCGCAGGGCTTCGGCGCGATGATCACCATGCCCATCGCCGGGGTGCTCTCGGACAAGATCGGGCCGGGCAAGATCGTGATGACCGGCATCGTCGTCATCACCGTCGGCATGGCGATGTTCACCCAGGTCGGCGTGAGCACCGGCTACCCGTTCCTGCTCGCCGCCCTCTTCGTCATGGGGTTGGGCATGGGCGCCACGATGATGCCGATCATGAGCGCGGCGCTGGCCACCTTGAACCACGAGAGCACGGCCCGGGGCTCCACCTTGCTCAACATCACCCAGCAGGTCGCGGCCTCGATCGGCACCGCCCTGTTCTCGGTGCTGCTGACCAACGGCCTCAAGGACGTCGACCTGCGCGGACCGGCGGGCGACGTGCTCTCCGGCATGGCCGGCGCGTTCGGCACCGTGTTCATCGTCGCCACGGTGCTGGTGGCCTGCTGCCTCGTCCCGGCGTTCCTGCTGCCGCGGCGTCGGCCCGAGCAGGCCACGCCTGACGAGGCCGGGTCCGAGCGGGCCGTCTCCGAGCAGGCTAGGCCGGAGCTCGACGCGACCGTTTGACGTCGTACATCGCGGCGTCGGCCTCGGTGAAGGCGGCCTGCACCGTCGAGCCCGGCAGAGCCGGAGCGCACCCCATCGAGGCGGCGACGCCAGCCGCGGCGAGGGCCTCGGCGAACCGCGCGAAGTAGTCCGCCACGTCGTCGACGGCGACGTTGTGGGCCATCACCGCGAACTCGTCGCCGCCGTAGCGGGCGATGCGGTCGCCGAGCCGGTCCTGGTCCCCGAGCGTCTCGGCGGCCAGGCGGAGCAGCTCGTCCCCGGCCTGGTGTCCGAGCTCGTCGTTGACCTGCTTGAGGCCGTCGAGGTCGATCACGGCGACGCTGACCAGGTCGCCGAAGGCGTCGATGCGCTGCTGGGCGTCGACGACCAGCATGTCCCAGCCCTTGCGGTTGAGCAGCCCGGTGAGGGCGTCGCGCTGGCTCAGCGCCTCGGTGATCTCCAGCTGCCGGCGGCCGCGGTCGAGCAACCGGGAGAGCCGCAGCTGGTCCGAGAGCAGGTCGGAGAGGACGGAGACCAGCTCGTGGTCGACCGTCTCGTCAGGCTCCAACGGGGTGCCCCGCACGCCGCAGAGCACCCCGAAGAGCTCGCCGTTGTCGTCGGAGATCGGGGCGCCGGTGTAGGCGCGCAGCTCCTCGGCGAGGGCCAGGTCCGCGTACTGCGGGTGCCGGGTGGTGTCCGCGACGACCGGGTCGGCGCCCGCCACCATCCGCGAGCACAACGTCGTCGGCCACTCCAGCCGGGTGCCGACGTCGACGATGTCCTCACGGTGCACGTGCAGCTGGACGTGCTCACCGCCGGCGACGCGGGCCACCGCCCAGTCCGAGAGCGGCGTGTGGGCGTTGAGGTAGTCCACGACGCGCTGTGCCGCCGCCGCGAAGTGGTCGGACCCTCGGCCCGATTCCGAGATGCTCACGGCTCACATGATGTCCGATTTATCCCCGGTCTGTACATCTTTGCCGCAGATGACCGATCACCAGATCCTCACCCGCTGCTCGGGGTCCAGCCACAGACCGTCCTCGGGCGCGGTCTCGAACGCCCGGTGGAACTCGTCGAGGTTGCGCACGATGTTGGCCCGGAACTCCGGCGGGCTGTGCGGGTCGACCGTGAGGTACTGCAGCTCCTGCTCCTTGCGCCGCTTGGTGCGCCAGCAGTAGGCCCAGTTGAGGAACAGCGCCTGCGCCTCGGCCGGCTCGCCGGTGGTCTCCAGGGCGATCGAGTAGGCCAGGTGGGCGATGGTCAGGCCGCCCAGGTCGCCGATGTTCTCCCCGACGGTGAGGGCTCCGTTGACGTGCTCGCCGGGCAGGCTGCGGGGCTCGAAAGCGTCGTACTGGGTGATCAGCGCCTTGGTCTTGACCTCGAAGGCGGCCTTGTCGTCCGGGGTCCACCAGTCGTGCAGGTTGCCCCGGCCGTCGTACTGCGCGCCCTGGTCGTCGAAGCCGTGACCCATCTCGTGGCCGATCACGGCGCCGATGCCGCCGTAGTTCTCCGCCGTCGCCGCGTCGGGAGAGAAGAACGGCTTCTGCAAGATGCCCGCGGGGAAGCAGATCTCGTTGGTGCCGGGGTTGTAGTAGGCGTTGACGGTCTGCGGCAGCATGAACCACTCGTCGCGGTCGACCGGGGCACCGATCTTGGCCAGCTCGCGGTCGGTCTCGTAGGCGGCGGAGGCCAAGACGTTGCCGAGCAGGTCGCCGGGGTCGATCTGCAACGGGGAGTAGTCGCGCCACTTCACCGGGTAGCCGATCTTGGGCGTGAAGAGGTCGAGCTTCTCGAAGGCGCGCTGCTTGGTCTCCTGGGTCATCCAGTCCAGCTCGGAGATGCTGCGGCGGTAGGCCTCGAGCAGGTTCGCGACGAGGGAGTCCATCAGCTCCTTGGAGCGCGGCGGGAAGTGCCGCGCGACGTACTCGCGACCCACCGCCTCGCCCAGCGCGCCCTCGACCAGCGAGACGCCGCGCTTCCAGCGGGCGCGCATCTCGGGGGTGCCGTTGAGAGTGCGGCCGTAGAAGTCGAAGTTGATCTCGACGAAGTCGTCGGTGAGGTACGCCGCGTTGCTGCGCAGCGCCTTGACCACCAGGTAGTCGCGCCAGGTGGCGATGTCGGTCTCGCCGAGCACGGTCTCGAGGTGGGTGAGATAGGAGGGCTGACGCACGACCGTCTCGGCCAGCGCCAGCCGGCCGCGCTCCTCATCGCCCCCAGCCAGAGCGCTGGCCCAGGCGACCCAGTCGAAGGAGGGCACCTGCTCGCGCAGCTCCTCGAGGTCCACCAGGTTGTAGGTCTTGATGACGTCGCGGGTCTCGCTGCGCTCCCAGTGACCCTCGGCCAGACGCGTCTCGAGCGCCAGCACCCGGGCGGCGACGTCGGCGGCGTCCGCCCGTCCGGCCAGCTCGAGGAGGCGCGCCACGTAGCCGACGTACTTCTCCCGGATCTCGGCGAACTTCTCCTCGCGGTAGTAGGACTCGTCCGGCAGCCCCAACCCACCTTGGGTGAGGTGGAGCAGGTAGCGATCGGAGTTCCGGTCGTCGGTGTTGACGTAGGAGCCGAACAGTCCGCCGGAGCCACGGCGCTCGAAGCCGCCGAGGAACGCGGCGAGCTGGTCGACGCCGGTGAGGGCGTCGATGCTGGCCAGCAGCTCCTGGATCGGCTCGGCGCCGAGCCGCTCGATGCGCTCGGTGTCCATGAAGCTGGCGTAGAGGTCGCCGACCTTCTGTCCGTCGCTGCCCTCGAGCTCGCCGGCGGCGGCGGCCTCGATGATGGCCCGGACGTGCTGCTCGGCCTCGTCGGCGAGGCTGACGAACGGCCCCCACGACGAGCGGTCGCTGGGGATCTCCGTCTCGGCCAGCCACCGGCCGTTGACGTGACCGAAGAGGTCGTCTTGGGGGCGGACGTCGAGGTCCATGCCGGGCTTGGCGTCGTCGAGTGTCGTCACGCGGCGAATCTATCCAGGTCGCGGTCGGCGCTGCGAGGCACTAGCTGTTCTGTGCCTGGGCCGCGGGCCCGCGGCGACGGACCTCCTGCACCGACTCCATCGCGGTCCGCAGCTCGGCCAGCCAGTCGTCCTCGTGCTGGCCGACCAGCCGCACGCACCAGGCGAGCGCATCCGAGCGCGACCGGGCGACGCCGGCGTCGACGAGGGTGTCGAGCACCCGACGCTGCGGCTGTCGCAACCGGGTCATGACCGGCGCCGCGACGTGGGTCCACAGCTCCTCGTGATCGCCCACGCGCAGGCCCCAGCTGACCGTCCGCTCGAAGCGGTGCTCGGCCTCGCGCGCGATGGCCATCCGGTCCTCGCGCGTGCTCTCCCGAAACGCCCTCGCCCGCCCGGCCCGGGCCTCGGCCCGGGCGACCTCGGAGGCGTCGGCACCCAGGTCGACGTCGGCGATGCCGAGCACCACCACGATCTCTTCGCGGTCAACGCCCACGCGGGGCGCCTCCGCGGTCCATTCCTGCGGCAGCCGGCCGGCGAGCCAGCCGCTGATCCGATCTTCGGTGTCCGTCATGCTTACATGATTACACCATTACATAGTCAGGACCGTCTTCCCGAGCGTGCGGCGCTCGTCCATGTCGCGCAGCGCGGCGCCGAACGCCTCGATCGGGCGGACGTCGTCGACCGGCGGGTCGACCACGCCGGACTCGAGCATCGGCAGCAGCTCGGCCCACTGCTGCTGCATGAAGCCGGGCCGCGCCATCGCGTAGGCGCCCCAGCCGACGCCGCGGACGTCGATGTTGTTCAGCAGCAGCCGGTTCACCTTGACCTCGGGGATCGAGCGGCCGGTGAAGCCGACGACCATCAACCGCCCCTGCGCGCCGAGCACGCGCAGGTAGTCGGTGAAGTGCTCGCCGCCGACGACGTCGACCAGCACGTCGACGCCCTGCCCGCCGGTCAGCCGCTTCACGTCCTCGCGGAAGTCCTCGCCCATCACCAGGGCCTCGTCGGCGCCGACGCGGCGGGCGAGGTCGGCCTTCGGCTGAGTCGAGGTCAGCGCGATGACGCGGGCGCCGTAGCCCTTGGCCACCTGGATGGTGGCGGTGCCGACGCCGCCCGCGGCGCCGTTGACCAGCACGGTCTCGCCGGGCTGGAGCCCCGCTCGCTCGGCCAGCGTGAACTGAGCGGTCAGGTAGTTCATCGGCAGCGCGGCCGCCGCCTCGAAGGAGACCTGGTCGGGCAGCGCGAAGACGCTGTCGGGATCGGCGGCCACCACCTCGGCGGCGCCCCCGAACGGCAGCACGCAGGCGACGCGCTCGCCGGTGTCGCGGCGGGTGCCGGCGAAGTCGACGCCGAGCGCGAACGGCGGCTCGGGCCGCACCTGGTACTCCCCCTTGCTCAGCAGCAGGTCGGGGAAGGAGATGCCGACGGCGCGGACGTCTACCAGCACCTGCCCGTCGGTGGCCTCGGGCTCGGGGACGTCGCGGATCTCGACCGCGTCGGGACCGGCAGGACTGCTCACGATGGCTGCACGCACGGGGCGAACCTACCGAGCCGGGCTACTTGACCTTCACGATCGTGTCGAGCTGGAAGTGCATCGGGTCGGTGTAGTGCCAGGTGCCGCCCCAGGTGAAGCCCCACTTCTTGAAGATGGCGACGACGGTGCGGTCCATCTGACCGACGGTGCCGCGCTCGTTGCCGGGCACGTTGAGGTCGATGGCCATCCCGTAGGCGTGGTAGGAGAGCTGGTTGGTCCCGGCGATGAAGCGCGCGTTGAAGCAGCCGCCGTACTGGCTGGGGTTGATCTTGCCCGCCAGCCCGCGCTGTACGACCTCGGTCAGCGCCGCCCGCAGCTGCGGCAGCATGATCTTGTTGCAGGTGACCGAGCCGATGATGGGCACCTGCTCGGTGCGGATGTACTCCTTGACCCACGCGGGGTCGTCGGTGACGGTGCCGTCGGCGTGCGGCACGTAGCGCAGCGTGCCGAGCAGCGACGACACCGAGCCGCCGGTCAGCACCGCGGTCTGGTAGCCCGAGACCGGCAGGTTGACGGCCAGGATCCGCACGCTGTCGGCGCCGATGACCGGCTTCAGCTTCTTCAGCACCGCCTGCGGCGAGGCCGAGCCGGTGGAGATGAGCATCGCGTTGTGGGCGGGAACGCCCAGCTTCGACACCCACTTCTCGTTGACGACGGCGTCGACCACGCTCGCGCCGGTGTAGTCCTGCACCAGGGGCGCGTAGGCGCCCACGTGGACCTTGAGCGCGCCGCGGTCGTTGCCCATCCGTACGTAGTCGTGGGCGTCCTCGATCTGCTCGCCGATGCTCCGGGTCACCGCCATCTCGCCGCCCGCGACGCGGTCCCAGACGCTCTGGGTCTGCGCCGAGTCCTGCGGGGTGAAGCGGCGGAACGTCGCGGGGTCGACCGCGGCGTAGGTGATCTGCTGCTCCTCGTGGAAGAACTGGCCGAGCGCGAACTGCTCGACGTCGACCACACCCGGCAGCGCGCGGACCGCCTTCACCGTCGCCGCTGACTGGGAGTGGGCGCCGTAGACCAAGATGTCGGGCGAGAGGGTCGGCTTCGTCAGCGCGGCGGGCCGGGCCATCGCGACGTCACTGGGCGTCGCGCTGCCCGAGCTCGCCGACGATGCGGTGCCCGTGCGCTGCGCACGCGCCGATGGGTGCGTAGCCCCGCAGGCCGTGACCGGCACGGCAGCCAGCAGCAGCGCGGCTGTCGCCGCGGTTCGTCGCATCGCGATCCCTCCCCCGGACGATGGTAGATGTCCTCGCGAACCGCGGGTTAGGTTCGACCGGTGAGCACCACAGGCGACATCCCCGACGAAGAGCTCCCCGACGACGTGCGCCCCGACGAGGAGGAGAACCCGCTGGCTCTCGGGCCGCAGGACGACGACGAGGAGATCCTCGAGGACTGAGCGCTCGCCGCACCCGCGATAGGCGGCTTACGTCGGCCGCAGCACCGCTCCCGCCACCCAGGCGATGTCGTCGGCGGTCCGCTCCGGGCTCTGGCGCGGCTGCATGACGTGGCTGAGCACCAGCCGCACCACCATGTCCAGCCCTACCTCGAGGCGTTCGGCGGGCAGCGCGAGGTCGTACGGCTCGAGGTGGCCACGGATCACCGCCGCGGCGGTATCCAGCAGCGCCGCGGAGTGGGTCGTCAGCAGCGGCAGCAGGTCGGTGCCCGCGCCGTGGGTCGAGGAGAGCACCGCGCGCAGCAGCGGGTCGTCGGCGGCCATGGTGAGCACCGCATTGGCGGCGCGGCGCACCGCCTCGACGACGTCGTCCTGACCGCTCATCTCCGCATCGACCGCGGCCAGGAACCGGTCGAGCTCGTGCAGCACCATGGCCTCGGCCAGCGCCTCCTTGCCGCCGACCTCGTTGTAGACCGTCTGCCGGCTCACCCCCACCTCGGCCGCCAGCCGGCCCATCGTCACCGCCCCCCAGCCCTCGGCGCCGGTGAGCGCGCCCGCGGCCTCGACGATGCGGGTGCGCAGGACGGTCACCCGGGCCACGCTACGGGGCGGGCGCGGCCCCCCGGACCGGTAGTCCGTGACGAACCGACCCTCATCGGGCCAGATTCACGGTCCGATCGTCACGGACTACCCCACCCGTCGGCGCGACGGACCCGTTGTCACGCCGCCTCGGTGAGCGTCACGAAGTCCGGCTTCTCCCGGACGCCGCAGTCGGGGCAGCACCAGGACTCGGGGATGTCGGCCCAGGAGGTGCCGGCCGCGAAGCCCTCGCGCTCCTCGCCCGCGACCACGTCGTAGGTGTAGCCGCAGCCGGGGCAGCGGGCGGCCATGACGTCGTCGCCGGCGCGGGCGGCCACGACGTCGACCAAGGCGTCGGCACGGCGCAGCCGCGGGGGCGGGTAGGCAGCGAGGATGCGTTCGCGCTTGCGCGGGGAGAGGTTCGCCCGGCTCAGGTCACCGCCGAAGTGGGCCAGCACCCGCGGGTCCATCACCCGGCGCCACACGAACGGCACCAGCGCCAGCACGATCATCCCGGCGTAGCCCGTGGGCAGCACCGGCGACTCCTCGTAGTCGCGCAGCGTCTGGTAGCGCCGCGTCGGGTTCGCGTGATGGTCGCTGTGTCGCTGGAGGTGGTAGAGCAGCACGTTCGTGGCGATGTTGTTGGAGTTCCAGCTGTGGCTGGGGTCCACGCGCTCGTAGCGGCCGGTGCGGTCGGCCCCCGTGCGCTGGCGCAGCATCCCGTAGTGCTCCATGTAGTTGACCACCTCGAGCAGCGAGAAGCCCACGACCGCCTGCACCAGCAGGTACGGCAGGATCGCCACGCCCAGCCACACCAGCAGCACCCCCCACAGCGCGGCCGACATGAGCCACGCGTTGAGCACGTCGTTGGAGAGGCGGAACGGGTGCTGCTTGCGCCGGGCGATCCGCTTGGCCTCCAGTCGCCAGGCGCTGCGCAGCGAGCCCAGCACCGTGCGCGGCCAGAACTGGTAGAAGTTCTCCCCCACCCGGCTGCTGGCCGGGTCCTCCGGCGTCGCGACGCGCACGTGGTGGCCACGGTTGTGCTCGATGTAGAAGTGGCCGTAGAAGCTCTGCGCCAGCGCGATCTTCGACAGCCAGCGCTCGTTGGCCTCCCGCTTGTGTCCGAGCTCGTGGGCGGTGTTGATGCCGATGCCGCCGATGCAGCCGATCGAGGTCGCGATGCCGATCTTGTCCACCACGCTCAGGTCGCCGTGGGCGATCAGCCACATCGCGCCCACGAAGCCGACGTACTGGATGGGCAGGAAGGCGTAGGTGACCCAGCGGTAGTAGCGGTCGCGCTCCAACGCCTCGATGACGTCGTCGGGCGGGTTGCTGCGGTCCAGGCCGGCCACCAGGTCGATGGCCGGGACGATCACCAAGATCACCACCGGCCCGATCCAGAACCACGCCCCCCAGCCGGTCAGGGCCCACATGCCGATGGCGATGAACGCCAGTGACGGCACCACCAGGCCGATCAACCACAGGTAGCGCTTCGGGTCGCGCCAGATCTCGGTGGAGCCTGCCGGAACGGTCGCACTCGTCATCGAGGGCCTCCTCCTCGTCGCTTGACAAGACCGTAAGGAATGTCAAGCAGTTTGACAAGAGGCCACTCGATGTAAAGCGCTACCGCGGCGTGAAGCCCACCAGCGTCGGGTCGTGGTCGCTGCTGCGGAACGGCGACGGCGTGTAGAAGTTGGTCGCGTTGGCGTTGTAGCGGCTGTACTCGTAGGCCACCGACTCCACCGAGTTGATGTTCCACACGTGCGCGCCCTTGACCCACTCCAACGCCGCGTCGTTGGCGAAGACGTGGTCGAGCGAGCCGACCAGGCCGTCGAAGACGTACGTCGACTCACTCGGCGCGAGCTTGGTTCCGAGGTCGGTGTAGCCGGCGTTGGCCAGCACCCGCAGCGGGTCCTCCTCGGTGTAGGAGTTGAAGTCGCCGGTGAGGAACACCTTGCGCACGTCCGCGGTGTCCTCCTGCTGGCGCACGAACCGCACCAGGGCGCGCGCCTGCAGCACGCGCGAGTGGTTCGAGGCGCCCTGCCCGTCGCCCTGGTCGGCGTCCTCGCCGGTGCCGGAGCCCTTGGACTTGAAGTGGTTCACCACGGCCAGGAACCGAACGTCGCGACCACCGCCGCGCGGCACGAAGACCTGGGCCAGCGGCTGGCGGGCGTTGTCGAAGGCGGCCGAGCCCACGAGCACGTGCGAGACGCCGACGGGCTTGACGTCGACACGGTGGTAGATGAAGGCGGTCCGGATGACGTCCTGGTCGGCCAGCGGCGGCAGGTCGGCGGCCTCGGGCGAACGCACGTAGTCCCACACCCGCGAGCCGGCGTCGGCGTTGAGCGCGTCGACGAGGTGGGCCAGGGCCTGGTCGCGGTCCTTGCCGAACTTGGCGGAGTTCTCGATCTCCTCCAGCGAGAGGACGTCGGCCCCCAGGGCGTTGATGGCGTGGACGATCTTGTCCTGCTGGCGTTGCAGGTTCGCCTCGTCCCAGGCGCCGCGCGGCCCGTCGGCGCCGCAGTCGTCGACGGTGATCGGGTTGCCGGCGCGGTCGCTGTAGCTGGAGCAGGTGTGCCCGGCGGCCACGTAGTCCTCACCGGTCTCGGTGAAGTAGTTGAGCACGTTGAAGCTGGCGATCTTCAGCGCACCCTTCACCTTCGCGGGATGGTCGGTGCGGGTGTTCGGGAAGGTTGCCGGAGCGACCGAGGCCGCGTTGTCGGCGGTGAGCTGGGAGGTGGGCTGGAACTTCCACTCGTCGTTGCGGTAGTCGAGCACCACCGGCTTCGTGAACTGCGCCGGCGCACCCACCCGCACCGGGCGCTCCTGGGTGATCCAGGGCAGCGGGGTGTTCTTGCCCGAGCCGAGGAAGCTGACCGACGAGCCGTCGTCGAGGGTGACCGAGCGGGCTGCGTTGCTGGCGATCACCGACTGCTGCTTCGCAGATCCGGGCCGGGCGACGTCGGTGGGCTGGCGCAGCGTCGTCGTGCCGCGGGCCAGCGCGATCTCGCCGTAGCTGTTGAGGGTGTAGACGTCGGTGACGGTGAATCGTCCCGGCTCCACGAGCATCCCCTCCTCGGCCTCGCGGCCGGCGTCGGTGCTCGGGTAGGCGTTGGTGACCGGCTTGACCGCCTCGGCCGGCGTGGTCAGCACGCTGGTGCCGTCGGTGGCCGGGGAGATCTCGGTGAGCCCCTGGTACTCACTGACCGGCCCGGTGACCTCGACGTGGTCACCGATCCGCGGCGCGGTGGCCGCGCCCTTCGAGCCGAGGTAGACGAACACGGCGTCGGAGGCCGCGTGGTCGCGACTCAGGTGCCCGCCCGTGCCGGCGGTCTGCAGGTAGAAGCCGTTGAACCCGCCGGTCGGGTAGGAGGCGGTGACGACGCCGTCGGTGACCACCGTCTGCCCGGCGTACGGGCTGGCGGCACCGGTGCCCTGGATCTGGGCGATGGTGAGCCGAGGCGGCGGGTCGGCGGCGGCGGCCACGCCGAGCGGGGTGAGCGCCAGGGCGGCAGCGGTGATGCTGACGGCGCCGGCGGTGAACAGGGGCAGGGCACGGCTGGGCATACGACTCTCCTCGAGAACGGGTCGGTACTGCGTACCCAACCTCACGTGAACCGTTGAGCGGAAGGGGAACGTTCGGTGACGCCTCCGCAGCCGACGGACTACGTTTCTAGGTATGAGCGACGCGCACCCCATCGGCATCGACTTCGGCGGGACCGGCATCAAGGCCGCTCCGGTCGACCTGACGACCGGTGAGTTCGTCGGTGAGCGCGAGCGGATCGACACCCCGAAGCCGGCCACCCCCGACGCGGTCGGCGACGTGATGGCGCAGCTGTGCGACCGGTTCCCCGACTCGACCGGCCCGGTCGGCGTCACCGTGCCCGGCGTCGTGCGCCGCGGTGTCGTGCACTCGGCGGCCAACATCGACAAGTCCTGGATCGGCACCGACGCCGACAAGGTGCTGACCGAGCGGCTGGGCCGCCCGGTGCACGTCCTCAACGACGCTGACGCCGCGGGCTACGCCGAGCTGCGCTACGGCGCGGCGAAGGACCGCGACGGCCTGGTCATCCTCACCACGCTGGGCACCGGCATCGGCTCGGCCCTGCTGTGGGACGGCGTGCTGGTGCCCAACACCGAGCTCGGCCACATCGAGCTCGACGGCCACGACGCCGAGTCGCGGGCCTCCGCCTCGGCCCGCGAGCGCGAGGACCTGTCGTGGTCGGACTGGGCCAAGCGGCTCACCGCCTACTACCAGGCCCTGGAGAAGCTCTTCTCCCCCGACCTGTTCGTGGTCGGCGGCGGCGTCAGCAAGAAGCCGGAGAAGTTCCTGCCGATGATCGAGATCGACACCGAGATCGTCGTCGCCAAGCTCGCCAACAACGGCGGGATCGTCGGGGCAGCGGCGCTGAGCCACCTCAAGGACGACTGAGCTCGGCTTCGGCGATCGTCGGGGGCTCCCCGGTTTCACCGGCCGGCGGGTGAAACCGGGGGACGAAGCGGGGTGAACCCACCGCGCGACGACCGGGTTCGCGCGCCCGCGGTCGGCTTCGTCCGGGTTGCCGTGGGGGGACGGTTTCCCCGCTTAGGCGGGGAAACCGTCCCGCGAGCCCGGGCGAACCACGACACCGCAGGGCGGTTTCCTCCACCCGCGTGATCGATTCGCCCGACTCGTGCTCACCGAGCGGCGGGCAGCTCCTTGCTCCACAGCACCGTGCCGGCGTGGTCGCGCAGGTTGACCGTCATCGCTCGCGAACCGCCGTCGATGCGCACCTCGCCGAAGAAGGCGAACTCGGTGGCCGGGGAGGAGTTGGGCGTGGTCGGCGCCTTCACGAACACCTGCTGGGCGCCGAACGTGGTGTCGGTGGCGTCGGCCGGGAAGGAGCCTGCGTTGAGGGGGCCGGAGGTGAACTGCCAGAAGGGGTCGAAGTCGGTGTAGGCGGCCTTGCTCGGGTCGAAGTAGTGCGCGGCCGTGTAGTGGACGTCAGTGGTCAGCCAGACCGTGTTGCGGATGCCCTGGCGCTTGATGAACGAGAGCAGGTCGGCGATCTGGATCTCCCGGCCCCGCGGGGCGCCGTTGTCGCCTTGGGCGACGGCCTCGAAGTTGGGCTTGCCCTGGGTGGAGTCGGTGACCACCTCGGTCAGCGGCATGTCGTTGGAGATGACCTTCCAGGTCGCCCGCGATCGCTTGAGCTCGCGCTTGAGCCACGCCGCCTGCTCGAAGCCCAGGATGCCGCCGTCGTTTGCGGTCTGGCGGTTCGGGGAGTTCGCGTCGCGGTACCAGCGCATGTCCAGCACGAAGACGTCCAGCAGCGGGCCGTGGTGCACCACGCGGTAGATCCGGCCCTCTCGGTCGAACCGCGGCGCGATCGGGGTGTACTCGTGCCAGGCCTGGTTGGCGCGCTGCTTCAGCACGTCGACCCGGCGCTCGGTGTAGAGCGGGTCGTCGAGGATCTCGCCGGGGTACCAGTTGTTGTGGGTCTCGTGGTCGTCCCACTGCTGGATCTGCGGCGTACGGGCGTAGAAGCGGCGCAGCTCGTGGTCCATCAGGTTGTAGCGGTACTGGCCGCGGTACTCATCCAGCGTCTCGGCCACCTTGTCCTTCGCCGGGCTGGTCAGGCTGCGCCAGGTGGTGCCGTCGGGCGCGGGCTGCGTGGCCGGGATCGGGTCGTCGGCGTAGACGTTGTCGCCGTTGCACAGGTAGAAGTCCGGGTCCAGGCGTCCCATGGCGCCGAAGATCCGGTAGCCGCCGATGTCGGGGTTGATGCCGTAGCCCTGACCGCCCAGGTCGCCGGACCACACGAAACGGACGTCGCTGCGCGTCGCGGGCGCCGTACGCAGCCGGCCGACCAGACCCCGCGAGGTCGCGCCGTGACGGTGCTCCTCCTCCGCGATGACCCGGTAGTGGTAGTCGCGACCCGGTCGCAGGCCGTGCAGCACCGTCTTGCCGGTGAAGTCGGAGTCGGCGGTCAGCAGCGGGCCCCGGACCAGGCGGGCGTGGCGGAAGTCGGGGCGCTCGCTGACCTCGACCAGCATCCGCGAGCGCCGGTCGGCGCGCGTCCAGACGGTGCCCTGGTGGGCGGTCACGTCACCGGACTGAACGCCGTCGCCCAGCTGCGGACGTCCGCCGCGCAGCAGCGGGGTGGCGTTCGCCGACCAGGGTGTCGCGGCGGCGGCGGGCACCGCGAGTCCAGAGGCGAGCAGGGCGGTACGACGGGTGAGGTCGGGCATGCGGATCTCCTCGAGCGATCGGCGCGGGCGGAGCCGGTGAAGCCCGTCCGGTGTGCCCGTCCGGTTCTTCCAGGGCCGAACGAACAGCCGATGACAACGAGATGGACGGATTCCGGACGTCAACATGAAGACCTCTTCACATCATGTAGTCTTCATTCGTGCTCGGTGTTCGACGGCCCCCCGCCTCGTTCCTCCCACACCGGGCCGACTGGGCCGGCGCCCTCGTCGGGCGTGACCTCGGCGCCGGCGTGGTCGTCGGCCTGGTGGCGCTGCCGCTCGCGCTCGGGTTCGGGATCAGCTCGGGCATGGGCGCCGGCGCGGGTCTGGTGACGGCCATCGTCGCCGGGGCCGTCGCCGCGGTGTTCGGCGGCAGCCGGGTGCAGGTCAGCGGGCCGACCGGGGCCATGGCCGTGGTGCTCGCGCCGATCCTGCTGGTCCACGGACCCCAGGGCGTGCTCGTCGTCGGCCTCATGGCCGGACTCATCCTCATCGGTCTCGGCTGGCTCGGCGCCGGCCGAACCATGCGCTACGTGCCACTGCCGGTCGTCGAGGGCTTCACGGTCGGCATCGCTGTGATCATCACGCTGCAGCAGGTGCCCGCCGCGCTCGGTGTCGACGTCGGTTCCGAGCACGTGCTGGGACTGCTGACGCGCGGGGTCCGGGCGTGGCTGCACGCTCCGGACCTCGTCGCGCCGGTGATGACGGCCGTGGTCGCGGCCGTCGTGCTCGTCGGATCGCGCACCGCTCCCCGGCTGCCGATCGCCCTGACCGCCGTCGCCGTCGCGACGCTCGCCAACCTCGCGCTCCACCTCGGCGCCCGCTCGATCGGTCACATCACGGGCTCGCTCCCGGCTCCGCACCTGCCCACGGTCTCGCTCGGCGCGCTGGACCAGCTCGTGCTCCCAGCGGTGGCCGTCGCTGCGCTGGCGGCCCTGGAGAGCCTGCTCTCGGCCACCGTCGCCGACGCCATGAGCGGCGGACCGGCTCACGACCCCGACCGCGAGCTCGTCGGACAGGGGCTGGCCAACCTCGTGACGCCGCTGTTCGGCGGCATCCCCGCCACGGCCGCGATCGCGCGCACCGCGGTCAACGTCCGCTCCGGCGCCACCTCGCGGCTCGCGGCCCTGACCCATGCACTGGTGCTCCTGGCCGTCGTGCTGCTGGCCGCCCCGCTGGTCGGTCGCATCCCGTTGGCGGCGCTGGCCGGAGTGCTGATCGCCACCGCCGTGCAGATGGTGCGCGTCTCCAGCCTCGCCGCCCTCCTCAGCGCGACCCGCGGCGACGCCGTGGTGCTCGTGGTCACCGCCGTCGCCACCGTCACCTTCGACCTGGTGACGGCCGTGGTCGTGGGTCTGGTGCTCGCCGGCTTCTTCGGGCTGCGTCAGACCGCCCGCAGCGCCCGACTGGTGCCCGAGCACGTCAGCGACCAGCACCTGGCCTTCCACCTCGACGGTCCGCTGTTCTTCGCCGCGGCCCACGACGTCCTGCAGACGCTGGGCGAGGTCGGCGACGTTCGCGTGGTGGAGCTGCGGATGGCGCGGGTGAGCGCCGTCGACGCTACCGGCGCGCACGTGCTGGCCGGCGCCCGGCGCGAGCTGGAGCGACGCGGCGTGGAGGTCCGGCTGCACGACGTCAGCCCCGCGCACGAGCGGGTGCTGCGCCGGCTCAACGTGCTGGACGACCCCGGCGGCGACTGACCAGCACGGCGAGCCCGACCGCCACGACGTCCTCGATCGCGGCCGCCTGCCAGTCCGACATCCGGTCCGCGGCGGCCTCGCGCCAGGCGAGCCCCGCGGTCGTGCCGACCCAGGCGCCGACGGCCGCGGCCGCGACGGGCAGATCCACGGTCACCTCGTCGGCGGCCGCCATGGCACCGGCGCCGATGGCCGCGGCGCCGAAGCGCGAGACGAGGCCCGGCGGCTCGGTACGGGCCGGTGCGACGGGCAGCTTGTCGGCCACCAGCTCGCCGACCAGGGCGGCGCCGGCACCCGCACGGGCGAGCCGGCCGCCCGACGACAGCGCGGCACCGACCAGGCCCAAGGAGCTGCGGCAGCCCGTGGCGGCACCGAGCAGGAACGAGCGCACGACCAGGCCGGCCGAGGGACGACCGGCCGGAGTCTCCTCGGCCCGCTTCTCCCACGAGCGCAGCGTGAGGTGGGTCGCGGTGCCGTAGGCCAGGTGCGGCAGGGCGTCGCTGGCCCAGTCGCTGCTCGACCACTCGCGCGGGTCGCTCACCCCCAGCAGTGCGACCGGCAGGTCGGAGGCCGCCATCGCCAAAGCTCCGGTGACCACCGGCCCGGTGAGTCCCGAGAGCCGCACGCCGTGCCGGCGCGCCACCGAGACCACGACACCGACGCCGACGCCGGTGGCGATGCCCGCCAGCGCCCCGAGCGCCTCGTGGCGCTCCTCGCCGTGCACCTGCGTGCCCAGCGACGCCGCGACGGCGTCGACCAGCTGCGCCGGCACCTCACTGGCCGGGCGACCCCGCAGCGCCATGTCGGCGTAGGTGACGAGGTCGAGGACGACGGTGCCGACGGCACCCGCGATCAGGCCGCGGCGGACGGAGGTCATGGGAAAGTCCTACCCGCCGCGGGGGCCACAACCGACCCAACAGGCTCAGGAGTCGAAAAGAATTCCCCGCACCTGCGGCGAATTGCGGGCACGCTCAGGCGAACGGGTTGGGCAGCGCGCCGGGCAGGTTGGCCAGCAGCTCGCGGGCCTGCGCGGCGGACTTGTGCTCGACCAGCACCTCGTAGCGGGTGGCGACGACGCTGGTCACCGAGGAGAAGTCGCGCTGGCCACGGGTCGCGGCGTAGCCGAGCACCGCCCAGACGATGCCGAACAGCAGGCCCAGGATCGCCGTCGAGAGGATCTGCACCAGGCCGTTGCCGGAGGTGAAGAAGGAGAAGAGCAGGCCGACGAAGACACCGAGCCACAGTCCCGAGAGGGCACCGCCGAGGGCGACCTTGTTGTAGGTGAGTCGTCCGGTGATCCGCTCGACCCGCTTGAGGTCGGTGCCGACGATCATGCACTGCTCCACCGGGAACTTGTTGTCGGAGAGGAAGTCGACGGTCTTCTGCGCCGCGGCGTAGTCGTCGTAGACCGCCAGCGACTGGGGGAACTCCAGCTGCAACGGGTTCAGGCTCGGCGGAACGCGCCCGGGGATGCTCATGGCTCCAGTGTGCCAGCCACCTACGCTGGCCCCCGTGCGGTCGCCCGTGATGCTCCTCGCCACCGGGCTGCTCACCGCTAGCGTGCTCTGCGTGCCGACCGCCAGCAGCGCCGTCCCGGCAGGGTGCCCGACGCCGAAGCCGGGCTACGTCCACCGGGCGCCGCGAGCGCTGGGTCCGACGGGGGCGCCGACTCCTGAGAAGACCGTGGCGCTCACCTTCGACGACGGTCCCTCCCGGTTCACGCCCCGCATCCTGGCCGTGCTGCGCCGCTTCGGGGTGCGCGCGACCTTCTTCGAGACCGGCCTGCACGTCTCCGAGCACCCCGGACTGACCAGGCGGGTGGTGGCCGAGGGTCATCTGCTGGGCAACCACACCTGGCACCACGAGTACCCCGAGAACGTGAAGGGCGGCTGGAGCGCCGCCTACCTCGAGCACGAGCTGCGCAGCACCGGACGGCTGCAGCGCCGGCTCGCGGGCCGGGCCACCTGCTTCATGCGTCCGCCCGGCGGCAACAAGTCCCCGGCGCTGCTGCCGACCGCGCACGCGCTGGGGATGTCGGTGGTGATGTGGAGCGTCGGCACCGACGACTGGGACGGTCCGCCGCAGCACTCGCGGTCGTGGGTGCACACGATCGTGCGCAACGCCGCCGTCGGTCTCCAGCAGCGCCATCCGATCGTGCTGCTGCACGACGGCAAGGCCAGCCACGAACCGGGTTCGGTGGTCTCCTCCTACCGCGGCAACACCGTCGCCGCGCTCCCCCGCATCATCGAGATGTACCAGCGGGCCGGCTACACCTTCGTCGGTCTCGACGGGCTGAGCGGCCTCCCGGAGCCGGCCCCCTCGGGGGTGGCGACGCCGTGAGGCGGACGCTGCGCCGGCTCGAGGGCCGCATCGAGCTGGACCTGCGCCGCGCCGTCGCCTGCTCGGTGGTGGCGCTGGTGGCGCTCGCAGTCGGTCACGAGCTCGACCGCGACCACCCCACGCTGGACCGGCTGCGCGTGGTCTCCTTCGGCTGCGCCCTGGTGGTGCTGGTCTTCGGCGTCGCGGCCACCCGCTCGGCCTCCAACGAGGTCTCGGCCAAGGTCACCGCGCGGGCCGGCTCGGCGGCCGCGGCGCCGCTGCGCGTCATGCTGCAGGTCGTCGGCTACCTGCTGGTGGTCGTGGCGGTCCTCGACGTCGTCGGCGTCGACCTGAGCCAGTTCCTGGTCGGCGGCGCCGTGACCGGCGTCGTCATCGGCATCGCCGCCCAGCAGACGCTGGGCAACTTCTTCGCCGGCATCGTCCTCCTGCTCGCCCGCCCCTACGCCGCCGGCGACTCGATCACGGTCTACTCCGGTGCCATCAACGGCCCCCACACCGGCACCGTCACCGACGTCGGGCTCCTCTACACCAGCCTGCGCGTCCCGGTGCTCGACGCGGCGCCCGAGATCATGCGCATCCCCAACAGCCAGCTGCTCGCCGCCGGCATCGGCCCCGGCCGCGACGACCTGGTGCGGCGTCCGGCCGACGAGGGCGAGCCGCCCGTGGACGGCGGCGGGGACTAGGCCGCGGTCATTCCCCGCACGTGCGGGGAATGGTCGAGAGCTTCCGCTACCCGAACACCCCGCGCTTGTGGGTGCTCCGCGGCGCGTACTCGTCGGCGTACTCCTGGCCCCCGAGCCGCTGCAGCTCCTTCATCACCTGGTCGGTGAAGGCACGCAGCTCCTCGCGGGCGGGTTCCTTGCCGGTGTCGGCGAACTGCATCGGTTCACCGAAGCGCATGCCCACCTTGTGGAACCGCACGAATCGGTGGCCGGGCGGGTGAGCCTCGCGGGTGCCGATCATCGCGACGGGCACCACCGGGGCGCCGGTCAGCGCCGCCACGCGCGCGACGCCGGTGCGGCCCTTGTAGAGCCGGCCGTCCGGGGAGCGGGTGCCCTCGGGATAGACGCCCCAGACCCGGCCCTCCTCGACCACGCGCGCGGCCGCCTTCAGCGAGGCGTCGGCCTGCTCGCCGTCGGCGCGGTCGACGGGGATCTGGTTGAGGTTGGTGAACGCCCAGCGCACGACCGCGCCGCGGGTGCCCTTGCCCTCGAAGTACTCCTGCTTGGCCAGGTAGCAGATCGGCCGCTTGGTCATCAGGCCCAGGTAGAAGGAGTCGACGACGGCGAGGTGGTTGCTGGCCAAGATGACGCCGCCGGTCTCGGGGATGTTGTCGACGCCCTCGGCGAACGGACGACCCAGCACGCGTAGCGCCGGACCCATGGCGACGTGCTTGAGGAACTGCCACAGGAGGGGGTTCTCCTCCGGCCGCTCCGGCTCGCCCATGCTGCTCCTCGTCGTCGGCGTGATCGGCGTTACGCAGGGGTAGCAAATCACAGCGGTGCCCGCGCCGAGCGGGGTTGGCGAGCCTGGTGCCATGCTCTGAGGTCGTGGAACGTGTGGTGGTGACGGGCGGGACCGGTTTCGTGGGCGCCCATGTGGCGGCAAGGCTGATGCGCGACGACGAGCACGAGGTGCTGGTCACCGTGCGCACGCCCGAGCAGGAGCAGGTCGCGATCGCGCTGGCCAAGCGCGGTGGCGTCAATCCCGACATCGTCGACGAGCTCGAGGTGGAGGTGGCCGACCTCGGCTCCGAGGAGGGCTGGGCCGACGCCTTCGAGGACGCCGACTACGTCGTCCACGCCGCGAGCCCGTCGGTCGACGGCGTCCGGCGGGTGCTGGCCGCGGCCCGCGAGGCCGGTGTGCGCCGGGTGGTGCTGGTCTCCTGCTTCGGTGCCGTGGCCTACGGCCAGCCCGAGCGGTCCGCGCCCTTCACCGAGGCCGACTGGACCGACGTCGACGGGGCCGGCGTCACCGAGTCCCAGCGGACCTCGACGCTCGCCGAGCGGGCCGCCTGGGACGCCGTCGGGGCCGAAGGTCTCGAGCTGGTCGTCCTCGCTCCGGTGACGCTGTGGGGGCCGGTGCTCAGCAAGGAGCCGCCGCTGACCGGTCGGATCGCGCTGACCATGCTCAAGGGCGGGCTGCCCTTCGTGGGTCCGGTGCGCAGCAACCTGCTCGACGTCCGTGACCTCGCCGACCTCGCGCTGCGGGCGATGACGCACCCCGACGCCGCCGGCCGCCGCTTCGTGGCGACCTCCGGTGAGCCCGTCGCGCTCAGCGCGGTGGCCAAGCAGATGGGCGTGCGCTCGGTGAAGGTGCCGCGCTGGGCCTCGCGCAAGGATGCCCCCGAGCTGGTCGAGCTGGCCGAGACGATGGGCGACCCGCGACCGGCCGACGCCTCGGTGGCCCAGCGGCTGCTCGGGTGGCAACCCCGGCCCGTGGAGAAGACGGTGCGCGACACCGCCTCCAGCCTGCGCGACCTGGGTCTGCTCAGCCCCAGCTTCGAGGAGAGCCTGCGCGAGTTCCGCTGATCAGCTCGGCCTCGGCTTCAGCGAGGTCTACGACGTCGGCGTACTTGGCGTCGAGGTCACGCAGGTTGTCCTGGTGCAGCCGCGGCGAGCGGTCGCCGCAGGCGTCGGCGACGACCACCGGCCTAAAGCCGGCGGCGATCGCGTCGGTGGCGCTCGCCCTGACGCAGCCCGAGGTGGACACGCCGCTGACGACGACGGTGTCGACCGCCAGCTCGTGCAGCCGGTCGGCCAGGTCGGTGCCCGCGAACCCGGAGGCGTGCTGCTTGACCACCACCGGCTCCCCCGGCTCGGGCGGCAGCGTCAGCTCGCCCCACCCGCCCGGCTCGCCGTCGGCGAAGGCGCGCAGCGCGGGGACCTTCACGCCGAACCAGCCGGCGTCGTGGAGGTCGGCTGCGTAGCGCACCGCGGTCCACAGCACGGGGACGCCCGCACGGCGGGCGGCACCGACCAGGCGTCGGTTCGCCGCCACCACCTCCTCGGCGCCGGGGAGCGCGAAGGGACCGTCGGCCTCGGTGTAGGCCCGGCATAGGTCGATGACCAGCAGCGCCGGGCTGGTGCCCCACCCGATCCGGCCCGAGAACGCGTCCCCGTGCGCTCCGGCGCTCACGTCCAGACCGGACGCTTCGGGGCCGGCAGGCCCGTCTCCTCCTCGCACCGGGCCAGCAGCTCGTCGATGGAGGGGCCCATGTCGAACACGGGGAGCTCCTCGGGCCGCTCGGATCGCATCTGCTCGCGCAGCTGCTCGGTGCCGCTCGCGTCGAGCACGCCCTCCTCGTCGACGACGACGCCGTAGCGCCGGGCCCCGGGCGCGGTGACCAGCCCGCGCCGCACCTCCAGCGCGACGAGGTCGGGGTCGCGCTCGAGCGGGTCGCCCCAGCCCCCACCGCCCCAGGTGACGAAGTGCAGCACCTCGCCGGCTGCCACCGGCACGTCGTGGCACTTGGAGGGCAGCACCTGCCGGGTGCCGTCCAGCCGCTCGATCCACTTGGTGCCGCGTGCGCCCGGGTGCCCGCCGTTCACGCCCCAGGGGTAGGTCAGCCACCGGTCGTCGTGGATCGCGATGGCGCCGGCCTCCTCGAAGACGTAGGCCACGTCGACGCCGTTGCCGCCGCGGTGCAGCCCGGCGCCGCCGGTGTCGGCCACCGTCTCCCACCGCTCGATGCGCAACGGGTAGTAGGACTCCAGGTACTCGCACGGGATGTTGACGAAGCTCGGCCACAGCGAGTGGCCGTCCGGGCCGTCGCCGAGCGGGCGACCCGGGATGCCACCGAAGCCGATGGAGTACAGCTGGAACCACTCGCCAGCGCGCTCGCCCTCGGAGTACCGGCCGCTGAACATGAAGTGCGGGCTGGAGGAGAACCCCGCCGCGTTGAGCAGCGCCGGGTTGGTCTGGCCCAGCAGCCCGCCGAAGAGGTCGAAGACGCGGCCGATGCCGTGGTTGCGGCCGGACAGGGCGGCGGGGTGCTTGGGCTTCCAGTAGGAGCCGTCGGGGATGGTGACGTCGACCAGCGGGTAGAAGCCGTCGTTCCACAGGATCTGCGGGTCGGCCACGGTGATCATGTAGATCCCGAAGAACATCCGGGTGAGGTTCTCGTTGATGTAGTAGTTGATCGGCCCCACCGCCTGCGGGCTGGAGCCGGTGAAGTCGATGTGCACCTTGTCGCCGGTGCGGGTCAGTGAGATGACCAGCTCGTAGGGCCCGTTGCCCACGCCGTCGTCGCAGATGTAGTCGGTGAAGCTGAGCGTGCGTCCCTCCTCGAAGACGGCCGCGAGCAGGATCTTCATCGCGTCGTGGTTGCGCTGCAGCAGTGCCTCGAGCGCGGAGAGGTAGGTGGCGGTGCCGAACCGCTCGCACATCTCGACCACCCGGCGGCTCGCGGTGCGGCAGGCGGCGACCAGCCCGTTGAGGTCGGCGCGGTTCCAGTCCGGCACACGGACCTGGTTGAGCACCACCCGCAGCGCGTCCTCGTTCAGCACGCCCTTCGCGTAGAGCTTGAAGGGCGGGATGACCACGCCCTCCTCGTAGATGGTGGTGGCGTCGGTGGGCATCGACGACGGCGTCTTGCCGCCGACGTCGGACATGTGGCCGAACATCGAGGCCCAGCCGACGACACGGCCCTCGTGGAAGATCGGCACCACCACCAGCCAGTCGTTGGCGTGGCTGATGGCCGCGCCGCAGGCGTACGGGTCGGAGGTGAGCAGCACGTCGCCCTCCTCGATCGTGCCGTCGAAGCCGTCGAGGAAGTCCGGGATGGAGAGCCCGAACTGGCCGACGACCATCTTCCCCGCGGGGTCGGCGATGAGCGGGAACTCGTCGTGCTGCTCGCGGATGCCCGGCGACAGGGCGGTGCGGAAGAGCACCTCGTCCATCTCGTAGCGCGCGTTGCGCAGCGCGTTCTCTATCAGGTCCAGCGTGACCGGGTCGACGTCGGTGCTCTCGACGCTCCCGGTGGCGGTCTCGACGATCGTTGCCATGGCTCAGGCCTCCGTGCTGGACGAGGTGCTGGTGGTGGGTGTGATGAGTAGGCTCCCGGACGGGTGGACCTCCGCCTGGTGCCCGGGCAGCACGACGGTGGTGGAGTCCATCTCGGTGATGACCGCCGGGCCCGGCACGAGGTCGCCGGCCCGCAGCGAGTCGCGCTCGTAGGTCAGCGCACTCACCCGCTGGCCCGCGACGTACATCTCGTGCGGGCGGCCCGGCGGCAGCCCGTCGGTGGGCTCCAGCTTCACCGCCGCGACCTCGGGACGAGGGCCGGTGACGGTGGCGCGGGCGTTGACCAGCTCGTGGTCGACCGAGAGGAGGAAGGAGAACAGTCGCTCGTGCTCGGCGTCGAAGGCGCCGCCCAGCCGCTCGAGCGCCGTCGTGGCGTCCTCGAGCCAGGCCGCGTCGATCGTGATCGGGATCTCGAAACCCTGCCCGTGGTAGCGCACGTCGACCTGGTAGCCGACGTTCTGCTCCTCCGCCGATACGCCCTGCTCGCCCAGCCGGGCGCCCGCGTCGCCGGCCAGCTCGCGCAGCAGGTCGACGAGCTCGTCGCCGCTGAGGTCGCCGAACGGGCGCAGCACGGTCCGGGCCGCCTCGTCGCGCAGGCTCGTGGTGGCGTCGCCCAACGCGCACAGCACGCCGGGCGAGGGCGGGATGATGACCGGCCAGGCCCCGGTGAGCACGCCGAGGGCGTTGGCGTGCAGCGGTCCGGCGCCGCCGAAGGCCACCAGCGCGAAGTCGCGCGGGTCGAAGCCCTGCTGCACCGAGACCAGCCGCAGCCCGCCGAGCATGTTCTCGTTGACGATGTCGACGATGCCGGCAGCGGCCGCCTCCACGGACCCCAGGCCCATCGACTCGGCCACCGAGCCCACCGCGCTGCGGGCCGCCTCGACGTCGAGGGTGATCTCGCCGCCGGCCAGGTCGGCCGGCAGGTAGCCGAGCACCACGTTGGCGTCGGTGACGGTCGGCTCCGTGCCGCCCTTGCCGTACGCCGCGGGGCCGGGGTCGGCACCCGAGGACTGGGGTCCCACCCGCAGCGCCTTGGTCAGCTCGGGCACGTGGGCGATCGAGCCGCCGCCCGCGCCGACGGTGCGGACGTCGACCGAGGAGGCCCGCACGGTCAGGTCGCCGACGTTGGTCTCGCGGCCGATGCGGGGCGAGAGGCCCTGCACCAGGGCGACGTCGGTGGAGGTGCCGCCCATGTCGAAGGTGATGAGGTCGGAGTAGCCGCACTGCTCGGCGGTCCACACCGCGCCGGTCACCCCGCCGGCCGGGCCGGAGAGCAGCATGGTGACGGGGGCCTGGCTGGCCAGCGCGGCGGCCGAGAGCCCGCCGTCGCTGCGCAGGATGGAGAGCTCGCCGCTCACCCCTCCCTCGCGCAGCTGCTCGCCGAGGTTCGAGACGTAGCGGCGCACCTGGGGCTGCACGTAGCCGTTGGCAACCGTGGTGACCGAGCGCTCGTACTCGCGCATCTCCGGCAGCACGTCGGAGGACACCGAGACGACGACGCCGGGCAGCACCTCCGCGGCGATCGCGGCGACCCGCTTCTCGTGGTCGGGGTTGGCGAAGGAGTTGATGAGCGAGACGGCCAGGGCCTCGACGCCCTCGAGCCGGGCCAGCTGGGTGCGGACGTCGTCCTCGTCGAGCTCGCGGATCACCGTCCCGTCGCTGCCCAGCCGGCCGCGCACCTCGACGGTGTCCTCGAGCGCGGCCAGCGGCTCGGGCTTGGGCCAGATGATCCAACCGGCCAGCCCGCCCGGCACGTAGGACCGGGCGATCTGCAGCACCTGTCGGAAGCCCTCGGTGGTGACCAGCCCGACCCGGGCCCCCTTGCCCTCCAAGATGGCGTTGGTGGCCACGGTGGTCCCGTGCAGGACCTGCGCCACCTCAGCCAGCGAGATGCCGGCCGCCTCGCAGACCTGGTGGATGCCGTTGAGCACCCCGACCGACTGGTCCGCGGGGGTGGAGGCGGTCTTGGCCCGCCAGGTCGCGCCGCTGCCCTCCTCCACCAGCAGCACGTCGGTGAACGTGCCGCCGACGTCGACGCCGAGTCGATAGCTCATCGGGACTCCTCCTGCTGATCGGTGGCGGCGCGGACCATGACGGACCGCGCGTTGTGGATGTGAGAAGTCATGACCGCCCGGGCCCAGGTGCTGTCGCGGGCCCGCAGCGCGTCGACGATCTCGACGTGGTGGGCCAGGCTGCGCCGCAGCGTCGGCTCGTCGTAGGTGGAGAAGTTGCGACGCTGCAGCGGTGTGCGCAGCGCCGTGGCGAGGGCGGCGGCCAGGGCGGGCTGGTCGGCGATGCGCACCAGGTGGTCGTGGAAAGCGCGGTTGAGCGGCACCAGCGCGTCCAGGTCCTGGTCGGGGCCGGGCAGTCCCACCGCCAGCATCTGCTCGGCCAGCTCGCTCAGCACGAGGATGTCCTCCTCCTGGGCCGCCAGCGCCGCAGCCCCGGTCAGCCGGGGCTCCAACGCGGAGCGCAGCTCGAACACCGACTCGATCTCGGCTACCGACCAGCTGGCCACCCGCGCCCCGCGGTTGGGCACCTGCTCGACCAGGCCCTCGGCGTCCAGGCGTCCCAGCGCCTCACGCACCGGCGTCCGGCTGACGCCCAGCGAGCGGGCCAGCTCGGTCTCCGCCAGCCGCGAGCCCGAGGTCAGCCGGCCGTCGAGGATCATGTCGCGCACCAGTGCGGCTACTCGCTCCGCGGATGTCGCGCTGGTCGTCACTGGTCCTCCCGGGCCTAGGATTGTGTGCAATCTAGGGGCGGCGACCCCGTGGGACAAGGGTCACGCGGCGATGCTGCTCGATGTTGCATGCACGACACCTGCGCGACATACGGAAGGAGCCCCTCATGGGCGACCTCTTGACCGGTCCGGCCAGCCCACGCCGACAGCTGCGCCAGCTGCTGGCCGCTCCCGGACCCACCATCGCTCCGGGCGCCTACGACGCCTTGTCGGCCCGCCTGGTGGAGCAGGCCGGCTTCGAGGTGGTCTACATGACCGGCTTCGGGACGACGGCCTCGCTGCTGGGCCGGCCCGACGTGGGCCTCCTGGGCGGTGCCGAGATGGCCGACCACGCCCGGCGCCTCGTCGACGCCGTCGAGCGGCCGGTGATCGCCGACGCCGACACCGGTTACGGCAACGCGATCAACGTCGTCCGCACGGTGCGCTCCTACGAACAGGCCGGTGTCGCCGGGCTGCACCTGGAGGACCAGGTGATGCCCAAGAAGTGCGGGCACATGAGCGGCAAGGCCGTCATCGAGACGGCCGAGATGGTCGGCAAGATCCGCGCGGCCGCCGACGCCCGGCGCGACGAGGACCTGGTGCTCATCGCTCGCACCGACGCGGCGGCCGTCCACGGCCTCGAGGCGGCCATCGAGCGGGCCCACGCCTACGCGGCCGCCGGCGCCGACGTGCTGTTCGTGGAGGCGCCCACCAGTGCCGAGGACATCGCCACCGTGGCCCGCGAGCTCGCCGGCGTCGCGCCGCTGGTGTTCAACTGGGCCGAGGGCGGGCGCACCCCGCCCCTCTCCCTGGAGGAGATCGCCGAGCTGGGCTTCGCGCTCGTGCTCTACCCGATCGCCACCCTGCTCGCGGCGACCACCGCGGTCCAAGACGTCCTGGCCACCATCGCGCGCGACGGCGGCCCGCAGGCGGCCATGGACCGGCTGCCCACCTTCGACGGCTTCACCGACCTGATCGGGTTGCCGGAGGTGCAGCAGCTGGAGCAGCGCTACGCACCCCGGACGGACGCCTGAACCGGCGCCTGACGCGACGAGGGCCCCTGCCCCGGATCATCCGGGAGCAGGGGCCTCGATCGTGGTGCGCGAGGGGGGAGTTGAACCCCCACGCCCTTTCGGGCACACGGACCTGAACCGTGCGCGTCTGCCTATTCCGCCACTCGCGCCAGAAGCGACCGACAGGCTAACAGTCGCCGTGTCGACGCCCCAAACCAGCATCCCCGGCACGACCGGGGCAGTTGGCTACGATCATCACTGCCGTGGCAAGGTCGGGGGTTCTGGTCCAGCCGCGACCTGGGCCCAGGCCCCGAGTCCACCACCCCCGAGACGCACCGCGAGGAGGTTCCGATGGGCGGGCTGCGTCGCTTTGAGGACCGCCTCGAGCAGCTCATCTCCGGAGTCTTCGCCAGGACCTTCCGCAGCGCCGTGCAGCCGGTCGAGATCTCCTCCGCGCTCGCGCGCGAGGTCGACAACTCCGCCCAGATCCTCAGCCGCGACCGACGGCTGGTGCCCAACACCTTCCACGTCGAGCTCGCCCGCACCGACCTGGACCGCCTCGAGCAGCTGGGTCCGGCGCTGACCAGCGAGCTCACCGGGCTGCTGCGCGACCACGCCGCCAACCAGTCCTACGTCTTCACCGGCCCGGTGCAGGTGCAGCTGGAGGCGGCCGAGGACCTCACCACCGGCCGGTTCCGGGTCCGCAGCCAGGCGCTGAGCCAGGTCAGCTCGCCCGCCGGCGACCCGACGGCCACGCAGGTCAACCGGGCCGCGGCGACGCTGGAGGTCAACGGGCGTCGCCACCCGCTGCTGCCGCCGGGCATCGTCATCGGCCGCGGCAACGACGCCGACCTGCGCATCACCGACCCCGGTGTCTCGCGCCGCCACGCCGAGCTGCGGGTGGAGGACGATGCCGACGGGGTGCGGATCAGCGTGCACGACCTCGGGTCGACCAACGGCATCTCGGTCAACGGCAAGAAGACCGAGTCGGCGCGACTGGCCGACGGCGCCCAGCTGCGCATCGGCAACACGACCATGACCCTGCATCTGGTGGGTGGCGCCGGTGTCTGAGCTGACTCTGCTGCTGATCCGCTTCGCCTACCTGGCGGTGCTGTGGATCTTCGTGCTATCGGCGGTCTCGGTGATCCGCTCGGACATCTTCGGCGCCCGCGCCGCCCGCCAGGAGGCCGAGCGCGGCACCGCGCGCCGCCCGCGCGGGCGGGCCGCGAAGAAGGCCAAGCCCCGACGCGGCGACCCCACCAACGTCACCATCGTCGAGGGTGGCCAGAGCGGCGAGGTGGTCTCGCTGGCCCAGGCGCCGCTGCTCATCGGGCGCGGCAGCGACGCCGCCATCCGGCTCGAGGACGACTACGTCTCGACCCGGCACGCCCGCATCGCCAGCAACGACGACCAGTGGTACGTCGAGGACCTCGGCTCCACCAACGGCACCTACGTCGGCAGCACCCGGATCACCCAGCCCACCACGCTCACGCTCGGCAGCCAGGTCCGCATCGGCAAGACCGTGCTGGAGCTGCGCAAGTGACCTCCGATCACCCCTCGCAGACCCCGCCCGACGCCCCGCAGGCGCCCGCCACGGTGCTGAGGCTGCGCTACACCGCCGTCTCCGACGTCGGTCGCGTGCGCAAGGACAACCAGGACTCCGGCTACGCCGGGCCGCACCTGCTCGCGGTGGCCGACGGCGTGGGCGGCTCGGCGCGCGGCGACGTCGCCAGCTCGGCCGCGATCGCCGAGCTCAAGGCACTCGACGTCGAGCCCCCACAGGGGCCCGACGACGCCGACCTCACCCGGACCGTCGCCGCCACCATCGACGCCGCCCACCGCCGCATCGGTGACCTCACCGAGCAGTACCCCGAGCTCGAGACCACGAGCACCACGGTCACCCTCGCGGTCTTCGACGGTGCCCGGCTGGCGATCGGCCACGTCGGCGACTCCCGCGGCTACCTGCTGCGCGACGGAGAGATCACCCGGCTGACCACCGACCACACCTTCGTCCAGAGCCTCATCGACGAGGGCCGCATCACCGAGGAGGAGTCGCGCGTGCACCCGCACCGCAACCTCATCCTGCGCGCGGTCGACGGGGTGCACGAGAGCGAGCCCGACCTGTTCTTCGTCGACGTCCGCGCCGGCGACCGGATCATGCTGTGCAGCGACGGCGCCAGCGGCGCCCTCGACGACGCCGCGCTGGCCCTCGTGCTGGGGCAGGGCACGGTGGAGAAGGCGGCACAGGACCTGGTCCGCGAGTCGCTGGAGGCCGGCAGCACCGACAACGTCACCGTCGTGGCCGCCGACGTCATCGACACCGCCGCGGAGGACCCCGACGAGACCCAGGCCATCGCGGTCGGCCCGGTCGTCGTCGGCGCCGCCGCCGAGCGCCGCAAGGGCCTCTCGCGCCGGCGCCCGCGCAAGGCCGACACCGGCGAGCTGGAGGCCGTGCCCGCCGCCGCGGACGGCGGCCCGGCCCCGCACGGCATCGTCACCGATCCCGAGACCATCCGCTACGCGCCCCGGGCGCCGCACCGGTTCGCCTGGCTGGGCCGGCTCGTGGTGATCCTGATCGTCGTCGCGGTGCTCTACGTGGCCGCAACGGCGGCGTACCGGTGGAGCCAGAAGCAGTACTTCATCAAGCCGGCCGCGGGCTACGTCGCCATCTACCAGGGCGTGCCCGCCGACCTGCCGGTCGTCTCGCTGCACCACGTCCTCCAGCGCAGCGACACCCTCGTCGCCGACCTGCCCTCCTACTACCGGGGCCAGGTGCGCAACGGGATGAGCGCCGACAGCCTGGCCGACGCCCGCGCCCTGCTGCGCCGGCTGGAGGGACAGGCCGACTGCTCCAGCGCCGCCACGACGACGCCCAGCGCCACGCCCACCCCCACGGCCACGCCGACCCCCGGTGCCGCGACCGGCCCGAGCACCAGCCCGGCCACCAGCCCGAGCGTCAGCCCCACCACCAGCCCGACGACCCCCGCCTGCTGATGTCGGAATCAGCCTTCATGGGGTTCGTCCACCGCCGCCGGCGGGGGGCGGAGCTGTTCCTGCTCGTGCTCTCGCTGGTGGTCGGCGTGGGCGCGTACGCCTGCGTGGGCATCGGCACCGAGGGGAAGGTGCCCACCGACATCATCCGCTACGGCGGCTGGCTGACCCTGCTGATCGTCGCCTGCCACGTGACCATCCGCCTCACCGCGCCGTACGCCGACCCGGTGCTGCTGCCGGTGGTCTCCGCCCTCAACGGGCTCGGCCTGGCGATGATCCACCGCATCGACCACGCCCGGAACACCGACTACGCCAGCTCCCAGCTGCTGTGGATGACGCTGGGGGTGGTGCTGTTCATCGGCGTGCTCTGGCTGTTGCGCGACCACCGGCGGCTGCAGGCCTACACCTACACCAGCGGCCTGGCCGCGATCGTGCTGCTGCTGCTGCCGCTGGTGCCCGGCGTGGGCCGCGAGGTGCTCGGCGCGCGGATCTGGATCCAGGTCGGGGGCCTGAGCTTCCAGCCCGGCGAAGTGGCCAAGCTGCTGCTCGTGGTCGCCTTCGCGGGCTACCTCGTGGTGCACCGTGACGCGCTCGCCCTGGCCGGGCGCCACGTGCTGTTCGTGGACCTCCCCCGCGGCCGCGACCTCGGCCCGATCCTGGTGATGTGGCTGATCAGCCTCGGCGTCTTGGTGTTCCAGAACGACCTGGGCTCCTCACTGCTGTTCTTCGGCCTCTTCCTGGTGATGCTCTACGTCGCCACCGAGCGGCCCGGGTGGTTGGTGGTCGGCACGGCCATGTTCATCGGCGGCGCCTACGCCGGCTACCTCGCCGTCGCCCACGTCCGGGTGCGCGTGGAGGGCTGGCTCGACCCGTTCGGCCACGCCTCGGCGGCCTTCCAGCTCATCCAGGGCATGTACGGCATGGCCTGGGGCGGCCTCGTCGGGCGCGGGCTCGGTGAGGGCAGCCCCTACCTGACCCCGTTGTCGTGGTCGGACTTCATCCTGCCCTCGTTCGGCGAGGAGCTCGGGCTGACCGGCGTGATGGCGATCATCTTGCTCTACGCCCTCATCGTGGAGCGGGCGCTGCGCACCGCCCTGGTCTGCCGCGACGCCTTCGGCAAGCTGCTCGCCGTCGGGCTCGGCGTGGTGTTCGCGCTGCAGGTCTTCGTCGTCATCGGCGGCGTCACCCGGCTCATCCCGCTGACCGGCCTGACCACGCCGTTCCTCTCGGCCGGCGGCTCCTCGCTGGTGGCCAACTGGGCGATCATCGCGCTGCTCCTGCGCGTCTCCGACCACGCCCGCCGGCCACCACCGGAGATGCTCGCCGCCGAGAGTGACGACGCCGACGCGACCCAAGTGGTGAGCCTGCGATGAACAAGCCGATCCGCAACCTCTCGGTCTTCTGCATGGTGCTGTTCCTCCTGCTGCTGGCCAACGCCACCTTCCTGCAGTACTGGCAGGCCGACACGCTCTCCTCGCTCTCGGCCCACCCCGACAACCGACGGATCCGCGACCTGCAGTTCTCCCGCGAGCGCGGCGCGATCCTGGTCGACGGCAAGGCCATCGCGCAGAGCGTGAAGTCCAAGGACCGCTACGACTACCAGCGCGAGTACCCGCAGGGTCGCGAGTACGCCCAGATCACCGGCTACTTCTCCCGCGACTACGGCGAGGGCGGCATCGAGGCCACGCAGGACGCCATCCTCTCCGGCAGCGACTCGCGGCTGTTCGTGCGCCGCGTCATCGACCTGGTCGGCAACGCCGAGACCCGCGGGGGCAACGTCAGCCTGACCATCAACGCCAAGGCCCAGGACGCCGCCTACAACGGGCTGCGCAAGCTCGGCAACAACGTGCAGGGCGCGGTGGTGGCCATCGAGCCGTCCACCGGGAAGATCCTGGCGATGGTCTCCAACCCCGGCTACGACCCCAACGTCTTGGCCTCCCACGACTTCGCCGCCGCCGGGAAGGCCAAGGAGAAGCTGCAGCAGGCCAAGCTCCAGCCGATGCTCAACCGGGCCATCGGGCTGCGGCTGCCGCCGGGGTCGACGTTCAAGGTCGTCACCACCTCCGCTGCCCTGAAGGCCGGGCGGACGCCGAGCTCGAAGGTGCCGGGCGGACGGAGCCTGGACCTGCCGCTGACCACCAAGAACCTGCAGAACGAGAACGGTGAGTCCTGCGGCGGCGACAAGATCACCCTCACCCGGGCGCTCGAGGTCTCCTGCAACGTCGCCTACGGCTGGCTGGGCCTGAAGCTGGGCCAGGACAAGCTGCGCGACGAGGCCGAGGACTACGGTTTCAACAAGCGCTGGTTCACCGACCTCGACGACGACACCAACCGCCAGGCCACCAGCGTCTTCCCCAGCGACCTGGACAAGCCGCAGACCGCGCTCTCGGCGATCGGCCAGTTCGACGTCGCCGCCACACCGCTGCAGATGGCCACGGTCGTGGCCGGGGTCGCTAACCACGGCACCGTGATGAAGCCCTACCTCGTCGACGAGGTGCAGTCCCCCGACCTCGAGCCGCTGGACAAGACCGAGCCGCAGACGCTGACGAAGGACGCGATCAGCCCGGCCGACGCTGCCGAGCTCACCGACATGATGGTCGACGTCGTCGACAAGGGCACCGGCACCACCGCCCAGATCCCCGGGATGAAGGTGGCCGGCAAGACCGGCACCGCGCAGAGTGCACCGAACCGGCCGCCCTACGCCTGGTTCGTCTCCTTCGCCCCGGCCGACGACCCGAAGGTCGCCGTCGCCGTGCTCGTGCAAGACGCCGGCGTCGACCGCGACGAGATCTCCGGCAGCGGCCTGGCCGCGCCGATCGCGAAGGCGGTCATGGAGGCGGTGGCGGGTCAGTGACGACGAGTGGGAGCCAGGAGGCGGGCCGATACGTCCGCCAGGAGCGCATCGCCGTCGGCGGCATGGGCGAGGTCTGGCGTGCCCGCGACACCGTGCTGGGGCGCGAGGTGGCGGTCAAGCTGCTCAAGCCCGAGCTCGCGCAGGACCCGACCTTCCGCGAGCGCTTCGCCGCCGAGGCCCGCAACGCCGCCTCGCTGCACCACCCGACCATCGCCTCGGTCTTCGACTTCGGCGAGGAGCAGACCGCCGAGGGACCACGGCCGTTCCTGGTGATGGAGCTGGTCCGGGGCCGCCCGCTCTCCGACCTCCTGCAGGCCGGCCGCGCGATGCCCCCCGACCGGGCGCGCGAGCTGGTGGCGCAGGTGGCCGACGCGCTGGCCCAGGCGCACGCGATCGGCATGGTGCACCGCGACGTGAAGCCGGCCAACGTCCTGGTGCTGCCCGACGGCCGGGTCAAGGTGACCGACTTCGGCATCGCCCGCGCCGCCGACGCCGTGGGGCTGACCGGCACCGGAGAGATGATCGGCACCCCGCACTACATCTCGCCCGAGCAGGCCCGCGGCGAGAGCGCCACCCCGGCCAGCGACGTCTACTCCCTCGGCGTGGTGCTCTACGAGCTGCTCTCGGGGCGGCGTCCGTTCGTGGCCGATACCCCGGTCGCCACGGCGCTCGCCCACATCCGCACGGCCGTGCCCGAGCTGCCGGCCGGCGTGCCCGCCGACCTCCGCGAGATCGTCCGCCGCTCGCTGGCCAAGGAGCCCGCCCAGCGCTACCGCGACGCCGCGGTGCTCGGGCAGGCGCTGCAGGGCAACACGGTCCCGCCTCCCCCTGCCGACGCCCCCACCCAGGCCGCCGTACCGGTGGCCGCCCCGGCGGTCGACGACGGCCACACCCGGGTGCTCCCCGCCGTGCCGCCGGCCGAGCCGGTGCGCCCGGTCGCCGCCGATGCGGAGCCGGACCGAGGTTCGCGAGCTGCGGGGGCGAGCATGTGGTGGATCCTGGCGGCGGTGGCGGTGATCGCCGTCGTGGTCGTGGTGGTCCTCCTTCTCAACCGCAGCGGCGGCACCGACGACGACCAGCCCGCCACGCCCACCGACTCCACCAGCACCTCCCCCTCGACGACGCCGTCGAGGTCACCGAGCCGCACCCCCAGCCGGACGCCGTCGCGGACACCGAGCCAGCGCCCGACCCGCACTCCGAGCAGCACCCCCACCCCGAGCCAGACCTCGAGCCCGACGCCCACCCCGACGCCCACCGCCTCCGCCACGGCGTCACCGACCAGCGGGAGCAGTTGACCAGCCGTGAGCAGCAACGGACACCAAGTCGGCGGACGCTACGAGCTCGGCGAGATGCTGGGCCGGGGCGGCATGGCCGAGGTGCGCAGGGGCCGCGACGTGCGCCTGGGCCGCACCGTCGCGGTGAAGCGGCTGCGGACCGACCTCGCCAGCGACCCGACCTTCCAGGCGCGGTTTCGCCGAGAGGCGCAGTCGGCGGCCTCGCTCAACCATCCCGCGATCGTCTCGGTCTACGACACCGGCGAGGAGATGTCGGGCGACGGCACCGACGTCGCGCAGCCCTACATCGTCATGGAGTACGTCGCCGGCCGCACGCTGCGCGACATCCTGCGCGAGGGTCGCAAGATCCTGCCCGAGCGGGCCATGGAGATCACCTCCGGCGTGCTGGGTGCGCTCGACTACAGCCACCGCGCCGGCATCATCCACCGCGACATCAAGCCCGGCAACGTCATGCTCACCCCCACCGGCGACGTCAAGGTGATGGACTTCGGCATCGCCCGGGCGATGGCCGACGCGCACAACACGATGACCCAGACCGCGGCCGTCGTCGGCACCGCGCAGTACCTCTCCCCCGAGCAGGCGCGCGGCGAGGCGGTCGACTCCCGCAGCGACGTCTACTCCACCGGCTGCCTGCTCTACGAGCTGCTGACCGGCCGGCCGCCTTTCGTCGGCGAGAGCCCGGTCGCGGTGGCCTACCAGCACGTCCGCGAAGACGCCGCCCCGCCGTCGATGCACGACGTCGAGCTCGACCCGCAGATCGACGCCATCGTGATGAAGGCGCTGGCCAAGCCGCTGGCCCAGCGCTACCAGAGCGCGGCGGCGATGAAGGCCGACATCGACCGCTACCTGGCCGGCCAGCCGGTCGAGGCCCCGGCACCGGCGGTGCCCGTCGAGGCCCCGACGACGGTGACCTCGACCGGCTCGGTGCCGATCACCCCGACGGCCGCCGAGGAGTCACCGGCACGCAAGCGGTGGCCCATGGTGCTGCTCGGACTGCTGCTACTGGCGATCCTCGTCGCCGCCGCTATCTTCGGCCCGCGCCTGCTCAAGCAGGACGACGGTCCGGCGCAGACGGCGGTGCCCTCGCTGGTCGGCCTGACGCAGGCGCAGGCCGAGCTGGCCCTGAAGCAGAACGACCTGAAGCTGGGCGAGGTCACCCAGGCGGCCAGCAAGACCGTGCCCAAGGGATCGGTCATCTCCTCCGATCCCGTTGCCGGCAAGAGTCTGGACGAGGGCTCGACGGTGGCGTTAGTCGTCTCCACCGGCAAGCCGGCCGTCCAGCTGCCCGACGTGGTGGGCCAGAATAAGGACGACGCCCAGAGCCAGCTGCAGCAGCTGGGCCTGGAGGTGACGCTGAAGAACGTCGAGTCCGACGAGCCCGAGGGTCAGGTCACCGCGATGGACCCCGGCGCCGGGACGTCGGTGGCCGACGGCACCAACGTCACGCTGTCGGTCTCCGAAGGCCCCCAGCAGGTGCCCGACGTGGTGGGCAAGACCCAGGCGCAGGCCGAGCGGCTGATCAAGGCGGCGGGCTTCGAGCCCAGCGTCATCGAGAACGCCACCACCGAGGCGACGGCCGGCACCGTCATCCAGCAGAGCCCCAAGGGCGGCACCACGGAGAACCAGGGCTCGACCATCACGATCGTGGTCTCCACCTACCAGCCGCCGAGCACCCCGACGGCCACCCCGACCCCCACCGACACCCCGACCGAGACCCCCACCACCCCGGGCTCGACGCCGACCACTCCGCCGACGCCCTAGCCCACCGACGTCTCGGCCTCAGGCAGCCGGCTTCGCGTAGCGCAGCTCCAAGGTCCCGGTGTAGCCCTTGAGCGCCACCCGGGTGGTCTCGACGTCGTAGCCCAGGCCGTAGGCGTCGGCCACGGTGCGGTAGGAGTCGATGTAGTCGGAGTCGTCGAGGGCGGACAGCAGCGCCGTGGGGTCGCCGACCGCCTTGATGACGTAGGGCGGTGAGTACGGCACGCCGTGGAGGATGACGGTCGGTCCGGCGCACTTGATGCCGGTGGTGGAGATGATCCGCTGGTCCATGATCGAGATGCCGCGAGCCCCGCCCAGCCACAGCGCGTTGACGACGGCCTGCAGGTCCTGTTGGTGCACCACCAAGGTGTCCAGGGCGGGGTGGCCCTTGGCGATGGCCTTGTCGGTCACGTCCTCCGGAGCGTCGGTGAGCGTCACCTCGACGCCGGCGCCGGACATCGGATCGAGTCCGGCGGGTGCCTGCAGCGCCTCGGCCTTGGCCTGGAGCGCCTGGACCTGCTTGCCGGTGACCGCCCGGGAGAGGCTGTCGACCTCGCGGTTCAGCTGGGCGACGCGCTGCTGCGCGGCGTCGGTGTCGCGCCGCTGGCCGAGCACGAGCGTGCCCAGATCGGTGACGCTGTTGGAGCGGAGGTCGCCGCCCTTGGAGTCGATGGAGCTGGTCACGAACAGCGCTCCGGCCGCCACGAACGCCACCACGGCGAGCAGTCGCCACGACGTCAGCGCACGCCGGGCGTGGCGTCGCAGATGGCGGGTCGTCACGGGCGGAACGGTACGCTGCTGTGCCATGTCGAAGGTCAAGGCCAGGCAGCCGCAGTTGCGCGGGATCAGTGGGTATGAGACCTCGCTGGTCCGCTGCGCGATCGTGATCGTGCTGGTCGTGGTGGGGATCGCCTGGATCTTCACCTACACCAAGTTCGGCTACGACCACGCCCATTGGACCAAGTCCTCGGGGCTGAAGGAGCCGAAGAACCCGATCCCGTGGATGTCGGACCTCAAGGACTGGAACTACCTGATCGGCTTCGGGCTGTTCTTCCTCGGACTCATCGTCGCCGCCCACAAGTCGACGCCGTTGGGCCGCGGCCGCGGTGTCGTGGTCGGCATGCTCGGCTGCTTCCTCATCGGGCTGGCCTGGGTCGTCTTCTTCTACTTCGTGGGCGCGGACACGCAGATCCCGCTCTTCGCCGAGCTCGGCCAGAAGAACCTGTTCGTCGGCGTGGCCTTCATGGCCGTGGGCTTCTCCTACGCCACCAAGTGGGAGTAGTTACACCCCTGTAGTTACCCACAGGGTTTTCCACGGATGTGGAGAACTTCCGGTGGCCTGACTCAGAGCTGGCTGGCGCGCAGGACGCTGGCCAGGAGGGCGGCGACCACCACGACGCCGATCGCCGTCCACTGCCACGACTCACGGTTCTTGCGGGGCGCGTAGACCACCGCCGCGGTGAGCACGATGCCGCCCACCAGGCCGCCCAGGTGGCCCTGCCAGGAGATGTTGAGCCCGGCGAAGAAGGTGATGAACAGGTTCAGGCCCAGCCAGAACAGGATCTGCCGCAGGTCGAGGTGCTGCTTGAGCGCGACTACGAGCAGCGCGCCGAGGAGGCCGAAGATCGCCCCGGAGGCGCCGAGCGTCTGGGCGTTGGGGGCGCTGAACCACATCACCGCCGCGCTGCCCACCAGCCCCGAGCCGAGGTAGACGGCTAGGAACCGTGCCCTTCCCAGCACCTGCTCGAGGATCGGTCCCAGGAAGTACAGCGAGAACATGTTGGCGCCCAGGTGCCAGACGGCCTGCTGGGTGAACAGCGAGGTGAACAGCTGCCAGTACGCCCCGTCGGCGACACCGCGGATCAGGTGCCCGTTGCCGAAGGCCGACGCAGGCAGCAGCGCGAGGGCGTCCACCACCCGCCCCGTGCTGGCCGTGGCCACGATGGCCACGAAGACCACCACGTTGATGCCGATCAGCGTCATCGTGGTCTGACCGACCGCCAGCGCCCGGGCCCCGCCGTAGGTGCCCTTGCCCTGCCGGGTCTGCTTGGCGCCCTGCTTGACGCACTCGGGGCACTGGAAGCCCACCGCGGCGTCGTGCATGCAGTCCGGGCAGATCGGCCGGTCGCAACGCTGACACCGGATCCAGGTCTCCCGGTCCGGGTGGCGGTAGCAGACCGGCGGGGCGGCGGGCCCCGCGGTCGGGTCGGGCTGGCTCAGCTGCGGTTCACCCCTCGCGGTCGATCTCGACGGTCTCGATGACCACCGGGTCGGCCGGGACGTCGCGCGCGCCGGTCGGCGTCGAGGCGATGGCGTCGACGACCTGCTGACTGGCGGGGTCGGTGACCTCGCCGAAGATGGTGTGGCGCCGGTTCAGGTGCGGCGTCGGGGCGACGGTGATGAAGAACTGCGAGCCGTTGGTGCCCGGGCCCGCGTTGGCCATCGCCAGCAGGTAGGGGCGGTCGAACTGCAGCTCGGGGTGGAACTCGTCGGCGAACTGGTAGCCCGGACCGCCGGTACCGGTGCCCAGCGGGCAGCCGCCCTGGATCATGAAGCCCTCGATGACCCGGTGGAAGCCCAGGCCGTCGTAGAAGCGCTCACCGCTGCGTCCGGCGTCGTCGTGGTAGTCCTTGGTGCCCTCGGCCAGCCCCACGAAATTGTCCACCGTCTTCGGGGCGTGGTTCTCGAACAGGTCCACGACCACGTCGCCGCGGTTGGTCTTCAGCGTCGCCTTCATGCCTCGATCCTCCCATGAACCCCAAGACGGGCCGCTTCGCCCACCCGGGGGTTTCGCGGGCTGTGGGGTGGGGGCAGGATGGGGACATGTTCCGGAAGAAGAGCCGATTCGACCAGGTCCGCGACACCGTGCAGGACCGAGCCTCCGACCTGATCGACCAGGCCTCCGACGCCTGGAGCGACCACGTGGCCCCCGCGCTCGAGGACGCCCGCAAGCAGGCGGGTCCCGTCATCGCCGACGCGCGCAAGAAGGCCCAGCAGACCGCGGGCCCGGTGCTCGAGGACGCCCAGAAGCGCTTCAAGGACGACGTCGTGCCCGCCGTGACCTCGGCCGTGGCCGACGCGCGCGACAAGGCCCAGGAGAAGGTCGGGCCGTACCTCGACGACGCCCGCGCCGAGGCCGCCCGCCGCGGCGCCGCCACGGCCGCCGCCGTCCGCGGTGAGATCGACCCGCCGAAGAAGAAGCACCGGCTGCGCACCGTCCTGCTCGCCGGCGGCCTGCTCGGGCTGGGCGCGTTCGTGTTCAGCAAGCTGCGCACCAACGACGGTGCCGACCCGTGGCAGTCCTCCTACACCCCGCCGGCACCGCCCTCGCCGCGCCCTGCGCCGAGCGCCGCCGCGGGCGAGAGCACCAACAAGCCCCCGGCCCCCGCGCGGAAGAAGGCGGCGTCGGCCGACGACGCCGCCGGCGCCACCCCGGGCGAGGCGGCCAGCGACGACGCCGCCGAGTCGGGCCCGCACGCGGTCACCACGCCGGACGAGCCGGCCACCGAGACCGACGTCAGCGAGAAGCCGGACCCGAAGCCGTAACGGCCGGCTCGGCCACCTCGGGGTGCGTCGCCTTGACGCGGCGCACCGCCCGTAGCTCCGCCCAGAACGACACGATCGGGATCGTGCCGCACAGCAGCGTCACCACGGTGAACAGCAGCGGCCACTTCGCGCGCAGCGCCAGTGCGAAGGCGATCAGCAGGAACACCATGTAGATGAAGCCGTGGGCGGTGCCGAGGTAGAGGTCGATGTGGTAGCCGACCCGCTGCAGCGGTGAGCCCACCTCGAGCTGGGAGGGCCACAGGTCGGGGAACACGTTGTGCAGGTGCTCCAGGGGCACCCCCACCAGCAGCAGGGTGACGATCGAGATCCCGACGACGGTGGCCAGCACCTGGTAGGCGCGCAGCAGCGGCTTCACGGCCTCGAAGGTAGCCGGGACGGCACAACGTCATACGAGGTGGTCGCCGAAGCGACCACCTCGTATGACGTCACGGGTCATCCCCAGATGACGTCGGCCCACTCCGGGTGGTCGATGAACGGGTTCCGGTTGTGCTGCCAGGTGTCGTAGATCTTCTCGTTGCGCGAGATCTCCAGCGCGCTGGGCGGATCCTCGTCGTTCCACGCCAGCAGCGTGGAGAGCTTGCCGATGTGCGGCGCCGAGCCGTTGCCGGTGAGCTGGTTCACCTCGAGGTCGGGGAACCCGTCGCCGCCGTCCCAGCGCACCGACATGTACAGGATCATCCGGGCCACGTCGCCCTTGTCGGCGTCACGCGGCTCGAACGAGTCGGAGTCGGCGTAGTTGCCGGGGGCATCGGAGATCGCGGAACCGCCCTCGTCGAAGTCGAGGTTCCCGCGCTCGTCGTTGACGTGGACGTCGGCGGCGCGCAGGTGGCCGATGTCGGTGCCGGGACCCGAGGCGGTGCCGAAGTCGCCGTGGCTCTTGGCCCACACGTGCTCGCGGTTCCACTGGCCGAGGCTGCCGCCGTGATCGGACTTCGCGATGCTCGTGCCGGTGTAGAGCTCGATGACGTCGTCGGGGTTGTTCGGGTCCTCGTCGGTGTCCTGGATCGCGTCCCAGACCTCGTCGTAGGTCAGCGTGGTGACGCCGGTGGAGATGATCGTGTGGAGCTTCTTCTCCAGAGCCGAGCCGTTCAGGCCGTCGGTACCGGCGTAGTAGTCGGCCTCGGAGACG
Source organism: Nocardioides mangrovicus (assembly GCF_003674065.1). GTDB lineage: Bacteria > Actinomycetota > Actinomycetes > Propionibacteriales > Nocardioidaceae > Marmoricola > Marmoricola mangrovicus. Next base: position 827,465 of record NZ_RDBE01000010.1, read on the forward strand.
GCGACGAAGTGCGGGGCAGCGGGCTCCTGCTGTGCGTTCGTCGGGCTACCGGCCGCGGCCGGTAGCCCGACGACGGCAGTGGTGAGGACGGCGACGACCACACGTGGCACCCGAGATCTCATGGCCGTCAATCTGGTGCAGCCCGAAGGTCGGTGACTAGCTCAGGTTCGTGCAGTTCATCGCTCGGCAACCGCCTCCTCGCGGAGCTCCTCGGGCACCGGCGGGTTGAGCTCGTCGCGCAGCCACCGCACCCAGACGGCCACCGCGAAGCCGCCGAAGACCCACCACTCCACGGCGTAGAACAGGTTGCGCAGACCGGTGCTCCAGCTCACGCCGGGAGTCGACTGCGGTCCCACGGCGGCCAGCGTGGTCCGGGCGGCGGCCGGTTCGTCGCGGGCGATGACATAGCCGCTGTAGAGATCGGTGTCGACCCGGTTGACCAGATCGGGGATCGCCAGCTCGGGCACCACGTCGTCGTGGCGGTCCTCGTCGACCAGACCGTCGCCGTCGCCCGGCTGCAGCCAGCCGGTGACAGCGGCCGCACCCGAGACGCTCGGCGCCTGCGGTCGCGTCGACCAGCCGCGCACCACCGGCATCGCCGAGCGGGTGCCGTCGACCAGGAGGGGAGAGACCACCCAGTAGCCGCTGCGGCCGCCGTGCTCGCGGCCCTTGACGTAGACCGTGCCGCTGCTCAGCCACGACCCCGAGAGACGCACCGGCTGGCCGATGCTCTTGCCCGGGAACGCGCTGTCGCCGCCCATGACGCTGGCCAGCGCCACGGGCCGCGCGTCGGTGAGGTCGCGCGCGGCCTCCGCACGGTGCTCGCGCCAGGCGTGCAGCTGCCACAGCCCCAGCCCGCCGGCGGCGATCACCGCCAGCACCACGGCCACGTGCCCGCCCCAGAACCGCCAGGCGAGCAGCTTGATCACGCCTCCAGGGTAGGCGGGCCTACCGCAGCGCCATCGAGCCGGACAGGTCGGCCGGCCACGGCAGGTCGACGTCGCCCGCCACCTGCTCGTCGAGCGCGGCCGCGACGTCGTCGGGCCACGGTGCGGTGCGCCGGCTCTCCATGTCGACGTGGAGGAAGACCTCCTCCATCACGTAGCTGAGCTGCTGGTGGGTGTCGTCGAGCAGGTACACCAGCGCATGGGCCGCCCGCTCGGAGCGACCGATGAGCCGCACCCGGACCGAGATGTGGTCCCCGGTGCGCAGCTCGGCCAGGTAGGTCATGTGGTGCTCGGCGGAGAACACCGCCTGCCCGGCGGTGGTCGGCCAGTTCTGCGGGATGCCGAGCTTGGCCAACGCCTCGTCGAGGCCCTCGCTGGCGATGCCGACGTAGTGGCGGATGTTGAGGTGGCCGTTGATGTCCTCGAACGGCGCCGGCACCACCTGCGGCAGCAACGGCGGCAGGGCGACCAGGTCGTCGTAGGTGGGGTGGGCGGTCATGGGGCCATCGTCCCATCCCCCTCCCAGCACCCGAACGAGCAGGTCTCCGGTCGAGCCGGAGGGATGGGACGGCAGTCGAACGAGCGGGTGGAGCCAAGGGGACTCGAACCCCTAACCCCCTGCTTGCAAAGCAGGTGCGCTACCAATTGCGCCATGGCCCCCGGTGGGCGGTCTCAGGCCTTGTGGACCGGGTCGGTGGCCTCGTGCCACAACGTCTGGTCGGCCTTGTTCTCGTCCAGCTTCTTCTTGACGACCAGTCCCGCACCGATCGCGGCGGCCAGGAGGAGCAACTTCTTCATGGCCCCAACGTACTGGACAGCCCGTGTGCTGGGGCGGTCGCTCCAGCGACCGCTGCAGCACACGAGAGTGGTGGGCCTAAGAGGACTTGAACCTCTGACCTCTTCCTTATCAGGGAAGCGCTCTAACCGTCTGAGCTATAGGCCCGGGTGGGTCGCCGAGGCAACCGCCGCAGATTACCGCAGCGGGTCGACGCCGACCAAAACGCCTCGGGCTAGTTGTCCTCGGTCAACGTGACCTCGATGCCGCCCAGCAGCGTGGCCGAGAGGTTGTAGAGGAACGCCCCGAGGGTGGCGATGGCGGTGATGAGGACGACGTCGACGACCGCGACCAGCATGGTGAAGCCCAGAACGCGACCGGTGCCCACGTAGTCCTGGATGCGGAAGTCGTTGCCCATCACCGTCTGGATGGTGTTGTTCAGGCTGTCCCACACGCCGGCGGCGCCGAGCACCGTCCACACGATGGCCACCGCGACGACGGTGACGATGCCCATCGCGATGGAGAGCAGGAACGACGTCTTCATCACCGACCAGGCGTCGACCTGGGTCAGCCGCAACCGGGCCCGGCGCGGGCGCCGGACCGTCTTGGCCGCCGGCGCCTGGCCCGACGTCGCGGCCGGACGCTCGGTGCGGGCGCCGTTGCGCGTGGTCCCGGACGGCGAAGCGGCCGCTGGAGCCGGTGACGCGGCGCGCGAGGAGCGGGCCGAGGAGCGCTCGGCCACCCGGCTCAGCCGGGTCGTGCTCTGCTCACGCTCGCTCATCAGGACTCCTCAGGTGCCCCGTCGGAGTCGGGGCTGTCGGGTGCAACAGGTGCATCGGGTTCGATTGTTGCATCCGTCGCCCCATCGGACACATCAGCCGACCCGGTACCAGCAGCCATCTCCTCCGCGGCCTCCTCGGCGTCGCGCTCGACGCTGCGCGCCACGACCGCCACCGAGTCGCCCTTCTTCGGGGTCACGAACTTCACGCCCATGGTGGAGCGGCCGGTGGGCCGGAACGACTCGTCGATGGGGGAGCGGACCACCTGGCCGCCGCTGGTGACGCTGAGGATCTCGTCGCCGTCGACCACGATGAACGCCCCTACCAGCACTCCGCGGGCCTCGTTGGCCAGTGTCATCGCCTTGACACCCTTGGTGCCGCGGTTGGTCAGCCGGTACTCGTTGGTGCGGGTGCGCTTGGCGAAGCCGCCGTCGGTCATCGTGAAGACGTACTGCACGATCGCTGCGACCTCCTCGTCGGCGTCCTCCGCGGCCACGACGTCGGCTCGGATCACCGACATCGACAGCACCGAGTCGCCGTCCTCGCACTTCATGCCGGTGACACCGGAGGTGGCGCGACCCATCGGCCGCAGCTGGGCGTCGTCGGCCTTGAACCGCACCGCCTGGCCCTGGCGGGAGACCAGCAGGATCTCATCGTCCGGGTTGACCAGCTCGGCGCCGATCAGCTCGTCGTCCTCCTCGCGGAAGTTGATGGCGATGACGCCGGCCTGCCGCGGGGAGTTGTAGTCGGCGAGCTTGGTCTTCTTCACCAGGCCCGCCCGCGTGGCCAGCACCAGGTAGGGCGCCTGGTCGTAGTCGCGGATCGCCAGCACCTGCGCGATCTCCTCGTCGGGCTGGAACGACAGCAGGCCGGCCACGTGGCCGCCCTTGGCGTCGCGCGCCGCCTCGGGGAGGTTGTAGGCCTTGGTGCGGTAGACCCGACCGGCGGTGGTGAAGAACAGCAGCCAGTGGTGGTTGGAGGTGGCCATGAAGTGCTCGACGACGTCGTCGCCGCGCAGCGTCGCGCCGCGTACGCCCTTCCCGCCGCGCCGCTGGGTGCGGTAGGCGTCGGCACGGGTGCGCTTGGCGTAGCCACCGCGGGTGATGGTGACGACCAGGTCCTCATCGGGGATCAGGTCCTCCATCGACAGGTCGCCGTCGGCCGCGATGATCTGCGTGCGCCGGTCGTCGCCGTACTTCTCGACGATCTCGCTGAGCTCGTCGGAGACGATCTGCCGCTGCCGCGACTCGTTGGCCAAGATGTCACGCAGGTCGGCGATGATCCGCTCGAGCTCGGCCAGCCGGTCGATGATCTTCTGCCGCTCCAGGGCCGCCAGCCGCCGCAGCTGCATGTCGAGGATGGCGTTGGCCTGCAGCTCGTCGATGTCGAGCAGCTCCATCAGGCCGGTACGCGCGTCGTTGACCTCGGGCGAGCGGCGGATCAGCGCGATGACCTCGTCGAGGGCGTCGAGCGCCTTGACCAGGCCGCGCTGGATGTGGGCGTCCTCCTCGGCCTCGCGCAGCAGGAACTCGGTGCGCCGGCGGATGACCTCGATCTGGTGGGTGACCCAGTTGGAGATGAACTGGTCGATGGTCAGCGTGCGGGGCACGCCGTCGACCAAGGCCAGCATGTTGGCCGAGAAGTTGGTCTGCAGCTCGGTGTGCTTGAGCAGGTTGTTGAGCACCACCCGCGCCACGGCGTCGCGCTTGAGCACGACGACCAGCCGCTGGCCGGTACGCGAGGAGGTGTCGTCGCGCACGTCGGCGATGCCCTGCACCCGGCCGGTGTCGGCGAGCTCGGCGATCTTCAGCGCCAGGTTGTCGGGGTTGACCATGTAGGGCAGCTCGGTGATGACCAGTGTGGTGCGGCCCTTGCTGTCCTCGTCGACCTCGATGACCGCGCGCTGGGTGATCGAGCCGCGGCCGGTGCGGTAGGTCTGCTCGATACCCTGCCGACCGACGATGAGTGCGGCGTTGGGGAAGTCGGGACCCTTGATCCGCTCGATGAGGGCGTCCTGCAGCTCCTCGCGCTCGGCGTCGGGGTGCTCGAGCGCCCAGATCGCGCCGGAGGCGACCTCGCGCAGGTTGTGCGGCGGGATGTTGGTGGCCATGCCGACCGCGATGCCGGCCGAGCCGTTGACCAGCAGGTTCGGGAACCGCGCGGGCAAGATGGCGGGTTCTTGGGAGCGGCCGTCGTAGTTGGGCCCGAAGTCGACGGTGTCCTTCTCGATGTCGCGGACCATCTCCATGGCCAGCGGCGCCATCCGGCACTCGGTGTACCGCATGGCGGCGGCCGGGTCGTTGCCCGGCGAGCCGAAGTTGCCCTGCCCGTGGATGAGGGGGTAGCGCATCACCCACGGCTGCGCGAGCCGGACCAGGGTGTCGTAGATCGCGGAGTCGCCGTGGGGGTGGTACTGACCCATGACGTCGCCGACGACGCGGCTGCACTTGGAGTGGCCGCGGTCGGGCCGGTAGCCGCCGTCGTACATGGCGTAGAGCACGCGCCGGTGCACCGGCTTGAGGCCGTCGCGGACGTCGGGCAGCGCGCGGCCGACGATGACCGCCATCGCGTAGTCGATGTAGCTGCGCTGCATCGAGGTCTGCAGCTCGATCGGCTCGATCCGGCCACCGCCGCCACCGTCGCCGCCGTCGCCGCCGAGGTTGCTGGTCATCTCCGTCATGGATGTATCTCCTTGCCCGCTCGGTTTCGAGACGGTCGCTGCGCGACCTCCTCAACCGGCGTGGGCGGGGTCAGATGTCGAGGAAGCGGACGTCTTTTGCGTTGCGCTGGATGAAGCTGCGGCGCTGCTCGACGTCTTCGCCCATGAGGATGGAGAAGATCTCGTCGGCCTGGGCGGCGTCGTCGAGGGTGACCTGCAGCATCAGCCGCTGGTCGGGATCCATCGTGGTCTCCCACAGCTCGTCGGCGTTCATCTCGCCGAGACCCTTGTAGCGCTGCACCGGGTTGTCCTTCGGCAGCTTCTTGCCCGCGGCCAGGCCGTCGGCCATCAGCGCGTCGCGCTCGGCGTCGGAGTAGACGAACTCGTGCTCGGCCGGCTTGTTCCAGCGCAACCGGTACAGCGGCGGCTGGGCCATGTAGACGTAGCCGTGCTCGATGAGCGGCTTCATGAACCGGAACAGCAGCGTGAGCAGCAAGGTGTTGATGTGGTGGCCGTCGACGTCGGCGTCGGCCATCAGCACCACCTTGTGATAGCGCAGCTTGTCGAGGTCGAACTCCTCGTGGATGCCGGTGCCGAGCGCCGAGATGATCGACTGCACCTCGGTATTGGCCAGCACCTTGTCGATGCGGGCCTTCTCGACGTTGAGGATCTTGCCGCGGATGGGCAGGATCGCCTGGATCCGCGGGTCGCGACCCGACTTGGCCGAGCCGCCGGCCGAGTCGCCCTCGACGATGAAGACCTCACACTCCTCGGGGTTGGTCGACTGGCAGTCCGACAGCTTGCCGGGCAGCCCCGCGCGACCGAGCAGACCGGCGCGACCGCGAGCCAGCTCGCGGGCCTTGCGCGCCGCGATCCGGGCCGAGGCCGCGGCCTGGGAGCGGCGCACGATGTCCTTGCCCTCGGCGGGGTTCTGCTCCAGCCAGGCGCCGAGCTGGTCGTTGACGATGCGCTGCACGAAGCCCTTGGCCTCGGTGTTGCCCAGCTTGGTCTTGGTCTGGCCCTCGAACTGCGGCTCACCGAGCTTGATGGAGATGATCGCGGTGAGGCCCTCGCGGATGTCGTCGCCGGAGACCCGGTCCTCGCGCTTCTTGATCAGCCCCCACTCCTCGCCCCAGCCGTTGACCAGCGAGGTCAGGGCCGCGCGGAAGCCCTCCTCGTGCGTGCCGCCTTCGTGGGTGTTGATGGCGTTGGCGAAGGTGTGGACCGACTCGGCGTAGGTGGTGTTCCACTGCATCGCCAGCTCGAGGCTCATCGGGTTGTCGCTGTCCTCGAGGGCCGCCTCGAAGCTGATGATCGAGGGGTTGGCCGCCTGCTTGGACTTGTTGAGGTGCTCGACGTAGTCGACCAGGCCGCGCTCGTACTTGAACCGGCGCTCCCGGGTGCCCTGCGCACCGACGGTCTGCTCGCCGACGGTCTGCTCGCCGACGGCCGGCTCGGCGACGGCCGGCTGACCGTCGGTCTGCAGCGGGTCGCCCTCGACGTCGTCGACCCGGGCCGGGCGCTCGTCGCGGACCACGATCTCGAGGCCCTTGTTGAGGAAGGCCATCTCACGAAATCGGGTGGTCAGCGTCTCGAAGGAGTACTCGGTGGTCTCGAAGATGTCGGGGCTGGCCCAGAACCGCGTGGTGGTGCCGGTGCGGTCGGTGGCCTCGCCCTTCTCCAACGGGCCCTCGGGCACGCCGAGGTTGAAGGCCTGGCGCCACACGAATCCCTCGCGGTGCACCTCGACCTCGAGCCGGCTCGAGAGCGCGTTGACGACCGAGACGCCGACGCCGTGCAGGCCGCCGGAGACCTTGTAGCCGCCGCCGCCGAACTTGCCGCCGGCGTGCAGCACCGTGAGCACGACGGTGACGGCGGGCAGGTCCTGCCCGGGCGGGATGTCGACCGGGATGCCGCGACCGTTGTCGCGCACCTCGACCGCCCCGTCGGCGCGCATGACCACGTCGACGCGGTCGCAGTAGCCGGCCAGTGCCTCGTCGACGGAGTTGTCGACGACCTCGTAGACCAGGTGGTGCAGCCCCCGCTCACCGGTGGAGCCGATGTACATGCCGGGGCGCTTGCGCACCGCCTCCAGCCCCTCGAGCACCTGGATGGCCGAGGCGTCGTACTTGCCCTCCTCGACCGCGGAGCTGCTGGGCTCACCGGGGGCCTGCCGGGCGCTTTGCTCCAAGGTCTGGGCCAGCGACTCGACCAGTTCCTCCGGGGGCTGCTGCGAGGGCTCGTCCTTGTCCTGCGTCACCGTCTCAGTTTACCTGTGAGGGGGCCCATTTCACGTATCTGCCCGCGTCGGTCGGCCACCACGACCTCAGAACGTGTCCTCAGAGCCCCGCAACCGCGGATCAGAGCACCTCGCGGCCGCTCGATGGACTCCCCATCGAGCGGTGCGCCGCTGAGAACCCCTGCCACGCCCGTCTCAGGTGCCGTCCCTCAGCCGTAGGTGTCGCGCGGTCCGCGGCCCTTGACCCGCAGCCGCCCCTTGCGCCAGCTCGGGCCGTGCGGGCCGCGGACCTCGACCACGGTGACGGTGCCCTCGCCGAGCTCCTCGTTGAGCCGTCCGACGAGATTCGCCACCAGCAGCTGCAGCTGGGTGGCCCAGGCGGTGGAGTCGCAGCACACCACCAGCCGGCCGTCCTCGAAGGAGTCGGGGCGGCAGTGCTCGGCCACCTCGTGCCCGACGATCCCGGCCCAGCGGGCGAACACGCCGTGCACCCGGAGGTCGGTGTCCCACCCGGCCGAGGCGACCAGCCGCTCGATGCTGGTGTCCAGCGACTGCGGGTCGCGCTCGTCGGGATGGGCGCCGCTGTAGCCCGAGGAGCCACTGCGCCCGCGCGGGGCCGAGGGCGGCGGCTCGCCCCGGCCCGCCCGCCTGGCTCGGCGGGGTCCGGTGCGCCCGGCCAGGCCGCGGGCGATGATCCGGGCCAGCTCGAGCCCGTCCTCCTCGTGCGCGTCGTCTCCGGCGGGGGAGCCGTCCTCAGGCACGGGTCACCTCGCCCTCGGCCACGGTGAAGCGCGTGCCCTGCAGGGCGACCGGTACGTCGTCGGGCACCGCCGCGGTGACCAGCACCTGCTCGGCGTCGGCGACGAGCGAGGCGAGCTGGTCGCGACGGCCGGCGTCGAGCTCGGCGAAGACGTCGTCGAGCACCAGGATCGGGTCGTCGCCCTCGGCGCGCAGCAGGTCGAAGCAGGCCAGCCGCAGGGCCAGCGCGAACGACCAGGACTCGCCGTGGCTGGCGTAGCCCTTCACCGGCAGGTCGCCCAGGGTGAGCACGAGGTCGTCGCGGTGCGGGCCGACCAGGCTGATGCCGCGGTCCAGCTCGTCGGAGCGCCGCTCGGCGACGGCAGCGAGCAGCGCCTCGGTGAGCGCGTGCTGGTCGGTGGCGGGGGTCTCGACGAACGAGCATCGGTACACCGCGACGGCGTCGTCGCGAGTGGCGCCACGGGCGACCGCCTCGTAGGCCTTGCCGAGCAGCGGTTCGAGGTCCTCGACCAGCCGGACCCGCGCGGCGACGATCTCGCCTCCGAGGCGCGCGAGGTGGGCGTCCCACACGCCGAGGGTGTCCAACGCGCCCGAGGAGCCGCCGCGGCGAGTGGCGCCGGCGGTCTTGAGCAGCGAGTTGCGCTGCTTGAGCACGCGCTCGTAGTCCGACCGGACGCCGGCGAAGCGCGGGGTACGCAGCACCAGCAGGTCGTCGAGGAAGGCCCGGCGCACCGACGGGTCGCCCTTGACCAGGGCGAGGTCGTCCGGCGAGAAGACCACCGTGCGCACCAGCCCGACCAGCTCGCGCGCCTTGGGTAGCGGGGAGCGGTTGACCCGGGCCCGGTTCGAGCGTCCCGGGTTGATCTCGACCTCGAGCACCGCCCGCCGGTCCTCGCGCATCACCGCCGCGCGGATGACGGCCTGCTCGGCGCCCCGGCGCACCAGGGGAGCGTCGCCCGCCACCCGGTGCGAGGAGAGCCGGGAGAGGTAGTCGATCGCCTCGACCAGGTTGGTCTTGCCCTGCCCGTTGCGGCCCACGAACGCCGTCGGCCCGGCCGACAGCTCGACCTCGAGGTCCGCCCAGGACCGGAAGTCGTGCAGCAGCAGCTGGGCGACGTGCAAGCGCTACGCCGGAGCGTCGTCGGTGTGGCCCGGGTGGGCGGTGGGGGAGTCTTCGGGGTGCACGGCGTGCCCGCCGAACTGGTTGCGCATGGCGGCCACGGCCTTCATCGCCGGGGAGTCGTCCTGGCGCGAGGAGAACCGGGCGAACAGCGAGGCCGCGATGGCCGGCAGCGGGACGGCGTTGTCGATGGCGGCCTCGACGGTCCAGCGGCCCTCGCCGGAGTCGTCGGCGTAGCCGCGGATCTTCTCCAGGTCGTCGTCCTCGTCCAGCGCGTTGACCAGGAGGTCCAGCAGCCAGGAGCGGATGACGGTGCCCTCGCGCCAGGATCGGAAGACCTCGGTGACGTTCTCGACCTCGTCGACCGCCTGCAGCAGCTCCCAGCCCTCGGCGTAGGACTGCATGATGGCGTACTCGATGCCGTTGTGGACCATCTTGGCGAAGTGGCCGGCGCCGACCTTGCGGCCCGCGTGCACCCAGCCGAACTCGCCCTCGGGCTTGAGCGCGTCGAACGCAGGCTGGGCCTTGGCGACGTCCTCGTCGCTGCCACCGGTCATGAGCGCGTAGCCGTTCTTCAGGCCCCACACGCCACCGGAGACGCCGCAGTCGACGAACCCGATGCCCTTCTTGGCGAGCATGTCGGCGTGCAGCTGGTCGTCGGTCCAGCGCGAGTTGCCGCCGTCGACGATCAGGTCGCCCTCGCCGAGCAGGTCGCTGAGCTCCTCGACGGTGGCCTGGGTGGGCTCACCGGCGGGGACCATCACCCACACCACCTTGGGCGAGTCCGGCAGGGCCCCGACCAGCTCCTCGAGGCTGCCGACGTCGCTGACGTCGGGGTTGCGGTCGTAGCCGACCACGGTCAGTCCGGCGTTGCGCATGCGCTCGCGCATGTTGCCGCCCATCTTGCCCAGGCCGATCAGTCCGATGTGCATGAGCAACTCCTACACCTAGAGGGGAGACGGCGCGTGTCCTGGGGCCGAGCAGCCGGGGTCAGGACAGCAGCCGGCGGGGCATGAGCAGGTACCGGAAGTCCGCGTCGGCCTCACCGTCGAGGGCGTCGAGACCGGAGATCACGACGGGCTTGGCTGCGGTGGTGAAGGCCAGCTCGACGAAGGGAGCCTCGATGGCGGTGAGCCCGTCGAGGAGGAACGCGGGGTTGAAGCCGGTGGTGATCTCCTCACCGGAGACCTCCGCCTCGATCGACTCCGAGGCCATCGCCTCGTCACCGCTGCCGGCGTCGAGGGTGAGCACGTTGTCGGCGAAGTGCAGCTGGACCGCGGTGTTGCGCTCGGCGACGAGCGAGACGCGCTTGACGGCGTCGACCAGGACGGCGCGGTCCACCCGCGCGGTGGTGAGGTGCTCGGTGGGGAAGAGGGCGCGGACCTTGGGGAAGTCGCCGTCCAGCAGCCGGGTGGTGGTGCGCCGCACGCCGCCGTCGGACTGCCCCTCGAAGCCGATGAGACCCTCGCCGGCGCCGGATGCGGCCAGCGCGATGCGCACCTCGGTGCCGCCGGTCAGCGACTTGGCGGTGTCGGCGAGCACCTTGGCCGGGACCAGGGCCGCGGCCGAGGTGTCCGGGGCGCCGGGCGACCAGGTCAGGTCGCGGCTGGAGAGCCGGAACCGGTCGGTGGCCAGCAGCGCGATGTGCTCGCCCTCCATCTCGACCCGGACACCGGTCAGGACGGGCAGCATGTCGTCGCGGCCGGCGGCCGTGACGGCCTGGTTCACCGCGTGGGCGAACAGCCCGCTGGGCACGGTGCCGCGCGACTCGGGCATGGCCGGCAGCGTGGGGTAGTCCTCGACCGGCAGCGTCGGGAGGCTGAAGCGCGCCGAACCGCAGGTGACCGTGGCCTTGGCGCCGTCGACGCTGAACTCCACGGTGCGGCTGGGCAGCGCGCGGCAGATGTCGGCCAGCAGCCGGCCGGAGACCAGCGCACGGCCCTCGTCGACGACGTCGGCGGCCAGCGTCGCGCGGGCCGAGGTCTCGTAGTCGAAGGTCGAGAGCTGCAGACCGTCGCCACTGCCGTCGCCCGTGTCGGCGCCGTCGGCGTCGAGCGGGCCCGCCTGGATCATCAGCCCGGCGAGCACCGGGGCGCTGGGACGGATCGGCAGGGCCCGGGCGGTCCAGGCGACGGCGTCGGCGAGGACGTCACGTTCGACGCGGAACTTCACGTGTGGTTCTCCTGCTCACGACTCGTACGGGAGCCCGATCCTGCCACGTGCCGTTGTCCCCAGGTACGGGCGTGGGTGAAGTTGGGTCGCGAAGTTGAAATTACGGAATTCATCGTCGTCATCGGTGGTGTGGACGCTGTGGACAAGGGCCGTTCGGGCAGGTCGTGACGCGTGTCCGTCTGCACAGCCGGTGTGGGGGAGTCGGTGGAGAAGTCGCCGTGGGTGTGGGCGGCGCGAGCGGCTGTGGTCGGCGTCGTCGGCTCGTCCACAGCCGGGCCACACCACGCGGGCCGGCGTGCACATCGGCGTCCATATCTTGCAGGCGTGTGATTCGCCCGCCCGCCGACCGGGTGCTGGCAGCGACGGGTCACGCCTGCTTGGCCTGCTGCTTGATGCGGGTGGTGAGCTCGGTGACCTGGTGGAAGACGTTGCGACGCTCGGCGAGGTCCTTGCGGATGCGACGGTCGGCGTTCATCACGGTGGTGTGGTCGCGACCGCCGAACTGCTGGCCGATCTTGGGCAGGGAGAGGTCGGTGAGCTCGCGGCACAGGTACATGGCGATCTGGCGGGCGGTCACCAGGGCCCGGGTGCGGCTGGGGCCGCACAGCTCGTCGATGGAGAAGGAGAAGTAGGAGGCGGTCTGGGCGATGATCAGCCCGGCCGTGACCTCCGGGTCGCCGCCTTCGGGGATGAGGTCCTTCAACACGATCTCGGCCAGCGTGAGGTCGACGTCTTGGCGGTTGATGCTGGCGAAGGCGGTCACCCGGATCAGCGCACCCTCGAGCTCGCGGATGTTGGTCTGGATCCGCGAGGCGATGAACTCCAGCACCTCGGGAGGAGCCACCAGGCGGTCGGCGGCCGCCTTCTTGCGCAAGATCGCGATGCGCGTCTCCAGGTCGGGCGGCTGGACGTCGGTCAGCAGGCCCCACTCGAAGCGGTTGCGGAGTCGGTCCTCGAGCTGCTCGAGCCGCTTGGGCGGCCGGTCGGAGCTGATGACGATCTGCTTGTTGGCGTTGTGCAGCGCGTTGAAGGTGTGGAAGAACTCCTCCTGCGTCTGGATCTTGCCCTCGAGGAACTGGATGTCGTCGATCAGCAGCACGTCGATGTCGCGGTACTTCTTCTGGAACGCCGCCGCCTTGTCGTCGCGGATGGCGTTGATGAACTCGTTGGTGAACTCCTCCGAGGACACGTAGCGCACTGCGGCACCGGAGTAGAGGTTGCGCACGTAGTGGCCGATGGCGTGCAGCAGGTGGGTCTTGCCCAGCCCGGAGTCGCCGTAGACCAGCAGCGGGTTGTAGGCCTTGCCCGGCGCCTCGGCCGCGGCGACGGTGGCCGCGTGGGCGAACCGGTTGCTGGCCCCGATGACGAAGGTCTCGAAGACGTACTTGGGGTTGAGCGGGCTCTGCGGCGCCTCGTGTCGCGCGCCCGCGGCGCGCTGGGACTGACCGGGCAGGTAGCCCCGGCCCGGCTGGATCGACTCATCGATGTGTGGCTTTGTCGACATGTCGACGTCACGAGGACCAAGCTGGCTGGGCACCTCCGCAACCGGGTTCGACGCCGCGGTGTGCGGTGCCGCCTGGTGCGGGACCACCTGCTCGGACTCCGCTTGCTCGAGCCCCGCTTGCTCGTGCCCCGTGGGCTCGGCGGGGGTGAGGGTGTCGTCGATGGTCACCACCAGCCGGGTGGCGTGACCGAGCTGCTCGCCGAGCGCGTCCTCGACGCGGGTGCGCAGCTTCGAGGCGAACTGGTTCTGGGTGAACTCGTTGGGCACGGCGAGCACGAAGGTGTGCTCGGCGTGCATCACCGGCCGGCTGCTGGAGAGCCACACGCGGTGAGCCGGGGCGGTGTCCTCGACGATCCGCGACCAGACCTGGTCCAGGTCCGCTGCCTGGTGGCCGGTCGGCTGATGACCGCCGGCCTCGCCGCCGGTTCCGCTCGCGCTGCTCGACTCCACCCGAGACGCCCCTTCTCCTCGATCCACACGTTTGTCCACAGGTTGTGCACCGGGTCTCGCGCGTCGCTCTCCGCGAAACGATCCAAGGGCTCGGTGGCGAGGAACCTAACAACGCGGCGGGCGTCCGATCAACCAGTTCTCCACAGGGTCCACACGTCATCGGCGTGTCGTTGTCGAAGGTTGTGCTCGGCGTGCGATCCTGCTCCGTTCTGCGCTCGACCGGATGGCCCCCGGGCACGCTCCCCGACGTCGGTTTGACCCTGGTTCGCAGCCCCGCGTACCGTTGTGCGGTCCCGGTCGTGGCGTAGCCGATCACGCCGGGGACAACGTGTCCGGACCGCCGTGAGCACCCCGGCGACAGGCACCCGTAGACCTGGCAGCACCCCCGAGCAGAACGTGAGCGGAGAACAGCCGTGAGCAAGCGCACCTACCAGCCCAACAACCGTCGTCGTCACAAGACGCACGGCTTCCGCCTGCGGATGCGGACCCGCGCCGGGCGCGCGATCATGTCCGCGCGGCGCCGCAAGGGCCGCAAGGACCTGGCGGTCTGAGCCGCACCGGCCGCCCCCGGTCCGGCTGATGTGCTCACCCGCTCCCTCCGACTTCTCGACGGCGCCGGCTTCGACGCCGCGGTCCGCGGCGGCCGTCGGGCCGGCTCGCGCCTCCTGGTCGTCCACCACGCGCCGGCCGCTCCTGGCTCCGAGGCGCGACGGCAGATCGGCTTCGTGGTCTCTCGCGCCGTCGGCGGCGCCGTCGTGCGCAACCGCGTGAAGCGACGGCTGCGGCACCTGATGGCCGAGCGCACCGAGACGCTGCCCGCGGGCACCTACGTCGTCCGGGCCCAGCCGGCCGCGGCCGCCGCGAACTGGGGAGAACTCGGCGAGGCGCTCGATCGTTGTGTCGAGAGGGTCCTCACACAGTCCTCGGGTCGGGAGCGGTCGTGAAGCACGTGCTCATCGCGTTGCTGCGGGCGTATCGGTTCGCGATCTCCCCGCTCTACGGCCAGGTCTGCCGCTACCACCCCACGTGCTCGGCGTACGCGCTCGGCGCGGTCACCGAGCACGGCGCGGTGCGGGGCTCGTGGCTGGCGGTACGACGCGTGCTGCGCTGTCACCCGTGGGCCGCCGGCGGCTACGACCCGGTCCCACCCGCCCTTCCCCTATCTGCGCCGCCTAGGCGAGGAGCCTGAATGTCCTTCTTCTCCGACATCGGCCACTTCATCATGACGCCGCTGTACTACCTGGTCTCCGGCGTGCTGGTCGGGTGGCACTCGGTCTGGGGCGCGGTCTTCGGCGCCGACTCGGCCGCGGCGTGGGCGCTCTCGGTGGTAGGCCTCACCGTGGTCATCCGGGCTGCCCTGATCCCGCTGTTCGTCAAGCAGATCAAGTCCAGCCGCAACATGCAGCTGATCCAGCCCAAGGTGAAGGAGCTGCAGAAGAAGTACGGCCACGACCGCGAGAAGCTCGCGGCCGAGACGATGGCGCTCTACAAGGAGACCGGGACCAACCCGTTCGCCTCGTGCCTGCCGCTGATCATCCAGATGCCGATCTTCTTCGCGCTGTTCCGGCTCGTCGACCACGCGGCGAAGCAGAACCAGGGGCACGGCTTCCTCACCGACAAGCTCGCCCTGAGCTTCGCGAACGCCCCGTTCTTCGGTGGCGCGCTGAAGAACAGCTTCACCAGCGACGGCGGCAGCATCAGCGTCAAGATCATCGCCGCGGTGCTGGTCGTGGTCATGACGGCGACGACCTTCCTCACCCAGCGCCAGCTGATGAGCAAGAACATGCCGGCCGACGCGATGACCGGCCAGTACGCCCAGCAGCAGAAGATGCTGCTCTACGTGCTGCCGCTGGTGTTCGCGGTGGGCGGCATCGCGTTCCCGATCGGCGTCATCTTGTACTGGACCACCTCCAACATCTGGACGATGGGCCAGCAGTTCTGGGTGATCCGCAACAACCCGGCGCCCAACACCGAGGCGTTCCGCGCGAAGGAGAGGCGCGACGCCGAGAAGGCGGCACGGCACGGCACTCCCGAGATCGCGGCCGCCGCCGAGACCGGGGGCGGCGCCGCGACCGCCGTCGAGGAGCCGCCCAAGCCGGCGCCTCGCCAACAGCCGAAGAAACAGTCCCGCAGCCAGCGCAAGTCCGGCCCGAAGGCCGGACCGCCTGCCGGCGGGCAGAAACCGAAGCCGAAGGAAGACCCCGCATGAGCGAGCAGATCGACGACGTCACCGAGCAGCCGGCTACTCCCGAGGCGGACGCCGCCGCAGCCGATCCCGCGTCGGGTGGCCAGGACGGCGGCGGCGGGGGAGCGGAGCCGACGGTGCAGTCGGCCCTCGAGCACGAGGGCGACATCGCGGCCGACTACCTCGAGGAGCTGCTGGAGATCACCGATCTCGACGGCGACATCGACATGGACGTCGAGGGCGACCGCGCCACCGTCTCGATCGTCGGCGCGGACCTGCCGCAGCTGGTGGGTCGCGACGGCGAGGTGCTGGAGGCGCTGCAGGAGCTGACCCGGCTCGCGGTCTACCGCGAGACCGGCGTGCGGTCGCGGCTGATGCTCGACGTGAGCGGCCACCGGGCCGAGCTGCGCACCGCCTTGGAGGAGCAGGCGGCCGACGTCGTCGCCCGGGTGCGCGAGTCCGGGGAGTCGGAGTCGCTGCAGCCGATGTCGCCCTTCGAGCGCAAGGTGGTGCACGACGCCGTGGCGGCGGCCGGGCTGTCCTCGGAGTCCGAGGGTGCCGAGCCGCGTCGTTTCGTCGTCGTGCTGCCGCCGGCAGCGGAGTAGTCACCTCCCGATGGCGTCGGTTCCACGTGAAACCGACACCGCGCTCGGCCCCACCCCCGAGGCGGCGACGTCGTTGTTCGGCGAGCGGCTGGGCCTGGCGGAGCGCTACGTGGCGTCGCTGGCCGATGCCGGGGTCGTCCGTGGCCTGATCGGACCGCGTGAGGTGCCCCGGTTGTGGGAGCGCCACGTGCTCAACTGCGCGTTGCTGGCCGACCCGGTCCCGCAGCACGCCGAGGTCGCCGACATCGGATCGGGGGCGGGTCTGCCCGGTGTCGTCCTGGCCCTGCGGCGTCCCGATCTGACGCTGACCCTGGTCGAGCCGCTGCTGCGTCGGTGCGAGTACCTGGCCGAGGTGGTCGAGGAGCTGGGGCTGGGCAACGTCGAGGTGCTGCGATCTCGCGCCGAGGACCTGCACGGCCGCCGGAGCTTCGGCGTGGTGACGGCCCGAGCAGTGGCCCCGTTGGAGCGGCTGGTGCGGTGGACGCTGCCGCTGGTGGCGCCCGGCGGTGAGCTCCTGGCGATGAAGGGCCGCTCGGCCGAGCAGGAGGTGCAGGCCGCGTCGGCCCGACTGCGAGGCACGACTGTCGCCGTGGAGCAGTACGGGGCAGGATGGGTCCCCGAGCCGACCACCGTCGTTCGGGTGCGGGTCCGTGACCGGCAGGGACGGGGGAATCGGTGAGCACGAATCTGGACACGAGGGTGACGGGCGATGGGCATGGCTGACGACGCGGCGGATGTTTCACGGGAAACACGCTCACCGTTGGCGGGCTTCTCCGTCCGCACCGCCGCCGACGTCGACGAGAGCTCGCCGCAGACCGGCCTGGCCGACGACAACACCCCGCTGGCCCGGGCTGTCGCCCACGAGCTGCTGGTCCGCGAGGGACGTTCCTACGGCGACCCGATGGAGCGGCCTTCGCGTACCCGGGTGCTGGTCGTGGCGAACCAGAAGGGCGGGGTCGGCAAGACCACCACCACGGTCAACATCGCCGCGGGGCTGGCGCAGCTCGGGCAGCGGGTCCTGGTCATCGACCTCGACCCGCAGGGCAACGCCTCCACCGCGCTGTCGGTCGACCACCACCGAGGCACGCCGTCGACCTACGACGTCCTGGTCGACGGTGTCCCGCTGGAGGAGGTCATCGCCCCGGCCGGCAGCGTGCCCGGTCTCTTCGTCGTCCCGGCCACCATCGACCTGGCCGGCGCCGAGATCGAGCTGGTCAGCGTCGTGGCCCGGGAGAGCCGGCTGCGCAAGGCGCTCGCCGCGCACCCGGGGATCGACACCGGCCTGGAGGTCGGCCACCGGGTCAGTGAGGACCGCTTCGACTTCGTCATCATCGACTGCCCGCCCTCGCTGGGTCTGCTCACCTTGAACGCACTCGTGGCGGGAGCCGAGATGCTGATCCCGATCCAGGCGGAGTACTACGCCCTGGAGGGTCTGGGGCAGCTGCTGGAGACCGTGGACATGGTCAAGGCCCACCTCAACCAGGCCCTGGTCGTCAGCACCATCTTGATCACCATGTACGACGGGCGCACCAAGCTGGCCGCCGGTGTCGCCGACGAGGTGCGCGGCCACTTCGGCTCCAAGGTGCTGCGCACGAACATCCCGCGCTCGGTCCGGGTGTCCGAGGCGCCCAGCTACGGCCAGAGCGTGATGACCTACGACCCCGGATCCTCCGGCGCCCTGAGCTACCTCGAAGCGGCCCGCGAGCTCGCCCTGCAGGGCAAGCGACCTCGTCCGCCGCGTCCGCCCGGCCCGCGCCAGATGCCGCCCGGCCCGGCCATGCGGACCGGGGAGGCCTGATGGCCAGCCCAGCCCGGCAGGCTCCGCGACGCGGCCTCGGCCGGGGACTCGGTGCCCTGATCCCCACCCAGTCCGAGGTCGAGGACGTCACCGCGCCGGCACCGACGCCCGACGAGGCGCCGCCGGTGGCCGCGGTCGCGGGTGCCCACTTCGCCGAGCTGCCGGTCTCGACGATCACGCCGAACCAGCGTCAGCCGCGCCAGGTCTTCGAGGAGGAGGCGATGGCCGAGCTGGTGCACTCCGTGCGCGAGATCGGCCTGCTGCAGCCGGTCGTGGTCCGCCAGTCAGCGCCGGGTCGCTACGAGCTGATCATGGGCGAGCGCCGGTGGCGGGCCGTGCAGGAGGCCGGCCTGGAGACCATCCCGGCCATCGTCCGCGACACCGACGACGACGCGATGCTGCGCGACGCGCTGCTGGAGAACCTGCACCGCTCCCAGCTCAACCCGCTGGAGGAGGCGGCCGCCTACCGCCAGCTCCTCGACGACTTCGACTGCACCCACGACGAGCTCGCCCAGCGCATCGGTCGCAGCCGGCCCCAGATCTCCAACACGCTGCGGCTGCTCAAGCTCTCACCCGCCGTCCAACGCCGCGTCGGTGCCGGGGTGCTCTCGGCCGGTCACGCCCGGGCCCTGCTCTCGGTCGAGGACCCCGAGCTCCAGGACCGGTTGGCCGCCCGCGTGACCGCGGAGGGGATCTCCGTGCGCGGCCTGGAGGAGATCGTCGCCGTCGGCGAGGGCGAGGGCACCCGGACCGAACGGGCCCGCCGCGCCCGCCCCACCGCCCCGGGGCTGGCCGAGATCGCCGACCGGCTCAGCGACCGTCTGGAGACCCGGGTGCGCGTCCAGCTGGGGAAGAGCCGCGGCAAGGTCACGGTCGACTTCGCCAGCCTGGCCGACCTGCAGCGGATCCTCGCCATCATCGACCCGGCCCCCCGTCAGGACTGACGTCGCGCCTCAGCGCAGCCCGTTGACCAGCGGATTCCTGTCTTTGTCGACAAAGCGACAAGTTTACTTGTTACCTTGTCGCTTCTTGCGCAACCGGGCCCGTAGCTCCTCGCTGTCGAGCTGCTTGGCCTCCTGCGGCGTCGGCGCCGTGCCGCCGAGGCGGGCCGGGAGCCACCAGGATCCGGGCGGCTGCTCGGCGTCGGGATAGTCCGCGATCGCGGCGTCGACCAGGGCCTGCATGCGGGCGTGGAGCTCGGTGGTCTCGGCGGCGGCGTCGGCCAGGGTGGGGTGCATCGGCTCACCGACCCGGATGGAGATGGTCTTGCGGCCCTGCAGGTCGCGCGGGTGGTCCTTGGTCATCAGCCGCTGCGTGCCCCACAGCGCGACCGGCAGCAGCGGCACGCCGGCCTCCGCGGCGATGCGCACGGCACCGGTCTTGATGTCCTTGACTTCGAACGAGCGGGAGATGGTGGCCTCGGGGAAGATCCCGACGATCTCGCCGTCGCGCAGGTAGCGCACCGCCTCGTGGAAGGAGCCGATCCCATCGGCCCGGTCGACCGGGATGTGGTGCAGCGAGCGCATCACCGGCCCGGCCACCGCATGGTCGAAGACCTCCTTCTTGGCCATGAACCGCACCAGCCGCCCGGCGGGCTGCGCGGCGTACCCGGCGAGGACGAAGTCGACGTAGCCGATGTGGTTGATGGCCAGCAGGGCACCGCCGCTGCGCGGCACGTGCTCGGTGCCGCTCATCTGGAACCGCAGGCCCAGGGCCCGGAACAAGACCTTGGCGGTGACGATGATCGGCGGGTAGGTGATGTCACGCACGAGGCCACCTTCTCAGAGCCCGGTGGGGCCCGGAGCGGCGAAGTGCGAGAATGGAACATGCGCCCGATCGTGCAGAGTCGCAAGCTGCAGCACGTCCGCTACGACGTCCGCGGTCCGATCCTCACCGAGGCCCAGCGGCTCGAGGCCGAGGGCCACAAGATCCTCAAGCTCAACATCGGCAACCCGGCCCCGTTCGGGTTCGAGGCCCCCGAGGCGATCGTCGCCGACATGGTGCACAACCTGCCCGACGCCCAGGGCTACTCCGACTCGCGCGGCATCTACTCCGCGCGCACCGCCGTGGCGCAGTACTACCAGGCGCGCGGGCTCACCCAGACCGGCGTCGACGACGTCTACATCGGCAACGGCGTCTCCGAGCTCATCACGATGGTGCTCCAGGCGTTCCTCGACGACGGCAACGAGATCCTCGTGCCGGCCCCGGACTACCCGCTGTGGACCGGGGCGATCTCGCTCTCGGGCGGCACCCCGGTGCACTACCGCTGCGACGAGGCCGACGGGTGGAACCCCGACCTGTCCGACATCGAGGCCCGGATCACCCCGCAGACCCAGGGTCTGGTGATCATCAACCCCAACAACCCCACCGGGGCCGTGTACAGCGAGCAGACGGTGCGAGGCCTGGTCGACATCGCCCGGCGGCACGACCTGGTCGTCTTCAGCGACGAGATCTACGAGAAGATCCTCTTCGACGACGCCCGCCACCACCACACCGCGGCCTACGCCGGCGACGACGTGCTCTGCTTGACCTTCAGCGGGCTCTCCAAGGCCTACCGGGTGTGCGGGTATCGCGCCGGGTGGGTGATGGTCTCGGGCCCGCAGCACCTGGCCACCGACTTCCTCGAGGGCCTCACGCTGCTGGCCAACATGCGGATGTGTCCCAACGTGCCGGCCCAGCACGCCATCCAGACCGCGCTCGGCGGCTACCAGTCGATCAACGAGTACATCGTGCCGGGCGGGCGGTTCTACGAGCAGAGCAAGACCGCCTGGCGACTGCTCAACGAGATCCCCGGGGTCAGCTGCACCGAGCCTCACGGCGCGCTCTACTGCTTCCCGCGGCTGGACCCGGAGGTCTACCACGTCAAGGACGACGAGGCCTTCGTGCTCGACCTGCTGCGCGCGAAGAAGATCCTGGTCACCCACGGGACGGGCTTCAACCACATGGACACCGACCACTTCCGGCTGGTGACCCTGCCCGATCTGGAGACCCTCACCGACGCCATCGGGCGGATCGCGGACCACCTCGCGACGCTGCGGTAGGCGCCGCGATGCGGGCGGGGGTTTTGCCGGGCACCCGGCAAAACCCCCCCGAAAGCGCTCCAGAAACGGTAGCGATCACGAGTTTTGCCGGGCACCCGGCAAAACCCTGAGCGGCGTACGCTGCCGACCATGGCCCGTCGCGTCGCCCGGCTGACGCTCGACACCCTGCCCCACCTGGTGGGGGAGTGCTCCTCGTGCCTGTTCTGGCAGCTCGACCCCGTGGAGCGGGGCCGGGCGTGCGGGCACGAGAGCGACGAACTGTCGGCCTGGGTCTCCCAGGTGCTGCGCGAATGGGGGTCGTGCGGGCGCATCGTCTACGTCGACGACGTCGCGGCCGGCCACGTCGTCTACGCCCCGGCCGCCCACGTGCCGGGCGCCGCGCAGCTGGCCACGGCCCCGGTCTCCGGGGACGCCGTGCTGCTGGCCCAGGTCCGCGTGTCGCCGGCCTACGCGGGGCAGGGGTTGGGCCGGGTGCTGGTGCAGGCGATGGCCAAGGACCTGATCAAGCGCGGCGGCATCCGCGCCGTCGAAGCGTTCGGCGCCACCGAGGTCGGGCACCCCTGCGTCGTGCCCGCTGACTTCCTGCTCGGCGTGGGGTTCCGCACCCAGCGCTCGCACCCGCGGACGCCACGGATGCGGATGGAGCTGCGCTCGCTGCTGAGCTGGCGCTCGGATCTCGAGGGCGCGCTCGACCGGCTGCTGGCGCCGGTGCGTCACCAGGTCCCGGTGCAGCAGCCGCGCCAACCGATCACGCGCGAGGCTGACGGACCGCTTCCCTGAGCTCGGCGAACTGCAGCACGCCGGTGTTCGGGTCGACCTCGGGCGCCAGGTAGAAGCGCTGGATGGCCACGACGATCGCCTCGGCCAGGGTGTCGCGGAAGGCGGGTCGTGAGAGCCGGGTGGCGTCGGCCAGGTTGGTCAGGTAGCCCAGGTCCAGCCGCACCGCTGGCATCCGCGTCAGCCGCAGGAAGTCCCAGGTCTTGGCGTGCGTGCGCAGGTCGGCTGAGTCCGTTCGGGCGACGATCTCGCGCTGCACCAGCCCGGCGAACCGCTCGCCCACCGACGAGCGGGTGCCGTGGGTGTCGGAGCCGAAGAAGTAGGAGGCGACGCCGGCCGCGTCGGGGTTGGTCGAGGCGTCCAGGGTCAGCGAGAGGGTGAGGTCGGCATCGGCCCGGTTGGCGAACGCCGCGCGACTCGCGTCGTCGTAGGCCTCGCCGGGGCGCCCGGCCAGGTAGGCCTGCACACCGATGGCCACCAGGCGCCCCTCGACGCGCCGCGCGACGTCGCCGACGATGGCGTCGGCGCGGGCTCGCGCCTCGTGCTCGGGCGGCACGGCCAGCAGCGGCATCGGGTCGACCACGACGATCTTGCCGGCCAGCCGGGGGCCGGCGGTGCGGATCCGCTCCTCGGCGCGCAGCGTGTTGGGGGCACCGCCGCTAACCCGCGGCTGCAGCCGGTTGAGCGCCTTCAGCGTCGCCGGGCCGCAGGTGCCGTCGACGGGGAGGCCGAGGTTGCGCTGCAGCTCGCGCAGCCCGGCCTCGGTCTCGGCGCCGAAGTAGCCGTCCACCCGGCCCACCTTGAAGCCGAGGTCCAGCAGCCGCTGCTGGAGGGCGAAGACGTCGTCGCCGGCCAGGAGGGCGCCGGGGCGGTGGTTCAGCACGCGGTCGCCCAACTGCCAGCGGGCCTCGTCGAGGCGGCGGTAGGTCGAGGGGCCCACGATGCCGTCGACGGTCAGCCCGCGCTGCTGCTGGAACGCGCGGACGGCCAGCTCGAGGGAGGCGTCGAAGGAGTCCTGCCGCGGTGCGGAGCCGTTGAGCAGACCCAGCCGGTCCAGCAGCGAGCGGATCTCGGCGACGGCTGGACCGATGTCACCACGGCGGAAGGCCGTGCCATCGATAGCAGGCACCATCGCGGGATCGGCCTCCTCTTCTCGACGGCGTGGGCGGACCCCCTACCGAATCACAGACGAACGCCGGGGTGCCACTGGACCCATCTCTGGGGGGCACCCCGGCGCGTGTCGGGTGGAGCAGGCTCAGCCGATGAAGTCGGAGAGCTCCTTGACGATGGCGGACTTGGGCCGCGAGCCGACGATCTGCTTGACGACCTCTCCGTTGTGGAAGAGCGCCATGTTCGGGATGCCGGTGACGCGGTACGAGGCCGGGGTTACCGGGTTCTCGTCGACGTTCATCTTCACGAACGCGACCTTGTCGCCGTGCTCGATGTTGAGCTCGTCGAGGATCGGGGCGATCTGGCGGCACGGGCCGCACCACTCGGCCCAGAAGTCCACGAGGACGGGCTTGTCGGACTTGAGGACGTCAGTCTCGAAGCTGGCGTCGGTAACGGCGGGAAGGTCTGCCATGTGAGTCTCCTAGATGAGTGAACCGAAGGTCTGGTGCAGTGAACCGCCGGCTACCGACGGTTGTTCCCGCCTTACGCGACGCCCACGCCCGAGGAGACCTCAGCCTGCGTCAGCGCCGGCGATCCGGCGCTGGAGGCGGCGAAGTCGCGGGCGGCCAGCCAGCGCTCGGCGTCGAGGGCCGAGGCGCAGCCGCTGCCGGCGGCGGTGATGGCCTGCCGGTAGTGGTGGTCGACCAGGTCGCCGCAGGCGAACACGCCGTCGAGGTTCGTGGCGGTGGAGGGGTGCTCCACGAGCACGTAGCCCTCGTCGTCGAGGTCGACCTGGCCGCGCACCAGTTCCGAGCGCGGGTCGTGACCGATGGCGATGAACAGCCCGGTGGCGTCCATCGTGCGCAGCTCGCCGGTGGTGGTGTCGCGCAGGACGACGCCGCTGAGCGCGCCGTCGCCCTCGAGCGAGGCGACCTCTGAGTTCCAGGCGAACTCGATCTTCGGGTCGGCGAACGCGCGCTCCTGCATGATCGCCGAGGCCCGCAGCTCGTCGCGTCGGTGCACCAGGGTCACCTTGGACCCGAAGCGCGAGAGGAAGGTGGCCTCCTCCAACGCGCTGTCACCACCGCCGACGACGGCGATGTGCTGCTCGCGGAAGAAGAAGCCGTCGCAGGTGGCGCACCAGCTCACGCCGTGGCCGGAGAGCTCGTCCTCGCGCGCGACGCCGAGCTTGCGGTAGCCCGAGCCCATGGCCAGGATCACCGCGCGGGCGCTGAAGGTGCCGTCCTCGGTGCGGACCGTCTTGATCTCGCCGCTCAGGTCGACCTCGATGACGTCGTCGGCCACCAGCTCGGCACCGAAGCGCTCGGCCTGGGCGCGCATCTCGTCCATCAGCGCCGGGCCCTGGATGCCCTCGCGGAAGCCGGGGAAGTTCTCCACCTCGGTGGTGTTCATCAAGGCCCCACCCGCGGTCACCGAGCCCTCGAAGACCAGCGGGGCCAGGTTGGCGCGCGCGGCGTAGACCGCGGCGGTGTACCCGGCGGGTCCCGAGCCGATGATGATGACGTTGCGGACGTCGGTCATGGTGCTCCCAGCAGACGGCGGACGATGCGTTGTTCGCAACCGATCCTAGGCGCGGGTTGTTCCGTGCGGTCAGGACGCGGGGACCGTGGCGCTCGCCACCACCGAGCCGTCGGCGCACGAGAGCGCCCGCACGCTGCGCTCGCCGCCGCTGACGGCGCCGAGCTCGACCAGGACGGGCTTGCCGTCGACCAGGGCCAGGGCGCCGGTGGCGCCGGCCGCGGGCCGCGCCGAGCAGCTCGACGAGGTCTCCGTGCCGCCCAGCGCGTAGGCCGCCGCGGCCTGCCGCAGCTGCGGCAGCGACTGCTCGACGCCGGCGCCGAACCGGCCGGAGGTCAGCTGCGGGACGTGGGTGAGTCCCACCCGGGCGCTCGGCGCGAGGCCCTGCGGGCTCGCGCTGCCGGACGCGCTACTCCCACCCGCGTCGCTCTCCGGGTCCGTTCCCGCCTGCTTCGAGGCGCTGGAGGCCGAGCCCCTCGACGTGGTCTGGAGGCCATCGCCCATGCCGCGCACGACGGGGACCGCGACCGCGACCACCGCAGCGACGGCGGCGGCGGCGAGCACGACCGGTCCGACCCGCAGCCTGCGCGCCGACGAGCGGGGGGCCGGTGGCCGAGCAGACGCGCGCTCGGCCACCAGGCCGGCGAGCCGGTCGTCCAGCCGGGCGGCAACCTCGGGCGGGACGGGGGTGTCCAGACGTGCCTCGGCGAGAGCGCGCCGCGCCCACTCCTCGGCCTCGTCGGGGCCCTGGTCCTGGCTCATCTCACCTCTCCTCGCTCTGGGTGGGACGCAGCGGTCGGATCGGCGGTTCCCGGCCGGTGGTGGGCCAGCAGCTCGGCCAGCCGGGCCCGGCCCCGCGAGCAGCGCGACTTCACCGTCCCCGGGGGGCATTGGAGCACCTGCGCCGCCTCCGCGACCGAGCAGCCCTCGACGTCGACCAGCACCAGGGCGGCGCGCTGGTCCGGCGGCAAGGTGGCCAGGGCCGCCAGCAGCTCGCGGCGCAGGTCGCTCTGCTCGGCGTGGTCCTGCGGGCTGTCGCCGGTGGCGGCGACGTCGTACTCCTCGAGGTCGTCGGGCAGCGGCCGCACGGCGCGCACCCCGGAGCGACGCATGCGGTCCAGGCAGGCGTTGACGACGACCCGGTGCAGCCAGGTGGTGACGCGGGCGTCGCCGCGGTAGGACTCCGCGCGCCGAAAGGCCGAGACCATCGCGTCCTGGAGGGCGTCGGCGGCCTCCTCGGGGTCACCGGTGGTGCGCAGCGCCACCGCCCACAGCCGGTCGCGGTGGCGGGCGAAGAGCCGGCCGAACGCGTCGAGGTCGCCGGCCACGTGGGCCCGCAGCAGCGCGCGGTCGTCCTCGTCGGCGTCGAGACCACCGGCGTCATCACTGCTCACGATCGGATCACCACCCCCGAGATGCCGCCACGGTAGCCGCCGTCGGCCGGTGGCAGCGAGGTCAGCCAGACCACGACGTACCGGGTGCGCACCGGCCGGTTCGGCACCAGTCGCAGCCGGGTGCCGGCATCGGCCCTGGTGGCGATCTTGGCCAGCCCCTCGATGCCGGTGGGGGTGCTCCTCGCCGCGGTCGGGGCGGCGTAGAGATCCAGGGAGGTGGGGGAGCCGACCAGGGCGAGGCTCACCGAGCCGATCGGCTGGATCGACCCCAGATCGAGCACCACGCCGACTCCGGGCTTCAGCCCGCCCAGATCGGCCCGGCCGCGGTAGGTAGAGGTGGTCCAGGCGGTCCGCGGGTTGCCGTCGATGACGAAGCGGGTCTGGTCGGGGTTCTCCTCCGGCGGCACGCCGTAGGGGTCGAGGTCGTCGACCGCGCGCACCTTGAGCTGCTGCCCGGCCGTCGGCGAGGCGCTGGCCGTCGGGGTGCTCGCGGTGCCCCCTGGCAGCGCCTTGCGGACCTTGCCGCCGAACCCGATCAGCGAGGCCACGACCACCAGCACGACGACCACGATCAGCACCGCCACCGGCAGGCGCAGCCAGGGTCGCCGGGTGCGCTCCTCCCAGTCGTCGCGCGGCGTCTCGGGATCCTCGTCGTCGAACGGCCAGGCGCTCTCGGCGCCGGTCACGACGCCGATGCCGCTCCCGGTGCCGTTGGTGCTGGTCGCGGCGTGGTCGGTCTGGCCCCAGCTGGTGGTGGCCGAGGTGGGCAGCTCGACCCGCGGGCGGCGGCGGGTGCCTTCGGGGGCGAACAGCGGCCGCTCGCGCTGCGGCTCGAGGTCGGCCGCCGGCGGGGCCTCCTGCTCGCTGGGAAGGTGCCAGTCCGGGTCGGCCTCCGCGTCGGCGAGCACGTCGCGCGGCACGAGCTGGGTGGGCTCGCCCTCGTCGTCCGCTTCGTAGGCGTCGGTCTCGGTGTCGGCGTCGGTGGGCCGGTCGTCGGGTGCGGTGACGTCCTCCTCCCACGGCTGGTCGTCGGCGTCGAGGTGGTCGGTCTCCTCCACCGGGATCGGAAAGGGGGTCGCCGCGGTGACGGTGTCGTCGGGCTCGGCCGCGACGGTCTCCTGCCGGCCGGTCTCCTGCCGGCCGGTCTCCTCGGGATCGGCCTCGACGGGGCCGGTCTCCTCGGGGCCGGTTCCCTCGGGCAGCGGCTGCGGCGCGGTACCGGCCGCCGCCTCGAGCGCCACCGGCGTCGGCGGTACGACGGCGGGATCGGGCGAGCCCGGCTCGCCGAGGTACTCGGTGAGCACCGCGGCCAGCTGGTAGGCGCTGCGTGCCGGGGCACCGCGAGCGAGCACGCGCTCGCAGACCAGATCCAGTGGCCGGGGGACGCCGGCGCGGACCTGGCGGGGACGCAGCGGGCCGGAGGCGTCGCGCGGTGCGGCGGTGACCGAGGAGCCGGAGGCGCCGGGCCACTTGCCGACCAGACCGGTGTAGAGCAGCCCGGCGAGGTCGACGACGTCGGCCTCCTGCGCCCCGATGCGCGGGTAGTGGCCGCTGCGCAGCAGCCGGCGCTGCAGGCAGGCGTCGGTACCGAAGCCGATGATCCGCACCGCCCCGGACTCGATGAGCATGACGTTCTCGGGCGCGAGCCGGCCGTGCGCCAGCCCGGCGGCGTGGGCCACGGCGATGGTGAGCGCGACCTCGCGGGTCAGCCAGGCGGCGCGGTCGGGCGGCAGCGGTCGCTGGGAGACCATGATGTCCAGCGACTGGCCCTGGCCCCACTCGTTGATGACCCAGGCCAGCCCGTCGCGGACGTCGGCGTCGAGCACTCTGAGCAGTCGTGCGTCGGTGACGGCGGCGGAGCGGCGGGCGGCCTCGAGCAGGGGGTCCGTGCGCTCGTCGTCCTCGGGCAGCACGTGGACCGCGACGCTGCGGGCGAGGACCTCGTCGGTGGCCCGCCAGAACCGGGCGCCCTCGACGTCGTCGAGGAGGTCCTCCAGCCGGTACCGGCCGCCCAGGAGGGTGCCCGGGGTCAGCGCGACGGTCACGGCACCTCTCCTCCGGGCTCGAGCGGGGGGCGTGCGGCGAGTCTAGGTTCTCGTGCGACCCCGGCGCGGGAGGCGGCCGGTCACCAGGCCGACGACCTCGCCGATCTCGGCGATGCGCAGCGCGCGCCCGATGACGGCGACGCCGGCCACCTCGAGCAGGCCGGCGACGGCCAGGGCCACCAGCGCGGCGAGCTTGGTCTGGCCCAGCACGGCGTGCACGGCCTCGCGGCCGGCCCAGGCCAGCAGCGTCGCCAGGCCCGCGGCGACGAGCAGCCGCACGGCGTAGCGCAGCAGCCGGCTCTCCTCCAGCCCCCCGACCAGCCGGGAGAGCACGACGAAGGAGACCGCCGCCCCCACCGCGTAGGCGCAGGCGTAGGCGATGACCAGGCGCGGCGCGGTCTGGCCGGGGTCGATGCCGCGGGTCAGCGCCACCGCGAGCACGATGTTGACCACCGCGACCACGCACTGGATGCCGAACACCAGCCGGGTGCGCTCGAGGGCGTAGAAGCCGCGCAGCACCAGGTAGTGGCTGGTGAAGAAGAACAGGCCCACGGCGAAGAGCGCCAGGGTGGGGGCGAAGAGGGCGAAGGAGCGCTGGGCGGCGCCGTAGCCGTAGACGACGTCGGACACGTCGAGCGCGACGACGGGCAGCAGCACCACCACCGGCACGACGAGGGCGTAGGTGGTGCGCATCGTGGCCGCGACGCCCGCGCCCACCCCGCGCAGGTCGCCGTCGGCGGCCGCGGCGGACAGCCGGGGCAGCATCGCGGTGGCCAAAGAGACGGTGGCGATGGAGTGCGGCACCATCACGACCAGGAACGCGTTGGCGTAGATGGTGTAGCCCGTGGCGCCGCCCCCGCCCGCGGCGCAGCCCTGCACCACCGACTGGGCGGTGCCGTCGGAGGCGATCCGGACCACGATCGTGTAGGCGATCTGGTTGACCACGACGAACAGCACCGTCCAAACGCCGAGGCGCAGCGTGTGACCCAGGCCGGTGCCGCGGAAGTCGAACCGCGGCCGGAACGTGACGCCCGCGCGCCGCAGGTAGGGCAGCAGGACCAGCAGCTGGATGGCGATGCCCAGCGTCGAGCCCAGGCCCAGCAGCAGCTCCTGGTGGGCGCTGAACGGGCCGAGTACCG
>NZ_RDBE01000010.1:856527-930796 GCF_003674065.1 Nocardioides mangrovicus
CGACCAGGACGACGATCGAGACCAGGTTGTTCGCGATCGGGGCCCACATCATCGGCCCGAACCGGTGGCGGGCGTTGAGCACCTGGCCCACCAGCACGAACATGCCGTAGAAGAAGACCTGCGGCAGGCAGTAGCGGGCGAAGGCGACCACGGACTCGCGCTGGGCGGCCAGCTCGTGGGCGTTGTAGGCGGAGTCGAGGAACAGCCGCATCAGCCAGGGCGCGCCGATGACCAGCACGGCTGTGACGCCGGCCAGGAACAGCGCGGCCAGCGTGATGACGCGACTGGTGTAGGCCTCGCCGCCGTCGGGGTCCTGTCGCATCGCCCGCACCAGCTGCGGGACGAGCACGGCGTTGAAGACGCCGCCCGCCAGCAGGATGTAGAGCATGTTGGGCACGGTGTTCGCGATCGTGAACACGTCGGCGTGCAGCTGGACGCCGAGCGCAGCGGCCAACAGCGAGCCGCGCGCGAATCCGGTGATCCGCGAAACCACCGTGCCCGCGGCCATGACGGCGCTGGAGCCGAGGACCGAGCGGCTGGCCGCCTCGCTCACGGGGCGGGCTCGCGGCGCAGTCCGCGCCGGACGGCGCGGCGCGCGATGGTGAAGGCGAGCAGCGCGAAGGCGCCGGCCATGATGCCCCACACCAGGGAGCTGACCCGGCTGTTGCGGATGCTGAAGCGGAACGGGGTGCCGACGGCGTGGCCGTTGCTGGTCTCGGGGGTGAGCACGACCGTCCGCACCCGGCTGGCGCCGGCGGTGACGCGCAGCCGCACGGTGGTGCGCTGACCGGCGGGCAGCACGGCGGCGGTGGGCGTGGTGATGTGCAGGTCGCCGCTGGTCCGCGCGCGCAACCCGACCTTGACCGGTCGGCTCAGGTCGTTGACCAGGGTCACCGTGAACCGGCCGGTGCCCCCGGACATCGTCACCAGCGAGAAGCCCTCGACGTGGATGCCCGCCAGCCGGTCGCGCACCGACGTCGCCAAGGAGCGGGTGCTGCGCAGCGAGGTCTCCCGGTGGGCGCGGGCGTGGAACGACGCGCCCTCCAGCGCCACCTTGGTGAACTGGTCGACCACCGAGCCGGGGTCGACCAGGGCGTCGGCGTAGATCTCGGCGTCGCGGCGCACGTCGGAGACGGCGTCGATCTGGGCCGCGGAGAGCTGCAGGTCGGCCAGCGTCGAGGGGTAGGCCACCGAGGTGACGGTCGGGGCGTCGGCGGGCACGGTGTCGGCGCCCAGCCGCACCAGGCGCAGCCACGGCACGCGCAGGCCGGCGAAGAAGCCAGAGGTGCTCCAGTCCGGGCCCGGGTTCCAGCCCGCCGGCAGCTCCACGACCAGGGGGTCCTGGGTGCCGGTGCGGTGCAGCGAGGCCTCGGCCAGGATGCGCTGGCGCATGGCCAGGGCCCAGGTGGCCGGTGTCGGCGACGGCCCGCCCTGGGCGGTGGCGGTGCTGGTGGTCACCAGCGGCTGCCCGCTGCGCGAATGTGAGAGCGAGCCGGAGCCGGTCACCGCCGTGTCGGACATCAGCAGCACCGTCGAGGGGTCGAGCAGGTCGGAGAACCGCGGCGGTAGCGCCCCCTCCACCGGCGCCGCGGCCGGCGTGGCGTCGATGTCGTGGCGGGCCAGGGCCTGCTCGGAGAGCGACGCGGCCACCGAGAGCAGCGCCGGGCGGTGCCGGGCGAGGGCGGCGACGTCGGGGTCGCCGTAGCCCAGCCCCAACACGCTCTGGTGCGAGGCGACGCCGCGGAAGCGGACCAGCCAGGCCTTGGCGCGCGCGACGTCGTCCTGCTCGCTGGTGTCCTTGCTGTCGCTGTCGGACTGGGCCAGCGTCGCGACGGCGTCGAGCACCGCGGGGTCGAGCAGCATGGTCAACGGGGCGTTGCCGGCACTCTCGGCGAGCCCGAGGAGCCGCTCGAGCCGGCCGTCGGCGGAGAGCTGCGTGCGCCACCGGTCCGGGTCGCGCAGCTGGCCGGCCTCGTCGGCGTCGCGGGAGACGGCCTGGCGGAACGGCAGCACCAGCGCGACGGCGGCCCGCGGCTTCTTGCCGTCGACGACCGGCATGAAGGTGCGGGCGCGCCCGGCCACCTCGCGGCCCTCGTCGCTGGTGCCGAGCGCGTGGACGCCCATGAAGTAGACGCCGGGCTCGTCGGGGATGGTCAGCTCCGCGCGCGGGACGCGCAGGGTGAACGACGTCTGCTGTCCCGGGGCGAGGTCGCCGACGGCGACGAAGCCGTGCTCGCTGGTCAGCCGCTCGCCGACGTCGGCGTCGGCGTCGGTGGCGGCGGCCGTCGCCAGGTCCTCGGTCGAGGTGATGGGCGTGGTGGAGTCCCAGGCGTGCACGTTGATGTCGCGCCAGGTCTGCGAGGAGGCGTTGCGGACCGTCCCGACCAGCTCCACCGCGCCCTTCGTGGGGACCACCCCCGGCGAGAGCGAAATCAGGTCGACGTCGAGCGGTTCGTCGCTGTCGTCGGCCGCGCGGTCGTCGGCGCGCGAGAGCGTGCTGGTGCGGGGGGTGGGGCTCGACGTGGGGTCGGGGTGGCGCGAGGAGGCGGCCGTCGCGGCCGGGGCGGGCACGCTCACGGCCACGGTGACCAGCACCGCCAGCAGGGTCAGCAGGCCCCGAAGCCGGCTGCCGGACCCCTCTGCCACCCAGGGGACTCTAGTGGTGGCCGCTGTTGGCCCTAGGGTTGTGCCCCGTGTCCGAGCCGCCCGTCCTGAACATGGGCGAGGTGCAGGCCCGCGTCGCGCGTGAGCTGGAGCGGATCGGGCCCGTCGTCGACGAGCTGGGCGAGCGCTTCGCCGCGGCCGGCGAGGAGCTGGCGCTGGTCGGCGGGCCGGTGCGCGATGCGATGCTGGGCCGGCTGCAGCAGGACCTGGACCTGACGACGTCCGCGCGGCCGGAGACCACGGAGCGGCTGGTGGCCGGCTGGGCCGACGCGGTCTGGGACATCGGCCGCGCCTACGGCACCATCGGCTGCCGCAAGGGCGACTGGACGGTCGAGATCACCACCTACCGCTCCGAGGCCTACGACCCGGACTCGCGCAAGCCCGAGGTGGTCTACGGCGACTCGCTGGCCGGTGACCTGGGCCGGCGCGACTTCACCATCAACTCGATGGCGCTGACCCTGCCCGACCGAGGCTTCGAGGACCCCTACGGCGGCATCGTCGACCTCGCCCACCGCACGCTGCGGACCCCCGGGACGCCGGAGCAGTCGTTCTCCGACGACCCGCTGCGGATGATGCGCGCCGCCCGGTTCTCAGCGCAGCTCGGCTTCGAGGTGGCGCCCGAGGTGCTCGCCGCGATGAGCGACATGGCCGAGCGGATCACCATCGTCTCCGCCGAGCGCGTGCGCGATGAGCTGGTGAAGACGGTCATGGCGCCCGACCCGGTGCGCGGGCTGCGGGTGCTGGTGGAGACCGGGCTGGCCGCCCACGTGCTGCCCGAGCTGCCCGCGCTGGCGCTCGAGCGCGACGAGCACCACCGGCACAAGGACGTCTACGAGCACACCCTGACCGTGCTGGAGCAGTCCATCGACCTCGAGGACCGGCTCCCGGCTGCAGGCGAGGGGGGCGGCCCCGACTTCGTGGCGCGGTTCGCCGCGCTGATGCACGACGTCGGCAAGCCGCGCACGCGCCGGTTCCTCGCCGACGGCTCGGTGACCTTCCACCACCACGACGTCGTCGGCGCCAAGCTGACCCGCAAGCGGATGCAGGCGCTGCGCTTCTCCCGCGACCAGACCGAGGCCGTGGCCACCCTGGTCGAGCTGCACCTGCGCTTCCACGGCTACGGCTCGGGGGAGTGGACCGACTCCGCGGTGCGCCGCTACGTGCGCGACGCCGGCCCCCTGCTGCCCTGGCTGCACGTGCTCACCCGGGCCGACTGCACCACGCGCAACCAGCGCAAGGCCGAGCGGCTGCGCCGCACCTACGACGAGCTCGAGGACCGCATCGAGCGCCTCTCGGAGGAGGAGGAGCTCGCCTCCATCCGCCCCGACCTCGACGGCAACCAGATCATGCGGCTCCTCGGCCTCGGCCCCGGCCGCGAGGTCGGCGAGGCCTACCGCTACCTCCTCGACCTGCGCCTGGAGGAGGGCCCGCTGGGTGAGGACGTGGCGGCCGAGCGGTTGCGGGCGTGGTGGGCGGCCCGGTGAGCGTGGTCCGTTGACCAAGGCACCATGGTGAACGGACGGTTCCCACGATGTGCTGACCGTGGGAAGCGACCGTTCACCACGGCACCATGGTGAACGGACGTCCGCGGCCGGGCCTGTGGACGACGGCCCCCACCGTCGGTGACGCCTGTTAGACAGGACGCATGACCGCCGCCGCCGACGAGCGCACCGCCACCCGGGCCGACGCCGAGCACCACCTGCGCGCCCTGGTGGGCCGCGAGGACGCCGTGCTTCGCGAGGACCAGTGGACCGCGATCGAGGCGCTCGCCGTCGACCGGCGTCGCGCGCTGGTCGTGCAGCGCACCGGCTGGGGCAAGTCCGCGGTCTACTTCGTGGCCACGCTGCTGCTGCGTGCCCAGGGGGCGGGTCCGACGGTCATCGTCAGCCCGCTGCTGGCGCTCATGCGCAACCAGATCGCCGCGGCCGAGCGGGCGGGCATCCGCGCGGTGACGGTGAACTCCACCAACGTCGAGGACTGGGAGCAGGTGCACACCGCCATCGCCGCCGGCGAGGTCGACGTCCTCCTGGTCAGCCCGGAGCGGTTGAACAACCCCGGTTTCCGCGACGAGGTGCTGCCGCGGCTGGCCGAGACCTGCGGCCTGCTCGTGGTCGACGAGGCGCACTGCATCTCCGACTGGGGTCACGACTTCCGCCCCGACTACCGGCGGATCCGCACGTTGCTCCAGGACCTCCGCGCGGGGATCCCGGTGCTCGCCACCACGGCGACGGCCAACGCCCGGGTCACCGACGATGTCGCCGAGCAGCTGGGGGCCGACGTTCTCGTGCTGCGCGGCTCGCTGGACCGCGAGTCGCTGCGGCTGGCCGTCGTCGCCCTCCGCACGCCCGAGCAGCGGCTGGCCTGGCTGGCCGACCACCTCGCCGAGCAGCCCGGCTCGGGCATCGTCTACTGCCTCACGGTCGCGGCCACCCAGGAGGTGGCCGACTACCTGCGCTCGCGGGGCCTCGACGTCGCGGCGTACTCCGGGCGCACCGAACCCGCCGAGCGGCACGACCTCGAGCAGCGGCTGGCCGCCGGCGAGGTCAAGGCGCTCGTGGCCACCAGCGCGTTGGGCATGGGCTTCGACGCGACGCTCGGGTTCGTGGTCAACCTCGGTGCTCCGCAGTCGCCGGTGGCCTACTACCAGCAGGTCGGCCGCGCCGGTCGCGGCACGCCGGACGCCGCGGTCGTGCTGCTGCCGCAGATCGAGGACAAGGACATCTGGGCCTACTTCGCCTCGCTCTCCTTCCCCCGCGAGGAGCTCGTGCGGCAGACGCTCGACGTCCTCGCCGAGCACGGCACGCTCTCCACCGCGGCGCTGGAGACGTACGTCGAGCTGGGCCGCACCCGGCTCGAGCAGATGCTGAAGGTGCTCGACGTCGACGGCGCGGTGCGGCGCGTCCGCGGCGGCTGGGAGGCCACCGGTCAGTCGTGGAGCTACGACGCCGAGCGCTACGCCCGCGTCACCGCCGCCCGCGAGCGCGAGCAGCAGGCGATGCTCGACTACCTCACCACCGACGTCTGCCGCATGCGCTACCTGCGCGAGCAGCTGGACGATCCCGAGGCGACGGACTGCGGCCGCTGCGACGTCTGCGGCGGCTTCGACGTCGTCACCGCGGTGTCCGAGGACGCCGTCGCCGAGGCGGGTGCTCGACTCGCCCGACCGGGCGTCGTCGTCGAGCCGCGCAAGCTGTGGCCCACCGGGCTGGCCAACCTGGGCGTCGACCTGCGCGGCAAGGTGGCTGCGGCCTCGGAGGGCCGGGCGGTCGCCCGGCTCACCGACCTCGGCCACGGCCAGGCGCTGCGCGACCTCTTTCGCGCCGGGGTCGAGGACGGTCCGGTGCCCGACCGGCTGGTCCGGGCGGTCCTCGAGGTCGTCAACGACTGGCGTCCGCACGTCGACGGCATCGCCCAGGTCGAGTCCGCCACCCGCCCGCAGCTGGTCGGGTCGCTGGCCGAGGGTCTCTCGCGCTACCTCAAGAAGCCGCTGGTGGCCACGTGGCAGATCGTCGACCCCGACGTCCCCCCGGGCGCCGGGGCGGCGAACTCCGCCCAGCGAGTCGCGGCGGTCCGGCGCCGGGCCCGGCTGGTCGGTGACGTGCCCGCCGCCCCTGTGCTGCTGGTCGACGACCAGCTCGTCACCGGCTGGACCCTCACCCTGGCCGCCCAGGGTTTGCGCGAGGCCGGCGCCACCGACGTCCTGCCGCTGGTGCTCGCCGTCGCCGGCTGAGGGTCGCGGCCCGCGCCGACCCCGGACGTCATACGAAGGGGTCTCCCCGGCGACCGGTCCGTATGACGTCTCGAGCACCTAGAGTCCGGACCATGCGCTTCGGGCTGTGCATCCTCACCGACCTGCCGTGGGAGGAGACCGAGCCTCGCTGGCGGGCGGCGGAGGAGCTGGGGTTCGACCACGCCTGGACCTACGACCACCTGGTGTGGGGCGGGTTGCCCGAGTCGCCGTGGCGAGGCGCGATGCCGACGCTGACCGCGGCCGCCATGGTGACCGGGCGGATCGGGCTGGGCACGTTCGTCACCTCACCGAACTTCCGGCACCCGGTGGCCTTCCACCGCGAGGTCGAGGCGATCGACGAGATCTCGCGGGGTCGGTTCCTGCTGGCGCTCGGCGCGGGTGGCGACCGCGACCGAACCATCACCGGCGGCCCGCCGCTGAGTCCGAAGGAGCGGGTGGACCGGCTGCAGGAGTTCACCGACCTCACCGTCCGGCTGCGCACCGAGGACCACGTCAGCAGCCAGGGTCGGTGGTTCAGCGCCGACGACGCCCGCACGCTGCCGCGGCTGACCAGGGTCCCGCTGCTCCTGGCCGGCAACGGCCCGCGCTCGGTGCGCTACGCCGCCCGCGTCGGCGAGGGCTGGGTGACCACCGGCCTTCCCGCCGACAGCATCGAGGAGTGGTTCGCCGGGCTGGCCCGCAACGTCAGCGTCCTCGACGACGCGCTGAGCGAGGCCGGGCGCGAGCCGACGGACTTCGGTCGCTACCTGAGCCTGGACTCCTCGCCGCGCTACTCCCTCGAGAGCGCAGATCTGTTCGCCGAGCTCGTGGGCCGCTCGGCCGAGCTGGGCTTCACCGACCTGATCGTGCACTGGCCCCGGCCGCAGCCGCCGTACGCCGGGAGCGAGGACGTGCTGCACGAGGTGGCCGAGCTGCTGCCGCGGCTGCGCGGCGGCGGTGTGTGAGACCGGGTCGGCCGGCCTCAGATGTGCGGTTTGACGTACCGCTGCCCGGGCGCCACCGACACGACGAAGGCCCCCGACCGCGACGGTCGAGGGCCCTCGTGGAGCAGATCGATCAGTTCGGCGCCGGGCTGACCGGCTGGCCGTTGAGCCGCCGGAAGGTGTAGGCCGCGGCGATGACGACGATCGGGGCGGTCACCAGCAGTCCGACCAGGCACACGATCGCGCCGACGGCGAACGCGATGATGGCCAGGATGTAGAACAGCAGCGTCTCGCCGAGGTGTGAGGTCGTGAACTTGATGCTGGCTCGGATCGCGTCCATCGGTGCCAGGTTCTGGTCGACGACGTAGAACATCGTCCAGTTCAGCAGGAACCCGGCGACGATGCCCGGCAGGTAGCACAGCACGAAGCCGATGGCGGTGATGACGGAGACGAGCAGGGCGGCCACGATCACGTTCGGCTTGGTGAACCAGGCGAACACCTCGCCGACCGTGGCCGGCTTGCCGTCGGCGACGTTCAGGCCGTCCTTGATCACACCGGCGCCGAGGGCCTGGGTGATCAGGCTGACGATGAAGCCGCCGATGCCGCTGCCGAGCAATGAGACGAAGAGGCCAGGTCCGCACTGGGTCTGCACCGACTGACGGAACACGGTCTGGGTGCACGAGTGCGTACCCAGCAGCGTCGAGCGCAGCAGGATCTGGATGATCACCTCCAAGACCACGACGACCACGAAGACGACCAGGATCGGCACCAGCATCTCGCCGGGGCTGTTCTTGAACTTGCGCCAGGCGTAGCCGAAGGCGTTGGTGGCCTGGTACGGCCCCTCCTCGGCGCCCTGCCCGTAGCCGGTACCCGCCGGCGGCGGCGCGGAGCCGTACGGCGACCCGGCCGGCGGCGGCGGGGGCGGGGGCGTCGATCCCTGGCCGGGGTCACGAGGCGGAGGCGGTGGGACGGAGTCGCTCATGGAGCGAAGAGTAGAGAAAACCGCCCGCCGTGCCTATGGACACGTCGGGCGGTTTCTCAGGTGATTCTCAGCAGCTTCAGCGCTCGACCGTGCTTGGTTTCGGCTCGCCGTTCCGGCTTCGTCGCTCAGCCGGAGGCTCGCTCAACCTTCGGGCATGTCGGTCCAGCGCTGCGTTCCTCAGCGCTCGACCGTGCCCTCGATGAAGGCTTCGACGCTGGCTCGGCCCTCGTCGTCGGGGCGCTGCACCGGCGGGGACTTCATCAGGTACGACGACGCCGAGAGCAGCGGTCCGCCGATGCCGCGGTCCTTGGCGATCTTCGCGGCGCGGATGGCGTCGATGATGATGCCGGCGGAGTTCGGGGAGTCCCAGACCTCCAGCTTGTACTCCAGGTTCAGCGGTACGTCGCCGAAGGCGCGGCCCTCGAGGCGCACGTAGGCCCACTTGCGGTCGTCGAGCCACTGCACGTAGTCCGAGGGTCCGATGTGCACGTTCTTGTCGGCGATCTTGCCGCCGAGCGGACCGTGCAGGTTCGAGGTCACCGACTGGGTCTTGGAGACCTTCTTCGACTCCAGCCGCTCGCGCTCGAGCATGTTCTTGAAGTCCATGTTGCCGCCGACGTTGAGCTGGTAGGTGCGGTCGAGCACCACGCCGCGGTCCTCGAACAGCTTGGCCAGCACGCGGTGGGTGATGGTGGCGCCGACCTGCGACTTGATGTCGTCGCCGACGATCGGCACGCCGGCGTCCTCGAACTTCTTGGCCCACTCGGGGTCCGAGGCGATGAAGACGGGCAGCGCGTTGACGAACGCGACGCCGGCGTCGATCGCGCACTGGGCGTAGAACTTGTCCGCCTCCTCCGAGCCGACGGGCAGGTAGGAGACCAGCACGTCGGCACCGGTCTCGCGCAGCACCTGCACGACGTCGACCGGCTCGGCGTCGGACTCCTCGATGGTCTGCCGGTAGTACTTGCCGAGCCCGTCGAGGGTGTGGCCGCGCTGCACGGTGATGCCGGTCGGCGGGACGTCGGTGATGCGGATCGTGTTGTTCTCGCTGCTGTTGATCGCCTCGGCCAGGTCGAAGCCGACCTTCTTGGCGTCGACGTCGAAGGCGGCGACGAACTCGACGTCGCGCACGTGGTAGTCACCGAACGTGACGTGCATGAGACCCGGCACGTCCGCCGCCGGGTCGGCGTCCTTGTAGTACTCGACTCCCTGCACCAGGGAGCTGGCGCAGTTGCCCGTCCCCACGATCGCTACACGTACCGAGCCCATCGGCTTCTCCTTTGTCGTCACTTATCCGGGGTGGTGTTGGTCTGTTGGTGCTGGTGGCTGTCGCGTTCGGTCTCGATCAGCCCGGTGAGCCAGGTCAGCTCGCGCTCGACCGACTCGACGCGGTGGCGGTGCAGCTCCTGGGCGTACCGGTCGGCGCCGGCGCGCACCGGTCGGATCCGCTCCAGCCGCTCCTGCAGCCGCGCCCGGCGCCCCTCGAGCACCCGCAGCCGGACGTCGCCGGCGGACTGGGCGAAGAAGGAGAACCGGACGTCGAAGGCGTCGTCCTCCCACGCGGCCGGGCCCGACTCGCTCATCTGCGCGGCGAAGTGCTCACGGCCGGCGTCGGTGATCGTGTAGGTGATCCGCTGACGGCGGGCGACGGCGTCGGGTTCGAAGGCGTCGGTGACGTAGCCCTGCCGCAGCAGCTTCTTCAGCGCCGGGTAGAGCGAGCCGTAGCTGAGCAGCCGGCTCCAGCCCAGCAGCAGGTTGAGCCGCTTGCGCAGCTCGTAACCGTGCAGCGGCGACTCCAGGAGCAGGCCGATCACGGCCATGTCCAGCGAGTCACTGCGCTTCGTCACGATGGGTCCTCTCGATGTGTTCGCACAATATATCGAGGTGATATAAAGCGCCACGCGGTCATCGCGGGAGCGCCGTGCCACCGGCGGCGGTGCTGCCGCTGCTCCTGCTGGCCCCGCGATCGAGCAGCGAGACCGGCTCCCGCCCCGATGCCGG
Organism: Nocardioides mangrovicus; assembly: GCF_003674065.1. Classification (GTDB taxonomy): domain Bacteria; phylum Actinomycetota; class Actinomycetes; order Propionibacteriales; family Nocardioidaceae; genus Marmoricola; species Marmoricola mangrovicus. The sequence continues at coordinate 866,849 of NZ_RDBE01000010.1, forward strand.
ACGTGGGTGGCGGCGGTGAGGTGGGTCCTAGCGGGCGCCTCGTACCCTCGTTGCCGTGACTGAGCGCAAGCCCGGGCGGCGACCGGCCGCCCCCACCCGGAGCACGACCCCGGGCGGCACCAGCCGACGCCCGGCCAAGAAGGGCGGCAAGTCCGGCGGCAAGAAGCGGGGCGGGTGGCGGCGGCTGCTGCGCGTGGCGGTGATCTCGGGGCTGTGCCTGGTCATCGTGCTGGCCCTGGGCCTGGTCTTCGCCTACAACGTGACCTCGGTGCCCGACCCCAACACCGACTTCCAGACCCAGACCACGAAGGTCTACTACGCCGGCGGCAAGGCCTCCCTGGGCACGTTCGTGGACCAGAACCGCGAGTCGATCGCGTACTCCAAGATGCCCAAGTCGCTGCGCGACGCCGTCATCTCCGCCGAGGACCGCAGCTTCTGGACCAACCAGGGCATCGACCCCAAGGGCATCTTGCGTGCGGCGTTCTCCAACGCCTCCGGCAACGCCACCCAGGGCGCCTCGACGATCACCCAGCAGTACGTGAAGATCCTCTACCTGACCTCCCAGCGCACCTACACGCGCAAGCTCAAGGAGGCGCTGGTCTCGCTGAAGCTGCAAAAGCAGCAGTCCAAGCGCGAGATCCTCAAGGGCTACCTCAACACCATCTACTTCGGCCGCGGCGCCTACGGAGTGCAGGCCGCGGCGCAGGCGTACTTCCGCAAGGACGCCGACCAGCTCAACGTGCGCCAGTCGGCCGTCTTGGCCTCGGTGCTCAACTCACCGGGCAACCTCGACCCCGCCGACGGCGAGAGCGCCCAGCAGCGGTTGCTGTCTCGGTACCGCTACGTGCTGGCGGGCATGGCCAAGATGGGCAACCTCGACCCCGACCTGGCCACCCGTTACGAGCAGCGGCTGCCGGTGTTCCCGAAGATCCCGAAGTCCAACCGGCTGGCCGGCCAGAAGGGCTTCATGCTGCAGATGATCCGCGATGAGCTGAAGACCCTGCACTTCACCGACTCCCAGATCGACGGCGGCGGCCTGCGCATCACCACCACCTTCTCGAAGAAGTACATGGCCGACATGCAGAAGAGCGTCGAGGACGACCGTCCCACCGGGCTCAAGGGCCTGCACACCGGCGCGGTCAGCATCGACGTCAAGACCGGTGCCGTCCGCGCGATCTACGGCGGCCAGGACTACCTCAAGAGCTCCTTCAACTGGGCTGAGGCGGGTGCGCAGCCGGGCTCGACCTTCAAGGCGTTCGCGCTGGCGGCCGGCATCAAGGCCGGGTTCAGCCTGAAGGACACCTTCGACGGCAACTCCCCGCTCACTCTCGACGACGCCAACAAGACCGAGATCAAGAACGAGGGCTCGGGCGACGGCACCAGCTACGGGTCGGCGGTCAACCTCATCAGGGCCACCGAGGAGTCGATCAACACCGCCTTCGTCGACATGACGCAGTCGATGCCCAACGGTGGTCGCAAGATCCTCGCCATGGCCGACGCCATGGGCATCCCGGTGGACAAGACCTCGCTGCAGCCCAACCTGGGCATCTCGCTCGGCTCGGAGCGGGTGGGAATGCTCGACATGGCCAACGGCTACGCGACCATCGCCAACGCCGGCAAGGAGCACCCCTGGTTCGTGGTGCAGAAGGTCTCCGACGCCGACGGCAAGGTGCTCTACCGGGCCCGCCGCGACGACACCCAGGTGCTCGACCCCGACATCGCCGCCGACGTCTCCTACGCGCTGCAGCAGGTGGTCAGCAACGGCACCGGCACCGCGGCCCAGGCGATCGACCGCGACTCGGCCGGCAAGACCGGCACCGCGACGGCCGGCGACGACGGGCACGTCTCCAGCTCCTGGTACATCGGCTACACCCCCCAGCTGGTGACCGCCGTGATGTACGTGCGCGGTGACGGCAACGACCAGCTCGACGGCTGGCTTCCGGGCCCGTACGGCTACTTCGGGGCCGGCTACCCGGCCCACACCTGGGCCGACATCATGAGCGGCGAGCTCGAGGACGTCGACGACGACGTGAAGTTCCCCGACCCGGTCTACGTCGACGGCACGGCGCCCAGCTCGGGCCACGCGCCGTACACCCCGCCGCCGCCGTCGAAGAAGCCCAAGAAGACCAAGACCCCCAGGCTGACCTCGACGCCATCGGCGACGCCCACCTCCGCGGCGCCCACCACCGCGGCGCCCACGACCGCGGCGCCCACCACCGCGCCCCCGACGACGGCGCCGCCGGTCACCGTGACGCCGACCCCGTGAGCGAGCCCGAGCAGCCGCCCGTGCAGGCGCCGGTCCACCCCAGCCACGCCGACCCCGTGGCGCGGGCCTGGTCGGAGCGGATCGGCGGCCCGGTGGGCGGCCACGCCCGGCCGCACGCGTGGTGGACCCCGGTCCGGGTGATCCTGGCCGTGGCCACGGTGGTGTGCTGCCTGGCCCTGGTGCAGAAAGGTCCGTGCATCCAGACGCAGTGGCTCAACAACGACGTCCGCTACTCCAAGATGTGCTACTCCGACATCCCCTACCTCTACGTCGACCGCGGCCTGGCCGAGCACCACTGGCCCTACAGCGACTCCGACGGCCGCTACCAGGCGATGGAGTATCCGCCGGGCATCGTCTACGTCGCCTGGGCGGCGTCGTGGCTGACCGTCCCGTTCGCCACCGGCCCGCCGCAGAGCGTGCGGGCACACACCGAGCCGGACTCCTTCTGGGGTCTGCCCGGGATGACGCAGGAGATCAACCGCAACTTCCTGGTCAACGCGGTGATCCTGCTCGGGGTGGCGCTGCTGGCGACGTTCTGCCTGGTCGGGGCGGCCGGCCCCCGGCCATGGGACGCGATGGCCTTCGCCGCCTCACCGACGCTGTTGGTGACCGCGCTGATCAACTGGGACCTGCTGGCCGTCGCGTGCGTGGCCGGGGCGCTGTGGGCCTGGGCGCGCGGTCGGCCGGTGGTCACCGGGCTGCTGCTCGGGATCGGCACGGCGGTGAAGCTCTACCCGTTGTTCCTCTTCGGTGCGTTGCTGGTGATCTGCCTGCGCCGCCGCGACCTGCCGGCCCTGGGGCGCGCGCTCGTGTCCGGGCTGCTGGGCTGGGTGGTCCTCAACCTGCCGGCCGTGCTCACCGGCGCGCCGCAGTGGCGCTACTTCTGGCACTTCAACTCCGAGCGCGGGCCCGACCTGGGGTCGCTGTGGCTGGTCATCTCCGACTCCGCGAACCCGATCTCCGCCCACACCGTCAACGTGTGGTCGTGGCTGGTGTTCGCCCTGGCCTGCCTGGGCGTCCTGGTGCTGGGGCTGGTGGCACCCCGCACCCCTCGCCTGTCGCAGCTGGGGTTCTTGGTGCTGGTCGCGTTCTTGATGGTGAACAAGGTCTACTCCCCGCAGTACGTGCTCTGGCTGCTGCCGCTCGCGGTGCTGGCGCGGCCCCGCTGGCGCGACCTGCTGCTGTGGCAGGTCGGTGAGCTGTTCTACTTCGGGATGGTGTGGCTGCACCTGGACAACGCCCTCGCATCGGGCACCTCCGGGGGCGGCGACCCCGCCTACACCATCGCGATCCTGGTCCGGGTGGTCGCCGAGCTGTATCTGACCTCGATGATCATCCGCGACGTGCTGGTGCCCGAGTACGACGTGGTGGGTGGGGCCCCGAGTGAGGCTCCGGAGTCCGATCAGGCTCAGTCGACGACGACCCGGTCGAACCCGGTGGTGGTGTAGCGCACGCGCACGTCGACCTCCTCGCCCACCTCGGGCGGCCGGACGCCGGCGGGCAGCAGCAGCAGCGAGACCTGCATGTGGGGCGGTTCGGCGAAGAGCCGACGCTTGCCGGCCACCGTGAACGGCGACCTCGCCCACCCGGCGGCCTCCAGCCCACCGCGGGCCAGGGTGCCGGCGCGCGAGCGCACCGAGGTGTCGCCGGCCGGTGCCTCGAGCCCGATGCCCTGAGCGGTGCCGCCGGCCACGACCAGCAGCGTGCCCGAGCGGGGCGCGCTGCGTCCGCGGTAGCCGTAGGGCGTGCCCCGCTCGAGCGGGTGCACGTCGAGCACGGTGGCGCGAGGGTGCAGCGCCCCGCGGTCGCCCAGCCACAGGGCGGTGCCCACCCGGGGCCGGAAGACGTGCTCGGGATAGGAGGCGCGCAGCCGGGCCAGCTCGGTGTCGGCGAGGTGGGAGACCCAGACGGTGCGGGTGTCCAGGTCGGCGGCGACGACGTCGGTCATCAGCCGCTCGACCTCGCCCAGGTGCCCTCCGCCGCCCGTGCCGTCGGTGCCGTCGGCCAGCGGCAGGTGCAAGGCGATGCCCTCGACGCTGACGTTGCCCGGCACCGAGGCCACCGCCTCGCGCAGCCCGGTGCCGCTGAAGCCGTGGCGGCGCATCGAGGTCATCAGCTCCAGCACCACGCGCGGGCCGGTGCCGGGCAGGTCGGCGCGGCGGACCAGGTCGGCCAGGTCCTCGCTGCGGCCCACGGTGTGCACCACCCGGCGCGCCAGCGGGCCCGCCAGCGGTGCGTCGTGGAAGGGGCGCCACGGGGTGAGCACCAGCACCGAGCCGGCGAAGCGGGTGCGGACGGTCTCGATCTCGTCGTACTGACCGACGGCAACGGTGTCGGCGCCCAGCCAGGCCGAGCGCCGGGCCAGCCGGGCCAGGCCGAAGCCGTAGCCATTGCCCTTCGCCACCGGCACCAGACCCGGCTCGGCCTCAGCGGCTGACCGCAGGTGCGCGCGCCAGCGGTCGCCGTCGACGTAGAGCGTGAGCGGCATCAGCGTCGCCTCATGTAGGCACTGAAGCCGGCGTAGAGGGCCCGGTTGAGCGGCAGGTCCCACTCCCCGGCGTACTCCACGGCCTCACCGCCGGTGCCCACCTTGAACTGCACCAGCCCGGCGTGCGGGTCGGCGGGGTCCAAGGTGTCGGTGATGCCGCGCAGGTCGTAGACCTCGCAGCCGCCGGCCAGGGCGTCGCGGATCATCGCCCACTGCACCGCGTTGGACCCGCGCACCTCGCGCTTGTGGCTGCTCGAGGCGCCGTAGGAGTACCAGTAGTGGGCGCCGACGCGCACCGAGAGGGTGGCCGCCACCAGGTCGCCCTCGTGGCGCGCGGCCCACAGCCGGATCCGCTCGGGGTCCTCGGCGCCGAGCGCCGCGACCATCGTGCGGAAGTACGACAGGGGGCGCGGGGTGAACCCGTCGCGCGCCGCGGTCTCGGCGTAGAGCCGGTGGAAGTCGGCGACGTCGCAGTCGGGCGCCACCTCCACCCCGGCCTTGGCGGCCTTCTTGATGTTGCGCCGCCACAGCTGGTTCATGCCGGCCAACACGTCGTCCTCGCCGCGTCCCGCCAGCGGCAGCATGAAGTTGAACTGCGGCTGCCCTGCGGTGAACCCGCCGGTGCCGCCGAGCTGGCGCCAGCCCTGCTCGCGCAGCGTGGAGACGACGCGGGCGCCGACGACCTCGCGCTCGGTCGGCGCCAGCTCGGTCAGCGAGCCCACACCGGCGTCGGCGATGCCGTCCTTGACCTGCTGCGCGCTCCAGCGCCGGCACGCCACGGGCGGCCCGATCCGCACCCCGAAGGCACCGCGTCGCCGCAGCTCCTCGGTCATCGGGTTCAGCAGCGCGGGCAGGTCGTCGCTCGACCAGTCGAGCACCGGTCCTTCCGGCAGGTAGGCCAGGTAGCGCTTGAGCCGGGGCAGCCGACGCAGCAGCACGAGCCCGACGCCGATCAGCTCCTCGCCGGCGTACCAACCCAGCGAGAGCGAGCCCCACTCCGGCTTGACCAGCGCCCAGGCGGGGGTCTGCAGGAAGCTGGCCCCCCGCTCCCGCACGAACCCCAGGTGCGTCTCGGCATCGATGACGCGGACGCCGGGGTGGGTGGTGGAGGGCACGGCGACGACCCTAACGAGCCTCGAGCAGCCGCCGGGTGGTGCGCCACAGGGAGGCGGTGGGATCGATGATCGTGAAGTGGTCGCCGCCTACCTCGGTGAAGCTCGCGGTGCCGCCGGCCGCGCGATCGAGCGCGACGTAGCGAGTGCTCTGGTCACGAGGCACGGTGGTGTCGTCGCGCCCGCGGACGCAGGCCACCGGGCAGCCGGCCGGCACCAGCAGCGCGGGATCGCCGAGCCGGTAGCGCCGCGGCACGGCGGTGGGGCTGCCGCCCATCAACTGCTCGACCGCGCCGCCGCCGAGCTGCTCGGCGTAGCCGTGGGTGAGGTCGAGCACGCCGGCCAGGCTGACCACCCGCGCGGGCCGCACCCGAGGTGCCCCGCCGGGGGTGGCGTCGGTGCGCGCGGCCGCCCACACCGCGAGGTGGCCACCCGCGGAGTGGCCGAGCACCCGGACGTCGTCGTGGGGCACGTCGAGCGCGCGGACGTGGTCGACGCCGGCCGCGACGTCCTCGAAGGTGTGGGGCCACCCGCCGCCGTCGCCGAGACCGCGGTACTCCAGGTTCCACACCGCCCAGCCCGCCCGCTGCAGGGTGCGGGCGATCGGCGTCATCAGCGAGAGCGTGTACTGGGAGGACCAGTAGCCGCCGTGGATCGTCACGACCGTCCCCCGGGCCGTGCCCTGCGGCAGGTGGAGCTCGCCGAACCGGTGCGCACCGGAGGCATAGCGGACCCGCCGGGCTCCGGCGGCGCGCGACGGCGCGGGGTCAGACGTGCCGCAGGCCGCTGCGCCCCAGCCGACCAGCCCGGCCGCGAGCAGGCTGCGTCGGCTGCTCCTCACAGGTGCTCGCGCAGCCAGGCGAAGTCGGCCAGGTGCTCGGCCGCGCCGCCGGGGGTCTCGCACACCACCGGTGCGCCCGCCTCGCGGACGATGCCCGCGAACTCGTCGGACGGCAGCTGGCCGGAGCCGAAGTTGGCGTGCCGGTCGGCGCCGGAGTCGAAGGTGTCGCGACTGTCGTTGGCGTGCACGAGATCGATGCGGCCGGTGATGCCGAGCACCTTGGCCACCGCCGTGCCCAGCTCGATCCCGCCGGCCCAGGCGTGGCAGGTGTCGAGGCAGAAGCCGACCTGCTCGGCGCCCTCGGCGCGGGCCACGGCGTCCCAGACGCCGGCGATCCGGTCGAGCTGGCGGGCCATCGCGTTCTCCCCGCCGGCGGTGTTCTCGATGAGCAGCGGGATCTTCAGGTCGGTGGCCTCGATGGCCTTGCGCCAGTTGTCGAAACCCTTCGCGGGGTCGTCGCTCTTGTTCACGTGACCGCCGTGGACGACCAGCCCGATCGCGCCGATCTCGGCGGCGGCGTCCATGTGCTGCTGCAGCAGCTTGCGGCTGGGGATGCGGATCCGGTTGTTGGTGGTGGCCACGTTGACGATGTAGGGCGCGTGGACCACCAGGCTCACCCCGGCAGCCTGGGCCGCCTCGCGCAGCGCAGCCGCGCCGCCGGGGTAGCGGATCTCGGGACCCTGGTAGCCCTGCGGGTCGCCCAGGAACAGCTGCACCAGCGTCGTGTCGCGGGCCTGCGCCTCGGCGACCGGGTCGTTCTGCTCGACGTGGGCTCCGATGGTGAGGTCCGCCATGGTCACCAACCTAGGCGCTGCCGTGATTCGCCGATGCACCGGCGAATTGCGGCGGCGACAACCGACGTTTCGGTAGCGCCCGCCGCGATTCGGTCGCTGCTCACCCCGCCGACGGGGTCCGGTGGGCCCAGGAGCGGCGAGTCACGCCGGCGACGACGCCCGTTCCGGGCGGTGAGCGTCGCGGGTTGTCCACAGGCCGACGGGTCGGCTCTGGCGCAGTGTCGTAGGGCCGGTGCAGGATTTCGTCCGTGACGACGGCTGCGGATATGCTGGCTCGTCGCTCCGCCGAGGAGCGCGTCCCTCCTGCCACGGAACGTCCGTGGCCGCTTGAGTCCGAAGGAGGTGGGCACCTGTGCGTGCCTACGAACTGATGGTGATCCTCGACCCCGATCTCGAGGAGCGCACCGTCCAGCCGTCGCTGGACACCTACCTCAACGTGGTCCGCAAGGACGGCGGCTCGGTCGACAACGTCGACGTCTGGGGTCGTCGCCGGCTGGCCTATGAGATCGACAAGAACGCCGAGGGCATCTACGCCGTCGTCACGCTGCAGGCCGAGCCGGCCACGGTCAAGGAGCTCGACCGGCAGCTCACGCTCAACGAGTCGGTGCTGCGCACCAAGGTCATCCGGCCCGACGCCCACTGATCGACCCGACCGACCCGGTCGGTCCCCGACCCCCCCGCCACCCAGGAAGCTGGCCCCATGGCACTCAACGGAGACACCTACGTCACCGTCGTCGGCAACCTCGTCGACGACCCGGAGCTGCGGTTCACGCCCTCGGGTGCGGCCGTCGCGAACTTCCGGGTCGCCTCGACGCCGCGCACCTTCGACCGCAACACCAACGAGTGGAAGGACGGCGAGGCGCTGTTCTTGTCCTGCTCGGTGTGGCGGCAGGCCGCGGAGAACGTCGCGGAGTCGCTGCAGCGCGGCATGCGCGTCGTCGTGCACGGGCGGCTCAAGGCCCGCTCGTACGAGACCCGCGAGGGCGAGAAGCGCACCGTCTTCGAGATGGAGGTCGAGGAGGTCGGGCCGAGCCTGAAGTACGCGACCGCCAAGGTGAACCGCGTCAGCCGCAGCGGCGGCGACGGCGGCTACTCCGGCGGCGGTAACTCCGGCGGCAACTCCGGCGGCAACTCGGGCGGCAACTCCGGCGGCAGTGCTGGGGGCGGCTACTCCGGTGGCGGCTCCCAGGGGGGCAACGACCCCTGGTCCGGCGGTGGCTCCTCGGGCGGCTCCAGTGGCGGCTCCAGTGGCGGCTCGGGCGGCAGCGACCCGTGGGCCGGCAGCGGCGACGAGCCTCCCTTCTGATCAACCCATCCCATCCCACTTGATCCATTCCGGCGCGAGCCGGGCTCTTAAGGAGGAGCACCACAATGGCCAAGGCGATCATCCGCAAGCCCAAGAAGAAGGTCTGCCAGTTCTGCAAGGACAAGGTGACCTACGTCGACTACAAGGACACGAACCTGCTCCGCAAGTTCATCTCCGACCGCGGCAAGATCCGCGCCCGCCGCGTCACCGGCAACTGCGTCCAGCACCAGCGCGACGTCGCCACGGCGGTCAAGAACGCCCGCGAGGTGGCGCTGCTGCCCTACACCTCCGCCGGTCGCTGAGCAGGAAGGTCACACACTGATGAAGCTCATCTTGCTCCAGGAGGTCACCGGTCTCGGTGCCGCCGGCGACATCGTCGAGGTCAAGGACGGCTACGGCCGCAACTACCTGGTCCCCCGCGGCCTGGCCACGGCCTGGTCGAAGGGCGGCCAGAGCACGATCGACTCGATGCAGCGTGCTCGCAAGGCCCGCGCCGTGCGCGACGCCGACCACGCGGCCACGGTCAAGCAGAAGCTCGAGGCCACGACCTTCGCAGTGAAGGTCCGGGCCGGGGAGAGCGGCCGGCTGTTCGGCTCGGTCACCGTCACCGACATCGCCGACGCGATCAACGCCGCCGTCTCCGGCGACCAGGTCGACAAGCGCACCATCGTGGTCGAGAACCCGATCCGCTCGCTCGGCGGCCACCAGGTCGTGGTGAAGGTGCACGACGACGTCGAGGCCACCGTGAGCCTCAACGTCATTCCCGCCTGATCAGTCGGGACGATCCTCTGGGCGGGCCGGGTCCACGAGCAGTGGACCCGGCCCGCCGAGGTATGTCCGGCGGTGCACCCGGAACAGCGAGTAGACGCCCACCAGCACCACCAGGTACATCAGCGCCTGCGCCGGCAGCTCCAGGGGCTGCAGCCGGCCGCCGACGGTGAGCACCGGCAGCACCGCCAGCGCGGTGAAGCCCCACCCCAGCAGCCCGAAGCGCTTGGCGACGTAGTCGTCGCGCGGCTGCTGCTCGGCGCCCAACCGCCCGATCGCGCGGCACAGCACCAGGCAGGCCAGGTTCTGCGGCAGCAGCGCGGCCCACGCCCCGGCCCCCGTGACGTGGTGGGAGAGCTGGGGCAGCCACAGCGGCACGCTGACGACGCCGGCCAGCACGGCCCACCCGCGCGCGGAGGCCAGCTCGGGGAGCTGGCGGGCCAGCGGCACCAGCCCGGTCAGGACCAGCGCCCACCCGAGCGGGTCGGGCAGCGCGTCGTAGTGGCGCCAGGCCGGGTGCGGATGGGCCGGGAAGAGCGCGACGCCGAAGACGACGACCCAGCCCAGCGCGATCCGCTGCAACGGCGACACGCGGACAGGGTGTCACCCGGGCGCACCCGGGCGTGCGCGAGGGCGTGAGCCGACGCGCCGAAGCCCACAGCCACCCTCGATTGGCACGTTCAAGTGCGCTGCGGGCCCGGCTCCGTCACCGCGTCCCAGATGACGGAACGGTGAACACGGGATGGAGAAGATTTCTCCGCCGGCCCGGCTGTGAACCGAGTCCGCGCAGGTCAGGCCGTGTGGAGGGATATATCGGGCAGGTGTTCTCCACAGCGGCATCAACAGGCTGTGCACACTCCTGGCGGAGTGCTCCACCGGTCGCGGAGGTTGTCCACAACGGCCTGTGGATCACCGTGTGGCGCCGGCCCCCCGACGGCTCCTAACCTCGGCGCGGCGAAAGAGTCGGTGGGCTCGCCTAGCGTCCCTCACCGGTGGGGGTCACGACGGGTGTGAGGGGTTCGATGAGTCAGGTCGCGGAGTCGGGCACCGGGCTGGACGCCGGCTACGACGGTGGCTACCAGGGCGGCTACCAAGGTGGCTACGACGGCGGGTTCGAGGGCGGGGGCTTCGACGACGGCGGAGGCGGCGGCTTCGGTGGCGACGGCGGCCGCATGCCGCCGCAGGACCCCACCGCCGAGATGAGCGTGCTCGGCGCGATGATGCTGTCCAAGGACGCGATCGCCGACGTCGGCGAGCAGATCCGCGGCACCGACTTCTACCGTCCGGCGCACGAGACGATCTACGACGCCATCATCGAGCTGTTCGGCAAGGGCGAGCCGGCCGACCCGATCACCGTCTCGGCCGAGCTGCAGCGCCGTGGCGAGCTGGTCCGCATCGGCGGCGCGCCGTACCTGCACCAGCTCACCGCCGAGGTGCCGATCGCGGCCAACGCAGGCTTCTACGCCTCGATCGTGCGGGAGAAGTCGATCCTGCGGAAGCTGGTCGACGCCGGCACCCGGATCGCGCAGATGGGCTACGCCGGCGAGGGCGACGTCGACGACACCGTCGACCGCGCCCAGCAGGAGGTCTACGCGGTCACCGAGAAGCGCAGCTCGGAGGACTACGCGCCGTTGAGCGCGATCATGGCCGACACCCTCGACGAGATCGAGGCGATCTCGGCCCACGACGGCAGCCTGCGAGGCGTGCCCACCGGGTTCGTCGAGCTCGACGAGCTGGTCAACGGCTTCCAGGGCGGCCAGATGGTGATCGTGGCGGCTCGACCCGGTATGGGGAAGTCGACGATCGGTCTGGACTTCTGCCGCGCCGCCTCGATCAGCCACCAGATGACCACGGCGTTCTTCTCCCTGGAGATGTCGCGCAGCGAGATCACGATGCGGCTGCTCTCCGCCGAGGCCCGGGTGCCGCTGAACCACATGCGCAGCGGCGGCATGACCGAGGAGGACTGGAACAAGCTGGTGCCGAAGATGGGCCAGGTCTCGGGGGCGCCGATGTTCATCGACGACTCCCCGAACATGACGATGATGGAGATCCGGGCCAAGGCTCGGCGCCTCAAGGAGCGCCACGACCTCAAGCTGATGGTGGTCGACTACCTGCAGCTGATGACCAGCGGCAAGAAGGTCGAGTCGCGCCAGGTCGAGGTCTCGGAGTTCTCCCGGCAGATCAAGCTGCTGGCCAAGGAGCTCGACGTGCCGATCATCGCGCTCTCCCAGCTCAACCGTGGTCCCGAGCAACGCACCGACAAGCGGCCGATGATGAGCGACCTGCGTGAGTCCGGCAGCCTCGAGCAGGACGCCGACATCGTCATCCTGCTGCACCGCGAGGACGCCTACGAGGCCGAGTCCACCCGCCCCGGCGAGGCCGACATCATCGTGGCCAAGCACCGCAACGGCCCCACGCGCAACGTCACCGTGCTGTTCCAGGGTCACTACAGCCGCTTCGTCGACATGACCCACTGACGTCCCGTCCGCTGGGCTAGTCCAGTCGCCACCCGGTCCTCGGTTGACCGGACAAACCGGACACTCGCCCATACGCTCGATGGGCCGGAGAGTGCCGGAGGGGCGCTCGGGCGGAGGGAGCGTCGATGCCGTCGAGCACGGCCCGCCCGCCCCGTGCACCCTGGCTGCGAGGCGCGGCCACGCTCCTGGGCACGGTCATCGTGGTGCTGCTGGAGTTCGCCCTCCTCACCACCGTCTACCACTCCGGCGACGGGGCGCGAGAGCGGCAGCGGGCCTTCATCGCCGCCGACGCCGCCCTCTCGGCCTGGGCGCCCGGCGCGTCGACCGGGCCGGTGACAGCCGAGTTCGACCACCTCGAGGCCGTCGTCGGTCGCGACGGCGTCCACCACGACCAGACCGAGGCGCTGATCGCGGCGCAGAACAGCTGGCGCACCGACCCCTACGACACCACTGCCCAGCAGCGGCTGCAGCGGGCCAGCGACCGGCTCGGTCGCAGTCTGGCCGGCGACGTGCGGTTCGCCGACCGGCGGGCGGCCGCCATCCACGCCGCTCTGCTGGCGCTGGTCTCGGTCGGCTGGTTCTTGTGGTTTCGCCGGGTGGTGCGCCGTCACCGCGAGCTCGAGCACACGGTGACCCAGGCCCACGCCCAGATCCACGGCGAGCACCGCATGAGCGCCCTGGTGCGCAACAGCGCGGACATGATCACCGTGATCGAGTCCGACACGATGCTCTCCTTCGCCAGCTCTTCGATCCGCACCGTCACCGGGCACGACCCCGAGGCGATGGTCGGTCGCTCCTTCCTCGACGTCATCGCCGCCGAGGACCGCGAGCTCGTGACCTCGCTGCTGGCCGCCGCACGCCCCGGCGATCACCCGGTGACGCTGCACGCCACGCACACCGACGGCCGGGCGCTGCTGCTCGAGGGCACCTTGACCAACCTGCTCGCCGACGAGGCCGTCAACGGCTGGGTCTGCACGATGCGCGATGTCACCGAGCGGACCCGGCTGCAGGAGGAGCTCAGCCACCAGGCCCTGCACGACGCCCTGACCGGGCTGGCGAACCGCCGCCTCTTCACCGACCGGCTCTCGCACGCGCTGCGACGCCGCCGGCGCGAGGGCGACGTGGGATCGCTGGTGGTGCTGTTCCTCGACCTCGACGACTTCAAGATCGTCAACGACTCGCGCGGTCACCACGTGGGCGACGAGCTGCTCACCACCTTCGCCGAGCGCCTGCGCGCCACCACCCGTGGTGGCGACACCGTCGCGCGGTTCGGGGGCGATGAGTTCGCGGTGCTCATGGAGGACGTCGACGTGCTGGTGGCGCGGGAGGTGGCCGAGCGCATCGTGGCCGGCTTCGCCGAGCCGATCCTGGCCGGCCACCAGGAGATCCAGGTCGCCGCCAGCATCGGCCTGGCCGTCGCGGTGCCGGGGGAGGTGACCGGCGAGGACGTCATGCGCAACGCCGACGTCGCCATGTACTGGGCCAAGGACCGCGGCAAGGGGACCATCGCGGTCTACGACGCCGACCTCCACGCCGACGCCCTGGCCCGGCTCGAGCTGCAGAGCGAGCTGGCCCACGCGGTGGACCACGACGAGCTGCGGCTGCACTTCCAGCCCAACGTCGACCTCGAGAGCGGGCGGATCGTCGCGTTCGAGGCCCTGGTGCGCTGGCAGCACCCGACCCGCGGGCTGGTGCCGCCGGCGGCGTTCGTGCCGATCGCGGAGCAGTCCGGGCTCGACGTGCCGATGGGCTCCTGGGTGCTGCGCGAGGCCTGCCGCAGCGCCCAGGAGCACCTGAACGGCCCCGGCGAGCCGGTCGGCATCACCGTGAACGTCACCGCGCGCCAGATTGCCGACCCCGGTTTCGTCGAGCTGGTCACCGCCATCGTGGCCGAGACCGGGCTCGATCCGCGGCGCCTGGAGCTGGAGATCACCGAGAGCACGCTGCTGGCCGATCGCGAGGAGACCGTGCGGCGGCTCGGTGTGCTGCGCGAGCGGGGCATCTGGGTGGCGGTCGACGACTTCGGCACCGGCTACAGCTCGCTGTCCTACCTCTCCGACCTGCCCGTCGACGTCCTCAAGATCGACAAGTCCTTCGTCGACCAGATCACGCTGGACGGCGGCCCGCTGGTGGACGCGATCGTCAGCCTGGCCGGGAGCCTGCGGCTGCTGCCGGTCGCCGAGGGCGTCGAGACCGCTGAGCAGGCGTGGCGGCTACGCCGGGCCGGTTGCCGGATCGGGCAGGGCTTCTTGTGGTCCAAGCCGGTGCCGCTGGCCGAGGCCACCGAGCTGCTGCAGAACGAGCTGACGCTGCCGCTGTTCCACGCGCTGAGCCACGAGGCGACCCGGCCCGTCACGGTCGCCTGAGCCGCACCGGTCAGCGGCACAGCCGCTGGTCGATCCAGGCCGCGGCCCCGGCCACCGGCAGGCGGCCCGACCGCAGGTCGCGGACGAACACGATCGCGGCCTCGGTGAGCTGGCCGTCCGGTGAGGACGTGGCGTCGCCGCTGTGCTCCATCAGCCACCGGGTCGCCGTGACGCCGAGCAGCTGGCAGGCCCGGGCGACGCCGCAGAAGTGGCGCACCTGGCCGGCGCTGCCGTCGTCGTAGACGGCACGGAAGCCACGCCCGCGCACCAGGTTGCGGCCACCGCGGGCGAGGTCGAGCACCCCCAGCGGCAGCGGCCTGACGCCCGCACCGCCGCGCGCCAGCCGCCGCAGGAACACGTGCGGCGCCGGGTCGCCGGCGGCGCACCGCTCGGCCAGACCCACCAGGCCCGAGCAGGCGTCGGCGGGCAGCGCCATCAGGAGAACCCGAGTAGGAAGCGCTTGAGCAGCGGGCCGGCGGTGCCCGAGCCGGACGCCCCGTCCTCGACAAAGACCGCGACCGCCAGGTCGCCGTGGATCGCGACCATCCAGGCGTGGGTGGGCAGCGAGCCGCCGGCCTTCGCCGTGCCGTACTCAGCCGTGCCGGTCTTGGCCAGCACCGGCGCGCCCGGCACGGTGGCCAGCAGCTTGCCGCTTCCCTCGGTGACCACCGCGCGCATCAGCGAGCGCAGCGAGGACGCCTCGGCGGCGGTGAGCGGGTGCGACGGCGAGGCCTGGGCCGTGTGCCCCTCGATCAGGCTCGGCACCACGGCGGCGCCCTTCTGCACCGACGCGGCCACCGTCGCCATCGCCATCGGCGAGGCCAGCACCTTGCCCTGGCCGATGAGGTCGGCCGCCCCCTCGGTCTGCGAGCCGGCCGCCGGGGCCTGCCCGAAGTACGCGGGGAACCCGAGGTCGTGGTCGACGCCGAGGCCCAGCGCCGCCGCCGCGTCGGTGAGCGCCGAGCCCTGCAGCCGTGCCCGCTGGGAGATCACCGCGGTGTTGCAGGAGTTGGCGATGGCCTCGCGGAACGGGATCCGGCCCAGCGCGGAGGCGGGGTAGTCGTCGTAGTTCTTGAAGGTCTTGCCGTCGACCACCAGCGTCGGCGAGCAGTCGACGGTGGTGCTCGGCGTGACGCCGGAGCGGAGCAGGGCCAGGCTGCTGACCACCTTGAACGTCGAGCCCGGGGCGTAGCGGCCGTAGGTGGCGATGTTCTGGCCCTGGGCCGACGGGCTGCTCGCCGCGGCCACGATCGCGCCCGTGGAGGGGCGGATCGCGACCAGCGCGCTGGGGGAGGACTGGCCGGCCACGACCGAGTCGGCCAGCTGCTGGGCGTTGACGTCGAGGGTGAGCCGCAGCGGCTTGCCGGCCGTCGGTTCCGTGCGGAAGAGCTGCGTCGCGGTGCCCTGGCCGTCGACCGCGGCGATCTTGACGCCCGGCGTGCCGCGCAGCTGGTCGTCGTAGCGCGCCTGTAGGCCCGAGAGTCCCACCTGGTCGGTGGCGCTGAGCGTGCCGCCGGCCTTCTTGACCATCTCGGCCGTGGGCTGCCCGACGGTGCCGAGCAGCTGCGCGGCGAACGCCTTGGTCGGCGCGAGCGGCTGCACCGCGGCGAGCTTCCGGGCACCCGGGATGGCTGTGACCTGCGGTGTGCCCGGCTCGTCGGCAGCGTTGCGACGGAAGGTGATCGCCTCCACGAACGCCTTGGCACTGGCCTGCTGCACCCGCTTGGCGTAGCCGGCTGCGTCGATGCCGACCAGCCGCGCCAGCGCCTGCGCCGAGGTGACCGCGGCGTCGCCGCTGACCAGCGTCTTGTCGATGCCGATGCGGTCGACGGCCCGGTTGGTGACGATGCGGCGGTCGCCGGCGCCGAGGATGTCACCGCGCTGGGCCAGCAGAGTCGTGGCGCGCAGGGTGGAGTCGGACCCCAGCTGCGCAGCCACCAGCTTCGGGCTCCACACCGGTCGCCAGGTGTCGCCGCGCTTGGTCAGGTCCAGGCTCGAGCGCACCACCCAGTTCCGCCCCGGCGTCTGCCAGGTCCAGATGAGGTCACCGCTGGCGTGGTCGCCGTCGGCCTCGACCCCGGCCGCCCGGACGGTGGCGCGGACGCCGTCCATCCCGGCCACGATGCGCTTCAGCCGCGCCTGCGCGGTGGCCGCGGTGGTGCCCGCGAACTCGATCGAGGAAACGTCCTCGCGACCCAGGGCGGTGGCCAGCCGGTCGGCGGCGCCGGTGGGTTTGGGCCCGCCCGACAGGCTGCACCCTGCGCACAGCAGCAGCAGGACGAGAGCGGTTCCGAGAGCGCGTCGCACGCCTCGATCCTGCCGGACCACCCCAGCCATCTGCGGTCACGGTGGCGTCGAATAATGGAGGAACCCCGTGAACGAGGAGACCCATGACAACCCTGACTGACTTCACCGCCCACCGGCTCACCGGCGAGGAGGAGTCGCTCAGCGCCTACTCCGGCAAGGTGGCGCTGGTGGTCAACACCGCCTCCAAGTGCGGCTTCACCCCCCAGTTCGAGGGTCTGGAGAAGCTCTACGAGAACTACGCCGACGACGGCCTCGTGGTGCTCGGCTTCCCGTGCAACCAGTTCGGCGAGCAGGACCCGGGCGACGCCGAGGAGATCGGCTCCTTCTGCCAGAAGAACTACGGCGTCACCTTCCCGATGTTCGAGAAGATCGACGTCAACGGCGACGACGCCCACCCGCTGTACAAGTGGCTGCGCTCGGAGAAGTCCGGGCTGCTCGGCGAGAAGATCAAGTGGAACTTCACCAAGTTCCTCATCGGCAAGGACGGCAAGGTCATCAAGCGCTACGGCTCGACCACCAAGCCGGAGAAGATCTCCGGCGACATCGAGAAGGCGCTCAAGGCCTGAGACGCTGCGGTCATGGAGATCGCCGAGGCCCTGGACTTCGTCCGCGGTCAGCGCCAGGTGGTGCTGGTGACGCTGCGACGCAACGCTCGCCCGCAGCTGTCCAACGTGCTCGCCCACGTGGGCGACGACGGCGTCCTGCGCATCTCGATCACCGAGAGCCGCGCGAAGTACAAGAACCTGGTGCGCGAGCCGTGGGGCGCCGTGCACGCCACCTCCGACGACCGCTGGTCGTGGGTGGTGGTGGAGGGCGACGTGACGCTGAGCGACGTCGTCCGCGACCCCCACGACGACGCTGCCGAGGAGCTGGTGCGGCTCTACCGCGACCTGGCCGGCGAGCACCCCGACTGGGAGGAGTACCGCGCCTCGCTGGTCGCCGAGGGCCGGGTCGTCGTGCGGCTGAGGCCGGACCACGCCTACGGACAGCTGCCGCAGGGCAGATGAGCTACGACCCGGAGCTGGCCGAGCGCGTGCGCGCGCTGCTGCCAGCCGGGGCCTGGGTGGAGAAGCCGATGTTCGGCGGACTGGGGTTCATGCTCGAGGACCGGCTGCTGCTCAGCGCCTCCCACACCGGCGGCCTGCTGCTGCGGCTCGACCCGGCCGAGGTCGACGACCTGCTGGACCCGCCGCAGGTGGACCGGATGACGATGGGCGGGCGCCGTTCGCGTCGCTGGGTGAGCGTGGCCGGCGGCCGGGTGGCCGACGACGCCTCGCTGCGGGTCTGGCTGGACCTGGCGCTGCGCGCCGACTGAGGCTGCACCCCGCCTCGCCGTCACGTCGTCTCCTGCTGCTCACCTGAGCGCCACGTCGGCGTCGCCGGGTGCGGTTGGCATGGGCGGGCACCTGCTCGCTCTCGGGAGGACGTACCCATGCCTGACATCTCTCGTCGCCACCTGCTCACCAGCGGCGCCGCCATCGCCGGCGGCGTCGTCGGTGGCTCGCTGCTACCGCCCCATCTGGCCGCGGCGGTGGCCGCCGAGCCGCGGCGAGGCTCGATCCGCGACATCAAGCACGTCGTGGTGCTGATGCAGGAGAACCGCTCGTTCGATCACTACTTCGGCACGCTCGCCGGCGTCCGCGGCTTCTCCGACCCCGACGCGATCACCCTGCCCACCGGGCGCTCGGTCTTCTACCAGCCGACGACGAGCAACCCCGACGGCTACCTCCTGCCCTGGCACCTGGACACCAAGACCACCAGCGCGCAGGCGATCCCCTCGACCAGCCACGCCTGGGCGGTGCAGCACCAGTCGATCAACAACGGCGCCAACGACAGCTGGATGCCTGCCCACCTGGCCGCCGACGGCGCAGCGCACGGGCCGTACACGATGAGCTACTACGAGCGCGACGACATCCCGTTCCACTTCGCGCTGGCCCAGAACTTCACCGTCTGCGACGGCTACCACTGCTCGCTCCTCGGCCCGACGTGGCCGAACCGGATGTACCTGATGACCGGCATGATCGACCCCCGGGGCACCGGCGGCGGCCCGATCATCTCCAACGTCGTGCCGACCCCGGCGTACTCGTGGACGACCTACCCCGAACGGCTCGAAGCGGCCGGGGTGAGCTGGCAGGTCTACCAGGAGGAGGACGACTACGGCACGAACGTGCTGGAGTTCTTCCAGAGCTTCCAGGACGCGCGCCCCGGCTCGGGCCTCTACGAGCGCGGTCTGACGATCTCCCAGCCGGGCCGGTTCGAGGCCGACTGCGCGCGCGGCACGCTGCCGACCGTCTCGTGGATCGTGCCGACCTCGGGCAAGTCCGAGCACCCGGCCTACCTGCCGGCGTCCGGCGCGAACTTCATCGCCTCCAAGCTCGAGGCGGTCGCGGCGAACCGGGAGCTGTGGAACTCGACGCTGTTCATCCTCAACTACGACGAGAACGACGGGCTGTTCGACCACGTCGTGCCGCCGCTGCCGCCGGCCGGCACGCCGGACGAGTTCGTCGGCGGGCTGCCGATCGGCGGCGGCGTCCGCGTGCCCTGCATCCTCATCTCGCCGTGGACGGTCGGCGGCTGGGTGGCGACCGAGAACTTCGACCACACCTCCGTGCTCCAGCTGCTCGAGCAGGTCACCGGCGTCCAGGAGACCAACATCTCGCAGTGGCGACGCCAGACCTTCGGCGACTTCACCTCCGCGCTGGGCATGGGCGGTGGCCGTCGGCGCACTCCGCCCCCGGTGCCCGACACGATCCACCGGTTCTGGGAGGCCGAGTACGAGGTCGAGACCCTGCCGGCGCCGACGGTGCCGGGGGCCGACCAGACGCCGCCCGTACAGGAGCCGCGCCGCCACCCCGTCCCGCGCGTCGGCACCGAGGCAACGCCAAGACGTCAGGGCCATCACGCGCTGCCCGGCTCGGTGAGCCGGCTGACCGAGAACCGCACCACCCACCGCGCCGACTTCCCCGACGGCACCGCGGGCACCCAGTTCCCCGGCGAGCTGGAGCAGCGGGTCGACAAGGCGCTCGCGGCCACCGGGACGTACGCGTGGGTCACGATGGTCTGCGCCGGCGGCGTGGCCGCCATCGACACCGAGACCTACCAGTGGACCTCGGCGAAGGTCTCCGAGACCAACCCCTACGGCATCGCGGCCACGCCCGACGGCTCGAAGCTCTACGTCAGCCAGTCGGGCACCAACCTGGTCTCCGCCTTCGACGTCGCCGCGCTGCGGACCGCGACCGCCAAGGTGGCCGGCACCTCGATCGTCGTCGGCGTCTACCCGCACGGCGTGGTGGCCTCCCCGGACGGTGCGCGGGTCTACGTCGCGAACACCGGCCCCGACAACGGCGGCGCGGCCGCCTCGGAGACGGTCTCGGTGATCGAGGTCGCCAGCGACACCGTGGTGGGGGAGATCGTCGTGGGCTCGGCGCCGCAGGTCGTCGCGGTCAGTCCGAGCTCGCGGCTGCTGTGGGCGACCTGCTCCGAGGGCCTGTACGTGGCCGACACCACCACGCGCCGGAGCCGGCTGGTGACGCGGGCCTGCTCGCAGGCGCACGGCGTGGCGGCGTCGCCCGACGGCAGAGCCGTCTACGTCGCCGACACCACCCGCGACCGGGTGCTGGTCGTCGACGGCGCGGGTCGGTCGGTCATCGGGCACGTGCGCGTGGGGAGGGGACCGTGGGCGGTCGCGTTCACCACCGACGGTGCGCGGGCCTACGTCACCAACGCCAACGACGACACGGTCTCGGTGATCGACACCAGGTCGCGGCGCGTCGTCGACACCGTCTCGGTGGGCAGGATCCCCACCGGGATCAGCTGCCACGGCTCGCAGATGTGGGTGACCGGCAACGTGTCCAGCACGGTCTCGGTCATCGAGACGACCAGCAACACGGTGATCGAGTCGATCCCGCTCGGGATCAGCGCCGAGCCGGTCACGGCCGCCTTCGCCTGAGCCCTGCGGCCTACGGCTGCTCGGGGATCTGGGCCGCGAAGCCGGCGATGAGCATGTCGACGCCGAAGGAGAACCGCTCGTCGCTGGTGCCCGACGTCATGACCGGCAGCGCCCGGGCGAGGTAGGGGTACCGGTCGGCCGGCATCGCCCCCATGTCGTGCTGGACCGAGGCGACGAAGTCGGCGTCGACCTCCGCCACGGGACGGCCGCGGGCGTCGTGGGAGAACCGCTGCTGCATGATCCAGCCCTCGAAAGCGTCGGCTCCGACGTAGAGGCTGAGGATGTCCAGCGCCCAGGCGGCCACCCGGTCGGGCACGCCCGCCTCGATCATGGCGCGGAGCAGCCGCTCGCTGCCGGCGAGCACCTTCTCCCCGGTGGGGATGTGGGCGAAGCTGAGCCGCGCGACGTCGGCGTGGCGCT
The DNA here is from genome assembly GCF_003674065.1 of Nocardioides mangrovicus. Lineage (GTDB taxonomy): Bacteria > Actinomycetota > Actinomycetes > Propionibacteriales > Nocardioidaceae > Marmoricola > Marmoricola mangrovicus. The sequence continues at coordinate 887,943 of NZ_RDBE01000010.1, forward strand.
GGTAGGCCGAGCGGACGTTGTGGGCGAACCCGCGGACGACGTCCTGCCAGGCGTCGGCGGTCGGGACCTCCATCTCGTCGATGACGCGGTCGAGCACGAGCCGCAGCAGCTCGTCCTTGTCGCGCACGTGCGCGTAGAGACTGGCCGGCCCGGTGTCGAACTCCGCGGCCACCCGCCGCATGGAGACCGCCTCGGTGCCCTCGGTGTCGACGATGCGCAGCGCGACGTCGACCATCGCCTGCTTCGACAGCGGTCGGCGCCGCGCCCGCTTGGCCGCCTTGGCGCGGACCCGATCCACCTTGCCCATGCTCATCGCCGCCCATCCTAGTTGACACGAACGGTGTTCGTGCGTAGAACAGCGTTCGTCCATAATGACGAACAGTGTTCGGGAGCAGCCATGACCACCACCGCCCCTGCGGCCACCACCGCCTACGCCCTGCGCTGGCCCGCCCTCTTCGTGGTGCTCGCCGCCGAGGTGATGGACCTCCTCGACGCGCTGATCACCTCGATCGCCGGGCCGACGATCGTCCGCGACCTCGGCGGCGGCCAGACGCTGATCCAGTGGCTCGCCGCCGGCTACACGATCGCCATGGCCAGCGGGCTGCTGATCGGGGGACGGCTGGGCGACATCTACGGCCGCAAGCGGATGTTCATGATCGGCATGGCGGGCTTCACGCTGATGTCGCTGGCCTGCGCACTCGCCCAGAGCCCGGAGATGCTGATCGCCTTCCGGGTGCTGCAGGGGCTGATCGGCGCGGTGATGCTGCCCCAGGGTCTCGGGCTGATCAAGGAGATGTTCCCGCCCGAGGAGATCGCCGGTGCCTTCGGCGCCTTCGGACCGGTGATGGGCCTCTCCGCGGTCGGTGGTCCGATCCTGGCCGGCTGGCTGGTCGACGCCGATCTCTTCGGCTGGCAGTGGCGCACCATCTTCGCCATCAACGTCCCCATCGGCGTGATCGCGCTGCTGGCCGCGGTGCGGATCCTGCCGGCGTCCAGGCCGAACCGCGACCTGCACGTCGAGCTCACCAGTGCCGCGATTGCGTCGGGCTCGATGTTCTGCCTCATCTACCCCCTCATCCAGGGCCGCGAGCTCGGCTGGCCGGCGTGGAGCTACGTGATGATCGCCGCCGGTCTGCTGGGCTTCGGGCTGCTCGCCCTCGTCGAGCGGGCCCGTGACCGGGCCGGCAAGGTCACGCTGATCACGCCGTCGCTGTTCACCAAGCGCGCCTTCACCACCGGCCTGGTCACCGGCATGGCCTTTTTCGGCGCGCTGATGGGCATGAGCATCGTGTTCACGCTGTTCGTGCAGCTGGGACTGGGCTTCACCCCGCTGCACGCCGGCCTGGCCGGGATCTCCCAGGCCGCCGGGATGGTGGTTGGGTTCGTGGCGTCGCAGCCGCTCAACGCCAGGCTGGGCGGGCGGCGGCTCATGCACGTCGGCGAGGTGATCACGATCGCCGGGCTGGCCGGGTTCGTCTGGACGCTGCACCTGGCCGGTGACGGCGTCGGCGCCTGGGACCTGCAGCCGTCGCTGGCCGTCGTCGGCCTGGGCATGGGTCTGACGATGGCGCCGTTCTTCGACCTGGTGCTGGCCGGCGTGGAGGACCACGAGTCCGGCTCGGCCTCCGGCGTGATGACGGCCGTGCAGCAGCTCGGCGGCGCGTTCGGCATCGCGGTGCTCGGCACGTTGTTCTTCCACGTCCTGACCGCCGCCGACGCCACCTCGCGGATCGCGGTCTTCCGCGACGCAGCGGGCGCGGCGATGTGGCTGGCCGCCGGACTCCTGGTCGTCGGGTTCGGGCTCACTTTCTTCCTGCCCGCGCGGGCACGCGAGGACGCCGTCGCGCACTAGGTTCAAGGCCATGAGATTCACAGCGGAGCTGCTCGCCACCGGCGGCACCACCACGGGCTCCGAGGTCCCCGAGCAGGTGGTCGAGGACCTCGCCGCCGGGAAGCGACCCAAGGTCGTCGTCACCCTCGGCGGACACACCTGGCGCTCCTCGATCGCCTCGATGGGCGGCCGCATGATGCTCGGCGTGTCCGCGGCCAACCGCGAGGCGGCCGGGGTCGAGGCCGGGCAGTCCTACGAGGTCGACGTCGAGCTGGACGACGCCCCGGGCACGGTCGAGGTGCCGGCCGCGCTGGCCGAGGCGCTCGCGGCCGACCCGGCGGCGCAGGCTGCGTGGGACCGGCTCAGCTACAGCGCCCAGCGCGGTCAGGCCGAGCCGATCGCCGCCGCGAAGGGCGAGGACACCCGCGCCCGGCGCGTCGCCAAGACCCTCGAGGGGCTGCGGTCGTGAGCGTCCGCCCGGCCACTCCCGAGGACGTCGCCCGCATCGTGGAGCTGGTGCGCGACCTGGCCGCCTACGAGCGCGAGCCGGAGCAGGCCGTGGCCACCGAGACCGACTTCCACCGCGCGCTCTTCGGCGAGGCGCCCGCGGCGTTCGCGCACGTGGCGGAGGTCGACGGCGAGGTGATGGGCATCGCGGTGTGGTTCTTGACCTTCTCCACCTGGACCGGCACCCACGGCATCTGGCTGGAGGACCTCTTCGTCGACCCGGCCCACCGCGGCTCCGGGCTCGGCCGCGAGCTGCTCGCCACCCTGGCCAGGACGTGCGTCGAGCGCGACTACCAGCGGCTGGAGTGGACGGTGCTGGACTGGAACGAACCCTCGATCGGCTTCTACCGCAGCCTCGGAGCGGTCGGCCTGGAGGAGTGGACCACCCACCGGCTCGACGGCGAGGCGCTGCGGCAGCTGGGGTCGTGAGCGACGCCGAGCGGCTCGGTCTCGACGCCGTCGACTGGCTGCTCGTCCACGAGGAGCCCGACGATCCGACGCTCTACAGCGGCACCGCGGGTGTCGTGCTGACGCTGCTCGAGGCGCACCACCACACCGGGGAGCAGCGGTACGCCGACGAGGCCGAGCGACGCGTCGACGGACTGTCGGGGCTCGACGGTGGGTCGCTGTACTTCGGACAAGCCGGTGGGGCGCTGGTCCAGCACGCGGTGCGACGCGACCCCTTAGCCGCACTCGCCGCGGTGCGTGCGGCGTTCGACGGCGAGCGCTTCGAGCACTGGCTGGACCTCCTGCTCGGCAACGCCGGCGTCGCGCTCACCGCGCTGGCGCTGGGCGATCACCAGCTCGCGATCGACGTGCTGGCGCCGCTGCCGGAGCTGGCCGAGCCGACGTCGGCCGGCGTCATCTGGCAGACGCGGGCCGGGCGCGAGGCACGGCTGCACCACGTCTCCCACGGCACGCTCGGCGTCGTCATGGCCCTGGTCGCGGTGGGCGCGGCCTGCGGCCGCGCCGACCTCGTCGAGCTCGGGCTGGCCGGTGCGGCGGACGTCGTGGCCCGCGACGAAGCCGGCCCGACCGGCTTCCTGGTGCCCCACTCGGACCCGCAGAACCTGCCCGACCGGGTCGAGCGCTACAGCTTCGGGTGGTGCCACGGTCCGGTGGGCGATGCGCAGGCGTTCCGGCTGCTCGCCGCCGCCACCGGCGACGCCGCATGGAGCACCCTGGCCGAGCGGTGCTGGACGAGCGTGCTCGGATCGGGCCTCCCGCAGCGACTGCGGCCGGGGTTCTGGGACAACAGCGGCCGCTGCTGCGGCACCGCCGGGGTGCTCGCGCTGGCCTCCGACCGCCGGGCCGAGCTCGACGACGACCCGACCTTCGGCCGGCTCCTGGTGGCCGACCTCGAGCGGCGCGCCGTCCGGACGTCCGCCGGCGTGTGCTGGCGCAACACCGAGCACACCGCCGCCCAGCCGCTGCTGCCGTCCCGGTCGGGCTGGGCGATGGGCAACGCCGGGATCGCCCGGGAGCTGCTGCGGTGGACCCGGGTCGAGGCGGGTGGGGACCCGCGGTATGCGGTGGCGCTGCCGGATCAGCCGGTGGTCGGGGACGGTTCCCCCGCCTAGGCGGGGAAACCGTCCTCCGGATCGTCACGAATCGGGACACCACAGGGCGGTTTCCTCCACTCGGGTGATTGGCTGGTCCGGTTGGTCGGCCGTGGCAGTGGCAGTGGCACCCGGTTTCACCGGCCGGCGGGTGAAACCGGGGGACGAACCCGGAGGAACCACCCCGCGAACGTCCGGATTCGCGCGCCCGTGGCCCTGAATGACCCGGTTCTGGATGACCCGGTTCTGGATGACCCGGTTCTGGACGAGCTAGTTCCGCCGCGCGATCTCGGCGTTCAGGGCGGTGGCGAAGCTGTTCCAGGCCAGGTAGGGCGCCACCAGATGGTGCGCGGTCGGGTCGACCTCGCGCAGTCGGCGCAGCAGGTCGGCGGTCGAGGCGTCCAGGGCGAGGATCTCGGCGAGGGCGAGCCGGGGTCGCTCGGCGGTGAAGAACAGCCAGCACCAGCCGGCGTTGAGCGCCATGTTCGTCCACAGAGCCCGCTCGATCCCGCGTACCTGTGCGGCCGTGCCTCGTTCCATCGCGCGCGCGGTGCCGTAGGCCGTCAACGCGTACAGCGCCGTCCACACCGGGCCGAACACCGCGTTCGGCGGATTCCAGCGCGGCTTGTCCAGCGCCCGGTACCACCGCGAGGTCGGCCGGACGCCCAGTCCGCCTACGACGGCCCCGAGCACCACCGGCACCACGTTGCGTCGCAGGCTCATCGCTCGGCCCCGCCCTTGTCGGGCGACGTCTCCTCGATCCCGATCTGCTCGCACACCCAGCGCCACATCCGCGCGACGTCGCCGGGCCGGCTGCGCGTGGTGGGCGAGAAGTGGGGCGGTCGCCGGCGGCGGTCGTGCCACAGGCTGCCGCCCGGCGGTGCCGGGTCGACCGCGCTGAGCCAGACGGTGGTGTCGGCGCCGCCCTCGGCGTCGCGCAGCAGCGGCCGGGTGAGCCGCCGGAAGCCGGGTAGCGAGTCGGCCACGCCGGGGGTGTCGGCCCACCCCGGGTGCGTCGCCCAGACCGAGGCCTCCCAGCGCCGGTCCAGGATCGACAAGAGCTCGACCTGGGCGCGCTTGCTGCGGGCGTAGGCGGTGGTGGGGGAGTAGCGGCCGGTGAGGTACTCGGGGTCGTCGGCCCGCAGCCGTTGGGCGTACATGCCGCCCGAGGTCACCAGCACCACCCGCTCGCGGGGCCGCAGCAGCTCGCTCATCAGCACCGGGCCGAGCACGTGCACCGCCATCGCCAGCTCGTGGCCCTGCTGCGACTCGGTGCGTGAGGGCGGCATCACCCCGGCGTTGTGCACGAGCACGTCCAGCGGCGACTCGAACGAGGCGGCGAACCGGCGCACGTCGTCGAGGTCGCCGACGTCGCAGCGGTGCACCTCGACCACCGCCGTCGGCACCTCGGTGACGATCCGCGCCACCACCGGCCTGGCCTTCTCGGGGTTGCGCACCACCAGGTGCAGCTGCGCGCCGAGGCGTGCCAGGCCCAGCGCGGTGGCGGCACCCAGTCCCGACGAGGCGCCGGTGACGGCGACGTGGCGGCCCAGCAGCGCCTGCGGTGCCGGGTCGGCGGGCCAGCCGGGCAGGTGGGAGCGGACGCCGAGGCCGAGGCGCGTGAAGCCCAGGACGACGCTGCGGTCCAGCGCCGTGTCGACCAGGGCGGACGCCGCCCTCACCGCGAGGCCGCCTGGTAGCGGTCCAGCGCCTTCGTGCGCTCCTCGGCGTGGTCGACGATGCGCTGGGGGTAGTCGTGGTCGTAGCCGTCGTCGTGCTCCCACGGCTCGTGCGCGGCCTTGCCGGCCAGGTGCGCGAGCTCGGGCACCCAGCGACGCACGTACTCGCCCTGGGGGTCGAACTTCTTGCCCTGGGTGATCGGGTTGAAGACCCGGAAGTACGGCGCCGCGTCGGTGCCGGTGCCGGCGGTCCACTGCCAGCCGTGGTTGTTGGAGGCCAGGTCGCCGTCGAGCAGGTGGTCCAGGAAGTGGCGGGCCCCGACGGGCCACCACACGTGCAGGTCCTTGGCCAGGAAGCTGGCGGTGATCATGCGGACCCGGTTGTGCATCCAGCCGGTGGCCAGCAGCTGCCGCATCCCGGCGTCGACGATGGGGTAGCCGGTGCGGCCCTCGCGCCACGCCTCGACCGCCTGCGCCGACTCGTCGTAGCGCATCGAGCCGAGCTCGGCGCGGTAGTCGTGCCAGGCGGAGTCGGGGCGGTGCCAGAGCACGTCGGCGTAGAAGTCGCGCCAGCACAGCTCGGTGGCGTAGCTGGCGGCGCCCGTGCCGCGGCGTCCGTCGAGGTCGGCCAGCATGGTCCGCGGGTGGATCGCACCGACCTTGAGGTAGGGGGAGAGGAACGAGGTGCCGTCGACGGCGGGCTTGTCGCGGTCGCCGTCGTAGTCGGCCAGTGGGCCGTCGAGGAAGTCGTGCCACCGCTTCAGCGCCGCCTTCTCCCCGGCGTCGGGCAACTGCTCGGGCCCCTCGCGCAGCGCCTTGTCGATCATCGCCGCCACGCGCTTGTCGTCCTCGGCGTCGGCCAGGTGCAGGCCGGTGGGGTCGGCGGCGGGCTCGCGCCAGCCGTGGTCGTGCCAGGCCCGCGAGAACGGGGTGAACACCTGGTAGGGCGAGCCGTCCTTCTTGCGCACCCGCCCCGGCGTCACGGCGTAGGGGGAGCCGGTCTCGACCCAGCCGATGCCCTCGGCATCGAGCCGCTCCTGCACCGCGCGGTCGCGCGAGCGGCCGTAGGGGAAGGGCTCGGCCGAGACGTGCACGGCGTCGACGCCCAGTTCCTTCGCCAGTCGTGGGATCAGGGTGCGCGGGTCGCCGTGGCGCAGTGAGACCTTGCCGCCGTAGGCCTCCTGGACGGCGCGCAGGTTGGCCGCGGTCCACGCCGTGCGCACGGCGCCGGCGCTGCCCCAGATCGCGGGGTCCACGACGAACACGACGTGCACCTGACCGCCCTCGGTGCCGGCGGCTGCGCCCAGGGCCGGGAGATCGTGTCGTCGCAGGTCACGGCGCAGCCAGAGGAGGGAGGGCACGGATTCAACGTAATCCTTGTCAAAGGTTCGTGGAAGGTCCATCCTCTCGGCATGGACCAGACGGCCGAGCGACCCCTGCGCATCGGGGCCCTGGCCGAGCGCACCGGCACCACCACCCACCTGCTGCGGGTGTGGGAGGAGCGCTACCAGCTGCTGTCCCCGCACCGCTCGGCCAGCGGCTACCGGCTCTACGGGCCCGAGGACGAGCGCCGCGTGCGCGACATGGTGGCGTTGCGCTCGCAGGGCGTGGCTGCCGCACAGGCCGCCGACCGCGTCCTGCAGGGCGCGCTGGCCCGCGCCCGCCCGGCCAGCCTGGAGCACCTGCGCGAGGACCTCATGGTGGCCTTCGCCGCCTACGACGACGCGGGCGCGCACGAGGTGGTCGACCGGGCCATCTCGGGCCACGCCATGGAGCAGGTCATCGACCGGCTGTTCTTCCCGGTGCTGCGCCACCTCGGCGACGCCTGGGAGGCCGGCACCATCACGGTCGCGCAGGAGCACTACGCCAGCGGCATGATCCGGGGCCGGATGCTGGCCATGGCCCCCGGGCAGCACGCCGGTCTGCACGCCGGCGCGACGGGTCCTTCGGCCGTGCTCGCCTGCACCGCGCACGAGCGGCACGACATCGGGCTCCTCGCGCTGAACCTGCTGCTGCGTCGCAACGGCTGGCGGGTGACGTTCCTGGGCGCCGACACCCCGGTGGTCGACGCCGTGACCATGGCCGACGACCTGCCGGCCGACGTCCTGGTCCTGTGCGGCACCGAGCCCTACATGTACGCCGCCCAGCTCGAGCAGCACGACATCGCGCTGCGCACCCGGCGGCGCACCGTACGGCTGGCGCTGGGCGGCAGGGCGGCCAGTGCGGAGCTGGCGGCCGAGCACGGTGCGGAGCTGCTCCCGCTCGACCCGGGTGAGGCCGCCGCGCAGCTCGAGGCCGCGCGCGTCTCACGCGGGCACTGACGAGGTGTGCGGGGCCGCGCTCCGGTCGTAGAGTGGGCGGCTCTCACCCCATCCGTGACCACCCCGGGAGCAGCCCGATGCCGAGCGTCGCCGACGTCGAGCAGGCGTTACGCGTCGCCGATGCACTCCCGTCCGGCGAGGAGCAGGTCGCTGCCTCCGAGCGCGCGCTCTCGCTGGCCACCGCGGTGGAGGGGGCCGACCCCGCCCGCGCCTGGGGGCTGGAGGTGCAGGCGCGCATCAACCTGGTCGCCGCCTACGACGCCGCCCTGCCGGGCGAGCGCGAGCTGCCGCACATCGCGTGGCTACTGAGCGCGCTGGGCGAGTCGACCGGGGGCCGCGAGGACCGCGTGCTCAGCGAACGGCAGCGCTTCGAGATCTTGTGGGAGAGCCGGTTCGCGCTGGTGCGCACCCGGCGCAGCTCGCGCATCCCGCTCAGTGTGGTGCGCCGCATCCACGGCGATGTCGAGCGGCGCTACCGCGCCGAGGGCGTCTCGCCGCACCTCTACGCCAAGCACCGCGCGCTCTTGGCCCGCGACGTCGACTCCCCCGAGGTGCTCGAGCGGTGGCTGAGGGTGTGGCGGGAGAGTCCGCGCGACGAGCTGTCGGACTGCGAGGCCTGCGACATCGCCGCCGAGGCGCGCTTCGTGGCCGACTCCGGCGACCTCGAGGGTGCCCTGGCCCGGGCCTCGGAGCTGGTGGAGGGTCGGCGGGCCTGCGACGACCAGCCGGCCCGGCTCCTCGGCCAGGCCGCCGACTGGGCCGCGCGCCTGGGGCGCGTCGACGCCGCCGAGGCCTACCACCGCACCGGCTGGCTGATGGTTGCCGGCCACCCCGGTCAGGTCTCGGCGATGGCCGACCACGTGATGTACCTGATGCGCGCCAACCGGCCCGGCCGCGGCGTTCGGCTCGCGCTGGAGCTGGTGCCGCTGCTCACTGGCCGTGCGGCCGACCGGATCGACGACGTCGACCGGATGCGGGGCAGCGCGGTCGTCGCGCGGGCCCTGCGCGCCGGGCGCGGCCACCAGCTCGCCCCGGCGGTCGTGGCCGGCCTGCCGCTGGACACCGCCATCGCCAACTTCGACGCCGTCGCGCGCGAGCTGGCCGCCTGCTTCGACGAGCGCAACGACAACCGCCGTACCAGCCAGCGGCTGGCGGCGCTCACCCGGATCTCCCCCTACCGCCACCTGGCCTCGGTCGAGACGCGCGCCTCCGACCTGCTCGAGGTGGCGCTCGAGGCGCCGCCGCAGCCCGCACCGGCGTCGTCGGTGCCGCTGCCGGGCAGCGCGCTGGGCTACGCCGCCGAGCTGCTGGCCGCCAGCGACGCCTTCGACGCCGCGCGCGTCGTCGACCTGGTCAACGGCTGGGCCGCGCACCGCGAGGAGCTGCTGCCCGTCGACGACCCGCTGGAGCACTTCTCGGTGGCCTACCTGGACCGGCGGGCGCTGGCGTCGGATCGGGCGCAACTCGACGACGCGTTCGCCGATGCCTTGCTGGCCAACGCCGCCGAGTCCGCGCGGCTCTCGGGCAGCCAGCCGGCCGTCCAGCGCGTCGAGGTGGAGATCATGCACCGAGCCGCGCTGGCCGGCGACGAGACGGCCTGGCGTCGCGCCGAGAAGCTGGTCTCCGAGCTGGCGGCCGTCGGTGAGCTGCGCGAGGCGGCGGCGGGGCTGATGACGCTGAGCCGCAACCCCGACCCGAAGCGCGGGATGGCCTACGCGCTGCGAGCCTCCGACCTCTTCGCCCGCGGCGGCCACGAGCGCTGGCAGGTCACCGCGCTGCAGGCCGCCGGGTACGCCGGCATCTGGGCGGCGCCCGACCTCGCCGCCGATCTGCTGCGCAAGGCCCGGGCCATGGCCGTCCAGCAGGCGCTGCCCTCGCTCGTCGTCGCCGTGACCGCCACGTTGGCCAAGCTGGCCTGGCAGCGCGGCGACCTCGACGCCGCGGTCGCCGGCTACCGCGAGGCCGTCGCGGAGTCCGCGGAGGTGGGCGTCACCGACCCGGCCGGGCTCCGCTCGGAGCTGTGCGACGTGCTGTTGCAGGCCGGCGACTGGGAGGCCCTGGTCGACGAGGCCCACTCGCTGCTCGACCGGCTGGCCCCGGACGACGTACTGCGGCGGGCCCTGGCCCACCGCGTGCTCGGCCTGGGTCTGCTGGAGACGGGCAACGCCGCCGAGGCGGCCGAGGTGCTGGCCCCGGCCGTCGTCGCGCTCGAGCGGGCCGGCGACCCGCTGGTCGCCGTCACCGCCTGGACGCTGGGCCGCGCCCTGCTGGCCGCCGGGCGCGCCGACCTCGCGGTGGAGCACTTCGAGACCGCCGCCGGCGGCTTCCGCGCCCAGCGACGGCTCGCCGACTCCGCCGCGGCCCACGAGGCGGCCGGCGCCGCCCTGGCCCAGGCCTCGCTGGGACGACCCGGCCAGGCCGGTCCCACCGCCACCAGCACCGCCACCAGCACCCGCGCGGCCGAGCACCTGGTGGCGGCGGCGCGCACCGCCCGCGCGGTGGGCGACGTCCACCGCATGGTCTCGGCGCTGCGTCAGCTGGCCGGCGTCCAGGCCACGGCCGGACGCGTCAACGAGGCACTGGCCACGCTCGGCTCGGTCATCCCGGAGGCCCGGTCGGTGCCGGTGCCCGACGATCCGCCGCCCGGCCTGTCGACCGCACCGCTGGCGGAGGAGAGGCTGCGCGGCCGGCTGGAGCACCAGGCCGCGCTCGTGCTCATCGACGGCGGCCGGGGCGAGGAGGCGGTCCCGCTGCTGAGCGACGCCGTGACGCTGCTGGGCGACCACGGCGACGCCGAGGAGGCGGCCGCCGCCCGGGCCGCCTGGCAGCGGCTGACCGGTCGCGTGTGGACAGAGAACGACCGTTCACGCGAAGATCGCCGCAGGTCGTCCTCCCACGGGAAAGAGTCGAGGTAGATGAGCTCCGAGAAGCCCGCGCTGGCGCAGGTGCCGATCTTCGACACGCTCTCCGACGCCGAGGTCCGTGCCATCGCCAAGGCCGGCACGGAGGTCACCGCGCCCGCGAACTGGTCGCTGATCTCGGAGAAGACGCCGGCCGACAAGGCCTACATCATCCTCGAGGGCGAAGTCTCCGTGCGCCACGGCAAGGAGGAGATCGCGCGCCTGGGGCCGGGCAACATCGTCGGCGAGACCGCGATCGTGCGGCACAAGCTGCGCAACGCCTCGGTCGTCACGCTGGCCCCCACCACCGCCCTGCACTTCACCCGCGAGGCCGTGGAGAAGCTGGTCGCCGACATCCCGACCTTCCGCGAGGCGCTGGAGAGCGCCGCCTCGGGTCGCAGCGGTGGCGGCGGTGGAGGCGGTGGCGGCACCGCCTCCTGACCCCGGCGAGCTGCTCGAGGCGGTCGAGGCGCTCCTGCTCGGCGGTCCGCCGGAGCTGACGCGGGCGCAGGTGGCCGAGCGGGCCGGCGTCGAGCTGGCCACCGCCACCTCGCTGTGGCACCTGCTCGGGTTCCCGGAGTCGGCCGACGACGAACCGGTCTTCACCGAGGCCGACGTGACCGCGCTGCGCCAGGCCGCGCAGCTCATCGACGCCGGCATCCTCGACGAGCAGTCCCAGAACGCGCTGGTGCGCACCTGGGGCCGCAGCTTCGCGCGGCTGGCCGAATGGCAGGTGCGGCTGCTGGCCGGCATCGCCGTCGATGCCGAGGACCCCGGTCGCCGGCTCGAGGAGCTCGCGCTCGACGTCGTACCGGTGGTCGAGGAGCTGCAGGCCTACATCTGGCGCCGCCACCAGTTGGCGGCGACGACCCGGCTCCTGATGCGCCCGGCCGCCGACGCCGAGCGACTGGCCGTCGGGTTCGTCGACATCGTCGGCTACACCAGCCGCAGCAAGACGATGGAGGACGGCGAGCTGGTCGACCTGGTCGAGCACTTCGAGGACGTCGCCACCAGCGCGACCACCGACCACGGCGGCCGGATCGTCAAGACGATCGGCGACGAGGTGCTCTTCGTCGCCGACGACCCGGCCGCGGCCGCCGAGCTGGCACTGGACCTGGTCGGTCGCTCGGAGGCCGACGAGGCGTTCCCGCAGGTGCGTGCCGGAGTGGCCTACGGGGCGGTGGTGGAGCGGCTGGGCGACGTGTTCGGCCCCACCGTCAACATCGCCTCGCGGCTGACGAGCGTGGCGCGGCCGGGCTCGGTCCTGGTCGACCAGGGCATGCACGAGGTGTTGGAGGGCGAGGCCTACCAGCTGCATCGCACGCGCCGGGTCTCGGTCAAGGGTTATCGCCACCTCGAGCCGTGGCGGCTGCGCGCCCGCGACCGATGAGTTCGGGGCTCGCGAACTGTCGGTCCCTGGTGATGTGCTGCGGGTGCAGCCGAGGAGAGGGGCCAGATGATCACCGCACGAGGTCTGGTGCAGACCTTCCACACCAAGCAGGGCAGGCACAAGAGCGAGGTCCGCGCCGTCGACGGGGTCGACCTCGACGTCGCCGAGGGTGAGGTCGTCGGCTTCCTCGGACCCAACGGCGCGGGGAAGACCACCACCCTGCGGATGCTCACCACCTTGCTGCGCCCGACCGCCGGCACGGCCACGGTCGTCGGCTACGACGTGGTCACCCAGTCCGAGCAGGTGCGTCGCAGCATCGGCTACGTATCCCAGGCCGGCAGTACCTTCTCCGGCGCCCGCGCAGGCGACGAGGTGGTCGACCACGGGATGCTCTACGGAGTCTCGCGCAAGGCGGCCGTCCAGCGCGGCCGGGAGCTCTTCGAGCAGCTGCAGCTCGAGGGACTGTGGCAGCGGATGCCCAAGAACATGTCCGGTGGGCAGAAGCGCCGGCTCGACATCGTGATGGGACTGGTCCACGACCCGACGCTGGTCTTCCTCGACGAGCCCACCACGGGCCTGGACCCGCAGGCCCGGGCCAACCTGTGGGAGCACATCGCGGCACTGCGCTCCGCGCGCGGCGCGACGGTCTTCCTCACCACCCACTACCTCGACGAGGCCGACGCCCTCTCCGACCGCATCCTCATCATCGACCGCGGCCGCATCGTCGCCGCCGACACCCCCGACAACCTCAAGGCCCAGGTGAAGGGCGACCTGGTCGACCTCGAGGTGGAGGACCCGGACCGGCTCGCGCTGGTGGCCCAGCGGCTGGCGGCCATCGGCGCCGAGGTCGAGACCGCCGACCAGCACGTGCGCGGTCGTGTCGCCCGAGCGGGCAAGGCCGTGCCCGGGCTGCTGCGCGAGCTCGCCGCCGCCGACGTCGCGCTGGCCTCGATCGAGATCGCGCGGCCGACGCTGGACGACGTCTTCTTGACCATGACAGGCCGGTCGCTGCGCGACGCCGAGGATGAGCAGACCGACGAGCAGCCGGCCCAGCAGGCCGGACCCGCCAGCGAGGAAGGGGGTGCCCGATGAGGTTCCTGCGCGAGTGCTCGATCGTGTTCCGCCGCCAGATCCGGATGAACCTGCGCAACCCGGCCTGGGTGATCATCGGGATGCTGCAGCCGGTGCTCTACCTGCTGCTGTTCGGCCCGTTGCTCAAGCCGCTGATCAGCCAGTTCGGTGCCGCGAACGCCTACACCTTCTTCGTGCCCGGCATGCTCGTGCAGCTGGGGCTGTTCGGGGCGTTCTTCGCCGGCTTCTCCCTCATCGGGGAGTGGCGCGAGGGAGTCATCGAGGCCGAGCGGGTCACGCCGGCCTCCCGCACGGCGTTGCTGGTCGGCCGGCTCACCCGCGACGTGCTGCAGCTGCTGGTGCAGGCCGTGATCCTGGTCGGGCTGGGCTACGCCTTGGGCATGGACGCCTCGTTCGGCGGCATGCTGCTCGGCGTCGTGCTGACGGTGCTGATCGGCGGGGCCTGCGCCGCGGCGTCCAACGCGCTCGCGCTGAGCACGAAGTCCGAGGACGTGATGGCGCCGGTCATCAACGTGGTGATGATGCCGGTGCTGCTGCTCTCGGGGATCTTGCTGCCGATGACGATCGGGCCCCAGTGGCTGCAGCGCGCCAGCGACTTCATGCCGACCCGCTGGGTCGTCGACGCGACGCGCAGCCTGTTCGGTGGCGACTTCTCAGGCCACGACATCTGGTGGGGCACCGGATGGGCGCTGCTGCTCTTCGCGCTGGCGCTGTGGTGGGGGACGGCGACGTTTCGCCGTGAGAACGCCTGACCCGGCCGCGGGCGGCCCGCTCAGTCGCGCCGGAAGTCGTGCTCGATGCCCCAGAGCACGGCTCGGCTGCGGCTGGTGACGCCCATCTTGCGGTAGCTGGAGCGGATGTAGGACTTCACCGAGTTGATGGAGAGGAACGCGCGGTCGGCGATCTGCTGGTTGGAGAGCCCGCTGGTGATCATCATGATGATCTCCGACTCCCGCGCGGTGAGTCCGGCGTCGCGGCCCGGCCAGCGGTCGGGGTCGGCGGCCAGCACCGGGGGCGGCGGCACCACCACGGTCTCGCCGAGGTGGATCCGCTCCAGTGCCTCGACCAGGTCGGCGGCCCCCAGCGTCTTGGCCAGGTAGCCCGCGGCCCCGTTGCCCATGGCCTCCTGGACGTGGCGCGGGTCGGTGTCCCACGACCACAGCACTACCCGCCGGGCCAGTGAGCGGCGGCGCAGCGTGGCCAGCTCGGCCAGGTCACAACCGTCGACCAGGACGATGTCGTAGCCGACCTCCTGGTCCTCGGCGTGGTCGCGGGGGAGCGCGACGACCTCGACGCGCGAGGCGTAGGGCTCGACCATCTTGACCAGGCCGTGCACGACCAGCTCGACGTCGTCCACGAGAGCGACGCGCACCGGCCGGCCCCTTGTCATGGGCGTCAAGGTAAGCGACGACCTGGCCACCCCTAGGGAGGTAGGTAGGCCGGTGGAGCGGATCCTAGGTTCGTCCCATCTGGGGGGCCACGGTGTCCGACCCGACGACCGTGGCCCTTCATGATCTTCTTTCGCGGCTCCCCGGGCGTCGGCCGACGGCTGTGGGTGAGTGCACCCGTTGGGACCGATCGCTTCTGCCGCCTCGGTCCCTAGACTCCAGCCCATGGCCGCTGTCGACGTCGACGTCCTCGTCGTCGGGGCGGGGCTCTCGGGGATCGGTGCTGGCTGCCACCTAGAGCGCGACCTCCCGGCCACCACGTACGCGATCTGGGAGGCGCGCGACGCCAGCGGCGGCACCTGGGACCTGTTCCGCTATCCCGGGGTGCGCTCGGACTCCGACATGTTCACGCTGGGCTACCGGTTCCGCCCCTGGCCCGGGGAGCAGGTGCTGGCCGACGGCGCGTCGATCCTGGCCTACGTGCGCGAGACCGCGCAGGAGTACGGCGTCGAGGACAAGATCGCCTACGACCACCGCGTGACGCGGGCCGAGTGGTCCTCGACCGATCGCTGCTGGACGGTGACCGCGCAGCACGCGGGCCGCTCGACGACGGTGCGGGCCCGGATGCTGTGGATGTGCAGCGGCTACTACGACTACGAGGCGGGCTATCAGCCCGACTTCGCGGGCCTGGCGAGCTACGAGGGCCGGTTCGTCCATCCGCAGCTGTGGCCCGAGGACCTCGACGTGACGGGCCGCCGCGTGGTCGTCATCGGCAGCGGCGCCACGGCCGTGACGCTGGTGCCCGCGCTGGCCGAGACGGCCGAGCAGGTGACGATGCTGCAGCGCTCGCCGACCTACATCCTGCCGCTGCCCTCGCGCGACTCGGTCTCCGCGGCCCTGCACCGGTGGTTGCCCGGACCGGTGGCGGACGCGGTGACCCGCTGGAAGAACGTGCTCACCCAGAACGCGCTCTACCAGCTGGCGCGGCGTCGCCCGGGCTTCGTGCGCGGCCTGGTGCGCAAGGCCAACGTCGCCCAGCTGCCGCAGGGCTACGACGTCGACACCCACTTCCGGCCGCGTTACGACCCGTGGGACCAGCGGCTGTGCCTGGTGCCCGACGGCGATCTGTTCGCGGCGGTGCGCCGCGGTGGCGCGGAGGTGGTCACGGACACGATCGAGACCTTCACCGCCGAGGGCATCCGCCTCGGCTCGGGCCGCGAGCTCGCCGCGGACGTCGTGGTGAGCGCGACCGGGCTGAACCTGCTCGCGTTCGGCGGCGTCGAGCTGGTCGTCGACGGTGAGCCGCTGCACCTGCCCGACACGGTCGCCTATCAGGGGATGATGCTCTCCGGCGTGCCCAACTTCGTCTTCACCATCGGCTACACGAACGCCTCGTGGACGCTGAAGGCCGACCTGGTGGCCGAGTACGCGGTGCGCGTGCTGCGCGAGCTCGGCCGCACCGGGCGCAGCGTCTTCGAGCCGACGGCGCCGCCGGCGATGAAGACCGCGCCGTTCTTGGACTTCGCGGCCGGATACGTGCTGCGCAGCGTCGAGCAGCTGCCCCGCCAGGGCTCGTCTGGACGGTGGCGGATGCCGCAGAACTACCTGCGCGACGCCGTACGGATGCGGCTGGGCCGCGTGCGTGACGACGCCCTGCGACTCTCCTGATGCCGGCGCCCTCACTGTGGCAGCGGCTGCTGGGTCCCTCGCTGACCCGGCAGGTGCCGCGCGACCACCGCCAGAGCAGCGCCGCGTTCCGCCGCCGGCAGCTGGTGACGCTGGGGTTCGTCGTGCTGGGGGCGGGCGTGCTGGCCTGGTCGCTGCGCATCACGCCGGGCAGCAACACCTTCTACCTGGCCACGATCCTGCTGGCGATGGTGTGGGCGGTGGGCGGCTTCGCCTCCGGCCCGCTGCACCTGGGCCGCATCGACACCGGGGTGAGCGGCCCGGAGCACGGCACGGCAGCAGGTACCGACGACGGTAGGGACGCCGGCCCGCTGGGACGCCCGGTGGTGCAGCCGCTGCTGCTGGGCCTGGGCCTGGCCGCGGTGTTCGTCGTCGGTGGCCTGGCGGTGCACGCCCTGCCCTTCCTGGGCTTCCTCGACGACGCCGTCGCGCGCGTGCTCGCCTACGCCGACCGCGGCTCGACCCCGCTGCTGCTGGCCGTGACCGTGGTGAACGGCGTGGCCGAGGAGATCTTCTTCCGCGGCGCGGTCTACGCCGCCATCCCGCGCCGCCCCGTGGTGTGGACGACCCTGGTCTACGTCGTCGCCACCCTGGCCACCGGCAACGTCATGCTCGGCTTCGCCGCCATCGTCGTCGGCGCCGTCGTCGCCCTCCAACGCCGCGCCTCCGGCGGCGTCCTCGCCCCGATCATCACCCACATCACCTGGTCGGTGGTCATGTTGTACGCGCTGCCGGCGATCTTCGTGCGGTAGGGGCGGTGGTGTACCCGGTTTCACCGGCCGGCGGGTGAAACCGGGGGACAAGCGCCGCGAATGGGCACGAGATCTACCGGATTCGCGCGCCCGTTGCCCGAGATGTCGCGGCCTTCCACAGGTTTATCCACAGGTTCGCGGTGTGGCCTGGCGAGAGGGCACGGCACTGCTCAGGCTCGCGACATGGCCACAGACCTCTCCGACCTCCTCATCGACGGCGTACTCCTCACGCGCGAAGCCCTGGCGATGGGCGTCGAGGACAAGGAGCTGACGAAGGCGGTGCGTGCCGGGGTGCTCACTCGTATCCGCCACGGCGGCTATGCCGCGACGGCGGAGTGGAACGCTGCGGGACCGGATCGACGCCACCAGCTCCGCTACACCGCCGTCCTCAGGCTCTACGGCAGCCACGTTGCGCTCTCCCACGTCAGTGCCGTCGTCGCCGTCGGGGGTCCGACGTGGGGGATGAGCACCGATCTGGTCCATCTGACCCACCTCACGACCGGCAGCGCCCGCAAGGTCGCAGGCGTGTGTCACCACCGCGGTCGTTGTGACCGCGACGAGCTGATCTGGAACCGAACGCACTGGGTCACCAATGGTGCTCGCACGGTGCTCGACGTGGTGGCGACCGAGTCGTTCGAGGTCGCCTTGGTGGTGGCCTGCTACTTCCTCCACGAGGGCTTCGCCGACAAGGAGGAGTTGCTCGGCCGCAGCATCTCGCTGCGGCGGGAGTGGCCGAGCACGCTGAGGGCGCCGCTCGTGCTGTCGCTGGCCGACGAGCGCATCGAGTCGGTGGGCGAGGCCAGGTGTTGGTACCTGTTCTGGCGCAGCGATTTTTCGATGCCGGTGCCCCAGCACAAGGTCTACGACCATCGCGGCACCTTCCTGGGTCGCGTCGACTTCGTGTGGCCCGACCTCGGCGTCATCATCGAGTTCGACGGCGCCGAGAAGTATCTGCGCTATCGACGGCCGGGTGAGAGCGTCGTCGACGCTGTGATTCGCGAGCGCCGACGCGAGAATCGCATCCAGGAGGCGACGGGCTGGGACGTCATCCGGCTGACCTGGGCTGACCTGGCCTACCCCGACCTGGTTGTCGAGCGCATCGAAGCCGTCATTGCCCGCCGGGCTCGTCGGTGACTACAAATCGGACAACGGGCGCGCGAACCCGGTAGATTCGCGACCCTCTTGCCCGGTTTTGTGACCCGGTTTCACCCGCCGGCCGGTGAAACCGGGATCCCCTCAGTCCTGACGCTCGTCCTCGACCGCCCGCCGCACGGACTCCTGGTAGGAGGCGAGGTCGAGCGGGACGACGCGGGTGATGGCGTCGTCCTCGACGACGACCTCGTTGCCCATGGAGTCGATGAGGTTGCGGGCGGTGGTGGTGTCGACGTCGGTGACCAGTGACATCCAGTGCGAGGACAGGCCGGCGCTGAGGACCGGGACCTGGAGGATGGGGAGGTCGCGGCCGTTCATCACCAGGGCGGCCTGCTGGAGCATCTCGGCGTAGGTCAAGACGTCGGGGCCGCCGATCTCGAAGACCTGGCCCATCGCGTCCTCGTTCAGCGCGACGCCGACCAGGTAGGACACCACGTCGTCGATGCCGATCGGCTGGGTCTTCGTCGCCGCCCACTTCGGCACGACCATCGCCGGCAGGTGCTTGACCAGCTGGCGGGTCATCTCCCAGGAGATGCCGCCGCGGCCGACGACGATCGCCGCGCGCAGCACGGTGACCGGCACCTCGCCCTTGGCCAGGATCTTCTCGACCTGCCGCCGCGAGCGCAGGTGCGCGGAGAGGGAGCCCTTCTCCTCGTTGCCCAGGCCGCCCAGGTAGACGATCTGCTGCACGCCGTTGGCCCCGGCCGCCTGGGAGAAGCTGCGGGCGGCCTCGGCGTCCTTGTCCTCGAAGTCGTCGTCGTCGAGGGAGTGCACGAGGTAGTAGGCGACGTCGACGTCCTCGAGCGGCTCGGTCAACGAGGCCCGGTCGGCGACGTCGCCGTAGACCGCACGCCCCGCGCCGTCGTAGCTCTCGGGGTGGCGCGTCATCGCCACGACGTCGTGGCCGGCCTCCTCGAGCGCAGGGGCCAGCCGGGATCCGACGAAGCCGGTTGCCCCGGTCACCAGTACACGCGCCACCCCTTCAGCCTAGGAGCCCTTGCCAGACCCGAAGGGAGGTGCCACGATGCCGCACCAATAGGAAACTTTCCTAACTAACGGAGGGCGCCGTGCGCCGGATCCTGATCGCCGCCCTCGGGCTGGCGTTGACCGCGCCCGCTACCGCGCTCTCCGCCGCCGCCTCCACCTCGTCGGTGACCGGGGTCGTCCGGCTCGACCAGCAGGGCTACCTCCCCGGCGAGCACAAGCCGGTGGTGCTGATGACCACCGGCCCGGTCGCGCGGACGCGCTGGGTGGTGCGCGACGCGTCCGGGCACGCGGTGCTCCGCGGCCGCGTGCCGGCGCGTGCCGCGGGCAGCTGGAGCAGCCGGTTCCCCGACGTCTACCGCTTCGACGTGGCGCGGGTCCGCACGCCCGGGCGCTACCGGCTCACCACCAGCGGCGGTGTGCGTGCGACGTCGCCGTGGTTCCGGGTGGCGAGCGCCGAGGACCTCTACGGTGAGCTGCTGGACGACGGCGTCGCGTTCGATCAGAACCAGCGCGACGGCGCCGACCAGGTGGCCGGGCCGCTGCACCGGCAGCCCAGCCACCTCAACGACGCCAGCGCGACGACGTACGCCTGGCCGAGGATGCAGGCCGGCGAGGACCTCATCCTCGACCCGACGCTGACCCCGACCGGCGGTCCGGTCGACGTCGCGGGTGGCTGGTTCGACGCCGGCGACTACCTCAAGTTCACCCATTCCACGGCCTACAACGACGTGCTGCTGTTCACCTCGGCCCGGCTGCTCGGCAGCAAGGCGCCGGCCGCGCTGCTGGCGGAGGCCAGGTACGGCGAGCGGTGGCTGGAGAAGACCTGGGACCCGAGCACCGGTCGGCTGCTGCTGCAGGTGGGCATCGGGTCGGGCAACAAGCAGGGCACCTTCATCGGCGACCACGACGGCTGGCGCGAGCCCCAGGCCGACGACGCCGACACCGCGACGGGCCACCAGTACGTCAGCCACCGGCCGGTGTTCGTCGCGAACCCCGACGGCGGGCTCATCAGCCCGAACCTGGCCGGCCGGGTCAGCGCCGCCTTCGCGCTCGCCGCGCAGGCCGACGCCGCCACCGACGCGAGCCGCGCGGCGCACGAGCTGTCGCTGGCCGAGTCGCTCTACGCGCACGCCGCCACCAGCGACGTCCCGCACCCGCTGGTCACCGCGCTGCCCCACGCCTTCTACCCCGAGTCGACCTGGCGCGACGATATGGCGCTCGGCGGGGCCGAGATCGCACTGGCTCGCCACGCGCTCGGCCAGGACGCCACGGCCGCCCTGCGCGCCGCGGCGCGCTGGACCCGCGCCTACCTGCGGCACCCCGGCACCGACACCCTCAACCTCTACGACGTCGGCGCGCTGGCCGACAGCGCGATGGGCCAGGCGCTGCGCACGATCGGCCACGGGCACCTGACGCTCACCCGACGCGCGCTCGCCCGCGACCTCGCCCGGCAGGTAGGGACCGGCATCGACCACGCCCGCACCGACCCGTTCCGCTCGGCCGCGAGCGTCGACGACTTCGACGTCAACTCCCACACCTACGGCCTGGTGGCGGTCGTCGGCCTCTACGACCGACTCGTCGGCACCCGCCGGTTCCAGGGCTGGGCCACCACCTGGCGCACCTGGCTGCTCGGCGGCGACCCGTGGGGGGTCACCTCGATGGTCGGCGTCGGCACCCGTTCCCCGCGCTGCATGCAGCACCAGATCGCCAACCTCGCCACCGGCGGAGCGCTGGACGTCGGCGCCGTCGTCAACGGGCCCAACGGCAAGGACAACTTCGACGGCGGCCTGGGCGGGTTCCAGGACGGGATGGTGCACTGCACCAGCCCCGGGCTGCGACGGTTCGACGGTCAGGGCAGCCGGTACGTCGACGACGTCCGCGCCTGGCAGACCGACGAGCCCGCGCTGGACATGACCGGCTCGGCGATCGTCGCCGCCGCTGCCCAGCTGGCGGCGCGATGAGGCGGCTCCGGTGAACCCGGGCACGCCCGCGGTACTGCGTGGCATCAACGACCGCGCCGCGCTCGACCTGCTCCTCGAGCACGGTCCGCTCTCGCGCACCCGCATCGGCGAGCTCACCGGCCTGTCCAAGCCCACCGCCTCGCAGCTGCTGACCCGGCTCACCGACGCGGGCCTGGTCGTGACCAGTGGCAGCACCACCGGCGGCCCCGGCCCGCGCGCCCAGCTCTACGCCGTCAACCCCGACGCCGCGCACGTCGCCGGCCTCGACGTCACCCCGGGCCGTGTCCATGCCGCCGTCGCCGACGTCACCGGCCGCACCATCGGCGAGTACGAGCTCCCCACGCCCCGCCGGGCGCACCGCGACGCGGTGGCCGAGGTACTGGAGGCACTGGCCGGCGCGACGGCCGCGGCCGGGCTGCGGCAGCGGGCGCTGGCCCGCGTCGTCGTCGGCACGCCCGGCGCCTTCGACCCCGGCACGGGCCGGCTCCGCTACGCCCGGCACCTGCCGGGCTGGCACGACCCCGACCTGCTCGACCGGCTCGGCGAGGCGGTGGGCGTACCGCTGGAGGTGGCCAACGACGTCAACCTCGCGGCCGCCGCCGAGCAGGACACCGGGGCCGCCCAGGGCGTGGCCGACTTCGTGCTGCTGTGGGCCGAGGACGGCATCGGTGCGGCCGTGGTGATCGACGGCCGACTGCACCGGGGGGCCACCGGCGGTGCCGGCGAGGTCGGGTTCCTACCGCTGCCCGGCACCCCGAAGCTGCGCGACGTGCGCCGCGGCAACGCCGGCGGTTTCCAGGACCTGGCCGGCGGCCCGGCGGTGCTCGCGCTGGGACGCGCCCACGGCCTGCGCGGCTCGACGCCCCAGGTGATCGTCGCCCGAGCGGTCGCCGGCGACCACGACGCCTTCCTCGGTGTGCTGGCCGAGCGGGTCGCGCTCGGCATCGCCGCGCTGGTCGCCGTCGTCGACCCGGCGCTGGTGGTGCTGGCCGGCAGCGTCCTGGCCGCCGGCGGACCGCGGCTGCGCGACCGGGTCGGCGTCGAGCTCGGCTCGCTGGCCGCCGCCCAGCCCACGCTCGCACTCTCCGCCGTCACCGGTCGTCCGGTGCTGGCCGGTGCCCTCCGGACAGCGCTGTCCACCGTCCGCGACGAGGTCTTCGACACCGTCGCCCTCACCCGCAGGAGAACCCGATGAAGCGCATCCACCGCGTCCTGGCCCTGGCCGCCGTCTCCAGCGTGGCGCTGGCCACGGCCGCCTGCGGCTCCTCCGGCAGCGCCGACGACAACCCGGACGCGAAGGTGACCATCACCTTCTGGCACGGCTGGAGCGCGCCCAACGAGGTGAAGGCGATCAAGGACAACATCGCCGCCTTCGAGAAGAAGTACCCCAACATCACGGTGAAGTCGGTCGGCAACATCACCGACGACAAGATCAACCAGGCGCTGCGCGCCGGCGGCGACAAGGCACCCGACGTCGTCTCCTCCTTCACCACCGACAACGTCGGCGAGTTCTGTACGTCCAAGGCGCTCGTGGACCTCACGCCCTTCATGAAGAAGTCCGGCGTCGACGCCGCGACCGTCTTCCCGAAGGCGCAGCGCGAGTACACCCAGTACCAGGGCGACCAGTGCACGCTGCCGCTGCTCAGCGACGCCTACGGCCTCTACTACAACAAGACGATGTTCGCCGCGGCCGGCATCACGTCGCCGCCGAAGACGCTCTCGGAGTTCGACGCCGACGCCGTCAAGCTCACCAAGACCTCCGGCGACACCTACTCCCAGCTCGGCTTCATGCCCGACTACCACGGCTACGAGTCGACGATCACCCACTTCGGCGCGCAGTGGAACCCGACCTACTTCACCTCCTCGGGGAAGTCGAACGTCGGCAAGGACACCGGGCTGACGTCGGCGTACGAGTGGCAGAAGGCGCTGGTCGACAAGCTCGGCGGCTACAGCCGGCTGGAGAAGTACCGCACCACCTTCGGCGACGAGTTCGGCTCCAAGAACCCGTTCATGACCGGCCAGGTGGCCATGTCCATCGACGGTGAGTGGCGTGCCGGGATGATCAAGGACTCCAAGAGCACGGTGGACTTCGGGGTGGCGCCGTTCCCGGTGCCCGACGACCAGGCCGACCAGTACGGCAAGGGCTACGTCACCGGCACCATCGTCGGCATCGCGAGCACCAGCAAGAAGCAGAACGCAGCCTGGCGGTTCGTGAAGTTCCTGACCACCGACACCGGTGCCGTCGTGTCCTTCGCCAACGCGATCCACAACGTGCCCTCGACGAACGCCGCGCTGGCCTCCTCCGAGGTCAGCCAGGACCCGGCCTTCCAGACCTTCATCAAGATCGCCCAGAACCCGAACAGCAGCACGACGCCCTCGAGCCCCAACGGCGGCGCCTACCAGCTGACGCTGCAGAACCTGGGCTACGCCTACGAGTCGGGCAAGACCACCGACCTGCAGGGCGGCTTGGACCAGGCGGCGAAGGCGATCGACCAGGCCGTCGAGCAGGCCCAGTGAGTCAGGAGGCGCAGTGAGGACGAGTCGCCTCGCGATCCTGGCGTTCCTGTCACCCTGGCTGCTCGGCACCGGCCTGTTCTTCCTCTACCCGCTGGCCGACACCGTCTACCTGTCGTTCACGCACTACAACGGCTTCGGCTCGCCCAGCTGGGACGGCCTGGGCAACTGGACCTACGTCCTGCGCGACTACGACTTCTTCTGGCCGGCGCTGCGCAACACGCTCTGGCTGGTCGTGGTGATGGTGACGCTGCGGGTGGTGTTCGGGCTGGCGGTCGCGCAGCTGGTGATCTCCGTCAAGCGCGGCAGCAACGTGTTCCGCACGCTGTTCTACGCGCCGTACCTGGCGCCGCCGGTGGCCAGCACGCTGGCCTTCGTGTTCCTGCTCAACCCCGGCACCGGACCGGTGAACACGGTGCTGGAGAAGCTCGGGATCCCGGCACCGTCGTGGTTCAACGACCCGCACTGGGCCAAGCCCGCGCTGACGCTGCTGGCGCTGTGGGGCGTCGGCGACCTGATGGTGATCTTCATGGCCGCACTGCTCGACGTCCCGCGCGAGCTCTACGAGGCCGCCGAGCTCGACGGTGCCGGCGCGCTGCGCCGCTACCGGTACGTGACGCTGCCCCACCTGCGCCCGATCATCGGCTTCGCCGTGGTCACCGGCGTCATCGCGACCATGCAGTACTACACCGAGCCGCTGGTGGCCGGTCAGGTCGCCAGCGGCCAGATCGGCGGCTCGGGCCAGCAGGTCGAGCCCGGCTACCCGGCCGGCTCGACGCTGACGCTGCCGCAGCTGGTCTACAACCTGGGCTTCCAGCGCTTCGACATCGGCGCCGCCTGCGTGGTGGCAGTCGTGCTGTTCGCCCTGTCGATGCTCTTCGCGGCGGTGCTGATGCGGCGCGGCGGGGGCTTCATCGAGGCCGACCGGTGAGGCGCTCGGCGCTGCAGTGGGTCGCGGTCCACGCGCTGGCGATCGCGGCTGCCGGCTTCTTCGTGGTGCCCTTCGCCTTCGTCGCGCTGACCGCCCTGATGAGCAACGACCAGTCGCTGACGCGCGAGCTGTGGCCCCACCCGTTCGTCTGGCACAACCTGGTCGAGGTCTGGCACACGCCCGGGTTCGGCACCTGGTGGCGCAACACGCTGATCTACGCCTGCGCCGGCACCGCCCTGACGCTGCTCTCCAGCGTCCCGGTGGCCTACGCCCTGGCCTGCTTCCGGTTCCGGGGCCGCAACCTGGCGATGATGGTCGTCATCGCGACGATGATGCTCCCCGCGCAGGTCTCGATCGTGCCGCTCTACCTGGTGTGGGCCAAGGACCTGCACCTCTCGGGCACGCTGTGGCCGCTCATCGTGCCGATGGCGTTCGGCGACGCCTTCTCCATCTTCTTGCTGCGCCAGTTCCTGCTCACCATTCCGCGCGAGTACCTCGAGGCGGCCAAGGTCGACGGCTGCAGCGACCTGCAGGTGCTGCTGCGGGTGGTGCTGCCGATGGCGCGACCGGCGGTGGCCGCGGTGGCGCTGTTCCAGTTCTTCTACTGCTGGAACGACTACTTCGGCCCGCAGATCTACACCAGCGAGAACCCGGGCGCCTGGACGCTGAGCTACGGCCTGCAGTCCTTCAAGAGCGCCCACCACACCGACTGGAACCTCACCATGGCCGCCACCGTCCTGGTGATGGCGCCGGTCATCGTCCTGTTCTTCTTCGCCCAGCGCGCCTTCATCGAGGGCGTCACCCTGACGGGAGTCAAGGGATGAGAATCGCAGTGGTCGGCGGCGGGTCGACCTACACCCCGGAGCTGGTCGACGGTGTCGGCCGCATGCGCGACGTGCTGCCGGTCGACGAGCTCGTGCTGGTCGACCCCGACGAGCACCGGCTCGAGCTCGTGGGCGGTTTCGGCCGGCGGATCCTCGCCGAGCTCGGCCACCCGGCCACGCTCACCACGACGACGTCGCTCGAGCCCGCGCTCGACGGCGTCGACGCCGTGCTGCTGCAGCTGCGCGTGGGCGGCCAGGCCGCGCGGGCCCAGGACGAGACCTGGCCGCTGGAGTGCGGCTGCGTCGGCCAGGAGACCACCGGCGCCGGGGGGCTGGCCAAGGCGCTGCGCACGGTGCCGGTGGTGCTCGACATCGCCGAGCGGGTGCGCGCGGCCGCGCCCGAGGCGTGGATCGTCGACTTCACCAACCCGGTCGGCATCGTCACCCGGGCGCTGCTCGCCGAGGGGCACCAGGCGGTCGGGCTGTGCAACGTGGCCATCGGCTTCCAGCGCCGGTTCGCCGCGATGCTCGGCGTCGGGCCCGACGAGGTGGAGCTGGACCACGTCGGCCTCAACCACCTCACCTGGGAGCGGGCCGCACGGGTCGACGGCGTCGACCGGCTCCCCGAGGTGCTGGCCGACCACGTGGCCGAGCTGGCCGACGACATCGAGCTGCCCGCGTCGCTGATGACCTCGCTGGGCGTGGTGCCGTCGTACTACCTGCGCTACTACTACGCCCACGACGAGGTGGTGCGCGAGCTGCTGGCCTCGCCCTCGCGGGCCGAGCGCGTGGCGCAGATCGAGCGCGAGCTGCTGGCGATGTACGCCGACACCTCGCTGGTGACCAAGCCGGCACTGCTCGGTGAGCGCGGTGGGGCGTACTACTCCGAGGCGGCGCTGCAGCTCACCGCCTCGCTGCTCGGCACGCGACCCGGCCGCCACGTGGTGAACCTGCGCAACGACGGCACGCTGCCCTTCCTGCCCGACGACGCCGTCATCGAGGTGCCGGCCGACGTGGACCACGACGGCGTGCGCGCGGTCGACCTCGCGCCGCTGGAGCCGCTGTACGCCGGCCTGGTCGCGGCGGTGACCGGCTACGAGCACCTCGCCCTCGACGCTGCGGTGCACGGCGGCCGGCAGCGGGTGTTCGAGGCGCTGCTCGCGCACCCGCTGGTCGGTCAGGTCGAGCTGGCCGAGGGGCTCACCGACCGGCTGCTCGCCCACAACCGGGAGCACCTGCCGTGGCTGTAGACGTCGTCGTGGCGGTCGACGGCGGCAACTCCAAGACCGATCTGGCCGTGATCGGCCTGGACGGTTCGCTGCTGGCCTCGGTGCGCGGCGGCGGGTTCCGGCCGCAGGAGGTGGGGCCGGAGCAGGCGGTGGCCGCGCTCGCGCCGCTGGTGGCGCAGGCACTGGCCGCCGCGGGGGCCGGCGACGTCCGCCACGTCTCGGCCTGCCTGGCCAACGCCGACCTGCCCGTGGAGCACGAGACGCTGGCCGCGCTGCTCACGGCCCGCGGCTGGGCGCCGTCGAGCGCCGTCTTCAACGACACCGACGCCCTGCTGCGCGCCGGGCTCGGAGCGGGACCCGGTCGCTGGCGGGGGGTGGCGGTGGTCTGCGGTGCCGGCATCAACGCCGCCGGCGTGCTGCCCGAGGGCGCCGAGGCACGGTTCGCCGCGATCGGGACCATCTCCGGCGACTGGGGCGGCGGCGGACACCTGTGGCAGGAGGCCATGTGGTGGGCGGCGCGGGCCGAGGACGGGCGCGGTCCCGACACCGACCTCCGTCTGGAGCTGCCGCAGCACTACGACCTGGGCTCGATGGCCGAGCTCATCGAGGCGGTCCACCTGGGCCGGGTCCCCGGCCGCCGCTGCCTGGAGATGACGCCGCTGCTCTTCGCGGTGGCCGAGGCGGGCGACGCCGTCGCGGCCGACGTGGTGCGGCGCCAGGCCGAAGAGGTCGTGGTCATGGTGAGCGCCGTGGTGCGACGGCTCGGCGTGCTGGAGGAGCCGATCGACGTGGTGCTCGGTGGGGGCGTCCTGGCCGCCGGTCACCGGCTGCTCCTCGACGAGATCGGCAAGGGCCTGGCCGAGCGGACGCCGTACGCGACGCCGGTGGTGGTGGCCGCGCCGCCGGTGCTGGGGGCCGCGCTGCTCGCCCTCGACCACGTCGGTGCGGGCCGGGCGGCGCGTGAGGCGTTGCGCTCAGCCTTCGGCTCACCCGTACCGGTCCTCGGGGAGGAGTGGTAGGTATGACCCCCAGACCTGCGGAAGGACCTGCCCATGCCTCAGAAGTACGTCTACCGCTTCAGTGAGGGTGACAAGGACCAGAAGGAGCTGCTCGGCGGCAAGGGTGCCAATCTCGCCGAGATGACGAACCTCGGGCTGCCGGTGCCGCCCGGGTTCACGATCTCCACCGACGCCTGCCGGGCGTACCTGGCCGACGGCAAGGTGCCCAAGCAGGTGCGGGTGCAGACCACCGTCGCGCTGCGCGAGGTGGAGGAGGCGGTCGGTCGTAACTTCGGCGACGCCGAGGAGCCGCTGCTGGTCTCGGTGCGGTCGGGGGCGAAGTTCTCGATGCCGGGGATGATGGAGACGGTGCTCAACGTCGGCCTCAACGACGAGACGGTCGAGGGACTGGCCCGGCTCGCCGACGACGAGCGGTTCGCCTGGGACTCCTACCGCCGGCTGATCCAGATGTTCGGGCGCACCGTGCTCGACATCCCGGGTGAGCCGTTCAGCGAGGCGCTCGACGCTCGCAAGGAGGAGCGCGGCGTCAGCAACGACGTCGAGCTCGACGCCGAGGACTGGCGTGCCGTCGTCGACGCCTACAAGAAGGTGGTCGTCGAGCACACCGGCGAGGACTTCCCGCAGGACCCGCGCCAGCAGCTCGACCTGGCGATCGAGGCGGTCTTCCGGTCCTGGAACACCGAGCGCGCCCGCCTGTACCGCCGTCGCGAGCGGATCCCGCACAGCCTGGGCACCGCCGTCAACGTGGTCTCGATGGTGTTCGGCAACATGGGCGACACCTCCGGCACCGGCGTCTGCTTCACCCGCGACCCCTCCACCGGTCACACCGGCGTCTACGGCGACTACCTGCAGAACGCCCAGGGCGAGGACGTGGTGGCGGGCATCCGCAACACGCTCTCGCTCGAGGAGCTCAAGGACATCGACGGCAAGTCCTACCGCGAGCTGCGGCGGATCATGCGCCGGCTCGAGACGCACTACCGCGACCTGTGCGACATCGAGTTCACCATCGAGCGCGGCAAGCTGTGGATGCTGCAGACCCGGGTGGGCAAGCGCACCGCGGCGGCGGCGTTCCGGATCGCCTGCCAGCTCGACGACGAGGGCCTCATCGACACCGACGAGGCGCTCACGCGCGTCACCGGCAGCCAGCTCAGCCAGCTGCTCTTCCCGCAGTTCGACCCGCACGCCGAGCGCCAGCTGCTGGCCAAGGGACTCGGCGCCTCGCCGGGGGCGGCGGTGGGCGGCATCGTCTTCGACAACGCCCAGGCGGAGGAGGAGAAGGCGAAGGGCAACGACGTCATCTTGGTGCGTCGCGAGACCAGCCCGGAGGACCTGCCCGGCATGGTGGCCTCGCGCGGCGTGCTGACCAGCCGCGGCGGGAAGACCTCCCACGCCGCCGTCGTCGCGCGCGGCATGGGCATGTGCGCGGTCGTCGGCGCCGAGGCGATCGCCGTCAAGGACGGCGAAATCCGCGTGGGCGACACGGTGCTGCACCGCGGCGACGTCATCGCCATCGACGGCTCCACCGGCGAGGTGTTCGTCGGCGAGGTGCCGGTGGTCGACTCGCCGGTGATGACCTACATCGCCGACGGCCTGGACGCCGCGCTCGAGGCCGCCAAGGGCGACGACGACACCCTGGAGCTCGTCGAGGCCGTCGACCGGCTGCTCGGCCACGCCGACGACGTACGCCGGCTGCGCGTGCGCGCCAACGCCGACACCGGCGAGGACGCCGCCCGGGCGCGCAAGCACGGCGCCGAGGGCGTCGGACTGTGCCGCACCGAGCACCAGTTCCTGGGCGATCGACGCGTGCAGATCGAGCGGGTGGTGCTGGCCGACGGCGCCGAGCAGCGCGAGAAGGCGCTGGCCGAGCTGCTGCCGCTGCAGAAGCAGGACTTCCGCGAGCTTCTCGAGGCGATGGACGGGCTGCCGACCACGATCCGGCTCATCGACCCGCCGCTGCACGAGTTCCTGCCCGACCTGACCGACCTGTCGGTCACGGTCGCGCTGGCCGAGGAGCGCGGCGAGCCCGACGAGCACGACGTCGAGCTGCTCACCGCGGTGCGGCGGATGCACGAGCAGAACCCGATGCTGGGGCTGCGCGGCGTCCGGCTCGGACTGCGGCTGCCGGGTCTGTTCGCGTTGCAGATCCGCGCCATCGCCGAGGCGACGGTGGAGCTGCGCGGCGAGGGCAAGGATCCCCAGCCCGAGATCATGGTGCCGCTGATCGGCTCGCAGCGAGAGCTGCAGCTGGTGCGCGACGAGGCCGAGAAGCTGCTGGCCGAGATCGCCGAGGAGACCGGGGAGGAGCTCGACCTGGCCATCGGCTGCATGATCGAGCTGCCCCGCGCGGCCCTGACCGCGGCGAGGATCGCCGAGGAGGCCGACTTCTTCTCCTTCGGCACCAACGACCTCACCCAGACCACCTGGGGCTTCTCCCGCGACGACGTCGAGGGGGCGTTCTTCGCGACCTACCTCGACAACGGCGTGCTGACGATCAGCCCCTTCGAGACCCTTGACGCCGACGGGGTGGGCCAGCTCGTCGAGGCCGGCGTGAAGGGCGGCCGATCGACGAAGAAGAAGCTCAAGATGGGCGTCTGCGGCGAGCACGGTGGCGACCCGGAGTCGATCCACTTCTTCCACCGGGCCGGCCTGGACTACGTGTCCTGCTCGCCGTTCCGGGTCCCGGTCGCGCGGCTCGAGGCTGGCCGGGCGACCGTGCTGCCGGCGGGTGAGGAGTAGGGCGCGACCCGGCGGGGGTTTTGCCGGGTGCCCGGCAAAACCCCGAGAAACTCGGCTCAGAATCGGTCGATGACAAGAGTTCCGGTAGGTCACCACCCGAGTTGTCCGGATGTGGTGACGGCCCGTCGCCGCCGCGCGGGCGGTCGGTGAGCGCTCGCTGGCCATCCCCGCTTCGTAGGAGGAACCGCGGGAGTGGTCGACGTTGTTTGCCCACCTCACGCGGCAATTCCCCGCGCGTGCGGGGAATTGCGGAGACGCCGTCCCCACCACCACTTCCACCCCTAGGGGTGCCCGTACTCCCGGTACCCGGTGGTTGAGTGGACGGCATGGGACTCGATGACAAGGCAGACAACAAGAAGGACGAGCTCGCCGGCAAGGCCAAGGAGGCCGTCGGCAAGGCGACCGACGACGAGGGGCTGGAGCGTCAGGGCAAGACCGACCAGGCCAAGTCCAACCTGAAGCAGGCCGGCGAGAAGATCAAGGACGCCTTCAAGGGCTGATGCGCGCGAGGACTCGCTCGGCCACCGGCCGGGCGAGTTCTGCGTGTGCGGGCACCAGCGAGAGCCGGGTGCGCCGCTCGAGCAGGTCCGCCGCCGTGGTCGCGCCCTCGTGCGTGACGCCGAAGACCAGCTCGGCCAGCAGGGTCGGCACCCCCGGTGCGAGCGGTGAGGCCAGCTCGGCGCTGGACCAACCTGTGGTCTGTGCCGCCGAGGTGAGCACGAGGTCGGCCTCGGTGCCGTATCGCCGCTGCAGCCGGTCGGCGGGGTCGAGGTTCTCGCGGGGCGCCGCGCCCAGCAGTGGCAGCGTCCGCGTCCGGCAGGGGCCGCACGCGAGTCCGGTGGCGTCGACGGCGTCCTGGGCCATCCGGCGGTAGGTCGTCAGCTTGCCGCCGACCACGGTCACCACGCCGTCGTCGACCAGCACGGCGTGACGGCGGGACAGGTCGGCGGTGGAGCCGTTGGAGTCCAGCAGTGGGCGAAGTCCGGCGTACGCACTGAGCACGTCGGCGTGCTTGATTGGCTGCTCCAGCACGCGGGCCACCGTGTCCAGCAGGAAGTCGACCTCCTGTGGCGTCGGTTCGGGCACGTCGGGCACCGGGCCGTCGGCGGGCACGTCGGTGAGCCCGACGTAGCGGGTGCCGTCGGGCTGCGGCAGCACGAACACGAAGCGGTTGCGCGAGCCCGGCACCGGGGCCATCACCGCGGCGCGCAGGTCGGGCAGCGAGGCCGGGCCGAGGACGAGGTGAGTGCCGCGCGAGGGTCGCAGTCGCGCCGACGGTGCCAGCGTGCCGGCCCACACGCCGGTGGCGTTCACCACCGCCTTCGCGCGCAGGGTCAGTGACGAGAAGGTGCGCTCGTCGAGCAGCATCGCGCCGTTGCCCGAGACCGATGTCGCGCGCACCCGCGTGCGCACGTGCGCGCCGTGCGCGGCGGCGGTGCGGGCGATCGCCACCACCAGGCGCGCGTCGTCCTCCAGCTGGCCGTCGAAGGAGAGCACCGCCCCGCGCAGGCCTTGCCGCCGGATGCCGGGGGCCAGCGCGAGCGCCTCGGCGGCACTGATCCGCCGCGAGCGCGGCAGCACCTGCGCCGACGTCCGGGCGCCGGCTCGCAGCAGGTCGCCCGCGGCCGTGCCGGCCCGGGTGAGCGCGGCCGAGAGGTGGTCGGTGGCCGGGGTCAGCGGGACCACCATCCGCAGCGTCCGCGTCAGGTGCGGCGCCGTGGTCTGCATCAAGACGCCTCGCTCCACGGCGCTCTCGTGGGCCACGCCCACCTGTCCGTGTGCGAGGTAGCGCAGTCCGCCGTGCACCAGCTTCGAGCTCCACCGGCTGGTGCCGAAGGCGAGGTCGTGCGCGTCGACGGCCACAACCGACAGCCCGCGCGTGGCGGCATCGAGGGCCACGCCCGCGCCGGTGACGCCGAGGCCGACGACCAGCAGGTCGCAGGACTCCGGCAGCGCGTCGGCGCCGACGCCGATCGCAGCAGGCGACGTCACGGTGCGAGGTACCGCTCGACCAGGGCCAGGAGCTCGCGGTCGAGGATCGCCACGCTCACCTGGTGGTCGACCATCGTCTCGGCCGAGAGCCCGAAGCCGTGGGCGGCGAGCACGACGCTGCGCGCGAGCGCGTGCACGTTGCCGCGGCGCACCTCGCCGCGGCGCTGGCCCTGGCGCAGCAGGGGGACCAGCAGGTCCAGCACCAGCTGCTGCGAGCGGCCGCGGCGCTCGAGCAGGTAGGGCAGCAGCAGCTCGGGGTCGACCTCGAGCATCCGACCGAACAGCTCGTCCGCGCGCAGCAGTCGCACCAGGTCGACGACGGCGCGGGCGATGTCGCGCCGCGACAGCCGGTCTTCGCTCGAGTCGAGGCCTGCCAGGACGTCGGCCCACTCACGGGTCATCAGGTCGCCGAACAGCGCGGTCATGTCGGGCCAGCGGCGGTAGATCGTCATCCGGCTGACGCCGGCGCGCCTCGCCACCTCGGCCAGGGAGGTCCGCCGCCAGCCGACGGCCAACACCGAGTCGCGGGCGGCGTCGAGCACCGGATCCCGGTCGGTGTGACGAACTGACGTCATGTGTCACACTGTAACGCATGACGCGAGAGATGCACTGGAGCCGATGGGGCGACCCGGACCGCTCCGGGCCGTTGGCCCCGGCCGCCCGCGAGCTGGTCGACGCCTTCCTCGGCACTCGCGACACACCGGCGCTCGCCGAGGCCGAGGCACGGCTGGCCCCGCCGCTGCCGGCGCATCTGTGTGCGACGTTCGCCGGCGTCGTGGGCGCCGAGCAGGTGCGGGTCGACGACGCCACCCGGCTGCGCCACACGCGCGGGAAGTCCACCCCCGACCTGCTGCTGCTGCGCTCGGGCGACGCCGGCGACGCGCCCGGTGCGGTGGTGCGTCCGGCCGACCACGACCAGGTGCAGGCCGTCGTGGACGTGTGCGTCCGCGAGCACGTGGCGCTCGTGCCGTTCGGCGGCGGCACGTCGGTGGTGGGTGGCCTGGTCGCCGACCGGGACGGCTTCGCGGGCGTGATCGCGCTCGACCTGGCCCGGCTGGACCGGCTGGTCGAGGTCGATCCCCTCTCCGGCACGGCGGTCCTGGAGGCGGGCCTGCGGGCGCCCGAGGCCGAGGCGCTGCTGGCCGAGCACGGTCTCAGCCTGGGCCACCACCCGCAGTCCTTCGAGTACGCCACCATCGGCGGCTTCGCCGCCACCCGTTCCAGCGGCCAGGCCTCCGCCGGCTACGGCCGTTTCGACGAGATGGTGCTGGGCCTCACCGCGGCCACCCCCCGCGGCCGGCTCGACCTGGATACGGCACCAGCCACCGCCGCGGGTCCCGACCTGCGGCAGTGGCTGTTGGGCTCCGAAGGGGCGTTCGGGGTCATCACGTCGGTCCGGGTGACGGTGCACCCGCTACCGGTCGCCGTGCTCGACGAGGCGTGGCGGCTGCCCTCGTTCGCCGCCGGCCTCGACGCCGTCCGGGAGGTCGCGCGGTCGGGGCTGGCCCCCGCGGTGCTGCGGCTCTCGGACGAGACCGAGACCGCCCTGAACCTGGCCGATCCCGCCTCGGTGGGGGCGCAGTCCGACGGCGGCTGCCTGCTGCTGACCGGCTACGAAGGCACCGCCGACGGCCTCGCCGTCCGCCGCGAGGCCACCACCGCCCTGCTCCGCGAGGCGGGCGCCGAGGCCCTGGGTCCCGGGCCCGGCGCCGCTTGGCGCCGTGGCCGCTACGACGGGCCCTACCTGCGCGACTCGCTCCTCGACGTCGGCGTCCTCGTGGAGACGCTGGAGACGGCCGCCCTGTGGTCGCGACTGCCCGCGGTCTACGCCGCCGCTCGCGCCTCGCTCGGCGAGCACCTCGACCCCGGGCTGGTGCTGGCCCACGTCTCGCACGTCTACGACAACGGCGCCTCGCTCTACTTCACGGTCGCCGCGGGTCAGGGCGAGGACCCCCTGGGGCGCTGGCGACAGGCCAAGACCGCCGTCACCGACGCGATCCTCGAGGCCGGCGGCACGCTCACGCACCATCACGCCGTGGGCCGCGACCACAAGCCGTGGCTCGAGCGCGAGGTGGGGCCGGTCGGGCTGGCCATGCTTCGTGCGGTGAAGGCCGAGCTGGACCCGACGGGTGTGCTCAATCCCGGCGTACTGGTCTGAACCACTCGACGCATCGGGGCCAGGTACGTGACCTGGCCGCGAGTGTGTCGTTGGATGTCGGTGAGGGAGCCGTCGGGGAAACGGTTCACGTCGTAGCGCCACAGCGTTGCGGTCTGGCACACGATGTCGCAGGAGCCGGTGATCTCGGCAGCGACGACCGGTTGGGGTCTCATTCGTGGCACGTGCACCAGACGTCATCGTCGACGGATCACCCCTGGACGCACCGACCATCAACGTCGCGTTGCGCGTCGGCTGGCTGCTGCGGACCTGCCGTCTCAACAGCCGCCTCGAGCACTCGGTCTCCGGCCACAGCTTCGCCGCCTCGCTGGGCGTCGGGCCGGCCATGGTCACCAAGTGGGAGAAGGGCAGCGACAGCATCGACGCCGGCGCGATCGCCGGCTACGAGCGGCTCGTCGAGGCTCCCGCCGGCACGCTGCGCGGACTGGTCGAGACGACGCGGCGCTACTTCCGGCAACCGGTGGGTGGCCGGCTGGCCGAGACGCCGGTGACCGAGGAGCTGGACGACGTCAGCGAGCTGGTGCGCCCGGCGATGACCGGCCACCCGAGCGGCCTGGACTGGATGCACCTGGCCGACGCGCTGGCCGCCGACGGCCCGTTGCGGGTGCCCGACTTCGTCGCTGCCCCGGTGATGGACCGCCTCGCCGACGAGCTCTGTCGCTCGGTCGGCGGTGCCTTCCTGACCCGCTACGAGGCCCTGGTGCGGCTGCGCACGGGACCCTACGGACTGACCGTGCTGCGCACCCTGCTCGACCGGGCCCTGGCGCGCGACACCCAGGCCGCGGTGGCGCTGCTCAACGTCGCGGCGCACCAGCCCACGGCCGAGCTGTTCGTCGACATGACCCGGCTGCTGCTGGACTCCCGGGAGGTCGTGTTCTACGGCGCCGCCCAGGCGCTGGTGACGATGGCCGTCCTCGGAGGCATCCCCAAGGACCGGATGCGCGACACGGTGCCGCGCCTGGCCGACGCCTACAACGCGCTCGCCGACGACCCGGGTCGCCATCACCACATCTCCGGGATGCTGCGCAACCTGCCGCCCGGTGTCTTGGAGACGGCCCGGCCGGACCTGCAGCGCCCGCTGAGCCCGGTGACCGAGCACTACCGCCACAGCCGCGAGGCGGGCAGCGTGGCCCCGATCGCCCACGAGGTCGCGGAGGCGGTCAAGGCCGAGCTGCCCTCGCCCGTGGACCTGATGCTCGAGCGGTTGCTGCACGAGGCGATGTTCGATCCACGCTGGCCCAAGGCCCACATCGCCACGATGTTCCTCAGCGTGGTGCCCTACGCCGACCTGATCGCCTCCCGGATGGTCGAGGTGGCCCACACCCACGAGTCGCCCGACGTGCGCGCCGCGGCGATGCTGCTGGTGATGCGGCTGGACCGGCCCGGCTTCCACCACCAGGTCGAGCCGTGGGTCGACGGCCCGGACGAGCAGATGCGGCGTGCGGCCCTGGTGACCCTGGGGCGTACGAGCGACGAGCTGGATCCCACGATGCTGGAGAAGCTCGTGGTCGAGGACTGGTCGACCGCTCGGCTGGCGCTCTACGCCGCCGGCATGGGCCGTAGCCCGCTGCTCGCGGAGTGGGCCCAGGACCCGGCGAAGACCGAGCAGGTGCGCAGCGGTGCCCGGTGGTGGCTGCGGCACGGTGGCCGCATCACCGACTAGGCGCGCCCGGCTGTGGCACCGCTAGTCCAGGTCGGATAGTCCAGATCGAGCAGCACCGATGCGCGCGTCGACAATGGTGCTACTGGGTCTGGACTAGAGGTACATCCCGCCCCGGCCCGGCTGCTCCTCGCCGGGATCCTGCGACGGCGCAGCACCGGGCATGGTCGGGGCCTGGCCGGGCGGCAGGGCGCGGCGCATCTGCTCCAGCTGGGCGCGCGCCGCCATCTGCTGGGCGTAGATCGCGGTCTGGATGCCGTGGAAGAGCCCCTCGAGCCAGCCCACCAGCTGGGCCTGGGCGATCCGGAGCTCGGACTCGCTCGGCGTCCCTGAGTCGAAGGGCAGCACCAGCCGGGTCAGCTCCTCGTCGAGCTCGGGCGCGAGGCCCTCCTTGAGCTCGTCCATCGAGGTGTGGATGACGCCGGCCAGCCGGGTGCGGCCGGCCTCGTCGAGGGGCGCGGCCTTCACCTCCTCCAGCAGCTGGCGGATCATGCCGCCGATGCGCATCACCTTGGCCGGCTGCTCCACCAGGTCGGTCAGCCCCCGCTCGCCCTCGACCTCGTCGGGGCTCGTGGTCATCGCGTGACCGTCGGGCCCGACGACGACGATCCGCTCCTGTCCCTGGTCCTCACTCATACCCGCGACCCTATGACCGGCCGGTGACGAGCACGATCTTGCCCGAGTGGGAGCTGTCCTCCATGAGCTGGTGCGCCCGGGCGGCCTCGGCCAGCGGCACCCTGTCGTGCACGACCACGCGCACCGACCCGTCGGCCACCAGCGGCCACACGTGCTCGGCCGTGGCGGCCACGATGGCCTCCTTCTCCGGTGCCGGCCGGGCGCGCAGCGACGTGGCGATGACGGCACCGCGCTTGCGCAGCAGCACCGAGAGGTCCAGCTCGGCCGTCGTGCCGCCCTGCATGCCGATCACCACCAGGCGACCCTCAGTGGCCAGGGCGTCGACGTTGCGCGCCAGGTAGGAGGCGCCCATGTTGTCCAGCACGACGTCGGCACCACCTATCTCCTTCACCGCCGCCACGAAGTCCTCCGTGCGGTAGTTCACTGCGACGTCGGCCCCCAGGTCGCGGCAGTAGGCGACCTTCTCCTCGGTGCCGCAGGTGGTGACGACTCGCGCGCCCAGCGCCTTGCCCAGCTGGATCGCCGTGGTGCCGATGCCGCCCGCGCCGCCGTGCACGAGCAGCGTCTCGCCGGGCTGCAGCCCGGCGATCATGAAAACGTTGGACCAGACAGTGCAGGCCACCTCCGGCAGCGCCGCGGCGTCGACCAGGTCGATGCCCGCGGGCACCGCCATCAGCTGGCCCGCCGGCACCGCCACCTGCTCGGCGTAGCCGCCCGCCGCCAGCAGCGCACACACCTCGTCGCCGACCGACCAGCCCTCGACGCCCTCGCCGAGCGCGGCGATGCGACCCGAGCACTCCATGCCCAAGATGTCGGAGGCACCCGGCGGCGGCGGGTAGAACCCCTGTCGCTGCAAGGTGTCGGCACGGTTGACCGCCGAGGCGACGACGTCGAGCACGACCTCGCCCGGCCCCGGCGTGGGGTCGGGATGCTCGGAGACGACGAGGGCCTCGGGCCCTCCGGGATCGGGAGCGGTGACGGCGCGCATGCCGTCGAGCCTACGGGCGCCGGCTCGGGCCCGAACCGGGCTCAGCCCTCTCGCTCGTCGTCGTCCTCGTCGTCCTCGTCGTCGAGGTCATCGAGATCGGTGTCGTCGGTGTCCTCGGTGTCCCCGGTCTCCCCGGGCTCCTCGGTGTCGTCGCCGCCGCCGGGCGCGCCCTCGCCGGGCTTGTCCCACCGCATCGCGAGGTCGGTAGCGGCCTGGGCCATGCGTTCCAGCTCGTCCTGGTCGCCGTCGTGGGCCGCGGCGGCGTACCCGAGCAGGAACGTCGTGATGGGGGCGGCCGCCCGCTCGACGTTGTGGGCGGCGTCGCGCGCCAGGTCAAGCACGAGCGCCTCGTCGACGTCGACCTCGATGTCCAGAGCGTCGCAGAGCTCATCGATCCAGTCGTGCAGGTTCACACCCCAGAACCTCACCCGGCCCCGGCCGTCAGGTCAACCGTCGAGCAGGTGAAGGTCGTCCGGCGTATCGATGTCGTGCGCCTCACCCGCGCGGGCCGGCACCCGCGCCAGCCGCAGCGGGGCCAGCAGCCGGTGCACGGAGAGCCCCTGGGCCGATCCCTGCGCCGGTGCGGGCAGCGACCGCAGCGAGGAGAGCCGATAGGCGGCGGCGAGTGGCTGCCTCCGGCCGTCGTCCAGGGCGGCCCCGTCGACCTCGGGGGTGAGGCCGGCGAGCAGCCGGGCCACGGTCGCGGCCTCGACCCAGGCCATATCGACGGCGAGCACCACGACGAGAGGCGGCCCGTCGGCCAGCACGTCGACCGCGGCCAGCAACCCGGCCGCCGGCCCACCACCGGCAGGCTTCTCGACGGCGAACTCGACCGGTCGCGACGTGGCCGTCCGCGGGCCGACCACCACCGTCCGCTCGGCGCCGGCCAGCGCGGTCAGTCCCCGCTCGAGGAGGCTCAGCCCGCCGTGGCGCAGCGCCGCCTTGTCGACGCCGCCGAGGCGGCGGCCGCGGCCACCCGTCAGCAGGACGCCGGCCCAGGCCCGCGGTGCTCCTCCCGGCTCGCCGGCGACGTCCGATGAGACAGCGGGAGGTGCTGGCACGCTGCGGATACTGGCATGGTTGGTTCATGCCCGGCGACCAGGTGTCACTCCGCGTGACGCTCGTGCAGACGGCCTCGACGCTGGACCCTGCGCAGAACCGGGCGCGCCTGGACGAGGCCGGCGAGCTGGCCCCCGCCTCCGACCTGGTGGTGCTGCCGGAGGCGTTCGCGCGCGACTTCGGGAAGGCCGGGACCGATCTGCGCGAGTACGCCGAGCCGCTCGACGGCCCGTTCGTCACCCGGCTGCGCGAGGTCTCCTCGCAGTCGGGCGTGGCCGTGCTGGCCGGGATGTTCGAGACCAGGGGACGTGACCTGCCGCCGTGGAACACCCTGGTGCTGGCTGACGGCGACCAGCTGACGACCTACCGCAAGATCCATCTCTACGACTCCTTCGGCTACCGCGAGTCCGACGTGCTGGCGGCCGGCGACACCGGCCCGGTCGTCGTCGACGTGCGCGGCTTCCCGCTGGGTCTGATGACCTGCTACGACCTGCGCTTCCCCGAGCTGGGCCGGGCGCTGGTCGAGCGGGGGGCCGAGGCGCTGGTGGTGCCAGCGGCCTGGGTGGCCGGCAACCGGAAGGTCGCCCACTGGACCACGCTGCTGCGGGCCCGCGCGATCGAGGACGTCTGCTACGTCGTCGGCGTCGGCCAGCCCGGGCCGCGCTACACCGGGTTCTCCACCGTGGTCGGTCCAGAAGGCGACGTGCTGGCCCAGGCCGGTGCGGAGGAAGCCGTCGTCGGGGTGGTGCTGGAGCGCGCCGCGGTGGCGGCCGCCCGCGAGGCGAACCCGTCGCTGGACAACCGCCGGGCCGGTCTGGGCGTACCCGGATGAGCGGCCAGATGCCACCGTTCCGTGCTCGCGGGTCGTCGGTCGGTCAGGCGCCCCCGGGTCCGCGACCGCCCGGCCCGGCGCGCCCGTCGCGACCGCCGGTGCGGCCGCCGGCCCAGCCCTCACCCCAGAGCTCCCCTCAGCCCGTGAGTCCCCCGGTGCAGCAGCCGGTGCAGCAGCCGGTGCAGCAGCCGGTGCGGTCGAGCGCGGTCGTCACGGATCGGCCGGCCTTCGTCCCCGGCGGACCCCCGCCGCGCGGCTCGGTCCTGGCCCACGGCCCGCTGCCGCGCACGATCTGGCTCGCGCTGCTCGCCGTCGCGACCGGCGTCCTCGTGCTCGCGCGGCTGCCGCTGACCCTGTCCACCGCTCTGGCCGAGCACCACCTCGACCAGGCGGCGTCGGTGGTGGTGACCGCGCTGTTCGCCACCGCGCTGGCCTACCGGCTGGGCGGTCGCCCGCTGGTGTCGCTGGGGCTGGCGCTGCTGCTCGGCGTCGCCGCGACCGCCACGGGCCGGCCCGAGGTGACCGCCGGCGTCGCCGCGGCCGGTGCGGTGGTGGCCGGTCTGCTGGCTCTGGCGGTCACGGTGCCGGGTCGTACGCCGGTCGCCGTCGCCCGGGAGCTGGCGACGGCGCTGGTCGTCTCCGTCGTCGGGGCGCTGGCCGTCGCCGGCTACGGCGCCGACGTGGAGCCGATGCGGTTTCGCTACCTGGCGGTGGCCGTCGCGCTGGTCGTCGCGCTAGCCGCGGCAGGTCGCCTCGACGCCGGCCTGCACCACCTCAGCGGACGCGGCACGGTCGTGCTGGCGCTCGGCGTGGTGCTGGTGGTGGTGGCTGTGGCCTACGGCGAGGCGCTGAGCCGGTGGGGCAGCACCGACCTGGTCGACTCCCTGGACCGGATGCGCGCGGCGCTGCGCGACCACCTCGGTGCCGTGCCGCACCCGATCCAGCTCTTCGTCGGCTGGCCGGCGCTGACCTACGGGCTGTGGCTGCGGGCCCGCCGTCCGCACGCCTGGTGGGTCTGCGTGTTCGGTGTGGCCGCCACGGTCTCGACGGCGTGCGCGCTGGTCGACCCCACGACGACGGTGGCCCGCGCCGTGCTGGGTGGTGGCTACAGCCTGGTCGGCGGCGTCGCGCTCGGGGCCCTGCTGGTCGTGGTCGACCGTGCCGTCGGTCGCTCGCAGGACCGCCGCACCGCCGCCGGGCTCGGCGGCCGGGTCGCGCCCCCGGAGCCGGCCCGCACGCGTCCGCTCGTGTGAGGCGATGCGCCCGGCCGGGTGGGTACCGGACGGGTGCCGGGTGATGGTCGACGCGGCGCGCGAGGGGAGTACGTTCCGTGCGTGGCCGCCAAGACCCTCTCCATCATCTCCGAGCTCGTCGCCAGCGTCGCCGGGGTCTCGGTGGCGGTGGGCGACGAGGTGCCGGCCGGCGAGCAGGTGGCCCTGCTGGAGTCGATGAAGATGGAGATCCCGGTGCTGGCCGAGCAGGCCGGCCGGGTGCAGGAGGTCAAGGTCGCCGCGGGCGACGTGGTCCAGGAGGGCGACGTGCTGGTCGTCCTGCTGCTGGCCGACTGACTGCTGGCTGCTCAGCCGGTGCGCAGCGGCGCGTAGACCTCGGCCAGCTTGGCCAGCTCGTCGAGCATCGGGTCGACCGAGGCGGCGACGTCGTCGCTGGGCCGGAACACGCCGTCCTCGATCATCGACTGCACCCACGGGATCATCACGCTGTCGGCCGCCGCCACCGCCCGCAGCGGCGCCAGCACCGGCTTGAGGGCCCCGACCGCGCGCTGGCCGGCAGCCACGCCGCCGTAGGCGACGAAGCCGATCGGCTTGTAGGCCCACTCGACGTGCAGGTAGTCGATGGCGTTCTTCAGCGCCGCGTTGAAGGAGTGGTTGTACTCGGGCATCACGAAGACCACCGCGTCGGCCGCGGCGACCCGCGCGCTCCAGGCCTTGGTGTGGTCGTGCTCGTAGCGCTGCAGCCGCGGGTGGTGCGGCTCGTCGAGCAGGGGGAGGTCGAGCTCGCCGAGGTCGGCCAGGTCGACCTCGAAGCCGCCGTGCTCTCGCGCCGCCACGGCGAACCAGTCGGCGACGGGCTTGCCGACGCGGCCGGGACGGGTGCTCGCGATGACGACCAGCAGCTTCATGAGGGACCTTCCGTCGTGGGTGGTTGAACGCGCAACGATTCGCTCCCAGCGTGGCACTGCCTAGGATGGGGCCTCCCGGAGGGGTGCCGGAGTGGCCGATCGGAACCGCCTTGAAAGCGGTCGCTGGCAGAGATGTCAGCCGCGGGTTCGAATCCCGCCCCCTCTGCCAGCTTCAGCCAACCCGTCGAGGAGCCAGGTGTCCCAGGTGGTCGAGTACGCGCTCGCGCCCCGGCTGCGGGCGAGGCTCTTCGGCGTGCTGCTGGTCGGCCTTGGGGTGCTGCTGTGCGTGGCCATGACCGTCGTGCTGCTGGCCAGGCTCTCCCTCGACGTCATGTCGGCGGTGGTCGTCCTGGTGCTGTTGGTGATGGCCGGCGCGGGCTGGCTGCTCAACCGGCGCTCGGTGGTGGTGCGAGCCGACGCCGAGGGCTACCGGGTGCGCCTGGTCCGCGGCGTCGGCGCGGCCGCGGCCCGCTGGAGCGACGTGGCCGACGTGGTGACCGCCGAGGTCGGTGGCGCTCGCTGCGTCGTGCTGCGGCTGCGCGACGGCCGCACCACCACCGTCCCGGTCGACGTGCTCGCCGTGCCCGGCGAGCGCTTCGTCGAGGAGCTCCGCGCCCGCCTGGCCCGGACCCGTCGATAGCCGACCGGTTGGCGCACCCCGAGCCGCCACAGGTAGCCTGAACCTCGCTCACCGCCGCGCCGACCGCGAGGTCCTCACGGCAGTGCGCTGGAGGTGTCGCCTAGTCCGGTCTATGGCGCCCGCCTGCTAAGCGGGTTTGGGGCTACAACCCCATCGAGGGTTCAAATCCCTCCACCTCCGCCGCTCGTCCGCGCCGCGGCACCCTCCTCGAGCGAGGGTGTCGCCGGCATGCCCGGTCACGACGCCCGGTCAGGACGGCCGGTCACGACGCCC
>NZ_RDBE01000010.1:930808-1036910 GCF_003674065.1 Nocardioides mangrovicus
GCGCCGGCGCGAACCTCTCCGGGCCGAGCACCGCGAGCAGGCGCAGCTTCTCCGCGGAGGGTGATCCCGGGGTGGCGGTGAACACCAGCAGCGCCTGGGCGAGGTTCTCGCTGCGCAGCTTCTGACAATCCACCTCCACCTCGCCGAGCTCGGGGTGCACCAGCGTCTTGCGGCTCTCGTGCCGGTAGGCGACCTGCTGCTCGGCCCATGCCCGACGGAACTCGGCGCTGTGCTCGAGCAGGCCCTCGACGATGGCACGGCTGCGCTCGTCCTCGCCGCCGCTGCTGATCGCCGCCCGCAGGTTGGCGGTCTGCATCGTCGTCTGGTGCGCGTGGTCGCGCTCGGGATAGCGAGCGCGCTCGGCCGGATCGGTGAACCAGCGGAAGAACGCACTGCGTCGCGGGCCCTCGTGCTGCATCTGATCGCCGAGCAGGGCGACCCCGCCCCGGTTCTGGGCGAGTGTCTCGCCCAGATCGGAGATCACCACGGCGGGGGTGTCGTCGAGCCGGTCGAGCACCCGCAGCAGCGCCGGCGCGACGTGATCGGTGCGGTGGGAGCGCGGGGCCGGCAGGTGTCCGGCCAGTCGGATCAGGTGGTCACGCTCGTCCAGGCTGAGCCGCAGCGTCCGCGCGACGGTGAGCAGCACCGACAGCGACGGCTGCGGTCCGCGCTGTTGCTCCAACCTGGCGTAGTAGTCGGTCGACATACCGGCCAGCACCGCGACCTCCTCGCGGCGCAGTCCCGGCGTACGGCGTCGGGGCGAGGGGGTGAGCCCGACGTCCTCGGGCTGCAGGGCCTCGCGGCGGGTACGCAGGAAGGCGGCGAGCGCGGCGCGGTCCACGGCCGCCATCTTGCGCCATCCTCCGGCGCGCATCCAGGGACCGCCGATCCGTGGATCGACCCGCTCTGCCGGCCGGCCCACGCCTCGCGCAGGCTGGACCCCTGGCCACTTCGGCCGTCTCAGCAAGCGAAGGGAACCCCCATGGACACCTCCTCCCGCACCGTCTTCATCGCCGGCGGCACCTCTGGTCTGGGCCTCGCACTGGCCGAGAGCCTGGCCGCCGCCGGAAGCACCGTCGTCGTGGGCGGTCGCCGTACCGAGGTGCTGGAGCAGATCGCCGCCGAGCACCCTGGCATCGATACCGTGGTGATCGACGTGTCCGACCCGGTGTCGATCACCGCGGCCCGCGACAGCGTCCTCCAGCGGCACCCGGACCTGGACACGGTGGTCACGATGTCGGGGATCATGCGGCCCGAGGACCTCCGCGACCCCTCGCACATCGACGATGCGGAGGCCACGATCACCACCAACCTGCTCGGCACCATCCGGCTGGTCGATGCGTTCACGCCGGGCTTCCTCGAGCGCGGGT
Organism: Nocardioides mangrovicus; assembly: GCF_003674065.1. Taxonomy (GTDB): domain Bacteria; phylum Actinomycetota; class Actinomycetes; order Propionibacteriales; family Nocardioidaceae; genus Marmoricola; species Marmoricola mangrovicus. The sequence continues at coordinate 932,179 of NZ_RDBE01000010.1, forward strand.
CGGGGACGCTCGTCACCGTCACCTCGGGCATCGCGTTCGCTCCGTACCCGCTCACGCCCGCCTACGGCGCCACCAAGGCGGGGGTGCACTCCTACACCGTCTCGCTGCGGACACAGCTGGAGGGCACGGGCGTGGAGGTGGTCGAGCTGGTCCCGCCGCTGGTGGCCACCGAGCTGATGCCCGGGCAGTCCCAGGTGCCAGGGGCGCTCAGCGTCGAGGACTTCACCGCCGAGGTGATGAGCCTCCTCGGCACCGACCCGACGCCGGAGGAGATCCTGGTCGAGCGCGTGAAGCGGCTGCGATTCGCCGAGCGCGACGGCACCTCGGCCCAGCTGCTGGAGGAGCGCAAGGCGACGCTGAGCCAGCTCGGTCACCGCTGAGACCCGGCGCCCGGCGAGTACTCTCGGCGGACGCCTCGACATCGACGGACCGGGTCCGTCCGCTCCCGCCGAGGGGTCCGACAACCCGGACAATTCTTTTGCGCACTTGTGCAGTGCACAAGAATGCACCTCGGCGGAGATGACCGCCGGTCCCGCAGCCGGAAGGATGGTGCTCCCAGCCGATCTCGGGAGACGTAGAGGAGCATCCGCCCATGAACGAGTCCCCTCGGCGGGTGCGCCCGATCGCGACCCTGCTCGCCACCACGGTCGCCACCCTCGTCGCCTCAGGCGCCCTGCTGCTCTCGGGCACCGCGACGGCCGAGGCCGCCGCGCCCCATGCCGCCAGCCGCACGGCCATCTCCGCCGCCAAGGACACCGGCTGGCGCACCGCCTCGCACACCCGGACGCACCGCCACCGTGTGGCCGACACCGGATGGCGGACATCCGGCAAGGACACCGGCTGGTGAGCCCCGATCTGCCGGCTCCCCCCGGCTGAGCCGAGACAGGGTCACCGCCGCCTCCCCCCGGCCGCGGTTCTCCTCGCGCCCCTCCCCCCAACGGGGGCCGTCTCGGTGAGGGGGCGGCGCCGCCGAGCAGCACGCTCCGCAGCGCCGCCCCCGCCCCTTTCTCCTCCGCGTCGGCTCTCCGCCGACCGCGCGCAGGTGGCGTGGGCTCAGGCGTCGTCCTGCCCGGCCTCGTGCAGCCCCATCGCGTGCCCGAGCTGGAACCGGGTCTGCACGCCGTACTCGTCCTTGAGCGCGGCGATGTAGCCGGCGTAGGTGCGGGTGCTGATGCCGATGCGCTTCGCGCTGGCCGGGTCGCTGTGGCCCTCCACCAGCATCCGCACGGTCATGTTGCGCACGTCCTCGGCGATGATGCGGGTCGTGGCCGCGGCGTGGTCGTCGTAGGGCCGGGCCCGCTCCCAGTAGCGCTCGAAGACGTCGGCCAGGTACGCCACCAGCGACGCCTCGTGGATCGCGATCGCCAGGTTGTTGCCCTCTACGCCGGGCACGATCGCGACGGCGCGGTCAATGACGATCATGCGGTTGAAGAACTCCTCCAGGGTGCGCACCTGGGCGCCGAAGGGGGCCGTCATCTCGACGTACTCCTTGATGGCCAGGCTGCGACGCGCCGAGTGCTGGTAGAGCGTGCGCATCACCACGCCGCGCTGGACCGCCCGCAGGTCGCGCTCGCTGGCCTTCTCCAGCGACGTCGAGGATCGCCCCCGCGTCGGCTGCGCCGTGAGCAGCTCCTCGCGCGCGTCCTCCACCGCGGTGGACAAGAAGCGGTTGATGTTGGCCAGGCCGCGGATGTGGGTGACCGGGTGCCGAGCTCCCGCCGAGCGCCGGTAGGTCTGTCCCAGCCCGCCGAAGAGCTCCGACCAGTGCCCGGACTCCTCCAGCAGGGCGACCGCGCGCTGGCCCATCGGCGCCACCACCCGGGACTGCACCGCGCTGGGGTCCACCGGCAGGTACGCCTTCTCCTCGGGGTCGAGGGTGAGCAGCCCGAGGTCCACCAGCAGGTCGAACGCCGGCCGGGTGGGCGCACGCCGAGCCAGCCGGGGGTCGTCGGGAGCGACGCTGCCGGCGCGCACGGCATCCTCGTACAGCGCGGCTGCCTCGTTCTCGAGCAGCGCGCGATCCGCGGGCCCGAACTCCTCGGTCACCCAGGAGAGGGTACTGGTCTACTCAGGCGTCGAGGCGTGCTTTGAGGCCGTCGAGCTCGGTCCACAGCACGGTGGGCAGCTGCTCGCCGAACTTCTCGAACCACTCGGTGATGCCGGGGATCTCGGCCTTCCACTCCTCGACGTCGACCGCGAGCGCCTGCGCGACCTGCTCGGGCGTCAGGTCCAAGCCCTCGATGTCGAGCGACTCGGGGGTGGGCACGTGTCCGATCGGGGTCTCCACCGCCTCGGCCTGGCCATCGATGCGCTCGATGACCCACTTCAGCACGCGGGAGTTCTCCCCGAACCCCGGCCACAAGAAGCCGCCCTCGTCGTCGCGGCGGAACCAGTTGACGTAGAAGATCTTGGGCAGCTTGGCGGCGTCGTTGTCCTTGCCGACGGTGATCCAGTGGTTGAAGTAGTCGCCGGCGTTGTAGCCGATGAACGGCAGCATCGCCATCGGGTCGCGACGCACCACGCCGACGGCGCCGGTGGCGGCCGCGGTGGTCTCCGAGGAGAGCGTGGCGCCCATGAACGTGCCGTGTACCCAGTCGCGGGCCTCGGTGACCAGCGGGATCGTGGTCTTGCGGCGCCCGCCGAACAAGATGGCGTCGATCGGCACACCGCGCGGGTCGTCGTACTCGTCGGCCAGGATCGGGCACTGCTTGATCGGGGTGCAGTAGCGCGAGTTCGGGTGGCTGGAGAGCTCCTCGCTCTCCGGCGTCCACGGCTCGCCCTTCCACGACGTGGCGTGGGCCGGCGGGTTCTCCAGACCCTCCCACCACACGTCGCCGTCCTCGGTGAGCGCGACGTTGGTGAAGACCGAGTTGCCGATGTTGATGGTCTTCATCGCGTTCGGGTTGGTGTGCTCGTTGGTGCCCGGCGCGACGCCGAAGAAGCCGTACTCGGGGTTGACCGCCCACAGCCGGCCGTCCTCGCCGATGCGCATCCAGGCGATGTCGTCGCCGATCGACTCGACCTTCCAGCCCGGGATGGTCGGGGCGAGCATCGCCAGGTTGGTCTTGCCGCAGGCGCTGGGGAAGGCCGCGGCGACGTACTTGGTGACGCCCTGGGGGCTGGTGAGCTTGAGGATCAGCATGTGCTCGGCCAGCCAGCCCTCGTCACGGGCCATGACGCTGGCGATGCGCAGCGCGTAGCACTTCTTGCCCAGCAGCGCGTTGCCGCCGTAGCCGGAGCCGTAGCTCCAGATCATCCGCTCCTCGGGGAACTGGACGATGTACTTGGTGTCGTTGCACGGCCACTTCACGTCGGCCTGACCCTCGACCAGGGGCATGCCGACCGAGTGCAGCGCGGGCACCCAGGCGACCTCCTCGCCGGCGTCCTTGAGCTCCTCCATGCGCCGCAGCACGTGGGTCCCCATGCGCGCCATCACGCGCATCGAGGCGGTGACGTAGGCGGAGTCGGTGATCTCGACGCCGAACATCGGCTTCTCGGCCTCGAGGTGGCCCATCACGAAGGGGATGACATACATCGTGCGCCCGGCCATGCAGCCGTCGTAGAGCTTGCGCATGATGGCCTTCATCTCGGCCGGCGCCATCCAGTTGTTGGTCGGGCCGCAGTCCTTCTCGTCCACCGAGCAGATGTAGGTACGGTCCTCGACCCGCGCCACGTCGGTGGGGTCGGAGGCGGCGTAGAAGGAGTTCGGCTTCTTGGCCTCGTCGAGCTTGACGAAGGTGCCGGTCGCGACGAGGGCGTCGGTGAGCTCGCTCCACTCCTCGTCCGAGCCGGTGCACCAGTGGATGTCGCGCGGCTTGGCGAGGGCGGCGACCTCCTCGACCCAGGAGCGCAGCTCCGTCAGGGTGGTCGGGGCTGTGGGGGCGGTCGTCGCGTCGGCGGTCATGCCTTCGGTCCTCTCGAACGTCGCGACCCGGGTACGGGCCGGTCCGCCGGGCCGGTGCCCGGTCGGGGTGATCGGTTGGTCCCACCGGCGCGGCACTGCGACCGGTGGTGCTGGTCAAGGTACGCCCGTCCGATGGCCGGGCCCCACCGCTGGCGGCGCTTCATCTCGACCTCACAGCGATTTGCTGGTATTGGAACGATCAACGCGCCGTTCTCGTGATCTGATTCACAATCTCGACCGCCGACGCGCGGCTGCCCGTGCCGGTGATCTGCAGCTTCCCGCCCCCGACCGGTGCCTGCACCTGGGCCGCGGTGATCACCGGGCCGCGGGTCGAGGGCATCAGCAGCACGAACTCGCGCGTGCGCGAGGCCGAGGTCGTCACCTGGCGCAGCGTGCGCGTCCCGGCCGCGTCGAGGTCCACCTCGACCGTCCACTGGCCGCTCGCGCCCTGACCGGCGTCGGCCCGCACCACGGCGACCCGGCGCACCGCCCCGGGTTGGAACCGGTAGGCCGTGGTCTGGCGGCAGACCACGCCGGTCGGTCGGCTCGCCGGGCACCGGCCGAGCGTGTCGGCGGGCACCAGCACCAGATGTCCGGGGTGGGCGGCGCTGAGTCCGGAGGCCGACGACGCGGGGCTGGAGCTCTGGGTGGAGCTCGGGCTCGGACTGCTGCTGGCCGAGGCTGTGCCGCCGGCGCTCGACGACGCGCGGTCGGGGGCGCTCGCCGCACCGCCGCAGCCCGCCGCGAGCAGCAGGGCGGCGGTGGTGATCGGCGCGGTGGTCAGCAGGGCCCGAGGTGCGTTCACCATGGCACCATGGTGAACAGACGCTTCCCACGATGAGCAACCCGTGGGAAGCGGCACTCCACCGTGGCAAGTGCGGCGTTCGACGGCCCGGGAAGGATCGGATTTCGGGTCCACGGGGCGTCCGCGATAAAGTGCTCAGGCTCCACCGGCGCTCGTAGCTCAACGGATAGAGCATCTGACTACGGATCAGAAGGTTGGGGGTTCGAATCCCTCCGAGCGCGCAGACCGATGAGCCCCTGACCGGTGATGACACCGTCAGGGGCTCGTCTGCTCCGGTGGACTCGTCCTACGACGGTGAGGGGAGGGGCGCACACCCCGTGGGCCCGGGTCAGCGAGCCGCCGCAGGCAGCTCGGAGACGTCGGCCGCCGGCGCGGCCCAGGGCTCCTCGGGCAGTTCCCGCACCTGCTCGACGCACCACTGGCTCACCTCCCGGTCTCCTGCGAGCACCTCGGAGCGGAAGGACGCCCACGACACCCAGGCGACGTCGTCGACCTCCTCGGGATCCGGGTGGACGTCGCTCGCGGCGAGCGCCGTGAACACCGGGCACATCTCGTTCTCCACGACGCCGCCCATCTCGGCGCGGTAGCGGAACCGCGGGAGCAGCAGCCGCAGACCGCTCAGCTCCAGGCCGAGCTCCTGGCGGACCCGGCGACCCACGGCGTCCGGCATCGGCTCGCCGGGGGCGGGGTGGCCGCAGCAGGTGTTGGTCCACACGCCGGGGAAGGTGCGCTTGTGCAGCGCCCGGCGCGTGAGCAGCAGGCGGTGGTCGGCGTCGAAGACGTAGCAGGAGAAGGCCAGGTGCAGCGGGGTGTCGGCGTGGTGGACGCCGGCCTTGTCGGCGGTGCCGGCCGCGGTGCCGGACTCGTCCAGGAGCACGACCTGCTCGGTGCGGCTCATGCCGGCCTCGCCAGCGCGTTGACGACGCCGCCGAACACGGCCGGCAGCGCGGCGGCGGCGGGCACGATCCGGGAGCGTACGGCGGGGACGCCGCTGGCGGCGAGCAGGCCCCGGGTGAGCAGGTCGTGGCGCCGCCCGATCCGCCGCCAGGCGCGTTCGTAGCGGGCGGGGTCGTCGTGGCGGCAGGCCTCGACGGCCGCGCGGGCCTGGGCCAGCCCCAGCGCGATGCCCTCGCCGGTGAGCGCGTCGACGTAGCCGGCGGCGTCGCCGACCAGCAGCACCCGGCCCGCCGTACGCCGTCGCGAGCGCTGGCGCAGCGGACCGGCGCCGCGCACGCGGCCCCGGTCGTGGCCGCGCAGCCGCTCGGCCAGCACCGGCAGGCCGGCGAGCACCTCGTCGAAGTCCGCGCCGGGCGCGGCCAGGACGGCGACGCCGACCAGGTCGGGCGCCACCGGCGTCACGTACGCCTCGGCGCCGGGCGACCAGTGCACCTCGACGTAGGGCGTCCACGGCGCGAGGCCCACGTGCGCGCGCAGCCCGAACCGGCGCCGGTGCGCGGCCCGGCCCTCCAGCCCGAGGCGGCGTCGCAGCGGGGAGTGCAGGCCGTCGGCGGCGATCAGGTGACGGGCGACCACGCCGTCGACGACGACGTGGTCGGCGTGCTGGACGACCGAGGTGACCGGGCGGTGCTCGACCTCGATCCCGGCGGCGGCGACGGCCCGGCTCAGGGCGGCGTGCAGCGTCGTACGCCGTACCCCGCGTCCGGTGCTCGCGGTGAACGGCGCCTCGACGGCGTGGCCCGCGTCGAGGTAGCGGATGCCGCGGATGTCCTGACCCTCGGGATCGACGCCGAGGGCGAGCAGGTCGCGCACGGCGCCCGGCATGAGTCCCTCGCCGCAGGCCTTGTCGACCGGGCCCGTCCGCGGCTCGCGCACGACGACCTCCAGCCCGGCGCGCGCGGCGTAGAGGGCGGCGGCCAGGCCGACCGGACCGCCGCCGGCGACGACCAGGTCAGGCAAGGCCGAGGGCCCGGTTCTCGACGCCGATGCGGGCCCGCAGCAGGACCAGGTTCAGCACGGTGAACACCAGGGCGGTGATCCAGGCGGCGTGCACCAGCGGCAGGGCGGCGCCCTCGACCACGACCGCGACGTAGTTGGGGTGGCGAAGCAGCCGGTACGGCCCGGAGGTCACCGGGGCCAGGTCGGGCACGACGATCACCCGGGTGTTCCAGCGGGGTCCGAGGGTGGCGATGCACCACCACCGCAGCGCCTGGGTGGCCACCACGACCACGAGCATCGACCAGGCCAGCACGCCCGGCACCTGCGGTCGCCGGACGTAGGCCTCCACGAGCGCGCCCACCAGCAGCGCGGTGTGCAGCACCACCATCACCGGGTAGTGGCCCTGGCCGGTCTCCACGCCGCCGCGCTGCCGGCTCCAGGCCGCATTGCGCAGCGAGACGACCAACTCGGCCACGCGCTCGGCCGCGACCAGCGCGACGAGGACGGTGAAGGCGAGCAGGCTCGTCACGAGGCCGCCCGCAGCAGCACGAGCTCAGAGCAGAAGCCCGGCCCCATCGCCAGCAGGACGCCGTACGAGCCGGGCGCGGGCGGTCGCTCCCGCAGCGTGTCCTCGAGCACCTGCAGCACCGACACCGACGACAGGTTGCCCACCCGGGCCAGGGAGTCCCAGGTGAGCCCGACGTCCTCGCGGGTGAGGTCGAGGCTGCTCTGCAGCGACTCGATGACCTTCGGGCCGCCCGGGTGGCAGACCCACCAGTCGATGTCGTCGAGGCCGAGGCCCTGGTCGGCGAGGAAGGCGTCGACGTCCTCGCGCAGGTAGCGCTCGACGAGCCGGGGCACCTCGGCGTCGAGCACGATCTTCAGCCCGTTGCCGGTGACGTCGAAGCCCATGGTGCGCTCGGAGTCGGGGTAGAGCCGGCTGCGGGTGGCCAGCACCGCCACCGGCCCCGGTTCGCGCGAGTCACCGCACGCGACCACGGCCGAGGCGCCGTCGCCGAACAGGCCGCTGGCCACGAGGTTGGGCACCGAGACGTCGTCGGGCTGCACGGTGAGCGAGCACAGCTCGACGGCCACCAGCACGGCGACGTCGTCGGGGTGTCCCACCAGGTAGTCGTGCAGCCGCGCGATCCCGGCCGCGCCGGCCACACAGCCCAGCCCCACCAGCGGCATCCGCTTCACGTCGGGCCGCAGCCCCACCGACGCCGCGATGCGTGCCTCGAGCGTCGGCACGGCCAGGCCGGTGACGGTGGCGCAGACGATCAGGTCGACGTCGCTGGGGGTGAGCCCGGCGGCCTTGACCGCGTCGACCAGGGCGCGCGAGCCCAGCTCCACCGCGTGCTCGACGAACAGGTCGTTGGAGCGGCCGAAGTCGCCGACGTCGGCGTACTCCTCGACCGGCAGCGCCAGGTGACGCGACTCGACGCCGGCGTTGGCGTGGAAGCGGCGCAGCAGCGCCTCGTCGGTGCCGCCGCCGGTGATGACGCCGACGAAGGCGTCGGTGAGCTCGCGCTGGGTGTACCGGTGCGGCGGCAGAGCGCCCCGGACGGTCAGGATCGGCATGCTCGACTCCTCGCTCCGGGAGTGCCCACTGTGTCACCGGCCGCCCAGCGGTGTCATCGCCCGGTAGGGGTGGTCCCGCTACCGCACGAGCAGCAGGATCGCGACGTCGACGAGCGCGATGGCCACGGCGGCCGCGAACGGCACCCGGCCGCGGCCGAGGAGCGCCGCCGCGGCCAGGCCGAGCGCCGCCGCCAGCGCGACGCCGCCGGCCACGGCGCCGGGCCGCGCGCCCAGCACCATCACCACCGTCGCTGCGACGAGCACCGCCACCGCGCCGACCCGGCTCCCGCGCTCGCCGATGCGGTGGGGCAGACCACGGACCCCGGTGGCGGCGTCGTCGGCGAGGTCGGGCAGCACGTTGAGCAGGTGGGCGCCGATGCCCAGGAGCGCACCGGCGGCCAGGCTCCAGCCGCGCACCGGTGGGGCGTCGAGACCCACGAAGAGCGGCAGCCCGCCGAAGGCGACGGCGTAGGGCAGCCAGGACCACGCGGTCGCCTTCAGCCCGAGGTTGTAGGCCCAGCCGGCGGCCGTGTTCAGCAGGTGCACGAGCCCGGCGAGGCCGCCGAGGGCGAAGCCCAGCGGCACGGTGAGGACGACGGCGAGCGCGCAAGCCGCCCGCACCGCGCCCAGCGGGAGCGCGCCGGTGGCCAGGGGCTTGTCGGCGCGGCCGACGGCGACGTCGCGCCGCAGGTCGATCAGGTCGTTGGACCAGCCGATGGAGAGCTGGCTGGTCAGCACGGCCGCCGCCACGAGGACCACTGTGACCAGCCCGGCTCCCCAAGCCAGGGCGAGCAGGCCGCCGAGCACCGTGACCGCCAGCGCCGGGCCGGGGTGCGCGGCACCGAGCAGCCGCAGCGGCGAGGTCGTGGCCACCGAGCGACCATATGCGCACCCCTATGCTCCGGCAGGTGGAGCTGATCGTGGCCGAGACCCTCGACTCACCCGCCCGCGTGGAGCCGCCGACCCGCCCGCCGTTGCGAGTGGGCCTGGTGCAGCACGCCTGGCGCGACGACCCGGCCGCGCTCGTGGGGGCGCTCGACGACGGCGTCGCGACCGCTGCCGGTGCGGGTGCCCGGGTGGTGTTCCTGCCCGAGCTCACGCTCTCGCGCTACCCGGCTTTCGAGCGGCCGAGCGTGGTGCCGGCGTCGCTCACCGAGGACCTCGCGAGCGGTCCGACGGTGAGCTTCGCGGCGTCGGCGGCCCGCGAGCACCGGGTGTTCGTGCACGCCTCGCTCTACGAGCGTGCCGACGAGGGCGACGGGCTCGGCTTCAACACCGCCGTGCTGGTCGGCCCCGACGGTGAGGTCGTGGCGCGCACCCGCAAGATGCACATCCCGGTGACCGAGGGCTACGTCGAGGACCTCTACTTCCGCCCCGGCCCGCCGGCCGACGCCTACCCGGTGCACCGCGTGCCCGGCCTGGACGCCGGCCTCGGGCTGCCGACCTGCTGGGACGAGTGGTTCCCCGAAGCGGCCCGGCTCTACGCGCTCGGCGGCGCCGACCTGCTCGCCTACCCGACCGCGATCGGGTCCGAGCCCGACCACCCCGACTTCGACACCGAGCCGCTGTGGCGCCAGGTCATCGTCGGCCACGCGATCGCCAACGGACTCTTCGTCGTGGTGCCCAACCGCACCGGCGACGAGGGCCGGATCACCTTCTACGGCTCCTCGTTCGTCGTCGACCCCTACGGCCGCGTGCTGGCCCAGGCACCCCGCGACGCGGAGGCGGTGCTGGTGGCCGACCTCGACCTCGACCAGCGGCGCGACTGGCTCACGCTCTTCCCGTTCCTGCGCACCCGGCGCCCGGACTCCTACGCGGGGCTGGTGCAGTGAGCTGGCGGATGCCGGCCGAGACCGAGCCGCACGCCTGTACCTGGATGGCCTGGCCGTCCTCGGGCTACACGCTGGGTGAGACCGACGCCGACGCCGAGGAGGCCCGCGACACCTGGGCGACGGTGGCGCGTGCCGTGGCGCACTTCGAGCCGGTGCGCATGGTGGTGGACCCGAGTGCCCTGGCCGTGGCCCGCGACCGGCTGGGCTCCGACGTCGAGCTCCTCGAGGCGCCGCTCGACGACGCCTGGATGCGCGACATCGGCCCGACCTTCGTCGTCGGTCCCGACGATCTGGGTTCCGACCGACTGGGTGCGGTGGACTGGGTGTTCAACGGCTGGGGTGCGCAGGCCTGGGCGCGCTGGGAGCACGACGCGCTGGTCGGCCGGCTGGTGGCGCAGTGGGCTGGCGCGACGCTGGTGCCCTCCGAGCTGGTGAACGAGGGCGGCGGCATCCACGTCGACGGCGCCGGCACGGTGCTGGTGACCAGCACCGTGCAGCTCGACCCCGGCCGCAACCCCGGCTGGACGCGCGAGCAGGTGGAGTCCGAGCTGCGGCGCACCCTGGGCGTCGGTGAGGTGGTGTGGCTCGAACGCGGCCTGACCCGCGACTACGAGGAGTTCGGCACCCGCGGCCACGTCGACATCGTCGCCACCATGCCGGCGCCCGGCACCGTGCTGGTGCACGAGCAGCCCGACGAGCGTCATCCCGACCACGCGCTGCGCCACAGGTTCCCCGAGGGCTGGACGGTCATCGCCCTGCGGGCCCCCGAGCGGCTGGTCGACGAGCACGGCCCGGTGGACCACAGCTACGTCAACCACCTGGTCTGCAACGGCGGTGTGGTGGCCTGCACCTTCGACGATCCCCGCGACGCCGAGGCCCTGGAGGTACTCGCCGCCGCCTACCCCGGCCGCCGCGTCGTCGGCGTGGACGCCCGCCCGCTGTTCGCCCGCGGCGGCGGGATCCACTGCATCACCCAGCAGCAGCCGGCGGTGGCCTCCGGGGGCCGGAGCTAGATCTCGGGGTGCGGTTGGGTGCGCAGGTCGATGACCTCGGAATGGACCTGGTGGTGCTCGGCGTCGAACTCGAGGATCTCCAGCCAGGCTGCGCGGGAGCGGAAGGTGGGGCGTTTCTGCGCGGAGAAGTACTGCAGGATGCGGGTGGTGCCGCCGTGGTCGAAGGTGCCGTCCTGGGCGACGAACATGGGGTCGTCGGGCTGGTCGGCGGTGATGAGGTCGTAGATCTCGTCGTCGCGTGCGGCTGCGGCGTCGTAGCCGAGGTGCTCGCGCAGGGTGGCCTGGGCGGTGCGGATCTGCTCGAAGGAGGCGCCGTCGGGCCACAGTCGCACGTGCCAGCGGTCCTCGCCGAGGTCGGTGACCTCGCCGAGGGGCAGGGTGGCGAGGGCGTCGAGGTCGACGTAGAGGCGGGCGCCGGGGCCGTACCAGTCGTCCTGGGCGGCCCACATCCGCCATCCGACGACGTTGCTGATGCGGCCGGGGTGGCCGGAGACGTCGATGATCTCGCGGCCGTGCCGGTCGGTGGTGCGGGGCAGGTGCTGCCAGTCGTGGGGGTACCAGAACTCGAAGTGCTGGGGCTGGGTCTCGCCCTGCCAGGTGGCGTCCTGCTCGTCGCCGCGGGAGCCGCCGATCAGCCCGGGCGCCTCGAGCAGCGCGGCGAGCAGCTCGGGGTTGGCCTCGACGTGTGAGAGCAGTACTTCGTGCACGACGCGGGCCACGGTGACCTGGAGGACGGCGACGACGCGCTCGTCGTCGCGGCCGGCGTTCTCCACCTGCTCCAGTCGCACACTCGTCGCCCCCTCGAGGGTGCTCGACCGGTGCCAGGTGTCGTCGTCGAACCCGATGTCGGGGACGTCCTCGCCGGGGACCCGCACACGCACCCGGGTGGGGGTGAAGCTCAGCGGCAGTCGGCGCAGGACGTCGACCCACACGCTCAGCGGGCGCGAGCCGGGCACGAAGGAGAACAGGTTCCACAGCCGCGCGGGGTCGATGGGACCGCTCGGCGCCTCGGCGAGGTCGGTGGGACCGACGCTCGGTCGGTCAGTAAGGCTTGACATTGAGGGTGACTCCTGCGTCCTCTGCGTACGTGCGCAGTTCTCTCAGTGATTCGGCGTTCTCCTGGCCCATCCGCACCCGCAGGTCGACCGACACGTCATGGATTCGCCGCCCGTCCCCGGTGCGGCCGGCCTCTTTCATGGCCGCCAGGTCGTCGATGTTCTTCCTGATCCTCGCAGCATTGCGTGCCGTGGGTGGGTCCAGGGTCTTCAGGCTGACGCCCTCGCCCTTGTCGTAGAAGTCGATGCCCTTGTAGAAGCCGTTGTTCTCCTTGCCGACGTGCTCCCAGGACTTGTACTCGGTCTTGGCCAGCGCGGTCTCGATCACCTCGCCGCGGGTGAGCCCGACCAGGTCCCACGGGCTGTCGCCGGCCTTGTACTTGGCCAGCTTCAGCCCGAGGTTCGAGCTGTCGACCGGCACCCAGGCGCCGTCGACGTAGACCTTCAGCTGGGTGACCTTGCCGGCCTCGTCGGTGACGAAGGCCAGGCCCTGCGAGCGCAGCTCGAGGTTGGCCGCCTTGCCGTCGCGCAGCAGCGCACTGAGCGCCTTCATGTCGTTGAGCTGGTAGACGCCGTCCTCGATCTTGGCGCTCTTGACCAGCGCCCGACCCACCGCGGAGTCCAGGTCGAGGTTGCGCCCGAGCCGGTCGACCAGCGCGAGGGTCTCGGCCAGCTTGGTGCCGCGCGCGAACAGCTTGCCGGCGCCGGCGATGTCGCCGGCGAAGGGGATCAGCGACGCCGCCGAGAGCCCGGCGTTGACCCAGTCGCCCTCGGCGCCGTACCAGGCGGTGCTGACGACGTCGGCCGGGATGCCGACGAAGGGGATCAGCCCGATGAGGTCGAGGACCGTGTGGCCCCACTTGGCGTACCACGGCTTCTCGTCCCAGACCTCCTTCTGCTGCTGCATCGACTTCTGCAGGTTCTGGGCGGAGTCGATGATGCTCTGGTCGCGCTTCCAGGTCATGGCCGCGCGCAGCGCGAGCATCACCGTGTTGGGTCCCGAGCTGTCGTCGTCGCCGAAGCGGTGCTCGTGCAGCAGGTTGTAGAGGAAGGTCTGGACCTCGCCGTGGGCGTCCTCGCCGTCCTTGGGGAACGGGACCTGGGTCGTGCCGCCCTGCGTGAAGGCCCAGTGGGCGGCCTGCGGGTTGTTCACCAAGGCGCCCATCAGCGCCACCATGGGGTCGGTGAACCGCTTCCCGTCGGGTGTGATCGCGATGTAGAGGCTGCCCGGCGGCGGGATGCCGGGCAGCAGCCCGCGGGCGTCCTCGGCGGCGAAGGTCTTGGTGGTCTGCTGGAGGAACGAGGTGGACCAGTGACCGCGCGAGAGCAGCAGCCACAGCGCGCCCCGGTGGGCGAAGTCATCGTCGTTGCGACGGTAGGCCTCGGGATCGTCGGGGTCGCCGTCGAACTTCGGCATCGTCATCTTGTCGACCCAGTCGGCCGTCCACGACGACGGCATCGCCAGGTCGCCGGTGCCCCGCGAGGCGAGCCCCATCGTGCCGGCCAGGCCGTCGAGCAGCTGGCTGTAGTCCTCCTTCGACACCCCGCCGACCAGCCGCTCTCCCGGCGTCATGTTGGCGATGTAGGTGGCGATCTCGCGCGGCGGCACGGCCTTGGCCAGCGCGTTGGCGAAGTACGGGTCGTCGCCGTAGGTGTGCAGCAGGGCGTTGAGCTGGCCCACCTGGTCGGGGTCCGGCCACCCGGACTTGAGGATCTTGGCCGCCTTCGCGGCGTACGCGCGTGACTGGGCGGGGGTCAGGTCGAGCAGCGCGCTCTCGTCGATGGAGACGCTGTCGGGCAGCCCGGGGCTGCTGCCGGAGATCTCCTCCGCCATGGCCAGCCGGCGCTTGAGCCCCGGGATCTCGTGCTGGATCCAGGTGGCGACCGCGGTCCCCTTCTCGAACCCGTCGGTGCCCAGCCACAGCCGTCCCAGCGAGGTCTTCGCGGAGCCGATGGTGCCGGTGATCGTCGACTCGGCGGACTCCAGCTCGGTGACCATCGAGCGGAAGGCCGTGATGTTGATCTGGCTCAGCCGGCCGCCTCCGCCACCCCCACCGCCGTCGGGTACCGGGTAGTTCACGACGGCCCCAGGTGGTGGGCGTAGTAGCTGAACTTCGCGCGGTAGTCGTCGGGGGGCACCGTCGGCTCCTTGGCCTGGATCTGGACCTCCGCGTCGATCAGGTCCCGCTCGCGGTCGCCGACCGGCTGCAGCGCGGAGCGCTGGTCGCCGAGCGTCGCGCCGAACTGCGTGGCGGTCGTGGAGAGCCACGCGCCGGACTCGAGGGCGACGCTGGCCTTGTTGAGCGCCGAGCGCAGGGTCGCGCCACGGTCGTCGGCCTGGGGCCGGGCGCTCTTGAGCACCGCGAGGTACTGGTTGGGCACCTTGTCAGCGTCCGAGTCGCCGCTCATGGCCAGGGTCATACCCCCTCGCGCGCGGATTAGTCCTCGCCGCGACGATGCTCAGGATCCCTGTACGTTCGCCCTCGTGACCGAGGTGAGCACGCGCGCTGGTCGGGTCCGGGGGAGCGACGAGGGCGAGGTGGCGGTCTTCCGCGGCATCCCGTTCGCCCGGAGGCCCACCGGAGAGCTCCGCTTCCAGCGCCCGGTGCCCTGCGAGCCGTGGGACGACGTGCTCGACACGACGAGCTTCGGCCCGCCGCCCCCGCAGTCGCAGCAGATGGGGCCGGCCCCCGACGACGACGCCGACCGCAGCTGGCTCACCGCGAACGTCTGGACCACCGACGTCACCGGTCGGCGGCCGGTGCTGGTCTACGTCTACGGCGGCGCCTACCGGTCCGGCCACGCGGGCGACCCGGCCTATGACGGCACGCTGCTGGCCACCGAGGGCGAGGTCGTGGTGGTCACGTTCAACCACCGCGTCGGCGCCGAGGGCTACGCGCAGATCGAGGGTGCGCCGGCCAACCGCGGGCTGCTGGACTGCCTCGCCGCGCTGGCGTGGGTGCGCGACAACATCGAGTCCTTCGGCGGCGACCCGGCGCAGGTGAGCGTGTTCGGCGAGTCCGCCGGAGCCGGTGCCATCGCCTCGCTGCTGGCGATGCCGCAGGCGCACGGTCTGTTCGGTCGGGCCGTGCTGCAGAGCATCCCCGGCACCTTCTTCTCGGCCGAGCTGGCCGCCGACATCGCGACCACCGTCGCCGGTTCGATGGGCCGAACGGCCACGGCCGAGGACCTGGCCGAGGTGGCGCCGGCCGACCTGGTGGCCGCCTTCGACGCGCTGGTGATGCCGCCGCACGCCGCCCGGTGGGGCAACATCGCGTTCACTCCCACCCCGTTCTCACCCGTGGTCGACGGCGAGGTGCTGCCGGTGACGCCGTGGCAGGCGGTGCGCGACGGCTCGGCCCGCGACGTGGAGATCCTCGTCGGCCACAACCGCGACGAGTTCCGGCTCTTCGTGATGCTCGGCGGCCTGCTGGGCAACGTCACGCCCGAGCTGGAGGCGCAGACCCTCGCGCTCTTCTCACCCGACCCCGCGGGCTTCGCCTCCGTCGAGCCGGACGCGCTGACGGGCCGGCTCTTCGAGCTGGTGCAGTCCGACTGGCTGTTCCGGATGCCGTCGCTCCGGCTCGCCCAGGAGCAGAGCCGGGCAGGCGGCCGCGTGCACCTTTACGAGCTCACCTGGGCCGCCCCGGCCGCACCGCTGGGCGCCTGCCACGCCCTCGACGTGCCGCTGGTGTGGGGCTCGCTGAGCTCCGGCTTCGCGACGATGCTCATCGGCGACCCGGTGCCCGACGAGGCGGTGGAGCTCTCCCGTGAGCTGCGGGGCCGCTGGACCGCCTTCGCCCGCACCGGCGATCCCGGCTGGCCGGTCTACGACGACGACGCGCAGCAGTGCCTGGTCATCGACGTCGAGAGCAGCGTCGAGCGATACCCCGAGCAGGCGAGCGCGGCGTACTGGGCCGGTCACGAGTTCGCGGCGCTGCCCTTGCTGAACGACTCCACATCCGAGCGGCCGGGCTGACCTCGAGCGTCACATCTCCTCGTGGGTGTCGGGGTCGCCGCCGAAGAGCCGGCCCTCGGTGCGTCCCAGGGCGGTGATGGCGGCGACCTCGTCGTCGCTGAGCTCGAAGCCGTCGAGGTCGAGGTTCTGCCGCTGCCGCTCGGGGGTGGCCGACTTCGGGATGGGCAGGCTGCCCAGCTGCAGGTGCCAGCGCAGGATCACCTGGCCCGGCGTGACGTCGTGCGACCGGGCGGCGTCGGCCACGGGCGGCTCGTCGAAGGGGGCCTGCCGCTTGCCCAGCGGGCTCCAGGCCTCGGTCCGGATGCCCAGCTCGGCGTGGGCTGCGCGCAGCTCGACCTGGGGGAAGTAGGGGTGCATCTCGATCTGGTTGACCGCCGGCGTGACCCCGCTGGCCTCGATGATGCGCGCCAGGTGGGCGGCGGTGAAGTTCGAGACGCCGATGGAGCGCACCTCGCCCGCCGCCTGGGCGTCGACCAGCGCCTGCCAGGCCTCGACGTACCGGCCGACGCTCGGGTTGGGCCAGTGGATGAGGTGCAGGTCGGTCCGCTCGACGCCGAGCCGCTCGAGCGAGCCGCGGATCGAGGCGCGGGCGTCGTCGTAGGCGTGGTGGCGCCCGGGGATCTTGGTGGTCACCAGGATCTCCTCGCGCGGCACGCCGCTGGCCCGCATCGCCTCGCCGACGACCTCCTCGTTCTCGTAGTTGACCGCGGAGTCCAGCAGCCGGTAGCCCACCTGCAGCGCGGAGACGATCTCGTCGGCGCTCTTCAGCGGGTACGTGCCGAAGCCGACGTCGGGAAGGGAGGTGCCGTCGTTGAGGGAGTAGGTCACCGGGCCAACGTAGCGATGAGTTCGCAGGCGAGCCGAGGTCGGTCGAGGTGAGAGCACCCGATGCGAAGGAGCGACGATGCGACCCCTCGTGGTCACGCAGAACATGTCCCTGGACGGCTCGATCGAGTTCCTGGGGGACTGGTTCGACCCCAGCGACTCCGATGAGCAGCTGGCGGCGCAGATGCGTGAGTTCACCGCGCGCGAGGAGGCGATGCTGTTGGGCCGGCAGACCTTCGAGGACTTCCGCGGCTACTGGCCGCAGCAGACCGACGACACCACCGGCACCGCCGAGGCCCTCGACCGGGTGCAGAAGTACGTCGTGTCGGCGACGCTGGGCGACCCGGAGTGGCAGAACTCGACGGTCCTCGGCGCCGACTGGCTCGAACGGGTGCGCGAGCTCAAGGCCGGCGGTGACGGTGAGATCTGCCTGACCGGGAGCATCCGGCTGTGTCACGCGGTGCTCGAGGCCGGTCTGGTCGACGAGATCCGGCTGGTGATCTACCCGGTCGTGCAGGGTCGCGGCCGCCGGCTGTTCCCCGACGGCTACGAGACCTCAGCCCTGCGACCGCTGGAGTCGCGCGTCTTCGACAACGGGGTCGTCCTGCTGCGCCACGCGGTCGGCTGACCGCGCCGGCCAGGCCGCCGCCGCGGCCATCGGCACGAAGGGCAGCAGCGGCAGGCTGTAGCGCCAGATGAACTCCAGGCTGAGGATCGGCAGCAGCGTGAGACCCACGCCGAGCGCCAGCGTCAGCAGCACCAGCGGCACGTTGCGGCGCCGGCGCACCAGGCCGGCCAGGGCGGTCAGCACCAAGGCGCCGACCAGCGGGCCCCACAGGTAGACCACGTGCTGGTAGCCGGCCATGACGTCGGCGACGGGCTGGCGCGGTCGCAGTTGTGGCGCCCCGTGGTCGGTGTAGGCCTGGCGGGAGCGGGCGCTGAGGTCGTGATGGGCGTAGGTCGAGAGCAGCCACTTGTGGGCGGTGTCGTACTCGTAGGCGTCGCCGCGCGTCGGTGAGAGGAGCAGTGCGGCGTCGCGCAGCACGGTGCGGGCGTAGTCGCCGGGCTGGGCGCGGATGGCTCGCAGCGCGAAGTCGCGGAACACCTGGTCGCGCGTCATGCCCGCCGGCACCTCGATCCCGGCGTAGGCGTCGGGGCTGTGCCATCCGTAGTCGGTCGGGTCGAGCCGCTGGCCCAGCGGCTCGTCGGGGCACAGGGTGCGCTCGTAGGTGGGCAGGTCCGTGAGCTGTCTGCAGTCCACGAACGTCGTGGTGCGCATGTAGAGCGAGCGACCCGAGACCTCCGAGATCGCCCACCGGTCGTGGTAGGCGTGGAACCACGTCGCGTACCCGGCCAGCGGCGCCACGAACGCCACCACCAGCACCGCCGAGGTGAGCAGTCGGCGCCGCCAGCCCGCGGCGGCCAATAGGCAGAAGAGCACGGCCGCGAGCACGGTCGGCTCGCCGGCCACGCGCACCACCGTCGCCAGCCCCAGCAGCAGCCCCGCGGCGGCCGCCGCGCCCGGCCCCGGTCGTCGCCGACGTGCGAGCACCGCCACCGCGAGCACCAGCACGAAGACGAAGACGGTGTCGCTGAGCACCGACTGCTCCAGGGCCAGCTGCATGCCGTCGAGGAGAACCGGTAGGGCGGCCAGCGTCGCCGTGCGCGCGCTGACCTCCCATCGCCGCAGCACCGCGTAGACCAGGACGCCCTCGATCAGGCCCAGTACGTGCTGCAGCAGCACCACCAGCACGATCGGCGAGGCCAACCGGGAGAGCGCCTCGAGCACGGCGCTGTAGCCCACGGGCCGCGCGAGCCACGGCAGGCCGTAGTCGAGCCAGCCCAGGTAGGTCGGGCCGTCGCTGAAGACCAGGCCGGGCCAGAAGCCGATCGTCACGAGCACTCGCACGAGCGCCCCGACCAGCAGGGCCACGAGGAAGAGCCGGTGCCGGCGCACGTCTGCACCGTAACCGGCTTCCCTAGGCTGGGCCTCGTGCTGCGCAAGCTCCTCACCTACGCGGGCGGCTCCCTGGTCGCCACCGGGTGCAGCGCGCTCGCGCTGGCGCTGTTCTACGGCGTGCTGCACCTCTCACCGGGATTCTCCTCGGTGCTGGCCTGGCTGGCCGGCGCGGTGCCCAACTACTGGCTCAACCGCGCCTGGACCTGGCAGCGGCGCGACCGCCCCGACGTCCGGCGCGAGGTGGTGCCCTACGTCGTCATCGTGCTGCTCACGCTCGCTCTCTCGGCGCTGTGCACCCACGTTGCCGACTCCTGGCTGCGGGCGCACGGCACATCGGCCGCCGCGCGGGTGGGGCTGGTCGACGTCGTGTTCGTGGCGGTGTTCGTCGTGATGTCGCTGCTGCGCTTCGTGCTGCTGGACCGGCTGTTCTCCCGCTTGCCCGGGCAGGAGAAGGTGTCGGCATGAGCGCGTTCGAGCAGGCCACCGGCCGGTCGCTGGAGGACCCCTCCGGCGCCAACCAGGTGCGCTACCGCGCCTTCCAGCTCTCGCTCATCGCGCCGCACGTGGGGTCCTCGCTGCTCGAGGTCGGCTCGGGGCTCGGCGAGTTCGCCTCCCAGTTCGCGGGCCGCGGGCTGGAGCGCCACGTCGTCACCGACGTCGACGCCGGTGCCGTCGCCTCGATGGCCGACCGGTTCGCCGAGCGCCCCGAGGTCACCGCGCGCGTGCTCGACCTCGCCGCCGCGCTGCCCGAGGACCTGACCGTGAGCACCGCCCTGGCCATCAACGTCCTCGAGCACATCGAGGACGACGCCGGCGCCCTGCGGCGACTGGCCACCCTGGTCGAGCCCGGCGGGACGGTGGTGATGTGGGTGCCCGGCTACGAGCGGCTCTACGGCGACTTCGACCGCGCCGTCGGTCACGTGCGCCGCTACACCCCCACCACCCTGCGCGCCGCCTTCGTCGGCGCGGGCCTCGACCCGGTCGACGTCCGCCCGGTCAACTTCCTCGGCGCCTTCGCCTGGTACGCCGCCGTCCGCCGCGGCGGCGTCGGCGCCCCCAACCCCCGCCTGGTGCGGATCTACGACCGGTTCGTGGTGCCGGTGACCCGCGGCATCGAGCGGGTCGTCACCCCGCCGTTCGGGCAGTCGGTGCTCGGGGTGGCGCGGGTGCCGTGAGCGGCGGGGGTTTTGCCGGGCACCCGGCAAAACCCCGGGAAATCGGCCTCAGAAACGGTCGCTGGGACGAGTTTCGGTAGCTCGCCGTCCGATTCGCCGGGCCTCGTCCGGTCGTGGGCGACCCGCCAGCCGGGCCCAGGCCAGCGCCGCGGCCATGGGGACCAGCACGAAGGCGGGGAGCACGTAGCGCCAGGTGAACTGGGCCGTCACGTCGGGGATCACCACCAGGCCCATCCCGAGGGCGGCGAGGACGAAGCCCAGCGAGCGGCCCACGCCGGGGTTGCGCGACCACCGGCTCGGCCACAGCGTCGCGATCGCGACCAGCGCCAGCAGGGCCAGCAGCACCGGGCCGGGCAGGTAGACCCAGCCGCCGTAGGTCCACAAGAAGCCCGACCACGGCTGCTTCGCCGTCAGCAGTCGGCCGCCGTGCTCGCGGTAGGCGGGGCCGGTGTAGTCGGTGGGCAGCCACGCCCGGTAGCCGTCGAACATCCACTTGCGCGAGGTGGAGTACTCGTAGTCGTCCCACCGGTGCCAGGCAAACGTCATCTTCACGTCGCGCCACACGATGGCCCGGTACGTCTGCGGCTGAGCGGCGATCGCGCGGCGGGCGAAGTCACCGAACACCTGGTTCAGCGTCATGCCCTTCGGCGGCTCCAGGCCGTGGGTGTTGTCGGGGTCGTGCCAGCCGTAGAAGGTCGGGTCGTAGCGCTGCCCGACCGGGGTCGTCGGGCACAGTCGCTGCTCGTACTCGGGCACCACGAACCGCGAGCAGTCGACGAACCCGGTCGTGCGCATGTACTTCGCCCGGCCGCCGGACTCCGAGAGCGCGTAGACGCCGTGAACCGAGTGGTACCAGGCGGCGTAGCCCAGCAGCGGCACCACGAAGGCCACGCACACCGCGAGCGTGGTCAACAGCTTCATCCGCCAGCCGGCCGCCAGCACGAGGCACAGCACGACCGCACCGAGGATCACCGGACCGCCGGCGATCTTCGTCAGCGCCGCGGCGCCCAGCGCCAGCCCGGCCAGCGCCGCGGCCGGTACACGTGGCGAGCGGCGCCAGGCCAGGATGGCGACGGCCACGAGCAGCAGCAGGTCGAAGACCACGTCGGCCAGCACCGAGTGCTCGAGCACCAGCTGCATCCCGTCGAAGAGCACCGGCAGCACGCCGAGGGTCGCCACGACCGGCCCGACGCCCCACCGGCGCAGCAACGCGTAGCCGATCACGGCGGTCAGCAGGCCCAGCACGTGCTGGACGACGGCGACGAACCACACCTGGTCGGTGACCCACAGCAGCACCTTGAGCACCACGGCGTAGCCCACCACCCGCTCCTGGGAGGGTGCCAGATGCTCGGAGAGGTCCAGGTACGTCGGTCCGTCGCTGTAGACGAAGGCCGGGAAGAACCCCAGCATCACCACCACGCGGACGGCGATCCCCAGCAGCACCGCGACGCCGAACACCCCATGACGCCGGACCACGGTCAGGACTCTCCCACGGGACGCGGGCAGCCCTCCCGCCACCAGGTGCCCAGCACGACCCCGGCGTAGCGACGCCCGTAGACCAGGTTGCGGCCCTTCTTCGTGGTGCCGGCGCTGCGCGCGTGCATCGTGCCGGGCACCTCCAGCACCCGGAAGCCGTGGGAGATGGTGCCGATCAAGAGCTCCGAGGACTGGTATTGCGGCTGGTTCAGCGTCACGGCCGCGGTCACCTCGGCCCGCATCGCCCGCAGCCCGAAGGAGGTGTCGGTGAGCCAGCGCCCGGTGAGCAGGCTGACGATGCCGGCGAAGACGTAGACGCCGAGCCGGCGGAGCCGGTCCTGCACCGGCTGGTGGCCCAGCCGCCGCGAGCCGGTGACGAAGTCGGCCCGGTCGTCCAGGATCGGCTGCAGCACGGCCGGCATGTCGGCCACGTCGTACTGGCCGTCGGCGTCGGTGGTGATGACGTAGGACGCGCCGTGCTCGCGCGCCACCCGGTAGCCCAGTCGCAGCGCGGCGCCCTGACCGCGGTTGGTGCCGCAGCGGACGACGTGCACGCCGGCGTCCTCGGCCACCTCCGCGGTGCGGTCGGGGCTGCCGTCGTCGACCACGACCACGCTGGTGGCCAGTCCGCAGACCTCCCGCGGCAGCACCGGCAGCACCCCCGGCAGTCCGTGCTCCTCCGCGTAGGCGGCGATCACGATGGCCACCGGCGCCAGCGCCGGGGTCTCGTAGCGCGCGTCGAACTCCGCCAGCGCCGCGCGGTCGACGTCGTCCTCCTGGAGCCGCAGCGTGGCTCGACCACGGCGACCGCGCAGCAACGCGGTGAGCCCGAAGGCGCCGGCAACGGGCCACCAGAGCACCGCGAGAGGGAGGTCGAGCGCGGCGCCGGCGATGCCCGCCAGCACGAGGACCCCGCCCAGGTTGTGAAGCGCGGCGGCCTGTCTGGCTCGCCCCACTCTCGCCGCCGCCAGAACGGCCAGAGCCACGGCCGCCCACTCCCACGTCGGCTCCCGGTCGGCCAGCGCCGGCACCAGGAGCACGAGCACGCTGGGCACGGCGCTGAGCACGACCAGCCATCGCCACACGCCGAGACGGAGGCCGAGGTACACGGCACCGATCGCCGTCACCGCCGCCAGCGCCTGCGTCACGGGGCGAAGTCCGCCCAGGCCTCCCGCATGCCCTCGTCGAGGTCCACCTGCGCGGTCCAGCCCCGCGAGGCCGCCAGCGAGGCGTCGACGACGACCGCGGGCATCTCACCCGGCTTGGGCGGGACGTGCGTGGCGGGGATCTCGCGACCCGACGCGCGGCGGGCGGCGTCGGCGATGTCGAGCACCGAGTACGACGCGCCGCTGCCGACGATCACCGGGCCGCTGGGCCAGCCGGTGACGGCCAGTGTCATCGCGCGGGCGATGTCGCGCACGTGCACGAGGTCGCGCACCTGGGTGCCGTCGCCGTAGATCTCGACACCACTGCCGGCCGCCGCCGCCTTGAGCAGCCGCGGCACGAAGGAGTCCTTGTGCTGCATGCCGGGACCGTAGACGTTGGAGAAGCGCAGCGCCGGCGTGCGCAGGCCGTAGGCGCCCGAGTAGCCCGCCATCAGCATCTCGCCGGCGGCCTTCGTCGCGCCGTACGGCGTGAGCGGCGCGAGTGGCAGGTCCTCGGTGATGACGCCGCTCACCGCGCCGACGACGGCGTTGGTGGAGGCCAGGGCGAACGTGCCGACGCCGCGCTCACGGCACAGCTCGAGCAGTGCGGCGGTGAGGTCGACGTTGGTGCGGTGCACGAACGCCGGTCGCTCCATCGACCCCAGCACCGACGTCTCGGCCGCGAGGTGCACGACGCCGTCGAGGTCGGGCGTGACCGCCGCCTCGCGCACCGCGGGCTCGAGCAGGTCACCGGTGATGTCGGACGGCTCGAGGTCGGCGACGACCACCTCGTGGCCGTCCGCGCGCAACGTCGCCACCACGTGGTGCCCGACGAAGCCGGCACCACCCGTGACCAGCAGCCTCACCGGGGCGCGGCGTTGGCCGAGGTGCGCCAGTTGATGCCGGAGGCGGCGAGCAGGTCGGTGTTCACCCGGCCCCGGTGCTGCTCGATGACGCCGTACATCTGCTCCAGCAGCGTGTCGCCGAGGTAGTGGGGCTGCAGGCCCAGCGACTCCAGCGCGGTGTGGACGAACTTGTAGTAGTGGTCCTCGATCTCCACCCGCGGGTTGTCCACGTGCTCGATCTCGGCGCCACCGGGGAAGGAGTTGGCCACCAGCTTGGCCAGCTCGTCGAGGCTGAACTGCTCGGTGGCCTGGTTGAAGACCCGGAACTCCCCGGCGTCGGCCGGGTTCTCGCACGCGATCTCGATGCAGCGCACGGTGTCGCGGATGTCGAGGTAGGCGCGGGTCTGGGTGCCGTTGCCGTAGACCGAGAGCGGCAGCCCGAGCACGGCCTGGATGGCGAACCGGTTGAGCACGGTGCCGAACACAGCGTCGTAGTCCAGCCGGGTGGCCAGTCGCGGGTCGAGGACGGTCTGCTCGGTTTCCTGGCCGTAGACGACGCCCTGGTTCAGGTCGGTGACGCGCAGCCCCCAGATCCGGCAGCCGAACTCCAGGTTGTGGGAGTCGTGGACCTTGGAGAGGTGGTAGAAGGAGCCGGGCTTCTTCGGGAACAGCACCCGGTCCTTGCGGCCCTTGTGCTCGACCTCGAGCCAGCCCTCCTCGATGTCGATGTTGGGCTGGCCGTACTCGCCCATTGTGCCGAGCTTGACGATGTGGATGTCGCGGTCGACCTCGCCGACGGCGTACATCAGGTTCAGCGTGCCCACGACGTTGTTGGTCTGGGTGTAGACCGCGTGCTTGCGGTCGATCATCGAGTAGGGGGCGGCCCGCTGCTCGGCGAAGTGCACCACCGCGTCGGGGCGGAAGCCGCTCACCGCGGCATAGCAGAAGTCGGCGTCGCACAGGTCGCCGAACCACAGCTCGATCTCCCGGCCGCTGACCTCGCGCCACGCGCGGACCCGTTCGTGCAGCGACACGATCGGCACCAGGCTGCCCGAGCCCAGTTCCTCGTCGTACTGCCGGCGTACCGCGTTGTCGAGCACGGCCACGTCGTGACCTTGCGCCGAGAGGTACATGGCGGTGGGCCACCCCAGGTAGCCGTCCCCGCCCAGCACCATGATCCGCATGTCGCACCCTTCGTCGCTCGTCTAGTGCCCGACGCTGCGGAGCATAGCCAGGACGGTTGTCAACAACCTGAACAGCGGGTGTGGAGGGCCGTCGTTGACAGTGGTGCTGTCACGAACGACGATCGGCGACGTGTACCCCGGTGCGCAGCTGCCCGAACTCGCCGACAAGCCTGCGATCGTCATGGCCGACACCGGGCGGACGGTCAGCTACGCCGAGCTCGAGGACAGGTCGGTCCGGCTCGCTCACGTGCTCCGCGACGCGGGCCTGCGCCCCGGCGACGGGGTCGCGCTGCTCTCGCCCAACGACCCGCTCTACTACGACTGCTACTGGGCGGCCCTGCGCAGCGGCCTCTACCTCACCGCGGTCAGCACCTATCTCGCGGTCGAGGAGCAGCTCTACATCCTCGGCGACTGCGAGGCGCGGGTGCTGGTGGTGCACGCCGACCTGGCCGAGCGCGCCCAGGAGATCCGTGCGGCGGTCGCCGAGCAGGCGCCCCACCTGGAGCTGTTCTTGTCCTACGGGGGCCGCGTCGAGGGCTTCGACGACCTCGACGACGCGCTCGCGGCGGCGTCGGCAGAACCGCTCGCCGACCAGCCGGCCGGCACCGACATGCTCTACTCCTCGGGCACCACCGGCCGGCCGAAGGCGATCCGCGCACCGCTGCCGGCGCGGCAGATCTCCGAGCCCGGCGACCTGCTGCTCGCGGTGTTCGCCCCGACGTACGGCTTCGACGCCGACACGGTCTACCTCTCCCCGGCGCCGCTCTACCACGCCGCACCGCTGCGGTTCTGCGGCCTCGTGCACATGGTCGGCGGCACCGTGGTGATCATGCCGCGCTTCGAGCCCGAGCAGGGGCTGGCCGCGATCGAGCGGCACCGGGCCACGCACAGCCAGTGGGTGCCGACGATGTTCGTGCGGATGCTCAAGCTGCCCGACGACGTCCGCGGCCGCTACGACGTCTCCTCGCTGCGGGTGGCGATCCACGCCGCCGCCCCGTGCCCGGTGGAGGTCAAGCAGCAGATGATCGAGTGGTGGGGGCCGATCCTGCACGAGTACTACTCCGCCACCGAGGCTGCCGGCGTCACCCTCATCGGGCCCGAGGACTGGCTGGGGCACCCGGGCTCGGTCGGCCGGGCCGGGCTGGGGGTGATCCACGTGTGCGACGAGGCCGATCCCGACCAGCCCGACCTGCCGGTCGGCGAGGACGGGCTGGTCTACTTCGAGCGCGACGCCATGCCGTTCGAGTACCTCCACGACCCGGCGAAGACGGCCTCCGCCCAGCACCCGCACCACGACAACTGGGCCACCACCGGCGACATCGGTCACGTCGACGACGAGGGCTACCTCTACCTCACCGACCGGCGGGCCTTCATGATCATCAGCGGCGGGGTGAACATCTACCCCCAGGAGATCGAGAACGCCCTCGCCCTGCATCCGAAGGTGCTCGACGTGGCCGTCATCGGCGTGCCGGACGCCGAGATGGGCGAGCAGGTGAAGGCCGTGGTGCAGCCGGCGCCCGGGCACGAGCCGGGTCCCGCGCTGGCCGCCGAGCTCACCGAGTTCGTGCGCGGGCGGATCGCGCACTACAAGGCGCCGCGCTCGGTCGACTTCGTCGAGGAGCTGCCGCGCACGCCCACCGGCAAGCTGCTCAAGCGAGAGGTGAGGGCGAGGTACCCCAGATGAGCGGACCGAGGAGGGTGGACGTCGACAGCGTCGGCGGCACGCGGATCGCGGCCTACCGCTGGGACCCCGACGGCGACCCCGTCGCCGCCGTGCAGGTCTCCCACGGCATGGGCGAGCACGCGCAGCGGTACGCCCCGCTGGCCGAGGTGCTCACCCGCCACGGCTACGTGGTCTACGCCCAGGACCACCGCGGGCACGGCGCGAGCATCGTCGACGGCGTGGAGGCGGGTGTCATCGGAGCCGACGGCTGGACCGAGCTGGTGCGCGACATCGACCGGTTGCGCGACCGCATCGAGGACGCCCACCCGGGACTGCCCGTGGCGCACCTGGGCCACAGCATGGGCTCGTTCGCCGCCCAGCAGGACGTCCTCGACCACAGCCGCGACCTCAGCGCGCTGCTGCTCACCGGCACCGCTGCCATCGACCTGCTCGAACCGGCCCTCGACCTCGACCAGCCGCTGGACCTCACCGCGTTCAACGCCCCCTTCGCCCCCGCCCGCACCGACTACGACTGGCTCAGCCGCGACGAGCACCAGGTCGACCTCTACGTCGAGGACCCGCTGTGCGGCTTCGGGCTCGACACCGACGCCGGGAGGCAGATGTTCACCGCAGCCCGCGAGGTGGCGGACCCGGCGAGGCTCGCCGAGATCCGCGGCGATCTGCCGGTCTACATCGCCGTCGGCGAGCTGGACCCGGTCAACGCCCAGCTGACGGTGGTACGCCCGCTGGTCGAGCGGCTGGAGGCGGCCGGGTTGGAGGACGTCACCTTCGTGACCTACCCCGAGGCCCGTCACGAGATCTTCAACGAGACCAACCGGTCCGAGGTGGTCGCCGGCATCGTGGCCTGGCTCGGCGACCGGCTGACCTGATCGGTTGAGCCGATCGGTTGGGCTGGCCGGCCGCTGATCGGGCGGTAGCGCCGGGCCGACATACTCACCCCATGTCCGACGTCTCGACCGACCAGGTCCCCGAGCCCGGCCAGTTCGTCCGCTACCTCGGGCTCGAGCTCACCGAGGTCTCCGGCGACCAGGTGGTCGGCACCTGGCAGGCCGGCGCACCCCTCCACCAGCCGTACGGCATCGTGCACGGCGGCGCCCACTGCAGCGTCGTGGAGACGCTGGCCAGCTACGGCGCGGCGGTGTGGTTCGGCGACCGGGGCCAGGTCGTCGGCGTCAGCAACACCACCGACTTCTACCGGGCGGTGCGCGAGGGCACGCTGACGTCGCGGGCCACGCCGGTCCACCGCGGTCGCAGCCAGCAGGTGTGGATCGTCGAGACCCACGACGCCGAGGACCGGCTGGTCGCGCGAGGTCAGGTCAGGCTGCAGAACCTGCCCGCCGACACGATGTAGCCGACCCGGTCAGCCGACGCTGACGGTGAGGTCGTCCGAGGCGGTCGGGGCGTACTGCTCGGTGTAGCCGGTGAGCGCGCCGAACCGGTAGCTGCCGCTGATCGGCGGGACGTAGCTGATGCTGGCCGAGCCCGTGGCGTCCAGCGGGCTGACGTCGACCGTCGTCCAGCTCATCCCGTTCCACAGCTGCAGCATCGCGTGGGCCCCGGCCAGTGCCGCGGGAGCGGCGATGGTGAAGGTGAGCGTGCTGCCGACGCCGGCCGAGCGCTGGTCGACGCTGAGCCGCACGTGCGCCTCGAGGTCGACGCGCACGGAGGACGAGGTCGTGCCACCGACGACGCCGGGCACGCCGTCGGTGGTGAGCTGGTAGCTGCCCGAGACCGTCGGCTGCAGCGTGGTGCTGAAGTGCCCGGCGGAGTCGGTGGTCGTGGTGGCGACGGGCACCCAGTCGCCGCCGGTCGAGTCCTGCCAGGTCACCGTGATCGTGGCGTTCGGCACGGGGGCGTAGTCCGAGGCCCGCTTGAACGTGCCGGCGCAGGGCAGCGGGGACCCCGGCTCGGCCGTGACGGCGTAGTCCATGGAGACGCCGTCGATGGTGAACGAGCCGGTGGGCTGCACGGAGAGGGCGAAGCTCTGCTGGGTGCGGCTGGTGCCGCCCTCGACGGTGGCCCAGTAGACCAGGGTGTGGTCGCCGGTGGTGGCCGGTGCGGTCCAGGTGCCGGAGACCCACTGGTCGGGCTTCCCGGTGACGGTGGGGTCGTCGAGGATGCTCACGCCGTCGACGGTCAGGTCGTAGCCGGTGACGCCGGCGTGCGCGAGCCGGGTGTGGGCGGTGGCGTGGAAGCGGATGGTCGCGGACTGGGAGACGTAGAGGTGGGTGCCGTCGGCCACGTCCTGCTCGGCGGGGAGGTAGGCGGTCAGCGTGCCCAGGTCGGCGCCGTCGGTGACGGTGCCGTCGGTGCGTGCCGTCGCGATGGTCGAGCCGTCGGCGGCCAGCGCGGTGAGCACCACGGCGACGTCGTCGTTCTTGGTCAGCCCCGCCGTGCCCCCGGCCACGGTGATGGTGCCGCTGGCCGCGCCGTCGGCGACGTCGGCGACGGTCGTGCCGTCGAAGGTCAGCACCAGGTGGGCGGTGCTGGTGCCCGACGGGTAGGTCAGCGCGTAGGGGAGCGCGACGCCGTCGGCGACGCTGCCCAGCACGGGGTGGCCCGAGGGCAGCCCGACGGCGGGGTCGACGCTCAGGCCGCCGCTCACCGGATCATCCCGGTGGCTTGGCGCGCGAGGTTCGGGAAGACCTGGCTGATGGAGACCTCCGGCACGCGCTTGGCCACGACGTCGGCCAGCAGCTGGCGGTACTCGGTGGTGACCTGCAGGTCGCCCGCGGCGAGGTTGCCGGTGTCCAGGCCCGGCCACGACGCGTGGTAACCGCCGCTGACGTCGGCTCCCACCGCCATCATCACGTTGCCCCAGCCGTGGTCGAGCCCGGAGGAGGAGTTCTGCTCCAACCGGCGACCGAACTCGCTGGTGGTGACCAGGGTGACGTTGTCGGCCTTGCTCCCCAGGTCGGTGAAGAAGGCAGCGACGCTGGCGGCCACGTCGTGGAGCTGGGTGTAGAAGCTGCCCGAGGTCGCGCCGATGTCGACGTGGTGGTCGAAGGCGCCGTAGTCCACGGCCACGACCCGTACGCCGATCTGGCCCTTGATGACGCGGGCGGTGTCGGCCATCGTGCGGCCCAGGTCGGTGGCCGGGTAGCCGGCGCTGGTGGAGGTCAGGGTGTCGTCGGGCAGCGCGGTGAGGATGCCCGCCCCGTTGACGGCGTCGCGCACGGAGGTCGGGAAGGCGTCGGTCGAGCTGCCCCACATGGTCTGGATCTGGGCCATGCGGCGCTGGGTGCCGTCGGAGTCCGACGTGGACACCCCGGGCACGGCCACGTCGTTGAGACCGGAGATCGTGGTGATCGGGAGGTCGCCGGCCAGCGACTCCGGCAGGTCGCCGGAGATGCCGATGGCGGCGAACTGGTCGGAGATGCCCGTCAGCCCGATCATCCGGTTGACCCAGCCGCGGCGCACGCTGCTGCCGGGGTCGGCGTCGCCGACCGCCTCGGCGGCGTCGAAGTGCGAGCGGTTGGGGGTGCCGAGGCCGGCGGCGTGCAGCATGCCGACCTTGCCCTTGTTCCACAGGCTCATCAAGGGCGCCATGGCGGGGTTGAGCCCGAAGTGACCGTCGGTGGCCAGCAGCGCGCCCTGCGGCACGGCGATGCCCGGCCGAGCCTCGTAGTACTGCGGGTCGGCGTAGGGAACGACCCACGACATGCCGTCGATGCCCCCGCCGAGGTTGAGGATGACGACGGTGTCGCCGGGCGTCGCGTCGGCGGCGTAGGCCATCTCGCGGAACGCGCCACCGAAGACCGAGGTCGCGACGATGCCGCCGACGGCCGCCGTCGAGCCGGCCAGGAAGCCCCGCCGGCTGGCGCGGTAGCGCGCGCCCTCGGCGCAGCAGGAGTCCTCGAACTGGTCCATCGGCGTCAGCGGTTCAGCAGGGTGGGAGTGTCGAGCAGGCTGACCAGCAGGCGCTGGAAGCCGGAGCCTGCCACGGTCGAGGAGGCCGTCACCGTGGTCGAGTTGGACAGGCCGGTCGCGGCGCACGCCGCGGCGACCTGGACGTCGTCGGCCGGCAGGCCGAGCAGGGTGCGGCACAGGTGGTCGACCCACTGGTCGAAGCGCATCGAGCTGCGCGGCAGCAGGCTGCTGACGCTCGGACGGTCGGAGTCGTCACCCACCAGCCCGGAGTCGGGGTCGGCGATCTGCCAGTGCCAGCGCAGCATGGCGGTGGCGCGCACCGAGGTGCTCCAGGCGGCGGCCACGTCGGGGAACCCGTCGGGCGTGGCGCGCGAGAACAGCGGCTGGCCGGCGGCGCGGGGCAGCGAGGCCAGGTTCAGGAACGAGGTGTGGCTGTCGACGCCGATCGCCGGCAGCGGCGGCACCGTGACGCCGGTGGCACGCAGCGTCGCCACGCAGTCCTCCGCGGGCGTGCGCAGCTTCTGGCCGGCCGCGCGCAGGAACTCGGGGCTGCGGGCCAGCGCGCGGAGCACCGGGGCGATCTGGGTGTCGTTGTTGAGGTAGGTCTGCGCCAGCTGCGCCACCAGTGAGTCCGAGGGCGAGTCGCTGACGAAGCGCACCGCGAGCTTGCGGCACACGTACGAGGCGGTGTTGGGGTGGTGCGCCAGGTAGGAGAGCAGCGAGCGGTACGCCGCGCGACCGTCGGGGTCGGAGTTGGGGTCGCTCCAGCCCATGGCGGAGACGGCACCGGTGGCGTGGTTGTCGGGCTCGTAGGAGACCGCCCACCGGTCGGTGGTCCAGCCGGTGAGCAGCTTGGACACGTCGTCGATGTCGTTCTCGGTGTAGCCGTTGCGCAGCCCCACCGTGTGCAGCTCGAACATCTCCCGGCCCTGGTTCTCGTTGGGGTGGGAGGCCTCGGAGTTGACCGTCGAGAGGTAGGTCAGCATCGCCGGGTGGGTCTCGGCCGCGATGAGCAGGTCCTCGAACCGGCCCAGGGCGTTCTGGCGCAGCGTGCGGCAGTAGTCGGCGTGGTAGTAGATCGTCGAGACGGTCGTGCACGGGATGTAGAAGTGGTTGGTCCAGAAGTCCTCCATCACCGCCTCGAGCTGGCGGGTGGAGAACGCGCGCCGGGCCACGGTGGCGGCGAAGTGCTGGCGCTGGACGTCGCTGGCGCTCTTGCGGTCGGTGTTGCCCGCGGCGGCCTGGTCCTGCGCCGGCAGGTAGAGGTCGGGCAGCGCGGCCAGCAGCTCGTCCATCACCGGGTCCGGGATGGTGTCGGGACGCAGCTGCTGCTCCAGCCAGCCCGAGGCGCCGTTACGGGCGCGCAGCCGGGTGAACTCGGCCTGGGTGAAGCCGAAGCTGAAGCGGCTGATGACGTGAAGCTCGGCCGCCGTGGGGACGGCGGTCGAGGCCCAGGAGAGCCGGCGGGCGGTGCTGGCGCTCGAGTCGGTGGTGCCGGTGTCGCCGGTCAGGGTCGTGACGATGCTGCTGGCGGGCGCGGAGACGACGTTGACGGTCTGGGCCGCGGCGGTGGCCAGCACGTGGCGCCGGTGCGGCTTCTTCTTCGTCGCGTGCTTCTTCTTGCCGCGACGTTCCTGGTCGGGCAGGCCTGCCGCGACGGCCGTCGCCGCCGGACGCTCGGCGGTGAGCGTGGCGCTGCGAGCGCGAACGATCATCGTGTCCATCCCCCGTTATGTCCCCCGAGCCGCCGGCAGACCCACGTCCCCCGTGGTGTGCGGCCTGTGGCCCAGGTTCATCCCCGTTGAGCCGAAGACTCGCCCCGGCCCGCCGCCGCCTGTCCGATATGTCCAAACGGTGACGTAGAGAAATGTACGTCGCCGATCGCGGCTCGTCACCCGAATCGGGCGGTTTTCCTCAAGTCGAGGCAAACCTTCGACAACGGGGCTCGTATCGGGGGTCGCCAGTGCACGCGTGGGACGAATGGGACGAAGAAACAAACAGGCTTGACTGTTTGTGACGGGGAGGCCAGGCTCGGCGGGTGACCACCACCCGCGTGCCCCAGGAGCAGCGCTCGCGGGCCACTCGGCGCCGGCTGCTGGAGGCCACCGTCGGTTGTCTGGTCGACCACGGCTATGCCGGCACCTCGACGACGCTGGTCTCCGAGCGGGCGGGGGTGAGCCGCGGCGCCCAGCTGCACCACTACCCGAGCAAGGCCGACCTCGTGCTCGCCGCGGTGCGCCACGTCAGCGAGCAGCGTGGGCTCGAGCTGCGCGAGGCCGCGGCCTCGTTGCCACAGGGTGCGGGGCGCACCCGCGCGGTGCTGGGCATGCTCGGCGACCACTTCACCAGTCCGGTCTTCGCTGCGGCACTGGAGCTGTGGGTGGCCGCGCGCAGCGACGAGCCGCTGCGGGGCGAGGTGGCGGAGCTGGAGCAGCAGCTGGGCCGAGACACGCATCGGATGACGGTCGAGCTGCTCGGCGCCGACGAGTCCCGCCCCGGCGAGCGCGAGCTGGTGCAGGCCACCTTGGACCTGGTGCGCGGGTTGGGGCTGGCCAACACGATCGGTGACGACTCCGCGCGGCGGGCTCGGGTGCTCGACCGGTGGGCCGAGGTGCTGGAGGCCGGCGTTGGCTGACCTGCTGGCGGCGGTCCTGCGCGACCTCGCCGCGGAAAGCGAGGTGCTCGACGCCCTGGTCGCGCCGCTGGACGTCGAGGCCTGGCGCAGTCCCACCCCGGCCGAGGGCTGGGACGTTGCGATGCAGATCGCCCACCTGGCCTGGACCGACACCGCGGCGATCGCGGCCGCCGGCGACGCCGACGCCTGGCAGGCGGTCGTGGCTGCCGCGCTGGCCGACCCGGACCAGGCCGTCGACACCGCGGCGCGCGCGGGGGCGGCCTCGCCGACGCTGCTGGCCGACTGGCGATCGGGCCGAGCCTCGCTGGCCGCGGCACTGCGAGCCGTGCCGCCCGGGCAGCGCATCTCGTGGTTCGGCCCGCCGATGAGCGCGACCTCGATGGCCACCGCGCGGTTCATGGAGACCTGGGCCCACGGCCAGGACGTCGCCGACGCGCTCGGCGTCGTCCGCGCGCCCACCGACCGGCTGCGCCACGTCGCCCACCTGGGCGTGCGCACCCGCGACTTCGCCTTCGCCAACCGCGGGCTTACCCCGCCGACCGAGGAGTTCTCGGTGACGCTGGTCTCGCCCTCGGAGGAGGTGTGGACCTGGGGTCCGCCCGAGGCCGCGCAGACGGTGACCGGCTCGGCGCTCGACTTCTGCCTCCTGGTCACCCAGCGCCGGGCCCGGGGCGACCTCGACGTCGTCGCGGTGGGAGCCGACGCCGACCGGTGGCTCGACGTCGCGCAGGCCTTCGCCGGACCACCCGGGAAGGGCCGCCACGGTGGTTGAGCAGCGAGCGCCAGCGAGCGCGGCGAAACCGATCCGCGTCGCGAACTGCTCGGGCTTCTACGGCGACCGGCTCTCGGCGATGCGCGAGATGCTCGACGGCGGCTCGCTCGACTACGTCACCGGCGACTACCTGGCCGAGCTGACGATGCTCATCCTCGGTCGCGACCGGCTCAAGGACCCCGCGCTGGGCTACGCCCGCACCTTCCTCACCCAGCTCGAGGACTGCCTGGTCGACGCCCTGGAGCGCCGCGTGCGGATCGTCAGCAACGCCGGCGGCCTCAACCCAATGGGCCTCGCCGCGCGCATCGCCGAGGTCGCCCGCCGTCTCGGCCTCTCGGCGCGGATCGCCTACGTCACGGGCGACGACGTCGTCGCGCACTTCCCCGACGCCCTCACCGCCAACGCCTACCTCGGCGCCGCCGGCATCGCCTCCGCGCTGGGTCAGGGCGCCGACGTCGTCGTGACGGGGCGGGTCACCGACGCCTCCCTCCTGGTCGGGCCGGCGGTGGCGACCTACGGCTGGCAGGCCTCGCAGTACGACGCACTGGCCGGTGCGGTGGTGGCCGGCCACGTGATCGAGTGCGGGGCGCAGGCCTGTGGCGGCAACTTCTCCGGCTTCGCCGACCTGCCTCGCTCCCGCCCGATCGGCTTCCCGATCGCCGAGGTCGCCGAGGACGGCTCGTCGGTCATCACCAAGCACGAAGGGACCGGGGGAGCGGTCACCGTCGACACCGTCACCGCCCAGCTGCTGTACGAGATCCAGGGCCCGACCTACCTCAACCCCGACGTGGCCGTCGACCTGACCTCGGTCCGGCTCACCCAGGACGGCCCCGACCGGGTGCGCATCCACGGCGTCCGGGGCAGCGAGCCGCCCCAGCGGTTGAAGGTCTCGGTGAACCGGCTGGGTGGTCACCGCAACAGCGTCGAGTTCGTCCTCACCGGGCTCGACGTCGCGCGGAAGGCGGCCTGGGTGCGCGAGCAGCTGGAGGCGCTGCTCGACCCGCGGCCGGCGCTGGTCGAGTGGACCCTGGACCGGCTGCCCGGGCCCGACGCCGAGACCGAGGAGGCGGCCTCGTGCCGGCTGCGGCTCACGGTGCAGGACCCCTCGGCCGAGGTGGTCGGCCGGCAGGTCTCCAGCGCGGCCGTCGAGCTCGCGCTGGCCTCCTACCCCGGGTTGAGCCTGACTGCGCCGCCCGGCCGCGGCGCGCCGTTCGGGGTCTACGAGGCGGGCTGGGTCGACCGGGCGGACGTCGGTGAGGAGGTGGGCTTCGGATGAGGGTTCCGCTGGGCACGTTCGTGCACGCCCGCAGCGGCGACAAGGGCGGCGACGCCAACGTCGGCCTGTGGGTGCGCCACGACGACGACCAGGGCGGGCAACGCGAGGAGCGGGTCGCCTGGCTGCTGCGGTTCGTGACCCCGGAGACGTTCCGGCTGCTGTGCCCGGAGGCGGCCGACCTCGAGGTCGAGGTGCACCCGCTGGCCAACCTCGGCGGCGTCAACGTCGTGGTCCACGGGCTGCTCGGCCTGGGCGTCGCGGCCTCCACCCGATTCGACCCGCAGGCCAAGGGACTGGGCGAGTGGCTGCGCTCGCGGCTGCTCGAGATCCCAGACGAGCTGCTGTGAACCTCCACGACGTGGCCGCGGAGTTCACCCGGCGCGAGGTCGTCCCCCACCTGCAGCGGTGGGAGGACGCCGGCGAGGTGCCGCGCTCGCTCCACCTGGCCGCCGCGAAGCAGGGTCTGCTCGGCGTCGCCTTCCCGGAGTCCGTCGGCGGGGGCGGCGGCACGCTGCTCGACGAGATCGACGTGCAGGAGGCGATGCTGTCCGCCGGCGCCTCGAGCGGGCTCCTGGCAGCGCTGTTCACCGGCGGCATCGCGCTGCCCCACATCGTCGCCTGCGGTGACGCGCACCTGGTCGACCGGTTCGTGCGGCCGGTGCTCGCCGGGGAGGCGATCGGCTCACTCGCGGTCACCGAGCCGGGCGGCGGCTCCGACGTCTCCGCGCTGCGCACCACCGCTCGTCGAGACGACGACGCGTGGGTCGTCGACGGCACCAAGACCTTCATCACCTCGGGCGTGCGCGCCGACTTCGCCACCACCGCCGTCCGCACCGGTGGCCCCGGTGCCGGCGGCATCTCGCTGCTGGTGGTGGAGAAGGGCGCGCCTGGGTTCACCGTCGATCGGGCGCTGACCAAGATGGGCTGGCACTGCTCCGACACCGCCGAGCTCGGCTACGCCGGCGTCCGGGTGCCGGTGGCGAACCTGGTGGGCGTCGAAGGCTCCGGGTTCGCGCAGATCGCGCAGCAGTTCGTCGTGGAGCGGGTCGCGCTGGCGGTGCACGCCTACGGCATCGCCGCCCGCTCGCTGGAGCTCACCGCGCAGTGGTGCCGCGAGCGGTCGACGTTCGGCCGGCCGCTCGCGGCCCGACAGGTGGTGCGCCACGACCTGGTGGAGATGCACCGACAGGTCGAGGTGGCCCGCACCTACACGCGCTCGGTCGCGGCGCGGCACGTCGACGGCGAGGCCGTGGTGGCCGAGGCGTGCCTGGCCAAGCAGACCGCCTGCGAGGCGGCGGCGTACGTGTGCGACCGGGCCGTGCAGCTGTTCGGCGGTGCCGGCTACCTGCACGGCAGCGAGGTGGAGCGGCACTACCGCGACGCCCGGAACGACGGTGGTTGAGCAGCGACCACGACTGAGGAACGAAGTCGTGACGGAGCGTGTCGAAACCCCTGAAGCGGAGAGGAGGCGGTGAGGTGACCAACCGTCTGGTCATGCTCGAGAAGCTCGAGTCGCTCGAGGCCGAGAACGCCAAGGCCGTCGCCGGCGGCGGGGAGCGCTACGTCGAGCGGCACCACGCCCGCGGCAAGCTCCTGCCGCGCGAGCGCATCGAGCTGCTCATCGACGAGGGGTCGGCGTTCCTGGAGCTCTCGCCGCTGGCCGGCTGGGGCACGGACTTCGTCGTCGGCGCCTCGCTGGTCACCGGCGTCGGCGTCGTCGAGGGCGTCCAGAGCGTGATCGTCGCCAACGACCCGACGGTCAAGGGCGGCGCGAGCAACCCCTGGACCGTGCGCAAGAGCTTCCGCGCCCACCAGATCGCCGCGGAGAACCGGCTGCCGGTGATCGCGCTGGTGGAGTCCGGTGGCGCCGACCTGCCCACCCAGAAGGAGATCTTCATCCCGGGTGGCAAGACGTTCCGCGACATCACGCGGCACAGCGCGGCCAAGATCCCCACCATCGCGCTGGTCTTCGGCAACTCCACCGCGGGCGGGGCCTACATCCCCGGGATGAGCGACTACACCGTGATGGTCAAGGAGCAGGCCAAGGTGTTCCTCGGTGGCCCGCCGCTGGTGAGGATGGCCACCGGCGAGGAGTCCGACGACGAGTCCCTGGGCGGCGCCGAGATGCACGCCCGCACCTCCGGGCTGGCCGACTACCTCGCCGCCGACGAGCGCGACGCGATCCGCATCGGCCGCCGGATCGTGGCCCGGCTGACGTCATACGCCCCGGCGGTTCCGACGACCACCTCGTATGACGTTGCTGAGCCTGACGCCGACCCCGAGGAGCTGCTCGACCTCATCCCGGCCGACCTCAAGGAGCCGTTCGACCCGCGGGAGGTCGTCG
This sequence comes from Nocardioides mangrovicus, assembly GCF_003674065.1. Lineage (GTDB taxonomy): Bacteria > Actinomycetota > Actinomycetes > Propionibacteriales > Nocardioidaceae > Marmoricola > Marmoricola mangrovicus. Next base: position 969,435 of record NZ_RDBE01000010.1, read on the forward strand.
CGCGCATCTGCGACGGAGTCAGCGCGTCGAACGGTGCCGTCTTCGACGAGTTCAAGCCGCTCTACGGTCCCTCGCTGGTCACCGGATGGGCACGGATCCACGGCCACCCGGTGGGGATCTTGGCCAACGCCCAGGGGGTGCTGTTCAGCCAGGAGGCCCAGAAGGCCACGCAGTTCATCCAGCTGGCCAACCAGGTCGACACCCCGCTGCTGTTCCTGCACAACACCACCGGCTACATGGTCGGCGCGGAGTACGAGCAGGGCGGGATCATCCGCCACGGCGCGCAGATGATCAACGCCGTCAGCAACTCCTCGGTGCCCCACCTGGCGGTGATCATGGGCGCCTCCTACGGCGCCGGCAACTACGGCATGAACGGCCGCGCCTACGACCCGCGGTTCCTGTTCACCTGGCCCTCGGCCAAGTCCGCGGTGATGGGGCCGGCGCAGCTGGCCGGCGTCATGGAGATCGTGGCGCGCCAGTCCGCGGAGTCGAAGGGGCAGACCTTCGACGCGGCCGAGTTCGCCGGGATCAAGCAGCTGGTGGAGAGCCAGATCGAGGAGCAGAGCCTGCCCTACTTCCTGTCCGGGATGCTCTACGACGACGGCGTCATCGACCCCCGCGACACCCGGACCGTGCTCGGCATCTGCCTCTCGGTGATCGCGCAGTCGTCGTGGACAGGCGGCGCGGGCTACGGGGTGTTCAGATGATTCGCCGGTTGCTGGTCGCCAACCGCGGCGAGATCGCCTCACGGGTCTTCCGCACCTGCCGCTCGCTCGGCATCTCGACCGTCGCCGTCCACTCCGACCCCGACGCCGCGCTGCCCTACGTCGCCGAGGCCGACCACGCCGTCCGGCTGCCGGGCGCCGCACCGGCCGAGACGTACCTGCGCGCCGACCTCCTCATCGACGCCGCGCGCCGTTCCGGCGCCGACGCGGTGCACCCCGGCTACGGGTTCCTCTCCGAGAGCGCTGAGTTCGCGCAGGCGGTGATCGACGCCGGGCTCACCTGGGTCGGGCCACCGCCGTCGGCCATCGAGGCCATGGGCTCGAAGGTGGGCGCCAAGGAGCTGATGCGGGCCGCCGGTGTGCCGGTGCTCGACGCCGTCGAGGGGGAGTTCCCGGTGCTGGTCAAGGCCTCGGCAGGCGGCGGCGGGCGTGGGATGCGGATCGTCCGCTCGGCCTCGTCGATGGAGGCGGAGCTGGCGGCGGCGCGGGCCGAGGCGGAGTCGGCCTTCGGCGACGGCACGGTCTTCGTGGAGCCCTACGTCGAGCGTGGGCGTCACGTGGAGGTGCAGGTCTGGGGCGACGCCGGCGGGAACCTCTCCGTGCTGGGCAGCCGGGACTGCTCGGTGCAGCGCCGGCACCAGAAGGTGATCGAGGAGGCGCCGGCGCTCGACCTGTGGGGTGAGACCGAGCCGCAGATGTTCGGCGCGGCCCGCAGGGCCGCCGAGGCTATCGGCTACCGCGGCGTCGGCACGGTGGAGTTCCTGTACGACGAGTCGGCCGACCGGTTCTGGTTCCTGGAGATGAACACCCGGCTTCAGGTGGAGCACCCCGTGACTGAGATGACCACCGGACTCGACCTGGTCGCGCTGCAGATCGAGTCCGCCGAGCCTTCCCGACGCGCCCTGGCGCTCGTGCCGAACCCACGCGGTCACGCCATCGAGGTCCGGCTCTACGCCGAGGACCCGGCCGAGGACTACCGGCCGCAGAGCGGTGTGCTGTCGGCGTTCGACATCCCGCTCGAGGACGGGGTGCGGGTCGACGCGGGGTACGCGGCCGGCTGCGAGATCGCGACCTTCTACGACGCGATGCTGGCCAAGGTCGTCGCCCACGGGCCCGACCGCCGCTCGGCGGCGAGGAGGCTGGCCGGGGTCCTGGAGCGGGCGCGGATCCACGGGGTCCGCACCAACCGCGACCTGCTGGTGCGGGTGCTGCGCAGCGAGGAGTTCCTCGACCGGCCGCTCTCGACGGCGTTCCTCGACTCCTTCGACCTGGCCGCTCCCGCGCCCGATCCCCAGCCGTACGCGGTCGCGGCGGCGCTGGCGATCGCCTCGGCGCAGGCGGCGTCTCGCCCCACGCAGCGCGGCATCCCGGTGGGGTGGCGCAACGTGCCCAGCCAGCCGCAGCGCACCGAGTTCGAGGGCGTCGCGGTCGAGTGGTGGGGCACCCGCGACGGCTTCGCGGTCGACGGCTACGACGTGGTCTCGGCCTCGCCGACCACGGTGACGCTGGAGCACGACGGCGTGCGGACGTCATACGAGGTGGCTGCGTCAACGACCACTTCGTATGACGTCGACGGACCCGAGGGCCACCTGCGCCTGGAGCGGAGCCCGAGGTTCGTCGACCCCGCCGATGTGGTGGCGCCCGGTTCGCTGCTGGCGCCGATGCCGGGCACCGTGGTGAGCGTGGCGGTGGCCGCCGGCGACAGCGTCGGCGCCGGGCAGCCGGTGCTGGTGCTCGAGGCGATGAAGATGCAGCACACGGTGAGCGCGCCGGCCGACGGCGTCGTCGCACAGCTCGAGGTGGGGCCCGGGTCGCAGGTCGCGGCCGGGGAGGTACTAGCGGTGGTGGAGTCGCCATGAGCCTGGGTTACACGGAGTCCGACGAGCGTCAGGAGCTACGCAAGCAGGTCGCGAAGCTGGCCTCGACCTACGGGCGGGAGTACTTCGTCGAGAAGGCGCGGTCGGGGGAGAAGACCACCGAGCTGTGGCTGGCCATCGGCAAGGCCGGCTACCTCGGGGTCAACCTGCCGGAGGAGTACGGCGGCGGGGGCGGCGGCATCGGCGACGTCGCCGCGGTGTGCGAGGAGCTCGCGGCGCAGGGCTGCCCGCTGCTGATGATGGTCGTGTCCCCGGCGATCAACGGCACCGTGATCGCGAAGTACGGCACGGACGAGCAGAAGCAGCGGTGGCTGCCCGGCATCGCCGACGGCACCGAGACGATGGCCTTCGCCATCACCGAGCCCGACGCCGGTACGAACTCCCACATGATCACCACGACCGCCCGCCGCGACGGCGATGAGTGGCTGCTCAAGGGCCAGAAGATCTACATCTCCGGGATCGACGAGGCGGCCAACGTGCTCGTCGTCGCCCGCACCGCCGACGAGCGCACCGGCAAGCTCAAGCCCTGTCTCTTCGTGGTCCCCACCGACGCGCCCGGACTGTCGTTCACGCCGATCCCGATGGAGATCGTCTCCCCCGAGCAGCAGTTCCAGGTGTTCATCGACGACGTCCGGCTGCCGGCCGACGCCCTGGTCGGCGACGAGAACGGGGGGCTGGCGCAGCTCTTCGCCGGGCTGAACCCCGAGCGCATCATGGCGGCGTCGTTCTCCACCGGCCTGGCGCGGTTCGCCCTCGACCGCGCGACGGCGTACGTCAAGCAGCGCGAGGTCTGGGGCACCCCGATCGGCGCCCACCAGGGCCTGGCGCACCCGCTGGCGCAGTCGAAGATCGAGATCGAGCTGGCCCGGCTGATGACCCAGAAGGCCGCCGCGCTCTACGACGCCGGCCAGGACAACGAGGCCGGCGAGGCGGCCAACATGGCCAAGTACGCCGCCGCCGAGGCCGCCTGCGACGCCGCCGACCGCGCCGTCCAGTCCCACGGCGGCAACGGGATCACCCAGGAGTACGGCGTGGCCGGCCTCCTCGTCGCCGCCCGGGCCGGCCGGATCGCCCCGGTCAGCCGCGAGATGATCCTCAACTTCGTCGGGTCCCACTCGCTCGGGCTGCCGAAGTCGTACTGAGGGGTGCGATCGCCAAAGTCGCGCACTTGCGCAGTTGTGGCCCGGACAAATCGGGCTGACCGCTGGAATTGCTGCGCAAGTGTGGAGTTGTGGGGGTCGGGTCCCGACGGTGCGCCAACTGCACACTTGCGAAAGACGGCGCGCCGGTTGGGGCGCGTGTGACGTGCCAGGTGCGCAAGTGTGCAGTTGGCGCAAGGGAGGACACATGACCGAGCTCGTCCACTACGAGGTGACCGACGCCGTCGGCACCATCACGCTCGACTCGCCGCACAACCGCAACGCGCTGTCGCAGCAGCTGGTGCGCGAGCTGTTCGACCACCTCGACACGGCGGCCGCCGACGCGTCGGTGGTGGTCGTGATCCGCAGCGCCGACCGGGTGTTCTGCTCGGGCGCGGACCTCTCCGAGGCCGGTAGCCAGGGCATGGAGGAGGGGGCGCGCTCGATGGTGGAGATGCAGCGGCGCATCGTCGCCCACCCCAAGCCGGTCGTCACCCGGATCGCCGGCCCCGTGCGCGCGGGCGGCCTGGGCATCGTCGCGGCCAGCGACGTCGCGATCTGCGCCGACGACGTCACCTTCGCCTTCACCGAGTCCCGGCTGGGGCTGGCGCCCGCGGTGATCAGTCTGACGGTGCTGCCGCGCCTGACCGCGCGCGCGGCGTCGGACACGTTCTTGTCCGGACGCACCTTCGACGCCGCCGAGGCCGCGGCGATGGGGCTGGTCACCCGCGCGGTGCCGGCCGGCGAGCTCGACGCCGTGGTGGCCGACATGTGCGACGAGCTCACCCAGGCCCATCCCCAGGGGCTGCGCGAGACCAAGGCGCTGCTCTCGGCCCCGCTGCTCGAGCGCATCGACGCCGGCGCGCAGGACATGGCCACCTTGTCGGCCCGGCTGTTCGGAAGCGAGGCGGCCAAGGAGGCGATGGCGGCGTTCCTCAGCCGGTCACGACGTCCCCGCGGTTGACGTCGGCGCGGTCGACGCCGCGCAGCAGCAGCCCGACGTTGTCGCCGACACCCGCCTCGTCGAGCAGCTTGCGGAACGCCTCGATCCCGGTCACGGTCGTGGGCAACGGGCTGCCCCCGGTGAGCCTGCGCACCGCGACCTGTTGGCCCACGCGCACCGTGCCGAGGGCGACGGTCCCGGTGACCACGGTGCCGCGGCCGGTGATGGTGAAGACGTCCTCGATCGGCATCTCGAACCCCGACGGCGACCCGGCGGGGCTCGTACCGGGAGCGCTCGCAGCGTCACCGGTCGACGCCGGCGGCACGGGCGTCGGGTCGGCCATCCCCGCCTGCAGCCGCTCGAGGCTGACCTCGGCGTCGGACTTCTCGCTCCGCCAGAACTTCCATCCCATGGTCGCAGTGTGCCCACGTGCCAGGCGGACGACCCAACCCGAGTTACGGCAGCCCCGGCCTCAGCTGTTCTCCGCGATGTACTCCTCCGGGTCCTTGTCGGAGTCGTCCACCCCGGCGCCACCCCAGTGGACGGCGTAGAACTGCAGCCAGCGCATCCCCATGTCGTGGCGCTCCTCGAGCGAGACGTCGCGGATCACCCCGGTCATGCCCTCGCGCTCCTCCTCCTCGAGGTGCTCCCCGTTGGCCTCGCGGGCCTTCGTGACCGCCTTCCACCACTCCTCGCTGCCGACGCTCGCCGAGCGGGAGGCGCGTACGGCGTCGCGGATGTCGTTGTGGTCGCCGATGGCGTCGTCGGTCTCCTCCTCCGGGTCGCCGTGCTCGGCCTCCTGGAGCAGGGCGGGGTAGAAGATCTCCTCCTCGGCCTGGGCGTGCGCGTCGAGCCGGCTGGCGAGCGGCTCCCAGATCGCGGCCCGCTCCTCGTCGGTGCGCGCGGCGTCGAGGTAGAAGAAGTAGCGGCGGAACCACACGTGGTCCTCGTAGATCAGCTCGATGATGTCGACCATGTCCGCCGTCGTACCCGTTACCAGGCAGGGATAACCGGGTCCGACGGCGAGCCTGCCGCATCGGCGGTGCCCACCGAGGCGATCATGCGGACGTGCGTGCGTGGTTCAGGGGGACTCTCGGCTCGACCGTGATGGCGATGGCGGCGACGTTCGTCCTCCAGCAGGGCACCGCGCCGGCTGCGGTACCCGCTCCGGCAGCGCCGGTCACCCAGGAGCACGGCCACAGCCGCGGTGCCTGCTCGAAGGGCCTGGTGGCCCTCACCTTCGACGACGGTCCGCGGCCGGGCACCACCAAGCCGCTGGTGCGCTCCTTGCGACGGCTCGGCGTGCCGGCCACCTTCTTCGAGATCGGCGAGCACGTGGCCGCCCACCCGGCGCTCTCGCGGTTCGTCGCCGCGCACGGGTTCGCCGTGGAGAACCACTCCTGGAGCCACCCCGACCTGGCGCGGCTGCGCAAACCCGGCATCCGGCGCCAGGTGGTGCTCACCCAGCGGGCGTTCCGGCGCGCCCACGTGCGGCCCGGGAACCTGCTGCGCCCGCCCTACGGCGCCGTCAGCGCGCGCGTCGACCAGGTCGTCGCGGCCCACGGCCTGGTGCCGGTGCTGTGGAACGTCGACTCCGGCGACTGGCGCGGCGGCGGCAGCGCGCGGATCACGGCCTCGGTGCTGGCCCAGCTGGTGCCGGGACGGTCCAACGTCGTGCTGCAGCACGACGGGGTCGACAACTCGCCGGCCTCCGTACGCGCGGTGCCCCGCATCGTCCGCGCCGCCCGCCACCGCGGGTACTGCTTCGCCGCGCTCGGCACCGACGGCACCCCGCAGCCGCCGCAGCCGCTGCTGCGGGCCACCGTGCTCGACGGCCGTGAGGGGGCACGCCCGGTGGCGGTGGTGCTGCGGCTGGACAAGCCCACCACCGTGCCCACCAGCGTCCGCCTCGTCAGCGTCGACGGCACCGCCCGCGCCGGCGCGGCCTACACCCGCCTCGACACGGTGGTGCGCTTCGCCCGCGGCGTCAGCTACGCCATCGTGCGGGTGCCGGTGGCGGCCACCGGTCCCGGTGGCGCCTTCACCGTGCGGGTGGAGCACCCCACCGGGCTGCAGCCCACCGCGACGACGCTGACGGCCACGATCACCGGCTGAGCCACGACTCGAGACGGTCCAGCGCCCCGGTCATCTCCGCCGGCGTGCCGGCGAAGGAGAACCGGACGAACTCGTTCCCGCGGGCGGTGTCGAAGTCGACGCCGGGCGCGGTGGCGACCCCGGTCTCGGCCAGCAGCCGGTGGCACCAGGTGTGGGTGTCGTCGGTGAGGTGGCCGACGTCGGCGTAGACGTAGAACGCACCGTCGGCGGGCGCGAGCCGGTCGAGGCCGAGCCGGGGCAGTCCCTCGAGCAGGACGGCGCGGTTCTCGGCGTACCGGGCGACATGGCCGTCGAGCTCGGCGTACGACGCGGGCTCGAAGGCCGCCAGCGCCGCGTGCTGGGCCAGCGCGGGCGGGCAGATGGTGAAGTTGCCGGTCAGCACGTCGACCGGGCGCCGCAGGTCCTGCGGCACGAGCATCCAGCCCAGTCGCCAGCCGGTCATCGAGAAGTACTTCGAGAACGACCCGAACACCACCGCTGACCGACTACTCAGCCAGGCGCTGGACCGCAGCGGATCAGCGCCGTCCCCGGTGCTGTCCCCGGTGCCGTACTCGATGCCGTGGTAGATCTCGTCGCTGACCAGCCGGACCCCGTTCTCCTCGCACCACGTCGCGAGCGCCGCCAGCTCGGCCGGCAGCAGCATGGTGCCGGTGGGGTTCGCCGGCGAGGCCACCACGAGCCCGTGCACCGGGCCCGACACGGCCGCGAGCTGCTCGACGGTGGGCTGGAACCGGGTCTGCGGCCCGCAGTCGATCTCCACCACCTCGACGCCGAGTGCGCGCAGCACGTTGCGGTAGCAGGCGTACCCGGGCCGGGCCATCACGACGCGGTCGCCGGCTTCGAAGGCGGCGAGGAAGGCCAGCAGGAAGCCGCCGGAGGAGCCGGTGGTGACGACCACGTCGTCGGCGCTGCAGTCCAGCCCGGAGAACCGGCGGTGGTGCTCGGCGATCGCGGCTCGCAGGGCCGGGATGCCGACCGCCTCGGTGTAGCCGAGCGGACCGGCCCCGGGCTCCAGCAGCCGCCGGGCCGCGGCCAGCACGGGTTCGGGCGCGCCGGTCGAGGGCTGGCCCGCCACCAGGTTGAGCAGGTCGCCGTGAGAGGCGGCGCGGGCGTTGGCCGCGGCGAGCAGGTCCATCACGTGGAAGGGCGGCACGTTCGCCCGGCTGGCCACCTGGAGTCGCTGGTCCATCCGCCGACACTAGAATCAGCCTCACCGCCCACGACCGCCGAGGCCCTCCCGTGACACTCGACGTGCACCAGCTCGACCAGTTCCTCCTGGTCGGGGCGGCCGTGCTGCTGTTGGCCATCTTGGCCGTGCGGCTCTCGGTCGGAGTGGGTCTGCCGACGCTGCTGGTCTACCTGCTCATCGGCGTCGGACTGGGCGAGTCCGGGTTGGGGCTGCGCTTCGACGACGCCGAGCTCGCGCACGCACTGGGCTTCGCCGCTCTCGTCGTGATCCTGGCCGAGGGCGGTCTGACCACCCCCTGGCCCAAGCTGCGCCCGGTGATCCGGCTCGGTCTGTCGCTGGCCACCCTCGGCGTCGGGGTCAGCGTCGCCCTGGTGGCCCTGTTCGCCCACTACGTGCTCGGCCAGCCGTGGCAGGTGGCGGTGCTGCTCGGCGCGGTCACCTCGCCCACCGACGCCGCCGCGGTGTTCTCCGTGCTGCGCCGGGTGCCGCTGCCCAGCCGGCTCAGCGGTGCGCTGGAGGCCGAGTCGGGTCTCAACGACGCGCCCACGGTGGTGCTGGTCACCGTCATCAGCGCCGGGGTGCACCACTCCGTCGGCGGATTCGCGGCCATCATCGTCAGCGAGCTCGTCGGGGGCGTCGCCATCGGGCTGGTCGTCGGCGGCGGCGGCGCGTGGCTGATGCGCCGCGTGGCGCTGCCCTCCTCGGGCCTCTACCCGTTGGCGGTCCTCGCGCTGGCGACGCTGGCCTACGCCGGCTCCGCGACTGTGCACGCGTCCGGGTTCGCCGCGGTCTACGTCGCCGCACTGGTGCTGGGCAACACCGAGCTGCCCCACCGCGGCGCCACCCGCTCGTTCGCCGAGGGACTGGCCTGGCTCGCCCAGATCGGGCTGTTCATCATGCTCGGGCTGCTGGTCTCACCGGGCCGCATCCACCTCGACACCGTCGGCATCGCGGTGGCCGCCGGCCTGGTGCTGACGCTGGTCGCGCGACCGGTCTCGGTCTGGGTCAGCGCCGTCGTGCAGCCACTGGGGTGGCGCGAGCTGTCGTTCATCAGCTGGGCCGGTTTGCGTGGCGCGGTGCCCATCGTGCTGGCCACGATCCCGCTCTCGGAGCAGGTGGCGGGCTCCAAGCAGCTCTTCGACATCGTCTTCGTGCTCGCCGTCGTCTACACGCTGCTCACTGGACCGACCCTGCCGCTGGCGGCCCGGTGGCTGGGGGTCGCCCTGCGCAACGAGCCGCGAGACCTCGACGTCGAGGCCGCGCCACTGGAGCGCATCGCGGCCGACCTGCTGCAGCTGCGGATCTCACCGGTCTCGCGGCTGCACGGGGTCGAGATCGGCGAGCTGCGGCTGCCGGCGGGCGCTTCGGTGGCGCTGGTGGTGCGCGAGGGGCGCGCGTTGGCGCCCGAGCGACGCACGGTGCTGCGCCGTGACGACGACCTGCTGGTGGTGACCCCCCGGCGAGCCCGAGAGGCCACCGAGCGTCGGCTGCGCGAGGTCTCGCTGGGTGGGCGTCTGGCCCACTGGCTGGGCCGGGGCGTTCCCGACGACGAGCCCGGGTAGCTCCGGAGGCGTCCTCAGGCCTAGTTCGTCGTCTTGTCCAGGCAGGTGACGACCGGCTTGGGCAGCTTGTAGACCTGCGGGGCGCCGCTGGCCGGCCGGGTCGACCCGCGGCCCATCACGACGTTGATCCCGGGGCCTTGCACCGTCTCGACCACCCGCACGGTGGCGGTCGGCTTGAACTGCCGGGCGACCAGCACGGCGCGCGGGTCGTCCTTGACCACGGTGAGCACCTGCACGCCGTCGCGCACCAGCGAGGCCGGCGCGTTGCCCAGGGCGCCGACCTTGAACCCGCGGTTCTCCAGCGCGCTCATGGTGGTGTTGGCGAACCCCTTGCGGTTCGTGCCGTTGTAGACGCTCACCGTCACCTGGGTGCGCAGGATTCGCTTGGTGACGCGCTTGTTGGTGCAGGTGTCGGCCTTGCTGGAGGAGCTGGCCCCGAGCGAGGGGAACGACGCGGTGGCGGAGTTCCAACCCACGACGAGCATGACGACGAGCACGACCGTGAGCACGGTCAGCGTGAGCGCGGTGCGCAGCTTGGCCGCCACGTCAGCTCGCGATCACGTGGACGCGGGCGTGCAGGACGTTGCGCTGCTGGAGCGCGGCGCGCAGTGCGCGGTGCAGGCCGTCCTCGAGGTAGAGGTCGCCCTGCCAGTCCACGACGTGGGCGAACAGGTCGCCGTAGAAGGTCGAGTCCTCATCGAGCAGGGCCGCCAGCTGCAACGTGTCCTTCGTCGTGACCAGCTCGTCGAGTCGCACCGTCCGCGGCGGCAGCGCGGCCCACTCCTTCGCACCCAGCCGGTGCTCGGGATACGGCCGGTCGTCACCGACGCGCTTGAAGATCACGGGGCACACGATAAAGGAGTCGGGCCATACTGCCGTCCATGAGCGACTCGGCCCCGGCGCCCGGCACCGATCCCCTCAGCCAGGCCGTCGCCGCGGGCTACGCCTTCGAGGGACCGGCGCTCGAGCTCGGCGGGCTGATGCTCGACGCCGAGCACCTCACCGACGTCCACATCAAGATCCCACTCGGCATGCTCAACCGGCACGGCCTGGTGGCCGGCGCCACCGGCACCGGCAAGACCAAGACGCTGCAGCTGCTCGCCGAGCAGCTCTCCGCCCACGGGGTGCCCGTCTTCGCCGCCGACCTCAAGGGCGACCTCTCCGGCCTCTCCCAACCCGGGCAGGGCGGCGACAAGGTGGTGGCGCGGGCGGCCTCGGTAGGCCAGACCTGGACCCCGAGTGCCGCGCCTTGCGAGTTCTACGCCCTCGGTGCGCTGCCGGGCGGAGCCGGGACGCCGGTGCGCGTCACGATGACCTCCTTCGGCCCGACGCTGCTGGCCAAGGTGCTCGGCCTCAACGACACCCAGGAGTCCTCGCTGGGGCTGGTCTTCCACTACGCCGACCAGGCCGGCCTCGCGCTCCTGGACCTCGCCGACCTGCGCGCGGTCATCTCCTACCTCGTCTCCGAGGAGGGCAAGGCCGACCTCAAGGGTCTCGGCGGCCTCTCGCCGGCCACCGCGGGCGTGCTGCTGCGCGAGCTCATCGCGTTCTCCGACGCCGGCGCCGACTCCTTCTTCGGCGAGCCCGAGTTCGACACCACCGACCTGCTGCGCACCACCGCCGACGGCCGCGGCGTCATCTCGCTGATGGAGCTGCCCAACCTGCAGGACCGGCCTGCGGTGTTCTCGACCTTTTTGATGTGGCTGCTGGCCGACCTGTTCCACGACCTGCCCGAGGTGGGCGACACCGACCAGCCCACGCTCGTCTTCTTCTTCGACGAGGCCCACCTGCTCTTCGCCGACGCCTCCAAGGCGTTCCTGGCCTCGGTGGCGCAGACGGTGCGGCTCATCCGATCCAAGGGGGTGGGCGTGTTCTTCGTGACCCAGTCGCCCACCGACGTGCCCGACGACGTGCTGGCCCAGCTCGGCTCCCGGGTGCAGCACCAGCTGCGCTCCCACACCCCGAACGACGCGAAGGCGCTCAAGGCCACCGTCGGTACCTACCCGACCTCGCAGTACGCCGACCTCGGCGCGGTCATCACCTCGCTGGGCATCGGCGAGGCGATCGTGACCGTGATGGACGAGCGCGGCGCGCCGACCCCGGTGGCCTGGACCCGGCTGCGAGCGCCGCAGTCACTGATGGCCGCCGCGCCCGCCGAGGCCCTGCAGGCCGCCGTGGCCGCCTCACCGATCAACGCGAAGTACGCCACCGCCCTGAACCGGGAGTCGGCCCAGGAGATCTTGGCCAAGAAGCTCGACGCCGGCGCGAGCGCGGCCGAGCACGAGCAGCCGGCCGAGCACCACGTACCGGTCCCGAAGGCACCCAGGGCACCCCGTCAGAAGGCACAGAAGAGCATGGTCGAGGAGGTCGTAACCTCGACCGCGTTCAAGCAGGTGATGCGGACCGCGACCCGGGAGATCGTGCGGGGCATCTTCGGGACGGCTCGTCGGCGGCGGTGAACCAAAGTCGCGCACTTGCGAAGATGTGGTGCGGACAAAACGGCCGCGGTGGTCTCACGCCTTCGCAAGTGTGGGACTTTGGCGACCGCCCACCTCGAGGGTCGCGGCTCAGGCGCTCCAGCGGATGTTGTCGTCGGCGAGGTCGGCCGAGGCGAGCACGCCGCGCAGCTCGGGACGGGCGGCGAACAGCTTGGCGATGCCGCCGACGCTGCGCGTGGCCCGGTCACGGGCCTGGGAGGGGTCCGCGGCGAAGGCGGTGACGGTCTTCTCGGCGGGAACGGTGAGCGTCATGGTGGGCTCCTGTCGTGCGGGTGAATCCCGAGAGTGCACAAACCGTGTTTCGCCGATGTTGTGCCCGGTGAACGCGCTGTGAAACTCCTTCTAACGATCAAATTCCGTTTTCGACGTCCTCTGGCCGACGATCTTCGGCGCTGACCCCGGCCGTCACGTCCTCGGCGTCGCCTGCGTCGGGTCGGTATGGGGCAAGGTGAGGGCGTGGCCGACCAGGTGCTGCTCGCGGAGGCCTTCGAGGCCCACCGCGACCGGTTGCGAGTGGTGGCGCAGCGGCTGCTGGGGCCCTGCGGAGGGGCTGAGGACGCCGTGCAGGAGGCCTGGCTGCGGCTCTCGCGCAGCGACGAGCGGGGCGAGGTCATCGAGAGTCTCGGCGGCTGGCTGACCACGGTGGTCTCGCGCATCTGTCTGGACCAGCTGCGCCGCCGGGCCACGCGTCCCGAGCAGCCGACCGAGCAGGTGCCGGCGCTCGCGGTGGTGCCCGATCCGGCCGAGTCGGTCGAGCTGGCCGACTCCGTCGGGGCCGCGCTCGGAGTCGTGCTCGAGACGTTGAGTCCCCTCGAGCGGCTGGCCTTCGTCCTGCACGACCTGTTCGGCGTGCCCTTCGACCAGGTCGCGCAGATCCTCGGATCGAGTCCCGCCGCGGCGCGCCAGTACGCCAGCCGGGGCCGGCGCCGGGTGCGGGGCCAGGCCCCGACCGCCGGCGAGGCGCCCGACTCCCCGGCCCGGCGCGACGTCGTCGCCGCCTTCCTGGCCGCGGCGCGCGAGGGCGAGTTCGCCGACCTGCTGCAGCTGCTGGCCCCCGACGTGGAGCTGCGGGCCGACGCGACCATCGTCGCGATGGGCGGCGTGGCCCAGGTCAGCGGGCCCGAACCGGTGGCGCGGATGTTCCACGGACGCGCCTACGCCGCCCGGATGGCGCTCATCGACGGCGTGCCCGGCGCCGCGTGGTGGCAGGGCGGCGTGCTGCGCGTGGCCTTCTGTTTCGAGGTCGCCGACGGGGTGGTGAGGGCCCTGGAGCAGGTGGGCGACTCCGAGCGGCTCGAGAGGATGGTCGTCGAACCGCTCTGACCTGCACGTAGCCTCGACTCGTGGCCAGCTACGCCGACCGGATCGACGGCTTCCAGCGTCGGCACACCGTGGTCGGCTTCCCGCTCGGCGTCACCTACAAGTTCTTCGACGACCAGAGCAACTACCTGGCCGCCACCATCACCTACTACGCCTTCGCCTCGGTGGTGCCGCTGCTGCTGATCTCCTCCTCGGTGTTCGGGTTCTTGCTCCAGGGCAACCCCGAGCTGAAGCAGAAGGCCCTGGACTCGACGGTCAGCCAGTTCCCGATCGTGGGCCAGCAGCTCTCCTCCACCGAGGGCATCCAGGGCAACGCCTGGGTGGTGGTCGTCGGCTCGCTGGTGGCGCTCTACGGCATCCTCGGGCTCGGGAACGCCGCCCAGAACGCGGTGCACGTCGCCTGGGCGATCCCGCGCAACAGCCGCCCCAACCCGTTCTTGTCCCGGCTCTACTCCGCCGTGCTGCTCATGCTCGCCGGCCTGGTCGTGATCGTGGTCGCCACGCTGACCAGCCTGGTCTCCGGTGCGGCCGAGATCTTCGGCGCACGGCTCGACACCGGACTGCGCTGGGGCATCGATCTGGTCTCGGTGCTGCTGACCGCGGTGGTGCTGACGACGCTGATGCGGCTGGCCATGCAGCGCAGCGAGAAGTGGCTGCATCTGTTCCCCGGCTCGCTGGTCACGGCGCTGCTGTGGCAGGTCCTGCAGCGAGCCGGTGGCGCCTACGTCAAGCACATCCTCAACCGGGCCGACGACCTGACCGCCGCCTTCGCGGTGCCGCTCGGGCTGCTTGCGCTGCTCTACATCGCCATCAACATGGCGATGGTCGGACTGCAGATCAACGTCGTGCTGACCCGCCGGCTGTGGCCGCGGGCGCTGCTGACGCCGTTCACCGACAACGTCAGCCTGACCGACGCCGACCGCCGCGCCTACGCGGCGTACGCCAAGGCGCAGCGGCACAAGGGCTTCGAGACCGTGCAGGTGACCTTCGACAAGGAGGTCGAGCGCCCCGGTGACGCGGCGACGCAGTCGGGCGAACAGCCGCAGGCCGAGCAGGGATCCGGCCTCGGGGGCGCGGCGGAGGAGCGCGAGGAGCCGTCGACGTCTAGGATCTGAACACTTCTTCAGATCCTGAACTGGAAAGGTCCACGCGTGGCGGTCCCGCTCTACCAGGCCAAGGCGGAGTTCTTCCGCACCCTCGGCCATCCCGCCCGGATCCGCATCCTGGAGCTGCTCAGCGAGCGCGACCATGCCGTGCACGAGCTGCTCGAGGAGATCACCATCGAGCCGAGCAACCTCTCCCAGCAGCTCGCGGTGCTGCGGCGCACCGGGCTGGTGGTCTCGCGTCGCCGCGAGGGCGAGGTGATCTACGCCGTCAGCGTGCCCGAGGTCGGTGAGCTGCTGCTGTCGGGACGCCGGATCCTGCGGGCGCTGGCCGCGCACCAGGCCGACATCGAGCCGTCGGCCGCCGCGCTGGACTGACCCGCCACTGCTCCTGCGAGACGCGACGTTCCACATCAGTCCGCAAATATGAAAATGTTTTCAAGTTCTGTATCGTGGGACGTGAGCTGCCCGGACGGCCGACCTGACCGGTCATCGACCCTGGTGCCCAGGGGAGCTCAGCGCAGCCGTGCGGATCGCCCCGCACGGCTGCGCGCCCGTTCGGGATGACATCCGGCGCGTGGTCAGTAGTCACTAAAGTCTAGCGATCTACTACATTGAACGGGTGACCCCCTCCTCCCGCTCGCTCGTCCACCTCGCCGTGGCCCTCGACGGCGCCGGCTGGCACCCCGCCGCGTGGCGCGAACCGACGGCCCGGCCGCGCGACCTGCTCGGCGCGGCGTACTGGACCGACCTGGTCCGCGAGGCTGAGGCAGGCCTGCTCGACCTGGTCACCATCGAGGACTCGCTGGCGATCCAGGCCGATGCCGAGGAGGACGAGCCGCGCACCGATCGGGTGCAAGGTCGCCTCGACGCCGTCCTGATCGCCGCGCGGGTCGCCCCGCTGACGCAGCACATCGGCCTGGTGCCGACGGTGGTGGCCACCCACACCGAGCCGTTCCACACCTCCAAGGCCGTCGCGACGCTGGACTACGTCAGCCACGGGCGTGCCGGGGTCCGGGTGCGGGTCTCCACCGACCCGGCGGAGGCGGCGCTGATCGGCCGCCGACAGGCACCCTCGACGGGCGAGGCGCTCGCCGAGGCCGACGACTACGTCGAGGTGACCCGGCGCCTCTGGGACAGCTGGGAGGACGACGCGGAGATCCGCGACGCCGCCACCGGCCGCTTCGTCGACGTCGACAAGCTCCACTACGTCGACTTCGAGGGGGAGTGGTTCTCGGTCCGAGGACCTTCCATCACGCCGCGCCCGCCCCAGGGTCAGCCCGTGGTCGCCGCGCTCGCCCACGGGCCCGCCGCCCAGCGGCTGGTGGCCACCAGCGCCGACCTCGGCTTCGTCACCCCGCGCAGCACCGCCGACGTGCTGCGAGCGCTCGAGGCCGTGCGAGACGGCGTCGCCGGACGACGGGTGCGGCTGCTGGGCGACGTGCTCGTGGTGCTCGAGGAGAGCGAGACCCGGGCGCGCGAGCGGCTGCACCGCCTCGACCTCGCCGCCGGTGGTCAGCTCACCTCCGACGCCCACGTCTTCGCCGGCACCGCCGCCGACCTGGCCGACCTGGTGGAGCAGTGGCACGACGCCGGCCTCGACGGCGTCCGGCTCCGCCCGGCCGTGCTGCCCCACGACCTCGAGGAGATCACCCGCTCGCTGGTGCCCGAGCTGCAGCGACGGGGCCGGTTCCGCACCGCCTACCCCGAGGGCGCCTCGCTGGGCGAGCTGCTCGGCCTCCGCCGTCCCCGCAACCGCTACGCCGCGTAGGAGCAGACGATGACCCGCAAGCAGGTGCACCTGGCCGCCCACTTCCCGGGCGTCAACAACACCACGGTGTGGAGCGACCCGGAGTCGGGCAGCCACATCGAGTTCGGCTCGTTCGCGCAGCTGGCGCAGACCGCCGAGCGGGGCCTGTTCGACTTCCTCTTCCTGGCCGAAGGGCTGGGGCTGCGCGAGCAGGGCGGCCGGATCTACGACCTCGACGTCGTCGGGCGTCCCGACACCTTCACCGTGCTCGCCGCGCTGGCCGCGGTCACCGAGCACCTCGGGCTCACCGGCACCATCAACTCCACCTACAACGAGCCCTACGAGGTGGCTCGGCAGTTCGCCTCGCTGGACCACCTCTCCGGTGGCCGCGCCGCGTGGAACGTGGTCACCAGCTGGGACGCCTTCACCGGCGAGAACTTCCGTCGCGGTGGGTACCTCGCGCAGGAGGACCGCTACGAGCGGGCCAAGACGTTCCTGCGGACGGCCTCGCAGATCTGGGACTCCTGGGCCGACGACGACGTCGTGGCCGACCGGGCGACCGGCCGCTTCCTGCGGCGACCGGACGCGGGCCGGTTCGCCCACCACGACCGCCACTTCGACATCGAGGGCCGGTTCTCGGTGCCCCGCAGCCCGCAGGGGCGGCCGGTCATCTTCCAGGCCGGCGACTCCGAGGAGGGCCGCGAGTTCGCGGCGTCCTCGGCCGACGCGATCTTCTCCCGCCACAGCCAGCTGGCCGAGGCGCAGGCCTTCTACGCCGACGTCAAGGGCCGCCTGGCCCGGCACGGCCGCAGCCGCGACGAGCTGCTGGTGCTGCCCGCGGCCACCTTCGTCATCGGCGACACCGACGCCGAAGCGGCCGAGCTGGCTCAGGAGGTCCGGTTGGCGCAGGTCTCGCCGGCGACGGCCATTGCCTTCCTCGAGCAGCTGTGGAACACCGACCTCTCCGACCACGACCCCGACGGACCGCTGCCGGCCATCGACCCGGTGGTGGGCGACGACCTGTTCTCCCAGGGGCGTGCCTCGGTACGCCGCCACCGCGACCCGGTCGAGATCGCGCGGGAGTGGCGCGAGAGGGCGCAGGCCCACGGCTGGTCCTCGCGCGAGCTGATCGTCGACGTCACCGGCCGGCAGTCCTTCGTCGGCTCCCCGGCGACCGTGGCCGCCACCATCGACGAGTTCGTGCAAGCCGACGCCAGCGACGGCTTCATCCTGGTCCCGCACATCACCCCGGGCGGGCTGAGCCGGTTCGTCGACGACGTCGTGCCGCTGCTGCAGGAGCGAGGGGTCCACCGCACCGCTTACGAGGGCACGACCTTGCGCGAGAACCTCAGGCTGCCGACGGGCCCGCAGCGGGGAGTGGCCGCGTCGTGAGCGGTGTGTCCCGGGCTCCCCTCAGCGTCCTGGACCTGGTGCCGGTCGCCTCCGGCTCCGACGCGCCGACCGCGCTGCGGCACAGCGTCGACCTCGCCCAGCAGGCCGAGCGGCTCGGCTACGCCCGCTACTGGGTGGCCGAGCACCACCTCAACGACGGCGTGGCCGGCACCGCCCCTGCGGTGGTCATCGCGCTGCTCGCCGGGGCCACGAGCACCATCCGCGTCGGTGCCGGGGCCGTGCAGATGGGCCACCGCACGGCGCTGTCGACCGTCGAGGAGTTCGGCCTGCTCGACGCCGCCTTCCCGGGCCGCATCGATCTGGGGCTGGGTCGCTCCGGGGGCCGACCGCCCGGCGGCGAGCAGCACGGCTCGCCCGTGCCCCTGGTCGACCGGCGTACCCCCGAGGGGCTGCTGGTGCCGGAGAAGGTCTCGCTCGCCGCCCTGGCCGGTTCGCCGCGGTTCGCCTTGCAGAGGGAGCTCCTGCAGCTCCCGGGTGCGCAGAGCGCCGACTACGGCGAGCAGGCCGACATCATCAGCGCCTTCATCGAGGGCAGCTACCGCTCGGACTCCGGGGTGCGGGCGCGTGTGGTGCCCGGCGAGCGGGCGGCGCTGCAGCTGTGGGTGCTCGGCAGCAGCGGCGGCGAGAGCGCCCAGGTGGCGGGCAAGCGCGGCCTGCGGTTCGCCGCGAACTACCACGTGAACCCCGCGGGAGTGCTCGAGGCGGTCCACGCCTACCGCGCGGCGTTCGAGCCGTCGGAGCAGCTGCCCGCGCCGCACGTGGCCGTCTCGGCCGACGTCGTCGTCGCCCCTACTGAGGCCGAGGCGCGAGAGCTCGCGACCGGCTACGGGCTCTGGGTGCGCAGCATCCGCACCGGCGAGGGCGCGATCGCGTTCCCCACCCCCGACGAGGCCCGCGCCTGGCGCTGGACCGAGGAGGACCGCGCGCTGGTGCAGGACCGCGTCGACACCCAGTTCGTCGGCACCCCCGGCCAGGTCGCCGACCGCCTCGAGGTGCTCCAGCGCGCCACCGCCGCCGACGAGCTCGTCGTCACCACCATCACCCACGACCACGACGACCGGGTGCGCTCCTACGCGCTGCTGGCCGAGGAGTGGTCCTCCTCCCGCCGGCCCCGCCGCCTAGTCCAGACCAAGTGACACCACGTAACCGGCGACGACTGGTGTCACTCGGTCTGGACTAGGCCCACCGGGAGGCGCTCGCCGGCCTCGATGGCCACCGTCAGGACGTTCTGGGCGGGGGGCAGCGGGCAGGTGGCGTACGGGGTGTAGGCGCAGGGCAGGTTGGTGGCGCGGTTGAAGTCGACGACCACCTCGTCGCCGGCTGCGGGGCGCTCGACGCGCAGGCTGCGCACGGCCGGGTACGTCGTGACGCCGGAGGTGGCGTCGCGGAAGAGCACCACCAGCGGGCCGTCGTCCTCGCCGAAGGCCAGCAGCCGCAACGGCGTGCCGGCCACGTCGACGGCGATCTCCCCGACGCTGTCGTAGACGTGCTCGAGCCCCTCGACCACCGAGCCCACCGGCGTCGGCACCGGCTGGTCGTAGCGCTCGAGTCGACCCGTGACCGCCCACGCCGGGTCGGGGTCGTAGGCGGGCGTGCCGGCGTAGGCGCGGCGCAACGCGGTGTCGGGGTGCCGCGGGCGCAGCACGTGGGCGTCGCCGCGGCGGGCGATCTCGACCACGGCGTCGCCGAAGCCGGCGGTCACCGAGTCGCGCTCGGGCAGGACGCCGAACAGGTGGCGGCCGGTCACCTCGCGTCCCTCGACCAGCAGCGACTCGACCTCGGCGAGCTCCACCACGACCCCGTGCCGGCCGTCGTGCCAGGTGCCGGGCGCGTCGGCGAACCGGGTGGGCTCGGCGTCGAGCCAGCGGATGCTGGTGACGGCGAGGAAGCCGTGGGGCGAGGCGCGCCGCTCCTCGTGGGCGCGGTGCCAGGTCTGCCAGTCGAGGGTGAAGTCGGTCATCAGAAGGCGGCCTTCGGGTCGGGCTTGGACTTCTCGGGGTCGGACGGGGCGGCGTAGTCGACGAAGACGGACATGGACGGCTCCCGAGACCTCAAGGTCACCAACTCGATTGAACTTATAGATTTTGAGGGCGACCTGTCGACGCTCGGAACGAGGAGACGGCGCCGAGAGCCTGTGGCGGCCGGAGCGACCGGGCACTGTGGAACGGGACGACTGGCGGAGGATGCGGGATTCGAACCCGCGAGGGCGTTAACCCAACCCGCTTTCCAAGCGAGCGCCATAGGCCACTAGGCGAATCCTCCGCCGCAGAGGCTACCGCCCGGGCTCCGACCTGCCGAAATCGTTGACTACAGTGGGGCCAACCCCTCGCGCGGCGACACCTAGGCGAACTCCCCCAGGGCCGGAAGGCAGCAAGGGCAACCAAGCTCTGTTGGGTGCGCGAGGGGCCTTTCCATGCCCGCAGGCGCGATAGTCAGAGACGACATGGTTGCTCTCGGGTCGGATCCCCAGCCATCTCGTCTCTGACTACCCCGCCGGCCCCTAGTCTCCGGACGTGACCTTCGCCGAGCTCGCGGTGGTGTGCGGGGTGGGCATCGCGGGGCCGCTGCTGGCGCTGCCGCGACGCTGGCAGCTGCCGGTGGTGCTCGGCGAGCTGCTGGCCGGGATCGTGCTGGGGCGCACCGGGTTCGGCTACCTCGACGCCGGCGACCCGACGTTCGCTTTTCTCGGCGACCTCGGGTTCGCGCTGGTGATGTTCGTGGCCGGCAGCCACGTGCCGGTGCGCGACCCCCGGCTGCGACCGGCGCTGCGCGTCGGGCTGGCCCGTGCGGTGGTCGTCGGGGTGGTGGCGGCCGGCGCCGGTGCGCTGCTCGCCGCGATCGCGGGCACCCACCACGCCCCGCTCTACGCCGTGCTGATGGCCTCCTCCTCGGCCGCGGTGATCCTGCCGGTCGTCGGCTCGCTCGGGCTCGGCGGTCCGCAGGTGCTGGCGCTGCTGCCGCAGGTGGCGGTGGCCGACGCCGCGTGCATCGTGGCCCTGCCGCTGGCCATCGACCCCGCCCACGCCCTGCGCGCGGCGGTCGGGGCGGTGGCCGTCGTGGCGGCCGGCGTCGTGGTGTTCGTGCTGCTGCGGTCCGCCGAGCGCAGCGGACGGCGTCACCAGGTGCACGAGGTGTCCGAGGTGCGCGAGTTCGCCCTGGAGCTGCGGGTGAGCCTGATGGTGCTGTTCGCCGTGGCCGCGCTGGCGGTCTGGCTGCACGTCTCGATCATGCTGGCGGGTTTCGCCTGCGGGATCGCGGTGGCCGGAGTGGGCGAGCCGCGCCGGGTGGCCAAGCAGCTGTTCGCGCTGACCGAGGGCTTCCTCGGCCCGCTGTTCTTCGTCTGGCTCGGAGCCGGCCTGCACGTGCGTGACCTCGCGAGCCACCCGTCGATGACGCTCCTCGGCCTCGCGCTGGGGCTCGGCGCCGTCGGCTGTCACCTCCTCACCTGTGCGCTGCGGGCGCCGGTGCCGCTCGCGTTGCTCTCCGCCGCCCAGCTCGGAGTGCCCGTGGCGGCGGTGGCCATCGGCAACCAGCAGGGTCTGTTCGAGCCCGGCGAGGGCACCGCCCTGGTGCTGGGCGCCCTGGTCTCGATCGCCGCGGCCGTGGTCGGCGCCAACCTCGCCGCACGGGCAGGGCTGCGCGAAGCGACGCCGTGAGCGAGGCTGGTCGGGACCGGTCGGGACTGGCCGGAGCCGGCTGTCGGCGGTGCTGGTTAGGGTCGTGCCGTGGAGCCCTCCCTCGCGCTGTACCGGCGCTACCGGCCGGAGACCTTCGCGGAGGTCATCGGCCAGGACCACGTCACCGCGCCGCTGCGCGCTGCCCTCGCTGCCGACCGGGCCAACCACGCCTATCTCTTCTCCGGCCCGCGGGGCTGCGGCAAGACCACCAGCGCCCGGATCCTCGCGCGGGCGATGAACTGCGCCCGGGCGCCGGTCGCCGAGCCGTGCGGGGAGTGCGACTCCTGCCGCGATCTCGCCCGCGGCGGCCCCGGCTCGATCGACGTCATCGAGATCGACGCCGCCACCCACAACGGCGTCGACGACGCCCGTGACCTGCGCGAACGCGCCTTCTTCGCCCCCGTGCGCGACCGCTACAAGATCTACGTGATCGACGAGGCGCACATGGTCACCACCGCCGCCTTCAACGCGCTGCTGAAGCTGGTGGAGGAGCCTCCCGAGCACCTGAAGTTCGTCTTCGCCACTACCGAGCCGGAGAAGGTCATCGCGACCATCCGCTCGCGCACCCACCACTACCCGTTCCGGCTCATCCCGCCGCGCACCCTCTCGGCCTACCTGGCCGAGCTGTGCGAGAAGGAGGGCGTGGCCATCGACCAGGCGGCACTGCCGCTGGTGGTGCGCGCCGGCGGCGGGTCGGCCCGCGACACCTTGTCGGTGCTCGACCAGCTCATCGGCGGCGCCGGGCCCGACGGTGTCACCTACGACGTCGCCGTCGCCCTGCTCGGCTACACCCCCGACACCCTGCTCGACGAGGTCGTCGACGCCTTCGCCGCCGCCGACGGCGCCACGGTCTTCTCGGTGGTCGACAAGGTGATCGAGACCGGGCAGGACCCGCGCCGCTTCACCGAGGACGTACTGCACCGGCTGCGCGACCTGGTCATCGTGGCCGCCGTGCCCGACGCCTCGGCCAGCGGGCTGGTCGACGTCGCCGACGACCAGGCCGAGCGGCTGGTCGCGCAGGCCGCCCGCTTCGGTCACGCCGAGCTGGTGCGCGCTGCCGACCTGGTCGCCGACGGGCTCACCGAGATGCGCGGCGCCACGGCCCCCCGGCTGCTGCTGGAGCTGATCTGCGCCCGCATCCTGCTGCCGAACGCCGACGACGGCACGCTGGGCCTGGCCGCCCGCCTCGACCGCCTCGAGCGTCGGCTCAACGCCGGTACCCCGGTCCCGCCGGTGGGTCAGGAGCCGGCTGCTGCGCCGCCGGTGGTCGAGCAGCGCGAGAGCACACCCTCGCCCGTCCCGACTCCCGCCGCCCCGGCCGTCGCGCCGGAACCGGCGGTCGAGCCGGTGTCGGCGAGCCAGCCCCAGCCGGAACCCGAGCCTGTGCCGGAACCCGAGCCTGTGCCGGAACCCGAGCCTGAGCCCGCACCCGAGCCCGGCGCGGGTCCGCCCGGCAGCCTCGGTGTCGCCGACGTGCGCCGACTCTGGCCCGACGTGTTGGAACGCATCAAGACCATGCGTCGTTTCACCTGGATGATGCTCAGCAACGAGGCACAGGTGATCGGGGTCGACGAGCACGCCCTGACGCTGGGCTTCCGCAACGCCGGCGCCCGCAGCAGCTTCGCCGAGGGCGGCAGCGAGGAGGTGCTGCGACAGGCGCTGATCGACCTGGTCGGCGTCGAGTGGCGCATCGAGGCGGTCATGGACCCCTCCGCCCAGCCGGGGGCCACCCCGCCGCCGGTGGTCACCAAGGCCGCGGTCGACCCCACCCCCTCCCCGGCGGCCGCCCGCGCCCGGGAGAGCATCGAGGAGACCCGGCCCCCGAACGTCCCGGCGCAGCCGACGGCGGCACCCGAGGACCAGCACGTCGACCGTGACGACCCCGACCTCGACGACTCCGGCCTGCGCGGCGCGGAGCTGCTCGAGCGCGAGCTCGGCGCCACGGTGATCGAGGACCTTCCGAATGACTAGACCCCACGAGTGAGGAGCACCAGGTGAGCGAGAACCCGTTCGGCGAGGGGTTCGACATGAACTCGCTGCTGCAGCAGGCCCAGCAGATGCAGGCCTCGCTGGTCGCGGCGCAGGAGGAGCTGGCGCAGGCGCGGGTCGAGGGCACGGCCGGCGGCCTGGTCTCGGTGACCGTCTCCGGCACCGGCGACCTGGTTGGCGTGGACATCAAGGCCGGCTCCTTCGACCCCGCGGACGCCGACAGCCTGGCCGACCTCGGTGACCTGGTGGTGGCCGCCTACCGCGATGCGAAGGCCAAGGCCGACGCGGAGGCCGCGGAGAAGATGGGCCCGCTCGCCGGCGGGCTCGGTGGCATGGGCGGCGGCGGCCTGCCCGGCGGACCCGCAGGGTTCTAGATGTACGAGGGCGCGCTGCAGGACCTCATCGACGAGCTGGGCCGACTGCCCGGCGTCGGTCCCAAGAGTGCGCAGCGCCTGGCCTTCCACCTGCTGGCCAGCGACCCCGCCGACGTCCGCCGGCTGGCCGACGCGCTGCTGGAGGTCAAGCTGCGGGCTCGGTTCTGCGTCGTGTGCGGCAACGTCTCGGAGGAGGAGCAGTGCCGGATCTGCCGCGACCCCCGGCGCGACGAGGCGCTGATCTGCGTGGTGGAGGAGCCGAAGGACGTCGTCGCGATCGAGCGGACGCGGGAGTTCAAGGGTCGCTACCACGTGCTCGGCGGCGCGATCTCGCCGCTGGACGGCATCGGACCCGAGCAGCTGCGGGTGCGCGAGCTGATCGCCCGGCTCAACGACGGCACCGTCACCGAGATCATCTTGGCGATGGACCCCAACATCGAGGGCGATGCGACCGCGGCCTACCTGACGCGGATGCTGGTGCCCATGGGCCTCACGGTCACCCGGCTGGCCAGCGGGCTGCCGGTGGGCGGCGACCTGGAGTACGCCGACGAGGTCACCTTGGGCCGCGCGTTCGCCGGACGTAGGAGTGCCCAATGATGGCCGAAACACAGGGGAAGGGAGCAGCTCGATGAGCGACTTCGACGTCGAGGACTTCGCCCAGCAGATCGCCGACCAGGCCGAGAGCTTCCTGGTCGCGATCCAGGGCGTCTCGCGCGGCGAGGCCGGCGCGGCGGCGGTGCCGCTGCTGCTGCTGGAGGTCAGCCAGATCATGCTGGCCGGCGCGCGGCTGGGCGCGCAGCAGGACTTCGTGCCCGAGCAGGAGTTCCAGCCCGACGTCGGCCCCGACCCCGACCTGGACCGGATGCGGCTGCGACTGGCCGACATCCTCGGCGACGTCGACCTCTACGGCGCCACCTTGGAGCCCTACGACCCCGAGACCACGCCGGCGCGGATCTCCGACGACCTGAGCAGCATCGCCACCGATGTCGCCAACGGACTGCGTCACTTCCGCGACGGCGACCACACCGAGGCGCTGTGGTGGTGGCAGTACTCCTACCTGTCCAGCTGGGGGACCAGCGGCTCGGGCGTGCTCTCCGCCCTGCACTCGGTGGTGGCCCACTCCCGACTGGACCGTGACCTGGACCCGATCGAGCTGGAGGAGGTCCAGGAGGCGTCCGCCATGCTGGACAGCGCCTCGGACCGTGGGTAGTGCGCGCCTAGAATCGTCTCCCGTGGGCAGAGTGGTGCAGAAGTACGGCGGGTCCTCCGTCGCGGACGCCGCCGCGATCAAGCGGGTGGCGCAGCGCATCGTCGACACCAAGCGCGCCGGCAACGAGGTCGTCGTGGTGGTCTCGGCGATGGGCGATTCCACCGACGAGCTGATCGACCTGGCCGAGCAGGTCTCGCCGCTGCCGGCGCCCCGCGAGCTCGACATGCTCCTCACCGCCGGCGAGCGGATCTCGATGGCGCTGCTGGCGATGGCCATCACCAGCCTGGGCCACGACGCGCGCTCGTTCACCGGCAGCCAGGCCGGCGTCATCACCGACGGCACCCACGGCAAGGCCAAGATCATCGACGTCACGCCCGGGCGCATCGAGAAGGCGCTGGGCCAGGGCGCGATCGCGATCGTGGCGGGCTTCCAGGGCGTCAGCCAGAGCACCAAGGACATCACGACCTTGGGCCGCGGGGGCTCCGACACCACCGCGGTGGCGCTCGCCGCGGCGCTCGGTGCCGACGTCTGCGAGATCTACTCCGACGTCGACGGCGTCTTCACCGCCGACCCCCGCATCGTGCCGACGGCCCGCAAGCTGGACCGCGTCACCTACGAGGAGATGCTCGAGATGGCGGCGTGCGGGGCGAAGATCCTGCACCTGCGGTGCGTGGAGTACGCCCGCCGCTTCGACCTGCCGATCCACGTGCGGTCCTCCTTCAGCAACCATCCCGGCTCGCTCATCGCCGGGTCGATCGACGACATCACCAAGGAAGTGGCCATGGAGCAGGCGATCATCTCCGGCGTCGCACACGACCGCAGCGAGGCGAAGGTGACCGTGGTCGGCGTGCCCGACAAGGTCGGCTACGCCGCCCGCATCTTCGAGAAGCTCTCCGAGGCCCAGATCAACCTGGACATGATCGTCCAGAACGTCTCGGCGGCCGCGACGAGCCTGACCGACATCTCCTTCACGCTGCCGCGGACCGACGGCCAGACCGCGATGCAGGCGCTGGCCGCTCTGCAGGCCGAGATCGGCTACGCCTCGCTGCAGTACGACGACCAGATCGGCAAAATCTCGCTGATCGGCGCCGGGATGCGCTCCCACCCGGGCGTCACCGCCACCTTCTTCTCCGCACTCGCCTCCGCCGGGGTCAACATCGAGATGATCTCCACCTCGGAGATCAGGATCTCGGTAGTGGTCGACGAGTCGGAGGTCGATGCTGGGGTGTCGGCGGCCCACACGGCCTTCGACCTGGACGCCTCGGAGGTCGAGGCGGTCGTCTACGGCGGAACGGGCAGGTAGGGATCCATGGTCTCCATCGGTGTGGTCGGCGCGACCGGTCAGGTCGGCGTCGCGATGCGGCAGATCCTGCTCGAGCGCTCCTTCCCCACGGACGACGTCCGGTTCTTCGCCTCGGCGCGCTCGGCCGGCACGGTGCTGCCGTTCGGTGACCGCGAGATCACCGTCGAGGACGCCGACACCGCAGATCCCAGCGGGCTGGACATCGCGGTGTTCTCCGCCGGCGCGACCGCCTCGCGCCGACTGGCGCCGCGGTTCGCCGAGGCCGGCGTCGTCGTGGTCGACAACTCCTCGGCGTTCCGCATGGACCCCGAGATCCCGCTGGTGGTCAGCGAGGTCAACCCGCAGACCATCGACGCGGCGCTGCAGGGCCGGCGGATCATAGCCAACCCGAACTGCACCACCATGGCCGCGATGCCGGTGCTCAAGCCGCTGCACGACGAGGCCGGCCTGACCCGGCTGATCATCTCGACCTACCAGGCGGTCAGCGGCGGCGGCATCGCCGGCGTCGAGGAGCTGGCCACGCAGGTCGCGGCCGCCGGCGACAAGGCCCGCGAGCTGTCCTACGACGGTTCGGCGATCGCGTTCCCCGAGCCGGTGCTCTACGAGCGCACCATCGCCTACAACGTGCTGCCCGCGGCCGGCGCGATGGTCGAGGACGACGGCCTGGCCGAGACGGTCGAGGAGCACAAGCTGCGCGACGAGTCGCGCAAGATCCTCGACATCGCGGGCCTGCCGGTCAGCGGCCTGTGCGTGCGGGTGCCGGTGTTCACCGGTCACTCGCTCTCGATCAACGCCGAGTTCGAGCGTCCGCTGACCCCGGCGCGGGCCACCGAGATCCTCGGCTCCGCCCCCGGGGTGGCGCTCTCGGACATCCCGAATCCGCTCGAGGCCGCCGGCCAGGATCCCTCCTACGTCGGCCGGATCCGCCACGACGAGGGTGTCCCCGACCACCGCGGCCTGGCGCTGTTCGTCTCCAACGACAACCTGCGCAAGGGTGCCGCGCTCAACACGGTCCAGATCGCCGAGCTCGTCGCCGCCCGCTTGTAGGGGGATCGACTGCCGAGTGGCGGCAACGCTTCACACGTCGACGTGCGGCTCGCGCCGAACCGGTTCGTCGTGGCTGAACTGGCTGGTCACCCACCACGAGAGCACGTAGCAGGCGGCGGCGAGGACCGGGATCACGATGGCGATGTACCAGTGGTCGGTGATGCCCAGCAGGAAGGCCATGGTCACCACCGCGACCAGGCCGACGGCGAGGAACGAGGTGCTCAGCGCGTCGCCGATCACGAAGGCACGCAGCAGGGCCGCGCCCTCGAGCACCATGATCGCGACGATGGCCACCAGCAGGACGACGCCGACGCCCCCGCACGAGGTGGTGTCGCGGACCAGGGCGCAGCCCTGCTCGGCGAGGTAGACCAGCAGCACCCCGGTCAGCCCGACCGCGAGGCCGGTGACGAGCGCGGCGACCCGGCCCGAGGCGTGGAGCGTCGGCAAGGAGGGCAGCGAGGGCAGCGAGGGCAGGGACGGCAGCGCAGGCAGGGAGGGACGTCGCCGCTCGCGGGCGGCGACGGGCTCCGGCTCGGGCTCCGGCTCCGGCTCAGGCGCTGACTCCGACTGATCGGTCGGCAGCACGACGGTGGGCTCGTCGGGAACGGTGACGGGCTCGGGCAGGTGCTCGGTCTCGGGTTCGGGCCGGGGCTCGGGCGCCGACTCGGCGAGGTCCTCGGCGGCGCGGGCGGCGGCGGCCGCGGTCGGGAGCGCGACCGCCTGTCGCACCGTCAGCTCGTGCGACCACATGGCGGCGGTGGTGGCAGGTTCCTCCACCAGGGGCGCCTCCACCAGGGGCGCCTCCACCAGGNNNNCGGGCGCCTCCAGCACGGGCGCCTCCGCGACCGGCTCCTCGGTGGCCGGTTCCTCGGCGACCGGCTCGCTGCGCTTCCTCCCCCGGCGTCGCCGCAGGCTCAGGCTCGGCAGCTCGAGCTTGGCCTCCAGGTCGGACTCCGAGTCGGTCCCTGAGGTGGGGCGCTGCTCGTCGCGATCCTCGGCCATGCCCGCAGTATGCCCGTCGTGGCCAGGCTCCGCGGGAGGACCGACGAGCCGCTGAGCGCCACGCCGGCCAACGAGCGACACCGGCGGACCGCCGCGGTGTCGAAACCCCAGGCAAACAAGGGGTTTCCGGCGTTCGCATCGGGCTAGACCACTACCGCGGACGCCGCGCATCAGAAGCCGGACGAAGCGGGCGCGAGTGGCCCGTCGAGCACCGGTTTCGTGACCCGTTCGGGCTACGTCTGTGGTTCGCCTGTGGTCGTTAGCCGTTCGTTCACATCACCACGCGGAGCCGTTTCCCCAGACCCAGAACGGTTCGGTGCGCATCCGCCACCGAGCGAACTGGAACCAGGTGACCGTCCTTCCGCACGTCCTGCACGAGCACGAGCCGGCGACCCCGGCCATCCCTCGTCGGTTGGCGTCGACCACCACCGGCAGCGATCGTGTCTTCGCCGCCGTCGCCCGGACCACCGGGCTCACGGTGCTGCTCATCACCGGCGGGATCGGTGTCTTCCTGGCGCTGCAGTCGGTGCCGACGCTGCGCCACTACGGCCTGCACTTCTTCACCCAGACCCAGTGGCAGCCCGACGCCGACAAGCTCGGCATCGCCGCCGTGCTGGTCGGCACCGTCGAGGTGGCCGCGGTGGCGATGTTCTTCGCCTTCCCGCTCTCGTTGGCCACGGCGCTCTACATCAGCGAGTACGCACCGCCGCGGGTCCGCGGTGTGCTGGTCTCGCTCGTCGACCTGATGGCGGCGGTGCCCAGCATCATCTACGGCCTGTGGGGCTTCTTCCTGGTCGAGCCGCACGCGAGCCAGGTGGCGCTGTTCTTGCAGAAGCACCTCGGCTGGATCCCCTTCTTCAAGGTCCACGCCGATCCGGACGCCGCGATCTGGGACCGCTCGCGCTACACCGCGTCGGCGTTCTGCGCCGGCATCGCGGTGGCGATGATGGTGCTGCCGATGGCCTGCGCCGTCATGCGGCAGGTGTTCTCCCAGGCCCCGCTGGGCGAGCGCGAGGCGGCGCTGGCGCTCGGCTCCACCCGCTGGGGCATGGTCCGCTCGGTCGTGCTGCCGTTCGGCCGCGGCGGCATCATCGGCGGCACGATGCTCGGCCTGGGCCGGGCCCTGGGCGAGACCATCGCCGTGCTGCTCATCATCAGCCCCGAGTTCACGATCAAGCCGCGCATCCTCGAGATCGGCACCGACACCGTCTCGGCCTTGATCGCGGGTCAGTTCGGGGAGGCCAACGGCATCCAGCTCTCGGCGCTGCTGACCGCCGGCTTCGTGCTCTTCGTCATCACCCTCATCGTCAACACGCTCGCCGCGATCGTGGTCAACCGCAGCCGCTCCGGCGCCGGAACGGACGCCTGAGGTGTCGATCACGCCCTACACGACGACCTACGTCGGCCGTCACCACACGCCGCAGCACGGCACCGGCGTCCCGACGACGCACCTGCCCGCCCGTTCCCTCGACGACCCGCCGCCGACGCCGCGGGCCACGCTCGGCCGGGCGCCGAGCGAGGAGCGGTTCGCCCGGATCGGGTCCTGGGTGGCGGGGCTGGGCTTCGGCTGGCTGGTGTGCCAACGGCTGCTGCCGGCACACGGGCTCGCGCCGATCCTGCTGGTCGGCATCGTCGCCGGCCTGGTCTTCACCGCGGTCACCGCGGGGATGACCGGGTCGATGACCGACGTGCGCGACCGGGTGGCGCAGGGGGTCATCACCGGCGGCGCGCTGCTGGTCGGGCTGGCGCTGCTGAGCACGCTGATCTTCGTCTTCGCGCGGGGCTGGAAGCCGCTGACGCACCTGAACTTCTGGACCCACGACATGGCCGGCGTCGGTCCGAGCGACCCGCTGGACAAGGGTGGCATCGTCCATGCCGTCATCGGCTCGCTGATCGAGGTCGGCATCGCCACCGCGGTGACGCTGCCGCTCGGCGTCGGCACCGCGGTGTTCATGACCGAGATCGGTGGCCGCTCGGCCCGGCTGGTGCGCACCGTCGTCGAGGCGATGACCGCGCTGCCCTCGATCGTGGCCGGGCTGTTCATCTACAGCACGCTGATCATCGCCCTCGGCGTGCCGCGCTCGGGGCTGGCGGCGGCGCTGGCGCTGGCCGTGATGATGCTGCCGATCATCGCCCGCGCCTCCGACGTCGTGCTGCGCGTGGTGCCGAGCGGGCTGCGAGAGGCCGGGCTGGCGCTGGGCTCCTCGCGCTGGAAGGTCGTCTGGCACGTGGTGCTGCCGACCGTCCGGCCCGGCCTGGCCACCGCCCTCATCCTGGGCATCGCCCGCGGCATCGGCGAGACCTCGCCGGTGCTCATCNGGGGTGATGAACTCGCTGCCGCTGTTCATCTTCTCCACCGTGCGCAGCGGAGTGCCCGTCGCGATCCAGCGTGCCTTCGGCACCGCCTCGGTGCTGCTGCTGCTCGTGCTGGCCCTCTTCGTCACCGCCCGGCTGCTGGCCCGCCCGCGTGGCGCCAAGCCGCCGCTGCGTGCTCGTCTCGTCCGCTCGCTCTCCCGGAGGCCCTCGTGAGCCGCTCGATCCGTCTCGCCCTCGCCCTGGCGCTGGCCGCCGTGTGCGTCGCCGCGGGCTCGCCGGCGTTCGCCATGCGCGATACGTCCTACGCCGAGATCGAGGGCTCCGGCTCCACCTGGAGCCAGGTGATCTTGCAGCAGTGGATCTCCGACGTGAACAGCCTCGGCATGCAGGTCACCTACAACGGCAACGGCTCCTCCCAGGGCCGCAAGGACTTCGCCAACAACGTCACCGACTTCGGCATCTCCGAGATCCCGTTCCAGGGCACCGACCCGGTCACCCACCAGGCCGACACCAGCAACGGCCGCCAGTACGCGTACCTGCCGATCGTGGCCGGTGGCACCGCGTTCACCTACCAGCTCAAGGTCGGCGGTCAGCAGGTGAAGAACCTGCGCCTGTCCGGCGAGACCATCGCGAAGATCTTCACCAACCAGATCACCAACTGGAACGACCCGGCGATCACCAAGGACAACAACGGCCGGGCCTTCCCGGCGCTGCCGATCACGCCGGTCGTGCGCTCCGACGGCTCGGGCACGACGGCCCAGTTCACCCGCTACCTGGACACGATGTTCCCCGCCATCTGGCGGCCCTACAACGGCCAGTCCGGGCTCACGTCGCAGTTCCCGCGCAAGGGCCGCCAGATCGCGGCGTCGGGCTCGGACCAGGTCATGAACACCATCGACGGCGCCGCCGGCAACGGCACCATCGGCTACGTCGAGTACTCCTACCCGCTCAACGCCCACTACCCGGTGGTCAAGGTGCTCAACAACGGCGGCTACTACGTCGAGCCGACGCAGTACAACGTCGCGGTGGCGCTGACCAAGGCGCAGATCAACGACGACCCGAGCTCGCAGGACTACCTCACGCAGATCCTCAACAACGTCTACACCGACCCCGACCCGCGGGCCTACCCGCTGTCGTCGTACTCATACATGATCATCCCGACCGGGGCGAACGACCAGCGGATGACGACCGCGAAGCGGCAGACGCTGGCCGACTTCATGTTCTACGGACTGTGCCAGGGGCAGGCCAAGGCGGGTCCGTACGGCTACTCCCCGCTGCCGCTGAACCTGGTGCAGGCCGGCTTCTCCCAGCTGGCCAAGCTCAAGACCGCCGACCCCGCGGTCGACCTCACCAGCCGCGACGTCACCAAGTGCAACAACCCGACCTTCGTGCCGGGCAACCTGTCGAAGAACCACTTGGCCGAGATCGCGCCGCAGCCGGCCGCGTGCGACAAGCAGGGGGCGGGCCCCTGCGGCTCGGCCACGGGCACCGGCAAGCCGTCGACCGACGCCAACCAGCCCACGACGACCACCGCCGGCACCACCGCCGGCACCACCACCACCGCGGCGCCCGGCACCACCAGCGCTGCAGTCGATCCGACCACGGGGCAGGCGGTCGCGGCCGCCGCGGTACCGAGCTCCGACGCCACGAACGCGGCCGCCACGGGCCAGGTCTACGCCAACCCGACGACGCTCGGCTCGAGCGACGCCGGTGACAAGAAGCTGTTCGGCTGGGTCTCGGCACTCGAGCTGCTGGCGCTGATCCTGCTGCCAGGCCTCTACGTCGCCGGCATGCGACGCCGCGCCGCGGTGAAGGCGGGCTCGCGATGAGGCGCCTTCCGGCAGCGCTGTCGGCCTTCTTCCTCGCTGCCTTCGCGCTGGTGCCTGCTCTGGCGCCGGGCACGGCCGGCGCGGCGCAGGCCGCCGGCTCCGACGCCTGGTCGGCCACCCACCACCTCACCCGCGATCTGGTCGACGCCTCCGGCACGACCACCACCGCGGACTCGCGCGACGTCACCGTCAGCGTCGATAAGCACACCGACCTGCAGGCCCGCGAGCGGATCAACGTCTCCTGGAGCGGGGCGCACCCCTCGGGCGGCCGGGCGGCGAACCCCTTCGGCGTCGACGGCCTCAACCAGGAGTACCCGGTGCTGCTCATGGAGTGCCGGGGCCTGGACGACCCGAGCCTGCCCGCCGACCAGCAGCTGTCGCCGAGCACGTGCTGGACCAACACCTGGAACGAGCGCACCGAGAAGGCCGACGCCACGCAGGCGCCCTGGCGCCACGACAAGTACGCCGACCCCGCCGACACCGGCGCCCTCTCGGGGGTCTCGTCGCTGCCGGCGGACTGCACGGACACCACGTTGTCGGTCCACATCACCCCGTTCGTCAGCGCCGCCGGCAAGACGTTCTCGGGCTGCAGCGAGACGACGATGCCGCCGGAGGCGGCGGTCGGCTCGGCCGACCCGCCCAACGAGATCTCGGCCTTCACCGACGGCAACGGCAACGGCAGCGCCGCCTTCGAGGTGCGCACCGACGCCGAGAACGAGTCGCTGGGCTGCTCGCACACGGTGGCCTGCTCGCTGGTCGTGGTGCCGATCGAGGGCATCAGCTGCGCCGACGCCGACACCGCGTGCAACAAGACCGGCGCCTTCGACCCCGGCAGCAACAACTTCGGCAACCTGCTCACCCCCGACCTCGCGGTCTCGCCCTACCTGTGGTGGTCGCCGTCGAACTGGCGCAACCGCTTCAGCGTCCCGCTGGAGTTCGCGCTGCCGCCGAGCACCTGCCAGCTGCTGGGCAGCGGCACCCCCGTGACGTTCTACGGCTCGGCGCTGATGCGCCAGGCCACGCTGCAGTGGGCGCCGGCGTACTGCTTGGACAAGAAGCGGTTCAACTGGCAGGCCAACACGATGCCCGACGACGCCGCGTTCGCGCTGATGGCCAGCGGCGGCGCCGACGCCGCGCTCGTGACCGGTCCGCGCAAGCCCGACGACAAGACCGTGAAGGTCGGCTTCGCGCCGACCGCGGTGAGCGGGTTCGGTATCGCCTTCGACATCGACAAGCCCGACAACGGCGGCCAGGAGGACAGCCTCGAGCTCAACGCCCGGCTGCTGGCCAAGCTGCTGACGATGTCCTACCCGGCCTCGAGCCTGGGGCAGCAGCGGCCGGGGCTGGCCACCAACCCGATCTCGCTCAACCTCGACCCCGAGTTCCAGCAGCTCAACCCCGGTCTCGACGCGGTGCACTCCTCCGAGGCCGCCTCGACGCTGCTCTCGCTGTCGACCTCCTCCGACGTCATCAAGGCCATCACCTCCTACATCGAGGCCGACCCCGATGCCAAGGCCTTCATGAAGGGCAAGGCCGACCCGTGGGGTATGACCGTCAACCCGGCGTACAAGAACCTCAAGCTGCCGGTGAGCACCTGGCCGATCCTCGACACCTTCGTGCCGTCGACGCCGGGCCAGGCCTGCCTGGCCAACAATCCGGCGCCCTACCTGCCCAAGGTCGCCGCCCCGGTCAGCTCCTTCCAGCAGATCTCGACCGCGATGATCCTCAGCTGGCCGAACGTCAACACGGTCTGCGACACCGACACCAACACCGGCCTGTACAAGCTCGGCCGCATCCCGCCGCAGGGCGTCGGCAGCCGGTTCATGCTCGGCCTGGTCACGCTCGGCGACGCCGCTCGCTACGGGCTGCCGGTGGCCTCGTTGCAGGCCGCCCCCGGCAGCTACGTCGCCCCCGACACCGCGGGTCTCTCGGCGGCCGTGGCGCTGGCCCAGCAGACCGGCGGCAAGCAGGGCGCCTTCAGCCTCGACCAGGCGCGGGTCCGCAAGAGCCGTACGGCGTACCCGGGGATGCTCGTGGTCTCCACCGCCGCGCGCACGTCGGGCATGGACAAGGACGCCGCCAAGCGCGTCGCCCAGTTCATCGACATCTCCACCACTCAGGGGCAGGTGCCCGGCCGCGGCAACGGACAGCTGCCGCAGGGCTACCTGCCCATCACCAAGAAGGGCGTGACGGCCAAGCTGTACGCCGCCGACCAGCGCACGAAGGCGGCGGTGCTGGCCCAGAAGGCGCCGGCCGTGGCCAAGCCCAAGGTGGCCGAGCCGGCTGCCGCGCCTGCCCCGGCGGCGGCCGCGCCCGCCTCGGCACCGGCGTCCGCACCGGCGGCTCCGAAGGCGGTGACCCCGAAGGCGTCCCAGCCGGTGACCGCGAAGACCCAGCTGGTCGCGCGCACCGCGCCGACCCGGTCGGGCACCGGCGGGATGCTGCTGCCCGGGCTGCTCTTCCTCGGGTTGGTCGGTGGCCTCGTGGCCGCGCTCACCCGGTTCCTCGGGCGCGCCGCAGCGAGCGGAGGGCGATCGTGAGCGCCGCGACCGTCGGCCCCACCCCGGCCCCCAGCCCCACGCCCACGTCGGCCCCCACGTCGGCGCCGGCCGCACCGCGCCGGCAGCCGCGCCCGCAGGTGCGGGCGGGCAGCACCGCCGAGGCGTGGAGCCTGGTCTCGACCTGGTTCGCGCTGCTGGCCGTGGTGTGCCTGTGGCTGGTCGTGCAGCTGCCGTTCCTCAGCGTGCTCTCGCACAACCGCGCCCAGGCCCTCCTCTACCCGCAGCTGCGCACCGATCTCGCCTCGGCCACCGCGCCCACCGGCGGCGTCATCACGCCGGGCACGCCGGTCTCGCTGCTGACCATCCCCACGATCGGGCTGCGCCAGGTGGTCGTCGAGGGCACTACCGGCACCGTGCTGCGTGCCGGGCCGGGGCACCTCGCCAGCACGGTGCTGCCCGGTCAGAGCGGCATCTCGGTGGTGATGGGGCGCGCCTCCACCTACGGCGCTCCGTTCGGCTCGATCACGAAGCTGCACCCTGGCGACGAGGCCGTCGTGCAGATGAGCCAGGGCCGTGTGGTCTACCGGGTCCAAGACGTGCGCCACGCCGGCGACCCCGTGCCCGCCGCCGTCACCGGCGCCCAGAGCAGGCTGACCCTGGTCACCGCGGAGGGCAGCGGCGCGCTGGCCTGGCTGCGTCCCACCACCGCCGTGTACGTCGACGCCGTGGCGACGAAGGGCTTCCAGCCCGGCGGCGGCCAGCCGGCCTCCGTCGACGCCGGACAGCTGCCGATGGGCACCGACTCCTCCGCGCTCCCCGTGCTCGCGCTGTGCCTGGCGCTGCTGCTGGGCGCGGCGTACGTCGTCACCGTCGCCTGGCACCGCTTCTCCCACGCCCTGGTGTGGGTGGTGGCCTCGCCGGTGGTGCTGACGCTGGCCTGGTTCACCACCGACACCACGGCGCGGCTGCTCCCGAACCTGATGTGAGCCGTTCTCGGCGGCTCACCTGGACCCACAACTGAAGACGCACCACGCGCAAGGCCCGAGGGCGGCCGCGGCAACGACCGCCCCCGGTGTGAAGGACAGATCGACTCACCTATCCGCGCATGACCGTACATCGGGAGAGAACAACGATGTTTGCGAACAAACTCCGCGCCGGGATCGCGGTGACCGCCCTGGTCGCCTCGGGTCTGGCCATCGGGGCTCCGGCCCTGGCCGACCCCAACAACGGCACCGTCCAGTTCACGCCCGGTGCGGGTGACTTCGTGGGTGTCGGCTCCGACACCACGCAGTTCGTCATGAAGGACCTGGCCGACGCCTTCAACAACGGTCTGAGCACCGGTCGCATCGGTTCGTGGGACGCCTGCACCTACGCGGCGAACACGACCTACCCGTGCACCGGTGCCACCTCGACCACGGCCCCCATCACCATCCGCAGCAACGCCGTGACCGGTGGCACCAACTCGATCGCCCGACCGAACGGCTCCGGCGCCGGCAAGGCGTTGCTCTACAGCCCCAGCAACCCCAGCGTCGACTTCGCCCGCTCCTCCTCCGGCCTCTCGACGGCCGAGACCAACGCCGGTCTGGTCGCCTACCCCTTCGCCGTCGACTACCTGACGACGGTGGTCTCGGCGTCGGTCGCGTCCAACGCTCCGACCGCGCTGTCCATCGGTCAGGTGCTGGGCATCTACAACGGCACCTTCACCAACTGGGCTCAGCTCGGTGGCAACAACGCCCCGATCCACCCCTACATCCCGCAGACCGGTTCGGGCACCAGGACGTTCTTCCTGGCCCAGCTGCAGGCGGCCAACGGCGGTGTGGCCCCGACCCTGGCCAGCAACGTCGTGGAGACCCAGGAGCACGACCCGACCGCGATCAAGAACGACCCCGACGCCGTCGCACCCTTCTCGCGGGGTCGCGCCGACTCCACGGTGCGGGTCGAGAACGGCTGGGTCGCGCAGCGCGCGGTCTACAACGTCGTGCGGGGCAACGCCTCCACGGCTCTGCTCAACCTGTTCCAGCAGACCAGCTCGAACAACAGCTTCCTGTGCAGCAGCGCGGCGACCAGCATCATCGAGAACGACGGCTTCCGCCAGATGGCGCTCGCCGGCAGCGGTGGTAGCTGCGGCGTGGCCACGACGGCCAGCACGTCCAACTTCACCGTCAACCCGGCCGGGCAGAGCAGCGGCGTCCCGACCACCCAGAGCTCGCTGAGCGTCACCGGCGGCGTCCGTGTCTTCGGGGCGGGCTCCAACGCGGTCATCACCGTGGCCAACGGCGGCACCGGCTTCGTCTCCATCAACGGACGTGGCTTCACCGGCGTCGGCGCGGTCAGCGGCACCCAGGCCAGCATCGCGATCCCCTCGAGCCTGCCGGCCGGCACCTACCCGATCACCGCCAGCTACTCCGGTGACGCCACCCACCTGGGCAGCAGCAACACCGGCTCGCTGACCGTCACCCGCGCCGGCAGCGCCATCACCGGCGTGAAGGTGAAGCTGGCCAAGGCCAAGAAGCACCACAAGGCCACGAAGTACACCGCCACGGTGCGCATCGCCGCGGCCGGCGTGACGCCGACCGGCGCGGTGGTCATCAAGAAGGGCGCCAAGACGATCGGCGTCGGCTCGCTGCGCAACGGCGTCGCGACCATCTCCTTCAAGATCGCCAAGCTCAAGAAGGGCAAGAACAAGCTCACCGTGAGCTACGTCGGCGACGGCAACGTCGTCGGCGTGGCCAAGACCATCACGGTCAAGCGCAAGAAGTAGCACCGTCCGACCCGGTGGGCCGGGGCACTCCGCCCCGGCCCACCGGCGTTCCCCACCAGCGTTCCCCACCAGGAGTCACCGTGAGCCTCTTCGCCGACGACCAGACCACCCTGCTGCCGGCGCACCCCGGCGACCAGCCCGACCGGCCCGGTCACGCCGGGCTCGCCGAGCTGGAGGCCCGGGAGATCTCGGCCTGGTTCGGCGAGCGCCAGGTGCTCGACCGGGTGTCCCTGACGATGCCGGCCGGCGGCATCACCGCCCTCATCGGGCCCTCGGGCTGCGGCAAGTCCACGTTCCTGCGCATCCTCAACCGGATGCACGAGCTCGTGCCCTCGGCGCAGCTGGCCGGGGAGGTGCTGCTCGACGGCGTCGACCTCTACGACCCTGAGTTCCGGCTCACCGCCGCCCGCCGTGCGATCGGGATGGTGTTCCAGAAGCCCAACCCGTTCCCGGCGATGTCGATCCAGGAGAACGTGCTCGCCGGGCTGAAGCTCACCGGCACCAGGGCCGGCCGCGCCGAGAAGGACGAGCTGGTCGAGTCCTGCCTGACCCGGGCGGGGCTGTGGACCGAGGTGCGCGACCGCCTCGACGCCCCCGGTGGCGGTCTCTCCGGCGGTCAGCAGCAGCGGCTGTGCATCGCCCGCTCGCTGGCCATCAGGCCGCGGGTGCTGCTGATGGACGAGCCGTGCTCGGCGCTGGACCCGACCTCCACCCGGGTCATCGAGGAGACGATGCTCGACCTGGCCCGCGAGGTCACGATCGTGATCGTCACCCACAACATGCAGCAGGCCGCGCGGGTCTCCGACACCTGCGCCTTCTTCCTCGCCTCCCACGGCACCCCCGGCGTCATCGTGGAGCACGGCGACACCTACGCGATGTTCAACGCCCCCCAGGACCAGCGCACGAACGACTACGTCAACGGCCGCTTCGGGTGACGCGGCTGCGGGCGGTCGGTGTCGTCGCGGCACTGCTCGGCTCGCTGGTGCTGGTCTCGCTGGTCGCCCGCGGTGGCACCAGCCCGGAGCTGGCCGACCTCACGGCCGGTCGCCTGCCCACGGCCGCCCCGGCCGTCGTCGACCTCGTGCCGGCGGCCTCGACCGGCGCCGTGGTGCCGGCCCCGGCACCGGCGTGGGTGCGACGCACGTCGGCGGCCACGGGCATCCCGCGCCCGGCACTGCGCGCCTACGGGCGCGCCGAGATCAGCCTCGCTCGTGAGCTGCCCTCGTGCCACCTCGGCTGGACGACGCTGGCCGGCATCGGCTGGGTGGAGTCCCAGCAGGGCACCGTCGGCGGCCGCGCCCTGGGTGCCGACGCGGTGCCCTCGGCGCCGGTGACGGGGCCGGTGCTGCCCGACGGGAGCCACGCCGAGGGCCCGATGCAGTTCCTGGCCTCCACCTGGGACCGCTGGGCCGCCGACGGCGACGGCGACGGCCGCGCCGACGTCGACGACCTCGACGACGCCGCCCTGGCTGCTGGCCGCTACCTGTGCGCCGACGGCCACGACCTCGCCACCGGCGCCGGCTGGGGGACCGCGGTGTTCGCCTACAACCACTCCTGGGACTACGTGCAGGCGGTGTTCTCGGCCGCCCAGGCCTACGACGGGCGGGTGCGGCGGTGAGGGTGCCGGGAGGTGGCCGGCCGGGGGTGCCCCGGGGTGCCAAAGGGCGCCAAAACCCCACACTTGCGAAGACAATCCGGGGGTCCGCCCGATTTGTCACGCACCAAACTCCGCAAGTGCACGACTTTGGCGGTCGCACCCCTACGCCAGACTCCGCCCGATCCCCTTCGCCGCGACGGTGAGGGCCGAGACCAGCCGACCCTGGTCGCGGCGCAGGCTGGCCACGACGATGCCCAGGGCGGCGACGACGTCGCCGCGGCGGTCGGCGACGGGCACGGCCACCGAGCAGGCGCCCAGGCTCATCTCCTCACTCGTCGTCGCGAAGCCGTCGGTCAGCACGCGGGTCAGCTGGCGCTGCAGCCGCGCCGGCTGGGTGACGGTGAACGGCGTGACCTGCTCGAGCGAGAGCAGCGCCTGCTCGCGGACGTCGGCGGGAGCGTGGGCCAGCAGCACCTTGCCGACGCCGGTGGAGTGCAGGGGCAGCCGGGAGCCGACCCGGCTGACCACCGGCACCGAGCGGTTGCCGACGAGCCGGTCGACGTAAAGGGCGCGCAGCCGCTCGCGCACGGCGAGGTGGACGGTGGCCAGGGTGGCGCCGTAGAGGTCCTGGAGGAAGGGGGCGGCCACCTCGCGCAGGTCGACCTGCACCGGGGCCAGCAGGCCGACGTCCCACAGCGTGCGGCCCACGACGTACTCCCCGCCCTCCGCGCGGGTCAGCGCGCCGGCGCGGGCGAGCTCCCCCACCAGCCGGTGGGCGGTGGCGAGCGGCAGGTCGGCGCGGCGCGCGATCTCGGTCAGGGTGAGCCGGGCGTGGTCCTGATCGAAGGTCGTGAGGACGGCCATCGCGCGCGAGACCACGCTGACGCCCGATCGTGCTGCATTGCCCGACACGAGCCTCCTTCCACTGGCCGGAATCCTAGTGTCGACCGCCACGCCCACGCTTGCCTAGCGTTGATCGGGTGCCCACACCGCTCGACAGCCAAGCGACGATCAGCGAGGAGATCGCCACCTACGCCAAGGACCCCAGCGGTCCGCAGCCGCGCCTGGACTACGCGCCGTACCGCAGTTCGATCCTGCGCCACCCCACCAAGGCGCTGAAGCAGGCCGACCCCGAGGGGGCCGAGCTGCTCGCCCCGGTCTTCGGGCCGACCGACGTCGACCCGTTGGAGGCCGACCTCACCATCCAGGACGGCGGAGAGCCGCTGGGGGAGCGGATCCGTGTCCAGGGGCGGGTCCTGGATGGTGATGGACGTCCCGTGCGCCGCCAGCTGGTGGAGGTCTGGCAGGCCAACGCCTCCGGTCGTTACATCCACCAGCGCGACCAGCACCCCGCGCCGCTGGACCCGCACTTCACCGGGATGGGCCGCTGCCTGACCGACGACGACGGCCGCTACACCTTCGTCACCGTCAAGCCCGGCCCGTACCCCTGGAAGAACCACCAGAACGCCTGGCGGCCGGCGCACATCCACTTCTCGATGTTCGGCACCGACTTCACCCAGCGGCTGGTCACCCAGATGTACTTCCCCGGCGACCCCCTCTTCGCGCTCGACCCGATCTACCAGTCGATCACCGACCCGCAGGCCCGCGAGCGACTGGTGGCCAGCTACGACCACGACGTCTCCGAGCCGGAGTTCCTGCTCGGCTACTCCTGGGACATCGTGCTCACCGGCAGCAGGACGACCCCGATGGAGGCGACCGATGACTGAGCGCACGCTGCCCGCGACCCCCGGCCAGACCGTCGGCCCCTTCTTCCACTACGCCCTGCCCTACCCCGGTGACAACGAGCTGGTGCCGTGGGGCTCCCCGGGCTCGCTCACGCTGCGCGGTCGCGTCTACGACGGCGACGGAGCGCCGCTGCCCGACGCGTTGCTGGAGATCCGGCAGGCCGGCATCGACGGCGTCGTGCCGCAGGTCCCGGGCTCGCTGCGCCGCTACGGCGTGCCGTTCACCGGGTGGGGCCGGTGCGCCACCGACAACGCCGGCGAGTACCGGTTCAGCACGGTCGAGCCCGACGCGTCGTTCATCGCCGTGGCAGTCTTCGCTCGTGGCCTGCTCGACGTGCTGTTCACGCGCATCTACCTCCCCGGTGCCACCGACTCCTTCCTCGACTCCCTCGACACCGCCGAGCGCGACCGCATGACCGCCCGCCGCGAGGGCGACGCGCTGGTGTTCGACGTCCGGATGCAGGGGGAGGAGCAGACCGTCTTCCTGGACTTCACATGAGCCTGCTGACCCCGGGGTGGCAGCGCTCCGGCGGCCTGGTCGACGACGCCGCGCTGGTTGCGGCCATGGTCCGGGTCGAAGCGGCCTGGCTGCAGGTCACGGCCGGCCTGGAGCTTCCCGAGGTGGCCGGGCTCGACCTCGACGCCGATCCCACCGGCAATCCCGTGACCCCGCTCGTCGCCGCGCTGCGCGCCGCCGCCTCCGACGACGTCGCGCCGCTCATCCACCGTGGGCTCACCAGCCAGGACGTCCTCGACACGGCGCTGCAGCTGCTCACCCGTGACGCACTGGTCGCGATCACCGACTCCCTCGATGCCGCGGTGGGCTCGCTGGCCGACCTGGCCCGCACCCACCGCGACGCGGTCATGGCCGGCCGCACGCTCACCCAGTACGCCGTGCCCGTGACCTTCGGCCTGGTGGCCGCGCAGTGGCTGGTGGGGCTGCTCGACGCCCGCGACGGGGTGCGTGCGGTGCGCCGTGTCGTGCCCGTGCAGTGCGGGGGAGCGGCCGGCACGCTGTCGCTGGCCGACACCGTGCTCGAGGCCGACCCGGTGGCCACGGCGGCCGACTTCGCCGACGAGCTCGGTCTGGCCTGGCCCGGGCTGCCCTGGCACACGCGGCGTACGCCCGTGACCCGCGCAGGGGACGCCGTGGTGGAGGCGCTCGACGCCGCCGGGGTGATCGCCGCCGACGTGCTCCTGCTCGGGCGGGCCGAGAACGGCGAGGTGCGTGAGGGTGCCCGCGACGGCGCCGGCGGATCCTCGACGATGCCGCACAAGCAGAACCCGGTGCTCGCCACCGTGGTCCGGTCGGCCTCGATGCAGGCCCCGCAGCTCGGCGCCACGCTGCACCTGGCCGCCGGCAACGCCGTCGACCAGCGTCCCGACGGTGCCTGGCACGCCGAGTGGCCGACGCTGCAACGCCTGCTGGGGCTGGGGATCGTGGCCACCAGCCAGGTCGCCGAGCTGACCGCCGGGCTGCAGGTCGACGTCGACCTGATGCGCCGGCGCGCCGAGGAGAACGCCGAGGCGCTGCTGGCCGAGAGCCGCGGCGTGACAGACGTCGATCACTACCTGGGCGCCGCCGGCGCCTTCGTCGACGAGGCGCTGGCCCGTGCGGCCGGGAGGGACCGGGCCGATGGTTGAGCTGACCTTCACCGCGCTGGGCGGCGACCGGGGGAGCCGCGAGCTGCTCCTGCTCGGCCCCTCGCTCGGCACCGGCGTCGCGACCCTGTGGGAGCAGTGCGTCCCGCGGCTGGCCGAGGACCGCGAGGTCGTCGGCTGGGACCTGCCCGGTCACGGCAACGGCCCGTCGACGACGGCGTCCTTCTCCATCGCCGACCTTGCCGCGGCCGTCCGCGGCTTCGCCGTCGAGCACGGCGAGGGACGTCGGGTCCGCTACGCCGGCGTCTCCGTGGGCGGAGCGGTCGGGTTCGAGCTCGCTCTGGACCCCGGCCCGGTGGCCGACGTCGCCACGCTGGCCTCGGCGCCGCGCATCGCTGAGGCCGACGTGT
Source organism: Nocardioides mangrovicus (assembly GCF_003674065.1). Lineage (GTDB taxonomy): Bacteria > Actinomycetota > Actinomycetes > Propionibacteriales > Nocardioidaceae > Marmoricola > Marmoricola mangrovicus. The sequence continues at coordinate 1,012,432 of NZ_RDBE01000010.1, forward strand.
GGGCCGAGCGCATCGAGCTGGTACGCCGCGGTGGCACCTCGGCGGTGGTCGCGGGCTCGGCCCAGCGCTGGTTCGCCCCCGGGTTCGCCGAGCGGCAGCCGCGGGTGGTGGGACGTCTCCTCGACGAGCTCGTGGCGGTCGACGACACCTCCTACACCCTGGTCTGCGCCGCGCTGGCCGACTTCGACCTGCGCGAGCGCATCGGCGAGGCCCGCGTCCCGCTGGCCAGCTACGTCGGCGAGCACGACGCCGTCGTGCCGCCCTCGCAGCTCCCGGAGGCGACCGTGATCCGCGGCGTCGCCCACCTGCCCCCGGCCGAGGACCCGGCCACCGTGATCGACGACCTGGAGGACCAGTGGGCTACGACGACGGCATGACGGTGCGGCGCGAGGTGCTCGGCGACGCGCACGTCGACCGCGCCGTGGCGGCGAAGACGCCGCTGACCGAGGACTTCCAGCGCTTCATCACCTCCTACGCGTGGGGTGAGGTGTGGACCCGACCGGGGCTGGACCGGCGCATGCGCAGCGCCGTCACGCTCACCGCCCTCGTGGCGCACGGTCACTGGGAGGAGCTGGCCATGCACGTGCGAGCCGCCCGCACTAACGGACTGAGTGCCGAGGAGATCGGCGAGATCCTCCTGCAGTGCGCCGTCTACTGCGGGGTCCCCGCCGCGAACCGGGCGTTCGCCGTCGCCTCGAAGGTGCTCGATGAGCAGCAGTAGTCGTACCCAGGTCGGCATCGTCGGCGCCGGACCGGCCGGCCTGATGCTCTCCCACCTGCTCGCCCGTGCCGGCATCGACTCCGTCGCCGTCGACACCCGCGACTACGAGACCATCTCCACCACCCACCGCGCCGGCATCCTCGAGCACGACAGCGTCCGGCTGCTGGTCGACTCCGGAGCCTGCGACCGCGTGCTCACCGAGGGCCGCGAGCACGACGGCATCTCGCTGCGGTTCAACGGCGAGCACCACCGCATCGACTTCCAGGAGCTGGTGGGCGCCACCACCACGCTCTACCCGCAGACCGACGTCTTCGTCGACCTGGCCAAGGCCCGCGAGCGCGACGGCGGCGACGTCCGCTTCGCCGTCACCGACTCCGACATCACCGACGTCCGCGCCACGACCGACGGCGAGCGTCCCCGGATGCGGTTCACCGACGCCGACGGCGAGCGCCACGACATCGAGTGCGACGTCGTCGTCGGCGCCGACGGCTCCCGCAGCGTCACCCGTCAGCACGTCGAGGGCCGCGAGGAGCTGTTCCGGTCCTACCCCTACGCCTGGTTCGGGATCCTGTGCGAGGCCCCGCAGTCCTACGACGAGCTGATCTACTCCCGCTCCGAGCGCGGCTTCGCCCTCATCAGCCAGCGCACCGACAAGGTGCAGCGGATGTACTTCGGCTGCTCGCCCGACGAGGACGTGGACGCCTGGTCCGACGACCGCATCTGGGAGGAGCTGCAGACCCGCGTCGCCGGCGAGGACGGCTTCGAGCTGCAGCAGGGACCCATTATCGAGAAGACGGTGCTGCCGTTCCGCTCCTTCGTCTGCGAGCCGATGCGCTACGGCCGCCTGGTGCTGGCCGGCGACGCCGCCCACACCGTCCCGCCCACCGGAGCCAAGGGCCTCAACCTGGCCCTGGCCGACGTCCGCGTGCTGGCCGAGGAGCTCGAGCGCTTCTTCGCCGGCAAGGACGACGCCCTCGATGCCTACGCCGAGCGGGCCCTGGCCCGCGTCTGGCGCGCCCAGCACTTCTCCTACTGGATGACCACCATGCTCCACACGACCGAGGAGGACTCCGACTTCGACGACCGCCGCCACCTCGGCGAGCTGGAGTCGCTGGTGAGCTCCGAGAACGGCCGCGCGTGGCTGGCGGAGTGCTACACCGGCTGGCCCAACAAGCCCGCCGGCTGACCTCCCGCGCCGTGTAGCGCGGCGCCGCGTCGTGCGGTGGTCGAGCAGCTCGGCGAGCCCTGCGAGCCGGCGCGTCGAGACCACCCCACCGCCGACGCCGCACCCCGGCCCGTGGCGGCAGTGGTGATCGTCACGCGTCAATACCCATCGGCTGCCGCCCGAGGGGAATGCCCGTCGGCCGCGCCGGGTTGGGTCGTGTCGGAGCCCGAGTACGCAGCCGTGAACCCGGTGCCCCACCCGCTCGCGACACCGGCGTCGTGACGAGACAGATCCACGGCGTCCTCGGGGGCGTCGACGCGCGCTTCACCGCTGGCCCGACGCGACGTCGCCGGCGGTCGGAAAGGTGACATGAGTCTTCCCTCGGGTCCGTTGGCCGGTCGCTACCCGGCGGTCGCCACCATGGCGCTGCTGGCGCTGGTTCCTTATCTCGCGCTGTCCTCGGCGCTCTCCCCGCTGGCCCCGCTGATCTCGCGCGACCTGGGCATGGACGACCAGACGCTCTCGCTCGGCCTGGGCCTGGGCAACGCGGGGTACGCGCTGGGCACGGTGCTGGCCGTCGTGTTCGCCCAGCACCTGCCCCAGCGGATCATGCTGGTGACCTACGCCGCCCTCTCGGTGGTCGGCTCGGTGCTGCTGGCCGCGGCCGTCGACCCCGCGATGTTCATCGTCGGCCACGTGCTGCAGGGGCTCACCACCAGCCTGCTGCTGATCGCGGCCGTCCCGCCGCTGGCCCTCGGCTTCGGACCCGAGAAGCTGCGCTACACCTCCGTCACGATGAGCATCTGCATCTTCGGGGCGGTCGCCCTGGGTCCCACCATCGGCGGCATCCAGGCCGACGCCGACCAGTGGCGCCCGCTGCTCTGGGTGGTGGCCGGCGTCGCCGTCGCGGCGCTCGTGCTCACCGTGCTCACCTACGACCACACGCCGCCGGCCAACCGCGACGCGCCCAAGGACCCGCTGGCGATCCTGCTGGCCGCCGTCGGCTCCATCGCCGCGTTCTACGGCGCCTCCGAGCTGACCTCGCACGCGTTCTGGTCCACCCGCACGGCGCTTCCGCTCTTCGCAGGACTGGCGATCATCGTGCTCCTGATCGTGATCCAGGTCCGCAGCGCCAATCCGCTGCTGCCGCTGGGCCCGCTGCTGAGCAGCACCATCCCGATCTCGGGGCTGACGATCGCGCTGTGCGCCGCCGCGGCGTCGGTCTCGGTCGGCGAGCTGACGCTGTCGCTGGTCAGTGCCGAGCGTGGGCCGCTCCAGGCGGGGCTGCTCTACCTGCCCGAGCTCGCCGGCGCTCTGATCGCCGCGGTCTGCCTGGGCCTGGTGATCGAGCGGCGCTCGCTGATCTACCTGCCGCCGATCGGCATGGGCTTCCTGGCCGCCGGCATCGTGGTGTTCATGCTGCAGGTGCCGGCCGGCACCACGGTCGCGCTGGTCGGCTCCGGTCTGACCGGCGTCGGCCTGGGAGCCACGGTGGCCCCCGCCCTGTTCAGTGCGGGGTTCACCCAGTACTCGCCCACGCTGCAGCGCGTCTTCGCCATGGTGGAGCTGCTGCGGGCCGTGGCCGCGTTCATGATCGCCCCGATCTTCGTCTACCTCGTCAGCGCCCTCGGCGGCTCCTCGGCCGGCGGCACCCGCACCGTGCTGTGGATCAGCCTGGTCATCGTGCTGGTCGGCACCGTCGTGGCGATCGCGGTCTACCTCGCCGGCGGCGCCCGCCCGCAGACGCCGCAGATGGAGGTGTTCCTCGACGGCCGCGGCCCGGCCCTGGAGTCGCCGCCCCTGCTGGCCAGGCTGCGCACCCGCGGCCGCCACGTGGCCAAGCAGCCCACCCCCGACGACGACCTCGTCTCGGTGGCCGCGGACGACGCCTAGCCGCGCTGGCTGGTCGCCCGCGACCGTCGAAACCCGCGCCTGCGGTGAGGCCGCTGGTTGAGGAGCTCGTCCGCGACCGTCTCGAAACCCGCGCCTCCTCCTTGCCGAACCGACGATTCTTGCCGGCCAGAGAATCTCAGAAAGAACCGGCCTCGACGCCCAGAACCCTTACCACGCTGAGAAAACTGTCGGTGGGCACGGCTTGAGTAGAGCCATGACCAGCCCACTGTTGACCCTGCTCCGCACGGTCGACACCGCCCTCGACGAGCACGCCGACACAGCCGTGTTCGGGCTGGACGACGCCGAGCTCACCGAGGCCCGCGAGCTGGTCCACCGCATCGGCAACCGCATCGACGAGACCGAGCTCCGGCTCGCTCACCAGACCGCCACCCGCGACCGCGACGCCAAGACCGCCTGGGTCCGCGCCACCCGCCAGACTCCCCGAGCCTGCGGTGCCCGCCTCACCCTGGCCGCCGCCCTCGACACCCGTGAACCGCTGCGCACCGCGATGGCCCACGGACACCTCTCCGAGCCCCAGGCCAAGGTCGTCGTCGCCACCCTCGACCAGCTCCCCTCCGATCTCCCGGCCGAGCTGCACTCCCAGGCCGAGGCACACCTGATCGACCTGTGCGCCGACCACGACCCCGACCAGCTGCGCCGCCTGGGCCGTCACCTGCTCCGCGTCGTCGCTCCCGACCGCGCGGAAGCCCCTGAGGCAGCCGCCGTCGACGCCGAGTACCGCCGCGCCATCGAGCGCCGCCGCCTCGAGCTCTGGGACCGCGGCGACGGCACCTACGCCATCAAGGGCGTCCTGACGGCACCCCACGGCCACCTCCTCGACAAGCTGCTCACCGCCTGGGCCGCGCCGAAGCACCAGCGCGCCACCCACACCGGCGCTGACGCCACCGACGGCCTTGGTGAGCGGCTCGACGCACCCCAGCGTCGGGCGGCGGTGTTCTGCGAGCTCCTCGAACGCCTACCCGCCGGGCAGATGCCCCACGCCGGTGGCGTCTCCGCCCGGGTCGTGGTCGACCTCAGCCTCGACGACCTCACCGCCCGCCTCACCGAAGCCGGCGTCGCGACCCTCGACGGCACCGTCGACCTCCCGGCCCGGGAGGCCCGCCGCATGGCCTGCGAGGCCGGCATCCTCCCCGTCGTGCTGGGCGGCAAGTCCGAAGTCCTCGACCTCGGCCGAGACCGACGTCTCCACAACGGTCCCCAGCGCACCGGCATCCACCGCCGCGACAAGACCTGCCGCGCCCAGGACTGCGACTGGCCCGCGTGGCGCGGCCACGTCCACCACCCCCGACCCTGGTCCCGCGGCGGCCACACCGACATGACCGACATGACCGGCATGAGCCTGTGCCCCCACCACCACGCCCGAGCCCACGACCCCACGTACGAGATGCGCACCGGAAAGCACGGGAAGGTCATCTTCAGCAGGAGGTGAGTGGCTGTCTCGAGGTGGACGGTGCTGCCGCCCGCGTGGGCTCACGAATCGTCAGGTGGAGGCGCTGTGGCGTCTCCGAGCCTGGATGCCAACCACGACCACCACTACGGCGATGACGAGGAGCGTGGAGTAGTGGTCGATGCGGTGGACGACGTCCACGGCGGGCTGACCGATGGCGTAGCCCAGGCCGACGACCGGGGCGACCCACAACAGGGTGCCGATCGTGTCGAGGGCGAGAAAGGTGCGAAGACGCATCCCCGACAAGCCGGCGGCTGCATAGATCAGCAGCGACGGCAGCGGGAGGTAGTAGGCGAGCACGACGGCGACCGGACCGAACCGCTCGGCCATCCGCTCCAGCCGAGCGGAACGCAGCTCGCGTCTGGCCACGCCTCGCGGGGAAGGGTCGCGGCCCAGGAACAGGTGCAGCGCGCGGTCGCCCCACCGCCGCCCGGCCCACCAGAACACCCAGTCGAACATCATCGTGCCCGGAACCCCGGCGACCACCGCCCACCACAGCGGAAGCTCGCCCAGCCGACTGTGGGCCCCGACGGTCACCTCGGCCAAGGTCGACCCGCTGATGATCTGCAGCAGCAGCGGATGAGACCCGATCAGCGCCGGGACGAGCGGCCAGAGCGCGATCGAGTACGCGAAACACAAGCCGATCAGCAAGGCGATCGCGGTGTCCGCGCGCCCGGCGGACTCACCCCACGGCGTGCTCCCCCGGGGCGGGCCTTGCGGCATCGGGCCGTCCGTGGCGCGGCTCATCGCGTCGAGTGTGGCACTCGGGTCGTCGTAGCGTGACGCCGTGGAGCCAGCACGATGGGGGGAGATGCGCCCGGCCTAGAGAGCCCGGACGTGCGCAGGCGGCGACATGACCGCCGAAGCGAAGAGATCAGCCCTACCCCGCCGGCTTGAGGTCGGGCAGGTCGGCGTAGTCGGGCAGGTCCGGGCCGCCGATGGCGCGCTCGACCAGCGCCATCATGGTGGCCATCTCCTCCTCGCTCGGCGGCTCGGTCGGGGCGGGACCGGTGACCATCTCGACGTGCATACGTCCGATCGCCTGGTTGTCCTCGACATAGGCACGCATCCGTCGCTCGTATCCCGCGAACCCGGCCGCCGGGTCCCAGTCAGCCGCGGCCAGCTCCCCGGCCAGGAGGTACGCGCCGACGAGCGCCAGGCCGGTCCCGGCGCCGGACATCGGTGAGGCGCTGAAGGCGGCGTCGCCGTGCAGGCAGATGCGGCCCTCGGACCAGTGCTCCATCACCACCTGGGCGACCTGGTCGAGGTAGAAGTCGGGGGTGTCGTCGAGGTGGGCGAGGATCCGGTCGGTCTCCCAGCCGAAGCCCGCCAGCTGCTCGCGGAGGAGGCCCTTCTGCGCCACCACATCGCGGTAGTCGACGTCGAAGCCGGGGCAGGGGAAGGACAGCATGGCGATCGCGCGGGCGGGGTCCGGCACGGGTCGCAGCCCGGCGGAGCGGCCCTGGTGGCGGTAGTCGAGCAACCACCGGTCGATCCCGAACTCGTTGGGCACCGTGTAGAACGCCAGCACCATGCCCAGGTGGCGGACGAACCGCTCCCGCGGTCCGAACACCATCCCCCGCAGCGCGGAGTGCAGCCCGTCGGCGCCGATGACGAGCTCGAACCGTCGGCGCTCGCCGCTGACGAACGTGACGTCGACGCCCTCGTCGTCCTGCGAGAGCTCGGCGATGCGGTCGCCGAAGACGTACTCGACGTCGCCGCGGGTGTCGTCGTACAGCACCTGGGAGAGGTCGCCGCGCAGCACCTCGATCTCGCTGATGAACCCGTCGCCGCCATCGTCCTCGGCGCTGTAGGTCTCCAACACCGTGCCGTCCGCGTCCACCGTGTATGCGCCCGCGGTGTCGGTGCAGACCGCGCGCACCTGCGCCTCCAGCCCCATCCGCCGGATCACCTCCTTGGCCACCCCGCGCGCGTCGACCGCCTGCCCGCCCGGACGAAGCCCGCGCGTCTGCTCGACCACGGTCACCTCGGCGCCCCGGCGGTGCAGCCAGTGCGCCAGCGCCGGCCCCGCGATGCTCGCTCCGCTCACCAGGACCCTGATCCGGCTCATCTGCTTCCCCTCGCTGTCGTCATCGGCAGCAGGAGAGACCGCTGGTGGCTCCGATTCTCATCGGTCGGGGCACATCACCAGCTGCGGCTACGTCGAGGCCCGCCCCGACGTCAGTCGATCTCCTCGGCGAAGGCGTCGTTGTGCACCCGGCCGCCGAGCATGAAGGCGGCGATGAGCGCGGCGACGACCGCGGCGATGCCGCAGACGAGGTAGCCGATGCCGTAGGCGTGGGAGAGGGCGTGGAAGGCGACGTCCTTGATCGGGTTGGGCGGGTTGGGGATCGCGTTCTGGCCCAGCGGGCCGGACTGGAGGGCGCCGGCCACGGGCTCGAGCTTCGGGTTGCCCTTCGCGGCGGCGAGGAGGCCCTCGTAGGCGGCCTTGAGCTTGGGCGTGGAGTCGAGGGTGGACTGGATCGAGTTCGCGGCGTTGGTCAGGGCGATGGCGCCGATGATGGCCGGCCCCAGGGTGAGGCCGAGGTCGCGCAGCATCGACGTGGCGCCGCTGGCCATGCCGGCCTTGTTGGTCGGGACGCTGTTGACCGCGACCACGGTGATGGAGGTGACCGCGATCTTGAAGCCGGCGCCGATCACCAGCAGGGGCACGGCGACGGCGCCGATGGACAGGTTCGTGGCGGGGATGGCGGCGAGCACGAGGTCGCCGATGCCGATCAGGCCCATGCCGCCGGCCAGCACCCAGCCGGGGTTGTACTTCTCCAGCATCCGCGAGCTGACCGGGAAGAGCACGACGCCCATGACGTTGAGGCAGAAGAACCCGATCGAGGTCTTCAGCGGCGTGTACTCCTGGATGGCCGAGAGCCGGATGCTAGTGGTGTACGCCGTGCCCAGGTAGGCGAACATGCCGATCACGGTGACCACCGCGGAGACGGTGAACATCCGGTTGCTGAAGAGGTCGAGCTGGAGCAGTGGCTTCGACACCCGCCGCTCGATGGCGACGAAGGCGATCAGGCCGAGCACGGCGACCACGAAGCCGCCGATGACGGTGGCGCTGCCCCAGCCGTCCTCGGCGCCCTGGATGACGGCGTAGAGCAGGGCGAAGAGGGCGATCGCGATGGTGACCTGGCCCGGCCAGTCCAGGGACCGGCCCTCGGGGGCGGCGGTGTTCTGCGCTCCGAGCAGCGTGATGACACCGCTCAGCAGGGCGAGCACGGCCATGGCCAAGAAGGCGTATCGCCAGCTGGCGAACTCGCTGCCCGAGTGGTGGATGCGGGCGAGCACGCCGGCGATGACCGGCGAGATGAAGCCGGCGCCGGTCAGGGCCGCGGCCCAGATCGAGAGCGCGTGCGCACGGTCCTTGACGGTGTGGGTGCTCGCGGCCAGCATCGCCACGGACGTCGGGAAGATCGCCGCCGCGCCGATGCCGGCGATGACCTGGCCGGTGAGCAGGATGGCGACCTTGCCCTCGGGCGTGAAGAAGCCCAGCAGGCCGCCGACGGTCATCAAGAAGGCGCCGATGGCCAGCAGGTTCTTGCGGCCGAAGAGGTCGCCGACGACGCCGAAGCTGAGCTCGAGCAGCGTCACCGGGACCAAGAAGGCGTCCGAGACCCACGTCAGCGTGGTCGAGGACAGGTGGAGGTCCTGGTTGATGTAGCCGTTGATGACGGCCGGGATCGAGAGTCCGATCTGGGCTACGGCCACCGCGCCGGCCGCGGCGACGAGCGTGCCGGCGTTGAGGTGGGTGCGCGAGCGGGGAGCCTCTGACGTAGGCAGAGTGGTGTCAGTCACATCAGGAACGTACAGGTTTCCTGACTATCTGTCAGGTCCCCGGTTCCAGTGATTCGCGGCAGCTGCGCATCGACGCCGCCAGGGTGCGCGCTTCGGTCGCGCTCAGTCCAGCGACCATGCGCAGCTCGAGCGCCTCGACCTTCGGTCGCAACGAGGTCAGCAGGGCACTGCCGGCGTCGGTGAGGGCCAGGACGAGCCGTCGCCGGTCGTCGGGGTCGCGGTGCCGCTCGACCAGGCCGCGCTCGCGCAGCGTGGTCACCATGTCGGCCATGCTCTGCGCGGTGACGAACGAGCGCCGTGCCAGGTGCGCCGAGGTCATGTCGGGGTGACGTTCGAGCACCGTCAGCGCGGTGTACTGCAGAGCCGTGAGCCCCGCCGGCCGGACCAGCTCGTCGAGGCCGGCGCGGATGGCCAGCTCGACCTGCTTGACCAGGTACAGCAGGGTCGGCTCCTGGCTCACGAGGATGATCCTGCCAGCCCCAGCAACCTCGCCGTGGTGCGCTTCAAGATCGCCTCGTGGTGCTCCTCGGGCACACCGAGCCCGGCGAAGTCCTCCAGCCAGCGCTCCGGGGTGATGAGCGGGTAGTCGCTGCCGAAGAGCACCTTGCCGGCCAGCATGCGGCCGGCGGCGTGCACCAGCTCGGGCGGGAAGTACTTCGGCCGCCAGCCGGAGAGGTCGATGTAGACGTTCGCCTTGTGCGTGGCCATCGAGATGGCCTCGCCCTGCCACGGCACGGAGGGGTGGGCCAGGATCACGGTGAGGCCCGGGAAGTCGGCGGCGACGTCGTCGAGCAGGATCGGGTTGGAGTAGCGCAGCTTCAGGCCGCGACCACCCGGGAGCCCGGCGCCGATCCCGTTCTGACCGGTGTGGAAGAGCGCGGGCACACCGAGCTCCTCGATGGCACCCCACAGCGGCCGGAAGGCGGGGTCGTCGGGGGCGAACGCCTGCAGGCTGGGGTGGAACTTGAACCCGCGCACGCCGTGGTCGGTGACCAGCCGCCGCGCCCGGGCCACCGCCTCGGGGCCCTGGTGGGGGTCGACCGAGCCGAAGGGGACGAGCACGTCGGCGTGCTCGGCGGCCTGCTCGGCGATCTCCTCGCTCGAGAGGGCCGGATGGCCGGTGGCGGTCGTCGCGTCGACGGTGAAGACGACGGCGGCCAGGCCCGCGGACCGGTACCGTTCGGCGAGGTCGGCCACGGTGGGGGTCCGCTTCTCCGAGCTGCGGAAGTACGCCGCGGAGGCGTCCATCAGCTCCTGGTCGAGCGCGAGGTGGTCGTGCTCGTCGGCCTCGACGTGCACGTGGACGTCGATGGCACGGACCGCGTCGACGTCGATGCGGGGCTGGTAGGTCATCGGTTGAGCTCCCTCTTCAGCAGCTTGCCGGAGGCGTTGTGGGGCAGCTCGGTCAAGAAGACGACCGAGCGGGGGATCTTGTAGCGGGCCAAGCGCCCGTCGAGGTGCGCCAGCAGCGACTGCTCGTCGAGGCTCTCACCCTCGCGGACCACCACGAAGGCCCGGCCCACCTCGCCCCACCGCTCGTCGGCGACACCGATCACGGCGCACTCGGCGACGGCCGGGTGGTGGTGGATCGCGGCCTCGACCTCGGCCGGGTACACGTTCTCGCCACCGGAGATGTACATGTCCTTGACCCGGTCGACGATGCGCAGGTAGCCCTCGTCGTCGAGGGTGGCCAGGTCGCCGGTGTGCAGCCAGGCCTCGCCGCCGACGTCGCTGAACGCGGCCGCCGTGGCCTCCGGGTTGCGCCAGTAGCCGGGGGTGACGTTGGGCCCCGAGACCAGCACCTCGCCCGGCTCGCCGACGTCGACGCCCGCGAGGTCGGGCCGGGCGACGCGGACGTCGGTGAAGAAGCAGGCGGTGCCGGCGGTGCCCGCCTTGCGGACGGTGTCGACCGCGCGCAGCATCGTCGCGCCGGGGGAGCTCTCGGTGAGGCCGTAGCCCTGGATGATGCCGACGCCGCGCTCGGCCCAGGTGCGCAGCAGCGACTCGGGGATCGGAGCGCCGCCCGAGAGCGCGTGCCGCAGGCCGGAGAGGTCGGCCTCGGCGAAGCCGGGCTGGTTCTGGATGGCCAGGTACATCGAGGTGACCCCGAAGAGCACCGTGACCCGGCCGTCGTCGATGAGCCGGAGCGCCCGGGCGGGGTCGAAGCGCTCCTCGATCAGGCAGGTGCCGCCCTTGAGCAGCGTCGGGAACAGCACCTGGTTGAGCGCGGCGGTGTGGAAGAGCGGAGCGGTGACCAGCGAGCGCTCGTCGCTGGCCAGGTCGACGTCGACCAGCAGGTTGTAGACGTTCCAGGTGATGTTGCCGTGCGTCAGCATCACGCCCTTGGGGCGGCCGCTGGTGCCGGAGGTGTACTGGATCATGAAGAGGTCGTCGAGCTCGACGACCTCCTCGAGCGCCTCGCCGTCGGCCTCGAGCGCGCTCAGGCCCTCGCCGCGGGCGAACCCGACGACGTCGGGTGCGGTCGCCTCGAACCCCTCCTCCAGCAACAGCAGCCGGGCTCCGCTGTCCTCGAGCACGTACGCCAGCTCCGGGGCCGCGAGGCGAGTGTTGAGCGGCAAGAACACCGCGCCGAGCCGGGCGGTGGCGAACATGGCCAGCACCAGCGCCGGTGAGTTCAGGCCCAGGAAGGCCACCCGGTCGCCGCGCCCGACGCCGCGGGCCCGCAGCCCGCGGGCCAGCCGCAGCGAGCGGTGCTCGAGCTCGGCGTAGGTGGTCTCGCGGTCGTCCTGCACCAGGGCGACGGCGTCCGGGGTCATCCGGGCACGCCGGGCCGGCCACGACCCGACGCCGCGGTCGATCACAGCCCGTACTCCTGCTTGAGCGCGGCCAGGGCCGCGAGGGCGGCGTCGCGTCGCTCGCGCACGTCGTCTTGCCCGGCCAGCTCGGCCTCGACGCCCTCGACCAGCGCCCGCTCCAGCTCGGGGGTCACCTCCGGGGTGCGCAGCGTCTCCCACCAGCCGTACGTCGGCGGCCCGAGGTGCTCGAGCACGTGCGCCAGCCCGCCCTCCCCGCCCGAGAGCGCCTGGGTGGCGATCGGCCCGAGCAGGGCCCAGCGCAGCCCGGGACCGTAGGCGACGGCGGCGTCGAGGTCGGCCACCGAGATCGCGCCGCGGCCGACGAGGTCGTACGCCTCGCGCCACAGCGCCGCCTGCAGCCGGTTCACCACGTGTCCGGGCAGCTCCATGTTCACCCGCACCGGGCGGCGGCCGAGGTCGCGCATGGCGCTCATCGTGGTCTCGATCGCGGCCTCGGAGGTGAGCCGGCCGCCGACCACCTCCACCAGCGGGATCAGGTGCGGCGGGTTGAACGGGTGGGCCACCAGCACCCGCTCGGGATGGGCGCAGGCGTCCTGGAACTGGCTGGGTCCGATGCCCGAGGAGCTGCTGGCCAGCACGACGTCGGGCCGGGCGGCGGCGTCGAGCTGGGCGAACAGCTCGCGCTTGAGGTCCACCCGCTCCGGACCGCACTCGATCACCAGGTCGGCCTCGGCCACCGCCTCGCCGGGATCGTCGAAGAACACGGTGCCGTCGGGCATCTCGCGCGGGGCGGGGTCGCTGGCGTGCACGACGAACCCGTGCTCCAGCGCGAGCTGCACCCAGCTCGTGCCGATCGCGCCGGTGCCGATCACCGCGACCGTGCTGATCGGGCTCATCGCGCCATCGCCACGAACGGCTCGAGCACGGCGCGGGTGTCGGGTCCCGAGACCTCGTCGAGGGGCTTGCCCTGCAGGATCCGCTTGACCGGGAGCTCGAGCTTCTTGCCGGTCAGGTTGCGCGGCACCGCCGGCACCTGCTCGATGCGGTCGGGCACGTGGCGCGGCGAGAGCGCGGTGCGCAGCTCCTTCGTGATCTGATCCCGCAGCTCCTGGTCGAGCGCGGCGTCGTCGGCGAGGGCGACGAAGAGCAGCAGCTCGCCGTTGCCGCCGGCCGGGTCCTCCAGGTGCACCACCAGGCTGTCGGCGACCGGCGGCATCTCCTCCACCACGCGGTAGAACTCCGCTGTGCCCAGCCGGACGCCACCACGGTTGAGGGTGGCATCGGAGCGGCCGGTCACCACGCAGCTGCCGTCGGGCTCGAAGACGATCCAGTCGCCGTGGCGCCACACGCCGGGATAGGTGGAGAAGTACGACTCGCGCAGCCGCTCGCCGGACTCATCGCCCCACAGTCCCACGGGCATCGAGGGCAGCGGGGAGGTGATGACCAGCTCGCCCGGCTCGCCGATCACCTCGTGGCCGGCCTCGTCCCACGCGTGGGCGTCGACACCGAGGGCGCGCCCGGAGATGCGCCCCGCCCGGACCGGCAGCAGCGGGTCGCCCTGCACCAGCCCGCTGCACACGTCGGTGCCGCCGCTGCCGACGTTGAGGAAGACCTCCCCGCCGAGCTGCTCGTAGAGCCAGGCGTAGCCCTCCGGCGGCAGCGGTGAGCCCGCCGAGCCGACGGTACGGATGCGCAGGTCGAGCCCGGAGAGGTCGACGCCGGCGGCGCGGCAGGCCATGACGAAGCCGGGGGCCGCGCCCATCATCGTGGTGCCGGTGGCCTCGGCCAGCCGCCACTGCCACAGCAGGTCGGGGTGGCTGGGGTGGCCGTCGAGGGTGACGATCGTGGTGCGGGTGAGCAGCCCGGAGACCAGTGCGTTCCACATCATCCAGGCGGTCGTGGAGTACCAGAGCAGGGTGTCGTCGGGGCCGAGGTCCCAGGACAGCGCGTGGTTCTTCAGGTGCTCGACGACGATGCCGCCGTGGCCGTGCACGATGGGCTTGGGCCGGCCGGTGGTGCCCGAGGAGAACAGCACCGCGAGCGGGTGGTCGAAGGCGACCGGCTCGGCGCCCGGGAGCGGCTCGGCCGCGTCGAGCAGATCGGCCCAGAGCTCTGCCCCGGCCACCCGGAAGCCGCCGTAGCCGATGTCGACCACGTGCCGCAGGCTCGGCAGCGCCGCGCGTACCTCGCGCACCTGCTCGCCACGGTCGACGTCCTTGGCGCCGTAGCGGTACCCGCCGGCCACCACCAGCACGACCGGGTCGACCTGGCCGAACCGGTCGATCACGCTGCGCGCGCCGAACTCCAGCGCGCAGCTGGCCCAGATCGCGCCCAGGCTGGCGGTGGCCAGGAAGGCCACGACGGTCTCGGGCACGTTGGGCAGGTAGGCGACCACGCGGTCGCCCCGGCCGACGCCGAGGTCGCTCAGGACGCGGCGGGCCCGCGCCACCTGGTCGCGCAGCTCGCCGAAGGTGAGGTCGACGTCCTCGCGGGTCTGGGAGCGGCCGAGGATCGCGGGCCGGTCGAGGTCGTCGTCGGTGCCCAGCGCGTGCTCGGTGTAGTTGAGCGTGGCGCCGTCGAACCAGCGGGCCTCGGGCATCGTGCCGGTGAGCACCGCGGTCGGCTGCTGGTGGAAGCGCACGCCGAGGGCGTCGGCCACCGTCGACCAGAACGCCTCCGGCTCCTCGACCGACCAGCGCCACAGCTCCTCGTGGGTCCGCAGGCCGCAGCGCTGGGCGAACACGCCGATCCGGGTCGTGTCGAGGACGTCGTCCGGTGGGGTCCATACGACGCTCATCCGGGCTCCTCGCGACAGTGGGAAGGAAAGGACAGGAAACCTGATGATGGCAGACACCACCGCCGGTGTCACCACGCTGTCACGTGCGCCGGATACCGTGGTCGGCGATGAGGTGGGGTGCGATCGGGGCCGCGGTGCGATGGCTGCCGCTCGCCCTCGCCCTCGCTGGGGTGTTCGCCATGCACGGGCTCTCCGACCACGGCACGACGGGGCCCTCCGGCATGGCGATGAGCCACTCCATGAGTCATGACGCGGCCGCCCCTGTCGCCCCCGCCGCCCCGGTCGAGATGATCCGCGCACCCACGCCGTCCCACGGCGACGCCATGGCCATGGGGCTGTGCGTCGCGCTGCTGGTGGCGGCCGGCGTGGTGCTCGGCTGCTGGCGCCGCGTCTCGACGTCTTCCGACGGCCTCGTGACGCGGGCGGAGTTCGTGTCGCTCGCCGTACCGCGGGCGCGCTCGCCCGACCTGCTCGCGCTCGGGGTGTGCCGCTGCTGATCGGTTCGTGCTCGTCACGGACCCATCAGTCATGCCCATCCCCCGAGAGGAACCCGCCATGCGTTCACGTATCACCCTGCCCGTCCTGCTGCCCGTCGTGCTCGCCGCCCTGCTGCTCATGGCCGGCTGCGGCTCCGGCAGCCACGCCAGTCACGCCAGTCACGACTCGGCGGACGTCGAGTTCGCGACCCAGATGATCCCTCACCACCGCCAGGCGGTGACCATGGCGAAGCTGGTGGCCGGCAAGGGCGCGGACCCCGCGGTGACCAAGCTCGCCGCCACGATCGAGGCCGCCCAGGCCCCCGAGATCACGAAGATGTCCGGCTGGCTGCGGTCGTGGGGCGAGAAGGTGCCGAGCACCGGCTCGATGAGCGGCATGAGCCACCACGACATGCCCGGGATGATGTCGGCCGCGGACATGACGAGCCTGCGGACCCTGACCGGAGCGGCCTTCGACGAGAAGTGGCTGACGATGATGATCGAGCACCACCAGGGGGCGTTGACCATGGCGCGTACCGAGGTGAAGAAGGGCGAGAGCAAGGCCGCGGTCGCCCTGGCCCGCAGCATCATCGACTCCCAGAGCGAGCAGATCACCCAGATGAAGGCGGCGCTGGCCGCCGGGTGAGTCTCTCTAGGCTGAGGTCATGGCTGACCAGAGGCTCATCGACCGCGCCCACGCCCTCGCCCGGCTCCACCGCGAGCACACCCCGCTCGTGCTCCCGACCGTGTGGGACGTGTGGTCGGCGAAGGTGGCGGTCGACGCAGGTTTCGCGGCACTGACGATCGGCAGCCACCCGCTGGCCGACTCCCGCGGCGCCGCCGACCACGAGGGGCAGACGCTCGAGGAGGTCGTCGCCGCGGTGGCACCGATCGTCGCCGCCGTCGGCGAGCAGGGAATCCCGGTCTCGGTCGACCTCGAGGCCGGCTACGGCCGCGCCCCGGACGAGGTCGTCGCGGGTCTGCTCGAGGCGGGCGGGGTGGGCCTCAACATCGAGGACACCGTGCACTCCGAGGGCGGCCGGGTCCGCACGACGGCTGAGCACGCCGACTACATCGCCGGAGTGCGCGCCGCGGCCGACGAGGCCGGTGTCCCGGTGTGGATCAACGGCCGCACCGACCTCTTCCTGCACGCCGACGACGCCCACGCCGTCGCCGACGAGGCGCTCGAGCGGCTGCAGGCGCTGGTCGAGGCCGGCGCCGACAGCGTCTATCCGGTGCGCATCCAGAACGACGACGCCCTCATCGAGCGGGTGGTGGCCGCGGTCTCCGTGCCGGTCAACTGCACCGCGCACCCGGTCGACCACGACCTCGCCCGGTTCGCGCGGCTGGGTGTCGGCCGGATCACCTTCGGCCCGCTGCTGCAGTCCGCCCTCACCGACGCCACGAAGCAGCTGCTGGTGCCCTGGGCCTGAGCCCGCGGAGCATTGATCGCCGACCGGGCCTCAGCCCGGGGTTGAGTCCACTCCGTCCTGCTCGAAGGCGGCGATGACGGCCGCGGCCACCGAGCGGGCCGCACGGCTGTCGGTCAGCGTGGTTGCGCGCAGCCGCATGGCCAGGTCGCCGGAGACGATCAGCAGCAGCTGCTCGGCGAGCGCGGCGGCCCGCGCGCCGGCCAGCGGCCCGGCGAAGGCGCTCAGCCGCTCGCGCATCGCGTCGGTGTCCTGCCGGATCGCCGCCGCGACCACCGGCGGAGCGTGGGCGTACTCGGCCGCGGTGCCGAGGAAGGCGCACCAGCGCGCGAGGTGCGGCCGGTCGCGGAAGTGGTCCAACGCGTCGAAGACGCTCAGCAACCGCGACCGGTCGTCGTCGGCGGCGTCCGCGAGCCGGTCCCACACGGCCAGCCAGTCGCGCTGGCGCCGCTCGAGCGCGGCCGCGACCAGACCGTCCTTGCTGCCGTAGGCGCGGTAGAGCGTGGCCGGTGAGACGCCGGCGCGCGCGAGCACGGCGTCGACGGGAGTGGCGAGCACGCCGTCGGTGAAGAGCAGCTCGTCGGCGGCGTCGAGGAGTCGCGTCTGGGTGCTCTTCCGCGTCGCCACGGAATCAGCATATGCTGGCAAAGTGAAACGTACGTTATCGTTTTGGCGCGACGGGGATACCGCCCTCGCACTCGCCGGCACGTGCCTGATCGCCGGCACCTACGGCCTCGTGCGGCTCGCCTACGGGCTGTTCCTGCCCGACCTGAGCGCCTCGCTCGACCTGGGCTCGGCGGCCGCCGGAGTCATCTCGTCGGGCGCCTCGATCGCCTACTGCGTCGGGGCTCTCGTCGCCGCAGCGGCCGACCGGCATCCCCGCTCGCTGGTGGCGGCGGCCTTGCTGGCCGGGTCGCTCGGCGCGCTGGGCATGGCGGTGGCGCCCGGTGTCGCGGAGTTCGTGCCGGCCGCCGTCGTGGGCTCAGCGGGCGCCGGGCTCGCCTCCCCGGCCCTGGTGGCCGTCGTGGCCCGCCACGTCGCGGCCCGCCGGCGCGACCGGGTGCAGGCGGTGGTCAACTCCGGGACCGGGCCCGGTCTGGTGCTGGCCGGGCTCGTCGCGCTCGTCGTGCTCCCGCACTGGCGCTGGGGGTTCCTCATCGGTGCGGTGTTCACCGTCGCTGCCGGCTGCGCCGTGCTGGCGCTGTCGCACTCGACGTCGCAGCCGGCCACCAAGGCGACCGAGGGCCCCGGGCCCATCGCCCTGATCGCCCTGCGGGTGCCCGTCACGGCGGCCTTCCTGCTCGGTATCGCCTCCGCTGCGGTGTGGACCTACGGCCGCACCGAGATCGGCGACGCCGGGGTGGGCCACACAGGGGCGATCCTGGGCTGGATGGGCATCGGGGTCGGTGGCACCGCCACCGTCCTCACCGCCGGGTTCCTCGCGCGCCTGCGTCCGGGCGGTGCGTGGGCGCTCACCGCAGCCGGGGTGGCCGTGAGTACCGGGCTGCTCGCGGCGACGGGTGGCCACGCGAGCCTCGCCGTCGCCGCCTGTCTGCTCTTCGGCTGGGCCTTCGTGGCGGCGACGTCGGCTCTGATCGCCTGGGCCGCGCAGACCCTCGAGCACCGCGCGGCGACCGGCACGTCCGTCCTCTTCGTCATGCTGACGGCGGGGCAGGCCGCCGGGTCGGCCGGGGTGGGGGCGCTCGGTGGGCTCGACTCGCTGTCGACCGGCTTCGTGCTGGCTGCGGTCACGGCGGTCCTCGCCGCGTCGTGCGGCGTTGCCTCGGTCGTGCGGGTCGGCCCCGGACGGGTCGCTGCTGCTCGGCGGTCGCGGCCGGCGACGTGAGAGCCACCGCGCCTCGCCACCCGAGCATGCCGGTTCACGCCAGCAACGGACGCATGAAGGACCGCTCGTAGCGCACGACGCAGCCGCTGCGGTCGCGAATTTCGTCGGCGGCGACGAACTCGGGATCGACACCGAAGCCCCGGCGGTACTCCTCGTAGGCGGCCAGGGACTCGAAGCTGAACAACGCCATCGCCTTGTCGCTGGCGCCCTCGGCCGGCAGGAAGTAGCCGTGGTGGGTGCCGCCTCGGGAGTTGACCAACCGGATCCACTCGCGCGCGAACGCCTCGAACGCCTCGGTCTGCTCCGGGTCGATGGTGTAGTCGACGACGCAGGTGATCATGGGCCCAGGCTAGGCACCGCGTGCCGTGGGAGCGCCGCGTGCGGGAGCGGTGGTCGACCGGGCCCGTGCTCGGTGAGGATAGGCACGTGCTGGGACTGGAGATCGTCGTCGTGCTCGGCGTCGCGCTGGTCATGGCCGGTGCGCTCGCCCGCCGCTACCCGATCGCACCGGCCATCGTGCTCGTGGTGCTCGGCGTGCTGGTGGGATTCGTGCCGCACCTGCGCGCCGCCCAGCTGCCGCCGGAGGTCGTGCTGCTGCTCTTCCTCCCCGCCCTGCTGTACTGGGAGAGCCTGACCACCTCGCTGCGCGAGATCCGCAACAACCTGCGCGTCGTCGTCCTCACCAGCACCGCGCTCGTGGTGGCCACCGCCGCGGCGGTGGCCGTGGCCGCGCACTGGCTCGGCCTGGAGTGGGGTCCGGCCTGGGTGCTCGGCGCCGCGCTCGCCCCCACCGACGCGACCGCCGTCGGGGTGCTGGCCCGCGACCTGCCGCGGCGCACCGTCACCGTGCTGCGGGCCGAGAGCCTCGTCAACGACGGCACGGCCCTGGTGCTCTACGGCCTCGCCGTGGGCGTGACGGTCGGCGAGGAGCAGCTCACCGGATGGCACGTGTCGTGGCTGCTCGTGCTCGCCTACGGCGGCGGCGTGCTCTCCGGCGCGCTGGTGGGCCTGCTCAGCTGGCAGCTGCGGCGTCGCATGGACGACCCGATGCTGGAGAGCATCGCCATGCTCGTCACGCCGTTCGCCGCGTTCTTGCTGGCCGACGCCGTCGACGCCTCGGGCGTGCTCGCCGTCGTGGTCTGCGGGCTCTTCATGAGCCAGGTGACGCCGCGGATCACCAGCGCCGTCACCCGCCAGATCGTGCTGCCGTTCTGGGCGCTGTCGACCACGGTCCTCAGCAGCGCGCTGTTCGTGCTCGTCGGGCTCTCGGCCCAGTCGGCGGTCCGCGGGCTCAGCAGCGCCTCGGCGATGCGGGCGCTCGCCGACGTCCTCGTCGTCACGGCCGTCGTCGTCGCGGTCCGCTGGGTCTGGCTCTACACCACGCCCTACCTGATCCGGCTGGTCGACCGCCGCCCCGCGCAGCGCCTCCGACGGGTGCCCGCCCGCCAGCGCACGGTCAACGCGATCGCCGGCTTCCGTGGCGCCGTCTCGCTGGCGGCCGTGCTGGCCGTGCCGCACACGCTCGACTCGGGCCTGCCGTTCCCCGACCGCGACCTCATGGTCGTCGTGGCCTGCGGGGTCATCGTGCTCACCCTGCTCCAGGCGCTCCTGCTTCCCGCGGTGGTGCGCTTCGCTCGGCTGCCGGTGGACACCTCGGTCGACGACGAGGTGCAGCTGGCCGAGGAGTACATGCTCCAGACCGCCGCCGACGTCCTCGACAGCACCGCCGCCGAGCTCGGCAGCGGCGAGCGGGTGGTGGCGCGGGTGCGCTACGAGCTGGACAAGCAGCGCACGCTGCTGGCCGCCACCGTCGGTATGCCGGACGACCCCGTCCTGGAGCACCACAGCCAGTACGCCACCCTCTCGCTCGCCCTCATCGGGCGCCGCCGCGAAGCGCTGCTCGAGCTGCGCGACGAGCAGCGCATCGACGACATCGTCCTGCGCCGGGTGCAGGCGCGCCTGGACAACGAGGAGGTGCGCTTCCTGCGCGCCAACCCGTTGGACTGAGCTCGGCCTGACGTGAAGGACTCCCGGCCGCACGACGGCGACCGGGAGTCTCTCAGTGCATCAGGTGGTCGGGCTGACAGGATTTGAACCTGCGGCCTCCTCGTCCCGAACGAGGCGCGCTACCAAGCTGCGCCACAGCCCGGATGCGTCGGCCACTGTACCGGGCGGGGAGCGCGGGGCGAAAACGGCTCAGGCCACGGCCCGCAGGGGGGCGCGTACGCCGACCTCCCGCACCGGCACCAGCGTGGCCAAGGTGGCCTCCGGGCGGCAGCAGAAGCGGACCGGTGCGTACGGAGAGGTGCCGGCGCCGGCCGAGACGTGGAGCCAGGACGAGCCCGGGTCGCCGGGCGCCGAGGCGGCCGGATGGCGGTGCAGGCCCTTCGCGCGGGCGGGCTCGAGGTCGCAGTTGGTGACCAGGGCGCCCTTGACGGGCAGGCACAGCTGACCGCCGTGGGTGTGACCGGCGAAGGTCACGTCGTAGCCGTCGTCGGCGAACCGGTCGAGCACCCGCAGGTAGGGCGCGTGGGTGACGCCGACGCGCAGGTCGGCGTCGACCGGCGCGGGCGGCACCGTGCTGAGGTCGTCGTAGTCCAGGTGCGGATCGTCGACGCCGGCGAAGGCGATCTGGGTGCCGGCGACCTCGAGGGTGCCCGAGGTGTTGGTCAGGTCGAGCCAGCCGCGTTCGACCATCGCCGCCCGCAGGTCGTCGGCCGGCAGCCGCGGGGTCGGGGTGCGCCACTGGCTGCTGTCGCCGAACAGGTAGCGCGCCGGGTTGCGCAGCGTCGGGGCGAAGTAGTCGTTGGAGCCGAACACGAAGACGCCGGGCACGTTGAGCAGCTCGCCGAGGGCGTCGAGCACCACCGGCACCGAGCGCCGGTGGGCCAGGTTGTCGCCGGTGTCGACGACCAGGTCGGGGGCCAGGTCGGCCAACGATCGCAGCCATCGCTGCTTGCGGTGCTGGCTCGGCGTCATGTGCAGGTCGGAGAGGTGCAGCACCCGGATCGGCCGGTGGCCGCGCGGCAGGCACTCGATCTCCACGCGCCGCAGCGTGAAGCTGCGGACCTCGATCCCGGCGGCGTAGCCCACGCCGAGCGCCCCGACCGCGGCCAGGGCGCCGATGGTGGCGCCAGCGGTGCGCAGCGGTCGGCTCGTCACCCGGCCAGGCTGCCACAATGGCAGCTATGTCCGAGCTCAAGGACCGCCTGCGCGCCGACCTCACCACCTCGATGAAGGCGCGTGACTCGCTGCGCGCCTCCACGCTGCGGATGGTGCTCACCGCCGTCACCAACGCCGAGGTGGCGGGCAAGGCCGCGCGCAAGCTCTCCGACGACGACATCCTCGGCGTGCTGACCACCGAGGCCAAGAAGCGCCGCGAGGCCGCCGAGGCCTTCGACGCCGCCGGGCGCGAGGAGAGCGCGGCCAAGGAGCGGGCCGAGGCCGGCGTGATCGCCGACTACCTGCCCGCGCAGCTGGGCGAGGAGGAGATCCGCGACCTGGTGACGTCGACCATCGCCGACCTCGGCGTCGCCGGTGACGGGCCGCGGGCCATGGGCAAGGTCATGGGTGTCGTCTCGCCGCAGATCAAGGGTCGCGCCGACGGCGCGGCCGTCGCCGCCGAGGTGCGCCGCCAGCTCGGCTGACCGGACCTCAGCAGCCGGCGGTCAGTGGCGCGGGCGCGGCCCGTGCCCGTCGCCGTGTCCCCGGTGCTTGCGCGGCTTGGGTGCCGCCACCTGGGTCTGCGCCTGGCCGCCGTTGCCGGTGGTGGCCGACGTCGGGTTGTTGAAGCCCTGCGTGGAGCCGTAGTCGTTGGTGGGCTCGACGAACGACTCGTCGGGCAGCAGGTCTTGGATGGCCTTCATGGTGTCGCCCCAGATCGGGCCCGCGACGGTGGAGCCGTGCGCGGTGCCGATGATCTCGCCGCCGACGGACTGGCCGTTCAGGGTGATCGGGGTGCCCTGCTGGTTGGCGCCGGCCACCATCGCGACCGTGGCGATCGCCGGGGTGAAGCCGTCGAACCACACCGCCTTGTTGTCCTGGGTGGTGCCGGTCTTGCCCGCCGACTCCTTGTCGATGGCCAGGGCCGCACCGAAGCCACGGCCGGTCATCACGCCCTTGAGGATGTCGGCGATCCGGTCGGCGGTGCTCTGGGTCATCACCTGGTCGCAGTCCGAGGAGTACTTCTTGAACTCCTTGTTGTCGGAGTTGAGGATCTCGGTGACCGGCGTCGCCTTGCAGTGGTTGCCGCGGGCCGCGACCGTGGCGTAGGCCTCGGCCATCTCCAGCGGGCTGACGCTGTTGACGCCCAGCGTGAAGGCCGGCGTCGGCTTGACGGTCAGGTTCACGCCCATCTTCTTCGCCAGCGTCCACGGCTCGCACAGGCCGGTGCGCTGCTCCAGCTGGACGAAGAAGGTGTTCACCGAGAGCTGCATGCCGGTGTACATGTTCATCCGGCCGCTGTCGGTTGAGTTGTGGAAGGTGAAGTCCTCGCTGCTGGTGTAGGGGCCGCTGCAGGTCTCGTAGGAGTTCAACGCGACCTTGAGCGCGGCGGGGGAGTTGATCGACGTGTACGGCGAGAGGCCCTGGCCCAGCGCTGCCGCGAGCACGAACAGCTTGAAGGTCGAGCCGGCCTGGAAACCGCCGGAGTCGCCCAGGCTGCTGGGCACCACGTAGTTCAGGTAGGTCTGACCCAGCGAGCCGTTGCGACCCATCGGCCGCGACTGCGAGATCGCCCGCACCTGACCGGTGCCCGGCTCGACCATCGCCACCGCGCCGATGGCCTGGTCGGTGGCCTTGACGTGGGCGGAGACGGCGTTGTCGGCGGCCTTCTGGTAGCGCGGGTCGATCGTGGTCTTGATGGTCAGCCCGCCGGCGTAGATGAGCTCCTTGCGGTCCTCGACGGTCTTGCCGAGCGAAGGGTCGGTGAGCAGGTAGCGGTAGGCGTAGTCGCAGAAGAAGGGGTAGTCCGAGGACGCGCAGCCGTTGCTCGACGGCGTCAGGTTGAGCCCGACCGGCCGCTTCTTGACCGTCTCGGCCTTCTCGGTGGTGATCTTGTGGAGCTGGGCCATCCGGTCCAGCACGATGTCGCGGCGCGTCTTGGCCGCCGCGGGGTTGTTGGTGGGGTCGTAGCCCACCGGGTTCTTCACCAGCCCGGCCAGCAGCGCGGCCTGGCGCAGGTTGAGGTTCTTGGCGTCGACGTTGAAG
This sequence comes from Nocardioides mangrovicus, assembly GCF_003674065.1. Classification (GTDB taxonomy): domain Bacteria; phylum Actinomycetota; class Actinomycetes; order Propionibacteriales; family Nocardioidaceae; genus Marmoricola; species Marmoricola mangrovicus. Next base: position 1,036,026 of record NZ_RDBE01000010.1, read on the forward strand.
TAGTGGCGCGAGGCGGCCTGGATGCCGTACGCGCCGTCGCCGAAGTAGGCGATGTTGAGGTAGCGGTTGAGGATCCAGTCCTTGGAGTGGTGCTGCTCGAAGGCGATGGCGTGGCGCAGCTCGGCGATCTTGCGCTGGTAGGTGTCGGCGGTGGCCGCCTTGCGCTCGGAGGCCGTCTGGGAGTCCTGCAGCAGCGTCAGCTTGGCCAGCTGCTGGGTGATCGAGGAGCCGCCCTGCACGACGCCGCTGCTGCCACTGTTGGTGACGAACGCGCGCAGCGTGCCCTTCAGGTCCAGCGCGCCGTGCTGGTAGAAGCGATAGTCCTCGATGGAGACGATCGCGGTGCGCATGATCGGCGCGATCTGGTCGAGGGAGACGTTGGTGCGGTTCTCGTCGTAGAACGTGGCGATCGTCTGGCCGTTGCTGGCCAGCATGCGGGTGCGCTGGGGCAGGGCGCTGGTCTGCAGCTGCACGGGCAGGTCGTCCAGGCTCTTGGCCGCCGAGGTGCTGGCGATGCCCAGGGCGCCGGCGAACGGGATGGCCAGGCCGCCGACCAGGAGACCGAGGACCACCGAGACCGCGATCATCACGCCCACGTGGGAGACGACCTTGGTCGCGTCGAGGCGCTCGTCGGCCATGGCCTCGGTGCCCGGAGTGTGCTGAGGACCCGGGCGCGACGCTGGCATAGCACAGAGGATAGGTGCCCGGTGGTGGATCCCGCTGAACGGCCCGGACGGCCTAGTCATATCGGGTCATCGGAGATTGATGAGTTCGTGCTCTACGACCGGTCTCGTAAATCGCGAAGACTTCTCCCCAGGGGAACGAACTTCTAGGGGGAACCTGATATGTGGAACGACGACTGGGCGTCCGTGGCCGTGTGCAAGC
>NZ_RDBE01000010.1:1036943-1037352 GCF_003674065.1 Nocardioides mangrovicus
TGTGTGGGGCGGGATGACCGAGCGTGAGCGTCGCGCGATCCTGCGCAAGCGTCCGAACGTGACCTCCTGGCGCGACCTGCTCGAGACCGCGATGGTCGAGCACCACGCCGGTGTGAGGACCAGCGCCGCCCAGGCCTGATCCGCTCAGACCTTCCACCAGGCCCCGCGTCCGCACCGGACGCGGGGCCTCGTGCTGTCCGGGAGCTAGCACATCGAGGCCCGCCGCGTGGGCGAACCCGGACCTTCGGTCAGGCGGACTAGTCACTTCGGGCCAATCAGGATTGAGCACGACGTGCTCTACGCGGCGTCTCGTAAATCGCGAACACTTCTCTATGGGGAAACACAGACCATTCGAGGGGATTCGCTGTTATGTGGAACGACGACTGGGCGTCCGTGGCCGTGTGCAAGC
>NZ_RDBE01000010.1:1037370-1132003 GCF_003674065.1 Nocardioides mangrovicus
CGTGTGGGGCGGGATGACCGAGCGTGAGCGTCGCGCGATCCTGCGCAAGCGTCCGAACGTGACCTCCTGGCGCGACCTGCTCGAGACCGCGATGGTCGAGCACCACGCCGGTGCGGTCGGCGGGGCTGCTCAGGGCTGAGGCTGCCGGTGTGCCGCCAAAGCGGCACACTTGCGCGACCTTGGCGGGGGGTCGCCCGATATGTACCCCGCACAACTTCGCAAGTGCGGGACTTTGGCGATGACCGGGCCGGAGCCACTCGGGCCCCATGGGGTGCGCCAACTGCGCACCTGCGACGTGGGCACGCCCGAATCGCCCGGGATCGCCGCGCCGACTGCGCACGGGTGCGGTTGGCGCGACCCTCGGCTCAGTCGCCGGCGAGCAACCCGCCCACCCGCCGCAGCCCCTCGAGGTCGTGGACGTCGGCCGGGAGCGCCGGGACCACGACCGTGGGCACGCCGGGGTGGGAAGTGGCGAAGCGGCCCCGTAGCCGCTCCTCCCGCTCGACGATGCGCACGCGGTCGGCGTGCAGCGCCAGCAGGCCCGCGGCCAGGCCGGCCTGGGCCGAGCCGGACTCGCGGAGCCGCTCGACGCCGGCCATGGCCCGTTCGGCCGACAGGCCGCCGTCGGGGAGAGTGCTGGCCCGGTTGACCACCAGGCCGGCCAGCGGCATCTGCTCCTCGCCGAGCCGCTCCACGAAGTAGGCCGCCTCGCGCAGGGCGTCGGGCTCGGGCGCCGCGACCACGACGAAGGCCGTCCCGGGGGCCTGCAGCAGCGCGAAGGTGCGCTCGGCGCGCTGCCGGAAGCCGCCGAAGAGGGTGTCGAAGGCGGTGACGAAGGTCTGCATGTCGCGCAACACCTGCGCCCCGATGATCTTGGTCAGTGCGCCGGTGACGAGTCCGAACCCGGCCGTCATCAGCTTCGCCGGCCCGCGGGCGGGGGCCAGCAGCAGCCGCATGAAGCGGCCGTCGAGGAACGAGGAGAGTCGCTCGGGGGCGTCGAGGAAGTCCAGCGCCGAGCGCGAGGGCGGGGTGTCGACCACGATCAGGTCCCACTGCCCGGTGCGGTCGAGCTGGCCCAGCTTCTCCATGGCCATGTACTCCTGGGTGCCCGCGAACGAGCTGGAGATGGCCACGTAGAACGGGTTGGCCAGGATCTGGGCCGCCTTCTGCGGGCTGGCCTGGCTCTCCACGACCTCGTCGAAGGTCGTCTTCATGTCCAGCATCATCGCGTCGAGCGAGCCGTCGCCCTCGACGCCGGAGACCGCACGCGGGGTGTTGTCGAGCTGGTCGATGCCCATCGACTGCGCGAGTCGCTTCGCCGGGTCGATGGTGAGCACGACGACCCGACGGCCGCGCTCGGCGGCCCGCAGCCCCAGCGCCGCGGCGGTGGTGGTCTTGCCGACGCCGCCGGCACCGCAGCACACGACGATGCGGGTGGCCGGGTCGTCGAGGAGGGCGTCGACGTCGAGCACCGGCGGCTCGCCGGCGTGCCCGGCCAGCGGGCCGCGGCGGGCGGTCGCCCGGCTCGCGCGGGGGGTGCTCACGCCATGCCCTGGTCGCGCAGATCGTCGGCGAGCTCGTACAGGGCCGCCAGGTCGACGCCTCCCGGCAGCCGCGGCAGCTCGTAGGTCGGGACGCCGATGCCGGCCACCACCGCGCGTTGCCGGTCCTCCAGAGCGCGCCGCTCGGCGTGGTCGCGGCCCTCGGCGACCAGGACGTCCACGAGCGGGCCGGGGTCGCGATCGAGCACCCGGCCCAGCTCGGTGGTCAGCGCGGCGGTGTCGACGCCGCCGGCCAGCAGCTCGCCGCGCTGGGTGGCGTCGAGGTCCTGGGGGCGCACCAGGTTGACCACCACGCCGCCCACCGGCAGCCCGGCCTCGCGCAGCTCGGCCACGCCGTCGGCGGTCTCCTGCACCGGCATCTCCTCCAGCACGGTCACCAGGTGCACCACGGTGCGCGAGGAGCGCAGCAGGGAGGTGATCGCGTCGGCCTGGCTCTTGATGGGCCCCATCCGCGCCAGCCCCGCCAGCTCGGTGTTGACGTTGAGGAACTGCGTGATGCGCCCGGTCGGCGGCGCATCGAGCACGATCGCGTCGTAGTGCCGGGCGCCCTTGTTGCGAGCGTTGCGGTTCGCGGCCTCGTAGACCTTGCCGGTCAGCAGCACGTCGCGCACGCCGGGGGCGATGGTGGTGGCGAACTCCACGACGCCGAACCGGTCGAGCGCCTTCCCGGCGCGGCCCAGCCGGTAGTACATCGCCAGGTACTCCAGCAGCGCCTCCTCCGGGTCGATCGCCAGCGCGTAGAGGTCGCCGCCGCCCTCCTCGGCGTGGGCGATGCGGCGCTCGGCGTAGGGCAGCGGCGCGACGTCGAAGAGCCGGGCGATGCCCTGGCGGCCCTCGACCTCGCACAGGAGCACCGTCTTCCCGCGCGAGGCCAGCGCCAGCGCGAGCGCGGCTGCGACGGTCGTCTTGCCCGTGCCGCCCTTGCCCGTGACCACGTGCAGCTGCACGTCGGGCCAGTCGGGCATGCCGGTCAGAGTAGAACCTGCGTGGGCGAGCGATAGCCTCGCCCCGACGAAGGGAGTCCGTGGGTGGACAAGGTCGTGGCCAGCGCCGAGGAGGCGGTGGCGGACATCGGGTCGGGCTCGACCCTGGCCGTGGGCGGGTTCGGGCTGTGCGGGGTGCCGGAGGTGCTCATCGGAGCGCTGCTGGCCCAGGGCGCCGACGAGCTCGAAGCCGTCTCCAACAACTGCGGCGTCGACGAGTGGGGTCTGGGCAAGCTGCTCAAGGCCAAGCGGCTGCGCCGGATGATCTCCTCCTACGTCGGGGAGAACAAGGAGTTCGCGCGGCAGTACCTCTCCGGCGAGCTCGAGGTGGAGCTGACGCCGCAGGGCACGCTGGCCGAGCGGCTGCGGGCCGGCGGTTCGGGCATCCCCGCCTTCTTCACCCCGACCGGGGTCGGCACGCAGGTCGCCGACGGCGGGCTGCCGTGGCGCTACGACAGCGAGGGCGAGGTCGTCGTCGCCTCGCCGGCCAAGGAGGTCCGCAACTTCGAGACCGCCGAGGGCCCGCAGGACTTCGTGCTGGAGGAGGCGATCGTCGCCGACTTTGGCCTGGTGCGGGCCTGGAAGGGTGACCGGCACGGCAACCTGGTGTTCCGGCAGTCCGCGCGGAACTTCAACCCGCTGGCCGCGATGTCGGGGCGCGTCACCATCGCCGAGGTCGAGCACCTGGTGGAGCCGGGCGAGATCGACGCCGACTCCGTCCACACCCCCGGCGTGCACGTGCAGCGGGTGCTCGCGCTGACGCCGGAGCAGGTCGAGGAGACCAAGCAGATCGAGAAGCGCACAGTCAGGGAGCGTGGCTGAGATGCCGTGGAGTCGCGATGAGATGGCGGCGCGTGCCGCCTCGGAGCTGGAGGACGGCTCCTACGTCAACCTCGGCATCGGGCTGCCGACGCTGGTGCCGAACTACGTCGACGACGACGTCGAGCTGGTGCTGCAGAGCGAGAACGGCATCCTCGGCGTCGGTGCCTATCCCTACGCGGGCGACGAGGACCCCGACCTCATCAACGCCGGCAAGGAGACCGTCACGATCCGGCGCGGGGCGTCGTTCTTCGACTCCGCCACCAGTTTCGGGATGATCCGCGGCGGCAAGATCGACATCGCCATCCTCGGCGCGATGCAGGTCAGCGCCAAGGGCGACATCGCCAACTGGATGATCCCCGGGAAGATGGTCAAGGGCATGGGCGGGGCGATGGACCTCGTCGTCGGCGCCCGCCGGGTCGTGGTGCTGATGGAGCACACCGCCAAGGACGGCTCCTACAAGATCGTCGAGGAGTGCTCGCTGCCCTACACCGGTCTCGGCGTGGTGCAGCGCATCATCACCGACCTCGGCGTCATCGACGTCGTCCCCGAGTCCGAGGGTGGCGGCCTCAAGCTGGTGGAGCTCGCCCCCGGAGTCACCGAGGACGAGATCCGCGAGAAGACCGAGCCCGAGCTCAGCTCCTGAGCTTCTCCAGCTCGGCGCTCACCATCTCCTCGTGCTCCTCCTGGCGTCGCCGGGCGGTACGCGGGTTCCAGGCGCCGACGAGCAGGAAGATCAGCGGGATGAAGACGATCTCGCCGCCCACCGCGATCCAGAAGTAGTGCTGCCACTGCTTCGGTGACTCCTCCGCAGCGCCCTGCACCCGCTGCAGCAGCGCGAGGTCGCTCTTCGGCACCTCGCCCAGCGCCTGGAGCGAGCTGGTGGCGGCCTGGATCTTCGGGCCGTCGGTGGCCAGCAGCTGCTGCTGCTCCGCGGTGGGCGTGGCGCCGGGGGTGGCGGCCAGCGTCGCCACCGTGGTGACGTCGTCGACGCTGATCCCGGTGACCTCGCTGACCGCCTTGATGCCCGCGGTCTGGTCGGTGGGGTCCTTGGCCAGCGCGGCCGACGTGCTCGGGCTGAGCTTCGCGGCGGTGGCCAGCTCGTCGTGGTACTTCACGGCCAGCGCCTGGGCGCTGGGACCCTCCTGCACCAGCGTCGAGACGGTGGTGACCACGTGGGGGACGATGAAGACCGACACGGCGATCACCAGTCGGATCACCAGGCCCCACACCGCCAGCCCGGTGGCGGTCAGCGCCGGGTTCCGCTTCTCCACGGTCTCGGTGAAGCTGGCCATCCACGGCGCGTAGGCCAGCCCGAGGAACATCGCCAGCAGCACCAGGATCACCACGAAGCTGCCGTAGCTGGTCGTGGGGTGCGTGGCGCGGGAGAGGAAGACGATCGTCATCACGATCGCCCCCAGGGCGCCGACGACCATGAACGGCTTGCGCACCCGCACGCGGTCGGAGAGGTAGCCGATCACCAGCAGCGCCCCGGCGTTGAAGGCCCAGATCCAGTTGCCCAGCGAGTTCGCCCGGCTCTGGCTGAAGCCGAACACGGTCTGGAAGTAGACCGGGAAGAACCCGACGGCGACGTAGTAGATGATCAAGAAGACGCTGATCGCGAACGCCGAGAGCACGATGTCGGGCTTGAGCATCTGGCGGAACGGCGAGCGCAGCGACTCGCTCACGTCGATGCCCTGCGCGCGGGCCTCGACCAGGGCGCGGTCGCGCTCGCTGACCATCACCTGGTCGCGCAGCGCGGGGGAGAGCTCGCGCAGGAACACCGCCGAGAGCCCCGCGACGATCAGGCCGACGACGCCGGCCGCGATGTACTGGTGGTGCCAGGGGGTGGTGTTGCTGGTGCTGCTGATCTGGATGCTCACCACCAGCGAGCCGAGCACGGGCCCCAGCGTCCAGAAGCCCATCGCCGACGCGCGTCCCAGCTGCGGGCTGAAGTCGCGGATGAGCGCCGGGGTGGCGACGAGGATGATGCCCTCGACGACGCCGATGAGCACGAAGACGATGCCGAAGCCGATCTTGGAGTCGGCCAGCGGGATGCCGATCAGGCACAGCAGCGCCACGACGACGAGCCCCACGGTGATGATCGTGACCCGGCCGTAGCGGTCGGCCACGCCGGTGACGAACGAGGCCGCCGCCCCGAGCAGGTAGCCGACCACGGCGATGTTGACGTAGTAGACGAACGACATGTCGTAGTCGACGAGGATGCCGTTCTTTCCGTCGGTGCCGGCGGCGACCGCACCCGCCAGGTAGAACTGGTAGTAGAGGACGATCGTGGCCAGCACGACGATCCCCAGGCACAGGTAGCGCTGGGCGTCGGCGGGATAGTGGTCCAGCTGGGTGCGACGCGTGCGAGGCGTGCGCGGTGCGGGCGGGGCTGCAGCGGTCACGGGACCACGACCTTCCGAGGGAGGCCCGGTCGATGTGATCGGTGCCACACTCGGGTATATCACCGCCCTGACCTGGCAGTGTGGTGCGAATCGGGCGCAGGGCGACTGAATCTCTTCTCCGAGATCGTTTCTGGAGCCGATTTCCGGGGGTTTTGCCGGGCACCCGGCAAAACCCCCGCCGCCCGCCGGCCCCCCTTCACTCCACCGCGAGCCCCGCCGCCGGGCTCACCCGCACGGCCCGCCGGGCCGGGAGGACGCAGGCGGCCAGGCCGGCCAGCGCCGCGATCGCCACGACCAGCGCCAGCTGGCCCCACGGCAGGGTGAGGTGGATCGCCTCGTCGCCCAGCGCGCGGTCGAGCAGGGTGCGCACGCCGACCAGCGCGTAGACCGAGCCCACCACCACGCCGATCAGGCTGGTCACCGCGGCCAGCAGCACGGCCTCGACCGCCAGTGTCGCCCGCAGCTGGGCGCGGGTCAGCCCGAGCGCGCGGAGCAGCGCGTGCTCGTGGGTGCGCTCGAGCACCGAGAGGCCGAGCGTGTTGGCGATGCCGAACAGGGCGATGAGCAGCGAGACCGAGAGCAGCGCCAGCACGGCGTAGACCATGACGTCGAGCTGCAGGTGCACGTACGCCCGCTGCTTGAGGCCGCCGGCCGCCTGCGCGTGCCAGGCCCGGGCCAGGTCGGCCGCGCGCGTGCCGACGGTGTCGGCATCGGCATGGTCGCCCGCCCGGGCCCAGACGCCGCGGACGCCCGCCTGGGGCGCGAGCTGTCGCAGCGTCGCCTGGCTGACCACGATGCCGCCGTCGATCCCCCCGAGGCCGACGACGTGCAGCCGCACCGACCGGCCGGCGGCGGTCAGCGTCAGCCGGTCCTGCTGGGCGAAGTCGTTCATCAGCGACCACGGCACGTACGCCGTCCGCGGTGCGAGGTGGGAGAGCGCGCTGCCGCGCGGCACATCGGACGCCGCCGGGAGCGCCACCACCGTCGTCGGGCCGAGCCGGGCGCCACGGGTGTCGGAGGTGGCGGTGACCCCGCGCAGCGCCACCGCCTCGCGCACCCCGTGGATCGCCGCGACACGGCGCGCGGCGTCCGCCGGAAGGGCGCGCGTGCCGACGACGCTCACGTCGACCGGGTGGTCGGCGTCCATCGCGGTGTCGACCGCGGCCCGGATCGTGGCCATCCCGACGACCATGCCGGTCACCAAGGTGGTGCCGACCAGCAGCGAGGCCGCCGTCGCCGCCGTCCGACGGGGGTTGCGCACCGCGTTGGCCGTGGCCAGCCGACCGGGCACCCCGAGCAGGCGCCCGGTGAGCAGGCCGGCGGCGCGGATGCAGGCCGGCACGATCACGGGGCCCAGGAGCAGCAGCCCGAGGAACGAGATCGCCCCACCGCCGACCATCACCAGCGGCAGGTGGCCCAGCATCGCCAGGGCGAGCATGGCCGCTCCGGCGAGAATGAGAACCATTCCCAGCGCCAGCCGCGCGGCACCGGCGCGGCTGCGGACGTCGACGGCCCCCAGCGGCCGCAGCGCGGTGAGCGGGTCGACCCGGGTGGCGCGGCGCGCCGGCAGCACGGAGGCCACCGCGGTGACCAGCACGCCGGTCAGCCACGCCGCGAGTAGCCAGCCCCAGCCCACGTGCGCCCGCCCGACCGGGAGCGCGGTGAGCACGTGCCCGGCGAGCACCAGCAGCAGCCGGCCGACGAGGACGCCGAGAACCGTTCCCAGCGTCGCGGCGCCGATCCCGATCGTCAGCGCCTCCAGGCGCACCGACCGCATCACCTGGCGCCGGGTCGCACCGACGCAGCGCAGCAGTGCGAAGTCCCGCTGCCGCTGCGCCAGCAGCACCGTGAAGGTGTTGGCGATGACGAGGATGGACACGAAGAACGCGACCGCACCGAAGAGCAGCAGCATTGTGGCCACGACGTCGACGTTGCGGGTCATCCGCTTGGCCTGGGCGGCCAGGTAGGCGTCGACGGGCTCGACCGTCGCCGACCCGACGACCCCGCGCACCCGGCCGGCGTCGCTGCCGCCGACCACCAGGTCGGTCACCGACACCTGATCGCGCAGGCGCTGCATCGCCGGCCAGGTGAGGTAGACGGCGGCGGCGAGGTGGCCGTTGGCGTGCCGGCTGGTGCCGACGACGCGGTAGTCGCGCCCGTCGAGGCTGAGCCGCTCGCCGAGCCGGATGCCGTTCTGGCGCGCGGCGCCGGCGTCGACCAGCGCCTCGTCGCTCGCCCTCGGGTAGCGCCCGGTGCTCAGGTGCTGCCAACGCAGCGACTGGTGCGAGGCCACGGACCCGACCGCGACGTCGTCGAGGTGGGCACCTCCCACCACGACGGCGGGGTAGGCCGAGGCGTTGACCGACGCCGTGCCGATGCGGGCCAGGGCGCGGTCGGCGGAGGCGGGGTCGAGACCGGTGACGACGACGTCGGCGCCCCGGTAGGCGGTCGCCAGGTCGTTGAGCATGCCGGCCTTGGTGGCCGACGCGATCGTCGCGGTCACCACGACGAACGCCGAGCCCAGCACCACCGCGAGCACCGCGGCGACGTAGCGCCGGGCGTAGCGGCGCACGGAGGCCATGAGCACCGTGCGCATCAGGCGACCCGTCCGTCCTCGATGACGACGACCTCGTCGGCGTGCGCCGCGGCGTCGGCGTCGTGGGTCACCATGACGACGCTCTGGCCGAGCTCGCGCACCGAGCGGCGCAGGAAGGCCAGCACCTCCAGCGAGGTGGCGCTGTCGAGGTTGCCGGTGGGCTCGTCGGCGAAGACGATGTCGGGCCGCGAGATCAGGGCCCGCGCCACCGCCACCCGCTGCTGCTGGCCGCCCGAGAGCTCCGAGGGTCGGTGGCCCATCCGGTCCTCGATGCCCAGCACGCCGACGACGTCGTCGAGCCAGACTCGGTCGACCGGGGTGCCGGCCAGCTCCAGCGGCAGCACGATGTTCTGCCCGGCGGTGAGCATCGGCAGCAGGTTGAAGGACTGGAACACGAAGCCGACGTGCTCGCGGCGGAACAGGGTCAGCCGGGTGTCGTCGAGCCCGGCGAGCTCCACGCCGCCCACCACGACGCTGCCCGAGGTGGGGGTGTCCAGGCCGGCCAGGCAGTGCATCAGGGTCGACTTGCCCGATCCGCTGGGCCCCATGATCGCGGTGAAGCGGCCCGCCGCGACGTCGAGGTCGACGCCGGCCAGCGCGGTCACCGCCGTCTCGCCGGAGCCGTAGGTGCGGACGAGGTCGCGGGCCGAGGCGGCCAGCGCGGTCTGCTGAGAACCGGTCTGCTGCTGGGTGGTCGTCATGGCCACGACGCTAGGAAGATCCGGGCCGCTGATCGTCAGGCCGCGGACCGGACTCGGCGTCCGCCCACGGGATGACTCAGCCGGAGCCGACCAGCCCGGTGTCGTAGGCGAGCAGCACCAGCTGCACGCGGTCGCGGGAGCCGGTCTTGGCCAGGAGCCGCGAGACGTGGGTCTTCACCGTCGCCTCGGCCACCACCAGGTCGGCGGCGATCTCGCCGTTGGTGCGGCCCCGGGCGATGAGGGTGAGCACCTCGACCTCGCGGTCGGTCAGGCCGGCGTCGGTCAGGCCGCGCGGGGTGGGGCGGTCCTCGGGCAGCGCGGCGAAGTGGTCGAGCAGCCGGCGGGTGGTGCTGGGCGCGACCACGGCGTCGCCGGCCTGCACCCGACGGACGGCGTCGAGCAGTACCGGCGGTGTGGCGTCCTTGAGCAGGAACGCCGACGCCCCGGCGCGGATCGCGGCGAAGGCGTACTCGTCGAGGTCGAACGTGGTCAGCACGATGACCCGGGGAGCGTCCGGTCGCGCGGCGAGCACCCGGGTGGCCTCGACGCCGTCGACGCGCGGCATCCGGACGTCCATCAGCACGACGTCGGCACCGGTGACGGCCAGCGCCTCGATCGCGGCCTGCCCGTCGCCGGCCTCGCCGACCACGGTCATGTCGTCCTGGCTGTCGACGATCATCCGGAACCCGGCGCGCACCATCTCCTGGTCGTCGACCAGGAAGACCCGGATGCTCACCGGACGGGCACCTCGGTGAGCGGCAGCGCGGCCCGGACCTCGAAGCCGCCGCGGGGTCGAGCACCGGTGACCAGCGTGCCGCCGTGCACGGCCACGCGCTCGCGCATGCCGGCCAGTCCGTGGCCCGAGCCGTCGTCGGGCGCGGCGGCGCCGCGGCCGTCGTCGAGCACCACCAGGTGCAGCCAGCCGGCGTCGGCCCACACCTCCACCCGCGGGTGCGCGTCGGGTCCGGCGTGCTTGCGGACGTTGGTCAGCGCCTCCTGCACCACCCGGTACGCCGTGAGCCCGACGCCCTGTCCCACGGCGGGGAGGTCGTCGGCGATCCGGCTCTGGACCTGCTCGTCGAGCAGCTGGCGCAGGTCGGCCAGACCCGGCTGCGGCCGGGTCGCCGTCGCGTGGTCCTCCGGACGCAGGAGCCCGAGCAGCCGGCGCATCTCCTGCAGCGACTCACGTCCCGTGCCGGCGATGGTGTCCAGCGCCCGGCCGACCCGCTCGGGGTCGCGCTCGAGCTGCAGCCGCGCGCCGTCGGCCTGCACCACCATCACCGAGAGGCCGTGGGCCACGATGTCGTGCATCTCGCGCGCGATGCGGGCCCGCTCCTGCGAGGCCGCCAGCTCGGCGCGCTGCTCGGCCTCGCGCTCGACGCGGATGCCGCGCTCGATGAGCTGGTCGACGTAGGCCTTGCGGGTGCGGCCCAGCGTGCCCACCAGCCAGGAGCTGACCACGACCAGGGCACAGAACACGGCGGCCTCGGTGAAGGTCCGCCCGTCGCCGGTGCGCAGCGTCCACGACGCCGGCCCGAGCACTGCGCCGCCTAGGCCGAGCGCCAGCGCGACCCGGCCCAGCCGGCTGCCGCCGTAGGTGACGGCGGCGTAGATCGTCAGCGGCACCGCCGCCTGCCCCCAGGTGGGCGTGCTGAGGAGCACCAGCTGCGGCAGCGAGAACGCCGTCACCAGCCCGACGCACCAGGCCGGGTGGGTGCGGCGCACGAGCAGCGGCAGGATCTCCAGCGTCACGAGGGCCACGTGGAACCCGTCGCGCGCGAACACTCCGGACAGCGCACTGCCCGCCCAGGCCACCACCAGCGTGACCATGACGACGCAGACGTCGAGCGCGATCCCGCGCGGCCGCGTCCACGGCCCCCGCGCCTCGTCGGCGAACGCGGGCTCGGTCATGTCTCGAGGGTAGGTGTCCGCGGCCGCCGCGGTCGTCAGTCCGTGGGGGGATCGAGCAGCGCCTGCTGCACCCGGGGCCAGACGGCGCTCTGCGGGTCGACGACGTCGAAGTGCCCGGCGCCGCCGAGCTCGACGAGGCCGACCCACGGGTGGGCGGCGACCAGGCCGCGGCTGTTCTCGATGCTCACGACGTCGTCGTCGGTGCCGTGCAGGATCTCGATCGGGTACGCCGGGCGGTGACGCGCCAGGAGCGCGGCGGGGTCGGCGTCGTCGACGTGGTGGTCGACGCCGAGGAAGTCGCGCACGGCGCCGTCGCCCATGCCGGTGGCGGCGGCGTGCCGCAGGTCGCCGACCGGCGCGATCGGCACCACCCGGTCGACCCTCGCCCCGGAGCACGCCAGCCAGAGCGCGAGGTGGCCGCCGGCGGAGTGACCGCTGAGGGTCACCGTGCGCGGGACGAACGGCAGCAGGGAGGGCAGTCGCTCGAGGGCGGTGCGGACGTCCTCGCAGGTGGTCGGCCAGCCACCGCCGGCACCCACGCGTCGGTACTCCGGCAGCACGACGGCGGCCCCGGCCTCGGCCAGCGCCCGCGCCACGGGCCGGGCGTGGTCGCGGTCGTAGGCCTGCCGCCAGAACCCGCCGTGCAGGTGGACGACGAGGTGGGTCGGCTCGCGCTCGGGCAGGTAGAGGTCGGCGACACCGTCGGTGTGGTCGGCATACCGGAGCGGGGTCATACGGCGGTGGAGAACGTGCGTCGGTAGTCGCTGGGCGCGACGCCGACGTGAGCGGCGAAGTGGTGCCGCAGGAGGGCCGCGGAGCCGAACCCGCACCGGGCCGCCACCGACTCCACCGCGAGATCGGTGCTCTCCAGCAGGTGGCGGGCGTGGTCGAGCCGCTGGAGCAGCAGCCAGCGCGCCGGCGTGGTGCCGGTCTCGGCGACGAAGCGCCGCGCGAAGGTGCGGGGCGACATGGCAGCCCGCTGCGCCAGGTCGCTGACCGGCTGCTCCTGGTGCAGGTGCTCGCGCATCCACGTCAGCAGCGGCGAGAGGCTGTCGGCGCTGCAGGCCGGCACCGGCAGCTCGATGTACTGGCGCTGCCCGCCCTCGCGCTGCGGCGGCACGACCATGCGCCGCGCGATCCGGCTGGCGACGGCGGCGCCCAGCTCGCAGCGCACGTGGTGCAGGCAGGCGTCGATGCCGGCGGCGGTGCCGGCGCTGGTGATGACGCGGTCGTCCTCGACGAAGAGCACGTCGGGGTCCACCTCCGCCGTCGGGTAACGGCGCGACAGCTCCGCGGTGTGGCGCCAGTGGGTGGTGCAGCGGCGTCCGTCGAGCAGCCCGGCCTCCCCGAGGACGAACGCCCCGGAGCACACCGAGAGCACCCAGGCGCCGCGGGCGTGGGCGCGGCGGAAGGTCTCGACCGTCGCGGGGCCCGGCGGGGCGAGGCTCTCGTAGGCCGCGGCCACGACGAGATCGGCGTCGTCGGCGGCCTCCAGGCCGTAGGGCGGCAGCAGGACCAGCCCGTTGTCGAGCTCGAGCGGCTCACCGGGGCGCTCGGCGCAGATCCGGAAGTCGATCGGCGGGACGCCGTCGTCGGTGCGGTCAACCCCGAACACCTCCCGTACCACCCCCAGCTCGAACAGGCTCGGTCGTGGTGGCAGCACGACGGCGACGGTCCGCAACGGCATGTGGCAGAAAATACGCGATAGACGACTTTGCTGCCACTCGTGGCGCGATGTGAGCGAGCGCAGAGTAACTGCCATGTGGAACCTCATCGCCGTCTCCCTCTTCTTCCTCCTCTTCACCACGGTCGTCACCGTGCTCGAGCGCGTGCACCGCCACGACGACCTGCCTCGCGCGCCCTTCGGTGTCGACGCCGGCCGCGACGCCGACCTGCGCCGCGTGCTGCACGACCTCGACGCCCGTCCGTAGGGCGCGGCTAGGGTGCGCCCATGACGAAGTGGGAGTACCTGACCGCCCCCGTGCTGGTCCACTCGACGAAGCAGATCCTCGACAACTTCGGCTCCGACGGCTGGGAGCTGGTGCAGGTCGTCCCGGGCATGAACCCCGAGAACCTGGTCGCCTACTTCAAGCGCCCGCTGCAGTGAGCACCCCCGAGGAGCGGCTCGCCGGGCTGGGTCTCTCGGTGCCCGAGGTCGCCAAGCCGGTGGCGACGTACGTGCCCGCCGTGCGCGACGGCGACCACGTGCTCACCTCGGGCCAGCTGCCGATGCGCTCGGGCTCGCTGGTGGCCACCGGCAAGGTGGGCGCCGAGGTCAGCCAGGAGCAGGCCGTGGAGTGCGCCCAACAGTGCGCGCTCAACGCGCTGGCGGCGGTCCGCTCGCTCACCGGCGACCTCTCGGCGGTCAAGCAGGTGGTCAAGGTCGTCGTGTTCGTCGCCTCCGCGCCCGACTTCACCGCGCAGCCGCAGGTGGCCAACGGCGTCAGCGAGCTGCTCGGTCAGGTCTTCGGCGACGCCGGTGTGCACGCCCGCTCGGCCGTCGGGGTCGCGGTGCTGCCCCTGGACGCGCCGGTCGAGGTCGAGCTCACCGTCGCCGTCTAGCGATGCGACGAATCAGCCTCCCGCCGAGGCTCGTGGAGCAGGCCGCGTCGTTCGCCTCGGGCGAGCAGACCCCGGCCGAGCCGCGCGACGCCGCCACCGTGCTGCTGCTGCGCGACGCCGCCGGCGACGGTGACGCGGGCCCCGAGGCCTATCTGCTGCGCCGCCAGTCCTCCATGGCCTTCGCGGCGGGGATGTACGTGTTCCCCGGTGGGGGCGTCGACCCCCGCGACTTCGAGCCGCCCGGCTGGTCCGGACCGTCGCCGCAGCAGTGGGCGACGGCGCTGGGCACCGACCCCGAGCACGCCTCGGCGCTGGTGTGCGCCGCGGTCCGCGAGACCTTCGAGGAGTCCGGGGTGCTGCTGGCCGGCAGCGCGGCGGGCGCCGTCGTGGCCGACACGACCGGCGAGGACTGGGAGGCCGACCGCCTCGCTCTGGAGGCGCACGACCTGGCCTTCAGCGACTTCCTGCGCCGGCGCCACCTGGTGGTGCGCAGCGACCTGCTCGGTGCCTGGTCGGCGTGGACGACGCCGGTCTTCGAGCCGCGCCGCTACCGCACCTGGTTCTTCGTCGCCGCGCTGCCGCAGGGCCAGCGCACCCGCGACGTCTCCACCGAGTCCGATGCGGTGGCCTGGCAGCCGCTCGAGGCGGTGCTCGCCGCCGGCGACGCCGGCGAGATCGGCCTGATGCCACCGACGTACGTGAACCTCCTCGACGCCGCGCAGCACGACACGGTGGCCGACGTGCTCGACGCCGCGCACGAGCGCCGCGTCGAGATGTTCATGCCCGACCTGGTGGAGACCGACGGCGAGCCGGCGCTGACGATCCCGGCGTCGATGCTGGACCTGGTGGAGCGCCGGTGAGCTGGACCGGTGGCGATTTCGGCGTCGGGCGGTGCGTGCTGGCGCCCAACGCCAACCAGATGACCCTCGACGGCACCAACACCTGGGTGCTCCGGGCGATCGACGGCGGCCGCTCGGTGGTGGTCGACCCCGGACCGCCCGACGAGGCGCACCTGGCGGCGGTGGCCGAGGCGGCCGGCGACGTCGCCGTCGTGCTGCTGACCCACCACCACCTCGACCACTCCGAGGCGGCCAGGGCCTTCGCCGAGCAGATGGGCTGCGGCGTCCGCGCGCTGGACCCGGCCTACCGGCTGGGCTCGGAGGGGCTCGGCGAGGGCGACGTCGTGGCCGTCGGCGACCTCGAGGTGCACGTGGTCGCCACGCCCGGTCACACCGCGGACTCGCTCTCGTTCGTGCTGCCGGCCGAGCGCGTCGTGCTCACCGGCGACACCGTGCTGGGCCGCGGCACCACCGTCGTCGCGCACCCCGACGGCCAGCTCGGGGCCTACCTGGACTCCCTGGACCGGCTGCACGCACTGGCCGAGGCGCACGAGATCGAGCGGGTCTGGCCCGGGCACGGTCCGGTGATCGACGACGCGCTCGCGGCGCTCGACTTCTACCGCGCCCACCGGCGCGAGCGGCTCGAGCAGGTGGCCGCCGCCCGGGAGGCGCTGGGACCCGAGGCGACGCCACGCGAGGTGGTCGAGCGCGTCTACGCCGACGTCGACCCGGTGTTGTGGGGCGCGGCCGAGCTGAGCGTCCGGGCACAAATCCGCTACCTGGATGGTTGAAGGTTGTATGACCAAGAACATCGGGTTCCTTTCGTTCGGTCACTGGAACCCCTCTCCGCACTCGCAGACCCGTAGCGGCTCCGACGCGCTGCTGCAGTCGATCGACCTGGCGGTGGCGGCCGAGGAGCTCGGCGTCGACGGCGCCTACTTCCGCGTGCACCACTTCGCCCGCCAGCTCGCCTCGCCGTTCCCGCTGCTGGCCGCGGTAGGGGCACGGACCAGCCGGATCGAGATCGGCACCGGCGTCATCGACATGCGCTACGAGAACCCGCTCTACATGGCCGAGGACGCGGGCGCGGCCGACCTCATCGCCGGCGGCCGGCTGCAGCTCGGCATCAGCCGGGGATCACCGGAGCAGGTCATCGACGGCTTCCGCTACTTCGGCCACCAGCCGGCCGAGGGCTCCGACGCGAGTGAGATGGCGCGCGAGTACACCAAGATCCTCCTGCAGGTGCTCGAGGGCAACGGCTTCGCCGAGCCCAACCCGCGCCCGATGTTCGCCAACCCGCCCGGCCTGCTGCGCCTGGAGCCGTACTCCGAGGGCCTGCGCGATCGCATCTGGTGGGGCGCCGGCTCGCGTGCGACGGCCGAGTGGGCCGGCGAGGTGGGGATGAACCTGATGTCGAGCACCCTGCTCACCGAGGACACCGGCGTGCCGTTCCACGAGCTGCAGGCCGAGCAGATCCAGCGGTTCCGCAAGGCCTGGGCCGACGCCGGCCACCCCCGCGAGCCGCGCGTCTCGGTCAGCCGGAGCATCTTCCCGATCACCAACGACCAGGACCGTGCCTACTTCGGCGCCGAGACCCGCAGCACCGACCAGGTCGGGCACCTCGACGGCGGCAACGCCCGCTTCGGCAAGACCTACGCCGGTGAGCCCGACCGGCTGGTCAAGGAGCTGGCCGAGGACGAGGCCATCGCCGCCGCCGACACCCTGCTGATCACCGTGCCCAACCAGCTCGGCGTCGACTACAACGCTCACGTGCTGGAGTCGATCGTCGCCGACGTCGCGCCGGGGCTGGGCTGGCGCTGACGTCCCACGATTCCCCGCACGTGCGGGGAATGGCGGGCGCCACCCCTCACGACGTCCCGACCACGCTCAACCCGGTCAACGTCGGCACCAGCAGGTTCCGACCGCTGATGGCGGGGGTGGCGAACCGGCTGGTGCGCCCGACGCTGGTCTGGCTCACGGTGGCGCCGGTGGTGGGGTCCAGGGAGTAGAGCGTGCCGCCGTTGGGGTCCAGCGACCAGATCCGGCCGCCGCCGACGACCGGGGCGCCGGTGATGTTGGCCGCGGCGTGCCAGAGCACGTTGATCTGGCCGGCCTCGTCGATGGCGATCGCGCGCAGCCCGTCGGTGCACGGCACGTAGACGATCGTGCCGGCCACCGCGGTGCCGCCGTAGGAGTTGCACACCATCGCCTGGCTCACCTGACCGCCGATCCCGCCCAGGTGCGAGGCGCGCAGCACGTAGGAGGGGGCCGACTTGCCCGCGACGAAGATCCACGGGCCGACCAGCGTGGCGCCCTGGGATCCCAGGCCGACGTCGCCGGTGTTGTTGGTGGGCCAGATCGAGGGCGCGAAGGAGTCGACCAGCCGGGCCCGCTGGGTCAGCCGGAGCACCGAGTTGGTGAAGTCGTAGGCGTCACCCGGGCCCGCCGCGCCGTTGGCGGTGACGACGAAGAGCCGGCCCTGGGAGTCCACCGACGGTCCGGGCGGGGTCCACATGCCGCCGCCGCGCTGGGTCGGCGGCGTGTAGCTCACCTTGCCGTGGCGGCGGTCGAGGTTCGTGCCGACGACGCGGCCCTTGTAGCCGCCGCAGTCACCGGCCAGCGCGCCGAAGGGCACCCACACGCGACCGTGGGCGACGGTGAGCGCGCCGCGCTGCTGCATCGCCCGCTGCTCGACGCCGGGCAGGTCCATCGACCGGTGCCAGCGCACGTGTCCGGTGCCGATCGCCAGTGCGTACAGGGTGTGACGGGCCTCAGGGCCGCTCTCGGCCACCAGGTAGACGGTGCGCCGGCTGGCCACGTAGACCGGCGTGCCGGTGATCCCGAGCGGGGAGATGTCGCCGCACGGGAGCGCGCTGCTCGGTGTGGGCGTGCCGAGGTGACGGCGCCACAGGAGCCGGCCGTGGCGGCCGAAGGCGTAGACGGTGTCGTTCTCCGTGGCCACGACGGTGCGGCCCGCGCCCACCACGGGGGAGGCGTACACGGCGCCGTCGAGGGTGGTCGAGCGCGTCACGCTCGGGGTGCCGCTGACCGCGGGCATGCGGGAGGAGTAGCCGGTGCGGGCCCGGTTGCCGTGGTAGGTGGGCCAGTCCAGGCTCGTGCGGGCCGGGTGCGCTCGCCCGCCCGACGGCGGCGTGGCGGCGTAGGCCCCCGATCCGGCGAGGAGGGCGAGGGCGGTCGCGGAGACCGTGAACGTGCGGGACAGCCTCATTCTCGAGACGGTACGCGCGAAAAAGCTCCGCAAACACCCCCAAAGCGGACGGGGCCGGCGGACGGGGCTAGCGAGCGCGGCGGCGCATCCGCTCCAGGTCCATGATCACCACGCTGCGCGGCTCGAGCCGCAGCCAGCCGCGCGAGGCGAAGTCGGCCAGCGCCTTGTTGACCGTCTCGCGCGAGGCGCCGACCAGCTGGGCCAGCTCCTCCTGGGTGAGGTCGTGGTGCACGTGGACGCCGTCGTCGGCGGTGCGGCCGAAGCGGTCGGCGAGGTCGAGCAGCGCCTTCGCGACGCGGCCCGGCACGTCGGAGAACACCAGGTCGGCGGCGACGTCGTTGGCGCGGCGCAGCCGGCTGGCCAGCTGCAGCAGCAGGCCGCGGGCCACCGTCGGGCGGCCGTCGAGGAAACGCAGCAGGTCCTCGTGCGAGAGCGAGAGGAAGACGGTGTCGGTGACCGCGGTGACGGTGGCCGAGCGCGGTCCGGGGTCGAACAGCGAGAGCTCGCCGAACATCTGGCCCGGGCCCAGGATCGCCAGCAGGTTCTCGCGACCGTCCGAGGAGGTGCGGCCGAGCTTCACCTTGCCGTCGGTGACGATGTAGAGCTTGTCGCCGGAGTCGCCCTCGTGGAAGAGCACCTCGCCGCGGCGCAGCTTGGTCTGGCTCATCGAGGACCGCAGCGCCTCGGCGTCCGCGTCGTCCAGCTCGGTGAAGAGCGGGCCCTGACGCAGCACGTCGTTCTCCACAGGGATCTCCTTCTCAGCGCGCTCCGGGGTGCAACAGGTCACATTGTCCACCCGTGCAGGGGCATTCTGCCACGTCAGCGGCGACGGCCCGATCGGTGTCGCAGTCCCCGCGTAGGCTGACCGCCGTGCCGGACACCTCGCTGGGGACCTCGTTGGTCAGGCGGGCCCGCAAGGTGGACCGGGTGCTCGCCGAGACCTATCCCGACGCCCGCAGCGAGCTGGACTTCACCACCCCCTTCGAGTGCCTGGTGGTCACGGTGCTCTCGGCGCAGACGACCGACAAGCGGGTCAACCTGGCCAGTCCCGCCCTCTTCGCGGCCTACCCCGACCCCGCCGCCATGGCCGCCGCCGACCGCGCGCACCTGGAGAAGCTGGTGGGCCCGCTGGGCTTCTTCCGGGCCAAGACCGACTCGCTGCTCAAGCTCAGTGCCGCGCTGGTCGAGCAGCACGGCGGTCAGGTGCCCGACCGGCTCGACGAGCTGGTGAAGCTGCCCGGGGTGGGCCGCAAGACGGCCAACGTCGTGCTGGGCAACGCCTTCGGCAAGCCGGGCATCACCGTCGACACTCACTTCGGCCGCCTCGCCCGGCGGCTGGGCTGGACCGAGGAGAGCGACCCGGTCAAGGTGGAGCACGAGGTCGGCGCACTCTTCCCCAAGCGGGACTGGACGATGCTCTCCCACCACCTCATCTGGCACGGCCGCCGCTGCTGCCACGCCCGCAACCCGGCCTGCGGGGCGTGCCCCGTCGCGCGCTGGTGCCCCTCCTACGGCGAGGGCCCCACCGACCCGGTCAAGGCCGCGAAGCTGCTGCGCACCGAGGGGCGGGCGTGAGGAAGGCGCTCGTCGTCCTGGTGGCGCTCGTGCTGCTCGCCGGCTGCGGCACCGGGCTGGAGAAGAAGCCGGCGACGACGCTGCCGGCGGTCACGCTGGCGCCGCTGGGCGGCCAGGGGTCCTCGATCGACCTGCGCACGCTCAAGGGCCCGGTGCTGCTCAACTTCTGGGCCAACTGGTGCGGCCCCTGCAAGGAGGAGCTGCCGATCTACCAGCGCTTCCACGCCGACCACGGCGCGGTGCGGCTGGTCGGTGTCAACACCCTCGACACCCAGCCGCAGCTGGCCGAGAAGATGCTCGCCGCCGCCGGCGCCACCTACCCCCAGGTCACCGACCCCGACGGGAAGGTCCTCGGCGCGAAGTACCTGCCCGTGCTGGTGATGCTCGATGCTCGCGGGCACGTCGTGTACAAGAAGGCGATCCGGATCCGGTCCGTGGCGCAGCTGCAGTCCCTGGTCAGGAAGCACCTCGGTGTCTGATCCGGCTGGGTTGCCCGGCTGGCTGGAGCCGGTGCGCGAGGGCGCCCGCACCATCACCGCCGACGACCTCACCCGCTTCGTGCCGCCCGAGGGGTCCGACGCCCGCCAGGGCGCGGTGCTGATGCTCTTCGGCGAGGGGCCGGCCGGCCCCGACCTGCTGCTCACCGAGCGCAACCACCAGATGCGCTCCCACCCCGGCCAGCTCTCCTTCCCCGGCGGCTCGATGGACCCCGGCGACGACGGTCCGGTGGCGGCCGCGCTGCGCGAGGCGTACGAGGAGACCGGGCTCGACCCGGCCGGCGTCGAGGTGATCGGCACCCTGCCCCAGCTCTGGCTGCCGCCGAGCAACTTCGCCGTCACCCCCGTGCTGGGCTGGTGGCGGGTGGAGTCGCCGGTGTCACCCACCTCGCCGGAGGAGGTCGAGCAGGTGCTGCGGGTGCCGCTGGCCGAGCTGCTCGACCCGACCCACCGCGTCACCGTCACCCACCCCAGCGGCTACCGCAGCCCGGGGTTCCTGGTGGGCGCCGAGCACGACCTGGTGCTGTGGGGTTTCACCGCGGGCATCATCACGCGGCTCTTCGACCACCTCGGCTGGACCCGGCCGTGGGACGAGACCGCCGAGGCCGAGCTGCCGGCCTACATGCTCAGCGGGCGACGCGGATGAACGTCTTGGACTGGGTGCTGGTCGTCTTGGTGGTGGCCTACGCGGTCTCCGGCTACTGGCAGGGCTTCATCACCGGCGCCTTCGCCACCGTCGGCCTCGTGCTGGGCGGACTGCTCGGCATCTGGCTGGCACCCACGCTGCTGGGCCGGCTGCAGCCCTCGGTCGGCGTCTCGGTGCTGGCGGTGTTCGTCGTGCTGGTGTGCGCCTCGTTCGGCCAGGCGCTGCTGCAGTACGTCGGCGGACGGGCCCGCGACGCCATCACCTGGCAACCGGTCCGCGCCATCGACGCCGTCGGCGGCGCGGCCCTCTCGGTGGCCGCCGTGCTCGTGGTCGCGTGGATGCTGGGCGTGGCCATCAGCGGCTCGCGGATCCCCGGCGTCGGGCCCGAGGTGCGCACCTCGCGCGTGCTCGGCGAGGTCAACAAGGTGATGCCCGGGCAGGCGCAGACCGCGCTGCAGGCCTTCAACCGGGTCGTGGGGTCGAGCTTCTTCCCCAGCTACCTCGAGCCGTTCGCGCCCGAGCGCATCGTCAACGTCTCGCCCGCCTCTCGCCGGGTGCTCACCGACCCCGACATCACCCGTGCCCGCACCCGGGTGTTCAAGGTCCGCGGCAACAACGCGTGCGGCCAGGGCGTCGAGGGCAGCAGCTTCCTCTACGCGCCGCACCGGCTGATGACCAACGCCCACGTGGTGGCCGGCGTGCGGCACCCGCAGGTGGTCGAGGACAACCGCTCGCTGGACGCCACGGTCGTCTACTACAACCCCGAGGTCGACGTCGCGGTGCTGCTGGTGCCGGGCCTGAGCGGCAAGCCGCTGCCCTTCGCCACCACGCCGGGTCAGGTGCGGCAGCAGGCGGCCGCGCTGGGCTACCCGCAGGACGGCCCCTACGACGCCGAGCCGGCGCGCATCCGCTCCCAGCAGCAGCTGCGCTCGCCCGACATCTACAGCCAGGGCAGCGTGGTGCGGCAGGTCTTCTCGCTGCGCAGCACGATCCGTCCCGGCAACTCCGGTGGCCCGCTGGTGGCCACCTCGGGCGAGGTGCTCGGGGTCGTGTTCGCGGCCTCGGTCACCAACGACCAGACCGGCTACGCGCTCACCGCCCAGCAGGTCAGCGGGCCGGCGTCGGTGGGCCGCACCGCCACCCAGGCCGTGTCCACCGGGGACTGCGCGTGAGGCTGGCGCTGGCGGCGCTGGCTTTCCCCGGCAGCCCCGCAGAGTCGGTCGCGGCGGCCTGCGCGGCGATCGACGAGGCGGCCGGGGCCGGTGCCGCACTGGTCGTGCTGCCGGAGTGCTTCGTGCCGGGCTACCGCGCCCTCGGCGCACCGGTCCCCGAGGTCGACGCCGGCTGGCTGGCCGGTGCGCACGCGGCCGTCGCCGAGGCCTGCGGTCGCGCGGGCGTCGCGGCGGTGGTCGGCACCGAGCGCTTCGTGGCCGGCGGGCGCCGCATCACCGCGCTCGTCGTCGACGCCGACGGCACGCCGCTGGGCTGGCAGGACAAGGTGCAGCTCGACCCCAGTGAGGACCGTCTCTACGCCCCTGGCACCGAGCGCGCGGTCTTCGACGTGGGCGGTGCGCGAGTGGGCGTGGTGATCTGCCACGAGGGCTGGCGCTACCCCGAGGCCACCCGGTCGCTGGTGCGGGCCGGGGCCCGCCTCGTGGTGCACCCGCAGTTCCACCCCGGCGACGACGACGGGCCGCGCGGTGGCTTCGCCGACCCGGCCGGTCCGTTCCACGAGGCCGCCGCACGGTGCCGTGCGGCCGAGAACGAGATCTGGTTCGCCACGGTCAACTGCGCGATGCCCGGCCGTGCCATGACCTCGGCGCTCGTCGCACCCGACGGCACGGTGGTCGCCGAGCAGCCACGAGGCGTGGCCGGGCTGCTGGTGAGCGACCTCGACCCGGCGGCCGCGACCGGTCGTTACGCCGAACGGCTGCGGGAGGGCGCCGTCACTTGCGCTTGATGACGGCCGCGGTCTCCTTGGCCTGCTCGATCGAGCGCTCGGGCGCCTTGACCTTCTTCACGCTGCGCAGGCCGAGCAGGCCCAGCAGCGCGGCGAGCAGCAGGTAGACGCCGAAGACGATGAGGAAGCACCAGGCCAGGTCCAGGCCGCTGAGGTGGATCAGATAGGCGATAGCCACCGAGAGCATGATGATGGCCAGGAGCCCGAGGAACGCCGCGCCGGCGAACAGGCCGATGCCCACGCCGCCGGCCTTGACGCTGAACTGGATCTCGGACTTGGCCAGCGCGATCTCGTTGCGCACCAGCGAGGAGACGTCGCGACTGACCTCGGTGACCAGCCGCCCGATGGTGGGCTCCTCGGCCTGGGTCACCGTCGTCTGCTGCGGCAGTTCCTCGCTCATGACCTCACCCTAAGCGCAACCGGCTCCGGCGCCTCAGCGCCACCGCACCGAGCAGCGCGGCCAGCAACGAGCCGACCAGCACCGCCGACTTCGCCTGCGCCGCGCGGGCGTCGTCGTAGGAGAGGTCGCAGACCAGCAGCGCGACGGTGAAGCCGATGCCGCACAGCAGCGCGAGCCCGACCAGGTCGCGCCAGGCCAGGCCCGGGCCGCGCCCGCCGATGCGGCCGGCGAGCCAGGCACCGCCGAGCACCCCGACCGGCTTGCCCACCACCAGCCCGGCCACGACGCCGAGGGCCACCGGCGAGACCAGCGAGAGTCCGCCGAGCGGCACCCCGGTGCTGGTGAGGGCGAACAGCGGCACCGCCACGCACGCACTCACCGGCGAGAGCGCCTGCTCGAGCCGCTCGGCCGGCGAGAGCTTGTCCTCCTGCTCGGTCGCGACGCGGGTGAGCAGCCCGACGACGACGCCGGCCACGGTGGCGTGCACGCCGCCGGCGTACGTCGCCCACCAGGCCAGCACGACGAGCGGGGTTAGGAGCCAGGGCGACGTGAGCCGCCACCGCTGCAGCAGTCCGTAGGTCGCGAGGGCGGCCACCGCGACGATCAGCCAGCCCACGTGCAGGCTGCTGCTGTAGAACACGGCGATGATCGCGACGACCACGAGGTCGTCGACCACGGCGAGGGTGAGTAGGAAGGCCCGCAGCTGCTGGGGCAGACCCGACCCGACGACGGCGAGCACGGCCAGCGCGAACGCGATGTCGGTGGCGCTGGGGATGGCCCAGCCGCGCAGGTCCGGTGAGCCCAGGTTGACGACCACGAAGACGACGGCGGGCACCAGCACGCCCCCCACGGCCGCCGCGACCGGCACCGCCGCGTCGGCCGGTCGGCGCAGCGAGCCGACCACGAGCTCGCGCTTGAGCTCCAGGCCGGCGACGAGGAAGAACACCGCCAGCGCGCCCTCGGCGGCCCAGTGCTCGAGGTCGAGCGGACCCAGCTGGAGCCGCCGCAGGGCCTCGTAGGAGTCGCCGGCGGTGTTGGCCCAGACCAGCGCGCACCCGGCGGCCAGCAGCGCCAGGACGCCCCCGACCGTCTCGCGACGCAGCACCTCGGCCACGAACGCGGCGTCGTCGCGCCGCGGCAACCGAAGGGGACGGCGGTCCGTCGGAGTCGGCATCACAGGGCTCCTGGGGTCGACAACACGAGTGCCGACCAGACTTCCCGGCGAACCTCCGGACAGCCTACCGGGCCTCGATAGCCTGGGCCGGTGGACGACCTGGTGCCCTTCGGCCTCAGCCTCGCCCTCGTGGCCCTCGCCGGGCTGGTGGCGGTGTGGTCCAAGCCGCTGAGCGAGTGGCTGCGGGTGCCGGCCCCGGCGCTGTTCCTGGTGGTCGCGGCGCTCGCCTCCGACCTCTTCCCGCGCCTGGGGACGGTGTCCATCGAGCACGTTCAGCGGATCGTCACCGTCATGCTGGTGCTCCTGCTCTTCGACGGCGGCCTGCACATCGGGCGGCGACGCTTCGCCACCGCGGCCGGACCGGTGCTGCTGGTCGGGGTGCTGGGCACGGTCGTCACGGCCGCCGGCATCGCGGTGGTCGCGCACACGCTGCTCGGCTTGGACTGGCGGGCCGGTCTGCTGCTCGGCGTCGCGCTCTCGCCGACCGATCCGGCCGTCGTCTTCTCGGTGCTGGGCCGGCGCGAGGTGCAGGGGCGCACCGGCACGCTGCTGGAGGGCGAGTCCGGGGCGAACGACCCGGTCGGCATCGCGGCCATGGCCGCCGTGCTGGGCGCGAGCGGCGGCGGTCTGCACGCCGTGTGGGTGGGTGTGGGCGAGTTCGCCCTGCAGATGGCCGTCGGATCCGTGGTCGGTCTCGCGGGCGGCTGGCTGCTCGCGGTGGCGATGCGGCGGGTGCCGCTGCCCTCGGCGGCGCTCTACCCGCTGCAGACGCTGCTGGGATCCGGGGTGGTCTTCGGTGTCGCCACCGTGCTGCACGGGTCGGGGTTCCTGGCCGTCTTCGTGGCCGGGATCTACCTCGGCGACCTCGGCGCGCCCTACAAGCTGGAGATCGAGCGGTTCCACTCCTCGCTGGCCAGCCTCGCCGAGATCGTGGCCTTCACGCTCCTCGGGCTCACCGTCTCGGTCCACTTCCTGTTCACCAGCGGCGCCTGGCTGGAGGGCCTGGTGCTGGGGGTCGTCCTCGCCCTCGTGCTCAGACCGGTGCTGGTCGGGCTGCTGCTGGTGCCGGTGCGCCTGCGCGCGGGCGAGCGCGTCTTCGTGCTGTGGTCGGGCCTCAAGGGCGCCGTCCCGATCCTGCTCGGCACCTACATCTTGACCTCCGGCGAGCCGCACGCGGGCGAGCTCTACGAGGTGGTGGTGA
Source organism: Nocardioides mangrovicus (assembly GCF_003674065.1). Classification (GTDB taxonomy): domain Bacteria; phylum Actinomycetota; class Actinomycetes; order Propionibacteriales; family Nocardioidaceae; genus Marmoricola; species Marmoricola mangrovicus. The sequence goes on from NZ_RDBE01000010.1 coordinate 1,062,434, forward strand.
TGGTGGTGGCGTTCTCGGTGATCGTGCAGGGCGGCCTGGTGCCGTTCGTGGCCGCCCGGGCGAGGGTGCCGATGCGGACCGTCGAGCCCGAGGCGATGGCGGTGCCCGCGCAGCCGTGAGGGCGGTCCTCGGCCCCCGCTGAGGTCGCACGGTGAGGTTGCACCGTGAGAGGTTGCATCGTGAGATTGCACGGTGAGGTCGTGAGCAGAACGTGACGCGACCGTGAAGCCGGTCGTCGCCCGGTGAAACCTCCGCCGCCCAGGTTGGTGGGCCTACCACCACCGGAGGACCGCGATGACCACGACCGTCGAGCGCGCAACGACGAGACCCCGACCCCACTGGATCGACGACTGGCGCCCGGAGGAGCCCGACTTCTGGGCGCAGACCGGGCACCGGGTGGCGCGACGCAACCTGGGCTGGTCGATCTTCGCCGAGCACCTCGGCTTCTCGGTATGGCTGATCTGGAGCGTCAGCTCGGCGCTGCTGGCCGCGATGGGCTTCGACTTCAGCGCCCAGCAGCTGTTCTTCCTGGTGGCCCTGCCCAACCTGGTGGGCTCGCTGCTGCGGCTGCCCTACACCTTCGCCGTGCCGCGGTTCGGCGGCCGCAACTGGACCATCATCAGCGCGGCGATGCTGCTGATCCCCACGGTCGGGTTCGCGATCGCGGTGCAGAACCCGGGCACGCCCTACTGGGCGTTCTGCCTGATCGCGGCCACCGCCGGCTTCGGCGGCGGCAACTTCGCCTCCTCGATGGCCAACATCAACTTCTTCTACCCCGCTGAGAAGAAGGGCGCGGCGCTGGGCCTCAACGCCGCCGGCGGCAACCTGGGCGTCTCGATCATCCAGCTCCTGCTGCCGGTCTTCGTCGGCAGCGCGGGCATCTTCGGACTGGTCAAGGCCAGCGAGGGCGGCGTGCACCTGGGCACCGCGGGCTGGATCTACGCGGGCCTGGCGGTGGCGGCGACGATCGCTGCCTACCTGTTCATGGACAACCTCTCGGTGGTGCGCTCGGCCCCCCGCGAGCAGCTGGCGGTGGTCAAGGAGCCCCACACCTGGGTGATGGCGCTGCTCTACATCGGCACCTTCGGCTCCTTCATCGGCTACTCCGCGGCCATGCCGCTGCTGATCAAGCTGAACTTCTGGGTCGCCGACCCGGCGCCGCTGGGCACCGGCATCTACTTCGCCTACTTCGCCTTCCTCGGAGCCGGCGTGGGCTCGGCCACCCGCCCGCTGGGTGGCTGGCTGGCCGATCGTCTCGGCGGCGCGAAGGTCACGCTGGCCGCCTTCGTGGGGATGATCGTGTTCACCCTGGCCGTGCTGTGGACGCTGCTGCAGCTCACGCCCAACCCGCAGGCCAGCACGGCGATCGCCGCCGACAACAAGTCCTGGTTCGGCTGGTTCCTGGTCTTCTTCCTGCTCGTCTTCGCGGCCACGGGCATTGGCAACGGGTCGGTCTACAAGATGATCCCGGCGATCTTCCGCGCCAGGCTCGGCGCCGGTCGCGCGGCCACGCAGCAGGCCTCGGCGGCGCTGGGCGTCGTCGGTGCGGTGGGGGCGCTCGGCGGGTTCCTCATCCCGATCGCCTTCACTGCGCCGTGGGTGGACAACGCGTTCTCGGCCACGAAGCAGGCGTTCGTGATCTTCACCGTCTACTACGTGCTCTGCGCGATCGCGTGCTTCGCGGTGTACGTGCGCCGCCGCGCCACGGCGACCAGCCTGGCCGGCGCCACGATCTGAGGTGACCCACACCCACTGCCCCTACTGCAGCCTCCAGTGCGGGATGGTCCTCGAGGGACGTCGCGCACTGGAGGTGCAGGCGTGGCCGGAGTTCCCGGTCAACGAGGGTCGGCTGTGCCGCAAGGGCTGGACGGCCACGGGGCTGCGCGGTCACCGCGAGCGGCTCACCTCGCCGCTGGTCCGCGACCGTGACACCGGCGAGCTGCGCGCGGTCTCCTGGGACGAGGCGCTCGACCTGGTGGCCGACCGGCTGAGCGCGATCCGCGACGAGCACGGCGCCGATGCCGTGGGCGTGTTCGGCGGCGGCGGGCTGACCAACGAGAAGGCCTACACGCTGGGCAAGTTCGCGCGCGTCGTTCTCGGCACCAGCCAGGTCGACTACAACGGCCGCTGGTGCATGAGCTCGGCGGCGTCCGCGGCCAACCTCGCCTTCGGGCTCGACCGCGGGCTGCCGTTCCCGCTCGCCGACATCGAGCACACCGACGTCCTGGTCCTGGTCGGCTCCAACCTGGCCGAGACGATGCCGCCGGCCGCGCGCCACCTCGACCGGCTGCACGAGAACGGCGGCACGGTGGTGGTCGTCGACCCGCGGCGGACGCCGACGGCGGAGCGGGCCGACCTCTTCGTCCAACCGGTGCCCGGCACGGACCTCGCGCTGGCGCTGGGCGTGCTGCACCTGCTCGACGCCGCCGGCGCCGTCGACGAGGACTACGTCGCCGAGCGGACCTCCGGGTTCGCCGAGGTGCGCGGCTCCCTGGCCGCCTGGTGGCCCGAGCGCGTCGAGCGGGTCACCGGCGTCGCCGCCGAGCAGCTGCGCGCCCTGTGCGAGCTGCTCGCCTCGGCCGACAAGGTCACCGTGCTCACCGCCCGCGGGGCCGAGCAGCACAGCACCGGCACCGACACGGTGCTGGCCTGGATCAACGTCGCCCTCGCCCTAGGCATGTGCGGCACCCCTTACGCCGGCTACGGCTGCCTGACCGGCCAGGGCAACGGGCAGGGCGGCCGTGAGCACGGCCAGAAGGCCGACCAGCTGCCCGGCTACCGCATGATCGACGACCCGCAGGCCCGCGAGCACGTCGCCCGGGTGTGGGGGGTCGAGCCCGGGTCGCTGCCCGGGAAGGGACGCTCGGCCACCGAGCTGCTCGACGCACTGGGCCGCCCCGACGGGCCACGGGCCCTGCTGGTGCTGGGCTCCAACCCCGTGGTCTCGGCGCCCAACGCCCACCACGTGGCCGAGCGGCTGGCCGCGCTCGACCTGCTCGTGGTGGCCGACGTGGTGATGTCCGAGACGGCCGCGCGCGCCGACGTCGTGTTGCCCGTGACGCAGTGGGCCGAGGAGACCGGCACCATGACCAACCTCGAGGGCCGGGTGATCCTGCGCGAGCAGGCGGTCGAGCCGCCGGCCGGGGTGCGCAGCGACCTGGAGCTGCTGGCCGGTCTCGCCGAGCGGCTCGGCGTGCGGCTCGAGTCCGACCCCGTGGCGGTCTTCGCCGAGCTCGGGCGCGCCTCGGCCGGCGGCCGCGCCGACTACGCCGGCATCGACCACGCCAGGATCCGCGCCGAGCACGGCGTCTTCTGGCCCTGCCCGGCACCCGACCACCCGGGCACGCCGCGGATGTTCACCGACCGGTTCGCCCACGAGGACGGCCGGGCCCGGTTCAGCGTGGTGGAGCACCGCGGCGCCGACGAGCAGCCGGACGCCGCGTACCCGCTGCACCTGACCACCGGTCGCGTGCTGGCGCAGTACCAGTCCGGCGCCCAGACCCGCCGGATCGCCGAGCTGGCCGACGACGGACCGTTCGTCGAGCTGCACCCGTTCCTGGCCGACCGGATCGGCGCCCACGACGGCGACCCGGTGGTCGTGACGACCCGGCGCGGCCAGCTGAGGGCGCCGGCGCGCGTGGTCACCACGATCCGTCCCGACACCCTCTTCGTGCCGTTCCACTGGGTCGGGGCCAACCTGCTGACCAACGACGCCCTCGACCCGACCAGCCGGATGCCGGAGTTCAAGGCGTGCGCGGCGGCGGTGCGGACGTGAGGCGGCTGGTGGTGGTGGGCCACGGCATGGCCGCCACGCGGCTGGTCGAGGAGCTGGTGGCGCTCGGGAGCAGCGACGAGATCACCGTGGTCGGCGACGAGCCGGGCCCGGCCTACAACCGCATCCTGCTCTCGGCGGTGCTCGAGGGCAGCCACGCCGAGGAGGCGCTGACGCTGCGCGACACCGGCTGGTACGCCGGGCACGGCGTCAGGCTGGTGGGTGGCACCCGCGTCGACGAGCTCGATCGCGCCGGCCGCCAGGTGGTGCTGGCCGACGGGAGCCGGCTGCCCTACGACCACCTCGTGCTGGCCACCGGCGCCAACCCCACCCTGCCCCCGATGCGTGGCCTGGTGCGCCGCGACGGGCGGCTCCACGAGCGGGTGCACGCCTTCCGCAGCCTCGCCGACTGCCGACGGCTGCTCGAGGCGCTGCCCGCGGCCCGGCGGGCCGTGGTCGTCGGCGGCGGCCTGCTCGGGCTGCAGGTCGCGCGGGCGCTGTCGGTCCGCGGCGTCCTGGTCGAGGTGGTGGAGGGCGGCGACCACCTGCTGCGCAGCCAGGTCGGCCCGCGCGCGGGCTCGGTGCTGCAGCGCAGCCTGACCCGGCTCGGTACCGCGGTCTACCTCGGCGCCCGCGGCGTGCGGCTGACCGAGGCGGGCGTGGTGCTCGACAACGGCTACGTCCTCGAGACCGATCTCGTGGTGATCACCGCCGGCGGGCGGCCGGCCGCCTCGCTGGCTCGCCGTGCCGGGCTGACGGTGCGCCGCGGCGTCGTCGTCGACGACCACCTCACCTCACCCGACGACCCCCGTGTCCACGCGATCGGGGACTGCGCGGAGCACGAGGGCCGGGTGAGCGGGTTCGTGCCGCCGGCCTGGGAGCAGGCGAGCATCCTGGCCCGGCGGCTGGCCGGCCACGACGTCTGCTACTCCGGCGCCCGGTCCGTCGTGCGGCTGCGGGCCAGCGACCTCGACGTCGCCGTGCTCGGCGATCCCGAGCACGAGCCGGGCGAGGTGGTCGAGATCGCCAATCCGGTCGCCGGCTCGCACCGCAAGCTCGTCGTGCGCGAGGGCCGCGTGGTCGCGGCCAGCCTGGTCGGCGACCTCTCGCAGGTCGGCCTGCTCACCCAGCACTTCGACCGCGGCACGGTGCTCGGCCCGCGCGAGCCCGGGTCGCTGCTGCTGCCCGACCGGCCCGCGGCCCCGCGAGCGATCCCCGACGACGCCGAGGTCTGCGCCTGCGCCGGCGTCAGCGCCGCCCGGATCCGCAGCTGCCGCACCGTCGAGGACGCGCGGCGCACCACCCGCGCCGGCACCGGCTGCGGCGGGTGCGCCGACGTCGTCCGCCAGCTCGTCGCCACCACAGAGAGGCACCCCGTATGACCCACCGCCAGCGCATCGTCGTCCTCGGCCACGGCATGGTCGGACACCGTTTCGTCCAGGCCGCCTGCGAGCGCGGACTGACCGAGACCTACGACATCGTCGTGGTGGGTGAGGAGCCGCGTACGGCCTACGACCGCGTGGGGCTCACCTCGTTCTTCGAGAAGGGGGCCGACGCGCTCGCGCTGCTGGTCGACGACACCTACCCCGACCCACGCGTGCGGCTGATGACCGGGGTCGAGGCGACCGACGTGGACCTCGCCGAGCGCACGGTGGCGCTCAGCGACGGGGAGTCGATCGGCTACGACCAGCTCGTGCTGGCCACGGGCTCGGCGCCGTTCGTGCCGCCGGTGCCCGGGCGCGACCTCGAGGGCTGCTTCGTCTACCGCACCATCGAGGACCTCGAGCGCATCCGCGAGGCCTCGCGGGAGGCGAGCACCGGCGTCGTCATCGGCGGCGGTCTGCTCGGGCTGGAGGCCGCGAACGCGCTGGTGCAGCTGGGTCTGGACACCCACGTCGTCGAGATGGCACCGCGCCTGATGCCCGCCCAGCTCGACGACGGTGGCGGCACGGCCCTGCTGCGCCACATCGAGGGCCTCGGCCTGCACGTGCACACCGACGCCCGCACCGAGGAGGTCGTCGGTGCCGAGGGCCGGGTGAGGGGGCTGCGGCTCGCCGAGGGCGAGATCGAGGCCGACGTCGTGGTCTTCTCCGCCGGCATCCGCCCGCGCGACCAGCTGGCCCGCGCCGCCGGCCTGGCCGTGGGGGAGCGCGGCGGCGTCGTGGTCGACCACCAGTGCCGCACCGAGGACGAGCACGTGTGGGCGATCGGTGAGTGCGCTGCTCCCGGCGGGATCTGCTACGGCCTGGTCGCGCCGGGGTACACGATGGCCGAGGTGACCGTCGACGCGATGCTCGGCGGCGAGGGCCGGTTCGACGAGGCCGACATGTCGACCAAGCTGAAGCTGCTCGACGTCGACGTGGCCTCGTTCGGTGATGCCTTCGCCACCACGCCCGGCGCGCTGGAGCTGGTCTTCGCCGACGCCGTCGGCGGGCTGTACAAGAAGCTGGTCGTGGCCGACCACCCCTCGGGGCAGGGGCTCCGGCTGCTCGGCGGCATCCTCGTGGGCGACGCCTCGGCGTACGGCTCGCTGCGGCCGATGGTGGCCAGCGACCTCGCGCTGCCCGAGAACCCCGAGGAGCTGATCCTGCCCGCGGGCCGCGCCGTGGCCGACGTCGGCCTGCCCGACGAGGCGCAGGTCTGCTCGTGCAACGACGTCACCAAGGGCGCCATCCTCGCCGCCACCGACGCCGGCTGCGAGGACGCCGCCTGCGTCACGCGCTGCACCCGGGCCGGGTCGACCTGCGGCACGTGCAAGCCGCTGGTGAAGAAGATCGTCGAGGACCACTTCGCCGAGCAGGGCAAGCAGGTGGACCGGTCGCTGTGCGAGCACTTCCCCCTCACCCGCCAGGAGCTGTGGGACGTCGTCGCGGTGCACGGCTACACCAGCTTCGACGAGGTGGTCGAGGCTCACGGCTCGGGCCGCGGCTGCGACCTGTGCAAGCCCGCGGTGGCCTCGATCCTGGCCACCCAGGTGGGCCAGCACGTGCTCGGTAGGGGCCGTCGCACCCTGCAGGACACCAACGACGCCTACCTGGCCAACCTGCAGCGCAACGGTAGCTACTCGGTGGTCCCCCGGGTGCCGGGCGGCGAGATCACGCCGGAGAAGCTGATCGCGATCGGCGAGGTGGCCCGCGACTTCGGGCTCTACACCAAGATCACGGGCGGGCAGCGCATCGACATGTTCGGCGCGCGGATGGAGCAGCTGCCCGCGATCTGGCGGCGCCTGGTCGACGCCGGCATGGAGTCGGGGCAGGCCTACGGCAAGGCGCTGCGCACGGTGAAGTCGTGCGTCGGGCAGAGCTGGTGCCGCTACGGCGTGCAGGACTCCACGTCGCTGGCCATCGAGCTCGAGCTGCGCTACCGCGGGCTGCGGTCGCCGCACAAGGTGAAGGCGGGCGTCAGCGGCTGCGCGCGCGAGTGCGCCGAGGCGCGCTCGAAGGACTTCGGTGTCATCGCGACCGAGAAGGGCTGGAACCTCTACGTCGCGGGCAACGGCGGCTACAACCCCGTCCACGCCCAGCTCCTGGCCCAGGACCTCGACAAGCAGACCCTCATCAGCTACATCGACCGCTTCCTCATGTACTACTGCCGCACAGCCGACCGGCTGCAGCGCACGGCCCCGTGGGTCGCCTCGCTCGACGGCGGCCTGGAGCGGGTGCGCGAGGTCGTCGTCGACGACTCGCTGGGCCTCGGCTCGGAGCTGGAGGCGGCGATGGCGCGCCACGTCGGCGACTACGTCGATGAGTGGCAGGCGACGCTGGAGGACCCCGAGAAGCTGGCCCGGTTCGTCTCCTTCGTCAACGCCCCCGACGTCCCGGACGCGAACATCACCTTCACCCAGGAGCGCGACCAGACCACGCCGGCCGACTCCGAGGGCCCGGTGGTCATCGCCGCCGAGATCTCGGTGGGAGCGCCGCAGTGAGCGGGGAGGGGGAGTGGGTCGCGGTGTGCGGGATCGACCGGATCGACCCCGAGGGCGGGGTGGCCGCACTCGTGCACGGCGAGGCGGTGGCGGTGATCCGCACCTACGACGACGTGGTCTACGCGTTGTCGAACTATGATCCGTTCTCCCACGCCTCGGTCCTGGCCCGGGGCATCGTGGGCACCCGCACGCTGGACGGCGACGAGGTGCCCTTCGTGGCCTCGCCGATGCACAAGCAGGCCTTCGACCTGCGGACCGGGCAGTGCCTCGACGACGAGGCCGTCAGCGTTCCCACCTACGAGGTCCGGGTCAGCGAGGGACAGGTGCTGATCGGCGGGAGGAGAGAGGCGACGTGAGCGAACCCGAGCTCCCGCTCGCCGGGTTCACTGTCGGCGTGACCGCCGCGCGCAAGGTCGAGGAGCAGGTGACGCTGCTCGAGCGTCGCGGCGCTGCGGTGGAGTGGGCGCCCGCGCTCTCCCAGGACCCCAACCGGGTCGACGACGCCCAGCTGCGCCGCGCCACCGAGGAGGTGCTCGGCCGCCGCGTCGACCTCTTCTTGGCCACCACCGGGATCGGGATGCGCACCTGGTTCGACGCGGTGGAGGACTGGGGCATGCTCGACCGGCTCGTCGAGACGCTCGGCGCCGCCGAGATCCTGGCCCGGGGCACCAAGGCCGTCGGCGCGCTGCGCCAGCGGGGGCTGCGCGAGCTGTGGGCGCCGGCCTCCGAGCGGTTCGAGGATGTGCTGGAGCACCTGCGCGGTCGCGACCTGACCGGGCGCCGCATCGTCGTGCAGGAGCACGGCCAGTCGCTGTCGATGGTGGCCCACGCGCTGCGCCGGCAGGGGGCCGACGTCACCACCGTGACCGTCTACCGGGTGGCCTCGGCCGAGGACCCGGGGCCGATGTTCCGGCTCGTGGACCGCATCGCCGACCGCGGTCTGGACGCCGTCACCTTCACCTCCGCGCCGGCCGTCGGCGCGGTGATGGCCGCGGCCGGGTCGGTGGGCCGCCGCGACGACGTCGTGGGGGCGTTCCAGGCCGACGTGCTCGCCTGCTGCGTCGGCCCGGTGACCTCGGAGGCGTTCGAGATGTGGGGGGTGCCGACGATCTACCCCGACCGCGCCCGTACCGCGGCCATGGTCAAGCTGCTGGAAACCGAGCTGCCTTCCCGCGCGCGGGGGCTGCTGCTCGAGGTGGCCGGCCGGACGCTGCTCGTCCACGGCGAGGAGGTGCTCGTCGACGGGGTCGAGGTGCGGCTCTCGCCGGCCCCCTTCGCGCTGCTGCTGGCCCTGGTGGTCAACCCGGGCCAGGTCGTCTCCCGCGCCGAGCTGCGCGCCAGCCTGCCCGGCGGCGCGGCCAACACCGAGCACGCGGTGGAGATGGCCGTGGCCCGGCTCCGGGCCGGGATCGGGACCCGGCTGGTGCAGACGGTCGTCAAGCGCGGCTACCGGCTGGCGGTGGCGACGTGAGGCTGGTCAGCGTCGCCCACGGCACCCGGCACGCCACCGGCAACGATGTCGCGGCGCGGATCACCGCCGCGGCGGGCGAGCGGCTGGGCGTGCCGGCGGTGGCCTCCTACGTCGAGCTGGCCGAGCCGCTGTTCGCCGACGTGATGGCGGCCGGCTCCGGCGCGGTGGTGCCGCTGCTTCTGTCCACCGGCTACCACGTGCGCCACGACCTGCCCCGCATGGTCGGCGCCGGGCTCCTGGGCCGACCGCTGGGACCCGACCCGCTGCTGGCGCAGGCGCAGGCCGAGCGGCTGCGCGAGGTCGGCGCGGAGCCGGGCCGGCCGGTGGTGCTCGTCGCCGCGGGCTCGAGCGACCCGGTTGCCGACCGCGACCAGCGGCTCGCGGCGCAGTACCTGGGCGAGGAGTGGGGCGCGCCGGTGCAGGTGGCGACGCTGGCCGGGCGCGGCCGGCGCCCGGTCGAGGTGGTCACGCCCGACCACGCGGTCTCGCTCTACCTGCTCTCGCCCGGCTTCTTCGCCGACCGCGCCCGTCGCGAGTCCGGGTGCGAGCTGGTCTCCGAGGTGCTCGGCGACCACCGGCTCGTCGTCGAGCTGGTGGTGCAGCGCTACCGAGCGCTCACGCAGGCGCGGGTCAGCGCCTGAGCGCTCCGCGCGGTCAGTCCTGGGACTTCTCGCCCTTCACGCCCTCGGAGATCAGGTCCATCACCGTGGAGTCGGCCAGCGTGGTGACGTCGCCGACCTCGCGGTTCTCGGCGACGTCCTTGAGCAGCCGGCGCATGATCTTGCCCGAGCGGGTCTTGGGGAGCTCGGGGACGATCATGATCTGGCGCGGCTTCGCGATGGCGCCGATCTCCTTGCGCACGTGGTTGCGCAGCTCCTCGATCAGGTCGTCCGGGGCCTCCTCGCCGCCCTCGAGCGCCGACTCGCGCAAGATGACGAACGCGCACACGGCCTGTCCGGTGGTCTCGTCGGCCGCGCCCACGACGGCGGCCTCGGCCACCTTGGGGTGCGAGACCAGCGCCGACTCGATCTCGGTGGTGGAGAGCCGGTGGCCCGAGACGTTCATGACGTCGTCCACCCGGCCCAGCAGCCAGATGTCGCCGTCCTCGTCCTTCTTGGCGCCGTCGCCGGCGAAGTACCAGCCCTGCTCGGCGTACTTGCTCCAGTAGGTGTCCTTGAACCGCTCGTCGTCGCCCAGCAGCGTGCGCAGCATCGAGGGCCACGGCTCGGTGAGCACCAGGTAGCCGCCGGAGCCGTTGGGGACGATCTCGCCCTCGTCGGTGACCACTTCGGCGCTCACGCCCGGGATCGCCGTCATCGCCGAGCCGGGCTTGCCGGAGGTGACGCCGGGCAGCGGGGAGATCATGTGCATGCCGGTCTCGGTCTGCCACCAGGTGTCCATGACCGGGCACCTCGAGGAGCCGATGGTCTCGCGGTACCAGACGTAGGCCTCGGGGTTGATCGGCTCACCCACCGAGCCGAGGATCCGCAGCGAGGAGAGGTCGAACTTCTCGGGGATCTCCGCGCCCCACTTCATGAAGGTGCGGATCGCGGTCGGCGCGCAGTAGAGGATCGTGACGCCGTACGTCTCGATGATCTCCCACCAGCGACCCTTGTGCGGGGTGTCGGGCGTGCCCTCGTACATCACGCTCGTGGCGCCGTTGGCCAGCGGCCCGTAGACGATGTAGCTGTGGCCGGTGATCCAGCCGATGTCGGCGGCGGTCCAGTAGACGTCGGTGTCGGGCTTGAGGTCGAAGACCGCCCAGTGCGTGTAGGAGGTGCCCACCAGGTAGCCGCCGGTGGTGTGCACGATGCCCTTGGGCTTGCCGGTGCTGCCCGAGGTGTACATGACGAACAGCGGGTTCTCGGCGTCGAACATCTCCGGGGTGTGCTCGGGCGAGGCCTCGTCGACGACGTCGTGCCACCACAGGTCCAGGTCGTCGTTCCACTCGACGTCCTGGCCGGTGCGCCGCACGACCAGCACGTGCTCGACCAGCCCGGGCCGCTCCCCCTCCACCTTGGCGACGGCCTCGTCGACGGCGGGCTTGAGCGCGGCCGGCGAGCCACGCCGGTAGCCGCCGTCGGAGGTGATGATCACCTTCGTCTCGCAGTCCAGCACGCGGGTGGCCAGGGCGTCGGAGGAGAAGCCGCCGAAGACCACGGTGTGCAGCGCGCCGAGACGCACGGTGGCCAGCATCGCGATGGCGGTCTCGGGGATCATCGGCATGTAGATCGCCACGCGGTCGCCCTGGCCGACGCCGAGCTCGGCCAGCGCGTTGGCGGCCTTGCACACCTCGTCCTGCAGCTCGGCGTAGGTGATGTCGCGGGTGTCGTCCTCGGGCTCGCCGACCCAGTGGAAGGCGACGCGGTCGCCGTGGCCGGCCTCGACGTGGCGGTCCACGCAGTTGTAGGCGGCGTTGAGGGTGCCGCCGACGTACCACTTCGCGAACGGCGGGTTGCTCCAGTCCAGGACCTCGGTGAAGGGCTCGTCCCAGCTGATCCGCTCGGCCTGCTCGGCCCAGAACGCCAGCCGGTCGGCCTTCGCCTCCTCGTAGGTCTCCGCGGTGACGTTGGCGTGCGCCGCGAGCTCCTCGGGCGGGTCGAACCGGCGGTCCTCGTGGCTGAGGTTGGCCAGGGTCTGCGAATCGGTCTCGGCGCTGGACTGGCTCACGGCGCTCTCATCTCCTTCGACGACGGCGGGTCCTGCGACCCTAGTCAGGCCGGGTTGCAGACAGGTTGGGGGTGGACTGCGGGGTGGGGCTACTCCCGGGCGCCGGTCGGCACGAGCGAGCGGCCGTGGGAGAAGGCGGTGACGCCCGCGAAGGAGGCGTACCAGGCCGCCAGCGCGGTGAGGATGCCGGCGTAGCCACCGGTCTTGACCAAGCCGTCGACCCCGGCCATGTTGCCGATGCCCAGCAGCACGAAGGTCAGCGTCAGCAGCGCGAACACCGCGAGCACCGCGCCGCTGACGCGGGTGGCGGCCACCGTCATGTACGCGGTGAAGACACCCCAGACGACCAGGTAGAAGCCGACTCCCTTGCCGACGTCGTCGGCCGGGATCTTGTAGTCGGCCAGGTGCGCGGTGAGCCACCAGAAGGAGAGCCAGAACGCGCCGTAGGAGGAGAAGGCCGTGGCTCCGAAGGTGTTGCCCTTGGCGAACTCCCACATGCCGGCCAGCAGCTGCGCGCCGCCGCCGTAGGCCAGCGCGAGCCCGAAGACCACCGGTTCCACGGCCTCGGGGAGGATCCCGGCGTTGACGACGCTGAGGAACATCGTCGTCAGGGCGAAGGCGGCGAGCCCCAGGGGCGCGGGGTCGGCCAGGTGCGCTCCGGGGACGACGTGAGTGGCGGCTGGTGCGGGAGAGGACATGCCAAGACCTTCCGAGAGGGGTTTCGTGCGACGCTCGTCACAGCAAACGCCTGTCGCCTGGCCCCGGCAACCCCTGCAAAACCCCTCGCAGCCGACAAACCCGCCTTAATCTGGGCCCGGGGGGTGATCGAGAATGCCGGGGGACCTTCGCTGGAAGCTTGCGGGGCTGGCTGCGGCCGCCGCGCTGCTGCCGGTCGTGCCGGGCCGCGTCGACGACGTGGCCCACGTGCTCGTCGAGATCGTGTGCGTCGCGCTGGCGTGGCGACGCCTGGTGCCGCGCCGCGACCTCCTGCGCCGCGGCTGGGGCGTGGCGCTGGTCGCCGTGACCATGCTGTGCGTCGCGGACGCCGCCGCGGTGGCCGAGCGGTCGATGCTGCTGGGCACCTCCTTCCCGCGCCCCTCGGACCTCGTCGCCCTGGCGGCGTGCCTGGTGCTCTCGGCGGGGGTCTTCGTCGTCGGGCGCCAGCGCGCGGGCCTGGAGTCCGGCAACGGCGTGATCGAGTCGGTCGTCCTCGGTCTGGGCAGCCTCGCCCCGGCCCTGTCGTTCCTGATCCTGCCCCGGCTGACCGAGCCCGGCCGGACCGCGGCCGGCAGCGTCGTGCTCGGCGGTTTCGCGGTGGCGGTGGTGCTGCTGGTCAGCGTCGTCGCGCGCTTCGCTCTCATCGACCACCGCGGCTGCGTCTCGCTGCGGCTGTTCGCCGGCGGCCTGCTGCTGTGGTGCGCCGCCGAGTTCGCCGAGTCCGCGGCGTCGGGCACGGTGAGCACCATCGGCGCGTCGGTGTGGCTGATCGGCCTGGTGCTGGTCACCGCCGGGCTGTGCCACAGCTCGCTGCGCGAGCTCACCTACGGCGCCGGGCTGCAGTCGCTGCACGTCGTGCCCAGCCGCCAGGTCTGGCTGCTCGGCCTGGGCTCGCTGATGCCCGTCGTCTCGCTCGGGCTGGCCTGGGCGCTGGGACGGCCGACCTGGCTGCCGGAGATCGCCGTGCTCGGCGTGCTGGTCTCCGGCCTGGTCTGGTTCCGGTTCACCCAGCTGATGACCCACATCGCCGAGCAGTCCGACCTGCTCTCCGACCTGGCCCGCTCCGATGAGCTCACCGGGCTGCCGAACCGGCGCAGCTGGAACCACGAGGTCTCCCGCGCCGTCGTCTTGGCCCAGACGAGCGGGACGCCGCTGTGCGTGGCGCTGCTCGACCTGGACCACTTCAAGACCTTCAACGACACCCAGGGCCACCCGGCCGGTGACCGGCTGCTGCGGGAGGTCTCGGCCAGCTGGTCGGCGCTGCTGCGCGACGGCGAGGTCCTGGCGCGCTACGGCGGCGAGGAGTTCGCCATGGCGCTGCCGGGCCTGGGTCTCGACGAGGCGCTGGAGCGGGTGGACGAGATCCGCCGGGCGGTGGTCCTGCCGCAGACCGCCTCGGCCGGCGTCGCCGCCTGGGTCCCCGGCACCGACCCCGCGGTGACGCTCAAGGACGCCGACGGCGCTCTGTACCTGGCCAAGCGCTCGGGGCGGAACATGACGCTGCCGGCCGAGCCCTCGACCGACTCCACGCCCGGCCCGCTGCGCGACCTGAGCACCGTGATGCAGCCGATCGTGCGGGTCTCGGACCTGGAGATCGTCGCCTTCGAGAGCCTGAGCCGCTTCCCGCACACCGCGAGCGTCGAGGCGACCTTCCTCGACGCCCACGACAAGGGCTACGGCGACCTGCTCGAGGCCATCGCCCTGCGCCGGGCCGTCGAGGAGCCGGCCCGCCCGCGCGGCGTCCACGTCTTCGTCAACGTCTCCGAGCGGGCGATGCGCTCGGACCGGTTCTGGGACGCGCTGCCCGAGGACCTCACCGGCGCCGTCATCGAGCTCTCCGAGGTGCGCGACGGGCTCGCCACGACCGAGCTGCGCGAGTACCTGGACCGGTTCCGGGCCAAGGGTGCCCGCATCGGCCTCGACGACGTCGGCACCTTGTCGGCCGACTTCGCGCGCATCGTCGCGCTGCGGCCCGACATCGCCAAGATCGACCGCAGCCTGGTGACGCGCTGCGACCTGGACCGCGCGCAGGCCGAGGTGCTGCGGATGCTGGTCGGATTCGCCCACAGCCACGACGTCGCGGTCTGCGTAGAGGGGGTGGAGACCGCCGGGGAGCTGGAGGTCATTCGCTCGCTGGACGTCGGGTACGCCCAGGGCTACCTGCTGGGCCGCCCCGGTCCGGGCTGGCCCGGCGGCCGTGACCGCGTCGAGCGCCGCGGCGAGGTGTCCTCGGCCGGCCGGCACGCAGCGGTCTAGTCCGGCCGTCGCCGATCCCTGTGAAAACCGGCAAATGCGATATTTCGCTCTCTAACCTGGGTACGACGTCGGGGGAGGTGGCACACGTGTCGGCACGCATGCGAGCGCTGTTCGCGCTGCTGCTGGGCGCTGTGGTCGCGCTGCCCGCACTGCCGGCAGGTCCTCTGCGCGACGTGGTCGCGCTCGGTGCCGAGATCGGGTGCGTCGCGATCGGTTGGCGGGGACTGCGCAGTCGGCCCGACCTGATGGACAAAGGGTGGCCGGTCGTCGTGGGCGGCATCAGCCTGGCCGCGACCGCGGACGTCCTGAACGGCCTGGAACGCCACCTGCTGCACCTCCAGGGTCCGCTGCGGCCCTCCGTGCTGGTGCTCCTGGTCGGGTACGGGGTGCTGGCTGTCGGCGTCTACCTCTTCGACCACCGGCGGATCAAGGTCACGAACCGCCGCGGCCACATCGAAGCCGCCATCTTCGCCCTCGGCGGTCTGGCGCCGGTCCTGGTCTTCGTCATCTTGCCGCAGACGCAGGCCGAGGGGCCGCTGGGAGCCCGCCTGGCGGTGGCGGGGTTCGCGCTCGCGGACCTGGGGCTGATCACGGTCGTCGCGCGCCTGCTGCTGACCGACAGCACGCGCTCCATGTCGCTGCTCCTGCTCAGCGCGGCGGTCGCGCTGGAGCTGGCCGGCGACTTCGCGTCCAGCCTGACCAGCATCACCGGTGATCGTGGAGATGCCGACGCATTGGTCCAGGCGCTGTGGTTGTTGGGCTACGTGTTCTTCGCCGCCGGCATGGTGCACCCCTCGCTACGCGATCTCACCTACGGCACGAGCGTCGACGCCGAGCGCGTCTCGCCGCGCTCCCAGGTCCTCCTGCTCGCCACCGGCCTGCTGCTGCCGGGCGCCTCGGTGGCGATCAGCCTGTTGCTGGGACGCGCCACCTACCTGTGGGTGCTGACCGCGATCGGTCTGCTCGTCTCGGCCCTCGTGGCTCTGCGCATCATGAACCTGATGGGTCATATCGGCGAGCAGTCCGATCAGCTCGCACAGCTGGCGCGTTCCGATGAGCTGACCAGGCTCCCCAACCGCCGCAGCTGGAACCACGCCATCGGCCGCGCCTGTGACGTCGCGGCCGCCTCCCAGGCGCCGCTGTGCGTGGCGCTCTTCGACCTGGACCGGTTCAAGGAGTACAACGACAACCACGGCCACCCCGCCGGCGATGCGCTGCTCCGCCAGGTCTCGGCCCTGTGGTCGGCTGCCCTCGTCGAGGGTGAGATCTTCGCCCGCTACGGCGGCGAGGAGTTCGCGATGTTGCTGCCGGGCCTGACGCTGCCCGACGCCGTGGACCGCGCCGACCAGCTGCGCCGGCTGGTGCCGCTGCCGCAGTCGGCGTCGGTCGGGGTCGCCGCGTGGCGACCCGGTACGGACCCGGCGCTCACGCTGGCGGAGGCCGACGAGGCGCTCTACCTGGCCAAACGGGCCGGTCGCGCGCGCACCGTGGCGGCGGAGAGCTCGGTCGATGCGATGCCCGGGCCGCTGCGCGACCAGGTCGTCGTGGTCCAGCCCATCGTGAGGTTGGCCGACCTGGCGGTAATCGGGCACGAGTGCCTGAGCCGTTTCCCCCACACCACCGATATCGAGGCGGTCTTCGCCGACGCCCACGGCAAGGGTTACGGCGACCTGCTCGAGGCGGCGGCCATTCGCCGCGTGCTCGAGCGCGACGACCGTCGGGCCGGCACCGACGTCTACGTCAACGTCTCCGAGCTGGCGATGCACTCCGACCGGTTCTGGCTGGAGCTGCCCCGCGACCTGACCGGCGTCGTGGTCGAGCTCAGCGAGCATCAGGCGGGCCTCGAGGACGCCGCCGTCGCCGACCTGCTGGACCGGATGCGCGAGCGCGGCGCACGCGTCGGTCTCGACGATGTCGGCTCGCAGGCCACCGACTTCGCTCGGATGGTCGCGCTGCGCCCGGAGATCGCCAAGATCGACCGCAGCCTCGTGGCCGGCTGCGACCTTCACCCGGCCCGCGCCGAGGTGCTGCGGATGCTCGTCGGCTTCGCCCACCAGCA
Organism: Nocardioides mangrovicus; assembly: GCF_003674065.1. Classification (GTDB taxonomy): domain Bacteria; phylum Actinomycetota; class Actinomycetes; order Propionibacteriales; family Nocardioidaceae; genus Marmoricola; species Marmoricola mangrovicus. The sequence goes on from NZ_RDBE01000010.1 coordinate 1,079,304, forward strand.
CGGCATCGAGGTGTGCGTCGAAGGGGTCGAGACCGTCGGGGAGCTCGAGGTGGCGCGGGCGGCCGGGGCGACGTACGCGCAGGGCTACCTGCTCGGCCGGCCGCGGCACGAGTGGGTCGACACGGTGTCGTTCCCGTCCTCGCCGCAGCCGCGCGCCCTCATCTGAGCGCGAGCGGCATTCTCACCGCAGGTCGATCAGCACCGGACCGTCGTCGGGGTCCTCGGGCCGCGGCGAGCGACGTCCCAGCGGCAGGTCGGCACGGTCCATGGCCACCGTCGGCTCGCCGGCGTCGACCGGGTCGGCTCCCTCGTCGGGCGTGGGGCGCGGTCGGGAGGCCGCGTGGCGACGGGGGTCGGGCTCGGGGGCCAGGTCGCGCAGCGCGATCCGGTAGCAGCGCGTCACGTAGGGCAGCCGCATGCCGTCGGCGCCGCGGCCGTAGTCGTCGTAGAGGCCGGAGACCTCGGCGAGCTTCTCCTCGCGCTCGGCCTCCTCCAGCGTCGCGATGTAGGAGCGCGAGGAGACCATGTCGAGCAGCGCGCCGCGGTCCAGGGAGTGCCAGTGGCGGAAGCTCTGCTGCTCGATGTTCACGACCTGCTCGAACCCGGCCAGGCTGACCGTGGGGTCGCTCTCCTGCAGCGGGCCGCCGATGAGCCGGCCCAGCTTCTTGACCCAGGGGACCTGCTCGTCGCGGTAGTTCCACACCAGGGCGAGTACGCCGTAGGGCCGCAGCACGCGGGCGATCTCGGGCACCGCGCGGGGCAGGTCGAACCAGTGGAAGGCCTGCGCGGCCACGACGACGTCGACGCTGCGGCTGGGCAGCGGGATCCGCTCGGCCGCGGCCACCGCCACCGGGAGATCCGGCAGGTGGTGGCGCAGGTGGTAGAGCATCCGCTCGTCGGGGTCGGTGGCGATCACGTCGCACCCGGTGCGATCGAGCACCTCGGTCAGCTTGCCCGTGCCGGCGCCCAGCTCGAGCACGCGGCTGCCGGCGATGCCTCGGGTCAGCCAGGACGCGGCGTCGTCGGGGTAGGAGGGCCGGCCGCGCTCGTACTGCTCGGCGATGCCGCCGAAGCTGAGCCTGCCGGAGTCGTCCACGCCCGCGACGCTACCGTGCGGACCGTGCCCGATCCCGCGCCCGACACCCTGGCCCGGTTGACCTCGCTGGAAGGCGTGCCGTCGGCCTTCGCCGCGACGCGCGACGGGATCGACGCGCTGCTGCGCGACCGGGGCCTGCGGCGCACCACGCCCGAGCAGACCGCCGACTCGCTGCTGCGCGGCGCCCACGCCTCAGCGGAGCTCTCCGACGGGTCCGTCGACGCGGCCGTCCGCATCAGCGCCGAGCTGCTCTCGCTGGTCCCCGTCCTCAAGCGGGCGCCGCTGCAGGTGCTCGCCCGGCTCGACGTCCTTGCCGGCGGCAGCGGCCGCCCCGCGACGCCCGAGGCGGCCGCGCGGATGGGCGACCTCGCCCAGACCCTGCTCGCCCCGACCACCGCCCCCGCGCTGCTGGTCGCGGCGGTCGCGCACGCCGAGATCGCCACGGTGGCCCCGTTCGGCACGGCCGACGGCCTCGTGGCGCGCGCGGTCGAGCGACTGCTGCTCGTGGCCCGCGGCGTCGACCCGGCCTCCCTGGTCGTCCCCGAGGCCGGCCACCTGGCGCTGCGGGCGGAGTACGAGTCGAACCTGCGCGGCTACGCCACCGGCGGCCGGGCCGGGCTGCACGCCTGGCTGCTCTACGCCGCCGAGGCCCAGGCACGGGGGGCCGAGGAGAGTCCGCTGCGGGGGTGAGGGTGCGCTCGCCAAAACTCCGCACTTGCGAAGCTTTGTGGCGGGGTCGCCCGAAATGTGGCCACCACAACTGCGCAAGTGCACGACTTTGGCGATGGCAGGACTCGGCAGCCCTCCCCGCAACAGGTGAACGGCACCGACGTACGAGACGTCGATGCCGTTCATGACACACGAAGGACCCGGCTACCAGGCGTGCTGCTCTCAACTGCTGGGGCGGAAGCATTCCGCCGCTCAGTGCCCTGTAGGAAGGGTGGATCGCCGCGTGGGTACCGATCCTCGTGTGACGTTGTGGAGTTCTTGCCCTTTTCGTACACCCGCCGCGGTGGCCGGTTCAAGGCCTACTGGACGGTCACTTCAGGCCGCTCGCCGGCGTCGGCGTACGCCGGCCCAGATCGCGCCGCCGGCGACCACGGCGCCGCTCACCGCGAGCACGGCGAGGGTGGGCCGCGCCGGGGGCAGCCGCAGCCGGCGACGCAGCGCCACCGGCTTGTCGAAGGCCAGCACCGGCCAGTCGCGCTCCCGGGCGACGCGGCGCAGGTCCTTGTCGGGGTTCACCGCGTGCGGATGGCCGACGGCGGCCAGCATCGGGACGTCGGTGATCGAGTCGCTGTAGGCGTAGCTGCGGGCCAGGTCGTACCCGTGGGCCTCGGCCAGCTCGACCATGGCGGCGGCCTTGTTCTCGGCGTAGGCGTAGAAGTCGATCGTGCCGGTGTAGCGGCCGTCGACGACCTCCATGCGCGTGGCCACCACCTGGTCGGCCCCGAGCATCTCGCCGATGGGCTCGACCAGCTCCGAGCCCGAGGCGGAGACGATGATGACGTCGCGGCCCTCGGCGTGGTGCTGCTCGATCAGGCTGACCGCCTCGTCGTAGACCAGCGGGTCGACGATGTTGTGCAGCGTGTCGGCCACGATCTCCTGGATGGTGGCCACGTCCCACCCCGCGCACAGCCGCGACATGAACTCGCGCATCTTCTCCATCTGGTCGTGGTCGGCGCCGCCGACGACGTAGACGAACTGGGCGTAGACGCTGCGCAGCATGGCGCGCCGGGTGATGAGGCCACCGGCCTGGAAGGGCCGCGAGAAGGCCATGGTGCTCGACTTGGCGATGATCGTCTTGTCCAGGTCGAAGAAGGCGGCGGTAGGACGCCCCGTCGCAGCCATGGGACCGATGCTAGTCGCCGGTCCCGCCTCCGGGTGGGCCGTTGGGCCGCCCGGAGATGAGCGGCACCACCCAGCGCGCGTTCGGGTCGACGTCGACCAGCAGTGCCTTGGCCAGCAGCGTCATCGGGATCGCCAGCAGTGCGCCGAGGGGGCCGAGCACCCACGACCAGAACACCAGCGACAAGAAGGTGACGGTGGCCGAGAGACCCAGCTGGTCGCCGACGATCTTGGGCTGGATGACCGTCTGGATCACGAAGTTGATGACGACGTAGACCACGATCACCACCACCATCTCGCCGACGCCGCCCTCCAGCAGCCCCAGCACTGCCGGCGGCACCAGCCCGACGACGAAGCCGATGTTGGGGATGAAGTTGGTGACGAACGAGAGGACCCCCCACACGCCGGCGGCCGGGATGCCGATCACCAGCAGCGCGATCCAGTCGACGACCGCCACGACGAGACCGAAGCCGGCCGAGACGGCGAAGTAGTGACGGGTGCCGACGGCGAAGGAGAGCAGGGCGGTGACCACGGCCGGCCGCTCGCCACGTGCATCGCGCAGGTGGCGGGGGAAGCGGGCGGCGTCGAAGCCCATGAAGAGGACGAGCACCGCGATGAAGAAGGCGTTGGAGAGCACGCTGAGCATGCTCTGCAGCACGGTGGTGGCGTAGCCGAACAGCTTGCCGAAGTCGAGGGACTTGATGACCGCGTTGACCTGCGTCTGCTTGACGCCGCGTTCGCGCAGCAGCTCGCCGACCTTGTCGACGAGGTCGTTGATCTGCGGGGAGTAGGTCGGCACCAGTGCCGCGAGCCGGCCGACGGAGACCACGAGCGCCACCACCATCGCCGCCAGCACGGCGTAGACGACGAGGATCGTCACCAGCGTCGCCAGCCACCCCGGCACGCGCAGCCGCACCAGCCAGCCGCGCACGGGGAAGACGGTGATCATCAGCACCAGGGCCAAGAACGCGGGCCCGAGCAGGCCGCCGACCGCCTTTAGGCCGCCGACGGCGATCACCGTGGCGGCCAGACCGACCACGATCAGCAGGCCGCGGGGCAGCACGGGCGGACGCGAGGCGGCGGTCGTCTGGCTCATCGCGTCGCAGTCTTCCACGGCCGACGGGGTGCTTTCGCGTCCACAGCAGACCGTTCGAAGGCGTTGTCCACAGCCGTGCGGTCGCTCGTGGTGCCGGCCGCGATGCGCGATGAGAGTGCGGGTCATGACCTCACCGCTCCTGCTCACCGGCTCCTCGATCCTGCGCGACGACGTGCTGCGGCTGGCCGCGGCGGCCGGCGTGACGCCCGAGGTGCTTGATGTCGACGACACGCTGCCGCTCGCATGGGGCACCGCCGACCTGGTGCTGGTGGGCGCCGACGCAGCCGAGCGGGTCGCATTGCTGCGACCGCCCCGCCGGCCCGGCGTGCACGTCGTCGGACCCGCACCGCTGCCCCACGAGGTCTTCCGCGCAGCCGTGCGGTTCGGCGCCGAGGACGTCGCCGAGCTGCCGCAGTCGCAGAGCTGGCTGGTCGAGGTGCTCACCGACAGCCTCGACGGCGGCGCCTACCCTGGCCGGGTCGTGGCCGTGCTCGGCGGCTCGGGCGGGATCGGTGCGAGCGTGCTGGCCGCCGCGCTCGCGGCGACCTGGGGTGCACGGGGTCCGACGCTGCTGGTCGACGCCGACCCCTGCGGCGCCGGCCTGGAGCGGGTGCTCGGCATGGAGCGGCTGCACGGCACGTGCTGGTCGGGCCTGGGCTCGGCCACCGGGCGCATCAGCGGGCGGTCGCTGCGCGAGGCGCTGCCGCACCGGCACGGCGTGGGGCTGCTCGGCTGGGGTGGCCTGGCACGGGAGCCGGTGCCGCCGTTCGCGGTGCGTGAGGTGCTCTCGGCGGCGGGCCGCGGTCACGACGCGGTCGTGGTCGACCTGCCGCGTCAGGGCGACGCGGCGGCCGAGGAGATCCTGGCCCGGGCCGACGACGTGCTGCTGGTGTGCGGATCGACGCTCACCGCGGTGGCGGCGGCCGGGCGGGCGGTCGCCCGGTTGGAGGGTCTGGCGGCGCGTCCGCACCTGGTGGTGCGCGAGGGCGGGGGGCTCGCACCGGGGGAGCTGGCCCGCGCCTTCGGGCTGCCACTGGTGGCGGTGACCCGACACCAGCGCGGCCTGGAGGAGGCGCTGGACCTCGGCGCCGGCCCGCTGCACGCCCGCCGCGGGTCGGTCGCACGCGCGGCGCGCGACGTGGTCGCCCGGCTGGAACGCGACACTCCGGCCGTGGCGGCGTGACCGCGCCCGCCGTCGCGGTCGTCGACCAGGTCCGCGACCTGCTCGCCCGCGACGGCCAGGCTCTCTCGCCGGCGGCGGTGGCCGGTGCCCTGCGCCGAGCCGGGAGGCCGGTCGGCGACACCTTCGTGCTCGCCGTCCACGACGTGTTGCAGCGCGACGTGGTCGGCGCCGGCCCGCTCGAACCCCTCTTGCGCACCCCGGGCGCCACCGACGTCCTGGTCAACGGACCCGACGCCGTCTACCTCGACCGGGGTGCCGGGCTCGAGCTCACCGACGTCCGCTTCCCGGACGAGGCCGCCGTGCGCCGGCTCGCCCAGCGGCTGGCCGCCGTCGGCGGTCGGCGCCTCGACGACGCCACACCGCACGTCGACCTGCGCCTGCCCGACGGCACCCGCCTGCACGCGGTGCTCGCACCCGTGGCCCGGCCCGGCACCGTGGTCTCGCTGCGGGTGCCGCGGGCCCAGGTGTTCACGCTGGCCGAGCTGGTGGCGGCGGGCTCGGTGCCTGCGGCCGGTGCCGACCTGCTGCGCCGCATCGTCGAGCGCCGGCTGGCGTTCCTGGTCAGCGGCGGCACCGGGTCGGGCAAGACGACCCTGCTCAACGCCCTGCTGAGCCTGGTCGACCCGGCCGAGCGGATCGTCCTGGTCGAGGACGCCTCCGAGCTGCGGCCCGAACACCCGCACGTCGTCGGCCTGGAGGCCCGTCCCCCGAACCTGGAGGGCGCCGGCGAGGTCACGGTCCGCACGCTGGTGCGCCAGGCGCTGCGGATGCGACCCGACCGGCTCGTGCTCGGCGAGGCCCGCGGGGCCGAGGTGACCGACCTGCTGGCCGCGATGAACACCGGCCACGAGGGTGGGTGCGCCACCATTCACGCGAACTCCGCCGCCGACGTCCCCAGCCGCGTGGAGGCGCTCGCGCTGGCCACCGGCATGTCGCAGGCGGCCGTCCACAGCCAGCTCGCCTCCGCCCTGGACCTCGTGGTGCACGTCGGTCGGGGGGCCGACGGCCGCCGCCGGGTGCAGGAGATCGGCCAGGTGGTGCGGCGCGACGGCCGGGTCGAGGTGCGGCCGGCGTACGTGTTCGAGACCGACCGGGTGCGGGCGGTCGATCCGGGCGCCGGTCCGGCACCGGCTCGAGTCTTGGTCCCGTGACGGCGTCGGTGCTCCTGGCCGCGGTGTCGGCCGGGGCGGCGATGGGCCTGTGGTCGGGGCCGCGCCGCACACCTGCCCCGGTGGCACCCGACCCGCGGCAGCAGGGGTCGTCGGGGTGGCGGCCGAGATGGTGGTCGAGGTGGTGGGCGCTGCCGGTACCGGCCCTGGCCGCGGTGGCTGCCGCCGTCGTGGTGGGTGGTCGGCTGCCGGTACTCGCTGCCATCGGCGTCGGGGTCGCGCTCGGCGTCCGGCGCCTGCTGCTGGCCCGAGCCCGGTCGGCGGCGGCGAACGCGGCGGCGGAGGACGTCAGCCGGTTCTGCGAGGCGGTGGCGGCCGAGCTCGCCGCCGGGTCACCGGCTGGGCAGGCGCTGCAGGTCGCCGCCGACGAGACGCCCGGCCTGGCGTCCCTGGCCACCGCGGCCGACCTGGGTGCCGACGTGCCCGCGGCGATGCGAGCCCTGGCCGAGCAGCCGGGACGTCACGACCTGCGCGTGGTCGCGGCGGCCTGGCAGGTCGCGCTGCGCAGCGGCGGCGGTCTCGCCGACCCGTTGCAGCGGGCGGCGGTGGCGGTGCGTGAGCGCCGGCGGACGGCACGGCTGGTGCAGGCCGAGCTGGCGCCCGCCCGCGCCACCGCCTGGCTGATGGCGGCGCTGCCGGCGGTGTTCCTGATGGCCGGCTCCGGCCTGGGCGGTCATCCGCTCTCCTTCCTCCTCGGCACCCCGCTCGGCCTGGGCTGCGCCGGGACCGGGCTGCTGCTCTCCTACCTCGGGCTTGCCTGGCTCGAGCGCATCGCCGCGACGGTCGAGCAGGCACCGGGGTGAGTCCGGCCGCCTGGGCCGCGGCCGGAGCGGCGCTGGTGGCCGTCCGGCTGGCGCTGGGACCGACCCCGCAGGTCACGCCCCGGCCCGACAGCGCACGGCAGGTCTCCGACCTCGACGTCCGGCGGCTGCTCCTCACGCTCACCGCCGGCGCGGGCTCGTCGCTGCTGGTGCCCGGCGTCGCGGGCGGCGTCGCCGCCGTCGTGGTGGCCGCGGTGGCCTGGCGGCTGCTGGGCCGGCTGCCCCCGGCCGCTGAGATACGCCGCCGTGAGCGGCTCGCCTCCGAGCTGCCGGGGGCCGTCGACCTCCTGGCCTGTGCCCTGCGCGCCGGCTCCGACGCCGCGGGTGCGCTCGGCCTGGTCGCCGAAGCACTGCCCGGCCCCGTCGCCGAGGAGCTCCGCGGCGTGCTGCTGCGGCTGCGGCTGGGTGCCGACGTGGGCGCGGTGTGGGCCGACGTGGCGCGACACCCGCAGCTGGGCCCGCTGGGCCGTGCGCTGGCCCGGGCCCACCGCTCGGGAGCGTCTGTGGCACTCGCGGCCGACCGGCTGGCCGAGGAGCTGCGCGAGGTCCATCGCGGTCGGGTCGAGGCTCGCGCCCGCAGCGTCTCGACGAAGGCCGCCGCTCCGCTCGGGCTGTGCTTCCTGCCAGCCTTCGTGCTGTTGGGCATCGTGCCGCTGGTGGCCGGGCTCGTCGCCACCGTCCGGTGAGTCCGCGGCGCTGGTCGTGGGGTCGTCTCGCGTCCACAACCGGCCGACCGGCCCGGTTCTCCACAGACCCGCGATCGGCGCTCGTGCCGGCCGCTCGCGATGGCGAGGCTCGAGGGCGACATCCACGACACACCGGAGGCACGATGCGCCGCACCACCTCGTCCAGCTCGTTCAGCTCGTTCATCCCCGTTCGCACCCAGGCCGGCACCACCACGGCCGAGTACACCGTCGTCACGGCCGCCGCCGTCGCGTTCGGAGCGCTGCTGCTCCGGCTCCTCACCGGCAGCTGGGGCGAGCGCATCCTGCAGACCGCGTTCCGCCACGTCGTGGCGCTGCTGGGGTTCTGAGCGCCGTGCGCGCCGGGCGGGGCCGTCGGGAGACGGGCAGCCGGGAGATGGGCAGCCGGGAGATGGGCACGGTCACCGCCGAGGCAGCGCTGGTGCTGCCCGCGCTGGTGCTGGTGGCGGTCGCCCTCGCCTGGTTGGTGGGCCTGGGCGTCAACCATGCCCGCGCGGTCGACGCCGCCCGCGAGGCCGCCCGGGTCGTCGCCCGCGGCGAGTCGGTCGGCGAGGGCGTGCGGCTCGCCCGGCGCGTGGCCCCGCCCGGGGCTCGGATCGGGGTCCGGGCCGGGAGCAGCTGGGTCGTCGTGGACGTCTCGGCCCCGGTGCGCCCGCCGGGCGGTGTGCTCGGCGGTCTGGGTGCGGTCACCGTCCACGCCCGCGCGGTCGCCGCCACCGAGCCGTCGGCAGCCCTCCCGTGAGCCGGCGTCCGGGGAGCCGGCACGAGAGGCGACGGACCGGCGACGAGCGGGGCAGCGCGGCCGTGCTCGGTCTGCAGCTGATCGCGGTGCTGGCGGTCGTCGCCGTCGCCTGCGCCGCGGCGGTGGCCTACGTCGTCACCCACCGGCGCGCCCAGGCGGCCGCCGACCTCGCCGCGCTGGCCGGCGCTCAGGCCCTGCAGCAGGGGCAGGACGCGTGTCGGGCCGCTGCCGGCACGGCCGCGCGCAACGCAGCGCGCTTACGCGCCTGCGCCGTCACGGGCGCCGAGGTCACGGTGTCCGCCGAGGTCCGCACCGGTCCACTGCCCGGTGGCGCCCGCTGGGTGAGCGGCCGCGCGAGGGCCGGTCCGGTCAGCCATCAGGCGGTGCTGTCCGGGGCTCAGCTGGGACGGGCTCAGCTGGGACGGGCTCAGCTGGGAGACGCTCAGATGGGACGGGGCGTGTCGTCCTCGACCACGTCGTCGCTGGTCCTCTTCTCCTGGTCCATGCCGGCGTCGTGGCGAGCCTTGTCCAGCTCGCGGCTGAGGCGGTTGACGCGGCGCCGGTCCTGCCGGTGCTCACGGGCCCGGCGGAACCCCACGCGCATGGTGCCCAGTCCGATCACCAGCAGCAGCAGGGCGAGTGCGCCGAGCAGGAACACCGCGCTGGCCGACATCGTCACGTGCCCGACGCCGAGGTCCAGGCGCACGGTGTCGGTGCCGCCGAGCACGCCGGCCACCCCGAGGACGAGGGCGATGAGGATGATCACGAGCCCGATGACGACCATGGGCCAGACCCTATGCCCGGGGTTCGGCCAGCAGCACCCCCAGCAGACGCACAGCCGCCTCCTTGTCCAGCGGGTGGTTGCCGTTGCCGCACTTGGGCGACTGCACGCAGGACGGACAGCCCCGTTCGCAGTGACAGCCCTCGATCGCGTCGCGGGTGGCGCGCAGCCAGTCGCGGGCCACCTCGTAGCCGCGCTCGGCGAACCCGGCGCCGCCGGGGTGCCCGTCGTGGACGAAGACGGTGAGCCGGCCGGTGTCGGGGTGGTGCGCGGTGGAGACCCCGCCGATGTCCCAGCGATCGCAGGTGGCGAACAGCGGCAACAGGCCGATCGCGGCGTGCTCGGCGGCGTGGGCCGCGCCCGGGAGCTCGTCGGTCTCCAGCACGCCCGCGAGCTGGTCGTCGCTCACGGTCCACCACACGGCGCAGGTGTCCAGCACACGCTCGGGCAGCTCCAACGGCTGTTCGTCGAGCACCTCGCCGCCGGGTACGCGGCGCCGTTGGTAGGACACGACCTGGTGGGCCACGCGCACCGTTCCGAAGCTCAGCCGCGCGAGGCCCCAGTCCTGGTGGCGCAGCTCCTCGCCGATGGCGATGTCGGTGACCTCGCGGGCGCTGGTGGACCACCCCGGGTCCTCGCGGTGGGCCACCGCCACGGCGTCGTCGAGGTCGAGCTCGTCCACCACCCAGCTCTCGCCCTGGTGCAGGTAGACCGCACCGGCGTGCACGGTGCCGTGGGCGGCGTCGGGGTCGACGGTGCCGAGCACCCGGCCACTGCCCTGCTCGACCAGCCGCACCTGGCGACCGCCGGCGGAGCGGATGTCGGTCAGGTCGCAGGCGCGGCGTCGGTCGGTCCAGAACCAGCCGGCCGGTCGGCGCCGCAGCAGCCCGGCCGCGGTCAGCTGGTCGACGGCCTCGTGGGCGCTCGGGCCGAACAGGTCGAGCCCGGCGGTGGTCAGCGGCACCTCGGCGGCGGCCGCGCAGAGGTGGGGTCCGAGCACGTAGGGGTTCGTCGGGTCGAAGACCGATGCCTCGACGGGTGCGTGCAGCAGCGCCTCGGGATGGGCCACCAGGTAGGTGTCCAGCGGGTCGTCGCGGGCCACCAGCATCCCCAGCGCCTCCTCACCGCTGCGCCCGGCCCGACCCAGCTGCTGCCACAGGGCGGAGCGCGTGCCGGGGAAGCCGCCGAGCAGGACGGCGTCGAGCCCGGAGACGTCGATGCCCAGCTCGAGGGCGTTCGTCGCCGCCACGCCCAGCAGCCGACCCTCGCGGAGGGCGCGCTCGAGCTCGCGGCGCTCCTCGGGCAGGTAGCCGCCCCGGTAGGCCGCCACCGTCTGCTCCAGGCCGGGCGAGACCTCGGCGAGCCGGTGGCGCGCCCCCAGCGCGACGGTCTCGACGCCGCGGCGCGAGCGCACGAACGCCAAGGAGCGCACGCCCGCGACCACCAGGTCGGTGAGCAGGTCGGCCAGCTCGGCTCCCGTGGGCCGCCGCAGCGGGGCGCCCAGCTCGCCCTCGTGGGAGACCACCGGCGGCTGCCACAGGCCGAGCACCAGCTCGCCGCGCGGCGAGCCGTCCTCGGTGACGGCGGTGACCGGGAGGCCGGTCAGCCGCGTGCCGGCAGCGGCGGGGTCCGCGACGGTCGCCGAGGCGAGCACGAACGTGGGGGAGGAGCCGTGGTGCTCGCAGACCCGCCGCAGCCGGCGCAGCACCTGCGCGACGTGGGCGCCGAACACTCCGCGGTAGTGGTGGCACTCATCGACGACGACGTAGCGCAGCGAGCGCAGCAGGCCGTGCCAGCGGTCGTGGGTGGGCAGCAGCGACCGGTGCAACATGTCGGGGTTGGTCAGCACGTACTCGGCGTGGTCGCGGGTCCAGGCGCGCTCCTCGGGGGTGGAGTCGCCGTCGTGGGTCGTGGCGCGCACATCGAGGCCGCCGTCGGCGCCCAGCGCCCGCAGCGCGGCGAGCTGGTCCTGGGCGAGTGCCTTGGTGGGGGAGAGGTACAGCACCGCGCCGCCGCGCTGGCCCCGCGAGCCGCGGGCCAGCCGGACGTCGGTCAGCCCCGGCATCAGGTAGCCCAGCGACTTGCCCGAGGCGGTGCCGGTGGAGAGCACGACGTGCTCGCCGCGGTGGGCGGCCTCGGCCGCCTCGACCTGGTGGGTCCACGGACTGCTCACGCCGCGGTGGGTCAGCGCCTCGCGCAGCAGCGGGTCGAGCCAGGTCGGCCACGCGGCGTGTTGCGCGAGCCGGGCGGGGCGCACCTCGGTGTGCACCAGTCGGCCCTCGCGGCCGGGGAGCGCGGCCAGGCGCTCCAGCAGCGCCGCCGCACCCCCGGGAACCGCCCTCATCGGGGCAGTCTCGCAGCGGCATCCGACTGCCTCGGAGCAGGGATCGTGATTCAATATCGATCGGCCCACCCTGCCGGGCGAACACTCGTACCGGGGGCATAGGGGGCCACCGCGACGCGTGGGAGGAGGGTGGATCGTGGATCTTTCGCTCGACACCCGTCAGGCCGAGGACGTCACCGTCGTCGCCGTCGGCGGCGAGATCGACGTCTACACCGCACCCAAGCTGCGTGACCGCATCACCGAGCTGATCGGCGAGGGTCACTACCACCTGCTCATCGACATGGAGCACGTCGAGTTCTTGGATTCCACCGGGCTCGGCGTCCTCGTGGGCGGCCTGAAGAAGGTCCGCGCCCACGACGGCTCCATGGAGATCGTGTGCAACCAGGACCGACTGCTCAAGATCTTCCGCATCACCGGACTGGCGAAGGTCTTCACGATCCACGAGTCCGAGAGCGCGGCCCTCTCGGCCCGTTAGCCCCTCGGTAGCTCCTCTCCCGGCGGCACTCGCCGCGCCCTTGCGTAACCCACGTCACAGGCGCGGCTAGAGTCAGGCGCGGTCCGTCCGCTCCCCCCACCGTCAGAGGAGAACCATGTCCGGGCTCAATCCCGCCGTCGTTCACCTCTCCGGCAGCAACTTCGTCCTGGTCCTCGTCGTCGCCCTGATCGCACTCGCTGCGCTCGGGCTGGGTGCGATGTTCCGGTCCGAGGTGCTCGCTGCCGGCGAGGGCACCGACAACATGAAGAACATCGCCCAGGCCGTCCAGGAGGGCGCCAACGCCTACCTGGCCCGACAGTTCCGCACGCTGGCGATCTTCGCCGCGGTCGCGTTCTTGCTGTTGCTGGCCCTCCCGGCCGACGACATCGGCGTGCGGATCTTCCGCTCGGTGTTCTTCCTCGTGGGCGCGGGCTTCTCCGCGGCCGTCGGCTACCTCGGCATGTCGTTGGCGGTGCGCGCGAACCTGCGCGTGGCCGCGGCGGCCGAGGAGACCGGCCGCGAGCCGGCGATGCGCATCGGGTTCCGCACCGGCGCCACCGTCGGCATGCTGACGGTGGGCCTGGGCCTGCTGGGCGCCTCCGTCGTGGTCATCGCATTCGGCGACGAGGCCCCCGAGGTGCTCGAGGGCTTCGGCTTCGGCGCGGCACTGCTGGCCATGTTCATGCGCGTGGGCGGCGGCATCTTCACCAAGGCCGCCGACGTCGGCGCCGACCTGGTGGGCAAGGTCGAGAACAACATCCCCGAGGACGACCCCCGCAACGCCGCCACCATCGCCGACAACGTCGGCGACAACGTCGGCGACTGCGCGGGCATGGCCGCCGACCTCTTCGAGTCCTACGCCGTCACCCTGGTGGCCGCGCTGATCCTCGGCTCGCAGGCCTTCGGCGAGAAGGGCCTGGTGTTCCCGCTGCTGGTCCCGGCCATCGGCGCCCTCACCGCGGTGCTGGGCATCTACCTGTGCAAGCCGCGCACCGGCGAGAACGGGCTGACCACCATCAACCGCGCGTTCTACATCTCCGCGGCCGTCTCGGCCGTGGCCTGCGTGCTGCTGGCCTTCATCTACCTGCCCACCAGCTTCGGCGACTTCGAGGGGCTGCGCAGCAGCACGCTGGACCGCCTCTTCGGCGGCGACAACACCGGCAACCCGGCCCTGATCGCGGCCGTCGCGGTGGTCATCGGCATCGTCATGGCCGCGGCCATCCTCGCGCTCACGGGCTACTTCACCGGCACCGAGTACCGCCCGGTCAAGGACGTCGGCAGGACCTCGCTCACCGGCGCGGCCACCGTCATCCTCTCGGGCCTCTCGGTGGGCTTCGAGTCGGCGGTCTACACGACGCTGGTCATCGGCGCGGCGGTCTTCGGTGCGTTCCTGCTCGGCGGCGCCTCGCTCACGCTGTCGCTGTTCGCGGTGGCGCTGGCCGGCTCGGGCCTGCTCACCACGGTCGGCGTCATCGTCGCGATGGACACCTTCGGCCCGGTCTCCGACAACGCCCAGGGCATCGCGGAGATGTCCGGCGACGTCAGCGAGAACGGCGCGCAGATCCTCACCGAGCTCGACGCGGTGGGCAACACCACCAAGGCCATCACCAAGGGCATCGCCATCGCCACGGCGGTGCTCGCGGCCACGGCGCTGTTCGGCTCCTACGCCACCTCGGTCATCGACAAGCTCACCGAGGTCGCCGGCACCACCAACGCCCAGGACGCCAACCAGCTGCTGCTGAAGTTCTTCGTGTTCAACCCCTCGGTGCTGGTCGGCGTGCTGCTCGGTGCCGCGGCGGTGTTCTTGTTCTCCGGCCTCGCCATCAACGCGGTCGGCCGCGCCGCCGGCGCCGTGGTCTACGAGGTGCGTCGCCAGTTCCGCGAGATCCCCGGGATCATGGAGGGCACCGGGCGTCCCGAGTACGGCCGTGTGGTCGACATCGTCACCCGCGACTCGCTGCGCGAGCTGGTCACCCCCGGCATCCTCGCGGTGCTGGCGCCGATCGCGGTCGGCTTCGGGCTCGGCGTCACCGCGCTGGCCGGCTTCCTGGCCGGCGCGATCGGCACCGGCACCTTGATGGCGGTGTTCCTGGCCAACTCCGGCGGTGCCTGGGACAACGCCAAGAAGCTGGTCGAGGACGGCAACCACGGCGGCAAGGGCTCCGAGGCACACGCGGCGACGGTCATCGGCGACACCGTGGGCGACCCGTTCAAGGACACCGCCGGTCCGGCCATCAACCCGCTGATCAAGGTGATGAACCTGGTCTCGCTGCTGGTGGCGAGCGCGGTGGTCTCGCTGACCATCGGCTCGGACAAGAACGACGGGCTGCGCATCCTCATCGCGGTCGTGGCCGCGCTGATCATCGCGGTCGCGGTCTTCATCTCCAAGCGTCGCTCGGTCATCATCAGCGACGACGAGCCGGCCGCGCCGGCCACCACCACCGCCTGAGCCCACCCCCGACCCGTCGCTGCCGCACCCGCGGCGCGGCGGGTCGGTGCTTTTCCGGGCTTGTCGGTGCTCGCCTAGCCCGTGACGACGAGCCGGAAGCGGTGCAGGTCGACCGCGCGGGCGTGGGCGGCCCACCGGCGGTAGTGGCGCATCAGGGCCGCGATGTCGGTCGGGGAGAGCTTGATGCAGCCGTTGGAGCGGTAGTCGTTGATCGCCGGGAACTCCCAGCGGCAGGCCTGGTCGCCGGGCCGGTTGGCGCACTGGTGGTTGCCCGGGCCGGTCTCGGTGTGCAGGAACAGGTTGTGGCGCACGGTGCCGCGGCCGCAGGCGTGGTTGGAGAGCCGGAAGGCGCGGCCGTGGATCACGTTGCCGTGGTAGTCGGTGTAGGGGCGCGCGGTGTACGTGCCGTTCGGCAGCCAGCCGACGTTGCGCACGCAGGAGCTGCGCCCGCGGGCGCCGCCCAGGCCCGATCCGGCGCGCCACTCGGCGGTGTCGACCAGCCGCCAGCCGCCGGCCGAGCGCTGCCACTGGCGCCACACGACCTTCGAGGCGAACGGGTTCTGCTCGTTCTTGACGAAGACGATCCGGGCCTTGGTGGCGACGCGGTGGTGCGCGCCAGCCCGACTGCTGACCTGGGTGCCGGCCTGAGTAACGGCACCGGCGGGAGCCGCGAGCACCGGACCGGTCACGAGAGCAGGCACGAGCAGGGCGGCGACGCTCGCAGCGCCCGCGAGCGGCCGGGGAAGGAGGCGCACGCCCGCGAGTGTGGCAGATCCCTAAGGTGTTTCTCGTGGATCTCGCCTACGCCGTGCCGCTGCGCGAGGCGCTGCAGGCCGCCGACTACACCTACGACGCGGTGGTCGAGACGCTCGGCGCCGAGGGTCATGCCGCCCTCTCCCGCAACGAGACGACCCCCGGTGAGCGGGCGACGCGAGGCGGCAGCCCGCGCGAGACGCTGACGCGGCTGTTCCTGCTGCAGCTGGCGGTCCCGGCCTCGCAGGCCGACGCCGCGCTGCCAGGGCTGGTCGACCGGCTCTGTGCGGCCGGGCTGCTGACCCGGTCGGTGGGTGAGGTCGCCGCGCGCGTCGACGTCCGCCCCTACGCCACCGAGCACGACGACCTGTGGGTGTCCAGCGACCTCACGCCGGGTCTGGACGGTGCGGCGCACCGGATGGCGGCCGACCACGTGCTCGGCATCAGCTCGGCCTCGAGCACGCTGGCCGCGCTGACGGTGCGCGAGCAGGTCAGCAGCGCGTTGGACCTGGGCACGGGCTGCGGCGTCCAGGCGCTGCACCTGGCCGAGCACGTCGACCGCGTCGTCGCCACCGACGTCAATGCCCGCGCGCTGTGGCTCACCCGGCTCAACGCCGTGCTCAACGACGTCGACCTCGACGTCCGCGAGGGCGACTTCTTCGCCCCCGTCCGCGGCGAGCGGTTCGACCTGATCACCACCAACCCGCCGTTCGTGATCTCGCCGGCCACCGGCGAGCGGCTGGTCTACCGCGACTCGGGGCTGCCCGGGGACCGGGTGGTCGAGCACGTCGTACGGCATGCCATCGACCACCTCGTCGAGGGCGGGATCGCGCAGGTGCTGGGCAACTGGATGGTGCTGCGCGATCGCCCCTGGGAGGAGCGGCTGGGCGCGTGGGTGGTGGAGGCCGACGCCTGGGTGGTGCAGCGCGAGCTGGTCGACCTGCCCACCTACGTCGAGCTGTGGCTCAAGGACGCCGGCCTGCACGGCACCGCGGAGTACACGCGTCGCTACGACACCTGGCTCTCCTGGTTCGACGACCAGGGCGCCGAGGCCGTGGGCTTCGGTTGGCTCAACCTGCGACGCACCGCCTCACCACCGCGGATCCGCTGCGAGGACTGGCCCTACGAGGTGCAGCTGCCGCTGGGCGAGGAGGTGGCCGCGCACTTCGGACGCCTCGACCTGCTCGACACCGACCTCGCCGGGCTGCGGCTGGTCCGGGCCCCCGACGTCGTGCAGGAGACGCTCGGCCTGCCCGGCGCCGAGGACCCCCAGCGCATCGTGCTGCGCCGGCAGACCGGCGTGCGGCGGGCCCGCCCGGTCGACACCGGCGAGGCGGCCCTGGTCGGCGCCTGCGACGGCGACCTGACGATCGGGCAGATCCTGGCCGCGCTGGAGGAGCTGGTCGGTCCGGCCGACCGGATGCCGGCCGTGCGCGAGCTCGTGGCCGACGGCTTCTTGACCGCTACTGCTCGCTGACCAGCATCGTCACGCCGAGGGCGACCATCAGCGCACCGCCCAGCCCGCCGAGCCGGTCCAGCCGCTGCGGCCGTCCGGCGAACCAGTCGCGGGCGCGGGCCGCGAGCAGCGCCCAGGTGCTGTCCGAGCACACGGCTATCACGGCGAAGACGGCGCCGAGCAGCAGCAGCTGCGGCGCGGCGGCGGCGCGGCTGTTGGTGAACTGCGGCAGGAACGCGACGAAGAAGACGATGGTCTTGGGGTTCGTCAGCCCCACCGTGAACCCGATCCACAGCGGCCGGCCGCGCCGCAGCGGCACGCCGGCCTGCATCGCGCGCCGCGCGTCGCCGCGGTGGCGGATCGCCTGCACGCCCAGCCAGAGCACGTAACAGGCGCCGACGACCTTCACCACGGTGTACGCCGTGGCGCTCGCGGCCACCACCGCAGCGAGCCCGACGGCCACGCAGACCACCTGCATGAACAGCCCGATCGCGTTGCCCGCCACCGACGTCAGCGCCTCGCGCCGGTCCACCGACAACGCCCGCCCGATGGTGAAGAGAAGACTGGGTCCGGGCACCTGGATGAAGAGGAACGAGGCGAGCAGGAAAGCGCCGGTCTGGGCGAGGCTGGGCACGGCAGCAGTGTGGTCCAGAACGGGCCTGCGTCACAGTGGTTTCGTGTCGGCGCGCTACGTTGACCCCCGGCGTACCGCCTGAACCTCGAAGGAACACGTGAGCAAGCTCGTCATCGTCGAGTCACCGGCCAAGGCCCGCACCATTGCGGGATACCTCGGCCGGGACTTCGTCGTGGAGTCCTCCATCGGACACATCCGCGACCTCCCGCAGGGCGCGGCCGACACCCCGGCCAAGATCAAGGACAAGCCGTGGGGCCGCATGGCGGTCGACATCGACAACGGCTTCGAGCCCTACTACGTCGTGCCGCGCGACAAGAAGTCCCACATCTCCAAGCTCAAGGGGCTCCTCAAGGACGCCGACGAGCTCCTCCTCGCCACCGACGAGGACCGCGAGGGCGAGGCCATCGCCTGGCACCTGCTCGACGAGCTCAAGCCCAAGGTGCCGGTCAAGCGGATGGTCTTCCACGAGATCACCAAGTCCGCCATCCTCGACGCCGCCGACCACCCCCGCGAGCTCGACATGGACCTGGTGGAGGCGCAGGAGGCGCGTCGCATCCTCGACCGGCTCTACGGCTACGAGGTCTCCCCGGTGCTGTGGCGCAAGGTGATGTCGGGACTCTCCGCGGGCCGGGTGCAGTCAGTGGCAACGCGGCTCGTGGTCGACCGCGAGCGGGAGCGGATCGCGTTCCGCGAGGCGTCCTACTGGGACATCCAGGGCAGCTTCGACGCCGGCGAGCGGCACGAGCAGCGGATCTTCCCCGCCCGGCTCTACTCCGTCGACGCCGCCCGCGTCGCCCAGGGCCGTGACTTCGGCCAGGACGGCCGGCTGCGCAGCGACAACGTCGTCCACCTCGACCGCTCCCGCGCCGAGAGCCTGGTCGCGGCCCTGCGCGAGACCACCTTCGAGGTGCGCTCGGTCGAAGCCAAGCCGTACCGCCGCTCTCCCTACGCGCCGTTTCGCACCACCACGCTGCAGCAGGAGGCCTCGCGCAAGCTCGGCTTCAGTGCCAGCTCGACCATGTCGGTCGCGCAGCGGCTCTATGAGAACGGCTTCATCACCTACATGCGTACCGACTCCACGACCCTCTCCGACACCGCGATCACCGCGGCGCGGCAGCAGGTCCAGGAGCTCTACGGTGGTGAGTACCTGCCCGACGCGCCGCGCACGTACACCTCGAAGGTCAAGAACGCCCAGGAGGCGCACGAGGCGATCCGTCCCTCGGGCGACGTGTTCCGCACGCCGGCGCAGACGGGCCTGACCGGCGACCAGTTCCGGCTCTACGAGCTGATCTGGATGCGCACCGTCGCCTCGCAGATGAAGGACGCCGTCGGCCAGAGCGTCTCGATCCGCCTCGGCGGCGCCGCGGCCTCCGGAGAGGACGTCGTGTTCGCCGCCAGCGGCCGCGTCATCACCTTCCACGGCTTCCTCAAGGCCTACGTCGAGGGCCGCGACGACGGCGCCGAGGCCGACGACCGCGAGACCCGGCTGCCCAACGTCGAGCAGGGCGATCCGCTCACCGCGGCGTCGCTCAGCGCGGAGGGCCACGAGACCAAGCCGCCGGCCCGCTATACCGAGGCCACCCTGGTCAAGGAGCTCGAGGAGCGCGAGATCGGGCGGCCCTCGACGTACGCCTCGATCATCGGGACGATCCTCAACCGCGGCTACGTCTACAAGAAGGGTACCGCGCTGGTGCCGGCGTGGCTGGCCTTCAGTGTCGTGCGGCTGCTCGAGGAGCACTTTCCGCGCCAGATCGACTACGCCTTCACCGCCCGCATGGAGGACGTGCTCGACGAGATCGCCGGTGGTCGCAAGGACCGCAACACCGAGCTCTCGGAGTTCTACTTCGGCGCCGGTGAGGTGGTGGGCCTCAAGA
Organism: Nocardioides mangrovicus; assembly: GCF_003674065.1. Lineage (GTDB taxonomy): Bacteria > Actinomycetota > Actinomycetes > Propionibacteriales > Nocardioidaceae > Marmoricola > Marmoricola mangrovicus. The sequence goes on from NZ_RDBE01000010.1 coordinate 1,098,729, forward strand.
CGCTGGTCGACGAGCTCGGCGACATCGACGCTCGCGCCCTGGCCACCTTCCCGGTCGGCGAGCCCGAGGTGGGGATCAACCTGCGGGTGGGCAAGTACGGCCCCTACATCGAGGGTCCGGGTGACGACGGCGAGCCCGCCGGCAAGCGCGCCAACGTGCCCGAGGACCTGCCGCCCGACGAGCTGACGGTCGACAAGGCCCGCGAGCTGCTGGCCAACCCCGCCGGCGAGGAGCGCCCGCTCGGCGAGGACCCGGCCACCGGGCACGTGATCGTGGCCAAGAACGGCCGCTACGGCCCGTACGTCTCCGAGGTGCTGCCCGAGGACGCGCCGGCGAAGCAGAAGCCGCGTACCGGTTCGCTGTTCAAGTCGATGTCGCTGGACACGGTGACCCTGGCCGACGCACTGCGGCTGATGAGCCTGCCGCGCGTGGTCGGCGAGGACCCCGATTCGAAGGAGGAGATCACCGTCCAGAACGGCCGCTACGGGCCGTACCTGAAGAAGGGGACGGACTCGCGCTCCATCGAGTCCGAGGAGCAGATCTTCACCATCACCCTCGACGAGGCGCTGAAGATCTACAGCCAGCCCAAGCAGCGGGGCCGGGCCGCGGCCGCCGCGCCGCTCAAGGAGCTCGGCAACGACCCGGTCTCCGGCAACCCGGTGGTGGTCAAGGCCGGGCGGTTCGGCGAGTACGTCACCGACGGCGAGTACAACGCCACGCTGCGCAAGGACGACTCGGTCGAGGCGATCACCATCGAGCGGGCCGCCGAGCTGCTGGAGGAGCGCCGCGCGAAGGGCCCGGCCAAGAAGGCGGCCAAGAAGGGCGCGAAGAAGGCCGCCGCCAAGAAGAGCCCCGCGAAGAAGACGGCCGCGAAGAAGACGCCGGCCAAGAAGACCGCCGCCAAGAAGACCGCGAAGGCGGCGGCTAAGAAGTCGTGAGGCGGGCCGCGGTCGCGGCGCTGCTGCTGGTGGCGGCCGGGTGCGGGTCCAGTGCCCGTTCACCATGGCACCATGGTGAACGAGCGACGCCTGGGGCCGATGGGACCCCCACGACCACGGCGACCTCCGCCTCGCCGACCACCCCGGCCCGGCTCGTCACCACCCGGTGCGCCGACCTGGTGGTGCTGGGGCTGCGGGGCCAGGGCCAGTCGGCGCGGACCCACCAGGGCGTGGGCCACGAGGTCCAGGTGGCCGTGCGGTCGCTGGTGCGCCACCTCCACGACGGCCGCACGGTGCGGCTGCAGGCGGTCCGCTTCCCGGCGGTCTCCGCGGCCACCGAGGCCGAGTACGACGCCGACATCGCCGCCGGCGTCGCGCTGGTGCGCCGCGCGCGGACCACTCTCGCAGCGCGCTGCCCCGGCACCTCGGTAGCGCTGGCCGGCTTCAGCGAGGGCGCCCAGGTCGCCCACCGGGCCGCGCAGGCGCACGCGTACGCGCTGGTGCTGCTCATGGGCGACCCCTTGCGCAACCCGCGCCTGAGCGTGCGCACGCTCGCCTTCGGCATCCGGCTCACCGGCCGCGGCAACGCCGGCTACGGCGCCGCTTTCGCCGACCCGGCCCACGTCGTCGAGGCCTGCGTGGCCGGCGACAACGTCTGCAACGCCCCGCTCACCGGCCGGGTCGGCGGCGTCTCGGCCACCCACCGGCAGTTCTACGAGCGGCCCGCCACCGCCCGGGTCGTCGGGGCAGCCGTCGCCCAGGCGTGCGCCAACTGAACACGTGCGAAGGTGGCGCGCTCTTCCGGGCGGATGTCGCGTGCCAGGTGCGCACGTGTGCAGTTGGCGCACGCACCGGCCGGCTGACAACCGCCACAACTCCACACTTGCGAAGGAATTCGGGGTGGTGCCCGGTTTGTCACCCCCACAACTTCGCAAGTGCGGAGTTTTGGCGCCTGCAGCAGCGGTCGACGCCCGCGTGGCCAAGGCGCACGCACCGGGCGTCGCCGTCGGCACCCCCGCCTAGGCTGAGGCCCGTGACGTACGCACCCACCGGGCTCTTCGTCGCCCTCGAGGGTGGCGAGGGGGCGGGCAAGTCGACCCAGGCCGCGCTGCTGCGCGACGCGCTGGTGGCAGAGGGGCGCACGGTGCTGCTCACCCGCGAGCCCGGCGCGACCGCGGTCGGTGCTGAGATCAGGCGCATCGTCCTCGACCCGGCCACCGGCGAGCTGCACCCGCGCACCGAGGCGCTGCTCTACGCCGCCGACAAGGCCGAGCACGTCGACCAGGTGGTCCGCCCGGCGCTGGCGCGCGGCGAGGTGGTGGTCACCGATCGCTACGTCGACTCCTCGCTGGCCTACCAGGGCGGCGGCCGCGACGCGCTCGAGGGGCTCGAGCCCATGCTGCGCTGGGCCACCGGCGACCTGCGCCCCCACCTGACGGTCGTGCTCGACCTCGAGCCCGGCGCCGGGCTGTCCCGGTTCGCCGAGCGCGACCGCATCGAGGCCGAACCTCCGGCGTTTCACGCCCGGGTGCGCCAGGCGTTCGTCGAGCTGGCCGAGCGCGATCCCGAGCACTACCTGGTGCTCGACGCCCGCGACGACGTCGACACGATCGCCAAGCTCATCCTCGAGCGGGTCCGCGAGCTGTGAGCGTCTGGGACGGCCTGGTCGGCCAGGCCCCCGTGGTGCAGACGCTGCAGCGCGCGGTGGCCGGCGACATGACGCACGCCTGGCTGTTCACCGGCCCGCCCGGCTCGGGTCGCTCCAACGCGGCGATCGCCTTCGCCGCGGCGCTGCAGTGCGAGCGCGGGGGCTGTGGCGAGTGCCACTCCTGCCACACCGCGCTGGTCGGCTCGCACGAGTCGATCTACGTGACGCGCACCCAGAAGCTCTCCATCGGCGTCGGCGAGATCCGCGACCTGGTCCGGGCCGCCGCGCTCGCGCCGATGGGCGATCGCTACCAGGTGCTGATCATCGAGGACGCCGACCGCCTCACCGAGCAGGCCTGCAACGCCCTGCTCAAGGCCATCGAGGAGCCGTCGGCGCGCACCGTCTGGCTGCTCTGCGCCCCCACGGTCGACGACGTGCTGCCCACCATCCGCTCCCGCTCGCGGCTGGTCGTGCTGGCCACCCCCAGCGCCGAGGACGTCACCCGGTTCCTGGTGGGGCGCGACGGCGTCGACCCCGCCCGCGCCGCCCACGCCGCCCGCGCCAGCCAGGGCCACATCGGCCGCGCCCGCGCGCTCGCCAAGGACGAGGCGACCATGGACCGCCGCCGCGAGGTGGTCTCGATCCCGGGCCGGCTCCGGGGCGTCGGCACCTGCGTCGCAGCCGCGGCCATGCTTCACGACGCCGCCAAGGCCGAGTCGGCCGCGATCACCGAGGACGTCGACGCCCGCGAGCGCCGCGAGCTCGACGACGTCTACGGCGTCGTGGAGCGGGGCCGCCGGCCCCGCGAGTACGCCCCGGCGCTGCGCGACCTGGAGAAGTCTCAGTCGCTGCGGGCCAAGCGTCGGGTGCTCGACGTCGTCGACCGCGGCCTGATGGACCTGGTCTCGGTCTACCGCGACACGGTGGCACTGCAGCTGGGCACTCGCACGGCGCTGGTCAACGAGGACGAGCGCCCGCTGCTCGACCGGATGGTCGAGACCTCGACCCCCGAGCTCAACCTGCGGCGCATCGACGCGGTCTTCGTCGCCCGCGAGCAGATGATGGAGTTCAACGTGCCGCCGCTGCTGGCGCTGGAGTCGTTGATGATGGCGCTGCGTTGATGATGGCGCTGCGGTGAGGTCTCTACGCTGTCGGGTATGTCCGAGCCGCCACTGAGCCCGCCGCCGTCGAAGGGTCCGGTGTGGCCGGGTATCGCGATCGGCGTCGTCATCGCCCTGGTGGTGGCCGGCGGTGCGTTCGGCGTGGTGAAGCTGCGCGACCGCGACGCCACCGGCCCCAGCAGCACCCCGTCGGCATCCGGGAGCGGCGACGCCGGCGCCAGCAACACGCCCACCGCGGCGATGCCGAGCACCGACGCGAGCCTGGCCAGGTTCTACGACCAGAAGCTCACCTGGAAGTCGTGCGGCTCCGATGAGTGCGCGTCGATGTCGGTGCCGCTGGACTACGCCGATCCCACCGGGAAGACCATCGAGCTGAAGATGGTCAAGGTGGCGGCCACCGGCAAGCGGGTGGGCTCGCTGGTGGTGAACCCCGGCGGTCCGGGCGGCTCGGCCATCCAGTACGCCCAGTCCTCCTCGTCGTGGCCCTCGGCGATCAGCCAGCACTTCGACCTGATCGGCGTCGACCCTCGCGGCGTCGGCGAGAGCACGCCGCTGGAGTGTCTCGACACGGCCGGCACCGACCAGGTGGTCGCCAGCGACCCCGACCCCGACACCGACGCCGAGCGTGCCACGCTCGACGACCTCATCAAGGGCTTCGGCGACGGCTGCCTGGCCAAGAGCGGCGACCTGGCCAAGCACATGTCCACCGTCGAGGTGGCCAAGGACATGGACGTGCTGCGCCAGCTGCTCGGCGAGTCGAAGCTGGACTACTTCGGCGCCTCCTACGGCACCTTCATCGGCGCCACCTACGCCGGGCTGTTCCCCACCCACGTCGGCCGGATGGTCCTCGACGGCGCGATCGACCCCGCGCTCTCCAACTCCGAGCTCAACCTGGGCCAGGCGCACGGCTTCGAGACGGCGCTGCGGGCCTACGTCGCCGACTGCGTGTCCCGCGGCAGCTGCGTGCTGGGCGACTCCGTCGACGCCGGCACCCAGAAGATCCGCCAGTTCATCGACCAGCTCGACGCCCAGCCGCTGCCGACGAACTCCAGCCGCAAGCTGACCGCCGGGCTCGGGGTGCTCGGCATCTGGCTGCCGCTGTACGTCAAGTCCTACTGGCCGATCCTCACTCAGGCGCTGACCCAGGCGATGGACCAGGGCAACGGCTCGACGCTGCTCGCGCTGGCCGACCAGTACACCTCGCGCGGCTCCAGCGGCTACACCGACAACTCGCTCAACGCGCTCTACGCCGTGAACTGCCTCGACCACGACGACTCGATCCCGGTCGACCAGGTGCCTTCCCACTACGCCGAGTTCGAGAAGGCCTCGCCGACCTTCGGCCGGATCTTCGCCTACAGCCTCTCCACCTGCTCGACTTGGCCGGTGCAGGACAAGCGCACCAGCCACGCGATCAGTGCGAAGGGCGCGCCCCCGATCGTCGTCGTGGGCACCACCCGCGACCCGGCCACGCCCTACGCCTGGGCGAAGGGACTGGCCCGGGAGCTGGACTCCGGGGTGTTCGTCAGCCGCAACGGCGACGGCCACACCGGCTTCAACCAGGGCAACTCCTGCGTCGACTCGGCGGTCGAGGACTACCTGGTCGAGGGGAAGGTGCCGAAGAACGACCTGCGGTGCTGACCTAGTGTCGCGAGTCAGAGATTCACTGTCAGCCTCGCACCCTGAGCACGCGCCTCGCTGCNCCAGCGCACGCCGCTGTGTGCGGATTTCTGACTCGCGACACTAGCCCGACTCGCGCACCACCAGCCTGGTCGGCACGGTGACCGAGACCGGCTCGCGGCCCTCGATCAGCGCGAGCAGCAGCCGGACCATCTCCTCGGCGATGCGGTCCCAGGGCTGGCGGATCGTGGTCAGCGGCGGGTCGGAGGCGCTGGCGTAGCTGGAGTCGTCGAAGCCCACGATCGCGACGTCCTCGGGCACCGCCCGTCCGCTCGCGCGCAGCACCGCGAGGGCGCCGGAGGCCATGAGGTCGGAGGCGGCGAAGACGGCGTCGATGCCCGGCTCCTCCTCGAGCAGGGCCCGCATCGCGCCCGCCCCGCTGGCGTAGCTGTAGTCGCCGGCGGCGACCAGCCGCGGGTCGAAGCGGTCGCCGAGGACCGAGCGGTAGCCGCCGAGCCGGTCGGTGCCGCCGGAGGTGTCCATCGGGCCGCTGATCATCGCGATGCGCGAGCGGTCGGAGTCGAGGAGGTGCTGGGTGGCCACCCGCGCCCCCTCGAGGTCGTCGGCCGCGACCGACGGCGCGGGCAGGGACTGCCCGAGCACGCGCCCGCAGGCGACCATGGGAACCTCGGCCCGCAGCAGCTCGCCGACCAGCGGGTCGCCGCGGTGGGTGGACACCGCGAACACGCCGTCGACCTGCTGGGAGAGGTAGTCCAGCATCGTGCGGCGGTCGGGCTGCGTGCTGGCCACGACCAGGACCAGCACCGGCGGTACCGGCTGCTGGGCCAGGGCGCGGGAGAGCTCGCGCAGCAGGGTGGAGAAGTTGGGGTCCTCGAAGAGCCGGTCCTGCGGCTCGGTGAGCAGGAAGGCCACGCTGTGCGACCGCCCGGCCGAGAGGGCCCGGGCGTGCAGGTTGGCGGAGTAGCCGGTGCGCTCGATGGCGCGGTTGACGGCGCTCAGCGCCGACGGGCTGACCCGCGAGGCCCCGTTGAGCACCCGCGAGACCGTGGCCCGGGAGACGCCCGCCTCGACCGCGACGTCGCGGATGGTGGGGCGTCGGCGATCACGCGCGTGCACGAGAGCCGACCCTAGGCCATGGCCGACCAGCACTGGCCGTGCCGAGTGAGGACCGGCAGGCGGCCTCAGGCCTTGACGGCACCGGCGGCCAGGTCGACCTGCCAGAACCGCTGCAGCAGCAAGAACAGCGCCACCAGCGGCAGGATCGAGAGCAGGGCACCGGTGATGACCAGCGTGTAGAGCGCGGGTTGGGTGGCACCTTGGTTGAGCAGGCCGTTGAGCCCGACGGTCACCGGGAACAGCCGGTCGCTGCCGAGCATGATGTAGGGCAGCATGAAGTTGTTCCAGATGCCGACGAACTGGAAGAGGAACACCGTGACCAGCCCGCTGCGCATGATGGGCAGCGCCACCAGCACGAACAGCCGGGCCTCGGAGGCACCGTCGGCGCGCGCGGCCTCGACCAGCTCGTCGGGCACGCTGGCGGTGGCGTAGATCCGGGCCAGGTAGATGCCGTAAGGGCTGATGATGCTGGGCAGCAGCACCGACCAGTAGGTGTCGGCCATGCCGACGCGGGCGACCAGCAGGTACTGAGGGATGGCGAGGATGACGCCGGGCACCAGCACCCCGGCGAGGATGAGGTTGAAGAAGGTCGACTTCCCGAGGAACTCGTACTTGGCCAGCCCGAATCCGGCCATCGCCGAGACCAGCGTGGACAGGGCCGCGCCGACGCCGGCGTAGAGCACGGTGTTGAGCATCCAGCGCCAGAACAGCCCGCCGCGGTAGGCCGAGAGGTCGGCGATGTTGGCGAACAGGTGCGTACCGGGGGCAAAGGTGAAGGTGGAGAAGAGGTCGGCACCGCTCTTCGTCGCCGCGACCAGCACCCAGGCCACGGGCACCAGGCAGTACACGGCGCCGAGCATCAGCAACGCGGTGGCCAGGACGCTGGGGCGGCTGTCGCGGGTGCGGACGGTGCGCGCCCCGCTCGTGGCGGCGCTCACCGTTCGGCGAACGCGCGTCGGCCGACGGCGCGCAGCACGCCGAAGGAGAACACCAGCGTCACCGCGGCGATGACGACCGACGTGGCCGAGGCCGAGTAGATGTCGTCGCGGGTGAAGGCGTCGCGGTAGACGGCCATCAGCGGGGTCCAGGTGGTGGAGATGTTGTTGGTCAGCGGTCGCAGGGTCGTGGGCTCGGCGAAGACCTGCACCGTGGCGATGAGGGAGAAGATCAGCGTCATCACCAGCGAGGGCAGGACGATCGGCACCTTGATCCGTACCGCGATGGACACCTCGCCGGCTCCGTCGAGCCGGGCCGCCTCGTACAGCTCGGTGGGGATGGCGCGCAGCGAGGTGTAGAGCACCACCATGTTGAACCCGACGCCGCCCCACAGCGCGATGTTGGCCACCGCGAAGAGCACCAGCCGCGACGAGAGCAGCTGTGGCGCGGGCAGGCCCAGGCCGTGCAGCACGTCGGTGACCGGACTGACGTCGGGTAGGTAGAGGAAGCCCCACAGGAGGCTGGCGATGACGGCTGGCACGGCGTAGGGAAGGAAGATCGCCGTCCGGGCGAAGCCGCCGCCGCGGCTGCGGCGGGAGTCCAGCAGGAGCGCGAAGAGCAGCGCGAGCCCGAGCATGGTGGGCACCAGCAGGACGCCGTAGCCCACGACCCGCACGACGCTGTGGACGAAGGCCGGGTCGCTCAGCGACTGGCGGTAGTTGCTCAGCCCGACCCAGACCTCCTGCCGCGCGCCCGGCCCCAGGCCGAGGCCCTGCACCTGCACGCCCCGCAGGCTCAGGTAGAGCGAGTAGAGGATGGGCAGGGCGAGCGTGGCCGTGAACAGCACCATCGCCGGCGCGAGGAAGCCGTAGGGGGCCGAGCGGCTCACCCGGCCCGCGCGCCTACTGGCTGGTCGTGAAGCCACTGGACTTCAGGTTCGACAGCGTCGTCGACTGCATCTGCGTCAGCGCCTGGCCGAACGCGCTCTGGGTCTTGGCGTCGGCGGCCTGACCGAAGGCGTCGTTGTAGGCGTTGTAGGCGGCGTTGACGTTCGGACCGTAGGTGAACGGGCTGATGGCGTCGCGGCCCTTGGCGGCCACCTCGTAGAAGTCGCTCTGGTTGGAGAAGAACGCCGGTGGCGTGGTCAGCTGGGCGCTCTTGGCGGCCGGGTAGATCCCGGCGTCGGAGACCAGGGCCTTGAGCGCAGCAGGGTCGGTGTTCAGCCAGGTGGCGAACTGCGCGGCCTGCTCGGGGTGCTGGGACTGGGTGGTGACGCCGGTGGCCGAGCCGCCCCAGGCCCCGTCGGTGAAGGTCGAGCCCCACTGCGGCAGCGGTGCCATCTGCCACAGCCCCTTGGTCTTGGCCGCGTTGCCCTCCAGCACGCCGGGCGCCCAGACGGCCGAGACCCAGCCGACCTGCTTGCCGTCGTTGAGCGCGGCGTTCCAGGCCGGGGTGTACATCGGCTTGTTGTCGATGACGCCCTCCTGCACCAGCCCGCCCCAGAAGTCGGCGACCTTGCGGGTGGCGGCGCTGTCGATGTCCACCGACCAGGTCTGCCCCTTGGTGGCCCACCACGAGGCGCCGGCCTGCTGGGCCAGGCCGGCGAACCAGCCGGCGTCGTTGGCCGAGAAGGTGCCCAGGTACATGGTCGGGTCGGCCTGGTGGATCTGCCGGGCGGCGGCGGCGTACTGCTGCCAGGTGGTGGGCACCGCGATGCCGAGGCGTTGGAACACGTCGGCACGGTAGAAGAAGGCCAGCGGCCCGGTGTCCTGCGGCACGGCGTAGAGCGCCTTGCTGCCGAGGTCGACGGCGCGCAGCTCGGCGGTGCCGAACTGCCCGGTGGCGCTCGTCGGGACGTCCTTCGAGATGTCGGCGAGCGCACCGGCGCTGACCAGCGTCGGGATCTTCTGGTACTCGGCCTGCATGATGTCCGGGGCGCCCTTGCCGGCCTTGACGGCGGTGAGCAGCTTGGTCACGGCCGGGTCACCGCCGTCCTGCTTGTTGACGGTCACCTGGATGTCGGGGTGCTTCTCGTTCCACACCGCCACGACCTTGTCCATGTTCGGGGCCCAGGTCCAAAACGTCAGCTTCACGGGGCCGTCGGCGGAGCCGCCGCCGCAGCCGGCGGCCAGCAGGGTGAGCGCGGTGAGGAGCACCGCCAAGCAGAGTCGGGTGCTGCGTCGCACGAGGTACCCCTTCGCACTGTTGGTGACGGTCGCCACTGTGGGACCGGTCCCACCATTACTGCCCATCAAGGCGTTGTCAACGGTCGATGCTGCCCTTGTGGCCGGGCTTGTCGATGTGGGACCGTGCACACAAGTGCCCACGTTCTCGAGAGAGGTCGCCCGTGTCCGACGCCGACATCGCCAGCTGGCCCGCCGCGCCCCGGGGGATCGCCTTCGGTGGCGACTACAACCCCGAGCAGTGGGACGAGCGGGTCTGGCTCGACGACGTGCGGCTCATGGGCGAGGCGGGGGTGGGCCTGGTCAGCGTCGGCATCTTCTCCTGGGCCCTGCTCGAGCCCGCGCCGGGGCGATTCGAGTTCGGGTGGCTGGACCGGGTGCTCGACCTGCTGCACCGCCACGGAGTCAGCGTCGACCTGGCCACCCCGACCGCGGCGCCGCCGGCCTGGCTGTACGAGGCCCACCGTGACGCCTGGGTCGTCGACGCCGACGGCCGCCGCCTGGGACCGGGGTCCCGCGGTGCGATGTGCCCGAGCTCCCCGGCCTACCGCGATGCGGCGGTGGCGATCGCCGGTGCGCTGGCGCAGCGCTACGCCGAGCACCCGGCGGTGGTCATGTGGCACGTGCACAACGAGTACGGCGCCCCCGTCTCGCAGTGTCACTGCGAGCACTCCCAGCAGGCGTTCCGGGCCTGGCTGCGCGCCCGCTTCGGCGACGTCGACGCTCTCAACGCGGCGTGGGGCACCGCCTTCTGGGGCCAGACCTACGCGAGCCTGGAGCAGGTCCGCACCCCGGCGGCGGCGGCGACCATGCTCAACCCCTCCCAGCGGCTGGACTACGCGCGGTTCAGCGACGCCGAGCTGCGCGAGTGCTTCGTGCTGGAGCGCGACGTGCTCCATGCCGCCGCCCGCCGACTGCCGGTGACCACCAACTTCATGGCCACCAGCTCTCCTGGCACCGACTACTGGCAGTGGGCGCGCGAGGTCGACCTGGTCTCCAACGACCACTACCTCACCGCCGAGCGCGACGACGCCCACGTCATGCTGGCCATGGACGCCGACCTCACCCGGTCGCTGGCCGGTGGCCGTCCGTGGCTGCTGATGGAGCACTCGACCTCCGCGGTCAACTGGCAGCCGCGCAACCTGGCCAAGCGCGCCGGCGAGATGGCTCGCAACACCCTCTCCCACGTCGCCCGGGGTGCCGACGGCGCGCTGTTCTTCCAGTGGCGCGCGTCGCGCCGCGGGGCCGAGAAGTTCCACTCGGCGATGGTGCCGCACGCGGGCACCGACACCCGCGTGTGGCGAGAGGTCGCCGAGCTCGGCGCCGACCTGGAGCGGCTGGCCGAGGTGGCGGGCTCCCGCACGCGCGCCGAGGTCGCGGTGCTGTGGGACTGGGAGTCGAACTGGGCCGCCGCGTCGGGCTGGCACCCCAGCGTCGACCTCGACCAGCGCGAGCGCACCGAGGCGTTCTACTCCCAGCTCTGGCGCGACGGCGTCTCCTGCGACTTCGTCCACCCCGGTGACGATCTGGCCGGCTACCGCCTGGTGATCGCCCCGCAGACCTACCTGCTCTCGGCGCAGTCGGCCAAGAACCTCGACGACTACGTACGCTCGGGCGGCCAGCTGGTGGTCTCCTACTTCAGCGGGGTCGTCGACGAGCACGACGCGGTGCACCCCGAGGGGCTCAGCGGACCCCTGGGCGCCACGCTGGGGCTGCGCGTGGAGGAGTTCGCCCCGCTGCGCGAGACCCAGCAGGTGAGGCTGACCGGTGCTCTCGGGGAGCTGTCCGGCGACGTCTGGGCCGAGCACGTGGTCCTCGACGGCGCCGAGGTGCTGGCCCACTTCGCCGACGGACCGGCCACGGGCGGACCCGCGGTGACCCGGCAACGCCACGAGGCCGGCACGGCCTGGTACGTCGCCACCCGGCTCGGCGCGTGCGGCATCGAAGCCCTGCTCGCGGCGGTCTACGCCGAGGCCGGGGTCGTCACGGCCCCGCCCGCCGGCGGGCTCGAGGTCGTCCGCCGCGACGCGGCCGAGGCCTCCTACGTCTTCGCCCTCAACCACGGCGAGGAGGAGCAGGAGCTCCTCGTCCACGGCACCGAGCTGCTCAGCGGTGCCGCCGTCGCCGGTCGCCTGTCGGTGCCGGCTGGATCCGTGCGCGTCGTGCGCACGGATCCGCACCCCTCTCGGAGGTAGTCATGGAACAGCTCTCCCGCCGTCGCCTGCTGGGCGGCGCTGCCGCCGGAGGCGCCCTCGCGCTGACGCCGCTCGCGCGCGCCGAGGCCTCGCCCGGATCTGCGTTCGAATCCCTGCGCCGCACCTCGCCGGCGCTGCGGGGGGTGGACCTCTCCTTCACCCTCCAGCTGGAGCGGGCCGGGGTCCGGTTCTCCCGGCGGGGCCGCCGGGCGCCGGTGGAGCAGATCGTGGCCGCAGCCGGCGCCAACCTGACCCGGCTGCGGGTCTGGGTCGACCCGCCGGCCGGTTACAGCACCCTGGACTCGGCCGTCCGGCTGGGCCGTCGCGCCCGGCGCGCGGGCATGCGGATCCTGCTCGACCTGCACTACTCCGACTTCTGGGCCGACCCCGCGCACCAGACCACGCCCGCCGCCTGGACCGGGCAGGACCTGGCACAGCTGGCCGAGACCGTGCGCCGCTACACCCGACACGCCGTCGAGACGATGGCCGCGGCCGGAGCGCCGGTCGACATGGTCGCGGTCGGCAACGAGGTGACCGCGGGCATGCTGTGGCCGCTGGGCCAGATCTACCCCGCCGACGGCCCGGAGAACTTCGACGGGTTCACCACCTTGCTGCGGGCGGGTATCGCCGGCGCGCGCAGCGTCCGCTGCCGACGTCCCCGGGTGATGGTCCACATCGACCGCGGCGGCGACAACCCCGGCTCGCGGTACTTCCTCGACGGGGTGCTCGCGCGCGGGGTCGACCCCGACGTCGTCGGGCAGTCCTACTACCCGTTCTGGCACGGCCCGCNCCGTGGACGCTGTCGAACGGCGACGACCTGGAGAACCTGGTCACCACGGCCGACCAGCTGCCGGACGGCGCCAGCTACCCGGCGAGCCCGACCGGTCAGGCCGACTACTTCGAGGCGCTGCGAGGCGTCTTCGGTGACGTACCCGGGGGGCACGGCCTTGGCTTCGTCGCCTGGGAGCCGGAGTGGGTCCCCGGCGTCGGCTGGGAGCCCGGTGCGGGGAACCCGAACGACAACCTGGCGATGTTCGACTTCTCGGGCCGCGCGCTGCCCTCGCTGCGCTCCCTCAGGCGTTGAGCCGGTAGCTGCGTCGCTCTCCGAAGACGCCGAAACCCTCGCGCCGCAGGATCGGCGCCGACGTCTCGACCCGGCCACGGGTGAGGGCGAACCGGGCGCCCTGCTCGAGGGCCCAGTTCAACCGGGCGCGCAGCACCGCGGCGTAGACGCCGCGGCGCCGGTACTCGGGGACGGTGCCGCCGCCCCACAGCCGGACCGCGCCGTCGGCGATCCGGGCACCGCCCATGCCGACCGGGACGCCGTCGAGGTAGGCGACAAGCCGGGTCTGGGTCAGATTGCTGCCCACCAGGCGCTCGAGCTCGGCCTGCAGCTCCGCCTCGGACGGCATCTGCTCCTCGAAGGCCGCGACGCCGACGCGGTGGTCGTCCTGCAAGGTGGCGAGGTCGGCGACGGCGCGGACCTCCGGCTCCCCGGGTGCCGGCGGGATCGGCTGGTCGAGCGCCTTGGCCAGCACGGTGAGGGTCTCGTCGCGGCGTGCGCCGGCGCCGACCAGGTGCTGCTCGAGGCCGTCGGGGTGGAGACCGTCGCGCACCCACCAGACGACGTCGGAGCGGCCGTGGTCGCGCACCTGGGCGAGCACCTCGGCCACGAGCTCGGCGGCCGGGCGCTCGCTGTGGGTCTGCACGACCTGGGTAGGGCCCGCCCAGTACGTCGGGTAGTACACGAGGAGGTAGTCCCCGGTGTGGGTGGTCTCGGCGTCGTCGGGCACGTAGATCCACGCGTCGTCGGCGGCCGTGACCTCACGGCTGACCAGCTCCGGCACCGGGCCACCGTAGTCCGCGGGTCCTCACCGGGGGACCGCGGCGTCTCGTCGTGTCCGGTGGTGGACGGGCCCTGGTCGCAGCGGGTCCGGGCGGTTAGGTTGAGCGCACTCCACCCCGTTCGACCCGGGAGACCCGTTGCGCGACATCGTCGTCTTCTCCGGCAGCGCCCACCGGCAGCTCGCCCGCGACATCTGCGACCGACTCGGCGTAGCCCTCTCCTCGGTGGAGATGACCCGGTTCAGCAACGACTGCCTGCAGGCCCAGCTGCAGGCCAACTGCCGTCAGCGCGACGTCTACCTCGTGCAGCCGCTGGTGCCGCCCACGCAGGAGCACCTGATGGAGCTGCTGCTGATGATTGACGCTGCGCGAGGCGCCTCGGCGGCCCAGATCACCGCCGTGATCCCGCACTACGCCTACGCGCGCTCGGACAAGAAGGACGCCTCGCGAATCTCGCTGGGCGGGCGGCTGGTGGCCGACATGCTGTCGACGGCCGGCGTGGACCGGGTGATGACGATGACCCTGCACGCGCCGCAGGTGCACGGCTTCTTCTCGGTGCCCGTCGACCAGCTGACCGCGCTCGGGGTGCTCGCCGACCACTTCTTGGCCCAGGACCTCTCCGATGCCGTGGTCGTCTCACCCGACCTGGGCAACGCCAAGACCGCCACCCAGTTCGCCCGGCTGCTCGGGCTGCCGGTCGCGGCCGGCTCGAAGCAGCGGCTGGCCGACGACCGGGTGGTCATCGACGCCATCGTCGGCGACGTCTCCGGCCGGCGCGCCATCGTCCTCGACGACGAGATCGCCACCGGCGGCTCCATCGTCGAGCTGCTCGACCGGCTGGCCGACCAGGGCTGCACCGACGCCGCCGTCGCCTGCACGCACGGCCTCTTCGTCGGCAAGGCCGTCGACCGGCTGCAGGGCCACCCGCACATCAGCGAGGTGGTCACCACCGACACCGTCCCGCCGCCGACCGACTGGCCCGCCCTCAAGGTCCGCTCGGTGGCCTCGCTCTTCGCCGAGGCGATCAGCCGCGTCCACGCCGGGGAGTCGATCAGCAGCCTCTTCGACGGCGTCGACCCGGCGCTGGGCCCGCCCCAGCCGAAGCTGTTCGACTGACGCTCCGGCTCGACCGACTAGACCTTGCGGTGCGCCAAAGTCGCGCACTTGCGAAGTTTTCGCCCGGACAGATCGGACAACCCCCGTCGATACCTTCGCAAGTGTGGAGTTTTGGCGTCGGCGGTCGGTCGGTGCCGCCAGCCAGCCGCCCGCCGCCTCCGCCCGCCGCCTCCGCACCCGCAAGACCTACCGGGTCAGCACCGCCGCGATCTCCGGGCTCCCGGCGAGGTACCCGTCCAGGAGCTGCCGCGCGACGCTCACGCTGTCGACCAGCGGGTGGAGCGCGAAGGCCTGGAGGGCCTCGCTGCGCGAGCCGGTCAGCGCTGCGCGGATCGTGTGGCGCTCGACGTCCTTGACCTGGGCCATGAGCCCGATCTGGTGCAGGTCGGGCTGCTCGGTGGCCAGCGGGTGGACGCCGTTGGCGTCGACCATGGTGGGCACCTCGACCACCGCGTCGCCGGGCAGACCGGTGAGCGTGGAACCGTTGCGCACGTTGAGGATCATGGTGCGGCGCTCGTTGCGGCTGATGGCGGCCATGACGCCCAGCGCGACGCCGGCGTAGCCCTGGTGGGAGGGGTCGGTCTCGAGGTCGCGCTGGCCCTCGGGCTCGTCCTGGGTGCCGCCCCGCGCCTCGGCCATGTAGGAGGCCGAGCGGCGGGCGACGGTCTGGCGCCACAGGTCGGCCGCGCCGTCGCCGGCCGCCAGTGCGCGGTCGAAGAACTCGGCCTGGGTGCGGGCCAGGAAGTCGCCGCGGGTGACGCCGGAGTCGACGATGGAGCGCACCGCGTCGCGGTTGAAGTAGTAGTAGTAGAGGTACTCGTTGGGGAGCACCCCCATGGTGCGGATCCAGTCGATGCCGAAGACCTGCCCCTCCTCGAGCCGGCCGAGGCGAGATTCATCGGCGAGCAGCCGCGGCAGCACGTCGTGGCCGTCGTAGAGCAGCCGGCGCATCCAGCCCAGGTGGTTGAGGCCGACGTAGTCCATCTGCACGCGCTCGTGGTCGAGTCCCAGCGAGCCGGCGATGCGCCGGCCCAGTCCGGAGGGGGTGTCACAGATGCCGAGCACGCGGTCGCCGAGCACGCCCTGCATGGCCTCGGTGATGATGCCGGCGGGGTTGGTGAAGTTCATGACGTACGCGTCGGGCGCGAGGCGCTGCACGACCTTGGCGGCGTCGACCATCACCGGCACCGTGCGCAGCGCGTAGGCCAGGCCGCCGGGTCCGGTGGTCTCCTGGCCGAGGACGTCGAGGTCGAGCGCCACGTGCTCGTCGCACTGCCGCCCCTCGAGGCCTCCGACGCGCAGCGCGGCGAAGACGAAGTCGCTGCCCTCGACCGCGTCCTCGAGCACCGGCGTCGGCACCAGCCGAGGCGCGTCCGGGAAGTCGGCGGCGAGCTGGCGCAAGATGGCGGTCATGGCCTGCAGCCGGTGCTCGTCGGTGTCGTAGAGGGCTACCTCCTCCACCCGCGGTGAGCCGGTGTCGCGCAGCAGCGCCTGGTACACGTACGGGGTACGGAACCCGCCACCTCCGAGGATGCAGAGCTTCACGCGACGACGACCTCTCCTCCGGCTTGGCGGGCGATGTCGAGGGTCGCCGCCGGGGCGCCCTCGGTGGTGACGACGGCATCGACGTCGGCGACCGAGCACAGCCGCAGGGCACCGGTGCCGGGGAACTTGCGCTCGGTGGCCAGCAGCACGATCTGCTGGGAGGCCGCGATCATGGCGCGCTTGATGGGGGCCTCGACCGCCATGTTGTCCACGACGTGGCCGTTGGGGCGTACCCCGGTGCAGGAGAGCATCACGACGTCGGCGCTCACCTCGGCCAGCCCCTGGACGGCCATCGAGCCGACCAGGGAGCGGTAGTTACGGCGCAGCACGCCGCCGAGCAGGATCAGCCGGACCGACTCGTCGTTCTCCAGCTCGTGCAGCACGGCGAGGTTGGTGGTGACGACGGTGACGTCGCGACCGCGCAGCTCGCGGGCCACCAGCGGCGTGGTGGTGCCGATGTCGAGGACGACCACCTGGCCGTCGGCGATGCGCGCCGCGGCCGCAGCGGCCACCCGGCGCTTGAGGTCGACGTCGACGTCGTCGGCGAACCGGCCCTCGGCGACACCGAGGCCGTGCTCCTCGACGGTGGTGCCGGGCCGATGCACGACCGCACCGCCGTAGGTGCGGGTCAGCTCGCCGTTGCGGTCCAAGACCTCCAGGTCGCGCCGGATGGTCGACTCGCTGACGGCCAGGTCGGCGGCTAGCTGTCGCACCGAGGCGGCGCCGTCGGAGCGCAGCGCCCGCACGATGCGGTTCTGCCGTTCACGGGTGATCACGGGACGACGATACGAGCAAACTCGTGCAAAGCCAAGCAGAAATCCGTCGAACTCTTCCGGATCGGCCCGGGGTGCGCTACGTTCCGGCGAACGAAACTGCGTGAGTCTGCGCGACTTGCGCTCAGGAAGGAGTGATCCGTGACGAAGACGCTGCTCTTCGCCGGCGAGGTCTTTTGCGACCTCCTCCTGACCGACATCGCGCTGCCCGAGGCCGGCGGGGAGACCTTCGCCTCGGACTTCGCGATCAGCCCGGGCGGGGTCGCCAACCGCGCCGTGGCCGCGGCCCGCGCCGGCGCACCCACTCGCCTGCTCTCCCGGCTGGGAGACGATCCGCTGGGCCGCGAGCTGCGGATGATGCTGGAGTCCGAGCCCGGGCTGAGGTGCAGCTGGCTGGAGACCCCCGAGGGCTGGCAGACACCGGTGAGCGTCTGCCTGGCCTCACCGGAGAACCGCAGCTTCTTGACCTACCGCGAGGAGCCGCGCCCGCTGAGCCCACCCGAGGACATCGGTCCGGTGGCCGCCGTGCACGTCGGTCTGGCCGGGGGTCCCCTGCCGGAGTGGGTGGCGCGGTTGCGCGCGGCCGGCGCCACCGTCGTCGGCGGGGTCGGGTGGGACGCCACCGGCGAGTGGTCCGGCGACGTGCTCGACCGGCTCGCCGGCGTCGACGTGTTCGTGCCCAACGACGTCGAGGCGATGCGCTACACCCGCACCGAGTCGCCGCTGGCCGCGGCCCGCACGCTGGCCGAGCGCGTGCCGTTGGTGCTGGTCACCCGCGGCGCCGACGGCGTGATCGCGGTCGACTCCCGCACCGACCGGGTGCTCCGGGTGCCGGCCGTGCCCGTCGACGTCGTCGACCCCACGGGCGCCGGCGACGTCTTCGTCGCCACGTTCATGGCCGCGCACTCGGCCGGCGACGGCGACCTGGAGTCCCAGATCCGCCTGGCGGGCCTGGCCGCCTCGGTCTCGGTGACCGGGCTGGGCGGTGCGCGCAGCGCCCCCACCCGCGCCGACCTGCTCGAGTTCCTGCGTACCCATCCCGTCGACGGAGACTGGACCTTCTTGCAACAGATCGGAGAGTCATGAAGCTGAAGCGGACCTCGCTCGTGGGCCTGGCAGCCGTGCTGTCGATCGGCCTGGCCGCCTGCGGCCCCGGCGCGAGCTCGGCGTCGCAGCAGAAGACCGGCCCGGTCTCCACGAGCGTCGGGTCGAAGAAGATCACCCTGACGGTGTGGGACCAGAACACCGACCAGGGCATCGACCAGGCCCAGCAGCAGCTGAACTCGGCGTTCGAGAAGAAGTACCCGAACGTGACGATCAAGCGGGTCTCGCGCTCCTTCGCCGACCTCAAGACGACGCTGAAGCTGGCGCTCTCGGGCGACAACCCGCCCGACGTCGTGCAGGCCAACCAGGGCTACCCCGACATGGGCGCCTTCGTGAAGGCCGGCTTCCTGCGGTCGATGAACGACTACGCGAAGCTCTACGACTGGACCAGCTACTACCCCCAGAGCCTGCTGAAGCTGAACTCGTTCTCCTCCGACGGCAAGACCTGGCAGGGCGACGACCTCTACGGCGTCTCCCAGACCGGCGAGCTCGTCGGGCTCTACTACAACAAGTCGCTGCTGGCGAAGGCCGGCATCAGCCAGCCGCCGAGCACGCTGGACGAGCTCGACGCCGACCTCGCGAAGGTCAAGGCGGCCGGCACCTTGCCCATCGCCTACGGCGACCTGGAGAAGAGCCCCGGCATCCACCTGTACGGCTTCGTGCTCTCCGCACTGGCCGGATCGCAGTCCGTGCAGGACCTGGTGAGCTCCACGAGCGGCTCGTGGACCGGCGACCAGGAGGTGCAGGCGGCGCAGACGCTGTCCGACTGGGCCTCGAAGGGCTACCTCACCCAGGGCGCCAACGGCGTCTCGCGCGACGCCGCGATCGAGACCTTCGGCAAGGGCGGCGCGGCCTTCACCATCACCGGCACCTGGCAGGAGGCGGCGCTGGAGGCCTCACCGCAGGCCAAGCAGATCGGCTTCACCGCGCTGACCCCCAGCGGGTCGTCCACCCCGGTGACGATGGGCGGCGAGGGGCTGGCCTGGGCCATCACCTCCAAGACCAAGCACGCCAACGCCGCCGCGGCCTACATCGACTTCATCACCGACGAGCAGGCCTCGCAGACGCTGGTCAAGCTCGGCAATCTGCCGACGGTGGTGCCCGCCGACGACAAGCCGGCCACCGGCACCCTGGCCGCCGACATCACCACCGCGTACGGCACGATCTCGCAGGCCAACGGGGTCACGCCCTACCTGGACTACGCGACGCCGACCTTCTACGACACGCTCACCGCCGCCGCGCAGGACCTGGTGGCGGGCAAGAAGACGGCCAAGCAGTTCACGCAGACGCTCCAAGACGACTACGCGGAGTTCGACAAGAGCCGATGAAGGGTCGCCGCCAGCCCGTCGCGTACCTGTACGTGCTGCCTGCGCTCGTCGTCTTCGCGGTGTTCCTCGGGCTGCCGTTCCTGCAGACGTTCGAGTACTCCTTCTACCACTGGGACGGCCTCTCGGCGTCCACGTGGGCGGGGCTGTCGAACTACCGCGACGTGGTCGCCGACCCGCAGCTGCGCTCGGCGTTCGGGCACGCGCTGATGCTGATGGTCTTCTACAGCGTCGTCCCGATCGTCATCGCGCTCGTGCTCACGGCGCTCATCTCCCGCGCGCACCGGCTGCGGGGGATGAGCGTCTACCGCACGGTCCTGTTCCTGCCGCAGGTCATCGCGACCGTGGTGGTCGCGACGATGTGGGTCTCCATCTACTCCAGCCACGGACTGCTCAACCAGGTGCTGCGCCTGGTCGGCCTCGGCTCGCTGGCACGGGTGTGGCTGGGCGACTACTCCACCGCGCTGGTGGCCATCGGGCTGGTCGGCACCTGGCTCAACGTGGGCCTGTGCCTGGTGCTGTTCCTTTCCGGGGTCGGCAACATCGCACCGACCCTCTTCGAGGCCGCCCGGCTCGACGGGGCCAACACCCGCCAGGAGTTCCTCGCGATCTCGCTGCCGGCGCTGCGCGGCCAGATCGCGGCCGCGCTCACGCTCACCGTGGTCTCGGCGCTGAAGACCTTCGACCTGGTCTACGTCACCACCCGAGGCGGGCCGGGCACGAGCACCACCGTGCCCGCCTACGAGGCCTACAACCGCGCCTTCAACACCGGGCAGGTCGGCTCGGCCGCGGCGGTCGCCGTGGTGCTGACGGTGCTCATCATGGTGGTCTCGGCGCTCATCAACCGGCTCCAGCCCCAGGAGACCGCATGAGGCTGTCGCGGCGCGAGCAGATCGTCGACCACCTGGTCCTGGGGCTGTTCGCCCTCTTCGCGGTGGTGCCGCTGATCGGCGTGCTGCTCAGTGCGGTGACGCCGGCCAAGGAGAACGAGGGCTCCTTCGCGGTGCCGCGCCGGCTGGCGCTGGGCAACTTCGGCAGCGCCTGGGACCAGGGCCACTTCTCCACCTACATGGTGGCCAGCCTGGTCGTGACGGCCTCGGTCATCGTGCTCACCACCATGCTCGGCGTGCTGGCCGGCTTCGCGTTCGCACGACTGAGCTTTGCGGGGTCGGGGCTGCTGTTCTTCGTGCTGCTGGGCGGCCTGCTGCTGCCCGCCGAGGCGTTCATCATCCCGCTGTACTTCAACCTGCGCGGGGTGGGTCTGACTGACACGTTCCTGAGCCTGATCCTGCCGCAGACGGCGCAGTCGCTGGCCTTCGCGGTGTTCTGGCTGCGCAACCAGTTCCGCACCTTCCCCAGCGACATCGTCGAGGCCGCCCGGCTCGACGGCGCCCGCGACCTGCGCGTGCTGTGGCAGGTGATGGTGCCCGCCTCCCGCGCCCCGATCGTCACCATGTGCGTGCTGATCGGCATGTGGACCTGGAACGAGTTCCTCATCCCGCTGGTGATGATCAGCAGCGACGACCGGCGCACCGCGCCGCTGGGCCTGACCTTCTTCCAGGGCCAGCACCTCAACGCCTACTCGCTCATCGCCGCCGGCGGCGTCATCGTCGCGCTGCCCATCGTCGTCGCCTACTTCTGCCTGCAGAAGCGGTTCATCTCCGGCATGCTCGACGGCATCGCCGACCGGTAGCCCCACCGCCCCACCGCGCCACCCAAGCCCGCGGGACGTCATACCCCGTGGTCGTGCGAGCGACCACCTCGTATGACGTCCGGTCGATTCGGCTCCGCCGTACTCCCGCCCCTATACTCGACCGGCGCCCGCAAGCCCGGCGCACGCCGCCTTAGCTCAGTCGGTAGAGCGATTCACTCGTAATGAATAGGTCGTCGGTTCGATTCCGACAGGCGGCTCCGAGAAACCGTGTCTGGCCTGCGCGGATGAGCTCCGACGGCGTTCATGCGAGCGCTTTTGACGCCTGTCTCACTAGTGGCTCACCAGTGCGGAGTTGATTGGTCACCGCCTCCGCCTGCGCCCTCGATGGCCACATCGTCGAGCGCAGAGGAGTTCTCGAGCATGAGTCGTCGTGCGCCCGCAGGGCAGTTCGGTCGACGCGGGACTCGGCCGGTGTTCGGCGCCGCCGGTGAGCAGTGGCAGGCCGCGCGTGACCTGGACGGTCAGCGTCGGTGGTCCAGGCTCGCCGGCCGACGCGTCGCGCCGCCGACCTCGCGTTGACCGCTCGGCTGCGGGAGCGGCGACCGAGCGTTAGTCCTGCGCCTGGCTTGTGGTCGATCCTCAATAAGGGGTCTGCACCTCGCGGACGGGCTCGTCTCCGATTATCAGGCCGGCGAAGTCCCTGCGAGCTTGGTGAAGTAGCGATTCCGATGGAGGGTCCCACGACTCTGGCGATGTGCTGCTCACGAGATAGCGCTGGTCGCTCAGCCTGCGCGTCGCCCACTCATGTGGTTCCAGGTCAAGACGCGCGACGTGCTCCGCCGTGAGCATCTGGCTGGCCGCGACGTCTGGCACCCAGCTGCGATCGAGGTAGCGCTGGTTAGTCAAGTAGCCGGTTGGTCGATGGCGGCCCGGGGGCGGGGGAGGCAGACCCTGAGGTGGCGACGTGAGCACCCCCACCGCTTGCGAGTACGGCATCAGACAGCGCCGCACACACGCGTACTCAAGGATCGGCGCCAGGTGTGCACATTGTGCCGCGAACTCGGCGAGGCTGCCGGCCAGGTCGCGATTCGGATCCACGGTGTCGCAAATGACCCTGCCCGTGACATCGAAATGCACGCGCCGCGCAACCTCACCGCTCGAGCAGACCAACAGCCCGGCTTCGCCAGGTAGCGAGGTGATCTGCCTTTCCAACGCCTTGCGAGACCAAGCTTCATCGATTGGCAGCCTGGTCCCAGCCGCCTCCCAGTAGAACGACGCGGTGGGTAAGTCGTGAAGCCAAGGCAAGAACTGATCCAATAACTGTTCACCTAGCCGCGGCTCGGTGATCCACCCCGGGGTGACGCGGGCCAGACCGGGTTGGTCGCGCCACCCGCGGACGCAAAAAATGGCACTGACAGACGAGGTAAAGCCGTCAGGCCTTAACGCATCGGGCAACACCGCTGGCATCGACGCGAGCGTTGCCGAGGGATCTTGCACCAAAAGTTGCTTGTGGAGCGTCTGAAGGAACCAGCGCAATGCCGCTTCATCGGCGCGAGCATCAAGGTCGATGACGAACCCCTCGGTCGTGCGGAAGACCCCACCGACGTGAAGCGCACCGGCTCCATGCGGGTAAGAGTCCCTAGCTACCGCGGCCGCAGTCTCGACGAACTCCTGCCTAAGCGGGTTCGGCGAGGTGCGGCACAGGACCAGCACGTCGGCTTCGCCGCCCTCCGCCCACGAATCCATGATCGCTAGCTCTTGATCCGTCCACGTCACAACAAACCACCCACATTGACTATCTCATCGAGGATGAGAGTTCGGCCATCTGTGCCGCAGCTCGCCACGGCAGATCAGCGCGTAGAACTTGGCTAGGGGAGTGAAAGAGGCAACGGCAACGGCAACGATGCGGGGTCGAGAGGGTTCGGCTCTTCGTTGGGCTGTGAGCGTTACTGTCTGTCACGGCGTCAGGGGCCGATGGCGTAAAATTCACTCAGGTATTCCAGAACGTGCTGCGCGGAACTTTCGCTGACGCTCCATCACGTGACGAACGAGCGATGGTTGCAGACCACCAGATCAAGCGACGTCTTTTTCTGCTATCGACCTCATCCCTGACCAGCTTGCAGAAGAGGCCCAACTCGGGAGTGGTCTGCACCACGACGTGAAACTGTCCACGGTTCATTCACCGCACTTCTCGACGACGGACCCGCCAGTTGAAGCCGTATGTCCTAGGAGGCCGAGCGCTCAAGTCCAGGCTGCGTCCGTCGTTTCAGTTGCACTCGTCAGGGCGAGGTCCGCATCCCTTCATAGAGCGGAAAGACATTCGCCGGCTACCGCGGCGGCGTCTCGGCTCACGAAGCTAGCGAACCTCGAAGAGCGCTTGGGTATGGAGACCAACAGAAAAATACGTCACCCGGTAGTGTCGCCACTCGACGTGGTGATGGCCATCCTGCGGCGTAAACGGGTTGAAGCCGCGCGCAAAAGCTGTGGGTGCGCCCAACTGCCGCCCTAAGCAAAGAATTTCATTGTAAGCCACAACAATTTCTGAAAGACGGGTTGCCTCGATCAGCACGCTGTCAGAGGACGGACGCTGGATGTAGGAACGCGCTTTGGCGCGATTGGCGTCTGAGGTCGAACCGAATACCGTTCTCGCCACGCTCACCGCGCAATGTTCCGCTGCCAAGTCTAAAGTTGATGATGCGTGGCTGCATCCAGACAGCGCCCAACTCATAGATGCTATTAGCAGGTATCCCGGAATACGGAGAGCTGCAAGAGACCGGAGTCGCAACTGGCGTGGTTCGTCTACCTCGCCGTACCGCTGTGGCGGACTCTGGCCATCGTGACCCAGTGGCATCTCAGATCTCGCGTTCTCCCGCTGTGTCCAGCTTGGCCCGGACCGACCGATGTTCCACCGCAAAGTGTCGGACTATTGATACACCTGCGCGATGTAGTTCCGAGGTCCGGTCAGCGCATCCCCAACCCCGGCCGGCCATCTGCATCGGTGCGCTCGCCACGACGGACACCGTGGAGACCTGGGCTTGAGAAGTGGCGAGTCTCTTGGCGACATCGTCGAGGATGTGAAGGGCAAGCGGGTTTGGCTCGTCATCAAGGCTTGCCAAAACCTAGACGACGATTTCTCGAGGCCAGCAGCGAAGGCAAGAATCTGGGCGCATACTCCCGCCCATGACTGCTCCCGCTGGCTGGTATCCCGACACGCAGCAGCCCGGTCAACAGCGCTACTGGGACGGCCAGCAATGGACCGAGCACCGTGCCCCGCTCACACCGCATCCCACAGCGGCATCGACGTCGCAAACCACCTCGGCGCCGACGCCACAGCCCACGGTGGCTGCGACCGCTCCGTCCACACGGCCGTCTACGTCGTCTGCGAAACAGACCGCAAACCCGGCCGTGGTCGTCTCACCGGAGACCGCCACCACCGCGGTCAAGATTCCCCTGTTCGGTGCCCGGAAGGCTGCGCGGGAGGCCAGCTCCGAAGTAGAGCGGTTGGAGGCCGAGCTGGCCAGTTTTCGAGCGGAGATGGCTCGCCTCGGCGCGCTCGATGTGGTCGAGCTGCAGCGCGAGCGCGACGACCTGCAAACCCAGATCAAGCAGGCCGACGCGATGTTGAAGCTCCAGCGCGAGGAGATGGTCGGGGAAGCCCAGCGTGCTCGAGCGGAGATGCAGACGGAGTCGAACAGTCAGCGCGAACGCCTGCAACGACTCCGCACCCAAATTGTCACCACCGAGGAGACGGCTGTGCTCCAAGAAGCGGGCATCTATAGGTATCAACATCCGTTAGAGAACTCGGTCGAGTACAAGGAAGAACTCTCTCGACTCCAAGATCAGATCAAGGTCATGGTCCGTGCCAACGGGGGCGCGGTGACCGCTGCGCAGGACTGGACTGTCAACGGGTCAGCCGCCCAGGGGCGGTCCATGGTCCGTGACTACTCCAAGCTCATGCTGCGCGCCTACAACGCAGAAGCCGACAACCTCGTACGAGGACTCAAGCCCTACAAGCTCGCCACCGCGAAGGATCGCCTAGAGAAGGTCGTCTCGACGATCGAGCGGCTCGGCAAGACCATGCAGATACGGATCACGCCTTCGTATCACCGACTTCGTCTGAAGGAACTGGAGCTGACCGCCGACTATCAGGAGAAGCTCGCGAGGGAGAAGGAGCAGGAACGGGAGGAGAAGCAGCGGCTTCGCGAGGAGCGGATCGCACAACAAGAGATGGATCGTGAACGATACCGCCTCCGCAAAGAGCGCGAGCACTACTGCAACGTGCTGGACAAGCTCATCGCCAACGGTGATGTCGAAGCTGCCGATCGGATGCGGGTGCAGCTTCATGAGGTGGACCGGGCCATCGAGGACGTCGACTACCGCGCGGCGAACATCCGCGCCGGCTACGTCTACGTGATCTCAAACCTCGGCTCTTTCGGGGAACGGATGGTCAAGATCGGCATGACCCGGCGCCTTGAGCCGATGGACCGCGTCCGGGAGCTCTCCGACGCTTCCGTACCCTTCAACTTCGACGTACACGCCCTGTTCTTCTCCGACGACGCGGTGGGCATCGAGACGGCGATGCACCAGCACTTCGCCGACAAGCGCGTCAACCACGTCAACCATCGTCGCGAGTTCTTCTACGCCACACCCATCGAGACCAGAGCCAAGCTTCTCGAACTTACCGGCGACCTGCTGCAGTTCGAGGAGACGCCGCTTGCGGTCGAGTTCCGTCAGAGCAATCCTGCGGCCGTCAGGTCTCAGGCGAGCCCGACACCGGACGCCTGATCCGCTAGTAGCCCTTCCCCAGCTTCCTCGATCCACTCAGGGACCCCGTCGCAGCCTGTCGCTCGACGGGTCTGCAGCAAAGATGCCTGCCCCCGGTGGCTAGAAGAGTCAGCAGGCGCGACGCTCAGCTTCGACGCCGCTGGGGAGCGGCTCATCAAACACGCGACACTGCCGGGCACGGGAAGCACTCGGCCTACTGCGGGTCGGGCTGGGCGCGGCATTGTGTGATGACTGCTGATACTGATCAGTCGCGCCACGGCCGATTGGTTTGGATTAGCTCGGGGGTGAGGATCATGTCGCCGAAGTCGGCGCGGGCTTTGGCGAGGACGTCGGGATCGGGGTGTGGTGTGGAGTACCACGTAGAGAGGTCTGGTGCTTGGACCAGGTGCCTGCCCCCGGCCAGGTGCTCGATGTCCCAGTCTGACAAGTCGTGTGCGCGTGCGAGGTGTTCATTGGTGAGGAGTTGTAAGCCGCTTGCGTCGGGTACGAACGAGGAAAGCAGCGGAATGTTGTAGTCGACGTCACTCTCTTCGACGTGGGGGTAGTGGGCAGGACTCGGATTCGGGCTGCTGAGGCCGGCTCGTTCGTATGCGATCCATCCGTAGCGGGTCCGGGGCGGCGTCCACAGCAGGATCTTGCGGAGCTGGTCGAGGTGGGTCTCCCACGTCGCGCCCGTTTCGTGTTGGTGGTACTGGGCTTGGCCCTGCGTCCAGAAGTTGGCCATCCGGTACCGGACCGGTTTTGTGGTGGTGACGCAGGCGACGCTGGCGGGCAGGAAGCGTGGGATCGCTTCAGCCAGTGCCTGTTCGTAATCGGGACTCTCGGGCCTTATCCAGTGGTCGTCGCGTCCGAAATACTGGAGCTCTCCGGGCAGGTAGGTCCACCCCAGTGTCTTCTCCGACAGATATCGGGTGAGGTTCTCCTCGACGAACCATCCCGGGGGCCGGTCGTTCTTCGGCACTAGAGTGAGGTCGCTGGTGTTGTAACTGATGAAGGCCATGGGCACCGGTTCCCTGACCCCTGGCGAAGGGTGTGCAGAAGAGGGCGCGCCCACGATGGATCCGTCGGTAAACCCACCGAAACTCGCCGCGAGCCGCGTCAGCCACTCCATCCAGTGCTCGATCGTGTCGGCGTCGACCAGCAGGCCCGTCCAACCATGCTCGGTCTTGACCCACTCCTCGGCCTTGACTGGATTGCCGTGCGCGCCCAGCTCGTGGTGAAGGCCCGCACTGCGCTCGACCAGATCAGATTCGTCCGGCTCTAGGTCACCCAAGTCGGCCTTGATGAGGAACCAGAGCCGACCGAGGTCACGCGTCCAGGATCGCTTAAGCCTCTGCAAATCGACGTCCACCAGTCATCCCCTCTCCAGTCTTGATCACGGAAGTAGCCGAAGACAGGACGGGATTTTAGGTCGGAGGAGCGGGTCGCGGTCGGTGCTGCGGACGAGGGGCGGGTGACGCGGCCGCGGCTCAGCGCCAGGGAGAGGCCTGGTGTGCCGCGCTGCTCAGGCCGGCCCTGCCGACGGCCATGACGCTGGCGAAGACGTCGCTCACGTCCTGGGTGTGGACCTTCCCGGTGCGGGTGTTGATGGTGCCGAAGGTCAGGGGCACCCCGCCGACGCCGGCGACGCGGAGCGAGGCGAGGTAGACGGGCTTGTCGAGGCCGGTGTGGACCACGGCGGTGTGACCTGGCGCGATGGTGCGTCGCACCGCGGGGCGCTTGGCCTTCTGCGAGCCCAGCAGCAGCCGGACGGGCTGGGCGTTGGCGTTGGTGAAGCGGATGGTCGCCCGGTGACCGTCGCGGGCCCTGCGGGTCACGTGCGCCACGACCGGGGTGTCGGCTGCGGCCGTGACGGTGATGGTGCCCGAGCGGTAGTAGTCACCGTCGGTGACGGCGTAGCGGAAGGTGTCGGTGGTGGCGTGGGTGCTGGGCAGGCTCAGGTAGCTGACGGTGCCGTCGGCCAGGGCGCACGCGATCCCGTGCGTGGCGGCATCGACCTTGACCAGCGCGAGCTGGTCGGCGTCGGCGTCGGTGTCGTTGGCCAGGACCGGGATGGTGGTCACCGAGCCGGCCACGACGTTGACGGCGTCGTCGCGCACGGTGGGAGCGGTGGCCGAGGTGTGGGAGAGCGGGGTCATGGCCGGGCAGTCGCCGTCCACGACGGAGGCCGAGACGGCCGAGGCTGCCGAGGCGGCGCCGCCGAGGCCCGCCGTGGCGAGGCTGGTCGCGAGGAACGCGGTGCCGGCGAGGAGTCGGCGGGGTCGCAGGGTGCTCATGGTTCTCCTTCGGTCAGCGCGGCGTCGCGCCTGGTGAAGGCACAGCATGCAGGTTTCTCCCGATCCGCACACAGGTTTTGACCGACCCGGTGCGTGAGCCCGAGACCCGGCTGTGTTCGGGGTCTGTCTGGCCCTGCGCGCCGCATCGGCGACGATCGAGCGCCGTGGGGTGGACGGCAGCTCGGACCGTCACGGTCCGCCGCGCCAGTGGTCGATGCGTCGGTGGTCGGGGAGGAAGCCGTGGCGCACTCCCCACAGCACCGCCTGCGTGCGGCTCTCGACGTCGATCTTGCGGTACAGGCCTCGGATGTAGGACTTGACGGTGTTGGGCTTGAGGTAGGTCAGCGCGACGACCTCGGCGTTGCTCTTCCCCTGCGTGATCAGGGCGAGGATCTCCGACTCGCGATGGGTCAGGCCCTCCGAGCGTCCCGGCCAGTCGCCGCTGTTGGCGAACGTCTTCGACGGCGGGGTGCTGATCACCCTCTCCCCGGCGTGGACCGACTCGAGGGCCTCGACCAGCTCGCGGGCGTTGAGCGCCTTGGACAGGTAGCCGTCCACCCCCAGGTCCTGCGCCATCGCGACCAGGTCGGGGTGGAAGTTGGCCGTGTACATCACGACGCGCCGCGCGTGGGGGTTGTCGATGAGGGTCTTGACCTCGTGGTGGTCCGACTCCGGCTGGGCGAAGGAGTCGTACAGCGCGATGTCGACGACGTCCTTCACCGGCTCGTTCGTGTCGAGCTCGGCGACGACGACGCGGTCGCGGTAGGGCTCGAGCATGGTGGCGACGCCCACGACGACCACGTCGTAGTCGTCGACGAGCGCCACCGTGATGGCGCCCGGTGCGGTTCCGGCCATATCGGCAAGGTAACCCACCTAGGGGGGTGTAGCACCCCACCCAGGGGTGCTTGCCTTCGACTCTGGGGCCATTACCGTCGGCCCCCTAGTGAAAGGCCAGCGTCATGCTCGGACTCATCCTCACCATCCTCATCGTGGGCGCGATCGCCGAGTTCATCGCCCGGCTGCTCGTGCCCGGGCGGCAGCACATGTCGGTCCTCGCGACGATCGCCCTCGGAGTCGTGGGCTCCCTGATCGGCGGCTTCCTCGGCTACGTGCTGTTCCACAAGGACGCCCAGGACGGGTTGTTCCAGCCCTCCGGCATCGTCGGTTCCATCATCGGCGCCGTCATCGCCCTGGTGATCTGGCAGATGACCCAGCGCCGCCACGACGCTCGCGTCTGAGCCCGGCGCGAGGACCAGCCCGGCCACCGATCCGGTGCCCGGTGCTGGCCTCGGTCGCCGCCGACCGCGGTCGGCGGCGAGCGGGTCGAGGAACCCTCCATGCGATCGATCGATGGTCGGTTCCGGACGGGAGCAGGCGGCTACGATCACCCGCGTGGGCCTGTCGGCTGGGCCGCCGCCGGGTAGCGCCGCGACCATCGCCGACCGCGTTCGGTGGCGCCCACCGCGAGCACGGGGGTGGAGCACGTTGTTCGGCGAGGTCCCGGTGCTTCCGGTGGTGGTGCCGCTGGGGGTCGCGGTCGTCACCGGGTCGGTGTGGCACCTGCGACGACATGGGCGGTTGACGCTGCCACGGGCCGGGGTCGCCCTCGCCGTCGGCCTCTACGCGGCCGGCATCGTCGCCAACACCGTGTTCCCGATCTATCTGGACAAGCCCGCCCGCGCTGGTGGGTGGATCTCCGCTCTGAACCTGGTGCCGTTGGCCGGCTACGAGATCGGCGACGCCGTCATGAACATCGGCGTCTTCGTGCCCGTCGGCGTCCTGCTGTCCCTCGTGCTGCCCCCGTGGGCCTGGTGGCGGGTCCTGGTCGCGGCGGCCTCGCTCAGCCTGGCCATCGAGGTCAGCCAGCTCGTGACCGCTCATCTCCTCGCGGGCGGTCACATCGCCGACGTCAACGACCTCATCTTCAACGTGGTGGGGGCTGCGATCGGTCTCGCGCTGCTGTCCGCGCTGTCGCGGACGTCGGTCGCCGCTCGGCTGATCGACAGGTGCGACTGGTCTCCGCCGGTCACGGCTCGAGCGGGTCGGCGTGGTCCGGACCGACGATCGGCGGGCCCTCGGGTGCACCCTGGTTCGGGTTCTCGTCGGGGCTGACGTCGGGATCGGTGGGGTCCGGCTCGTTCGGCGTGCTGCTCATGCGGGGAGTACCCATCGCGAACACCTTGCACCGATCCAGGTCGCTGGGAGCCGATCCCCGCGGGTGCTCCCGCACAGACGGCCCGGTTCAGTACGGGTTGCCGACCGGGGGGTGGTCGAGCGCCCACAGGAGTCTGGCCTCGTGGGAGAGCTCGGCCGGGCACAGGTCGTCGACGGCCTGGGTGTAGCCCTCGTCCCACCGCTCGGCGGAACGGTCAGCGATGTCGGGGAAGTAGAACAGGACCACGTCGGCGAGGTGCTCCTGGTAGCTGTGCGCCATGGTGCTGATCCAGTCCCCGCAGGTACAGCCGTGGACGGAGACGGCGCGCACGAGGCGGTGTTCGTCGAGACGAGCGGCGACGTCGTCACGCATGGTCATGCCCGGCTCCTACCCACAGGCCACGAGCGCCGAATCATCGAGAGTCCGACCTGTCCCGAAAGATCAGTGCGTGATCTGGGTCACACCATGCCGGCCGCCCGGCGCGACGGATCCCGTCGCGAGCGTCGACGGCCGACCGGACCGGGAGTGGGCGGTGCGCGTGCTCAGCCGCGGGGGCCGGCACCACTGGGGTCGGATTGCGGGGTGGCGGCTCTTGCCGCCTCGAGCGTGCCGTAGGCCGCGGCAGCCCCGAGCGCTGCGGCGAGGAGGCCGTAGACCGGTCCGGACCTCTCGATGCCGAGCAGGTGATCGAGCGAGAGGCTGCCAGGGCCGTCCTCGGCGATAGCCAGCACCGCGGCGATCAGGACGGCGTTGTACTCCCAACCGCCGCCGGTGACCCATGGGCCCTTGCCGGCGTGCACCTTGGCGATCGCGACCGTCATCGTGCCGGTCAGGATCGCGCTCGCCAGCGGCGTCGCGAGTCCGGCGGCCAGGAGCGCGCCGCCCGCAGTCTCGCTGATCCCCGCCGCGTAGGCGTTGCGGCGAGGTGGGTGCATACCCATCCCCTCCATCGCCGCGGTCATCCCCTCGATCCCCGGGCCCCCGAACCAGCCCTGGAGCTTCTGGGTGCCGTGACCCACGAAGAGGCTGCCGATCACGACACGTGCTGCGAGCTTGGCGATCTTGGGCATCGTGGACCTCCGCACCGATGGGCTGATGGTGGTGACGATGCTAGAGCCAGTGCAGCGATCGACGCGCCGGACGCGGCCTCCGTGAGCAGCCGAGCCAGGGCACGCAGGCGCTTCGACGCCCGTCAGGCCGGTCGATGCGCTCGTGGGAGTCGCGTGCCTCACGCCGACGCCATCGACCTCCCGTTTCGACACCAGCGCTCCGGTGGCGAGAGGATCTCGATTCGTGACGATGACGCCGCGGGCCCTCCGGTTCGAGACGCTGCGGGAGTCCAGCGGCGTCAGCGACCGGCTGCGGGCCATCGGTGGCAGTCCGCTGATGACCTTCAGCGTGGTCATCCTCGGGCTGCTCGTGGTCGTGTTCGCCGCCGTGCTGGCGTTCGTGGTCGGCGCCGGTCACGCGGACGAGAACGTCACGTTCTGGCTGATGCCGGCGTTCTTCGTCGTGACCGGTTGCTGGGGACTGGCCTCGATCTGGAGCACGGTGGGAGAGACGGGTTCCCTGGCGCGGTTCGCCCACGTGAACGGCCTGCTGAGCATCACCGGCACCCTCGCGCCGGACTACGCGGGCAGCCTCTTCGCCCACCGCTCGGCGGCGGTCGACCGGAGCGTGCGTACCCGCGGCCGCGACTTCGTGGAGGTCGGGGACCGCTTCCCGGTCGCGAGCGGCCACGATCTCGCGGCCACCTGGTCTCCTGGTCCGGCCGCCCTACTCCGACGTGAGCTGTTCCTCCGGGCCCGTCTGACCGGTGGCGCCGCAGGCGATCCGGTGCTCGGTGCCCGCATCCCGGCGGATCTGGAGCCGCGGCTCGAACGCTTCGCCGGTGAGCCCTGCAGCGTCGAGCTCACCGCCGACGAGCTCACCGTGTTCGGCAGCGAGCCGCTGGGGATCGACGATCCCGACCGGATGCGCGAGGCCTTCGACCTCGTCGACGCGCTGGCCGCCGCGAACTCCGCGCGAGAGCCGGCCGGGCTGGACACCACGGTGTCCTCGATCCCGCGCGGGCGCGGGCCGTGGTGGGTTGTGCTCGGCGTCCTTGCAATGCTGGTGGTGGTCCCGATCGGCTTCGCCCTCGTGATGTCGGCCGTCGATCACCTGCTCGGCCACGGCAGCCTGGCCGGCCTGCTCGTCATCCCCGCCGTGCTGGTCGTGGCCATCGTGGTCCGGCTGACCATCCGCCATCTGCTGACGCCGCCGCGGCCCACCGACGAGGCGCCCCGCCTCTAGGCGCGCCGGGGTCCGGTCCCCTCGCCTCGCCCATGTCGTGAGCGGCCGCTGTCCCCGCTAGCGCGGCCAAGGTCGCGCGGCCGGGCGCCGGCGGCCTTCGGCTCGCCCCGAGGCGTCGAAGCGGTGCCTCACGGTGAACGCACGAGGCGTGGGGCCCTCCCGGCGCAAGAGGGCGAGGTGGGCCAGGGCGCTGTCCGCGGACGGTCGGTCCTCGGCCGACGTCCACCACAGGGCCGTGGACGGTTGGACCACGGGTGTGAACCACTCGCCACGACGCAGCAGGGCCCGACCGTGCGGGCTGCGGTAGACGAACCCGTGCAGGGACGAGTAGTCGGTCCACGTCGACACGCTCACGACGCGGAGCGGATCCTCGGGGTCGACCCGCGGGTGTCCGCGGCTGCTGCTGGTGAGCTGCCAGACGAAGCCCGGCGACGCTCGTGCGAGGCGGCTGATGGCGTCGAAGGCGTCGACGAACCCAGACATGACGGGATCGTCGAGCGGCGCCCGCATGGCGAACTCGGTGATCTGCGCGAGCACCCGTTCGGCGGCCATGGATGTCCACTGTGCACCCAGTCGGGTGCGGACCGCCTGGTCCAGCTTCAGGACAGGACGTCCTCGAGGCTGGTC
>NZ_RDBE01000002.1:0-520 GCF_003674065.1 Nocardioides mangrovicus
TGCTGCCGGATCGCCAACGCCGACGACGCCAACCCATGCACCCGGTTGTCATAACGCCAAAACGACATCCGCAGCTTGTCCAGATCAGTGTCCAACAACGTCACATCCGCACCCATGCCCAACGCGATGTTCGCCGCGTTCTGACCACTGACCCCGGCGCCGATGATGACGACCTTCGCGTTCGCCACACCCCCCACACCGCCCAGCAACACACCGCGACCACCCTGGGCCTTCATCAACGAATGAGCCCCCACCTGCGGCGCCAGACACCCCGCGACCTCACTCATCGGATACAGCAACGGCAACCCACCCGAGGCCAGCTGCACCGTCTCGTAGGCGATCCCGGTCACCCTGCGCGCCACCAACTCCTGCGTCAACGCCCGGTCCGCGGCCAGATGCAGATAGGTGAACAACACCAGACCCTCCCGCATCCGGTGATACTCCTCAGCGATCGGCTCCTTGACCTTCAACACCATCTGCGCGGTGCCCCACACCTCATCAGCCGACTCCACGATCTTCG
>NZ_RDBE01000002.1:578-31820 GCF_003674065.1 Nocardioides mangrovicus
ACTGACTCCTTCGACGGGGGAGTCACGAACCTAGGAGAGATTCGGTTCAGCGGGGACAACTACGAAGGATCTTCGAGCATCGGGCCATCCTTCATGTCATCATGCAGTCGTGGCCGCCGACCGCGATCCGAACGCGCAGATCCCGCAGTCACCGCCGCCGGAGCTCGACGCCGTCGACCGCCACATCCTGCGGGAGCTGGCGACCCAGGCCCGGATCACCAACGCCGAGCTCGCCACCCGGGTCGGCGTCGCGGCCTCCACCTGCCTGCTGCGGGTGCGGCGGCTGGAGTCGGCGGGGGTCATCGGCGGCTACCGGGCCGAGCTCTCGCTCGACGCCGTGGGTCTGCCGCTGCAGGCGCTGGTGGCCGTGCGCATCAGCCAGCACGCCCGTGCGGAGATCGGTCGCTTCGCCGAGCGCCTCGCGAACCTGCCCGGCGTGCTGGGCGTCTTCTTCGTCTCCGGCGACAACGACTTCTCCGTCCACGTGGCCGCCGCCACCCCCGAGCGGCTGCGTGACTTCGTGGTGGAGAACCTCAGCGCCTCGCGCGACGTCGCGAGCACGCAGACCAGCCTCATCTTCGAGCACCAGCGAGGTCGCGCCCCGCTCGTCTAGCCGGAGATCCGGATGAGCTTCTTGTTCACGAACTCGTCGGCGCCGAAGCGGCCCAGCTCGCGGCCGCTGCCGGAGCGCTTCACCCCGCCGAACGGCAGCTCGGCGCCGTCACCGCCGACGAGGTTCACGAAGACCATGCCGGCCTCGAGGGCGTCGGCCACGCGCAGCGCCTGCTCGGGGTCGGTGGTGAAGACGTAGGAGCCGAGGCCGAACGGGGTGTCGTTGGCCAGCTCGACGGCCTCCTCCTCGCCGGCGACTCGGTAGACCACCGCCACGGGACCGAACAGCTCCTCGCGGTGGACGTCGTGCTCGGCGGTGACCCCGGTCAGCACCGCGGGCGGGAACATGGTGCCCGCTGGCTCACCCGCGCTGACGAGCGTGGCGCCCTGCGCGACGGCGCGGTCGACCTGCTCGGCGAGCCGACGGGCCGCCAGGTCGGAGGAGAGCGGCCCGATCACCGTCTCGGGGTCGCTGGGATCGGCGGGCACGACCTGGGTCATCGCCGCGGTGAAGCGCTCGACGAACTCCTCGTAGAGGTCGTCGGCGACGATGAAGCGCTTGCCGGCGTTGCACGCCTGACCCGTGTTCTCCAGGCGCGCCTCCACCGCCGCCTCGACGCAACCGTCGAGGTCGTCGGTGGCCAGCAGGATGAACGGGTCGGACCCACCCAGCTCGAGCACCACCTTCTTCAGGTGGCGCCCCGCGATCTCGGCGACGGCGGCACCGGCGCGCTCGGAGCCGGTCAGGGAGACGCCCTGCAGTCGTGGGTCGGCGATGACGCGCTCGATCTGCTCGTGGGTGGCGAACAGGTTGGTGTAGGCACCGTCGGGGAAGCCGGCGTCGGTGAAGATCTCGGCCAGGGCGGAGGCCGACTCCGGGCATTGCGGCGCGTGCTTGAGCAGGACGGGGTTGCCGATGGCGAGGTTGGGCGCCGCGAACCGGGCCACCTGGTAGTAGGGGTAGTTCCACGGCATGATCCCCAGCAGCACCCCCAGCGCACTGCGGCGCACGACAGCGCTCCCGGTGCCCGCGAGCAGGTCGATCGGCTCGTCGGCGAGGAACGACGGTGCGTGATCGGCGTAGAAGCGGTAGATGTCGGCGCAGAAGTCGACCTCGCCGAGGGCCGACGTCAACGGCTTGCCCATCTCGCGCACGATGATGGCGGCGAGCTCGTCTCGGCGCTCCTCGTGGAGGTCGCCGACGCGGCGCAGCAGCTCGCACCGCTCGCTCAGGTCCGACGTGCGCGACCATCCCCGGAACGCCGCGTGGGCGTCGTCGAGCGCGGAGGTCAGCTCGGCGTCGGTGGTCGTGGCGTACTCGCGCACGCGCGTGCCGGTGAGCGGGTCGGTGACGGCGTACTCGATCACCAGCCGAAGGCTGCCACACCGTCGGTGCGCGGTCGTACCGGTCCGCGGGTTTCGAGACGGTCGCGGGGCGACCTCCTCGACCAGCGGGTCACCGGTGCCGGGTCGTGCCACGATGTCTGCCGCAGCGCGACGGAGCGCGAGGAGGCCGAGGGAGAGGACCGACGTTGCCGAAGATCGTCGACCACGACCAGCGCCGCGCCGAGGTCCTCGAGGCCACGTGGCGCGTCATCACCACCGTGGGGCTCCACGGGGCGACCACGCGGCGCATCGCGCAGGAGGCGGGCTACAGCAACGGCGTGCTCGCCCACTACTTCGCCGACAAGGCCGACATCCTCACCTCGGCGCTGCAGATGGTGCACGCCCGCGTGAGGGGCCGCATGGAGGCCGCCGTGTCGCGGACCGAGGGCCTGGCCGCGTTCCGGGCGGTGCTCCTCGAGGCGCTGCCGCTCGACGAGGACCGGCTGTTCGAGGCCAACCTGGAGTTCGGCTACCTCAGCCACGCCATCAACGCCACGCGGCTGCGCGACCTCTACCAGGACGAGCGCATCGGCTTCAACGAGTTCCTCCACACGCTGGTCGCGGCGGCCCGCGCTCGCGACGAGGTGCGCGCGGACCTCGACGACGCGCACGTCGTGGCCGAGGCGCTGGTGTTCATCGACGGCATCTCGGCCCAGGCGGTCTTCTTGCCCAACCGGATGCCGCCCGAGCTGCAGCTCGACCTCGCCGACACCTTCCTCGCGCGGATCTCCACGACCGACTGAGCGACCCGGACCGACTGAGCGACCGGGCGAGCTCTCGGTCAGGCTTGCTCGACGAGCCGCTCCCACTCACCCAGGAGCTCCATCGCCGCGTCGAACCCGGTCACGCCGTCGCTGCCGAGCACGGTCGCGACCTGGGCCGCGCAGCAGGTGCCCAGCCCACAGCACCGGTGCAGGTCCCACCCCAGCGAGAGGCCGTAGAGGTACCCGGCGCTGAAGGCGTCACCGCAGCCGGTGGTGTCGACGACGTCGACCGAGAGGGCCGGGAACGCCCACAGGTCCTGGCCGGTCACGAGCAGCCCGCCCGCAGCGCCGCAGGTGACCACGACCTGCTCGACCCCGGTGCTCGCCGCCAGCTCGAGCGCGGCGTCGGCGGCGTCGGCACGCCCGGTCAGGCCCTTGGCCTGGTCGTCGTTGATGAGCAGGTGGGCGACGTGGGGCAGCAGCGGGGCCAGGTCGCGCAACGTACCCGGACCTGCGGTGCTCAACAGGTCGAGCGTCGTGACCGCACCGTGCTCGACCGCTTGCCCGAGCAGGTCGGGCAGGACGTCGGTGGCGAACCGCCCGAGCGCGTCGGGTCCGCCGATGTGGAGGTAGCGGGCCGTGCTGATCGCCGCGACCAGCTCAGGAGTGGCGGTGAGGTGCGAGGTGGCGCCGGGCAGGTGAAGAGCCGGCCGTTCGCCGTTGGGCCGGATGGGCAGGATCGTCGCCGAGGTCGGCTGCCCGGGCACGGTCGCGATCGCCGTGTCGTCGATGCCGCGCTCGCCCAGCTGCTGGCGCAGGAACCGGCCGGCGGAGTCGTCGCCGACGGCGCCGACCCCGACGACGCGCCCACCCAGGCGTGCCAGGTCGACCGCGGTGCCGCCGCCGGTGCCCGCCACCGTCACCGCCAGCTGCTCGAGGAGGGCGCTTCCCTGGCCCGGTGGGATCGCCTCCACCGGGCGTCCCAGGACATCGAGGATGTACGGGCCCAGGACGACGAACCGCGCCGCGCTCACCGGGTGCCGCCCGCGGGCCGAGCCGCCCGCTGCACGCTGGCCGCGACCTGCGCGTCGTCGAGCTCGGCGGGGGTGCCGGCAGCCAGGGCGAGCAGCGAGACCTCGCACAGCCACTCCAGCAGCTCGGCGCGGTCGAGCGCCTTGGCGAGTCCGCTCGCCACCGTCAGGGAACCGTGATGGGTCATGACCACGGCGTGCCGCTCCTCGAGCGCCGCCACGGTCACCTGGGCGAGCTCCTCGGTGCCATAGGGGCGGTAGGGCGCCATCGACGGCGGTCCGCCGAGGTCCGCGCAGTAGTAGTGCAGCGCGGGCACCTGCGTGCGCATCGCGGAGAGGGCGACCGCGCGGGCCCCGTGCGTGTGCATCACGGCGCCGACGTCGGGTCGGCGCGCGTAGACCGCGAGGTGCAGCGGCGTCTCCGACGACGCCGCCGGGCCCGGCTCGAGGGGCCGGCCGGTCTGGTCGACCAGGATCAGCTGGTCGGGTTCCATCGTCGCGAAGCGGGCTCCGCTGACGGTGATGAGGATGCCCTCGGGCAGGCGCAGGCTGGCGTTGCCCGAGGCCAGCGGGGCCAGGCCCGCAGCGGCGGCGTCGCGGCAGGCGGTGGCCAGCTGCTCGCGCTGGAGACGGAGGGGATCGCTCGGCATGCGCGGCACTCTAGTCAGATGTCCGAAAAAAACGGGAGCACCCTTGACGTATTTCGGACGGCTGAGATAAAAACAGGGCTCACTCTCCCCAGGAGAGCCGGCCGACCGTGATCCAGCGGCGTCGGATCTGCACCCGTCACCGTCGACACGTGCCCCATCTCGATCGAGAGAAGAGCAATGATGAGCCGGTTCATCACACGGGTGGCCGTCGGAGCGGCGGTGCTCGCCACCGTCTCCGCCTGCGGGTCATCTGGCAGCTCGACCCCGCCCAAGGCCGACCTGTCGACGTCGTCGGCGACGTCGGCCGCCTGCGCCGGCCAACCTGTGCGCGGCGGGAGCGTCGTGTACGCCCGGCAGAACGAGACGCAGGGTCTCAACCCCCTCAACGCGGCCAACGGCAACGGCGACATCTTCGCCGACGAGCTGCTCTACAGTCCGCTGGTGCGCTCGGACCCCCAGGGCGGCGACACGATCGTCCCGGCGCTGGCGACGTCGTGGGAGGTGTCCTCCGACGGGCTGACCTACACCTTCCACCTGCGTGACGGGGTCACCTTCAGCAACGGCCAGGCCCTGACGGCCGAGGACGTGAAGTTCAGCCTCGACCGGTTCGGGAACCCCAAGATCAACACGCTGCTCTCGAACGTGGCCGAGGGCTACAAGAGCACCGAGGTCGTCAACGCCTCGACCGTCGCCGTCCACCTGACCCACCCGGTGGCCGCGTTCTTGTACAACCTCAGCATCTTCCCGGCCTTCATCGTGCCGAAGAACCTCGTCGAGCAGCAGGGGGAGGCGTTCTGGAAGCACCCAGTGGGCACGGGCCCGTTCAAGCTCAAGGAGTTCCAGGCCGGCTCCCACATCACCTTCGAGCGCAACACCCACTACTGGGAGTCGGGCAAGCCCTACCTCGACAGCGTGCGCTTCGACTTCGCCACCGACAGCAGCGCGCGGCTGCTGGAGCTGCGCAACGGCCAGGCTCAGCTGGCCGACGGCGTGCTGTTCTCCCAGATCTCCTCGGTCCAGAAGGACTCCAAGCTCCAGGTGCAGGCCGCGAAGGTGCCGCTGTTCGTGGGGCTGTGGCTCAACCATCAGCGAGCGCCGCTGGCCGACCTCAAGGTGCGCCAGGCGATGCAGTACGCGTTGAACCGCAAGCTGATCGACTCCTCGATCTTCCGAGGCGTCGGGACCATCCCCAACAGCGTCTTGATGGCGTTGGAGGGCGATGCCCCGAGCTCGACGGTCAAGCCCTACTCCTACGACCTGGCCAAGGCCAAGAAGCTGATGGCGGAGTCGGGCTACCCGAAGGGCTTCTCCACGACGCTGCAGTACCCCGCCGGCTACGACTACTACCGTCAGCTCGCGCTGCTGATGCAGAGCGAGTACGCCAAGCTCGGCATCAAGCTCAAGCTGGTCGAGCAGCCGGCGGCCACCGTCACCTCGAACTGGTCGAAGAGCGACTACGACCTGACGTTCCCGTTCGCGCAGTTCACCAGCGACGTCGTCGTGCCCGACGAGTACGCGCAGTTCCTGGCCGGCGACCCCTCCCTGGGGCTGCAGGGCTTCTTCAGCAACTGGTCCGACCCCAGCATCACGGCGATGGTGGACTCCTTCGTCACCAGCACCGACACCGCGGCCCGCGAGCAGCTGTGGCCCAAGATCCAGCAGGCGCTGATGGACCAGACCCCGGTCATCAACGTGATGGACCTGCCCTTCGTCAACGCCCACGCCACCAACGTGTGCGGCACCAGCGTCAACGCCCTGGGCGTGGACCACCTGGAGAACACGTGGCTGGCGCGCTGACCGGGTACGGGTTCGCGGCATGATCGGCTACCTCGTCCGGCGGGTGGGCACCAGCCTCCTGGTGCTCCTCGGGCTGGTGCTCGCGACCTTCCTGATCGTCCGGCTGGTGCCGGGCGACCCCGTGCAGGCGCTCCTCGGTGCGCGGGCCACGCCTCAGGCGGTGGCACAGGCCCGGCAGGCGCTGGGTCTGGAGGAGCCCGTGCTCCAGCAGCTCTGGAGCTACTTCGTCCACCTGTTGACCGGCGACCTGGGCACCTCCATCCCGCTCCAGGAGCCGGTCTCGAGCGCGATCGGGTCGCGGCTGGCACCCAGCGTGCTGCTGATCGTCTACGGGCTCGTGGTGGCGCTGGTCGTCGGTGTGCCGCTCGCCGTGGTGGCCGCGCTGCGCCCGCGCGGCGTGGTCGACCACCTGGTCCGGTTCACGACCACCTTCGCCTTCGCGATGCCCACCTTCTGGCTGGGTCTGATGCTGGCGCTGCTCTTCGGGCTGCGGCTGGGTTGGTTCCCGGTCTCCGGCTACGAGTCCGGCTTCGGCGGGGTGCTGCGCAGCCTGACGCTGCCGGCCATCACGCTCGGGCTGTCCCTGGCCGTGGTCGTGGTCCGCACGCTGCGCACCAGCCTGATCGACGTCATGCGCACCGAGTACGTCGAGGCGGCGCGGTCGCGGGGGATGTCGACCACCCGGGTGGTCGTGCGGCACGCGCTGCGCAACGCGGTCATGCCCACCATCACGCTGCTCTCGGTCGACATCGGGTTCCTCATCGGCGGGACGGTCGTGATCGAGTCGGTGTTCCGGCTGCCCGGGCTGGGCACCCTGCTGCTGTCCTCGGTGCAGCGCCGCGACTACCCGCTGATACAGGCCATCACGCTGCTCGCGGGGGCGGCCGTGGTGGTGGTGGGGCTGTGTGCCGACCTGCTGCAGGCGGTCCTCGACCCGCGCGTCCGGCTGGGGCGCTCGTGAGCACGGCCGGCCAGGTGGCCGCACCCGGCGCTACCGCCGTCGTCGAGCGTCGTCGCCGGCGCCGTCGGCCCTCGCTGGAGGTGCTGGTGGGTGGCGCCATCGTGGTCGTCATCGTCGTGGCAGGTTTCGCCGCGCCGTTGATCGCCCCCTACCGCCCGGACGCGATCGACTTCGCCCGACTGCTCTCGCCGCCGTCGGGGGCGCACCTGTTCGGCACCGACGACAGCGGCCGCGACGTCTTCAGCCGCACGCTCTACGGGCTGCGCGTCGACCTCGTCGTGGTGCTGCTGGTCACCTACATCCCGCTGCCCATCGGCGTGGTGGTGGGTGCCGTGGCGGGACACGTGGGAGGAGTGGTCGACGCGGTCGTCTCGCGGCTGACCGACATCATGATCTCCTTCCCCTTCATCGTGCTGGTGATCGCCACCGTGGCCATCGTGGGGCCGGGCCTGACCGGCGTCGCGATCGGCATCCCGCTGGTGTCGTGGGCCCTCTACGCCCGCCTGGCGCGGTCGCAGATGCTCCTGCTGCGCGAGCAGCAGTTCATGCTCGCGGCCACCACGCTGGGGTTCCGGCGCAGCCGCGTGATCTTCCGCCACGGCGTCCCCAACCTGCTGCGGACCTGCCTGGTCTACTCGACGGTCGACATCGTGCTGAACCTGCTCGTGCTGGCCGGACTGTCCTACCTGGGACTGGGCCAGCAGCCGCCGGGCGCCGAGCTGGGCACGATCATCGCCGGCGGCGAGAGCAACCTGCTCGACGCCTGGTGGATCGCGACGCTGCCGGGCCTGGTGCTGGTGCTCTTCGGCATCGGCATGGGGCTCCTCGGCGACGGCCTGTCCGACGACGAGACGCGGAGCAACCCGTGACCGCGAGCGCCAGGCGGAGCGGGCCGCTGCTCGAGATCGAGGACCTCCGCATCGAGTTCGGGTCCGCTGGCGACCCGTCGGTGGCCGTGGCGCGCGCCGACCTCTCGATCGCCGCGGGCGAGATCGTCGGCATCGTCGGGGAGTCCGGATCGGGCAAGAGCCTGACGTGCCGGGCGGCCATGCGTCTGCTGCCTGCCGGCGGCCGCGTGGGCGCGGGCGCCATCCGCTTCGAGGGCCGCGACGTCCTGGGGATGTCGGAGTCCAACCTGCGCCGCTACCGGTCCGGCCAGGTCGGGATGATCTTCCAGGACCCCTTCTCCTCGCTGAACCCCGTGCAGCGCGTCGGGGCCCAGCTCGCCGAGACGGTCAGGCTGCGTCGTGGGGGAGACCGCCGCAGCGCGATGCGGGAGGCGGTCGACCTGCTCGAGCAGGTCGGCATCCCCGATGCTCCCCGACGGGCCAGGGCCTATCCCCACGAGCTCAGCGGTGGCATGCGGCAGCGCGTCATGATCGCGCTGGCCACGGCCTCCGAGCCCCGGCTCCTCATCGCCGACGAGCCGACCACGGCGCTCGACGTCACCACCCAGCAGCAGATCCTGGAGCTGATCGGGTCGCTGCGCGAACGGCGGGGCACCTCGGTCCTGCTGGTCTCGCACGACTTCGGCGTGATCGCGCAGATGTGCGACCGGGTGGTGGTGATGTACGGCGGCCACGTGGTGGAGAGCGCGCCCATCGAGGAGATCTTCGCCCGGCCGCGGCACCCCTACACCCAGGCGCTGATGGACGCGGTTCCCTCCTTGGAGCCGTTGCCGCCGGGGACACGCCGAGCCGGCATCGCCGGCAGTCCGCCCGACCCGCGACGCCGCCCCGCCGGCTGCGTCTTCGAGCCGCGGTGCGCCCGACGCGAACCGGAGTGCGCGCACTGGCAGATGGAGCCCATCGACCTCGGGCCGGTGCACCGCACGGCCTGCCGGCTCGAGACGGGCAGTGCCGGTGGCGGCGAGCAGGAGCGTGCCTCGTGAGCGGCGCCGGCGCGGTGCTGGAGGTCGAGCACCTGAGCAAGAGCTTCGAGCAGCGCGGGGGTGGCTGGCCGCGACGCACGCGGACCTTCCACCGGGCGGTGATCGACGTCAGCCTCTCGTTGCGTCGAGGAGAGATCCTCGGTCTGGCCGGCGGGTCCGGCAGCGGCAAGACGACGCTGGCCCGGGCCCTGGTGAGGCTCGACGACCCCGACGAGGGCTCGGTCCGGCTCGACGGCGAGGACGTGCTGGCCGCGCGAGGCAGCGGCCTGCGCGAGGTGCGACGTCGGATGCAGATGATCTACCAGGACCCCTACGCGTCCTTGAACCCCGCGATGAGCATCGGCGCGGCGATCCACGAGGTGGGACGCGTGCACCGTCGTCCCGGCAGCGAGGACGCCGACGGCTTCGTCCGTACGCTGCTCGAGCGGGTCCAGCTGTCCGCCACCTTGGCCGAGCGGCGCCCGCGCGACCTCTCCGGTGGCCAGCGCCAGCGGGTGGCGGTGGCGCGGGCCCTGGCCGCCGGTCCCGACGTCCTGATCGCCGATGAGGCGGTGAGCGCGCTCGACGTGTCGGTGCAGGTACAGCTGCTGAACCTCTTCCTCGACCTGCGCGAGGAGTCCGGGATCTCGATCCTGTTCGTCGCCCACCAGCTGGCCGTGATCGCCTCCGTCGCCGACCGCGTCGCGGTGATGCACCAGGGCCGTCTGGTCGAGGTCGGCGAGACGGCCGCGGTGTTCGCCCACCCCGAG
Organism: Nocardioides mangrovicus; assembly: GCF_003674065.1. Classification (GTDB taxonomy): domain Bacteria; phylum Actinomycetota; class Actinomycetes; order Propionibacteriales; family Nocardioidaceae; genus Marmoricola; species Marmoricola mangrovicus. Next base: position 10,360 of record NZ_RDBE01000002.1, read on the forward strand.
CACGAGTACACGCGGGCGCTGCTCGCGGCCCATCCCGAGCCCGACCCGACCCGGCGGTGGTCCGGCTCGCCGCAGGGTCGCTGACGCACACCGGCCGGACCTGCGGTGCCGCAGCTCGGCCGCTTTCTTATGTAGGACATCCGATTTAAAAAGGAGTAGCGGTGACCGTCAACTCTCTCGGCCCGATCAGGACCACCACGCACGACGAGGAGCTGCGCGCCCGCGCGGCCAAGGTGGTGCCCGGCGGCATGTACGGACACATGAGCGTGGCGGCGGGGCTGATGCCGCCGTCCTACCCGCAGTTCTACGCCCGCGGCGAGGGCGCCCACACCTGGGACGTGGACGGGAACCGTTACGTCGACTTCCTGTGCGCCTTCGGCCCGATGCTGCTCGGGCACCGCCACCCTGGCGTGGAGGCAGCCGCGGCACGGCAGGCAGCCGAGGGCGACACCCTCTCGGGGCCGTCGGCGCGCATGGTGGAGCTCGCCGAGCTGCTCACCGACACCGTCGCCCACGCCGACTGGGCGATGATGGCGAAGAACGGCACCGACGCCACGGCGATGGCGGTCCGGGTGGCGCGGGCGGCGACGGGCAAGCGCAAGCTGCTGAAGGCAGCGGTGGCCTACCACGGCGCCAACGACTGGTTCACGCCGAAGCCCGCTGGGGTCAGCGTCGAGGACCGCGCCAACATCGTTGAGTTCGAGTACAACGACGCGGCGTCCTTAAGCGCTGCCGTCTCCGCGCACCACGGTGACATCGCCGCGATCATCCTCACCCCCTTCCGCCACGACGCCTTCGTCGAGCAGGAGCTGGTCGACCCGGCGTTCGCCCGGCTCGCCCGCGACCTGGCCACCGAGCAGGGTGCGGCGCTGGTGCTCGACGAGGTGCGCACCGGGTTCCGGCTCGACGTGCACGGGGCGTGGGAGGGCATCGGCGTGCGACCCGACCTCACGGCGTTCTCCAAGGCGCTGGCCAACGGGCACGCGATCGCCGCGCTGGTCGGCACCGACCCGCTGCGCTCGGCCGCCGCGGACGTCTACGTCACCGGATCCTTCTGGTACTCCGCAGTGCCCATGGCGGCCGCCATCGCCACGGTGCAGGAGGCCGTGGCTCTCGACGTGCCCGAGGTGCTGCGCCTCGCCGGGGAACGGTTCCGCGACGGCCTGGAGGAGCAGGGCCGGCAGGTCGGTCTCACCGTGAGACTGACCGGGCCGCCCCAGATGCCGATCCTCGGTTTCGCCGACGACCCCGACAAGGCGCTCGCCTTCGCCTTCACCGATGCCGCGGTCCGGCGCGGGGTGCTGCTCCACCCCTGGCACAACATGTTCCTCTCCGCGGCCCACACCCCCGAGGTGATCGACGCGGCCCTCGAGGCGACGCACGAGGCCTTCGCCGAGCTGCGCGGGTGACGGCGTGATCGGACCGACCGCCGAGGATCGTGCTCGGCGGTCGGTCCGTGCGTCCGGGTCAGGTGGCGTCCGCCGCCGACACCAGGTCGTCGTGCGCTGACGTCGCCGCGGCCTCCCCGTCGTCTCGACGGATGGTGACGACCAGCAGCGCCGCGAGCACGGCCGCGACGGCGCAGGCCGCGAAGAGCCAGCGGTAGGCGGTCAGGCTCGACGCACCGCCCACGACCTTTCCGTCGACGACGTGGTAGACGATCGACGACGCCAGGATGCTCGTGCCCGCCGCGGTCGCCAGGGTGCTGCCCAGGCTGCGGAACAGCGTGTTCAAGCCGTTGGCCGCCGCGATCTCGTGAGACGGGGTGAAGGCGTTGATGATGGACGGGATGGAGGCGTAGCCGATCCCGGTGCCGATGCCGACGACGGTCGCGCCGACGATGACCTGCCACAGGTGATCGGTGAGGACGATGCGCACCAGCCATCCCGCAGCGACGACGAGGGCTCCCAGCGCCAGCACCCGCGGGCCGCCGTAGCGGTCGATCAGGCGGGCAGCTACGGGAGAGAAGACCAGCATGGCCAGGCCCGAGGGGAGCATCGTCAGACCGCCGACCAACAGGCTCGACCCGAACCCGTACCCGGTCCAGCGCCCGGCCTCGACGAAGGTGGCCGTGCCGAGCAGCGAGGCGAAGAGGGCGAAGCCGAAGCAGATGGACGCGATGTTCGTCAGCAGGATCGGCCTACGCCGGAGTGCGGCCAGGTCGACCAGTGGCTCCTTCTGACGCAGCTCGATCGCGGCGAAGACGGCGAAGATCAACGCCGAGAGGACCAGGAGGCCGGGGACCCGTAGCGACGTCCAGCCCCAGGCGTGCGACTGCTCCAGGGGGAGGATCAGGCACACCAAGCCGGCGGCGAGCAGGACGGCTCCGACGAGGTCCACCCGACCGCCCGCTCGCTGCCGCGACTCCGGGACCAGTGCCGCGATGCCGACGAAGGCGATGGCGCCGACGACCGTGTTGATCCAGAACAGGGCGTGGTAGTCCCAGTTCTGCGCCACGAAGCCGGCCAACGGCAGGCCGAGTGCGCCTCCCACGCCCAGCATCGCGCTGATCAGGGCGATACCGGAGCCGGCCTTCTCCCGCGGCAGCAAGGTGGCGAGCAGGCTGATCCCCAGCGGGATGGCGGCGCCGGCGGCGCCCTGGAGGGCCCGGCCGACGATGAGCCAGGCGAGCTGGTGGGACAGGGCGTCGATCAAGGACCCGACCGTCAGGGCACCCATCGCGACCAGGAGCATGAGCCGCTTGCCGAACATGTCCCCGAGGCGTCCCATGATCGGCACGGAGACCGCGGCCACCAGCAGCGTCGAGGTCAGCAGCCAGGAGGCCGACGCGCCGAACTCCTCGTTCAGCTCCCCGAGCACCGGCACGAGCACGGACTGGCTCAGCGAGACCACGAGGGCCCCCAGGCCGACCACGAGCAGCTCGACGTTGGCGCGGCCCGGCGTGGTGTCGTGGCGGAGCCGGGAGTCGGCCGGCTCGGCGCCGGAAGAGGTGGAAGCGGTCATGAGAACTCCTCGGTGACATGGCAAGTCAGTAGTGGCACTGTATGCCAGTAACGGCATCGCTGTACAGTCAGGACATGGACGGCGGCGGCGGGGTGCGCGAGGTGGCGCGGTCCGCTGTGCGGGGCGAGGTGCTCCGGGTGGCCTGGCTGCTGTTCGGTCAGCAGGGCTTCGAAGCGACGACCATCGAGCAGGTCGCCCAGGCTGCGGGCATGTCCCGTCGCACGTTCTTCCGCTACTTCACCGGCAAGGACGAGCTGATCCTGGCCCGCCTGGTGGACGCAGGCGAACGTGTCGCGGCGCTGCTCGCCGCACGCCCGGCGGACGAGCCGGTGTGGACCGCGCTGCGACGGTCGTTGGACGCGGTCGTGGTCCCTCAGGAGGTCAACGGCGACGCTGCTCGGCGCATGTTGCTGCTGCTCGAGGAGGAACCGGCGGCCCGTTCGAGCATGGAGGAGCGTCGCCGGCTCTGGATCGAGACGCTGACACCACACGTAGCAGCACGCCTGGGTCCGGGCCGGACGGCGCCCATGCGGGCGGCCGCCGTCTGCGGCGCTGCGATCGCCTGCTTGGAGGCCGCCCAGGCGCAGTGGTCCGTCACCGGCGAGGTCGACCTGGGCACCTTGGTGGACGAGTGCATGTCCAGCGTGGCGCCGCTCGCCTAGTTCAGGTCCACCAGCTGCGGCTCGGCCAGCGACGGGCCGTACCAGGTGATCAGTCGGCCGCTGACCAGGCGGGTGGGGGTGCGGGTGAAGGCTTCGGGGCCGTCGTCGGGGGTGAAGACGTAGGGCTCGTCGGGCAGCAGGGCCAGGTCGGCGCCGGCGGAGTCGAGGGTCTCCAGCGCCAGGTGGGGGTAGCGGTCGGCGTGGTCGGCGTAGAGGTTGGCCAGGCCGAGGCGGGCGAGGAGGTCGGTGGTGAAGGTGCGGCTCCCGACCACCATCCACGGGTCGCGCCAGATCGGGACCACGACGCGGCGGGTGGGCTCGGGCACCGGGCCGGTCCAGCGGCGGCGGGCCTCCTCCAGCCAGGCGGGGCGGGGCCAGCCGAGGACGTCGTCGAAGAGCTCGTCGTAGGCGGCCACCGCCTCGGGCACCGACTCGATGCGGCTGACCCAGACGCGGACGCCGGCGGCGCGGAGGCGCTCGACGTCGAGCTTGCGGTTCTCCTCGCGGTTGGCCACGACGACGTCGGGCCGCAGTGCGCGGACGGCGGCGAGGTCGGGGTTCTTGGTGCCGCGCACGCGCGTGACCCCGAACGACTCGAGGTCGGCCGGGTGGGTGCACCAGTCGGTGGCGCCCACCAGGGCCTCGGGCCGGACGCCGGCGAGGGCCTCGGTGATCGAGGGCACCAGCGACACCACGCGGGTGGCGGGCCGGTGAGCGCTCACACGTTGCGACGGTACTGGCCGCCCACCTCGAAGAAGGCCTCGGTGACCTGTCCCAGCGTGCAGACGCGCGCGGCGTCCATGAGGGCGGCGAACACGTTGCCGTCGGAGGTGGCGACCCGCTTGAGCTCGGCGATCGCGGCGGCGGCCGCCTCGCTGTGCTCGGCCTGGTAGGCGCGGACGCCGGCGAGCTGCGACTGTTTCTCGACGTCGGTGGCCCGCGCCAGCTCGACGTGCTGGGGGGTGCCGTCCTCGCCGTCGGCGGGGTCGGGTCGGCGGAAGGTGTTGACCCCCACGATGGGCAGGCTGCCGTCGTGCTTGCGGTGCTCGTAGAGCATCGACTCGTCCTGGATGCGGCCGCGCTGGTAGCCGGTCTCCATCGCGCCGAGCACGCCGCCGCGCTCGCTGATGCGGTCGAACTCGGCCAGCACCGCCTCCTCGACCAGGTCGGTGAGCTGGTCGATGATGAACGAGCCCTGCAGCGGGTTCTCGTTGGTGGCCAGGCCCCACTCGCGGTTGATGATGAGCTGGATCGCCAGCGCACGGCGCACGGACTCCGTCGACGGCGTGGTCACGGCCTCGTCGTAGGCGTTGGTGTGCAGCGAGTTGGCGTTGTCGTAGATCGCGATGAGCGCCTGCAGAGTGGTGCGGATGTCGTTGAAGTCCATCTCCTGCGCGTGCAGCGAGCGGCCCGAGGTCTGCACGTGGTACTTCAGCTTCTGCGAGCGCTCACCGGCGCCGTAGCGCTCCTTCATCGCCACCGCCCAGATCCGCCGCGCCACGCGGCCGATGACGGAGTACTCCGGGTCCATGCCGTTGGAGAAGAAGAACGACAGGTTGGGGGCGAAGTCGTCGACGTCCATGCCGCGCGCCAGGTACGACTCCACGTAGGTGAAGCCGTTGGCCAAGGTGAAGGCGAGCTGGCTGATGGGGTTCGCCCCGGCCTCGGCGATGTGGTAGCCCGAGATCGACACCGAGTAGAAGTTGCGCACGCCGTGCTCGATGAACCACTGCTGGATGTCGGCCATGCAGCGCAGGCTGAATTCGGTGGAGAACAGGCAGGTGTTCTGGCCCTGGTCCTCCTTGAGGATGTCGGCCTGCACCGTGCCGCGGACGGTGCGCAGCGCCTCGGCCGGGTCGACGCCGCGCTCCTTCGCCTGGTCGATGACGGTGTTGAGGAAGAAGGCCAGCACGGTGGGCGCGGGACCGTTGATGGTCATCGAGACCGACGTGGTGGGCGCGAGCAGGTCGAAGCCGTCGTAGAGCTGCTTCATGTCGGCCAGCGAGGCGACGCTGACCCCGGAGGTGCCGACCTTGCCGTAGATGTCGGGCCGCTCGTCGGGGTCGCGGCCGTACAGCGTGACCGAGTCGAAAGCGGTGGAGAGCCGGGTGGCGGGCTGGCCCTCGGAGAGCAGCTTGAACCGGCGGTTGGTGCGGGCCGGGTCGCCCTCGCCGGCGAACATGCGCGCCGGGTCCTCACCCTCGCGCTTGAGCGGGAAGACGCCGGCCGTGAAGGGGAAGCGGCCCGGCAGGTTCTCGCGGCGCCAGAAGCCGACCAGCTCCCCGTGGTCGGTGTACGCCGGCAGCGCCACCCGCGGCACGACGGTTCCCGAGAGCGACTCCCGGCCGGGGATGGCGGCGTACTCCTCGACCACCGCCGGCCAGCCCGCGATCTGCTCGGCGACGGCTCGCGGCAGCTCCTCGCGCGCAGCCGTCAGCAGCTCGGGTACCCCGCCGGCGTCCAGCGAACCGGCCTCGAGCTCTTCGGCCACGTCGCCCAGCCGCTGCGCGCGCCGCGCCGCTGCCGCGAGGACGTCGGTCTGAGCGTGGTAGTCGCGCACCGTCTGCACGATCTCGGCCAGGTAGCGCACGCGCTCGGGCGGCACCACGTGGCGCACGCCGGATGAGTAGCGCACGTCGACGGCGGGCAGCTGCGGCTCGGCGACCGCGAGGCCGCGCTCGGCCAGCAGCCCGCGCAGGTGCTGGTAGAGGGCCGTGACGCCGTCGTCGTTGAACGTGGCCGCCGAGGTGCCGAAGACCGGCATGTCCTGCGGCTGGCTGCCAAAGGCCTCGCGGTTGCGCACCAGCTGCCGGCCGACATCGCGCAGCGCGTCGGCGGCGCCGCGGCGCTCAAACTTGTTGATGGCCACGACGTCGGCGAAGTCGAGCATGTCGATCTTCTCCAGCTGCGAGGCGGCGCCATACTCCGGCGTCATGACGTAGAGCGAGAGGTCCACGAACGGCACGATCGCGGCGTCGCCCTGGCCGACGCCCGGGGTCTCGACGATCACCAGGTCGAACCCGGCGGCCTTGACGACGTCGACGACGTCGGTGAGCTGGTCGGGCAGCTCGTGCGCGCCGCGGGTGGCCAGCGAGCGGAAGAAGACCCGGTCGCCGTCGAGGCTGTTCATCCGGATCCGGTCGCCCAGCAGCGCGCCACCGCCCTTGCGGCGGGTCGGGTCGACGGCGATGACGGCCACCCGGAGCTTGTCCTGCTGGTCCGTGCGCAGCCGTCGCACCAGCTCGTCGGTCAGCGACGACTTGCCCGACCCACCGGTGCCGGTGATGCCGAGCACCGGCACGACGCGCGCGGCCGCGGCCGCGCGCAGCCGCGCCGCGACGTCCTCGGGCAGCCGGCCCTGCTCGGCCGCGGTGATCGCCCGCGAGACGGCCACGCGGTCGCCGGTCACGACGTCCTCCGCGGACAGCGGCGCCTGCGCCACGAGATCGACGTCGCAGTCCTCCACGACGGAGTTGATCATCCCGACCAGGCCCATCCGCTGGCCGTCCTCGGGGGAGAAGATGGTGACCCCGGAGCGTCGCAGCCGCTCGACCTCGTCGGCCACGATGACGCCGCCACCGCCGCCCACCACGTGCACGTGGCCGGCGCCGCGCTCGCGCAGCAGCTCGACCAGGTACTCGAAGTACTCCACGTGCCCGCCCTGGTAGGACGAGACGGCGATGCCCTGGACGTCCTCCTCGATCGCGGCGTCCACGACCTCCTGCACGGACCGGTTGTGGCCGAGGTGGACGACCTCGCAGCCCTGGCTCTGGAAGATCCGCCGCATGATGTTGATCGAGGCGTCGTGGCCGTCGAACAGGCTCGAGGCGGTCACCAGGCGCACGTGGTGACGAGGACGGTGCAGGTCGGGCATCTCGGCTGCTCCTGGGAGGCTCGGGTGTCCTCCACTAAAGCAGATACTTGGACGTCCTACTACTTACTGGTGAGTTCGACCTCGTCGCCGTGCGCGCGGCGCAGCAGGTCCAGCAGGGCCGTCATCTGGGCCACGTCCTCCGCACCGATCCCCGGCGTCGCGAAGACGCCGTCGTTGAGGTCGGTCGTGGCTCGGTCGACGACGTCGCGGCCGGCGTCGGTGATCGAGGCCAGGACGACTCGGCGGTCCCGCTCGGGCCGCAGCCGCTCGACCAGCCCCTGGGCCTCCAGGCGGCCGACCGCGCTGGTCACGCTGGTCGCGTGGACCTGCAGCAGCGAGCCGAGCCTGGTCATCGGCATCGCGCCGGAGCGGGAGAAGGCGAGCAGGCGCAGGATCTCGAAGCGGGCGAAGGTCAGGTCGTGAGGACGCAGCACCGCCTCGACGCGCTCGGTGTACAGCTGGCCGACCCGGGTCAGCGACGTCACCAGGGCCATGCCATCGGCGGCGTCGTCCCAGCCGTGGCGGACCCACTGCTCGCGGGCCGCGGCGATCGGGTCGCGGGAGTGGCGGGTGCTGGTCGGCTGGACGGATGGCGGCACGGGGGCAGTCTCGCACTGGGTTGGTTTGACGTCCTAGTATCAGCGCCGGCGGTCGCCGCGAGACGAGGAGTGACATGTTCGAGCTGAGCGAGGAGCACCGTGCGATCCGGGAGGCGGTGCGCGCGGTGTGCGAGGCCAAGGTCGCGCCGCACGCGGCGGAGGTCGACGAGCGGGCGGAGTTCCCGCAGGCCGCGTACGAGGCGCTGGCGGCCTCCGACTTCGCCGCGCCGCACGTCCCGGAGGCCTACGGCGGCGCGGGAGCCGACGCGCTGGCGACGGCGATCGTCATCGAGGAGGTCGCCCGGGCGTGCGTGTCCTCGAGCCTGATCCCGGCGGTGAACAAGCTGGGCACGATGCCGCTGCTGCTCGACGGGTCCGAGGAGCTCAAGCAGCGGTTCTTGTCGCCGGTGGCCGCGGGGGAGGCGATGTTCTCCTACTGTCTCTCCGAGCCTGAGGCCGGTTCGGACGCCGCCTCCATGCGCACCCGCGCGAGCCGTGACGGCGACGACTGGGTGCTCGACGGGGTGAAGCGGTGGATCACCAACGCCGGCGTCTCGCAGTACTACACGGTCTTCGCGGTCACCGACCCGGACAAGGGATCGCGCGGCATCAGCTGCTTCGTGGTCGACAAGGACGACGAGGGCGTCTCGTTCGGGGCGCCGGAGAAGAAGCTCGGCATCAAGGGCTCCCCGACGCGCGAGGTCTACCTCGACAAGGTGAGGGTGCCCGCCGACCGGCTGGTCGGCGAGGTCGACGGCGGCTTCGGGCTGGCCATGCGGGTGCTCGACCACACCCGCGTCACCATCGCCGCCCAGGCGGTGGGGGTGGCGCAGGGAGCGCTGGACTTCGCGCTGGGCTACGTCAAGGAGCGCACCCAGTTCGGGCGCCCAGTGGCCGACTTCCAGGGGCTGCAGTTCCTGCTGGCCGACGCGGGGATGAAGATCGAGGCCGCCCGGCAGCTGACGTACGCCGCGGCGGGTCGCTCCGAGCGTGGTGACGCCGACCTGACCTTCTTCGGCGCCGCGGCCAAGTGCTTCGCCTCCGACGTGGCGATGGAGGTCACCACCAACGCGGTGCAGGCCCTGGGCGGCTACGGCTACACCAAGGACTACCCGGTCGAGCGGATGATGCGCGACGCCAAGATCACCCAGATCTACGAGGGCACCAACCAGGTGCAGCGCATTGTCGTGGCCCGCCAGCTCCTCGACGGGGTCCAGTCCCGGCTCTGAGCAGCGTCCTTGACTTACCGACCGATCGGTCACATATTGTGACCGGGCTCACGAGCGACACCTGCTCGCCAGGAGGAGGTCGAGATGACGGCCGAGCCGAGCGGAGGTCGAGACGGCACGTTCGCCGAGTGGGAGCACCAGATCTGCCGCACGTTCGTCCCGCTGCAGGCCCGGCCTCCCGGAGACGGTGCCGCCGCCTTTCGCGGCGCAGTGGCCTCGGCCACGTTGGGGACCGTGACCATCGCCGATGTCACGGCTTCCCATGCAGTGGTCGAGCGGACGCCGCGGTTGATCCGGCTCGACGACCCGGAGCTGTACAAGTTCGGTTTGCAGCAGTCCGGTACCTGCGTCATCGAACAGGATCAGCGGCAGGCCCGGCTGCAGCCCGGCGACCTCGCGATCTATGACACCTCGCGGTCCTACCGGATCCGGTTCAGCGACGACTTCCGGATGACCGTGGCCATGTTCCCGCGTTCCCTGGTTCATCTCCCGGCCGACCAGATGGCCTCGCTGACCGCGGTCCGGCTCGCCGGCAACCAGGGCTTGGCGACCCTGATCGGACCCCTCATGAGGGGCCTCAGTGCCGACATGTCAGCAGACGGCGGCGTGATCGCAGCCCACCTCGGTGACGCTGTCGTCGACCTCGTCACCGCTGCCTTCGCCCAGCAGCTCTCCGCCGTCGCGCCGGTGGACTCGCCTGCCGGGCACCGCGTCCTGGTGCGGCAGGTCCTCCGCTTCATCGACGAGAACCTGCATGACCCCGAACTCAGCTCACGCTCGGTCGCGACGGCGCACTTCGTCTCGCTGCGTCAGCTGCAGAAGGTCTTCGAGGCCGAGGGTGAGCCGGTGTCGACCATCATCCGGAATCGGCGGCTCGACCGCTGCCGACGCGATCTGACAGACCCGCGGCTGCGTTCGGAGACCATCGCCGTGATCGGCTCGCGCTGGGGGTTCGCGGACGCTGCGCACTTCTCCCGGCTGTTCCGCAGCACCTACGGCGCCTCGCCGCGGGAGTACCGGCTGGCTCACAGCGCCACGTGAGCCGGCCGGGGTGCGCACGCCGCCGCATACGCACCCCCGCCGGTGTCACAAGACGATGGTGACGACCTTCTCCTCGGTGTTCGCCAAGATCCCGGACCAGCCGAGCTCACGGCCGATACCGGAGGCCTTCATCCCGCCCCACGGGAGTGCCGGGTCGATAGCCGCCCAGCCGTTGACCCACACCGCTCCGGCGCGGATCTTGGCCGCCAGCGAGTGGGCCGCGCTCAGCTTCGACGTCCAGATGGTGGCGGCGAGTCCGTAGCTGGTGTCGTTCGCGAGCTCGATCGCCTCCTCTAGGGTGTCGAAGGGCCACACGACGCCCACCGGACCGAAGATCTCCTGCTGGGCGAGCGTCGAGTCGGCGGCGAGGTCGGCGAAGATCGTGGGCCGCACGAAGAAGCCCTCGTCGGGAAGGCTCTCGTCGCCGGCCACCATGCGACCGCCCTCGGCCCTGCCGCGGGCGATGTAGTCCTGCACGCGCTGCTGCTGCTCGGCGTTGACCAGGGCCCCCATCGTGGTCGCCTCGTCGAAGGGGTCGCCGAGCACCTGGGCCGACGCCGCGCCGGCCAGGGCGGCCACCACGGTGTCGTAGTGGGAGCGGTGGACCAGGATGCGCGTGCCGGCGGCGCACACCTGCCCGGAGTTGAAGAGCAGTCCCATCGCGATCCCGTTGATCGCCGCGTCCAGGTCGGCGTCCTCGGCCACGATGTGCGGGCTCTTGCCGCCGAGCTCGAGGGTCACGCGCTTGAACGTGTCCGCGGCCGCCTTCTGGATCTCACGGCCTACCTCGGGCGAGCCGGTGAAGGAGATCTTGTCGACGTCGGGGTGTGCGACGAGCGCTGCGCCGGCCACTGATCCCAGACCGGGAACGATGTTGACGGTGCCCGGCGGGAAACCGGCCTCCTCGATGAGGGTGCCCAGGTGCAGGATCGACAGCGGTCCGTCCTCGGCCGGCTTGACCACCACGGTGTTGCCGGCGGCGAGAGCGGGTCCCAGCTTCCAGGCGGCGATCATCAACGGCGTGTTCCACGGGATGATCGCGCCGATCACCCCCACGGGCTCGCGCACCGTGTAGGAGTGCGTGGGCGCCATCCCCATGTACCCAGCGGTCGGGATGGTCTGCCCGGTGATCTTGTCCGCCCAACCGGCGAAGTGCCGGAAGGTGGCGATGGTGTTCGGTACGTCGAGCATCGCCGGCTGAGCGGCCGGCTTGCCGATGTCGAGCGACTCCAGTCGTGCGAGCAGGGCTGCGTCGCGCTCGACGAGGTCGGCCAGCCGGTGCAGCAGGGCGCCGCGAGCAACGCCCGGGGTGGCACCCCAGGCGCCGTCCAGCGCCGCCCGCGCTGCGGCGACCGCCCGGTCGACGTCGGCGGCTGACGCACTGGCAACCCGCGCGAGCGACCGGCCGGTGGCGGGGTTGAGGTCGTCGAAGGTCTCGGCGGCGCTGGTCCACGCGCCGTCGATGTACATCTCGGTGGTGAGGCCGGTCTCCGGCTCCACTGTGGTGGTCATGTCGTGCTCCGCCTCTACTGGTGTGGGCTCAGTCGTCGAAGACGATGACGCCGCGGATGTTGGTGCCGGCGTGCATGTCCTCGTAGGCCTTGGCCACCTCGTCGAGGGAGTACTCGGTGGTGATGAGCTCGTCGAGCTTGAGGTCGCCGTTGCGGTACATGCGCAGCAGGTCGGGGATGTCGAAGCGGGGGTTGGACTGGCCGAACAGCGAGCCCTGGATGCGCTTTTGGAACAAGGTGAGCTCACCCAGCGGGATCGGGGCGCCGACCTTCGTGATGTCACCGAGGCCGGTGACCACGACCGTGCCGGCCTTGCGGATCGAGGCCAGGGCCTGGCCGATGTGCTCGCCCTGGACGACTCCGATGGTGACGATGGTGGCGTCGGCGCCCTGCCCGTTGGTCAGCTGCTGGGCCAGCTCGGTGGCCTCCTCGATGTTGGAGAAGGCGTGCGTGGCGCCGAACTCGTGGGCCACCTTCTGCTTGAAGGGTGCCGGGTCGACGGCGATGATCGTCGACGCTCCTGCGTGCTTGGCGCCCTGGAGGGCGTTGGCGCCGATGCCGCCGATGCCCATGACGATGACCACGGCTCCCGGCGCGATGTCGGCCGACCGGGTCGCCGAGCCCCAGCCGGTCGGCACGCCGCACCCGACGAGGGCGGCCGACTTCAGTGGGATGGACTTGTCGATCTTCACCACCGAGTCGATCGAGGCGGTGGTGTACTCGCTGAAGGTCGAGATCCCGCACTGCTGGCCGACCGGTTTGCCGTTCTCGGTCATGCGGAAGCTGGTGGGGTCCTCGGCGCGGGCCCCGGTGAGCAGTGAGGCGCCGAGGTCGCACAGGTTGCTCATCCCCCGTGCGCAGTACTCGCAGTGCCCGCAGGCCGGCAGGAACGAGAAGACGACGTGATCGCCGACCTCGTAGCCGGGAGTGTGGGGGCCGACGGCGGTGACGACGCCGGCGCCCTCGTGGCCGCCGGCGTAGGGGTAGACGGCCACTGGTACGTCGCCGGTGGCGACGTGGTCGTCGGAGTGGCACAGGCCGGAGGCGGCGAGCTTGACGGTGACCTCGCCCTGGCGCGGGTCGTCGAGCTCCACGGTCGCGGTCTCGTAGACGCCCGGAGCTCCGCGGACGAGGCTGACTCGGGTGGTGATGGGCATGACGGTTCCCTTCTGAGCAGGCGGATCGTTTCCGCGTGCTCAGAGCGAGCGTGGCCGCCGTCACAGCCCGATGCTTGTCCGCGCGCGCACGGGGGTTGGACGGGCGCGCTCGAGGTCGGTCTCAGGGCGAGGGCGGCTGACCGGGGCGACCACGGCGGGGGTCAGCCGGCGTCGGCTCCGGCCGGGAGGGCCTCGAGGATCAGCTCGGGGTGCTGGCGCTGGACCGACTGCAGCCGCCACCGGTCCATGAACAGCGCGAGCGCGGAGCCGTCGGCACGGTGCAGCACCTCGACGTCGCGCAGGCCGGCGACCGCGTCGACCTGGTCGGCCGGGACCCGCCGCGCCACCGTGTAGGCCAGCGACTCCAACCGCACGGGCGCGCCGTACTCGTCGCTCATCCGCGCGGCGGCGACCTCGAACTGCATCGGTCCGACGGCGGCCAGGACCGGGGCGTGGTCGCCGCGTGCCTCCGAGCGCAGCACCTGGACCACACCTTCCTGGTCGAGCTGCTCGATGCCGCGGCGGAACTGCTTCCAGCGGCTGGCGTCGGTGACCGTGGCGGTGGCGAAGTGCTCCGGAGCGAAGGTCGCGATCGGCGGGTAGCTCACAGGCTGGCCGGTGTAGATGGTGTCGCCGACCCGCAGCGATCGCGCGTTGACCAGCCCGATGATGTCGCCGGGGTAGGCCCGTTCGACCGAGGTGCGCTCCCGGCCGAAGACCACCTGGGCGTACTTGGTGGAGAACGCCCGCTTCGTGGCCGCGTGCGTCACGGACATGCCGCGCTCGAAGGTGCCCGAGCAGATCCGGGCGTAGGCCAGCCGGTCGCGGTGGGCGGCGTCCATGCCGGACTGCACCTTGAAGACGAGGGCGGAGAAGTCGGCGTCGGTGGCGCGGAGCCGGCCATCGACGTCGGGGGTCGGCTGGGGGGCCGGGGCGAGGTCGACGAGGGTGTCGAGCAGCTGCGCGACGGCGAAGTTGAGCAGGGCGGAGGCGAACAGGACGGGCGTCGTCACCGCGGCCAGGTAGCTGTCCAGGTCGTGGTCGGCGCCGTCGGCCCGCAGCAGCGCGTCGGCCTCGGCCGCCTCGTCCCAGGCCTCGGCGGCCATCGGCCCTGCGTGGTCGCGCAGGTGGGCACGCGCGTCCTCGGGGCGGACGTGCTCCTCGGGCGCGCGGGTGGCCCCGCCGGCGGTGCGGGTGTAGCGGACGAGCTCGCCGCTGCGCCGGTCGAGGACACCCTCGAAGACCCCCGCGATGCCCACCGGCCAGGTCAACGGGGTCGGCGTCAGCCCGATCTCGCGCTCGATCTCGTCGAGCAGCTCGAGCGCGTCGAGGCCGGGCCGGTCCCACTTGTTGATGACGGTGAGGACGGGCAATCCACGTTGGGCGCAGACCTGGAACAGCTTCAACGTCTGCGGCTCCAGGCCCCGCGCGGCGTCGACCAGCATCACCGCGGAGTCGACCGCGGACAGGACCCGGTAGGTGTCCTCGGAGAAGTCGGCGTGGCCGGGGGTGTCGACCAGGTTGATCAGGTGCCCGCGGTACTCGAACTGCAGGGCGGCCGAGCTGATCGAGATGCCGCGCGCCTTCTCCATCTCCATCCAGTCCGAGACCGTGGCGCGGCGGTGTCCCTTGCCGTGCACCGCGCCGGCCTCGCTGATGGCGTCGGCGTGCAGCGCCAGCGCCTCGGTCAGCGTGGACTTGCCGGCGTCGGGGTGGCTGATGATCGCGATCGTGCGGCGCGGGAGTGGAGCGGCGTCGACCATGGCAGCTCTCACCCTAGGCGACGGCTGTGGCGCTCCCGTCCGACCCTGCGGCACCTGACCACGAAGGGACGGATGACTAGGTGCCGGCGTCGGCTACCGGCCGCGGTGGGCGACCCAGCGCATGGGGTCCTCGCGGCTGCCGCGCTGGCAGATGCCGACGTCGTAGTACATCGTCCCCTGGGTGACCCGCGACCGCTTGATCCGACCCGATACCGCCACCTCGTAGCCGGTGCCGCCGTCGGTGGTGCCACGTACCACGTCGTGGAAGCGCCCGGTGCGAGGGTTGATCCGCATCGCGTGCATGGGCTGCACCACGTACTCGACGTAGATCGGGTAGCCCGAGCACACGACGTTCATCGCGATGGTGAACTTCTTGATCACGCGGCCCTTCTTGGCCACGTCGAAGGTGAAGACGATGTCGTCGAGACCGTTCGGCTCCTCCGGTGTCTCCGAGCCGACGTAGTGCCCGGCCACGACCTTGTGGCGCGGCTTGGCGGCCTCGGCCGCGTGCGGAGTCGCGGCGAGGAGACCGAGCGTCATCGCGGTGGCGAGGAGCAGCCGGCGCATGTCATTCCCTTCCCAGACGTCAACCGCACAGTAGAGGCACAGACAGACGAGGTCGAGCCGGCCCCTAGGACTTCTTGCCGCCCTTCTTGCCGCCCTTCTTGCCCAGCTCGGCCTGGGCGGCCGAGGACGTGCGCGGATTGCTCTTACCCTCCTTCGAGGCCTTGGCGTTCGCCTTCTGCGCGGTCTTGCTGCCCTTGCCCTTCCGATCAGCCATGCCGCGAGCCTGGCGCGGACCAGGGCATCCGCGCCTCATCTGTAGGGGTCGGCATGGCCCACACCCACCACGGGTAGCGGACGTCCGTGAGCGACTTCCCCGGTGCCGGTGCCTGGATCCCCGAGCAGCCCAGCGTCGAGAGCCTGGCCGCCGGCGTACGGGAGTGCCGCGGCTGCGACCTCTTCGAGCGGGCCACCCAGGCCGTCCCCGGCCGCGGCGCCGCTCGCGCACGGCTGATGCTCGTGGGTGAGCAGCCCGGCGACCAGGAGGACCAGCAGGGCAAGCCCTTCGTCGGTCCGGCCGGACACCTGCTCGTCGACGCGGTGGAGCAGGCCGGGCTGCAGCGCCAGGACCTCTACATCACCAACGTGGTCAAGCACTTCCGGTGGAGCGAGCTGCGCGGCAAGCGGCGCATCCACCAGAACCCCACCCGCGCGCACGTCGCCGCCTGCGGTCCCTGGCTGATGGGTGAGCTCGACGTGGTGCGGCCCGAGGGCGTTGTGCTGCTCGGCGGCACGGCGGGCAAGGCCGTCTACGGCACGGGTTTCCGCGTCGGAGAGGCCCGCGGCACGCTGGCGTCGTGGCCCGCGGAGGTGGCGGGCATGCGCCCCGAGACCCACGTGCCCGACTGGGTGCTGCCGACGGCGCACCCTTCGGCCGTCCTGCGCTCCCAGGAGCGCGACCGCGACTTCGAGCTGCTCGTGGCCGACTTGCGCGTCGCGGCGCAGGCACTCTCGGACCGGGCGTGAGGCGCCCCGGGGGAGCGGTTCAGCGGCCAGGCGCGTCCGTCCCGGTGCGAGCGAAGTCGTGGTCCAGTGCCCACAGCAGGGCCTGGGTGCGAGAGGCGACCCCCATCTTGCGGTAGGCCACCTTCAGGTGGCGCTTGATGGAGTTCACGCTGAGGAACAACGCGGAGGCGATGTCCTCGTTGCTCAACCCCTGGCCGAGCAGCGCGAGGACCTCCGACTCCCGCTCACTCAGGCCCTGGTCGCGCCCCGGCCAGTCCGGACCGCTGGCGGACGAGACGGGCCGCGCGGTCTCCGGGCGCTCGAGCGGTCCTCCGGCGCAGATGCGTTCGAGCGCGGCGACCAGCTCTTCCGGCCCGCCCTGCTTGGGCAGGAAACCGGAGAACCGGTCGTGAGCGGCGAGGTCCGGCGAGGCCACGGCAGGGGGGTGCCATGAGTAGACGACGACCCTCGAGGTCGGGCTGGTGCGCAGCACCTCCAGCACCCGTGTGTCGGTGACCGGGCTGCCGAACGTGTCGATGAGCGCGACGTCCGCAGCGTGGCCGTGCCCGGACCCCAGCTGGCGCTCGAGGACCTGCACCCGGTGGCTGTAGGGCCACAACATCGTGGCGAGACCTGCGAGGACCAGCGGGTAGTCGTTGATCAGGACGACCGTGAGTGGACGTGGCATGGAGCGGGCACCTCCCGAGCGGCAGTCGACCCGCCGGCGAAGCACGGATCTGTATGCGTTCGGACTCTGTCACGGCTCGACCCCTCCGACGCTCACCGGTACCCCTTGGTGTCGCCCTCACGACCCGAGCCCACGACCGAGCGCGCCCTGCCAGAAGGTGGCGGCGTCGTCCCCGGGCGAGCCGTAGCCGCACACGACACTTTCGGGTACCGATCTGCCCTAGCATCTAGGCCCATGGGCGGACCCCGGCCGACTGGTCGAGCATGACGTCGTCGCAGCCGGTGGGCCTGCGGCCCACGGTGCAAGACGGTGTGGCGTTCGGACTCGTCGCCCTGCTGGGCACCGTCATCGCCGTCGTCACCTCACCCGAGCGCATGCCGGGGGAGATCGCCGGAGCGATCGCGCTGCTCGCGCTGGTGGGTGTGCTGGTCGCCGCGGCCATCTCCGCGGACCTCCCGTCCGGGGTGCAGCCGGTCGCCCCGTTCGCCTTCTTCGGCGTCTTCGTGCTGCTGCGCGACATCTCCGGGGGCACCATCTCGCGTGCCTCCGTGCTCGTCGTCCTGCCCATCATCTGGCTGGCGTTGTTCGGCCGTCGTTGGCACCTGGTCGTGGCGGCCGCACTCTCGTTCGCGTCGTTCCTCCTGCCCAGCCTGGTGGTCGGGCCCCCGCGCTACCCCGCCTCGGACTGGCAGCGAGGTCTGGCGTGGGCGGTGTTCGCCCTGCTGATCGCTCCGATCGTGCTGCGGGTGGTCGCTCGGCTGCGGTCCAACGGCGCCCAGCTCCAAGACACCGTGGTGAGGTTGGACGCCGTCACCCGAGGCGCCACCCTCGCGGCGGTCGTCTCGACCGACCTCGACGGTCGGATCACCGATTTCAACCCGGGTGCCGAACGGCTCTTGGGCTACACGGCCGCAGAGGCGTACGAACGTGGCCTGACCCTGGCCGACCTCCATCACCGCGAGGAGCTCGACGCCGTGGCGAGCGAGCTCGGCGCGGCGACCCATCTCGAGGCGCTGACGATGCTGGCCCGGTCCTCGGTCGAGAGCAGGATCTGGCGCTACGTCCGCTCCGACGGGAGCGAGTTCTTCGGTCGCGCCGTCCTTACCGAGCTGACCTCGGCGGATGGCGTGCCCACCGGCTTGTTGATGATGGCGATCGACGCCAACACCGCGATCCGGACACGTCAGGAGCTGGTGGCCGAGCGAGACCAGTCCAACCGGCTCTTCGAGGACTCGCCCCAGGCGATCGCGGTGGTCGACGTGACCTCGGGCGAGCTCCTGCGCGTCAACGACGCCTTCGCCGCGCTGGCCGAGGAGCCCAGGCATGCCCTGGCGAACCGCTCGCTCGAGGAGCTCAGCGATACCGGTCGCGAGACCATCGCCGAGCACCTCGAGGCGCTACGCACCAGCTCGTCGGGCAGGACCCAGAGCGAGTGGACCACGAACCGCGACGGTACGGTCCGCCACCTGGTGCTCTCCAGCACCCTGCTGGAGGCAGGCCCCGCCGACGAGGAGCCGAAGGCGCTGGTGACCCTCACCGACGTCTCCGACCGGTACCTGTTCGAGCAGCAGCTGGCCCACCTGGCCGACCACGACCCGCTGACCGGCCTGGCCAACCGTCGGCTGTTCAACCGCGAGCTGGCACGCCACGTGGAGTTCTGCCGGCGCTACGGTCCGCGCGGTGCTCTCCTGGTGCTCGACCTGGACCACTTCAAGGAGGTCAACGACAGCCTGGGACACGCGGCCGGTGACCAGCTCATCATCTCGGTCGCGGGGATCATCGAGCGCACGGTGCGCACCACCGACACCGTGGCCCGGCTGGGCGGCGACGAGTTCGCGATCTTGCTGCTGGAGACCAACCGCGAGGGTGCCGAGCGCGTCGCCGAGGCCGTCATCCGCACCGTCCGTGATTTCGTCAGCACGCTGGACGGCTTTCGTCGCAACGTCACCGTCAGCGCGGGCGTCGTGGTGGTGGACGCGACGCAGAAGAGCGCGGCGGAGCTGTTGGCCGATGCCGACATGACGATGTACGACGCCAAGGACGCCGGTCGCAACCAGTACGCCGTCTTGGACTACGAGAGCTTCCAACAACCCCGGATGGCAGCCCGGATGGCGTGGACCAACAGGATCCGCGAGGCGATCGAGGAGGATCGGTTCGAGCTCCACCTGCAGCCGGTTCAGACGTTGGCGACCCAGCGGGTGGACGGGGCCGAGGCGCTGCTGCGGCTGGCCGACTCCGATGACCTCGTCTACCCCAACCAGTTCCTCTACATCGCCGAGCGTTCGGACCTCATCGTCGACCTCGACGCCTGGGTCATCCGCACCGCCGTGGAGATGCTGGCACAGCTGCAGCAGCTGCACCCCGGGTTCCAGCTCGAGATCAACGTCTCCGGACGCTCGATCGGTCACGCGGCGATCGAGCGCACCCTCGTCGAGGAGCTGGATCGGCACGACGTCGATCCCACGGGCCTGATCCTGGAGATCACCGAGACCGCGGCCGTGGCCAACATCGAGCTCGCGCGCGCCTTCGCCGAGCGGGTCACGGCGCTGGGCTGCCGCTTCGCCCTCGACGACTTCGGGGCCGGGTTCGGGTCCTTCTACTACCTCAAGCACCTGCTCTTCGACTACGTGAAGATCGACGGCGAGTTCGTGGCCAACATCGACAAGAACCCCACCGACCGGACCATCGTGCGCTCGATCGTCCAGATGTCGCGCGGGTTGGGCAAGCGGACCGTGGCCGAGTTCGTCGCCAGCGCCGAGATCCACCAGGCCATCCGCCACGAGGGAGTGGACTTCGCCCAGGGCTACCACGTGGGCCGGGCCGTACCCCTGCCGGCCTTCCTGGACACCTATCTCGGTGACACCACCGTGACGGCTTGAGCGGCTGGACGCACGACGTGGAAGGCGCCGGCGGAGGGCGCCGCGCGAGCACGGCGCCGGCGGCGAGAAACCCACCTCCTACCAGGATTCCGGTCGTGCCCTGAGGGGTACACGGACGCCATCAGGCGCCGACGGCGGGCCTGCGGCGGACCGAGAGCTCGGCTCGACCGCCCACCAGCGTCGGGGCCGTCGACAGGCGCAGCACCGTGGGAGGAGTGGAGATGAGCGGCAAGCTGGCACTGCTGGTGGGAGGTGCGGTGGGCTACGTCCTCGGCACCCGGGCCGGGCGTGAGCGCTTCGACCAGATCGCCGAGCGAGCACAAGGACTGTGGGCGGATCCCACGGTCCAGCAGCTCGTGGAGCAGGCACGGGGCAAGGCGGCCTCGGCCGCCGGGTCGCACGCCTCGGCCTCGGGACGGACCCGATGAGCGGGGCGACCCCGCCCGGCGAGGCCGCGACGACGGCCGCCGGCACCTCGGCGGCGGACGCCTCCACGGGTGAGCTCATCAGCCGGCTCTCGGAGCAGTCGGCCCAGCTCGTGCGCTACGAGCTCCAGCTGGCCCAGGCGGAGATGACGCAGAAGGCCAAGAGGCTCGGCGTGGGGGCCGGACTCTTCGGCACTGCCGGTCTCATCGCGCTCTACGGCGTGGGGGCCCTGATCGCCACGGCGATCGCGGCGCTGGCGCTGGTCGTCGACGTGTGGCTGGCGGCCCTGATCGTCACCGTCGTCCTCTTCGCCGTTGCAGGTGTGGCCGCCCTCGTGGGCAAGCGACAGGTCGCCGAGGGGACGCCCGTGGCGCCGGAGCAGACCATCGACAGCGTCAAGCAGGACATCGAGACGGTGAAGGGGGCCGGCCGATGAGCGCTCCGCAGGGGCCCACGTCGTCGCAGGGCAGCCCTGCTGCGGGTGGTCCTGAGGGCATCGACGAGATCCAGGAGGCCATCGCCGAGACCCGCGAAGACCTGGCGAGGACAGTGGACGCCCTGGCCGCCAAGGCGGACGTCAAGGGTCGGGCCACCGCCTCGGTCGAGCAGGCCGCCCAGCGGGTGAGGACCCGTGTCGAGGAGGTGTCGACCGACGAGCGGGGAGACCTGCGCCCGGTCGTGCCGGTCGGCGCAGCTGTCGCGGCCGTGGCGGCCGTGGCGGTGGTGGTCTGGCTCGTCCGTCGCGGACGCTCCCGGTGAGCGACTCGGCGACGGCCCGTGCCGCGGCCCCGGCGCCGGACGCCGAGGAGAAGCCCGACTCGCTGGGCGAGATCACCAAGCCCTCTTGGACCTACATCCTGCGCAAGACGGCGCGGGAGTTCTCCAAGGACCAGTGCACCGACCTCGCCGCCGCGTTGACCTACTACTCCGTGCTCGCGCTGTTCCCGGCCGTCATCGCCCTGGTCTCGATCGTGGGCCTCGTCGGCAACGGGGCCGAGGCGGTCGACTCGCTGCTGCAGGTGTTGCGTCAGGTGGGGGCCGGCTCCGCGGCCGACACGCTGGCCAAGCCGTTGGCCTCGGTCACGCGCGCCCCAGGGGCCGGTCTCGCCCTCGTCGTCGGCCTGCTCTCGGCGCTGTGGTCGGCGTCGGGCTACGTGGG
>NZ_RDBE01000002.1:31828-101311 GCF_003674065.1 Nocardioides mangrovicus
TGTTCCTCACGCTGGTCACCGTCGTCCTCGCGGCACTGGTGGCCGGTGCCCTCGTCGTCACCGGTCCTGCCGCCCAGGCGATCGGGGACCAGTTGGGCATCGGCCGCACCGCCGTCGTCGCCTGGAACATCGCCAAGTGGCCGGTGATGCTCCTCGTCGTCGTGGTGATCGTGGCGCTCCTCTACTACGTGACGCCGAACGTGAAGCAACCCAGGTTCCGGTGGGTCTCGGCCGGAGCGCTGGTCGCGATCGTCGTCTGGATCGTCGTGTCGGCGGCCTTCGGGGTGTACGTCTCGCAGTTCTCCAGCTACAACAAGACCTATGGCTCCCTGGCCGGTGTCATCGCGTTCCTGCTGTGGCTGTGGTTGACGAACCTCGCCCTGCTGTTCGGTGCCGAGCTGGACTCCGAACTCGAACGCGGGCGCGAGCTGCAGGCCGGCATCGCGGCCGAGGAGACGGTCCAGCTACCCCCGCGCGACACCCGCAACACCGAGAAGGCGGCGGCCCAGCACGAGGAGGACGTCGCCCGAGGGCGGCGGCTGCGCGTGAGTCGAGGTGCCGACGACGACCCCGAGGAGGATGATTGACATGCCTGGTCCAGAACGATCGAACAGCTCGACGTCGGCCAAGGTGCTCTACCAGCCCGTGGGACTGGTCAGCAGCGTCGTGGCCGGTGTCGTGGCCGGTCAGGTGTTCAAGCAGATCTGGAAGCACGCCGCTCCCGGCGACCAGGAGGACGCCCCGAAGGCGCTGGAGTCGGAGTACTCGCTGCGTGAGGTGGTCCTCGCCGCAGCCGTGCAAGGAGCGATCTTCGCCGTGGTGAAGGCCCTGGTTAGCAGGGGCGGCGCGCGGGCGTTCGAGCGGTGGACCGGGGAGTGGCCCGGCGACTGAGCTGGGCTCGTCCTAGCGTTCCAGCACCTCGGCGGCCAGGCGGCCGCCGATCAGGGCCTTGCCCAGCGCCGTCCCGGTGACGTAGGAGGTGCCGTGCAGACCGCCGCTCACCTCGCCGACGGCGTGCAGGCCCGGGACGGGTACGCCGTCGAGGTCGAGCACGCGGGTGTGCTCATCGACCCGGACGCCGCCGAAGGTTGAGGTCATCAGCGTCCGCGCGGGGTAGGCGAAGAACGGCGGCCGGGTCAGCGGCACGAGGTCGCCGACGCCGTTGCACAGGTGCGTACGCCCGAGGGGGTCTGCGGCCTCACCGACGGCGGCGCGGTTGTAGGAGGCCACCGTGTGCTCGAGGCGCTCCGCTGCGATGCCCATGCGCCCGGCCAGCTGCGGCAGCGAGTCGGCGACCAGCAGCCGACCCTTGTCCTCGAGGTGCCCGATGTCGGAGAGCGGCACGCCCGGCTCGGACCGGTCGCGCACCTGCTGGTCGAAGACCTCGAACGCCATCGCCCCCGGTTGGCGCAGCACCGCCTGGCCCAGCTCCTTGTAGGTGAGCGACTCGTCGACGAAGCGCTCCCCGGCGCGGTTGAGGATCACCGCGCCCAGGTAGAAGGCCGTCAGCAGCTCGTGCTCCTCCTCGCCAGTGTCGGGGTGCGACCCGAAGGTCCCCGAGACGTACCCGGTGTCGGCCAGGCCCGCACCCAGCCGCATCGCCATGCGCAACCCGTCGCCGGTGTTGCCGCGACCGCCGTAGGGCAGCGCGGCCAGCTGGGCCGGTGCGAAGAGCTCGATCAACTCCGGTGAGCGGGTGAAGCCGCCGCTGGCGAGTACCACGCCGAGGCCGGCCCGGATGCCGTCGACGCCGGTGACACCGGGCACGCCGGGCACCCCCGACTCGCCGACGTCGAGCCGGGCGGCCGGGCTCGCGGTCCGCAGCTCGGCGCCCGGGGCCTGCTCCAGTCGCCGGCGCAGCTCGCCGAGGAGGTCGAGGACGTCGGTGTGGTGGCTGCGTGGCACCGACTGGCCGGCGCTGAGCTTGACCACGTCGTAGTCGGCGCCGAGCTCGCGCGACCACGCGTACGCCGCGCCCTGGTGGGCGACGTAGGCCCGCACCAGCTCCGGCCGCGGTCGTCCGCCGCCGGCCAGCACCATGTCGCGCACGAAGCGCTCGTCGTCGTCCTCGATGCCCAGCCGTTGCTGCTCCGGCGTGCCCGAGAAGGCGAACCAGCCACCGCTCATCGCGCTGCTGCCGCCGGGGCGGTCGGTCTTCTCCAGCACCAGCACCGAGAGGCCGAGCTCGGTGGCCCGGACGGCCGTGGCCAGCCCGGCGAGCCCCGCCCCCACGACGACGACGTCGCGCGTCACGGGGTCGGCTGTCGCAGCAGCAGCGCCTCGGCGGCCAGCCGGTAGCCGTGCGGGCCGGCGCCGGTGAGGTAGACCGTGGCGTAGGGCGCGAACACGTCGGTGCGCTCGCGGCCGTCGATGGCCGGGAAGGCCGAGATGTGGACGACCGCCAGCGGCAGGCCGGAGTCCTTGCAGGCGTCGAGCAGCGGGTAGCCGGTGGAGGTGAACCCGGCGGGGTTGAGCACCAGCGCGTCGAGGTCGTCGCCGTGCTCGTGAAGCCAGTCCACGAGCACCCCCTCGTGGTTGGACTGCACGTGACCGGCGACGAAGCCGAGCCGGCGCCCGGCGGCGTCGATGTCCTCGGTGATCTGCGCCAGCGTCGTGGTGCCGTACTTCGCCGGGTCACGCCGGCCCAGCCGGTTCAGGTTCGAGCCCTGCAGGACGCCGAGCCGCATCACGGCCGGTCGCCGTAGCTGGGCAGGATCGAGGGCGGCATCGGACCCTTGTTGCGTCGCCCGGAGCCACTCTCCTCCCAGGCGTGGGCCAAGATCCCGATGCTGCGGCTGAGCACGAAGAAGCCGCGGGCCAGCGGAGGCGGGAAGCCCAGCTCGGCGTAGATCACCGCGGTCGCACCGTCGATGTTCATCGGCACCGGGCGTGGGCGACCCTCGGCCAGCGCGTCCTCGACGGCCAGGGCGGCGGCCAGGTGCTCGCCGGCGACGTCCCCGGCGTCGCACGCCCGGGCCACCAGCGCGAGCAGCGGGTCGCGGCGGGGGTCGCGAGGGTGGAAGCGGTGGCCGAAGCCGGGCAGGTAGGGCGAGCGCTCGCGCCAGGCCGCCACCACCTCGCGGGCCGCCGGCGCCCCGCCGGCGGCGACCACCTCGGCGAGGAGCTCGACGCACTGCTCGCCGGCGCCGCCGTGGGAGTCGCCGAGGGTGTTGACCGCGCTGGCCATCGCGTTGTTGATCCCGATCCCGCAGGTGGCGGCCATCCGGGCCACCGCGATGGACGGCGCCTGCGGGCCGTGGTCCATCGAGCCCACCAGGGCGGCCTCCAGCAGCCGCGCCTGCCCGGGGGTCGGCCGGTCGCCACGCACCAGCAGCCACGCGGCGCTGACCAGGTCGGTGTGGCCGATGAGGTCTTGCACCGGCACACCTCGGTGCTCGACGACGCCCGGCGCGATGCGGGTGACGCTGGTGCGCCACCAGTCGGCGACGTCGCCCACGCTCGGCTCGCCGTACCGCTCGGTCAGGCTCACGCCGCGCCGTCCTGCTGTCGGGTCAGGCCCGGGATCTGGTCGTTGTGCTCGCCCAGCGTCGGCGGCGGCCCCTGCGGGTGCAGCGGCCGGCCGTCGACCAGGACGCCGTTGCCGCTGGTGCGCACGACGCGGTCGGCGTCGCCGGGGAAGGGCACGTCGTGGAAGAAGCGCCGGTGGGCCAGCTGCTCCTGCTCGACGGCCTGGGCGACGGTGAGGATCCGTGCGGCCGGCACCCCGACCGCCGACAGCTCCTTCTCCCACACCGCCGCGTCGCGCGTCGACAGGGCGGCGTTGATCTCGACGTTGAGCTCGGCGCGGTGCCGCTTGCGGTCCTCACGCGTGGCGAACCGAGGGTCGTGCAGCAGGTCGGCCCGGTCGAGGAGCTCGCACAGGCTGACGAACTGGGCCTGGCGGTTGGCGGCGATGTTGAGCGGCCCGTCGGCGGCGTCGAAGGTGCCCGACGGTGCAGCCGTGGCGTTCTGGTCGCCCATCGGCAGCGTCTCGACCCCGCTGATGAGGTAGTTCGACACCGCCCAGCCCATCGCCGAGACCGACGCCTCCAGCATCGAGAGGTCCAGGTGCGCGCCGCGGCCCGACCGAGCGCGCCCGGCCAGGGCGCTGGCCACCGCGAAGGCGGCCATCAGCCCACCCACGCTGTCGCACACCGGGAAGCCGATGCGCAGCGGCGCGGTCTCGGCGGTACCGGTGATGGCCATCATCCCCGAGAGCCCCTGGATCACCTGGTCGTAGGCCGGGGACTGACTGGCCGGCCCGTTCTGCCCGAAGCCGGAGATGGCGCAATAGACCAGCCGGGGGTTGAGCTGGCGCAGCGTCTCCCAGTCGTAGCCGAGCCGGTCCATGACCCCGGCCCGGAAGTTCTCCAGCAGCACGTCGCTGCTGCGCACCATCGCCTCGAAGCTGACCCGGTCGGCGGCGTCCTTGAGGTCCAGCTCGATGGACTTCTTGCCCGCGTTCTGGGCGAGGAAGGAGGCGCCCAGCCCGGCCTCGTTGAGCGCGGCGTCGGGACCGAGGTGCCGCGCCAGGTCGCCGGTGCCCGGCTTCTCGATCTTGACGACCTCGGCCCCCATCAGCGAGAGCTGATAGCTGCAGTAGGGGCCGGCGAGGACGTTGGTGAGGTCGAGCACCCTGACCCCGGCTAGCGGGCGCTGGTCCACGGTGGTCGTGCTCCTTCGGTGGAGTGGATGGGTCAGTGAGCCAGGGGGTGGGCGAGCCCCCGCTCGGTCATGCGGGAGGAGACCGAGCGCAGGTCGGCCTCGAACTCCACGACTCGCTCCTCGGTGAAGCGCGCGGTGGGCCCCGAGATGGTCAGCGCGGCGAGCACCGTGCCGCGCCGGTCGCGCACCGGCACCGCGACGGCGGAGACACCGACCTCGCGCTCGCCGTGGCTCACCGCGAAACCGTCCTCGCCGGCCCGCTGCACGTCCTCGCGCAGCGCCTCGAGCGCGACGCTGCCCTCGGGGGAGTCCGCTGCGACCCGCTCCAGGACGCTGCCCGTCGCGCCGTCGAGCAGAATCTTCGACGACGCACCCGACCACAGCGGCAGCTCGTCGCCCACCTGCACCACGTGACGCAGGGTCTGGGTGCCCTGGTGCTGGGCCACGCACACGCGGTGGATGTCGCGGCGCACGTAGAGGTTGACCGTCTCGCGGGTCTGCAGCGAGAGACCGCGCATCAGCTCGCGGGTCTCAGCCGGCAGCTCCCAGGCGCGGCGCGCCAGGTGCGCCCACCGCCACAATCCGGGACCGGCGGTGACGCCCTGCGGGGTGGTCCAGGTCAACCCGTTGCGCTCCAGGGTCTGCAGCAGCCGAACGACCGTGGTCTTGGCCAGACCGGTCTCGCGCACGATCTCGGGCACGGTGATCGTGGTGCGCTCCTCGTCGAGCAGCTGCAAGATCTCGATCGCGCGCTGGACGCTGCGCACGCCGCCGGACTCGCCGGCGTCCGCACCCGCCGTCGCGGGGAGAGCCGGCTCGGCGGGGTCCGATGCGGGGGTTGGGGTCGCGCTCGTCTCGACACTCATGTCGTCTCGTCCTCCCTCGACGGTGCTGGTTCCCCATCATCGGCCCGACCGTGCCGCCGAGCGGGTTTTCCGCCTCGCCGACGCCCGACCCCTTGCACGTGACCGCTGTCACCCCCTACGTTACACAGGGTCCACACAACGGTCCAGATGGTCCGACTAGCGGTTCGAGGAGTGCGATGAGCGACGACGGTCGAGGCTCGGAGCTGGCCGGCCTGCTCGAGCAGGCCGAGGCCGAGGAGGTAGTCGTCGCGAAGGCGTTCATCGCTGGTCGCTGGACGACCACGACCCAGCGCCACGACCGGGTGGGGCCGTGGCTGCGCCGGGTCGTCTCGACCGCCTGGCAGGCCGACGCCGACGTCGTCGAGGCCGCCCGTGAGGCGGCTCGCGACGGCGCCCGGGTAGTCGCCCGGCTCTCGCCCGCGTCACGGGCCGAGGTGCTCGCCCGCGCGGCCGACCTGGCCGTCGTGCACCGCGACCGGCTGGCCCGCCTCATCGCCCTGGAGCTGGGCAAGCCGGTGCGCGATGGCGGCAAGGAGGTCGACCGGGTGGCCGACACCTTCACCGTCTGCGCCGATGAGACCCGGCGCATCGGGGGCGAGGTGCTGCCGGTGGCCGGCTACGCCAGCGGCGTCGGCAACACGGCCATGACGATGCGCGCGCCGCTCGGCGTCGCGCTCGCCATCACCCCGTTCAACGCCCCGGCCAACCTGCTGGCCCACAAGCTGGGCGCCTCCTTCGCCGCCGGCAACACCACCCTGGTCAAGTCGCCGCCCCAGGCGCCGGCGGTCACCGCCGCGGTGGTGGCCCTGCTGCTCGAGGCCGGGATGCCGCCGGCCGCGGTGCAGCTGATGCACGGCGGCGGAGAGCTGGGCGCACGGCTGTGCGGGCTGCCCGAAGTGGCCGTCATCAGCTTCACCGGCAGCGCCGAGACCGGGGCAGCGGTGGCCCGGGCCGCCGGCGCGAAGCGGCTGGTGCTCGAGCTGGGCGGCAACGCCGCCACCATCGTCTGCGACGACGCGGACCTCTCCCGCGCCGCGCGCATCTGCGCGGCGACCGGCTACTCCAACTCCGGGCAGAGCTGCATCTCGGTGCAGCGGGTGTACGCCCACGCCAGCGTCGCCGACGTGTTCGTCGCCCTGCTCACCAAGGAGGTCGAGGCGCTCGTCGTCGGCGACCCCCAGCAGCCGCAGACCGAGGTCGGGTCCATGGTCGACGAGGCCGCGGCCAGCCGCGTGGAGGGCTGGATCGCGGCGGCCGTCGCGCAGGGCGCGGTGCTGGCAACGGGTGGCGTCCGAGACGGCGCCACCCTCACGCCCGGTCTGGTCGTCGACCCGCCCGACGACGCCGACATCGTGCGCCACGAGGCCTTCGGCGCCGTGGTGGTGGTGATGCGCTTCGAGGACTTCGACGAGGTCGTCGAACGCTGCAACGCGAGCCGCTACGGCCTGCAGGCGGGTCTGTTCACCCAGCGGCTCGACACCGTGCTGCGCGCCTGGCGCGACCTGGAGGTCGGTGCGGTCGTGGTCAACGGCTCCTCGAACTTCCGCCTCGACCACGTGCCGTTCGGCGGGGTGAAGGACTCCGGCTTCGGCCGGGAGTCGCCGCGCCACATGATCGAGGACTACACGTCGGTCAAGACGCTCCTCGTCAAGGACCTGTCCGTCTGGGGCACCGAATCCGCCCCTCCCGCGCCCGCCCCCACGAAGGAGACCCGCGCATGACCGCCGTGCTGCCCACCCAGTCCGACCACGCCACTGCCGGCACCGCTCCCGGCGCCACCACCGGCACCACGGCCGCCGAGGTACTGGTGCGCCAGCTGGAGAGCTACGGCGTCGAGTACGTCTTCGGCACCTGCGGGCACACCAACATCGCCCTGCTCGATGCCATCGGCCGCAGCTCCATCGAGTTCGTCATCGCCCGGCACGAGCAGGCCGCAGCCCACGCCGCCGACGGCTACGCCCGGATGACCGGCAAGCCCGGCGTGGTGCTGGTGCACGTCGGACCGGGCCTGATGAACGCCACCACCGGCGTGGCCACCGCCGCCTTCGACTCGGTGCCGCTGGTCTGCATCGCCGGCGACATCCCCTCCTACTACTACGGCCGCCACCCCCACCAGGAGGTCAACCTGCACGGCGAGGCCGAGCAGGGGGCCATGTTCCGCCCGTTCTGCAAGCACGTGTGGAACGTGCACCGCGTGGCCGACCTGCCCCGCTTCGTCGAGCGGGCGTTCTGGACCGCCACCTCCGGGCGGCCCGGCGCGGTACTGGTCAACGTGCCGATGGACCACTTCTCCCGGCCGCTACCGGCCGAGGAGGCGACGCGCTACCCGCTCGTCGCCAGCACCACCACGCCCGACCTCGACCCCGCCGACGCCGAGCGCATCGCCGAGCTGCTGATCGGGGCCGAGCGGCCGTTGCTCTACGTGGGCGGTGGGCTGCGCACGGCCGCCGGCCGCGCGGCGGTGATCGGGCTCGCCGAGCACCTCGACGTGCCGGTGGTGCACTCGCTGATGGCCAAGGGCACCCTGCCCGACCGGCACCCGCTGCTGATGGGCATGCCCGGCTTCTGGGGGCTGGAGCTGACCAACGACTACGCCCGCGAGGCCGACGTCGTGGTGGCCGTCGGCACCCGCTTCGCCGAGACCGACGCCAGCTCCTGGGACGAGCGCTACACGTGGCGGATGCCGCCCACGCGGCTGGTGCAGATCGACCTCGACCCGGCCGAGATCGGGCGCAACTACCCCGTCGAGATCGGCGTGGTGGCCGATGCCACCAAGGCGATGACCGCCGTGCTCGCGGCCGTGCAGCGGGCCGAGCCGCAGGCGCGCACCGTGCCGGGGCGCCGCGAGCAGATCGTCGCTGCTCGCGAGGAGGTCTTCTCCGCCAGCGAGCAGCGCGGCGCCAGCGAGGACTTCCCGCTGCGTCCCGAGCGGATCCTGCGCGACCTGCGCGAGGCGCTGCCCGACGACGCGGTGCTGGTCACCGACGTCGGCTGGAACAAGAACGGCGTCGCCCAGTGCTACCCGCTGCCCGAGGAGGGCCGCTTCATCACCCCCGGTGGGCTCTCGACCATGGGCTTCGGTCCCGCCGCGGCGCTCGGGGTGCAGCTGGCGCAGCCCGACCGGGTCGTGGTGGCGCTGGTCGGCGACGGCGGCATGAGCGCCCAGCTGCCGGCCGTGCCGATGGCGGTCGAGCGAGGGCTGCCCGTGGTGTTCGTCGTGATGAACAACCGGGCGCACGGCACCATCGCCGATCTGCAGGCCGGCAGCTTCGGACAGTCCTACGGCTGCGAGTTCGTCGGCCCCGACGGCCGGCCGTACTCGCCCGACTTCGCCGCGTACGCCCGTGCGTGCGGCGCCGACGGCTACCTGCCCACCAGCGCCGCCGAGTTCGCCGAGCAGCTGGGCCGAGCCGTCGCCGCCCGCCGGCCCGCGGTGGTCGATGTCGCGATGGTCAACGAGCCGGTGCCCACGCCGGGCCACTGGAACATCAAGGACATCTACGCCGGCACGTTCTCGGACTGAGTCGCTCCCCACCCACCAGCAAGCCCACCCAGGAAGCAGCAGGTCACTCATGGTCACATCCCGTCACTGGTTCGTCGCCCTCGCGACCGGCTCGCTGCTCGCGGCCGCCACAGCCTGCGCGGCGCCCGGCTCCGACAGCGGCTCGTCCTCCTCCTCCGGCCCGATCAAGATCGCCGTGGTCGATGCCCAGAGCGGCCAGCTCAGCTCGCTGGGGGCGTGGGAGCTCAAGGGCGCCAAGCTCGCCGTGCAGCAGGTCAACGCGAAGGGAGGCATCGACGGCCGCAAGGTCAAGCTGTCGGTCTTCGACGACCAGGGCGACCCGACCACCGGCACCTCGATCGCCCGCAAGATCGTCAGCGGCGGCTACACCGCGATGATCGGCACCGCCGAGAGCGCGGTGACGCAAGCGATGAACCCGATTCTGAAGTCGGCCAAGATCCCCTCGATCACCTCGGGCCAGGCCACCGCGATCACCGAGCTGGGCAGTCCGTACCAGTTCCTCAACGGGCCCACGAGCGCCACCTACGACAACACGCTCGAGGAGTACCTGACCAAGACCAAGAGCTTCAAGACCTTCGCCATGATCACCAACAACGGCGGCTACGGGGTGGGCGAGCACGACGCGTTCACCGCGGCGCTGAAGGCCTCGGGCATCGAGCCCGTCGTCAACGACGTGGTGACGCCCGACCAGAAGGACTTCAGCGCGGTGCTGACCAAGATCCGCAGCAAGAAGCCCGATGTGCTGTTCATCGGCACCGAGGAGGTCGAGGCCGGCCTGATCGCCAAGCAGGCCCGTCAGCTCGGGCTCACCGCGGTGTTCGCCGGCTCGGCGCCGCTCTCGACGCCGGTGTACGTGCAGACCGCGGGAGCCGACGTCGCTGACGGCACGCTGGTGAGCACCCCCTATCTGAGCAACGACGCCACCGAGGCCTCGAAGGCCTTCGCCGCCGCCTATCAGAAGGCGTTCGGCGAGACCGCCGAGCTGCACGGGGCCAAGTCCTACGACGGCACCTCGATCTTCCTCGCGGCGCTGAAGCAGACGAAGGGCAAGGGCGGTCTGGCGATGGCCGACGCCGTGCGGGCGGAGAAGTACGACGGCCTGCTCGGCAGCTTCGACTTCGACGACAAGGGCGTCGGCATCCACCAGACCGTGATCGGCGTCATCTCGGGCGGCAAGCTCGGCCCGGCCAGCTGACGACGCGACGAGGGAGGACCCTGGCATGCAAGTCACGCTGCAGACGCTCGTCGGCGGACTGACCCTGGGCGCGATCTACGCCCTGGTCGCGCTGGGGTTCTCCCTGGTCTACCGCACGATGGGACTGGTCAACTTCGCGCACGGCCAGGTGGCGATGATCGGCGCCTTCACGATGTCGACCTTCTACATGACCGCGAAGCTGCCGTTCGTGCTGGCCATCGGCATCGCGGTGGTCGTGACCGCCGTGCTCGGCCTGGTGATCGAGCGGGTGCTGCGACCGCTGGAGGGCAAGGACTTCGACCTCATGCTCATCGGCACCATCGGCTTCGGGGTGATGCTCGAGGCGCTCGCGGTCGTCGTGTGGGGCGCCACCGGCCGGGCGGTGCCCTCGCCGCTGCACACCGCACCGCTGAGCGTGGCCGGGCTGAAGATCCAGACCTACAGCCTCCTGGTGCTCGTGGTGGCCCTGGTGACCACGGCGATGCTGGTCGGCTTCCTGCACAGGACTCGCGTCGGCGCGGCCATGCAGGCGGTGGCGATGGACCCCGAGGCGGCCACCTCGGTCGGCATCCACGTGGGCCGCAGCAACGCCATCGCCTTCGCGATCGGGGCCGGCCTGGCGGCCCTGGCCGGCGGGCTGGCCGGCCCGATGCTCTACGTCAACGCCACGCTGGGCTCCACCATCGGCATCAAGGGCTTCGCCGCGGCGATCCTGGGCGGCTTCGGCAACATCACCGGCGCCATCGTCGGCGGGCTGGGGATCGGTGTGCTCGACGCCTTCGCCGCCGGTCGCTTCGGCGGCTACTCCGACCTGGTGGTGTTCCTGCTCTTCGCCGTGCTCATCATGGTCCGGCCCACGGGCATCTTCGGCGAGCGGACGGTGAACCGCGCATGAGCCGTCGCCCGCTCACCCGCTCGATCGCCCGGCCGGCGCTGTGGGTCGTGGTCGGTGTCGTCCTGCTGGCGCTGCCCTACACCGTGGGCCCCTATCCCATCCACGTCGTCGACGTCACACTGGTCTTCGCCGTGCTGGCCATCGGGTTGGGCATGGCGCTCGGCCTGGCCGGTCAGATCAACCTGGCCCAGATCGCGTTCTTCGGCATCGGGGCCTACGTCCTGGCCATCGTCACCACCGACGCCGGCTGGGGCTTCTGGGCCGCCGCGGTCGTCTCGCTGCTGGCCAGCGTGGTGGCCGGGCTGGCGGTGGGGGTGCCGGCGCTGCGGGTGCAGTCGCACTACCTCGGCATCGTCACGCTCGGGCTGGCGCTGGCCTTCACCAGCTGGGTGACCAACTCCTCGGTCACCCAAGGCGCCAACGGCATCTCCAACATCCCGGTGCCGCCGCTGCTCGGTGTCGACCTGTCATCGGAGTACCTCTACTACTACCTGGAGCTGGTGGTCTTCGTCGCCGGCCTGGCGTTCGCTCTCTTCGTGGTGCGCACCCGGCTGGGTCGCCGGATGCGTGCCATGCGCGACGACGCCATCGCGGCCGGCGCGCTCGGGGCCGACGTCCGCGTGCTGCGGCTGCTGGCCTTTACGGTCTCCAGCGTCTACGGCGGCGTAGCGGGCATCCTCTACGCCGGCTTGATCCGCTACGTCTCGCCGGACTCCTTCACCATCTCCACGATGTTCCTGCTGTTGGCCATGGTGGTCATCGGCGGCCGGCAGAGCATCGTCGGCTGCGTCCTGGGTGCGGTGGTGCTCTCCTTGGCCCGCGAGTGGCTCACCGACTTCGCCACCTACGCCCAGCTGGGCTACGGCCTGGTCGTGGTGCTGGCGGTGGTGTTCGCCCCCACCGGACTGGCCGGCCTGCCCGCCCGCCTCGGGCTGGGTCGTCGCCGCGACGGCGCGGAGCGGGGGGCGCTGCACGACTTCGTGCCCGGGCCCGCGACGGCGGCCGCGGTCTCCGACGCCGGTCCGGCCGACCTGCAGGTCGAGGGCATCGGCAAGACCTTCCGCGGGCTGCGAGCACTGCACGAGGTGCGGCTGAGCGTGCCGGCCGGCGCCATCAAGGGCGTCGTCGGCCCCAACGGATCGGGCAAGACGACGCTGCTCAACGTGGTCAGCGGGCTCTACACGCCCTCCACGGGTGAGTACGCGGTGGGCGGCGTACGCGCCACGGCCCTGGGCCCCACCGCACTCTCCCGGCACGGCGTGGCACGCACGTTCCAGAACCTGCGGCTCTTCGCCGACCTGACGGTGCGTGACAACGTGCTGTTCGCGCTCGACCGCAGCCGTAGCGCCGCGAGCGCGGAGTACCTGGTCTGGCCCGTGGGCGTCGTGCGCGACGAGCGGCGGCTGCGGGCCGAGGCCGAGGAGCTGCTCGCCGAGTTCGGCATCGCCGACTTCGCCGACCTCGCACCGCGCTCGCTGCCGTACGGCATCCAGCGGCGGGTCGAGCTTGCGCGGGCGGTGGCCACCGGACCGCGCATCCTGCTGCTCGATGAGCCCGCGGCCGGCCTCAACGGCCAGGAGGTGGCCCAATTGGCCCAGATCGTGCGCACCATCCGCGACCGCGGCGTCACCGTCGTGCTGGTCGAGCACAACATGGGCTTGGTGATGTCGCTGTGCGACGAGGTGGCCGTGCTGGCCAACGGGTCTGTGATCGCCGACGGCACGCCGGAGCAGGTGGTGGCCGACCCCGCCGTCGTCGAGGCCTACCTCGGCGACTCCTCCCAGCTGCGCGACCTGGTGCCCGACCAGCGGACCATCCGCGAGGCGGCGGGCGACGACGCCGAGGAGGTCAGGGCGTGAGCACCGACACCGATCGGGCGGTGGCCGCCGGCACGCTGCAGGTGCAGAACCTCGGCGTGCGCTACGGCGGTGTCACCGCCGTCGAGGGCTCCAGCTTCGAGGTGGCGCCGGGGGAGTGCGTGGGCATCATCGGCGCCAACGGCGCGGGCAAGACCTCCACGCTCAAGGCGCTGATGGGCCTGGCCCCCCGCACGGCCGACGCGCTGCGGCTCGGCGAGGTCGACCTCGCCCGGGTCAAGGCGCGGCACGTGGTACGCCACGGCATCGGCTACGTGCCCGAGGGGCGCCACGTCTTCGGCGGTCTCTCGGTGCGCACGAACCTCGAGCTGGGTGCCCACAGCCGTCGGTGGGACGACCAGGCCAAGGCCACGCTCGAGGAGGTCTACACGCTGTTCCCCGTGCTCCGCGACATGCGCGAGCGGCTGGCCGGGGCCCTCTCGGGCGGGCAGCAGCAGATGCTCGCCATCGGGCGCGCGCTCATGTCGCGACCACGGCTGCTGCTCCTCGACGAGCCCTCGATGGGGCTCTCCCCGAAGCTGGTGGGCGAGGTGCTCGACGTGCTGCAGGTGCTGCGCGGGCGTGGGCTGGCGATGCTGCTGGTGGAGCAGAACGCCTGGCTCACCTTCGAGGCCACCGAGCGCTGCCTGGTCATGCAGAACGGCGAGGTCGTGATGACCGGCCGGTCGGCCGACCTGCGTCACGACCCGGCCGTGCGGCGTCTCTACCTGGGGCTGTGAGGGCGCGGTCGCTGCTGGCCCTGCTCGGGTGCGGCGCCTTGTTCGGGCTGTCCTACGTCTTCGTGCGGGTGGCCGCGCCGTCGGTGGGACCGGTCGGCGTCACCGCCGTCCGCACCGTGGTCGGCGGCGGACTGCTGTGGGCGGTCGCCACCGCCCGGGGCCTGCACCTGCACCGGATCGGCTGGGCGTACGTCGGGCTGGGGGCGGTCTCGGCCGCGGTGCCGTGGTCGCTGATCGCGCTGGCCACAGCCCGCTTGGACGCCGGCACGTCGGCGGTCGTCAACGCCTCCTCGCCGGTGTTCGCGCTGCTCGTGGGATCGGTGCTGGACCGGCGCCGTCCCACGGCCACGGGCCTGCTGGGCATGACGATGGCGCTGGGCGGCATCGCGGTGGTGATGTCCTCGCGCGGAGTCGGCCTGGGACCGGGCTGGCAGGTCGGACTGGTCGCCGGCGTGATCGGCGCGCTGGTCTTCGCCGTCGGCGGCTTCGTGGCCGCCTGCCGGTTCGCCGGGATGCCGGTGCTCGTCGTCGCCGCGGGCCAGCAGCTCGGTGCCGCTGCACTGCTGGTGCCCGCGGCGCTGCTGCTCGTGGGATCCGGGCTGGCGCCTCGCCCGCACCCGACGGCCCACGCCGTGGTGGCCCTGCTGCTCCTCGGGGTGCTCGGCAGCGGCGTGGCCTACCTGCTGTTCTACTGGCTCATCGAGCACGAGGGGCCGGTGCGGACCGCCGTCGTCAACCTCGTGGTGCCGGTCTCCGGGGTGGTGTGGAGCGCGGTGCTGCTCGGCGAGCCCGTGGGGTGGTCCGACGCCGGCGGCGTGGTGCTCACCGCCGCCGGCGTCGCGCTGGTGCTGCGCCCAGCGCCGCTGCCCGAGGTGCCCTGATCGGCCTCAGCGGCAGAACGGCTCGACCCCGGAGACCTCCTTGATCCCGTTGACGACCAGCTGCTGGAAGTACTGCACGCCGGTGTCGGTGGAGGCGGGGTCGAAGTCGGTCTGGCCGTGACCCAGCGTCGTCATGAAGGCGCGGCCGCCGTCGTAGTACTGGCACCAGGCCACCGGGTGGTGGTCGCCGTGGCCGGGGTGGTGGTAGTTGCCCGTGACGCCTTGGGCCAGGGTCTTCTCGTCGACCTCGGCCAGCACGCGCACCTTGCTCGGGAACGGCACGAGGTTGTACCACTCGTCGGTGAAGTTCCAGCGCCGCGGGAGCGTGCCGGTGGCGGCGTCGCGGCGGTCGACGGTCTCGACCGTGCCCGCCTGGTAGGAGCCGTGGTCGTAGAAGTTGGCACCGCCCAGCAGACCCTCGTACCAGGGCCAGTTGTACTCGGTGCCGAAGGCGTTGTGGATGGCCACGAAGCCGCCGCCGCCGCGCATGTACTGGCGCAGCGAGGTCTGGGCGGCGTCGTCGAGGGCGTCGCGGCTGGTGGAGAGGAAGACCACGGCGTTGTACTTGAACAGCTGCGCAGGCGTGGCCAGCTGGGCCGGGTCCTCGGTCCAGTCGACGGTGAAGTCGTACTTCTTGCCCAGCGCGATCATGCCCTGCTGGGCGGCGTTGGCGTCGGTCAGCGGCGGGTCGAGACCCGGGCCGAGCGCGGACCCGAGGTTGGCGTGGCGCGGCCCGGCGGTGTGGGTGTAGACGAGCACCTTGATGCCGGCTGAGCTGTTGAAGTTCCCCCAGTCGTGGTAGCACGCCGGGTTGGTGCCCCGGCACACGCCGTAGTCGGGATCGCCGAGCTCGGTCGCGCCGCGCGCGGGTGGTCGGGGGTGGGCCGTGGCGGCGGTGGTTACCGCCACCGAGAGGGCGGCGGTGGCGACGAGCGATCCGGCGCCGAGCGCGATCTTGCGCAGTCTGGTGGGCACGAGCAGCTCCGTTTCCGAGCCGGTGCGAGGGGCGACGGACCGAGGCGACGCACCGTTCCGCCAGGCGGTCCGTTCGAGCCGAAACCCGAGGATTCGCCGGACCTTAGTCCCCGATCTTCGGCCGGCACAAGGGGTTGTGGTGAGCAGCGTCACAGGGCTAGCGTCCTGCTCAGCGGTTCATTCAGACCGCCTAGTGGTTTCTCGGAGGCTCTCATGCACCGTCGTACGTTCCTGGCCGGCTCCACGGCCACCGGCGCCGCCCTGGTGGCGGGCGTCGTGACTCCCGACCCGGCGCTGGCCGCCGCGGCGCCCGAGGCGTTGACCGGGAAGCCCGCGCCGGCCCGGGCTCCTCGCCAGCCGCGCAGCTTCGGCCGGGTGGGTCGCGACTTCCCGAAGGTCGGCGGCGACTATGGCAACCAGAACCACACGCCACTGGCGCGGATCGACCGGCGCAACGTGCACCGGCTCGGCGGGGCCTGGCACGTCAACCTCGAGGGCGGCTCGACCGCCTCGCCCCAGCAGAGCACGGTGGTGGCCGAGCACGGGGTGCTCTACGTGCAGACCACCCAGCAGCACGTCGTCGCCGTCGACGGCCGCACCGGCGAGGAGAAGTGGCGCGCCAGCGTCGGCACCGAGACCACCAACATGCGCGGCGTCGCGCTCGACGAGCACCACGTGTTCACCATCTCGGGGGAGAACAACGTCTACGCCCTGGACAAGCAGACCGGGGCGGTGGTGTGGAAGACGCTGCTGCTCACCGAGGACGCCGGCACCGGCGACACCGGCGGGTGCGACCCCACCAACGGCCAGTGCGGCGGCTCGGTCGGCTCGCTGGCCGGCGCCGTCGTCTACTGGGACGGGCTGATCTACGTCGGCATGCAGGGCAGCACCGCGGGCGCGCGTGGTCGCGCGTACGCCCTGCACGCCGACACCGGCGAGCTCGCCTGGACGTTCTGGTCCGCGCCGGGACCCGGTGAGTACGGCCACGACACCTGGGAGGGCGACAGCTGGAAGACCGGGGGAGCGGTGCCGTGGATTCACCCGGCCCTGGATCCCGACACCGGCACCGTGCTGTGGACCTTCGGCAACCCCTACCCGCGCACCAACGGCTCCACCCGTGGCGGCGACAACCTGTTCGCCAACTGCCTGGTGGCCCTGGACGCCAAGACCGGCCGGCGCAAGTGGCACTTCCAGTCGGTGCACCACGACATCTGGGACTACGACAACGTCATGGCGCCGGTGCTGGCCGACGTGCGTGTGAAGGGCCGGCTGCGCAAGGTGGTCGTCTACGGCAGCAAGGTGGGCAAGTACTTCGTCCTCGACCGCACCAACGGCAAGCCCATCCAGGGCGTCACCGAGCGTGCCGTGCCGCAGGACCCGCGGCAGAAGACCGCCCCCACCCAGCCCGAGCCGGCCGGTGAGTCGTTCCTGCCGCAGAAGCCGCGCTTCGACAACGCCACCCGGCCGGTGCCGTTCTACCCGGTGGGCGGCGTCTTCGACACCTTCTGGGACCGCGCCACGATCATCTTCCCCGGTGCCGGCGGCGGCGCCGACTGGGGCCACGTGTCGTTCAACCCCGAGACCGGGTGGATCTACGTGGGCTACGGCCTGATCAACTCCGCCTACTCCAACACCGTGGGCGGCCGGGTCAACACCGCGCGGCCGCTGGGCGAGTACTTCGGCGGCGGGATCGCCGCGGTCGACCCGCGCGACAACACCGTGGTGTGGAGCATCGAGAAGGAGTGGTCGCTCGCGCACGGCAACGGCATCCTCACCACCGGCGGCGGTGTGATGTTCCAAGGCGGCCCCGACGGCCTCTTGCACGCCATGGACGACCGCACCGCCGACGTGCTGTGGAGCTTCCAGTGCGGTGCCGGCGTCCACACCAGCCCCATCGCCTACGAGGTCGACGGCGAGCAGTACCTGGCGGTCTTCGCCGGCGGCAACTCGCTGCCCTACCCCGACATTCCGCGCGGGGACCACCTGTGGGCCTTCAAGCTCGGCGGCCGGGTGAGCGAGGCCGCCACCCCGACGCCGCCCTCGAAGCGCAACCAGGTCCGCACCGCGCCGGTGACCGCGGCCGCGGCCGGCAACACCGTGACGCTGGGTCGGGTGTGGGACACCGCCACCGGCAAGCCGGGGACGACGGAGAACCTGGTGGCCCAGAACGCGATGTCGCCCCAGCACCTGACCGTGCCGAAGGGCACCACCATCACCTTCGTCAACCCGGCCGACAACGCCACGGCTCACGGCGCCGTCGCGTTCTTCGAGTACGAGTTCGACACCGGCACCCTGATGCCGGGGCAGAGCTTCCAGCACACCTTCGACCGCGCCGGGGAGTTCTTCTACAACGACCCGATCTACCCGCAGAGCACCGCCAAGATCATCGTCACCTAGCCCCGCGGCGGCAGCGCTCGTCCGGTGCTCGGCCGGCGCTGCCACCAGGTGAGCCTCATCCCTGCGGCGTCGGGACGACGACCACCTTGCCGTGCACGCCTCCGGCGGCGGCTCGGGTGTGGAGGTCGGCGAGCTCCTCGATGGACACGTAATCGGCGACGTCGACGCTGAGCTCGCCGCGGTCGACGAGCGCGACCAGGTCGCGCAGCTGGGCGGAGTCGCTGCGCACGAACAGGTCGATGCCGCGCACGCCCCGTGCCTCGTCGCCCGGAGCGGGCATCCAGACCGTGGTACTGACCACGACCCCGCCGTCGACGACGCGGGCGGCGAGGGCGGCGAACTCCTCCGGTGTGATGGGAGCCAGGTTGAGCAGCACGTCGACCGGCTCGCCGAGCTGGGCGGCGACGTCGCCCTCGGTGCGGTCGACGACTTCGTCGGCGCCGTGGGCCCCGACCTGTGCTCGCGTGCGCGGCGTGGCGGTGGCGACGACGCGGGCGCCGAGGTGCTTGGCCAGCTGCACGGCGTAGCCGCCGACCGCGCCGTCGGCGCCGTTGACCAGGATGCGTTGGCCCGCTCGCAGTCCGGCGTGCTCGTCGAGGGCCTGCCAGGCGGTGAGCCCGACCAGCGGGAGGGCGGCCGCCTCGGTCAGCGGGATGCTCGTCGGGGCCGCCACGAGGGTGTCGGCCGCCGCCAGCGTGTACTCGGCCGCGGCGCCGTCGGCACCGAACGGGAGGAAGCCGATCACCTCATCGCCGACGGCGAGCCCGCTCACGCCGGCGCCGACCTCGTCGACGGTGCCGGCCACGTCCAGACCGGGCACGTGGGGCAGGTCCATCGGCATCGGACCCTGCATCAGGCCGGCCCTGATGTTGGCGTCGACGCCGTTGAACGACGTGGCGGCGACCCGGACCCGCACCTGGCCCGCAGCGGGGACCGGCAGGTCCACCTCCTCCAGGCGCAGGACCTCCGGACCGCCGTACTCGTGGAATCGCACTGCTCGCATGACCGTCTCCTCTAATGGACAAGTGCTTCGGATTCGAAACGCGTGGCGACCGTAGCAATAGTTCGAACTCGAAGCAAGTGTTTCGACTACGAATCATTTGTTAGCATGCGGAGGTGACAGCGACCGAGCCGACCGGGCGCCCGCTCGACCGGACCCAGCTGCGGGCCTACTTCGCCCTGACCGACGTCGCCGCGCTGCTGCGGCACGGCGTCGAGCACCAGCTGCGCGAGGCCGGTGACCTCACGTTCGTGCAGTTCCAGCTGCTGGCCATCCTGGGTCTGGACTCCCCGACCGGCAGCCTGCGGATGACCGAGCTCGCCGACCGGGTGGTCTTCAGCCGCAGCGGCC
Source organism: Nocardioides mangrovicus (assembly GCF_003674065.1). Classification (GTDB taxonomy): domain Bacteria; phylum Actinomycetota; class Actinomycetes; order Propionibacteriales; family Nocardioidaceae; genus Marmoricola; species Marmoricola mangrovicus. Next base: position 51,173 of record NZ_RDBE01000002.1, read on the forward strand.
TGACCTACCAGGCCGGCCTGATGGAGAAGGCGGGGCTGCTCGAGCGCGGTCCCTCGCCGGACGACGACCGTGGCGTGCTGGTCACCATCACCGATGCCGGGCGGGAGCGGCTGGCGCGGGTGCTCCCCGGGCACGTCGACGTCCTGCGCGAGCTGCTCTTCGCCCAGCTCAACGGTGCCGACGTGGCCGCCCTGGCCACGTTGCTGGAGCCGGTGCTCCAGCACATGCGCGCCGGCCCGCCGCGCTCGGCCGCCACCCGGCGTCGCCGCCGTGGCGGTGCGGACGAGGGCCCGGAGCGCGACGGCTAGCCTTCCGTGCGTGTCGAGATCCACGGTCCGCGAACGCCGGGACCTGTGCCCGGGCGTGCTGCGACCCTGGCCCGCCGAGGACGGGGCGCTCGTGCGCGTCCGGCTGCTGGGCGGGCGGATCAGCGGCGCGCAGCTGCGAGGGCTCAGCGAGCTGGCCGGTGAGCACGGCGACGGCGACCTGCACCTGACCAGCCGCGCGAACCTGCAGGTCCGCGGGCTGCCGGCGTCCGGTGGTGCGCTCGACGCGCGCGTGGTGGACCGGATCGAGGAGCTGGGGCTGCTGCCCAGCCGCAGCCACGACCTGGTGCGCAACGTGATGGTCTCCCCGCTCACGGGTCTGGTCGCCGGTATGACGGCCGGCCGGGTCGACGCGTGGCCCGTCGCGGTGGAGCTGGAGCGGCTGCTGCTCGCCGACCCGCGACTGGCCGGGCTGCCGGGCAAGTTCCTCTTCGCCCTCGACGACGGGCGCGGCGACCTGCTCGACCAGCGTGCCGACCTCACGGCGGTGGCGCTCGACGACTCCTCGGTGCAGGTGCGCGTGGGCGGGGTGTGGGGCGAGTCGACGTCGCTGGCCAACGCCGCCCGGCTGCTGGTGGTGCTGGCCCAGGAGTTCCTGCGCGCCCGCGGCGACGGTGCCGACGCCGCGTGGCACGTGGCCGAGCTGGGTGCGCCGCTGATGCCGGCGTACGAGGCCGACCCGCGGGTGCCGGTGGCCACCGGTCCGCTGCCCTACGACGAACGCCACGTGGCCGTGCCGGACGGCGTCCTCACCCCCGAACAGGCGGCCGAGCTGGGCGCCCACGATCTGCTGGTGGTCACGCCTTGGCGCGGGGTGGTGATCCGGTGAGACCGCCGACGTCGCGGTACGCCTACGTCAAGGACGGACCGGCGATCTACCTGGACTCCTTCGCGACCATCCGGCGCGAGAGCGACCTGTCCCGGGTGCCGGCCGACGCCGAGAAGCTCGCCGTGCGGATGATCCACGGCACCGGTCAGACCGACCTGGTCGACGACCTGGTGGTGCACCCGGCGCTGGTGTCGTCGGCGCGCACGGCGCTCGCGGCCGGGGCACCGATCCTGTGCGACGCGCGCATGGTGGCCGTCGGGGTCACCGCGGGGCGGCTGCCGAGCGGCAACGAGGTGTGCTGCTTCCTCAACGAGGACAGGGTTCCCGGCCTCGCGCGTGAGTGGCGGACGACGCGCACCGCGGCCGCCGTCTCGCTGTGGGAGCCGCACCTGGACGGCGCCGTCGTCGCGATCGGCAACGCTCCGACCGCGCTGTTCCACCTGCTGGAGATGCTGGCCGACGGCGCCCCGCGACCGGCGGCGGTCATCGGCTGCCCGGTGGGCTTCATCGGGGCCGCGGAGTCGAAGCAGGCGCTGGTCGACTTCGCCGGCGAGACCGGGATCGACGTCCCCTACGTCACCGTGCGGGGGCGCCGCGGCGGTTCGGCGATGACCTCCTCGGCGGTCAACGCCCTGGCGCAGGAGGCGGAGTGAGCGGCGGCCGCTTCACCGTCGTCGGGCTGGGCCCGGGAGACCCGGACCTGCTGACCCTGAAGGCGGTACGGGTGATCGGCGAGGCCGACGTCGTCGCCTACCACGCGGGCGTCAGCCGCAGCTCGCACGCGCGCCGCATCGCCGACGCCTACCTGCCGGAGGCGGTGGTGGAGGAGGAGCTGCGCTACCCGGTCACCACCGGCACCACCGACCACCCGGGCGGCTACGCCGGCGCGATGGCCGACTTCTACGACGAGACCGAGCAGCGGCTGCGCACGCACCTCGACGCCGGCCGGCACGTGGTGCTGGTCTCCGAGGGCGACCCGCTGTTCTACGGCTCCTCGATGTACATGCACGACCGGCTGCGCGAGGCGTACCCGACCGACGTCGTGCCCGGCATCCCGGCGTTCGCGGCGGCCGAGGCCGCCTCCGGCGTGGCGATGGTGCGCCAGTCCGACGTCTTGACGGTGCTGCCCGGGACGCTGCCCGAGCCCGAGCTGGCGCGGCGGCTGGCCGACACCGACGGCGCGCTGATCATGAAGCTGGGCAGGACGTTCCCCGCCGTGGTGCGGGCGCTCGAGGCGGCCGGCCGGCTCGACGACGCGGTCTACGTCGAGCGCGCCTCGCAGGACGAGGAGCGGGTGCTACCGGTGCGCGACGTGGACCCGGCGTCGGTGCCCTACTTCTCGTTGGTGCTGGTCCGCTCGCGGCACGAGGCCGCCGCGGCGACGCCGGTGCCCGACCGGGCGCCGGCCGAGCTGCTCGTGGTGGGGCTCGGACCGGGGCCGAACCGCTGGCTGACCGGCGAGGTGGCCGAGGCGCTGGCGGGTGTCGATCACGTGGTGGGCTACGGCCCCTACGTGGAGCGCGTGCCGCAGCGACCGGGGCTGCAGCGTCACGCCAGCGGCAACACCGTCGAGGTCGACCGAGCGCGGTTCGCGCTCGACCTGGCCCGTCGCGGCGAGCGCGTGGCCGTGGTCTCGGGTGGCGACGCGGGTGTCTTCGGCATGGCGGCGGCGGTCTTCGAGGTGGCCGATGAGTTCCCCGAGGTGGAGGTGCGGGTGCTGCCCGGCGTCTCCGCGGTGCAGGCGGTGGCGGCGCGCGCAGGGGCGCCCGTCGGCGCCGATTTCGCGGTGCTCTCGCTCTCGGACCGGCTCAAGCCGTGGTCGGTGGTCGAGCGGCGGCTGCGCGCGGTGGCCGAGGCCGACCTCGTGCTCGCGATCTACAACCCGGCCTCGCGATCGCGCACCGAGCAGGTCGGTGAGGCGCAGAAGATCCTGCTCGAGCACCGCTCGGCCGACACCGTGGTGGTGGTGGGCCGCGACGTCGGCCGCGCCGAGGAGTCGCTGCACGTGACGACGCTGGCCGAGCTGGACCCGGCGAGCGTCGACATGAAGTGCCTGCTGATCGTGGGGGCCTCGGCCACGCGCGTGACCGGCGGCCGGGTCTGGACGCCGCGGTCGGTCACGTGAGCAAGGTGCCCGAGGAGTTCTGGCGGGCGGTGGAGGCGATCCACTCGGTCGTCTACTTCGCGCCCGACGACTCCTACGCCGGGCTCGGGCTGCGCGGGTTCTGGCGCGGCTACTTCGCCAGCCGTGCGGCGGCGCTGGGTACGCCCGGTCCGGAGCTGGTGACGGCGACGTTCTACGGCTTCGCGCCCGGCATGGTGGCGCGCGCCGTGCCCGACGTGTGGGCCCTGGCCGACCGCGAGGCGGTGCTCGCCGCGCGCAGCCGGCTGGCCGCGTCGACGCTGGCGACGGCCTGGCCGCAGGAGCCGACGATCGCCGACGAGGTCGTCGCACTGCTCGACGGGCTCGACCTGGGCGGCAAGCCGCTTGCGGCCGCGCACCTGGCGTTGCCGGCGCCGACCTCGCAGACGGAGCGGCTCTGGCACGCCGTCACGGTGCTGCGCGAGCTACATGGCGACGCCCACATCGCTGTGCTGCTTGGCGATCGCGTCGACGGGTGTGCCGCGAACGCCTGGGCCGTGGCCGCCGGGCTGGCGCCCGCCAGGCTGCGCGAGGTGCGCGGCTGGAGCGAGGCGGAGTGGGAGCAGGGTCTCGAGCGGCTGCGCGGCCGCGGCTGGGTCGACCGGGACGACACGCTGACCGAGTCGGGGCGCGTCGCTCGCGCCGACGTCGAGGCGCGAACGCACGCCGTTGCCGAGGCGGCGCTCAGCGAAGAAGCCCGGCAGCAAGCCGTTGCCGTCACCGAGCCGCTGGTCGCGCTGGCGCGAGCCGTCGGGGACGCCGGGCTGGTCCCCTACCCCAACCCGACGGCGGTCGAGCGGCCCTGAGCCTTTCCCTCACGACGGTCGAGCCGCACCGCGACCTGCTCGCCGGCCGCGCTCTTGCCGATGGCGTCGCAGATCGACTTGCGCAGCGGCAGCCAGTGGGGCCCCTCGCCGGACGGCATCGACGTCGCCTCCAAGGCGTGGCCGTCGACGGTGCCGGCGACCTTGACCGGTCGACTCGTGCCCAGCACCTCGTGCGAGTCGGGCAGCGTCACGCACGTCGCGTAGGCGCCGTCGTTCTCGATGGGTGCGGTCAGCTCGATCATCTCGTCTCCTCGGGGGGCCTGCGCTTGGCGCCGCGGTCGCGACGAGCGTCGTAGAGGTAGGACTCCCCGGCACCCGCGGACTCGTCGCCGCTCGCCAGGGCGCGGCCGACCAGGATCACCGCGGCCTGGCGCAGGCCGGCCGCCTCGACGGCGTCGGCGATGTCGGCCAGCGTGCCGGTGATCACGAGCTCGCCGGGCTGGGAGGCGCGGAAGACGACCATCGCCGGGCAGTCGGCGCCGTAGTGGGGGGCGAGCTCCTCGGCCAGAGCACGCGTACGCGTGACGGCCAGGTGCAGCACCAGGGTGGCCCGCGTGGCGGCGAACGCGGCCAGCGACTCGGTCTCGGGCATCTTGGTCGAGCGGGCCTGCACCCGGGTGAGCACCACCGACTGCGCCACCAGCGGCACGGTCAGCTCGCGGCCGACCAGCGCGGCCGCGGCGGCGTACGCGGGGACGCCGGGGGTGACGTCCCAGTCGATGCCGAGGGCGTCGAGGCGCGCGGTCTGCTCGTGGAGCGCCGAGTAGACCGACGGGTCGCCGCTGGTGAGCCGCACGACGTCGTGGGCCGCGGCGTGCGCCTCGGCGATGGTGGCGACGATCTGGTCGAGGTCGAGGCCCTGGGTGTCGACCAGCCGGGCCTGCGGGCAGTGGCCGAGGACGGCGTCGTCGAGATAGGTGCCGGGGTAGAGCACGGTGCCGGCAGCGCCCAGCAGCGCGGCCGCGCGCAACGTGAGTAGGTCGGCCGCGCCGGGGCCGGCACCGACGAAGTGGACGGTCATCGCTCCCAGCTCCGCTCCAGGCTCCACTGCGTCACCGTGCGCGCCGGCGTCCACCCGGTGTAGGACCCGAGCGGCGCCGCGTGCTCCACCGAGAGCCGGGTGAGCTCGCCGCCGTGCTCGGCGTGGAGCTCGGCGAGCAGCCGCTCGGTCTCCAGCGTCACGCCGTGAACCACGATCCGCCGCGCGCCCAGGCACGCGTCCACCACCTCACGGGTCGCGCCACCGCCGACGAAGACCGCGTCGGGGGTGGGTAGTCCATCGAGGGCCTCCGGCGCGGTGCCGGTGACCACGCGCAGCACCGGGACGCCGAGGCGTGCGGCGTTGCGGCCGATGCGATCGGCTCGCTCGGGGTCGGCCTCCACCGCGACCGCGCGGCAGCTCGGGTGCGCGCGCAGCCACTCGATGCCCACGGACCCCGCCCCCGCGCCGACGTCCCACAACAGCTGTCCGGGCATCGGCGCGAGCCGGGCCAGGGCGCTGGCCCGCACGTCGCGCTTGGTCAGCTGGCCGTCGTGCTCGTAGGCGGCGTCGGGGAGGCCTGCGGCGCCGAAACTCCACACTTGCGCAGTTGTGCCAACCTCAACCGCCACAACGTTCAATCTCGGCACCTCTGGCCACTCTGAGAACCGCAAGTGTGGAGTTTTGGCGATCCGGGACTCGCCGGCCGACCCGAGGTCGGCGAGCACCGTGACGACGCTGTCGCCGGCGCTCGCGTCCTGCAGGATCCGGGCCACCTCGGCCGGGGTGGTCTCGTCGGCCGAGAGCACGAGGATCCGGCGGCCGGGGGCGAGCTCGCGGGGCAGGGTGCGGTGGTCGCGCAGCACCACCGTCGAGTCGGTCGACCACCCCAGCCGCGCGCAGGCCAGCGCCACCGACGAGACCGCCGGGTGCACCGTCACCCGGTCGGCGCCGAGCAGCTCGACCAGCGTCGTGCCGACGCCGTGCAGCATCGGGTCGCCGCTGGCCAGGGCCACCACGCGGCGGCCGGCGTGCTCGGCCAGCAGCGCCGGCAGTCCCTCGCGCAGCGGGGAGGGCCACGGCACCCGGACCTGCCCGCCCTCCTGCAGCAGACCGAGCTGCCGGCTGCTGCCGATCAGCACGTCCGCGCGGACGATCGCCTCGCGCGCCACCTCCGGCACGCTCGACCAGCCTTCGGCGCCGATGCCGACGACGGTCACGAGGGGCTCGGGCACGCGGCGAACAGTAGCCTCGGGCGGGTGCTCGGAGCCGGCGACCCGTTGCCGGCGCGGCCCTCGCGCGTGGTGGTCGCGGGGGTGAGCGGCGCCGGGAAGACGACGTACGCACAGGCGATCGCGGCACGGCTCGCGATCCCGCACGTGGAGATCGACGCGCTCTACCACGGCGAGAACTGGGTGCCGCGCCCGTCGTTCGACCGCGATGTCGACGCACTCGTGGCGCGGCCGGCGTGGGTGACGGAGTGGCACTACGCCTCCGCCCGGCCGAAGGTCGCCGCCCGGGCGGAGGTGATGGTCTGGCTCGACCTGCCCTTTCGGATCACGTTGTTCCGTGTCGTCCGTCGAACCCTGCGTCGCCGGTTGCGGCGGGAGGTGTTGTGGAACGGCAACCGCGAGGGGCCGCTGTGGCGGTTCCTGGTCGACCCCGAGCACGTGGTGCGGTGGTCGGTGTCGACGCGGCACAGGTACGACGACCTCGTGCCGGCGGTGGCAGCGACGGCGCCGGAGCTGGTCGTCGTCCGGTTGCGCAGCAGGGCCGACGCGGCGCGCTGGCTCGATGCCTTAGCCTGAGCGCGGCACGAGAGCCCGGGGAAGCCGGTGGAAGTCCGGCACAGGCCCGCTGCGGTGACACGCGGAACGCGTGAAGTCCGAAGACCGGCCTCGTCGCCAGCTGTCCACTGGCACACGAGCGGGAGCCTCACATGCCGAAGCAGTACCCCTTCAGCGCCGTCGTCGGCTCCGACGACATGGCGCTGGCCCTTGTGCTCACCACGATCTCGCCCGAGGTCGGCGGCGTGCTGGTGCGCGGCGAGAAGGGCACGGCCAAGTCGACGATCGTGCGCGCGCTCGCGGCCGTGCTGCCGCCGATCACGGTCGTCGCCGGCGACCGGTTCTCCAGCGCTCCGGGCGAGACCTCGCCCGACGGCCTGCGCGCCGACGCCCCGACCGAGGTCCGTCCGGTGCGGCTGGTCGAGCTGCCGGTGGGCGCCACCGAGGACCGGGTGCTCGGCTCGCTGCACCTCGAGCGCGCGCTGTCGGAGGGCAAGGCCGAGTACGAGCCCGGACTGCTGGCCCGCGCGCACCGCGGGATCCTCTACGTCGACGAGGTCAACCTGCTCCACGACCACCTCGTCGACCTGCTGCTCGACGCCGCCGCGATGGGCCGCTCGACCGTGGAGCGCGACGGCGTCTCCGTGGAGCACGCGGCCCGGTTCGTGCTGGTGGGCACCATGAACCCCGAGGAGGGCGAGCTGCGCCCGCAGCTGCTCGACCGGTTCGGCCTCACCGTCGAGGTGGCCGCACCGCGCGACCCCGACGCCCGCGTGGAGGTGGTCCGCCGCCGGCTGGCCTTCGACGCCGACCCCGAGGCGTTCACCGCCCGCTTCGCCGACGCCGAGCAGGCGCTGACCGACCGGATCCAGGCGGCCCAGAAGCGCGTCGCCGAGGTCGAGCTGGGCGAAGCCGCGCTGCGCCAGATCGCCGAGGTCTGCGCGGCGTTCGACGTCGACGGCATGCGCGCCGACATCGTCACCGCCCGTGCCGCCGTCGCCCACGCTGCGTGGCAGGAGCGCACCGCCGTCACCACCGACGACGTCCGCGTGGCCGCCCGGCTCGCCCTCCCGCACCGCCGCCGCCGCAACCCCTTCGACGCCCCCGGTCTCGACGAGGACCTGCTCGACGACGTCCTCGGCAATGACCCCGAGCCGGACCCCGACCCGGACCCCGACCCGGATCCCGACCCCCAGCCGCCGTCGCCCGGGTCCGGCGAGGGCAGTGACTCTGGGGACTCTGGGGACTCTGGGGACTCTGGGGACTCTGGTGACTCCGGGGATGCGCCAACTGCGCACGTGCGCACCGGGCACGAGGAAACGGCCGGAAACGACGCGCCACCTTCGCACGTGCGCGATGGGCGCACCCCCGACGACGCCACCACCGACACCAACGTCGCCACGATGGACACCCCCTACCGCCCCAAGCTCTTCACCGTCCGCGGCACCGGGGCCGGGGAGGCCGGTCGCCGCTCGCGTGCGGTGACCGAGACCGGGCGTCGGGTCGGCTCGTCGGCCGGCGCGCACGGCAGCATCGACCTGACCGAGACGATCCGGGCGGCCGCCGCCTTCCAGCAGACGCGCGGCCGCACGACCGGGCCGCTGCGGTTCCGTCCCAGCGACCTACGGCTCGCCGAGCGCGAGGGCCAGGAGTCGAACCTGGTGCTGTTCTGCGTCGACGCCTCGGGGTCGATGGCGGCGAGGCGGCGGATGGAGGCGGTGAAGACCGCGATCCTCAGCCTGCTGCTCGACGCCTACCAGCGGCGCGACAAGGTCGGCCTGGTCACCTTCCGTGGCCAGCAGGCCGACCTCGCGCTGCCACCGACGCACTCCGTCGACGTCGCCGCCCGGCGGCTGGCCGAGCTGCCCGCGGGCGGGAGGACGCCGCTGGCCGAGGGGCTGCTCGAGGCGCACCGCGTGCTGGGTCTGGAGCGGGTGCGCGACCCGCGGCGGCGGCCGCTGCTGGTGGTGGTCACCGACGGCCGCGCCACGCACGGCCGCGACGCCGTGCCGCGCTCCCTGCGCGCCGCCGGACTGCTGCGGGAGGCCGGCGTCGCCTCGCTCGTCGTGGACTGCGAGGCCGGCGCGATGCGACTCGGTCTGGCCCGCGGGCTGGCCGAGCAGCTGCTGGCCGAGCACGTGCCCGTCGGCGAGATCAGCGCCACCGCCCTCACCCGGGCGGTACAGGAGAGGGGTCAAGGTGCCGCCTGAGGGGCGTCCGAGCGTCGTCCCCGACGACGGACTCACCACCAACCAGCGCCGCCACCAGCCGCTGCTGATGGTTCACACCGGCGACGGCAAGGGGAAGTCGACCGCCGCGTTCGGGCTGGCGTTGCGGGCCTGGAATCAGGGTTGGAACGTCGGGGTCTTCCAGTTCGTGAAGTCGGCCAAGTGGCGCATCGGCGAGCAGACCGTGCTCGAGCGGCTGGGCGAGCTGCACCTGCAGACCGGCGAGGGCGGACCCGTGGAGTGGCACAAGATGGGCGCCGGCTGGTCGTGGTCGCGCAAGGAGGGCAGCGCCGAGGACCACGCGGCCGAGGCCGCCGAGGGGTGGGCGGAGGTCAAGCGCCGCATCGCCGATGAGACCCACGACCTGCTGGTGCTCGACGAGTTCACCTACCCGATGGAGTGGGGCTGGGTCGACGTCGACGACGTCGTCTCGACGCTCGCCCACCGCCCCGGACGCCAGTACGTCGTCGTCACCGGCCGCCGCGCCCACCCGGCGCTGGTCGAGGCCGCCGACCTGGTGACCGAGATGACGAAGGTCAAGCACCAGATGGACCGGGGGCAGAAGGGCCAGAAGGGGATCGAGTGGTAGCGCGGCTGGTCGTCGCGGCACCGGCCACCGGCCAGGGCAAGACGACCGTCGCCACCGGGCTGATGGCCGCGCTCACGCGCGCCGGCCACGTGGTCAGCGGCCACAAGGTCGGTCCCGACTACATCGACCCCGGCTACCACGCGCTGGCCTGCGGGCGGCCCGGCCGCAACCTCGACCCGCACCTGGTCGGCGAGGAGCGCGTGGTGCCGCTGCTGCGCCATGGTGCCGCGGGCGCCGACGTCGCGATCGTCGAGGGCGTGATGGGTCTCTACGACGGCCGTGTGGGCGACGACGGGTTCGCCTCCACCGCCCACGTCGCCGCGCTGACGCGGAGCCCGGTGGTGCTGGTGGTCGACATCTCGCGCGCCTCGCGCAGCATCGGCGCGGTGGTGCACGGCATGGCGAGTTTCCGCGGCGGCGCCGACATCCGGGGCGTGATCCTCAACCAGGCGGGCTCGCCGCGTCACGTGGCCGAGGTGCGCTCGGTGATCGACCTGCCGGTGCTCGGCGTGCTGCCGCGCGACGAGGACGTCGCCGTCCCCAGCCGCCACCTCGGGCTGGTGCCCGCCGCCGAGCGGGGCGAGGCCGCGCACGCGCTGGACCGGCTGGCCGAGATCGTCGCCGAGCACGTCGACCTCGACGCCGTGCTCGACGTCGCCCGCCAGGCGCCGCCGCTGACCGACGACCCGTGGGACCCGACGCACGAGGTGACCGTGCCCGGCCCGCGCCGGCCGGTGGTGGCGATGGCCGGGGGCCGGGCGTTCACGTTCCGCTACGCCGAGACCGAGGAGCTCCTGCGCGCCGCCGGATGCGAGGTGGTCACCTTCGACCCGGTCACCGACCCGCTGCCCACCGGCACCGCCGGCGTCTACCTCGGCGGCGGCTTCCCCGAGGTGCACGCCGCCGACCTGGCCGGCAACGACCGCCTGCTCAAGGAGCTGCGCGACGCCGTCGCCGACGGGGTGCCCACCGTCGCGGAGTGCGCCGGGCTGCTCTACCTCGCGCGCAGCCTCGACGGCGTGCCGATGGTGGGTGCCGTCGACGCCGAGGCGGCGATGGCCCCGCGCCTGACCCTGCGCTACCCGGCGGCCACCGCGGCCGCCGACTCGCTGCTGGGCCGCCGCGGCGAGATGGTCACCGGCCACGAGTTCCACCGCACCGTCACCACCCCGCCCGCCGGCCCGACGCCCGCCTGGCTGGTCGACGGCGAGCCCAGTGGCTACGCCGGGCCCACCCTGCACGCCTCGTACCTCCACACCCACTGGGCTGGGCACCCCCAGCTCGCCCAGCGGTTCGCCGAGGCGGTGCACGGGTGAGGCCGGGACCGGCCGACCCGCTGGCCCACCACGGCGACGTCGAGGCACGCGGCCTGCTCGACCTAGCGGTCAACGTGTTCCCCGGTCCGCCGCCGGGGTGGCTGAGCGAGGCGATGCACGCCGCGCTCGACGCGAGCGGCAGCTATCCCGACCCGACCGCCGCCGAGCGGGCGCTCGCGGTCCGGCACGGTCGCGCACCGGGCGAGGTGCTCGCCACGGCCGGGGCGGCGGAGGCGTTCACGCTGCTGGCCCGGCGGCCGTGGCGGCGGCCGGTGGTGGTGCACCCGCAGTTCACCGAGCCGCACGCCGCCCTGCGAGAGGCCGGCCACGACGTCACCACCGTGCTCTGCGGCGACGGGTTCGGACTGCCCGCGGTGCCCGACGACGCCGACCTGGTCGTCGTCGGCAACCCCACCAACCCGACCGGCGTGCTCCATCCTCGCGCTGAGATCACTGCTCTCGCGCGGCCGGGGCGCACGGTGGTGGTCGACGAGGCGTTCATGGACGCCGTCCCCCACGAGCCTGAGACCCTGACCGGCGAGCCCGGCGTGGTCGTGACGCGCAGCCTCACCAAGATCTGGGGGATCCCGGGTGTGCGCGCCGGCTATCTGGTCGGGCCCGACGACCTCGTCGCCGAGCTGCGTCGCACGCAGCCGCTGTGGTCGGTCTCCGGCGTCGCCGCGGCCGCGCTGCTCGCGTGCGCGAGCGCCGATCCGACCGAGCGGGCGATCGAGCAGCGGGCCTGGCGCGAGGCGCTGGAGAAGGGGCTGGCGGACCTCGGCGTCGAGGTCGTGTCGTCGTCGGCCCCCTTCGTGCTCGCCCGCGTGGGCGACGGCGTCCACGCGAGCCTGCGTCGCGCCGGGATCGCCGTGCGCCGCTGCGACACGTTCCCGGGCCTCGGCCCCGACTGGGTGCGCATCGCCGCCCGCCCGCCCGACGTCACCCACCGCCTGCTCACCGCCCTGAAGGAGATCCGATGACCATCGCCCTGCCCTCGCAGCAGATCCAGACCGAGGCCCGCGAGCGACTCGCCGCGCTGGCCACGCCGGCCGGTGCGCTCGGTCGCCTCGGCGACCTCGGCGTATGGCTGTGTGCCGTGCAGGGACAGGTGCCGCCCGCGCCGCTCACCGACGTGCGGCTGGTGATCTTCGCCGGCGACCACGGCGTCGCCGCGCACGGCGTCTCGGCCTACCCGGCCGAGATCACGCCCGCCATGGTCCGCACCTTCCTCACCGGTCGCGCCGGTGTCAGCGCGCTCGCCGCGGCGAACGGCGTCGACGTCCGCGTGCTCGACCTCGGCGTCGACGACGACCTGGCCGGCGTCCCCGCCGAGGTCACCGCCCACAAGGTGCGGCGCGGGTCGGGGGCCATCCACCTCGAGGACGCTCTCACCGGCGAGGAGACCGCCCGCGCGCTGGAGGTCGGTGCCGCCGTCGCGGGCCAGGCGATCGCCGACGGCGCCCAGCTGCTGCTCTCCGGCGACATGGGCATCGGCAACACCACGCCCAGTGCGGCGCTGGTCGCGGCCGCCCTGGGGCTGCCCGCCTCCGAGGTGGTCGGTCGCGGCACCGGGGTGGACGACGAGGGCCTGCGCCGCAAGGAGAGCGTCATCGACTCCGCCCTGGCGCGGGCCGGGGCCCGCACCGACGACCCGGTCGACACCCTGACCGCGCTCGGCAGCGCCGACCTCGCCGCCACCGTCGGCTACCTGCTCGAGGCCGCGCGCTCCGGCGTGCCCGTGCTGCTCGACGGACTGATCTCGGTCGCCTGCGCGGTCACCGCCGACCGGATCGAGCCGGGCTGTGCGGCCTGGTTCGCCGCCGGCCACCGCTCCACCGAGCCGGCCCAGACCCTGGCGCTGGCCAAGCTCGGCCTGGAGCCCGTGCTCGACCTCGGCCTGCGGCTGGGCGAGGGCAGCGGCGCCGTGGCCGCCGTGCCGGTGCTGCGCGAGGCCATCGCCGTGATGAGCGACGTCGCGCTGCTCAGCGAGCTGATGCCGTGATCCTCGACGCCTGGCGGCTCGCCGTCGGCACGCTGACGGCGCTGCCGGTCCGGCCGCCGGCGAGCGTCGACCGGCGTACGGCGCGCGGGGCGATGCTGCTCGCGCCGGTCGCGGTGCTGCCGCTGGGTGTCGCGGTGTGGCTGGTGGGCTGGCTGTTCCAGCGCTTCGACGCCGGCTCACCGGCCACGGGGGTGGCGGCCATCGCGGTGGTGGTGCTCGGGACCCGGGCCTTCCACCTCGACGGTCTGGCCGACACCGCCGACGGCCTCGCCTCCTCCTACGACCGCGAGCGTTCGCTCGCGGTGATGAAGTCGGGTACGTCGGGCCCGGCCGGCGTGGCCGCCGTCGTGCTGGTGCTGCTGCTGCAGGTGCTCGCGGCGGGCCAGCTGCTCGAGCTGCCGCACGGACCGGTCGTGGCCGGCGCGGCGGTGTGCCTCTCGCGCACGGCGCTCTGGTTGACCTGCGCCGCCGGCGTGCCGGGTGCGCGGGCCGACGGTCTGGGGACGCCTTTCGTGGGCTCGGTGCCTCGACCGGTCGCCGTCGCGATGCCCGTCGTGGTGGTCGTGGTGGTCGTGGTGCTCGCGCGGTGGCTCGGCGGCTCGGTCGGACGTGGTGCCCTGACGGCCGTGCTGGCGGTGATCGCGGTGGGGCTGCTGGTCCTGCGCGCGCGCCGGAGGTTCGGCGGAGTCACCGGCGACGTCTACGGCGCCGCGATCGAGGTCTGCCTCGCGATCGTCCTGGCCGGTCTGGCCGGTGGTCTGAACACGGTCTACGTCGGCAGCTATGTACGGCTCGGTTAGAGATGCAGCACCCGACCGACGACCACCAGGTGCACCTCCTGGCACACCGCCGCCACCCGCTGGTTGACCACGCCGACCAGGTCGCGGAACAGCCGCCCCGACGCGTGCTCGGGCACGATGCCCAGCCCGACCTCGTTGGTGACCAGCACGAACTCGCCGTCGGTGGTCTCCAGGGCGTCGACGAGGGAGTCGGTGCGCTCCTCGACGATCGCGGTGGCCTGCTCCCGGTCGGGCCAGGCGCCGGCGTCGTCGAGCAGCCGGGTGACCCAGGTGCCCAAGCAGTCGACCAGCACTGCGCCGGGCGCCTCGATGACCGCCATCGCCAGGTCGGGGGTCTCCAGCGTCGTCCAGTGCTGCGGGCGCCGGGCCTGGTGCGCGGCCACGCGCGCGGCCCACTCGGCGTCGTCGTGCGGGGCCAGGCCGGGCACGACGTAGGTGACCTGCGGGTGCTGGTCGAGCAGCTGCTCGGCGTGCTGGGACTTGCCGGACCGGACACCGCCGGTGACGAGGGTCTTCATCGGGACCTCCCATGAGATGGCTGGGACTGCTGCTCGGCTTCCTCGCCGACCGGGTGTGCGGCGATCCTGCCCGATGGCACCCGGTGGCCGGTTTCGGGTGGCTGGCCGGGCGGCTGGAGCGGGTGCTGTACGCCGACTCCCGACGCGCCGGCTGCACACTTGCGTGCACTCTCGTCACGCTATGTGCCCTCGTGGGGCGTTCGTTCGAGCGCAGAACTGCGCAAGTGCGGGGTTTCGGCGCCGTCGGCACCGCAGCCGCCACCTGGGTGGTGCTCGGGGGCCGGTCGCTGGAGCGCGAGGCGCTGGCGGTGGCCGAGCTGCTCGAGGCAGACGACCTGCCGGCCGCCCGGCAGCGGCTCACCCACCTGGTCGGGCGCGACACCAGTCGGCTCGACGAGGCCGAGGTCGCCCGCGCCGTGGTGGAGTCGGTGGCCGAGAACACCTCCGACGCCGTGGTGGCGCCGCTGGTGTGGGGCGCGCTGCTCGGCGTGCCCGGGCTGCTGGCCTACCGCGCCGCGAACACCCTCGACGCGATGGTGGGTCACCGTACCGAGCGCTACCGCGAGTTCGGCTGGGCCTCGGCGCGGCTCGACGACGTGCTCAACCTGCCGGGCTCCCGCCTCACGGCGACCCTCGTGGTGCTGCTCGGCGACGACCCCCGGGGAGCGTGGCGGGCGTGGCGTCGCGACGCCCGCCTCCACCCGAGCCCGAACGCCGGGCCGGTCGAGGCCGCCTTCGCCGGGGCGCTCGGCGTGCGGCTGGGCGGCCGCAACGTCTACGCCAGCGGCGTGGAGGACCGCGCCGTGCTCGGCGACGGCCGCGCGCCCGCGCGCGAGGACGTCCGGCGGGCGACGGCCCTGGCGTGGCGGGTGGACGTCGCCGCGGTGCTCACGTGCGCAGCCATCGCAGCACGGCGTCGACGTCGCTGACGCAGGCGACCCCGGCCGGCGGGGCCGGTCGTCGCACCACCACGACGGGCACGCCCAGGGCCTCGGCGGCGTCGAGCTTGGCCACGGTGTGCCCGCCGCCGGAGTCCTTGGTGACCAGCACGTCGGCCCCGCGCATCGTCGCGGTCTCGCCGGCCAGGTCGTAGGGGCCGCGGCTGGTGAGCAGCGTCCAGGTCGCCGGCAGGTCCAGGTCGGGCGGGTCGACGACTCGCACCAGGGCGGCCGCCTCGGCCAGCGGTCCGACGAAGGCCGCCAGCGGTTGCCGGCCCACCGTCAGGAAGGGCCGCGTGCCGACCGAGGCCGCCAGCCGCGCCGCCTCGTGGTGGTCCTCGGCCCAGCGCCAGCCCGTCCGTGGCGTCCAACCGGGGCGTTGCAGCCGCAGCGACCGCACGCCCACCTCGGCGCACGCGGCGGCGGCGTGGGCCGAGATCGTCGGCGAGAACGGGTGGGTCGCGTCCACCACCGCGTCGGGCCGCTCCTTGCGCAGGTACGCCGCCAGCCCGGCCGGCCCGCCGAAGCCGCCGATGCGCACGCGCCCCTCGGGCAGCCGGGGCCGGGCGACCCGCCCGGCCAGCGAGGAGACCGGGTCGAGCCCGGCGGCCACCAGTCGCGTGGCCAGCTGCCGCGCCTCCCCGGTGCCGCCCAGCACCAGTACGCTCACGGTCCGACCGCCAGCACCGGCAGGTCGGGCACGCCCCGTTCGGCGAGGCCGAGCAGCGCGTCGACGTCGAGGTGCTGCTCCACCAGGTCGGCCAGGAGATCGAGCCGCCGCTCGCGCGCCGCCGGGAACGACGCCTGAGCGCCGACCCCCAGGGCCGAGCGCAGGAAGGCGTCGCGGGCCGCGTCGTCCTCGAGCGAACCGTGCACCATCGTGCCGGTCACCGCGCCCGACACCCGCGTGCCGCTCACCCGGCCGTGGTGGATCTCGTAGCCGGCCGGCTCGTGGGTGCGCAGCACCTTCTCGGCGGTGAACTCGGTGACCAGATCGAGCAGCCCCAGCCCCTCGATCTGCGCCGGTGCGCCCTCGACGCCCGCGGGGTCGGCGATGGTGCGACCCAGCATCTGACAGCCGCCGCAGATGCCGAGCACCGGACGTCCCGCCTCGGCGTGGGCGAGGATCGCCCGGTCGAGCCCGCGCGAGCGCAGCCAGGCCAGGTCGGCGATCGTGGCGCGGGTGCCCGGCAGCACCACGAGGTCGGCGTCGGAGATGCCGCGCGGGTTGGTGGCGAAGACGACGTCGAGCGAGGGCTCCAGCCCCAGCGCGTCGACGTCGGTGAAGTTGGAGATCCGCGGCAGCCGGACCACCGCCACCCGCAGCGTGCCGTCGCCGGAGCGGCGCGACTCCAGGTCAAGCGCGTCCTCGGAGTCCAGCCAGACGTCGGGGTGCCAGGGCAGCACGCCGTAGACCGGGCGTCCGGTCAGCTCGCCCAGCCGGTCGAGCCCGGGCTTCAGCAGCGACTCCTCGCCCCGGAACTTGTTGACCACGAACCCCGCCACCAGCCGCTGGTCCTCGGGCTCCAGCAGCGCGACCGTGCCGAAGAACGCCGCGAACACCCCGCCGCGGTCGATGTCGCCGACCACGACGGTGGGCACGTCGCCGTGCCGGGCGAGCCCCAGGTTCACGTAGTCGGAAGCCCGCAGGTTGATCTCGGCCGGGCTGCCGGCGCCCTCGGCGACCACCAGCTCGAAGCGGCTGCGCAGATCGTCGAAGGCCGCGTACGCCGCCTCGGCCAGGTGGCGCCGACCGGTCACGAAGTCGGTGGCCGAGACCGATCCGGCGGGCTGCCCCATCAGCACCACGTGGCTGCGCCGGTCGCTGCCGGGCTTGAGCAGCACCGGGTTCATCGCGACCTCGGGCTCGGCCCTCGCCGCCCGGGCCTGGATCCACTGCGCGCGGCCGATCTCGGCCCCACCAGCCCAGCCGGACGGCACCACCATCGAGTTGTTCGACATGTTCTGCGCCTTGAACGGCGCCACCGCGATGCCGCGGCGCGACGCCGCCCGGCACAGCCCGGTGGTCACGACCGACTTGCCGGCGTCGGAGGTGGTCCCGGCCACCAGGAGCGCGCTCACCTGCGCACCAGGAACACGTCCATCACCCAGCCCGCACGCTCCTTGGCGCGCACGCGGGCCGACTCGATCTGCGCCAGCACGTCACCCACTCGTCCGGCCACGAGCTCCTCGGAGGCCGTGCCCAGGTTGGCCCCCCACCAGATCGACCAGTCCGCCATCTCGGCCAGGTCGAGGGTGCGGTTGAGCATGACCACGATGTTGTCCTGGCCGGCCTCGACCGCCTCGCGCAGCCGGCGGCCGGTGGTCACGTGCAGCGCCTGGCCGACCTCGTGGAGCACCACACCGTGCCGAGCGGCCAGCAGCTGGAGGCTGGAGATGCCGGGCACGACGCGCACCTCGAACGCGACGTTCCCGCGCTCGCACACCTGCTCCACCACGCGGATCGTGGAGTCGTAGAAGGCGGGATCGCCCCACACCAGGAACCCGGCGTCGCCCTCGTGGGTCAGCAGTGCCTGCTCGAACGCCACCGCCCGGGCCTCGTGCCAGGACGCCACCACCGCCTCGTACTCGGCCTGCGACGCCGTGCGGTCCGGACGCCGCTCGCGCTCGGGGTCCTCGACCCGCACCACGACCGGCTCGCGGTCGAGGTGGCGCTCCAGCAGTCGTTCGCGAGCGTTGACCAGCGGGTCAGGCATGCCACCTCGCGGCGACTTGTCGCTGACCACGAAGAAGGCCACCGCCCGCATCGCGGCCACCGCCTCGAGCGTCACCTGCTCGGGATCGCCGGGGCCGACTCCGATGAGCCAGACGCGGCGAGGGGGTTCCGGGGTGGCCGGGGGGTTTCGAGACGGTTGCTGCGCAACCTCCTCAACCTCAGGGGTGGGCGGGGCGCCCTCCTCAACCACCGTTGCGGTCCTCGAGGTCGCCCTCGGTGTCGAGGTAGACCTGCTGCATGGCGGCGAGCGTGTCGGCGTCGGGCTCGGCCCACAAGCCGCGGTCGACGGCCTCGTGGAGCTTCTCGACGATGCCGCGCAGCGCCCAGGGGTTCGACTTCTTCATGAACTCCTGGTTGGTCTCGTCGAGCACGTACTCCTGCGCGAGCTTCTCGTACATCCAGTCGTGCACCACGCCGGTCGTGGCGTCGAAGCCGAACAGGTAGTCCACCGTGGCGGCGAGCTCGAAGGCGCCCTTGTAGCCGTGCCGCTGCATCGCGCCGATCCACCGCGGGTTGACCACGCGGGCGCGGAAGACGCGGTTGGTCTCCTCCTGCAGCGTCCGGGTGCGCACGGCGTCGGGCGTGGTGGAGTCGCCGACGTAGGCCTGCGGGTCGGCGCCGGTCAGCGCGCGCACGGTGGCGACCATGCCGCCGTGGTACTGGTAGTAGTCGTCGGAGTCGGCGATGTCGTGCTCGCGGGTGTCGATGTTCTTGGCCGCCACCTTGATGCGCCGGTAGTTCGAGCGCATGTCGTCGGCCGCGGCGACGCCGTCGAGGTCGCGGCCGTAGGCGAAGCCGCCCCAGGCGGTGTAGACCTCGGCCAGGTCCTGGTCGTCGCGCCAGCTGCCCGACTCGACCGCCTGCAGGATCCCCGCACCGTACGAGCCCGGCTTGGAGCCGAAGATCCGCGTGGTGGCGCGACGCTGGTCGCCGTGCGCGGCCAGCTCGGCGCGGGTGTGGGCGCGCACGAAGTTCTGCTCGTCGGGCTCCTCGAGGTCGGCCACCAGCCGCACCGCGTCGTCGAGCATGGCGACCACGTGCGGGAAGGCGTCGCGGAAGAACCCCGAGATCCGCACCGTCACGTCGATCCGCGGGCGCCCGAGCTCCTCGAGCGGCACCACGTGCAGCTGCTGCACGCGGCGCGAGGCCTCGTCCCACTCGGGCCGGACGCCGAGCAGGGCCAGCACCTCGGCGACGTCGTCGCCCGAGGTGCGCATCGCGCTGGTGCCCCACACGCTCAGCCCCACCGACGCCGGGTAGTCGCCGGTGTCGTCGAGGTAGCGCTGCACCAGCGAGTCGGCCATCGCCTGGCCGGTCTCCCAGGCCAGCCGCGACGGCACCGCCCGCGGGTCGACGGTGTAGAAGTTGCGGCCGGTGGGCAGCACGTTGACCAGACCGCGCAGCGGCGAGCCCGACGGCCCGGCCGGTACGAAGCCGCCGTCGAGCGCGTGGAGCACGGCGTCGAGCTCGTCGGTGGTGCGGCCCAGCCGCGGCACCACCTGCTCGGCGGCGAAGGCCAGCACGCGCTGCACCTGCGGGTCGTCGTGCAGCGTGGTCGCCGCCGCGGGCGACCAGCCGGCCGCCTCCATGCCCTCCACCAGCGCCCGCGCCTGGCGCTCGGCGTCGTCGACGGCCGTGGCGGCCTCGGCGCCCTCCTTGAGGCCCAGCGCCGCACGCAGCCCCGGCACCGCCGCCTGCTGGCCGCCCCACACCTGGGCCGCGCGCAGGATCGCCAGCACCAGGTTGACGCGGGCCTCGCCGTCGGGTGCCTGACCCAGCACGTGCAGCCCGTCGCGGATCTGGGCGTCCTTGATCTCGCACAGCCAGCCGTCGACGTGGAGGATGAAGTCGTCGAACTCCTCGTCGTCCGGCCGTTCCTCGAGCCCGAGGTCGCGGTGCATCTCCGCGGCGTGCATGAGGGTCCAGATCTCCGCGCGGACGGCCGGCAGCTTGGCGGGGTCCATGGCCGCGATGTTGGCGTGCTCGTCGAGCAGCTGCTCCAGGCGCGCGATGTCGCCGTAGGTCTCGGCCCGCGCCATCGGCGGGATGAGGTGGTCGACGATCGTCGCGTGCGCCCGACGCTTGGCCTGCGCACCCTCGCCGGGGTCGTTGACCAGGAACGGGTAGACCAGCGGCAGGTTGCCGATGGCCGCATCGGCGCCGCAGGAGGCCGAGAGCGCCGCGTTCTTGCCCGGCAGCCACTCCATCGAGCCGTGCTTGCCCAGGTGCACCACCGCGTGCGCGCCGAAGCCGCCGGAGTCGGTCGAGCCCTCGATCCAGCGGTAGGCCCCCAGGTAGTGGTGCGACGGCGCCAGGTCGGGGTCGTGGTAGATCGCCACCGGGTTCTCGCCGAACCCGCGCGGCGGCTGGATCAGCAGCACCACGTTGCCGGCGCGGATCGTGGCCAGCACCAGCTCCTGGGCCTCGTTGACGAAGAGCGACCCCGGCGCCTCGCCCCACGCCTCGCGGACGGCGTCGGTCAGCTCGGCGGGCAGCCCCGCGGTCCAGTCGAGGTACTGCTCCCGGGTGATGCGCACGTGCGCGTCGGTGAGCTGCGCCTGGGTGAGCCACTCCTCGTCCTGGCCGCCGGCGTCGATGAGGGCGTGGATGAGCGCGTCGCCGGCCTCGGTGTCGTCCGCAAGGTCCAGGCCCGGGATCTCACCCGGTGCGCCGAGGTCGTAGCCCGCCTCGCGCATCCGGCGCAGCAGTCGGACCGTGGAGACGGGGGTGTCGAGACCGACCGCGTTGCCCACGCGGGAGTGCTTGGTGGGGTAGGCGCTGAGCATCAGGGCCACGCGCCGCTCGGCGGGCTGCGTACGCCGCAACCGGGCGTGGGCCACCGCGATGCCGGCCACGCGTGCGCAGCGCTCGGGGTCGGCCACGTAGCGGGGCAGACCGTCGGCGTCGACCTCCTTGAACGAGAACGGCGCGGTGATGATCCGGCCGTCGAACTCGGGGATGGCGATCTGGGTGGCCGAGTCGAGCGGGGTGACTCCGTCGTCGGAGGCCTCCCACTCGGCGCGGCTGCTGGTGAGGCAGAGCCCTTGCAGCACAGGGATGTCGAGGGCGGCCATGCGCTCGACGTCCCACGCCTCGTCGTCGCCGCCGGCGCTCGCGCCGGCCGGTGTGCTGCCTCCCGCGGCGAGCACGGTGACCACCAGCGCGTCGAGGGTGCCGAGCGCGTCGTAGAGGTCGTCGGGGGCCGAGCGCAGCGAGGAGCTGAAGATCGGCCGGCCGACCGCCTGGCCGGTGGCGTCGATGGCGTCGGCCAGGGCATGGGCGAAGGCGTCGTTGCCGCTCATCTGGTGCGCCCGGTAGAACAGCACGCCCACGCGAGGGAGGTCGCCCTCCACCGCGTCACGCTCCGCCCAACCCCAGGCCGGCACCTGGGCCGGCGGCTCGAAGCCCTCGCCGGTGAGCAGGACGGTGTCGGAGAGGAACGCGTGCAGCTGGGCGAGGTTGCCCGGGCCGCCCTCGGCCAGGTAGCGGTGGGCCTCGGCCGCGATGCCGATGGGCACGCTGGAGAGCTCCATCAGCTCGGCGCTGGGCTGCTGCTCGCCGCCCAGCACCACCATCGGCTTGCCGGTGGCGCGGATCCGCCGGAAGCCCTCGCACAGGTCCTGCGGCGAGCCGAGGATACGACCGACCACGAGGTCGGCGGCCTCGATCGCCTCGGCCATCGACTGGTGCCCGGGGCGGGCGGGGTTGGCGAACAGGTAGTCCGCGCCGCAGGCGCGGGCGGAGAGCAGGTCGGTGTCGGACGTCGACAACAGCGCGATGCGGGTCATGGGGGTCCTCCTCGGGGTTCGCGCCCCTCGTCGGTGGGTGTCGCACGGCCAGTGTCTGGCTGGGCGCCGACAGTTCCTCGTCGACGCCTCACAGTGGCGGAACCGCCCCGGACTTCAGCGGGTGTGCTGGCACCGGGTTCCTGCACCGTGCGACCTGTGGCGATCAGCCTACGGCCGAGGGGCTGCGCCGGTGCGCGGCACGTACTAGAGTCCGACCCGACGTCGGAGCGAGGAAGCTGGTGCAACTCCAGCACGGTCCCGCCACTGTGAGCAGCGCGAGCTGCGAGTCAGGTCATCGGCCGGCGTCGTCCATCCGCACACAGGGAACGCGAGATTCCCGGAGGAGTTCACATGAGCAACGCCGCCGCCCAGACCCACCCCCAGGCCGTCACGGTCCCGGTCGTCACGGCCCAGACCAAGTCGATCGCCATCCTGCTCGCCACCGCGCTGATCGCCTTCGGCGTCTACTACTTCATCGGCATCGACCAGGGCGCCTGGTCGGTGTTCGGCAAGAGCATGGTCATCCACGAGTTCTTCCACGACGGCCGCCACTTCCTCGGCTTCCCCTGCCACTGATCACCTGCTGACCTGCAGCTGATGGAGCTCAAGCTCATCGGCCGAGGTGTGCTCGCAGGAGCCCTCGGCGGACTACTGGCCTACGTCTTCGCCCGCATCTTCGCCGAACCGGTGATCGGCCAGGCGATCGACTACGAGAGCGGCCGCGACGCCGCTCAGCACAAGCTCGACCTCGCCCAAGGCCTCCCGGTGGCCCACGAGGGCCACGAGATCTTCACGCGCACGATCCAGGGCTGGGTCGGCATCGGCGCCGGCCTGGTGCTCTTCGGCGCGGCCATGGGGGCGCTCTTCGCGGTCGCTTATGCCGTGTGCCTGGGCCGCACCGGCCGGGTGCGGCCGCGTCAGCTGGCGCTGCTGGTGGCCGCCGCCGGGTTCGTGCTGCTCTACCTCGTGCCGTTCGTGAAGTACCCGGCCAACCCGCCGGCCATCGGGCACGAAGAGACCATCCGGGCGCGCAGCGAGCTCTACATCGTCACCGTGTTCTGCTCGGTGCTCTTCGGCTTCCTGGCCGTCTACGTCGGCCAGAAGCTGGCCGCGAGGTGGGGCAGCTGGCGGGCCACCCTGCTCGCCGGCGCAGGGTTCGTCGTGCTGATGGCGGTGGTGATGCTCGTGCTGCCCCCGCTGGGTCACCTGCACGACAACGTGGTCGAGTACGGCCGCCACCGCACCGAGACGCCGCTGCCACTGCGCGACGGCACCGGCCGGATCGTGTTCCCCGGCTTCAACGCGGACCTGCTCTACCGGTTCCGGCTCTACTCGGTCGGCGCGCAGCTGATCTTGTGGACCACCATCGGACTGGTGTTCGCGCCCCTGGCCGAGCGGCTGCTTCAGCCCCCGGGCACCGCGTCGAAGACGCAGTCGCCGCAGAGCCCCGCGCCGGTCACCTCGTAGAACAGGCAGCAGGTCCGGCGTCGGCCGTCGGGGTCGAGCTCGCCCGCATACGGGGGCCGCGCGAGCAGCGCGGCCACCAGCGGCTCGGCCTCGGGGAGCTCGTGCACTCGAGGCACCGCCCGCAGGCTGGCCGCGGCGTTGGCCCACAGCAGCCGTGGTGCGAGCGGCAGCAGGTCCACTACCGGTGCCAGCACCGAGCGCGCGGCGGCGTCGACGTCGTCGACGCTCGGGGCCGCCCGGGTGCGCCACCGACTCATCCCCAGCACCAGCGCGCCGTCGTCGTCGCGGGCCACCAGGTCCGCGACGTCGACGAGCACGCCGTCGCGGGCGGCCGGCACCAGCAGCACCGACCACAGCCGCGAGGCCACGCCCATCACCACCGCCGACTGCCCCACCCGCAGCGGCGCGCCGCCGAGCCGCCCGCAGATCCGCTCGGCCAGCCCGCCCGCCACCAGCTCGGGCAGCGGCCGGTAGCGCTCGTCGGGCTCGCGGTCGAGCGGCCACACCTCCACGGGCGCCACTCTCTCAGGGCGCCGGTGACCTCCGATCAGCGACGCGTGCGCTCGACCTCGCGCCAGTCCAGGCCGGCCAGGTTGACCACGATCGCCTCCTGGGTGGTGCGGGCGATCACCACCACCGCCTCGTCGGCGGGGTCGGGGTTCTCCTCGCGGTGCGGGACCCACGGCGGTACGAAGACGTAGTCGCCCGGGGAGGTCTCGACGTGGGTCTCGACGGGCTGGTCGCCGTCGACCTCGAGGAAGACGAACACCGGGTGGCCCGAGACGACGTAGATGGCGGTCTCCGACGCACCGTGGTGGTGGTTGGCCGAGGCCGTCTCCGCGGGCACGTGGGTCTGACCCATCCACAGCGACGAGGAGCCGACGGTCTTGCCGCTGATGGCCTCCAGCCGCCGCATGCCGCTGGTCTGGGTGGTGTCGCCGACCAGCCCGGCCGGGGCCACGTGGTGCAGCACCCGGTGGAAGGGGTCGATGTCGGCCGGCACGAGCACTCCGCTCGCGGTGCGCACCATGCCATCCGGTGTGCCGTCCGGTGTGCCGTCGGTGCCGGCTGGTTGCTCCTGGTTCACGACGCCGCCTCCATCGTGGCCAGCCGGCGGGGCAGCAGTGGGGCCACGGTCTTTGCGGTGAGCCGGCGCACGCGCTCGTCGAACCCCGGCCGGGCGCAGACGTAGAGCGGCAGCGGCGCGGCCTCGGGCAGGTCGGTGCGGGGCACGAGTCCCTGCGGGGTCTGGCCCATCGTGGCCATCAGTGCCACGCCGAGTCCGGCGCCGACGCCGGCCTGGACGCCGGCCAGCTGGGTGGCCTCGGCTCCCACGACGGCCGCGATCGCGTGGTCCGACAGCGTCTCCAGGGCGCGGCTGCGCAGCGCGCACGGCTCGTCGAAGGCGACCACCGGCACCGGCGCCGGGCCGGTCGGAGGGCTCCAGGTGGGGGAGGAGAACCAGGTCAGCGCCAGCTCGCCCACGGGCGCGGCGGCGGGATCGCCGGGGTGCAGCAGCAGGGCGAGGTCGAGAGTGCCGGCGGCCAGTGCCTCGCGCAGCCGGGTGCCGCGGTCGATGCGGAACCGGAAGCGGTGGCCGGGGGCGCTGACCTCGAGCGCGGCGGCCAGGGCGGGCAGCAGCTGCGAGGCGGCGTGCTCGGTGGACCCGATGGTCACCGTCGGCTCGGCCGGGGCGGCGAAGCTGCGCAGGGTGTCGTCGTGCAGGTCCAGGATCCGGCGCGCCTGCACCAGGAGCCGGTCGCCGTCGGCGGTGAACCGTGAGCCGCGGCCGTGGCGCTCGACCAGCGCCCGGCCGGTGGCGGCCTCGAGGCGCCGGATGTGCTGGCTGACGCCGGCCTGGCTCAGGTGCAGCGAGGTGGCCGCCCGCTGGAACCCACCGCAGTCGGCCACGGCCACCAGGCTGCGCAGCGGCGCGATGTCCAACACCTTGCTCATGTCGATCAGGTTAGTGCACTTAACCCGACGAGCGATCACGCGGCGCGATGGGTCTCATCAGAAAGCGGCGTTGGAGTCTGGACGGCTAAGTCTTGTAAGTTGCTGGACATAGGCAAGCACGGCAACCGGGAAGAGGGATCGATGGGCTCGCCGCGCCAGACCCACCAGCGCCAGACCCAGCAGCGCCAGATGCACTTGGGCGCGGTGCCCTACGGCACCGGCGGCCCGGGCAGCCACACCCTGTGGTTGGACCCGGAGATCCCCGGTGACGCCAGCGTGGACGTCGACTGGTTCGTCGAGATGGCCCAGCTGGCCGAGCGCGGGCTGTTCGACCTGGTCTTCATCGTCGACAGCCAGTTCATCACTCCCTACTCCCCGCCCCATTACCTCAACCGCCTCGAGCCGCTGACCCTGCTCAGCGCGCTGGCCACCCAGACCAGCCGCATCGGCCTGGTGGGCACGGCCACGACCTCCTTCAACAGCCCGTTCAACCTGGTGCGGCGGCTGGGCAGCCTGGACCTGATCAGCCACGGCCGCGCCGGGTGGAACGTCGTCACCACCGGCGACGCCGGCACGGCCGGCAACTACGGGCTCGACGAGCACTTCGACTACGACACCCGCTACGGGCGCGCGCAGGAGTACGTCGAGCTGGCCCGGGCGCTGTGGGACTCCTACGAGGACGACGCGTTCGTGCGCGACCGTGAGAGCGGGGTCTTCTTCGACCGCAGCAAGCAGCACGTGCTCGACCACGAGGGCACCTACTTCAAGGTGCGCGGCCCGCTCAACCTGCAGCGCTCGCCGCAGGGGCACCCGGTGGTCTTCCAGGCCGGCGACTCCGACCAGGGCCGCGACCTGGGCGCCAGCGTCGGCGAGGGGATCTTCACCCATGCCCCCGACATCCCCAGCGGCCAGGCCTTCTACGACGACATCAAGACCCGCGCGCAGCGCAGGTTCGGCCGCAACCCCGACCACCTGGTGATCATGCCGGGCATCAAGGTCGTGCTCGGCGACACCGACGAGGAGGCCCGCGAGATCGAGGCCACCGACAACGAGCGCGACCACACCTTCACCGCCGCGCTGGAGGAGTTCGGCCGTCCGTTCGGCTGGCACGACTTCACCCGCTACGACCTCGACGCGCCGTTCCCGGCCGAGGCGCTGCGCTACGGCGAGCGCTCGTTCTACACCCGCGCCAAGGAGATCACCGAGCGGGCGCAGGCCAGCGGCTGGACGCTGCGCCAGGCCGTCGAGGCCACCCGGCAGTTCCGCAAGAGCCCGTTCGTGGGCACCGCGAGCACGGTGGCCGACGCCCTGGTCGAGTGGTGGCAGGCGCGCGCCTGCGACGGCTTCAACATCGGCATCGACCACCCGGCCAACTTCCGCCGCGTCGTCGACGAGCTCGTGCCTGCGCTGCAGGAGCGCGGCGCGTTCCGCACCGACTACGACTCCACCACCCTGCGTGGCCATCTCGGGCTGCCCGTCCCCGCCAACCGGTACGCCGCCGCTGCGGCCACCGCCGGCTGACCCATCCGCCCACCCGCTCGAGAAGACCGAGGCCCCACCATGCCCAGCGCGCCCATCTGGACCCAGCGTTCGGACTCCGCCCGTCCCGTCGCCCTCTCCCGCCGCCACCTGCTCGGGATCGGGCTCGGGGCCGGCGCCCTCTTCGTGCTGGAGGCCTGCGGCACCGGCGGTGCCGACCCCAGCTTCGGCGGCGGAGGCGGCGCCGGCACCATCACCTGGGCCTGGCAGCTGCCCACCACCTGGGACCCGGTGACCTCCTCGGCCGGCTCCGACGTGCAGATGCTGGCGCTGACCTACGACGCGCTCACCGCCCTCGACGACTCCGGCAACGCCGTCGGCTGGCTGGCCGAGAAGTGGGCCTACAACGACAAGGGCGACCAGGTCACTTTCACGCTGCGCAAGGGGCTGACCTTCTCCGACGGCTCGGCGCTGGACGCCGCCGCCGTGGCGAAGTCCATCGACCGCGGCCGCACACAGACCGGCTCGCTCATCGCACCCCAGATGACCGACATCACCAAGGTCACCGCCGACGGGGACCTCGACGTCGTCGTGCAGCTCAGCGGCACCAACTACCAGTACCCGCTGCTCTTCGCCGGCAAGACCGGCATGGTGGTCAACCCGAAGGCGTTCGAGAAGGACGCCGACGCGCTGGCCACCAAGCCCGCCGGCTCCGGGCCGTTCTCGCTCACCTCGTACGTGCAGAACGACCACGCCGAGCTGAAGAAGAACCCGCACTTCCACCTCGCCGACCAGATCGAGGTGGGCAGCTTCAAGCTCTACCCGCAGCCCGACCCGACCACGGCGGTCGCCTCGGCCACGTCGGGGCAGTACAACATCGTGCGGATCCCGGCCTCGGACATCAAGGCGGCCAAGGCGGCCGGCCTCGAGGTGCAGGTGCTCGACTCCACCTTCGTCAGCGTGCTCGACGTGAACGCCTCGATGGCGCCCTTCGACAAGCCGGCCGTGGTGGAGGCCATGAAGTACGGCATCGACCGCGAGACGATCAAGAAGGTCTCCAACTTCGGCGTCGGCGACGTCTGCTACCAGCCGTTCCCGAAGGGCTACGTCGGCTACAACGAGGAGCTGGAGAACCTCTACTCCTACGACCCCGCCAAGGCGAAGAAGATCCTCGCCGACGCCGGCCTCTCGGGCGGCGTCAAGGGCACCTTCACCGTGCCGGCGCCGGCCGCGCCGGCGGTGGAGCAGATCCAGGCCCAGCTCAAGGCCATCGGCATCGACCTGACGATCGAGACCATCCCGGCCAGCACCTGGACCCAGGTCGTGTACCTCAACCACTCCAAGGCGCTGGGCTACGACGGGTTCGCCGGCCGCGAGTCGCCGGTGCAGGCCTTCCAGGTGCTCTTCAGCAGCACCGGCCTGATGAACCCGGCCCGCCAGGACGACGAGAGCCTGCAGGCCCAGATCGCCAAGGTGAAGGCGACGCCCACCGACGACCCGTCCTACCCGGCGCTGCTGCAGGCCGCGACGAAGACCGCGGTCACGACCTACCCGAACACCTTCCTCTACGAGGCGCCGTTCGTGATCGCCCGCCGGAAGAGGGTCACGGCCCTCAAGCAGCACCCGAGCCTGCGACGCTTCGAGGGGATCTCCGCTTGATGGCGACCGCCACCACCTCACCCGCGCTCACGCGGTCGCCGGCGCGGCCCGCGTCGGGTCGGCTGCTCGCAGCGGCCGCCCCGCTGGGCCGGCTGGTGCTCACCACCGGGGTGGTGCTGTTCCTGGCCTCGGTCATCACCTTCGGTCTCGGCGCGCTGAGCAAGAGCAACCCGGCCGCGGCGGTGCTGGGGGAGACCGCCACCGCGAAGGACATCGCCACGCTGAACCACCAGTTCGGTCTCGACCGGCCGCTGGTGCCGCGCTACCTGGCCTGGCTGGGCGACGCGCTGCACGGCGACCTCGGTCGCTCCTGGTTCACCACGGTGCCGGTCTCGAGCTCGGTGCGGCAGGCGCTGCCGGTGGACCTGTCGATCGCGGCGCTGGCGCTGGTGCTGGCCGTCGGCATCGGCACGGCGGCCGGCATCGGGGCGGCGGTGCGCGCCGGCGGGCTCTTCGACCGCGCGGTCACCGTCGTCTGCTCGGTGCTGGCCACGCTGCCCCCCTTCGTCATCGGCATCGGCCTGATCGTGCTGCTCTCGGTGAAGGCCCGGCTGCTGCCGGCCGGCGGCTACGTGTCGTTCGGCAGCGACCCGGTGCAGTGGCTGCGGTTCTCGATCCTGCCCGCCCTGGCGCTGAGCCTGGAGGTGGCGGCCAACATCGCCCGTCAGCTGCGCACGACGCTGGTCGCCGCGTTGGAGGAGAACTACGCGGTGGGCGCCCAGATGCGCGGCTACTCGCGCCGACGCGTGCTGTTCGGCCACGTGCTGCGCAACGCCGTGGCCCCCACCCTTGCGGTCATCGGCATGGCGCTGCCCCTCATCGTCGGCGGCGCGGTGATGACCGAGAAGCTGTTCAACCTGCCCGGCATCGCCCAGCTGGCGCTGCAGTCCGCCCAGCGCGGCGACGTGCCGGTGGTGCTCGGGACGCTGCTGATCACCGCCGTGCTGGTGCTGGCCGGCAGCCTGGTGATCAACGCGGCGCAGGTGCTGCTCGACCCCGCCGCCCGGCGCGGCGCCGCCTCGGGGAGCCGAGCATGAGACTGCTGCGCAACCTCGTCCGCATCCCCGCCGCCCGGGTGGCCCTGGGCATCCTCGCGGTGGTCGCGCTGCTCGCCGTGCTGGGCGGCCAGCTGGCCCCCTACGACCCGCTGCACCAGTTCGGCGACGTGCTCGCCGGCCCCAGCGGCCACCACCTGCTCGGCACCGACTACGTGGGCCGCGACGTGCTCAGCCGGCTGCTGGCCGGCACCCGGCTCTCGGTGGTGGGCGCGCTCGAGGCGGTGCTCATCGGGCTCGTGCTCGGCGTGCCCACGGGCCTGGCCTCGGTATGGGCCGGCCGGCTGGGCGAGTGGCTCGCGCTGCGGGCCTCCGAGACGCTGATGATCCTGCCCTTCACGGTCTTCGCGATCGCGGTGGCGGGCACCCTGGGCAACGGCCTGCACCAGGCCATGGGCGCCGTCGGCGTGCTCACCAGCCCGGTGTTCTTCCGCATCACCCGCGCCGTTGCGCTGGGCCTGCGGCGCACCCAGTACGTCGAGTCCGCCGAGCTGATGGGCGCCTCGCGGCTGTGGGTGCTGCGGACCCACGTCTGGTCGAAGGTGGTGCCCAACATCGCGGTCGCCTCGGCGCAGGCGATGGGCTCGGCGCTGCTGGTGGTGGCCGCGCTCGCCTTCCTCGGGCTGGGCATCATCCCGCCCACGCCCACGTGGGGCGGCATGTTGTCGGCCGACCTCGGCTTCTTGCAGCAGCAGGCCTGGGCGCCGCTCTTCCCGGGCGTGCTGATGATGCTCACCGTCGGCTCCCTCAACATCCTGGCCGACTGCATCCGCGAGGCGAGCACCGGCGAGGTCCGGCGTCGCCGCGGCCTCGCGGCGCGAGCCCTGCCGGGCCGCCCCCGAGCGCCCTTCGGCCTGCTCGGCGGCGCCGACCCGGCCCCCGATCGCGACGAGGAGGCCGGCCGTGCCGCAGCCTGAGACCACCGGGTCGACCCTGGGCGTCACCGACCTGCGCGTGAGCGTCGCCCACGGGCAGACCGCCGTGCGCGACGTCTCCTTCGACATCGCCCCCGGCGAGTCGGTCGGCCTGGTCGGGGAGTCCGGCTCGGGCAAGACGCTGACCTGCCGCGCCGTGCTCGGGCTGCTGCCCGGCGGGGTGCGGGTCGAGGCCGGGCGAGTAGAGCTCGGCGAGGGCCCGACCGCGGTCGAGCTCACCGGTGCCGGGCGGCGTACCTGGAACCAGGTGCGGGGCACGCGGCTGGCGGCGGTGTTCCAGGACCCCGCCTCCTACCTCAACCCCTCGCTGACCATCGGCCACCAGGTCGACGAGCAGCTGCGCGTGCGCGGCGGCCTGGCCCGCGCCGAGGCCCGCACCCGCACCCTCGAGCTGCTGCTCGAGGTGGGCATCCACGACGCCGCCACCGTCTACCACCAGTACCCCTTCCAGCTCTCCGGCGGCATGTTGCAGCGCGTCCTCATCGCCATCGCCGTCTCGCTGAACCCCGACCTCCTCATCGCCGACGAGGCCACCACCGCGCTCGACACCGTGGTGCAGGCCGAGATCCTCGACCTGGTCGGCCGGTTGCGCCGCAGCCACCGGCTGAGCCTGCTGCTGGTGACCCACGACCTGGCCGTGGTGGCCGAGAGCTGCGACCGGGTGCTGGTGATGTACGGCGGTGAGATCGTCGAGAGCGGCCCCACCGAGCAGGTGCTCAACGACCCGCAGCACCCCTACACGCAGGCGTTGATGCGGGTGGCCTCGATCGGCGACTGGTCGCGCCGCACGCTGGAGACCATCGCGGGCCAGCCGCCGGCGCCCGGCGAGGAGCTGCCCGGGTGCCGCTTCGCGCCGCGCTGCCCGCTGGCCGCCGCGGAGTGCACGGCCGCGCCGGTGCCCGTGGTCGAGCTGGGGGACCAGCGTGCCGCCCGGTGCGTGAAGGTGGCGGTGCCGGCATGAGCGTTACGACGAGCCCCGCTACCACCGACACCGCGCCGCTGCTGCGCATCACCGATCTCGCCGTCAGCTACGCCGCGCCCCGCCGGGGTACGCACCTGGGCA
The DNA here is from genome assembly GCF_003674065.1 of Nocardioides mangrovicus. Taxonomy (GTDB): domain Bacteria; phylum Actinomycetota; class Actinomycetes; order Propionibacteriales; family Nocardioidaceae; genus Marmoricola; species Marmoricola mangrovicus. The sequence goes on from NZ_RDBE01000002.1 coordinate 82,594, forward strand.
CCGGAGCCGCGCTCGACGGCGCGGAGCTCGAGGTGCGCCGCGGCGAGATCGTCGGCATCGTCGGCGAGACCGGCTCGGGCAAGACCACGCTGGCTCGCGCCACCGTCGGCCTGGTGAGCCCCGCGCGCGGCACCATCGAGTTCGACGGCACCGACCTGGGCTCGCTGCGAGGTCGCGCCCTGCGCGACTTCCGGCGTCGCGGCCGGGTGCAGCTGGTCTTCCAGGACTCGCTGCGCTCGCTCGACCCCGACCTCGACGTGGCCGCCCTGGTGGCCGAGCCGCTCGACATCGCCGGCGGGCTGTCGGCGGCCGATCGCTCGCAGCGCGTCGACGAGGCGCTGCAGGAGGTGGGCCTGGAGCCCGGCGCCGTCCTACGGCGCCGGCCGGGGCAGCTCTCCGGCGGCCAGCGACAGCGCGTGGCGCTGGCCCGCGCGATCGTGACCCGCCCCGACCTGCTGCTGTGCGACGAGCCGGTCAGCGCCCTGGACGTCTCCAACCGCAACCTGGTGCTCAACCTGCTCGACCGGCTGCGCCGCGACCTCGACCTCGCGGTGGTGATCATCGCCCACGACCTGTCCTCGCTGGCCGGCATCGCCGACCGGGTGGCGGTCTTCTACCGCAGCCGGCTGGTGGAGCAGGGCCCGATCCGCGAGGTGCTCGAGAGTCCGGCCCACCCCTACACCGCGCTGCTGACCGCCTCGGCCCCCAGCGTCACGCGGCACCACCGGCTGCGGCCCGACGACGTATGCGTGCCGGTGGACGACGAGCGCGCGGCCTGGACCGCCGACGGCGGCTGCGTCTTCGCCGCGCGGTGCCGCTTCGCCCACGACGCCTGCCGCGTGCAGCCGGACGTCCTGCCGCTCGGACCCACCCGTACCGCCGCCTGCTACGTCGCCGGCCGCTGGGACCAGCCGGCCCAGCCGACCCAGCCGACCCAGCCGACCCAGCCCCAGTCGACCCAGTCGACCCAGCCGGCCTGACCCGACCACCTACGAAGGAGAGCCACCCATGAGCTACGACGACGTCGAGATCCTCGGCATGATCGGCACCGCCGATGCCTCGGAGATCCGCCCCGCCAGCGGACCCGTGATCGACCCCGAGTACACCGCCCGCTTCGCCCGCGCCCACGAGGAGGGCGGCTTCGACCGCGTGCTCATCGGCTACGGCTCCGGCTGGGCCGAGGGCACCCAGGTGGCGGCCTTCGCGGCGGCGCACACCGAGCGCCTCGGGCTGTTGGTGGCGCACCGTCCCGGCGTCGTGCACCCGACGCTGGCCGCGCGCACCTTCACCACCCTCGACCAGTTCAGCCACGGCCGCGTGGCGCTCAACATCGTCACCGGCAGCACGAACGCCGAGCAGCGCCGCGAGGGCGACTACGTGCCCCACGACGAGCGCTACGCCCGCACCGACGAGTACCTGCAGATCCTCCGCTCGGCCTGGGACACCACGGGGCCGCGTGACTTCGAGGGCTCCTACTACCGCTTCGAGGGCGCGACCCCGCAGGTGTTCCCCTACCAGGACCGGCACCTCGAGCTGTTCTTCGGCGGCAGCTCGCCGGCGGCGTACGTCGTGGGCGCCAAGCACGCCGACACCTACATGCTCTGGGGCGAGCCGCTGGCCGAGACCAGCGGCCAGATCGACACCATCGCCGAGCAGGCCGGTGCTGCCGGCCGTGCGCAGCGGCCGCGGGTCTCGGTCTCGTTCCGCCCCGTGCTGGGCCGCACCGACGCCGAGGCCTGGGAGCGCGCCCACGGCATCCTCGACACGATCAACGGCGCCGTGGGCCAGCAGTTCAAGGACCGGCACAGCCGGCTGCACCCCGAGGGCAAGGCCCCCGAGAACGCCGGCTCGCAGCGGCTGCTCGCCGTGGCCGACAAGGGCGAGCTGCACGACCGCTGCCTGTGGACCCCCACCACGAAGGCGGTGGGCGGCGGCGGCAACTCCACCGCACTGGTCGGCTCGCCCGAGACGGTGGCCGCGGCGATCCTGGACTACGTCGAGATCGGCGTCGACACGGTGCTGATCCGCGGCTACGACCCGCTGCAGGACGCCATCGACTACGGCCGCGACCTGCTGCCGCTGGTGCGCCAGGAGCTGGCCCACCGCGCCGCGACCCGGCGCACCCCGGCCGCGAGCGTGGCCGGCTGAGGATGCGACCTCTCCACGGGGTCCGCGTCGTCGAGCTCGCCCACGTCGCCGCCGGCCCGTTCGCCGGCATGCTGCTCGCCGACCTCGGCGCCGACGTCGTCAAGGTCGAGCCGCCGGCCGGCGACCAGATGCGAGCCTGGCCACCCTTCGCCGACGACGGCGAGGAGCGGTTCAGCCACAACTTCGCCTCGGTGAACCGCAACAAGCGCTCGGTGGTGGCCGACCTCAAGGACGCCGACGACCTGGCGCGGGTGCATGGGCTCGTGGCCGCGGCCGACATCGTCGTGGAGAACTACCGACCGGGCGTGCTCGACCGGCTGGGCCTGGGTTATGAGTCGGTGCGCGAGGGCCACCGCGGGCTGGTCTACTGCTCGATCTCGGGCTACGGGCTGACCAGCCCCTACGCCGACCACGGCGCCTACGACGTGGTCATCCAGGCCATGTCGGGGCTGATGAGCGTCACCGGCGAACCCGACGGCGGACCGGTGAAGGCCGGGGTGCCGGTCGGTGACTTCGCCGCCGGCCTCTACGCCGCGTACACCGTGGCGGCGCTGCTGCCGCAGGTGCGCGGGAGCGGCACGTCGGTGCGCGTGGACTGCCCGATGCTCGACTGCCTGCTCGGCATCTCGGCCCTGCAGACCAGCGAGTACTGGGGATCTGGGTGCGAGCCGCAGCGGCTGGGCACCGCCCACCCGCGCAACGCCCCGTACCAGGGGTTCTCGGCCGCCGACGCCGACTTCACCGTGGCCGCCGGCAACGACCGGCTCTGGGCGGCGGTGGCCGAGGTGGTCGGCCGACCCGAGCTGGTCGCCGACCCGCGCTTCGTCGCCCAGCTCGACCGCGTGGCCCACCAGCACGAGCTGCAGGCGCTGCTGCAGGAGCGGTTCGGCCGGGAGAAGCGCGACCACTGGCTCACCGAGCTGCGCGCCCGCGGAGTGCCCTGCGGGCCGGTCAACACCTTCGGCGAGATCCTCGACGACGCCCACGTCGAGGCCACCGGACTGGTCGGCACCGTGGACGTACCGGTCGCCGGGCCCACCCCCACCGTCGTCTTCCCGGCCCGCATCGAGGGCCAGGACGCCCGCCTGGACCGCGGTGCCCCACGCCTGGGCGCCGACGCCGACGTCTACGCCGAGTGGGGTGTCGCGTGAGCCTGCGCGTCGAGCGGGGCGAGGTCTGGACGCTCACCCTCGACCGCCCCGAGCGGGCCAACGCGTTGTCCGCCGGGCTGGTCGAGGCGCTGCGCGACGCCCTGGCCGAGGCCGAGTCGGTCCGGCCCGTCGCGGTGGTGCTGCGCGGCAACGAGCGCCACTTCGCCGCCGGGTTCGACCTCTCCGAGCTCGCTACCGAGTCCGACGCCTCGCTGGCGCTGCGGTTCCTGCGGCTGGGTCTGCTGCTCGAGCGGGTGGCCGCCGCCCCCTTCCTCACCGTCGCCGTCGTCGAGGGGGTCGCGGTGGGCGCCGGCGCCGACCTGGTGGCCGCCTGCGACCACCGCCTCGCCGCGCCGGGTGCCACGTTCGCCTTCCCGGGCTCGCGGTTCGGCGTGGTGCTGGGCACCGCACGACTGGCCGCTCTGACCGGCGGACCCGCGCTCTGCGGCGGGCGCCGCGTGCCGGCCACCGAGGCCGGCGGCCTGGTCACCGGCACGCCCGACCGGCTCGAGCGGGTGCTGCGCGACTGGGCTCGCACCGACCCCGCCGCCCGTCCTGCCCTGCTCGGTGCCGCCCGCTCGGCCCGCGCCGTCGACCCCGACGCCGCCCTGGCCGCCCTGGCCCGCTCGTTGGCCGTTCCCGGCCTGCGCGACCGCGTCGCCGCCCACGCCGCCTCGTTGAAGGAGACCGCATGACCCAGCTCGCCCGCCTCACCGACAGCCTCGAGGCCATCGTGCGCGAGAGCGCCGACGAGGTCGCCGTCACCACAGCCGTACGCGACGCGCTCAGCGCCGCCCTGGCCGAGGGGATCGACCTGCCCGCGTGGGCCACCCGGCCCGACCCGGAGCGCTACGTGATGTATCCGCTGCACGTGGCCGAGGACGGCTCGTTCTCGATCGCCAGCGCCGTGTGGGACGTCGGTCAGGGCACCCCGGTGCACGGGCACGAGACCTGGGGCGTGGTGGGCATCCACTCCGGCGTCGAGGTGGAGACCCGCTTCGCCAAGCCCGCCGAGCCCGACGTACCCCTGCTGGCGCTGGGCACCGAGGAGTGGTCGGCCGGGCAGGTGACCATCTGCTGCACCACCGACGACGACGTGCACCAGGTCCGCTGCGGCGGCGACCACCCGGTCGTCGGCCTCCACGTCTACGGCGCCGACATCGGCACGCTGCCGCGCCGCTCCTACGACCCGAGCACCGGCGCCGTCCACTGGTGCACCTCCAGCTGGGCGCCCGCTCCCACCACCGTCGAAGGAGCAACCCGATGACGACCTCCATCGCCACCTGGGACGAGCCCGCCGGCGCCACCGCCCGCGGCACGCTCATCGTGCTGCCGGGCCGCGGCGAGACGGTCGTCGCCTACGAGCGCTTCGGCCGCCGGCTCTCCGGCGACGCCTACAAGGTGCGCCTGGTCCCCGTCGACCTGGCCGACCTCGACGCCACCCGCGCGCAGATCGAGGCGGTGCTGGCCGACGAGTCGCTGCCCTCGCCGAAGGTGCTGGTGGGCGCCGACAGCGGCGCCACCCTGGCCGCGCTGCTCTCGGGTGTCGCGGGCGTGGACGCCGTGGTGCTCGCCGGCCTGGCCCTGCCTGGACTGGTGCCGGACTCGGACGCGCCGCAGTCCTGGGAGGCCGAGATCGAGGCGCGCTCGGCCTGTCCGGTGCACCGTTCGGTCATCGGCGCCGACGCCGGCTTCGAGCGCGGCCGGCTCGCCGACGCGCTGCCCTGGGCCGAGGTCGACCTCGCCGTCGCGGTGCCCGCGCTGGTGCTGCACGGCACCGCCGACCCGGTCACGCCGGTCGCCGCCGCCCTGACGCCCTTCCTCGACGCCGACCACGTACGGGTGCGGGCCGTCGAGGGCGGTCGTCACGACGTGCTCAACGACGTCTCGCACCGATCGGTAGCCGCCAGCGTCGTGCTCTTCTTGGAGTCGTTGCGCCTCGGCGCCGACCTGCCTGCGGTGGTCCGCCCCCCGGCCGAGCTCGCGGTGGGTGTCGGATGAGCGTGCTGCCCACCAACCAGGACCTCGACGCCAGCCTGCTGCGCAAGGCGTTCGGGGTGTTCCCCAGCGGCGTCGTCGCGGTGGCCGCGGAGGTCGACGGCCGCCCGATCGGGCTCGCCGCGAGCTCGTTCACCTCGGTCAGCCTCGACCCGCCGCTGGTCGCGGTCAACCTGGCGGTGACCTCCAAGACCTGGCCCGACCTGCGTCGCTCGGAGCACCTGGGCATCACCGTGCTGGCCGCCCGCCACGACGTCGTGTGCCGGCAGCTGGCCGGTCCGGTCGCGGACCGGTTCGCCGGCGTGGACTACACGGTGGGTCCCGAGGGAGGCATCACCCTCGACGACGGCCTGGCCCGGTTCGACTGCACGATCTACCGCGAGGTCGAGGCCGGCGACCACGTGCTGGTGCTGCTGCGGCTCCACACGGTCACCCACGCCGAGGACGACGCGTCCGGCTCCCCGCTGGTCTTCCACCGCAGCGGCTTCGGGACCGTGCTGCCGGCATAGCCGCCGGGAGGCGCGCTGGTCAACGAGGTGCGCCACCACCGTCTCGAGACCGAGGCTGGTCGCCGCTCGCTAGCGATCCGCCTGCAGGCGCAGGCCCGCCAGCACCAGGTCGAGGCCGGCGCTGAACTGGTCGGCGTCCTGGTGGCCGTCGAACTCCTCGACGACGTAGTGCAGGAAGGGGTAGTCCTGCGGGTCGGACTCCCGCCAGCGCTCGGCGTAGCGGCCCAGGTACTCCTCGCGGGTGGTCTGCCCCTCGAGCACCTCGGCCGGTGGCTGCTGGCCGAGGTCGGCGGCGGTGCCGATGACGTAGCCGATGACCGCCGACAGGGCGTGGAAGGTCTCCCGAGGTGGCAGGTCGAGCCGCATCACCTGCTGGCCCAGGTGCTCGTAGAGCCTGAGGGCGTTGGGCTGCAGGTCGGTGTTGCGCAGCAGGTAGGAGGCCAGCCACGGCCGGGCGGTGACGGCGTCGAAGAGCATGACGGCGCTGGTGCGCAGGTCCTCGATCGGGTCCTCTGTGGCCTCGCGTCGGGCGATATCGCCGAGCACGTCGCCGATCACGTGGTCGGTCGCGCGGTCGAGCAGCTCCTCCTTGTTGTCGACGTACCAGTAGATGCTGGCCACGCCGCCGCCGAGCCGGCCGGCCAGGGCGCGGAAGGTGAGCGCGGCGCTGCCGGCCTCGTCGAGGATCGCGACCGCCTCGGTGATCACCGACTCCATCGAGTGCGAGGCGCGGCGGCGTGGCATGGATCTCCTCCTGGGCAGAACGGCTTGCGCGGTATCGAACGTTGTTCTATCGTATCGAACGTCGTTCGGTAGTCGAACGTCGTTCGATCTCTGGAGGTGTCACCATGACCACGACCACCGACGTCCCCGTTTCTCGCACGTACGCCTCCTTGTCGGCGGCGTGGATCCCGTTGGCCGCCATGTGCCTGGCCTTCTTCGTCGAGATGGTCGACAACACGCTGCTGATGATCGCGCTGCCCACCATCGGCCGCGACCTGGGCAGCGGCACCACCGCCCTGCAGTGGGTCACCGGCGCCTACTCGCTCACCTTCGGCGGCCTGCTGCTGACGGCCGGCTCGGCCGCCGACCGGATCGGGCGTCGGCGCGTCCTGCAGTGGGGGCTGGCGGCGTTCGGCCTGATCAGCCTGTGCGTGGTGGTCGTCGACAGCGCCGGCGAGCTGATCACGCTGCGCGCTGCGCTCGGCGTCTGCGCCGCCGCGATGGCGCCCATCACCAACTCCCTGGTCTTCCGGCTCTTCGACTCCCAGGCGCTGCGGATGCGGGCGATGACCGTGATGATCGTCGTCGGCATGAGCGGCTTCATCCTCGGCCCGCTGCTCGGCGGCACCGCCCTGGCCCACGTGCGCTGGGAGTGGCTGCTGGTGGTCAACGCCCCGATCGCGCTCATCGCCTGGGTGGGCGTCCGGCTGGGCGTCCCGGCCGACCACGCCGAGGACCTCACCTCCGACCGGCTCGACCTCCCCGGCGCCGTCCTCAGCATCACCACCATCGGTCTGGCCTGCTACACGCTGACCAGCGGCGTCGAGCACGGCTGGGACTCCGCGGTGACGATCGCCTGCGCGGTCGGTGCCGTGCTCGCGCTGATCGCGTTCGTGCGCCACGAGCAGCTGACCCCCGAGCCGATGCTCGACCTGGGCCTGTTCTCCAGCGGCACCGTCCGCGGCGCCGCCGTGGCCCAGATCGGCACCTCGATCGCGCTGGCCGGCATCATGTTCAGCCTGATCCTGCACTTCCAGTACGCCTACGGCTGGAGCCCGGTGCGTGCGGGTCTGGCCAACCTGCCGATGATCGTCACGATGATCATGGCCACGCCGATCTCCGAGCAGCTCGGTCAGCGCCTCGGCCACCGCGTGGCCTGCCTGGTGGGCGCGGTGCTCCTGGCCGGGTCGTTGGCCGGCATGTCCTGGGGCGTCAGCCACGGCTACCTGGCCATCGCCGTCGCCATGGTCGTCATGACCATCGGGCTGCGCACCGTCATGACCATCTGCGCGGTGGCGCTGGTCGATGCGATGCCGGCCAACCGGACCTCGATCGGCGCCGCGCTGAACGACACCGCACAGGAGGTCGGCACCAGCGTCGGCACCGCCGTGGTGGGCACGCTCATCGCCGCGCTGGTGACCGCCACCCTGCCGGTCGGCCGGTGGAGCGACGACCTGGTCGCCTCGTTCTTCCACGGCGAGCGGGTGACGTTCGCGGTGCTCGCCGTCGTGGTCGCACTGGTCGCCGGCATCGGCGCGCTGACCCTCACCGACTCCCACTCGGTCGAGGAGCACTGAGGCGCCTCTCGAGACCCGCCCGCCGCCTGTGGGGCCGTGGGCGGGTTTCGAGACGGTCGTGGGCGACCTCCCCAACCGCGCGGCTGGGTAGGGGTCGTTTCTCAGACGTCAACGGGTGTTGACGTTCGTCCGTGGTTGCGGTGGTCGAGGCTGAGGTGGACAGTGGCGATCTCCTTCCGGGGCGCTCCTGTCGGGTGGTCTCGATGCGCGTGCACGCCAGGGCTCGCAGAGCTGCTCGACCATCGCGACGACGTGCTCGACGAGGAGTGGGCCCGACGGCCGGACCTGACGGCTGGGCCCGCTCGAGGACCACGGACCCGTACGACCTCCGGTGGCTCAGAGCGCCAGGACGTTGCGGAGCATCGTCGGGCCGTGCTCGGTGAGCACCGACTCCGGATGGCCCTGCACGCCCCAGACCCGGTGGCGACGGTGCTGCACACCCATCACCACACCGTCGTCGGTGGTGGCGGTGACCTGCAGGTCGGCGGGCAGGTCGTGGGCCGCCAGCGAGTGGTAGCGGCCCATCAGCAGTGGATCGGGCAGACCGGCCCACGGACCCGTGCCGTCGTGGTGCACCCAGGAGGCCTGGCCGTGCACGACCCGCGGTGCCGGGCCGACGGTGCCGCCGTACGCCTCGACGATGGCCTGGTGTCCCAGGCACACCCCCAGGACGCTGGTGAGCCCGCCGAGCCGGCGGACCAGCTCGACGCAGGCGCCGGCGTCGGCCGGGGCGCCGGGGCCGGGGGAGAGCACGAGGTGGGTGAAGCCGCCGGCGAGGTAGGCCTCGGCAAGATCGGGCTCGTCGTTGCGCACGACGACGCACTCGGCGCCGAGCCGACGGGCGTCGTCGACGAGGTTGTGCACGAAGGAGTCGTAGTTGTCGACGAACAGCACCCGCGCAGGGGCGGTGAGCGGGCGCGCCGGCCGCCGCGGCGCGAGCGGTTCGGCCCGCGACGTCGTCCGGTGCATCGGTGCGGGTGGCGTCGGCACCGCGAGCTCGCCGCCCACCGCGTCGACCAGCGGCCGCGCCTTGACCAGGCACTCGGCCCACTCGGCGGCCGGGTCGGAGTCGGCGACGATGCCGCCGCCCACCCCCAGCGTCACGGCGCCGGCGCTGACCTCGAAGGTGCGGATCGCGACGTTCAGCTCCAGCCGGTCGGGTCCGACCACCCCGACGGCGCCCGTGTAGACCTGCCGCTCGCACGGCTCCAGCTCGGCGATCAGCTCCGTGGCGCGGACCTTCGGCGCCCCGGTCACCGAGCCGGGCGGGAAGGTGGCTCGCAGCAGGTCGGCGTCGGTGCGGCCGGTGTCGAGGGTGCCGTGGACGTCGGCCACCAGGTGCCAGACCGCGTGCGGCTCGGCTCGAAGGTCACCGGCGCGGACCGTGCCCGGCCGGCAGACCCGGGCCAGGTCGTTGCGCATCAGGTCGACGATCATCACGTTCTCGGCGCGGTCCTTGGCCGAGGCGGTGAGATCGGCGGCCAACCGGGCGTCCTCCTCGTCGGTCGCGCCGCGGGGCGCCGTGCCCTTGATCGGGGAGGTGACGACCTCGTCCCCGGTCCGACGCAGGAACAGCTCCGGCGACAGGCTCGCCACGGCGCCGCCGGGCCACGAGACGTACGCCGCGTGCGCCGGCGCGAGCCGGTCGACGCCGGTGCAGAACAGGTCGAGCGGGTCTCCGGTGAGCTCCGCGCGCAGGGCGGTGGTGAGGTTCACCTGGAAGACGTCGCCATCGTGGATGTGGCCGAGCGTGCGGCGGACGGCGTCCTGGTGCTCGGCCGCCGACCGGTCGGGCCGGAACGGAGTGAGGTCGTAGGGCTGGTCGTGCGTCGGCGCGGGGTCGGGCAGCTCGCCGACGTCGCCCTCGGCGTACCAGGTGCCGTGCTCGCGACGCAGCACCCAGGGGTAGCGGGCGATGGCCGCGGCCGGCATCGGCTGCGGGTTCGGCGCGCCGGCCGGCACCTGTTCGAGGAGGTGGCGCAGCGGGTAGCCCCAGGAGCCGATCCACCAGCCTGGCCCGTCGAGGTCGAAGGGGTCCTCGTCGGGCCCGAGCACCCGGTCGGGCGCGTAGGCCACCAGCGCCTCGTCGGCCCACCCGCCCCCGACCAGGCCCACCAGCCGCTCACGACCCCGCAGCCCGCGCAGCACCTCGGTCGGCGTCGCCCGCCACGGCAACCGGACGCGAGGCATGAGGGGAGGGTAGGGCGTCGGCACACCGACGGCGGTTGAGTGGTCGCCCAGCGACGTCGGCCGGTGGTCGAGCAGCGACCGTCTCGAAACCCCGTCGTGTGGTGGTCGAGCAGCGACGCGAGGAACGAGCGAGCGCGTCGAGGCCACCCGACCGACCACCCGACCGATCACCCGACCGACCACCCGTCCCGACCACCCACCCCGCCCTCGTACGCTGGCCCCGTGAGCGAGGAGTGGTGCGATCACTGCGACCTGCCCCTGGCCACCTGCGTCCACGGCCGCCCGCCCGCGCCGCCCGCGGCCGCCGCGCCGAAGCCGGCCCGGCAGCCGCGCGCACGGCGAGAGCCCGCCGCGCCGCGCAAGAAGGCGACCGCGGGGGTCGTGGTGCGACGCTCGGCGCGGACGATGACGCCGGCTGCTTCGTTCCGCCCGCACATCCTGGCCGTGCTCGACGAGCACGACGGCGAGTGCGAGGCCGAGGCGCTGCTGGCTGCGCTGCACGAGCGGATGGAGCCGGAGCTGCTCGAGCAGGACCTCGCGATCGTCAACGGCGAGGTGCGTTGGCGCCAGACCGCTCGCCGTGAGCGTGCCGCGATGACCACCGACGGTCTGCTCGCCCCGCCCCGGACGCCGGGGGTCTGGGAGCTCAGCTGAGCGCGCGCACCCGGTGCAGCGTGTCGCCCAGCAGCACTCGGGCGATCAGCCGGTGCCCCTTTGCGCTGGGGTGGTTGCCGTCGGCGGCGAGCAGCGAGGTCAGGTAGACGTGACCGTGGTGGCGAAACGGCGCGACCAGGTCGACGTAGGCGGCCGCCGACGCGTGCGCCTGGGTCCAGATGACGCCGTTGACGCGCCGGGTCAGCCGGCGCGAGGCGGCCAGGCCCTGCGCGGAGTAGGCCTGGTAGGCGACGTCGCCGTCCTCGAAGACGTTCCAGTAGCCGACGTAGGCGACGACGGTGGGCTGGCCGGCCCGCAGCACCGCGATCTGCCGGTCGATGGCGGCCAGGTGCCGCTTCAGCGCGGCCAGCTCGTCGGCCACGCAGTCGCCGGCGCCGGGGTGGGCGTCGCACTGCCCGCTGGTGACGGCGTCGTGCTGGTCGGAGGTGTCGTTGGCGCCGATCTCGACGACGACGACGTCGGCCGCGGCGACGTCGCGGGCCCGCGTGGAGCCGGTGTCGCGCAGGGCCGCGAGCACGTCGGCCGAGGTCCAGCCGCCCTTGGCGTCATCGGCGACGTGGACGCCGCGGTGCAGCCGCGAGGCCAGCGCGCGGCCGTAGAGCGTGGGGAACGGGGTGCAGCCGCAGTGGCTGCCCGCCGGCACCGAGTCGCCCAGCGCGACGACGTGCAGCCTCGCCCCGCCCGCGGCCGCCGCGGTGCGCGCGTGGCCGTCGCCCGTGGCGGCGCTCAGCAGCACCGCCGCCAGTGCGGTGACGAGCACCACCGCAACGGGTCGCAGCCGACGGAGCACGTCGCCGAGTCTGCTCCTCGAACCTGAGAGACCGGGGGACCGCGCACCGGCGGACGTGGGCGATCCGGCCTCAGTGGTTCGCGCAGCAGGGCGTCGGGTTCGGCTGTTCGAAGGGGACGTGCGCGGCGCGGTCGGGACTGTCGGTGCCGTCGTCGTAGGGCCGGAGCACCAGCACCGTCCGGCCGGCCTCGACCAACGGGCGCACGAAGCGCTGGGTCTCCACGCGCTCCTGGGCTCCGGGCACCGTGCCGTCGAAGCTGCGGACCTCGTCGAGGAGCTCCAGGAGGGCCGCGACCTCGAGTGTGCCGCTCAGCTGCTCGTGGCCGGGGAAGACGAACAGCCGGGCGCGGTCGGGCAGCTGCTGGGCGTTCTCGGCGCTGACGATGACCACCTGGTCCACCGGGTCGAACACGGTGGCCACGAAGGCGCCGCCGCTGCCGTCGTAGGCGTGCTCCGCCTCGCGGGTGGTGGCGAACCCACCCGCGAGGCGCAGCAGCCCGGAGCTCACGACGTGAGCACCCAGATCGGGTTCGTGTAGAACCACAGGTCGTTCCACGGGTCGGCGTTGCCCAGCGCGTCGGCCTGCGGGCCGGCGGCGTCCACCCCGGCGCCGTTGATGCCGGCGGCGGTGCGCTTGCCGTCGCTGCCGCGCACCCGCAGGTAGAACGGCTGGTCGGCCCGGCCCAGCGGGTAGGTCAGCGTGATCTGGCCGCGGCGGCCGGTGACGTCGAAGGTCTTCACCACCTTCGTGGTCGGCGTGGTGAAGGTGTCCTTGTCCGACACGGCGCCGGTGACGGTGCCGCGGATGACGTCGACCTTGGCGAGCGCGGGCACGAACTCCGCCCAGTTCGGCTGGTCCTGGGTCACGATCGAGACGACCAGCTCGAGCTGCTGGCCGCGGCGGCACCGCACGGCGCTGCCCAGCGGGTAGCCCGGGTCGCGGGAGCCGGCGGGCCGCACCCGGACGTCGAGCGAGCCCAGCAGCGACCCGTGGTCGACCCACACCCGGCCGGCGCGCAGCCCCTGCATCACCGCGGCGTAGCCGAACTGTTCGGCGCCGACGTGGGTGCGGCTGTAGTAGCCGGGCCAGAAGTCACCCTGGGTGAGGTTCGGACCGGTGCTTCCGTGCACCGGGTCGCCGTAGCGGCCGTTGGCGTCGAAGTAGGCCTGCGTGTCCTGGCCGACCGGGCGCGCCGAGTCGTCGGCGTAGACCTGGTGGGAGTCGGAGTTGGCGGTGATCCACCAGGGCTTGCCCTCCGCCAGCAGGCTGTCCCACAGCCCGCCGACCGTGGCGGTCATCCAGTCGAAGCCGCCGTAGGTGACGTAGCTGGCCAGCGGGTAGCCGGCGAAGCTGTTCGCACTGGGCGAGTTGTCGTAGTAGCCGCGCCCGGAGCCCGGACCGTACGGCGCGGGGATGCCGGCGGCCTGGTGGCCGGGCGCACCCTCCATGCCCAGTGCGATCCTCGGCTGCTGGTCGCGCCAGCCGCGGATCTCGTGCGGGGAGTCGATGCCCTTGCGAGCCGGGTGGTTGGCGAAGAACATCGCGTCCTTCACCCGGCCCTTGGTGACGCTGGCGGCGAGGAAGTCCAGGCCCCTGAGTGCCGCCGACTCGTTGGCCGTCGAGCTGGCCGTCGTGTTGTTGACGACGCCGTCGAAGGAGTTCTCGAACTCCTTGAGCACCGCCACCTCGTTGCTGCCGGGGTGCACGAACACCGTGCCGTGCTCGGCGGCCGGGATGTTCCACTCCAGGCCCTGGAAGACCAGGGTCTGCTCGCCGTACTCCTCGCGGGCCGCGCGGATGTCGGGGTTCACCTTCTCCACGCCGATCTTGGCGTGGGCGATGCTGCCGTGGTCGGTGATGACCATCCAGTCCAGCCCGTACGCCGAGGCGTGCTTGACGTGGTCGGCCACGCGGTACTGCGCGTCGCTGCTTTGCTGGGTGTGGATGTGGTGGTCGCCGGCCAGCCAGGCATACCCGTGGCGCGGCGCCCGGCGCGACGGCTGGTGGCCGTGCTCGTGGCGGCCGTCGGCGTGGGCGGCGCCGGCCGGCAGCACGCTGGCGCCGGCCAGTCCGGCGCCGAGGATGCCGGCGCGGGTCAGGAACCCGCGACGGGCCAGCTGGTGCGGGGCGAGCTCGGCGTCAGGGATCGAGAGGTCCAGGACGGGGTCGCCACCGTCCGGGCCGGGCTCGGTGCCGTGGCTGTGGTCATGGCTGTGGCTGTGGTCGTGCGGGTGGTCGTGCGGGTGGGCGTGGTCGTGACCCATAGCTGGGCTCTCCTCCGGGGCGGGTGCGCCCGACGGGAGCGGGCGTCTGCGACGACCCAACCCAGAGCAGCACCAGCAGCGCAGGGGGCCGCGGGTGAACGCGCGGTGAAGGCTGACCCGGATCCGGGCCAGCCCAGCCGCACGACGCCTCAGCGGTGCTCGTGGACCTCACCGGTGAACATCACGAACCCCTCGGCCGGCAGCTCCTCCGCGTCGGCCGCGGTGGCGGCCATCTCCGGGCTGCGCATGGCCGCCTTCATCGTCTCGGCGTCCTCGAACCACAGCTCGGCCACGAAGTCGGGCACCTCGCCCGGCCCGAGCGCCCGCGTGCGGCTGGTGGTGAAGCGCGCCAGTCCGGGCAGCGCCAGCACGAGCGGCACATGTCCCTCGGTGTAGCGGCTCTCGAAGCCGTCGGCGGGGCCGGAGTACTGGACGCTGATCCGATGCATGCCGGTCACGCTAGTGCGTCGAGCACCTTCACCATGTCGTCCTCGGTGTCGCTGCCGATCTTCTCGAAGACCAGCTTGATGATCGGCGAGGCGAGCTTGGCGGCCCCGTGCATCTCGATGACCGCCTCGTAGGTCAGCTCCGACCCGCTGCCGTGGGGGCGGACCGTGATCGTGTCGGTGGAGGTGGCGGTGTCGTTGGTGCCCACGAACACCAGGCGCTCGGGCGTGAGCTCCTGCAACCGGTAGGTGAGCTCGGTGGAGACGCCGGCGATGGTCGAGACGTTGTGCCAGCTGCTCCCCACCGCGATCTCGCCGGAGTCGATACGCCGGCAGGAGTCGGTGCCGGGGTCCCATTCCTCGGCGTTCGCGAAGTCCTGCAGGTAGTCGATGACCACGGCGGGCGGCGGCGTGACGGTGAAGGTGCGGCTGATGGTCGGCATCCGCTCAGGCTCGCACCGAACACCTAAGGGTGGGGGCGCTCGTCGTCCCAGGCGGCGGCGCTGATCCGCCAGCCGGCGTCGGTGCGCACCAGCTGGATCGACTTGACTCCCCGGCCCTCGAACGGTGCGCCGTCACGGCGCCCGCCCTTGGCGTAGTCGCCCCACCAGTGCGCGACGTCGCCGTAGACCGTCACCGTGCCGGCCACTGGCCACTCGGCGAAGTCCTCGAACGACCCGTCGGCCAGCAGCTCGTGACGCGGCTCCACGAAGCCGTCGACGTCGTAGACGGCGAGGTCTCCGCAGGTGCGCACCACCACGGCGCCGGGCAGGAACAACGAGCGCAGCTCGGCCATCCGCTCGTCCAGACCCGGCCCGCTGGCGAAGGCGCCGAAGAACCGGTCGACGATCGCGAGGATCGTGGTCTCGTCATCGATCACGTGCCTGCTCCTTCGTCATGCCAGCTCCCTCGTCATGCCTGCTCCCTCGTCGTGCCAGTGCTCCTTGGTCTCGAGCAGCCAGAACGCCACGAACAGCGCGATCAGCGCCACCTCGACGCCCAGCACGGTGCGGCTCCAGTGCGCGACGAGCCCGGCGACCAGCCCGGCCGGGAGCGTGAGCAGCATGAGCGCCGCGATGGTGGAGTAGCCGTTCACCCGGCGGTGCCGCGAGGTGTGGGACTTGATCAGCGCCACCGCGATGATGCAGCCGAACAGCACCAGCGCGGCGGCGTAGTGCGCGGTGCGGTCGAAGCGGTCGCGGTCGGCGAGGAACACCACCACCGCCAGCACCGCGACGCCGACGCCGACGGCGCGGCCCAGCCGGAACACCGGGGTCGGCGTCGGCGTCCGGGTGCGCGCGGCGACCACGACCGCGGCCGCCGCGACGGCCAGGGCGGCGACGACCAGCGACCAGAAGCCGTTGGCCACCTCCGCGCGCACGGCCGCGCGACTCGGCTCGACCAGCCCGCACTGCTGCACGTAGGGCGTCGGGACGAGAGCCACCAGCGGCGCCATCATCCCGGCCAGGTTGAGCAGGACGTCCTCGGCGCTGCCGGTGCCCTTGATGACGACCAGGCAGACGCCGATCGCCACGAGCGCGCCGACGAAGACGTGCTGGGCGGGGGTGTAGACGTAGGCGCTGATCGAGTCCAGCACGCAGCCGCTGCGCACCGTCTCCAGCACCACCGCCGCGCCGAGCAGCACGGGCAGCACCACCAGCGCCACCCGCAGGTAGCGGTAGGTGACGGTGGGCGCCCGTGTAGTGGTCACGGGTCGACGCTGAACGTGGCCATCGCCTCCAGCACCGCGCGCACCCGCGGCACCTCGTGGGTGCGGTAGACGTCGGTCTGGCCGAGAGCGGCCAGCACCGCGAAGTAGCCCTCGCTGCTGCGCACCTCCTCGCCGAAGACGTCCATCGCGCTGGGCAGGGCGTGGCAGACCGGCACCCCAAGCGTGCGCAGCCGGAAGGTGTGCAGTAGCGAGCGCGCCTGGTAGCGGGCCCGCTCCACCGGGTCGGCGAGCCAGCCGAAGCCGAACCCGATGCCGGGGTCGACGACGAGGTCCTCCACGCCGCGCGCACGGGCAACGGCCAGCCGGGCCTCGAACTGCTCGAGCATCTCGGGCACCGGGTCGTCGGCGACGGGTCGGTCGCTCAGGGCGCGGGCGTGGTCGCCGACGATGTGGCACAGCACCACGGCTGCGCCGTGCGCGGCGGCGAGATCGAACATCTCCTCGTCGCGGTCCGAGCCGGTCAGGTTGAGCACGCGCGCGCCCGCCGCCAGCGCCTTCTCGACCGTGCGGGGGTGGTAGCTCTCCACCGAGACCGCGATGCCGTCGGCACTGAGCTCCTCGATCACCGGCACCAGCCGCCGGCTCTGCTCCTCGGCCTCGACCCGCTCGGCGCCGTCGACCACCGACTCGGCGCCGACATCGACGACGTGCGCGCCCTGCGCCGCGAGCACCCGCCCGCGGCGGGTCGCGGCCTCGGTGGTCGTGGCGACGCTCTCGCGGTACCAGGAGTCCCGCGAGAGGTTGACGACGCCCATCAGGGCCGGCCCGGCCAGGCCGAGGAACGGCGCCACCGGCCGGTCGAGGGCGTCGCCGTGCTCGGCGACCAGCCTGGCCAGCTCGCGCAGCGAGATCATCAACGGCGCCGCACGTAGCGGGCCATCACGAACCCGTCGGCGGTCAGGAGGTGTGCCAGCTCGAACCGGCTGACGTCGGGCAGAGCCTCGGTGTCCGGCGTCGTCGAGGTGCCGGCGAAGGTCGGCGAGAGGGTCAGGTCGGCCTCGTCGAGCCGATCGGCGGCCACCACGGCACGCAGCAGCGAGGGGCCGCCCTCGCACACGATGCGCCGCAGACCACGCTCGACCAGCTGGTCGATCACCCAGCCGTCGTCGACGCTGTCGGACCCGGACTGCACCACCTCGCACCGCTCGCGGACCGCGGCCAGCCGGTCGGCGTCGGGGGTGGCGCCGGTGAACACCAGCGGACGCTCCTCGGAGCCGGCGAACCCGTCGTCGCCCAGCGGCAGGTCGAGGGAGCCGGAGACCACCGCGAGCACCGGCGCGGGTCGCTGCCCCTGCGCGCGCCGCCGCTCGGTGTCGTCGGGGTCGGCTCGCAGCGGCCCGTAGCCCTCGGCCTTGACCGTGCCGCCGCCGACCAGGATCGCGTCGGCGAAGCGGCGGACCGCGTCGAACACCTGACGGTCGGCGTCGCCGGAGATCGTGTTCGACAGCCCGTCGGGCCCGGCGGCGGCGCCGTCGAGGGTGCTCACCATCATCGAGCGCACCCACACGCCCTCCTCGGGCCAGGGATAGGCCTCGGCGACGTCCTCGTCGGTGACGGGGCCGCGGTCGCGGCCGAAGATCATCTCCACGCCGGAAACCTATCCGGCCTACGCTCAAGCATGGTCCGGACGCTGGTGCTCGCCTGCCTGCTGCTGGTCGCGGGCTGCTCGCTGACCGGCTCGCGCGAGCATCGCGACGCCGACACCGACACCGACACCGGGACCCAGCGGCCCGACAGCACCGGCACGGGGACCGACACCGACACGATCGGGGTGACGGTCACCCGGATCCGGCTCGGCGAGGGCACGGTCACCTTCACGGTCAAGGTGCCGGCCGGCGACGACGGCTGCGCGGCCACGCCGCAGGCGCGCGTCCTCGGCTACGACACCACGGCGGTCAACGTCGAGACGGTGGTGGCCAGCAACCTCGCTCCCACCTGCCAGGGCGGGAAGCTCTCGCGCACCTTCACCACGCCGCTGGACCTGCAGGGTCGCGACCTGCGCGTCAACGGCGTGCTCTACCGCCCCGACGCCACCGGCCACGGCGTCACCGCCTGCGACACCACGCTGGGCTGCAACCCGCCCGCCGACCGGTGCGACCCTCGCTGGACCCGCACGGTCATCCCGCACAACGACCTGCCGCCCGACAAGCGCACCCGCGTCGTGGCCTGCCACGCGCACTGGCTGATCCTCGACGTCACCGCCACCACCCGCGACGGCGCCCAGCAGCACGTGCGCTGGTTCGCCGAGCTCGACCCGCAGCGCCGCTGGCTGGTCGTCGCCTCCACCCGCACCGGCGGCTGCGTCGACGTCCGCCTCGCCGTCCCGAGCTTCCCCCTGGCCTACTGCAAGAACCTCACACCCCCCGGCCCCGCGACCGCTGGTTGAGAAGCCCCGCTGGTCGAGGAGCCCGCGCTGGTTGAGGAGGTTGCGCAGCAACCGTCTCGAAACCAAGGGCCCACCGCGGACGTCGACCGGGGCTGCTGCACGATTCTGTGACAGTTGGTTAGGCCGCC
>NZ_RDBE01000003.1:0-520 GCF_003674065.1 Nocardioides mangrovicus
TGCTGCCGGATCGCCAACGCCGACGACGCCAACCCATGCACGCGGTTGTCATAACGCCAAAACGACATCCGCAGCTTGTCCAGATCAGTGTCCAACAACGTCACATCCGCACCCATGCCCAACGCGATGTTCGCCGCGTTCTGACCACTCACCCCAGCGCCGATGATGACGACCTTCGCGTTCGCCACACCCCCCACACCGCCCATCAACACACCACGACCACCCTGGGCCTTCATCAACGAATGAGCCCCCACCTGCGGCGCCAGACACCCCGCGACCTCACTCATCGGATACAGCAACGGCAACCCACCCGAGGCCAGCTGCACCGTCTCATAGGCGATCCCGGTCACCCTGCGCGCCACCAACTCCTGCGTCAACGCCCGGTCCGCGGCCAAATGCAGATAGGTGAACAACACCAGACCCTCCCGCATCCGGTGATACTCCTCAGCGATCGGCTCCTTGACCTTCAACACCATCTCCGCGGTGCCCCACACCTCATCAGCCGACTCCACGATCTTCG
>NZ_RDBE01000003.1:571-13071 GCF_003674065.1 Nocardioides mangrovicus
CGGCGGAGACTACTCGCGGGCGCGGCGCACCTGATACGCCAACAGGCCGACGGCCAGCGGCGCGTCGCGGACCCGGCCGTCGAGCACGGCGTCGACGAGATCGTCGAACGGCACCCGCTCGACGCTCATCTCCGCCTCCTCGTGCTCGACGACGAAGTCGCCGCGTCCGACCTCGCTCAGCCCGGTGGCCAGGTAGATGGCGTGCGTCTCGGAGCTGATGCCGGGCGAGGGGTAGACGGTGAGCAGGTGCTCCCAGTGCTCGGCGGCCAGGCCGGCCTCCTCGCGCAGCTCCCGGCGCGCAGCGTCCTCGGGGTCCTCCCCCGCGACGTCGAGCAAACCCGCGGGAAGCTCCACCAGTCGCGCACCCACCGGGTGCCGGTACTGCCGCAGCACCACCACGCGATCCTCGGCGTCGACGGCGAGGATCATCACCGCCCCCGGCAGCTCGACCACCAGGCGTCGGAACGGATCGCCGCCCGAGGGGGCGGTGATCCGGTCGGCCCGCAGCGCCAGGACCCAGTGGTCGCGGTGCAGGTCGGTGCTCTCGGCCACCGGCCACGAGCCGGGCTCGTCGCCGACCATCGGAGCGCTCACGACACGGGCTGACCGTCGGCGGGCGCGGGCGCTCGGCGCAGCCCGGACTCGTCGAGGGGGAACCGCAGCTCGCGCTGGCGGGCCAGGCCGGCACCGATCAGGCCGACGAACAGCGGGTGCGGCCGGGTGGGACGCGAGCGCAGCTCGGGGTGGGCCTGCGTGGCGACGTAGTAGGGGTGCACGTCGCGCGGCAGCTCGACGTACTCGACCAGGTTGCGGTCCGGCGACATCCCCGAGAACACCAGACCGGCGTCGGCCAGCTGGTCGCGGTAGGCGTTGTTGACCTCGTAGCGGTGGCGGTGGCGCTCCTGCACCCGCGCCTGCCCGTAGGCCTCGCGCACCAACGACCCCTCGGCCAGATCGGCCGGGTAGAGCCCCAGCCGCATCGTGCCGCCGAGGTCGCCGGCTCCCTCCACGAACGCGTGCTGCTCGGCCATGGTCGCGATGACCGGCTCGGGGCACTCGGGGTCGAACTCGGTCGAGGCCGCCTTGGCCAGGCCGGCGACGTCGCGGGCGTACTCGATCACCATGCACTGCAGGCCCAGGCACAGGCCCAGCGTCGGGATGCCGTGCGTGCGCGCGTAGCGCAGCGCCCCGAGCTTGCCCTCGATGCCGCGGATGCCGAAGCCACCCGGCACGCACACCGCGTCGACGTCGGCCAGGTGACGCGCGGCGCCGTCGGGGGTCTCGCACTCGTCGGAGGGCACCCACACCACGTCGACCTTGGCGTCGTGGGCGAAGCCGCCGGCGCGCAGTGCCTCGTTGACCGAGAGGTAGGCGTCGTGGAGGTCGACGTACTTGCCGACCAGCGCCACCGAGACCTCCTCGCTGGGGTGGTGGACCTTCTGCAGCAGGTCGTCCCACCGGGTCCAGTCCACGTCGCGGAACGGCAGGTTCAGCCGCCGCACGACGTAGGCGTCGAGTCCCTCGCGGTGCAGCACCTTGGGGATGTCGTAGATCGACGGCGCGTCGGCGGCGGTCACCACCGCCTCCTGGTCGACGTCGCACATCAGCGAGATCTTCTTCTTGATCGAGGTCGGCAGCTCGCGGTCGGCCCGGCACACCAGGGCGTCGGGCTGGATGCCGATGGAGCGCAGCGAGGCCACCGAGTGCTGCGTCGGCTTGGTCTTCAGCTCCCCCGACGGCCCGATGTAGGGCACCAGCGAGACGTGCAGGAAGAAGCAGTTGTCACGACCGATGTCGTGGCGCACCTGCCGCGCCGCCTCCAGGAACGGCAGCGACTCGATGTCGCCCACGGTGCCGCCGATCTCGGTGATCACGACGTCGACGTGGTCGGGTCCGCTCGCGGGTCCGCCCATCGCGCGGATCCGGTCCTTGATCTCGTTGGTGATGTGCGGGATCACCTGCACCGTGTCGCCCAGGTAGTCGCCGCGCCGCTCCTTGGCGATGACCTGGGAGTACACCTGCCCGGTGGTCACGTTGGCGATCTGGTTCAGCTCGGTGTCCAAGAACCGCTCGTAGTGGCCGACGTCGAGGTCGGTCTCGGCCCCGTCGTCGGTCACGAAGACCTCACCGTGCTGGAACGGGTTCATCGTCCCGGGGTCGACGTTGAGGTAGGGGTCGAGCTTCTGCATCGTCACCCGCAACCCGCGAGACTTCAGCAGATTGCCCAGGCTCGAGGCCGTCAGGCCCTTGCCGAGTGAGGAGGCGACGCCCCCGGTGACGAACACGTGCTTGGTGGGCTGTCGCTCTACCAAAGGGGCTCCCGTAGGTCGAAACGTCTACGGGATTCCATCCTATCCCACCGAACGGGCTGCTCGTGCCGACGCCAGCAGCTCCTCGGCGTGGGCCAGTGCGGTCTCGGAGGCCTCCATGCCGGCCAGCATCCGTGACAGCTCGCGCACGCGGCCGTCCTCGTCGAGCACGGTGAGCCCGGAGGTGGTGACCAGCCCGTCGCTGGACTTGGCCACCACGACGTGGTGGTCGGCGAACGCCGCTACCTGCGGCAGGTGCGTCACCACGACCACCTGCGCGGACCGGGCCAGCATCGCCAGCCGGCGCCCGACCTCGACCGCCGCCTTGCCGCCGACGCCCGCGTCGACCTCGTCGAAGACGAAGGTCGGCACCGGGCTGGTGCCCGCGAGCACCACCTCCAACGCCAGCATCACCCGGCTCAGCTCCCCGCCCGAGGCGCCCTTGGCCAGCGCCCGCGCCTCGGCGCCCTGGTTGGCGGCCAGCAGCAGCTCGACGTCGTCGAGACCGTGCGGCCCCAGCTCGTCGCGACGGCCGACCGCCACGGTGACCCGTGCGTGGGGCATCGCCAGCAGCCCCAGCTCGGCGGTGACCTGCTTCTCCAGCCGTCGCGCCGCCTTGGTGCGGGCCGCGGTCAACGAGGCCGCGAGCGACCCGAGCCGCTCGAGCAGCGCGGTCCGCTCGCCCTGCAGCTCCTCGATCCGCTCGTCGGTGCCGTCGAGGTCGAGCAGCCGCAGCGAGGAGGTCCGGGCCCAGGCCAGCACCTCCTCGAGGTTCTCGCCGTACTTGCGCGTCAGCGCCGTCAGCGACGCCCGGCGCTCGGAGACCGCGGCGAGCCGGGCCGGATCGGAGTCCAGCGCCGCGGCGTAGGAGGCGACGTCGGCCGCCACATCGCCGAGCAGGTAGGTCACCTCGGCCAGCCGGTCGGCCAGCGCCGCCACCTGGGGGTCGTGGTCGCGGACGTCCTCGAGCAGCTTGCGCGCCGCGGTCGTCGCGCCGAGGGCGTCGGGAGCGCCCTCGTCGGAGGTCAGCACCTCACGGGCCTGCTCGGCGGCCGTCCGCAGCTCGTCGGCGTAGCCCAGCCGCTGCTCCTCGCCGGCCAGGTCGGCGTCCTCCCCCGGCTGCGGTGCCACCTGCTCGATCTCGGCCAGGCCGTGGCGCAGCAGGTCGGCCTCCCGCGCCCGCTCGCGCGCGTGGCGGGTCACGTCGTCCAGCTCCCGCTCGACCTCGCGCAACCGGGCGTAGTCGCGCTCGTAGTCGGCCAGCGGGCCGAGCACCGGCTTGCCGGCGAAGCTGTCGAGGGCGTGACGCTGCGCCTCGGCGCGCAGCAGCCGGTGCTGGTCGGACTGGCCGTGCACCGCGACCAGGTCGTCGGTCAGCTCGGCCAGGCTCCCCACCGGCACGGCGGCACCCCCGGCGAACGCGCGCGAGCGCCCCTCCGCCGACACCTGGCGCGCCATCAGCACCGACCCGTCGTCCTCCGGCTCTCCGCCGACCTCCTCGACGGCCTCGCCGAGGCTGGCCGAGGCCCCCTCGCCCACGGTGAAACGACCCTCCACCCGGGCGTTGCGCGCGCCGGTGCGCACCGCACCGGAGTCGGCCCGTCCGCCCAGCAGCAGGCCCAGCGCCGTGACCAGCATCGTCTTGCCGGCTCCGGTCTCGCCGGTGATGACCGAGAGTCCCGGCCCCAGCTCGAGCACCGACTCCTCGATGACGCCGAGCGAGCGGATCCGCAGCTCCTCGATCACGGTGCTCGCCTCATCGTGCTCGCCTCATGCTGCTCGCCTCATCGTGCCGACCCGCGCCAGCCCTCGACGCTCAACCCGAACTTGGCCACCAGCCGGTCGCTGAACGGCGCCTCGTGCAGCCGGGCCAGCCGCACCGGCTGGGCGCCGCGGCGCACCACGACCCGCGAGCCCACCGGCAGCTCCTGCATCCGGCGCCCGTCGCACCACAGCACCCCCGGCGTCGCGCTCTCCGCGAGCACCTCCAGTGCGAGCACCGACGTCGGCGCCACCACCATCGGCCGCGCGAACAGCGCGTGGGCGCTGATCGGCACGATCAGGAGCGCCTCCACGCCGGGCCACACGACCGGCCCTCCCGCACTGAAGTTGTAGGCGGTGGAGCCGGTGGGGGTCGCGCAGACCACGCCGTCGCACCCCCAGCGCGAGAGCGGTCGTCCGTCGATCTCGACGACCACCTCCAGCATCCGCTGCCGCGACGCCTTCTCGACGCTCGCCTCGTTCAGCGCCCAGCAGCTCATCACGTGCGCGCCGCCGTGGAAGACCTCCACGTCGACGGTGAGGCGGTCCTCGATGTCGTAGCTGCGGGCGACGATCGCCTCGATGGTGTGCTCGAGGTCGTCGCGCTCCGCCTCGGCCAGGAAGCCGACGTGCCCCAGGTTGACCCCGAGTAGCGGCGTGCCGAGACCGTGGGTCACCTCCGCGGCCCGCAGGATCGTGCCGTCGCCGCCGATCACCACCGCCAACTCGCACCCGGCGGCGAGGTCGTCCTCGGCCACCTCCACCTCGGGCGCGAACAGCCCGAGGTCCACCGCCTCGTCGGTGGGCACCCGCACCAGGATGCCGTGGCCGCGCAGGGCGTCGGCCACCTTGCGGGCGACGTCGACCGCCTCGTCGCGACCAGTGTGCGTGAGCAGCAGCACCCGCCGCGGGGTGCCGGACCGGTCGGGGGACGACGAGCTCACCGCGTCAGCCTCTCACCCGGCACCGACCGCTCCACGACCTCCCGCACCGCCGCGGCGTCGACGCGCGCCGGCGCCGAGCGCAGCCACAAGAAGAACTCGACGTTGCCCGAGGGTCCCGGCAGTGGGCTCACGGTGACCGCCTGGGCGCCCCAGCCCAGGTCGCCCGCGGCCGCCGCAACCTGTTCGACGGCCGCCGCACGATCGTCGAGGTTGCGCACCACGCCGCCCTTGCCCAGCCGCTCGCGGCCCACCTCGAACTGCGGTTTCACCATCAGCGCCAGGTCACCGTCGCGACGCGTGACCCCCACCAGCGCCGGCAGCACCAGCCGCAGCGAGATGAAGGAGAGGTCACCGACCACCACATCGACCGGCTCGCCCACCACCGCGAGGTCGAGGTCGCGGATATTCGTGCGGTCGTGCACCTCGACCCGCGGGTCCTCCCGCAGCCGCCAGGCCAGCTGTCCGTAGCCGACGTCGACCGCCACCACCGCTGCCGCGCCCTCGCGCAGCAACACGTCGGTGAACCCGCCGGTCGACGCTCCCGCGTCCAGGCACCGACGCCCGGCCACCGAGAGACCCAGCGCGCCGAAGTCGGCCAGGGCCCCGGCCAGCTTGTGACCACCACGGGAGACGTAGCCCGGGTCGTCGGCGTCCTCGCGCACCACGATGTCGGCGTCCACGGTCACCCCCGTCGCCGCCTTCCCCGCCGTCGCTCCGTTCACGCTGACCCGGCCGGCGGCGATCAGCACCGCCGCCTGCTCACGCGACCTCGCCGCCCCACGGCGCACCAGCTCGGCGTCCAGCCGCAGCCGTCGTGGTCGATCGGTGGCCACCCTGCTCCTCGTCAGCCGGTCTTTCCGTCAGCCGGTCTTGCTCGGCCGCTCTTGCTCGGCCGGTCTTCCTCAGCCTGCGGAGTCGAGCGCTCGCCGCAGCGACTGATGGGCCTCCTCGAAGACCGCGACGTGGTCGTGGACGCCGAGCTCCTCGACGGCGCCGAGCCGGGCGATCACCTCGTCCACCTCATCGCTGCCGGTGCTGGGCGCGTCGGGGACGACCGGCTCCTCGGCGTCGTCCTCGGCGTCGTCCTCGGCGTCGCTCTCGGCGTCGTCCTCGGGGTCGCTCTCGGCGTCGTCCTCGGCGGCGCTCGCGGGCGCCGCGTCGGCCTCGGCCCATTCCTCCTCGACCTCGGCCGACTCACCGACCTCGTCTAGCAACTCGGCGGACGCGCTGTCGGTCTCCTCGGGCTCCTGCTCGGACATGCGGTCCACGCTAGTGCCCGCGGCCCGCCGGCGGCTGCAGCCCGGCCACAGCGACCGGCTCGCCGGAGCTGTCCAGATGAGACCAGCCGGCGCTCGCCACCACCCGCCACCAGTCGTCCGCGCTGCCATCACCGCTGACCACCAGCTCGCCCTGCGCCACCTCGGCCGACCAGCCCCCCAGCTCGACGCGCTCTCCCCCGGCCGCCGGCTCGGGCGCCGGCTGTGGCTCGGCGAGCCCGGCCAGGTCGGCCGCGACGTAGGTGGGCCGCTGGTCCGGCGGAGCCGCCACGAGCGTGGCGAGGTCGGTGACCCCGGTCAGCACCACCAGGCTGTCCCAGCCCAGCCGACGGGCCCCGAGGATGTCGGTGTCGAGCCGGTCACCCACCATCAGCGGCCGTTCGCCACCGACCCGGATCAGCGTCTCGCGAAACAGCGGCGACTCCGGCTTGCCCGCGACCTCGGGCTCGCGCTCGCTGAAGCGTGCCACCAGGTCCACCAAGGCGCCGTTGCCCGGGCCGATGCCGACGTCGGTGGGGATCGTGGCGTCGGTGTTCGTCGCCACCCAGCGCAGACCGCGGGCGACCAAGATCGCGCCCATCACCACCTGGCGCCAGGGCATCTGCGGTCCGTAGCCCTGCACCACCGCCTGTGGCTCGGCCCCGTCGAGCGAGGTGAGCGCCCGCAGCCCCTGCTCCTCCAGCGCCTGGTACAGGCCCTCGCCACCGATGACATAGACCGGCGCACCGGGTTCGAGGTCCTCGGCCAGCAGTCGCGACGCGGCCTGCGCCGACGTCACGACGTCCTCGGGGGCCGCCTCGACGCCCAGGGAACGCAGGTGCTCGGCCACCGAGCCGGGCGTCCGGGCGGCGTTGTTGGTCACGAAGGCCAGCGCCATCCCGGCCTCCCGGGCCCGCGACAGGTGGCCGGGCGCGCCCGGCACCGCCTGCGGCCCGACGTAGACCACGCCATCGAGGTCGAGCACCGCCAGGTCGTAGCGGCTGCTCAAGGAGACGTCGCAGGAACCGAGCACACCGCGATCCTCGCACCACGCCGACGCAGTGGCGCATCGCCCTCACACCGTGACCGGTGCGCGCTGGGTCCGCTTGGCGGCGAGCACCTCGATCTCGATCACACTGCCGCTGCCGCCGCCATGGCGGTAGTGCCGGCGCCGCAGTGCACCCTCCACCGAGACGATGTCACCGGGCTGCCAGCCGTCCATCTTGCGGCGCAACGCCGCGCTCCAGCCAGAGCACTCCACCCAGTCGGACTTCTGCTGCGATCCGCGGGTCATCGCTGTCTGGTCGCGCGTCAGGATCAATCGCACGCTGACGATGTGCGCCCCGCTCGGCAGCACTCGCTCCACCGGCTCGGCGGCCACCCTCCCGCACAACCGCACCTGGTTCACGACTGCCGTCGCACCCGCCTGCTCGTCCTCACCCATCTGGTGTTCACCTCCGCCGACCACTGTGCGGCAGTGCCACGGCCAGGACCACCGTGGAGCGAACGGCTGTGGACAACCCGGCGATGTCGGCGACCGTGGACGCGAAACGACCCCGGCCAGGACGCCCGAGCTCGGCGTCAGCCCTCCAGCTCTGACTCAGCCCTCGAGCGAGCGCTCCAGCTCGGCCGCCCGGTCGGCGGCGTCGGTCGCCTCCTCGGCGTCGACGGCCTCGGTGCGGTGGAACCAGGTCAGCGCGTCCTGCCGACGATCGGCAGCGAGCAGGATGTCGGCGTAGGCGTAGCGCAGCCGGGCAACCCAAGTGGCACGGGTCTGGGTCATCAGCGGAGCCTGCTCCAGCGTGCGCAGCGCCGCGTCGAGCTCTCCTCGGTCGCGGCGCGCACCGGCCTCGACGATGGTCAGCTCGGCCTTCAGCTCGGCCGGCAGGCCGTCGCGATCGACGCCGCGCAGCAGCTCCAGCGCCCGGTCGGGACGGCCGAGTGCACGCTCGCAGTCGGCCATCATGGCCAGGTAGTCCTTGGCCCCGTTCATCCGTCGAGCCGCCCGCAGCTCGGTGAGGGCCTCGGCGAACTCCCCGGAGGCGTAGGCCGCCTCGCCCACCGCCTCGCGCACCACCGCCAATCGGCCGGCTCGAGCACGCGCCGCCAGGGTGTGCTGGTAGGCCGTGGCGGGATCGTCCTCGAGGAGCAGCCCCGCGGCCACGAGGTGCCGCGCCACGCGCTCCCCCAGCTTCTCGGGCAGGCTCGCCAACTGGGCACGCACCGACCGGTCGAGCTCCTTGCCGGTCACCTGCTCGGGGATCGGAGGACCGTCGTAGCGCTCCTGCTCGACGCTGCGGGGCGTCGGCGTGCGATCACGCTCGGCGCGTCCGCGCCAGTCGCCGCGACGACCGCCGCCGCCGCCGTTACCGCCCGACGAGCCGCGGCCCTTGCCTGAGGAACGCTGCTCGCCGCGCCGTTCGCCGCCGCGCTTGTCGCCGGCCCGATTCCCGCCGGACCGATTACCGCCGGAGCGCTGGTCGTTGGAGCGGGGTCGATCGCCTCGGCCGCCGCGCTGATTCTCGGGCACCGATGATCCCGCCTTCCACTTGGTCGTCAAACGCAGCAAGGGCCACCCGAAAAAGGGTGGCCCTTGCGCAAAGTAATGTCCGGCGACGTCCTACTCTCCCACAGCCTCCCGGCTGCAGTACCATCGGCGCTGAGAGGCTTAACTTCCGGGTTCGGAATGGAGCCGGGTGTTTCCCTCTCGCTATGGCCGCCGAAACTCTATGGAGTTAGATTCGGTTATCCCGACCATAACTCGGGAACTACACAGTGGACGCGCAACATCTTTGAGGGACAAGCCCTCGGCCTATTAGTACCGGTCGGCTGGGCATTGCTGCTGTACACCTCCGGCCTATCAACCCAGTCGTCTACTGGGGGCCTTACCCGGTTAACCCGGTGGGAAACCTCATCTTGAAACGTGCTTCCCGCTTAGATGCTTTCAGCGGTTATCACTTCCGAACGTAGCCAACCAGCCGTGCTCTTGGCAGAACAACTGGCACACCAGAGGTTCGTCCATCCCGGTCCTCTCGTACTAGGGACAGCCTTTCTCAAGTTTCCTGCGCGCGCGGCGGATAGGGACCGAACTGTCTCACGACGTTCTAAACCCAGCTCGCGTGCCGCTTTAATGGGCGAACAGCCCAACCCTTGGGACCTACTCCAGCCCCAGGATGCGACGAGCCGACATCGAGGTGCCAAACCATCCCGTCGATATGGACTCTTGGGGAAGATCAGCCTGTTATCCCCGGGGTACCTTTTATCCGTTGAGCGACGCCGCTTCCACATGCCAGCGCCGGATCACTAGTTCCGACTTTCGTCCCTGCTCGAGTTGTCACTCTCACAGTCAAGCTCCCTTGTGCACTTACACTCGAAACCTGATTGCCAACCAGGCTGAGGGAACCTTTGAGCGCCTCCGTTACATTTTAGGAGGCAACCGCCCCAGTTAAACTACCCATCAGGCACTGTCCCTGATCCGGATAACGGACCTAGGTTAGATATCTAATTCGATCAGAGTGGTATTTCAACGTTGGCTCCACATGAACTGGCGTCCACGCTTCACAGCCTCCCACCTATCCTACACAAATCGAACCAAACACCAATACCAAATTGTAGTGAAGGTCCCGGGGTCTTTCCGTCCTGCCGCGCGTAACGAGCATCTTTACTCGTAGTGCAATTTCGCCGAGTCCACGGTTGAGACAGCGCCCAAGTCGTTACTCCATTCGTGCAGGTCGGAACTTACCCGACAAGGAATTTCGCTACCTTAGGATGGTTATAGTTACCACCGCCGTTTACTGGGGCTTAAGTTCTGCGCTTCGCTCACGAATGGGCTGACACGTCCCCTTAACCTTCCAGCACCGGGCAGGAGTCAGTCCGTATACATCGTCTTTCGACTTCGCACGGACCTGTGTTTTTAGTAAACAGTCGCTTGGGCCTGGTCTCTGCGGCCATCATTGCTTCATGCAGCAAGTGCACTGACAAATCCGGCCCCCCTTCTCCCGAAGTTACGGGGGCATTTTGCCGAGTTCCTTAACCATGGTTCACTCGATCGCCTTGGTATTCTCTACCTGATCACCTGAGTCGGTTTGGGGTACGGGCGGCGCACAGCTCGCTAGAGGTTTTTCTCGGCAGCATAGGATCATCCACGCTCCCCTAATGGGGCCCGGTGTCGGATCTCAGGCACGTGAGACGCGGATTTGCCTACGTCTCGCCCTACATCCTTACCCACGGACAACCATCGCCGCGGTTGGACTACCTTCCTGCGTCACCTCATCGCTTGACTACTACCGGTTCGGGTCGTGCGCTCCGCCTTCATCGTCCCGAAGGATCCCGAAGGTTTTGGGCACTTAGCATCACCGGGCTCGTCATGGGCGCTGTTTTGCCGGTACGGGAATATCAACCCGTTGTCCATCGACTACGCCTGTCGGCCTCGCCTTAGGTCCCGACTTACCCAGGGCAGATTAGCTTGACCCTGGAACCCTTGATCATTCGGCGGAAGAGTTTCTCACTCTTCATTCGCTACTCATGCCTGCATTCTCACTCGTGTGGCGTCCACGACTGGATCACTCCGTCGCTTCACTCGCCACACGACGCTCCCCTACCCATCCGCGCCACTGGACCACGAAGGCCTGTGTACGTGCGCGAATGCCATAGCTTCGGCGGATGACTTGAGCCCCGCTACATTGTCGGCGCAAAATCACTTGACCAGTGAGCTATTACGCACTCTTTCAAGGGTGGCTGCTTCTAAGCCAACCTCCTGGTTGTCTCTGCGACTTCACATCCTTTTCCACTTAGTCACCGCTTAGGGGCCTTAGCTGATGGTCTGGGCTGTTTCCCTTTCGACTACGGAGCTTATCCCCCGCAGTCTCACTGCTGCGCTCTCACTTGCCGGCATTCGGAGTTTGATTGATTTCGGTAAGCTTGTGGGCCCCCTAGACCATTCAGTGCTCTACCTCCGGCAAGAAACACGCAACGCTGCACCTAAATGCATTTCGGGGAGAACCAGCTATCACGAAGTTTGATTGGCCTTTCACCCCTATCCACAGCTCATCCCCCAGGTTTTCAACCCTGGTGGGTTCGGTCCTCCACGCGGTCTTACCCGCGCTTCAACCTGGCCATGGATAGATCACTTCGCTTCGGGTCTTGATCGTGCCACTCAGTCGCCCTATTCGGACTCGCTTTCGCTACGGCTTCCCCACACGGGTTAACCTTGCGACACGACGCAAACTCGCAGGCTCATTCTTCAAAAGGCACGCTGTCACCCCCCACAAGGAGAGGCTCCAACGGATTGTAGGCACATGGTTTCAGGTACTATTTCACTCCCCGCCAGGGGTACTTTTCACCTTTCCCTCACGGTACTTGTCCGCTATCGGTCACCAAGGAGTATTTAGGCTTAACGGGTGGTCCCGCCAGATTCACACGGAATTTCAGGGGTTCCGTGTTACTTGGGGTGACGTCTCAGAGCCATCGACTTACGTGTACGGGGGTATCACCCTCTACGCCGGGACTTTCCAGTCCTCTTCGACTTCATCGATGGTTTATGACTCTGTGTAGGTACGGCAGTACCTACGTGACGGCCCCACAACCCCAACTGCGCAACGCCTGCCGGCTATCACACGCAGAAGGTTTGGCCTGTTCCGATTTCGCTCGCCACTACTCTCGGAATCACTGTTGTTTTCTCTTCCTGTGGGTACTGAGATGTTTCACTTCCCCACGTTCCCTCCAACTGCCCTATGTGTTCAGGCAGAGGTAACTGGACATGACTCCAGCTGGGTTTCCCCATTCGGAAATCCCCGGATCAACGCTCGGTTGCCAACTTCCCGGGGCTTATCGCAGGCTCCTACGTCCTTCATCGGCTCTTGGTGCCAAGGCATCCACCATGTGCCCTTAGTAGCTTGTCTTGCTACAAAGATGCTCGCGTCCACTGTGTAGTTCTCAAGATACGGGCGGAACCCGTCCTCATGACTCCCGCTGACCAGCGTGGCTGGCAGTTCGTGGTGAGGACGGTCCGAGTCGAGAGTTCGTGCCTTCGGCATCGATCCCTCAGGACCCAACAGTGTGCCAAGCCCACCTCCACGATCACAACCCGAGGTTCCACGCGACGTCCGAGGACGGCGCAGTACTGACGAGTGCTCTCGCAGGAGCAGGCCAACTAATCGACGTTCCACTAGTGAGCAATGCCGGCCGATGGACGATCGCCATCGATACCGACTGCCTGGACAGACACTGCG
>NZ_RDBE01000003.1:15571-53134 GCF_003674065.1 Nocardioides mangrovicus
CGCCTCGATCTCCTCGCGGGGCAGGAAGGTGAAGACGCGCAGCAGCTCGCCGACCTTCTCGTCCTCGGCGTTGAGCCAGAACTGGTGGAAGGCGTACGGCGAGAGCATGGCCGGGTCGAGCCACAGCGCACCGCCCTCGGTCTTGCCGTACTTGGTGCCGTCGGCCTTGGTCATCAGCGGGGTCGCGATGGCGTGGACCCGCTCCCCCGCCGCCCGCCGAATCAGCTCGACGCCGGCGGTGAGGTTGCCCCACTGATCGGAGCCGCCGAACTGCAGCGTCACACCGTGGCGGCGGAACAGCTCGAGGAAGTCCATCGACTGCAGCAGGACGTAGCTGAACTCGGTGTAGGAGATGCCGTCCTCGAGCCGGTTGCGCACGACGTCGCGGGCCAGCATCCGGTTGACCGGGAAGTGCTTGCCGATGTCGCGCAGGAAGTCGATGGTCGACAGGCCCGCGGTCCAGTCGTAGTTGTTGACCATCGTGGCGGCGTTGTCGCCCTCGAAGGACAAGAACGGCTCGATCTGGCTCCGGATGCGCGCGACCCACTCCTGGACGGTGTCGAGGGGGTTCAGCACGCGCTCCCCGGCGTCGCGCGGGTCGCCGATCATGCCGGTGGCGCCGCCGACGAGGGCGTAGGGCGTGTGGCCGGCCAGCTGCAACCGCTTGGCCGTGAGCACCTGGACCAGGTGCCCCATGTGCAGGCTCGGCGCCGAGGGGTCGAAGCCCACGTAAAAGCCGACGCTGCCGGCGCTCAGGGCGGCACGCAGCGCATCGGCGTCCGTCGAGTTGGCGATCAGGCCACGCCAGGTCAGGTCGTCCCAGAGTCCGGGGTCCACAGCAGCGCTCACGACTCCAGCCTGCCGCATCGCTCGCGGGCACCGCCCGCGGTTTCCCGCGTGGCGAAGGTCTCCACGGGTTGCGGCACGCCCGACTTGTTCAGTTAGGTAAGGCTTACCTACTTGGAAGGCAGGCCATGCTCGGGACCTCCGCACCACCGTCCGGACTCCTCGACGCCGAAGGCGCTCAGGAGTACGCCCAGCTCTCGACCCAGGCGGCGGCACTCGTCGCCCGACACCTGGCGCAGGCACCCACCCCGTTCTCCGGGACGACGCCGGCCTCGAGCCGTCGCCGCGTCGAGCGCGTGGACCTCGACCGGCCGCTGGGACGGCCCGAGGAGGTGCTCGCGGAGGTGGAGCGGCTCTATCTGCGCGACGCCGTGTGGTTCCACCACCCCGGCTACGCCGCGCACCTGAACTGCCCGGTGGCCACCTCGGCCGTGGTGGCCGACCAGCTGGCCAGCGCCGTGAACACCTCGATGGACACCTGGGACCAGAGCGGCACGGCCACCACCATGGAGCGTCACCTGCTCTCCTGGACCGCCGGCCGCCTCGGGCTGCCTGCGCGGGCCGACGGCGTGTTCACCAGCGGCGGGACGGCCTCGAACACCCACGCACTCGCGGTGGCGCGCGGGCACGCGCTGGAGACGGTGGGCGGCCGCTTGCCGCACGACCTGCACCGGCTGCGCGTGCTCGCCACGGCCGACGGGCACTTCAGCGTGCACACGGCGACCCACCTGCTCGGGCTGGGCGACGACGCGGTCGTCGAGGTGGCCACCGACGAGAGGCACCGCATGGATCCCGACGCCCTGGTGGCCGAGCTGGTGAGGCTGGAGACCGCGGGGCTCGTGCCGATGGCCCTCGTGGCCACGGCGGGGACGACGGACCTGGGTGCGGTGGACCCGTTGGCACGCATCGCGCAGGTCTGCCGGGCCTTCGGCGTCTGGCTGCACGTCGACGCGGCGTACGGCGGCGGGCTGATGACCTCGCTGCGGCGACGGCACCTGCTCGACGGGATCGAGCGCGCCGACTCGGTGACGGTGGACTTCCACAAGACGTTCTTCCAGCCGGTGGCCTCCAGCGCGGTGCTGGTGCGCGACGCCGCCTCGATGCGGCACGTGCGCCACCACGCGGCCTACCTCAACCCGGCCGACGAGGGGCCCGACGCCGTGCCGAACCAGGTCGACAAGAGCCTGCAGACGACACGACGCTTCGACGCGCTCAAGCTGTGGTGCACGCTGCGCACCTTGGGGGCCGACGGGGTCGGCGCCATGCTCGACGCGGTGTGCGACCTGGCCAGCGAGGTGGCGCGGGTGATCGCCGACGACCGGGACCTCGAGCTGTACCAGCGGCCGCAGCTGAGCACGGTGGTGTTCCGCTACGCACCCGACTGGCTGGACGAGGACGCGCTGGACGAGGTGAACCGGCAGGCCCGACGCGCGCTCGTGGCCTCGGGGCGCGCCATGGTGGCGCTCACCGAGATCGACGGACGGGCGTACCTGAAGCTGACCCTGCTCAACCCGGCGACCACCGTGGCCGACCTCGCTGCGGTTCTCGACCTGGTGCGCGAGCACGCGAGCGCGGCCGGCGACTGCTGGGTCGACGAGCGGCAGGCCGGCTGATGGAGGTGCACGACTTCGTGGCCGTCGGGCTCGGCCCGTTCAACCTCGGTCTGGCCTGCCTCACGGCGCCGGTGGCCGGCCTGGACGGCGTCTTCCTCGAGGCCGAGGACGACTTCTCCTGGCACCCGGGGATGCTGCTGCCCGAGGCGACGCTCCAGGTGCCGTTCCTGGCCGACCTGGTGACGATGGCCGACCCGACCTCGCCCTACTCGTTCCTGGCCTACCTCAAGGACCGCGGCCGGCTGTACCCGTTCTACATCCGCGAGAGCTTCTACCCGCTGCGCTCGGAGTACGACGACTACTGCCGCTGGGCCACGCGGCGGCTGCGGTCGGTGGAGTTCGACCGTCGCGTCGAGGAGGTCACCCACACCGGCGACCACTACGTCGTGCACAGCCGCGACCCGCGCACCGGTGCCGCGTACGAGCACCACGCGCGGCGGCTGGTGGTGGGCACCGGGACACCGGCGTACGTGCCACCGGCGCTGGCCGGGCTGCCCGGGCCGGCGGTGCACAGCGGCGACTACCTGCATTGCCGCGATGGGCTGCGGACCTGCGAGAGCATCACGGTGGTCGGCAGCGGCCAGAGCGCGGCGGAGATCTTCGCCGACCTGCTCGACGGGATCGAGGACGGCGGCTACGCGCTGCGCTGGGTGACGAGGTCGCCGCGGTTCTTCCCGCTGGAGTACACGAAGCTCACGCTGGAGATGACCTCGCCGGAGTACGCCGGCTACTTCCACGGCCTGCCGCGGGAGCGTCGCGACGCGCTGCTGGCCTCGCAGCGCCAGCTGTACAAGGGCATCAGCGGCGACCTCGTGGACTCGATCTTCGACCGGCTCTACGCCACGCACCTGCGCGCGGAGGTCGACACGCAGCTGCTGACCAACGTCGAGGTGACGGACGCGACCTGGGACGGCACGCGCTACCGACTGGCGCTGCACCACCAGGAAACCGGCGACCGCGGCGACCTGGACACCGAGGGGCTCGTGCTCGCCACCGGCTACCGGCCCGAGCTGCCCGGCTTCCTCGAGCCGGTGCACGACCGGATCCGCTGGGACGACCTCGGCCGGCCGGACGTCGGCGAGGGATACGCCATCGACCACCACCAGAAGGAGATCTACGTGCAGAACGGCGAGGTGCACTCGCACGGCTTCACCGCTCCCGACCTCGGGATGGGCGCCTACCGCAACTCGGTGATCATCCGGGAGCTCACCGGCGAGGAGGTGTATCCGGTGGAGCGCCGGATCGCCTTCCAGGAGTTCGGGCTGCCCGCCTCGACGATGGCGCAGGCACGACGGTGATCGGGATCGAGCCGCTGGACGCCACCTGCTTCGCCGGGTTGCTGCACGACTGGGTGACGCGGCCGTACGCCGTGTACTGGGGGATGCAGGACGCCAGCGTGGCCGAGGTGCGCGAGGCGTACGAGGAGATCGGGGCCTCCCCGCACCACGACGCCTGGCTGGGCAGCATCGACCACCGCCCGGTGTTCTTGTGCGAGACCTACTCCCCCGAGCACTCGCCGCTGGCGCAGGTGTACGAGGTGCTCCCCGGCGACCTGGGGATGCACGTGCTGGTGGGGCCGCCGGTGGGAGCGCGCATGCCCGGGTTCACCCGACGGGTGATGCGGGCGGTGATGGACCACTGCTTCGCCGACCCGACGGTGCGCCGCGTGGTGGTGGAGCCCGACGTGCGCAACGCCGCGGTGCAGGTGCTCAACGCCGAGATGGGCTTCGTCGCCGAGCGCGAGGTGGAGCTGCCGGACAAGACGGCGCTGCTCAGCTTCTGCCGCCGGTCGGACTACGTCGCGGCGGTGGCCTCGTGAGCGCGCACCTCACCCCCGAGCGGATGGCGGCGGCCCACCGGCATCTGGTGGCCAAGGCGCTGGCCGAGCTCTCCCACGAGCGGCTGCTCGTCCCGGTCGAGGAGGGCGAGGGCTGGTGGTCGCTGGCCGCCGACGGCGAGGTGACCTACCGGTTCCGAGCGCGGCTGCTGCCGCTGGAGCACTGGCTCGTCGACCCGGTGACGGTGACGCGGCTCGAGGACGGCGTACGGACGGGGATCGACGCCCAGCGCTTCGTGCTGGACGTCCGCTCCCGGCTGCCGCTGCCGGAGGCGACGGTGCCGGTGTACCTGGAGGAGATCGCCTCCACGCTGGCGGGCCGATGCTGGAAGGACCGGCCGGAGGCACCGACGTCGGCGGGGCTGCTGGAGGCGTCGTTCCAGGAGATCGAGGCGGCGATGACCGAGGGACATCCGTGCTTCGTGGCCAACAACGGCCGGCTGGGCTGGAGCGCCGCCGACCACCTGGCCTACGCGCCGGAGACGGCGGCGCCGGTGGCCCTGGTGTGGTTGGCGGTGAGGCGCTCGCGGTCGGTGCTGGCGCTGGCCGACGACCTCGGCTACGAGGACCTGCTGGCCGAGGAGCTGGACCCCGAGGTCCGCGCCGGGTTCGACCAACGGCTCGCCGACCTGGGCCTCGAGGCCGAGGACTACCTGCTGATGCCGTGCCATCCGTGGCAGTGGGAGCACAAGATCGCGATCACCTACGCCCCAGACGTCGCCCGTCGCGACATCGTGCGGTTGGGCACCGCGCCGGACGACTACCAGGCGCAGCAGTCGGTACGGACCTTCTACAACCGGTCGCGGCCCGAGCGGCGCTACGTCAAGACCGCGCTGTCGGTGCTCAACATGGGCTTCCTGCGCGGCCTCTCCCCGGCGTACATGGAGCACACGCCCGCGATCAACGACTGGGTGGCCGCGCTCGTGACCGACGACGAGACGTTGCAGCGCCACGGGTTCTCGGTGCTGCGCGAGGTGGCCGCGGTGGGCTACACCCAGCCGTCGTACGCGGCGTGCGGCAGCACGCCGTACACGAAGATGCTGGCGGCGCTGTGGCGCGAGACGCCCCAGGTCGCCGACGGCGAGCGGCTGGCGTCGATGACCTCGCTGCTGCACGTGGACGCCAAGGGAACGCCGTACGCCGCGGCGCTGGTGGAGGCCAGCGGCCTCGAGCCGGAAGCGTGGCTGCGGGCCTACCTCGACGCGTACCTGGTGCCGGTGCTGCACGCCTTCTACGCCCACCACCTGGTGTTCATGCCCCACGGGGAGAACGTGATCCTCGTGCTGCGCGACCACGTGCCGGTGCGCGTGGTGATGAAGGACATCGGCGAGGAGGTCGCGGTGCTCTCGCCCTCAACGCCGCTGCCGCCTGGCGTGGAACGGATCCGCGCCGACGTGCCCGAGGAGCTGCAGCTGCTCTCGGTGCACACCGACGTCGTCGACTGCTTCCTGCGATTCCTCTCCGGGGTCCTCGACGAGGCCGGGACGCTGCCCGCCGAGGGCTTCTGGGCCGAGGTGGCCCGCTGCGCGCGCGACTACCAGGCGGCGCATCCCGCACTGGCCGGGCGGTTCGCCGAGCACGACCTGTTCGCCGAGACCTTCGCCCGGTCGTGCCTGAACCGGCTGCAGCTGCGCAACAACCAGCAGATGGTCGACCTCGCCGACCCCGCGAGCGCGCTGGCGATCGAGGGGGTGCTGGAGAACCCGTTGGCCGGCCGGTGAGGCGTCGCCGATCAGCCGAACAGGCTCGAGGTCTTGGCCAGGGTCTGCTGCAACCCGAAGACGATGGGGATCGCGACCACCAGCCAGGAGACGCCGACCAGCACCGGCTGCGGTCGGGCCCTCACCGCGCCGGCGGGCGTGGTGGCCGGGGTCGCCGGCTCGGTGAGCTGCTTCTCCTCGTGCCCACGCTCGTGGAAGCGCTCGGCCACCGGCCGGATGAGCAGGTTGGCCACGAAGCCGACGGCGAGGATGCCCACCATCGTCAGCAGGGCTGGACGGTAGGCGTCGGAGGTGAGCTGGCCGGGCGTGCCGCGGGCATCGAGGTAGCCGTTGACGATGAGCGGGCCGACGACGCCGGCCGCCGCCCACGCGGTCAGCAACCGGCCGTGGATCGCCCCCACCTGGAAGGTGCCGAAGAGGTCGCGCAGGTAGGCCGGCACGGTGGCGAACC
This sequence comes from Nocardioides mangrovicus, assembly GCF_003674065.1. GTDB lineage: Bacteria > Actinomycetota > Actinomycetes > Propionibacteriales > Nocardioidaceae > Marmoricola > Marmoricola mangrovicus. The sequence goes on from NZ_RDBE01000003.1 coordinate 22,040, forward strand.
CGCCGCCGTAGAAGGAGATGATGATGCCGGCCAGCAGCACGAACAGCGCCGTCGAGTGGTGACCGGCCAGCGCCAGCAGCAGGTACAAGACGATGCCGATGCCGAGGTAGACCACGTAGATCGGCTTGCGGCCGATGACGTCGGAGGTGGAGGACCACACGAAGCGGCCGGCCATGTTGCAGATCGAGAGCAGACCGACGAAGCCCGCGGCCGCGGCCGGGTCTACCGAGGACGAGCCGCCGTCGCGGAAGAAGTCCTGGATCATCGGAGCCGCCTGCTCGAGGATGCCGATGCCGGCGGTCACGTTGCAGAAGAGCACCACCCACAGCAGCCAGAAGCTCGGCGTGCGGATCGCGTTGGCCGCCGAGACGCTGGCGGTGGTGACCATCGACCGCGCCTTCGCCTTCGCCGGGTCGAAGCCGGCCGGCACCCAGCCGTCGGCGGGCACCTTGATCAGCCAGGCCCCGAACAGCATCAGCACCAGGTAGGCCACGCCGAGCGTGAGGAACATCGAGGCCACGGCCGACCCGCTGGCCACCGACGTCGCGTCCTTGGGGTCGAAGCCGGAGTCGTAGGCGGCCAGGAGCTTGCTCTCCAGCGGCGAGGCCACCAGGGCGCCGCCGCCGAAGCCCATGATGGCCAGCCCGGTGGCCAGCCCGGGCCGGTCGGGGAACCACTTGATGAGGGTGGAGACCGGTGAGATGTAGCCGATGCCGAGCCCGACGCCGCCGATGACGCCGTAGCCCAGGTAGAGCAGCCAGATCTGACCGCTGGCGATGCCCAGCGCACCCACGCCGAAGCCGACCGACCAGCACAGCGCGGCGAGCACCATGGCGCGGCGCGGACCGCCGGTGTCGACCCAGGTGCCGAACAGCGCCGCCGAGAGACCGAGCACCACGATCGCGATGGAGAAGGTCAGCCCGACCGCGGTGAGGCTGGTGTCGAAGCGGTCGACCAGGCTCGTCTTGTAGACGCTGGTGGCGTAGACCTGCCCGATGCAGAGGTGGATCGCCAGCGCGGCCGGCGGCACCAGCCAGCGGTTGTAGCCGGGCGGCGCGACGGTGCGGGAGCGGTCGAGCAGAGCGAGCGACATCGGTCCTCCGACGGTTTCCGAGACTGTGAGTGCCGTCACCGTGCCCGTCGGCGGGTCGTTGAAACCTCTCCTACTCCCGATGCCGGGCCGGTAGCGTCGCGGCGATGGACGTGGCACTGGTCGGGCTGGTCGACGCGCGTGGCTGGGTGCTGCTGCAGGAGCGCGACGAGTACGCCCCGACCGACCCCGACCGGTGGAGCCTCGTCGGCGGTGGCATCGAGTCCGGCGAGAGGCCGGACGCCGCCGCGCGCCGCGAGCTCGAGGAGGAGACGACGCTCGTGCACGACGGTCTCCGCCTGCTGGGCGACGTCGTGCTGCCGTGCGACCTGCACGGCGAGGACCGGTTCTTCGTCTTCCGCGGCGAGACCGCCGCCACCGATGACGACGTCGAGTGCCGCGAGGGGCGGCAGATCGTGTTCGTCGACCCGGCTGCCGCCGATGCGCTCGACCTCACCCGCGCGACGCGCGCCCTGCTGCCTCAGGTGCTCGACGGGCGTGGCTTCGCTGCGACGTAGCGCGAGACCGTCGGCTCGCCGGTGATCCAGAACCGCCAGGGCCGGTCGGCAGCGTGACGCAGGCCCACGCGGGGGCCGGTGTCGACCTCGCCCGCGGGCTCGCCGAGGACCAACAGCTCGGCGAGGTCCAGGCCGTTCTGCTCGCGGCCGATGGCGAGCGCCTGGCACAGCCTCGCCGGACCACGGGCCAGGTCGCGGTCGGGACCGCGCGTACGCCGCGAGCGCGCGAGGTCGAGGCCGTCGACGATCTCGCCGGCCCGGAGCAGCACGGCGCTCGGGTCGCCGTCGGACCCGGTGACGACGTTGGCGCAGAAGTGCATGCCGTAGGTGAAGTACACGTAGAGCCGGCCCGCCGGGCCGAACATCACCTCGTTGCGTGGGGTGCGCCCGCGGTAGGCGTGGGAGCCGGGGTCGTCGGGGCCGGCGTACGCCTCGACCTCGGTCAGCCGGACGGTGACGCCGGCGTGGGTGAGCCGGGCGCCCAGCAGGCGCGGGGCGACGTCGAGGACCGGGCCGGCTAGTGCCGCGCGCACGACATCACGGGACGGTTGTCGCCGCCATGGCACGCACCTCGCTGCGTCGGCATCGCTGAGAAGACGCCCCGGTATTGCGACACGACGCCGCCTTGCGATGCACGCACCCTGACGACGCGAACCGTCCCAGCACGTCGCACCCGCGCCACTAGATCCACGCGCGGTGGTCGGCCACGACGGCGCGCAGCTCGGCGAGCTGCTCGGCGACCTGCACGGGTGCGGTGCCGCCGCGGCCGTCGCGCGCGGCGACCGAGCCCTCGACGGTGAGCACCTCGTGCACGGCCGGGGTCAGGCGCTGGTCGATCTCGGCGAGCTGGTCGTCGGTGAGGTCGGCCAACTCGCAGCCCAGCTCCTCGCAGCGACGTACGCAGGCACCGGCGACCTCGTGGGCCTCGCGGAACGGGACGCGCTGCTTGACCAGCCACTCGGCGACGTCGGTGGCCAGCGAGAAGCCGCGCGGTGCCAGCTCGGCCATGCGGTCGTGGTCGAAGCGCAGCGTGGCGACCATGCCGGTGACCGCGGGGAGCAGCACCGCCAACGTGTCGAGGGAGTCGAAGAGCGACTCCTTGTCCTCCTGCAGGTCGCGCGCGTAGGCCAGCGGCAGTCCCTTGAGCGTGGTGAGCAGGCCGGTGAGGCTGCCGACCAGCCGGCCGGCCTTGCCCCGCGCGAGCTCGGCGATGTCGGGGTTCTTCTTCTGCGGCATGATGCTCGACCCCGTGGACCAGGCGTCGTCGAGCCGGGCGAAGCCGAACTCGGCGGTCACCCAGATGATGACGTCCTCCGCGAGGCGGCTCAGGTCGACGCCCATCTGCGCGAGCACGTACGCCGCCTCCGCGGCGAAGTCGCGCGCGCTGGTGCCGTCGAGCGAGTTGGGGCTGGCACGGTCGAAGCCGAGGTCGGCGGCCACCTGCTCGGGATCGAGACCCAGCGTGGAGCCGGCCAGCGCTCCCCCGCCGTACGGCGACTCGGCGGCGCGGGCGTCCCAGTCGCGTACGCGGGCGACGTCGCGCAGCAGCGGCCAGGCGTGCGCGAGCAGGTGGTGGCTGAGCAGGATCGGCTGCGCGTGCTGCAGGTGCGTGCGGCCGGGCATGACGGCGCCGAGATTGGCCTCGGCCTGGTCGGCCAGCGCCTCGACGAGGTCGAGGGCCGCACCGGCGATCGTGCGGGCGTGGTCGCGCAGGTAGGCGCGGAACAGCGTCACCACCTGGTCGTTGCGGCTGCGGCCGGCCCGCAGCCGGCCGCCGAGGTCGGCGCCCACCTCGTTCAGCAGCAGCCGCTCCAGGGCCCCGTGGACGTCCTCGTCGCCCGGGTCGGGCTGCAGGTCGCCCGCGGCGTAGCGCTCCCCCAGCGCCTCCAGCCCGGCCACCAGGCCGGCGAGCTCGTCGTCGTCGAGCAGCCCGGCCGCGTGCAGGGCCCGGGCGTGGGCCCGCGAGCCGGCGAGGTCGTAGGGCACCAGCCGCCAGTCGAAGTGGGTGCTGCGCGAGAGCGCCTCGAGCTCGGGCGACGGGCCGCCGGCGAACCGGGCGCCCCAGAGCTTGCCGGTGTTGGTGGTGTTCATCGGGGTCCTTCGTAGCAGGTGGTCGCTCGGTTTCGACACGGTTGCTGCGCAACCTGCTCAACCAGCGCGACTCAGTCCGTGCCGGCTTCCATGGCGGCGTCGTCGAGGATGCGCTCCATCTCGTCGTGGGCCGCCGGGTTGCTGGAGATGCGGGCGGCGCCGCCCTGCTCCAGCGCGCCGTAGAGGGTGCCGTTCTCCACGAGCACCTGGCCCTGCTCGATGGGCTGGCCGGCGTACTGCTCGAGCTTGGCCCGGGAGTCGGCGATGTCGAGGTTGCGCATGGTCAGCTGGCCGATGCGGTCCAGGGGGCCGAAGGCGGCATTCTCGGTGCGCTCCATCGACAGCTTGTCGGGGTGGTAGGAGAAGTCCGGGCCCGACGTCGAGACCACCGTGTAGTCCTCGCCGCGGCGCAGCCGCAGCGTCACCTCGCCGGTGACCAGCGAGCCGATCCAGCGCTGGATGGACTCGCGCAGCATCAGCGCCTGCGGGTCGAGCCAGCGGCCCTCGTAGAGCAGCCGGCCCAGCCGACGGCCCTCCAGGTGGTAGTTGGCGATCGTGTCCTCGTTGTGGACCGCGTTGAGCAGCCGCTCGTAGGCCGCCCAGAGCAGCGCCATGCCGGGCGCCTCGTAGATGCCGCGGGACTTGGCCTCGATGATCCGGTTCTCGATCTGGTCCGACATGCCCAGCCCGTGCCGGCCGCCGACGGCGTTGGCCTCGGTGACCAGCGCGACGGGGTCGTCGTAGGAGACGCCGTTGATGCTCACCGGACGCCCGCGCAGGAAGCCGACGGTGACGTCCTCGCTCTCGATCACCACGGCCGGGTCCCAGAACCGCACGCCCATGATCGGCTCGACGGTCTCGAGCGAGACGTCGAGGTGCTCTAGCGTCTTGGCCTCGTGGGTGGCGCCCCAGAGGTTGGCGTCGGTGGAGTACGCCTTCTCCTTGCTGTCGCGGTAGGGCAGGTCGTGCTCGGTGAGCCACTGGCTCATCTCCGCGCGCCCGCCCAGCTCGGTGACGAAGTCGGCGTCGAGCCACGGCTTGTAGATGCGCAGGTCGGGGTTGGCCAGCAGGCCGTAGCGGTAGAACCGCTCGATGTCGTTGCCCTTGAAGGTGGAGCCGTCGCCCCAGATGTCGACGCCGTCCTCACGCATGGCGCGCACCAGCAGGGTGCCGGTGACCGCGCGACCCAGGGGCGTGGTGTTGAAGTAGGCGCGGCCGCCGGAGCGGATGTGGAAGGCACCGCAGGCCAGGGCGGCCAGGCCCTCCTCGACCAGCTCGCGGCGGCAGTCGACGGCGCGGGAGATCTCGGCGCCGTACTGCAGCGCCCGGTCGGGGACCCCGGAGATGTCGGGCTCGTCGTACTGGCCGATGTCGGCGGTGTAGGTGCACGGCACGGCGCCCTTGTCGCGCATCCAGGCGACGGCGACGGAGGTGTCGAGTCCGCCGGAGAAGGCGATGCCGACCTTCTCGCCGACGGGCAGGGAGGTGAGGACCTTGCTCAAGTCAATCCTTCGAGTCGATAGAGGCTGGGTTTCGAGACGGCGCTGGGGCGCCTCCTCAACCAGCGCCCGGGGTGGTCAGGGACAGCAGGCGGGCGGCCAGGGCGGCGCCGTCGGGGTGGCGGCCGATGACCAGGACGGTGTCGTCGCCGCCGATGGTGCCCAGCACGTCGGGCAGGCCGGCCTTGTCGAGCGCGGAGGCGAGGAACTGCGCGGCGCCGGGCGGGGTGCGCAGCACGACGAGGTTGCCGCTGGCCTCGGCCGAGACCAGCAGCTCGGCGGCCAGCCGGGCCAGGCGTGCGCCCGACGCGGCGGAGTCGCGGGCGACGATCGGCGTCGGGTCGCCGCCCTCGGCGGGCACGGCGTAGACCAGCGAGCCGTCGGGCAGCCGCACCTTCACCGCGTCGAGGTCGAGCAGGTCGCGCGAGAGCGTGGCCTGCGTGACGTGGACGTCGTTGGCGGCGAGCAGCTCGGCCAGCTCGGGCTGGGAGTGCACCGGCGTGGACTCCAGCAGCTCGACGATGCGTCGCTGCCGGGCGCTCTTGGTGATTGCCAGCTGGGTCACTGGTGCTCCAGGAGCCAGGCCAGGATGGCCTTCTGGGCGTGACGGCGGTTCTCGGCCTCGTCCCACACGACGCTCTTCGGGCCGTCGAGCACCTCGGCGGTGATCTCCTTGCCGCGATAGGCCGGGAGGCAGTGCAGCACGATCGCGTCGGCCTTCGCGTGCGCGAGCAGCTCGTCGTCGAGCTGCCAGTCGCGGAACACCTTCTCGCGCGCCTTCGCCTCGGCCTCCTTGCCCATCGAGAGCCAGGTGTCGGTGACGACGACGTCGGCGCCGGCGACGGCCGCCACCGGGTCGCGGCTGAAGTCGGCCGACCCGCCGGTGCGGCCGGCGATCTCCTGGGCCCGGTCGAGCACGGCTGCGGTGGGCTCGTACTCCCCCGGCCCGGAGACCACGACGTGCATCGCGGCGGTGGCGCAGGCGAGCAGGAACGAGTTCGCCATGTTGCTCGCGCTGTCGCCGAGGAACGCGACCTTCAGTCCGGCGAGCTCACCCTTCTGCTCACGGATGGTCTGCAGATCGGCCAGCAGCTGGCAGGGGTGGTACTGGTCGGTCAGCGCGTTGACCACCGGAACGCCGGCGTGGTGGGCCATCTCGTCGATGCGGGACTGGTCGCCGGTGCGCCACACGACCATCGACGCCTGCCGTCCCAGCACGCGGGCGACGTCGGCGACGGACTCGCGGGTGCCGATCTGGGCGAGGTTGCCGTCGACGGTCATCGGGAAGCCGCCGAGCTCGGCGATGCCGGCGGCGAACGAGGACTGGGTGCGCAGCGTGGGCTTGTCGAAGATGATCGCGACGGTGCGCGGCCCGGCCAGCGGCTTGGCGTCGTACGGCGCGGCCTTGAGGGCGGCGGCCAGCTCGAGCACCTCGGCCTGCTCGGCCGGGGTGAGGTCGTCGTCGCGCAGGAAGTGCCTCATGACCGGTAGGCCTCCTCGAGGATCTGGGGCCACGCGGCCAAGAAGGCGTCGGCGTCGGCCTCGGTGAGCACCAGCGGGGGCGCCAGCCGCACCCGGTCGGGGGTGCACATGTTGATGATGAAGCCGGCGTCCTGGGCGGCGGTGACCGCGGCGGCCGCCTTCTCGGCGTCCAGGGAGAGCCCGATCAGGAGACCCTCGCCCCGCACCTCCGCGACGTGCGGATGCGCCAGCCCGTCGCGCAGGTGCTTGCCGAGCCGGTCGACGTGGTCGAGGAGGTCGTCGGCCTCGATGGTGTCGAGCACGGCCAGCGCGGCGGCCGCGGCCACCGGGTTGCCGCCGAAGGTGGTGCCGTGGTTGCCGGGCTGAAGCAAGGTGGCGGCCTCGCCGAACGCGAGCAGCGCCCCGATCGGGATGCCGCCGCCCAGCCCCTTGGCCAGCGTGACCAGGTCGGCCTCGACGTCGGTGGCGAAGAAGCGCCCGGTGCGCCCGACGCCGGTCTGCACCTCGTCGACCCACAGCAGGGCGCCGTGGTCGGCGGTGATCCGGCGGGCCGCCTCGAGGTAGCCGGGCGGGGCGACGTTGACGCCGGCCTCGCCCTGCAGCGGCTCGACGACGAACGCGGCGGTCTCGTCGGTGACGGCGGCCGCGAGCGCCTCGACGTCGCCGTAGGGAACGAACGTGACCTCGCCGGGCAGCGGCTCGAACGGCTCGCGGTAGGCCTGCTTGGCGGTCAGCGCGAGCGCACCCATGGTGCGGCCGTGGAAGGAGTCGAGCGTGGAGACCAGGTGCGTCCGGCCGGTCTTGCGAGTGGCCTTGAACGCCGCCTCGTTGGCCTCGGTGCCGGAGTTGGTGAAGAAGACCTTGCCCTCGCGGCCCGCGAGCCCGAGCAGCCGTTCGGCCAGCGTCACCTGCGGCTCGGTGGCGAAGAAGTTCGACACGTGGCCGAGCGTCTGCAGCTGCTGAGTGACCGCCGCGACCAGCGCCGGGTGAGCGTGGCCGAGGGAGTTCACCGCGATGCCGCCGAGCAGGTCGACGTACTCCTTGCCGTGCTCGTCCCACACGTGCGCTCCCTCGCCGCGCACCAGCGCCAGCTTGGGCGGCCCGAAGGTGTTCATCAGCGACTCGGGGTAGCGCTCCTCGATCTCAGGCATGGGGCGCGTCACGCACCTTCCGGGTCTTGGTCTCGACGCCGGGCAGCACCTGGGTGCCGACGCCCTCGTCGGTGAACAGCTCGAGCAGGACGGCATGCGGCTCACGGCCGTCGACGACCGTGGCGCGGGAGACGCCGCCGCGGACGGCCTGCAGGCAGGCCGCCATCTTCGGGATCATCCCGGAGGCGAGGTCGGGGAGGATCTGCTCCAGGGACTCCGGGCTGATCTCGCCGATGACGTCCTCGGGGTCCGGCCAGTCCAGGTAGAGACCCTCGACGTCGGTGAGCACCAGCAGCTTCTCGGCACCGAGCGCGACGGCGAGCGAGGCGGCCGCGGAGTCGGCGTTGACGTTGTGCACGCGGCCGGCCTCGTCGGGCGCGACGCTGGAGACCACCGGGATGCGGCCGGCCTCGATCAGGTCGAGCACCGACTCCGGGCGGACCTTGGCCACCTCGCCGACCAGTCCGAGGTCGACCTCCTCGCCGTCGACGACGGTGTTGGTGGGCTTGGCGGTGAACAGCCCGGCGTCCTCGCCGGAGAGGCCGACGGCCAGTGGCCCGTGCTCGTTGATCAGCCCGACCAGCTCGCGCTGCACCTGACCGACCAGCACCATGCGGACGACGTCCATCGCCTCCGGCGTAGTGACCCGCAGGCCGCCGCGGAACTCCGACTCGATGCCGAGCCGGTCGAGCATGGCGGAGATCTGGGGGCCGCCGCCGTGGACAACCACCGGCTTGAAGCCGGCGAACCGCAAGAACGCGATGTCCTCGGCGAAGGCGCGCTTGAGCGTGTCGTCGGTCATGGCGTTGCCGCCGTACTTCACCACCACGACCTGGCCGTGGTAGCGCTTGAGCCAGGGCAGCGCGCCGGCGAGGACGCGCGCCTTCTCGGGGTCGGGCTTGCCGGGGTCCTTGGTGGTCATGAGGAGTACGCGCTGTTCTCGTGGACGTAGGCGTGGGTGAGGTCGTTGGTCCAGATCGTCGCCTGGGCCTCGCCCACCTTGAGGTCGATGGTGACGCTGACCTGGCGCGGCTTCAGGTCGACCAGGTCGCGGCTCTCGGCGGGGCCGGACTCGCGGCAGACCCACACGTCGTTGATGGCGACGTCGAGGTCGGCGGGGTCGAAGGCCGCGGCGGTGGTGCCGACGCTGGCCAGCACCCGCCCCCAGTTGGCGTCCTGGCCGAAGACGGCGGCCTTGAACAGGTTGCTGCGCGCGACCGAGCGGCCGACCTCGAGGGCGTCGGACTCGGTGGCCGCGCCGCGGGTGGTGATGGCGATCTCGTGGTCGGCACCCTCGGCGTCGGCCAGCAGCTGCAGCGCGAGGTCGCGGCAGGCGCGGGTGAGGGCGTCGGTGAACTCGGCCTCGTCGGGGCTGACGCCCGACGCGCCGCTGGCCATGACGGTGACGGTGTCGTTGGTGGACTGGCAGCCGTCGGAGTCGAGCCGGTCGAAGGTCAGCCGGGTGGCGTGGCGCAGCGCGCGGTCGAGCACCGCGGCATCGACGTCGGCGTCGGTGGTGAGCACGACCAGCATCGTGGCCAGGGCGGGCGCCAGCATCCCTGCCCCCTTCGCCATCCCGCCGATCGACCAGGTGTCGCCGTGCACGACGACCTGCTTGGCGTGGGAGTCGGTGGTCATGATGGCGTGCGCGGCGTCGTCGCCCCCGTCGCCGGAGAGCGCCGCCACAGCCGCGTCGACGCCGTCGAGCAGCTGCTGGCGCGGGTTGGTCAGGCCGATCAGGCCGGTGGAGCACACGACGACGTCGCCGGCGCCGACACCGACGCCCTTCGCGACCTGCTCGGCCACGGCGTGGGTGGTGCCGAAGCCTTCGGCGCCGGTGTAGCAGTTGGCGCCACCGGAGTTGAGGACGACGGCCCTGACGCTGCCGTCCTTGACCACCTCCTTGCTCCAGATGACCGGGTTGGCCAGGCAGCGGTTGGAGGTGAAGACCGAGGCCGAGGCCGACGACGGTCCGGTGTTGACCACCAGGGCGAGGTCCTGGGCGCCGGTGGACTTCAGGCCGGCGGCGACGCCGGCGGCGGTGAAGCCGGCGGGGTGGGTGACAGACATCAGGGTTCCTAGCTGGGCTCGACGGGGACGGCGGGGGCGACGGTATGGCCCGATCGTCGCCAGACCTCGGCCGCGTCGTCGGCCTTGTCGGTGGGGATGAGGATCCAGTCGGTGTCGAAGGTCGAGAGCGTGAAGACGCTGATCTCGGCCTCGGCGAGCGGGGTCAGCAGCTGCGCCAGGACACCGGTGAGGGCGAAGTCCAGCGGTCCCTCGACGCAGAAGGCCGTGAACGGTCCCTGCGAGCGCGCCTTGGTGGGCACGCTGCGGGTCGCGCAGACCACCGAGGTCTCGGTGGCGGTCGCGACGACGGAGAAGACCGAGCTGGACTCGGCCCAGGCCGGCACCTCGGCGCCGGGGCCGAGCCGGACGACGGCGAGCTTCTCGGGGTACTGGGCAAGATTCATGTGAGGCGGGTTCACGGTGCGAGCCCGACGCTCGAGAGGCCGGTGGACTCGTCGAGGCCCAGCGCGAGGTTCATGCACTGCACGGCCGCTCCCCCGGTGCCCTTGGCCAGGTTGTCGACCGCGCCGACCGCGACCAGCCGGCCCGCCGCCTCGTCGACGGTGACCTGCAGGTGCACGGCGTTGGAGCCGACGACCGACTTGGTCTGCGGCCACTGACCCTCGGGCAGCAGGTGCACGAACGGCTCGTCGGCGTACGCCTTCTCGTACGCCGCGCGCGCCTGGGCGGCGTCGACGTGGGTGCTGGCGCTCGCGGTGGCGAGGATGCCGCGCGGCATCGGCACCAGCAGCGGGGTGAAGCTGACCTTGACCTCGGCGTCGGTGAGCCCGGAGAGGTTCTGCACGATCTCCGGAGTGTGCCGGTGGACGCCGCCGACGCCGTAGGCGCTGACGCTGCCCATCACCTCCGAGCCGAGCAGGTGCGGCTTGGCCGCCTTGCCGGCGCCGCTGGTGCCGGAGGCGGCCACGACGACCAGGTCGTCGGCCTCGACGATCCCGGCGGCCACCGCCGGGGCCAGCGCGAGCGTGGAGACGGTCGGGTAGCAGCCGGGGACGGCGATGCGGGTGGCGCCGCGCAGCAGGTCGCGCTGGCCCGGCAGCTCGGGCAGGCCGTAGGGCCAGGACCCGGCGTAGCTCGAGCCGTAGAACCGCTGCCAGACCGCCTCGTCGGTGAGCCGGAAGTCGGCGCCGCAGTCGACCACGACGACGTCGTCGCCGAGCTGCCGGGCGATCGCGCCGGACTCGCCGTGGGGCAGCGCCAAGAACACCACGTCGTGGCCGGCGAGCACCTCGAGCGTGGTCTCCTCCAGCACCCGGTCGGCCAGCGGCACCAGATGCGGCTGCAGGGCACCGAGTGGCTGGCCGGCGTTGGAGGCGCCGGTGACGGCGCCGATCTCGACGCCGGGATGCCCCAGCAGCAGCCGCAGCACCTCGCCGCCGGCGTAGCCGCTGGCGCCGGCCACGGCGGCCTTCACACGCGTCATATGCATGACCATACACGCTCCTGCATAGTGCGGACCGTCGGGTCCATCTGCTGGAATGGCGCCTCGTGACCGGCTTCGTGCATCCCTTCGACGGCGCCCTGGTGCGGCCGGACGACGCCGGCCGCCTGGTCGTGCCCATGCCGCAGTCCGGCGACGAGACGACGGTGCCCTTCGAGCCCGGCGCGTACGAGGACGAAGGTCCAGCCTTCTACCGCTACCGCCAGGCCACGCCGTCGGGCGACGGTACCGGCACCCATGTGGGCATCGTGGCCTCGATGGACGCACCGGCATTCGCCGACGGCCGCGTCCGCGGCCATGAGGAGGTGCTGCCCGAGCGCGTGGCGGCCCTGGTCGACCACCTCTCGCAGCGACCCGCGCGGATCGAGCTGGTGACGACGCTCCACGACGCCGGCCCGCGGTTCCTCGCCGCGCTGGCCGACGACGTCGGCGACCCGGCGATCGAGGTGGGGACCGCCGACGGCGTCGAGCACGCGGTGTGGCGGCTCGGGCCGCTGCCCGATCTCGCCGCCGAGCTCTCCTCGGCCCGGCACTACCTGGCCGACGGCCACCACCGGGCGGCCGCGAGCCTGCGCCTGTGGGAGCGCGCCGGCCGCCCGGCGCGGTTCGGCGTGGGCGTCGTCGTCTACGCCCTCGACGGCCTCTCCCTGGAGGCCCACCGCCGCCCGCCGGGCGAGGAGGTGCTGGTGCCGTCGCTGGCCGAGGTGATCGCCACCGCCGACGCCGGGCGGACCGTGCCGCCGAAGACGACGTGGTTCCGACCGAAGCCGGCGTCGGGGTTGTTCGTGCGGGTGTGAGGCGGGTGCCTGGCCGGGTGCCTGGCCGGGTGCCTGGGGTGCGCCACTTGCACACTTGCGACGTCGGCGCGCCCGATCGCGTCGTTCCCGCGCGCCGGGTGCGCACGTGCGCAGTTGGCGCACACGGGGTCGGGGTCGACGGCGGGCGGTGAAACCACCTGCCGCGGCGATGAAACCGCGGTGAAAGCGCGGTCCTCCACTGTGGTGCCATCAACCACCACGGAAGGAGCTCCACCATGACGAGCCCTCAGCTCGACGGGACCCTCGCGGTCCACGCTCGTGGCCTGGTCAAGGACTTCGGCGACAACCGCGCGGTCGACGGCATCGACCTCGACGTCAAGCGCGGCGAGATCTTCGGGGTCCTCGGGCCCAACGGCGCCGGCAAGACCACCACGCTCTCCATGCTCGCGACACTGCTCAAGATCGACGGCGGCGCGGCCGAGATCTTCGGTCTCGACGTCGCCACCCACCCGCACGAGGTGCGCCAGCTGCTCGGCGTCACGGGGCAGTACGCCTCGGTCGACGAGAACCTCACCGCCAACGAGAACCTCTTCCTCTTCGGCCGGCTGCTCGGGTACTCCAAGGCGGAGTCGCGCGAGCGGGCCGCCACGCTGCTCGGCCAGTTCGGGCTCGAGGAGGCGGCCGACCGGCAGATCGCGAAGTTCTCCGGCGGCATGCGGCGCCGGCTCGACCTCGCGGTCAGCCTGATCCGGCGCCCGCCGCTGATCTTCCTCGACGAGCCCACCACGGGGCTCGATCCCCGCACCCGCGGCCAGATGTGGACCACGATCCGCGAGCTGGTCGACGACGGCTGCACCATCCTGCTCACCACGCAGTACCTCGACGAGGCCGACCAGCTGGCCGACCGCATCGCGGTCATCGACCGCGGCCAGAAGGTCGCCGAGGGCACGCCCTCGCAGCTGAAGACCTCGGTCGGCAGCTCGACGCTGCAGCTGCGGGTCGCCGACCCCGCCGAGGTGGCCGCCGCGGCCGCCGTCATCGGCCGGGTGCTCGACGCCGCACCGGTGATGACGCCCGAGCAGGGCGGCATCAACGTGGCGCTGGCCCAGGCCGACCAGGCCGCCGACGCGCTCGTCGCCCTGCGCGAGCAGGGCATCGGCGTGGAGTCGGTCAGCGTCGCCCAGCCCACCCTCGACGAGGTGTTTTTGGCCCTGACCGGTCACGACACCGCCGAGGACACCACCGAGGACACCACCACCGACTCACCCGAACTGGAGGTCGTGCGATGACCACCCACACCTATGGGATGACCGCTCTCGACCCGGCCGCGGACGTCCGCCGCCACATCAGCCTCTCCGACACCGTCAGCCAGACGCTGACGATGGCCTGGCGCTCCTACAAGAAGATGATGCGCAACCCCGAGGAGTTCTTCGACGTCCTCGTCCAGCCGCTGCTGTTCACCGCGATGTTCGCCTACGTCTTCGGTGGCGCGATCTCCGGTGACGTCAAGAGCTACCTGCCGCTGCTCATCCCGGGCATCCTCGCCCAGACCACGATGACCGCCTGCATCGCCACCGGCACCCAGCTGCGCGAGGACATGGACAAGGGTGTGTTCGACCGCTTCAAGGTGCTGCCCATCGCCCGGATCGCACCGCTGGCCGGGCCGATGGTGGCCGACCTGCTGCGCTACACCATCGCCACCACGCTGACCTTCGCCACCGGCTTCGCCATGGGCTACCGGCCCGGCGGCGGGGTGCTCGGCGTGCTGGCGGCCATGGTGCTGGTGATCTTCACCGGCTGGTCGCTGGCCTGGATCTTCACCTTCGTGGGCATCATCGGCAAGAGCTCGAAGTCCGTGCAGGGCATGTCGATGATGATCATGTTCCCGCTGACCTTCGTGTCCAACGCCTTCGTCGGCGCCAACACCCTGCCGGGCTGGCTGCAGCACTTCGTGCAGGTCAACCCGGTCTCGCACGTCGTGACCGCCACCCGCGACCTGGCCAACCAGGGCCACCTCAGCGCGCAGGTGGGCTGGGCCGTCGTCGCCGACCTCGCCGTCGTGCTGATCTTCTCGACGCTGTCGGTGCGGGCCTACCGCCGCAAGGCGATCTGAGGCTCAGCCCTTCGCGACCGAAGCCGCCACCGACGCCGCCGCCTCGTCACGCAACTGCGTGGCGGGGCGGTCGGCGTACCGGGCCACGGCCGGCTCGAGCAGTCCCGGCGCGTACTGCTCGGCCAGCCGCTGCACGCGGTCCCAGTCCATCGAGGGCAGGGTGCGCTGGTAGCCGAACCGGCGGGCGAGGGCCAGGGCGTCGATCGAGCGCTCGGGATCGTCACCGGTCGCCAGGTCGTAGCCGCCCAGCGCGAGCAGGATGCAGCCGACGACGGGCACGTCGACCTCACCTCGGTGCCCGGCCCCGTCGAAGATCCTGGGCAGCTCCGAACGCAGCTTGGCCACCAGCGGCGCCACCTTCTCGGCCCGGTTGTGGACGACGTGGGTGAACACCGAGACGGTTTCGGAGAAGAGGACCCATGGCGTGAGGTCGTGCTCGACGGGCAGCTCGATCGCCCGCATGCCGTAGGCCGTCTCGACCGACTGGCCGACCAGGTCCAGCCCGCCGTCGACGTCACCGTCGGCGAACGCCAGCTCGGCCAGGCTCAGCAGACCCGCGCTCCACCCGCCGGCGGCGTTGCTCAGCGGGTCGGCCGCGATCGCCTCGAGCGTGCGGCGCGCGGAGTCGACCCGGCCCAGCTTCAGCTCGCAGAGCGCCATGATCGCCCGCAGCTCCAGCGTGTCCTGGGTGGCGCCGAGCTGCTCCATCACCGGCAACGCACGCCGGGCGTGGCGCAGACAGGTCTCCGCGTCGCCCTCCTGGCTGGCCAGGCCGGCGAGCATCGACTCGCACAGCGCCGCGGTCCACGGTCCGTCGTCGCCGTCGCAGAGCGCCAGGGAGCTCTCCAGCGCTCGACGAGCCTGGTCCAGCTCACCCTCGTTCTCCCACCGCTGGCTCAGCCACTGCAGGGCGGTCCGGGCCAGCAGCCGATCCCCGGCCTCGGCGAGCTGCTCGAGGTCCTCGACGCTGCGAGGTCCGTCTTCGTGGAACATCGCGAGCAGCATGCTGCGGGTGACGCTGGCCCGGCCGCCGCTGCCGGCCGGCAGTCGGCCCAGCTCGGCCAGCCCGTCGGGACGCGGGTGACCGCTGAAGATGCCCTCGTTGATGAGCATCATGCTGATCGTGCCCAGCAGCTCGTCGAGGTCCACCTCGCCCGCGCCCTCCCCGTATCCCGGTCCGTCGTGGTCGAGCACCACGTCGAGGACCGGGCTGGCGAGGTTGAGGACGGTGATGTGGTCGCCCTCGATGGACCAGAACCCGGCCAGCAGGCCGGCCAGCACGACCACGGTCGGCCGGTCGCGAGCGTCGAGCGCGGTACGCATCACGGCGGCCAGGTTCCCCACCTCGGCGCGGGTGTCGGTCATAGCGGCCACCTGGTCGCGGGTGAAGAGCCGCGCGCCGAGCGCCCGCCCGTGGGCGAGCGCCCAGGTGCGCAGGGTGGCCATCGCCTCGTCGTGCTCACCGACGGCGTCGAGCTGCTTCAGGCCGTACTCGCGCACGGTCTCCAGGAACCGGTAGCGCAGTGAACCGGTCTCGGTGACCACGACCAGCGACTGGTCGATCAGCTCGGCCAGGGACGGTAGCGGGTCGTGGCCCAGGAGCGCCTCGGCGCCGGCCAGCGAGAAGCCGTCGGGGAAGACGGTGAGCCACCGCAGCGCCTGCTGGTCCTCGGCGCGCAGCAGGTTCCAGCTCCAGTCGATGACGGCCTCGAGCGTCTGGTGGCGCCCCGGGGCGGTCCGGTCGCCGCCGGTGAGCAGACCGAAGCGGTCCTCCAGGCGCCGGGTGATCTCCTCGACCGCCATCACGCGGACCTTGGCCGCGGCCAGCTCGATGGCCAGCGGCAGTCCGTCGAGGCGCGCGACGAGCGCGCGGACCTCGTCGGGCTCGAGGCGGACGCCCGGCCGGGCGGCGCGGGCGCGCTGCCCGAACAGCTCGACGGCCTCCTCCTCGTGCAGCTGGGCCAGCGGGTAGACCTGTTCGGCGGCGATGCCCAGCGGAGCACGGGAGGTGGTGAGCACCCGCAGCCCGTCGGTGGCCACCACGAGGAACGCGACGAGGTCGGCGACGGCGTCGACCAGGTGCTCGCAGTTGTCGAGCACCAGCAAGGTGGGGGCGCCGGCCAGCTTCTCGGCGATGCGCCCTCGCAGGTCGGTGCTGCGCTGACCGGTCCGCACGGCGAGCGAGTCGCGCACGCCGAGGTCGGCGGCCACCTTGCGCGCCACGCCCTCGGGCGCGTTGACGCCGGCCAGCTCCACGAAGTACACCACCGGTTGCTGCGCCAGCCGGCCCACCAGGTGAGCCATGCGGGTCTTGCCCAGACCGCCTGGGCCGACCATGCTCACCACGCGCGCGGAGGCGAGCATGGTGCGGACGTCGGCGACGGCGTCGTCGCGCCCGATCAGCGGGGACGCCTCGTACTGCAGGCCCTCTCGCACCGGCGCCTCGCGCGCGAGCAGCTCGGCGTGGAGCCGTCGCAGCCGCTCCCCCGGCTCGGCACCGGAGACGTCCAGGCTGCGCTCGACGAAGCCGGCGTAGTGCTCGAGCGCGGCCGGCACGCCGCGCACGTCGGCCTCCGCGCGCAGCAGGTCGGCCATGACCTCCTCATCGCCCGGGTGCTGCGCCAGGACGGCCTCCAGCAGCGGCAGCGCCGCGGCGGCGTCGCCACGGGCGAGCAGCACCGAGCCGAGCAGCCGCCGGGCGGTGTCCTGGTCTGCGCGGACGGCCTCGGCCAGGTCGGCCAGCGGACCGGCCGCTGCGGCCGAGAGCGGCACGCCCAGGGCGTCGTGGGCGGCGTAGCGGGCGACGTCGAGGTCGCCGGCCCCCCGCGCCTCGCGGGCCTGGCGCACCAGCCGCCGCACCTCCAGGGCGTCGACCTGGTCCTCGCGCAGGCCCAGCCGGTAGCCGCCCGCCCCGTGCAGCACGGCGTCGGCCGAGGTGCGTGCTCGGGTGCGGGAGACCAGCACCTGCAACGCCTTCTCCGGGTGGGCGGGCTCCTCCTCGGGCCACAGCCGCTCGACCAGGTCGCCGACGCCGACCGCGCGCGGTGCCGCGAGCGTCAGCGCCGCCAGCAGCTGGTGACCCCGCTCGCCAGGCACCGGGAGTCCGTCCCAGGTGACTCCGTCGAGCAGGGTCAGGTTCACGCGCGTTGCTCTGCTCCGTGGCGCTGGGCCGCGAGCGCGACCGCGGCGGCCTTGGCCTCGCCGGTCTCGGTCTCGGTCAGCGTCCGGTCGGAAGCGCGGAACCGCAGTGCGAACGCCAGCGACTTGCGGCCCTCACCGGCCTGCTCGCCGGTGTAGACGTCGAAGAGGCGTACCGACTCGCACAGCTCGCCGGCACCCTCGCGCAGGGTCGCGGCCACCACCTCCGAGGCCAGGTCGGCCGCCACGACGAGCGCGACGTCCTCCTTGGCCACCGGGAAGTGGCTCAGCCGGGGCGCCCGGACGACGTCGGGGGCGCGCCGCATGAGGAAGTCGAGGTCGATCTCGACCGCGGCCGAGCGGGCGGGCAGGTCGAAGGCGGCACACACCCGCGGGTGCAGCTCACCGGCATGACCGAACTCGTCGTCGCCCACGAAGAAGCGGGCGCAGCGACCGGGGTGCCACGGCGCGCGCTGCGCGGCCTCGATCCGGACGTCCACGGACAGCTCGACCGCCAGCCGGCGGACCACGCCCACCGCGTCCTCCCAGGACGCGCCGCGGCCCTTGCCCCACCAGCCCGAGCGGTCGCGCTCGCCGGCGAGGACCGCGCCGAGAAAGAGCGGCTGATCGGGCACGGCGTCGAAGAGGGCCTGCAGCTCGGCGTCGGTCGGACGTCGGTCGACGCCGAGGATGGGCGCCGCGACATCACGCGGGAAGGCCACGGTGCCGGTCTCGAACAGCGCTACGCCGGGGGCGCCGCGACCGAGGTTGCGCGCCGCCGCCTCGAGCAGGCCGGGCAGCAGCGTCGTGGTGTAGAACGGCTCCTCGCTCGAGAGCGGGTTGGCCAGGCGTACGGCGTGACGCAGCACGTCGTCGGCCGGCAGCCCGAGCCGGTCGAAGGTGGCGTCGCCGACGAACGGGAAGGAGACGACCTCGACCAGGCCCTCCCCGGCCAGGGTGCGCCCGACCCGGCGCCGCAGCCGTTGCTCGCGGGTCAGCCCCCGGCCGCTGGGCGCCGGCGGCAGCACGCTGGGCACCTCGTCGTAGCCGACCTGCCGGACGACCTCCTCGACCAGGTCGTAGGGATCGGTCAGGTCGGGCCGCCACGGCGGTGGGACCGCGGTGAGCCGGTCGCCGACCACCTGCACCTCGCAGCCGACCGCTCGCAGGTCGGCCTCGACCGTGGCGGCGTCGATGACCAGTCCGCTGACGCGGGCCGGCAGGTCGAGCGGCAGGTCGATCGGCACCTGCGCGGGCGCCTGGCCCAGCTGCGTGACGCCGGCAGCCACCTGCCCGCCGCCGTAGCGGACCAGCAGCTCGGCGACGCGGTCGGCGGCGGCCGCGGGCAGGGTCGGGTCGACCCCGCGCTCCCAGCGGCGCGCGCCCTCGGTGGGCAGCTTGTGGCGCCGCGCGGTGCGGAAGATCCCGACCGGGGTGAAGTGGGCGGCCTCGACGACGACCGTGGTCGTGGTCGGCGACAGCTCGGTGCTCTCCCCACCCATCACGCCCGCCAGCCCGATGGGACCGGAGTCGTCGGTGATGAGCAGGTCGGCCGGGTCGAGCGCACGGTCCTGGCCGTCGAGGGTGGTGATGTGCTCCCCCGCCTCGGCGCGACGCACCACGATCGGGCCGGCCAGCTTGTCGGCGTCGTAGCCGTGGATCGGGTTGCCGAGCTCGAGCATCACGTAGTTGGTGACGTCGACGGCCAGGCTGATCGAGCGCATCCCCGCCAGCTGCACCCGACGGGCCAGCCACGCCGGGCTCGGCGCCGTGGGGTCGAAGCCGGTGACGGTGCGGGTGACGAAGACCGGGCAGGCGTCGGTGGCGGCCACGCGCACCGGGTAGCCGTCGTCGTTGCCGGCCGGGACCTTACGCAGGGCGGGGTCGCGGAAGGCTACGTCGTAGGCCAGCGCGATCTCGCGGGCGACGCCGCGCATCGACAGCGCGTACGCGCGGTCGGGGTTGATCTCGAACTCGATGACCTCGTCACGCAGGTGGAGCAGGTCGAAGGCGTCGTCGCCGGGCTCGCCGGCGTCCTTCGGGAGCACGATGATCCCGCCCTTCGATGACAGAGCGTCGTCGCCGAGGCCGAGCTCCAAGGCCGAGCAGATCATGCCGGCGCTGGTGTGGCCGTAGGTCTTGCGCGCCGAGATCTCGAAGGGCCCGGGCAGGACTCCCCCGGGCAGCACGACGACGACCAGGTCGCCGGGCTCGAAGTTGTGGGCGCCGCAGACGATGCCCTGCGGCTCGCCCGTGCCGTTGGCGGCACCGACGTCGACGCTGCACCAGTTGATGGTCTTGCCGTTCTTCTGCGGCTCGGGCTCCATCGTCAGCACGCGACCGACGACCAGCGGGCCCGACATGTCGTGGCCGGGACGCTCGAGCGCCTCCAGCTTCAGGCCGAGGGCGGTCAGCCGGGCGGCGACGTCCTCGACGGACACCTCGGCGGGCAGGTCGACGTACTCGCGGACCCAGCTCATCGGGGCGCGCATCAGACCTCCGACCCGAAAGCGGAGGAGAAGCGGACGTCGCCCTCGAACATGTCGCGCAGGTCGGCGGCGTCGTGGCGGAACATCGCCATCCGGTCGATGCCGAAGCCGAAAGCGAAGCCGGAGTAGCGCTCGGAGTCGATGCCGCAGGCGGTGAGCACGCGCGGGTTCACCACGCCGCAGCCGCCGAGCTCGATCCAGCCCTCGCCCCGACAGGTGCGGCACGTCTCGACGGCGGGCTCCTCGCCGCGGCAGACGAAGCAGACCATGTCCATCTCGGCCGACGGCTCGGTGAACGGGAAGTAGGAGGGGCGGAAGCGGGTGCGGATGCCCTCGCCGAACAGCGCGGCCAGCATGTGGTCCAGCGAGCCGCGCAGGTGCGCCATCGAGATGCCCTCGTCGACGACCAGACCCTCGATCTGGTGGAACATCGGGCTGTGCGTGGCGTCGAAGGGGTCGGTGCGGAAGACCCGGCCCGGGCAGACGACGTAGATCGGCGGGGTACGGGTCAGCATGGTGCGGGCCTGCACCGGCGAGGTGTGGGTGCGCAGCACGACGGCGTTCTCGGCCGGCTCGGTCCAGAAGGTGTCCTGCATGGTGCGCGCGGGGTGGTCGGCGCCGAGGTTGAGGGCGTCGAAGTTGAGCCACTCGGCCTCGACGACGGGGCCTTCGGCGATCTCCCAGCCCATGGCGACGAAGACGTCCATCAGCCGCTCGGAGGTGGTGGTGATCGGGTGCCGGGCCCCCGGCGCCTGCCGGTCCCAGGGCAGCGTGACGTCGACGGTGTCGGCGACCAGGGAGCGCTCCTCGTGCTCGGCCTCGAGCACCTGCTGGCGCTGGGCGAGTGCCTGGCTCACCGCACCGCGCGCCTGACCGACCCGCTGGCCGGTCTCCTGTCGCGCCTGCGGCGGCAGCGCGCCGATCTCGCGGTTGGCCAGCGCCAGCGGCGACCGGTCGCCGGTGTGGTCGGCCCGGGCCTGCTTGAGCGCGGCGAGGTCGGTGGCCTGGGCGATCGCGGTCAGCGCGTCCTCGCGCATCCGCGCCACCTCGGCCTCGCCCAACGGCGTGACCTGGACCGGGTCGTACTCGGTGTTCGGGCCCGACATGAGCGCCTTTCGAGAAAGTGGGTGGAGCGAGCCCAGTCTAGGAAGCCCGGGCGGGGGCAGGCGAACGGGTTGCCGCGGTAGTCCAGAACAAGATGCAGGGTCGAACGGTGCCGAGACGGTGCGTCTCGTTCTGGACTAGGTCGCCTCGCGGGGGTCGGTGGTCGGCAGCAGGACGCTGATCCGGGCGCCGCCGGCGGGTGAGTCGCTGATCTCCAGGGTGCCGCCGTGCACGGTGACCAGGCCGTTGACGATGTACATGCCCAGGCCGCTGCCGCCGCGCTGGCCGTGCTTCCAGAACTTGGTGAAGACCCGCTTGCGGATCTCCTCGGGGATGCCCTCGCCCTCGTCGTCCACGATCAGGCGCACGACGTCGCCCAGGTGCGGGTCGTGCGCGGCGGCCAGGCTCACGGTGGTGGTGCCCTCGCCGTGGCGCACGGCGTTCTCGACCAGGTTGGTGACCACCTGGGTGAGCTTGTCCGGGTCGGCGAAGACGGTCGGGACCTTCTCGGGGGCGTCGAACTCGAACTCGCGGTTGGTGCCGATGCGGGAGCTCTCGATGACCCGCTGGGCCAGCGCCCGGACGTCGACGTCGCGACGGTAGAGCGGCAGCCGGCCGGTGTCGATGCGGGCGACGTCGAGCAGCTCGGTGATGAGGCGGCCCAGCCGCTCGGCGTCGTTGTTGACGGTCTCGAGCATCAGCCGGCGCTGCTCGTCGTTGAGGACGTCCCAGCGGCTGATCAGGGTGGTGACGAAGCCGCGTACGCCGGTCAACGGCGACCTCAACTCGTGGGCGACGGTGGCCACCAGGTCGGAGCGTTCGCGGTCGAGCCGCTCCCGGCCGCGGGCCGAACGCAGCACCAGGCCGACCTGCTGCACCGGTCCGCCGCGCTCACGGCTGATGCGGACGGTGACCAGCACCTCGCCGCCACCGGGCAGGATCCAC
Source organism: Nocardioides mangrovicus (assembly GCF_003674065.1). Taxonomy (GTDB): domain Bacteria; phylum Actinomycetota; class Actinomycetes; order Propionibacteriales; family Nocardioidaceae; genus Marmoricola; species Marmoricola mangrovicus. The sequence continues at coordinate 43,950 of NZ_RDBE01000003.1, forward strand.
GACTGCTCGGGCACGCCGACCTTGGTGGCCAGGCCGGCGTAGGGGTCGTAGCAGGTCCACCACAGCTCGCCGTCGCGATCCTGCAGCCGGATGACGTCGCGCAGCATCCGCCCGACGCCGTCGCCCTCCAGCCCGAGCATGCGCACGGCGGCAGCGTTGGTGAGGATCACCGCGCCCGCGTCGTTGGCCACGACGATGCCGTCGGGCAGCGCGTCGAGAGCCTCCTGACCGACCAGCACCCCCTCACCCTAGGCCGGAGAGGGGGTGCGGAAGGCGATCGACCTGGTCAGACGGGCTCCTTGAACGGGTCGTGCTCGGCGAGGATCCGGTCCAGCCGGGCCTGGTCGAGCCGGCTGGAGAGCCCGGCCGACTCCTGGGCGTCGCGGACGACCTTGGCCAGCGTGAAGCACGAGGTCACCAAGAACATGACGCCGACGGCGAGGAAGGCGCGCATCCAGCCGTCGACGGGGAGATAGACGATGCCCAGCACGACGGAGAGCAGCGCGACGGCGAAGGCGATGCCGGCCTGGGCGAAGTAGGCGGAGGTGGTCTTGGCAGCAGGAGTGGTCATGCGCACCAGCCTCGGCCGCTAGCCCGCGCCGCGGACCCGGGCCGCTGCTCAACCGCGCTGAGTACGCGCACCCAGCACGACGGCGGTCAGCACCGCCGCTGCCGCTGGAGCCACCCACCGCGGCAACGTGCCCTCGCCGTGGCTCTCTGCCACGGCATGGTCGGCGCGGTAGCTGAACGCCGAGCCCGACGCCTGCGCGGAGAACCACGACCCGAAGCTCTGCCAGGAGAACGCCGAGAACGCCGACATCGCCGACCCCACCGAGCCGAGGCTGGCGAACGAACCCACGCTGCCGATCGAGAGCACCGAGTACGACGAGCCGATGGAGAGCAACGACCCCTCCGAGGCGATCGACCAGCGGGAGGGGGGCATGGGCGGGAGTCTGGCAGAGGCGTCGGTGGACGGGTGGGCGGTTTCCTCCACTCGCATGCCCGAGTGCCCGGTTCTCAGCTCCGGTGGGCCTGCGCCGAGGCGTAGAGGCAGACGGCGGCGGCGGTGGCCAGGTTGAGGCTCTCGGCGCGGCCGTGGATTGGGATCCGGACGCGGTGGTCGGCCAGCGCCGCCAGTTCCTCGGGCAGGCCCCACGCCTCGTTGCCGAACAGCCAGGCCGTCGGCGCCCCCAGCAGGTCGGTCGCGGCGAACAGATCGCGCTCCCCCGCGCCTTCGGCGGCCAGGACGCCCAGTCCGGCGTCGCGGCACAGCGTCACGGCCTCGGCCGGGTCGGCCACGCGCACCAGGGGCAGGTGGAAGAGCGAGCCGACGCTGGCGCGGACGGTCTTGGCGTTGTAGGGGTCGACGGTGTCGCCGGCCAGGACGATCGCGTCGGCGCCGGCGGCATCGGCGGTGCGCACGATGGTGCCGGCGTTGCCGGGATCGCGGACGTCGGCGCACACGGCCACCAGCCGGGCTCCGCGCAGCACACCGGGATCGGCGTCCAGGGTGCGACAGAGGGCCACGATCCCCTGGGGGGTGACGGCGTCGGCCAACGAGGCAAGGGCGTCCTCGTCACAGCAGCTCCAGGCGGTGCCGGGGCCGTGCGCCTCGTCGTAGGCCTGCGCGGCGGCCGGGGTCGCGAAGACCTCGACGACGCAGCCGGGCACCCGAGCGGCCTCGCTCAGCGCCTTGGCGCCCTCGGCCAGGAACAGTCCCTGCTCGGCGCGGTGCTTGCGCTGCTGCAGGCGACGAGCCGCCTTGACCCGGCCGCTGCTGCGTCGCAGCAACGGCCGGGTCGGGTCCGCCTCAGGCAGTGGCCGGGGCGTTGACGTCGTCGGGCAGCGCGGCCCGAGCGGTCTCGACGAGCGCGGCGAAGGCCGGGGCGTCGGTGACGGCCAGGTCGGCCAGGATCTTGCGGTCGACCTCGACACCTGCGGCCTTGAGGCCCTGGATGAACCGGTTGTAGGTCATGCCGTTGGCGCGGGCGCCGGCGTTGATCCGCTGGATCCACAGCTTGCGGAAGTCGCCCTTCTTCTTGCGACGGTCGTTGTAGCTGTAGACCAGGGAGTGGGTGACCTGCTCCTTGGCCTTGCGGTAGAGCCGCGAGCGCTGGCCGCGGTAGCCCGAGGCGCGCTCCAGGGTCGTCCGACGCTTCTTCTGGGCGTTGACCGCCCGCTTCACGCGTGCCACGTGATTCTCCTTCTAGGTACGTGAGGGGTGGATCAGAGCCCGAGCAGCTTCTTGGCCGCCTTGACGTCGGCCTTGGCGACCTCGGTGGTGCCCGACATGCGGCGGGTCATCTTCGAGGGCTTCTTCTCCAGGTTGTGGCGAAGGCCGGCCTTCTGGCGGCGGATCTTGCCCGAGCCGGTGACGCGGAAGCGCTTGCTGGCACCGGAGTGGGTCTTGTTCTTCGGCATGGTGTCTCCTGTTGTTGCTGGGGCCTGTTGCTGGGGTCTCAGGCGTCGATCAGGCGTCGATCTCGGGGTCGAGGTTCTCCGACCGGCCGCGCGTCTTCTTCTGGGCGACGGGACCGGCGGCGTGGGCCGCCTCGACCTCGGCGCGCTCGGTGTCGCGCTCGGCCTGGCGGGCGTCGGCCTTGGCCTGCCGCTCGGCCTTCTCCTCGGCTTTGGCCTCGGCCTTCTTGCGATGGGGTCCGAGCACCATGACCATGTTGCGACCGTCCTGCTTGGGCGCCGACTCCACGAAGCCCAGCTCCGTGACGTCCTCGGCCAGACGCTGCAGCAGCCGGAACCCGAGCTCGGGGCGGTGCTGCTCGCGGCCGCGGAACATGATGGTGATCTTGACCTTGTCGCCCGCCCGTAGGAACCGGACCACGTGACCCTTCTTGGTCTCGTAGTCGTGGCTGTCGATCTTGGGGCGGAGCTTCATCTCCTTGATGACGACGTTGGTCTGGTTCCGGCGCGTCTCACGGGCCTTCTGGGCGTTCTCGTACTTGAACTTCCCGTAATCCATGAGCTTGCAGACGGGCGGCTTGCCCTGAGGTGCGATCTCGACGAGGTCGAGGTCGGCCTCCTGGGCCAGCTTGAGCGCCTGGTCGGTCGGCACGATGCCGACGGTCTCGCCGTTGGGGCCGACGAGCCGGACCTCGGGTACCCGGATCCGGTCGTTGATGCGCAGCTCGGTGCTGATGTGTCCTCCTGGGTCGTACGACGGGCCGACCGCCGAGAGCACCTCGCCCGAGAAACGGAAAAAGGCTCCCGCTCGCAAGCGGAAGCCCTCGCGGCGGGCGGCTCGTCCCGGTTCTCACCGGCTGGCCGTCCGTCTCGCTGACCCGAACCCGACGACCTCGCGGCCGATGCGGGTGGGGACCCCTCGTGAGGTTCCCGCTTGCGGACCGATGCCACCTGATGACGCGCTGGCAGCACCGATCGGTCGTTCTCAAGGGTACAAGGCACACGCAGCGGGCGCAAAAGCCCGCTCAGGACCCCTGCAGCCAGCCCCAGCCGCCCCCGTCGAGCGCCACCAGGCGATGCCCTCGCGCGAGGTGCTCGAGGTCCTCGCCGGCGACCGCGAGCTGCACCGGGCCCGCGTGGTCGACCAGCAGCGCGGCGCACCCCTCCTGCATCGCGGCCAGCGCGGCCCGCGCCACCGGGGTCGGCAGCGGCCGGGCCTGGGCGTCCCAGTCGGTCAGGTGGTCCAGGCAGGAGAACGACAGCAGCGCGGTCGCCCCGTCGGCGCGGCGCATCATCACGGTGGCCATGTCGACGCCCGTGCTCTCCTCGCCCTGCGCGACGACCGGCACCACCACCCGGCTCGCCGAGAGCGCCGCCAGCGCCGGCAGGTAGCCGCCCTGGGGGTCCTCGCGGTAGACCGTCAGGGCCTCGACCAGTCGCGGGTCGGGTGCACCGTCGTCGTCGCCGAACTCGGTGGCCGAGAGGACTGTGCGCACGCCGATAGTCTGGCGTCATGACGCTCGACGGCACGACCTGGGCCGCGCTGGCCTTCGTGCTGACCGCGCTCGGTGCGGCCTACACCTGGAGCGCGTGGCGACGCCGCGGCCCGGCCGCCGGGCTGCGCGGCCTGGCCTGGACGCTCCTGCCGATCGGGCTGTGGCTGACCGGCACGCTGCGGCTGGCCAGCGACGTCGTCGACGACGTGAGCCGCTGGGCCGGCCGGCTGGTCTTCCACCCCACCACCTGGGCCGGTGTCGTCGTCCTGGCCGTGAGCGCGGTGCTGTTCGTGGCCTCCGGCGCGATGCTCGGCCGCGGCGTCGGGGTCCGCCGCCGTGGCCGCAGAGCGCGCGGTGAGGCCGCCCCGCAGGCGACTGCCGACCGGAAGCAGGTCGCCGCGCCCGCCCCCGCGCTCGACGACGACGTGTCGGCCATATTGAAGAAGCACGGCATCAGCTGACGATGAGCGAGATCCTGGACGAGGTGGAGCGGCACGCGCTGGGTCGCCGTCTCGACCACGCCGCCCGCGGCCTGGCCGACCTCGCCTTCCCGCTGATGGTCGTCGACCTCGACGCCTTCGACGCCAACGCCGACGACCTCGTCCGGCGCGCGGCGGGCAAACCGGTCCGCGTAGCGAGCAAGTCGCTGCGCGTGCCCGCGCTCCTCGAGCGGGCCCTGGCCCACGACGGCTTCGGCGGCGTCTTGGCCTACACCCTGCGCGAGGCGCTGTGGCTGTGCGAGGAGGGCATCAGCGACGACGTCGTGATGGGCTACCCCAGCGTCGACTCCTCCGCCCTGCAGCGGCTGGTCGACAGCGACGCCGCCCGCGCCGCAGTCACCCTGATGGTCGACGACGTCGCCCAGCTCGACCTCGTGCCGACCCGACCCGGCGAGCCGGTGCGGGTGGCCATCGACGTCGACGCCGGGCTGCGGCTGCGCCACCAGCACGTCGGCCCCAAGCGGTCGCCGCTGTTCGACGTCGACGACGTGGCGGCACTGGCCCGCCGGATCGTCGACCGGCCCGGGTTGCGGCTGGTCGGGGTGATGACCTACGAAGGACAGGTGGCCGGCGTCCAGGACGCGCTGCCCGGTCCCAAATCGCTGATCGTGCGACGGCTCAAGCAGGCCTCGGTGGCGCAGCTGACCGAGCGACGCTCGGCGATCGCCGCGGCGCTGGGCGAGATCGCCGACCTGGAGTTCTGGAACGCCGGCGGGTCCGGCAGCGTCGAGACCACCGTCGCCGACCCGGTGGTGACCGAGGTGGCGGCGGGATCGGGTCTGCTGGTGCCCGCGCTGTTCGACCACTACGAGTCCTTCGAGCCGCGCCCGGCGTCCTTCTTCGCCGTCCCGGTGGTCCGCCGGCCCAACGAGGACGTCGCGACGGTGGCCGGCGGCGGCTTCGCGGCCAGCGGCGCGGCCGGCAAGGACCGGCTGCCGCTGCCCTGGGCTCCCCCGGGCCTGCAGCTGACCGGCCTCGAGGGCGCCGGAGAGGTGCAGACCCCGCTCGCCGGCCCGGGCGCGCACCGGCTGGCCGTGGGCGACCTGGTGTGGTTCCGCCACGCCAAGTCCGGTGAGCCGGCCGAGCACACCGACGTGGTGCACCTCGTGCGCGGCAGCGACGTGGTCGAGACCGTCTCGACCTACCGCGGCCTGGGGCACGCCTGGTGAGGATCACCTCCGCCTCGTTCGAGGAGCTCGACCTGCGCACCGCGTACGCCGTGTGGCGGCTGCGACAGCAGGTGTTCGTGGTCGAGCAGGACTGCCCCTACCTCGACCTCGACGACCGCGACCAGGAGCCCGGCACCCGGCACCTGCTGCTGCACGACGGCGACCAGCTGGCGGGGTACGTGCGCGTGCTGGCCGAGCCCGAGGCGATGCGGATCGGACGGGTGGTCCTCGACCCGGCCTTCCGCGGCCGCGGTCTGGCCGACGACCTGATGCGGACCGCGATCGAGCAGACCGGCGAGCGGCCCGTGCTGCTCGCGGCGCAGGCACCGCTGGCCGGCTGGTACGCGACGTTCGGCTTCGTGGTCGACGGGCCCGGGTTCCTCGAGGACGGCATCCCGCACGTGCCGATGCGACGCGAACCGGGACCGTGACGCCCGACGCGGCGGCCGGCCGGGTGCTGCATCACGCCCTGGCGCGGCCCGCGCGGCTGGGCCACGCCCGGTTGATCTGCGTCGACGGCCCGTCCGGGTCGGGCAAGTCGACGTTGGCGGCGGCCATCGCGCGCCGACGCGCGGTGCACGTCGTGCACGTGGACGAGATGTTCCCGGGGTGGGACGGCATGGCGCTGATCGAGCACCGCGTGGGGCTGCTGCTGCGGGGACTGGTGCGCGGCGACGGCTGGTGGCGTCGGTGGGACTGGCCCGGTGACGCCTGGGCGGAGTGGCACCGGGTGCCTGCGGCCGGTCTGGTGGTGCTCGAGGGGGTGGGCGCCGGTCACCGGTCGTGGGCACGATGGACGACGACGCTGGTCTGGGTGGAGGCGCCGCGCGCTCAGCGGCTGGTCCGCGGCCACGAGCGCAACCACGACATGGACGAGCAGTGGCGCCGCTGGCAGGCGCGCGAGAACGCGCTCTTCGTCGCGCAGCACACCCGCGCCCGGGCCGACGTCGTCGTGCCCAACCGTGACAATTAGCAGTTGCCCCGCAGCCCCGGGCCCCGGTTGGGTGGAACCGTGCCCTCCCAGCCAGACAGACCCCAGATCGTCGTCGACCGGCTGACCAAGCGGTTCGGCGGCTTCACCGCGGTCGACGACCTCAGCTTCACCGTCGACCCCGGCCGGATCACCGGCTTCCTCGGCCCCAACGGTGCCGGCAAGACGACCACCCTGCGCATGCTGCTCGGGCTGATCCGACCCACCAGCGGCACCGCGACGATCGGCGGGGTGCCGTACGCCGCGATCGCGCAGCCGCAGCGCGTGGTCGGCTCGGCCCTGGAGGCCACCGGCTTCCACCCCGGTCGCAGCGGGCGCAACCACCTGCGGGTGCTGGCCGACACCGCGGGCGTCACCAGTCGACGGGTCGACGAGATGCTCGACCTGGTCGGCATCCCCGCGGCCGCGAACAAGCGGGCCGGGGGCTACTCGATGGGCATGCGTCAGCGGCTGGGACTCGCGGCGGCCATGCTCGGCGACCCGCAGGTGCTCATCCTCGACGAGCCCGCGAACGGTCTCGACCCCGAGGGCATCCGGTGGCTGCGGGGCTTCTTGCGCCACCTCTCCTCCGAGGGCCGCACCATCCTGGTCTCCAGCCACATGCTGCAGGAGGTGGAGCAGACCGTCGACGACGTCCTCATCATCGCCAACGGCTCCCTGGTCAAGCAGGGCCCGATGTCGGACCTGCACGGTGAGGCCACCTCGCTGGTGCGCTCGTCGGACCCGGCGCGGCTCGCGGCCGCATTGCAGGAGGCCGGGGTCGCATCGTCCCCGGCCGGCGAGGACGCGCTGACGGCCCTCACCGGCGATCTGCGCCGCATCGGCGACGTCGCCCTCACCGCGCACGTGGCCCTCTACGAGCTGCGAGCGCAGGGCGCCGACCTGGAGCAGCTGTTCTTCGAGCTCACCGAGTCACCGGAAAACGCCAACCGCAACCTCGGGGAGGCCTCCTGATGGGCGGCGCCATCCGGGCCGAGGTCCGCAAGATCTTCACCACGCGGCTGTGGTGGGGCCTGCTGCTGGGACTGATCCTGGTCTCCGGCGGCGTCTCCGCGCTGTTCGCGTCACTGGTGGGCACGACGGTCGCGGGTCGCAACCCGGCCAGCAACCCGTTCCTGATCATGACCGAGGGCACCGCGCAGCTGATCTACGCCGGCGGCTTCGTCTACAACCTCACCCCGCTCTTCCCGCTGGCGCTCGGCGTCATCCTCATCACCCAGGAGTTCCGGCACCAGACGATCAGCGCGACGTTCCTGGCCCGGCCGCGGCGGGTGGAGCTGCTGCTGGCCAAGGTCGTGGCCGTCGTCATCATCGGCGTCGTCTACGGCATCGTGCACGACCTGGCGGCCGGCGGCTTCGGCACGCTGGTGCTCGCGATCAAGGGCGAACCGACGTTCCTGGGCAGCAGTGCCACCTGGCAGACCTTCGCGATCTCCCTGCTCACGTTCGTGCTCTGGGCGCTGCTGGGCTTCGGGTTCGGCCTGCTCGTGCGCAACCAACTGGCCGCGGTGTTCTTGGCGCTGGGCATCGCCTTCATCGCCCACATCGCGCTCTCGATCGTGTTCAGCATCTTGAACTGGACCACCCCGCCGAAGTTCCTGCCCGACAACCTCTCGGTCGGGATGCTGGTGACCCACGACCCGACCGGAGGCGCCGGCGGTGCGTCGCCGTACTTCAGCCTGTGGGTCAACGCGGCGGTGTTCCTCGGCTACGCGGTGGTGCTCTCCGGGCTCGGCTCCTGGCTGCTCTCACGCCGCGACATCAGCTGAGCTCCGTCAGAGCCGGGGGCGGGTCCGGCGCCCGGAGACCCAGAACGCGGCCAGCCCGCCGCCGATCGCGCCGAACAGGTGGCCCTGCCACGACACTCCGGGCTGGCCGGGCAGGACGCCGAGCAGCACGGTGCCGTAGAGGACGAGCAGCACCAGGCCCAGCACGATCTCCCCGATGCGGCCGGTGACGAAGCCGCGCACCACCAGATAGACCAGCCAGCCGAACACCAGCACCGAGGCGCCGAGGTGGATGGAGTTCGCGGGCGCGGTGAGCCACACCCCGGCGCCGGCCACGACCCAGACGACGAGCGTGGCCAGCAGCCCGCGCGCGATGCCGCCCAGCAGCACCAGGAAGCCGAGCACCATCACCGGGACGGTGTTGCCCTCCAGGTGGGCCCAACCGGCGTGAAGCAGCGGGGCGAAGGCGATGCCGAGCAGGCCCTCCTCGCTGCGCGGGTGGACCCCGTACTGGTCGAGCCCGCCGTGGTCGGCGGCATTGGCCAGCTGCACCAGCCACAGCAGGGCGGTGAAGCCGAGCGTGATGGCAACCGCCTGCAGCCAGGTGCTGCCGCGGTCGACCGGCCGGACCTCGCTCACGCCTCGAGACTAGGCAGCAGATCCAGCGGGACCGTAGGCGAGGTGGACGACGCCGTTGGTGTAGGTGGTGGAGTCGGCGAGCGCGAGCGGCGTGCGACCGGTGCCGTCGGGGAACAGCCGCGCGCCCGTGCCGAGCACCACCGGGTAGACGAAGAGGTGGAGCACGTCGACCAGCCCGTCGGCGAGCAGCGCTCGCACCAAGGTGGGGCTGCTGCACGATTCTGTGACAGTTGGTTAGGCCGCCT
>NZ_RDBE01000004.1 GCF_003674065.1 Nocardioides mangrovicus
AACAACATCGACGGCGTCGCCGACGCCGCCAACACCACCACGCAGGCCCTGGCCCAGACGCAGACGGCCGTGGACGAGGTCGCCACGATGGCCAGCGCGCTGCGGACGTCGGTCGGCCGGTTCACCATCGCCTGACGGTGCTCGCGTCCGCCCAGCCGGGATCAAGCGGCATTCTCCGCCGTCGTCATTACCACCCTCATCGAGAAAGAGGACCCATGCGTCTCCATGCCCAGATCGTTCGCGTCACGGCCGCTTCGGCCGCCATCGCGCTGGGGGCAGCCGCGCTGCTCACGCCCACCGCCGCCACGGCCACCCCCCTGCATCCCGACAGCGCGATCCTCGTCTACGACGGCGGCGCGGGCCAGATCGTCGAGGTGGCCGCCGACGGCACGCAGAGCGTGTTCGCCTCCGGGCTCAGCACGAACTACTACCACCAGGGCCTGGCCGCGGACGGTGCCGGCAACGTCTACGCCACCGACGACGACAGCATCGTGCGCTTCGCACCCACGGGTGGGAGCCCGACGACCGTTCTGAGCGTCCCCGGCGCCCAGTTCACCGACGTCGGCGTGGACACCGCGGGCGACGTCTCGGCCTGGGACGCCTCCAGCTCTTCACTGGTCCGCAGGCTGGCCGTCTCCGGTCAGGTCGACACCATCGCCGTGAACGGGTGGGTGGGCCTGACCATGAACCCCTCGGGAACGACCTACGTCGCCAACCCCTTCGCGGTGTGGTCCGTGCCGATCGGCTCGACCACCGTCTCCTCGGTCCCGATCGTCAACCCCCTTCTCTTCATGCGTGCCCTGGCCGTGGCCCCAGACGGCGAGCTGTGGAGCGGTGGCGACCAGATCTTGCACCTGACGACGAGCGGGGCGTCCACCTCTCTGCCCACTGGGGGCATCTCCGAGGGCATCGGCTTCGACGCCGACGGCAACCTCTACTACGCCATGGGGGGTCCGACCGTCTCCGAGGTCCCCGCCGGCACCACCACACCCGTCGACGTCGCCACCGGCTTCACCAACGCCATGGACGTCCTGCAGGTGCCCGTGGTGCCCGCCGTCACCACGCCCGTCCCGGTGCCGACCACGCCGACGCCCACCACGACCGTGCCGGTGACGGTGGCCGTCTCCAAGGACCACCCCTCGAGCCGCCGGCTCGAGGTGAGCGTCGGGGGCTTCGACAGCGGTGAGGCCTACGTCGTCAAGCTGGGCAAGCGGACGCTGGCCACCGGCACGGCCAGCTCCAGCGGCACCATCACCGACGACGTCCGGGTTCCGCAGTGCCTGGGCGGCACCCACCGCATCAGGGTCGTCGGCGCCGCCGGTCACGTCGGCCGAGACGCCTTCCACGTCGATCGCACCGCACGCCACCGCTGCACCAAGCTCTACAACTGAGCCCGGCGGCCGCCCCGTCCCCTCGTGGGGACGGGGCGGCTCACAGCGTTCCTCGAGCTCGTCCAGCCGTTCCTTGAGCACCTTCCGCGGCTGATCGACCCCGCTCCACTCGCGCCGACGAGCCGGAGCCACCGCTGCCGCGCTGCATCGTGAGCCGGTGGTCCGTCGTCCAGCAGTGGCCGGACACCCATGGTGCGGGTGCTGCGCTGTCTCCACCCATACTCGTCGGCGTGTTGACGGTCCTTCGGCGCAGGGGTGTCCCCGCGCTCCTGGCGACCTCGTTCGTCGGGCGCCTGCCCACCTCGATGAGCGCACTCGCGCTGGTCAAACTCGTCGTGGCACAGGGAGGTGGTTACGCCTACGCCTCGGTGTTGTCGGCGTCCTACATCGTCGCCGGCATCGTGGGACAGCCGCTCCTGGCCCGTGCCGTGGACCGTACGGGGCGGCGCCGTTCCGTCATCTCACTGGCCGCCGCCATCGCCACCGTCTCCTTCGGGGCCACTGCGCTACTGGTCCAGCTCCCCGCCGGCGCGGTCGTGGCGGTCGGCGTCGCCGGCCTGTCGACGCCGCCGATCGAGCCGACCCTGCGCAGTCTGTGGACGCAGCTGTTCTCCCCTTCGCGCGACCTCGCCTCGGCCTACGCGGTGGACGCGGCGGTCCAGGAGCTCTGCTTCATCGCGGGCCCGCTCCTCACCGCGCTCGGCATCCTCGCCTTCGGCGCCAAGGGCAACGTCATCGCGATGGGCCTGGTCGGGCTGGCCGGTGCACTCGCGCTGGCAGCCCACCCACGGCTGCGGGCGGTCCCGGCTCCCCGTCTCGACCGGGAACGGGCCCACGGCACGCCGCTGGGGTCCGGCGCCTTCCGCCGGCTCCTCCTCACCACCACGGGTGCCGCGGTGCCGGTCGGCACCCTCGTCGTCCTGGCGACCGCCTTCGCCGACTCCCACGGCGAGGCCGGCCTCGGCCCCGGGGCCGTCGCCCTCAACGCCACGGGAGCACTCGTCGGGGCACTGCTCGTCGCCCGCTTCCCCCTGACGTCGGCACCGGCCCGCCTGCTGCGCCCGCTGGCGATCGCCCTCGGCGTCCTCTACCTTCCGCTGGCGGCATGGCAGGCCCCCTCCGTCGTCTGGCTCGCCGCTGCCCTCGTGTCGGGCCTGACGTTGCCACCACTGCTGACGCAGGTGTTCGCCCAGACCCCGTTGACGGTGCGCGCCCACCACGCGAACGAGGCCAACGCCTGGGTCGTCAGCGCGTTCGCCGTGGGGGCTGCCGCCGGCACCCTCCTGAGTGGGTTCTCGCTGCGGTGGCACGCCACCCGAGGGATCGGGCTCGCCATCGGCATCGCAGTCGTGGCGACCCTGCTGGGGGCGGTGGCGGCCGCTCCGGCGATGCTCACGCCCAGACCGCTCGCGGAGGTCGACTCCGGATGAGAAGTGATCAGCGCGCGAGGTGGTGGTGGAGCTGAGGGGATTCGAACCCCTGACCTTCTCATTGCGAAGGTGCCCGGTGAGGCGAGGACTGCGGTTCAGCGCACTACATACAACTCATTGATGCCACTTCGCTGCCCGTGTTGCGCCGTCGGGGGGCACCAGGGGGGCACGCCGCAGGAGACCGTGACGACCCGCCTGAGACGGATTGTCATGGTGTAAAGAGGCGTCGACCTGCCGACTCGCTTCGTCAAGATGGACTCCACTCCGCCGCCTCAGGCGCGCAACTTCCGGTTAGGCGGGTGGGAGGGCGCCTGCGAGAGCGCGGTGGATCGTGGTGATGGTCTCGACACACAGAAGCCCGTCTGATTTGAGTCTTGGGTACAGCTTCTTGGGCCAGAGCGCTTCAACCCCTCGGGTGGTGAAGGACCCTCCGATGAGGGGCCAGTCGGCCTCGACGAAGCAGAGGATGCCGTAGATCGGGACGGAGTCGTCTAGGTGGTCGCGGACGATTTTGACCTGCTTAAGGACTCCGTCGACCACGGGGGTGCAGTTGCGTGTCCCGACGAGTAGCTTCTCAACTCGGGGGCGGAGAAGTCCGCCTTCGATCTTGAGGTGGGGGCGGCCTCGGTACTTCTTGGCGTCGATGACGTAGACACCGGTGGGGGTCACGGCGAGATGGTCGATGTTGGCACGGGCGCCGGGGATGCGGCGGTCGTGCAGGACCCGGATCCTGTCGTTGGCGAACTCGTTGAGTCGCTGACCCAGCCGCTCCTCTCCCACGGCCCCGGTGTTCCAGGCCTTGGTCGACTGAGGGTCTTCGCTCAGCTTGTGGATAAGACCTCCGAGTTTGGGATGCGCAGTGCGGATCAGTTCTTCCCGACGGACGCTACGACGTTCGAACTCGCGTCGGGCCGAGGCACCGGGTGTGCCCACCTCGACCTCACTCGCGGGCGGAGCTGCCGGCGCAGCCATCTCGCTCTCGGTCGTGGGCAGTGTCGAGGTTTCCTTGTGAACGGCACAGCGGACGGTCTTGCTTGCGCGTTCGTAGATCGCTTGGGTCTGCGCTGGCAGCGCAATGCCGCACACTCGGCAGGTGCCGGCATAGCGAAGGCGCATCCGCTTCTCGCCGTGGACGGGGTTTACCTGCACGGCCGAAACGTAATCGCGACCGAGCTGTATGCGCAGCCAAACGGCTGCGCGCCTTTTGGCTTTCCACAGCACCGTCCGTGTCAGCAGCTGGCGGGGCTTGACGTCAGGGCTTCGAGTGCCTCGTCGTGTCCGCGACGAGCGCGACGTGGCCTCGCGTCCTCGTCGCGTGAGGTACTCCATGTCCAACCCGACGCGTCTCTTGCCATTTCAGCCGATGTCGATGAACACCGCACAGCGGCCGCGGTCTCGTTCTTAACCAGGTACGCCGAGCACACCCACCAGCTGTATGCCTACCGGGGGGTCTGCTGCACGGATAGGTGACATCTGACCTGCGTCGATCCGTATCGGCGCTGGAAGGATGTGCACCATGCCGAAGGCGATTCCTAGAGAGTTCCGCCAAGACGTGATCCGGGTCTATCGGGACTCGGATGCCTCGATGGCTCAGGTTGCGATGGAACCGTCGCCGCTGACGAAGGCAGCGTTCTCGGCCAGCACCAGTGCGATCGCGAACCGGTTGGTCACGAAGTCCTACAGGGCAGCGTTCGTAGCGGTTTCCTGGATGGACTCGAACGTGAAGGTGTCCAGCCTGGCAAGCTTGTACCGGATCAGCGTCTTGCTGCTGACGGTCACGCCGCTCTCGGTGATGTCCACGCCTTCACCGACCCAGTAGGTCGTCGGCAGGCGCCCTCGGACGGGATCGCCAGGTTGGCCGGCATGTTGCTGATCACCGTGGCGGTTTCAGGGATCATCGAAGGCTGTCGAAGACGCCTTCGTCAGCCTCAAGGCGGGCCTGCTCAACGGCCAGACGACATGGACCGACGAGCCATCGTTTGATGTCGAGGAACCCCTCACGTTTCTGTCATGCGGCGGCCGATGGGCCGACCTCAAAACGCAGACCGCCCGGCGACCCAACGCCGACTAAGTCGCGAAGCGTTGAACGAAAGTCTCTCAACGAGCCCGGTTTCGCAGACCTATGCGGGTTGCGACTGGGGTCGATGTCATTCGGTAGGGTCGGCCGAGGTTCGACAAGTTCTTACCGATTCACCGCCGTCCTGCTTATGGTTTGGCTCATGACCGGGCCGGTGATCCTGCATCTTGACGAGGCTGTAGCGGCGCTAGTCGCAGGTACTGGCACTCCCGCTGCGGTCGTCAAGACAGATCAGGCGTCCGACGAGGCTCGCGACGACATCCACCTTTACGCCGTGGCACGAACCGAGTCAGGTCCGGTCGTCACGGGCCACGTCTCACATTCTTCCCATTCATCTGGCTCGGGCTCCGTGGGTCATGGCTCTCATACCTCGCACACGTCGCACACGTCGCACACGTCGGGGTCATTTCACAGCTCCCACGGCTCGCATGTGTCGGGCGCGCACTCTTCGCATGGTTCGAGTGTGCCCACGCAGGCGCCGGTGGTACCGGCTCCGACCCCAAGCCCCACGCCGGCGCCCCATCTGGTGAGCACGCCCAGCAGCAGACCTACCCGGTCTGCATCGCCCACGCCTGCGCCTGCCGCCACACCACCAAGTAGCTCTGCTGCTCAGTCGCCGTCCTCGAGTCCCACATCAGCAAGCGGCGCCAGCGGCAGCGACAGCTCTGGGAAGTCGGGCGGTGGATCGGGTGCGTGGGCGTGGTTTGTTGTGCTGGCTGGGGGCGGCGCCGCTATTTGGTGGCGCCGACGTCGGAAGCGCACCTCGTGAGCGGACTTAGCGGAGGGGAGCCCGGTTTCTCGCAGATCGATAAGACTGAGCCGGGCGCCATCACTATGAGGTGGCACAGCTCGACCACGCCACTGGAGGCCGTGGAACGCGCGCTCTACGCGCTTGCCGATCAGGTGACCGGCAGCGTTGCGGACCGCGACGGGAAGTGGGTCCTGACCGCGCATCCGCGAGCCGCGCGGGCTGACCTTACGGCGCTCGAGCACCGGCTTCGTCAGGAAGTCAACGATCAGACGCTGCGGGTCAAGATCGCCCAGCGCACTGATCCGCTCCGCAACCTGGTGTTTGCGCTGGCCTTCTCGCGGGCGCCACTCGCCCACTCAAGGTCTGAAAATGGCGGATCAGCAGAGACCCATCCGACGGAGGAAGGCAACTCAAGGGGGGCTTCCTCGTGACCCGGCTTCTCTTCGACTCCGCTCAGACGCAGGTCTCTTCCTGGGAAGTGCTGCCGATGCGCTTCCACGCGCTGTCCAGCGACCGTGTCGTGGTGACGAACTTGGTGGGCGAGCATGTGGTGCTGCCACGCGCAGAGCTGGACGAGGTGGTCACCGGCGGCAGGCCTGCACCAGCGACGATCACCGCGATGCGCGCACGACAGATGATTCGCGCGCCCGAGGACACGCTGCCGCTTGAGCTCCTGGCGATGAAGCTCCGCACCCAGAAGCGTCGCCTGGCTGAACTGACCAGCCTGCACATGTTCGTGGTGACCCTGCGCTGCGAGCACACCTGCCGCTACTGCCAGGTCTCACGTCAGGCCACCGGCCGCGGCGAGTTCGACATGACACAAGAGACGGCCGAAGCCGCCTTGGGCCACGTCTTCGCCTCACCGTCGCAACAGTTGAAGATCGAGTTCCAAGGCGGGGAATCGCTGCTCAACTTCGACCTGATCAAGTGGGTTGTCCTGCGCGCTGAACAACTCAACCATGACGAGCAGCGTGACCTCGCCTTCGTGATCGCCACCAACCTCGCTCTGGTCGACGACGAGATGCTCGACTTCTGTGCAGAGCACCAGATCGTGCTCTCGACCTCACTCGACGGCCCCGCAGACCTGCACAACCACAACCGACGCCGGCCCGGCCAGGACTCCTGGCAGCGAGCGGTTGAGGGCATCCGACGGGTGACCGCGCGCCTGGGACCCGACTACGTCTCAGCGTTGATGACGACCACCGAGGAGAGCCTCGATCAGCCTGAAGCCATCATCAATAGCTACGCCGAGCTCGGGCTGACCGGCATCTTCCTACGCCCCATCTCGCCCTACGGGTTCGCGCTACGTCTGCGCGGCGGCGGTCGCTACGACACCCAGCGCTGGCTGGAGTTCTACCGGCGCGGCTTGGCGCACATCATCGAACTGAACCGGGCCGGGACCCCGATGACGGAGATCTACGCCGCCATCATCGCCAAGAAGATGTTCACCAACGACGACCCTGGCTACGTCGACCTCACCTCGCCGGCAGGCATCGGTATCGGCGGCATCGTCTACAACTACGACGGCGGCATCTACGCCTGCGACGAGGGACGCATGCTCGCCGAGACCGGCGACCAAACCTTCAGGCTCGGCACCGTCCACGACTCCTGGGCCGACATCATGGGCAGCCACAAGCTGCTCGACCCGCTGTGGGAGTCCTTCACCCTCTCCGTGCCCGGCTGCGACCAATGCGCGTTTGAACCATGGTGCGGCGCAGATCCTACGTTCCACCACGCCACCCAGAACGACTTCGCCGGCCACAAAGCCCTCTCCGCCTTTTGCGCCCGCAACACCGGCATCTTCACCTACCTCGTCGAGCTCGCCGACTCCGACTCGTTCGTCAAGGACTTGCTTTACTCCTGGGCCCACCGATGATCCCGCTGACAGGCCGCACCACCACCTCCAACTGGACCCACCCGGCCACCGACGTCTGGCAAGTCGCCGATGCCGCACATGCCGAGGCAGGACACCACGCCGTGCTCGTTCGACCCGGTGAGCCCACACCACAAGGAGCCGGGCTGTACGTCACGACAGATCCGCAGGTTGCCGGACCAGGTCCCACGCTGCATCTCCCGGTGAAGCTCAGCCACGTCGACGTCGGTGACGTCCTGGCTGTCACCGACGACGGCTCGCGGGTGAGCGTGGTGTGGAAGGCAAGCGCCGTGCACAACAGCATCCTGCTCACCGAGCGATGCGACCACTACTGCCTGATGTGCAGCCAGCCACCTAAGGAACGGGACGACTCTTTCCTCTACGAACGCGCACGACGCATCATCACCGCACTACCAGCAACCGCCCGAGCGCTGAGCCTGACCGGTGGCGAACCAACCATCGACCCCGACGCCTTCCTCGGCTTGCTCCGCCACATCGCGCAGGCAGCCCCAGAGCTGTCGACGCACATCCTCAGCAACGGACGCCGCTTCGCCGACCCGCAATTTGCGCACTCCTACGCGAGCGTTGAACTGCGTGACGTGATGGTCGGGATCCCGCTCTACGCCGCCGACCCCAGCCTGCATGACTACATCGTCCAGGCCGAGGGCGCCTTCAGCGAAACCGTCAAAGGCATCCTCAACCTCACCGCCGCTGGAGCAAGCGTCGAGATCCGCATCGTGCTGCAGAAGACAAACATCGACCACCTCGGCGAAACAGCCCACTTCATTGCCCGCAACCTCCCGTTCGTCAACCAAGTCGCCCTCATGGGCTTGGAAATGACTGGACTGGCCAAACCCAACCAGAACCTGGTGTGGGTCGACCCGCATCACTACCGCGCCGAGCTCAAAGCTGCTCACCGCATCTTGACCACCGCCCACGTGCCGACGCGCATCTACAACCACCAGCTGTGCGTGCTGGAGCGTGAACTGTGGCCCGCAGCGGTCCAATCAATCAGCGACTGGAAGAATGCCTACCCAGTCGAGTGCGAGCCGTGCGTGGTGCGGGATCAATGCGCTGGTGTGTTCACCACATCGGGGACGAGACTGAGTGCCCACCTCGAACCGATCACGAGAGATACGAATAGCGACAGGCGCACTCTCAACGAGAAGATCGCGCAGTCAAGCCGCGGGTAGGACTTCTATTCGGCCCTGAGCGCTGTTGTTCGTCTAGGGCAGCCGCCGCTGACCGAGATCCGGTCGCTCAGGGCGGCGGTGGAGCATGCTCGTCCGGCTCGATTGACGCCAAGCGTTGCCTAACCTGCTGCAACTCACTCAGCACCCGCTCCAGGTCACGACGGGTCTCCGTCTGTTCGGCTCGGTCGATGCTGCTGAGGTGCGACAGCAGCCAGTTGGCAAACGACGCCGTGACCACGGCCAGGAGCGCCATTCCGGCGATCATCAGCCCCGCAGCGACGAATCGTCCCGTCGTCGTCACGGGGTACTTGTCGCCGTAGCCCGTCGTGGTAATCGTGGCCAGCGCCCACCAAAGGGCGTCGCCGAAGTTCCTGATGTTCGCTGTCGTCGCTCCGCGTTCGGCGTCGAGCATGGCCAGCGCCGAGACGAACACCAGCAGGCTCGCAGCACCCAGCCCATAGATTGCGACGCGGTTGCCGAGGCTCAGCTCGGCTCGACGGTTGATGACCTTGAGCACCGTCAGCAGTCGAAGCAGACGCAACGGTCGAAAGATTGGTACTGCGACAACGACTAGGTCAACGACGTTTCCACGTACGAACCCAGCACGGTCCCGGCTCAGCACCAGTCGCGCGACATAGTCGACGGCGAACATCACCCAGGCGACCCATGTGACAACACTGCACGCAGCGCCCACCGCATCGGACCTGATCGCAGGCTCGAGAATCGGCCAGGCGTAAGCGACCAAGAACGCCAGGGCCGTGATCGTGAGAGGCGCGTCGCTGAGGCGCTCCCATGCCGACCGAGCCGGTTCAGCCTCCACCCACCGAGAGTAGGCGAAAAGCCTTATTCAGTTGCGGCACTTCCGCTCATTGCCTAGCTGTCGGAATGCGACTGAGTAGCTCACTCCGGCGCCGGCAACGGCCATGAGGGAATGAGGACGGTTGGCCGCAACCGCTTAATCGTCTGCGCATCCAAAGTCGATGCGGGCCTTCTTCCCCTTGGGCGGGAGCGAACTCCTTCCGACGCGCTCTTTGGTGCCGGGTCCGGCACTTTGATGGACGCGCCGAGCGGTAGCGAAACCCCACGAAAGGGCCTAGGGGGTGTCGCAGCCTAATGGAGGACACCTTGGCGCGCGCGCCCTTGGAGCCGGCTTCTGGAGGTACGTCGAAGAGCGATAATGCGAGGGTGCTTACAGGAGTAGCGGTCGGTGCCCTCGTTGCAGGATTTGGTCAGGTCGTGAATGCCTGGCTGCAGGACAGGCGGCGCGTCAGGCGGACACTGCGAGAGGAACGGCGACGCGCTTACGTGGGAATGATTGGTACCTCTGCGCAGTTTCAGGCCACCTGGAACGCAAAGGAACATGCTGGGAACGGCTCCGAACGACTCTCGCGCGAACTTGTGGACGCTCGCAAAAAGGCCTCACAGGTTCGACTGGTGGCCCCGTCCGCTACGGCCGGTGCTGCCGAGAATCTGCTCGCAGCGCTGGTATCTCTGGACCAAGGCAACGGGTCGTCGACCGATGTTGAGAGTAAGCGGAACCTATTTCTGCGACTGGCGCAACATGACCTGGGCATCCAGGTGTGATGGACAATCATCCTCAGTTTCGGCATGCAACGCGACCTGTATGCGGAGCAACCAGGCGCAGTACGGCCACATGCAGTCGACGACATACATCGGACATTGTTGGACCCGAGCCAGGCGTGGCCACGCACAATCACGTGATGCGGGACCAGCCCAGCGAGCGGCCAGCGCTCGACAGGCCTCATCGTCAACCATGTCCAGCACCCCCGCAGTCGGCGCGGCCATTGAACAGATTCATCGGCTAGATCGCGAGCTGCTGCAGGACCTTGACGGTTCGGCGCGCCCGAGGACCCGCAAAGCGAGCCCCCGCGGTCGATGATCCCGGGAAATCCTGGAGGGCCAACACGGAGCAGCGCAGCCCTCTGCCTTCTGCATTACGACCAGAGCCCCCAGCGAGGCTGGCACCGGTTAATTCCGAACTAGCGAGCTGCCAATCCGACAGCTATAACAACCTCCGCCAGCGAGTCTCGGCAAGGTACAAACGATCAGGTCAACTTGCGTCCTCTGCGACTGCCAAGTGAAGTGGACCGACGGCCAGCAGCAGACCGATGTGCATAGTCAGCTTGCACTCCAGCGCGGTACCCGCTTCTCGACGAACGCGCGCACGCCCTCGTCGAAGTCCGAGGACGCGGCGACCTCGCGAACCAGGCGATTCGAGAGCTGCCAGCGCTCGGCGTCGGCGCGGTCTCCGGCGCCAAGGACCCCTTCACGCGTCGCGCGGACGGCCAGTGGGGCGTTGCGGTTGATCCGGGCGGCGAGGGCGCGGGCATGCTCGAGCGCGGTGCCAGCCGGGCAGAGCTGGTTGAGCAGGCCGGCGGCGTGGGCCTGCTCGGCGGTGACGGTGTCGCCGGTGAGCAGCCACTCCATCGCCAGGGGCTGCGACACACGCTCGGGGAGCCGGAAGAGGGCGCCGCCGCCGCACACGTTCGAGCGGCGCACCTCCGGGAGCCCGAAGGTGGCGGAAGCGGACGCGACGACCAGGTCGCAGGCGAGGACCATCTCCATGCCACCGGCGAGAGCCGGGCCCTCGACGGCGGCGATGAACGGCTTGGTCCGCTCGAGGCGGACGAACCCGCCGAACCCGCCGCGACGGGTGTGGATGTGGTGCGCCCTGCCCGCGGCCAGCTCCCTCACGTCGGCGCCGGCGCAGAAGACGTCGGCGCCACCGGTCAGGATCCCCACCCACACCTCCGGGTCGGCCTCAACGCGGTCGACGGCCGTCTCGACGGCTCGTGCCGTGCTGGCGTCCATGGCGTTGCGGACCTGGGGGCGGTCGATGGCCACGACGGCGACGCGGCCTTCGTGGTCGACGTCGTAGTGCACGCTCATGGCAGTATCTTTGCAAAGTTGGAAAGGAATCAGCATGCGCGAGTACGGCGTCAGCCGTCTGGCGATGCGCGAGGACGGCACTCGTGCGGCCGCCGAGCGTGCTGCTGCCGCGGGATTCGCTCACCTCGAGGTCACCGCCGCCGACGAGACGGACGGGCTTGCGCTCCCGGTCGGCGTGCGTCTCGGCCGGCCTTGGTCCAGCTGGGCGTGGCCGGCGCCACCGGCGGGCGCCGACTGGAAGCGGACCGCCGAGCGGCTGCGCACGGTCGAGGGTGTCCCCCGAGTGGAGCCGTGGGTCGGCTCGGTGCTGGGTAGCACGGAGGCAGTCCTCCGCATGGCGGAGGAGGTGCCCGCACTGCGGATCGTCCTCGACACCGGGCACGTCGTCACATGGGGAGGCGACCCGCTCGACCTCGTGCACCTCGCCGACCACGTGCAGCTGCGCGAGGCCGCGCCGGGTCGACCCCAGCTGGCCGTCGGCGATGGCAGCGTCGACTTCCGGGCCCTGCTGACGGCACTGGACGGCTCGGCCTACGACGGCTCGCTGAGCGTCGAGTACGTCGACATGCCGCGCCACGGCCTGCCCCTCGACGACCCGTTCGGCCATTGCGTCGCCCTTCGAGACTGGTTGGTCGCTGAGCTTTAGAGCGTTGCAATCTTGTTAAAGATTGCTTACGTTACTCGTGGCAGTGGTCACAGAGCGACTCGGGTGTGACGCCGGGCCCACCTGCAGTCGCGTCCACGACCTCGGAACCTCTCCCAGCAGGAAGGCACGCACGTGCGACTGACCAAGAAGAGGGCGCTCGCGATCGGGGCCGTCGCCTCGTCCATCGCGCTCGCCGCGACCACCCCGGCTT
Source organism: Nocardioides mangrovicus (assembly GCF_003674065.1). GTDB lineage: Bacteria > Actinomycetota > Actinomycetes > Propionibacteriales > Nocardioidaceae > Marmoricola > Marmoricola mangrovicus. The sequence goes on from NZ_RDBE01000004.1 coordinate 12,483, forward strand.
TCGGCGACGGGTCCCCGCCCGGTGGCACGGGTGCGACCGCAGCGGCGAGCGCGCCGTTCGCCACCAACGCCCCCGGCATGAAGGTCGGCACCCAGAAGTTCCCCGACGGCTCCGGCCCCATCTACGAGTACCCGGCATTCGGCACCATCGGCGGTTTCTCGTGCGAGGTCACGACCGCCAACAACGGCGACCTCATCACCGACGAGTTCCTCGGCAACAAGATGGGCCGCGTCGACCCGCACACCGGGAAGACCAGCGAGATCCCGCTGGACAATGCGGTCGGGCTTCCCGGTGGTCAGAATCGTGGCCCGGACGGCGACATCTGGTTCGGCGAGGTCGCCGGCAACGGCCTGGGTCGAGTCGACCCCGAGACCGGCACCGTCAAGACCTACCCGTTCCCGTGGGCCAACGTGATGGTCACGACCGGGCTCGACATCCCCTCGGTCATCAACACCGGGCCCGGCGTCTCTTTCGACACGACCTGGGCCAAGGACGGCAAGCTCTACTTCACCATGATCGGGCTGAATGCGATCGGCAGCTACGATCCGACCAGCGGTGAGTGGAAGAAGTACGACATTCCCACGCCCCTCTCCGGACCAGTGGCCATGGAGGAGGGTCCGAACGACACCGTCGCCATCACCGAGGGCATCACCAACAAGGTGGCCCTCTTCGACGTCGACTCCAAGGCCTGGAAGGAGTACCCGATCCCGACCACGGGAGCCGGTACCACGTTCCCCGCCGGTCTCACCGTGTCGCCCGACGACCGCACCCTTTACTTCGGCGAGACGCTGGCGGGCAAGGTCGGCCGGCTGGACCCGGCAACCGGTCAGATCAAGGAGTACGACCTCGAGGCGGCCCGGGGCGGTCCGCTGGGCAGCATCCTGACCAACGGGCTCAACGGCAACCCGCTGTCGAATCCCGGGCAGATGCGCTTCGGCAGCGACGGCAAGCTCTACATCGTCAACGGCACGTTCACCGGCGGCGGTCAGCTCGGCCAACTCAACGTCAGTACGGGCGAATACCACGAGATCAACACTCCGACGCCCGTGGCGATGCCGTGCGATCTCAACAACACGGTGCCCGGGAAGATGATTTTCGCCAGCTTCTTGAGCAACAAGGTGGCCTACCTCAACATCCCCAACACGGTAGACGTGAGCAACACCTACCCGCGGTTCGGCTGAGTCGCACCGCGTACCGATCGCCGGGCTGCCCTCACGGGGGCGGCCCGGCGTCACGATGATGGGTCCGATGAACCCTGCGCCCGCCGCCACCACCGTGCTCCAGCACGTGCTCGACGCGACCGCGGGGCTCGAGGTGGCCGACGCGCTCGTGATCGAGTCACTTGCCTACTCCGCGCTGCTCTCCGGTCGGGCGTTCGGCTCCTGGCGGGAGTCACGACCACGCCGCACGATTGCCGCCGCCACGCAGGACCCGGTACTGGTGCGGCGCGAGGGGAACGGCCTGCACGTCACGCTCAACCGACCGGAACGGCGCAACGCCTTCAGCAGCGCCGTCCGCGAGGGTCTGCTCGACGCGTTAGCAGTCGCCTCGGCGGATCCCGCCGTCCGCCGGGTGGTGCTCGACGGCGCCGGTCCGGCGTTCTGCTCCGGCGGCGACCTCGACGAGTTCGGCACAGCGGCGGACCCGGTGGCGGCCCACCTGCTCCGAGTCGAACGGAGCGCCGGGCTGGCCGTGCACCGGCTGCGCGACCGGGTGTTCCCGGTCCTGCACGGCGGGTGCGTCGGGGCCGGGCTCGAGGTGCCGGCGTTCGCCGACCACGTGGTGGCCCGCGCAGACGCGACGTTCCGGCTGCCGGAGCTCTCGATGGGGTTGATCCCGGGAGCCGGCGGCACGGTCAGCATCCCGCGGCGGATCGGGCGGGAGCGATTCACCCGGCTGGCAACCACCGGTGAGACCATCGACGCCGCGACCGCGCTCTCGTGGGGCTTGGTCGACGAGGTCGTGCCGTGAGCACGCTGGAGGACTGGGCCACGTCGGGCGCGCTGGCCCTCACCGGCCGCACGGATGGGCCGCCACTCGTGCCGCCGGGGCGGGCAGCCAGCGTGGTGCGCGAGCAGCTCGCCGGTCTCGGACTCGAGGTGCCGGGCCTCTTGGGCGAGCGGGCGGCGTACGCCGGACTGCGGCGTCGTGGCCCGCGGTCGTGCGGCGGCGCTTTCCGCGTGCTGCGAACCCTGGACGGCCACGTCGGATTGACGCTCGCGCGGCCCGAGGACGAGGCCTTGGTGCCCGCACTCGTCGAGCAGGACGTCGGTGAGCCCTGGGCGGGCCTCGCGGCGTGGGCTCGACGCACCACCACGAAGGTGGCGGCCGAGCGCATGGAGCTGCTGGGACTGCCGGGCGGCGCGGTGCCGACACTCGCACCAGGACCCGCCGTGCGGACGGAGGTCCTCGGCGAGCGGCAGCCCTCGACCAGTCCGCTCGTCATCGATCTGACGAGCATGTGGGCCGGTCCACTCTGCGCCCACCTGCTGGGTCTGACGGGGGTGCGGGTGATCAAGGTCGAGAGCAGCGCCCGACCCGACGGGGCCCGCGGTGGTCCGGCCGCCTTCTTCGACCTGCTGCACGCCGGGCACGAGCAGCTGGTGCTCGACCTTCCTCGCGAGCTCGACGTGCTACGGCGACTCGTGGCCGAGGCCGACCTGGTCCTGGAATCGTCCCGGCCGCGAGCATTGCGCCACCTCGGCCTGATGGCCCACGAGGTGGTCGCCGCCGGGACGTCGTGGCTCTCCATCACCGCGCACGGACGCTGCAGCCCATCGGTCGGCTTCGGCGACGACGTCGCCGCGCGGGCCGGCCTGGTGGTGGGGGACGCCGACGACCTGCTCCCGGTATCCGACGCGATCGCCGACCCACTGGCCGGAGTGGCGGCGGCCATCGCCGCCAGGGATGCACTCGCCACGACCGAGGCACGCCTGGTCGACGTCTCCATGCTCGGCGTTGCGGCCTGCGTCGTCGAACCCGCCGCGGAGGGCCGAGTGGTCCGTGACGGCGAGGGGACGTGGTGGGCGGAGGACGCGACCGGTCGCTACGCCGTGCGAGAGCCCCGGGAGCGACCGTGCTGCTGACCCATGTCGAGCTCGACGGAGCCCTCATCGACGCCCGGGTCCTCGACGCCGCGGTGGTCGAGGCCGGAAGGCTCCAGCCCCGCGCCGGCGAGGAGGTGCTCGACGGTCGCGGCGGGGCCCTGATCCGAGGTCTCCACGACCACCACCTGCACCTGTACGCGCTTGCGGCCGACCGAGGCTCGGTCGACTGCTCGTCGGGCCTCGCGGCACTCACCGGCGCGCGGCCGGGCAGCGACGGGTGGGTCCGTGGAGTGCGCGCCCGTGAGTCGGTCGACCGCGCCGTCCTCGACGCCCTCGTCCCTGACCGGCCGGTGCGGGTCCAGCACCGCGGCGGCAGCCTGTGGATGCTCAACAGCGCCGCGCTCGCGCGGGTGCGCCTCGATGGGTCGGACGACGTCGAGCGTGACGAGGATGGTGCGCCCAGCGGCCGGCTCTGGCGGTACGACGCGCGACTGCGCGCTGCGTTGCCCACCACGCCGCCCGACCTCGGGCCGGTGCTCGCCGAGCTGACGTCGTACGGCATCACCTCGGTGACCGACGCGACCCCGGGCCTCGACGCGGGCGTCGTTAGCCACCTGGCCGGCCTCGATCTGCCGGTCGCCGCCCTCGGCGATCCCGCCGGCGCGGCGCCGTGGAAGCTGCTCCTCCGCGATCACGACCTGGTGTCGTTCGACGACCTGCTCGAGACCGTGCGGCGGCGCCGTCCCCGGCCGGTGGCCGTCCACTGCGTCACCCGTGAGTCGCTGTTGCTCACCCTGGCGGTGCTAGACGAGGTCGGCCGGGTCCCCGGCGACCGGATAGAGCACGGTGCCGTCGTGCCGGACCCGGCCGCGCTGCGCGGACTGGTCGTCGTGACCCAGCCGGCCTTCGTGACCACGCGGGGTGAGGACTACCGGCGCGACGTCGAGCCTGACGACCTGCCGCACCTCTACCGGTACCGCTCGCTCCTCGACGCAGGCGTTCCTGTCCTGCCGAGCAGCGACGCGCCGTACGGGCCCGTGGACCCGTGGGTCGTCATGAGGGCCGCGCGCGACCGCGTCCTCGGGCGCCCGGAGCGGGTCGACGCCGCGACCGTGCTGCGTGGCTACCAGCACGGTGGCAGCGGCCTGGTGCTGCTGCGCACCGGTCTGTCCGAGGCGCTCGACGCGCTCGACTCCGCGGTGGTGCGGGCCTCGTGGTCAGTGCCCCGGCGTCCTGCGGGGAACAGCACACCCGGGAGGTAGCGGGCCCGTCCGAGCGCGTCTCGGACGACGAGCCCCTCCGCTCACCGCCCGGACCAGTGCGGCGCGCGTCTCTCCACGAATGCGCGCGCGCCCTCGGCCGCATCGTCGCTGCCCAGGACCACCTCCATCGACGACTCGTTGAGCGACCACGCGGCGTCACCCCAGTCGCTGCCGGCATGTGCCGCGCGGTGCAGCATGCGCTTGGTCTCCTGCACTGCCAGGGGTGCGTTCGACGCGATCCGCTGCGCCAGGGCCACGGCCTCGGTGAGCGCCGTGCCAGCCGACGCGACGCGGTTGACCAGGCCGAGCTCGTAGGCCCGCGCGGCGCAGACCGGCTCACCGGTCAGCGCGACCTCGGCGGCGACCTTGAACGGCACCTGTCGCTGGAGCCGGATCAGCCCTCCGGCCGCAGCCATCAGCCCACGCCCGACCTCCGGCAGGCCCAGCGCCGCATCTTCGTCGATCACGACGAGGTCGCAGGCGAGCACGATCTCCGTGCCGCCGCCGAGGGCGAAGCCGTTGACGGCCGCGACCACCGGCTTGTCCAGCCAGTGGCGGACCAGTCCGGCGAAGTCCCAGTCCCGGTGCCCGGGCACGTACGAGTCCTGGCCCGATGCCATCTCCTTCAGATCCGCGCCCGCGCAGAATCCCCGACCGGCCCCGGTGACGACGACGGCCCGCACGTCGGAGTCGGCCTGCGCCTGCTCCAACGCTTCGCCCACCGCAGTCGCCAGGGCCCGGTTGACGGCGTTCATCGCGCGCGGGCGATTGAGGGTGACGATCGCGACGTGGCCGTCGTGCTCGACGAGGACGGGCGGCTCGGACTGCTCGCCCATCACGCTGCCTCGTGCGGGCTGTAGCGGGCGAGCCCCTCCTGAGAGGTCGTAGCGCACAGGAACCCGTCGGCGTCGTAGACGCGGCCCCGGCTCAGGGTGCGACCACCGCCCGCCCAGGATCCCTCGACGTCGTAGAGCTGCCAGGCGTCGGCGCGCAGCGGCGCGTGCAGCCAGACTGAGTGCGTGATGGTCGCGGTGAACAGGCGGGGGTCGTGGATCGAGAGCTTGTGGGGCACCAGGGCGGCCGAGATCATCAGCAGGTCCGAGAGGTAGGTCAGCCCGGCCTCGTGGACCGGGAGGTCGTCCGGCAGAGAGCCACGGACCCGGAAGTAGGCCCTGATCCTCGGCGCAACACCCAGGCTCGAGTCGAGGAGGGGGCCGTCGTCGACGAATCGCAGCTCCACCGGCAGCCGCGTCATCACCCCGTCTGCCCAGGCGCGCAGCGGCTCGTTGCCGGTGCCGCAGTCCTCGGGCCCCGGTAGGTCCACGCCGGGGCAGTCGGCCGGGAGCTGGTGCGACAGCCCGTCCTGCTCGCACTGGAACGACGCGCTCAGTGCGAAGATCTGCCGACCGTCCTGGAACGCCTCCACCGACCGCGAGCTGAAGGACCGGCCGTCGCGCGCAACCCGGACCCGGTACAGCACCGGGAGCCTGGAGTCGCCGGCGTCGAGGTAGTGCGCGTGCAGGCTGTGCATGCGCCGGTCGGGTGGCACGGTGGCGGCTGCCGCCATCACGGCCTGGGCCGCGACCTCACCCCCGTAGAGGCGCAGTCGCTCGGGTGCCCCCACCCTGCTACGGAACGTGAGTGGTTCGAGTCGCTCGAGGTCCAGGCGCTCGAGGAGCGGCGCCTGCTCATCACTCGTCAAGCCCGTCCGGCACCGTGTCATCGCTGTCACATCAGCCAATTTATCGCAGGTATCTTTTAAAGTATATATGCCTTAGGTTGAACCCACCCACCCAGAGGGCCACGTGACCGAGCGATCCCGCGCACCACAACACGACCAGGAAGCCGGGCGAGCGCGGACTCACAGCGCCCCGCCGTGTGCCGACGGGGCCGGGCGTGGTTCGACCGCCGCGGCCACGTGCAGGAGGACCACGATGACGAGGACTGAGATCGGAGCACCGCCATGGATCTGAGCAGGTCGACCGCCATCGTGACCGGGGGCGCGAGCGGCATCGGTGCCGCCGTCGTCCGCCA
>NZ_RDBE01000005.1:0-75748 GCF_003674065.1 Nocardioides mangrovicus
GCAAGCGATCTCAGATGTCACAGATCCGTGCAGCAGCCCCATCCTGCCGCCCGTCGTGGGGCCTTCGGCGAGACGGCCTCAGACCAGGCGTTCCAGCAACCCGCTGTCGACGTCGTAGAGGAAGCCGCCGACCTTGACCGTGTCGGGGATGAGCGGGTGGGAGACGACCGCGTGGACGTCGTCGCGCAGGCTGGCCCGCTGGTCGGAGACGACGCCGAAGGTCTGCCAGCTGGCGTCCTGGCCGGCCGAGGCGCTGACCCGCTCACGGATCTCAGTCAGCGTCGAGGAGGCCATCGCGCAGCGGGTGTGGGGGATGACCAGGATCCGGCTGACGTTGAGCAGGTGGACGCCGAGGACGAGGGCCTCGAGGGCCTGCGGGGTCACGCGGCCGCCGGGATTGCGGAAGATCTTGGCGTCGCCGGGCTCCAGGCCGATCATCCGCAGCGGGTCGATGCGGGAGTCCATGCAGGTGACCAGCGCGACACCGGCGCGGGCGATGCCGTCGAAGCCGGAGAGCCCGAAGTCCTCGGCCCATTCGCGGTTGGCGGCCATCAGGTCGTCGAAGTCGTGGTCGGCAGGGACGGCGGGGTCGGTGGGGACGGCCGCTGTCTCGGCCGCGGCGGTGTCGGTCACGGAGGTCAACCTACCGCCGGGCGGCGGCCGAAGAGCGTGAGCGCGAGCACACCGGCGAGAGCAGCGCACAGCGCCGCGCCGGTGAAGATGGTGTGCACCTGGACGATGCCGGCGGCCACCTCGTGGTCGGGCCGGTAGGCCTCGTAGTACCGGCGCAGCCCCACCGTGGTGAGCACCGAGATGCCCACCAGCATCCCGACCATCCGGGCCACCACGACCAGCGCACTGGCCACGCCGTGCACCGCGGCGTCGGTGGCGTCGAGCAGGGCGAGGTTGACCGGCGCCAGCGCGAGCCCGAAGCCGAGCCCGGTGAGCACCAGCGGCAGTGTGGCCGTCCAGTGCTCCAGCGAGTGGGCGTCCCAGCGGCCCATCCAGACGAAGCCGGCCACTGCGGCCGTCATGCCGAGCGCGGTCACCGCCCCCGGCGCCAGCCGGCGGGCCAGGCGTCCGCCGAGCACGGCTCCCACCGGCACCGCGACCAGCAGCCGTAGCAGCACCAGGGCCGCCAGCAGCTGGGAGTCGCGGTAGGTCGTGAGCCGGGCGTAGACGGGGATGTCGACCAGCGCGGCGATCAGCGCGGCACCGACGAAGAAGCTCACCACCAGGCTGCCCCAGGCCGGCCGGCGGCGCAGCGCGCCGTGGGGGACGAGCGGATCGCTGGCCCGCCGCAGGTGCAGCACCAGCAGCACGGCGGCCACCGCCGAGCCGGCCAGCAGCCATGGACCGGCGGGGGAGAAGACCCGTACGGCCGGATCGGCCGTCGCGAACGCGAGCACCACCCCGGCCAGGGCGAGGGCCAAGAGTCCGGACCCGACCGGGTCGGCACGCCCGGCGTCGCGCAGCCAGCCCCGCAGGTCGACCAGGGGCCGCGACGCCCACCAGCACCGCGCAACCAGCAGCACCAGCGCGACGACGGCGACGAGTGCTAGCGGGGTCAGCCACCGGCTCTCCCCGACCACCGGCACGAACGGCGTGCCGAGGCTCACCGACGTCACCAGCGCCTCGGGCTCCCACAGCAGCAGCACCAGCGCGGCCAGGAAGACCGCCAGGAGCAGCAGGCCGAGCGGGTCGGGGACCGCCACAACTCCACACTTGCGCAGTTGTGGTGTCCGTTGTGGGCCGGTTGTCGGCACATGTCGGGCGCGGACCTTCGCAAGTGTTGAGTTTTGGCGCGCACCGGGTTCACCGGCCACCCCGTCCCCAGCGACCCCGACCACCACGGCCAGCGCCAAGCCCACGGCCAGGTTGAGGACGAAGATCGCCTCCCACGGGGCCACTGCCAGCACCACCGCGCCGAGCAGCGGGCCCAGCACCGAGCCGACCTCCTGCACCGCCGAGACGATGCCGAGCGGGACGGCGCGGCGCTCGGGCGGGTAGAGGTCGGCCACGAGCGCCAGCGTGGCCGGCACCAGTCCGCCGCCACCGACGCCTTGGAGGAACCGGCCGGTCACCACGCTGGGCAGGTCGAAGGCCAGGGCGGTGACCAGCGAGCCGAAGGAGAAGACGAGCAGCGACGCCGTCAGCACCGGCACCCGGCCGCGGACGTCGGCGATGCGCCCGATCAGCGGCAGCATCGCGATGTAGCCGAGCAGGAAGCCGGACACGATCGGGGCCGCGCGCTGCAGCTCGTCGACGCCCAGGCCGACGGTGAGCATCATGTCGGGCAGCGCCAGCACCACGACGTAGGTGTCGGCGGCCGCGAAGGCGACCGCGACGGCCGCGACGGCCAGCAGCCGCCGGGCCGTCGGGGTGGTCATGGCTTGGTGATCTTCACCGTCTTGCCGTACCGGCTGAAGCCGACCGTGTAGGTGACGTCGTCGGCGCCGGGGTAGAAGGGGCCCTTGATCTTGGCGGTGACGAGATGGTTCGTGGAGTCCAGGGTGAACGTGGCGTCGAAGTCCTGGTTCTCCGCGCTGGGGATGATGGCGCCGACCTTGGAGCCGGCGACCCGGCCGGTCAGCGTGGAGAGCACTTGCTTGCCCTCGCGGGTGTCCTTGCCCTTCTTCAGGTCCTTGACGCCGCTCAGCACCGAGGAGAGCCCGCCCCCGGCCGTGAACAGCGACGCCGGGTCGGGCGCCCCGAAGTCGTCGGGATCGATCTTCTGGTAGGAGCCGCCGAACTTGATGTAGGTGTCGCCGTCGACGGCGATCACCGGCACCTCCACCGACAACCCGCTTTGCACCACCGAGATCTTGCCCTCGAAGGCCGGCGCCTTCGTGCCGACGCCGGTGGCCTTGAGGATGCCCTGCGTGCCCTTGGGCAGCTTGGGCGTGCTCAGCGCGATGGTGACGGCCTTGGCGTCGTCGAGGTACTTCTGCGCGGCGGCCAGGCGCTGGCTCGGCGAGAGCGAGCGGGCCTTCTTCTCCGCCGCCGACCCGCCACCGCACCCGGCGACCAGGCCCAGGGCGAGCACGACGGCCAGGGCGAGCAGACGTTTCACGCGCTCAGCCTGCCACGGGACCCGCACAGGCCGAGATCGGCTGGCTGCCGGGCACGCCCGACCCGTCGCGACGTCCCTCGGCGGCCGGCAGGTCGACCGGCGCACCGCTGGCGGCCGAGGCGCGAGCCGGTGCGCGGCCGGCCCAGGCGAAGACCAGGGTGTCCTCGCCTCGCAGGAAACGCTGGCAGCGCACCCCTCCGGTGGCGCGGCCCTTGCCCGGGTACTCCGCGAAGGGCGTGACCTTGACCGAGCCGGCGTCGGTGCCCGGCAGCGCCGAGCCCGCCCCGGCCACGGTGACCACCACGGCGTCGGCGGGGTCGAGGGCGCCGAAGAACACCACGCGGTGCCCGGCGGTGAGCTTGACGCCGGCCATGCCGCCGCCCTGGCGGCCCTGCGGGCGGACCGCCTCGGCACCGAAGTGCAGCAGCTGGGCGTCGGAGGTGATGAAGCACAGCTCCTCGGTGCCGGTGGTCAGCTGCAGCCCGCCGACCACCTCGTCGCCGTCGGCGAGCGCGATGACCTCCCAGTCGTCGCGGGAGAGCAGCTCCGGCTTGACCCGCTTGACGACGCCGTTGCGGGTGCCGAGCGCGAGCCCGGGGGAGTCGAGGTCGAGCATGGTGAGCGCGAGGATGCGCTCGCCCTGGGCGAGGTCGAGGAACAGCCCCGCGGGGGCACCGCCCTGCAGGTTCGGGTGGCTGGCCGTGGCCGGCAGCGTCGGCAGGTCGAGCACCCCGAGCCGCACCAGCCGGCCGGTGCTGGTGAGCACGCCCACCTCGCCGCGGGCCGTGGAGCGGACCGTGGAGACGACGACGTCGTGGTTGGTGCGAGCGCCCTCGGCGGCCGGCTCCAGGTCGCTGGTGCGGGCCAGCAGGCCGGTGGAGGAGAGGTAGACCAGGCAGGGGTCGTCGGCCACCTCCAGCGGTGCCGTGGCGGTGGCGGTCTGGCCGCCGGACTCCAGCAGCACGGTGCGCCGGGGGGTGCCGAACGTCTTGGCGACGTCGGCCAGCTCCTCGGAGACCACGGCGCGCAGCCGGGCGTCGTCGGTGAGGATCTCGTCGAGGTCGGCGATCTCGCGGCGCAGCTCGTCCTGCTCCTTCTCCAGCTCGATGCGGCTGAAGCGGGTGAGCCGGCGCAGCTGCAGGTCGAGGATGTACTCCGCCTGCGGCACGCTGAGGTCGAAGACCGAGATCAGCCGCTCCTTGGCGGTGGCGGTGTCGTCGCTGGAGCGGATCAGCTGGATGACCTCGTCGATGTCGAGCAGCGCGATCAGCAGCCCCTCGACCAGGTGCAGCCGCTCGGCCTTCTTGTCGCGCCGGAACTGCGAGCGGCGGCGCACGACCTCGAAGCGGTGCCCGAGGAACACCTCCAGCATCTCCTTGAGCCCCAGCGTGCGGGGCTGACCGTCGACGAGGGCGACGTTGTTGATGCCGAAGGACTCCTCCAGCGGCGTCTGCTTGTAGAGCTGCTCGAGCAGGGCCTCGGGGACGAACCCGTTCTTGATCTCGATGACCAGCTGCAGCCCCTTCTCGCCGTCGGTCAGGTCGACGATGTCGCTGATGCCCTGCAGCTTCTTGGCCACGACCAGCTTCTTGATCGCCTCCTTCACCCGCTCGGTGCCGACGCCGTAGGGCAGCTCGGTGACCACGATGCCCTTGCGCCGCGGAGTGACGTTGTCGACCTTCGCGGTGGCCCGCATGCGGAACGTTCCGCGGCCGGTCTCGTAGGCCTCGCGCACGCCGTCGAGCCCGACGATCTTGCCGCCGGTGGGCAGGTCGGGGCCGGGGATGAACCGCATCAGCCCGTCGACGTCGGTCTGCGGGTGCTTGATCAGGTGCCGCAGCGCCTGCACCACCTCGACCAGGTTGTGGGGCGCCATGTTGGTGGCCATGCCGACCGCGATGCCGGTGGCGCCGTTGACCAGCAGGTTGGGGATGGCCGCCGGCAGCACGGTGGGCTCGGTCTCGCGGCCGTCGTAGGTGGGTCGGAAGTCGACGGTGTCCTCGTCGATGGAGGCGGTCATCGCCACCGCGGCCGGCGCCATCCGGCACTCGGTGTAGCGCATCGCGGCCGGCGGGTCGTCGCCGCCGGGGGAGCCGAAGTTGCCGTGGCCGTCGACGAACGGGAGCCGCATCGACCAGGGCTGGGCCATCCGCACCAGGGCGTCGTAGATGGCGCCGTCGCCGTGGGGGTGCAGCCGGCCCATCACCTCGCCGGTGACGCGGGCGCACTTGACGTGGCCGCGATCGGGTCGCAGCCCCATGTCGTTCATCGTGTAGAGGATCCGGCGCTGCACGGGCTTGAGGCCGTCGCGAGCATCGGGCAGGGCGCGGGAGTAGATGACCGAGTAGGCGTACTCGAGGTAGCTGGCGCGCATCTCGTCGCCGACGTCGATGTCGACGATGTTCTCCTCGAAGTCCTCCGGTGGCGGGGGAGCGCTGCGTCGGGCCATGCGCGCCATTCAAGCAAGGCGCGCCGACGATTCCCGCGTACCCGCGCCGTGGGATGCTGCTGGGTGTGGCCAACACGACCATGCCGACGCCCGTCCTCGTCGCCGGTGGGGCGCTGTGCCTCCTCGGGGGCTACCTGGTCGGCGTCGTGGCCGGACCCGACACCCCGCAGCGCACCACTGCCGTGGTGAGCAGCTTCACCGCTGCGGGAGATCGGCTGTGCCTGAAGGGCGAGGCGGTCAAGGACGCCGACGGGGCCGAGGACGGCGTGCTCTGCGGCACCTGGCGCCGCAGCGCGGCGTCGTCGAGCACCCCGGTCAAGGGTCAGGAGTTCCGGTTCGTGCTCGTGCGCGGCCAGGACTCCGACCGCAAGCCGGCCACCTTGATCTACGGCGACGTGGTGCGCTAGCGGTGGCCGTCGAGCGCGACCTGGTCCGCTTCCCCACCGTCGTCCGCTCCCCGTGGTGGGAGCTCTCGCGACGGCTGCTGCTGGCGCTGGCGATCCTGGCCGGCACCGTGCTGCTGGTCTATCTCGACCGGGGCAGCTACGTCGACAACAACGACCCGACCAAACACGTCGGGCTGGTCGACGCCTTCTACTACACGACCGTCACGCTCAGCACCACCGGCTACGGCGACATCGCGCCGGTCACCGAGGGCGCCCGGCTGATCAACGCCTTCGTCGTCACGCCGCTGCGCATCGCCTTCCTGGTGCTGCTGATCGGTACCACCCTGGAGGTCCTCGCCTCCCAGGGCCGCGAACGCTTCCGGGTCGCCCGGTGGAGGAAGAAGATGGTGGATCACGTCGTCGTCGTCGGCTACGGCACCAAGGGCCGCAGCGCCGTCCAGCTGCTGGTGAGCAACGGTGTCGACAAGGAGAAGGTGGTCGTCGTCGACCCCGGCTCCGCGGCGCTGGAGGACGCCAACGCCGACGGTCTGGCCGTCGTCGCGGGCGACGCCACCCGCCGCGAGGTGCTGCGAAGGGCCGGGGTCGAGACCGCCTCACAGGTGATCATCACCACCAGCCGCGACGACTCCTCGGTGCTGGCCACGCTGACCGCACGCCAGCTCAACCCGGACGCCTACATCGTCTGCGCCGTGCGCGAGTCCGACAACGTCGCCCTGGTCAAGCAGAGCGGTGCGGACTCGGTGATCACCTCCTCCGACGCCGTCGGGCGGCTGCTCGGCATCTCCTCGATCAGCCCGACGCTGGGCTCGGTCATGGAGGACCTGCTCACCTACGGCGACGGCCTGGAGGTGGCCGAGCGCGAGCTGCTGGTCACCGAGGTCGGCAAGCAGCCCCAGCAGCTGCCCGACCAGGTGATCGCGGTGGCCCGCGACGACAAGGTCTATCGCTACTTCGACCCGACCGTCACCCAGCTCGCCCGCGGCGACCGGCTGATCGTCGTACGACCCAGCAAGGAGCTGCCCTGGGCTCCCCGCCCGGGCACACACGGCGAGGCCGGGGCGGACGAGGACGACTGACATACCGCCGGTTTGTTTGAACGTCACCCGAAACGGCTAAAGCCCTCTGGTCGGGTCATCGTGGAGAGGGAAACTGTCAATGGACACCATCTTGTGGCTCATCGCCGTCGTGCTGGTCATCGCCGGCATCGTGACTGCGATCCGGGGCCAGATCCTGTACGGGATCGTGCTGATCGTCGTCGGCCTGCTGGTCGGCCCCGGAGGCGTCAGCATCTTCAACTAGGCCGTCGCGCCGCGGCCGCCGATCACTGCGGCGGCTGCGGCGTGGCCTCCGGCCGGTCCGGTGCCGGGATGGGGTCGGGATCTGCCGACGGGTGGATCTCCGGCTCGGGTGCGCCGGGCTCTTGTGGTGAGGTCGTCATGCATGGACCGGTACCCGGCTGGCTACCGGGCATGTCATGAGCGAGCAGTCTCCCCAGACCGAGCAGGCCAAGCCGACCGAGCAGGCCGACGGCGACGTCGTCTCCGACCCCGCCGACGACGCGGGTCAGGCCGGTGACTGGACCGGCGAGGGCGGCGCCACCGAGGACGGGCCCGCGACCGACGACGAGGGCTGAGAGCGGACCGTCAGCGTCCGGTGACGCCGTCGGTGAGCTCACGCACGACGTCCGCGTGCCCGGCGTGACGCGCCGTCTCGCTCGTCATGTGGGCCAGGATCCAGCGCACGGTGCGCGTCTCGCCGTCGACCCGGCCGGCGGACACCGCCGCGGGGTCTCCCGCCTCGCGGACGGCGTCGTTGCTGGCGGTGATCGCGGCCTCGTAGCCGGCCACCAGATCGGCCACGGGCTGCGCGTCCGACGCAGCGCGGGCGGCCTCCCAGTCCGGCTCCTCGCCGACGCCGCGCAGCACGACGCCGAACCAGTAGCGCTCGCCGTCGGTGAGGTGACGCACCAGGCGCGGCAGCGACGTACCGGTGGGCAGCACCACCCGGCGCGCCTCGGACTCCGAGAGGCCGTCGAGCTTCTTCACCACGCTGGAGCGGGCGAAGTCCAAGAAGGCCAGCGCGAGCTCGACCTCACCGCCGTCGCTGCGGGGAGCCGGCTCTCGCTGCGACTCCGTCACGAGGCCTCGCCGCGGTCCTTCTCCTCCCCGTCCTCCGGCTTCTCGCCGGGCACGATCTCCGGAGCGTCCTCCTCCGAGGTGGCCGGGTGGGTCTGTGGATCCTCCTGCGGGCTGCTGGTCATGCGCCCCCAGTGCCCGCACCAGCGCGGAGGATGCGCTGTCGCTCTCACTGTCGGTGCTGCCGCCTAGCCTCATCGAGGTGGAACGAATCAAGGATGGCTCGCAGGTCCGCGTCGTCGTCATGCGCGAATCCCGCACCGATCGCAGGCTGGCCGGCGGCAGACCGTTGGCCCCCCTGCGCTCGGAGGACCTCGAGCGGCAGGCCGAGGCGGGGGAGGAGGACCAGTCCGCCGACGAGGAGAGCACCGACCGGTGCACTGACCGGGCCGGGTCACCCCCAGGGCCGGTTCGAGCGCGCGGCCGGGCCGTCTAGGGTCGCGGCGTGGCCATCACGGTATCGGTGCTCAGCGAGTACGAACTCATCTCGGCCGGTGTGGCCTCGGTGCTCGCCCGGTTCCCCGACCAGGTCAGCCTGGTCGACGACCGGTCCAGCGAGGTCGACGTCGCCGTCTGGTCGACGTTCGGCGTCCTGCGCCTCCCCGACTTCGACCGGCTGCGCGAGCAGAGCCGTGCCCGCCGGATCGCGGCGCTGTGCTGGGACCTGGAGCCCGAGATGGTGCGGCGGGCCCTCGAGGCCGGGGCCGACGGCTACCTGAGCACCACGCTGAGCGGCGAGGAGCTCGTCGAGGCGCTGTCGCGGATCGCGGCGGGCGAGACCGTCGTCTCCCCGGCGCCGACGAGCGAGACCCCCGGCGAGGTGCTGCCCGACTGGCCCGGCCAGCGCGAGGGGCTCAGCGAGCGCGAGGGCGACATCGTCGCGCTCATCGCCCGCGGCCTGTCGAACGACGACGTCGCCGGGCAGCTCTTCTTGAGCATCAACACCGTGAAGTCCTACATCCGCTCGGCCTACAAGAAGATGGGGGTCGCCTCGCGCTCCCAGGCCGTGCTGTGGGCCGTCGACCACCGGCTGCAGCCCACCGACCGCGGCCCCGTGCCGGACCAGCCGTAGAGGTCGGGTCCGGCTCAGTTCCGGGCGAAGGCGTCGGCGCCGACGATGCGGCTCATCAAGGAGCGCCCCGCCCGCAGGACGACCTCGCGCTGGTGGGTGAGGACGTAGTCGAAGTGGCGGTCGAGGTCGGCGACGTCCTCACCGCAGTCGCGCGCGATGAGGGCGCCTGCGTAGTGCGGGCCGATCACCACGACCGTCCACTCGCCGATCAGCGGGTCGCCCGGTTCGAGGCGGGCGCCGCGGACCCCCGGCACGGGCTCGACGTCCATGCCCTCGGCGAAGGCCGCCACGAACGGCAGCCGCTGCACCATCTGCTCGTAGCGAAGCGCCGTCGGCGCGGTGAAGTTCTCCCGGTGCTGGAAGGCGGCCAGCAAGATGGCGGGCTCGTGCGGGCTGACCGCGCGCCGCTCCAGCTGGTAGGTGAGCCCTAGCAGCAATCCCTTCGGGCTGCGTCGGAGCCGCGGTGAGTCCTCGACCAGGTCGAACGGTGTGACGGTGGGTGCGGACTGCTTCTTGACCTCCGGCAGGCTCGCGACCGGGCCGGTCACCTCCAGCGGTCCGGGGCGCCCGAAGGCCCAACCCTGGCCGTACTGCGCCCCCAGCGAGAGGGCCTGCTCGAGGTGGGCCTCGGTCTCGATGCCCTCGGCGAGCAGGACGGCGCCGGTCTCCTCGACGTGGGCCAGCACCGCCATCATCGTCTCGCTCTGCGGGCGGCCGTGGATCTGCTGGATGAGGGAGAGGTCGAGCTTGACCACCTCGGGCGCCACGAAGGGCAGGAACTGCAACGAGGCGGGCTCGGCCCCGACGTCGTCCATGGCGATGCCCCAGCCGCGCTCGTGGGCCCAGCTGACCATGCTCAGCACGTGGGCGGGGTCGCGCAGCAGTGCCCGCTCGGTGAGCTCCAGGACGACGCGGATGCGGTCGGGGGCCTCGTCGAGGAGGTCCTCGTAGCCCGCCGGTGGCCGCTGGCCCAGGGTGGCCGGCTCGACGTTGACGAACAGCGAGACCTCGCCGGGCAGGTCGGCCTCCAAGGCCGCGCCGATCGCTGCCGCCCGGCAGGCCCAGTCGACCTCGGCGACCCGGTCGAGGGCCGCTGCGGCCCCGAAGACCGTCGCCGGGTCGAGCCCGTCCTGGCCTGGCCAGCGGGCCAGCGCCTCGAAGGCGACCACCCGGTGCGTGTCGAGCTCGACGATGGGCTGGTAGGCCGGCACCAACCGGCCCGGGGCGAGGGCGGCCTCGACGATGCCGGTCGGGTGCAGGTCCATAGGGCCCGTCCTTGGAGTGGTCGTGACGATCTGACCATGGTCCCCCGTGAACGGGCTTCTCGAACAGCCCGGGACGAAGTGCACCCTTTGGGACCGGGGGTCGAGCACGAGTGAGCACCGAGTGGAAGCCAGCCTGAGCCCTGGGGCACCTGGCGCCCCTGGGCAGCACAGGTCGCGACGACGAGAATCGAACCGTTCGTCATGCACTGCGAAAGGCGTGCCTGTGTCTGGTGAGCTCAGCCATCCCGACGGCCTGTTGAAGCAGAGTGACTACGCGCCGCTCGCTATCGGCTCGGGATCTCGATTGCTCCTGCTGGCGGGTCAGACCGCCACGTCGCCCGAGGGCGACCTCGAGGCCGACGACCTCTCGGGCCAGGTGTATGCCTCACTGAAGTACATCGTCATCGGAGTCCGCGGCGGTGGCGGCGACGTGGGCGACATCGCTCGGCTGACGTGCTACATCCCAGGTTGGCGCCTTGAGATGTGGGACGACGTCGTGGAGGGAGTCCGGCGAGCGCAGGAGTCCGGGGGCCTGGCCAAGCCGATGCCGCCCATCACGATCGTCGGCGTGCAGGCCCTGTTCCGCCCGGAGATCCTGGTCGAGATCGAGGCCGTCGCGATCGTGGGCTGAGGGCAGCCAGTCGCTCTGACCTGCGGTGATGCTGGTGGGCGATACTGGGATCGAACCAGTGACCTCTTCCGTGTCAGGGAAGCGCGCTACCGCTGCGCCAATCGCCCAGGTGGTGGAACCTGGATGCCGTGATCGAGGTGGGTACGGGATTCGAACCCGTGTGGACGGATTTGCAGTCCGTTGCCTCGCCTCTCGGCCAACCCACCGGAGGCCGATACCTCGACCGGGCTTACTCCGAGCGGACGACGAGGCTCGAACTCGCGACCTCAACCTTGGCAAGGTTGCGCTCTACCAACTGAGCTACGTCCGCCTGCGACCACCGTCTCCGGCAGCGCGTTGAGAACCATATCCGATCCCCTCGTGGTGTCCCAATCGGGTCACCGGCACGCCCTAGGGTCGGTGCTGTGCAGGTGTGGGTGGACGGCAGGTTCTTGAGCGATGCGGACGAGCCGGCGGTGGCGGCGACCGATCACGGCTTCACCGTGGGCGACGCGGTGTTCGAGGCGATCAAGGTGGTCCGAGGCGAGCCGTTCGCGCTCACCCGGCACCTGCAGCGGCTGCGGCGCAGCGCCGCCGGGCTGGGATTGCCGGAGCCGGACGTCGACAGCGTGCGGCAGGCGGTCGCGCAGGTGCTCGCCGTGCAGCGGCTGGAGCTGGGGCGGGTGCGGATCACGTGGACCGGCGGGCGCTCGGTGATGGGCAGTGGCCGGACCGACCAGCCGCGCCCGACGCTGGTGGTCGCCGCTGCGCAGGCCCTGCCGGCCGCGGCGTCGGTCTCGGTGATCACCGTGCCGTGGCCGCGCAACGAGCGCGGCGCGGTGGCGGGCCTGAAGACGACGTCGTACGCGGAGAACGTCGTCGCGCTGGCCCATGCCCACGAGCACGGTGCGGACGAGGCGCTGTTCGCCAACACCGTCGGCCACGTCTGCGAGGGCACCGGCACCAACGTGTTCTACGTGGTGGACGGCGAGCTGCGGACGCCTTCGCTGGCGTCGGGCTGCCTCGACGGCGTGACGCGTCAGCTGGTGCTGGAGTGGGTCGGCGGCCGGGAGGTCGACGAGCCGGCCGACGTGCTGGGCCGAGCCGACGAGGTGTTCCTCACGAGCACCACGCGCGACGTGCAGCCGGTCCATCGCTGCGACGGTCGCGACCTGTCCGCTCCAGGACCGGTGACGGCCGAGGCGATGCGGGTGTGGGCGGCGCGGGAGCCGGAGTCGTCGGACCCCTGAGCTCGGCGAGGGCTCCCACGGTGCCGTGGTGAACCCGCAGCGTCTCAGACCGCGATGTCGCCGGCCTCGCCGAGCAGCTGGTTGATCGTCTCGTCGATGTCGAGGAACTGCTCCTCGCTGCCCTGGGGCACCGAGTCGAGCATCCGGTGGACGAACCGCGCGACCTCGCGCAGGCCGGCCTGGACGAGCACCTCGCCGTCGGGCGAGCAGAACTCGAAGATGACGACCGCCTCGCCGTCGCCGGACAGGCACGGCCACACGTGGACGTCGCCGTCGCCGGCCGGCTCGTACATGCCGGTCATCACCAGCTCGCGGGAGAAGGTCCAGGTGACCGGCGGCAGGGTCTTGAAGACCATCGACATCGCGAACGGGTCGCGTCGGTCGTAGACCATCTCGGCGTCGAGACAAGCTCGGCGCCCCTCGTCGTCGACGAAGTCGAGCTCGACGAGCTCCGAGATCACGGTACTGCGGGTGTTGCGCTTCACGTCCTCGACCTCCTTTCGGGCTGGCCCCCATCTCACTGACTTTCGAGAAGACTTTCACGCGAAACGCCGAGTCTCTATCGTCCGTTTGGTCACGTTATTCCCATCAAAACGGACATTACGGGCCAGAAACCTCGGGATTTCAAGCGACGACGCCTTGACACGCGCGCGTGCTGGGGGACCGGGTTGTGACAGATGTGACTGGTGATGCGACATGTCCGGATCTGCCCTAGCACAGGCCAGATGCCCGTTTCAGAGATTTCGAGAAATCCCGAGAAATGACCCCAGGAATGCAGGGGCGTGCTCGAGCAATCGCCGTCGTCGCGCGCCACCTTGGCAGTGGGCGGGACCGCGGGCGAGGCGGCGCGCCGCGGTACCCGGATCAACGAGCGAGCGCCGGCGGTGGTCACAACGGAGCGTCAAGGACACGCCGTGCTCGTCGGCGCAACCGCCGGCACCGAGGTCCCGCGGGGTGCCGAGCGTGGTGGGTCTGGGTGGGCGATACTGGGTTCGAACCAGTGACCTCTTCGGTGCCAACGGTGCAGCCGCTGCTACCAGCGTCGAGCGTGGTGGGTCTGGGTGGGCGATACTGGGTTCGAACCAGTGACCTCTTCGGTGTGAACGAAGCGCGCTACCACTGCGCCAATCGCCCAGACGTGCACCGGGTGGTGCGAGGAGAGACCTTAGCCGATGAGGCCGCCGGGATTCACATCGTCGCCGTGCGCCCTCCCGGTCGCCGTCGCCCATACTCGCTGTCGGTGGGCGCAGGCACGCGGATAGCCTGACCCGCGTCCCGTTCTCGACACCTCAGGAGTCACGTCCGTGTCCGACGTAGCCGTCATCGTGGCCAGCCCCTCCGGCGAGGTGGAGCAGCAGGTCACGACGGGGACGAAGGCGTGGGAGCTGTTCCGCGACGAGCCCGAGGTGATCGCGGCTCGCGTCGACGGGGTGCTGCGCGACCTGGCCTACGAGCTGCAGCCGGGCGAGCGGGTGGAGCCGGTGGCGATCGACTCCGCCGACGGTCACGACATCCTGCGGCACTCGACCGCGCACGTCATGGCGCAGGCGGTGCAGGACCTGTTCCCCGACGCCAAGCTGGGCATCGGGCCACCGATCGCCGACGGGTTCTACTACGACTTCGACGTCGAGACCCCGTTCGTGCCCGACGATCTGGCCAAGATCGAGACCCGGATGCGCAAGATCATCAAGGAGGGCCAGCGGTTCTCCCGGCGCGTGACCAGCGACGCCGACGCGCTCGATGAGCTGCAGCACGAGCCCTACAAGGTGGAGCTCATCGGGCTCAAAGGCGGCGGCCGGGCAGAGGACGCCGCCGAGGGCGCGAGCGTCGAGGTCGGCAGCGGCGAGCTGACCATCTACGACAACGTCCGCCGCGACGGCGAGGTCGCGTGGAGCGACCTGTGCCGCGGTCCGCACCTGCCGACCACCAAGCGGATCCCGGCCTTCAAGCTGATGCGCTCGGCCGCGGCGTACTGGCGGGGCGACGAGAAGAACCAGCAGCTGCAGCGCATCTACGGCACCGCGTGGGAGTCCGCCGAGGCCCTGGAGGCGCACCTGCACCGGCTCGAGGAGGCCGAGAAGCGCGACCACCGCAAGCTCGGCCGCGAGCTGGACCTGTTCTCCTTCCCCGACGAGATCGGCTCCGGGCTGGCGGTCTTCCATCCCAAGGGCGGCGTGATCAAGCGCGAGATGGAGGACTACGTCCGCAGGCGGCACATCGAGGAGGGCTTCGACTACGTCGGCAGTCCGCACATCTCGAAGGAGGGGCTCTTCCACCTCTCCGGGCACCTGCCCTACTACGAGGACACGATGTTCCCGGCGATGGACCTCGAGGGGGCGCGCTACTTCCTCAAGGCCATGAACTGCCCGATGCACAACCTGATCTACCGCTCCAAGCAGCGCTCCTACCGCGAGCTGCCGCTGCGGCTGTTCGAGTTCGGCTCGGTCTATCGCTACGAGAAGTCCGGCGTCGTGCACGGCCTGACCCGCGTCCGCGGGCTGACCCAGGACGACTCGCACTCCTACGTCACCCGCGAGCAGGCGCCGGCCGAGATCGAGCACCTGCTCGGCTTCGTCCTCGGGCTGCTGCGCGACTTCGGTCTCGACGACTACTACCTCGAGCTGTCCACCCGCGACGACGCCAAGCCCGACAAGTTCGTCGGCTCCGACGAGGAGTGGGCCGAGGCCACCGCGATCTTGGAGCGCGTGGCCGTCGACACCGGGCTGGACCTGGTGCCCGACCCCGGCGGCGCTGCGTTCTACGGCCCGAAGATCTCCGTGCAGGCCAAGGACGCGATCGGCCGGACCTGGCAGCTCTCCACCATCCAGTACGACTTCAACCAGCCCAAGGGCTTCGACCTGACCTACCAGGCGGCCGACGGCTCGCGGCAGCAGCCGGTGATGATCCACTCGGCGAAGTTCGGATCCATCGAGCGGTTCATCGGCGTGCTCACCGAGCACTACGCGGGCGCCTTCCCACCCTGGCTGGCGCCGGTGCAGGTGCAGGGGATCCCGATCGCCGAGCGGCACGTGGACTACCTCTACGAGGTGGCGGCGCGGCTCAAGGCGGCCGGCATCCGGGTCGAGGTCGACGAGTCCGACGACCGGATGCAGAAGAAGATCCGCAACGCGCAGCTGCAGAAGGTGCCGTTCATGGTCATCGCCGGCGACGACGACGTCGCCGCGGGTGCGGTCAGCTTCCGCTATCGCGACGGGCGGCAGGACAACGGCGTGCCGGTCGACGAGGCCGTCGAGCGGGTCGCCGCGGCCGTGGCGTCGCGCGAGCAGGTATGACCGACGGCTTCGAGGGGTTCGAGCGCATCTGGACCCCTCACCGGATGGCCTACATCGCCGATGCCGGCAGCGACCAGACCGACGTCCACACGCCCGAGGGCTGTCCGTTCTGCGCGATGGTCGGGCGGCCCGACGCCGAGACTCTGGTAGTGGCCCGCGGCGAGCACACCTTCGCGGTGCTCAACCTGCACCCCTACAACCCCGGGCACCTGATGGTCCTGCCGAACCGGCACGTCGCCGAGCTCGAGGACCTCACCGACGTCGAGTCCGTGGAGCTGATGAGCCTGACGCAGCGAGCGATCGGCGTGCTGAAGCGGGTCAGCGGACCGCACGCGTTCAACGTCGGGCTGAACCTGGGGGGAGTGGCCGGCGGCTCGCTCTCGGAGCACCTGCACCAGCACGTCGTGCCCCGGTGGTCGGGCGACGCCAACTTCATCACCGTCATCAGCGGCACCAAGGTGCTGCCCCAGCTGCTCGCCGACACTCGCGACCTGCTGGCCGCCGCGTGGGAGTGAGCGACGCGGAGCTCGCGGCCGACGTCGTCCGCCGAGCCGGTCGCGCCGCCGCCGGGATCCGTGAGGCCGGGCTGAGCGTCGAGCAGAAGTCCGACCGCTCCGACCTGGTGACCCAGGCCGACCGCGAGGCCGAGCGCATCGTCGTCGACCGGCTGCGTGAGGCCCGGCCCGAGGACGGCGTGGTGGGCGAGGAGGGTGCCTCGGTGCCCGGCACCGGCTCGCGCCGCTGGGTGATCGACCCGGTGGACGGCACCTACAACTTCGTGCGCGGGCTGGACTGGTGGTGCTCGGCGCTCGCGCTGCAGGACGGCGACGACGTGGTGCTGGGTGCGGTGCACCACCCCGCCAGCGACGCCGTCTACGTCGGCGGTCCCGACCTCCCGCCTACCCGCGACGGCGTCCCACTCGAGCCGCAGCCCGACGTCGCCCTGGCCGACGCCTGCGTCACCACCTACCTCCACCCGCCGTTCTACGGCGACGAGGTGGGCGCCGCCTTCGAGCGGATGGTCAACGGAGCGGCCACGGTGCGCATGCTCGGCTCCGGGACGATGGACTCGGTCGCGGTGGCCGAGGGCCGGCTGCACGTGCGCTGCCAGCACTCCGTGCCGATCTGGGACTGGCTGCCCGGGGCCGCGCTCGTGCTCGGGCTGGGGGGTGCGGCGCGCCAGGTGAGCGCGGCCGGGGTCGTCTGGTCGGTGCTGGGAGCGCCGACCGCGGTGGCGGAGGTCTGCTCGGCCCTGACCGAGCGGTAGCGTGCCACCGCCATGCTCGAGAGATTTCGCGCCTTCTGGAACTCCCTGCTGTCACCCGTGGGCGACCTGCTGCTGCGTCTGGGGGTGAGCCCCGACGCGGTGACGACGGTCGGCACGATCGGCGTCTGCGCCGGCGCGCTGGTGTTCTTCCCCACGGGCCACCTGCTGATCGGCGTCCTGGTCATCACCGCGTTCGTGTTCTCCGACATCATCGACGGCTACATGGCCCGCTCCTCGGGCCGCTCGTCGAGGTTCGGGGCCTTCTTCGACTCCACGATGGACCGGTTCGGCGACGGCGCGATCTTCGGTGGCCTGGTGCTCTACTACGCCGGCCCCGGCGACTCCGAGCTCTACCTGGCGCTCTCGCTGTTCTGCCTGGTGATGGGCTCGATCACCTCCTACGCCCGCGCCCGTGCGGAGTCGCTGGGGATGGAGGCCAAGGGCGGCATCGCCGAGCGGTCCGACCGGCTGGTCGCGATCTTGGTGATGACCGGCCTCAACGGGCTGTTCGACCTGCCGATCCTGACCTACGTCACGCTGTGGGCGCTGGCCCTGGCCAGCACGGTCACCGTCGTGCAGCGGGTGCTGATGGTCCGGCGTCAGGCGCTGGCCTCCCAGGGCAATACGCTGGACACGTGAACGACCAGCAGGAGACAGGCACCACGCGCGTCAAGCGCGGCATGGCGGAGATGCTCAAGGGCGGCGTCATCATGGACGTCGTCACGCCCGAGCAGGCGAAGATCGCCGAGGACGCGGGCGCCGTGGCGGTGATGGCGCTCGAACGCGTGCCCGCCGACATCCGGGCGCAGGGCGGCGTCTCGCGGATGAGCGACCCCGACATGATCGACGGCATCATCGCCGCCGTCTCGATCCCGGTGATGGCCAAGGCCCGCATCGGCCATTTCGCCGAGGCGCAGGTGCTCCAGAGCCTCGGCGTCGACTACATCGACGAGTCCGAGGTGCTCACCCCGGCCGACTACGCGAACCACATCGACAAGTGGGCCTTCACCGTGCCGTTCGTGTGCGGGGCGACGAACCTGGGCGAGGCGCTGCGACGCATCACCGAGGGCGCGGCGATGATCCGCTCCAAGGGCGAGGCCGGCACCGGCGACGTGTCGAACGCGGTGACCCACATGCGCACCATCGGCGGCGAGCTGCGCAGGCTCACGTCGCTGCCCGACGACGAGCTCTACGTGGCGGCCAAGGAGCTGCAGGCGCCCTACGAGCTGGTCCGGGAGGTCGCCCGCGCCGGCAAGCTGCCGGTCGTGCTGTTTACCGCCGGCGGCATCGCCACCCCGGCCGACGCCGCGATGATGATGCAGCTCGGCGCCGAGGGCGTCTTCGTGGGCTCGGGCATCTTCAAGTCCGGCAACCCCGCCGAGCGGGCGGCCGCGATCGTTCAGGCCACGACCTTCCACGACGATCCGGACGTCGTCGCCAAGGTCTCGCGCGGCCTGGGCGAGGCGATGGTCGGGATCAACGTCGACGACATCCCGCAGCCCCACCGCCTCGCCGAGCGCGGCTGGTAAACGCCTACCAGCCGGTCACCACGCGATGGCGCCGTCGGCGCCCACGAAGCTGCCCGTCGCCAGGTCCGCGGTCGCGGCGGCGACGACGTTGGCCGCCGCCTCGGCCGGTGTCTGCGTGCCGGAGTGCCCGTTGAGGTCGGTAGCCGTGTAGCCGGGCTCCACGGCCACGAACCGGATCCCGTCGACCGTACGGGCCAGCTGCACCGTCAGCATGTTGAGCGCGGCCTTGGAGACGGCGTACGTCGGGTAGTGGAACAGCTCGGCCGGCGTGGCCGGGTCGGACGCCAGCGCGAACGAGCCGAGCGTGCTGGAGACCTGGACCACCCGCGGGTCGTGCGAGCCGTGGAGCAGCGGAACGAAGGCGTGCAGCACCCGGGTCGTGCCCAGCAGGTTGACGGCGAGGACCCCGCCCAGCTCCGCGGCGTCGGGCACCTCGCCGGCCTGCTGGGAGGCGATAGCGGCGTTGTTGACCAGGACGTCGAGCCCGGTCGGGGCGACGGCGGCCGCGGCGGCGGTGACCGAGGCGTCGTCGGTGATGTCGATGTCGAGCAGCCGGACGTCGCCGTCGAGCTGCGCGAGGGCCTCGCGGCCGCGCTCGGGGTCGCGCGAGCCCAGCCAGACGGTCCAGCCGAGGCCCAGCAGCCGGCGGGCGGTCTCCAGTCCGATGCCCTTGTTGGCGCCGGTGATCAGTGCAGTTGTCATGCCTCCACCGTGATCGGCGGCCATCGGCCGTTCCAGGGACGCCCCAGCCTGGTACCCGCGGTCCCAGGTGCGCGCGAGCCCGGCGCGGCAGACTGGAGCGGTGAACCGCGAGGAGCTGGCCCGGGTGCTGCGGATCGCCCGCTCACGGGTGGAGCCGGCCGACGTCGGGCTGCCGGCCGGTGATCGCAGGCGGGTGCCCGGCCTGCGGCGCGAGGAGGTGGCCGCGCTGGCCGGCGTGAGCGTCGACTACGTGGTGCGGCTGGAGCAGGGACGGGGCCCGCACCCGTCGGCGGCGGTGCTGCGTGCGCTGAGCCGGGCGCTGAGGCTGCGCGAGGAGGAGCAGGACCAGGTGTTCGCGCTGGCCGGCGTGGCGCCGCCGAGGGCCGGGTCCATCGACCTGGTGGTGCGCGGCAGTGTCCAGCGCCTCCTCGACCGGTTCGTCGACCTGCCGGCGATGGTGCTCAGCGCCAAGAGCGACATCCTGGCCTGGAACGCGATGGCCTCGGCCCTGTTCGGCGACTGGTCGCGGTTGCGCCCGCACGAGCGGAACCTGGCCTGGCAGCGCTTCCTAGGCGACGGCGACCGCTTGGTGGTCGGCGAGGAGGAGCGCGAGCAGACCGACCGCCGGTCGGTGGGTCAGCTGCGCGCCTGCCTGGCGGCCTACCCCGAGGACGACGGCCTTACTCGGCTGCTCGCGACGCTGCGCGGCCGCAGCGAGCGCTTCGAGTCCTTGTGGCGGGAGGCGCCGGCTCAGGTGTGGACCGGGCGCACCAAGGTCGTCCAGCACCCCGACGTGGGCCTGCTGCATCTCGACTGCGAGCGGCTCGGGATCCCCGAATCCGACCAGACCCTCACCGTGTACTCCGCCGAGCCGGGCAGCGAGGACGCCGACCGGCTGGACCTGTTGCGGGTCCTGGGCACCCAGACGATGACCGCCGGCCGCTGAGCCCGCCGCCAACCCGGGGGCGCTGACGTGGGGGCCGGCGCTAGGAGCCCGCCGGGTCGGTCTCGTTCCTGATGCGCACCGCGTGTCGCACCAGATCGGCGTTGTCGGCGGCGGTCGTGCCGTCCGGGAGCGCGGTGGAGTCCTCGAAGCCGACGCGGGTGTCGTGGCCGCGCCGGAAGGCGTCGTGGACCAGGGGCCACGTCCATGGGCCGGCACCGTGGGTCAGCCGCGGGCAGGTCGAGCCCGCGGCGTCGAGTGCGTCGTTGGTGCGGGCGGCCACCTCGAGCGGGTCGCCGGTGAGGAAGTAGGGCTCACCCTCGTCGAGCTCGATGCTCACCCGCTGCGCGTGGGGGAGCAGCCCGGAGTCGAGGAGTCCTGGCAGCTCCTGCGGCGCCCACAGCCCGACGTCGACGCCGATGCCGACGTCGAGCATGGCCGCCATGAGCTGCTCGTAGCCCGGCTCGGACAGGTTGACGGTGGCGCAGTCCACCCCCTGCCACTCGCGCACCATGGCGATGCGCTCGGCGAGGCCCGGGTGGATCCAGGCTCCGGTGGTGAGGCCGACCTCCACGGTGAGGCCGAGGTCGGCGGCGACCGCGCGGACCGCCTCGCAGGTGGCGTTGACGTGCTCGGGAGCCAGCGTCTCGGCGCCGTCGTGGTCGCGGACGTGGAGGTGGACGCCCTCGGCGCCGGCGGCGAAGCAGGCTCGGAGGTCGGCCAGCACCTCGCCGGCAGCGATGGGCAAGGCCGGATGCCGGTCCTTGCCATAGGGGCCGTTGGGCGTCACCTGCAGCACGCCACGAGACTAGGAGCCGTGACCGACATCCGCATCGGCGTGCTCGCGCTCCAAGGCGACGTCTGCGAGCACCTCGCCGCGCTGGCCGAGGTCGGCACCGAGCCCGTGGCCGTCCGCCGGCCCGAGGAGCTGGACTCCGTCGACGGCCTGGTGCTGCCGGGCGGGGAGTCGACGACCATGGTCAAGCTGGCCCACCGGTTCGGGCTGCTCGAGCCGTTGCGCCAGCGGCTGACCGAGGGTCTGCCCGCCTTCGGCACCTGCGCGGGGATGATCCTGCTCGCCGACCGGGTGCTCGACGGCATCGCCGGCCAAGAGACCCTCGGCGGCATCGACATGACGGTGCGGCGCAACGCCTTCGGCCGTCAGGTCGACTCCTTCGAGGGGCCCGTCGAGGTCGAGGGCCTCGACGGATCCGTGCACGGGGTGTTCATCCGCGCGCCGTGGGTGGAGAGCGTCGGGCCGGGCGTCGAGGTGCTCGCGCGCTTCGGGGAGGCCAGGGACATGGAGAGCGCCGTGGGTAGGATCGTCGCGGTCCGGCAGGGTCCGCTGCTGGCGACGTCGTTCCACCCGGAGGTCGGAACCGACACGCGCCTGCACCGCTACTTCGTGGACCGGCTGGTGCAACGAACGTAGAAGGGAGGCTGACATGTCCGGCCACTCCAAGTGGGCGACGACGAAGCACAAGAAGGCCGTCGTCGACGCCAAGCGCAGCAAGCTGAACACCAAGCTGATCAAGAACATCGAGGTCGCCGCGCGCATGGGCGGCGGCGACCCGGCGGGCAACCCGACGCTCTACGACGCGATCCAGAAGGCGAAGAAGTCCTCGGTCACGAAGGACAACATCGACCGCGCGGTGCAGCGCGGCTCGGGCGCCGAGGCCGGCGGCGCGGAGTACGCCACGATCATGTACGAGGGCTACGGCCCCAACGGCGTCGCGTTCCTCATCGAGTGCCTCACCGACAACAAGAACCGGGCGGCCATGGAGGTACGCACCGCGATGAGCCGCAACGGCGGCTCGCTGGCCGACCCGGGCTCGGTGTCCTACCTGTTCCACCGCAAGGGCGTCATCATCGTGCCGACCTCCCAGGAGGGCCGCAGCGTCAGCGAGGACGACGTCCTCGAGGCCACGCTCGAGGCCGGCGCCGAGGACGTCAACGACCTCGGCGAGTCCTTCGAGGTCGTCACCGAGGCCACCGACCTGGTCGCCGTGCGCACCGCGCTGCAGGCCGCCGGCGTCGACTACGACTCCGCGGACGCCTCGTTCGTCCCCTCGATGCAGGTCGAGCTCGACCACGACGGCGCCGGCAAGGTGCTGCGGCTCTTCGAGGCGCTCGAGGACCTCGACGACGTGCAGAACGTCTTCGCCAACTTCGACATCCCCGACGACGTCCTGGAGACCGTCGACGCCTGAGGGGCGCCGTGCTTCCCACGACGAACGGTCGCTTGCCACGATGCGTCCATCGTGGGAACCGTCCGTTCCCCACGGCACCATGGGGAACGGACCCCGGCGCGTCGCAGCCGGCCCCGACGCCCCGTTCCGACTACCCTGACGAACACTTGTTCGTAGACGAGTCGCTGAGGTGAGTATGCGCGTGCTCGGGATCGACCCCGGGCTGACCCGGTGCGGGGTCGGCGTGGTCGAGGGCGACGTCGGCCGGCCGCTACGGATGGTCGACGTCGGCGTCGTGCGTACCGACCCCGCGCTGCCGGTCGCGCGGCGGCTGGTGACGATCGAGAAGGGCCTCGAGGCCTGGATCGAGGAGCACCGCCCCGACGCGGTCGCCGTCGAGCGGGTCTTCAGCCAGCACAACGTGCGCACCGTGATGGGTACCGCCCAGGCCAGCGGCATCGCGATGGTCGTCGCCGCGCGCCGGGAGATCCCGGTGGCGCTGCACACGCCCAGCGAGGTCAAGGCCGCGGTCTCCGGCAGCGGCCGGGCCGACAAGGCGCAGGTCGGTGCCATGGTGACCCGGCTGCTGCGGCTCGAGGCCGCCCCGAAGCCCGCCGACGCCGCCGACGCCCTGGCGCTGGCCATCTGCCACATCTGGCGCGGTGGCGCCCAGTCTCGCATCGAGAACGCCCTGCAGAGAGCAGCCAGCAGATGATCGCCTTCGTGACCGGCACCGTCGCCCGCCTCGAGCTCACCTCCGCCGTCCTCGACGTCGGCGGCGTGGGGCTGGAGCTGATGTGTACCCCGCGCACGCTGGCCGACCTGCGGCAGGGGCAGCGCGCCACGCTGCCCACCAGTATGGTCGTGCGAGAGGACTCGCTGACCCTCTTCGGCTTCGCCGAGGACGACGAGAAGCAGACCTTCGAGCTCCTGCTCACCGCCAGCGGGGTCGGGCCGAAGCTGGCCCAGGCGATGCTCGCGGTGCACAGCCCCGACGAGTTGCGCCGCGCGGTGGCCGCCGACGACGTCAAGACGCTCACCGCCGTGCCCGGCATCGGCCAGAAGGGCGCGCAGCGGATCATCCTCGAGCTCAAGGACCGCATCGGCGCACCCGTCGGCGTGCCCTCGCAGCGCACCGACGCCCCGGCGGCGGCCGGCTGGCAGAGCCAGGTGCACGCCGGCCTGGTGGGCCTGGGCTGGTCGGCCAAGGAGGCCGACAAGGCGGTCGACGCCGTCACGCCGCAGGCCGAGGCCGACGGCACGGATGTCGCGCGACTGCTGCGCGCCGCCCTGCAGGTGCTCGCTCGCTGATGGACCCGTTGGAGGCCGCGGAGACCGAGTACCTCGCCACCCGCGTCGTCGAGGCCGAGGCCACCGGCGACGAGCGGGCGCTCGAGGCCGCGCTGCGCCCGCGCACCCTGGACGAGGTCGTCGGCCAGGAGCGGGTGCGCGAGCAGCTGGCACTGGTGCTGGAGGCCGCGCGCGGTCGCGGCCGCGCACCTGACCACGTGCTGCTCTCCGGTCCTCCCGGCCTGGGCAAGACGACGCTGGCCATGATCATCGCCGCCGAGATGGGCTCGCCGCTGCGGCTGACCTCCGGACCGGCGATCACCCATGCCGGCGACCTCGCCGCGATCCTCTCGGGCATGAACGAAGGCGACGTCCTCTTCGTCGACGAGATCCACCGGATGTCGCGCCCGGCGGAGGAGATGCTCTACATGGCGATGGAGGACTTCCGGGTCGACGTCGTCATCGGCAAGGGCCCCGGCGCCACGGCGATCCCGCTGGAGATCCCGCCGTTCACCCTCGTTGGTGCCACCACGCGGGCCGGTCTGCTGCCCGGTCCGCTGCGCGACCGGTTCGGGTTCACCGGCCATCTGGAGTTCTACGAGCCCCGCGAGCTCGACCTGATCGTCAACCGCTCCGCGGGGCTGCTCGACGTCGCGCTGACCGACGACGGCTCGGCCGAGATCGCCTCGCGCTCGCGCGGCACGCCCCGGATCGCCAACCGGCTGCTGCGCCGCGTGCGCGACTACGCCCAGGTCCGCGCCGACGGCGTGATCACCCTCGACGTCGCCCGGCGCGCGCTGGAGCTCTACGAGGTCGACGAGTCCGGGCTCGACCGGCTCGACCGTGGCGTGCTCGACGTGCTGTGCCGCCGGTTCGGCGGCGGTCCGGTGGGGGTGAGCACCCTGGCGGTGGCCGTGGGGGAGGAGCGGGAGACCGTCGAGGAGGTCGCCGAGCCCTTCCTGGTGCGCTCCGGGCTGTTGGCGCGTACCCCGCGGGGCCGGGTGGCGACCCCGGCGGCGTGGCGTCACCTGGGGCTCGCGGTGCCTCGCCAGCAGCAGGTGCTGTTCGATCCCGACGACTCCGTCTGACTACACTCCCGGGGTCGGCTCGCCGCCGCTTCGCGGCCGGGCGCGCCGCCGTCACGTCGGTTGACGTGCGTCCATGATCCCGAGCGCTGGAGTTCGAACCGTGTCGTCCGAGGCCTACTCGATCCTCGTGCTCATCGCGCTCCTGGTGATCTTCTACATCGCCGTGCTGCGGCCGGCGCGCCGCAGCCAGCAGTCGACGGCGAAGGTCCAGCGCGACCTCGCCGTGGGCGACCGGGTGGTGCTCTCGGCGGGCATCTTCGGCACGATCCGCGAGCTCGACGAGGCGCGGGCCCGTCTGGAGATCGCGCCGGGCACGGTCGTGGAGGTGGCACGCCAGGTCGTCGTCCGCAAGGTCGACGACCTCCCCGAGGAGCTGCGCAGCAGCTCCCGGAAGACCGGAACCGGCACCGACATGGGCACCGTTGCCCCGACCGAGGAGAGCTGAGCAGGTGGCGAAGAGGACCCCGAAGCCGGGTCGCACGCTGGCGATCTTCGTCATCGTCGTGGCGGCGCTCTACGGCCTGGTGTTGGTGGGCGGCCCCTCGCAGAAGGGCGAGTCGCTCTGGCACCCCAAGCTCGGCCTCGACCTGGAAGGCGGCACGCGGATCACGCTGACCGCCACCAAGACGCCCACCGCCAGCCAGCTCGCGCTGGCCCGCAACATCATCGACCAGCGGGCCAACGGCAGCGGCGTCTCGGAGGCGAGCGTCACCACCCAGGGCGGTCGCAACATCGTGGTCGAGATCCCGGGCAAGAACTCCACCGACCTGGTCAACACGGTCAAGCGCACCGCCCAGCTGCGGTTCCGGCTGGTGGCCACCGGCTCGCCGCTGGCCGGTCGTGCGAGCAGCCAGACCACCTCGCCGAGCGCGACCCCGTCGGGCTCGACGTCGGCCAGCCCCTCGGCCGGCTCCTCGGCCAGCCCCTCGGCCGGCCCATCGGGCACGGCCAGCCAGCAGGCCTCGCCGAAGGCCAGCACCAGCGGCACCGCCACGCCGAAGGGACGGGTCGCGCCGAAGCTGGACACCACCCCGACACCCAGTGCCCAGCCCAGCGGCAAGGCGTCGAAGACGTCGACACCCACGCCCACGGCGACCGCCACACCCACTGCCTCTCCGACCTCCTCGGCCGACGTCGACGGCGACAGCCTCGCCGACAAGCTGGCGTGGATGGACAACCCGCCCGCCGCGGAGCAGGCCAAGCTCGCCGCCTACACCTGTCCCGCGAAGGGCAAGTCGCTGGCGCCGGCCGCCGACGATCCCGACCAGGTGCTCGTCACCTGTGACGGGCAGGGCAACAAGTTCCTGCTGTCCAAGGCGGTCGTCGAGGGAACCTCGCTCAAGACCGCGTCCTACGGTCAGCCCCAGAACAGCACGAGCTGGGCCGTCGACCTGCGCCTGAAGGGCAGCGCGGTCAAGACCTTCGGGACCATCACCACCCAGCTGGCTGGCACTGAAAAGCTCTTCGCGATCGTGCTCGACGGCAAGGTCATCTCCTACGCCACGGTCAGCTCGCCGATCCTCAACGGCCAGCCGCAGATCACCGGCAGCTTCACGCAGAAGCAGGCCGCGTCGCTGGCGAACTCGCTCAAGTACGGGGCCCTGCCGCTGCGGTTCGACTCCACCGTCGACCAGGTCGGGCCCTCGCTGGCCGGCAACCAGCTCTCGGCCGGCATCCTCGCCGGCGTCATCGGTCTGCTGCTGGTGATGGTCTACTGCCTGCTCTACTACCGCGGCCTGGGCGTGGTGGTCATCGGCTCGCTGCTGGTAGCCGGTGTGGTCACCTACGCCGTGGTGCTGCTGCTGGCCAGGACGGCCGGCTTCACCCTGACCCTGCCCGGCATCGCCGGGCTGATCGTCGCGGTCGGCATCACCGCCGACTCCTTCATCGTCTACTTCGAGCGCATCCGCGACGAGATGCGCGCGGGCAAGTCGATGCGGGTCGCCGTCGAGCTCGGCTGGGCGCGGGCGCGGAACACCTGCCTGGCCGCCGACGCCGTCTCGCTGCTGGCCGCCGTGGTGCTCTACATCTTCACCATCGGCGTCGTGCGCGGGTTCGCGTTCGCGCTGGGCGTGAGCACGCTGATCGACCTCGCCGTGTTCTTCTGGTTCACCAAGCCGTCGATGACGGCGCTGGCGCGGGTGCGGTTCTTCAGCTCCGGGCACCGGCTCTCCGGGCTGTCGTCGGAGACCCTCGGCGTCGACGAGGGGCACCACGGCATGCGGCAGAGCAGCACCGCAGGAGGGAGGGCCTGATGGGACGCTTCTCGCGGTTGGGCAACGCGCTGTACGAGGGCGACGTCTCGGTCGACTTCGTCGGTCGCAAGTGGCTCTGGTACGCCATCTCCGGCGTCATCCTCGTGGCCTGCATCGGCGGCCTGGCGATCAAGGGCCTCGAGCTGGGCATCGAGTTCAAGGGCGGTACGCAGTACACGGTCTCCTACATTCAGACCGGGCAGAACACCCAGGACGCGGCCGACGAGGTGAAGGCGGCGGTGCAGGGCACGGGCATCGACGCCGCCTCCGAGCCGACCGTGGTCACCACCGGCGACAAGGCACTGCGCGTCTCGACGAAGAACGCCACGCAGAGCGAGTCCGACCAGATCAAGCAGGTGATCGCTCGCACGGCGGACGTCAGCGAGTCGCGCGTCTCCGAGCAGGCGGTCGGGCCCAGCTACGGCGAGCAGGTGGCTCAGCAGGCGCTCACCGCGCTGATCGTGTTCCTGGTGCTCGTGGTGCTGTTCATCTGGGCCTACTTCCGAGAATGGAAGATGTCGGTGGCCGCGCTGGTGGCCCTGGCGCACGACGTGCTCATCACGATCGGCGTCTATGCCCTCTCGGGCTTCGAGGTCACGCCGGCCACCGTGACCGGACTGCTGACCATCCTGGGCTTCTCGCTCTACGACACCGTCGTGGTGTTCGACAAGGTCCGCGAGAACACCAAGAACCTCAAGTCCAAGCGCACCACCTACGCCGCCGCGGCCAACCTCGCGGTCAACCAGACGCTGGTGCGCTCGATCAACACCTCGATCGTCGCGCTGCTGCCGGTGGCGGCCATCCTCTACGTCGGCGTCACCACGCTGGGCGCGGGCGACCTGAAGGACCTCGCGCTCTCCCTGTTCGTCGGCATGGCCGCGGGCACGTACTCCTCGATCTTCGTCGCCACGCCGCTCGTGGTGCAGCTGAAGTCGAACGAGAAGGCCGTGACCGAGGCCGAGCGTCGCGCGAAGGCGCGCCAGCGCCGCGACGTCGACCGCTACGCCAGCGTCCCGGTGTTCTCCGAGGACATGCCCATCGCCGAGGAGCCCACCGGCGCCGACGACGGACTCTCGACGACGCAGAGCGTCGAGGAAGAGCCGCTCGCCGCTCCGGCCCGCGTCCGCCGCCCCGAGGCCACCGGCTCGGGCCGCGTCGCCCCCGAGTCGAAGGGACCCGTCACCGAGTCGCGCGCCTCGGGGCGTCAGCAGCCGAACCGGCAGCCCCGCTCCAAGCGGGGCCGCAAGTGAGCGCGAGCGACACGATCACCCGGCTGGTCCGCGACATCGCGGACTTCCCCGAGCCGGGGGTGCTGTTCAAGGACATCACGCCGCTCCTGGCCGACGCAGCCGGCTTCGCGGAGGTGGTCGAGGCGCTGGCCGAGCCCTACCGCGGTCAGGTCGACGTGGTGCTCGGCATCGAGGCGCGTGGCTTCATCCTGGCCGCCCCGGTGGCCCTCGCCCTCGGCGTCGGCTTCGTGCCCGTGCGCAAGCCCGGCAAGCTGCCGCACGAGACCACCGAGATCTCCTACGACCTCGAGTACGGCTCGGAGACCCTGCAGCTGCACACCGACGCCATCGGCGCCGGCAGCCGGGTGCTGGTGGTCGACGACGTGCTGGCCACCGGCGGCACCGCGCGGGCTGCGGTCGACCTCGTCGAGCGGGCCGGCGGCACCATCGCCGCGGTGGCGGTGCTGATGGAGCTCTCGTTCCTGCCCGGGCGCGAGGTGCTCGGCGACGTGCCGCTGCACGTTCTCCACACGTTCTAGACTGGATAGACCAGCTACCCAGGAGTGCCGATGGCGCAGCGCGAGCCGCTCGACTCGGCCCAGGTCGAGACGGCCGCGACGCCCACCACGACCGGACCGACGGCACCCTCGCGCGCGGCAACGCGGGAGCGGGCGACCCGGCCGCAGGAGCGCTCGGTGCAGCAGGCGCCCGAGTCGACCCAGGTCACCCCGCCGGTCACCACGTCGGGCACCACGCAAGGTGGCCTCTCGGTGCGGGCCCGGCTGGCCCGGCTGGGTCGCAGCCAGTCGGCCAACCCGGTGCTGGAGCCGTTGTTCCGCGCCGTGCGCGCCAGCCACCCCAAGGCCGATCTCGCCCTCATCGAGCGGGCGTACCTGACCGCCGAGCGTCACCACGAGGGCCAGCTGCGGCGCAGCGGCGACCCCTACATCACCCACCCGCTCGCGGTCACCACCATCCTGGCCGACATCGGCATGACCGAGCCGACGCTGGTGGCCGCGCTGCTGCACGACACCGTCGAGGACACCGACTACACCCTGGACCAGCTGCGGGCCGACTTCGGCGAGGAGGTGGCGCTGCTGGTCGACGGCGTCACCAAGCTCGACAAGGTGCGCTACGGCGACTCGGCGCAGTCGGAGACCATCCGCAAGATGATCGTGGCGATGAGCCGCGACATCCGGGTGCTCGTCATCAAGCTCGCCGACCGGCTGCACAACATGCGCACGCTGCGCTACCTCAAGCAGGAGACGCAGGAGCGCAAGGCCCGCGAGACCCTGGAGATCTTCGCCCCGCTGGCCCACCGGCTGGGCATGAACACCTTGAAGTGGGAGCTGGAGGACCTCGCGTTCGCCACCTTGCACCCCAAGATCTACGACGAGATCGTGCGGCTGGTGGCCGAGCGCGCGCCCTCGCGCGACCAGTTCCTCTCCGAGGTGATCGGGCGGGTCGAGACCGACCTGAAGGAGGCCAAGGTCAAGGCCAAGGTCACCGGCCGGCCCAAGCACTACTACTCGATCTACCAGAAGATGGTCCACGGCGGCCGCGAGTTCTCCGACATCTACGACCTGGTCGGCATCCGGATCCTGGTCGACGACGCCGCCACCTGCTACGCGGTGATGGGCATCCTGCACAACCGCTGGACGCCCATCCAGAACCGCTTCAAGGACTACGTCGCGCTGCCCAAGTTCAACCTGTACCAGTCGCTGCACACCACCGTCATCGGCCCGGAGGGCAAGCCGGTGGAGATGCAGATCCGGTCGTGGTCGATGCACCGCACCGCCGAGTACGGCGTCGCCGCGCACTGGAAGTACAAGGAGGACTCGCGCAACGGCGTCGACACCGACCGCCAGGTCGCCGAGGCCGACATGCCCTGGGTGCGGCAGCTGGTGGAGTTCCAAAACGAGTTCGGCGACGCCGGGGAGTTCCTGGACTCGCTGCGCTATGAGATCAACGCCGCCCAGGTCTACGTCTTCACCCCGCGCGGCCAGGTGATCCAGCTGCCGGCCGGCGCCACCCCGGTCGACTTCGCCTACGCCATCCATACCGAGGTCGGGCACCACACCATCGGCGCCCGGGTCAACGGCCGGCTGGTGCCGCTGGAGTCGACGCTGGAGAACTCCGACGTCGTGGAGGTCTTCACCTCCAAGTCGCCGCAGGCCGGGCCCAGCCGCGACTGGCTGGGCTTCGTGAAGTCACCGCGGGCGCGCAGCAAGATCCGTCACTGGTTCACCAAGGAGCGGCGCGAGGAGGCGATCGAGCAGGGGAAAGACCAGATCGCTCGGCTGCTGCGCAAGGAGGGCGTGCCGCTCAAGCGGGTGCTGACCCACGACTCGCTCACCCTGGTGGCCCAGGACATGAACCTGGCCGACGTCTCTGCGCTCTACGCGGCGGTGGGGGAGAACAACGTCGGCGCCCAGAGCGTGGTGCGCAAGGTCATCGAGCTCTACGGTGGCGCCGCCGGCGTCGAGGAGGACCTGGCCGAGGCCACGCTGCCGCCGCGGATGACCCGAGGCCGCCGCCGCTCGCGCAGCGCCGAGGACTCCGGCGTCATCGTGCGCAACGTCTCCGACGTCTTGGTCAAGCTCGCGCGCTGCTGCACCCCGGTGCCCGGCGACGACATCATCGGCTTCATCACCAAGGCCGCCGGCGTCTCGGTGCACCGCGCCGACTGCACCAACGCCGACTCGCTGCGGGCCCAGCCCGAGCGGCTGGTCGAGGTGGAGTGGGCACCCACGGCGTCCTCGACGTTCCTGGTGCAGATCATGGTCGAGGCCCTCGACCGCGCCCGGCTGCTCTCCGACATCACGATGGCCCTCTCGGACCAGCACGTGAACATCCTCTCGGCCTCGCTGACCACCACCCGCGACCGCGTGGCCAAGAGCCGGTTCAGCTTCGAGATGGGCGACACCAAGCACCTCGGCGCCATCTTGAAGCAGGTACGGGCGGTCGAAGGGGTCTTCGACGCCTACCGGGTGACGCAGTAGGACCTAGCCGAACTCCTGGGCGGTGCGCCGGGCCATCTCCAAGAAGCTCTGCCGGGACGCCAGGTCGTCCTCGAGGCGCTTGAGCTTGGCGTCGCCCGACGCGCGGGCAGCCTCGACCTGGGCCTCGAGGTCGGCGACCGCCTTCTCCAGCTTGCCCACCATGTCGTCGGCGCGGGCGGACTTCTCGGGGTCGGAGGACTTCCAGCGGTCGTCCTCGGCCCTGCGGATGGCCTGCTCGACCTGGCGGATGCCCGCCTCGAGGTCCTTCATCCGGGTGCGGGGCACCTTGCCGGCGGCCTCCCAGCGGTCGGCGAGGTCGCGGAAGGCGGCCTTCGCCTTCTCCAGGTCCTTGACGGGAAGAAGCGCCTTGGCCTCGACGAGCAGCGCGTCCTTGACCTCGGCGTTGGCCGCGAACTCGGCGTCCTGGGCGGCGTTCGCCGCGTCCCGAGCGCCGAAGAAGGAGTCCTGTGCGGCGCGGAACCGCTTCCACAGGGCGTCGTCATCGTCGCGGGCGGCCGGGCCGGCGGCCTTCCAGCGCGTCATCAGGTCGCGGTACTTGCCCGAGGTGGGTCCCCACTCGGTGCTCTCGGCGAGCGCCTCCGCCTCCGTGATGAGGCGTTCCTTGACGACCTTGGCCGCACCGCGCTTCTCGTCGAGCTCGGCGAAGTGGGCCTTGCGGCTGCGGGTGTAGGTGGTGCGGGCACTCGAGAAGCGGTGCCACAGCTCGTCGTCGGCGGAGCGCTCAAGGCGGGGGAGCGCCTTCCACTCCTCCAGCAGGTCGCGCAGCCGGTTGGCGCCGTTGCGCCAGTCGCGCCCACCCGCGATCTTCTCGGCCTCGCCGACGATCTGCGTCTTGCGCTCACGCGCCTGCTCGGTGCGTCGGGCCCGCTCGGCCTTGCGCTCCTCGCGCTGGGACTCGATCACCTCGGTGAGCGCGTCGAGCCGGCCCACCAGGGCGGCGAGGTCGCCCACGGCGGCCGCGCCCTCGACCTGCTCGCGGACGGTGCGGACCGAGTCGCGGGCCTCGTCGGGGGAGAGGGAGCCGGCCCGCACCCGTCGGTCGAGGAGCTCGACCTCGCCGGCCAGTGCGGCGTAGCGCTGCACGTAGAAGGCGAGTGCCTCGTCGGGGGAGCCGGCGGCGAACTGGCCGACCTCGCGCTCCTCGCCGTCGCCGTTGCGGACGAACACGGTGCCGTCGTCGGTGACGCGGCCCCAGCGGGCCGCCTCGGTCTCGTCGACGCCCGGGACGGCAGGCTCGTCGGCCACCGGCGCCGGTGCGGACGGGGCGGGACGCTTGGGCCGCGCGAGCGCGGCAGGGGTGGGGGGCTTCGGAGTGGCCATGACCTGCCTCATCGTAGCCAGTTAGGCTGGCGGCCTGTCGTCGACAACCAGGAGTGGCGCGTGCTCATCGCCGGCTTCCCCGCGGGTCCGTGGGGGACCAACTGCTACGTCGTCGCCACCGCTCCCGGCACCGAGTGCCTCGTCGTCGACCCCGGCAAGGACGCCGCCGGGGGCATCGCGCAGGTCGTCCGCGAGCACCGGCTCAAGCCCGTCGCGGTGCTGCTGACCCACGGCCACATCGACCACATGTGGTCGGTGACGCCGGTGGCCGGCACCTACGACGCCACCGCGTGGATCCACCCCGACGACCGGCACCTGCTGGCCGATCCGATGACGGGCATGTCGCCGGAGACCGCGGCCATGCTGCTCGGTGGCGACCACCGGTTCACCGAGCCCGACGACGTCGCCGAGCTGGCCGACGGTCAGGAGCTGCAGCTCGCCGGTCTCGACCTCGTCGTGGACCACACGCCCGGCCACACTCAGGGCTCGGTCACCTTCCGGACGCCGTACGAGGAGCCGGGCGTCTCGCAGGTGATGTTCGCCGGCGACCTGCTCTTCGCGGGCTCCATCGGTCGTACCGACCTGCCCGGCGGCGACCACGCCACCATGCTGCGCACGCTGGCCGCCAAGGTGCTGCCGCTGCCCGACGACGTCGCGGTGCTGCCCGGTCACGGCGAGCAGACCACCATCGGGCGCGAGCGCCTCACCAACCCCTTCCTCCAGGACCTCGTTCAGATCTGATGGCTACCAAGATCACCCCGCTCAGCGGGTTCCCCGAGCTGCTGCCCGCCGAACGGTTCGTCGAGCGCTCGATCATCGCCTCCCTCTCGCGCAGCTTCGAGCTGCACGGGTTCGCCAACATCGAGACCCGCGTCGTTGAGCCGCTGGACCGGCTGGCCAAGGGCGGCGAGATCGACAAGGAGATCTACGTGCTGCGCCGGCTGCAGGCCGACGACGGCGGCAGCGACTCCGGGCTCGGGCTCCACTTCGACCTCACCGTGCCGTTCGCGCGCTACGTGCTGGAGTTCGGCGGCAAGCTGGAGTTCCCGTTCCGGCGCTACCAGATCCAGCCCGCCTGGCGCGGTGAGCGGCCGCAGGAGGGTCGCTACCGGCAATTCACCCAGGCCGACATCGACATCGTCGGCGCGGGCGAGCTCGGGGTGCACCACGACGTCGAGGTCGTGCGCGTGATGGTCGAGGCGCTGGGCGCGCTGCCGTTGCCGCCGCTGGCCTTCCACGTCAACAACCGCAAGCTGATCCAGGGCTTCTACCGCGGCCTCGGCATCCCCGACGTCACGGCCGCGATCCGCGCCGTCGACAAGCTCGACAAGCAGTCGGCCGACGACGTCGCGGCGCTGCTGGTCTCGACGGCCGGGGCCACGCCCGAGCAGGCGCAGCGGTGCCTGGAGCTGGCCGGCATCCGCGTCAGCGGCAGCGCCGAGCTGCGCGAGCAGGTCGCGGCACTCGGCATCGCCGACGACCTGCTCGAGGAGGGACTGGCCGAGCTGGCCGCCGTGCTCGACGGCTGCGCCGACGTCGTCGACGACCACGTGGGCGTCGAGGCCGACCTGCGCATCGCCCGCGGCCTGGACTACTACACCGGCACGGTGCTGGAGATCTTCATGGCCGGCTACGAGCGGCTCAAGTCGGTGGGCGGCGGTGGTCGCTACGACGCCCTAGCCAGCGACGGCAAGACGACCTACCCCGGCGTCGGCGTCTCCTTCGGCGTCTCGCGCACCCTGGTCCCGCTGCTGGCCGACGGCGTCCTCGCCGCCGACCGCGCCGTACCCAGCGCCGTGCTGGTGGCGCTGGCCGACGAGGAGTCCCGCGGCGCCAGCAACGCACTGGCCTCCCGGCTGCGCCGGCGCGGCATCGCCTGCGAGGTGGCGGCGTCGGCGGCGAAGTTCGGCCGGCAGATCCGCTACGCCGAGCGTCGCGGCATCCCCTTCGTGCTCTTCCCGGGCGAGCAGCCCGAGATCAAGGACATCCGCTCCGGTGATCAGGTGCCGATCGACCCCGAGGCCTGGACACCCCCCGACACCGACCTGACCCCCAACGTTGTGAGGAACCTCCCGTGATCCGCACCCACGACGCCGGCACGCTCCGCGCGGCCGACGCCGGCAGCACCGTCACCCTGGCCGGCTGGGTGGCCCGCCGCCGCGACCACGGCGGCGTCGCCTTCCTCGACCTGCGCGACGCCAGCGGCGTGGTGCAGGTCGTCGTCCGCGACGAGGTGGTGGCCCACGCGCTGCGCGCTGAGTACTGCCTCAAGGTCACCGGCGAGGTGGTGCAGCGCAAGGAGGGGGCCAGCAACGAGAACCTGGCCACCGGCGAGATCGAGGTGGTCGCCGCCGACGTCGAGGTGCTCTCCACCTCCGCGCCGCTGCCGTTCCCCATCGACGACACCGGTCACGAGTCGGGGGCCGTCGGGGAGGAGGCGCGGCTGAAGTACCGCTACCTCGACCTGCGCCGCAGCGGGCCGAACCACGCGCTGCGGCTGCGCAGCAAGGTGAACAAGGCCGCGCGCGACGTGCTCGACGCCCACGACTTCGTCGAGATCGAGACGCCCACGCTGACCCGGTCCACGCCCGAGGGCGCCCGGGACTTCCTGGTGCCGGCGCGGCTGCGCCCGGGCAGCTGGTACGCCCTGCCGCAGAGTCCGCAGCTCTTCAAGCAGCTGCTGATGGTGGCCGGGATGGAGCGCTACTTCCAGATCGCCCGCTGCTACCGCGACGAGGACTTCCGCGCCGACCGGCAGCCGGAGTTCACCCAGCTCGACATCGAGATGAGCTTCGTGGAGCAGGACGACGTGCTCGCCCTGGCCGAGGAGGTGCTGGTCGCGCTGTGGCGGCTGGTGGGCCACGTCATCACCACGCCGATCCCGCGGATGACCTACGCCGAGGCGATGGCCCGCTACGGCACCGACAAGCCCGACCTGCGGATGGGCCTGGAGCTCACCGACTGCACGGCGTACTTCGCCGACACGCCCTTCCGGGTCTTCCAGGCGCCCTACGTGGGCGCCGTGGTGATGCCGGGCGGGGCCGGGCAGGCCCGGCGTCAGCTCGACGCCTGGCAGGAGTGGGCCAAGCAGCGCGGCGCCCGTGGTCTGGCCTACGTCCTGGTCCAAGACGACGGCACGCTGAGCGGTCCGGTGGCCAAGAACCTCAGGGAGACCGAGCTGGCCGGGCTCGCCGCGCACGTGGGCGCGAGTCCGGGCGACGCTGTGTTCTTCGCCGCGGGGCCGTCCAAGAGCAGCCGGGCGCTGCTCGGCGCCGCCCGGCTCGAGATCGGCCGCCGCGGCGGGCTGATCGACGAGTCGGCGTGGAGCTTCTTGTGGGTCGTCGACGCGCCGCTGTTCGAGCCGGCCGACGAGGCCACCGCCGCCGGCGACGTCGCCGTCGGCGGGGGAGTGTGGACCGCGGTGCACCACGCCTTCACCAGCCCGCAGGACCTCGACTCCTTCGACACCGACCCCGGCGACGCGCTGGCCTGGGCCTACGACATCGTCTGCAACGGCAACGAGATCGGCGGCGGGTCCATCCGTATCCACCGCCGCGACATCCAGGAGCGGGTCTTCGCCGTGATGGGCCTCGAGCCCGAGGAGGCGCGGGAGAAGTTCGGCTTCCTCCTCGACGCCTTCGCCTACGGCGCCCCGCCCCACGGCGGTATCGCCTTCGGCTGGGACCGGATCTGTGCGCTGCTGTCCGGCAGCGACTCCATCCGCGAGGTGATCGCCTTCCCCAAGTCCGGCGGCGGCTACGACCCGCTCACCGCCGCGCCGGCGCCGATCACGCCCGAGCAGCGGGCCGAGGCCGGCGTCGACGCCGTGCCCGAGGACGAGGAGCCGGAAGTGGCCGAGAAGCCCGGCGGCGGTGCCTGAGACCGGTCTCGGACACACGAGCTCCGGTCTGTCGCACGGCGGCCGGCCGCCGGGTGCCCAGATATCCGGACGAACCCGACTTGTTCCGGCAGTACTCCGTCGAACGTGCGTCTGGAACGGAAATCGTCCGTAGCCAGATCGTTACGCGCGTGAGACCGTCACCGCCGCCGGGTTCACATAACATCCTCCGCGTTGGTGCCGGGCGATCCTCGGACCGATGCGTCACCCCGCCGGGCACGCCCAGGTGCCGACGAACTCCCAAGACCCGAGGTGAGCATGACTCTGCAGACGTCGCAGCTGGAGAGCCTCGAGCCCACTCCGGTCGAGTCTGATGAGTCCAGCACCAAGGCCGTCGCCGGC
The DNA here is from genome assembly GCF_003674065.1 of Nocardioides mangrovicus. Classification (GTDB taxonomy): domain Bacteria; phylum Actinomycetota; class Actinomycetes; order Propionibacteriales; family Nocardioidaceae; genus Marmoricola; species Marmoricola mangrovicus. Next base: position 36,630 of record NZ_RDBE01000005.1, read on the forward strand.
CTCTCGCCCTCGCGATTGGCCCTGCGCCGCTTCCGCCGCGACCGGCTTTCCATGGTTGCCTTCGTCGTGGTGGCTTCCTATGTCGTGCTGGCGCTGCTCGCTCCGATCCTCGTCAAGATCGGCTTCATCGACCCGTTCAAGTTCCACCAGAACCTCCTCGATGCCAACCTGGGCGGTATCCCCAAGGGCAAGTTCGGTGGCGTGAGCGGCTCGCACCTCCTCGGTGTCGAGCCGGGCACGGGGCGCGACGTGCTGGCCCGCATGTGGTACGGGGTCACCTTCTCCTTGACGATCGCTCTGGCGGCCACTCTCGTCTCCAGCGTCCTCGGCGTGGTGCTCGGCATCATCGCCGGCTTCCGTGGCGGCCTGATCGACGCCACCATCGGCCGCGTCATCGACCTCACGCTCTCCTTCCCGCAGACGCTGATGCTGCTGGCGCTGTCGACGGTGTTCGTGCTGGCCATCCAGAACGCGCTGAACGTGAACGTCAACCTGGCCAACGGGATCTACGAAGTGCTCGTGCTCGGCCTCTTCGGCTGGCCCACGGTCGCCCGGCTCATCCGGGGCCAAGTCCTCTCCATCCGCGAGCGTGAGTTCATCGACGCAGCCGTCCTGCTGGGCGCCTCGCAGCGGAGGATCTACTTCAAGGAGATCCTGCCGAACCTGTGGGCGCCGATCCTGGTCTCGTTCACGCTCACGATGCCCGCCTACGTCTCGACCGAAGCCGCACTGTCGTTCCTCAACGTCGGCATCAAGCCGCCGACGCCCACCCTGGGCAACATCCTCGACGGCTCGATCAACTACGCGCAGTCGGACTTTTTGTTCTTCTTCTTCCCTGCGCTCCTCATCGCCATCATCGTGGTCAGCTTCAACCTGCTCGGCGACGGCATCCGCGACGCACTCGACCCGAAGAGCGATCGGTGACGAGCGCCGCCCCCTGCACCACCAAGAAGACTTCGGCAGCATCCGCTGCCGACGGGTGCCGCCGGTTCTCGGCGCGACACACTTACAAGGAGAGGTAATGGCCAATCGAAAGCGGATGGTCGCGGCGATCGCCACGACGGCCGTGGCTGCGATGACGCTGGCTGCCTGCGGCGGCGGCGGCTCAAGCAGCGGCGGGGGGAAGGCGTCCAGCGGTGGGACGCTCTACTACTACGTCTACAAGCCGTACGAGCACCAGGACCCGCAGCGCACCTACCTGGGAGTCCAGATCTCCAACGACACGAGGATGATCTACCGCCAGCTCGTGGCGTTCCCCATCTCGACCAACCCCGACGTCTCCAACAAGCCGGTCGCCGACCTGGCCACCGACACCGGTACCTCGAGCAATGGCGCGAAGACCTGGAAGTTCACCCTCAAGAGCGGCCAGAAGTGGCAGGACGGCTCGACGATCACCTGTGCCGACCTGAAGTACGGCGCCTCGAGGACGTTCGCCACCGACGTCATCACGGGCGGCCCGAATTACATCCTCAGCTACCTCGACGTCCCGCAGGACAAGAGCGGTCTGCCCATCTACACCGGGCCCTACAAGTCCTCCGCGGCCGGGCAGGCCGCCTTCGACAAGGCCATCACCTGCGACGGCAACACCATCACCTACAACTTCAACAAGCCATGGCCCGACTTCCCGCTGGCCGTGGCCTCGCTGCACATGATGGACCCGTACAAGAAGAGCCAGGACCAGGGCAACAAGTCCAACTACGCGATGTTCTCCAGCGGTCCCTACAAGCTGCAGGGCACCTGGTCCAAGGAGAAGGGCGGCACGTTCGTCCGCAACAAGTACTACAAGTCGACCTCGGCCCTGAAGAAGATCCGTCAGGCCAACCCGGACAAGATCGTGTTCCAGGTGGGCAACACCGCCGAGACCATCTACGACCGGCTGATCGCCGACTCGGGCAACGACAAGTACGCGGTGACCTCCAACATCGTCCCGCCGGCGTACTACTCGCGCATCACCGGTGCGGTGGCCAAGCGCTCGGTCAACGTGAAGTCGCCCTACGTCGACTACCTGGTGCCGAACTTCAACGTGCTGACCAACCAGAAGGTCCGGCAGGCACTGGCCGAATCGACCGACGTGAAGTCGTGGATCGACGCGGGTGGTGGCGACAAGGCATACGCCCCGGCCAAGTCCATCGTGAACCCCGCGGTCAACGGCTACAAGGCGAACCCGACCTTCGCTGACATCCCGGAGAGCGGTGACCCGGCGGCAGCCAAGAAGCTCCTGCAGGAGGCCGGTGTTCAGACGCCGTACCCGATCACGTTCCAGTACCCGAGCTCCGACACCATGGACAAGCAGGCCGCGGCACTGAAGGCGGGTTGGGACAAGGCCGGCTTCAAGACCACGCTGGACGGGCTGGGCGACACCTACTACGACGTCATCCAGAAGCCGAGTGATCCCGCTTCGGTCATCTGGGGTGGTTGGGGTGCCGACTGGCCCTCCGCCATCACCGTGACGCCGCCGCTGTTCGACAGTCGGCCGAACATCACCAAGGCTTCGAACGGCCAGGACTACGGCAACTACAAGTCCGACGCGTTCAACAAGCTGGTCGACCAGGCCCAGAACGCCTCGGACCTGAGCGCGCAGACGACGGCGCTGCAGGAGGCCGACGCGCAGTTGGGCACCGATGTGGGTTACATCCCGCTGGAGATCCAAAAGTTCTACTTCCTCTACGGATCGAAGGTCACGGGCTTCACCAACACTCCGGCGTCGTCGATGTACCCGGATCTGGGCTCGATCGGCGTCTCCAAGTAACGACTGTGGGCTGAGGTTCCCCACACCCGCCGCCCCGGCCGGCCCACCGCCGGCCGGGGCGTGCCGGTGGTGACCGAACACGACCTGCAACGCGATAACGTGACCACGCGGCCAACCGGCCGGGACATGAGGTAGTGAGTGTTTGCCTACACGATGCGGCGGATCTTCGCCGGCGTGATCATGCTCATCCTGATGAGCCTGGTGACCTACGTGCTCTTCTTCTCCGGCGGCCTCCACCCGGAGCGTGCCGCCTGCGGCAAGAACTGCTCCCCGGCTCAGTGGGAACAGACCAAGAAGGCGCTGGGATACGACAAACCCGCCGTCGTTCAGTGGGGCGAGTTCTTGAAGGGCACGGTGGCAGGACGGACGTACCCCGAGGACAAGGCGCTGGCCAAGGCGAATCCCAGCCTGGTGTCGACCTGTCCCGCCCCATGCCTGGGGTACTCGGTGGTCAACACCACGAACGTGTCGACGGAGGTCAAGACCGCCTTCCCCGTCTCTTTCTCGTTGGCGATTCTCGCCTTCATCATGTGGATTGTCGGCGGCGTGTTCTTCGGGGTCATAGCGGCCCTGAGAAGAGGCACCGTCGTCGACCGCGGCATCGTCGGGGTCTCGCTGATCTTCTATGCGTTCCCGACGTTCTGGATCGGCCTGTTCTTCTTGAAGTTCTTCGCCATCCAGTGGCAGATCTTCCCGGTGCCCAGCTACGTGAACCTGACTGACAGCCCGTTGGCGTGGCTGGGCAATCTCGTTCTTCCCAGCCTCACGTTGGCGTTGATCTACATGGCGGGCTACGTGCGCATGACGCGCGCCTTCGTGCTGGAGTCCTTCGGCGAGGACTACCTCCGCACGGCGCGCGCGAAAGGACTGCCCAACCGGCGGGTGCTCGTCAAGCACAGTCTGCGCGCCTCCTTGACGCCGATCGTGACGATGGCCGGGCTCGACTTCGGGGCCTTGGTCGGTGGCGCGATCATCACCGAGTCGGTGTTCAACTACGACGGCTTGGGCGCGCTGGCCGTCGATTCCGTGCGCACTCTGGACCTCCCGACCATCGTCGGTCTGGTGGTCGTGCTCGCCGCCTTCATCATCTTGGCCAACATCGTCGTTGACATCCTCTACGCGGTCATCGACCCGCGCGTGCGTCTCGGCTGAGGCGGAAGGACACTGACCCCATGACCCACGCAGCAAGCTCGCCTGCTCCGGAGACGGTCCCGCAGCAACGGCCCTCGGGCCAGCCGTTCCTCTCGGTGCGCGACCTGCTGGTCCACTTCCCGACCGTCGACGGCGTCGTGAAGGCCACCGACGGACTCTCTTTCGACCTCGCGCGCGGCAAGACGCTGGGCATCGTGGGGGAGTCGGGGTCGGGAAAGTCGGTCTCCAGCTCCACGATCCTGGGCCTGCAGCGCGGCACCCGAGCGATCGTCAAGGGCGAGATCCTGCTCGACGGCACGGACCTGTTGTCCATCTCCGACGAGCAGATGCGGCTGCGGCGCGGCCGCGACGTGGCGATGATCTTCCAGGACCCCCTCTCGGCGATGCACCCGTACTACACGGTGGGCAACCAGATCGGTGAGGCCTACATGGTCCACCACGACGTCTCGAAGAAGGCGGCCCGCGCCCGGGCGATCGAGATGCTCGACCGGGTCGGCATCCCGCAGCCCGACCGGCGCGTCGACGACTACCCGCACCAGTTCTCCGGCGGTATGCGGCAGCGGGCCATGATCGCCATGGGCCTGATCAACGACCCCGGTCTGCTCATCGCCGACGAGCCGACCACCGCGCTCGACGTGACGGTGCAGGCCCAGATCCTCGACCTGCTCCAGGACCTGCAGCGCGAGTTCAACTCCGCGATCATCATCATCACCCACGACCTCGGGGTCGTCGCGGAGATGGCCGACGACGTGCTGGTGATGTACGCCGGCCGCTGCGTGGAGTACGGCCCGACCAAGGAGATCCTCACCCAGCCGCAGATGCCCTACACGTGGGGTCTGCTCTCCAGCGTGCCCGACGTCGCCGGCGACACCGAGTCGCGGCTGGTGCCGATCCCGGGCAACCCGCCCAGCCTGCTCAACCCGCCGAGCGGATGCGCGTTCCACCCCCGCTGCGCGCACCTCGACAAGGTGCCCGGCAACCTGTGTCGCACCGACCTGCCCGACCTCACCCCGGCCACCACCGGCGGGAACCACGTCAAGCGCTGCCACCTCGTTCACCCCGAGGACGTGTGGGCCAAGGAGGTCCTGCCCGAGATCGCGCCCGAGCTGGCCGAGCAGAACCAGGAGCCCACCGCATGAGCCACGCCGAGCCCACCCCAGCGGCGGAGTCCGCCCCGGGCGAGCAGTCCAGCGCAGCCGAGGAGATCATCCCCGACCCCGGGCACGTCTTCGAGGCGCACGGGCAGAGCGAGGCGGACTTCTCCGCCAAGCCGATCCTGACCGTCGACAACCTCAAGATGTACTTCCCGGTCAAGAGCGCTGGGATCATCCGGCGCACGATCGGTCACGTGCAGGCCGTCGACGGAGTCTCCTTCGAGGTCCGCAAGGGCGACTCGCTGGGCCTGGTCGGTGAGTCGGGCTGCGGCAAGTCCACCACCGGTCGCCTGATCACGCGCCTGTACAAGCCCACGGCCGGTTCGATCGCCTTCGAGGGCACCGACATCTCCGGCTACGGCTCGCGGCAGCTGCTCCCGCTGCGCCGCGACATCCAGATGATCTTCCAGGACCCGGCCACGTCGCTGAACCCGCGGCACACGGTCGGCTCGATCATCGGCGCCCCGCTGCGCATCCACCAGGTGGTGCCCAGCGACAAGGTGCTGCCCCGCGTGCAGGAGCTGTTGGAGGTGGTCGGCCTCAACCCCGAGCACTACAACCGCTACCCCCACGAGTTCTCCGGCGGCCAGCGCCAGCGCATCGGCATCGCGCGGGCGCTGACGCTGCAGCCGAAGCTGCTGGTGGCCGACGAGCCGGTCTCCGCGCTCGACGTGTCGATCCAGGCCCAGGTGATCAACCTGCTCCAGGACCTGCAGAACGAGTTCGGCATCGCGTTCCTCTTCATCGCCCACGACCTGGCCGTCGTGCGCCACTTCTGCCCCGAGGTCGCGGTGATGTACCTGGGCAAGATCGTCGAGATCGCCGACCGCGACACCATCTACGGCGCGCCGCACCACCCCTACACCCAGGCGCTGCTCTCGGCCGTGCCCGACGTCCGGCAGGCCTCCATCGGCGGCCGCCGCGAGCGGATCCGCCTCGAGGGCGACGTCCCCAGCCCGATCAACCCGCCCTCGGGCTGCCGCTTCCGCACCCGCTGCCCGATCGCTCGCGACATCTGCGCCCGCGTCGAGCCGCCGCTGATGCAGGTCGGCAAGCGCCACAAGGTGGCCTGCCACTTCGCCGGCGAGCTCGGCCAGCACCCGGCCACGCCGGTCACCACCGGTGTGCTCGGCGTCGACGACGAGGGCCACGACGTGGCCGGAGCCCAGCGCCGCTCGGACCTGCTGGACCACCCCGGCTACCAGGACACCTGGCTCGACCTGAAGACCGGCCAGCCCGTCGGCAGCTGAGGTCGTCGGTGGGAACGCCGCGGCGCCCGTCCGAGGCCCGACCGTAGGCTCGACGGGTGAGTGACGAACCGCTGCTGGAGCTCGAGCCGACCCGGTCGCCGGCATCGGCCGGCGGCGGCACGCTGGCCGGCAACGCCCACGCCTCGGCGCCGCTGGCGGTGCGGATGCGGCCCCGGACGCTCGACGAGCTGGCCGGCCAGCAGCACCTGCTCGCGCCGGGAGCGCCGCTGCGTCGGCTGGTCGAGGGCGACCAGCCGATGTCGCTGTTGCTGTGGGGGCCGCCCGGGGTCGGCAAGACCACCATCGCCTCCATCGTCAGCCACAGCACCAACCGGCAGTTCGTGGAGGTCTCGGCCGTCGCCGCGGGGGTCAAGGAGGTGCGCGCGGCCATCGACTCCGCTCGGCGACGGCTGGGGAGCACGGGCGAGGAGACGGTGCTCTTCGTCGACGAGGTGCACCGCTTCACCAAGGCCCAGCAGGACGCGCTGCTGCCCGGGGTGGAGAACCGCTGGGTGACGCTGGTGGCGGCCACCACCGAGAACCCGTTCTTCTCGGTCATCTCGCCGCTGCTCTCGCGCTCGCTGCTGCTCACCCTCGAGCCGCTCACCGACGACGACGTGGCCGGCGTCGTGGCCGCCGCACTGAGCGACGAGCGCGGGCTGGGCGGCACGCTCGGCCTGGACGACGACGCCCGCGCCCACCTGCTGCGCCTCGCCGGCGGAGACGCGCGCCGGGCGCTGACCTACCTCGAGGCCGCCGCCGGGGCGGCGGAGGCGGCAGGGGCGAGCACTATTGACCTGGCCACGGCCGAGCGGGCGGTCGACCGGGCGGCGGTGCGCTACGACCGGCAGGGCGACCAGCACTACGACGTCATCAGCGCCTTCATCAAGTCCGTCCGTGGCTCCGACGCCGACGCCGCGTTGCACTACCTGGCCCGGATGATCGAGGCGGGCGAGGACCCGCGGTTCATCGCCCGTCGGCTGGTCATCTCGGCCAGTGAGGACGTCGGGCTGGCCGACCCGACCGCGTTGACCACCGCCGTCGCCGCCGCGCAGGCGGTGCAGCTGATCGGGCTGCCCGAGGCCAGGCTCAACCTCGCCCAGGCCACCATCGCGCTAGCTGTGGCACCCAAGAGCAACGCCGTCACCACCGCCATCGACGCGGCGCAGGCCGACGTCCGCCGCGGGCTGATCGGCGCCGTCCCCGCCCACCTGCGCGACGCGCACTACGCCGGCTCGAAGCAGATCGGCCACGGCGGCGGCTACGTCTACGCCCACGACGAGCCGTTCGGGATCGCCGAGCAGCAGTACGCGCCCGACGAGCTGCTGGACTCGGAGTACTACCGGCCCACCGACCACGGCGCCGAGGCCAGGGTCAAGGAGCGATGGGAGCGGGTCCGGAACATCGTGCGGGGCCGTTAGTGTTGCCCGTTATGGACGCGGGCACCTGGGCGCTGTTGGGCGCCGTCGTGCTGCTCGCGCTCGTCGTGGGGCTGCTGGCCGGGGTGGTGATCGGGCAGCGACGTCGCCTCGAAGAGCTGGCCGCACGCGTCGCGCACGCACCGGAACCGGCCGCACCCGTGGTGCCGCAGCAGGTCGCTGCCCAGCAGGCGGCTCCGCAGGAGGCCGAGTTCGTCATCACTCGCGTGGGCCAGGCCAGCTCGGACCCGGAGCCGGTGCCGGTCGGCAACCAGCTGGTGCTCTCGGCGACCCTGGGCGAGCCGTTGGTCAAGGCCGCGGCGCTGGCCCACGGCGTGCGCCGCGCGCTGGCCCCGGAGAGCCGCAACCGGATTTGGTTCCACGTGCGCCAGGAGGTGCGGCACACGCGCAAGCAGCGGCGCCGCGAGATGCGTCAGGCCTGGCGGGAGAAGAAGCAGCAGGAAGCCGCCTGATGCGGACGCTGTGGTTCGTGGCCGGCGCGGGTGCCGGCGTGTACGTCATGCTGCGCGCGCGGCGAGCGGCCGAGGCGCTCACGCCGGAGGGCTGGCACGACCGCGCCGCAGGGGTGCAGCTGGGCTGGCAGATGTTCTCCGACGAGGTGCGGGCGGGGATGGCCGAGAAGGAAACCGAGTTGCGCGAGCGGCTGTTGACCCCGCCTGATGGAGAACGACGACTGTTGAGCAGTGGAGGGAGTGGTCCGGATGGACAGCAGTGAGATCCGACGACGTTTCGTTGAGCATTTCGAGGCCGCCGACCACCACCCGGTGCCCTCGGCGTCGTTGCTGCTCGACGACCCGACCCTGCTGTTCGTCAACGCGGGCATGGTGCCGTTCAAGCCGTACTTCCTGGGCCAGGAGACACCGCCGTGGCCACGGGCGACGAGCGTGCAGAAGTGCATCCGCACCCCCGACATCGAGGACGTCGGCAAGACGACGCGGCACGGCACGTTCTTCGAGATGTGCGGCAACTTCTCCTTCGGCGACTACTTCAAGGAGCGCGCCATCGAGCTGGCGTGGGACCTGGTCACCAAGCCGCAGGCCGACGGCGGCTGGGGGCTGGAGGAGTCGCGGCTCTACCCCTCGATCCTCGACGGCGATGACGAGGCGCTGCGCCTGTGGATGCGCACCACCGGGCTGCCCGAGGAGCGGATCCTGCGGCTGGGCGCGAAGGAGAACTACTGGTCGATGGGAGTGCCGGGGCCCGGCGGACCCTGCTCGGAGATCCTCTACGACCGCGGGCCCGAGTACGGTCCCGACTTCGACCCCGCGACGCTCGGGCCCGACATGCCGTTCGCGCTGGAGGACCGGCTGCTGGAGATCTGGAACCTGGTCTTCATGCAGGAGGAGCTCTCGGCCGTGCGCAGCAAGTCCGACTTCGACATCGTCGGGCCGCTGCCGAAGAAGAACATCGACACCGGCATGGGGCTCGAGCGCATCGCGCTGCTGCTGCAGGGCCGCGAGAACATGTACGAGATCGACACCATGTTCCCGGTGATCCGGCGCGCCGAGGAGCTCACCGGCCGGCGCTACGGCGCCTCGCCCGACGACGACGTCCGGTTTCGCGTGGTCTCCGACCACGTCCGCAGCTCGCTGATGCTCATCGGCGACGGCGTCACGCCCGGCAACGAGGGCCGCGGTTACGTGCTGCGCCGGCTGCTGCGCCGTGCGGTGCGCTCGATGCGGCTGCTCGGCACCGAGGACAAGGTGCTGCCCGAGCTGCTGCCGGTCAGCCGCGACAAGATGGGCGAGACCTACTCCGAGCTGGTCCGCGACTGGGACCGCATCGCGACCGTCGCCTACGCCGAGGAGGACGCGTTCCGCGCGACGCTGCGCGCGGGGTCGACCAAGTTCGTCGAGATGACCTCCGGCGGCGGCCAGGTGAATGCGTCGGACGCCTTCACGCTGCACGACACCTACGGCTTCCCGATCGACCTGACCCTGGAGATGGCGGCCGAGAAGGGCCTGGTCGTCGACGAGCCGGGCTTCCGGCGGCTGATGCAGGAGCAGCGCGACCGCGCGAAGGCCGACGCGAGGGCCAAGAAGGGCAAGCACGCCGACGCGCACGCGTACCGGGCGATCGCCGACGCGATGGGCGCGCCGGTCGACTTCACCGGCTACGGCGAGGTGCGGGGCGAGAGCACGGTGACGGGCATCGTCGGCGCCGACGGCGAGAGTGTCGCGGCGGCGCACGAGGGTGACGAGATCGAGCTCGTCACCGACCGCACGCCGTTCTACGCCGAGGGCGGCGGGCAGCTGGCCGACCAGGGCGTCATCGAGCTGGCCAACGGCGCGCGGCTGGTGGTCGACGACGTGCAGCAGCCGGTCAAGGGCGTCATCGTGCACAAGGCGCGTGTGATCAACGGCGAGGTCGGCGTCGGCGACGCGGCGCAGCTGCTGGTCGACGTCGAGCGGCGGGCCTCCATCAGCCGCTCGCACACCGCGACCCACATGGTGCACAAGGCCTTCCGCGAGGCGCTGGGTGAGACCGCGACGCAGGCCGGCTCGGAGAACTCACCGGGTCGCTTCCGCTTCGACTTCTCCGCCACCGGCGCGGTACCGGAGTCGGCGATGCTCGACGTCGAGGCGCGGGTCAACGACCTGGTGCTGGCCGACCTCGCGGTCGAGGCGGAGTTCATGAGCCAGACCGACGCGGTGCGCTCGGGCGCGATGGCGCTGTTCGGCGAGAAGTACGGCGACACCGTGCGCGTGGTCTCCGTCGGCGACTGGGCGCGCGAGCTGTGCGGCGGCACCCACGCGGGCCGCTCGGGGCAGCTGGGCATGGTGAAGCTGATGGGGGAGTCCTCGATCGGCTCCGGCGTGCGCCGCGTGGAGGCGCTGGTGGGTGGCGACGCCTACCGGTTCCTGGCCCGCGAGCACGCGCTGGTGGCGCAGCTGAGCGAGCTGATGAAGGTGCGCGCCGAGGAACTGCCCGAGCGCGTCTCCGACGTGCTGGACCGACTGCGGACCGCCGAGAAGGAGATCGAGCAGGTGCGTGTGGACCAGCTGCTGGCCTCGGCCGGCACGCTCGCCACCGCTGCTGAGGACCTCGGCGGGGTCTCCTACGTCGGCACCCGGCTCGAGGGCGCAGGCGGCGGCGACGTGCGCACCCTGGCCCTCGACGTCCGCGGCCGGCTGCCCGGCGACCGCCCGGCCGTGGTCGCGGTGGTCGGCGTGGCCGAGGGACGCCCCTCGGTCGTCGTGGCCACCAACGAGCCGGCGCGCGAGCGGGGACTCTCGGCCAACGACCTGGTCCGCGCGGCCTGCGAGAAGCTGGGCGGCAAGGGCGGCGGCAAGGCCGACGTCGCCCAGGGCGGCGGCTCCGACGCCGGCGGCGTCGACGAGGCGCTGGCGGCGGTCCGCGCCGCGGTCGCCACCGCGTGACCCAGGTGATCCGGCATACGCCGCACCACGGACGTGCGGGTGGAGGAAACCGCCCTTTCGCGTCTTGGTTCGCCCGGTGTGCGGGACGGTTTTCCCGCCTAGGCGGGGAAACCGCCCACCCCCGGGCGGCCCACTGATGCGCCCCGGCCCCCGACTCGGCCTCGACCCCGGCGACGCCCGGATCGGGGTGGCCAGCAGCGACCCGAGCGGGTTCCTGGCCAGCCCCCTGGACACGGTGGCGCGCGGGCGGGGCGACCTGGACCGGCTGGCGGCGCTGGCCGGCGAGAGCGGGGCGGTGGAGGTCGTGGTCGGGCTGCCGAAGTCGCTTTCGGGGCGCGAGGGACCGTCGGCGGGTAAGGTGCGGGAGTTCGCGCAGGCGCTCGCCACGCGGGTCGCACCGCTCCCGGTGCGGCTGGTCGACGAGCGGCTGAGCACGGTCACCGCAGAGGCGGTGCTTCGGGACCAGGGAAGGAAGGGCAGGAGGCGACGCGCGGTGGTGGACCAGGCCGCGGCGGTGGTCATCCTGCAGCACGCGCTGGACACCGAGCGCGCGACCGGGCGCCCGCCCGGTGAGCCGGTGCCGGCCACCTTCGTCACGCCACCACAGGAGCCGGCAGATGAGTGACTTCGGCCGCATGCTCGGCTCGGACAGCGACACCTCCGAGCACGAGGACGTCCACGACGACACCCACCACGACACCCACCAGCAGGCCGGCGACGGCGACGACTACTACCAGACCTTCCACCGCGAGCGTCCCCGCCGACGGCGGCGGCGCGGCGGCGGCAAGGCGCTGCTGGTCCTGGTCGTCATCGCGGTGCTCGTCGTCGGTGTCGGCGTGGTCGGCTTCGGCCGACTCAAGGACCGCCTCGCCCCGGCGCCCGACTACCCCGGTCCCGGTACCGGCTCGGTGAGCTTCCAGGTCACCCAGGGCGAGAGCGTCGCCAACATGGGCAACGGCCTCAAGGCCAAGGGCGTCGTGAAGTCCACCGACGCCTTCATCGACGCCGCGAAGAAGAACGACCGCTCCAGCTCGATCCAGGTTGGCTACTACCAGCTGAAGAAGCAGATGAAGGCCGCCGACGCACTGGCGGTCCTGGTCGATCCCGACAACATCCAGCAGACCAGCGTCACCATCCCCGAGGGCGCGCGGGTCCGCGACATCATCACCACGATCGTCAAGCGCACGAAGTTCACCGAGGCCCAGGTGAACGCGGTGCTCAAGGACCCGACGCAGCTCGGACTCCCGGCCGCGGCGGGCGGCAACCCGGAGGGCTACCTCTTCCCCGCGACGTACACCGTCACCCCCGACGAGACTCCCGCCCAGCTCCTGCAGCAGATGGTGCAGAAGACCGAGGAGGTCGAGCAGGAGCTGGACCTGGTCACCAAGGCCAAGGCGGTCAACCTCGACCCCGAGCAGGTCTTCACCGTGGCCAGCATCTTGGAGTACGAGGCCAACCGCGCCGCCGACTACCCCAAGGTCGCCCGGGTGATCTACAACCGGCTGAACAAGGGCATGGCCCTGCAGCTGGACTCCACCGTCAGCTACCTCAGCCAGCGCAAGGGCGACGTGTGGACGACTGCTGCCGAGCGGGCCAGCGACTCGAAGTACAACACCTACAAGAACACCGGCCTGCCCCCCGGACCCATCGGCAACCCCGGCGAGGCCACGCTCAAGGCCGCGCTCGCCCCGGCCAAGGGCAGCTGGCTGTACTTCCTGCCGGACTATGAGAACAACACCACGCTGTTCTTCGACGAGGACGGCCCGGCCCGGCAGAAGGCGCTGGCCGACCTGAAGAAGTACTGCCAGACCCACGACTCCTGCTGAGGCGCGTGTCGATGCGCTGTGCCGTCCTGGGATCGCCGATCGCCCACTCGCTCTCACCGGTGCTCCACCGCGCCGCCTACGCCTCGCTCGGGCTCGCCGGCTGGAGCTACGAGGCGATCGACGTCGACGAGGCCGGCCTGCCCGACGTCGTCGAGGGCCTGGACCCCACGTGGCGCGGACTGTCGTTGACGATGCCGCTCAAACGGGCGGTGATGCCGCTGCTGGACTCCACCACCCGCACCGCCGAGCGCGCCGGCGCGGCCAATACGGTCCTGCTGGCCGACGGGCTGCGGCTGGGCGACAACACCGACGTGCCCGGCATGGTCGCGGCGCTGCGCGAGCGCTACACCGGCCCGGTGCGCACCGCCGTCGTCGTCGGGGGCGGCGCCACGGCCTCGGCCGCGCTGCTGGCCCTGGCCGACCTCGGGTGCGTGCACGCCACGCTGCTGGTGCGCGACCCGGCCCGCGCGGAGACCACGCTCGAGGTGGCCCGCCGCCACGGCAGCCCGCTGGTCGAGCTCGCGCCCCTGATCGGCGCTCCGCTCGAGGCCGACGTCGCCGTCTCCACGGTGCCCGCCGCGGCCCAGACCGCCGACCTGCTGGTCCGCCTCGCGCACGTGCCGGTGCTCTTCGACGTCGTCTACGACCCCTGGCCGACGCCGCTGGCGGTGTCGGTGGGCGAGCACCACGTGCTGGTCTCGGGGCTCGACCTGCTGGTGCACCAGGCCGTCTTGCAGGTAGGCCTGATGACCGAGCTCCTCCCCACCACCGCCGAGGCCGCGCTGCCCGCGATGCGAGCAGCAGGCGAGTCGGCGCTCGCCACGCGCGGACAGCAGGGACACTGACCGGCGTGGACCACGTCTGGGCGGCGCTGCTGTGCGCGGCTCTCGCTGGCGGCGCCTCGTGGTTCGTCCCGCGGCTGGTGGCCGCGGTGCCCGAGCCGGTGCCCGAGCCGCAGACGGACGAGGCGCAACTGGAGGCGGAGGCGGACGTCGCGTCGAACCCGGGCGAACCGGGCGGTGACCCCACGAAACTCGGCTCAGCGTCTCAGCCTTCGGGAAATTCTCGGGGTTTTGCCGGGCACCCGGCAAAACCCCCGCCGCGGCCGGCCGCCCCCGCCGACCCCCCCAAACCCCTCTACCTCGACCTCGCCGCCCGGCCCGACCTGGCGCCCTGGTCCGCGCTCGCCGGCGCCCTGGCCGGCGTCCTGTTCGGCGCGGTCCTGGGCTTCGACTGGGCACTGCTGTTCCTGGTGCCCTTCGTGCCGCTGGGGGTGGCGCTGGGCTACATCGACTGGCACACCCGTCTGCTCCCCACCTGGCTGATCGCACCGGCCTACCCGGCTCTGGTCGTCCTGGTGCTGCTGGCTGGCGTGCTTTCCGGCGACTGGTCCGACGTACGCCGCGCCGCGTTCGGCTGGCTGGTCATCGGCGGTTTCTACCTGGTGCAGTGGCTGATCAGCCCGCGCATCATGGGCTACGGCGACGTCCGCCTGGCCGGGCTGCTCGGGATCATGCTGGGCTACCTGGGCTGGTCGGAGATCGTCGTCGGGCTGTTCGCGCCCATCCTCGGCCAGGGACTGCCGCAGCTGCTGGTGACGATCGTGCGCCGGCGGCGCCCGGTGGCGCGACCCTTCGGTCCGGCGATGCTCGTGGCCTCGGCCCTGGTGGTGGCGATCGGTCCGCCGCTGGGGCAGTGGTACGCCGGACGCATCGGTCTCTGAGCCCTCTGGGACAATCCTCGCCATGCTGCGCTGGATGACCGCGGGGGAGTCCCACGGGCCCTCGCTCACCGCGATCGTCGAGGGACTGCCCGCCCACGTCCGCATCTCCACCGACGACCTCGCCGGGGCGCTGGCCCGCCGTCGGCTCGGCTACGGCCGCGGAGCGCGGATGAAGTTCGAGCAGGACGCCGTCAGCCTGACCGGCGGCGTCCGTCACGGTCAGACGCTCGGCGGCCCGGTGGCCGTGGTCATCGGCAACACCGAGTGGCCGAAGTGGGAGAAGGTGATGGCCAGCGACCCGGTGGACCCGGTCGAGCTGGACGCCCTGGCCCGCAACGCGGCGCTGACGCGGCCCCGGCCCGGGCACGCCGACCTGGTCGGCATGCAGAAGTACGACTGGTCCGAGGCACGGCCCATCCTCGAGCGCGCCTCGGCACGCGAGACCGCCGCCCGCGTCGCGCTCGGTGCCATCGCCTCGGCGTTCCTCGAGCAGGCCCTCGACGTGCGGGTCGTCTCCCACGTCGTGCAGATCGGCACCGTGCGCGCGCCCGCGGGCAGCGTGCCCGGGCCCGGCGACTCGGCGCGGATCGACGAGGACCCGATGCGCTGCCTGGACCCCGACGCGGCCAAGGCGATGGTCGAGGAGGTCGACCGCGCCCACAAGGACGGCGACACCCTCGGCGGTGTCGTGGAGGTCGTGGTGCACGGGCTACCGCCGGGGCTCGGCTCGCACGTCTCCTGGGACCGACGCCTGGACTCGCGGCTGGCCGGTGCGCTCATGGGTATCCAGGCCATCAAGGGCGTCGAGGTGGGCGACGGCTTCGAGCTGGCCGCCACGCCCGGCTCCCTGGCCCACGACGAGATCGTGCCCACCGACGCCGGCATCCGGCGCACGTCGGGACGCTCCGGCGGCACCGAGGGCGGTATGACGACCGGCGAGGTGCTGCGGGTGCGCGCGGCCATGAAGCCGATCTCCACGGTGCCGCGCGCCCTGCGCACGGTCGACGTCGCCACCGGCGAGGAGGCCGTCGCCCACCACCAGCGCAGCGACGTCTGCGCGGTGCCGGCGGCCGGCGTCGTCGCCGAGGCGATGGTGGCGCTCGTGCTGGCCGAGGCGGCGCTGGAGAAGTTCGGCGGCGACTCGGTGGCCGAGACCCGTCGCAACGCCCAGTCCTACCTCGACACGCTCCGCTTCCGGTGACCGCGCGAGTGACCGCGCCCGGGGTGGTGCTGGTCGGCACGATGGGTGCAGGCAAGACGACGGTCGGCCGGATCCTGGCCGAGCAGTGGGGCGTCGGGTTCCGCGACACCGACCACGACGTCGAGGCGGGCGTCGGCAAGAGCGTCCAGGACATCTTCGTCGACGCCGGCGAGGCCGAGTTCCGCCGCATCGAGGCGGCGGCCGTGGCCGCCGCGCTGACCGCGCACGACGGCGTCCTCGCCCTCGGCGGCGGTGCGGTCCTGGACCCCAGCACCCGGGCCCTGCTGGCCGACCACACGGTGGTCTTCCTGCGCGTCGGGCTCAGCGACGCGGCCTCGCGGGTGGGCCTCGGGGTGGCGCGGCCATTGCTGCTGGGCAACGTCCGGGGACGGATGAAGCAGCTGATCGAAGAGCGAGCGGAGATCTACCTGTCGGTGGCGACCCATACCGTCGACACCGACGGACGCCCGGCGCTCGAGGTGGCGGCCGCGGTCCGAGAGGCGGTGGGACGGTGACGACGATCCACGTGAACGGCCCCGCGCCCTACGACGTGGAGGTCGGCAGCGGTGCGCTGGCCGCGCTGCCCGGGCTCGTCGGCGAGGCCCGGGTGGCACTCGTGCGCCCCGCGAGCCTGACGGTGGAGCTGCCCATCGAGCCCGCGCTGGAGGTGAGGCTGCCCGACGGCGAGGCGGCCAAGACCGTCGAGGTGGTGGCCGCGGCCTGGGAGCAGCTCGGGGCGGCGGGCTTCACCCGCTCCGACCTCGTGGTCACCGTGGGCGGCGGCGCCACCACCGACGTCGGCGGCTTCATCGCCGCCACCTGGCTGCGGGGCATCGGGGTGGTCCACGTGCCGACCACCCTCCTCGGGATGGTCGACGCCGCCGTCGGTGGCAAGACCGGCATCAACACCGCCGCCGGGAAGAACCTCGTCGGCTCCTTCCACGAGCCCGCCGCGGTGCTGTGCGACCTCGCGCTGCTGGCCACGCTGCCCCGCGAGGAGCTGGTCTCCGGCCTGGCCGAGGTGCTCAAGTGCGGGTTCGTCGCCGACCCGGAGATCCTGCGGCTCGTCGAGGACCAGCCGCAGGCCGCCCTCGACCCCGCCTCCCCGGTGCTGGCCGAGCTGGTGGATCGAGCCGTGCGCGTCAAGGCCGAGGTCGTCGGGGCGGACCTGAAGGAGGGCGGGCTGCGCGAGGTCCTCAACTACGGTCACACCATGGGCCACGCGATCGAGAGCTGGTCGCGGTTCGGCGTCCGCCACGGCGAGGCCGTCTCGCTCGGCATGGTCTACGTCGCCGAGCTGGCCCGGCTGGCCGGCCGGCTCGACGACGACACCGCGGCACGCCACGCCCAGCTGCTCTCCGCGGTCGGCCTGCCGACGCGCTGGCACGACGCGCCTTACGAGGAGCTCGCGCCCTACCTCGCCGTCGACAAGAAGTCCCGCGGCGGCACGCTGCGCTTCGTCGTGCTCGACGCGCTGGCCGAGCCCGGTCGGCTCGTGGGACCGCCCCGCGAGCTGCTCGAGGCCGCCTACGAGGTGCTCGCGTGAAGGTGCTCGTGCTCAACGGACCCAACCTGGGCCGGCTGGGGCGGCGGCAGCCGGAGATCTACGGCACCACCACCTTCGCCGAGCTCGCCGAGCGCTGCGTGCAGTGGGGCGCCGAGCTCGGCCAGGAGGTCGAGGTGCGCCAGACCAACCACGAGGGCGACCTGCTGGACTGGCTGAACTCGGCCGCCGACGAGGGCACGCCGGTGGTGCTCAACGCCGGCGCCTGGACCCACTACTCCTGGGCGCTCTACGACGCATGCGCCCAGCTGACGGCGCCGCTGGTGGAGGTCCACCTCTCCGACCCGGCCCAGCGACCCGAGGAGTTCCGCCACACCTCGGTGATCACGCCGCACGCGCTGGCCGTCGTCGCGGGTGAGGGCATCGACGGGTACCGGCGTGCGCTCGGGCTGCTCACCGCCCGTTAGGCTTGAGCGGCTCTCAACCCGGACGACTAGGCAGGCACACGTAGCTCATGGCAACGACGAACGACCTCAAGAACGGCATGGTGCTCCGCATCGACGGCCAGCTGTGGGCAGTCATCGAGTTCCAGCACGTCAAGCCCGGCAAGGGCCCGGCGTTCGTGCGCACCAAGCTCAAGAACGTGGAGTCGGCCAAGACCGTCGACAAGACCTTCAACGCCGGCACCAAGGTCGAGACCGCGAACGTCGACAAGCGGACGATGCAGTACCTCTACAACGACGGCACGTCCTACGTCTTCATGGACAACGGCACCTTCGAGCAGCTCGAGGTGCCGCCGGACGTCGTCGGTGACGCCGCCAACTTCATGCTGGAGAACCAGGAGGCGGTCGTCGCCACCAACGACGGCCGCGTGCTGTTCATCGAGCTGCCGGCCTCGGTCGAGCTGGTCGTGCAGTACACCGAGCCCGGTCTGCAGGGCGACCGCTCCACCGGCGGCACGAAGCCGGCCACGCTGGAGACCGGTCACCAGATCAGCGTCCCGCTGTTCATCACCACCGGGGAGAAGATCAAGGTCGACACCCGCGACTCCTCCTACCTGGGCCGCGTCAGCTCTTGATCACCCGGCGGCCCTCTTCTCCTCTGCTCCGCTCCCCTGAGCGAGGTCGCGGGGACCTCGCAAGATGAGCGCACGCACCAAGGCCCGCAAGCGGGCCCTCGACCTGCTCTTCGCCTCCGAGGTGCGGGGACGATCGGCCGTCGAGGCGCTCGACGAGGAGCTGGCCGACACCGCGCCCGACGCACGCCCGGTGGCCGACTACACCGGCGTGCTGGTCCGCGGCGTCGAGGAGCACCGGACCCGCATCGACGAGCTGCTCACCGGCTACTCGACCCAGTGGCCGCTGGCCCGCATGCCCTCGGTGGACCGCAACGTCCTGCGGCTGGGCGTCTTCGAGGTGCTGTGGTCCGACGACGTTCCCGACGCCGTCGCCGTCTCCGAGGCGGTGAACCTGGCCCGCGACCTGTCCACCGACGAGTCGCCGGCCTACGTCAACGGCATCCTCGGCAGCGTCGTGCGCGACAAGGGCCGGATCGGACCCGGGCTCGTTGGCTGACCCAGAGCTGCCCGACGGCTGGTCCGCCCGGGTGCCGGTGCTCGACGACGTAGCGGCACTGGTCCGGCTGCGAGGCGCCGACCAGCAGCCGTGGACCGGCTCCGACCGGGTCGACGCCGAGGGCATCGAGTCCGAGGTGGCCGGCGAGGCGTCGTGGACCCGGCGCCAGCTGGTCGCCGTTGGCGAGGACGACGTGCCGCGCTGCTGGATCACGGTGCACGACCGCGCGGCGGGCCGGGCGCTGGTGTGGGGCTACTTCGACCGCGAGGTGGCCGAGGTCGACCGGATCGCGCTGGCCTTCTACCGGTGGGCGCAGGAGCAGGCCATGGCGATGGCCGCCATGCGCGGCGTGACGCAGACGCGGCTCGACGAGAGCCCGTTCGCCGGCGACGAGCGCCAGGAGCGGTGGCTGGCCGAGGCCGGCTACGCCAAGCGGCGCACCTGGCTGCACATGACCCGTCCGGTGAGCACCGAGGACGCCGGGTTCGTCGCGCGTACCGGCGTCTCGGTGCGGCCGGTGGGGGTGCACGAGAACGGGATGCCGGTGGCCGAGGACCTCCAGGTCGTGCACCGGATGCTCGAGGAGTCCTTCGAGGACCACTTCAACTCCTACCGGGAGAGCTTCCCGGAGTTCGTGCAGCGGCTGCGCGAGGACCCGGGCCACCGGTGGGACCACTGGTGGATCGCCTACGTCGACGAGGACACGCCCGCGGGCACCGTCGTCTGCTCCGTGCTCGCGCCCGACGCGGACGGCATCGAGGGCTCCTACGTGGAGTACATCGGCGTCAACCGGCACGCACGGGGCAGGGGAGTGGCCAAGTCGCTGCTCGGCACCGTCTTCGCCGACGCCGCGGAGCGCGGCCGCAACCGGGTCGACCTGGAGGTCGACGACGACTCGCCCACCAACGCCGACCAGCTCTACCTCTCACTCGGCTTCGAGTGCGAGTACGTCACCGATTCCTGGTTCAAGGACCTGTCGGTGGGTATCGAGAGTCCATGACCCCCGCCCTGGGCCTCGGGAGCAAGCAGGTCCGCTCCGACGACGCCGTCGACGCGGTGGCCCGGGTGGGTCTGTCGGCGTACGGCGTGGTGCACCTGCTGGTCGCCGTCCTCGCGGTGCGGCTGGCCCTGGGCAACGGCGGCGGCTCGGCGAGCCAGAAGGGTGCGCTGGCCGAGCTGGCCCGGCAGCCCTTCGGCCTGGTCATGGTCTGGGCGGTCTCGGTGGGGCTGTTCTGCCTGGCGCTGTGGCGCGCTGAGCAGGCGGCCGTCGGCTACGCCGACGCCGACGGCGCCGAGCGGGTGCGCAAGCGGGCCACCGCAGCGCTGAAGGCGGTCATCTACGTCGCGCTCGGCGTCAGCGGCATCAAGATCGCGCTGGGCTCCGGCTCCTCGGGCAAGGGCTCGGACGGCTGGACCGCCCAGCTGATGGACCTGCCCGGCGGTCAGGTGCTCGTGGTCCTGGTCGGGCTCGCCGTCGTCGGCGCCGGCGGCTACCTGGCCTACCTGGGGATCACCGGCGAGGCGAAGGACAAGCTCGACGCGGAGGGCCGCAGCGGCGACACGGGCCGCGCGTTCGTCGTCTTCGGCACGGTCGGCTACGTGGCCAAGGGCGTCTCGATCGCCCTGGTCGGCGGCCTGTTCGTCTACGCGGGCGTCACCCACGACCCCGATAAGTCCGGCGGCCTCGACCAGGCCCTGCACACCGTCCTGCGCGAGCCGTTCGGCGTGGTCCTGCTGCTGCTCATCGCCGCCGGACTGGCCTGCTACGGCGTCTTCTGCCTGGCCCGCGCCCGGCACCTGGACCGGTAGCCGCCGAGCGTGCGCTTCGAGGGCCGGATCGCCGGCGTCGGGACCACCAGCGGCGTACGCCTGGTGGTGGGCCGGTGGGACCAGTCGCCGTTCGGCGCCTTCACCGACGTGATGGTCGCCCACGACCAGCGCACCCTGCTCGCGCCGACGCAGGAGGTGGCCGACTTCGTCGCCTCGACCTACCGCTTCGACGAGGTGGTGGTGGGGGAGGTGCGGGTCGAGGGGTGGCACGTCACCGCGCCCGGGCTCGACCTGGAGCTCGAGGTCGGCCGACGCACCAGGTTGGGGCGGCTGCTGGTCGGTGCGGGCACGCTGGGTTCGATGTTCGGGGGGTTCACCACGGCACCGTGGTGGACCGTCGTCACCGACCCGGTGGCCCGGTTGACGATGCGCGGGGTCCGCACTCGCGGGACCGCCGGCCAGGGTCGTCGCGAGTACTACGGCGCGACCGACCTGCACCGCGTCGACGCCGTGCGCGGCACCTGGCGCGGCGCCGACCTCGGCGACCTGGCCGAGGTCTGGCCCGAGCCGGGCTTCGGCTTCGGGTCGACGCCGCGACGGCCGGGGGTGACGCGGTTGGTCACCACAGTGCTTGGATCGGGGAGTGACCACCCAGAGCTGTGATGTCGTCGTCGTCGGCCTCGGACCCGGAGGGGAGGCGGCGGCGACCCAGCTGGCCAAGGCCGGTCTGGAGGTGGTCGGCATCGACGAGCGACTGGTGGGCGGCGAGTGCCCCTACTTCGGCTGCATCCCGTCGAAGATGATCATCCGCGGCGCCGACGCGCTGGGGGAGGCCCGCCGGGTGCCGGAGTTCGCCGGTGCTTCGCAGGTCGAGCCCGACTGGACGCCGGTCGCCACCCGGATCCGCGACGAGGCCACCGACGACTGGGACGACGCCGTCGCGGTGAAGCGGCTGCAGGACGCCGGCGTCACCTTCGTGCGCGGGCACGGTCGCCTCGCCGGCCCGAAGGCGATCGAGGTGGGTGAGCATCGCTACGAGGCGCGCCGAGGCGTCGTGCTCAACACCGGCACCCGTCCGGCGGCGCCGCCGATCGAGGGACTCGCCGACACCCCGTACTGGACCAACCGCGACGTGCTGCGCTCCGAGTCGCTGCCGGCCTCGCTGGCCGTCATCGGAGGCGGCCCGATCGGGGCGGAGCTGGCGCAGGCGATCGGCCGCTTCGGCGTGCGGGTGACGCTGGTGGAGATTGGCCCACGCATCCTGGGCCCCGAGGAGCCGGAGGCCGGCGACCTGCTGGCCGAGGTGATGACCAAGGAGGGCGTCCAGGTGCTCGCCGACGTCGAGATCGCCTCGGTCTCCTACGCCGAGGGGCACTTCACCCTCGACCTGGGCGACCAGCAGGTCACCGCCGACAAGCTGCTGGTGGCCGCCGGGCGCGCCCCGAACCTCGACGACGTCGGCCTGGAGACAGTCGGTCTCGACCCGACCGCCCGGACCCTGGAGACCGACGAGCACATGGCCGTCCAGGACGGGCTGTGGGCGATCGGCGACATCGCCGGCCACGGCGCCTTCACCCACATGTCGATGTACGAGGCCCAGATCGCCGCCCGCGCGATCCTCGGCACCGAAGGTTTCGTGGCCGACTACCGCGCCGTCCCGCACGTCACCTTCACCGACCCCGAGGTCGGCGGCGTGGGCATGACCGAGAAGCAGGCCCGCGAGGCCGGGCTCACCGTGGCCGTCGGCACCCAGGACCTCTCGGCCAACACTCGCGGCTGGATCGCCAAGGCCCAGGGCCTCATCAAGCTCGTCGCCGACACCGACCGCGACGTCCTGGTCGGCGGCACCGTCGTCGGCCCGGCCGGCGGCGAGATCCTCGGCATGATCACGATGGCCGTCCACGCGGAGGTCCCGATCGCGACCCTGCGCTCCATGGTCGGCGCCTACCCGACCCTCCACCGGGGGTTCTCCGAGGCGCTGGCCGACCTGACCTAAACGGACTACCGCCCTAGTGCGCCCGGGCTGCCAGCCGTCAGCCGAGGATCAGCCGGCGCCCGCGCAGGGCGTCGTAGGCCGGTCGGCAGGCCTCGGCGACGGCGCGGTCGTGCTCGGTGAGGTCCGGCTCGCGACGGCGGTAGGGCTCGAAGCCGGTGGACCGCTCGACCGCGGCGTACCAGTGCGGGGCCCACACGCCGTCGGAGTCGCGGCGGCCGGCGGGCCAGCGCAGCATCTCCTCGGTGAAGTCGAGGTCGAGCCAGCCGCACAGCCAGCGCAGGTAGCCGCCCGGAGCGCGCAGGAAGTCGGCGGCGTCGATGACCGGGGTGTCGGCCGGCAGTACCTCGACCAGCCGCTGCTGCTGGAGCAGCCCGATGTCGTCGGGCTCGCAGGCCTCGCGGCTGCGGACGTAGGAGGCCACGACCTCGGCCGGGTCGCGGATGATCACGACGTGGCGCAGCGCGGCCAGCCAGCCCAGGTCCAGGTCGAGGCGCACGTGGTGGGTCATCTGCTTGGAGTACTGCACCGGGGCGCTCGTCGGGGCCAGCAGTGCCGCGATGACGTCGTCGGGCTCGCAGGGCTGCGAGGCCAGGACCTCGTCGCGGGCGGGGTGGGGGAGACCGGTGTGGGTGAGGTACGCGGCGTAGAAGGGCTCGTCGACCACGACGGTGTCGGGGCGGTTCTCCCACGAGCGCATCAGCGCGGTCGAGATGTTGCGAGGTCCGCTCCAGGCGGCCAGCCGGACGGTCACCGGTGCAGGCTCACCCGCGTGCGGCGACGTCAGCGGCGACGTGCTCGGCGTAGAGGTCCTGCAGTCGTTCGGTGACCGGACCCCTGGTGCCCGCGTGGGGTGTGCCCGCGCCGATGGTGCGACCGTCGACCGTCCGCACCGGCACCACACCGCCGAAGGTGCCGGTGACGAAGGCCTCGGCCGCGTTGTAGACGTCGGTCAGGCTGAAGGTCCGCTCGAGGGCGGGGATGTCGTGGGACCGGCACACGGTGAGCACGTTGGCACGCGTGATGCCGTGCAGGCAGTAGCGACCGTCGGAGGTCCAGACCTCCCCGCCGCGCGTGACGATGAAGAAGTGGGTGCTGTTGCAGGTGGCCACGAACCCGTCGGGGTCGAGCATGAGCGCCTCGTCGGCGCCGGCGGTGTAGGCCTGGATGCAGGCGCTGACGTCGTTGAGCTTGCTGTGGGCGTTGAGCCGCGGATCGAGGGTGTCGGGGTGGGCGCGCCGCACGTGGGTGGTGAACAAGGTGATGCCGTCGCGCGCCGGGGTCGGGTCCGGCTCCTTGAACTCCGCCACCACCACGACCGTCGGCGGGCCGACGGTGACGCGAGGATCCTGGTAGGGCGTCGACTTCACCCCGCGGGTGACCATCAGCCGCAGGTGCACCCCGTCGACCATGTCGTTGGCGCGCAGCGTCGCGTAGATGGCCTCGGTCAGCGCCTGCCGGGAGGGCAGCTCGATCAGCAAGGCCCGGGCGCCCTCTTCGAGTCGGTCGAGGTGCTGGTCGAGGAAGGCCGGGTGACCGGCGACCACACGCAGCCCCTCCCACACGCCGTCGCCCAGGACGAACCCGGAGTCGAAGACCGAGACCACCGCCCGCTCGCGCGGCACCAGCCCGTCGTCGACCCAGACGAGCACCTCGGCGTTGCGCGGGTCGGAGGCGGAGTGCTGGGTGCCGGTCGGGGTGGCCACGCGCCTAGGTTCCCATCCGGGTCCCCGGCCAGGCTCGCGTGTCGCCGACGCCAGCCGAAGCTGGTCAGGCTGGACTGTTGAACAGGCTGACCTGTGCAGTTTAGACTGTCGATATGACCGAGAGTGCCAGCGAAGCCGCCCACGCGGTGCGAGTCGTCGTCGGCCGGCTGCGTCGCCGACTGCGCGAGGTCGCCGGCGACGAGGAGCTCACGCCGTCGCAGACCTCGGCGCTGGGCCGGCTGATGCGCGAGGAGCCGATGAGCGCCAGCGCGCTGGCCGCGGCCGAAGGAGTACGGCCCCAATCCATGGCAGCGACGCTCGACGTGCTCCACCAGCGCGGCCTGGTCGAGCGCAGCCCCGACCCGACCGACGGTCGCCGGCACGACCTGTGGCTCACAGAGGCCGCGCACGAGTTCGTCGCCGGCTCGCGCCGCAGCAAGGAGGAGTGGCTGAGCCAGGCGCTCGGCACACTGACCGAGGCCGAGCGGAGGACCGTGATCGAGGCGATGGCGCTGCTCGAGCGTCTCGCATGACGGCCACCACCGCAGCGCCGGCCCACTACGACCGACGGCTCACTCTGCCCCTCCTGCTGGGCTCGGTGCTCAATCCGGTCAACTCCTCGATGGTGGCGGTCGCGCTGGTGCCGATCGGCGCCGCGTTCGGCGAGCCCCCCAGCCGCACGACGTGGCTCGTCACCTCCCTCTACGTCACCACCGCGATCGGGCAGCCGCTGCTGGGCCGGCTCGTGGACAGGTTCGGCCCCCGCCGGCTCTACCTGGCCGCCACCGCGCTGGTGGGCATCGCCGGCATGATCGGGTTGCTGGCGCAGTCGCTGGACTGGCTGATCGTGTCCCGGGTGCTGCTGGGCCTGGGCACCTGCTCGGCCTTCCCCGCCGCGATGTACCTGATCCGCAGCGAGGCCGAGCGCACCGGCGAGGAGGCGCCCACCGGCGTGCTCACCGCGCTGTCCGTGGCCAACCAGACCGTCGCCGTCGTCGGACCGACCCTCGGAGGCCTGCTCATCGGCCTCGGCAGCTGGCGCCTGGTATTCGGCGTCAACGTCCCGCTATCACTGGCCTGCCTGGTCCTCGGCGCACTCCGGCTGCCGTCCACGACCGCGGTCGAGCTCAGGGACGGCGGGCAGGGAGCAAGCGTGGATGAATCGGGCGACGGGCGCGCGAACCCGGTCGATTCGCGCCCATTACGTCCGGAAGGTGACCCGGTTTCACCGGCCGACCGGCGAAACCGGCCACCGGCCCTCCACCGCCGCCCCGCCCTCCTCCTGACCTACCTCCGCATGACCCTCTACGGCGTGGTCGTGTACTCCTTCCTCTACGGCTTCACCCAGTGGCTGGAGGACGGCCGCGGGCTCGGGGCGACGTCGGCGGGCTTGCTGCTGCTGCCGATGTCGGTGACCGCGGTGGCGGTGACTGCTCTCGTCGGGCGTACCCGGGTGCTGTGGTGGAAGCTGGTGCTCGCGGCGGTCGCGTTCTGCGTCGCCGGCGCGGCGATGCCGCTCCTGGGTTCGGCGACCTCGGTCCTCGCGTTGGGGTTCGTGACGCTGTGTGTGGGCGTCGGGCAGGGCACGGCCTCGCTGGCCAACCAGAACGCCGTCTACCTGCAGGCGCCGCCGGAGCGGATGGGTGCGGCTGCGGGGTTCCTGCGCACCGCGGGCTACCTCGGCGCGATCGTCTCCTCGGCCGCGGTCGCCGCGTTCTTCGGCGCCGACGCCGGCACCCACGGCCTGCACGAGCTCGGCTGGTTCGTGCTGGGCTGCGCCCTGGCGCTGCTCGCCGTCACCCTCCTCGACCCCTCGATCCGTCGCTCCGACCAGAAGGTGAGTCCATGACCATCAGCGCCCTCGACCCGCACGCCGCACTCGTCGTCGTCGACCTGCAGCGCGGCGTCCTCGGCGTGCCCACCGAGCCGCAGACCGCCGATGAGGTCCTGGCCCGGTCGGTGCGGCTGGCCGAGGCGTTCCGTGCCGCCGGCCAGCTGGTCGTCCTGGTCCGGGTCAGCTTCGCGCCCGACGGCGCCGACGCCATGCCGGGGCGTACGGAGCGGGCCGTGCTCGGGCGGACCCTGCCCGGCCGCTGGGACGAGCTCTCCGACGAGCTCACCGGGCACCCCGAGGACGTCGTGGTCACCAAGCGCAACTGGGGTGCCTTCCACGGCACCGGCCTCGACGTCCAGCTCCGACGCCGCGGGGTCACCCAGGTGTTCCTGACCGGCATCGCCACCACCGCCGGGGTCGAGTCCACCGCCCGCGCCGCCCATGAGCACGGCTACCACGTCGTGGTCGTCACCGACGCCGTCGCCGACCGCTCCGCCGACCACCACCGCCACAGCGTCGAGCACGTCTTCCCCCGCCTCGGCGAGACCGGCACCACCGACGACGTGCTCGCGCTGCTGGGGTAGTCCAGAACGCACGACACCAGCAGGGCGGTCCGCCCTGGTGTCGTTCGTTCTGGACTACCGCGCCGGGTGGCCGCGGGTCAGCTGCACCGCCCGCACGAGGGCCATCGCGAGACCGAGGCCGGCCAGGACGACCAGCGG
This sequence comes from Nocardioides mangrovicus, assembly GCF_003674065.1. Classification (GTDB taxonomy): domain Bacteria; phylum Actinomycetota; class Actinomycetes; order Propionibacteriales; family Nocardioidaceae; genus Marmoricola; species Marmoricola mangrovicus. The sequence goes on from NZ_RDBE01000005.1 coordinate 63,607, forward strand.
GGCCACCTCGCCGAACGCGGGCTCGATCGCCACCAGCAGCAGCGGCAGCCCGAAGCCGACGTAGGTGATGACGTAGTAGACGCCGGTCAGCAGGCCGCGGCGTGCGGGCGGGGCGAGTGTCTCGACGTCGAGCAGACCCTCCCGCAGGCACAGCCCGTAGGCCGTGCCGAGCAGCAGGCAGCAGGCCACGAACAGCGGGAGTCCTACCGCGGTGCCGCCGGCGGCGGCCAGACCGAAGCCGGCGGCGCTGGACAAAGCCCCGACCACGCCGGTCCGTGGTCCGGTCCGCAGACGTCGCGCGAGCGCCTGCGCCGCGATCCCGGCCCCCAGCGTGAGCAGGCAGGCGACGCCGACCAGGAACGGTCCGTCGTAGTGGGCCGGCAGCCGGGCGGGCAGCGGCACGATGGCCAGGGTCGCGCTGCCGAAGACCAGGAGGCCGACCGGACCGGACCAGCCCAGCGTGCGCGCCGCGGACTGGTACGGCTGTGCCGGCGGCGGCGTGCGACCGCCCGCGTGGTCGGTGGCCGGCACGGCGACCAGGGCGGCCGCGGCCACCGCGAGCACCGAGAGCAGCAGCGAGACCACGAACGGCGTCGTCAGCGGCGCCGGAAGCCATTGGGCCAGGACGCCGGAGACCAGCGGGCCGACGCCGAACCCCGCGGTGAGCAGCACCCCGGCCAGGACGGTGCCGGTCGCTCCGCCCAGGTCGGCGGCCCAGGCGGTGCCCGCGCCGAACGCGAGGCCGGCGCCGAGCCCCACCACCAACCGGCCGACCAGCAGCCCGGCCGAGCCGTGGTCGAGCAGCAGCGCCACCGTGCCCAGCGCCGCGAGGGTGGCCCCGGGCAGCACCACTCTCGGCCGGCCCAGGCGGTCGGAGAGCGCACCGCCGAGGAACAGGCCGGGCAGCAGCCCGACGGCGTAGAGGCCGAAGACGCCGTCGAGCAGCGTCGCGGAGAGGTGCTCGCGGGAGGAGTAGACCGGGATCAGGGCCGAGAAGTGGTTCGCCGCCCAGCCGGTCGCCATGAGGAGCGCGAGCACGGCACCGAGAGCTTGGCGGGAGCGCACCCGCCCCATCCTCACATCGGTGCTACCGTCGCTCGCGATCGACGTCCTTTAACGAGCCGTCCTGCGAGGCGGAGAAGGAGGTCTGGGTGACCGTCCAGCCCGAACCCGTCACCGGGAACCGCACCGTCCTCGACTCAGAGGCGGTCTCGCGGTCGCTGACCCGCATCGCCCACGAGATCCTCGAGCGCAACAAGGGGCCGCACGACCTGGTGCTGCTCGGCATCCCCAGCCGCGGCGTCCCGCTCGCGCAGCGCATCGCCGCCAAGCTGGCCGAGGTCGAGGGCACCGAGGTGCCGGTCGGCTCCCTCGACGTGACCATGTACCGCGACGACCTGCGCATGCGTCCCGCGCGCACGCTGCTGCCCACTCAGATCCCGCCGGGCGGCATCGACGGGCGCACCGTCGTGCTGGTCGACGACGTGCTGTTCTCCGGGCGCACCATCCGCGCCGCCCTCGATGCCATGAACGACGTCGGTCGGCCCGAGTCGGTCCAGCTCGCCGTGCTGGTCGACCGCGGCCACCGGCAGCTGCCCATCCGGGCCGACTTCGTGGGCAAGAACTTGCCCACCTCGCTGGTGGAGCAGGTGGCGGTCCGGCTGAACGAGACCGACGACCAGGAAGGGGTCTTCATCAAGTGAAGAAGCACCTGCTGAGCGCGGCCGACCTCAGCCGCGACGACGCCGAGCTCGTCCTCGCCACCGCCGAGGAGCTGCGCTCCCTGGCCGACCGGCCGATCAAGAAGCTGCCCGCGCTGCGCGGCCGCACGGTGGTGAACCTGTTCTTCGAGGACTCCACCCGCACTCGGATCTCCTTCGAGGCCGCGGCCAAGCGGCTCTCGGCCGACGTCATCAACTTCTCCGCCAAGGGCTCCTCGCTCTCCAAGGGCGAGTCGCTCAAGGACACCGCGCTGACCCTGGAGGCGATGGGCGCCGACGCCGTCGTCGTCCGGCACTGGGCCAGCGGTGCGCCGCATCTGCTGGCCCACGCCGGCTGGGCCCGCTCGAGCGTCGTCAACGCCGGCGACGGCACGCACGAGCACCCCACCCAGGCGCTGCTCGACGCGTTCACGATGACCCGCCACCTGGGCTCGCTGGACGGCCGCCGGGTCGCCATCGTCGGCGACGTCCTGCACAGCCGCGTCGCCCGCTCCAACGCGCTGCTCCTCACCACGCTGGGCGCCGAGGTCACGCTGGTCGCGCCGCCGACGCTGCTGCCGTACGGCGTCGAGGGCTGGGGCGTGGAGACCTCCTACGACCTCGACGCGGTGCTGCCCAAGGCCGACGTCCTGATGATGCTGCGCGTGCAGCGCGAGCGGATGAACGCCGCGTTCTTCCCCAGCGTGCGCGAGTACTCACGCCGCTACGGCGTCGACGCCCGCCGCATGGCGACGCTGCAGGACCACACCATCGTCATGCACCCGGGCCCGATGATCCGCGGCATGGAGATCAGCGCCGACGTGGCCGACTCCGAGCGGTCGGTCATCGTCGAGCAGGTCACCAACGGCGTCGCCGTCCGGATGGCAGTGCTGTACCTGCTGCTCGGAGGATCCCAGCCCGCCATCGGAGGAGACGACGCGTGACCGACTACCTCATCAAGGGCGCCAGCGTCCTGGGCGGCGAGCCGCGCGACGTGCTGCTGCGCGAGGGGCTGATCGCCGACGGGTCGTCGTCGGGCGCCGAGGTCGTCGACGCCGACGGGCTGGTGATGCTGCCCGGCCTGGTCGACCTGCACACCCACCTGCGCGAACCCGGCCGCGAGGACGCCGAGACCGTCGAGACCGGCACCCGTGCGGCCGCGATGGGCGGCTTCACCGCCGTGCACGCGATGGCCAACACCGAGCCCGTGGCCGACACGGCCGGCGTCGTCGAGCAGGTGTGGCGGCTGGGCACCGAGGCCGGGTACTGCGACGTCCAGCCGGTCGGAGCCGTCACGGTCGGGCTGGCGGGGGAGCGGCTTGCCGAGCTCGGCGCGATGGCCGACTCCGCCGCTCGGGTGCGGGTCTTCTCCGACGACGGCAAGTGCGTCAGCGACCCCGTCCTGATGCGGCGCGCGCTGGAGTACGTCAAGGCCTTCGACGGCGTCGTCGCCCAGCACGCCCAGGAGCCGCGGCTGACCGAGGACGCGCAGATGAACGAGGGCGAGCTGTCCGGGCGACTCGGGCTGCGCGGCTGGCCCGCCGTGGCCGAGGAGTCGATCATCGCCCGCGACTGTCTGCTCGCCGCCCACGTCGGCTCGCGGCTGCACGTGTGCCACGTCTCGACCGCCGGCTCGGTGGAGATCGTCCGCTGGGCCAAGTCCAAGGGCTGGCCGGTCACCGCCGAGGTCTGCCCGCACCACCTGCTGCTCACCGACGAGCTCGCCGCCAGCTACGACCCGATCTTTAAGGTGAACCCGCCGCTGCGATCGGCCACCGACGTCGAGGCGCTGCGGGCCGGTCTGGCCGACGGCACCATCGACGTCGTCGCCACCGACCACGCACCGCACCCGCACGAGGACAAGGACTGCGAGTGGCAGGCCGCCGCCTTCGGGATGCTCGGCCTCGAGACGGCGCTGTCCATCGTGCAGACGACGATGGTCGACGCCGGGCTGCTCGACTGGGCCGGCGTCGCCGAGCGGATGTCGACTACACCGGCCCGCATCGGCAGGCTCGCCGGACAGGGACGGCCCCTGGAGGTGGGGGAGCCGGCGAACGTCGTGCTCTACGACCCCTCGGTCAGCCGCGTGGTCGACGCCTCCGAGCTGGCCTCGCTCTCGCGCAACACCCCGTACGCCGGGATGGAGCTCCCCGGCCGCGTGGTCGCGACCTTCCTGAGGGGACGGCCGACGGTGCTCGACGGCAAGCTCTGCTGAGCGCTGGACAGGTGGATCGCCGGTGCCGCGGGGTGCGTTAGAGTCGCCGCGACCGACATCCTTTAACGGCCGTCCCGTGAGGCGGAGAAGGAGGTACGGGGTGTCAACTCCTGCCGCGATCCTGGTGCTCGAGGACGGCCGCACGTTCCGCGGCGACTCCTACGGCGCCGAGGGCGAGACGTTCGGCGAGGCCGTGTTCGCCACCGGCATGACCGGCTACCAGGAGACGCTGACCGATCCGTCCTATCACCGCCAGGTCGTCGTCATGACGACCCCGCACGTGGGCAACACGGGCGTGAACGACGAGGACCCGGAGTCCTCGCGGATCTGGGTGAGCGGCTACGTCGTGCGCGACCCCGCCCGGGTCCCCTCGAACTGGCGCTCGCGCCGCTCGCTGGACGACGCGCTGCGCGAGCAGGGGGTGGTCGGCATCTCCGGCATCGACACCCGGGCACTGACGCGTCACCTGCGCGAGCGCGGCGCCATGCGGGTGGGCATCTCCACCACCTCCGACGCCGACGCCCTGCTGGCGCGGGTGCGCGAGTCGGGCCAGATGGCCGGCACGGAGCTGGCCGACGAGGTCTCCACGGCCGAGGCGTACGTCGTGCCCGCGGTCGGCGAGAAGCGGTTCACCGTGGCCGCCCTCGACCTCGGCATCAAGGCCAACACCCCGCGGATGATGGCCGAGCGCGGCATCGAGACCCACGTGCTGCCCGCCACCTCGTCGCTCGAGGACGTCCTCGCCGTGCAGCCCGACGGGCTGTTCTTCTCCAACGGCCCCGGCGACCCGGCCGCCACCACCCACCAGATCGAGGTGCTGCAGGGGGCGCTGGCGCAGGGGGTGCCGTACTTCGGCATCTGCTTCGGCAACCAGCTGTTCGGCCGCGCGCTGGGCTTCGGCACCTACAAGCTCGGCTACGGCCACCGCGGCATCAACCAGCCCGTGATGGACCGCACCACCGGCAAGGTCGAGGTCACCGCGCACAACCACGGGTTCGCCGTCGACGCGCCCCTCGAGGGTTCCACGTCGACGCTCTACGGCGAGGCGAGCGTGAGCCACGTCTGCCTCAACGACGACGTCGTCGAGGGCCTCGAGCTGCGCGACGACCAGGGTCGGCTCACCGCCTTCTCCGTGCAGTACCACCCCGAGGCGGCGGCCGGCCCGCACGATGCCGCCTACCTTTTCGACCGGTTCTGCGACCTCATGGGGGAGAAGCTCTGATGCCACGCCGCGACGACATCCGCACGGTGATGGTCATCGGCTCCGGGCCGATCGTCATCGGCCAGGCGTGCGAGTTCGACTACTCCGGCACCCAGGCCTGCCGGGTGCTGCGCGAGGAGGGGTTCCGGGTCGTCCTGGTCAACTCCAACCCCGCCACGATCATGACCGACCCGGAGTTCGCCGACGCCACCTACGTCGAGCCGATCACCCCGGAGTTCGTGGAGAAGGTGATCGCCAAGGAGCGCCCCGACGCCCTGCTGGCCACGCTCGGCGGGCAGACGGCGCTCAACGCCGCCGTCGCGCTCGACAAGGCCGGCGTGCTCGAGCGCTACGACGTCGAGCTGATCGGCGCCTCCATCGAGGCCATCGACCGCGGCGAGAACCGCGAGTCGTTCAAGAAGATCGTCGAGAGCCTCGGCGGCGAGGTGGCGCGCAGCGCGATCTGCCACACCATGCAGGACTGCCTCGACGCCGTGCAGGACCTCGGCTACCCGGCCGTGGTCAGGCCCAGCTTCACCATGGGCGGCGCCGGCTCCGGCATGGCCTACGACGAGGACGACCTGCGCCGCATCGCCGGCGCCGGACTCGCGGCCTCGCCCACCACCGAGGTGCTCCTGGAGGAGTCGATCATCGGCTGGAAGGAGTACGAGCTCGAGGTGATGCGCGACCGCGCCGACAACGTGGTCATCATCTGCTCGATCGAGAACCTCGACCCGATGGGCGTCCACACCGGCGACTCGATCACCGTCGCCCCGGCGATGACGCTGACCGACCGTGAGTACCAGCACCTGCGCGACCTATCGCTGGGCATCATCCGCGCGGTCGGCGTCGACACCGGCGGCTGCAACATCCAGTTCGCGGTGAACCCCGCCGACGGGCGCGTGGTCGTCATCGAGATGAACCCGCGGGTCTCGCGCTCCAGCGCACTGGCCTCGAAGGCCACCGGCTTCCCGATCGCCAAGATCGCGGCCAAGGTCGCCGTCGGCTACACCCTCGACGAGATCCCCAACGACATCACCCAGCAGACGCCGGCGAGCTTCGAGCCCACGCTGGACTACGTCGTGGTGAAGGTGCCGCGGTTCGCCTTCGAGAAGTTCCCCGGCGCCGACCCCGTGCTCACCACGCACATGAAGTCGGTGGGCGAGGCGATGGCGATCGGCCGCAGCTTCACCGAGGCCCTGCAGAAGGCGCTGCGCTCGCTGGAGAACCCGAAGGCCGTCTTCGACTGGGGCACCCCGCCGCCGGCCGACGCCCTCGAGCGCAGCCGGACGCCCCACGACGGGCGCCTGCGCGACGTCATGGACGCGATCCGCGCCGGGGCGAGCGCCGAGGAGGTCCACGAGGCCACCGGCATCGACCCCTGGTTCGTCGACCAGCTCGTGCTGCTCGACGAGGTGGCGCGCGAGGTGGTCGAGGCCCCCGAGCTCACCCCGGCCCTGCTGCGCAGGGCCAAGCGGCACGGCTTCTCCGACGTCCAGCTCGGCCGGATGCGGCGGATGAGCCCCGACGTCGTCCGCGGCGTGCGGCACGCGCTGGGCGTCCGGCCGGTCTACAAGACCGTCGACACCTGCGCGGCCGAGTTCGCCGCCACCACCCCGTACCACTACTCCTCCTACGACGAGGAGTCCGAGGTGGGTCCGCGCGAGCGGGAGGCCGTCATCATCCTCGGGTCGGGGCCGAACCGGATCGGCCAGGGCATCGAGTTCGACTACTCCTGCGTGCACGCCGCCCACGCGCTGTCGGCCGCCGGCTACGAGACCGTGATGGTCAACTGCAACCCCGAGACCGTCAGCACCGACTACGACACCTCCGACCGGCTCTACTTCGAGCCGCTCACGCTCGAGGACGTCCTCGAGGTGGTGCACGCCGAGACCCAGGCCGGACCGGTCGCCGGCGTGATCTGCCAGCTCGGCGGCCAGACCCCGCTTGGCCTCGCGCAGGGGCTCGAGGACGCCGGGGTCCGCATCGTCGGCACCTCCCCGGCGGCGATCGACCTGGCCGAGGAGCGCGGCGCCTTCGGTCGCGTGCTCGCCGAGGCCGGGCTCACCGCGCCCAAGCACGGCACGGCCACCACCTTCGAGCAGGCCCGTGCGATCGCCGCCGAGATCGGCTACCCGGTGCTCGTGCGCCCCAGCTACGTGCTCGGCGGTCGCGGCATGCAGATCGTCTACGACGACGCCGCGCTGGGCTCCTACATCGAAGCGGCCACCGAGATCTCTCCGGACCGGCCGGTGCTGGTCGACCGGTTCATCGACGACGCGGTGGAGATCGACGTCGACGCGCTCTACGACGGCGAGGACCTCTTCCTGGGCGGCGTGATGGAGCACATCGAGGAGGCCGGCATCCACTCCGGCGACTCCTCGTGCGCGCTGCCGCCGATCACCCTCGGTGCCAGCGAGATCCGCCGGATCCGCGAGGCCACCGAGGCCATCGCCCGGGGCGTCGGGGTGCGCGGGCTGATCAACATCCAGTTCGCGCTGGGCGCCGACGTGCTCTACGTGCTCGAGGCCAACCCCCGTGCCAGCCGCACCGTGCCGTTCGTCTCCAAGGCCACCGCGACGCCGCTGGCCAAGGCCGCGGCGCGGGTGATGCTCGGCGAGACCATCGCCGTGCTGCGCGCCGAGGGCGTCCTGCCCGCCGAGGGCGACGGCGGCACGCTGCCCGGCGACGCACCGATCGCGGTCAAGGAGGCGGTGATGCCGTTCAACCGGTTCCGCCTGCCCGACGGCCGCCAGGTCGACACCGTGCTCGGCCCGGAGATGAAGTCCACCGGCGAGGTGATGGGCTTCGACGCCGACTTCGGTACCGCCTTCGCCAAGGCCCAGGCCGCCGCGTTCGGCTCGCTGCCCACCTCGGGCACGGTGTTCGTCTCGATGGCCAACCGCGACAAGCGCACCATGATCTTCCCGGTGAAGGTGCTGGCCGAGATGGGCTTCTCGATCCTGGCCACCCAGGGCACCGCGGAGGTGCTGCGCCGCAACGGCGTGCACGCCGACGTCGTGCGCAAGCACTTCGAGGGCGAGGGCACGGCGGGGGAGCAGACCACCGTGCAGCGCATCCTCGGCGGCGGCATCGACCTCATCGTCAACACCCCCGACGGCTCCGGCAACGGCCAGGTGCGCATCGACGGCTACGAGATCCGCACGGCCGCGGTGCAGGCCAACGTCCCGTGCATCACCACCGTGCAGGGGCTCTGGGCCGCAGTGCAGGGCATCGAGGCGCTACGAGCAGGCGACGTCGGCGTGAGGTCGTTGCAGGAGTGGGCGAGCCAGGCCTGATGTATCGCGCGCTCTTCGACCACCTGGCCACGCGGATCGACGCCGAGACCGCGCACCGGCTGGGTTTCGCAGGGGTCAGGGTCGGCTCGCGGGCCCTGCCTCGCGTCAGGAGCGCTGGGGTCCACGCGATGGGGATCGACTTTCCGGGCGTGCTCGGGCTGGCCGCCGGGTTCGACAAGAACGCGGTCGGCATCGACGCCCTGGCCCGGCTGGGGTTCGGGTTCGTCGAGGTCGGTACGGTCACCGCGAAGCCGCAGCCCGGCAACCCGCGCCCGCGGCTCTTCCGGCTGCCGGAGGACCGCGCCATCGTCAACCGGATGGGCTTCAACAACGACGGCGCCGAGGCGGTCGCGCGGCGTCTCGCCCGGCGTACGCGGCGCGGGGTGGTGGGCGTCAACATCGGCAAGTCCAAGGTCACCCCGGAGTCCGAGGCGGTCGAGGACTACCGCACCAGCGCCCGGCTGCTGGCGCCCTACGCCGACTACCTCGTGGTCAACGTCAGCTCGCCCAACACCCCGGGCCTGCGCGACCTGCAGGCCGTCGACAAGCTGCAGCCGATCCTGGCCGGTGTGCGGGGTGAGATCGGCGACCTGCCGCTGCTGGTCAAGATCGCGCCCGACCTGGCCGACGACGACGTGCTCGCCGTCGCCGACCTCGCCCTGGCCGAGGGACTGGCCGGCGTCGTGGCGACCAACACGACGATCTCCCGCGAGGGCCTGAGTGAGCGCACCGAGGAGACCGGTGGTCTTTCCGGCGCGCCGCTGCGCGAGCGGGCCCAGGACGTCACACGGGTGCTGCGCCAGCGACTCGGCGCGGGGCCGACGATCATCGGGGTCGGCGGCATCGCGACGCCGCAGGACGCTCGTGACCGGCTGGCCGCGGGCGCCGACCTGCTGCAGGCGTACACCGCCTTCATCTACGAGGGTCCGCGCTGGCCGGCGCGGCTGAGCCGACTGCTGAGCGAGGAGCGCTATGAAACCCTTCGGTGAGCGGCTGTACGCCGCGATGGAGGACCGCGGACCGCTGTGCGCGGGCGTGGACCCGCACCCCGCGCTGCTCGACGCGTGGGGGCAGACCGACTCGGCCACCGGGCTGGAGCGGTTCGCGCTCACCGCCACCGAGGCGCTGGCCCCGCACGTGGCGGTGGTGAAGCCGCAGTCGGCGTTCTTCGAGCGGCACGGCTCGGCCGGCGTCGCGGTGCTGGAGCGGGTGATCGCCACGGCGCGGGAGGCCGGCGCGCTGGTGCTGCTGGACGTCAAGCGCGGCGACATCGGCTCCACCACCCAGGCCTATGCCGACGCCTACCTCGACCCACGATCGCCGCTGGCGGCCGATGCGATGACGGCGAGCCCCTACCTGGGGTTCCACAGCCTCGACCCGCTGCTGGAGACCGCGCGTGCCCACGACGCCGGCGTCTTCGTGCTGGCGCTCACGTCCAACCCCGAAGCGCCGCAGGTGCAGCACGCGCGGACCCCGGACGGCACCGTCGCCGGCGAGGTGCTGGCCTCGCTGCGCGAGCTGAACGCCGGCGAGGAGCACGGCTCGTTCGGTGCCGTCGTGGGGGCCACCATCGGCGAGACGGAGGAGGACCTCGACGTCGGCGGTCCGCTGCTGGTGCCCGGCGTGGGCGCGCAGGGCGGCACGCCCGAGAGCGTGCGCCGCATCTTCGGCACCGCCGTCCATCGTGTGCTGCCGGCCAGCAGCCGCGAGATCCTCGCCGCGGGCCCGGCGCCGGCCGCACTCGTCGCGACGGCCCGCGCGACCGCCGACGCGTACGCCGCCCTGCTCACGTGAGGCGGCTGGCGGTCGCGGCGGTGCTGCTGCTCGTGGCCAGCGGCTGCGGCAGCCAGCGCGAGCGGTACTGCTCGGCGCTGAAGACCGACCAGAAGCAGCTCTCGCAGATCCTCAGCACCAGCGACCCCGGCGGCCTGATCACCGGTCTGCCCACGCTGAAGGCCCTCGGCGCGAAGGCCCCCGACGAGCTGACGGATGAATGGCAGACGTTCCTCAACGCCGTCGAGGGGCTGCGCGATGCCCTCGACGCCGCCGGGGTCAAGCCCTCCCAGTACCGAGACGGCCTGCCCGCCTCGGTCACGGGCGCCAAGAAGCAGGCCGTCGTCGACGCCGCCGACACCCTGGCCTCGGACGGCGTCGTCGACGCCGCCAACGGCATCGAGACCCAGGCGCGGGACGTCTGCAAGCTGGATCTGGGGCTGTAGGGCGGGGCGTCGCCGTCATGCGCCGGCGATTTATCCCGGTGCTCCTCAGGGGCAGCCCATCGGCGCAGATCGCGCACCCCGCCGCTGGTACGACGGCTGTGCCGCGAGGGCGACGGTGGCGCGCGCGACAGGGCCGGGGGTGCGTTGCAGCGCTCGTGAGGAGGTGGCTAGATTGCGCCGAGTGAACCGGCGTACGCCGGGAGCCGAGGACGCCGAAAGGGCTGTTGCGTCGTGCCGTTGCCGGAGCTGACCCCTGAACAACGCCAGGCAGCGCTGGACAAGGCGGCCGCCTCCCGCCGCGAGCGGGCCGCGGTCAAGAACCGGCTCAAGCACGCCGGCGCCTCCATCGTCGAGGTCATCGAGGAGGGCCAGTCCAACGAGGTCATCGGCAAGATGCGGGTCTTCGACCTGCTGCAGTCGATGCCCGGCGTGGGCAAGGTCCGGGCCAAGCAGATCATGGAGCGGCTGAAGATCTCCGAGAGCCGCCGCGTGCGGGGGCTGGGCGCGAACCAGACGGCCGCGCTGGTGTCCGAGTTCGGCCGCGGTGAGTGACGCCCGACTGACGGTTCTCGCCGGGCCGACGGCGGTCGGCAAGGGCACGCTGGCTGCGTACGTGCGCGAGCACCATCCCGAGGTCTGGATCTCGGTCTCGGTCACCACCCGCGCCCCGCGGCCGGGCGAGGTCGACGGCGTGCACTACCACTTCGTCGACGACGCCACCTTCGACCAGATGGTCGCCGACGGCGAGCTGCTGGAGTGGGCCGTGCTGCACCGCACGCACCGCTCGGGGACGCCGCGCCGTCCGGTGACCGAGGTGCTGGCGCAGCGCCGGCCGGCGCTGCTGGAGATCGACCTGCAGGGCGCCCGCCAGGTGCGCGAGTCCATGCCGGAGGCGTTCCTGGTCTTCCTCAAGCCGCCCAGCTGGGAGGAGCTGGTGCGCCGGCTGGTCGGCCGCGGCACCGAGGACGAGGCCGACCGGGCCCGTCGCCTGGAGACCGCGAGGGAGGAGCTGGCCGCGGAGTCGGAGTTCGACGCCACGGTGGTCAACCGCGAGATTCCGGCTGCGGCCGCGGAATTGGTAGAGTTGATGGGGCTGCGCGAGGTCTGACCGCGCGCCCTTCACATCTCCGAACCCCTGCGAGGCCCTTTCACCATGCCCGGTCCCCAGCCGATCGCCGACGGCATCACCAACCCGCCCATCGACGAGCTGCTCACCAAGACCGACTCCAAGTACCAGCTGGTGCTCTACAGCGCCAAGCGTGCTCGGCAGATCAACGCTTACTACTCCCAGTTGGGCGAGGGCCTGCTGGAGTACGTCGGCCCGCTGGTCGACACCCATGTGCAGGAGAAGCCGCTCTCGATCGCGCTGCGCGAGATCAACGCCGACCTGCTGACCGTCGAGGAGTTCGACCCCGACGTCGAGGAGGCCGCGGCGGCCGCCGCTGCGCTCGATGGCGCGGAGTCCTCCCAGCAGTGAGCATCCAGCAGTGAGCATCCAGCAGTGAGCA
>NZ_RDBE01000005.1:75754-96192 GCF_003674065.1 Nocardioides mangrovicus
CCGCAGGGTCCCGCCGTGCGCACGTCGTCCTCGGCGTGGGCGGCGGGATCGCTGCGTACAAGTCCTGCGAGCTGCTTCGCCGGCTGACCGAGTCCGGTCACGACGTCACCGTCGTCCCGACCCGCGCGGCGCTGCAGTTCGTCGGCGCCCCGACGTGGGCCGCCCTGTCGGGCAAGCCGGTCTCCACCGAGGTGTGGGACGACGTCCACGCGGTGCCGCACGTGCGCATCGGGCAGGGCGCGGACCTGGTGGTCGTCGCGCCGGCCACGGCCGACCTCCTGGCCCGTGCCGCGCACGGGCTGGCCGACGACCTGCTCACCTCGACCCTGCTCAGCGCCCGCTGCCCGGTGCTGTTCGCCCCCGCGATGCACACCGAGATGTGGGAGCACCCCGCCACCCAGGCCAACGTCGCGACGCTGCGCGAGCGCGGCAGCGTCGTGCTCGAACCGGCCGAGGGCCGCTTGACCGGGGCCGACTCCGGCAAGGGCCGGCTGCCCGACCCCGAGGAGATCTTCGCCGCCGCGGTCGACCTGCTGCACCATCCGGTGCGCCACGACCTGGCCGGGCGACGCGTCGTGGTCTCGGCCGGCGGGACGCGCGAGTACCTGGACCCGGTGAGGTTCCTGGGCAACCGGTCCTCGGGCCTGCAGGGCTACGCGCTGGCCCGCACCGCGGCGCTGCGCGGTGCGGAGGTCACGCTGGTGGCCGCCAACACCGCGCTGGTCGACCCGGCCGGCGTCAAGGTCGTCCGCGTGGAGACCACCGAGGACCTGCAGCGCGAGGTCGGCGCCGCAGCCTCCGGCGCCGACGCCGTGGTGATGGCCGCGGCACCGGCCGACTTCCGCCCGGTGGACCTGGCAGGCACGAAGATCAAGAAGAGCGCCGACGGCACCGCTCCCAGCATCGAGCTGACCGAGACCCCCGACGTGCTCGCCGGCCTGGTCCGCGACCGTGCCGCGCTGGCCGCTGGCGCCGTGATCGTCGGCTTCGCGGCCGAGACCGGCGACGCGAACGGGTCGGTGCTCGACCACGCGCGCACCAAGCTGGCCCGCAAGGGCTGCGACCTGCTGGTCGTCAACGACGTCGGCGGGGGAGCGGTGTTCGGCAGCAGCGAGAACGAGGCCGTCGTGCTCTCGGCCACCGGCGAGTCCTTCGAGGTGCCGCTCGGCTCCAAGGAGGCGCTGGCGCACGTGGTGTGGGACGCCGTCGGCTCCCGCCTCGCCGCCAGATAGCCTTCTCGACGCACTCAGAACACAATGACGTAGGAGACGCACGTGCCTGGACGCCTGTTCACCTCGGAGTCCGTGACCGAGGGCCACCCCGACAAGATGGCCGACGCCATCAGCGACACCATCCTCGACGCGATGCTCGAGAAGGACCCGCACAGCCGGGTCGCGGTGGAGACGCTGCTGACCACCGGCCTGGTGGTCGTCGCGGGCGAGGTCACCACCGAGGCCTACGTCGAGATCAACGACCTGGTCCGGGCGAAGGTCAACGAGATCGGCTACGACGCCGGCGAGAAGGGCTTCGACGGCAGCGCCTGCGGCGTCCAGATCGCCATCGGCAAGCAGTCGCCCGACATCGCCCAGGGCGTCGACACCGGTCACGAGTCGCGCACCGGCTCGGTCGACGCGATGGACAAGCAGGGCGCCGGCGATCAGGGCCTGATGTTCGGCTACGCCTGCGACGACACCCCCGAGCTGATGCCGCTGCCGATCACGCTGGCCCACCGGCTCTCCCAGAAGCTCACCGAGGTGCGCAAGGACGGCAGCGCCGACGCCGAGCTGGGCATCGAGGACTCGCTGCGTCCCGACGGCAAGACCCAGGTCACCATCGAGTACGACGACCAGGACCGCCCGGTGCGCGTCGACACCGTCGTGCTCTCCACCCAGCACGCCGACGGCGTCACCCTCGACGCGCTCGAGGCCGCCATCAAGAAGCTGGTCATCGACCCGGTGCTGGCCTCCTTCGACATCCCCTCCGAGGGCTACCGGCTGCTGGTGAACCCCACCGGCAAGTTCGTCATCGGCGGCCCCCACGGCGACGCCGGCCTCACCGGCCGCAAGATCATCGTCGACACCTACGGCGGCATGGCCCGCCACGGCGGCGGCGCCTTCTCCGGCAAGGACCCCTCCAAGGTCGACCGCTCGGCGGCGTACGCGATGCGCTGGGTGGCCAAGAACGTCGTCGCGGCCGGGCTGGCCCGACGCTGCGAGGCACAGGTCGCCTACGCCATCGGCAAGGCCGCCCCGGTCGGCGTCTTCATCCAGACCTTCGGCACCGGCGTCCTGCCCGACGAGAAGATCCAGGAGGCCGTGCTCGAGGTCTTCGACCTTCGCCCGGCCGCCATCGTGCAGGACCTCGACCTGCTGCGTCCGATCTACGCCAAGACCTCCGCCTACGGCCACTTCGGCCGCGAGCTGCCGGAGTTCGGCTGGGAGCAGACCAACCGCGTCGAGGAGCTCAACAAGGCCGCCGGCGTCTGACCGCAGCGGTGGTTGAGGAGGTTGCGCAGCAACCGTCTCGAGACCACGCGATGACCCCCTCCGACCTCCGTCTCACCTTCGCGCCACCCCTCCTCCCCGACAACCTGTTCGGCCACCTGGCCGCGACCGGAGTGCCGGGGGTGGAGGAGTGGCGCGACGGCGCGTACCGGGTGACGGTGCGACTCGCCGGAGGCCCGGCCGTGCTGGCCCTCTCACCTCGCCCGGACCACGTCGCGGCACGCGTGTGGCTCAGCGGCGACGACCTCGACGAGGCCGTCGCCCTGTGCCGCTTCGTGCTCGACCTGGACGCCGACCCGGCCACCGTCGACGCGACGCTGGCCGCCGACCCGGTGCTCGCCCCGCTGGTCGCGGCCGCCCCCGGCCGCCGGGTGCCGCGCATCGCCGACGCGTCCCAGTTCGCCATCCGCGCCGTCATCGGCCAGCAGGTCTCCACCGCGGCCGCTCGCACGCACGCCGGCCGGCTGGTGGCGGCGTACGGGACCGCGTTCGAGGACCCCGAAGGCGCTCTGACGCACCTCTTCCCGACCCCGGACGACCTCGCCGGCCTACGCGCCGAGGACCTGGCCATGCCCCGCTCCCGGCAGCGGACGCTGCTCGGCCTGGTCGCGGCGCTGCGCGAGGGCCTGCCGGTCGAGGAGATCGGGTCGCTGCCCGGCATCGGCCCGTGGACGGTGGCCTCGGTGGCCATGCGCGCCCTCGGCGACCGCGACGCGTTCCTGCCCACCGACCTCGGCGTGGCCCAGGCCGCCGCCCGCCTCGGCCTGCCCGCCAAGCCCCGCGAGCTGACCGCCTATGCCGAGCGCTGGCGCCCCTACCGTGCCTACGCCGTCCAGCACCTGTGGGCCACCGGCGACCACGCGGTCAACCACCTCCCGTCGGGGTAGTCCAGATCAAGTTGGTCGCTGTGCCGTCGTCGAACCGACCAACTTGATCTGGACTACCCCGACGCGGTGCACTCGGGGGCGTGCCCGAGCTGCCCCGCGGCCCCCGCGTCCACCTGCGCCGCCGCACGGCCGACGATGCCGCCGAGTTCACCGCCGCGGTGGTGGCCAGCGCCGAGTTCCACCATCCCTGGACCGAGCACCCCCACGACGTGGCCGGATACCTCGACCGCCAGCGCGGCTTCGACGCCGAGCCCGACCGGCGTATCCCGTACCTGGTCTGCGACAACGCCGACGGCTCGATCGCGGGTTACGTCAACGTCCAGAACATCGTGCGGTACGCCTTCCGCAACGGCACGCTCGGCTACGCCGCCTTCGTCCACGCCGCCGGGAAGGGCCTGATGAGCGAGGCGCTGGACCTGGTGGTGCGCCACTGCTTCGACCCCGACGGCCTCGACCTGCACCGTCTGGAGGCCAACATCCGCCCCGACAACGCGCCGTCGATCGCCCTGGTCGAGCGCTACGGGTTCCGCTACGAGGGGCTCTCGCCGCACTTCCTCTTCCTCGACAACGCCTGGCGCGACCACGAGCGCTGGGCGATCACCACCGAGATGCTGCCCCCAGCCGCTGACTGAGGAGTCCGCCCAGCAACCGTCTCGAGACCGAGGATCCACAGGCCCCTCGCGGCCGTCTCGATCCTGTCGCCGCGCCCTGGTTGGATCGCCTGCGTGCCCGACGACGCCCAGGACGCCCTCAGCCTGCCCGGGCTGGCGCGCGCCGAGGCTCGCCGGGCGAAGCCGCCGAAGCAAAAGCCGCCGATCACCTCTGCCGCGGTCGACCCGGTGGCGCGGGTGCTGGTCGACGTCGCGCTGGCGCACCTGGACCGGCCCTTCGACTACCTGGTGCCCAGCACGATGGCTGACGACGCGGTGCCCGGGGCGCGGGTGAAGGTGCGGTTCGCGGGCCAGGAGGTCGACGGGTTCGTGCTGGAGCGCACCGACCACACCGATCACACCGGCCGGCTCGCCCCGCTGCGCCGCGTCGTGAGCGCCGAGCCCGTCCTCACCCCGGAGGTCGCCGAGCTCACCGGACGGGTGGCGGCGCGGTGGGCGGGCACCCGCTCCGACGTGCTTCGCCTGGCGGTGCCGCCGCGCCACGCCACCACCGAGAAGCGGGAGAGCACACCGGCGCCGGAGGTCGCCGCGCCCGGCGCCGGCGGCTGGCAGGCGTACGGGGTGTGGCCGCTGCCGCAGCGCGCGGTGTGGTCGTGCCTGCCCGGCGACGACTGGGCGCCGCTGCTCGCCCGGGCGGCTGCTGCCACCGCGAGCAGCGGCCGGGGGGCGCTGGTCTGCGTGCCCGACCACCGCGACGTCGCCCGGCTCGACGCCGCTCTCACCGAGCTCGTCGGGCCCGGCCGTCACGTCGTGCTCGCCGCCGACGCCGGCCCGGCCAAGCGCTACGCCGCGTTCCTGGCCCTCTCCCGCGGGGCGGTGCGGATCGCGGTGGGCACGCGTGCGGCCGCCTTCGCGCCGGTGCGCGACCTCGGCCTGGTGGCGATGTGGGACGACGGCGACGACCTCTACGCCGAGCCGCGGGCGCCCTACCCCCACGCCCGCGAGGTACTGCTGCTGCGCGCGCAGCAGACCGGCTGCGCGGTGCTGCTCGGCGGCTACGCCCGCAGCGTGGAGGCGCAGTACCTGGTGCGCACCGGCTGGGCCCACGACCTGGCGGCGCCGCGGACGATGGTGCGCGAGCGTGCCCAGGTAGCGGTGGCCGGCGCCACGGAGTTCGACCTGCGGCGCGACCCGCTGGCCCGCAGCAGCCGGCTGCCGCACGACGCCCACCGCGCGGTGGCGGCCGCGCTGGAGCACGGTCCGGTGCTGGTGCAGACGCCGCGGTCGGGCTACGCCACCCGGCTCGCGTGCGACGCCTGCCGCACCCCCGCCGGCTGCGCGGTGTGCCACGGTCCGCTGCGCATCCCCGGACCCGGCCAGCCGCCCGAGTGCGCCTGGTGCGGCACGCCGGCACCGGGATGGTCCTGCCCCGAGTGCGGCAACCACGGCCTGCGCGCCCCCGTGCTGGGCGACCGGCGCACGGCCGAGGAGCTGGGCCGGGCGTTCCCGGGCGTGCCGGTGCGGACGTCGTCGGGGGAGCGGGTGCTCGACGACGTCGAGGCCCGGCCGGCGCTGGTGGTGGCGACGCCGGGGGCGGAGCCGGTCGCCGACGGCGGCTACGCCGCCGTGCTGCTGATGGACACCTGGCTGCTGCTGGGACGCGCGGACCTGCGGGCGGAGGAGGAGGCGTTGCGCCGCTGGGCGAACGCGGCCGCGCTGGTGCGTCCGGTCGCCGACGGCGGCCGAGTGGTGGTCGTCGGCGAACCCGCCTCGGCGGCGGTGCAGGCCCTGGTGCGCTGGGACCCGGCCGGGCTGGCCGAGCGACTCATCGCCGAGCGGCAGTCGGCCCACCTGCCGCCGGCCTCGCGGGTGGCGACGCTGACTGCGCCGCCCGAGGTCCTCGAGGAGGTCGCGGCCGGCCTGGTGCTGCCCGAGGCGGCCGAGGTGCTCGGCCCGGTGCCGGTGGACGACCCGCAGGCCGAGGAGGACCAGGTCCGGCTGGTCGTACGCGTGCCCCGTGCGTCGGGCGAGCGGCTCGGCGCGGCGCTGGGCGACCTGCAGCGCACGCGGTCGGCCCGCAAGCTGCCGCACGTACGCGTCGCGGTGGACCCGATGACGCTTGGATAGCCTGAGCCGGTGCCGATCCAGCCGATCCGACTCCTGGGCGACCCCGTGCTGCGCACCAAGGCCGCCCCCGTCGTCGACTTCGACAAGGAGCTGCGCACCTTGGTCGCCGACCTCACCGACACCATGCTCGACGCCCCGGGCGCCGGCCTGGCGGCGCCGCAGATCGGGGTCGGCCTGCGGGTCTTCACCTGGAACGTCGGCGGCGAGGTGGGCCACCTGGTCAACCCCGACCTGAGCCTGTCCGAGGAGACCCAGGACGGCCCGGAGGGCTGCTTGTCGATCCCCGACCTCACCATCGAGTGCCTTCGCGCGCTCTCGGTGGTGGCCCGCGGCTTCGACATGCACGGTGAGCCGGTGACGATCGAGGGCAGCGAGCGGCTGGCCCGCGCCATCCAGCACGAGACCGACCACCTCGACGGCATCTTGTTCATCGACCGACTCGACCGCGAGGCCCGCAAGCAGGCGATGCGCGCGATCCGGCAGGCCGAGTGGTTCGGGGAGCCGGCACCGACCGTCCGGGTCTCCCCGCACGCCACCCGCGGTCTGGGACTGTGAAGGTCGTCTTCGCCGGCACACCCGAGGTGGCGCTGCCCGCTCTGGAGGCACTCGCCGCCTCGAGGCACGAGCTGGTCGGCGTCGTCACCCGCCCCGACGCCCCCAGCGGACGTGGTCGGCGGCTCACCGCCTCGCCGGTCGCCGACCGGGCCGAGCAGCTCGGGGTGCCGGTGCTCAAGCCCGAGCATCCGCGCGACCCCGACTTCCAGCAGGCGCTGCGCGACCTCGCGCCCGACTGCGTCCCCGTGGTGGCCTACGGCGCGCTGCTGCCGGAGTCGGCGCTGGCGATCCCTCTGCACGGCTGGGTGAACCTGCACTTCTCGGTGCTGCCGGCCTGGCGGGGAGCGGCACCGGTGCAGCACGCGCTGTGGGCGGGCGACGAGGTCACCGGCGCCACCACCTTCCGCATCGTCAAGGCCCTCGACGCGGGTCCGACCTTCGGGCTGATGGCCCAGACCATCCGTCCCGACGACACCGCCGGCGACCTGCTGGCCCGGCTGGCCGAGGGCGGCGCCGGGCTGCTGGTCACCACTCTCGACGGCATCGAGGACGGCACCCTGGAAGCACGTGAGCAGCCGGGCGAGGGCGTGAGCCTGGCGCCGAAGATCACCGTCGACGACGCGTGCGTCGACTGGGGCGAGCCCGCGGTGGCCGTCGACCGCCGCGTCCGTGCCTGCACACCCGCCCCCGGGGCGTGGACCACGCACGCGGGGGAGCGGCTCAAGCTCGGTCCCGTGGCGCTGGCTCCCGACCACGACCGGCTCGACCCCGGTGCCGTCGTGGCCACCAAGAACGCGGTGCACGTGGGCACCGCGACGCACCCGGTGCGGCTCGGGCTGGTGAGGCCGCACGGGAAGAAGGAGATGGCAGCGGCCGACTGGGCCCGTGGCGTCCGGCCGCGCGACAAGGCGAGACTCGGCTCGTGAAGGCGACCCCGGACGACGTCGAGGCCATCTGCGCCGGACTGCCGCGCACCGAGAAGGGCGTCTCCTGGGGTGACCGGCCCACCTGGCGCGTCACCGGGGGGAAGCGCAAGAGCGGCTTCCTGCTCTACCGAGCACCCGGTCGCACCGCGATCGACCCGGCCACCGGTGAGCCCTACGACGACCTCCTGGTGATCCACGTCCCCGACGCCGACGCCAAAGTCGCGCTCGTCGAGGACGACGGCCCGTTCTTCACCATCGAGCACTTCGACGGCTTCAACGCCGTGCTGGTGCAGCTCTCGCGGCTGGGCGAGATCGAGCGCGAGGAGCTGGTCGAGGTCATCACCGAGGCGTGGGCCACCGATGCGCCGAAGGCACTGGTGAAGGAGCACCTTGGCCAGTGACGGGCTCGCCCCGCGGCTGCTGGCCTACGACGTGCTGCGTGCGGTCGACGCCGAGGACGCCTACGCCAACCTCGAGCTCGCCCGCCGGCTGCGCACCGCCGGACTCCCGCCCCGCGACGCGGCGCTGTCCACCGAGCTGGTGGGCGGCACGCTGCGGCTGCGCGGCGCCTACGACGCCGTCATCGACCAGCTCGCGCGCGGTGCCGTGGAGCCGCCGGTGCGCGACGCGCTGCGGCTGGGTGCGCACCAGCTGCTGAGCACCCGGGTCTCGACCCACGCGGCGGTGAGCACCACCGTCAGCCTGGTCCGTCGCCGCGTCGGCCACCGGCCCACCGGCCTGGTCAACGCCGTGCTCCGCAAGGTCGCCGGCCGGCCGCTGGACGACTGGCTGGCCGGCGCGAGCCTCGACGTCCGGTTCTCGCACCCGGCGTGGGTGGTCGAGGCGCTGGCGGAGGCGCTGGATCGGCCTGCGGAGCTCGAGCCGCTGCTCGCCGCCGACAACGAGCGTCCGGCGGTGACGCTGGTCGCGCGCCCCGGCCGGTGCGAGGTCGAGGAGCTCGGTGGCACGCCGACGCTGAGCCCGATCGGCCGCGCCCTCGACGGCGGCGACCCGGCCGCCGTTCCCGCCGTCCGCGAGGGCCGGGCCGGCGTCCAGGACGCCGGCTCCCAGCTCGTCGCGCTTGCGCTCACCCGCGCCGCGGTGCCCGACGACCGCCGCTGGCTGGACCTGTGCGCCGGCCCCGGCGGCAAGGCGGCGCTGCTGGCGGCGGTCGCCGACCAGCGCGGGGTGGGGTTCTGGGCCAACGAGCGCCAACCCCACCGCGCCGAGCTGGTCGCCCGCCTGGTGCCAGGTCGCGTGCTGTGCGCAGACGGCACCCGCCCGGCCTGGCCCGACTCATCCTTCGACCGCGTCCTGGTCGACGCCCCCTGCACGGGCCTCGGCGCGCTACGGCGCCGCCCGGAGGCCCGCTGGCGGCGTCGACCGGACGACGTCGCCGGCCTGGTGGACCTGCAGCGCCGGCTACTGGGGGCGGCCCTGGACTCGGCACGACCCGGGGGAGTGGTCGGCTACGCGACGTGCTCGCCCGTGAAGGCCGAGACCGCCGACGTGGTCCGCGCCGTCCTCGCCGAGCGCACCGGCGCCGCCCTCGAGGACGCCACCGCCCTGCTCCCCGAGGCCAAAGACGCCGAATCGGCCCACCTGTCCGGCGCCCTCCAGCTCTGGCCCCACCGGCACCGCACCGACGCCATGTTCCTGGCCCTGCTGCGCCGGACCCGCTAGCCCCTCGGCGATATATCGGTGGGGATAGTCCGAGACGATCGGCACGGCAAAACGGACAGCACAGGTGCCGTTCGTCTCGGACTACCGCGCCCGGGCCCGCCTGCCGACCAACAGGCGTCCCGGCGATACCGTGCGGGCCATGGGCGTCCAGATCACCCCGAGCATCCTCAACGCCGACATGGGCAACCTGGCGGCGGAGGTGGCGCGGATCCCCAGCGCCGACATGGTGCACGTCGACGTCATGGACAACCACTTCGTGCCGAACCTGACCTTGGGGCCGGCGATGGTGCAGGCGCTGGCGGGCGCGACGAGCATCCCGCTGGACTGCCACCTGATGATCGAGGATCCCGACCGATGGGCGCCGGCGTACGCCGAGGCGGGCGCGAGCAGCGTGACGTTCCACGTCGAGGCCGCCGCGGCGCCCGTACGCCTGGCGCGTGAGCTGCGCGGCCAGGGGGCGCGCGCCGGGATGGCCCTCAAGCCGGCGACGCCGGTCGACCCCTACGAGGACCTGCTCGCCGAGCTCGACATGCTGCTGGTGATGACCGTCGAGCCCGGCTTCGGCGGTCAGAAGTTCCTCGACCTGTGCCTGCCCAAGGTGCGCCGCGCACGTGAGCTGGCCGACCGCCACGGCCTGGACCTGTGGCTGCAGGTCGACGGCGGGGTGTCGGCGGAGACCATCGGGCGCTGCGCCGAGGCGGGGGCCGACGTGTTCGTGGCCGGGTCGGCGGTCTACGGGGCCGATGACCCTGATGCGATGGTGGCCACGCTGCGTGGTCTAGCCCAGCCTGGCGGTTAGATCCGTTTTCTTCCCGTACCACGGGTATGTCCTTATCGTCACTTTTATGACGATCACCCCCACGTACGGCCGTCACGCCGGCCCTGCGATGCGCGAGGACGAGATCGATGTCGAGATCGAGCGCCTCGTCGAGACCGGCATCCCCTCGGGGCTTCCCGCCGGCCTGGGCGAGGTACAGGGCATCACCGTCCGTGGCGCGCACCGCGCCGAGGGTGCTCCCGATCGTGCGGACGAGGACGCGACCGCGACGTTCGCTCCGCTCGGCCGTCCCGCGGCGCTGGCTCCGGCCAGCGCCGCTCACCTGCCGTGGCGACCGATCCTCACCGGCGCCCTGGCGCTGCTGGTGGTGCTGGCGCTGGCCTTCGTCGCGGTGCACGGCATGGCCTCGACCTGGGGCGTCACCTCCCAGATCTCCTGACGGCGATCTCGACCGGTCTCGACCGTCCGCGATCGGGTCCGGCTCAGGCGTCGACCGCCTCGGCCAGCCGGTTGAGCGAGTCGTCGAGCTGCTCCTCGCTGACCAGCGGGAAGCCGACCTTGTCTAGCAGGCCCTGGTCGGTGACCTTCGACCAGTCGTAGGTCAGCGTGACGTCGGTGCTGTCCGAGCCGGTCGAGTGCAGCTCCCACAGCCACTCCCAGCCGGGAGGCTCCTGGCCGGCCGGCGCGGTCTGCCAGCCGATCATCTTGTTCGCATCGAAAGCCGTCACGAGGTTGTCGGTCTCGTACTCCCCGCCCATGTGGTCGCCCTCCATGTCCATCCGGAACTGCTGACCGGTGGCGGTGATGCGGTCACCACGGACGAGGCCCTTCACGAATCCCGAGCCGTCGAGCTCGGTGTGGCGGTGCGGGTTGGAGAGCACGTCGAACACGGCGTCCGAGGAGGCGTTGATCGTGCGCGAGACCTGGACCTGGGTGTCGGTAGTCGTCATAGGGGGATTCGTCTCCGATCGCGGGTCATTCAAACGTTCCGTGATCCGGACCACCTCTCGCCGCACCACCACCGGCTGCGGCTAGGCTCTTGCCCAACGAGCAACAGCTCGCGTGCAACTGGGGTCGGTGTAATTCCGAACCGGCGGTGACAGTCCGCGACCCGGCCGCAGCCAGCGGCCGGTTGACCAGGTGGAAATCCTGGACCGACGGTGAGAGTCCGGATGGGAAGTCGCACGCGCGGTGACGCCGTTCCACCCTCTGCGGTGGCACGTCGCCCCCGGTCGCACACCCCGGTTTGCGCCAACGCACCGGAGGGACCGTGAGTACGACGTCGAGCAGGGCCGAGCAGGAGACGACCGCGATGCGGCGTGCCCTGCTGCTGGCGGCGACGCCCGGCGTGCCCGTGGGCCCGAACCCGCGCGTGGGCTGCGTCCTGCTCGGCGTCGACGGTGATCCGGTGGGCGAGGGCTTCCACCGCGGGGCCGGCACCGACCACGCGGAGGTGGCGGCGATCGCCGCGGCGGGGGATCGGGCCCGGGGGGCGACGGCCGTCGTCACCTTGGAGCCCTGCCACCACACCGGGCGCACCGGACCCTGCACCGCGGCGCTGCAGACGGCCGGCGTCACCCGGGTGGTCTACGCCCAGGCCGACCCCAACCGGGCCGCGTCCGGCGGCGCCCAGGCCCTGGCCGCGGCCGGGGTGGACGTCGTGGGTGGCGTGCTCGCCGACGAGGCTCTCGACCTCAACCGGGTGTGGACGTTCGCCATGGAGCGGCAGCGTCCGTTCGTCACCTGGAAGTTCGCCACCACGCTCGACGGCCGTAGCGCCGCGACCGACGGCACCAGCCGCTGGGTCAGCTCGCCGCAGTCGCGGCACGACACCCACCGGCTGCGCGCGCTGAGCGACACCATGCTGGTCGGCACCAACACCGTCGCTGTGGACGACCCGCTGCTGACCGTCCGCGACGACCACGACGTGGCGCTGCCGCACCAGCCGCTGCGCGCGGTGATGGGACTGCGCGACCTGCCCGCCGACCGCCGGGTGTTCAACGGCGACGCCGAGTCGCTGCGGCTGCGCACCCGCGACCCCCACGAGGCGTTGGCCGAGCTGTGGCAGCACGAGCGACGCCACGTGTTCCTCGAGGGCGGCCCCACCCTGGCGGCGGCGTTCGTCCGCGCCGGGCTGGTCGACGAGGTGGTGGCCTACCTGGCCCCGAAGCTGCTGGGCGCCGGCCGCAACGCCGTGGCCGACCTGGGCGTGACCACCATGGTCGACGCCCTCGAGCTCGAGGTCGACGACGTGAGCGTCGTCGGCCCCGACGTCCGTGTGAGAGGGAGGATCTGATGTTCACCGGGATCGTGGAGGACCTGGGCACCGTCACCGCCGTGGAGGACCTCGGTGACGCCGTACGGCTCACCGTGACCTCGTCGGTGGTGATCGGGGGCGCCCGCGAGGGGGACTCGATCTCCGTCGACGGGTGTTGCCTGACCGTGGCCGAGCTGCAGCCGGACGCGTTCACCGCCGACGTGATGCGCGAGACGCTCGACAAGACGACCGTCGGCCGGTTCGTCGCGGGCACCCGCGTCAACCTCGAGCGTGCCGTCACCCCGAGCACGCGGCTGGGCGGCCACATCGTCCAGGGCCACGTCGACGGCACCGGCAGCATCGCCAGCAGGACCCCGAGTGCCCACTGGGAGGTCGTCGAGATCACGGCGCCCGCGGACCTGCTGCGCTACGTCGTGGCCAAGGGCTCGATCGCGGTGGACGGCACGTCCCTGACTGTCGTGGAGGCCGGCGACAGTTCGTTCACCATCAGCCTGATCCCCGAGACGCTCGAGCGCACCACGCTGGGCCGCAAGCAGGCGGGCGACCCGGTGAACCTCGAGGTCGACGTCATCGCCAAGTACGTCGAGAAGCTGACGGGAGCGAGCGCGTGACGCACTTCTTCTCCGATCTCTACGACGCCCACCTGACCTTCGGCGGGACCGCCATCACCTGGCGCGAGATCGTCGGCAACGCGTTCGGGTTCGCCTCGGCCATCGGCGGGCTGCGCCGCCGGGTGTGGGCGTGGCCGATCGGCATCGTCGGCAACGTGCTGCTCTTCACCGTGTTCATCGCGGTGACCTTCGGGGCCGACGAGCGCGGCCCGCTGCTGGGGCAGGCTGGACGTCAGGTCTTCTTCATCCTCACCAGCATCTACGGCTGGCACCGCTGGCGGCAGACCCGGATGCGGGTCCAGGGCGACGCAGCCGTGCGACCGCGATGGGCCACCCCCGGGGAGCGGGTCGGCTACCTCGTGGCCGCTGTCGCCGGCATCGTCTTGTGCCGGTGGCTGTTCGGGGCCATCGGCGCGGGCTTCCCCGTACCGTCGTGGTACTTCTGGTGCGACGCCTGGATCTTCGTGGGATCGATGCTCGCCACCTACGCGATGGCCCGCGGCTGGACCGACTTCTGGCTGGTGTGGATCGCCGTCGACCTGGTCGGCGTGCCCGAGCTGTGGCACTTCCAGCTCTACCCGAGCGCGCTGCTCTACATGGCCTACATGCTGCTGGTGCTCTACGGGTTCGTGGTCTGGCTGCGGATCGGCCGGCGCGAGACCCGGGCGCCGGAGGAGGTCGGCGTCGCATGAGCGTCCGGCTGGACGACGTCGAGCGCGCCATCGCCGACATCGCCGCAGGCAAGGCGGTGGTGGTCGTCGACGATGAGGACCGTGAGAACGAGGGTGACCTGGTCTTCGCGGCGGCCAAGGCCACCCCGGAGCTGATGGCCTTCACGATTCGCCACTCCAGCGGCGTGATCTGCGTGCCCATGCCCGGCCACATGCTCGACCGCCTCGAGGTGCCGCTGATGACGCCGCACAACCGCGACCGGCTGCGCACCGCGTACACGATCTCGGTCGACGCCCGCGACGGCGTCAGCACCGGCATCTCCGCCGCCGACCGGGCCCACACCGCCCGGGTGCTGGCCGACTCGGCCACCGAGCCGTGGGAGCTCACGCGTCCGGGCCACGTCTTCCCGCTGCGCTACCGCGAGGGCGGGGTGCTGGTGCGGCGCGGTCACACCGAGGCGGCCGTCGACCTGGCCCGGTTGGCCGGTCTCACCCCCGCCGGCGTGCTGGTCGAGGTGGTCAACGACGACGGCACCATGAAGCGGGCACCGGAGCTGCGGGCCTTCGCCGACGAGCACGGGCTGACGATGATCTCCATCGATGCGCTGGTGCACCACCGGCGCCGCCATGAGAGCCATGTCGAGCGGGTCGCGGAGACGGCGCTGCCCACCGAGCACGGCACCTTCCGCGCCTTCGGCTACCGCAGCACCGTCGACGACGGCGAGCACGTCGCACTCGTGTGCGGCGACCTCTCGGGACCCGAGCCGGTGCTCACCCGGGTGCACTCGGAGTGCCTGACCGGCGACGTCTTCGGATCCGAGCGGTGCGACTGCGGCCCGCAGCTCCACGAGGCCATGGAGCTCATCAAGGCCGAGGGTCGGGGCGTGGTCGTCTACCTGCGCGGCCACGAGGGCCGCGGCATCGGGCTGCTGGCCAAGCTGCAGGCCTACGCGCTGCAGGACGGCGGCCGCGACACCGTCGACGCCAACCTCGACCTCGGCCTGCCCGCCGACGCGCGTCACTACGGCACCGCGACCCAGATGCTCAAGGACCTCGGCGTGGACCGGGTGCGGCTGCTGACCAACAACCCGGAGAAGACCCGCGACCTGGCGGAGTACGGCATCGGCGTCGCCGAGCGGGTGCCGTTGACGCCGCGGCCCAACGGCCACAACCTGGCCTACCTGCGCACCAAGCGTGACCGGATGGGTCACCTGCTGCCGCAGCTGATGGAGGAGGAGTCCAGATGAGCAAGGAGGGAGCGCCGGTGCTCGGCGCCGGCGACTGCCACGACCTGCGGGTCGCCGTCGTCGCCGCGAGCTGGCACGAGGAGATCATGGGGGGCCTGCTCGGCGGGGCCGAGAGGGCGCTGGGCGAGTGCCGGGTCGAGGCGCCGACGGTGGTCCACGTGCCCGGTTCGTTCGAGCTGCCGGTGGTAGCGGGAGCCCTGGCCCACCAGGGCTACGACGCGATCGTGGCGCTCGGCGTCATCATCCGAGGTGGCACACCCCACTTCGAGTACGTCTCCAGCGCCGCCACCGACGGGCTCGCCCGCGTCGCCACCGAGACCGGCGCCGCCGTCGGGTTCGGCCTGCTCACCTGCGACGACGAGCAGCAGGCGCGCGACCGCGCCGGCCTGCCCGGCAGCGGCGAGGACAAGGGCTACGAGGCCGCCCAGGCCGCGCTGGCCACGGCGCGCACGCTGCAGAGGATCCGGCGCCGCGAACCACTATAGTCACCGGCCGTACAGCACGCCGCCGAGCTTGACGGTGCCGTGCGGCAGGCTGCGGCGCGTGGTCCGACAGGACCGGAGCAGCGCCGAGCACGTCGTCACGAGGTCCTTCGCCGTCTCGACCCGGAGCGCCCGGCCGTCGGGCGTCCATCCCCACGGCCCGGTTCCCAGCGCCAGTCGGCGATGACGGTCGAGGTCGTAGAGGATGCCGCCGTGCGGGGAGCTGATGAGCTGGTGGTGCTCGTCGTAGACCGTGAAGGTCTCGTCGTAGCGGACCACCTGCCCACCGGGTGAGAGGTGGTCGACCGTGACCTGGTCGCCGTCGTCGGCGAGGGCGTGACCGAAGACGGTGCGGCCGTCGGAGAAGTCGCGGATGTCGATGCGTCCCGTGTGTTGCTCGACGTAGCGTCCGCCCCCGGCCTCCAGCGGCGTGTCGGCGAGCCCGGGGCGGCTGATGGCACGCGTGGTGTCGCCGGCCATGTCCCACTCGACCCAGCCGCTGTCGAGCAGGACGCGGACGTGGTCGCCGTCGATGTTCACCGGAGGCGCGACCCACCCGGCCCAGGAGTAGGCGCCGTCGACCGTGGTGGTGGCGTGCTGCGCGCCGGTGCGGACGTCGACGACCACCAGTCGCCACGTGCTCGCTGCGGCGGGCTCGGCGTAGGCGAGCAGCGGCGAGGACGGGCTGGTGCCGGGAAGCTGGTTGTCCAGGGGGAGGTCGAGGTCTCGGACCGACCCCATCGGCGAGACGAGTGAGTAGCGCGATGTCCCGGCAGCGTCCGCCGAGGCCGACCTCCCGTGGTGCACCACGACACCGGCTGAGGTGTACAGCAGCGATCTCACCCGGTCGCGGAACACCACCCGGTGGTCACCGACGAAGACGGTGCGACCCACCGAGAACGCGCCCTGGCTCAGGTACGCCCGCTGCGCCGACGCCGCCTGGAGGGCGGGAGGGACCGGCCGGTCACGCACCACCACGACGGAGCCGAGCGCCAGGAGCGCGACCGCGCCGGAGACGAGCGCCGCGATGGGCCAGACCCGTCGCCGCCGCGACGTCGAGAGCCGCGCGAGCACGTCGGAGCGCATCGCCGTGGTGTGCTGCGCCAGGCGCGTCTCGACGGGCGCCAGGTCCTCGAGGTCAGTGGGCATAGCGGTCCTCCTGGGCGGGATGCGGAGCGAGCAGCACATCGAGGCGGGCTCTGGCCCGGGTCACGCGGGCACGGAATGCTCGTTCGGTGCAGCGGGCGACGCGAGCCGCTGTGCGGGGCTCGAGACCGTCCCACGCGATCAGCAAGAGCGCCTCTCGCTCCCGGTCGGTCAGCGCGGCGAGCGCGGCGAGCATCGCCTCACGGTCGGCGACGATCTCCCCGGCGCCGGGTGCGTACGCCTGCACGTCGCGCAGCCGGTCGGTGAGCTCGCGGCGTCGTCCGGCGCGGCGGCGGTCGTTGCGCACCACGTTGCGGGCGGTGGCCACCAACCACGGCAGCGCGTCGTCGGGGACGCGCTCCAGCAGGCGCCAGGTGATGGCGAACGTCTCGGCCAGTGCGTCGTCGGCATCGTGCACGCCGACCTGCCGCAGGCAGTAGGCGTAGACCCGCGGAGCGTGCGCGTCGTAGAGGTTCGCCAGCCGCTCATGCCGGTCGGGAGTGCTCACATCAGGAGATGTCGTGGCTCGGCTCTCCTGACACATCTCTATCCTGGATCCTCGTGAAGACGTTCGAGGGACTCTGGGCCGAGCTGAGCGAGAAGGCTCAGACGCGACCGGAGGGTTCGCGGACCGTCGCCGAGCTCGACGCGGGCGTGCACCAGATCGGCAAGAAGCTGGTCGAGGAGGCCGCCGAGTCGTGGATGGCCGCCGAGCACGAGGGCCATGCCAGGGCGGCCGAGGAGATCAGCCAGCTGCTGTACCACGCACAGGTGCTGATGCTCGCCGCCGGACTCTCGCTCGACGACGTCTACGCCCACCTCTAGGACTCCCCATGACCATCAAGATCGCCGTACCGAACAAGGGCTCGCTCTCGTTGGCGGCCACCGAGATGCTGCGCGAGGCCGGCTACCGGCAGCGCACCGACCCCAAGCAGCTGACCGTCACCGACGCCGACAACGGCGTCGAGCTGTTCTACCTGCGACCCCGCGACATCGCGCTCTACGTCGGCGAGGGCACCCTCGACGTCGGCATCACCGGCCGCGACCTGCTGCTCGACTCCGGGGCCAAGGCCGACGAGGTGATGGCGCTGGGCTTCGGCGGGTCGACCTTCCGGTTCGCCGCGCCGACCGGCACCGCCAGCGACGTCGCCGGGCTGTCCGGCAAGCGCATCGCCACCTCCTACGCCGGTGTCGTGCGCGCGCACCTGGAGGAGCACGGCGTCGAGGCCACCGTGACCCGGCTCGACGGGGCGGTGGAGACCAGCGTCCGGCTCGGCGTCGCCGACGTCATCGCCGACGTCGTGGAGACCGGCAGCACCCTGCGCCAGGCCGGGCTGGAGATCTTCGGCGAGGTGATCTTGCAGTCCGAGGCGGTGCTCATCACCCGCTCCGGCCAGGACGCCCCCGAGGGGTTCGAGGTCTTCCGTCGCCGTCTGGAGGGCGTCATCGTGGCTCGGACCTACGTGATGATGGACTACGACATCCCCGAGGCCGCCGTCGAGCAGGCCGTGGCGATCTCGCCCGGCATCGAGAGCCCCACCGTCTCGCCGTTGCATCGCGAGGGCTGGTTCGCGGTGCGCGCGATGGTGCCCCGGGCCGGTGCCCACCGGGCCATGGACGACCTCTACGAGCTCGGCGCGCGCGGCATCCTGCTCACCGACATCCATGCCTGCCGCGTCTGAGCCGCTGGTGAGCCTGCCGCACACCTGGCGGCCGCTGGGGACACGCATGGTCGGGCTGATCGCCGGCCTCGGCCTGATGGCGGTCTGTGTGGCCTCGTGGATCGCGATGGGCGCCCACCTGCGGGCCCAGTTCAGCTTCGCCGACCGCGCCATGATGCTGGGCCTGCTCGCGATCGCCGCGGCGGTGTGGCTCGCGCTCATCCGGCCGCGGCTGAGCGTCAGCGAGCAGGGCGTCGCGGTGGTGAACGGCTACCGGCGCCGCGACCTGGAATGGGCCGAGGTGGTCGCGGTGCGCCTCAAGCGGGGCGCGCCGTGGGCCGAGATGGACCTCTCCGACGGCACCTCGATCCCGGTCATGGCGATCCAGGCCTCCGACGGCGACCGCGCCCGCGCGGTGCTGCGCGACTTCGTCCTGCTGGTGCGCGCCCACACCCGGACCGCCCGCAACGACTGAACCTCGCAGAACGGGCGGTGTCTGCACGAAACTCTTCAGCGCGACCGTTTCTGGAGCGAATTCCCGGGGGTTTTGCCGGGCCCCCGGCAAAACCCCCGCCGCTCACCGCGCGAACGCGTCGTCGATCCCCGCCGCCTCGTCGAGCGCCGTGAGCAACCCGTACGCCGCCCGCTCCACCGACTTGTGCCGCCACTCCGCCGCCCGGTAGACGCAGGCGATGAGCCCGGAGCGGTGCACGCGGCGGTAGTCGCCGACGACGAAGGCGTAGCGGGCCTTGGTGTGCTCGTTCGCGCCCTCGGTCAGTCCCAGGTGCCAGCGGGCGTAGGCGTCCCAGTCGTGCCGCTCGAGGTAGGCGTTCTGCGCCTCGGCGCTGGGCTGCACGTTGCCCCAGTCGCTGTCGAGCACGTACTGCTTCTTCTCGATCAGCTCCTCGCAGAACGCGACGGCCTCGGCGTTGACCCGGTAAGAGGCCATCAGATGCTCCGCAGCCCCCACGAGGCCGACCACGACGTCTCCGGCTCAAGCCGGATGACGTCCGCGCCCGAGCCGAAGGCGTCCGGTGGAGCGGTCATCGGCTCGACGGCGACCGCGCGCCGCGCCAGCGCCGGCTGGTCGTCGCCGGTGTAGGCCTGGAACCACCCGAACGCCTCGTCGGCCCACAGCTCGACGCCGTGCCCCGAGGCGTCGCTCAGCCGTACGCCGTCGGTGCCCGTGCGGCGGAACGCGTCGTCGAGCAGCAGCTCGCCCAACTCCCGGCCAGCGCGCAGGTCGTACGGCGTGCCCTCGACGTCTTGCACCCCGGTCGGCAGCTTCCGCTCGTCCACGGTGAGCCGCGAGGCGCCGGGCAGGGCCAGGGTCAGCTCGTCGACCGGTACGCCGAGCGTGAGGTAGGGGTGCGCGCCGTACGCGAACGGCGCGGCCGAGGCGGCCAGGTTGAGCACGGTGACGGTCACGGCGAGCCCGTCGGCGCCGACCGCGTAGCGCACCGAGACGTCCAGCGACCACGGGTAGCCGGGCTGCGCGGCCAGCCGGTAGACCAGCTCCACCGAGGTCTCGTCCTGCGCCAGCGGGCGGAACCAGCACCACCGCACCAGCCCGTGCGAGGCGTTGTGCCGTGCCGGCTCGCTCAACGGCAGCTGCTGGTCGTGGCCGTCCCAGGTGTAGGCGCCGTCGCGCAGCCGGTTCGGCCAGGGCAGCAGCGTCTGGCCGCGCCCGCCGGAGCACATCTCGTCCTCGGCGAACCCGAGCACGAGGTCGCGGCCGTGGTGGGTGAGCGAGCGCAGCGTGGCGCCGACCGAGGTGATGGTCGCCTCGTACCCGTCGGAGGAGATGACGTGCTGCTCGCCGCTGGGAGGGATCACGCGCCGAGGCTATGACAGGGTGCTGGCCATGGGCTCCATCGCGGTGCACGAGTTCGTCTCCCTCGACGGTGTTGACGAGGACCCGTCGTGGACCGCCGACTTCGGATGGGACCCGGCGATGGGGGAGACCCTGGCGCAGATCACCGGTGCCGCCGACTCGATCCTGCTCGGCCGGCGCACCTTCGAGATGTTCGCCCCGGCCTGGCGCGAGCGCACGCCTCAGGACGATCCGGGGGCGGAGTTCTTCAACGACTCGGCCAAGTTCGTGGTCACCTCGACGAACACCAGCGTCGGCTCGCAGTGGCAGAACAGCACCGTGCTCGGGACCTACTCGGCGCCGCTGGTCGAGGAGCTCAAGTCCCACCACGACCTCTACGTCAGCGGCAGCGGCACCGGGGCTGCTGCACGGATCTGTGACATCTGAGATCGCTTGCT